>NZ_AUHD01000006.1 GCF_000423005.1 Gelidibacter mesophilus DSM 14095
ATCTTTGTCGACCATATAAGCCGGGAAGCCAATGTTACAACGGATAAATGGAGAGGTTACAGGCCCATTGCAAAAGCCTACAACATCAAACAAATAGAAAGTAACAAGGGATTAAATTTTAAAGCGCTCCATACAATGATACACCAGGTCAAATCTTGGATAAGAACAACCTATTCCTGGGTAAGTCCTGACAATCTAAACAGGTATTTTAATGAGTTTTGTTTTAGAATAAACCGCTCACAGAGCAAAGCCACAATATTCAACAATCTTATTGTGAAAATGGTGCAAAGAGACAAAATATATCAGACAGAATTAATAAGCAACTAACTACTGACCTCTAAACAAAAAAATAGTTAATAAAATTCATTGCCAAAAAATCTCTCAGCTCAACTCACTCAAGAACCTTTAATATAAAATCAAGAAAGCCCTAATAATTAAATTAGAGCTTTCTTTAGTTTGTAAATTAAATCCCTTAAAATACAAATTATATATTATGCTGAAACAGCTAACTTATTTTTCTTGTAATCACTTGGTGTACAATCAAAACGTTCTTTAAATATTTTTGAGAAATAGCTTCGACTGGTAAATCCAACGCTATATACAATTTCTGAAATGTTTAAATCGGTATTGATGATAAGATCTTCTGATTTGGTTAATCTTACTGAACGAATGTATTCACAAACAGTAAGATCATGCTGAAACTTGAAACCTTCCTGCAATTTTGCAGCAGATAGGCCTACTTTGTCACTCAAGTTTTCTACTTTATGATCTAGGTCTGGAAATTCATTGATATATTCAGTGAGTTTTCCAATAGTCTTTAATTCTGAGAGCGTCAAGGATGTGCCATCTAAGTCTGAGTTTTGGATGTCACTATTGTGATGTTCAATTTCAAGAGCCAAAATAACGTTCACGATGCCTTTGGTCAATAACTGTCTTACCAGGCCTTCTTGTCGAATGCTTTGTAATTGCTTGATACTTTCGGCTATTTTAAGGTTGTACGAACCCACGTATAAATAGTCTTCTGTTTTATCAGAAATAAAGGCATCTTTCAAACTAGCGCTCCATTCAGAATTGTTGCTTCCCTCTGTATTGACAGAAATTAAAGTGGCCACGGTTTCAATATTTTTCTCGATGAGAATAATATTTTGACCGGATATAATATTTGCGACAATGCTGGTTTGAAATGCATCAATGCTATTTGTAACCGTCGTGTCAGTGTTCTCATTAAACGTATGAGAGAGTTTTCCTTTTGAACAGTACATGAAATTAACATGTGTTGCCAAGAGCGATTCTATATTAATTTGGATATGCTCTGTGGCGTTGATATTAAACTCAAGAACGGCTATGCCATCTTCTAAGGCGATTGAACGAATAGTTCCCGTTGCTAATTGGTTGTTAATTTCTAATTTAATTTCTGTGGTGCTTTTTACTAACGTACCACCAATTTCACTTTTAAGCGTTTCGAAAAAGGAATAAAGATCATTTACTTTAGATTCAATTGTTATCATGGCGTGTTATTTTTATGGTTAATTATAGGTGTCTAAAATCTACTTTAGACTTTTATTTGTATCTAATACCTTAATTTTTGCATAAGTTGTATTGAAAACAGTTTTAGGAAAAACTCGCGCTACTTTAGCATACTGTTTTTCTTGATGTAGTGTATTGTTTTTCATAGGTTTTATTTAATGGTTGCTTTTTGTTTTTTGCTTTCTTATAAAGTTTAAGGCTAATGCCAATTGTCTTATTCTTTTTTCTCTATAAATCCTGCTAAACCTAAGAGGACCGCTACTAGTAATAAAAAATGAATTGAAGTATTGATTCCATATACAAAGTAACTTACAGCCCAAACAACAATCATGAGAACAGATGCAGTATAAAAGAGCGTTTTCATATTGACTTCCTGATACATTTTTCTTGGCATAACATCATCATTTCATTTGTCAGTTACAAAGATGCGTACAGACACCACAATTTTCTTTACAGCATTTTCAGAATTGATTATAGAATTCCCATAAATGCATAAAAAACCCCCCATATAGGCAATATGGGGTGAGATCATAAAAATTTTCGAAGGTTTTAAGAAGTAACTGGAAGGTAAAAGGTAAAAGTTGAGCCGTAATCAGGCTTGCCTTCTGCGGTAATATAGCCATTATGGTTTTCGACAATTTTCTTACATATAGAAAGGCCAATGCCAGTTCCGGAGTATTCGTTTTTATTGTGAAGTCGATTAAACAAAATGAAAATCTTTTCCGCATATTCTTGGTCAAATCCAATTCCGTTATCCTTTACACAAATGGCATGGTATAAATTGTGTTTGGAGTATTTTACATTCGTTAAATCGCTCGCTTTTACTTGAGAATAACGTATGGTAATGACTGGAGCGATATTTTCACGACTATATTTTAGCGAATTGCTGATCAGATTAAGAAACAGTTGTTTGATCTGAAACGGGATGATTTTCATGGAAGGAATGGAATCAGATGAAATCCGTGCCCGCTTATCGGATATGATTTCGGCCAAATCATGTTTGGCAGTTTCCAATAGAATGTTGATGTTGGAATCTTCAAAAGCTTCCTCTGACTTATTCGTTCTTGAGAATTGCAGCAAGTCATCAATTAAAGAACGCATTCTTGCAGAAGATGATTTTATACGGCCTATATATACTTTTCCGTTACTGGATAAGTTGTCTTGCTCTTTATCTTCCAACCGTGAAATGAAGGTTTGGATTTTCCTTAGAGGTTCTTGCAAATCATGGCTGGCAACATAGTTAAATGAAGCCAATTCTTTATTATTTCGCTCTAATTCGAGATTTCTTTCTTCAATTAAACGATAATTTTCAATTTCATCAGTAATGTCGGCGGTAGTGCCCAATAATTTTCGGTCTCCTTCTGAATCCATCAACACTTTGCCGTAGGCTTTAAAGTGTTTTACGGTGCCATTTTTTTGAATGATTCGATAATGTATAAAAGGTAAATCTTCATTTTCCATCATTTTGTTGACTTGTTCCGTAAGTTTATCCAAATCATCAGGATGGGTAAAGGCTATAAAGTTTTCAAGAGTAGGTTCAAAAGATTGTGGTGCCTCTCCAAGTAAACGGTAAAGATTGTCAGAATACTCAAAGCTGTTATCCTCTATATGCCAAATCCAATTGCCGTGCTTACTAATAATTTCAGATTGTGTGGTCGATTCCTTAAAAGTCTCAAGAAGCTCATTCTTTTCCTTTAGATTTTTTAGATTCTTACTGATTTGTAAATAAGTCAGTAAGAGTATCAATAAAGAAATGATTAAAACGTAGTAAACTAACATTGGGGCATTGGAGAGGCTTTTTGAACTTTTTTCTTTTTTGGTGCCAAGCACTTGGTTCTCATGTGTGGTCATTTCCATTATTTTGAAACGCACACTATTCATGGTTTGCCGGCCTTCCCGGAACGCTGTAATAAATTCTGTGGATTCTATTTCATTACTTTGAGCAAGTTGAAGGGTTTTTTCAAAGATATTGAGACTGTTCTCTATCTTGATTTCTAGTTCCGCTATATTTTTTTGCTGCTCCGGACTGTCTATAGTGAGTGATTTCAACTCTTTCAAACTGTTTTCTACTTCTATACCACCTAATAGCAAAGGCTCTAAAAACGTAGAATCCTTAGAAATAATAAAAGCTCTTTTTCCACTTTCGGCATCTTTTAAAGCAGATAATAATTTTTCTAATTCAATATGCAATTGATAGGCCTCTTGAACTTCTTCAAAAGATTCTGACAGTTCCTTAATATATTTATAAGCCAAGCCACCCATGACTAAAACAATGAATAAACTTAAGCCGAAAATGATTTTTAGGAAACGTTCAGAATGATAAAGAGACCTGAGTTGCATATTTATAAACGTAATAAAAAATTGTCTTTGTTCAACCCATTGGTGTGATATTGCCAATTCATGGTGACCACATCTGATAGAATCTTCTTGAGGGTATTGAAATTGTTTGGTTTTTTGATGTAGATATTGGCACCATTCACAAAGGTGTCTTCAATATCCTCTTCAGACGCTGAGGTAGAATATATGGCTATGGCGATGTCTTTAAACCGCTGGTTCGTCTTAATTTCTTTTAAACATTCCAAACCTGATTTCATAGGCATATTCAAATCTAAGAAGAGAATATTTGGCAAAATTGAATCAGATTTATTTAAAGCGAGCATCAAGGCTACACCATCTTTATAGATGTCAACCTTGGTCTGCATCTTTAATTCGTCGAATGCCTCGGAAAAGAATAAACGATCATCTTCGTCGTCATCCGCCAATACTACATAGGTGTAGTCTTCTTTCATTATCTTTATGTATTAATTTTTGTTAGCGTTCAATTCTCTTCTTTTGGCAATGATTCTTTGAAATGTGGTAGGCGTAATACCTGTGTTATTCTTAAATTGGGTACTCAAGTGTGCTACACTGGAATACTGCAATTTAAAGGCAATTTCAGTTAATGATAATTCGGTATTGATCATCAGCGATTTCGCATATTCAATCCGCTGAAGTATGATGAAATTCTCTACAGAGGTATAGGTGACTTCAGAAAACAAATTTGAAAGATATCCATAACTATGTCCTAGTTTTTCAGAGAGATAGACAGAACTCTTTACATTAATATTTTCATTGGCATTCATAACCATATCAATAATGGTGTCTTTCATTTTTTGCACTAAAATCACTTTTTGATTCTCTATTTTTTCGATACCATAATCTGTTAAAATTGAATCGAACGCTTGCATCTTGTCCTCCGGGACTATCTCTAGAAATTCAATCTCTCCAAAATTCATCATTCTATATTTGATGCCAAGTTCTGTCAGCTTTTCATCAATTACTTTGGAACAAAATTGGGTAAAATCGAATTTAATAAAAATTTTCATGACGTACGAAATGGATTACAAATGTAAACAATATTTTAAGATTCTAATCGCTAAAAACAGCTTAAAGTAAACCGGTTAACGTAGGGTAAAGATGCCATTGAATTTAAACATTTTTTGTGCTTATAAATAGTTTTGTTGTCTTAAAAGATATTTTTTAGTCTGATTATGCCGGTAAATAAATGTCGAACCGTGCACCTTCGTTTAATTTTCCATTGGCGATAATACTTCCTTCGTGATTTTCAATAATTCTTTTGACAATGGCAAGACCGATACCTGTTCCTGTATATTCATCTTTACTGTGTAAGCGCTGAAACACCTCAAATATTTTCTCATTGTATTCTGGTTCAAAACCAATCCCATTATCTGAATATCTGATATGATAAAATTCTTCGTAATCTGATAATGAAGGGATGTCCAAGATGTTGGCATCAACTTTTTCGCAATTGATCTCAATGACTACAGGTTCATTAATTTTTGCAAATTTTATCGAATTGCTGATCAAATTATGTAATATCTGTTTAAACTGTACAGAAATCACTTCGATCTCGCATATATCATGAAGTTTAAAAGTGACGTGGTTTTCATCCAATTCCTCGCTTAAAGTTTCTTTTACATCGTCGATCGCTTCAGCAAGATCAACAACCTCAAATGTTGATTCTTGAACATTCGTTCTGGAATAAGCGATTAAATCTTGAATGAGATTTTGCATCCTATACGCCGACTTCTGCATCCTGCTGAAATGTCTCTTGGCAGTATCCGAAAGCGTCGCATATTCCGTCTCTAAAATTCGGGATGAAAAGGTTTGAATTTTTCGCAACGGTTCTTGCAAATCATGACTGGAGATATACACGAAGGATTGCAACTCCTTGTTTATTTTTTCGAGGTCTAAATTCTTTTCTTCCAACTCATTGGTTCGCAACTGTACCATATTCTCCAATTCCGTGGTAAACATTTTTTGTTCTTGAATATCCGTACTGCTTCCTACCCACATTTTTATGGTTCCATCAGCATTCTTGTGAGGAATAGCACGGCTTAGTTGCCAGCGATAGTCACCCTTGTGATCTTTAAAGCGATGCTCTATCAAGAAATCATTCCCTGTTTTTACCGCTGCGGTCCATTGTTTAATATTTTCTTCCCAATCGTCAGGATGAACGATCTGAATCCATCCGTCTTTAATGATTTGTTCGGGAGTCAGTCCTGAATAATCATAAACCGACTGATTAAAATAATTTAGATTCCCTTCCGGATCTGAGGTCCAAACATGTTGTGGCATGGAGTCGGCCAATAGACGGAATTTTTCTTCACGCTCCAATAGTTGTTGCTGAAGATTTCGTTCTTCAGTAATATCCCTTACGGTTCCGAGCAGGCGATTTGGTTGATTATTTTCGTCATAAAACACTTTACCTTTGGCATCAATCCAATGTAAGGTTTGATCTTTCCAAATGACTCTGGATTGATAATGAAGCGTCCCATCGGCAAAAGCTTTTTCAAAAGCTTTTTTTCTGATGATCAAATCCTCGGGATGGATGGTGGTAATAATATCTTTATGTGATAGATGGGTTTTTCCAGGAAATCCTAAGACTTCATAACAACGTTCAGAAGCACTAATGTCGCCTGATTTCAAATTGACATCATAAACCCCTAATTCGCTGGCTTCAATAATAAGCTGTAGTTTCTCTTCATTTTCCTCTATCAAATGTTTGGCCTTTACAGTTTCAGTAACCTCCGTAGCCACAACCATAATGCCGCTAATGGTATTGTTTTCCTTTAGCGGATGGTATACGAAATTGTAATAGCCTATTTCTGATGTGCCATGACGGCTGAGAATGACTGGAAATTCGTAGCCATAGTAGGGCTCTCCAGTCTTATAAAGATCTTTAATTATTGGCCACATGACCTCTTCAACTTCAGGTAAAGTTTCAAAAAGAGGTTTCCCTACAAATTCATCTTCCGTTTGGTCTATTAATTGCAAATAACTTTCATTCGCCATTTCAATAACATTGTCCGACCCTCGGAAAATAACAATACCCAAAGGTGCCTGCTTAACTGTATCGCGGAACCTCTTTTCACTATCCTCTACTTTCTGTTTGGCCTCATGAAGTTCTGTCACATCTGCAGCTGTATTCATAACAGAATGTACATGCCCGGAGGCATCAATTACCGGAGTAAAATTGTAATTGTAATAAAAAGCATCCAATACTCCGTTGGTATGTATTTCGATTTTCTGATTTTTGGCTTGAAATGGGATGCCAGTATGTATCACCTTGCGAATTTGATCAAATATGTGTTGACTTCCAAATTCTGGTAAAATGTCGGAATATAATTTACCTATCACATCGTACCCTTTTCCCCAAGCATCCATGATGGATTGATTGGCAAGCGATATCCGCATCTCTTCTCCTGAAAAAACTCCAATTGGGAAGGGCGCGCTATCTAGCAACGCCCGAATATTTTGCTCACTCTCTTCTACTTTTTTTCGCGCTTCTACCTGCGGCGTTACATCAACGCCAATAGCCATTACCCCATTAACTTGTCCTTCGCCATCATACAGTGCCTCAAATGAAAAATTAATGTAGACAATTTCTACTTCTCCTTTTATTGAAAATTCTACTGCCATTTCAGGAGTTGAAAATGTATTTCCAGTTTCGACCACATCATCAATAAAGTCTTTAATGCCTTGTGATAAAAGTTCTGGCATCGCTTCAAAAATGGGTTTATTTAAAATCTGCTCTTCTGTTCTTCCCCATATTTCGAGCGCCAGTTCATTGGCTATTTCCACGCGGTAGTCAGTACCCCTCATAATGGCTATGGCAACAGGAGCTTGAAGAATCAAGAGTCGAAGCAACCTTTCGCTTTCTTCGATTTTCTTTCTTTCCATTACTCTATTGGTAACGTCTTCAAATGTCCCAGTCATTCGATAGGCAATTTTCTCTTCATTAAACCACGCTCTGCCCTTAGCATGAACGATGATGGGTTTATTTGAATCAGGACTTAGAATGCTATATTCTATGTCATAACTTCCTGAAGAGGAATATTTTAAAGCCACAGAAATGGCCTCAAAAACACGTTTCTTATCTTCTTTTGCTATGGCATCAAATGCTTTATAAAAATCAATTTGTTCATCAGATGGCAATCCAAACCATTTTTTTAATCTGGTATTGGCTGAGAATTTATTGGTTATAGGGTTATAGTCAAAAGTGCCCAATTGAGCGGTATCAATCACAAACTCCAGTTCGTCTTTGTTTTCTAATAAAGCGTTTTCAGTTTTCTTTTTGTTGGTTGTTTCTATAATGGTCACTAAAACGCCACCAACTTCTCCAGATGCTGTTCGAATAGGGCTATATGCAAAATCAAAATAACAATTTTCAATTTGCCCATTTCGGTCTAAGGGCAGCATAAAATCTAGAAAACCTATTGGTTTTCCGTTCATAACGCCATCGAACATTGGGCCTACAGTAGCCCAATTTTCAGAGAAGGTTTCCTTGGTGCTGGTCCCTAAAGCTTTGGGATGTTTGTTGTCGGCCAAAATAGTGCGATAGGCATCATTATAAATTTGGATATAGTCTTTTCCCCATGCAATGTACATTCCAAAAGGATTATTGAGCATGACACTTACCATAGTTTTTAAACTTTGTGGCCAAGTTTCTGGATTCCCTAGTGGTGTTTTGCTCCAGTCTTTGGCTCTGATGAGTTTGCCCATTTCGCCGCCGCCATCCAAAAAATTGTATTCTTTATTGTTATTAATCATGCTTAACCTTCAGGTTGAATAATAAAATTGTCTCTTGAGCGGGGTTGTACTAATGCATTTCCAAAGAGCGCAATTACTTGTTTAATAACGCTTTTTATGCTTGCAAACTCAGCTGGTTTTTGAATGTAATGGTGCGCCCCCATATCGTACAAATCATTGACCACCGTATGATCCAAGGAAGTAGAATAAATGATAATGGGAATATGTGAAAAGGTTTTTGAAGCCTTAATTTCAGCAATACATTCCATACCTGATTTTTTAGGCATATTGAGGTCTAGAAAAATTAGGTTAGGATATTTAGAAGCAGCAGTTGATAAAAATGTCATGAGCTCCACGCCATTATTTAATGTGGTGAGCTGACAAGCACTTGCTATCTCATCCATGGCATCTTTAAAAAAATCACAATCATCTATATCGTCATCTGCGAGGAGAAGGTGAAGCTTTGTTTTTTCCATTTTATTATTCAGTTAAGAATGGTATTTTCTTTTATGTTTTGCAATAATGCTTATCGATCCAAATAAAAAAGACAGAATAAGGTGCTGTTGTAACCGTCTGATGTTTTTATAAGTTAACGTGCCATGGTTAAAAACTATTTCAATTTGTTGGTCAACTTGAATCCAGTACGACGCCATACAGGACTATTAATTTTAAATAATGCTTCAAAGGACTTTCTAAATCTCCTGACGCCAAGCAAATATAACCAATTTTAAAGTGCTTTAATGGAGCGCTAATTTAGCAATAAATTTGATATTGTAAGTGGCGCGATTAGTTTTTGAAAGCTTCAAAAGTCCAATCTTGACTAGAGATAGAAGATTTTGTATATTTTAAATTGAAGACCATTCGATTTTGGCATTTAAAGAAGTTTCCATGACAGCCAAGTATTGATAAAATTAGGATTCAGAGTTTACCAGAATATAAAAAACCCCCTTAAAAGGAGGTTTTGTTCTGATTTTCAATCGGCTTATGCGATGTCTTCAAGCGTTTTCACACGATTGAGTGTGCTTTGAATATCTCTTAACTGCGATTGCAATATACTGTTGACCTGTGGTGCCAAAGTGTGTTTTTTCATCACATCTTCATATTCTTCAACACTAGCTTTTTCTCCACGAATGACTTCTTCTAAAACAGCTTCATCATCATTACCGGCGACAGAACTTTTAATATCAATCCATGCGCGGTGTAAAGAGCCAGTTATACTGCCACTTTCTTTTGGTTTTTCGTTAAGTTGTCTTAATTCGTTATCAATGGCGTTTGCAAACCCACTGCGCTGTACGGCCTGTTGTTTTAAAAAGCTTTTGAGTGCAGGAGTTTTGGCATCTTGCATTGCTTTTGAATAGCCTTTTTCAGCATCGTAATTTTTTTCAAGAATGTTTTGTAAAACGTTGACTGTATCTTTATGTGTTTGTTCTTTTGCTTCTTCTAATGAGGTTTTCATAATGTTGTAATTTTTAAGTTCATCACTAAGTTACAAAGATCAAAGAGCATAAACTCTTAAAGAAATCTTATTTAGGATAGGATTAACATTGAGCATCGGTTTTCTTAAGATATGTTAATTATGAACTGAGAGTGAGATAATTATAGATGATGATCAGAGCCTTTTAAAAATTAATTACCATCGGAAACGGTTAAAATCTTTTTTATAATCATTCAGTATTCTACTAAAAGAGTATTTCAATTTGAGATCCCATGGCATTTAAATAAGTTATTTATAGTACATCGTTTCCTTTATTTGGGTTACTGTTCCTAAAAGTCAAAGAAGTTTTCCATTATAGAATTCCTCTTTTTTTTCCTCGGAATGTAATCTCATCATTTTTGACTGATTTTATTTTTTTTGATGCAGCTCAATTTCTTTTTAAATAGGGATGAAATTTTTACAGTTCGACGAGGCTTAAAAAGTAAACTTGATAATGCTATTGATCAGCTAGGGTATATTTAGGGTGTATAGAATGGAAGGTTGTCAGAAACGGCAACCTTTTTTGTTTTGATGAGCACCATTGATTTTATTTCTTAAAATGATGCTCACATTTTGAATTGGTTTCTATGTAGAATTATAAACCTTTTTAAAAGCTATTAATCATGAGACCAATTTTACTAATTTTTTCACTGTTCTGTGCTTCGTGCCTGACAATTAATGCGCAAACCAACACCTGGACAGGGGCTGGTGCCAACACCAATTGGAATACTGTTGCCAATTGGAGTTTGAATGCTGTACCTACAGCAACTAACGATGTGATAATTCCGACGGGACACACGGTTACTATGAATGTTGCTGGAACCATGAAGTCAATTTCTGTTCAGGGCAATTCTACGCTTAACATCTTAAATGCTTTGACTTTCACGAACGCTTCCTCGTTTGCTAAAGGTACTACGATAGTGTGGTCCGGTGGAGGTTTTTATGGTGGTGGTGTGCTTACAAATAATGGAACCCTCAATATGACAACTTCTGCTACTAAATACATTGCTGATGGTACTATTGTGAATAATAATAGCCTAATTAACATGAATGGTAGTTTTACCTTGTATATCAACTCTGGAAGCATTAATAATCAAAATTCAGGGATTATTGATATTCAAGCCCGGCCTAATCTTGCACCAAACACTGGTCAATCACATCAAATCACTAATTCTGGTATAATTAAAAAGACTGGAGATACTGGAGCTGCAACAATTTCGGTCGCAATGATCAATACTGGTGCTATCAACGTAGACAGTGGCATCTTAAATTTAACTTCAGAGGCTAAAACATTTGACGGTGGTGAATACAATGTGACTACGGACGCTACGTTGAATTTGTCTACAGCAATCAGCTTGAGCGGTACAATGACGGGACTTGTGAATGGAGATTTAAATTGGAACAGCGTTCTTACGGTGGCAGATGAGGCGACATTTAATTTTACAGGAACATCAGGAATTAATTGGGTTGATGGATTTCTAGATGGTGGAGGGGTCTTGAACAATATAAGCAGGATGAACTTGATCACTAGAAATACGAAATATATTAGAGGATTTACAATTTTGAATAATACTGGATTGCTAAATCTTTCTGATTCTTTTACGTTGTACATCAATGCGGGAACTTTGAGAAATCTGAGTACAGGAATTATAGATATCCAAGCACTACCACATTTGGCTCTAAATACTGGTGAGGCACATAGCATTGTTAATGCTGGACTAATAAAAAAAACGACCAATACTGGCGTTGCAACAATTTCCATGGCTTTGATAAATACGGGTACAATTTCTGTTTAAATGGGCACCTTAAAATTTAGTGGTGAGGCTAAAACATTTGATGGAGGTATATATAATGTTACCGCAGGCAATACCTTGGACATGAGTACAGAGATCAATTTGAGCAAGACCATGACAGGTTTAGTCAATGGAAATCTAAATTGGAATAGTAAAATTTTGGTGGCAAAGACGGCTGTGTTTCAATTTACAGGGTCAGCTGGCATCAATTGGGTTGATGGTTTTTTAGAGGGTGGAGGCATATTAACAAATATGACCAAATTGAATATGATCACTTCTAATACAAAATATATAACTACAAACTTAGTAGCCAAGTCCCATTGTTGATTATCATATAGGGGATCTCTATTTGGATCGTAAAATTGATTATTGCTTGCAATATACTTTCCATCACTAGTCATCCAATAATTATCCGCCCCTGCATTTACCTTAAAGGTTTTTCCGTTTAGGTCAACATTCTGTTCTTCTCTGATCATATCAATAAAATTGTTATGATTGGAGTTTGAAGAAGAGGCATTTGCTGTATTGGTGCCTCTAAGGTTGTCCATAAAACGCGCATGGTTGGCGTCATTGGCCGCATAACGGTCGTTCATTATCTGTTGGTGTTGGTCAAATTGCGCTTGCTGAGTACGCATACGATTTTGGTGCTGTATGTTTTTTTCCTGCTGTCTAAAATTATTGACTTGGATCTGATATTTTTGCCAATTGGGACTCTCAATTTTATTGAAATCGGCGTTTATGGCTATTCTCATATCGGTTTCATAATTACCCGCCGGCGCAAAGAAATAACCTATCTGATAGTTCCAAATTTTCATAGCTTCTCCACCTGTTAGTGCCGGATCATAGTGCAATATCATTTGATTAAAAGTTACCAATGCCTTAACATGGTCATCATTGACCCATTCAGTAGAATAGGTTATGAAATCCACGTTTTGCAGTCCCAATAATTGCTTCTGTTTTTCGATGTATGTGGTGATTTCAGGAAATTCTCTTTGAGAAAGAAACTTAAAACCTTCACGTTCCATCAGAGGTTTAACTTCACTTTCAATAAATGCTGTTGGAGAAATCAAGGGCCGTTCATTAGTCACACCGTAGCTTCTCATCATTTGTGCATATTGTGGATTTTGAAATGCCACAAATTGGAAGATGGGCGTGTTAAAGGCCTTCATGCCATTATTATTTTGCATGAGGTACAAAAATGTGGGAAAATCATTATCGAGATTGTAGGTTGGTCGGCTTAAGATGTCCCAATCCGAAGGATATTCTTTTTGGAATACGACCAATCCTGTTTTGCCGTCCACAAAATAATGTTGTTTTGTGGCCTGATTCAACACCCCTAATTCCGAATTCGAGGCGTTCCTTACGTCCTGAGATTGTGACTCCATGCAGGAGGATAATGTAAATAAGCTAAAGATAAATGGAAATAATGCTTTCATGATGGCTCTTTTCTACACCATCGTATTTTAATGAATATGTCATCACTTTTTTAAAAAATGATGACATATTCATAGTTGTAAGAATGCTAAAGTCTGTATAGAACAGGTCGACTCTTAAGCCTAATATGACCAAATGACCATGTTTTTACCTAAACAGTGAAATCACTTCTCAGAAGCTGCATATTTTTTACCTAGTTGTAAGAGCATCTCATCGCTCATGGTTTTTAGATCAAATTGATGTTTCCAATTCCAATCAGATCTCGCAACGCTATCATCAATAGATTTTGGCCAAGTATCAGCAATTTGTTGTCTGAAATCAGGATTGTAGGTAATGATAAAGTCCTTAACATGTTTTTGGATTTCAGCTGCAATTTCTTTTGGCGTAAAACTCATGGCCGCCAAATTATAAGAAGATCTTATGGACAATTGATTTGCCGGAGCGTCCATAATTTGAATGGTGGCGTCAATAGCATCATCCATAAACATCATAGGTATTTCGGTATCTTCAGAAAGGAAACATTCATAGTGTCCATCGGTAATAGCCTTATGGTAGATTTCTACAGCATAATCCGTGGTGCCTCCTCCAGGCATCGTTTTCCAACTTATAATTCCAGGGTAACGGATACTACGTACGTCCACGCCATATTTGTCAAAATAATACTCGCACCAACGTTCACCAACTTGTTTGGTAATTCCATAAACTGTTGTTGGGGCCATAACAGTATGCTGAGGTGTATCATGTTTTGGCGTAGTAGGACCAAATACGGCAATACTTGATGGCCAAAATATTTTATTAATAAATTTGGCCTTTGCAAGATTCAATACGTGGAATAAAGAGTCCATATTTAAATCCCATGCCTTCATTGGATACTTTTCTCCAGTAGCGCTTAACATGGCGGCCATTAAATAAATGGTATCTATATTGTGTTTTTCGACACAAAGTAGGATGGAACCATAATCTTGGGCATCTACAATTTCGAAAAGTCCTGAATTGACTACATCGAGATTATTATAACTGATATCTGAAGCAATAACATTTTCATCGCCATGAATACTACGTAATTTGAAGGTTAATTCAGATCCAATTTGACCGCAGGCGCCTATAATTAGAATTTTTTGAGACATTGTTGTTGAATTTAAATGCAAAAGTACAAAGTTTTTTTAGGAAGAATGGGATGTTTTCTGGAATGAATTTGGGGTTTTCTAAAGCAGTCATCACAAATAAAGAGACCAATTATTTATTAATTGTATAAACTTTACACGGACCGTATCCTCAATCTCACCCAATTACACACTTTTATAATGCGTTTAAAACATTCGAAATAAATTAACCAATTGAATATCAATTAAATATAAATTGAAAATCCTGAATTAATGGTCATGGCATGTTTATTTCTTATTAGAACAGTATCACAACGCAACATAAATATTAAATCTAGAAATTAGAAATCATGAAAAAAGTAGTTTTAACAGCAGCCATTATATTAGGAGGATTATCAACATATGCAACGACAGAATTTTCTCCAAACCAAACAGAAGGCATAGATATCACAGTTCAGGAAGAATATAAGGAAATTAAAGCTGAAACGCTTCCTAAAGCAGTGAAAGATGCCTTAGCGAAAGATTTTCCGAGTGCAACTTTGGATAAAGCCTATGTTAAAGAGGTTAAGCAAGTAGAATACAAACTGGAAATAACAGTTGATGGTGCAGCAGCGACGGTATATGCTGATAAAGACGGAAACTGGATCAAAAAAGAATAAGGGTTCCTTTTATAGAAAACCATAGCATTTAAGAATACACTAAAATTTAAAAAATTAGAAATTATGAAAAAAGTAGTTTTAACAGTAGCCATTATATTAGGAGGATTATCAACATATGCAACATCAGCATTTACTCCTAACCCAACAAAAGGCATTGAGCTTACCGTACAGGAAGAGTATAAAGAAATTAAAGCTGAAATGCTTCCAAAAGCAGTAAAAGATGCCTTAGCAAAAGATTTTCAGACCGCCACTTTAGATAAAGCTTACGTCAATGCGAAGCTTGAATATAAATTGGATATTACGGTTGATGGAGCGGCATCAACAGTGTACGCTGATAAGGATGGAAACTGGATTGAAAAAGAATAAGGTTTCACCACTTATTTAAGCAGAAAAAGGACGTTTTTAGATAAGCGTCCTTTTTTTATGTTTTTTTTAAAGGGTTTACTGAGTTTAACTTGATATTTTTGTAAAAATGAATAATCTATGAGTGCCATTCTTTTGGTTGAAGATGATGTGAGTTTTTCTGAAATGTTACGACGTTTTTTAGAGCGGCACAATCATGCAGTTACTTTATCTTATACGCTTGAAGATGCCAAAACAAAGGTTAAAAATGCCACTTTTGATTTAGTCTTTACAGACCTCAGACTTCCTGATGGCGATGGTATTGCTTTGTTGAATCATATCAAAGCCAAGGATGCTTCCGTTCCCGTTGTACTGATGACGGGCTACGCTGAAGTTTCTTCTGCCGTTAAAGCAATGAAGGAGGGTGCTTTTGATTATATCTCAAAACCATTTAATCCCGAAGAAGTAATACAAGTAGTCAAAAATGCACTAAAGGAAAAACAGGAAACCAAAAAACCAAGAACACCCGAGGCTCCAGCTCCCCAGGTGAAACCTGGTTTGGCAGCAGGTTTTGTGTCGGGCATAAGCGCCGCTTCCAAAGTATTATATGATCATATCGATCTGGTAGCGCCTACAAATATGTCAGTTTTGATTTCTGGAGAAAGTGGTACAGGTAAGGAAGTTGTAGCCAAGGCCATTCATTTAAGAAGTTCAAGAAAAAACAAACCGTTTATTGCAGTTGATTGTGGCGCTATTCCAAAGGAAATTGCTTCTAGTGAGTTTTTTGGACATAAAAAGGGTTCCTTTACGGGTGCCATTAATGATAAAATTGGCCATTTTGAAGCTGCTAACGGCGGCACTCTGTTTTTGGATGAAGTAGGAAACCTCTCTTATGAAAATCAGATACAACTCTTAAGAGCACTTCAAGAAAGACGTGTAAAACCTATTGGGAGTAATGATGAAATTGAAGTGGACATTCGATTGTTAACGGCCACCAATGAAGATTTAGTAAATGCTGTGGAGCAAGGCGATTTTAGAGAAGATCTCTACCATAGGTTGAATGAGTTTTTTATAAAAGTCCCGAATTTGCAAGAACGGAGAGATGATTTGATACTTTACGCCGATTTTTTTCTGGAGAATGCCAATCAGCAACTTCATAAAACCATCATCGGCTTTTCTCCTGAAGTGTTGAAAATATTTCAAAACTATACTTGGCCTGGGAATTTGCGAGAACTTTCCAACGTTATCAAACGTGCAACCTTATTGACCACTGGAGATGTGATTCAAAAAGAAGTACTTCCTCCTGAATTATCGGTGGCACCGTCAAAAGAGGGTTCCGCGCATTCATTTTCTGCTAAATCCAATGAAAAGGATTTGATTGTAAAAGTCCTTCAAGAAGCCAATAATAATAAAACAAAAGCAGCTAAACTTCTTAATTTTTCAAGAAAAACACTCTACAACAAGCTTAAGGAGTATGACTTGGAGTGATATAAGCTTCCATATCTTCACAAAAAGCCTGGAGCTCAGTTTCTAATAGTTCAAAATGTTTTTGATCAACTACGGTTGAATTTTCTATGGCTTCTAAATGGGGCACAATAGTAGTCGCTTTTAGCTGTTTGAACATGGTCAACATTCTGTGGCTCAAATCGCTAATGGTTTTAAGATCATTTTTTTGTTGCGCAGATTTTAACTCCGCCATGTGTTTTTTAGTATCCTTTAAAAATATTTCCAATAATGATTTCAGTGCCTCTTCATCATGATTCAAAAATCCTGAAATAGATTGCGTGTCAAAATATGCAGAACGGTAGGAGTATTTATTGCTGTCTTCTTTTGGTCTTACAATACTTTCTGGAAATAATTCACTTAAAATATCAAACCAGATATGGGCTTCAAAAGGTTTGTGAACCACTTTAGAAAAACCACTTTCTATATAATCTTTAGTATTGATATCCATTCTCCCGGTCATGGCAATAATTGGCTGTTGTTTGTAAAATGGCAATTGTTTTACGGTTTCCATAAAATGGAAGCCATTCATTTTTGGCAATTGAATATCGGTAATGATGACATCATAAGATAAATCTTCTACGGCATCGAGTGCGGCGGTGGCATCTTCAAAAGTATAGGTAATAACTTGATGCTGTTCTAAAATATCTGCGATCAGTTGGCGCAATGACGCATCATCATCAACTACAATGGCCTTTAGCTTGAAATGGGAATTTTCAGGAACAGCTGGTTTGAGCTCTAAATCTTGGTAAGAAAGCTTTACTGGAAACGAAATTTCAAAAGTGCTTCCTTCTCCTGGGCTGCTAGTCAATGTCAGCTGTCCATTCAAAAGATTCACTAACTTTTTTGTGATGGCCAATCCTAAACCAAAACCGGAATGCTTGGGATTACTCGTTTGGTTAACTTGGGTAAAGGCATTGAAAATATCCTTTTGTTTTTCTTTACTGATACCAATTCCAGTATCTGTAACGGTAACGGAGACCCTATAATTGGTGTTGTTCGAATGGAGTTTTGTGGTAATGCTAATACTCCCTTCTTCAGTAAATTTATAAGCATTTCCAATCAGGTTATAGAGCACTTGCTTAATCCTGAAAGGATCGGAAACAATGGTTATGTCAAGAGCTGGGTCATTTTTGATAAGTAACTTTATTGGTTTATCAGCATATATGGTTTTAATGTTTGTACTGGTTTCTTCTAAAATGGATTGTAAATTAAAGGGGATGCGTTCTATAGCAATATGGCCGTCTTCCAATTTTGAAAACTCTAAAAGATCATCTACCAATTGGCTCATATAGGTGGAGGCATTTTTAATATGGTCCAGGTAATTGCCTTCTTTTGTGTTTTGAACAGTTTTTTGAAGCAGTGCGCTATAGCCTGAAATGGTACTCAATGGCGATCTTAAATCATGGCTTACCATATTAATCAGTTGCTCCCTACTTTTTAATAACGAATTGGTGTAGGCATTTGATTTTTCAAGTTCATCCCGATATTGCTGACTTTTCCAAAAATCATTTAAAATGACAAAGGTGAAAATGATAATCAAGATAAAACTGACAATTGCTGCCAAAGAAATAATTGTGGTACTCCTATCCAGCGCTTTTTGACGTTGAGCAATGATGGATTGGGAAGATGTCACCATTTCACGTTCCAAAGTCCGTAATAAGTTTCGTAACTGTCTAGAGGTTGTCAAATCATTTTCAACCAACTCACGTTCTTTGAGCATCAACGATTGCTTTTGGGAAGCAACTTCCTTTTGAATTTTTTTAAGCATGTTCCGAGACGTGGTGACAATGGAATCAATTCGTCTTTGATCCACTTTACTTACCGTGTCCTTCGCTCTCAAATCATTAAGACTATTCACAACGCGTTCCAGAATTTCTTTAGTTTTAGGATCGGCTGTTTTAGGATTCTCTACATAATAGTCCAAGCTCATTTTTCCTAAAATAGGATCTATCGTTTTCAGTTTGTTGATGGTCTCCTCAATAGATTTTTCTGAGGAGCTATTGTCTTTAAGGAGAAGTAAATCGTCTAAATCTTGTTGTTTTTTATTGAAAATCACTTTAACACTATCCAGAAGGGCTTTTTGATAGTCATTATTGACTAAAGCTGTCAAGGTGTCAATCGTATTGATGAGACTGTCATTTTGAGAAATATAGGCATCAAATTTCTCTTTGGTATTGAACTGAAGTGCCGCTCTTGCTAAACTTTCATTCTCATAAATGTCCGTTACCAAGCCACTTATCTTGATTAATTTTTGGCGTTCTTTTAAATCATCTGTTTGCGTAGCAGTAAAATTCCTCAATTCAGAGAGCACCAGCCAGCCGGAAATAGTAGCCAATATACCAAGGACGATATAGCCAAAAAGGACTTTAAACGTGATTTTTCTGTTGGAAGCTCTCATAAAAATAGTTGTAATGGCAAAGCAAGATAAAAAATACGAAGGATTGTTGCGTTATTGAATCTTTTTTTGAACTCTAATTCTTATTAATTTGTAATTAATAATTGAATTGGCAATAAATGCACATAAGTTTAGTTTAATTATCTTTGGATTTTAATCTTCTATTTTCAAATGATTTTTGTTGTATGAAACAACTCTTTTTAATTTTTACCATAATTTTTATTGGATGTAAATCAGAACCTGAGGCTGCAGATCCAACATCTGATAATCAGGAAGACTCCTTTGCTATTTCTGTTGAAGACATTGCGAAAATAGATTATATAGATTATGCGCTGAGTCCAGATAGTGCAGAGGCCATTTTAGATTGGCAAAGATTTCAGGAATTGCAATCCAATATGGAGCTCTTAAAGAATGGCAATCTTTCATTTTTTAGAGTTGAAAAAAAGATCATGGAGCAATTTATTTCAGAATTAAAAATGCAACAGCCACCAATCCTGCTGTCAGCTGCAATTCGATCGAGAATGACGGTTTTAGAAACCGATCTCTTGAGATTACAAGACCTATCGAATCTCGATAATATTACCAAAGAAATTCTTCTCAATGCCATAAAGGAACTGTTGATAGCAGATGCGAACCTTAAACTTCAAATAAATAAAAAGTTTGAAAAAGAAGCACAACAAATCCAACTTCCCGTAAGAACAGAGTAATAGTTTAAGTAATAGGAATTAGGGTGGAGTGTAAATCATCCACGTCTAATTTAATTTGTACAACCATCAAATTTCGAGCTTCTCTTTAAAGAATTCATTCTTTTCTCCTAATCTTTTGTTAATATGTAACAAATTCACCATTAGAACTACCTATTAATAACTAATTTTATTTAAATAAAACTTTTAAACACTATGAAAACCAATCTTAAGTATGCATTGGCAACCACAGGTTTAGTATTTGTAACCATGGTTGGTTGTAAAGAGGAACCAAAAAAGGACACTGCAATGACGGAAGAAAAAATTCCTGGAATTGTCCTTGAAAACATGGACACTGCTGTGAGTCCCAAGGATGATTTTTACAACTATGTTAATGGTAACTGGGTAAAGAACAACACTATTCCTGATGATGAAACCCGTTGGGGAGGCTTTGGAGTTTTGAGAAAAAACACCCGCCAAGACGTTTTGAACATTGTAAAAACGTCTAAAGAATTAGGTACTTATGCCGATGGTTCTGATCAAAAGAAAGCGTTGTTGCTTTTTGAAAGTGAATTGGATACTGTCGCAAGAAATACTGCGGGAATTGAACCACTCAAGCCGTTGTTAAGTGCCATTGATGGCATTAAAAACCTTAATGATATGCAAACTGTATATGCCACAGTTGATGGTGTAGGCGCGCCTTTTGCTGGCATTGGTGCTTCGCCAAACCTCAATGATAGTAGCATGAACATGACCTGGATCTATCCTGGAAGTCTTGGATTGCAAAGAGATTATTATTTAGACCAAGATTCAAAATCGAAGGAAATCAGACAACAATACGTTGATCATATTGCGAGAATGCTTCAGTTTATTAATTATGATGAGGCCAAAGCCCAAACTGCTGCAAAAAAGATTTTAGCAATGGAAACTAAGTTGGCAGAACCAAGATTGGATAAAGTGGCTATGAGAGATGCTCGTAACTATAACAATCCAATGCCTTTTGCAGACGTACAAAAAATGACACCTGCCATTGATTGGCAAAAAATGGTAGACGATTTAGGCATTGATAAAAAAATTGAGACCATCAATGTGATGCAGCCTAAATATATGGCGTCGTTACAAAATTTCTTAAAGCAAACGCCTATTGAGGATGTCAAAACCTTGATGGTTTGGAACACATTGAACGGTTCAGCAAATTATTTAACTACTGCAATCGAAAAAGCAAATTGGGATTTTTATGCAAAAACGCTTAATGGTGCTCAAAAACAACGTCCAGCTGAAGAACGTGCCTTAGGTACGGTAGACGGTGCTGTTGGCGAAGCCATTGGGAAATTATATGTGGAAGCAAAATTTCCACCAGAAGCTAAGGCTAAGGCTGAAGAAATGATTGCTGATGTTATTGAGGCCTTCCAGAACAGAATCAACAAATTGGATTGGATGACGGAAGACACCAAGAAAAAGGCCATCGAAAAATTGGATAAATTTACGGTAAAGATTGCCTATCCTGATGAGTGGGAAGATTATTCAAACCTTGAGATAAAAGAAGGCAATACCTATGCTGAAAACATGATGGCAGTTGGTACTTGGGCAAGAGAGAAAAATTTCTCTGAAATCAATGAGCCAGTAGACAAAACGAAATGGGGAATGGCGCCACAAACGGTAAACGCTTATTTTAACCCTCGTAACAATGAGATTGTGTTTCCTGCAGCTATTTTGCAACCACCTTTTTACAATTACACTGCTGACGCTGCCGTAAATTATGGTGGAATTGGCGCTGTGATTGGTCATGAGATCTCTCATGCTTTTGATGATTCTGGTGCACGTTTTGATGGGGATGGCAACTTGAAAAACTGGTGGACAGAAAAAGATTTGGAAGAATTTACAAAGCGTGGCGATGCTTTGGCTGAACAATATAGCGGAATTGAAGTGATGGACAGTGTTTATATCAACGGTAAATTTACTTTGGGTGAAAACATTGGAGATCTTGGTGGTGTGCTTGGTGCTTATGATGGCTTGCAATTACATTTTGAAAAACATGGCCGTCCTGAGAACATTGACGGATTTACGCCAGAACAACGTTTCTTTATGAGCTGGGCAACCGTTTGGAGAACCTTAACCAGAGATGATGCTTTGAGAACCCAAATTAAAACGGATCCACATTCTCCTGGAATTTATAGAGCAACCCAACCTTTGAAAAACGTTGATGCTTTCTATGATGCTTTTGATATTAAAGAAGGAGATCCAATGTATTTGGCTCCTGAAGACCGTGTTAGAATTTGGTAAAATTCTGAATAGGTATTTAAATAAAGAAAAGCAGCCCTGTGAAAACAGGGCTGCTATATTATTTTAGATGTGCAACAGCTTTTCAATTTGTTCTACCGATGCGATATTGAAGTCTTTAATTTTCTCCTTTTTTACGACTCAACAAGGCTTCCTTACTAATCTTGGCCAAGTTGAAATTAGGGTCGATGGCAAGTGCACGATTTAAAGTTGCCAAGGCAACTTCTTGATTGGCGTCTTTTTCTTCGCTATAGATAAGAATGGCTTTAAGGTATAAGAACCCTGCCCTTAAAGAGGTTTGGTAAGGTTGTTGGGTTTCATAATAGGTGCGTCTCATTTCGTCGGTCACATTGGCCAAACCGTATTCTACCTTTTCTTTTGCTCCTGCAATATCACCTGTTTGTAACTTTAAATCAGCTACTTCATAAGCCAAGGTTGGGGTCGCTTTTTTATTATAAAGAACCGTGTAAAATTCTAAAGCACGCGGACGTTCGCCTAAAGCGTTTAGTGCAATCGCCTTAATTTCGGTATTTAAATCAGAATCTGTTCCACTTTTTTCAATTCCAATGGTGTTTAAAGCTTCCATGTTTCTGCCTTCAGAAACGTAAATATAGGCCAAGGTGTCTTTTCTTGCTTGGGTAGGCGCCAGCACATCCAGATGTGTCATGGCATTGATAACACCTTGTACATCACCTTGCTTTTTCATTTGCTGATAATATTTTTCAAAGTGTTTTTGGAGTTCTGATTTTGTTTGGGCAGTCATGCTTAAAGAACTCATTACAACAATAACTAGTATTAGTTTTTTCATTTTAAAATTTGGTATTCGGTGCCTTTAAATCAGGGCATTATTAAATTAATTCCGCCAAATCTATAAAAATTAATAAAACAAACTCTTAAAAACCTGCTAATTGTTACAGATCGTGAAGAAACCTATAATTCAGCATCTGTTCTACTTTTTTATTGGAGATGACTTTTCCTTGGCTAGGCCTTGTATGATCAAAATGCGGAAGTGGAATGTCCTTCATGGTGCAAACGGCACTATAATAGACTTCTCTTGTGGGATGCTGAGGTGCAGCAGCGTTGAAATCCGTATTCCAAAAATTGTTTTTGATGATGCGTTTTATAATGTTGATGCAATCTTCTTGATGGATTAAATTAATGGGTCCATCGGGGTCTTTAAGATTTTTCTTGCCCGAGAGAAATTTTGCGGGATCACGATTGGCACCAATCAAGCCACTAAACCTTAGAATGGTCGTTTCGAAATTGGGATTGGTTTTGAAAACAGTTTCAGCGCCAATTAGTTGCTTAGCGGAATAAGATTCGTCATTTATAGAGTTTTCTTCAGTAATAACGGGCATTTCAACACCATCTTTATAGATTGATGTAGAACTGATAAAAAGTACCTTACTAACGGTTGATTTCTCAATGGATTCGCAAAGTAATTCCATCTTTTTTATAAAGTTGGATTGTGGGTTTTTTCGAAGTCCTGGAGGAATATTGATGATGAGAATCTCAGAATCTTTCAAACAAGCAGTAATAGCGCCTTCAACGGCATTTTCTGAAATGGACACTACATACGGAAGAATACCCTCTTTTCTCAAAAGAGCTAACTTGTCATCAGATGTTGTAGAACCTTTTACGAGATGCCCATTTTTGACGAATTCAGCGGCAAGCGGTAATCCTAACCAGCCACAACCAATAACACTGATCTGTTTATTCAAAAGAGATGGTTTTTTTTATGATGATGGCGTCGTTTAGAACGAAAGGTTTCGGAATCATCGTTTTCGGACGTTTTGGAATTTTAAATAAATCGTTTTCTAATAAATCAAAAGAGACCTCGAAGATATCAAAACTTGTCTTTTGCGATGCAGGAACGGTAAAATTCAGTTCGATGGCTTTTTGTTCCGTCACCATATAACTGAACAATCGGTTTTTGACGCGATGGTTAAAGACATAAGCTTCACCCTTATTTTTTTCAATTTCCAATCCGTTGATGTTAAATGACAAAAACTGATTGGTGCCATCCGCATAAAACTCTAAGGTATTAACGGCACGTTGGGGTGAAATAAAGACTTGAAAATGCCGCACGCCTTTGATAATGGTGTCTTTCTGCTTATCGATATAAGGCATTTTCAACGGTTTGATTGGCGCTTTCTTGCTGTAAGACAATTTTGTGGCGTACTTGCTTTCAAAGTTGATTGAAGTCGCGTCAAAGATCTCTGGAGAATTAGTAAGGTAGTTTTGAGTCCAATCATCTAAGGTATTATCATAAGTTGCCCATAGCGCCTTATCCGCATCAGCATCATATAAATAAACTAAGCTGTTCGGTTTTGGCTGGTCTTCATTGAAGTCAGAATTGAAATGAGCGGCTATAAAAAATCCAAAAGCGGCAACGAATAGAAGGTAGGCCCATCGGTTTTTATAGCGTGAAAATCCGAAGACTGAAATAGCTAATGAAAACATCAGCGATACTAAAAGCGTAGTGGCTATAATGGTTTTCATGCCGAGGCCCACAGGAAACATTTTAATAAATGGTGATAGGATGACGAGCATTGGAATCAGCAACACCGTCATTAAAATTATATCTGGACGTTTTTGTCGTACCAACACAAACAGGCTGATCAATCCAAAATACACCGGAATGATAAAAAAGCTGGCGCCTTCGAGCTTAAAAGCCACAATTGCACAAATAATCAGCCATAAAAATAACGGTGGAACTGCTAAGCTCGCAGTATTTTCCGGTTTATAGACTTTATTATAAAGCCACATGCACACCGCCGTTGATAATAATGCAAATGCCCAAATGTAGAGGTGTCCGTTATAGGGGAAACCCTGAAGAATCTCGGCATATTGTGGATAAATGACCAATAGTAACTTCCATCCAAAATAGCCTATTACACCGTTAATGAGCAAGGCACCAATCCCCGGAAGGAAAGCTAAGGCCATGTATTTAGAATTTAAACTTCTTTTTTTAATGCCATAAAACACTAATGCAAGAAATATAAGTATGGCCAAGATAAGCATTGGTAAGATCCACGAATTTGGATAACTGACCATTTTAAAGAGGGGCACATTAAAGTAAACGGAATCCTTCTCACTTTTTAAGTTGCTGAGGTTGGCATTGGAAAAGTAGCTGAGCAGCGGCATCAAATAACTGTCTTGATGTTCCAGGGTTTTTCTGTCCAAACGGTCGTAATTATCTAATGCCGTATGGTAATCAAAATGGTCATCAATAAAAGCGAAATTCAGGCCGTCAATATCACCATCCTCTCTGAAATAAGTCAAGTCGGTATCATTGGGCAACATTTTATAGATACTATAAGCCAAAGAATTGGCCACAGGATAATCAGGATTTGCCGCTTTAAAGCCATTGATTAAATTTTGATTGCCGCCGTTGGTTTCAATTAACATATAACTTGGGCCGCCGCTTCCACGCGCTTCAAAATTTAGTGCGAGACCAACGTCTTTTGCCCACGGATGCTGATTGACGAAAATATCGGCACCATTGAGCCCTAATTCTTCGGCATCAGAAAAAAGAATAATAATATCGTTTTTAGGGGTTTTGCCTTCGCTTAAAAAAGCACGAATACCTTCTAAAATTGTAACGACACCTGATCCCGCATCACTTGCACCATAAGATGCGTGCGATTTACTGTCATAATGCGTGAGTAAGAGTAGTGCTTTGGAATTGTCGCTGCCTTTAATTCGTGTCAAAATATTTTTTGGCCTGACAATACTTCCCCATTTTTTGTTCTGGCTATAAGCTTCTTGTATTTGCGTTTCCAAACCAAGGTCATTCAGAGCTTTGACCAGATAATTTATCACCACTTCATGCTCATCAGAACCCACATAGTGCGGTTTTCTGGTGATGTTTTTGAGATGGACCAACGCGCGTTCTGAAGAAAAAGCGGTGGATTCAGTACTTAAATCGGAAATCTGAGACGGCATTAATGCGAAAAAGCTCCAATAAATAGCTAATATGATTAAGGCGACTGCAATAGCTTTTTTGAGCATAGAGAATGGTTTGGTTGGTAGGATAAAACTACAAAATTAATTTGGTGTAAACGGAGGTTAGGTTAAATGACTAATTTTTGTTAAATTTAAAGTTCACCAAAAAATATAAAGTTATGGCTATCAAGAGTTTTCAAGGATCGCGAAAGCAACAGCAAAAAGTTACTGAGCAGTTGTCGTGTAGAGTATGTGATTATATGACGAGAGATTTAATTACGTTTAGAACGGATCAAAAGATATTTGAAGTGGTTGAAATTTTAATAAAACATAAAATTTCTGGAGGCCCTGTTGTTAATGAACACAATGAGTTGGTCGGCATTATATCTGAGGGTGATTGTTTAAAACAGATCAGTGACAACAGGTATTATAATATGCCCGTTGAAAAAGATACGGTAGGGGAGCGCATGATGACCAATGTGGATACCTTGGACGGCAATATGAATGTTTTTGACGCCGCCAGGATTTTTTTAGAATCCAAACACCGTAGATTTCCAATCCTTGAAAACGGAAAATTGGTGGGCCAGATCAGTCAAAAGGATGTTTTAAAAGCCGCCCTGGAAATGAAAGGTGAAAACTGGAATTCAACCATCAAGTAGCGTGATTCTAGATGGATCAACTCTCACGTTTCACCAAAGCATAAAAATCGCCCTCTAATGGTAAATAGCCTTGATCATATACAAAGTAGTATACAGTGCCTACTTTGGTAGTGTAAATACTTGTGAAATAATTAAAGTCAAATCCTTTTTCAATAAGTTTCCCACGGGAGACTTTTGTTTTTTGTTCTGGATTTAAACTTTCCAAAATCCGATAGTTTTTACGCAACCTGTTGTTGGTGTTTCTGATCAAATTTTTACTATCCTTATTGATGGTGTTGTTATAGGAGTTTCTACAGGCATCACTACAGAATTTCTTATCGGCCCTCCCTACAATTCTTTCACCACATTCTAAACAGTTTTTACTCATAATTAAGACGTTATCAAAGGAACAAGATACAAATTATTCCTTTTGAAAATTTAGAGCCCTTTTGATAGAACGAGGGTATTTGTAGTATTTACTTTTTCAAAAACTTCAGTATGATACATGTGTGATTTTAAAAATTCAATCACATCGTTTAAAGCATTGCTTTTTGTTTTATCCAAAGAGGCGTTGAACAAAATGGTGCCGTTGGTGGCTGATGCTCCGAGAATGTCGTTCCAAAATGGGATCGCTAAAAATTGCTTTGGCACATCAACATCTATGAAGAGGTCGATAATTATTAAATCAAATTGTTGATTATTTAATTGCATAAAAAGTAAGGCATCTTCACAAATGATTTTTAGGTGCTCATCTTCTTTAAGGTTGAATTCATTCTTGGCAATTTCGATGACCGTGGGATCAATATCTACGGCAGTGATGTGGTTAGCATATGAAAAGTCGTGACGAAGTGTTTCAATAACACTGCCGCCACCAAGACCTAGGAGCAAAATAGAATTGACTTTTTTCAAATCGATTTTTTCCAGACCAAACTTCAAGATCCGTTGCAAGGAACCATAAGAATAGTTGGCGTTTTTGGTGTTGAGATGCTTTTTTCCATTGTACCACGTAATTTCCAAGATACCGCTAAATTCAGATTGAATTTTCTTGGTAATGGGATAGAGGTAGCTTAGAAGTTTTGACATAGTTCAAATATAAGCTTTTTAGTTGTCGGTATTATCCGCCATCAGGCAGTCATATTCCGATGTTTTAAATTCCAAGCATCAATGGGTTCTCTTTGGAATTTGGAATTTCTCTGGTGTTCCAATAAATGAGTTCTGCTACCTATTTCAAATGTTCTACGGTACTTTCAGTAGTAATTTAGCTTTAGGCAAAAAGGAATGGCGGGAGGTTTTTTTAATTGTAAATAAGGCTGTAAATTTCAATTTGGTAAAAATTTGAAATTCATGAAATTGTATATAAGTCTTTTATGTGTTCTTTTAATCTTTTTTTCGTGTGGGAATAAAGATAAACTACAATCTCCAGAAACAGTTCTAAATAAAGCAACTGCGCAACTTGATAATTGGGAAACCTTAAGTTTTACTGCAGTAACAACTCATGTGGGCAGCTCCAAACCGTCTGCCTCAACCGTTTATAAGCAAAAGAGAGTCAACTATGAACCGCATTTAAAACTGTTCTTTTTCAAGGAAATGAACAAAGAAACGACCATTTATTACCAATTGGCTTCTTTGGCAGTAGTTGAAGACCATAAGAAAAAAATTACCACCTTTGATTATGGCAAAGATCGCTCCATCCCAAAATATTTAAATGCTTCTATGAGTGATGATGATAATTTATTGGTGACCACGACACTATTGAATCAATTTAAAGATAACATCGTCTACTGCGATCAGGAGAATTTTAATGATACTCAAGCTTACGTTTATGCATTTGATAAATACAAAATTTGGTTAGATACCGAACTGGCGACGCCTTTAAAACTTGAGATTGCCAATGGCGCATCTGGAAAGAAGGAAATAGTTTATGAAGCGCTTGTATTTAATGAGCCAATGGATGACGCTACTTTTAGTCATGAAGAGAAGGAAGGTTATGTAACCACCGTCTTTGGCATTAAAAAGGAGCCGATGCTCAATATAAAAGTACCGGAGTGGAGCTTGTTGGATTTAAATGGCAAAAAAGTTTCTTTAAATGATTTTCGAGGCACGCCACTATTTTTGGAAGCTTGGACTTCCGGGTGCAGTCATTGTATGGCGTCTCTACCAAAAGTAAAGGAAATAGAAACGGAATTTAAGGACAAAATCAAGGTCATTACTGTTAATTTTGACTATGATTTAGAAGAAACCAAGAAAACCGTTGTAACTGAAGACATCAATTATACGGTGCTTCAAGGTGATGCCATATTTGACCAAAATTACGATTTGCGTTCCTTCCCTTCTTATTTTGTCATTGATAGTAAAGGCACCATCGTGTTTTCAGAACGCGGTACTATTGAAGGTAAAAAAGCAAGGGCACTTTTTGAGGCCATTAAGCGTGTGGAATAGATACTATCATAGACGTCCAATTTTCTTTTTTGAGATAAAAACAAATAATTAAAACGGAGCCTTACAGATTTTGGAAAGTTCTTCATTTATTTCAAAAACCTTGCCTCTAATATCCGAATACCCAAATTCTTTTAATCTTTCGGAATGCATTTTTAAGTAGTTCTCTGCGTTTTCCCGAGAATCGAACATATAGATACCTCCTGCCATCTCATCAGTTTTACTTTCGGTCCAGAATTTCCAAATAAATCCAGGTTCCTTGGTAATGCTGTGCGCAAGTTCTTTCATTTGATTTGCCATTTCTTTTCCCCAAACATCTTTATGTGGAAAATCTACCTGCATGATTACTGCCATAATATTTGAGTTTTAGATTATTTGTAAAGTTAGAGATAAGTATTTGGTTATCAACCATGGGTTTCCTTCAAGATACTGGTTTTTTAAAGCGACGATTATTCGTTCATAAACGACTACAAACGTTTACAAACGAGTTTAAATAGTTAACAACCGAATAACACTAAGAAGCCCTTGCATCTTTGTACCGTTGAATTGACCGAACGAGATTCAATAGTATTAACTGTTTAACCTTTAAAATTTAGAAATCATGAACGCATTAAGAAACACAGTACAGTTGATTGGAAGATTAGGACAAGATCCAGAAATCGTAAGTTTTCCTGACGGAAACAAAATGGCTAAATTCTCTATGGCTACAGACGATAGCTATAAAGATAAAAACGGCACTAAGGTGGAGCGCACCTATTGGCATAATATTGTGGTAAGAGGTGGTTTGGTAGACATTGTTGAGAAATACGTTGCCAAAGGAAAGGAAATCGCCATAGAAGGTAAATTGACTAACCGTTCTTGGGACGATAAGGATGGTAAGAAACATTATATGACAGAAATATTCTGTAATGAATTACTGATGTTGGGGGGTAAGTAAGCGATCAAATTCCAATTCTGAAATTCCAAATTCCAAGACTATTGGAATTTGGAATTTTTTTATTGGAATTTTAGAAAAACAAGTCTTGAGCCAATCTAAACGTATTGGCATGGGCTTCAATTATGATTTTAATATCAGGTGAATAGCCACCACCCATACTGCACATAACAGGAATGTTTTGGTCTTTGCAGGTTTGCAGGACAAATCTGTCACGTTCCTTGCAGCCTTCAACAGTCAATCCCAATTTGCCTAATTTATCAGAAGCAATCACATCCACGCCACACAAATAATACATAAAATCGGGTTTTTCGGATTGAATCAGTTTTGGTAAAATATCTTTCAAAATAGACAGATACGTGGCATCATCACAATGATCTTCAAGCGCAATATCCAAATCACTTTGCTCTTTTTTAAACGGATAGTTGCTTTTTCCGTGCATGGAAAAGGTAAATACAGAAGGATCATTCTGGAATATTTCGGCAGTACCATTGCCTTGGTGGACATCAAGATCTACAATTAAAATTTTGTCTGCTAATTTTTTACCTTGAAGATACCGTGCGCCAATGGCTTGATCATTGAGCATACAAAACCCTCCGCCTCTATTGGAATAGGCGTGGTGTGTGCCACCTGCAATGTTCATCGCGATGCCGTATTTTAAAGCAAACTCACTCGCTTTAATGGTGCCATCAGCAATGATGATTTCACGTTTAACGAGGGTGTCACTTAATGGAAATCCGATTTTTCGAACAGCTTTTGGGTCTAAGGTGAGGTTTTTTAAATGATTATAATACTTAGAAGTGTGTACTTTTAATATATCCTTCTCCTCAGTAAGAGTGGGTTCAAAAAAGTTAGCTTTTGTACAGGTGCCTTCGTAGAGTAATTGTTCCGGTAGCAATTCATATTTCAGCATCGGAAATCTATGGCCTTCTGGCAAAGGATGTTTGTAAATAGGGTGGAACGCTATTTTTAGCATAAGTAATAACTTGGGAGAGAATTCTTAAATTCGGATTTAGTAATTACCGCAAAGTATAAAATCTATTTTGGAAATTGAATTAAAAACTATACTGATGCAAAATATGATTTTTAAAATTATTGTCTATTTTTTTGTCTAAACAAATTTAAGGCCTTGCGATTTTTTTAACATGGTATTCGATTATCTTTGTGGTTTAAAGGATTGTGATGTTCGCATTAAAAGGGGTCATATTTAGTTTTTTCGGATGGTTGGTATTGCTAGGATCTACAGATCTTGCCACAACACCAATACCTGATTATGTGCCTGTAGATAGTGTGATTGCTGCAGATGATCACGATACTAATCCTTTATTTTTTGATGCTGTTTTTGATGTTAATCATGCCTCAACGTATGAGTCTCCAGCAGTAAAAACCTTTCCTCAGCCATATAAGGAAGCCAAAAATCTAGTGGCACCAATCTATTATCAACTTTCTTATTATATTATTGGCCAACAAATTGTGGTCAATCTTTCTACGAAAGAAATTATTTTTCCATTTCATTGTTTTACGTAGACTGAATCACTTTTCAGTTAACATTTAGAAGGCATCAAACTATGCCTCTTTCAGTCTATTTATAAATTAAAATAAAAAACAATGAATCTATCATTAAATATCGTGATGCTAGTCGTCATATTAATCGTTGTAGTCCCGTTTGCGTGGTTCATTTTTGCACAAAAAAGTGCTGAAGCCAAACAGAAGAAAGTATTTCAAAAAATTTCAAAAGAGCACAATGTAAACTTATCAGTTGTCGAATATTGGAACAATTCCTGTTTAGGCTATGATGACCATGAGAATACATTGATCTATATCAATTCAAGCAAATCGGATAAAAAAATTCAAAGAATTGAGCTGGATGATGTGAGAAAATGTGCCATCAATAAAATTAGTAAAGACTATAAAAATGGTGATAAGCACTATTCTGAAATGTCTCAGCTTGATTTGGAATTTACTTTTATTTCCAATACTCAACCAGTGGTCATTACTTTATACGCCGTTGATGACAATTTTTCTCAAAACCGAGAATTGGAACGTGCTGAAAAATGGTTGGCATTTATCGATAAACATAAATACAACAAGAATAGAGTTAATGCGGCTTAAACCTTTTTAATTGATAAAAAACCATCTCTTATCCTTTTTTTGAAGACATTCAAAATAGAAGAAAAATAGAGATGGTTTTTTTATATGATTATATTAATACCCTGTTTTTGTGTCAAATATTCATCTACATTTGCTGAAAAAAATAGCTTTATGTTACTCTCTGGTTTTCTTGTTGTTTTAGGTTTTGTTCTCTTAATAAAGGGCGCGGACTGGATGGTAAATGGCTCTACACTATTGGCTAAAAAGAACAAAATTCCAGATTTGGCAATTGGATTGACCATTGTGGCGTTTGGAACGTCAGCCCCAGAGTTAGTGGTCAATACAGTCGCATCCTATGAAAATCATTCTGATATTGTTTTGGGCAATGTGATAGGCAGTAATAATTTCAATCTCTTCATGATTTTGGGAATTGTGGGTCTTATTTTTCCTATTGCAGTGCAATCCTCAACCGTATGGAAGGAAATTCCTATTTCATTTGTGGCGGCACTAGTGTTTTTGATTCTTGCCAACGGCTACTTTTTTACTGACATGGGATTGTCTCGATTTGATGGGATAATCTTGCTCTTACTATTTTTTCTTTTCTTGTATTATATCTATAAGCAAATGAAGACAGATGTCTCGACCGCTGAGCAGGTAAGCATCACCACTTCAAATTATAAAATATGGGGATTTATTGTTCTGGGTTTGATCGGTTTGATAATTGGTGGAAAATTAATTGTTGATAATGCGGTGACCATTGCGAGCGAATTGGGGGTGAGTGAAAAAATTATCGGACTTACCATTATTGCGGCAGGAACATCTCTTCCAGAGTTAATGACCTCTGTGGTGGCAGCCATGAAAAAGAACAGTGATATTGCCATCGGGAACATTATTGGCTCCAACATTTTTAACATTTTCCTCATTCTATCTGTGAGTTCTTTGGTACGCCCAATTTCATTCAGTTCCGTTTTTAATACCGATATCTACCTTTTACTTGGTGGCACCCTGTTTTTGTTCGTCGCCATGTTTACAGGTAAGAAAAAAACCTTAGATCGTTGGGAGTCCGCCTTATTATTGGTGGTTTTTATAGGGTATACTACTTACTTGGTGAGCCAAGAGATTCAGTAAATTACTATTTGTGTAGTTTAAGTTGGATACGTTTCCGCGGAATATCAACATCCAGAACTTTGACAATCACTTGCTGGTGCAGCGCCACATGGGCATTCACATCGCTCACAAAGGAATCCGATAAATTAGACACATGGATCAATCCACTTTCTTTGATTCCAATATCTACAAAAGCACCAAAATTGGTAACGTTATTAACAATTCCGGGTAGCAATTGGCCTTCCTCCACATCATTGATGGTTTTGATGTTTTGGTTAAAAGTGAAGACTTTCGCTTGCTCGCGAATGTCCAATCCTGGTTTTTCCAATTCTTTGATAATGTCCTGAAGCGTTGGCAATCCCACAGAATCAGTACAGTATTTCTTTAAATCCAATTTTTGAAGTTCGGTTTTGTTGCCAATTAAATCAGAAACGTTCTTTCCCAAATCTTTTGCCATTTTTTCAACAATGGCATAACTTTCAGGATGTACTGCTGAATCATCCAATGGATTCATAGCTGATTTGACCCTTAAAAATCCTGCACCTTGTTCAAAAGCTTTTGCGCCTAAGCGAGGAACTTTTTTAATCGCGTTTATAGATGTAAACGGACCCATTTCATCACGATAGTTGACGATGTTTTCAGCCAGTTTAGGTCCAATTCCAGAGACATAGCTTAATAGGCTCGTACTTGCGGTATTGAGGTTCACTCCCACAGCGTTTACACAACTTTCAACAACAACATCCAACTCTTTTTTAAGTTTGCTTTGATCCACATCATGCTGATATTGTCCAACACCAATAGATTTGGCGTCAATTTTAACCAATTCAGCCAACGGATCCTGCAGGCGTCTGCCAATAGAAACTGAACCACGAACGGTCACATCGTAATTAGGAAATTCATCACGCGCAATCTTTGATGCTGAATAAATACTGGCACCCGCTTCACTGACCACAAATACCTGAATGTCATTTTTAAATCGGATTTTTCGAATGAACGCCTCGGTTTCTCGAGAGGCTGTTCCGTTTCCGATGGCAATGGCATCAATTTGATACGCTTCAGTTAGAGAGCTGATTTTTTTCATGGCACCAATGGTATCATTTTTTGGGGGATGCGGATAGATGGTTTCATTGTATAACAATCCACCTTGAGCGTCTAGACACACCACTTTACAGCCTGATCTAAACCCAGGATCGATGGCAAGGATGCGCTTTTCTCCTAAGGGTGAGCCTAAGAGCAATTGTTTTAAATTTTTCGCAAATACTGAAATGGCCGCTTCATCGGCTTTTGATTTAGCGTTTTGAAGTGCTTCATTTGAAAGTGACGGTAGTAATAACCGTTTATATGCATCTCGAATTGCTATTTGGATGTGCGCAGCGCAATCATTATGAGAACGAATAATTTTATCTTCAATTTTAGCCAATGCTTTGTCATCATCAATAGTAATTTTGAATTTTATAAAGCCTTCAGCTTCGGCTCTTAAAATAGCCAATAACCGATGCGATGGAATGCGGGACAACGATTCTTCCCAATCAAAATAGTCTCTAAATTTTTGGGCATTTTCATTCGTGCTGAGCGCAGTCGCAGCATCCCCTGCTTTCATCTTTACTTCTTTTGTTGAAATCATCGCAAAACGTTCCAACTGATGACGAATGTTGTTTCTGATATCAGTGCGTTCGTTGATCCATTCGGCAATAATATGCCGTGCACCTTCCAAGGCGTCTTCTGCGGAAGCGATTTCTCCTTTTACATATTTATAAGCAATCGCTTCTAAATCTGAAGCGTTTTGGCTCATAATAATTTTAGCCAAGGGCTCCAGTCCGTTTTGTCGTGCCGTTTCTGCCTTTGTCTTTCTGCCTTTTTTGAAAGGCAGATATAAATCTTCAAGTGCCGTCAAATCTTGAATCCCTGCAATCTTTTGTTTTAATTCTGATGTTAAGGCATTTTGTTCTTCAATGGCTTTTGAGATGGCGATTTTTCGCTTTTCCAAAGCTTCAAATTGCTCTTTGAATTTTACAATGTACCCAATTTGAACTTCATCAAGGTTTCCGGTACGCTCTTTTCTATATCGGGAAATAAACGGGATGGTAGCATCCTCATTTAATAATTCGACCGTGTTTTTTACAGAATGTTCTGAGAGTTTTGTGTGGGCAATAATATATGGAATCAAGGACATGTGTAGACTTTAAAAGAATGAGTTGTAAAGATAAGAAGATAAAAAAAACTGCTTGAGATTTCAAACAGTTCTTAATTTTATAAATGAGGTTTTGTCTTAATCCATCACTTTCTTCAAAACGTAGAACTCTTGTAAGTCTCCATTGTTCTTGTTGCCTTCACTGTCCAATAAGGTCAGTGTGTTTTCACCAACAAAATAAGGGTTCCTATCATTGGACAATAGAATTCTTTGGCCTTGGTCATCCCATTCAAAGGTGCCTTTGGTCTCGATTGGTGTAGTTTCTTTGCCTAAATAGGTTTCTTGGATGGTATAGGTTTTATCACTGTTAATTATAACTATGGTTTTAATGCCTTCACAATCGGCGCAAGGTACCTCTCCTTCATAGGTGCCGTCCCAATCTAAGGAGGTCCTACTGTTGTCCCCAGTAGCCTCCATTTCTACAGCTTCTAGTTGAGGTTCTTCTGATATTTGGGTCTCTTTTTTCTTCTCAGAATTACAACTCGTCATGATGAACACAACAGTAATAGCTAATACATTTATTATTTTGGTTTTCATTTCTTATTTAAAAATTTGAATTTAGTAAATTGGTAAAATCTCAAAAGATTAGACCTGTTATTTTTTATCTTCGGCAACTTTAAAAGTCAGCAAAACATAACCGTTTTGGTCATTGAAAGTCAATTCGTCGTTGATAAGCGTGTAACTATAGGCTTTTTGTAAATTTGCCATAAATACGCTTTCCAGCTCGTTTTCATCACAATATTTCATGGTGGCCATCATTTGAGAAAAGGCTATGTGCTGATTCTCTTTTAATGAAAACGTACCTCCAAATCCATTACAACCGCCATTTCCACCTACACCGTTGTCTTTTTTTGTGAGTTTAATATAAGGTTGCTCCAACTCACTTTTAGAAAGATTTAAAGGATCACCGTTAAGTTTGCTTAAAACCCATTTTGTACCAACAAGTTGTGTTTCCGTTTTACTGGTGGATTTTTGTACGGGATCTTGAGATTTGCAATTGAAAAGGAACAAACAAACCAAGAAAGTTAAACTTAAAAAATATTTCATAATATCTATAATTAGTAATTCTGTTTTTCAAAGATAGCGAATGGTTTTTTGTAATATTCAAATATAAAGTACGTTTTTTTAAGCGTTTTACCTAGCTAATGTGCAATCCGTTAGGAACTTTTGCGTCAGTAGAAGCATCCGGATTTACAAAAACCAATGTCCCGTCTTCAGATTCTGTCATCAATATCATACCCTGACTTTCAACCCCTCTCAGCGTGCGTGGTGCTAAATTGACCAAAACGGTAACACGTTTCCCAACAACTTCTTCTGCAGTAAAACTCTCCGCAATCCCTGAAACTATAGTGCGAACATCGATGCCGGTATCCACTTTTAAAATCAATAATTTATTGGCTTTTGGCATTTTTTCAGCTTCCAAAATGGTACCCACACGCATATCCAACTTTGAAAAATCTTCAAAAGTGATGGTTTCTTTTTGAGGCTCTAATTTTTTATTAGCGGCCTCATTTGATTTTTTGCTCGCAATAAGTTTGTCCAATTGATGTTGTATAGTCTCATCTTCGATCTTCGAAAATAGCAATTCAGCTTTCCCAATGTGATGTCCTGCAGGGAGCAACACTTTTTTAGATGAAACAGCGTTCCATGAATTGGTGGTATCGTTAGAGTTGATATTAAGAATGGTTTTCAATTTTTCAGAAGTAAAAGGTAAAAAAGGTTCACTCAACGAGGCTAAAGCCGATGCCATTTGAAGTGCTACAAACATAATGGTTTTAGTACGTGCTTCATCTGTTCTGACGAGTTTCCAGGGTTCTTCATCTGCCAAGTATTTATTGCCCAACCGTGCTAAATTGAGGAGTTCTTGGCTCGCTTCCCTAAACCTGTAACGTTCAATAGAACTCGCAATCACATCAGGATATGCTTTTATGGCTGCCAAGACGTCTTGGTCCACGGCGCTAAATTCTGATGCTTCTGGTACGATCCCTTTGTAATATTTATCGGTCAATACCACCACGCGATTAATGAAATTCCCGAAGATGGCTACCAATTCATTATTATTTCTTGCCTGAAAATCTTTCCAGGTAAAATCATTGTCCTTCGTTTCGGGTGCATTTGCGGTCAATGCATAACGCAGGACATCTTGTTGGTTTGGAAAATCTTCCAAGTATTCCGGTAACCAAACGGCCCAGTTTTTTGAAGTGGATAATTTATTCCCTTCTAAATTTAAAAACTCATTTGCAGGTACATTATCAGGTAAAATGTAGGAACCTTCGGCCTTCAACATGGATGGGAAAATAATACAGTGGAATACAATATTGTCCTTCCCGATAAAATGTACCAATTTGGTTTCTTTGTCCTTCCAATAAGGTTCCCAATCTTTCCCAACGCGCTCTGCCCATTCTTTGGTAGACGAGATGTAACCAATAGGTGCATCAAACCATACATATAATACTTTTCCCTCAGCTCCTTCTAACGGCACCGGAATGCCCCAGTCCAAATCTCTGGTAACTGCTCTTGGGCGTAGACCGTCGTCAATCCAAGATTTGACTTGTCCGTAAACATTAGGCTTCCAATCTTTTTTATGCCCTTCCAAGATCCATTCTTTTAAAAATGCCTCGTGTTTGTGCAACGGTAAAAACCAATGCTTGGTTTGTTTTAAGGTAGGTACATTTCCAGTGATGGCCGATTTTGGATTGATTAAATCGGTTGCATTTAAACTAGTACCACATTTTTCACATTGGTCGCCATAGGCTTCTTCATTACCACATTTAGGGCAAGTGCCCGTCACAAAACGGTCCGCTAAAAACTGATCCGCTTCTTCATCGTAAAGTTGCTCTGTGATTTCTTCAATAAACTCACCTTTATCATACAAGGTCTTAAAGAATTCCTGAGCTGTTTCATGATGGATTTCTGCAGACGTGCGCGAATAGTTGTCAAAACTGATCCCAAAATCGGCAAACGAGGTTTTGATAATCGCGTGGTATTTGTCCACGATATCTTGAGGCGTCACCCCTTCTTTTTTTGCTTTAATAGTAATTGGAACGCCATGTTCATCGCTTCCGCAGATAAAGGCCACATCCTTGCCAATTAATCGTAAATAACGTGCGTAAATATCAGCAGGCACATAAACCCCAGCCAAATGGCCAATATGGATCGCGCCGTTGGTATAAGGTAATGCTGCTGTAATAGTATATCTTTTAGGTTGATTCATCAATTAATAATTTAATGGTGCTTCATTGAAAAGAGTAAGGTGACATCATAAACTTCAGCTTTGAACTGACAGTTTGCTTCACTTCACTCGCAATATCGCGATGTTTTTAGAAGCCACAAAAGTACGCATTTTGACCTCGATTTAGAAAAAAAATGTATTTTTACATTATGTCAAAAATCACTCTTACCCTCGTCTTAAGTTGCTTCGTTTTGTGGCTAGTTCCGCAAGGCTTATTGGCACAAGAAAAATCGTCACTTATGAAACAGCAAACACTTGTGCGTCCTGCGTATTTAAAAGCGGGAGACACCGTTGCAATTGTTGCTCCAGCCGGAATTCTTAAAAATAGAAATGCTGATATTCAGCGGGCTCAGGAATTAATGAAAAGTTGGGGCTTGCACACTGTTTTGGGAGAACACTTGTTTTCGGTGTCCAATCATTTTGCAGGAACCGATGAAGAACGTTGTGCCGATTTTCAAAGAGCAATGGACGATCCTACAATTAGTGCTATTTGGGCAGGACGTGGCGGATATGGAACAGTCAGGATTTTGGATAAATTGGACTATACCAAATTTAGAAAAAAACCGAAATGGGTTATTGGCTATTCTGACATTACAGCATTACACAACCAATTGCACACTAAAGGATTTGAGTCTATGCATGCCATGATGGCTGCAGGAGTAACCGAAGATTTAGGCGATATCAAAGAAACGGTAGCAAGCTTTAAAGCGGCAATATTTGGAAAACCATTGGGCTATACCTTAGAAGGATCAAAATATAATAAAGTAGGCACAGCGTCTGGTGAATTGGTTGGCGGAAATTTGACTTTACTACATACCATGTTGGGCTCTAATACCAGTATTGACCTTTCAGGGAAAATCCTTTTTATTGAAGAAACGGGCGAGTATGCTTATCATATTGATCGGATGTTGCAAAGTTTAAAACGTGCAGGCTATTTTGACAATTGCAAAGGTGTGATTGTAGGCGATTTTTCGAAAGTTAGGGTGAATACGACCCCTTGGGGAAGCTCTGTTGAGCAATTGGTTTTGGATGTATTGTCCGATTATGATTTTCCAATTGCTTTTAAAATGCCAGCAGGACATGAAGATGACAACAGAGCGATGATTTTTGGTAGGAACATAGAGTTGAAGGTGACTAAAAACGAATCCACTGTTGTTTTTGATAACTGACTAACATCACTCCGAATAATCTCTCAACAAAGCGCGGTAATTAGTCAATATTTTTGAGCGACTAATAAATCCTCGAAATCCTTTATTTTCGTCCAATAATGGGAGTTGCCAGACATCGGCTTCATCAAACATTTTGGTGACCTGCATGACAGAATCTGATGGTGTGACAATAAATGAAGGTTTAATGGCGAGTTTGCCCACGCTAGTTTCAGAAGTTGATTTTTTTCCTAAAAGATAAGGACGTAAATGTTCTCTATTTAAAATTCCCAAAAATTGATTGTTACTATCAATAACCGCCATACTATTTTGGTCACTATTTCTAAACTTCTGCATCACCTCATCCATACTTTCTTTTGTACTCAGCACCAGAGAAGCAGGGTTGATGCAATCTTGTAGGGATATTTGCGAAAGAATATTTTGATCTTGGCGGGTCGTAAAAATCTTTCCTTCATCGGCCAGTTTAGTGAACGCTGGGTTGACTGGCGAAAAAAATCGATTGATCACATAAGCAATGACGGAAACCGTCATCAATGGAATGAAGAGATCATAACCCCCACTGGTTTCGGCAATCAGAAAAATGGCGGTTAATGGCGCGTATAAGGCTCCAGACATGACTCCTGCCATACCAACTAACATTAAATTTGTGGTTGGTACGTCTTGAACGCCTAACATTTCCAAAGAAAGACCAAAGACATATCCCAAAAATCCACCTGCAACCAATGATGGCGCAAAATTACCGCCATTTCCACCAGAACCTAAAGTAATACTTGTCGCAAAGGCTTTTAAAAGCGTAGCTAAAGCAAGAAAAACGAGAATAATGAGTTGTGAGTTTCCGAAATAGCGAAATAAACTTTCATTAATTAATTGTTCAGCGTTGCCTTGATGTAAAGTTTTAATATTGAGATAACCTTCCCCAAAAAGTGGTGGAAATGCAACACATAACAACGATAATAAGGCGCCTCCAACAAGCGCTTTTAAAATGACTCGTTTCTTAAAACGTTCAAAAAACTGATGAACTTTTTGTCCGACCAATAAAAAATAACGCGCATAGAAACCAGTAAAAATCCCTAAAATGATATAATAGAAAATGTTGACATAATTGAAAGCTTCTCGTGCACGAAGATTGAATAACACATCTTCGTTTAAAATCACCGTAGAGAGTAGGCTTCCACAAATAGCAGCAATGACCAAGGGGATAAAATCGGTGAAAACCAATCCTGTGAGCAATATTTCAAAAGCGAACATGGTCCCCGCGATTGGTGCGTTAAATGCAGCAGCAATCCCAGCAGCAGCACCTGAGGCAAGCAACAACGTACGTTCTTTAAAATCTAATCGGTAGCGTTGTGCATAGTTTGATCCAATGGCCGAACCTGTTACGGCTATAGGCGTTTCCAGTCCTACAGAACCTCCAAAACCAACCGTTAGTCCGCTTTGTACAATTTGAGAATACATCTTGTTGGATTTGATTTTACTCTGGTTTTGTGAAATATCCTTTAAAATGAAGGAAAGTTCCTTGTCTTCATCGCCTTTAAAAAAGTACTTTACCACCATAGCAGTTAGAGTGATACCGAGCAATGGAAAGATGGCATAAACATATAAGCGCTCTTCAAAGGGCACTTCAGTATTGATGAACAATTGAATATGGTGCACAATGACTTTAAGAAGAACCCCAGCCAGACCAGCGGTTAGCCCTACTAAAATTCCTGATAAAATGAGAAATTGTGAACGCGTTAGGCGCTCGTTGATCCATAAAAGAAGAATTTCCACAAAATTGAATTTCTTATATGGGTAATTTATAAATGCTCTTTTGAAATGCAAAAAAGCGACATATAGTTTCTTTATTTTGTACATTGGAAGTGGTGAATCTATTTAAAGACATTGAAAACTAAAAGGGTTGATTAGATCGATAATTTGATGAAAACAAGCATATTCCAACTTTGAATGGTCCTGCAAATTTCGATAAAATAATAAAAGGAAGACGCCATATAATCAGATTTTTTTATTCACTGCGCTTTCCTTTATGACATTAGAAGTGCCTTGTTATTGAGAGAGGGTGAAGATGATTTTAAAACGTTTTTAGATATATTGGTGAATTTGTGGCTTAATTAAATAATTTTAAATGGCAGGATGAGATTCCTGTCTTCGCAGGAATAATGGCACACCATAATGAACTTGGTAAGTTAGGCGAGAAATTAGCCGCTGAATACCTACTCTCAAAAGGGTATGAGATTGTGTACAAGAATTATTTTTATCAGAAAGCAGAAATCGACATTATTGCGAAGCATAATAATATGATGATTTGCGTAGAAGTCAAAACTCGAAATTCTGACTTTTTTGGAGATCCACAAGATTTTGTGACGCCTAGTAAAATCAAATTATTGGTCAAGGCAATGGATGCATTTATTATTGAAAATGATATTGAATTAGAGTCTAGGTTTGATATTGTTGCAGTGTTAAAGAACAAAACCAAGGAGGAACTTACACATTATGAAAACGCGTTTTATCATTTTTAATGAGCTGAAAAGTGCATAAAGCTTATGAACTGAAATGTTATGGAACGCCTTTTAATTTTGTAAGTTATTATAATAAAACAGATTGGGATATGACAATTGTCATCTTTTTTACACTTCTCGTTATTTACATTTGGCGCTTAATTATTTAAGAATAAGCCATTATGATAGCCATTAAACAAGCGCATAGTTTTCATATTCCTGTTATGGGTTTAGCCTTCACTGTAGATAGTCCCATTCGAGTGGCCCAATATGGTATTTCGTCTGTCATATCTATAATAGATGATGACCTTTTGGAGAAAATGAATGCATTCTATAGTCAAAAATTTAGTCTGCCTTACCAGGAAATTTCAAAAAAGGCCGAAGATTATCGCGCCAAACGTATAACTTCATATTTGAATTTAGTTGATACTATTGTTAAAGATAAGTTTGGAAAATTTAAAGAGGAATTATCAGAAAGTAAATCAGCATTAGAGAATTTTATCGGTATGCTTCCCAATAAATCTAGCATCAAGGAAGGGCTTTCAAAAATGTTGGAAGAGGGCATGCTCATTAAGGAAACCATAAAAGATTATATGGATACCCATATGTCTGCTGGAGAAATTGATGTCAATATCATGACCAAGATTGACAAAGACAATTTTAAAGGATCGGAGCAGCTTCCAATAGAATTTAACGATGCCCATGCGTCGCTTCGTGGATTTGCCAATAGCAATTTGGAATCTTCAGTTGTGCTTTCCGCAGGAATGAATCCAAGATTATATAGCTATTTTGAAAGTTTCAAAGATTTTTTTCCAGATGCCCATGGAAATCTGAAAAAGAAAGTAATTTTAAAAGTGAGCGATTTTCGTTCTGCTATTATTCAAGGAAAATTTTTGGCCAAGAAAGGACTTTGGGTTTCAGAATACCGGGTTGAATCTGGATTAAATTGTGGTGGCCACGCCTTTGCAACCGAAGGATTTTTGTTAGGTCCAATTTTAGAGGAGTTCAAAACCAAAAAAGGAGAGTTGCTGCGTGATACACAGGCCATTTTTATGAAAGCCTTAGCGGATAAGCAACAGGTTGTTCCTAAAAACTCCTTGGACATTAAAATCACCGTTCAAGGTGGTGTTGGAACTGCCGCGGAACATGATTTTTTAATTGATAGATATAAGGTAGATTCTGTAGGTTGGGGCAGTCCTTTTTTATTGGTTCCGGAAGCGACATCGGTAGATAATGCAACTAGAAAACTTCTTGCAGCAGCTAAGGAAAGTGATTTGTATTTAAGTGATATTTCGCCCTTAGGCGTACCTTTTAATACGCTTAGAGGGACCTCTAATGAGTTTTATAAACAAAGCCGTATTGCTAATAATAAGGCGGGAAGTTCTTGTCCGAAAAAGTTTTTGGCATTAAGTAAGGAGTTTGGCCCGGAAGGAATTTGTACGGCATCAAAAAAATATCAAGATGTGAAATTGTCAGAACTTGAGGTGAATAAGGAGGCTATGGGGTCTTCACACTATGAACTTGCTAAAAGCAAGATTACTGAAAAAGCCTGTTTATGTGTTGGTCTGGCCAATGCCTCCTATCTAGAAAACGATATGCCATTAAAAGGGCAACAGCAGGGCGTTGTGATTTGTCCAGGACCAAATTTAGCGTACTTTAATAAAGAAGTCTCATTGTCTCAAATGATACAACATATTTATGGAGGTACCTCAGTGCTTACAGAAGCGAATCGACCAAATATGTTTGTAAAGGAATTGAAGATGTATGTGGATTATCTAAAAAATGACATTGCGAATTTTACCGATGCATTATCTGCTAAAAACATTAAAAAATGGACCGCTTTTAAAAGTAATTTACTGGAAGGTATCGCTTATTATCAAAATCTGTTTGAAGAAACGTTTAATCTCAACAATACTCAGATTCAATCTGATATAATTCGGTATAAAAACGAAATAGATACTATAGAAATTCCTGTTTTATAAATCAAAAAAGGAGAATTAATTTTATTTTTTTGATGAAACGAATATAGATGTCAAACTAACTTCTCCTATTTTTTAAGGAGGAGTGGATTCTGCTCTCGGAGAAAAGCAGAAGACGAAGTGGTTTTTGAGATTGAAGAACCTCTCAGATTTTAAAAAAACATGACAGTTTTTCTTGGTTAACGATAAAAGTTCATTTCGTCCACATATTCCCAAACGTGCTCAGGCAGCATGGGTCTCACGTTTTTACCTTCTTTGATTGATTTTCTAATAAATGTAGAGGACAATTCCATTATAGGAGCGGAGACCTGATGAATTTTTGGATGCTGCTCAAATTGGGTTTCAACTTGACCTTCTGAAAGCCTTGGATACACATAAATATGATGGTTGGCCAAGATCAATTCGTAGTTCTTCCATTTGTGGAGGCTTTTCAGATTGTCCTCTCCCATAATCAAGGCAAACTCATGCATGGGATATTTCTCTTTTAAATAGGTAAGTGTGTTGATGGTGTAATTGGGTTGTGACATCCCAAATTCAATATCGTTAGGTCGCAATTTTGGATAATCGGCAGTAGCCCGGTACACCATCTCAAAACGATCATGATTATCAAGCATGGATGCTTTTACTTTAAAAGGACTTTGGGGGGTGACGACAAACCATATTTGATCAAGAGCGCTATGTTCTGCCATATGGTTGGCAATGATTAAATGACCCACATGAATGGGATTGAAGGTGCCAAAGTAGAGTCCGATTTTCATCTGTATATAGGTGTTGTATTGCTCAGATGCAATGCCTAAATTATCGTATTAATTGGGATGGGTGTTTGAGAAATAACTTCTCATAATTCTTCCGGTATTTTTATAAAATCAGAGACCAGTTTGTAGGACTCCGCAAGCGCATTCTCGAGATCATCATTAACGACAATCACATCAAATAAAGGTGCAGTTGCCAATTCAGCAGAAGCTTTTGCAATCCGCATATTAATTTTGTCATTGCTTTCTGTCTGACGCTTTTTTAAACGAATCTTAAGCTCGTCAATACTTGGCGGTTTAACAAAAATGGCGATGGTTTGGTCAGGGAATTTTCGTTTGATACGTAAGCCTCCAGAAACATCAATATCAAAGATGACGTTTTTTCCTTTGGCCCAGATACGCTTCACCTCGGTTTTCAGTGTGCCGTAAAAGTTGTCTCGGTAAACTTCTTCCCATTCTAAAAATTCGTCATTTTTAATGCGGTTTTTAAAAGCTTGTGCATCTAGAAAATAATAATCTTTACCATCGGTTTCATTGCTTCTCTTCTCTCTTGAAGTCGCTGAAATTGAAAACTCTAAATTAAGTTCTTCTTGTTTCAATAAATGTCTCACAAGCGTTGTTTTTCCTGAGCCAGATGGCGCTGAGAAAACGATAAGTTTACCCTTGTTGGTGATGTCGTCAATTTTTGTCACAAATTATATGTTTTATTACAAACCTGTCTGTTGACAGAGATGTCTACTGTTTTTTTACTTAATACCCACTACAGAACGTTCAATAACTGCTCTTTAATTTTTTCCAATTCATCCTTCATTTGAACGACCAATTTTTGCATCGGGGCGTAATTGCTTTTTGAGCCTATGGTATTGATCTCCCGGCCCATTTCCTGAGAAATAAAACCTAATTTTTTTCCGTTGGAATCATCGCTTTCAAGCGCTTTTATAAAATAGTCCAAATGGTTTCTTAGGCGAACCTTTTCTTCAGTGATGTCAAATTTTTCGATATAAAAAACCAGTTCCTGTTCAAAACGGTTCTCATCTACTTTCTCTTTCAACTCAGCCACACCCTTATTCAAACGTTCTCTGACGCCATCAATACGCTCAGGATCCATTGCAATAACGGCATCTAAAAGCTCTGAAATATTTTTAACCCGATCAAAAAACTCCGTTTCCAGGACTTTACCTTCGTCCAAACGATATTCTTGGATTTTAGTTATGGCCGTGTTGATCTCTGCAGCAATTTCACTCCATTCATCCTCATCCATTTCGTCACGTTCAGTAGTTACTGCATCCGGTAAACGAATGGCCATTTTGAGCAGTTCTGTTTCGTCACCGTCCACAACATCCTTCAATTGCTTGATATATTGTTTAACGACCGTTTTATTGATTTGTGTTGAGGTTTCCTCACCAGTAATTTCCATGTATAACGAAAAATCCACTTTGCCACGTTCTAACTTTGAAGCGATCAATTTACGAATGTCAAGCTCCTTTTCTCTGTATAATGAAGGCATTCTTGTATTTAGATCGAGGTTTTTACTGTTAAGAGACTTGATCTCTATGGATATTTTTTTGGTAGGAAGCTGTATGACAGATTTTCCGTACCCAGTCATGGATTGTATCATGTACTTAATTTAAAAGTTGCACAAAGGTAATGAAAATCATCAGTTTTAACCGGCTAATTAAGTTCGTGTAATTGTGCCTAAGGCATATAAAAATTTCTAAATTTGCATTCTTTATATTACCAGTCAAAAGATTTACGGCTTTTTGAATTATTGACATTTTAAATTTATAGTGAAAGGTCTAGTGTTTACGGTTTAATATCTCTAATCTTAAAATTATGTATCTAAAAAATTTTGAAATACGATGGAGTGATGTCGATGCCAACAGGCATTTGGCAAATTCTGCCTATGTTAATTTTATGAGCCATACACGTGTGGCATTTTTTGAAGAACATGGGTTTTCTTTGTCCAATCTTGTAAAATATCAAATCAGTCCAGTGGTTTTTTATGAGCATATCTTTTATTTCAAAGAAGCCTTTCTGGGGACGCCGTTACGTGTTGGTCTTGAAGTGACTGGTTTGAGTGAAGATGGGATGTTTTTTAGGATAGAACATAATATCTACAATCATAAGGGCGAAAATTTAGCAAATTGTGAACTGTTGGGCGCTTGGATCAATTTAAAATCTCGGGAATTAACGGGATTGCCATCAGAGTTTTTAGAGGAAATGGATTCATTTCCAAAATCAAAGGATTTTAAAATTTTGACCAAAGAGGACACCCGTAAATTTGGAAAGAAACCAGTGAACTTAAGTTAGAATTTTCGGTTTTTTGGTGACCAAATAAATACCTAAAAATATCAACGAGGCGGCAATGACTTTTACCGAAGTTAAATTGTCACTTCCCATGATTATTGCAAATATCCCCGCAATTACTGGCTGGATATAAATAAAGATGCTTACCGTAGAAGCTTTTAGGTGCACTAATGCTATTGGATTCAACAAATTTGCTATATACGTGGCACCAATAACAATAAAGGCTATGGCAAAATATACGTAAGGGTTAAAACTTGATAATTCAATTTCCATAAGTTCAGAATAACCGAAGGGGATGACCATAATGAAAGCGAATAGAAACATCCATTTAAGAAACGTAAACGGATGGTATTTGGCGGTCAATTTTTTCACCAAAATAATGTAAATCGCAAAAGAAGTGGCGTTAATAAATATTAGAGTATTCCCTAAAAGAACGTTGTCTTCAGTGCGTAAGGATTTACCATAAATTGTCAGAATAATTGCTCCCGCAAAGCCAAAAAGCACACCCAGAATCTTCATCGATGTGAGTTTTTCATTTAGAAAAATGGCAGACATGATTAACACCAATATGGGTGAGATGGTAGAAATTACTGAGGCATGAATGGGTGTGGTATGCTCCAATCCTTTAAAAAACATTAGCATATTAATGGCAATGCCAAAAAGTGCGGCTATAAAAAAATGAATATAATCACGCTTGTCAATTTTTTCTTTTGGACCCATAAAGCTAAATAGCCAAAATAGCAAGGTCGCACCGCCAACTCTCAGAATGATAAATGCAAATGGTTTAACAAAACCGCCCGCCATAACATCTTTTGCTAACGTATAATTAAATCCATACATTAATTACACAACAAATGCGGCGAGGAATGCGAGATTTCTAGCTCTCATGAATTGCCTTTTTAGCGGCTTCTACGGTTTTGGGACTGTTGCCGATAAAAATTTGATCGTTGTAAACTATAACTGGTCGGCTTAAAAATGTATAATGTTCAAGGATATAATTTTTATAATCCTTTTCTGTGAGCTGTTTGTCCTTAAGTCCCAATTGCTTGTAACGCTGTGCACGTTTGCTGAACAAGGCTTCATAAGTGCCTGCCAATTGGCGAAGGTGTTCTAATTGCGCTTCGGTGATTGCCTCACTCTTAATGTCTTGATAGATGAAGTCAGAGGGTAGCTCAAGGGTCTTTATGATTTTTGCACAGGTGCTACACGTTTTTAAATGATAAATTTTTTTCAAAATAATTGAGTTATGTTATTTAGACCAAGAAGTATCAGTTAATAACGCCTCCTTGATAATTATAAATAGTACGAATGTTTTCTCTAATAAAAGTCCAATCTAAGGTTTCACTTTCAACTGACTATTAATCTGATCATAAGGTAAAACAATCTTGGTGTTGCCTTGGGCGTATGATGCAATTTCGTAATTATTATAAAGCATTACTAAGCCATTTTGTGTGAATCCGATATTAGATGGTAATTGAAAATCTTCCCCAAAGAAAAAATCCTCCATACTCTCATCATTATCTTTTGGTTTTGTTTGCTCCTTAAAAGCCTTTTCGGCTACTTTTTTAAATTCCGCTAGGTCGCTGATGATGTCATTTTGGGCTAAAAGTACGCCGTTTTTCGGATTGAAGTTTAAATAGGTAACGCGGCTATTGCCATGTGCTCCTCCAGTATCAATATAGGACTGTAGACTTATTGTGATTACTTCAGGAGATTCAAATAGAATCTTGCCATCTACTTTTGCTTCCCATTTTTGAGCGGAATCTTGAAAATCCTTTTTGAAGGTTTTGTACTCCTTATCAAATTGTGAAACAGCCTGAGAAAGTGAGACCTCGTTTTCTGGTGTTTCGGCCATGTTCATTTCATTGGCAATGACGTGCTCAAGTTGTTGGTTTATTTTTTCTGCCACTGCCTTCGTACCGATGGCTTTAGGATAGTTTATAACGATTACTGCATCTGATGATTTTTCGATATGTTGTGTTTCAAATTGTAATTTGACGTCTTCGTTACAGGCTAACAAGACCAATGCGGTTATTAAAGCCAAGCTTATTTTCTTCAAGTTTTCTGAGATTTATTAAACAATCATTAAAGGTATTACATCCTTTTGTAACCAACCAATTAAAGGTTAAATTTGTTGTGAACAAAATTAGAGTCTATGAAATTCAATACCAAAACCATTCATGGCAATCAAGAACATGATAAAGCTTATGGATCTGTAATGCCGCCCATATATCAGACTACAACCTATGCGCAAACTACTCCTGGCGGTCATAAAGGTTATGAATACTCAAGAAGTGGTAATCCAACACGGACGGCTCTGGAGAATTCATTCGCCAGTATTGAAAATGGAACTTACGGATTGGCTTTTGGATCGGGGATGGCTGCAATTGATGCGGTAATGAAACTTTTGAAGCCGGGTGACGAAGTGATTTCAACCAATGATCTTTATGGCGGTTCTTATAGATTGTTCACCAAAATTTTTCAAGACTTCGGAGTTAAATTTCATTTTGTTGGCATGGAGAATCCTGCCCACATTGAATCTTATCTTAATAAAAGCACGAAATTGATTTGGGTAGAGACACCGTCTAATCCAATGATGAATATTATTGATATTAAAGCCGTTTCAGTTATTGCTAAAAAACACAACATTTTATTTGCTGTTGATAACACCTTTGCTACGCCGTATTTGCAACAACCTTTAGATTTAGGTGCTGATATAGTGATGCATTCTGCCACAAAATATCTGGGCGGCCATAGTGATGTCGTGATGGGAGGGTTGGTCGTTAAGGCTAAGGACCTGGCAGATAAATTATATTTTATCCAGAATGCAAGTGGTGCTGTTTGTGGTCCTCAAGATAGCTTTTTGGTGCTGCGGGGCATCAAAACCTTACACATTAGGATGCAACGGCATTGTGAAAATGGAAAAGCAGTTGCCGAATACTTGAATCAGCATCCAAAAATTGAAAAAGTCTATTGGCCAGGCTTTGAAAATCATCCTAACCATGATATTGCAAAATCGCAAATGAAGGATTTTGGAGGAATGGTATCGTTTACTACTAAAGGCAATAATTATGAAGAGGCCATTAGCATTATTGAAAAATTGAAAATCTTTACCTTGGCAGAATCCCTGGGCGGTGTGGAATCTCTTGCAGGGCATCCGGCAAGTATGACGCATGCAAGTATCCCAAAAGACGAGCGCGAAAAAACCGGGGTCGTAGACTCCTTAATACGATTGAGTGTTGGGATTGAGGATGAAGAAGATCTGATTGCCGATTTGAAACAAGCAATAGGATAAGCAGACTGCGAGAATATACTATAAAAAAGACCGAAATTTAGTTTCGGTCTTTTTTGTTTATTGAATTGTCAAGCCTTAATCGAGGTAGTATACATATCCAAAGTTCAACCAAAGTAAATAGTCGTTTGATTTGTTAGAGGGCAATGAATGGTTTAAGCCATCCACCTTATCACTAAAATAGTGCTGCCATCTCAAGTCAATCAGCAAATCTGATAAATAAGACAACTTGTAACGGCCACCAATACCGCCCACAAGCGATAATGTTGTGCCATTTTTAGCGGTTATGAAGTCAGTATCTCTAATCGTTCCATCGGAATAGCGATACCAGGGGCCATAAAAATTATCTAAATTATTTGGGTTTCCATCATTATAGGTGGTGTATACTTTTGGGTTATATGCTGTAAATTGAACGCCAAAACTAAAAAAAGGCGTGAAAGAGGGACTTGGTAAGGAAAACTCCTTGATGCTGAAGGGAAAATACTCTAATTGCATCCCGATATTATAGTTGTTGGTTTCACCGGAATGTGCTCTTAATTTATTGGCGTTTACACCGGTTTTTGAAGGGTCTACCCATCTGCCGAAATGCTCTAATTTAGTTTTGTTCCAAGAGAGTTCGCTTCGTACTTTAAAGTGATCATTGAAGTAGGTATAAGGGGTGTAGCCAGATCGATACTCAAAGTTCATAAAATGTACCAAACCAATCCCAAACCCTGTGTTGCCCTTATTGGTGTCAAAATCGCGACGTTCACCAAAATCAGACTGAAAAGCAACCGGTCCTGCAATAATACCTATTTCATTTGAGAATCCACCTTGAGCAAATCCAGTCGAAATACCTACGATAAAAATAGAGATGAGGGGTAGCCATTTCAAACTAGATATCATAAAGTTTATTTAATTAAGGGAGTTGGTATAAACAAATATATGAAAACTCAATTAACTACCAAACAAAACATTTACTGCGAGAAGGTTATGATATAATTAAACGCGGCATATTGTGATATTGATTTTTTTGACGGATTTTTTAAACAGATAAACAATAAAAAGGTTAAAGAAGGTAGATTTATTATTGATAATGTAATTTTCTGTAAAGAAATTAATATTTTATTGTGAATAATTCATTAAAAGCTTAATATAAGCTATATTTGCAACGCCAAACTTAATATTGACTGATAATAAAATAATAAATGAAAGATAAAATTGACTCTTTTTTAAAACTTGTAAAAAAAACGAATGAGCATGAACCAGAATTTTTGCAAGCTGTGCATGAAGTAGCAGAAACTATTTTGCCTTTTATAGAAGAAAACCCAAAATATAAAGGAAAAATGTTGCTAGAAAGGATGGTTGAACCTGAAAGAACCATTATTTTTAGAGTGCCATGGGTTGATGATAAAGGAGAAATACAAGTCAATAGAGGGATTCGGGTTGAATTTAATTCGGCCCTCGGTCCGTATAAGGGAGGCTTACGTTTTCATCCTACAGTAAATTTGAGTATTCTGAAGTTTTTAGGATTTGAACAAACCTTTAAAAACTCGCTTACTACACTTCCATTGGGAGGTGGAAAGGGCGGTTCTGATTTTGATCCAAAAGGTAAGAGTGACAATGAAGTGATGCGCTTTTGCCAATCCTTCATGAATGAGTTATACCGACATATTGGTGAAAGTACAGATATTCCTGCAGGGGATGTTGGTATTGGTCCACGAGAAATTGGATATATGTTTGGTCAGTATAAGAAAATACGTAATGAGTTTACTGGAATTTTAACCGGAAAAGGACGGTCTTATGGAGGATCTTTAATCAGGCCAGAATCAACTGGTTACGGAACTGTATATTTTGTACAAAGTATGTTGGCACTTAAAAACGATACTTTGGAAGGCAAAACCGTAGTGATTTCAGGATCAGGAAATGTCGCACAATATGCCTGCGAAAAAGCTACAGAATACGGTGCAAAAGTGTTGGGTATGTCTGATTCATCAGGTTATATTTATGATTCTGAAGGTATTGATGCTGAAAAGCTGGCGTATATAATGGATCTAAAAAATGAACAAAGAGGACGGATAAGCGAATATGCTGATCGTTATAAATCCGCAACCTTTCATGAAGGAAGACCTTGGGCAATTAAAGCAGATATTGCTTTGCCATGTGCCACTCAAAATGAATTGAATGAAGAAGAAGCATTAATGCTTATCAAAAATAAGGTACTGGTTATAGCTGAAGGTGCTAATATGCCATGTACACCAGAAGCCATTGAGGCATTTCAAAAAGCAAAAGTATTATTTGGACCAGGAAAGGCAGCTAATGCTGGTGGTGTAGCAACTTCAGGATTGGAAATGAGCCAGAATTCATTAAAACTGTCATGGTCTAGGAATAAGGTAGAAGGTAAATTGGTTGATATTATGGAAGATATCCATAAATCTTGCGTAAAATACGGCAAACAGGAGGATGGCTTTGTTGATTATGTTAAGGGCGCAAACATTGCTGGTTTTGTTAAAGTAGCAGATGCAATGTTGGCACAAGGTGTGGTCTAAGGTATCAAATTTACTTCTGATTGGTTAGGTTTGAGAGATGTCTTTCCACAATTTCAAACATTACAATGTCAGGCTGAATCTCTTCAATTAAAGCATGATCCAGCACGTAAGTTCTTACGTATAAGGTTTCCATAAATGTCTCGTTGAAATAGGAAATCCAAGCATTAGAAAAAGAATCACAATGCATTATCAATTTCAAATCCTGAAACTGATTTTTATAATGTTGAAACGTATATTTGGCGGATAAGGTATCTATTTTGGATACCTTATTTTTTTTGAGTGACACAACGTTCTCTTTAGTATTTATATTAATCATTGGCGTAATGTCACCTTTTATCGCAGTTGGAACATCATGATAATCAGATAATGGAATTGGTTTTATTTCAAAATCCTGGCTAATAACCCCAATGGTTTCTGAATATCCTAAAAAAGCACCGTAATCAGTCCAATGTGTATCCGTTTTATGATATAAGGGCCTATTTTTCTTTTCAGACATTAAGCGCTTTTTAAGTGAAATTATTTTTAGGTTAGTATAAGATTTTAAATGGCTCTGTAACTGTTCTAAACGGGTAATGTTCTGTTTGAGTTTAAAGGGTAAATTTTCTTGATAGATAGTTTGTTTATTGGGGGCTACCACTAAATAGAATGCGATATTTTTTAGTCCGAGGTCTCTTTCAATGTTAACTAAGTTTGTTGTAATTTCATTGAGTTCAGCTAAAGTAAATGGGACGTTTCCAAACGTATCATTCAAAATATCACTGTGCGCATTTCCTAAAAAATACCAGCCATCTTTTCCATTAATTACTTGGTTGGGCAGCGGGTTATCTTTCAAAACATCAGATTTAATATGAATGTATGAATTGACTAGGGTTGTTTTGAGTCCAAAATTTTTCTCATAATAATTTTTGTAGTCGTTGAATAAGCGCTTAGGATCGGAGAGGTTAAATTCGGGCAGTTCTGTAAATTCTCTGTTTTCGTTATTCTTTGTGTTTTCTAAACCCAATAGCATAACAAGGTTGGGCAGGATTAGTAGGAGTAAAAATCCGCCTATCAGAAGATATCTATTAGAAAACTGATCTCGAGGTTTCAAAATCTAAAATATATAAAAGGGTTATATGAATCTGTAGCAATATAAAAGAGACACAAGACAAATAGGCTTAGTAAACCAACCGCTCTGCAAGAACCAAAAAACCAATGGAAGGTATTTAAAGGTTTAATAAGCAATTTTATTTTGTGATATATTGGAACGGATAAAACAGTTGCAAGGAGTAAAACAACAAGGAGCTCAGTAGAAAAGTAAAAATTAAAAAATGCGACATTGGTTTTGTTTTGGAAACTGAACATAGCCTCAATGTACTGAAAAGCTTTTGGTAAAGAATCACTTCTGAAAAATACCCACGATACACAAATACTGAATAGTAAATACAAATGGGCGATGAATTTAGGTAATTTATTTAAAATTCTTCCCCACCCAAGACGCTCAACACTAATTAGAATGCCATGAAAGAGTCCCCAGATAATAAAGGTCCAATTAGCACCATGCCATAGTCCGGTGATTAAAAAAACGATAAAAAGGTTGATATATGTTCGGGTGGGGCCGTGTTGATTTCCACCTAACGGAATATAGAGATAATCTCTAAACCAACTAGATAAGGTCATGTGCCATCGTTTCCAAAACTCTCTTATCGATCTTGCTGTGTAGGGGTAATTGAAGTTTTCTGGAAAATTGAAACCAAACAGCTTCCCGAGCCCAATAGCCATATCTGAATATCCGGAAAAGTCAAAATAGATTTGGAAACTATAAGCAATAACGCCGAGCCAAGCCAATCCAGCCGATAGGTCATCACCATGCAGATTAAATATATTATCGGCCAAGAGTGCACAGTTGTTTGCAATGAGCATCTTTTTTGTAAGTCCAATTACGAAACGCTCGATACCTTCAGACATTAAGGAGGTCGTCACTTTTCTACTGGAAAGTTGATCTTTAATAGATTTATACCGCACTATTGGTCCTGCAATAAGCTGAGGGAACAATGTAACGTAGGTGGCAAAATCAATAATATTACTATTGGCCTCCACTTCCCCTCGGTACACGTCAATAGTATAGGACATGGTTTGGAAGGTGTAAAAGCTTATACCCAGCGGTAAGGCAATATTAGAAAAAGCATAAGCATTATCCACACTAACGCTAAAAAGACCTAAAAGATCAACAATATTGGTAAAGACGAAATCTGAATATTTAAAATAGGCAAGGAGTCCAACGTTAAAAATTATGGATAGGGCCAAGCCCGTTTTTCGTCTTCCGTTTTTAATAATAAGACCACATGAATAATCGACAAGTGTTGAAATAATAATTAAGGCAACAAGTTCTTTTTCTCCCCAAGTGTAAAAGAATAAACTGACAAGAAGTAAAAATAAGTTCTTAAATCTTGAAGGTAATAAATAGTAGATGAATAATGTGAATGGTAAAAATAAAAATAGAAAGACGGGACTACTAAATAGCATTCAGGATAATCAATTATGAAAAGCTAATTTACAATAAATTATCTTATTTTTGGTTTATATATTTCATACCAGATTTCCGTTTAATGGGTGCTATTAAGAAGTTTTTCAATTTATTTTTTTTGTTATTTTCATTTATTTTAGGTGCTCAGGATTATTCAGATTTATGGGAAGGACATTTTTCATATTTAGATATTAAGGATGTTTCCAATGATGGCAATAAAATTTACGCTGCCAGTGAAAATTCGATCTTTAGATTTGATTCAGAAACTAATGAAATTGAAACTATAACTACAATTAACGGTTTGTCTGGAGAGACGATTTCTACAATTTATTACAGTCAAAATTATGGCTTGCTTTTGATTGGTTTTGCAAATGGATTGATAGAAATAGTGTCGGACAGTTCTCCAGATGTGCTTTCTGTTATTGATATTCTGAACAAAGAGGCCATTCCACCTACTAAAAAGAAAATCAATCATTTTCATGAAGATGATGGCAAGATATATATCTCAACAGATTATGGCGTTTCTGTGTACAGTTTAGAGCGATTGGAGTTTGGGGATACTTATTTTATAGGTTTTGGAGGAAGTCAAATTAAAGTTAATCAATCCACTGTTTTTGGGAATTTCATTTACGCAGCCTGTAGCAATGGTGGTGCCCTTAAAAAAGCGGTTAAATCAAACCCCAATCTGATTGATTATACGCAATGGCAAACCATAAATTCTGGAGATTTCACGGCCGTTTCAAATGTAAATGAGAATTTGTATGCCATGAAGTCCAATCGAACGATTTATAAGATTGACAACGACAATCTTTCGGCGCTATTTACATACCCTGAGATGCCAAAAAGTGTAAAGAGTACCAATGATAATTTGATGGTGACCACAAAAGACCAAGTTTTTGTGTATGACGGTGGTTTTAACCTATTGAATTTAAAAAATGCCAATCGGGAGTTTGAAACTGTTTTTTCCTGCGCCACCATCAATTTACAAAAAGAACTATTCATAGGGACAAATTCTATCATCACAACTGGAAAGCCTGGTTTCGGAATTTTAAAATCGGGATCGAATGATGGTTCTGTCTATGAAGCCATTCATCCTCCCGGGCCATTAATGAATCGTGTGTTCAGTATTCAAACGCCTCCAAATGAAATATGGGCTGTTTTTGGTGGCTATTCATCTGAATACAATTTTAGTGGAGGAATTGCAAAAACAGGATTAAGTCATTTTATAGATGAAACTTGGGTGAATACACCTTATGACACTATTGCGGCTATCATCCCAAAACCTGATTATTTATCGCATATTACAGTAAATCCATTTAATTTAGAGCAGGTTTATATAAGTTCTTATTGGTCGGGTTTAATTGAGTTCAATCAAGGCCAACCTTCAATTATTTATGATCAAACAAACAGTACCATTGTACCCTTTGTTCAGGATCTCCACTTGACGCTGGGCGGAAATTATGACCGGACAGGGGCGCTGTGGGTTATGAATGGAAGAGTTGCCAAGCCGCTCAACAAATTTGAAAATGGAAAGTGGACATCCTATGATTTTACTTCAATTATAGATCCACCTACAAGTAATATCGGTTTTACTGCTCCCGTTTTTGATTCACAGGGCAATGTTTTTGTTGGAAGCTTTAAGAAAGGATTAATTGGATATAATATCAAAGGCTCAGGAAATACGGTTAAATTTATTGCTGATGAAGAAAGCAATATGCCAGCTGACAATGTAAACTCCTTGGCAATGGATAATAGAAATCAGTTGTGGATTGGTACCATAAAAGGATTACGGGTTTTGTATAATACTTCCAATTTTTTCAGTGAACCGAACGTGAAAGTGAGCGAAATTGTGATATTAGAAAAAGGAATTCCCACAGAGTTATTAGCCAATCAGGTTATTTCCGCCATCGAAGTTGATGGTTCCAATAATAAATGGATTGGAACAGGACAGTCCGGAGTCTTTTATTTTTCTCCAGATGGGCAACGGACAATTTATCATTTCACTACCGATAATTCGCCGTTACCTTCCAATACGATTAATGATATTTCAATTGATCCACAAACAGGAAAGGTGTATATCGCCACGCCAAAAGGTTTAGTGGCATTTATATCAGGAGGATCCACTCCTGCTGAAGAGCTAAATAGTGCCTTCGTTTATCCTAATCCAGTGAGGCCAGAATATAATATCCTTGGAGCAAATGATTTAAATGACATCAATAAGGGTGTTAAAATCAAAGGGATTACTGAAAATGTGAATATCAAAATTACAGATATTGAAGGTAATCTTGTAGCTGAAGCGCAATCAAGAGTCAATTTAAGAGCTTCAGGTTCTAATTATAATTTTGCAATTGATGGTGGCACCGCCATCTGGAATGGCAGAAATATGGCCAACGCTATTGTGGCTTCAGGTGTTTATTTAATTTTGATATCTGATTTGGATTCTTTCGAAACTAAGGTCTTAAAATTATTGATCATCAGATAATCTATTCAACTAAAAACATGTTAGTTAAAACCAACGCAATTGTACTTTCAAAAATAAGGTACGGAGATAATGATGTGATTGTAAAATGCTATACCAAAAACAGGGGCATCGTCAGTTATTTATTGCGAGGAGTTTTAAAAAGCAAGAAAAGCAATTCTAAAATTGCGTATTATCAGCCTTTATCACAATTGGAAATTGAGGAAAATTATAGGGCCAACCAATCTTTGCATTTTATTACCGATGTCAGGCTAAGTGTCCCCTACCATAATATGCATACCAATATTATAAAAGCAGCGGTTGTTATGTTTCTGTCAGAAGTCTTGACCACAACCTTAAAAGAAGAAGAAGCCAACCCATCATTGTATGAGTTTTTGGAAACGACACTGCAATGGCTGGATCACGAAACCGACTTTGCCAATTTTCATTTACTGTTTTTATTAGAGCTCTCCAAACATTTAGGTTTTTATCCAGACGGCTCACAATCAGGCTTTCCTTATTTCAATTTACGTTCTGGAAGTTTCGAATTAAATCCAGAAACGCCGTATACAATTTCAGGAGAAAATTTAACCGTGCTAAAACAGCTGTTGGGCATACAGTTTGATAGATTGGATACCATTAAATTGCATTCAAAACAAAGACAAGCTTTTCTGAATCTTTTGTTGCTTTATTTTGAATTGCATCTATCAGATTTTAGAAAACCCAAATCACTTCAAGTGTTTAATGAAGTGTTTCATTAATGCCAAGGTCCCCAATGAGATTTTTAATATTATTATGTGTTTATCTCCTCGGTGTAGTCTCGGGACAATCACAAAATGTTAAAATCTTAGAGGAATCTACAAGTCTTCCAATTTCTGGAGCTTTAATTTATAACGCCCTAAAAAGTAAATCAATAACTTCAGATATTGATGGAGTAGCCAATTTAAACCGTTTCGAGGAAGGTGAATTGCTTTTTATTGAACACTTGCTTTATGAAACAGACCGTTATAAAACGTCTGAAATTGTTAACGGTACTGTTTTTTTAAAACCCAAAATAGAGGGTTTGGATGAAATTGTACTGTCAGCTTCTAAATTTCAACAAAGTAAACGTGATATCCCCCAAAAAATCATCAATATCAATGCCAGTTCCATTGCATTTGACAACCCGCAAACAAGCGCTGATCTTTTGGAGAACAGTGGCAATGTCTTTATTCAGAAAAGTCAAATGGGCGGTGGAAGTCCAATGATAAGAGGGTTTGCAACCAATAGACTATTGATTGTTGTGGATGGCGTACGTATGAATAACGCTATCTTTAGAGGTGGGAATCTTCAAAATGTCATCTCTATTGACCCATTTACCATCCTGAATACAGAAGTTATTTTGGGAGCTGGCTCTGTTGTGTATGGAAGTGATGCAATTGGTGGCGTGATGAACTTTTACACCAAAAATCCACAATTGTCCTATTCTGATACGCTTTATTTTAAAGGACATGTTGTGGGAAGATATGCCACTGCAAATAAGGAGAAGTCAGGACATATTGATTTGAATTTTGGATTAAAAAAATGGGCGTTTCTAACAAGTGTGAGTTATACTGATTTTGATGATTTGCGTATGGGAAGTCACGGACCTTTAGAGTATATGCGCCCAGAATATGTGCAAACTTCTGACGGGGTGGATAGGGTGGTTCCCAATGAAAATCCTTTGGTTCAAATTCCAACAGGATATGACCAAATTAACTTTTTGCAGAAGGTGCGTTATGAACCCAAAGAAGATTGGACCTTTGATTTAGGCTTATATTATTCAACAACATCAGACTATGCCAGATATGACCGATTGATCCGTTATAATAAAGACACTTTGCGCTCAGCAGAATGGAATTACGGACCACAACGTTGGTTTATGGGCAATATGCAAGTGACTAAATTGAGCAGCAACTCCAATCTTTATGATAAAATTCAATCCACAGTGGCTTATCAGAATTTTCAGGAAAGCAGAATGGATAGGGATTTTAATAAACCTGAAAGAACTATTAGAGAAGAAGCCGTAGATGCTTTTTCCTTTAACCTAGATCTTGAAAAGCAGATAGGCAAAAGAACGGAGCTGTTTTATGGATTGGAATATATCTCTAATAAGGTCAATTCTATAGGACTTCAGGAAGATGTTCAAACAGGAATTACTGTGCCAACCGTTTCCCGTTATCCGAATGGATCTCATTGGCAGTCGCTGGCAGCCTATACGAGCTTAAAGTTTAAACCTAACCCGAAGTTTGTGCTCCAAACGGGCGTACGTTACAATCAAGTGATTGCCAATTCAGATTTTACTGAAAATAATGTCTACCTCAATTTGCCATTTACTTCAACTAACATCAATGCTGGTGCTTTAACAGGTACGGCAGGTATAAATTGGAATCCAAATGAAACTATTGGAATACGATTCAATGCGTCTTCTGCCTTTAGAGCGCCTAATATTGACGATATCGGAAAAGTCTTTGATTCTGAACCTGGTTCTGTAGTGGTGCCACATCATGATTTGAAGCCAGAATATGCCTACGGACTTGAAATTGGTTTAAAAATGAATTTTACTAATGTGGTTATTTTGGATATGGCGACTTACTATACACATTTGGATAATAGTATGGTACGTCGGGATTTTACATTAAATGGTCAATCTCATATTTTATATGACGGCGAGTTAAGTATGGTGCAGGCAATTCAAAATATGGCAGAATCGCGAATTTTCGGTTTTGAATTGGGGATGCAGATTAATTTTTCCGAAGCACTAAAGTTGAAATCCTATTATAATATCATCGGAGGAGAAGAAGAGGGCGACAATGGCGAAATAAAACCACTGCGCCATGCCGCACCAAAGTTTGGTTCTACACATATCCTATGGCATAATAAAAAGTTCAAAGTAGCTGGATTCGTTACATATAATGCTGAGTTTTCTTTTAACCAGTTGGCCCCTTCTGAACAAAAGAAGGATTATATATACGCATTGGATACGAATGGAAATCCTTATTCACCATCCTGGTACACTCTCAATATGAGAACGAAATATCAAATTAATGATGCGATAACCTTCACGGCAAGTTTGGAGAATATTACGGACCAACGTTATAAGCCATACTCTTCAGGAATTGCAGCTCCAGGACGGAATTTAATTGTCGCTTTAAAATATAATTTTTAGAATTGTAATTGAATCCACAAATTTAATTTTTTTGAAACAGAACATATTACTTTATTTTCTTTTAATAGCTCGTTTTACAATTATTTGTCCATTGGAAAGTTGAACTTTAGCAATATAAACAGCTTGACTTAAGCTGCTTAAATCATAAGTTTCTGTGGCATTTTGACCTTTTAAATGACATATGGTTCTGCCCAATACGTCCATGATTTCAACCGCGGTAATGCCAAGTTTTTGTTTTACTGAAAATTGAACATGCCCATGAGCGAGTTCAATAATAGTTAAATTCTTAGCGTCCAAAGTGTTTTTTTCAGTGGATAGGGCTAGGTCTTTGAATACAATTTCAAACCGATCCTTAAAAGTGCCAGCATCTGAATAAAAGCTGTAAGGGTGATTGGTTAAATTATGGGTGACCTCTTTTAGCTTGTCTCTTAGATAGATGACATTGTCGTTGCTTTCAAATAACCCATCTACTGCTCCTATGGCTATCACATAGGTTTCCGGTAGACTGACTTTGTATCCGAGGGGAATGACATCAGTATCATCAAAAGGCAATGGTCGTCCTTGAATGATATAAGCCTTGTTGTTTATGAGGGAATAAATGCCTTCTGATGCGCTCTCAAAACTTAATCGGGCGTCAAACATGCGGTCTTTATCGATGGTTGCTCCGGTAATATATCCCACGAGCATTCGGTTGGTAGGTGATGCGGGTGATAACAGATCCAACCATATTCTGTGTTTTTCTACAAGAGATGGCAGTTTTTGAGGAGTTCTAAAAAATTGATTATTGGCAAAGGCTTTTCTCATGCTATTTTTGAAGGTCACTGTAGCTGATGCTGGCTCTTCGCCATCCACCATATTCGTCATAAAACCTTGTCCCGCCGCAATGTTTCCAGAAAAATCAGAAGGGCCGTCCGAATTTCCTAAACTGTTATAGTAGAAATAATCGACCTGATGGTAGTTTAAAGCAAAATTTTGATAAAATGGACTAATATTGCTTGTGGGCGGTAAACCATGTTTCCATAAACTCACATAACCATCAACAGCAGTGTTTTCGCTTAAAAAATCTAGGATAGAAATAGCCGAAGGATAGGGGTTGCCCAAAAAATTCCAATTGTCATCAGTGTTGTGGTCGCTTATGGCATTGCTGCCTCTGCTTACTGTAATTTTTATTTCTCCATTATTTGCAACGCCTAAACCGGAATCATCACTGTAGAAAGTGGTGGTAAAATTCAATTCGCCGGGTGTTGTAGGATCTGGATAGCCATTCGGAGCTCTTACAATATAGCCTTTACCAATCTCCATGATTTCGTTTGTGGCTTGAATCCAATTGCCTTGCGTGTTGTTGGCATTTGTAGCTGTAGCTTCCCATTTATAGATATGATTGGTGGCGGTAATATTGCTTACATTATAGCCAGTAATAGGGGACGACCAATAAACATAATCTCGATTTCTAATAGATGCCTTCCTGATCATTGAGATTTTGCCAGTATTCATTTTAGTGTCATCAATTTGTATCAAGCTCCCGGAGTTTTCTATATTAAATTGAGCCGAAGGATCAACATGAACACCTTCTTTTACATTAATAACTTCATCAGTTTTAATGAGTAGTGAACTCGCATTGACATTCAACCTTTCATCAATCATTACATCAGTAGGGTGACCTAAGCTTTTTGTCCCGGTTCCAGAAAGCGTCAAATTTTTATATCCGGGCGCAAATGGAGAAATAGTTTGGGTGCTACCGTGGTATTCTACTGTAGAACCGTTAAATAAAGTGATGGAAGGATTGTTGATATTGCTAATAGAAGAATTTGGGAGGCCAGAAAAGCCATTGATATTGGCGTGTTTAAATGTCCCCGTTTCAGTAACTTTCAACGAGCCTCCAGCTTGAAATTGGATAAATGAATTTTGGCCAGGTCCCGAACCAGTTGCAGTGGTCCCAACATGAGAACCAGAAACGACAATATTAGCATATAATGGAATTGGGTTGATCAATCTTATGGATTCAAAACCGGAATTGTTGTTGAATTCAATGGTCGTGTGCGGACCAAATACGTAGTTTCCAAGATAGGCGTCAGGTTTAATTCCAGAGCCAGCCGTGACATACCATGCATTATCTTGCATGACTAAATTGGTAAATTCGCCACCAAAGGTCTTGTTTTCAACGTCAACGATGGCATTTTCAGATATAGCAATAGTGTTCCTAACGTTTACAGCTTTACTAATGCCTTTATAATTATAGGGAAGGGAAGAGTTTCGGAGGTCGTTTGTTCCGCTAAATGATAAATTATAATAGGTCGGCACACCAGATAATATTTGAATGGCGTTATTGCCATTTAAATGAATTGCTCCACCCGTGATGACGTAATTGCCATAACCTCCAAGAGAAGAGTTTCCTGGAAGGCTTCCCAATTGCGGTAAATAACTCGACATTGGAGCAGCCGTGATGGTGCTAATGCGATATTCACCATCAGTCATGACCAATCTTCCGCTGCCATAAAAATCACCAATATTACTTCCTATTACCGTACCTTGGTTAATTTCAAGCTTACCTCCATCAGCATCTAAAGCAGTGCCTTCGGAAATTCCGATATTACGTGTGAGCGTTAATGTTTTTGAATTATCAATAAGGTTGACATACACTATTTTTCCTGTTGAGCCTGTAAGTATGGCATTCCCTGTGGCTTGATTTTCCATGCCAATATAATGAAATGTTGCTGTTTGACTAAAGCTTCTATTTGAAGGGACTGTTTTTACATTTCCTAAATTGGTTGTGGTTGTTATACCGTTTGGCGAGGTTATCTTTAAAGTGCTTCCTTGTTGAGAAATGAAAGTGGTTCCAGATTGTGATCCGGAAATAGTCACATCCAATGCGGTGGTGCCATTGAAGCCAAAATCAAGAACACCCCCCGTTTGAACTACGAGACTACTGTTTCTCCCTAGTTCAAAATCTCTGTTTATAAGTTTAACAAAGGCGTTGTTTTTAATATTAAATGCGATATATCTATTCTCGTTAGAATTTGTTGATGCAACATCAATAGTTTGGATGGTTTCTGGCGTTAGACCATCTCCAATTCGAGCAAAATTAAAAACACCATGATTATTCGAGTTAGTGTTTTGTAATAGCGCATTGCTTCCCACAAAAAGATGACCATGCAAATTTATAGTGGCAGATGCCCCAGATGCTACGGTGGGATTGAATTGTAGTTCTGCATTTTGTGTAATGTCCAAGTTTCCTTCAATCGTAATTGATGAATTCACAGTTGCGCCTGCTGCAATTGCGGTTGTAGCGGCTTCCAGCGTCAAATTGCCTTTAATGGTAAAGTTTAAGTCATCCGAAGTTTTAAAATTAATTTTTTGACTTTCTGGATACGTGCCCGCCACAATGAAATCGCCTCCAATACCTGAAGTCACAGTTCCAGTTGTGGAGATTTGCATATCAGAATTTGCAGCGGTATTGCTTCTAAAAATTAAATCACCATGGGCTAAATTGATATTAATTCCAGACGCTAGAAATTCAATGGCGTCATTGGAATCTAAATTTTCTCCAAAATCACAAATAATATTCCCGAATGCTGCAGAGTATAATCTATAGGTGTTGGTGTTGATTGTTGTGTTGTCCTGTAATAATATGTCTGATTCATCCCAGTTTTTCAATATGAGATTTGAATCGGGATGAAAGTTTTCAGTTCCTGCCCATAAAGAAGTTGTTGGGTTTCCATACCTATAATTTACGGTTAAGTTTCCTCGGTCTTCTACTACGAGATTGCCCGTTGGATGGATAGAGAGGTTGGCGTTAATATTTACATTACCACCACTATTAATGGTTAAGTCACCAAATGTGCCAGGATGATTTACATTAAATGTACCATTACCTAAAACGGTTAAAGCTATAGTATTGCCAAAAGAACCATTGGATGTTATTACATGACCGCTTCTGATAAAAACTTTCTCAGAAGTGTTATAGCCTGGAGCATTTGAAGTTTGCCATAAAATTCCGTCAAAACGTTCCCATATGGCAGGAGTGGCACTATAGTCCTGCCAATTCCCGGTGCCTGTTGTACGGTAACTTCCATTAGGGATGTTATTGATGTTGAAGTCACTACTGATAGTACTCCATCCGGTATAACTAGCAGTGAGGACAAATGGTCCGCCTACAGTGTTGTGAATAAGGTTATCGAAAATGGCTTGCCCATTGGAAATTATTGCAGAAGGTTGGGTGTTTGGTATTCCTGTTGAGGTCATTGTTATGGCGCCTGAAGTCACGTCCAAATCAATATGACCGTACAAATCTGTAAGATGGACTACTGGTGATGGCGAAATGTTAATACCTACAAATGCATCGGAAGGTTGGGTTTCAAAATACAACCGATCTGCAGTAACATTGAGTCGGTTTCTGTTGTTGTTACCTGCATCCGTTTGTGCGCCACCCGGATCTATTGTAGCGAATGACGAGCCACTGGGGTCCGCCGTTGCAGAAGTGATTTTGAAAACCAATTTTGTTCTATCTATAACTTGTGTCTCGTCAAACGATACACGGAGATGCACTATTTTTCCAGTTGCATCATCATCAGCTGCGGTAACGAGGGGTCCGCTCATTCCGGAAAACACCAATTCATTTCCAATTTTAGTTGCTGTGGCTATTACTGTTCCGCCAGTTCCAGTAAGAACGGCGGTTTTAATCATTGTCAATTGATTGGTATTGGATAAATCTGCAACGGTTAGTCTTAAATCCGTGAGTGTGGTTGCTAAATCGTCAGCATCTGGGCCATCTATAATTTTTAGTTTCATTGGAATAAATTTCCCAACAGAACTCGAAGAGGCATCAGTGAAATTTATATATTCTGGACGGCTATTAAATTCTGGCGCTGTTGTGCTATAATTAGTGTTGTCTACAATCGTGGAAAGATTGCTAAATAAAATTTGTCCCGATTTTGTCCTAGGATAAAGCGCGTTATCTGAACGCTGAGTATTTAGTTTTCTTTTTGTCAGTTCTTTAGTTTCATGACGGGAAGTGAGAGACGCTGTATGCTTTGTAGAATACGAAGCATTAATAATTTCAGAGGGGGAAACATTTGCCCAATTTCTGCCGATGAAATCCTGAGAGGAATCTGCATAATGCCTAAAGCTTTCTTCTGTTTGTCCAATTCCAGACCATCCAAATCCTAGAAAGCTTATCAATACGAGGGAGTACTTCTTCTTCATAGGGAAAATTATTTAAAATTAACACTAAGATCCAATATCAAATATAGACTAAATAACTTAATTTCAAAACTTTGAGTTCTAAATTTGCTTTCTGGGTTTTATTGATAAATTGTTGTTATTTTTGTATATGGAATCACAAAAAACCTATACGGTAGATGCTGCTTTGAAGAAAATGGAGCGGTATTGTAGCTATCAAGAACGTTGTCATAAAGAAGTCACGCAAAAACTATACACCATGCGCATGATTCCTGAAGCAATTGACCATATTGTGGTAAAACTTATGCAGGACAATTTTTTGAACGAAGAACGTTATGCCAAAGCTTTTGTAAGCGGAAAATTTAGAATTAAAAAATGGGGAAAACAGCGCTTAACACGGGAACTGAGGCAAAAGGACATTGGTAAAACACTTATTACCATGGCACTTCAAACGATAAGTGATGCCGAGTATTTACAAGCGTTTCATGCGCTCGCCGAAAAAAAAGCAGAAAGTATCAAGGAAACCAGTACTCTAAAGAAAAAGAAAAAACTAGCAGATTATCTTTCTTACAGAGGATGGGAGAGTCATTTAGTCTATGATAAAGTGAATGAGGTTTTTTGAGATGGGCGGTGAGAAGAAGAGTGTTCTCAAGGGTTGCATCTAGGGCTTTATGCAGCTTTACCCCTCCTTTGTGGAGCTTTGTGTCAAAGTTCAACTGCTCAGGGAGTATATGGCATTAATCCATCAAATTAAAACATTAATTCTAAACCAAACGTATAGTTAGAGAATAACCTACAATATACTGCCAATAACAAAAAAAACTGTACCATTACGAAGAACACTACAGTTTTAAATATCAAGTAAACTGTATTTTATAAGTCAAATGATGCGCCAATATTGAACACAAATTGGTTGTAGAGATAATTTGCAGGATTGGTGATGTTAGTTTTATATTTCGCAATCGGGAAAACGGCTTCAGCAAATACCCCAAAACCATCAGAGAAAAAATAACGTGCCCCAACATGGCCACCAAAATTCTTTAAACTCAAGTTCAAACCAGGATAAAGATCAAAATTTTCATCAAAATTAAGAACACTTCCTAAATGCGCATTAAAACGTCCTTTAATATCAAAACGGTCACCAAAACTAGCGTCCAATTCTTCTCGTACTCCTAAAGCGTAAGCACCTACAATTCCTAAAGAGATGTTTTCTCCAAGCCCATAGTCAAAACTTACATTGATTCCCGTTGCAGCGTCTTGAAAGTTGGCTCCAATTTGAAATTTATTATCTGCGTTGCCTTTAAAAGCCTGTGCGTTTGCAAAAGAAACGCTTAGAACACATAAGATTACAATCAGTTTTTTCATTCTAAAGATAGTATTTTTAATTTTTGCGCAAATATAGTTATGTTTTTAATACTGCGCTAAGTATTTAGTCTAAACTCTTTTGGGTTCTGCTGATGGCTTTTTCGTTCTTCCAGTCAATCCATTTCTGACCTTGAATTTTGCGCATTAAATTGTCAAAATACCGCATGATCACAATATTGTAGACGGCTTTCCCAAAGTTTTTAGGAATTCTAGCAATGGCTCTTAAACTCATTGAGAATCCTGGAGTGAGGTATTTCATATAGTGCCAATATCCTTCAGGCATATAAAGTACTTCACCATGGTTCAATTCTGTTTTATAACCTTTTGCTTTTTTAAGTGCTGGCCATTTTTCCAAATCTGGATTCGAGAAGTCGATATCCTCACGGGTAATTAAGGAATGCGGAATTTTATAAAGATACTCGTTCTGTTTCTGATCGAAGAGAATACAGAGTTTTTTGCCCTCAAAATGAAAGTGGAAAATATTGGCCAGATCAATATCATAATGCATAAAAGTATGCGAATTTTTACCTCCAAAAAACAGCATGGGTAAGCCTTTCATCAGTTTTAAGCCAAAATCGGGATAGGAATAATCGTTTTGCAACTGCGGAATTTCCTTGAGGGCATTCCATAAAAAGATCCTGAATTTGGTCGGTTCCCGTTTTAAGAGGTCAATATAATCTGCCATTTTCATTTTGGCATGGGGCTCATTGAATCCGTCTTTATGACTGACCGGACGGTCATCGTACAAGGGCACGATCTTATCGCCCGCAATGTCCTTAATATAATCCAAATGCCACTTGTCATAAGCGGGCCAATCTTCAATAAAACGCTCAATAACCACCGGTTTTTGTGGCTTGAAATAATGCTTTATAAAATCCTCCTTGGTAATAGTTTTTACGCGAGGGATATCTTGTAGATCTAGTGCCAATTTATTAAGGTTTAAGCTTGCAAAGTTAAACAATCGGTCTGAAATGGGTTAAAAGGAATGTTAAATATTTGGGTGTTCCCACGCAAGGGCGTGGTCGGGCTGTCCGCTGTATCTTTTTGCTTTTTCTTTAAAAAGCAAAAAGGATGCCGCTGCCATCCCTAACACAGCCTCGGCCTATTTAGAATAATCGGCTTTATGAAGATCATTTTTTAAAATTCAGGCTTTTGGACCTTACTCCAAATTCCGTTATTCAAGCACCAATTTCCTCCCCAAAGCAGCCAAAAATGGAATACCAATCATATCATATTCATACCTGTTATCATTATAGATCTGGTTCTTATTAACGTGGAGGGTGGCAGTAATCAGATACTCTTTATTGGTTTTCTTGTTTTTGATATAGGCACAATCCGTTAAATAGCCATAGGCGGAGCCAATCTTATTTTTGATGGTCAAATAGTCGGGAAACGCACCTTTATCATCTCCAATCACCAAATATTTCACATAACTGTCATGGAACTCTGGGGAGGTAAAGCCTGCTTCCTTGGGAAGCGTACCCATAGCATCAATTAAAAATAGTCGGTCATCTTCCGTCAGGTGAAATTGCTGAGCCTTTGAAAACAGCTCCGGAAACATCAGCCGTTTTAAGATGCCGTGCAGGGAACTTATCGGCAAATAATTTTTTGTTGAGAAATCCATGGGCTGGTTTACCAAACTATCGCCCACCATATAGCCTATGCCTTTTGCGGTCTTATGTAATTGTAAGGGTGAAATGGCGCTATTTTTCACGGGTCCGGTCTTGTAAATAATTTCTTCTCCCTTATAAAAAGTAAGCGGCCTGGTCGTTAAAGCATCAGAATTGGGTGTTGACAATCGATGGGAGATGCGTGCCGTGATCCCTTTATCATTAAGCCGGCTATTGATCTCATCCTGGCCCATAAACTCAAAGAGCCTATTGTTGGCAGTATTACTGCTTACCGCAAAAATGTCGATGATGTCTTTGGCGAAGGTTGAAGTGACAGTATCGTTTTCGACCATAAATGGCGTGTTTCTATCGAGTAATTTGTTTTCGTTGAGTTTCTCCAACGCCAATATGGCAATGGGTAATTTTACGGTACTGGCCGGATAAAAATAGGTGTTGGCATCCACTTGGAATTGGTCTTCCTTAAAACGGACCGTTCCGTCTTTATCACGGATAATTTCAGAATAAAAAACCTGCACCTCGTGAGAAGGCAGGTCGTTCATGACATTTTGTATTTTAACATCATCGGTTGACAATGCACTTTTGACAGGGTGGACGGTAGCACATCCCATAAAGACCAATAGTCCAAGAAAAGGATAATATTTCATTCCTTAAAAATAGGAAAAAAGTTATTGAAATCCCGAGTTATTTGGAAAGACCAGGCTCTAATAACTATTTATGTTACCATTCAGCCTCTTGGTAGTATGACACGGATTTCACGGATTTCGCTAATTCTGTTTGGAATAATTCCAAAAATTCAAAATTCAAGATTCAAGATTCAAGATTCGTGGTTAAATAATGCCCGTCTCCACTTCAGTATTCAGAATTCAGAATTCATTATTCGATATTCGAAGGCTCGGAAGTATAAAAGGTTTCGAAGAATAATTAAACAGAATCCAGAAAGTTTGAAGAAAGCAATTTCAGGATAGCCTTATTTGAACTTCATCATTCAGGAATAAAATCTCGTTACCATTCAGCCTCTAGGTAGTTTGACACGGATTTCAACGTGAAATCCGTGTCTAAATTTATTTACTTTAGCATTGGCTGAATAGTTACCTATTTATTGGTTTTAGGCTCAGATGTTTCCTTTTGGGCGTTTGCCACATCTTTCCCTTTTAAGTATTCAGGCAACTCCATTCCGGCCATATTGAACATATCCTGTAATGTCGATACCGATTTATACATTCCAGAAAGAAAATTGGCGGTTGACGATTTGCCATCGCCATTGCCACCATTCTCCCAAACGGTCACTTTATCTATTTTGATGTTTTTAATAGCTTCAGCCTGGATTTTTACCAATTCCGGGAGTTTATCTACTATCAAGAGCAACACGGCATCTTTGGAGTTGTTACCGGCAGCTTTCACGAGTTGGTCCAAACCGGCGGCTTGTTGGGTCAACACTTCATAGAGATCTTGCGCCTCCGCCTGGGCCTTGCTTTTTCAATTTTGAGGGTAGAGCAATTCCAGTCTTTATTTTAAATCAAATTCAGTATCGCACATCTCACACCTAAATTTATGTTTGGTATAAAATGGAAGTGAAGAGAATAAGAATCCAAAAAGAAACCAAAAAAATGATTTGAAATCTTTAATAGTTGAGAATAATTCCACATGTGTACTTTTACAATTTGGACAATGGATGGGTTGTCCTTTATCATCCATAGAATATTGTTGAATGGCATTTAAAATTTATTTGGCTTCCTCTGCCTGATGCGAGAGGACCTTCAATTTAATACCACCAATAGCGTTGCTTACCAAAGGGTCTGTGTCGATGGTAAGGTTATCAGACAGAAAGACTTCAATGCCATCAGATTCCAATCTGCCCTTTATTATTTGCGCTTCGGTGGAATATTGAAATACCGCAACCGTGGTAAATGTTTCGTTGTTCATAGGACAATCGTTTTTTTATGTCTAAAACAACCCACTAAATAAGTCCTAAATGCCTGATTTGTCAATTGAAGAAACGTGTGATTATCTCTGCGGGATTTTAAGCTTATGGGCGACCTTTTAGCGAATTTCTCCATCAATTTTCTGTTTGATAAGTGATTTATCTATAAATCGAAAGTCATTGGGAACAGTAGCATCCAATAGGTCGATCTGTAAATACTCTGAAATTTCGTAGCCAATTTCAAAAGCTTCTTTGGCGTTATTTTTTTCGTATAATTCCCAATGTTTATTAGTGTCATACCATAGATTTACTTCAAAAATTTTATCTCCATTTTTTAATGGCTGATGGAAAACAGAAACGTATTCATAACTATGGATGGTTTTCCATTGTCCCAGTTTTAAAGGTCCAATTTCAAATGTTGATCGGAATCTTGACTGACTGAGATCAATATATACACTCTTTCTAAAACAAAATAAAGTACCTATAGCAATAAGATAAATTACAACTCTTGATGAGATAATGGAGGTTAAATATATTTCTGGTCTAAGAAAAGTGTTATAAATAATCCAAAATAAAAGTGCAGCGGCTAAGGTGAAAATTAATGATGCAATAAAAATTTGCAAAAACGGACGTTTACTACCTGATACAATAATATGAGCATTAGCCATAAAACAAATATAGGAAATCGGATTATAAAATTATCTAAATTAAACGCCTTGCAAAAAGAAGAATAGAAAATATTTTAGGCTCTTTGAAATCCCCATCAACTCTTAATTCTTTGAGTGTGATTTTATAAAGAAACGAAGTTTTTACATGTTTCTAAAATCTATGCAACTATTAAATAATTCTTGCAAGTTATTGTTTATCGATAATTTTATTTATATTTGTTATTGTTAAACGATAATTTTATGAAAGATCATACCAAAATTCTGAGTATCGTCACCTATGTTATTATTCTGGCATCGGTGTCCATTTTATTGAATGAACTGCGAGAATTCAATTTTGAGCAATTCAAGGAGTTTCAAAGTTGGGCACTAACAGCGGATAAGAATGCGCCATGGTGGACTTCAGAAAACGCTTTGCAATGGAGTTTCTATGCTATAAGTGCGGGACTCTTTTTCTGGAGAGGTTATTTGATTTATGGATTTACTTATTTCCTTTCGATTTTAAATGAAATAGAAAAAGGCAATTACTTCAGTGATAAAAATATAAGCTCATTTAAGAAAGTGGGGAATATATTTATTGGGTATGCCATTAATGTTTTCATTCTGAAGATGATTTTGGCCGCTGTGGAGGGAAGCAGGTTTGTAGCGATGGAGCAATTGAAGGAAGGATTTTCATTATTGATTCCTGCAGGATTGGCGTTTTATATCCTTTCGGAAATGTTTAAACAAGCACAGGCAAATCAAGAAGACAGCGAATTAACTATATAATTATGACAAAAAATAATCTTTTAAACTTAGCAATTGTAATTTGTAAAATATTGCAATCATTCCACATAGTTGCCTTAATCGTATTAACGGTACTTTTTGTCCATATTCAGATTGATGGCAATTTTTATAGTGATAAAGTTATCACCGTTGAAAACCAAAACCTTACTTATAATGCTTCCATGGCAATGAATTCAGAAAATAAGGGCCAAACTTTGGATCAGATGAGTACAGTTACATTATATCTTACTTATATCAAGTATGCTGGCATATTGGCCTTTTTGTTTTTCTCCATCCGCGAATTCCAAAAAATTATTAAGTCAGTAAAAAACCTTGCAACATTTCAAAATATGAACTTCAAATCTTTTCGTCGCATTGGTCAATATGTTTTTATATACTTTTTACTTTCGTCATTTTATTCCTATGAATTTGGATTTAATAGTTATATAGGGTTTATACCATCATTGACACCATTGACTGTGACGCTTGTTGCATTCATAATGGCAGAAATTTTTAAAGAGGGGAACTTGTTGATGGAAGATAAAGAATTAACAATCTAGAGGATGTCCATAATAATCAATCTAGATATAATGCTTGAGAAAAGAGGTATGAAAAGTAATGAACTTGCGGATATTGTAGGAATCACCACCGCCAATCTGTCTATCCTGAAAACAGGGAAAGCACGAGCTATCCGTTTTTCAACTTTAGAAGCTATCTGTGAAGCTTTAGACTGTCAGCCTGGTGATATTTTGGAGTTCGTTAAAGATTAATTTTAATTTGACCTCACAGGTTTTCAAAACCTGTGAGGTCTTGATCCTTCTTGTAGGTCAGATACATTTTAAAAAAATGTATCTTTGAGAATCAAAATTTCAAATTATGATGCGTACTATTTTTTGTCTGACTATTTTTCTTTCTTCATTTCTTTTTCAAGCCCAAATTTCATCAAAATACACCATGTCCTTTGAGAATGCCGTCCATCACGAAGCGACTGTCAAAGCCACGTTTACCAATTTGAAATCGGAGATCGCCGAATTTGCCATGAGCCGTTCTTCACCAGGGCGATACGCCTTGCACGAATTTGCCAAAAATGTTTATGACGTCAAAGTCACCGACAGTAAAGGAACGAAACTTGAAGCTACGCGGCCCGATCCCTACACCTGGCAGGTTAAGGGCCATGACGGTACAATCAACGTAAGCTATACTCTATTTGGCAACCATGGCGATGGCACTTATGCCCAGTTTGACGAAACCCACGCCCATTTTAATGCACCAGCTGCCTTTATATATGTTCCGGAACTTAAAGACCAAGAAGTAGAAGTTACTTTTGAGGTGCGCAAAGACTTGGACTGGAAGGTTGCCACACAATTGAAACATGTAAAAAACAATACTTATTACGCTAAAGATTTTCAATATTTAATGGACAGCCCTGTTGAAATTGCCAATTTTAGGGAACGATCCTTTAAAGTTAAAGATCAATCCATTGTTTTGGTGATGCATGATGATGCCGCTACTGATGAACAGATTGATATGTATTTTGAAAAGGTAAAGAAAGTAGTTTTAGAACAAATGCAGGTGTTTGGCGAATTGCCAATATTTGATTACGGTACCTATACTTTTTTAGCGTGTTATATGCCTAATGCCACTGGTGATGGGATGGAACATAGAAATTCAACCACAATTCCAAGTTCAAGAAGTTTATTTAAAGGAGGACTTGAGAGTAATATTGGAACGGTTGCCCACGAGTTTTTCCATATTTGGAATGTAGAACGTCTGCGCCCGAAGGCCTTAGAGCCTTATGATTTTTCGAGGGCAAATATGAGTGGCGATTTATGGTTTGCTGAAGGATTCACGAGTTACTATGACGATTTATCCTTGGTGAGATCTGGGATTATCAGCCAAGAAGATTATATAAATGGCATTGTTAGAACGTTCAATTATGTTTGGACTTCTCCAGGCAGACAGTTTTTTAACCCTATTGAAATGAGCTATCAAGCGCCTTTTGTGGATGCGGCAAGATCAGTTGATGAAACCAATAGAGAAAATACTTTTATCTCCTATTATTCTTACGGAAGTATGTTGGGTCTAGGCTTGGATTTATCCTTAAGAGAAAAAGGCTTGAATCTTGATGCTTTTATGACCTTAGTTTGGAATGCCTATGGTAAAACTGAAATTCCTTACACGGCCGAAGATGTGCACAAAAGCTTGAACACTTATGCTGGAAAGGAATTTGGTGATCATTTCTTCAATAGCTATATCTACAAAAGTGGAATGCCAGATTATGAGCGTCTTTTAAAACAGGTTGGGGTCACTTTGGAAACAAAAAATGAGATCGATTTTGGTGCGATGGTTAGGAATCAAAAACTGATAAGTAATCCTAAGATTGGATCTTCGGCTTACAATGCAGGCTTTCAAAAGGGCGATAAGCTTCTTCACATCGGTACTGTAGCACTTGATGGAGATGTTAGCCTCAATTCGGTTTTAAGCACGTTTAAGGCTGGAGAGAAAATTTCCGTAAGCTTTGAGCGCTTTGGTACTGAAAAGAAAGTAGAACTCCTTATTGCTACAGATGTGTCGTACGGATTGAAACTCATTGATGAGAAGTCTAAAGAGCTGACAAAGGAAGCGAAACAAAAACGCGACAGTTGGCTGAATTCGAAAGTATAGATAAAAAAAATCACGCTGAAAGGCGTGATTTTTTTATATCAGTTAGAGGGTTTCGATGGATTAGTCCACTAAAACAATCACTTTATTGTCGTTCATTTCTACAGTACCACTGTTGATGTAAAGTACCCATTGACCATCTTCCTGGGTAAAATTCTTTTTGTGTGCTTCTGCAATAGTCGCATCACCTTTAAATTTTACTTTTCCTTTTTCAAGAATAGAAACAATAGCTGCGTGATTATTCAACATTTGGAACTCACCTTCAACACCAGGCACAGTAACACTCTCTACGTTGCCTTTTACTAAGGATGCTTCTGGGGATATAATTTCTAAATACATTTTTTCGAGTTATCTGTTATCAGTTATGATTTATAAGTCAACTTTAAACTCATAACTCATAATTCTGAACTTATTATTAGGCTTCTGCGAGCATTTTCTCACCAGACTCAATAGCTTCTTCAATGGTTCCTTTAAGGTTGAATGCAGCTTCTGGTAAATGATCCAATTGGCCTTCCATAATCATGTTGAATCCTTTGATGGTTTCTTTAATGTCAACCAATACTCCCGGAATCCCTGTAAATTGTTCAGCAACATGGAAGGGTTGTGATAAGAAACGTTGTACACGTCTTGCTCTATTTACCGCTAATTTATCTTCTTCTGATAATTCCTCCATCCCTAAGATGGCGATAATATCCTGTAATTCTTTGTAACGTTGTAATAATTCTTTTACACGGGTGGCACAGTTGTAGTGTTCATCACCTAAAATATCAGCCGCTAAAATTCTTGAGGTGGAATCTAATGGATCCACAGCAGGATAAATACCTAGCTCAGCAATTTTACGAGACAATACAGTTGTGGCATCCAAGTGGGCAAACGTGGTAGCAGGAGCAGGATCCGTTAAATCATCCGCAGGTACGTAAACCGCTTGTACAGATGTAATAGACCCTCGTTTTGTTGATGTAATACGTTCTTGCATGGCACCCATCTCAGTTGCCAATGTTGGTTGGTAACCTACCGCAGATGGCATACGCCCTAATAATGCAGATACTTCAGAACCCGCTTGTGTAAAACGGAAAATGTTATCAACGAAGAATAAAACGTCCTTTCCTTGAGCTTCACCAGCACCATCACGGAAATATTCCGCAATAGTCAAACCGGATAGCGCCACACGAGCACGAGCTCCAGGAGGTTCGTTCATTTGTCCGAATACGAAAGTTGCTTTTGATTCTTTCATCACAGATTTATCAACTTTAGATAAATCCCATCCGCCTTCTTCCATAGAGTGCATAAAGTCATCACCATATCGAATAATGCCAGATTCTAACATCTCTCTCAAAAGGTCATTTCCTTCACGAGTTCTTTCTCCAACTCCAGCAAAAACTGAAAGTCCACCGTGACCTTTTGCAATATTGTTAATCAACTCCTGGATCAAAACCGTTTTACCAACACCTGCACCACCAAACAAACCAATTTTACCACCTTTTGCGTAAGGCTCAATCAAATCGATAACTTTGATACCTGTAAATAAAACTTCCGTTGAAGTTGAAAGATCTTCAAATTTAGGGGCTTGTCTGTGGATCGGTAAACCAGCATCGCCTGCTTTAGGCAAATCACCTAATCCATCAATAGCATCACCAATAACATTAAACAAACGTCCGTAAACATCTATACCTACAGGCATTTGAATAGGAGCACCTGTGGCCACTACTTCAGTTCCTCTGCTCAATCCGTCAGAAGAATCCATCGCGATTGTTCTTACCGTATCTTCACCAATATGAGATTGGACTTCTAATACTAATAAAGAACCATCAGGTCTTTTAATTTCTAAGGAATCATAGATTTTTGGAAGCTCTGAACCCGCTTCAAACGCTACGTCGATTACTGGGCCAACGATTTGTGCAACTTTACCTGTAACTTTTGACATTACTTATCTGTTTAATGTTGAATTAAATATAATATGAAAACATTGTTACCCAATCGGGTTGAGTACTTCTTTTTTCGCGCTGCAAATATAGAGATTTTTAACTAATTATAAAGTGCTTTATGGGTGTTTTTTAACCAAAAAAAAACACCTTCTTTATAAAGGTGTTTTAATTGGAGAATTATATGTTAGTTTATCTAAAATCTTTACTGTAGTTTGTAGGATAATCTCCTGGGTCTACTTTATAGCCTGCGGCAACAAAATTTGAGCCATACTTGGCGTCAATGGCTTTTAAAAACTCATTGGCCATTACTGCGTATCCTCTTGATGTTAAATGTACTCCATCTAAGCTGATGAGGCCACCTTGTACTAATGCCGTTGTGAATATATAATTACCATCAGAGAATCCAGTGGTTGATGCCGTTTGTAATATAGATTTGAAATCTACAGTGGCGAGATCGAATTCAGTTGCAATAGCGTCGATAGACTGATTGTATGCATCCGTAGCAGATTTAATATCGGCTTGCTCACTTGGGATAAGCACCCATTTATCAGCCAAAGGTAGTGTAACACCTTCTACAGAAAATTGGCCTGCCAAAGCTTGAGATAAGCCTTGCGCCATTAAGGCGGCTACAGAATCTGTATTTACGGTACCAATTATAGTACTACTTGGTAGAACTAATAAATCATCTGCCGTTGCTTGTCTTGCCTGTCCGTACGTAACCGCTAATAAGTTAGCAACTAATGGGGCGGCTTCTGCCGGTAAACCAAACTGTGCAATAAATGCGGGAAATGTTGGGCTTGCCATTAATGCACCTCTAATTATTGGAGCGATATCATTAAGGCTTTCGTCTTTAATGACCACGGCACTTGCAGCTGTTTCAGAAAATACAATGACTCTACTTGCATCAACTTGAGCAAAGATTTGGTTTAACGCTCCGAAAATTGAGTTCAACAACGGAATTTGTGGACCAAATGATGGGTTTGTTGGGTTTAGTGGGTTATGTGGTACTGTTGTAAAATGGGCCAGGTTTGTAATGTACGGCACATTTGCAACAGCGCCTTTAGCACCATTACTTGTGAGTGCTGTTACAGCAGATTTAAAAGAAGCAGCGAATACATTGGGATCAGTAATATCGTTCGAACCGTAAGTTGCAGGATTGAAATTTCCCAATTGATACACACCAGTGCCTCCAGAAGTAGCATAGGCTAAAACATCATTCCCACCAATTTCTGAAAGTGTGAAAAACGTCGCGTTTTGTGCTACTGCATCACCAAGAACTGTCGCTGTTGCACTAGAGGCCATACGTCCGAAATAAGGATTTAAAGAGCCGTATCCTGGGATTCCTAAATGAAAACTTTTTGCTCCCGGAATTCCGTAGTTGTTAAACGGACCTGATAAATGGGAATTGATCTCGGTTGTCGGGGTTGCTGGAAGCACTTGCGGTCTAGAACCATTGAAAAACAATCTTGGTGCAGAAGCAACATTTCCGTTCACCAAGAATCCGCCAATATTGTCACTCATAAGGGGTTGTGAAAATTCACTGCCACCAACATTCATGAACGTTTCAGCTAAGATATTAGGGAACGAATATTCTTGAGCCGTAGCAAAAAGAGCGTTGTCAGTAAACCCCGCAGAGAATGATGCGCCCACGGCAACATAGTTTGAAAAGTCAACCGAACCAGCGGTTAGTTCCGGTAAAGGTTCGGGTGCTGGGTTATAATCATTGTCATCATCACTACACGCTGTAAAAGCAACTAGGATAGCGGACAGTAGTAAATATTTTATATTTTTCATTGTATTGTTTATTTTATAGGTTGTTGATAGTCCAAGATATATAATACATAGATCCGATAGAACCTGTACCAATTGCCGTAAAGTACTCCTTACCAATAACATTGGTTGCACCAGCCTTAAATATAGATTTCAATGAAGGAATGGCATAGTTTATCTGTGCGTCAAGTGAATGGTAGGCAGGGATGGCACCATCACCAAAAGTCGCTTGCCAGTAGTAATCGTCACTCCATCTCCAGGCCGTATTGAAGCCAAAGTTTTTAAACAACTCCGTATTTCCAAAATTGATTTTTGCTTTATGTTCCGGAGTGTTAAAGCTAGTTTTGAAATCAGGAAATGCAGCCTGGTCAAAATCCTGTTTTGTATAGGTATAACTTCCTCCCAAATCAAAATTTCCAAAAACCTTTGTTGACAGTCCAATGGAACCGCCATAAGAGTTCACATCTGCTTTTGAATTGGTATAGGTTTGATAGGCCTTGTAATCGCCATTGGCAATAGCAGCAATGGACAACCCATTGTCGCCTACAGTTCCGTAAAAAGGTGCTACTACAACTTCACCAGAAATAAAATCTTGGTATTTATTGTAATAAACACTCATATCCACAATAACCCTATCGAGTTTTCCTCTATAGCCAACTTCTGCCGTTGTAATCTTTTCAGGCGTTACAAGAGCTGAATTTCCTATTTTTAAATCGGCTGGATTTTCAGATTGCGCAAAAGCGGTCACTGAAGACGCCAGATAGGAATTGGTATAGGCAGCACCACCTGTTTGTGTAATAGTTGCCGGTTGTCCAAAGGCCATTTGACCGGCAGCACTGATGTCATAATCTCTAACGTAACGGTCTAAATTGCTTGGAGCAGAACCTACTAAGACGGCGCGCCCTGCGTCAAGACCGATAAATAAATCTTGAGTCGTTGGATTTCTGAAACCTGTTTGTACAGAAGCTCTAACGTTATGATTTTGATTTACCGTAAGACCTGCAGAAATTCGAGGCGATAAAAACCCGTCAAAAAATTCTGACTTGTCATAGCGTGCAGAACCTGTCAATTTTAGTTTCATTTCTGCGCCTAAGTCAAACTCTTTTTGCAATTGGGTGTATACACCAAATTCTGAGTAAGGAATAGATCCATCATAATCCGTGTAAATTGTTCCAGAAGAATTCAAGTCATATTTTCTGTAAGATCCACCTACTTGAATGTCAATGACGTTCCATAAATGACTGAAGTTGTAATTACCATCAGCATGCGTGTATTTTGATTCATCTTTAAATTGAGAGCCTTGAGAAAAATCAGGATCGGCAATAATTCTGTTAAATGCATTTTCGAATTCAGGAGTTCCTGGTTGTAATCGACCTGTTTCTGCCACTGCTCTTGCAGTAGTGTGTGCTTGCGCTTCTGTTGCACCACCTAAAGTTGCACCCGCAAAGGTTTGAATGTAATCTCCAAACCATTGTGTGTCTGATTTCCAAGCACGATTGATATTGATTCCTGTAAAAACCATATCGTAAGAATCTCCAGCGTTGTCTGATACGACATAGCCTCTGACGAAGAAATTATCATTTCTTACCTCAATCTTATGTTGTTGTTGTGTAAAATTATCAATGGCATATCGGTTGGTTCCTTGGTAAAGTGTAGAACCTGTACCTACTTTACCTACGTACTGAATTTCAAAATCGTTGGCCCAAGGTCTGAAATATAGTCCCCAGTCAGCTTTGATGCTTTCTGCGTTGTAATCGGTTAGATCGCGCTCTTCATATCCTGTTCTGCTCACCATAACATCTGGAATTATTCCTAAACCTCCAGAAGCGGCTCTAATATTGGTAGATACTTCATCACCATAAATATTGTAGCCATCATAATCAACACTTGCTCTTGTAGCGCCACCACTAGGTTTCCCATCATAGTTGTTAGCAGTCCAATCGGTTCCTTTTAACCAACCGAAATTTACTTTTGCAGCAAAATAATCACTGAACTTGTAAGCCATTCTGATACCAGAATCTCTATAAGTGTTATCGCCACTGGCGTCCTGCGAGGTAATACCTTGTTTGTGGTAGCCACTAATTCCTTGAAAATCAAAAGGGTTTTTACTACGCATAAAGAGAATACCGTTAAATGCATTCGCACCGTATAAAGCAGATGCAGCACCAGGAAGTAACTCAACACTCAATACGTCAGTCTCATTCATACCTACTAAATTTCCTATTGGGAAGTTCAGGGCAGGAGAGGAGTTATCCATCCCGTCAACCAATTGCATGAACCGCGTATTGGCGAAGGTTGCGAATCCTCTGGTGTTGATTGATTTAAAGGTTAAACTGTTGGTGTTGACATCAACACCTTTTAAGTTTTCCAGTCCGTCATAAAACCCAGCAGATGCCGTATTTTTAATCTCTTTAAGACCAAATCTTTCAACGGTTACGGGCGATTCAAAAACGCGCTCCGGTGTTCTAGAAGCTGAAATGATCACTTCATCCAGAGAAGTGCCTTCCTTAAGTTGGAAGTCGATGGTTTGAGTTGCTGAGGTGACTTGTTTGGTTACCGATTCAAATCCAACACTACTCACTTGAATAGAAAATGGAGGTATTTGAGGGGTTGTCAATACGTAATTTCCATCAAAGTCTGAAATAGTCCCAGTGGATGTGCCTACAATAATAACATTGGCACCTGGTAAGGGTTGTCCAGTTGCGTCGGTTACTTTTCCGGATACTGTAGTTTGCGAATACGTAAGCGCAACACTTAGCAGCATCATAATCTTAAGAATTGTTTTCATTTTAGGGAATTAGTTGATTTTGGATACCAATATAAATAATTTAATGAGACTTTGAATTGTTTTTCATAAAAACTTATGCATGCATAGTATAATTTGATAAATAAAGGGTCGATATTCAGTTGATTCCATAAAAAAAGGCTAAAAACCTTAGAAATATGGTTTTTAGCCTAATGATATTTAGTAAAATGTATTGGTAGTCTTCTTAGAATACTATTCTACGGTTACGGATTTAGCGAGGTTTCGCGGTTGGTCCACGTTTTTACCAAGCATTACTGCAATATGATAAGATAGCAGTTGCAAGGGAATGGTGGTTAATAAAGGGGATAGGTTTTCTAAGGTTTCTGGAACTTCAATCACATAATCTGCTAATTCTCTAACACTCACATCACCTTCAGTAACAATCCCGATAATTTTACCTTTACGTGCTTTAATTTCCTGAATATTGCTTACTACCTTTTCGTAATGTCCTTTTTTGGTAGCGATAACAATCACTGGCATGTTTTCGTCAATCAGGGCAATAGGGCCATGTTTCATCTCGGCCGCAGGATAGCCTTCAGCGTGAATATAAGAGATTTCCTTAAGTTTCAAAGCGCCTTCCAAAGCTACTGGGAAGTTATAACCTCTACCCAAATAGAGCATATTGCGTGAATCTTTATAGGTTTTTGCAATCGCTTGGATATGTTTATCTGCTTTTAAAGCTTCTTTTACCTTTTCTGGGATAAGCTCCAATTCTTGCAGCTGTCGTCGGTAATCTGAGCTTGACATCGTGCCTTTGGCTCTTGCTAATCGCAATGCTATCAAGGTTAAAATTGTAATTTGAGTGGTAAACGCTTTTGTGGAGGCAACACCAATTTCAGGACCTGCATGGGTGTATGCGCCAGCATCCGTTTCTCTTGCAATCGAAGAGCCTACAACATTACATACTCCAAATACAAATGCGCCTTTAGATTTAGCCAATTTAATAGCGGCTAATGTATCTGCAGTTTCACCCGATTGTGAAATTGAAATGACAACATCTTTTTCAGTGATAACAGGGTTTCGATATCTGAATTCTGATGCATACTCAACCTCTACTGGAATTCTTGCCAAATCCTCAAAAATGTATTCAGCTACCAATCCTGCATGCCAGGAGGTGCCACAGGCTACAATAATAATACGATCAGCATTTAAAAAGCGCTTCATATTATCTTCAATCCCCGCCATTTTTATGATGCCTTCTTCTACTAATAACCGGCCCCTATAGGTGTCTTTTATAGCTAAAGGTTGTTCGTAAATTTCCTTAAGCATAAAATGCTCATAACCGCCTTTTTCAATTTGTTCTAAATTGATTTGTAGTTTTTGGATATAAGGATTGACTAAAGAGTCATCTTTAATTTTTCTTATTTTGATGTCTTTATCCAATCTAATGATGGCCATTTCTTCATCCTCAAGATAGATGGCATTGTCAGTATATTCAATAAAAGGAGAGGCGTCACTGGCAATAAAAAATTCATCATCGCCAATACCAATCGCCAAAGGACTTCCTAATTTTGCTACAACAATCTCATTGGGCTTTCTTTTGTCAAACACAGCAATTGCATAAGCGCCAACAGCCTGGTTAAGTGCAATTTGAACTGCTTTCCCTAATTTGATGTCTTCATTGATCATCACATCTTCAATCAAATTGATCAATACTTCTGTATCTGTATCTGACTGAAAGGTATAACCACGTTGGGTAAGCTCTTGTTTTAGCGACTCATAATTTTCAATGATACCATTATGAATAATGATCAAGTTGCCTGAATTTGAATAATGTGGATGTGAATTTACATCATTTGGAACTCCATGAGTAGCCCATCGTGTATGTCCTATACCCAAGTTTCCACTTGTTGACATTTCTTTTTCCAAAAGTTCCTGCAAGTCAGCGACCTTACCTTTCGTTTTGCACAAATTAAGATCCTTGCCGTCATACAATGCAATACCTGCACTGTCATAGCCTCTGTATTCTAAGCGTTTTAATCCTTTTAAAACAACGGGATAAGCCTCTCTATGGCCTATATATCCAACAATTCCACACATATTTTATTCGTTATTTGGTTCAGTATATAATATCTCCAAATGTAGCCTTTTGCCCGGTACAGTTGTATTGTTTCCATATAGAACGGTCCCTTTTGGAGATAAAACTGAGCTTCCAGGTATTGATTCAACGGTATTGATACCAGGGGTTAAAATTGAATTTTGCAGTCTTTCTTCTTCCATGTTTACGTTTGTGGAAACAGATACTCCTAAACGCACATTTGTTGAATCTTTTAATAAAAGATTCTTAATATGTTCGGTGATTTTAATTTTATATCGGACGCCTTTTGAATTCTCATCATCACCTTCACGCTCGAGTTTTCCGAGATGACTGATCCTAGAATTATTTGGCACGTTTTTATCCGCAGCATCAAATCTGAAGTCTATTAACGGGATTTGATTTTTTGTATCGTAAATATAGATTCTATCTGGTTCCTGACCATTTGTTAAGGATTGATCGACGTAAAATATCAAATTCGCCTCATTGATCAATCGTTTGGCTTTCACAAACTTTCCATCGGCATCAGTTTCTACGAAATCATTTTTAAACTCCTCAAAGGCAGTCATGGTTGCATCATTATCGTCAACGTCAGTGCCATCAAATAAATCTACGATGGCCATAGAGCCTTCTCCACCTTTGAGATACAGTTTCTCATCACCCATCATTGGGTCACCATTAGGAATAGCCAAGCTAAAGTCATTCTCAAAAAAATTGACTTTATTATTTGGGAAATTCATTTGATACGTGCCACTAACACGCTCAGTCCCAGAAGCCGTTGGAGGTGAACTATAATGAATGGTGATATTGGCATTGGCAACTCCAAAATTTAGGAGCATCATCACACCGTTAGTGGTATTAGCTTCGGTTTCAAAGTAAATACCTCTAAAATAGTTTTGAAAGTTATTGGCGTTGCTCAGTTCTGGTTGTCCTTCTTTAAGAAGGATTTTATTTTTCCAAAAAGTAGTGTCCATCTTAACACGGATGGCAGGAGCTAAACGTGTCACCTCTTCACCTTGCTTTAGTTTTATTTCGCTATTATTAGGTTTAAAACCTTGAAATTCGTGTAACACCTCTCCTTGTAAGGAAGACAATGGAATTTGGTTTGAAGCCGATAAAGAGCGATCTGAATAATACTTTTGTGGTGCGTTGAACTCTGAATTAGGGTCAAAACTTCTTAAAAAGTAGTTGTTCTCATATAGTTTGAGGTTAATGTCACCATCACCATAAATGGAATCTAATTTATACTTGGTTTCCTCGTTTTCAATTCCCAATGATTTACTGAAGTATGGAATGGTTAAGACTACAGAGTCCATGCGTGTACTGTCAGGAAACGTTGGGTCAAAAATGGTTGGTGTCAATTGAGTGACCATGCTAGCCTTTGAACTTCCATAAACCAAATCTTTATAAACACCAAGTAAGTTTGAAGGCAAACCATTGGTTTGAACAGGGTTGAGTTTATTGTTAAATGCGATGACCTCATACTCCTTGTCAAAAACATCAAAGTTGTTTTGACCAGAGATATCTGAGCCAAGAGAGATATAATCTCTGTCACAGGCAATAAACGTTGTGACCAGTATGGCAAGAATAAATAGGTTTTTCAATGGGAATTTTATGTTTTTCATTACTGTTTTTAAATGGATTTGAAAGCGAATTGGACAGCTTAACTTAATTTCAGTACTTGATTGTTGTAGAATTCGGTTAGTGGCTCGGCAAAGTCTTCTTGAGAATAGTAGTCCAAAACAGGTTTATTAGAAGCTTTTAGGTAGTCTTCCAATTCCTCGGGGAGGTCAGAAGAACCCTTTATTAAAGCATCGGAATAATCAATTGCAACCTTCATTAGATTATTGAAACTTGGTGTTTCTAAAACCTTAATGGCCGCTTCATCAATATTATCAAACTTCACTTTGTTTATCATGCCCTTATCTAACGTGCCTTCAAAGCTTTGATTGTATATTGAAGTCACTATTTTACTTTCAGAGAATAGGGGTTCATTTTTATAATACTCTTTAAGATAAATTGGAAGTAGTGAAGCCAACCATCCATTAACATGAATAATATCTGGAGCCCAATTGAGTTTTTTTACGGTTTCAATCACACCTTTGGCAAAAAATATGGCGCGTTCATCATTGTCAGGATAAAGGCTTCCATGTTCATCCGTTAAGGTTGCCTTTCTCTTAAAATATTCTTCGTTGTCAATGAAATAAACCTGAATCCTTTCTTTAGGAATTGAGGCCACTTTAATGATCAAAGGCATGTCCAAGTCATTAATGACAAGATTTATTCCTGAAAGTCTTATTACTTCATGCAATTGGTGTCTACGTTCATTTATGTTTCCATACCTAGGCATGAATATTCGTATTTGTCCACCTTGTTTATTTACCATACGAGGTGCTTCAAATGACATTGAAGAAATCTCTGTTTCAGGCAAATAGGGTACAACCTCGGAAGACACGTACAATATCCTCTTGTCTTTCATAAATCACGTAGTTTAAAAAAAGTTAAAAATTAAAACACGCAAAATTACAAAAATTTATGCAGATTGCTAGTAAAATCTTAAGTTTGCACGCTGTTAATTATTTGTTATACAATGATAATCCACCATAAAAAAGAAGATTTAAGACAGACTCTAAATGGGCTGAGGCACAAAAACCAAACTATTGGTTTCGTGCCTACTATGGGTGCCTTGCACGACGGACATTTGTCTTTAATTGATCAAGGGCTTCAAGAAAACGACAAGATGGTGGTCAGCATTTTTGTCAATCCAACACAATTTGACAATACCAACGATCTCGAAAAATATCCTAGAACCTTAGATCGTGATTTGAAATTTTTGAAAAGGTTGTCAGATGAGATCATTGTTTACGCTCCTATGGCAGATGATATATATGGAAGTAGTGTAACCTCTGAATATTTTGACTTTGATGGTTTGGAACATCAAATGGAAGGTAAATTTCGCAAAGGTCATTTTGACGGAGTAGGAACCGTTGTAAAACGCTTATTCGAAATTGTAGCCCCTGATGCTGCTTACTTTGGAAACAAAGATTTTCAGCAACTCCGCATCATTCAGAAACTGGTACAAAAGCATGATCTGCCAGTAAACGTGGTAGGCTGTGAGATTTTTAGAGCTGAAGATGGGTTGGCCATGAGTTCCAGAAATGAGCGCTTAACAACAGCGCACCGTGATGCAGCGCCATTTATTTATAAGATACTAAAATCTGTCAAAATACGTTTTGGCACGGAAAGTGCAAATCAAGTAACGGAATGGGTTGTAAATCAGTTTGCAAAACATGATTTGTTGGAATTGGAATATTTCACCATTGCTGATGAAGCCACACTAGAAGCCGTTAAAAGAAAATCAAAATCAAAATCGTACAGAGCTTTTATTGCTGTATTTGCTGGAGATATCCGACTTATAGACAATATAGCACTTAATTAATTACCTTTGCCAAATGCAAATACAAGTTGTAAAATCGAAAATTCACCGCGTTAAATGTACAGGTGCCGAACTAAATTATATTGGAAGCATTACCATTGATGAAGATTTAATGGATGCCGCCAATATTATTCAAGGCGAGAAGGTACAGATTGTCAATAACGATAATGGAGAGCGTTTGGATACTTACGTCATTCCTGGTCCTAGAAAATCTGGTGAAATAACCCTAAATGGTGCAGCAGCCCGAAAAGTAGCTGTTGGGGACACGCTCATTTTAATCACTTATGCGTTTATGGATTTGGAAGAAGCGCGAACCTTTAAACCTTCTTTGGTTTTTCCTGATGAAGCTACCAATCTACTTAAATAGCTTTGAGCCCAAAGACTAAAAAAACATTAAGGATTGCCTTGCCTGTTGTATTGGCTGTGTTTTTTGGTTGGTATACGTTTTCAAAATTACCCATTGATCAAATCATTCCATATTTCAAAACAGCTCACTATGGCTGGATTTTTTTAGGAATGTCACTTGGTTTGTTCAGTAACTTGTCTCGCGCTTACAGGTGGAAGTATCTGCTGGCGCCTATGGGATACCGTTTGAAATATCCCAACAGCATCATGGCGGTTTTTATCACTTATCTAGCCAATTATGGAATTCCTAGATCAGGAGAGGTGCTGCGGGCGGCGGTATTGACCAACTATGAAGGGGTGCCATTTCAAAAGGCCTTTGGAACAATCATTGCTGAGCGCATGGCTGATTTAATTGTGCTGTTGAGTATTGTTGCAATCACGCTTTTAATCCAATTTGATTTTATCTTCCAGCTGTTGGAAAAATCCTTTCAACCAAAAAAGCTCATTCTCTTTGCTGTGATTGGGATTGTGTTTTGCACTATGATCTTTTTGTATCTAAAAAAAAGCCAGTCTAAAATAGCATTAAAAGTGCGCAATTTTGTGAAAGGTCTATTGGAAGGTATTTTAAGTATCTTTAAGATGGAGCATAAATGGGCGTTCATTTTTCATACCCTCTTTATTTGGGTAATGTATGTCATGATGTTTTATGTTACCACTTTAGCTGTAGACGATTTAAGAGGTGTGTCCATTGGTGCGCTTTTAATCGCTTTTATTGCGGGTAGTTTTACAATTGCTGCTACCAATGGAGGAATCTTTGTATACCCCTTGGCTATAGGTGCCGCCTTTTCACTTTTTGATATTCCAGAAAATCCAAGTATCGCCTTTGGATGGATCATATGGGCTTCCCAAACCCTAATGATTATTGTATTAGGGAGTCTTTCATTCTTGTTTTTGCCTATCTATAATCGGAAAAATAAGATCATCAAGAAAGGCTGATGCTTTGTTAAACATTTAGAAACGCATGGTAAAAAAACCGAATAATTTTTTACCTTGCCATAGCTAATATTAATCGCAAACGGGATGCACAAATTTACCCTACTCTTATTATTTCTTACCAGCATTTTTATGGATGCGCAGGTAATCTACGAGCCATTTCATTCGTCAAAATTAGGAGAAACCAGAGAAATTAAGATTCAGTTGCCGCGAAACTACAATCCTGAGGATAAGACGGAGTACCCGTTGGTGATCGTTTTGGATGGCGATTATTTATTTGAACCTTTTGCAGGAAATATTGATTACCAATCCTATTGGGGTGAAATGCCAAAATGTGTGGTGGTTGGTATCAACCAAAGTAAAAGTCGTGAAAAAGACCTTTTTTATGATAAGGAAATTTATTTTCCGGCCCATGAAGGCGCCTCTTTTTTTGAATTTATTGGGATGGAGTTGATTCCTTATATTGAAAGTAAATATAATGTCTCAAAATTCCGAATTGTGGCCGGACATGATTTGAGTGCCAATTTTATCAATTATTACTTATTTAAGGACAACCCAATTTTTAGGGCATTCATTTTATTCAGTCCAGACTTGGCTCCAGAAATGACCTTGAGAGTTCAGGAGCGACTATCCACGCTAACCACAGATACTTTTTATTATTTAGCCACTGCTGATAATGACATCTCTAGTTTAAAAGCGCCTATTGTTAGTCACAATAGTCAATTGGGTGCTTTGAGCAATCCGAAATTACATTACCGGTTTGACGATTTTAAGGATGCAGACCACTATTCGTTGGTAGGTTTGGGAATTCCGAAAGCGCTAAATGACATATTTTCCTTGTATAAACCCATCAATAAACAAGAATACACAGATAAGGTGTTGACCTATGAGGAAGGTCCTTATAAATATCTTGAGAAAAAATATGATGATATTAAGTTCTTCTACGGATTTGAGAAAAAAGTGGTTGAAAATGATATGAAGGCCGTAGCGGCTGCTGCAGAAAAGAAAGACGATTTGGAGTCTTTTAAAAGTTTATCCAAACTGGCAAGGAAGGAATTTCCTGAATCTATGATCAGTGCCTATTATATGGGCTTATATTATGAAAAGGATAATAACCTTAAAAAAGCTTTGCAATATTACCAATCTGGTCTACTATTAACCGCTTCTGATTATATCAGTAAAGATGATCTGTTGGATAAGATATATGCTATAAAAGAGCAAAAATAAATATATTACGCATTTCATCGAATATTTTATACAGATCAACCGAATTTGTATATATTTACCATCCCAAACCCTAAACCTACTACGATGAAAAAAGCCCTACTTTTTCTCTTCATCTTGCTGTGTACTGTTTCCATAGAAGCACAAACGATTTATGAAACTTTCCAATCCAGAAGGTTAAACGCGACCAGAGAACTAAAGATCCAACTTCCTAAGAATTACGATCCGGATTCTGATTTGAAATATCCCGTTATTGTTGTTTTTGATGGCGATTATCTTTTTGAGCCAGTGGTTGGGCAAGTGGCTTTTCAAACGTACTTTGATAAAATGCCTGAATCAATTGTGGTTGGTTTAGTGCAATCAAATGATCGGTTTTATGACAGCTACCATGATGAGGTTACAGGCTTGCCTATTGAATTTGGAGCACGTTTTTATGAATTCATCAGCACGGAATTGATCCCTTATATTGATCAAAAATATAAAACCAGTAAATTCAAAGTAGCGGTTGGGCACGATTTAATGGGGAATTTTATGAATGCCTTCTTATTAAAGGACTCTCCAATATTCAAAGCCTATGTCAACTTAAGCCCCGATTTTAAAGGGCATATGGATGACAACGTCAGTAATAGATTGAAATGGTTGAAAGAAGATGTCTTTTATTACATGGTGACCAGTGATAATGACATTGCGCCACTTCGGGCAGGTATTCTTGAAGCCAACCAAAAATTGGAACAGGTGGATAATAGGGCCTTAAAGTACTATTTTGATGATTTTACTGGAGATTCTCATTATACTTTGGTGACAGGCGCTTTATCGCAAGCTTTGGATAAAATATTTGAACTCTATAAGCCAATTAGCGATCGGGAGTTTAAGGAAGATATCCTAACCTATGAGGGTACCCTAGATACTTATATCAGCAAGCGTTACAAAAAGATTGAAGATCTATTTGGGATCCATAAACCGATTTCTGAAGGCGAATTTGAAAAAATCATCATGGCAGCAGAGCAACGTAATGATGTAGCATCTTTAGAGAAGATTGGGAAATTAGCCAATAAACAAGATCCAACAACCTCTTATGGCACTTACTATATGGCGCTCCATGCGGAGCGTATAGGAAAAACCAAACGCGCTAAAAAGTTGTATGAGTCTGCTTTAAATTTAGAATCTACCCATATTGACAAAGATTTGATCCTCTTAAAAGTAGAAAGTCTCACCGTGGCTACAGATGATAATGAAAGTGATATTGACGATTAATTAAATTTCATAATTAGAATAATAATTGTCCGATTTTTAAAAAAAACTGGAAGATAGACATCTTTTAAATTAGGGGATGTATGGAATTTTAAAATTAATACCGTCCTATTTTGAAACTTTTTATAGTAGGTGTCTGGGCAATTTAAATTGAAACAACCACTGCTTGTCAGCTTTTTACAATTAATTCTATCCTTCTTGATCTATAAGTGGAGCGGTTTTGATCCTTTGTTGGTTAACAACGATTAAGAATTAATAGCGCAAATAGTTTTACTTTAGCTTAAACTTTTAAGGATGGCTAAATTAAAAACAACCTTTTTTTGTCAAAACTGTGGCAGTCAGTATTCTAAATGGCAAGGACAGTGTACGGCTTGTAAAGAATGGAATACCATTGTTGAAGAAGTACTTCAGAAAGAGGAAAAATCCAATTGGAAAACTCCAACTTCAACCCCAAAACGGGCTTCAAAACCTTTAAGGATCAATGAAATTGATGTCTCTCAGGAAGCTCGAATGCATACCGAAGATGAAGAATTCAACCGTGTTCTGGGCGGCGGTATTGTTCCGGGATCTTTGATTTTGTTGGGTGGAGAACCCGGTATTGGTAAGAGTACGCTCTTACTTCAAATCTCACTCAAATTGCCCTATAAAACACTCTACGTCTCAGGAGAGGAAAGTCAGCAGCAAATTAAGATGCGAGCCGATAGGATCAATCCCAATAGTGCGAATTGCTATATTTTAACCGAGACGAAAACGCAGAATATCTTTAAGCAGATTGAAGCTTTGGAACCTGATATTGTGGTAATCGATTCTATTCAAACCTTGCATAGTGATTATATTGAATCGTCTTCGGGAAGTATTTCCCAAATTAAGGAATGCACTACGGAACTTATCAAATTTGCAAAGGAAACGGCTACTCCCGTGATTTTAATTGGACATATCACAAAAGACGGGAATATTGCCGGACCCAAAATTTTGGAACATATGGTGGATACCGTCTTGCAGTTTGAAGGCGATAGGAATCATGTTTTTAGAATTTTGAGAGCGCATAAAAACCGCTTCGGATCTACTAATGAACTCGGGATATATGAAATGCAAGGCTCTGGTCTGCGTGAAGTTTCCAATCCCTCAGAGATCTTAATTTCAAAAAAGGACGAGGAACTTTCGGGCAACGCCGTAGCTTCCACATTGGAAGGGATGCGGCCGTTGATGATTGAGGTGCAAGCGTTGGTGAGCACTGCAGTTTACGGCACCCCACAACGATCGGCGACCGGGTTTAATGCCAAACGTTTAAATATGCTTTTGGCGGTTTTGGAAAAACGTGCCGGATTTAGATTAGGCGCTAAAGACGTTTTCCTAAATATCACTGGAGGCATCTCAGTAGATGATCCCGCCATTGATTTGGCGGTCGTTGCAGCGGTTTTATCTTCAAATGAAGATGTTGCCATTCCTAAAGATTATTGCTTTTCAGCGGAGGTTGGCTTATCAGGAGAAATCAGGCCTGTACAACGGGTTGAACAACGAATTTTAGAGGCTGAAAAATTAGGGTTTTCAACCATTTTCGTATCCAAATACAATAAAATAGCGCTTAAAAACACAGGCATCAAAATTCAGTTGATTTCTAAAATTGAGGATTTGGTGAGTTTTCTGGTGTAGCGCTCACGTTGTTACAATAAGGGAATTAAATAAAAACATATAGTAATAAACAACCATTGCAATGAGAAAAGCCGTTCAAATCGTAATTATTTTAGTCTTGTTCGCATCCTGCGGACCCAAACCAAGTAAATCTATTGCTCATGTCACGAAAGAGATAGATACCTATATTTTAAAAGTTGATGCTAAAACCAATCTCAAAGAAGAGCGGACTGAAGGCGCTTTAACAGATGCTGAAGGGTTTAAAGATATCGGAAAGTTTAAATACACCGTATATTTTGATGAGAAAACCAATGAACTGTATAAAATTAGAAATATTGAAATGACGGATAAAACCATTTCGGAAACTTATTATTTTAAGGATGATGATTTGGTGCGCATCGATACCGATATTAAAGGGGTTTCCGGTCAAATGTATGTTCAAAAGTATAAATTTATTTCTGAACATAAGACGGATGCCAAAACACAAAAATTATTGTTGGAAAAGGCAAGGCGCTTTCAGAAAAATTTTAATAAAGAGCATGAGTAAACCGGATTTTTTGTTGGATTTGTCCAATGCACAATTAGGTTTTGAAGATGTTTTTCATCCACAAATTCTCGAGTCCTCATTTTAGTTAATTTTGGTCTTCTAATTTATCAAAAATCATTAATTTCGCACTTCGATAAGAATTAAGGAAATAATGAGCAGTAAATTCACTGAATATAAAGGACTTGACTTGCCAAAAGTTGCACAGGAAATCGGCAATTATTGGAAAGAAAATGACATTTTTGATAAAAGCGTTACCACGAGAGAAGGCCACCCACCATTTGTGTTTTTTGAGGGGCCACCTTCTGCAAACGGATTGCCGGGGGTGCATCACGTATTGGCACGTGCCATAAAGGATATTTTTCCACGTTATAAAACTATGAAAGGGTTTCAGGTAAAGCGTAAAGCAGGTTGGGATACCCATGGTTTACCTATTGAACTTGGTGTAGAAAAGGAGCTTGGGATTACTAAGGAAGATATCGGAAAAACCATTTCTGTGGAGGATTATAACGCTGCCTGTCGTAAAGCAGTCATGCGTTATACAGATGTTTGGAATGATCTTACGGAGAAAATGGGCTATTGGGTAGATATGGACAATCCATACATTACCTATGAGCCAAAATATATGGAAAGCGTTTGGTGGTTGCTAAAGCAAATCTATGACAAGCAACTTATTTACAAAGGTTACACCATTCAGCCGTATTCCCCTAAAGCAGGAACTGGTTTAAGTTCTCATGAGCTCAATCAGCCGGGTACGTATCAGGATGTGACAGATACAACTGCGGTGGCACAGTTTAAGGCCAATGCAGATTCGCTTCCAGATTTCTTACAAAATGAAGGTGATATTTACTTTTTAGCATGGACGACCACACCATGGACGTTGCCGAGTAATACGGCCTTGACGGTGGGGCCAAAAATTGATTATGTATTGGTGGAAACTTATAACCAATACACTTTTGAGCCGCTTAATGTTATTCTTGCAAAACCTTTGGTCAACAATCAATTTGATGGCAAGTTCAAAAGGGTTGAGGCTAAGTCAGAATTATTGGAATATAAATCTGGCGATAACCTGTCTGCCGGCAAGGCAGGAAAGATTCCGTATTTCATCGTTAAAGAATTTAAAGGAAAAGATTTAGTGGGCATTACCTACGAACAATTATTGCCCTATGCCCTTCCAAACGATCATCCTGAAAATGCATTTAGAGTTATTTCAGGTGATTTTGTGACAACAGTGGATGGTACCGGAATTGTCCATACAGCGCCAACGTTTGGTGCGGATGATGCCTTGGTGGCCAAACAAGCAGTTCCTGAAATCCCGCCAATGTTGGTGAAGGATGAGCATGGTAACTTGGTGCCGCTTGTGGATTTACAAGGCCGATTTAGAAAAGAGGTAAAGGATGAGCTTTACGGTTTTGCTGGAGAGTATGTCAAATCAGAATATCTTGACGATGTCGAATTGGTTTCTGAATACGAAAAGCAGAAAGAGCGTTTGACATCTGTAATTTCTAATCTTAAAGAGTATTTGAGTGTTGATGAACGTTTGGCGCTCAAATTAAAAAATGAAAACAAGGCCTTTAAGGTCGAAAAATATAAACACAGTTACCCAAATTGCTGGCGTACGGACAAACCAATTCTGTATTATCCATTAGATTCTTGGTTCATAAAAGTTACGGATGTCAAGGACAGAATGTTTGAACTGAATGAAACCATCAATTGGAAACCAAAATCTACCGGAACAGGTCGTTTTGGGAATTGGTTGGCCAATGCTAACGATTGGAATTTATCACGTTCACGTTATTGGGGTATTCCATTGCCAATTTGGAGATCCGAAGATGGCAAGGAGGAAATCTGCATAGGATCTGTTGAAGAGTTGAAAACTGAGATGCAAAAGGCTGTACAAGCGGGTGTTTTGGCGAAGGATATTTTTGAAGACTTCGAAGTTGGCAACCAATCCGAAGAGAATTACGCCAAAATTGATCTGCACAAAAATATTGTTGATGAGATTGTGTTGGTATCGCCTACAGGTCAACCCATGATGCGTGAGGCAGATTTGATTGATGTGTGGTTTGATTCTGGTTCTATGCCTTATGCACAATGGCATTATCCGTTTGAGAATACCAATCTCATAGATAAGAAACAGGCTTTTCCTGCCGATTTCATCGCCGAAGGTGTTGACCAGACCCGTGGATGGTTTTACACGTTGCACGCTATTGCGACCATGGTCTTTGATTCGGTAGCGTATAAAAATGTGGTTTCTAACGGCTTAGTATTGGACAAGAACGGACAAAAAATGTCTAAACGTTTAGGAAATGCCGTTGATCCATTTACAACATTAGATGTTTATGGCGCAGATGCCACACGTTGGTATATGATTGCGAACGCCAATCCGTGGGATAACTTAAAATTTGATTTAGAGGGTATTGAAGAAGTGAAACGAAAATTCTTCGGTACCTTATATAATACCTATTCCTTCTTTACATTATACACCAATTTAGATAATTTTAAGTATTCTGAAGCAGAAATGCCTTTGGAAAATCGTCCGGAGATTGACCGATGGATCTTATCAGAATTGCATACTTTGATTCAAAAAGTGGATGATTATTATGCCGATTACGAGCCTACGAGGGCCGCGCGTGCTATTTCTGATTTTACACAGGACCATTTAAGTAATTGGTATGTGCGATTAAGCAGAAGGCGTTTTTGGAAAGGCGATTATCAGCAAGATAAAATCTCCGCCTATCAAACCCTGTACACTTGTATGTTGACCATTGCGAAATTGGGAGCGCCAATTGCACCGTTTTACATGGACCGATTGTATCTCGATTTAAATGCAGTAACTAAAAAGGAAAATTTTGAAAGTGTGCATTTGTCTGATTTTCCTGTGTATGATGAGGCTTATGTTGATAAGGAGTTAGAACGTAAAATGGAAGCAGCACAAAGCATCTCTTCCTTAGTATTATCGCTAAGAGCTAAAGAAAAAATTAAGGTGCGCCAACCTCTTCAAAAAATAATGATTCCAATTTCGTCTGAAACTCAGAAAAACGAGATTTTAGCTGTGGCCGATTTAATAAAGTCTGAGGTAAATGTTAAGGAAATAGAAGTGATGGAAGATGCTTCTGATATTTTAATAAAACAGATAAAACCCAACTTTAAGGTGCTCGGACCGCGTTTTGGTCAAGATATGAAAGCTGTAGCCCAAGTAATTGGAGGCTTAATCGCTACCGATATTAATGCAATAGAACAAAACGGCACATTAGACGTGGAAGTTAATGGAAAAAGTATTACTTTGGAACTCTCAGATGTAGAGATTACCTCACAAGACATTGAGGGTTGGCTCGTGGCAAGTTCCGGAGCATTAACGGTTGCTTTAGATGTCACCATTACTGAAGAATTAAAAAAGGAAGGTATAGCAAGAGAATTGGTAAACCGCATCCAAAATTTAAGAAAGGATTCGGGTTATGAGCTTACTGATCGCATTGAAGTACACTTTCAAAGGGATGAACATATTATTAACGCAATAAACAAAAACCTAGATTACATAAAAACCGAAACCTTAACCGAAAAGTTGGAAATTTTGGAACACTTAAATGAAGGTATAGAAGTAGCTTTTGATGATGTAAATACCAAATTGTTTATTAAAAAATTTTAAAATTATGGCTGAAGATACAAACATTAGATATTCTGATAAAGACTTAGCAGAATTCAAGGAATTGATTCAAGATAAAATACAAAAAGCAATACGTGATTTAGATCTTATCAAAAGTGCTTATATGAACGACCTTAATAATGGTACAGACGATACGTCTCCTACGTTTAAGGCTTTTGAAGAGGGCAGTGAAACGATGAGTAAGGAAGCAAATTCCCAATTGGCAATCCGTCAAGAAAAATTCATTCGTGACCTCAAGAATGCCTTGATCCGAATTGAAAATAAGACTTACGGCGTATGTAGGGTAACGGGGGAATTAATTGGTAAGGAACGTTTGAAACTTGTCCCTCATGCTACCTTGAGTATTGAAGCTAAAAACATGCAACAGTAACCTTCCCATTAACGGGAAATCGAAGATTGAGCCAAGCGCATCTCTATAACATTGGTTGAGATTGCTATGCAATAATAGAAACACTTCCAGTTGGAAGTGTTTTTTTGTTGAAACCAATGTCTCATAAACCTAAGAATTTCAATAATAATATTATTTTTACACGTTTTGTAGAATTTGAATATCACATTTCAAATTACAAGAATATCAATAAAGACCATCATTAAAAATGTTCCACTTTCGTGGAAACTATTATGTCCCTAAAAAATGCTACCCTTTTAATCATCGTAATTTTATTGATTGACCAAGTCAGTAAATTTTACATAAAAACCCAATTTGCATTACATGACAGAATTGAGGTTTTTGAATGGTTCCAAATTTTATTTGTAGAAAATGACGGGATGGCCTGGGGCACAAAGTTGAGCGATTTTATTACTGGAATATCGGATCGGACTGCAAAATTGGCCTTAACAATTTTTCGTATTGTCGCAGTGATGGGCATTGGATATTGGTTAGTAAGTTCAGTAAAGAAAAATGGACCTAAAATTCTTATAGTGGCTATTGCCTTGATCTTTTCGGGAGCCTTGGGTAACATTATTGATTCCGTATTTTATGGTGTTGTCTTTAGTGATAGCCATAGCCAGGTGGCTACCTTTTTACCAGAAGTAGGTTATGATACCCTGTTTCATGGAAAGGTTGTAGATATGCTCCATTTTCCAATCTGGCAAGGCGTTTTGCCTAGTTGGATCCCGTTTTTTGGGGGTGATTATTTTACCTTTTTTGAGCCTGTATTTAATGTGGCAGACATGGCCATCAGTACAGGTATTGGTATGTTGATTGTTTTCAATAAAAAGGCATTCCATCAAGATGAAGAAGTTGTTGAAGAAACTGTTTAGGTTGAAAAACTATAAATCTTATTAGGCGTTACACAATAGTTGAGCAACACATCACTTTCATGAACGTCTTCAATTGTGTCTTCCGCTTCAAATAAAGAGAGCCCTATTTTTAAGGTTTCAGGCTTGCATTCTGATAGGAATTTATCATAAAAACCCTTGCCGTAACCCACACGATGCCCGCGTTTATCAAAGGCCAAAAGCGGCACAAAAACCACATCTATTTTTTGTGCATTGATTTCTATACCGTCAACGGGTTCAGGAATATTCCAAGCATTCTTTTTAATAACCGTATTATCCAGTAAAAGGTAGTGGATCATGCTTAAGTTTTTAAAATCAGTTTTTGAAATGACGGTATTTTTGTCCTTCCCCGATAAAATATTGAGAATATAATCTGTGTTGATTTCTTTGTGTTCAGTGATGCTCAGGAAGATATGATAAAACGAATGCTTCCAAATAGGAAGTTGTAACAATTGATTGGAAATGGCCAAGCTTTCATTTTCAATTGTTTCTGACGATAGTTCCTGTCGTTTTTGTTTGTAAAGACGTCTAAGTTCTGTTTTATTCATGGCGACTATTCAGACCGTTTAATTTGAAACCACTTTCGTTATATGAAAGAGCGCATCACCTTGATAAACTAATGAGGCTTCATTCACATTGATGACATAACCTTCCAAAGTCGATTTTACTTCATGGTACACTTTGCCATAAGGGTCCGTAATCTGTCCCAAGACATCATCAACATTGACCTTTGTATTTACAGTTACGGCCGCTTTGAACATTCCTGATTGTTTGGCTCTGATCCATTTGCTTTCCTCTACAAAAACAGTGGCCATTTTTGGTGGCGAAGCTTTGATACGATGATGTAGCATATCATAGTGTGCCAAAATCCGCTTCACACCTTCCACACCAACTTTTGAGATATTATTGTCAACATAAAAAGATTTTCCACCTTCATAAAGCAAAATGGGTTTCCCTAAATGAAAACAGGCATTTCTGAAAGATTTAGCAATATGGTTGGAGTAGAGGGCGAAGGGCGCTCCAAAAATCCGCGCCAATTCATCCAACTCCGGATGATTTTTGACGATTCTTATTTGGGCTGCATTAAATCTGCTAGCGCCACCTGTGTGAAAATCAATTATTAGATCCACATCAGGAATTATTTCATGCATGAGCCTGTGTGCCACCCTGCTTGCCAGAGAACCATTGGACGATCCTGGAAACACCCGGTTTAGGTCACGTCCATCGGGAAATGCCCGTTTGCTATTTAAAAATCCAAAAATGTTCAAAATGGGCATGCATATTATGGTGCCCCGTTTTGGACGGTTAATGCGTCTGGCAATAAGTTGCCTAACAATATCAACACCGTTAATTTCATCCCCATGGATGCCTGCAGAAAATAAAATAGTTGGTCCCGGAATTTTGGACCGTTCAATGATAATGGGAATTTCTATTTTGGTAGCCGTATGGAGTTTTGCAATATTAAAATTGATTTCCCGCGATGCGCCCAATGGAATTTCTTCCCCTAAAATGGTGATCCTATTTTTGTTTTCTTTCAGCATAAATACCCTTAAACGTTTCTTTCGATATATCTTATGATGCTTTTCGCAATGTCTTTTTTTGTGGCTGCTTCAATACCTTCAAGCCCAGGCGAGGAGTTAACCTCTAGAATCAATGGACCTCGTGAAGACTGTAACATATCCACCCCACAAACTCCTAATCCGAGTGCTTTTGCGGCTTTTAATGCGGCGTTTTCTTCTTCGTCAGTAAGCTGAATAATCTCTGCACTACCGCCTCTATGTAAATTAGATCTGAACTCTCCTTCTTTACCTTGGCGTTTCATGGCACCTACAATATTTCCGTCCACGATAAAGGCTCTAATATCTGCACCTTTGGCTTCCTTAATAAATTCTTGTATAATAACTCGGGCTTGCAAGCCATGAAAAGCTTCAATTACAGATTCTGCTGCATTGTTGGTTTCTGCTAAAACAACCCCCAAACCTTGAGTGCCTTCCAATAGTTTAATGACCAATGGTGCACCACCCACAGAGGCAATAACTTCAGCGGCATCTTTAGTATAATTGGAAAATACTGTTTTTGGCATACCTAATCCTGCACGAGATAGCACCTGAAGGCTTCTCAATTTGTCCCTTGATCTTACCAAAGCTTGGGATTCCACTACAGAAAACACTTTCATCATTTCAAATTGTCTAACTACCGCAGTACCATAAAAGGTAACTGATGCTCCAATACGAGGAATGATGGCATCTACATTTTCTAAAATACGGCCTTTATATAAAATGGCCGGATTTTTCTTTTCAATAATAATATCACATTTTAAAGGGTCAATGACTTCACAAGTGTGTTTGCGCTGTTTTGCCGCTTCTACTAGACGTTGCGTAGAATATAAATGAGGGTTTCTGGATAGAATAATAATGTTCATTGAGCTCGTTTTGCTTAGATTTTTAGTGGATAAGATTTAATGTGATAGTGTAAAAGTACTTAATTAAGACTTATTTGATTTGTTGTTATAAGATACGTTTTTATGGGAGACATCCACAATAAATTTTTTAGTTAGGAATTTCCGGCCTATCAAAACGGGAAACTTCATGTCTTCTCGAGTGCTTAAGGTAAGTGAAATGCGATACGTTTTGTCAAATAAAACAATTGTGGTTTTAACTTTATATCGTAATTGTACAATGCCATTGCTACTTTTGACTTTGGCAATGGTATAGTCTTTAAATCGAAATTCCTTTCCGTTGTAATGCGGATGGCCTTTGTCATAAAACAAACACACCAATTCGTCATTGTCAACCATAACCTTATGGCAATGGATGGATGAGGTATAAGCACCAGTGTCTATTTTAATATCAATATCAAATAAATCAAGCGCTGGGAAATCGGCTTTATCAATTCGGCCAATAATTTTCTTAGACATGTGTGTCAATTACAATTGGGTCGCAAGGTAATAAAAAAACATTCTTTTTATTATAGTTTCTAAATGGCACGCTTTAAATTTCAGAAGTTAAACAGAGCATTGGAATTATCATGGTTTGTGAGAATTTTTAGGATGGTGCTGGTCAAGTTTGATCTTTAAACAAATTGATAAAAATTCTTAAATTTCGTAGGATAGAATTGTTTTCAAGTTGTAGTATCTTTGAACCATGAGTAAGCCTACTTTAGAAATACAATTGCAAACATTGCCCAATCAACCTGGCGTGTATCAATATTTTGATGCAAATGATAAGATATTGTATGTGGGCAAAGCCAAAGATTTAAAAAAACGGGTCAGCTCCTATTTTACCAAAAATCATGATTATGGCAAGACCAAGGTATTGGTCAAAAAAATTGCCTCCATCAAGCATATTGTTGTTGAAACGGAGACTGATGCCTTACTTCTTGAGAACAATCTGATCAAGAAATACCAACCGCGCTATAACGTTTTATTAAAAGATGATAAATCCTACCCATGGATTTGCATTAAAAAAGAACGTTTCCCGCGGGTGTTTTCTACGCGTCGGGTGATTAAGGATGGATCTGAGTATTTTGGACCTTATACTAGTATGAAAACGGTAAAAACACTCTTAGATTTGGTGAAAGGGGTTTATATGCTAAGGACCTGCAATTATGATTTAGCGGAAGACAAAATACATACCGGAAAATTTAAAGTGTGTTTGGAATATCATTTGGGAAATTGTAAAGGACCTTGTGAAGGGTATCAATCTGAAGAAGATTACCAAAAGGACATCACGGCAATTAGGGAAATTTTAAAAGGTAATTTTAGAGAATCTTTAGTGCAATTCAAACAGCAAATGAAAGCGCATGCGGAGATAATGGAGTTTGAAGAGGCACAACGCATCAAGGAGAAAATTGATATTCTTGAAAATTACCAGGCCAAATCTACGGTTGTCAATCCTAAAATTAGCAACGTTGACGTGTTTTCAATAGTTTCTGATGAGGGTTACGGGTATGTGAATTTTTTACAACTGTCATACGGCTCTATCATTCGTTCCCATACTTTAGAAATCAAAAAGAAACTGGACGAAACCGATCATACGTTGTTATCGCTGGCAATTATTGAAATAAGACAGCGTTTCCATTCTATGAGCAAAGAAGTCTACGTGCCTTTTGAAGTGGATTTGGGTGAGGATATTAAAGTAAGCATTCCTAAATTGGGCGACAAGAAACGCATTCTTGACCTGTCAGAACGCAACGCAAAATATTACCGCATGGAACGTTTTAAACAAGTCAAAATTATAGATCCTGACCGCCACGTCAATAGAGTTATGGCTCAAATGAAGACTGATTTGCGACTTAGCGAAGAACCACGCCATATTGAATGTTTTGATAATTCCAACATTCAAGGGACCAATCCGGTGGCAGCTTGTGTCGTGTTTAAAAATGGAAAACCGAGTAAAAAGGATTACCGTCATTTCAACATTAAAACGGTGGACGGCCCTGATGATTTTGCTTCAATGGAAGAAGTGGTATATAGGCGTTACAAACGTTTGGTGGAGGAAGAGCAACCCTTACCGCAACTTATTATTATTGATGGTGGAAAAGGGCAATTGTCATCTGCCTTAAAAAGTTTAGATCTTTTAAATTTAAGAGGGAAAATTGCGATTATCGGAATTGCGAAGCGTTTGGAAGAATTATTCTATCCGGATGATCCAATTCCATTATATTTAGATAAAAAAAGTGAAACTTTAAAAATCATCCAACAACTGCGTAATGAAGCGCATCGTTTTGGAATAGAACATCATCGTAATAGACGTAGCAAAGGCGCCTTAACTACTGAGTTGGAGCTGATTCCGGGAATTGGGGAGCAATCCATAATCGATTTGATGACCCATTTTAAAACGGTAAACCGAATTAGTAAGGCCAGTAAAGAGGATTTAGAATCTGTTATTGGTGCTTCAAGAGCTCAAAAGATCATTGATTTTTATAAAAAGTAGATTTCAAATTCCATAAGATCCTTACCAAAATTTATTTAAAACAGTTTATTAAAACCAAGCTGAAAAACTTTAATTCCACATGGATTCCGCACGGGACTTAAAGCATTTACGAAAGAAAAAACACTTAATGAAAAAAAACATTTCCATAGTTGTACTTACCCTGTTCATCTCTTTAGCCATGAACGGCCAGGATACCATTCCTAGAAAGTACGAAAGTCCAGTCAAAGTAGGATTGGTGTTGAGTGGCGGTGGCGCTAAGGGTTTTGCTCATATTGGTGTGTTAAAAGTTATTGACAGCCTCAATATAAAGATTGACTATATTGCAGGCACGAGCATGGGCGCGATTGTAGGTTCCTTGTATGCTTCTGGATATTCTGGAAAACAGCTCGATTCCATTTTTAGAGCTCTCAATTTTGACGATGTCATAAGCGACAATCTGCCAAGGGCGGCAAAAACCTTTTATGAGCGTGACAATTCAGAGAAATATGCCGTGACTTTGCCTTTTACCAATTTTAAGGTGAATCTGCCGTCGGCCTTGTCGAGAGGACAAAATGTATTTAACTTACTATCAAAACTCACCCTACATGTGACTGATGTGCCTGATTTTGCCAAGTTGCCCATTCCATTTTTTTGCGTGGCGACCAACGTAGAAACAGGGAAGGCTATTCTTTTGGATAAGGGAAATTTAGCCCAGGCAGTGACGGCCAGTGGTGCGTTTCCTTCATTATTTCAGCCTGTTATCATCAATGATCAAGTGCTTATTGATGGCGGTGTTATCAATAATTATCCCATCGATGAGCTTAAGGCTAAAGGAATGAACGTAATTATTGGAGTGGACGTCCAAGATGGATTGGCCACAAGAAAAGACCTAAATTCTGCGCCATCAATTTTGCTTCAGATCAACAATTATAAGACTATTAGTGATATGATCGAGAAAGCAGAAAACACTGATATTTACATTAAGCCCGATATTACAGATTATACGGTGGTATCATTTAGTGAGGGTAAAAAGATTATTGAAAGTGGTGAAAAAGCGGCGCTTGTTGAAGTTGCCGAGCTAAATCAACTTCCAAAATATAAGACCTCAAGAGAAGTAGCGTTAGATCTCGTTTCCAAAGACAGCATTACCATTAATGAAGTTATTATTCATGGAAATGACCGATACACCCGTGCTTATATATTGGGAAAGTTGAAACTTATTGAAAATGCCAAAGTGAGTTATGCCGATTTTAACCGTGGAGTCAATAATTTAGTGGCCACCAATAATTTTACCACGTTTTATTATGAATTTGAAAAGACCAATCGGCCGGATACGTTTGATTTAGTGGCCACAGTCAAAGAAAGTAATATCACGAGTTTTTTAAAATTTGGCCTGCATTACGACGATCTGTATAAAAGCGCTGCGTTGGTAAATTTCACTAAAAAACGCGCCTTGTTAGATGATGACGTGGTGTCTTTAGACCTGATTTTGGGAGATCAAGTACGCTATAATTTTGAGTATTATATTGACAAGGGCTTTTATTGGAGTATAGGTTTGCGCTCACGATTTAACCAATTTAGTAGAAATGTCAACCCGAAATTATTCTTGAGTGACTATGAACAATCTTTAGAAGGATTGAACAAGATAGATATTGAACTTCAAGACCAAACAAATCAGTTTTATCTGCAAACATTGTTTAGAAAAGACTTTGCCTTTAGTGTGGGGGGCGAGCATAAGCGTTTGAAAATAAAATCGGAAACGGTTATTTCCAATGCCCAAGATGAACAACGATTTTTTGAGAATACAGATTATTTAAGTGTTTTTGGGACACTGAGATTTGATACCTATGATAATAAATACTATCCAAAAGATGGGGTTTATTTTAGCGGCGACTTTCATCTCTATTTTCATGCCTCACATTTCAATGAAGATTTTAATGAGTTCTCAATTGCTAAGGCCGATATAGGTTATGCATTTGGAATTACCAACAAATTATCAGCGAACATTTTTACCCAAGGCGGCTTTAAAATTGGCGATACCAATACGCAGTCGCTTGATTTTGCTTTGGGTGGTTATGGAAATAACTTTATTAATAATTTCAGTTCCTTTTATGGGTATGACTACGTCTCCCTTACCGGAGACAGTTTCGTAAAAGGTGTTTTGAGTATGGATTATGAGCTGTTTAAAAAGCACCACGTCACCATTGCGGCCAATTACTCCAATATTGGCTACGGTATTTTCGAATCGGGGTCTTGGTTTTCATGGCCAGATTATTCTGGGTATGCCTTGGGCTATGGTCTTGAAACATTTTTGGGGCCTTTAGAAGTGAAATATACCTATTCTCCAGAACGAAAAAAGAGTATGTGGTTTTTTAATTTAGGGTTTTGGTTTTAACACATTCCTGCGCCTGGCACGTCGGCAGCCAGAGAGGCAGAAATCTTAGGTTTGAATTTATGCTATCCATAGATATCCCCAATGTCAGGGTGATTGCAGTCGACCAATTTTATAATCTTAAACCATGTTTTGGCCAATCCAGCCCTTCGACTGCGCTCAGAAGGACAGGTGAATGTGATTTTTTTAGAGCTTATAAACTACTTTGAACATTATTATTCTCGGCATTATAAACGTTTTACTGTCACTGATCAAAAAACTATTGAATGAATTCTGTTGCTTAAATCGCATATCAAATAAATTTGTAGCGTTGATTTCAAAGCCCCACGGACTATCCTCCAATTGATAAAATAAGGAAGCATTTGCCGAGTCAAAATTATTTTTGGTGTTGTTGCTTTTGTTGTTATAGCTATCAAAGGCATAATCTGCCTTAAAGATGAAATCTCTTAAGAAATCATATTGTAGAATGGCAAAAAAGCCATCATTTTCAAAATTGCTGATGACGTTGGACGAGCGGTAAACATTGAAATCTTTTTTATAGCCAATTTCTATATTTGGCAATTTTTTAAAGAAGGTCTCCGCGCTGACTGTTGAGGAAACGGATTTTGAACTATTGAGAAACTATTGAGATGGGTCTCTTCGTTTAAAATTTGGTAAAAGTCATTATAGTTAAAGTTGCTTCGCAATTTGTAACGAACCTTGTTGATTCTTTTTAAATCGCACCGTTAACGCTCCAACTATGTTCTGGCAAATCAAAGAAAACAGGTGTGCTGTATTGTTCACTGCCTTGTAATTGGGTGACATTCTTAAAATGTTCGACCTTTTTATTGAAATTGGTATTGAGGTGAAGGTTCAGGTTTTTAAATAGACTGAACTTGTGATAGTTCAAACTCACCGTATGATATAATTGATTTTCTAATGAATAACTTGTTTTTTACAAAGTTTTAAAAATTACAAAGTCGTGTTCTACAAAGTCAATAATCTACAAAGTCTTAAAAAATAAACCAGCTGGTTTTTGGATCAATCCAGTTTGTCTTTAATGGCTAAGAAGTGACTTTGTAATTACGTCAAAAACCATCATCAACATATCAAACACGTATATAAAAAAAACGATAAATCCAAAATTTTCTTACATTTTTTTCAATTAACCCATTGTTAATAAGTTTCTTATGGTTTTGTGTCATGCAATGCTTTGTAAAGATTGAAAGTACGGTTTATCCGTAATTCAAAGTGATTTTTGTGGTTGGTATTTAACATTTTGTTGTGAGTGTCTCCAAAGAAAATAATTAAATATATTATCAAATTGTTTTCTCTATATTTGTAACATGACCACACATTTCTGGATCGGTTTACTTCTTCATCTTCAATTCCTTATTAAAAGGAATCCAGAATAGGCACGCTTTATTTCATTCCGGCAAAGGCAGGAATCTCAACAATTTCGTATCTTTATAACTGTAGTTGGTTTGCGCAATAAATCATCATTGTTTATATAATATTGTCTGGCCATCCGATTGTTGGAAGCAGAATCCCGATAGTTATCGGGAGAAATCGAAGTATAATCTTGAATTCTAAACATTGAACTTTGAATGTTAAAATGATTAACTTATAACTCAAAACTTGAAAAATGCCATTCTATCATAACCTCGGGAAAATCCCTCCTAAAAAGCATACCCAGTTCCGCAAACCGGATGGAACGCTGTATTCTGAACAATTGTTTGGTACCATAGGTTTTGATGGGATGTACACCAACTCCTATCACGAGCAGCGTCCAACACAGGTTAAAGCCATTCAAAAGCAATATAATGTGGCGCCAAAGATTGCCAAGGCCAACCATATTCAGTCGTACCGACTGCGCGGATTTGAGGTGAAGCCAGAAAATGATTATTTGGATAGCCGAAAAACGATACTTACAAACGCAGACTGTAGCATTATTTTAGCAGCGCCAAAGCAATCCACTAAAGATTATTTTTATAAAAATACCGATGCGGATGAATTGATTTTCATCCATAAGGGCACAGGAAAATTAAGGACCCATTTAGGAAATCTCGATTTTAAGTACGGTGATTATTTAGTAGTGCCTAGAGGAATCATTTACAAAATAGAGTTTGACACGGAAGATAACCGTTTGTTTATCGTCGAGTCTCGCCGACCAATTTACACCCCAAAACGTTACAGAAACTGGTTTGGACAATTATTGGAACATTCGCCGTATTGCGAACGCGATATAAGAAAGCCAGAAGAATTGGAAACCTATAATGAAACTGGCGACTTTCTAATCAAAGTCAAAAAGCAGGACGATATTTTTGAAATGATTTACGCCTCACATCCCTTTGATGTGGTAGGTTATGATGGGTATAATTATCCATATGCGCTTTCAATCCATGATTTTGAACCGATAACTGGACGCATTCACCAACCGCCTCCTGTGCATCAAACTTTTGAAACGGATGCATTTGTGGTGTGCAGTTTTGTGCCGCGATTGTATGATTATCATCCATTAAGTATTCCGGCGCCCTACAATCACAGTAATATTGACAGTGATGAGGTGCTGTATTATGTGGATGGCGATTTTATGAGCCGGAATGATGTTGCAGCTGGACATATTTCATTGCATCCTGCGGGAATTCCGCACGGGCCACATCCTGGGGCAGCCGAACGCAGTATCGGAAAAACAAAAACCGATGAATTGGCCGTAATGGTGGATACTTTTAAGCCTTTAAAAATTACGGAAGAAGCGCTAAAAATAGCGGATGAAGATTATTTCAAGTCGTGGCTTTAAATAAACAGTTAGGTACAAAGAATTAGGAGTTTAGAAAACGGAGAAGAGTGCTTTTTCTTAGAATCAGAATTCTATTTTTAAAATATATAAATAATAAATTGAAAGAATGCATATGATATGGAGGCAGGCTACTTTAAAAGTCTAATTTCTTCTATTTCATTCGTCTAAAACATAAATCATGAGTAAAGACATACAAACCGTTGAATACGGATTAGAAAAAATATTTGAAGGCGCAGAAGACTTTTTGCCGCTTTTAGGAACAGATTACGTAGAGTTTTACGTAGGCAATGCTAAACAAGCTGCACATTTTTATAAAACAGCCTTTGGTTTTCAATCTTATGCCTACAAAGGATTGGAAACAGGGTCCAGAGACTCGGTGAGCTATGTGCTCAAGCAGGACAAAATCCGTTTGGTTTTGACCACGCCATTAAACAGTAAATCACCCATCAATGATCATCTTGTCAAACATGGTGATGGGGTCAAGGTAGTTGCCCTTTGGGTTGACGATGCCCGAAGCGCCTACGAAGAAACCACTAAACGCGGTGCCAAATCTTATATGGAACCAAAAGTAGAAACCGATGAGCATGGAGAAGTCGTTAAAGCTGGAATTTACACCTATGGAGAAACCGTTCACATGTTTGTGGAACGTAAAAATTACAAAGGCAAGTTCATGCCAGGATTTAAGGAATGGAACTCGGATTACAATCCAGAGCCAGTAGGTTTAAAATTCATAGACCATATGGTCGGTAATGTAGGTTGGGGCGAAATGAACACTTGGGTGAAATGGTATGAAGACGTGATGGGTTTTGTAAACTTTTTGTCCTTTGATGACAAACAGATCCATACCGAATATTCAGCCTTGATGAGTAAAGTGATGAGCAATGGCAACGGGCGAATCAAATTTCCTATTAACGAGCCTGCTGAAGGTAAAAAACGTTCGCAAATTGAAGAATACCTCGATTTTTATGAAAGTCCGGGTGTTCAACATATTGCCGTCGCTACGGATGACATCATCACCACCGTTTCACAATTGAAATCGAGAGGTGTGGAATTTCTGTCCACCCCACCAGAAGAATATTATGCCGCGGTTCCTGGGCGTTTGGAGACGTATAGCCATGAGTTAAGAGAAGACATTGAAAAGTTGAAAAACCTGGGCATCATGATAGATGCTGATGAGGAGGGTTATCTGTTACAAATTTTCACAAAACCTGTGGAGGATAGGCCCACCCTATTTTTTGAAATCATCCAACGGATGGGTGCCAAAGGTTTTGGTGCCGGTAATTTTAAGGCACTTTTTGAGTCTATTGAAAGAGAGCAGGAGTTAAGAGGAACCTTGTAATTGAGATGATTTAACTGTTTCGAGCTGTTTTAGGCGAAAGACAGGCCTGCCATTGGCTTTAAAAGGTTGGTCCTGTAAGTTCGAACGGCTTAAATTAATATCTTAAAACGCTATCCAAAATTTGGGTGGCGTTTTTTATGTTGTCGCAAAAAAAATAGTATTGATTGGAGCCTTCCTTGCGGGAAGCACGGAAATGGATGTGGCAACTTAGGTCAACCTCGAAAACCTTCGGCAAGTAGATTTGTGGTAGGTTAATAAAAACAAAGCGACTCTTGATGAAAGCGCTGTGAAAATTCTTGAAAATAATTAATAGTCAAGAGAATAATTTTTGAATTTTAAGAAAACATCCCAAACTTTAGACTTTATTTAACACCAATACGCACCCCTATTTATAGGCTATTGCAAGTTTTTTTCTATTTTTGGAACACTAATTGCAAATCTACCCATACAACAACAAAATGTATGTGCGATACCGTACATTTGCAATGATATGATATGATGAAAAAAATCCTACTTGTGCTTTTCTTGGTTGCGGCTGTGCAGGTCTCTTTTGCTCAAGAAAGGCATGCCTTTCAAGAGGGCGAATGGTTTAAATTCAAAATGAGTTATAGCGGATTTCTGAAGGCCGGAAATGCGACTTTAGAAGTTAAGGAATTCAAACTGAATGGAAAAGAAGTTTTTCATGTGGTTGGAAAAGGTTGGACCACCGGAGCGATAAGATGGTTCTTTAGAGTAAAGGACCGCTATGAATCTTATTTTGACAAACAAACGGGAATGCCTTATAAATTTATTAGACAGATTGATGAGGGCGGCCACACGAAGGATATTGAAATAGATTTTGACCATGAAGCTTCAATAGCTCACGTTAACGATAAAAAGGAAAAAAATAAAGCCTCATTTTCTATTGAAGAGAATGTGCAAGACATGGTCTCGGCGTTTTATTATTTGAGAAACAATTACAAAACCAGCAGTATTCAAGAAGGTGAAGTGGTGAGTTTAAATATGTTTTTCGATGAAGAAAATTATAATTTCAAGCTCAAATTTTTGGGAAGGGAAGATCTTGATACGCCTTTTGGGGTTATAAAAACACTTAAATTCAGACCTTATGTTATGGCCGGACGTGTTTTTAAGGAAAAAGAAAGCTTGACCTTATGGGTAAGTGCTGATGATAATAAAATTCCGTTAAGAATTCAAGCCGATTTGGCTGTAGGCTCCCTGAGAGCAGATTTAGAAGCTTTTAAAGGCTTAAAACATTCATTTAAAGTACAATTTTAGAACGCATGTCCCATCTGGAAAATTTGGATCCTATCCTCAATGAACTGCAGCAAAAATATACTGCAATAGATCAAGATACCCAAACGTATTTAACAGGCTTACTTTATAGTAAGCCTATTACTTATTGGGACTATATACAAACCGATGCCCTGTTAAACCTCCAAGTGCAACGTACAACACTTCCTGATGAAATGGTGTTTATTGGGTATCATCAAATCAATGAACTCATATTTAAAATGATTCTTTGGGAGATTGAGCAAGTTGCTGAAAACAATGCCCTGACGGCTGAATTTTTTGAATCAAAGTTGATGCGGATCAGTAGGTATTTTGATATGTTGAGCACGTCGTTCAACATCATGAGAGAAGGCATGGATGTTGAGCAATACATGAAATTCAGAAACACCTTAACGCCGGCAAGCGGTTTTCAAAGTGCGCAATATCGCTTGATTGAATTTGCTTCTACTGAATTGATTAATCTTATTGATTACCGTTTCCGTAAGGACATTGATCGCGACACACCCTATACACATGCCTTTGAGCATTTGTATTGGCAAGCTGCAGGAAAGGATTACCATACCGGTAAAAAGTCGATTTTGTTGATCAATTTTGAAAAGCGTTACAAAGAGGAGTTTTTAAGGTTTATGGAGGCCCATAATACTAAAAATCTATGGACGAGATTTAAAGAGTTGCCAAAAGCTGATCAAGCCGATGAAGATTTGGTAAAAGCCATGCGACATTATGATTATACGGTAAACATCAGTTGGGTCAAAGCCCATTATAACGCCGCCAAACACTATATAGAAAGTGGCTCTGGAGGTGCTGTAGAAACTGAAGGTACGGGCGGGAGTGATTGGAAGAAATACATGCATCCAAAATATCAAAGACGAATATTTTTTCCTGAACTTTGGACTGAGGAAGAATTGAATAACTGGGGAGAGGACATATAAAATTGAAGGAGTTAATGTATCAAAAAAGTATAGTAGTAGCCGTTTTATTAGGATTGGTGATGTGGTCGTGTAAAGACGATGTTGAAAAAATTGAGCCAGAGGCTTTTGAAACTTACATAGCACCCATTGAGCTAAGAGAATTTGGGTTTAATCTGAATGATTATGTTGTCAAACGGGACACCATAAGGTCAGGAGATAGTTTTGGTACAATTTTGCAGCGTAATAACATGGGTTATCCTAAAATCTATCAGATTGCAGAAAGTGCCAAAGATTCCTATGACATCCGAAAACTTCAAATAGGAAAGCCTTATACCTTGCTATTGTCTAAGGATAGTTTGCAAACGCCGCAATGCTTTATTTATCAAGAGAACAATATAGATTACGTGGTGATTCATTTTGCAGATTCCATTGTGACCTATAAAGAGAAAAAACCAGTCACCATTGTTACTAAAGAGGCGTCAGGTGAAATAAACAATAGCTTATCAGTGACGATGGACGCTCAGGGGCTGCCGCAATCGTTAATTGGGGAAATGTCCGACATCTACGCTTGGACCATCAACTTTTGGAAACTTCAAAAAGGCGACAAATTCAAGATTATTTATAGACAGCGCTTTATTGAAGATTCAATTTATGCGGGATTGGAAGGGATAGACGCTGCCTATTTCCAACATAAGGGCGAGGATTTTTATGCTTTTAAATTTGAAACAGATTCCGTCACAAAAAGTGCCGATTTTTTCGATGAAAAAGCCAAAAGTTTAAAGCGCGCCTTCTTAAAAGCACCCGTTCAATTTAGCCGTATTTCATCGCGCTACAACCTCAATAGACGAATAGCCTATTATGGATATGCACTGCGGCCTCACAAGGGCACCGATTTTGCCGCACCAATTGGAACGCCCATTTTAGCGACAGCCAACGGAACGGTTACAGAATCTACACAAAGGGGCGGTAACGGAAAATATGTAAAAATTAAGCATAGTGATACTTATAGTACCCAATATTTACATATGCGCAATCAGGCTGTTAAGAAAGGTCAATACGTAAAACAAGGGGATGTGATAGGTTATGTGGGCATGACAGGAAATACTGGAGGTCCGCATGTGTGTTACCGTTTTTGGAAAAATGGACAACAGGTCGATCCTTTTAAGGAAAAATTGCCAACGGCCGAATCTATCCCAAATCATCTTGTTGTAAAATACAAGGATTTTATCGTTCCGTTAAGAGCGCGTTTGGATAGTATTCCTTATGAATTTCAAAATGAAACTACTATCGAGCAAGGCTATTCCATCACTAAAAAATAACTCATGACACTACCAAAAATCAACCCAACTCATACTCAAGCTTGGTCAAATCTCCAAGAGCATTATACAAGTATTAAAGATGTTCACATGACCCAATGGTTTTCTGAAAATGAAAATCGGGCAAAGGATATGACCATTAAATGGGAAGATTTTTATGTGGATTATTCTAAAAACAGAATAAATGCCAAAACCATGGAGCTGTTACTGAAACTTGCCAAAGAAACACAGTTGAAATCTGCTATTGAGAAGCAATTTCAAGGGGCGATTATCAATGAAACGGAAGGTCGAGAAGTCTTGCACACCGCATTAAGAAATCCTGAATCGGCCAAGATTGTGGTGGAAGGAGAAGATATCATGTCAGAGATCCATGAGGTAAAGACCAAAATCAAAGACTTTACTTCACAGGTGGTTGAAGGTAAAAGAAAAGGATTCACCAATAAAGCATTTACAGACATTGTAAATATTGGAATTGGTGGTTCTGATTTGGGTCCAGCCATGGTGGTGGATGCGCTCCAATATTACAAGAACCGGTTGACCACACATTTTGTGAGCAATGTAGATGGTGACCATGTGAATGAAGTGTTAAAGAAACTCAATCCTGAAACGACACTGTTTGTCATCGTTTCCAAAACATTTACAACACAAGAAACCTTGTCCAACGCGAACACTATAAAAGAGTGGTTCCTAAAATCGGCAGCAAAGGAAGCAATTGCCAAACATTTTGTGGCGGTGTCTACCAACATTGAAAATGTAAAAGCTTTTGGAATAGATGAAAACAACATCTTCCCCATGTGGAATTGGGTAGGCGGACGATTTTCACTGTGGAGTGCCGTTGGGATTTCAATCAGTTTAGCGATAGGCTATGATAATTTTGACAAGCTATTGGCTGGTGCCCATGATATGGATACCCATTTCAAATCAGAAATTTTTGATAAGAATATTCCTGTAGTTTTGGCCTTAATCGGAATATGGTACACCAACTTTTTCGAATCAGAAAGTGAAGCGGTTATTGGCTATTCACAATATTTAAACCAATTTGCTACCTATTTGCAGCAGGCCAATATGGAGAGTAATGGGAAGAGCGTTGATAGAAACGGTCATAAAGTGACCTATCAGACGGGTAATATCGTTTGGGGAGAGCCTGGCACTAATTCACAACATGCTTTTTTTCAATTGATCCATCAAGGTACAAAACTAATTCCTGCTGACTTTATCGGGTTTGCAAAATCACTTCATGGCAATAAAGACCATCAAGATAAATTGATGTCTAACTTTATCGCTCAAACCGAGGCACTTCTTAATGGAAAATCAAAAGAAGAGGTTATCACCGAATTTAAAAGTCAAGACACTTCTGAAGACCTTATTGTGCAACTTGCCAATTTCAAAGTTTTTGAAGGTAATAAGCCCACCAATACGCTTTTAATTGACCAGTTAACACCTGAAAGTTTAGGCAAACTGATCGCGCTTTATGAGCACAAAATCTTCGTTCAAGGAGTGATTTGGAATGTTTTTAGTTACGATCAATTTGGAGTTGAATTAGGGAAACAGTTGGCCGCTAAAATTCTCAAAGAAATCTCAACATCTGCGATTATTACGAATCATGACAGTTCTACACGCAATTTATTAGAGTATTACAAGCAATTTAGTTAAAGTTTGTTTAAAACTTTTGTAAAACTTATTTTATTATGCACGCATCATATCGTGCAAAACTCCTAATTTCGTTTTGTTAAATTTTCTTAACGTTTTAGTAATATTAAATCATAATAATGGTTTAATTTTGCGCAAAATTTAAAATCTAATTTTAAACATTAAAAATGAAAAAATTTACTCAATTCTTAATGATGTCTGTCGCGATGTTATTTGCGACGGCAGCTTTTTCGCAAAGCACTGTAACCGGAAAGATTCTTGATGCCGAAATGAACGCGGCACTTCCTGGAGCTAACGTTGTTGAAAAAGGTACAACGAATGGAACCACAACTAACTTTGATGGAGAGTTTACGCTCACTACTCAAGCAAATTCTGGTAGTTTGGTAATTACTTATGTAGGTTTTGGTTCTAAGACCATTACATTTACAGGGTCGCAAGATTTAGGCACGATTAAGTTGCTTACAGACAATTCTCTTGATGAAGTGGTTATCATTGGATCAGGACTTATTGACTTAGCTGAAGATAGACAAACTCCAATTGCGGTGTCCACAATTAGAGCTTCTGAGATTCAGGCAAAAGTTGGAACGAGTGATGTTGTTGCAACCTTAGTTAACACGCCTTCAGTGTATGTTGCTGGTCAGGCCGGTGGATTTGGTGATTCAAGAATCGCAGTTCGTGGTTTTGAGCAAGATAACACGGCATTCTTATTGAATGGTCAACCAATCAACGGGATGGAAGATGGTAGAATGTACTGGTCAAACTGGTCTGGAATGGCTGATATTGCAAATGCCATTCAAATTCAGCGTGGTTTAGGATCTTCTAAATTGGCTATTTCATCAGTTGGTGGAACGGTCAACTTTGTAACTAAAGCGACTGATAAAAGACAAGGTGGATTTATTTCTACAGGTGTAGCTAATGATAATTATTTCAAATCTACAATTGGTTATAACAGTGGTGTTACTGAATCAGGTTGGGGGGTAAGCGCTATGTTGACACACTGGCAAGGTGATGGGTATAACAAAGGAAGTTATGGTGAAGGCCAAAACTATTTTGTATCTGTTGGATTTAAAGCTAATGAATCTCATAATTTCAACTTCTTGATCACTGGCGCACCACAAACGCATGATCAAAACTTTACAAAACCAATTTCTGACTATCTTCAATACGGTAGAAATTTCAACAATAATATTGGGACTTACAAAGGTCAATATATGACTGAAAGAACAAATTTTTACCATAAACCAGTGTCTAACTTAAACTGGGATTGGAATATCTCTGAGAATTCAAGTTTATCTACTGTAATCTACGCTTCTTGGGGCCGTGGGGGTGGAACAGGTAACTATGGAAGAAGTGCCGCACGTATCAGAAATGATCAAGGCTTAATTGATTTTGATGCTATTGCTGCAAATAACAGAACTTTAGGTGATGGTACTTTTGGTAACAATGGTTATTTGATCCGTGGGTCAATGAACAACCATGACTGGTATGGTTTAGTGACGAACTTCCAAACGAAATTGTCTGAGAACATCAGCTTAAATACAGGTTTGGATTTAAGAACTTATCAAGGGAAGCATTATAGACAAGTAGTGGATTTTGTAGGCTTAAGCAGCTGGACTGAAAGCCGTGATTTAAGAGGTGCTAATCACCAACCAGATAAAAATGATCGCGTGTTCAATACCGTAGACCAAAGCTATTCTATTGAGCCATGGTACGCTACGTTTAACACTACCCCTTCAGATCAACGATTGGATTATGATTACGGTGAAACGATCTCTTACGGTGGTGTATTTGCTCAATTTGAATATGCTAATGATAATCTTTCTGGATTCTTCCAAGGAGCATTATCTACGCAATCTCATGAGAGAGAAGATTACTACGATTACAAACCTGAATTCCAAAATGCTGAAAAAGTTAATAACGTAGGTTATAACTTAAAAGCGGGTGGTAGCTTTTTGATCAATGATGACAATTCGGTGTATGTCAATGCCGGTTATTACTCACGTCAACCATACCATGACAATATCTACTTAAACTATACCAACGAAATTAACCCTTTGACCTCTAATGAGAAAATTTTAGGATTTGAAGCGGGTTATGCTTTTAAGAGTCAGTATGTTACTGCGAATTTAAACTTGTACAGAACATCTTGGAAAGATAGAGTTACGACCTCATCAAGACAGTTAGCAAAAGATACAGATTTTGGTGGAAAAATTATTCCTGCAGGCGATTTAATCTATGAAACCAATGAAGGCGTAGAGCAATTGCACCAAGGTGTGGAGTTGGATCTTGTTGCAAAACTTGGTGACCGTTTAAAACTTAAAGGATTTACATCTATTGGTGATTGGGGTTATGTAGATGATGTTGTGACTACCACAAGAGACGAAAACCGTAATGTATTGGCTAGAGAATCTAAGGATGTTGATGGTGGTAAAGTTGGTGATGCTGCACAATTTACTGTTGGTTTAGGTATCGATTATGAGATCCTTGAGCGTTTTTCAATTGACGCAGACTGGAGAAGCTATGATAATTTATATGCGAACATCAGCCCAGATAAAGATAATATTGAGTTGCCTACATATGATTTGGTTGATATGGGAATCTCTTACAAAATGTTAATCGGTAAAGAAAAAACGAGCTCATTAAACATGAGATTGAACGTGAATAACGTTTTCAGCGAAGTTTATCTTTCAGAGTTGAGAAATGCATATGTAGCTGAACCTGGTGATGAAACTTATAAAGGTATCAACGTGAGAAACCAAGGGTATTTCGGTTTCGGAAGAACTTGGAACTTTAGTTTACGTTACAACTTCTAAGCATTATTTTAGATATATAGAGCAACAATCACTGTTCTGAAAGTATATGAAAACGTCCATCAATTTGATGGACGTTTTTTTTGATTAGGTATTGAAATGTTTTAGATCCGAATGTATTTTTTCAAATGACGCCTATCTTAATCCTGCTTCAGGATGCGTGGCCAAATATGATTTAAATGCTTTTTAAGCAGCATTTAGTAAAGGTCATGTAGTTGGCATGTTATGGCGAGATAGGCTCTAAAAAGACATACATATGATCTTTACGTATGGTGTCTGAGCTTATTAAACAAGTTTACTTTGATGCTTAGGAAGTGATGATAGCGCTTTGATAAGTTGGAGTGGCCATTCTTTTGTCCCGTTCAATAATATTGTATAAAAGTCAGTGTATCGCAGTACGAATAAAAAGATATCGCTGATAAGCTTGCACCGTATGGAGTTTTATATACAAAAGCTTTAGCTCGTAGTTGCAGCGCTGTGGCTTCAGGTGTTTTTGATGTTCTATAACTTGGCGTTCATTTCGGATAGATGCATTCCTATCAAAACCCGATCCGGTCAGTCATATAAAAAAAGCCCCTAGATCTTTTAAAAAGAAATTAGGGGCTTCTAACTTTAATAATGGTTCCTGCATTTGCAGAAACACTGGATGATTATCCTAAAGACACACGTTTAAAGTCGGTAACTTTAACATCGCCGTAAGACGCTACATACTTCTCAACATTCATTTTATCATCTTTGATAAACGTTTGGTCCAATAAACATTTTTCTTGATCCAATGTGGTGTTGTCAGAAATGAAACGCTCCATTTTACCCGGAAGGATTCTGTCCCAAATTTGTTCTGGCTTTCCTTCAGCTTTCAATTCTGCTTTAGCATCTTCTTCAGCTTTTGCCAATACTTCTGGCGTCAATTGTGCCATAGAGATGTAGCTTGGTACGTTTTTAGGAGTTTTATCCATACGAACGCGCTCTTCGTTATCTTTTTCAATAACTGCGATTCTTGCGTCAGTTTCTGAAGCAATAAAAGCAGGATCAAAATCTTTGTAAGATAATGTTGTTGCACCCATTGAAGCCACTTGCATGGCCACATCTTTCGCTAACTCTTCGGCTTTCTCAACTTTGGCAGAAAAACCAACTAGAGCGGCAATTTTGTTAATATGGACGTAAGACCCCACATAAGGTGCTTCCAATCTTTCAAAAGCATTTAAATCAATTTTCTCACCAATCACACCAGTTTGCTCAATCAATTTATCAGCAACGGTCATGCCGCCAAAATCTGAAGCCAATACTTCTTCTTTAGTAGAACATTTGAGAGCGATATCAGCAATCTCATTGGCTAAGGCTATAAACGAATCGTTTTTACCAACGAAATCTGTTTCACATCCTACAACAATAGCAATCCCAACAGTGCAGTCAGCATTTATTTTTGCAACAGCAGCACCTTCACTTGATTCTCTGTCTGCTCTTTGGTCTGCTACTTTTTGACCTTTTTTACGCAATACACTAATTGCTTTGTCAAAATCGCCTTCAGCTTCAACTAAAGCTTTTTTGCAATCCATCATTCCTGCGCCTGTACTTTGTCTTAGTTTGTTAACTTCTGCAGCTGTTATTTTTGTCATAATTTCTAGTATATTTTATTAAAAAAGTCGTTCAATTAATTTTCAGACAAGAAAAGAACCAAACGACTTTAAGATGTTATATAATTGTTATTTTATTCTTCTTCGTCAGCGGCCACTTTTTTGGTAGCTGCTTTCTTTTCAGTCTTCTTAGTTTTAGCTTCTTTTTGCTCACCATCCTTTTCAGTTTTGTCTGATTTACGTTCAGACAAACCATCAGCGATAGCCGAAGTTACGATAGATAAAACTTTGTCAATAGATTTTGAAGCATCATCGTTTGCAGGAATAACGTAATCTACTTGGCGTGGATCAGAATTGGTGTCCACCATTGCAAAGATTGGAATGTTTAATTTCTGGGCCTCTTTGATAGCAATGCTTTCACGTTTAATATCCACTACAAATAAAGCACCTGGCAAACGGGTCATTTCTGAAATAGAACCTAAGTTTTTCTCCAACTTAGCTCTCAAACGGTCAACTTGTAAACGTTCTTTTTTAGATAATGTTAAGAAGGTGCCATCTTTTTTCATTCTATCAATAGACGCCATTTTTTTAACGGCTTTTCTGATAGTCACAAAGTTGGTCAACATTCCACCTGGCCATCTTTCAGTGATGTAAGGCATAGTTACAGCACCTGCTTTTTCAGCAACGATGTCTTTAGCTTGTTTTTTTGTAGCTACAAATAAGATTTTCTTTCCTGAAGCTGCAATTTTATGAAGAGCTTCCGAAGTCTCTTCAATTTTAGCAGCTGTTTTGTAAAGATTGATGATATGGATGCCATTACGCTCCATATAAATGTAAGGAGCCATGTTTGGATCCCATTTTCTTGTCAAGTGACCAAAGTGTACACCTGCTTCAAGTAATTCTTTTACTTCTACTTTTTCCATTTTGTAATAGTTTACGTTCTGTTGAATTAGCAATGTTAAAGTGGTTTCCACCGTGGCGGAGCGCCTTTACCATTTAGATGCTAAACTAAACCCTCACGTCGTAACGTGATAGACAACATTAACTGGGTTAAATTTTGATGTTGGGTATGAACCAACGAATTTTTAAAGGTTTCAAAACACCAATTGATTGGGCTGATCTTCATGAGATCCCCAATCAAGTTGGGGATGTTAACGCTTAGAGAATTGAAATTTCTTACGAGCTTTCTTCTGACCGAATTTCTTACGTTCAACCATTCTTGGGTCTCTTGTCAACAATCCTTCTGGTTTCAAAATGCCTCTGTTTTCTGCATCAAGCTCACACATTGCGCGAGATAATGCCAAACGGATTGCTTCTGCTTGACCAGTAATACCACCTCCATATACATTTACTGTAATATCAAAGTTGCCATCATTGTTAGTCATGACCAAAGGTTGGTTTACTTTGTACTGCAAGGTTGCAGTAGGAAAGTAGACCGCCATGTCTTTTTTATTAATTGTGATGTTCCCAGAACCTTGGGCAACATACGCACGAGCAACAGCCGTCTTTCTACGGCCAATTTTGTGAATTACTTCCATTTAATTGAATTCGTTTAAGTTAATTGTTTTTGGTTTTTGAGCAGCATGCGTGTGCTTGTCACCAACAACAACATTTAGGTTGCGGAATAAATCTGCACCTAATTTGTTTTTAGGGAGCATCCCTTTTACTGATTTTTCTACTACTCTAGCTGGATCCTTTCCAAATAGTTCTGTAGCAGTTAAAGTCCTTTGACCACCTGGATACCCTGTGTGACGAATGTACGTTTTGTCATTCCACTTGTTTCCTGTTAAGTTGATTTTTTCAGAGTTGATAACAATAACGTTATCTCCGCAATCAACGTGTGGTGTGAAGTTAGGCTTATGTTTGCCTCTTAAAAGTTTTGCAACTTTAGAAGCTAAACGACCTAGTGTTTGCCCTTCAGCGTCAACCAAAACCCACTGCTTGTCCACAGTAGCCTTGTTAGCTGAAATCGTTTTGTAGCTTAATGTATTCACACTAATTAATTTTTATATATCGCATTGTTAGCGCGACAGGTTAAACATTCCTCTCTTAAAAAGAGTTTGCAAATTTACGATAATCTATGTGATTACCAAATAGTATGATACGAAATTTGTTGATAAAATTAAGGAACCCAAGAATCTCTCGAATTTTGATTTGTCTGACCTGCTTTTTTAAGATCGTGGAGGGTTGTAGTCGCTCAAAATCAAATTTTTAGACTTTTGATATTTTTAGAGGATGTCATAAGATGCATTGGCTTCGTTTTTTGGTAAAATTTGAGGTTATTAACATTTTTGGAGGGGGTTGAACTCAATTTACGAGCGTAGTAAACGAGGTCTTATTTTAGATGGGCGTTCCCCTGCGGGTCGGGCTAATCGTTGCAAGTCCGCGCTTTCCCGATTTACATCGGGAAAGCTGTGGGCTTTTCACTGTTATCCCTAACGCAGTGTCGGCTTATTTTAAAGATTTTTTAGATTTATTTTTGGGCATTCTCTTTGGGAAAGATTTGAAAATCTGATGAACTTGAAATTTGTTTTAGGCAGGATTTTGAAGATGCAATTTTCCGCAGCAATCTGTTTTTTGTCTCGCTGAAATACTTTCCAAAGCATCATTCAGCACGCACACAAAATGGAATTCGGCTTTAACTTAACAAAGCGGTATTAAGAAATGCTAATTCATAATTACGGGTATCCTTCTCTGATGCTGGCGTCGATTTTCCTTAATTGTTGGGATTTGATGCCTCGTCTGTTTGCCTCAAGCCAGTTCATTCCTAACCTATGAATTTGTGGTGCTCAAGCATGGGCAATTCAGAAAGACTTTTGATAAAATAGGATTTTTTTCCATAAAAAAACTGCCCTATAGGCGGTCTGTAGCGTATAAAATCAATTAGCTAACGATAAAAACGCCGCCAATGGCAAGGACTTCGTCCATAGTTAATGGCTCGTCAAACGCTTCTGTAAGCCCGTCATCGCCACCAAAGGCACCAAACATGCCTGATAAATCAACACCACCTTGCATTTTATTGGATTCTGGAGTAGCACCGCCATAAATACCTGCAAAGGCTTCCGGCAAGGTGTTTTGAGATTGGGTAATCCATCCTTTTTCATCGCGCATACGTCTCACTTTTGAGGCATGTCGTGCTTCAACGGAGTGGATTTGTAAAGCGTATTGCAATAAGTCATTGTCATTAGCCAAAGCGCCTGCCTGACCTTTATAAGCTCTTACACCTGTATCTTCAAAACCTTGTGCCAAAGCCAGGAAGGTAGGATAATCACCAAACGGATTTAAGTTCAGTCCTCCTGGAGCACCCGTAAAATCAAAGACAGGTTCTTCTATAGCGGCATCTCCCAATGCGGCCAATAGGAATTCGACGTGTGCATCTTCATGTTTGGAGATGGTCGCAAATACCGTCTGGTCCGCGGACGGAATTAATCCTGCAGCGTCAAGTCCTTGTTGGTAATAACTCCGTTCGAGGTATTCAAGGGTCAAGGCAAAATTCAGGACATCGGTATTGCTGTTCGTGCCCATTGGTCCGGCCATCGCTTTGGTGGCCGCTTTCGATTTTGAACTTGTGGCAGCCAATCCAAAAGGGATTGAAGCTAAGGCCACAGTGGAACCTAGTTTTTTAAATTGATTAAAAGAGTCTCTTCGAGTACCTGCTTTGCTTAAGAGGTCTTTATTTGAGAGCGCGTCTAAAATTTTTATGAAATTCATGATTTTGTGTTTTTAAATTAAAAAATAGATTAAGCTGTCGGTAAGTTGTTTGCCGCAAATGGTGTGACCACAAATCCTGTGGCGCCCACTTCCGCTAAAACATCTGCGGGTTCCGCCGCCTTATCAAAAGCTTTGGCTGTACCGTTTAATCCTATTAAAATATCATCTCCAGCAAAATCCATTGATCCTGGATTTATCAAATCTCTGATTGCCGAGGCGTGGCGTGCTTCAACCGACACAATTTTACCGGCTAAAGTCAAATAGACCTTCCCTGCGGCATCACTGACATCAATCAATTTTCCAGCTCCATTATAGGCTTTTACACCGGTATCTTCGAGAATTTTGGAAGTGCCAAGAACAGAGTCCCTACTACTAAAGTCCACGCTTGAAAAGTTAAACTCTAGTGGAGGAACAATAGCATTAGGTGCCACCGAGGTGATGGCCGTTTTAAAAAACTCTCTATGGATGACCTCATGATTATAAACGTCTTCCAAAATTTTCTTTTCCTTAGCTGCTGCTCCAGCCCAATAAGCGCCGTCCAATACCTTAGTATAGAACGCTGCTTCCAATTGTTCTAAAGCGTAAGCATAATTTAAAATTCCTAGATTTCCTGATCCAAGATCGAAGATTTCTGGTTGTGGCTCCATGCCATCATCATCACTACTGCAGGCCATCATTAATCCAGAGCCGATAACTACCATGCCGCTTAGTTTTAAAAATTGGCGACGTTTGTTAACACCTTCATTTACCTCTTGGGTTTTTAAAAGTTCGTTTTTCATCTGTATAAAATTTAAGTTAAATAAAATTATCCTTTGGATGTGTTTGGAAGTACTTACGTAAAAAAAGTGAAGAGGGTTTTAAAAAAAGTAAATTTTATTTAAAACTGTCGTCCCGAGATAAGTAGTTGAAAATCAATAGCTCAATTTAAGCTGCGAAAATGGCTATCGTTATTCGGTATACTTTTATTGTTGGCTCATATCCACTTGGTAGTTTAGAGCTAATCCATACGGATGACCTTAAAAGTTAAAATAAAAAACACGATGATTGTAGCCTTTTTTTATGCAATTATTAATAGTTGGGGATCGTGAGTGTAACCAAAGGCAACTTTCAGATCGCCACTTTTTGTTTGTGACGCACAAAATGGATTTTCTTTGCAATGATTAACGCGAATTTGCTTTTTTTTTTGAAAATTTGGAGGAGACCCATAGTAGAACTATCTTTTGATGAACCCCTTGGAAGCCAACGATTTTTTAAGAAGGTTAAAATAATGTTATAACATATGCTCTCTTCAGAATTTCACATCAAGAACTATCAAATAGAAAGCTTAGCAGCATCTTTCCATAAATAATGAGGCATTGGCTCTTGAAGCGCCCAATTTATATTCATGGGTTTTGCGCCATTATAATCTTTGAGATTTCCTTCTAAAATTTAGTTATCATATTAGTGATTAGGAGATTTCTCTTCAGTACCTAATGATTTATAAATGATCAGGTTACATTAGATGTGATTGAGATGAATTTCAGGAAGCGTGGCATGGGGTAATCTCCACATAAAAGTTGTTTTTTTATCTGACTTATTAACATGGTAATCTTGTCAAAAAGTGATGTTGTCAGACTAATACTTATAGGATTTACCACCATTCGAATTAATCAGAAACCGTTCTGCGCACTTTTTTTTAAAATTAAAATATAGACTTGATAAACCTTGAATAGCTACAATTAACTTCTTCACACAAAACACTTCCTAAAAAAAGTCTTCAAGCCCCTCCTTTGTAATTTATCAAGCCAAAAGTTCGATTAGGTAGTGCTCCCCCGCTCTAGGGTCTTAATCTTTCGGGTGCCCCAATAGAGTATGATTACAGAAACACTAGCGCATAAAAACATAATTCCTGTCATGGGCAACGGTGTTTCGTTACTAAGCGTAGAGACCAACGCCGTAATAATAGCACCTATTCCTAACTGTAGCGCGCCCATAAGCGCCGAAGCCGTGCCTGCACTCTTTTCAAAGGGCGCCAGCGACAGGGCTGAAGTGTTTGGGAAGGCAAAACCTTGGGTACTCAAAAAGAGAAACACCAAAACGATCATGGAATACATTTCAACAAGCTGAAATACAGTGCCTAAAAATAACAGTGCCCCCGCCACGACTTGGCATAACAGGGTGACTTTTACAATTTGTTGACTTGTGTATTTTTTTAGCATATACGTATTGACCTGGCTGGCGGTTACCAAACCCATGGCAATAATCCCAAAAATCCATCCGTATTGTTTTTCGGAAACTCCGTAAAGTTCCATAAATACGTGAGGCGAACCCGCGATATAGGCATATAGACCACTGGCGGCAAAAGATCCCGTAAGCGTGTAGGTGTAAAATTGAGGGGTTTTAAATACGTTCCAAAACTTGGTAATGATCGGTTTTGGTTTTAAAGACATCGTTGTATCTGGCGGTGCTCCTAAAGGAAGCCAGAAATAAACGAGAAGAATATTAAGTGCCACGAGCACCGCCAAAATTATAAAAATGGAAGGCCAGCCCCAACGGGCTGTAGCGAAACCACCCAAAGTAGGGGCAATAATTGGCGAAACAGCAATCACCAACATTAGCAGACTGAATATTTTTGCGGTTTCAGATACCGGAAAGAGGTCGCGGACCAAAGCTCGGGCAGCCACCATCCCGGCGCATCCCCCCAAGGCTTGTATAAATCGGGCGAGAATCAGCGAGTCTACTGTAGTCACATAAACAATATAAACTGATGCAAGAAAATAGATAAACAACCCAACCAAGAGCGGGGTTCGTCTCCCAAACCTATCCAGCAAGGGTCCATAGATCATCTGTCCAAGGCTTACCCCAACAAAATAACTGGATAAAGAAAGTGCCACGCGTCCCGTAGTGGAGTTTAGATCGCGCGCTATTTCGGGGAATCCTGGTAAGTAGAGGTCAATCGAAAATGGTCCAAGGGCAGAGAGCAGTCCTAAAATGAGAATGATCAGATTTCGTTTTTTCTTTTGCATTTTGGTAATAACAGTTTGCAAAATTACGAAAGACGGAGTTGTTATAGGCCTGTATTAATAGATGATTTAGCTTAATCCATATGTTCTACGGAAACGCAGTTCAGAACATAGATGATACCTAATTTTGAAACGGGTACTACACAGTATCTAAAAGAGAATAACAAAGGTCAGAATGCGAGCGCTTTCAGTGCAACTTAGTGATGCGGTATTACGATTCTAATTTGTAAAAGTAAAATTCAACTCATAATTCCTAACGCAGAAGTTAGTTTTGCAATGTTTTTAGGAGTTTTTGTGCGTTTCCCTTTGGGTCGGGCTTTTCGTTGCAATCTTTTTTCTCGTGCCTCAAAAAAAGGATTTTCACTATAATCCCTAACGCGGATTTTGCATCATTACAAACAAGTGAACTGGTTTTTATAGTATCTTTCTATAAAATTTTACGCCTTATGAATACATTTAAAGCCATTCATAAAGAATATTTGAGACCGTCAAGAACCATTGAGACAGTTCTCGTATCGAATCAAAAATTAAGTCAAGTGTTCTTTGTTTATAATTATGAAGGGAACTATTTTAGAGTTTTTAAGAACCATTTGGATTTGATCCTGTTCTTTCAGGATAAGGTGGAAAGTGATTTTGAGTTTGGGACGGAAGAGGCATTGGATTATTATTTAGAAAATTTAAATATAACGAACTGAATTGATGATTGAAACTCTTCATTTTAGTTGTTAAATAATCTTTGGTCTGGTTTTAAGTTTTGTTTTTTTATAAGTCCATTATCCAACTGAAAGTTTGGCCGCGTCTTTCCATAAATAATGCGGCATTGGTTCTTGAAGTTCCCAATTTATGCTCATGGGTTTTGCGCCTTTATAATCTTTTAGCTCTCCTTCCCCAATAAATATATAGCCCATACTATTGCCAAATTCATCCTTTGCTTTTTCTCTTACAAAAAGAAGAATTCGTTTTTCTGTCGATTTATGATTTATATAAGATAATCCCTTGCCTTTATCTGGTCTTGCAGAGTTTTGAGTCTGCCAATGAAATAATAATTCGTTTACGGCGTAATCATCATACATAGTTGTTGGCGAAAAATTTTCTTCAGATTTGATAAGGTTGATGAATAGGATTTCTGTGTTCAATTCCTTGTTTTCAGCTGTGCCCTCTCTGTTGGAAGACTTGTTTTCGAAAGTGCTGAATTTAAAAGCAGCTAGAATTTGATCCCTTGTATAACGACTATGGAGTTTTAATGGTTGCTGGTAAGGAAGGTCTATTTTTATTTCTTTGAAGTCTATTTTTTCAATTAACAATTCTAATACTTCTTTTATTTCTTCCACTAAAACTTTATTGGCTCCAATCTTTTTTATGCTTGATTCTAATGAATTGAAACCACCTTCACTTTGCCAAACATCGTAATGTATCATTAAAAGCATTGTTTTTTCAATTTCATTAAATTCAGAAATATCTATATTGAAGTCTTGTTGAACAAGTTTTAAAATGAAGGTGAAATAACTTAATGAATTTGTAGAAAGCCATTTTTTAGAAATAGTTGAAACAATTTCTTTTTCATTTTCAGAATCGAAATCATCCAATTTACCAGCAATATGACATAGACGTTTCCAACTACCTCTTTTATAAATCGCTTGTAAAGGAATATTGTAAAACTTACTAAAATTTCCTATCGTTAACGGTAAATGTGTGTCGTGTTGAAATTGCTGAATTCTTTGAATAATCTTTCGCCTATTCAATATGGTAGCTGATGTTATATTTTTTAGAATGGTATCCTTTGCTTTTCTCTCTAGTATTATGGAGCATCCTAAGGGTAAATGTGGGAAATTGTCCTCAACTTCTTTGGCAACTGTAGTATTTGTTTTACCGATTAAGGCTCTGAACTTACTTTCAAAATTATATTCAGAATGGGAGTTCCCAACAAAATCTAAAACAGTTAATGAGTCTTTTTCTTCAAATAATCTAAGTCCTCTTCCAAGTTGTTGTAAAAATATGGTTAAACTCTCTGTTGGTCTTAAAAAAAGCAATGTGTCAATTTGCGGAATATCGATGCCTTCATTAAATATATCAACAACAAATAGATAGTTGATTTCCTTTTTTTCTAGTCTTTGACGAATAGCAACTCGGTCATTACTATTATTGCTTGTTAAATAATCTGCTTTTAATCCCCTTAAAGTGAATTTTTCCGCCATGTATTTGGCATGGTCCATAGAAACGCAATATCCTAAAGCTCTAACATCATTGATGTCCTTAGTGTATTTGTCTAGAGCATCAATTATCTCCCTTACTCGTCTATCACTTTCTGTATAGATGTTGGTTAATTCGCTTGGTAAATATCTTCCTCTTACCCAACTAACATAAGATAAGTCTATGCTATCTGTAATTCCGAAATATTGAAAAGGACAAAGCAATTTTCTATTCATTGCTTCGGGTAATCTAATTTCAGCCGCAATTCTGTTATCAAAATCTTCTAAAATATCTCCGCCATCCATTCTTTCGGGTGTAGCTGTAAGGCCTAGAAGGACTTTAGGTTTAAAATAATTGATTATGGACCTGTAGCTGTTTGCAGTTTGATGGTGACATTCATCTATAATTATATAATCATAATAATCAGGTGATAGATTGGTGTTTTCAAGTTGATTATTTAAAGACTGAACGGAAGCAAAAACGTATTCATAATTATCAGGAATCATTCCATCTACCCATAATTCACCAATATTATTATTTCTTAAAACACCTTGGAAAGTGGATAGTGATTTTTGTAGAATCTCTTTTCTATGCGCTAAAAAAAGTAGTTTTGAAGATGTGTTTTCTTGCTTGAAACGTTTGTAGTCAAAGGCAGAAATAACTGTTTTTCCTGTTCCTGTCGCTGCGACAACCAAGTTTCTGTGTCTGTTGTGAACGGTTCTCTCTACATCTAACTTTTCTAATACTTCGTTCTGATATGGAAAGGGCTTAATGTCAAAAAACGCTGATGAATTGTCATATGGTTTACTGAACTTGCTTTGTTTTAAAGCATCAATCAATTTCACTTGGTGAATGGAATCGTCAAATAATTCGAAGTCGTCACTTTCCCAATACGCGTCAAATGTTTTTTGAAACTTACTTATAATATGACTGACTTCTTTGGTAGTCACTTTTAAATTCCATTCCAAACCATCCGTTAAAGCAGACCTAGAAAAGTTTGATGAACCGATATAAGCCGTATGAAACCCGGAATCCCTATAAAAAAGATATGCTTTGGCATGTAATCTTTCATTTCCTGTATTATAAGATATTTTAACTTCTGTGTTTTTTAGGCTAGCTAATAATTTTATTGCTTTATAGTCAGAAGCTCCCATATAAGTCGTAGTAATGACTTTCAATTTTCCACCACGTTCTGTGAATTCTCGCAACTCCTTTTCAAGGATTATTATTCCTTTGAATTTTATAAATGAAACTAGAAAATTTATTTCGTTAGATGATAGAATTTCCTTTTTGAGTTCACTTTCTAAAGATAAACCTGCATTTCCGCCTGTAAATAATTCACTTTGAGTTAGTCTTGTATAGGGTGTGATTTCTTTTAAATGTAGCTCGAGATTAGAAAAATAGGCATCGGTTTTGGAAAACACCGCCTTTAGAATTTCTCCTTCAATATTGACTATATCATCTAGAAATTCTTGTCTGTTTAGCTCGTCTTTTAGAAATCGAATAATTTTATTAGCAATTTCAATTTGAATCTCAACCTTGTTTTCCCCTTTAACAAGTTGAAAAGCATGGTTCAGAGTTCTTGATAAATGGTTGGAAAGAATTTGAGAAGCTTCTTCTTTGTCAATTACGCTTTTCTTTAAAAAGAATTTGTCTTTATCAATCTCGTTTAATTTATTAGACACCAGTTGTGTGACTAGTTCTTCATAGATACCTTGATTCATAATTCTATAAATTCTTTTACTATTGGAATATCAGCTTCAGCCCAGTCTAATTTATGCAATTCTTTTTTGCTTAAAAAAACATGATTGGCATGTTCCTTTAATTTTAATTCTCCGGAAACATACTGAGCAACAAAAGGAATCAACTCAATTTTAAAATCAGGATAGGCATGAGTTACCGGAGTAAGGCGTTCTTTGACCTCAATGTGAATGTTTAACTCTTCTAGAACTTCACGTTTTATACAAGCCACTTCACTTTCGCCTGGTTCAATCTTGCCACCAGCAAATTCCCATTTCAAAGGAAGTTTCATCTGTGCGCTTCGCTGAACGGCAAGGATTTTATCGCCAAATTGAATGAGCGCACAAGTCACCTGAATAGTTTTCAATACACTGTTATATTTAAAAATTACGCCATGTCTAATCTTAAAGAATTAAGTCTCTATGCTTTTCCGATAGCTATCGGGACTAAAAGCGCAGCGGTCTTCATACTTTAATGCGCCTCCAGCCAATCTTTCCCAACCCCCAAGTCCACATCCAAAGGCACCGTGAGCGTATAGGCGCTTTCCATCTCAGTTTTCACCATTTTTTTGATGGCCTCCAATTCGGGATTATAGACATCAAAAACCAACTCATCATGCACTTGAAGCAGCATTTTAGTTTTAAATTTTCCCTCTTCAAGTTTTTTGTGAATGTTGATCATCGCCAATTTAATAATATCCGCAGCACTGCCTTGGATGGGTGCATTGACGGCATTTCGTTCTGCAGCACCTCTGACCACGGCATTCCGTGAGTTGATGTCCTTTAAATAACGGCGCCGTCCCAAAACGGTCTGCACATAGCCGTTATCGCGTGCAAAATCAATTTGTTCGCTGATATAACGGCGCAGTTTTGGGTAAGTGGCGTAATAGGTGTCAATGAGGTCTTTAGCTTCGCTTCGTGAAAGATCGGTTTGGTTGCTCAACCCGAAGGCAGATACACCATAAATGATTCCGAAATTCACCGTTTTGGCATTGCTACGTTGCTCACGTGTGACTTCTTCCAAAGGCACGCTAAATACTTTTGATGCGGTAGAGGCGTGAATGTCTTCTCCATTCTTGAAAGCATGGATCATGTTTTCTTCTTCACTCAATGCGGCGATAATCCGCAATTCAATTTGGGAATAATCCGCCGCCAATAGGGTGTAATCTGCATCTCTAGGCACAAAGGCTTTTCGCACTTGTCGGCCACGTTCCGTACGGATAGGAATGTTCTGCAAATTCGGATTGTTACTGCTCAAACGTCCGGTAGCGGCCACGGTTTGCATATAATCCGTATGCACTCTGCCTGTTGACGGCTCCACCTGAGTTGGCAAAGCATCAACATAGGTGCTTTTCAGTTTTGCCAGTCCGCGATACTCCAGAATATGCTGAATAATAGTATGGTCTTTGGCCAAATAGGATAAGATTTCCTCACCAGTGGCGTATTGTCCTGTTTTGGTTTTCTTAGGCTTATCCACCAATTTAAGCTTGTCAAACAAAATGTCGCCCAACTGTTTTGGAGAGGCAATATTGAATTCTTCGCCAGCTTCCTTAAAAATGTTGGCTTCTAAGGTTTTGATGTCATTATCTAATTTCTCAGCTAAGGAATTTAGGAAGTGTTCATCCAGATTGATGCCCTCCAGTTCCATATCGGCAAGCACCCGCAACAGCGGGATTTCAATCTCGTCGAATAATTTTTGAGTATTGGCTTCGCCCAATTCCTTTTCGAAATGCTCTTTTAATTGTAGGGTGATATCCGCATCTTCAACAGCATACTCCGTTTGTTCCTTTAACGGAATGTCCCTCATGGAACGTTGATTCTTGCCTTTTTTGCCAATCAGTTCAGTAATTGAAATGGGTGTGTAATTAAGATAGGTCTCCGCCAGCACATCCATATTATGGCGCATATCAGGATTGATTAGATAGTGTGCTAGCATCGTATCAAACAATTTGCCTTTTACGGTGATATTGTATTTGGCCAGGACTTTGATATCGTATTTTAAATTCTGGCCAATTTTTTCGATGGCTTCATTTTCGAAAAACGGACGTAAGATTTCAATTAATTCTTGAGCGTCATTTTGATCCTCGGGGAATGGCAAATAAAATCCCTTGCCTATTTCCCAAGAAAAAGCAATGCCCACCAATTCGGCCGTCAACGGATTGAGACTAGTAGTTTCAGTATCAAAGCACACCGAAGATTGATTCATTAGATTTTTTACAAACAGTTGGGTGCCCATTCCTGGAGCTACACTTTGGTAAAAATGAGAACTGGTTTGAGAGGTATGTCGTGTATGTTCAGCAAACGGTTCGTTTGGTTGAGTGGCCGAGGCGGTAGCGCCAAACAGTGAAAACTGACCTTCGCCAGCCGCTCCTTTTGATGTTGTGGAGGTGTCTTGAACCTTACTTTTAAATGGCGTTCCACCAATTCCTTGTCCAGGTTGCAGGGCCTCAGCTTCCGCTGAAAAGGTTTTTAGAAAATTATCGGTTAGGCGTCTAAATTCCAATTCCTCAAAGATCTCAGTGACCTTAGGAATATCGGGCTCGGACATTTCAAAATCTTTTTCGCAAAATTCAACCGGAACGTCAAGCATAATGGTGGCCAACTGTTTAGAAAGCAAACCGAGTTCTTTATTGGCTTCAAGGTTTTCTTTCATTTTACCTTTCAGCTGATCTGTATTGGCCAAAAGATTCTCCATGCTTCCAAATTGCTTTATGAATTTTTTGGCCGTTTTTTCACCAACGCCCGGCAAACCAGGAATATTATCAGAAGCATCACCCATCATTCCCAAAAAGTCAATCACTTGCAAAGGATCAGTGACCTCAAATTTCTTCTGCACCTCCGGAATGCCCCACGTTTCATAGCCGCCTCCAAATATAGGTCGGTACATAAAGATGTTTTCAGAAACCAATTGCGCGAAATCCTTATCTGGCGTTACCATATAGGTTTTATAGCCTTCCTTTTCTGCTTTCTTTGCTAAGGTGCCAATCACGTCATCAGCTTCAAAGCCTTCTTTGACCATGATGGGAATGTGCATGGCTTCTAAAATATCACAAATATAGGGAATGGCTGTTCTTATGCCTTCTGGAGTTTCATCTCGGTTGGCTTTATATGCTTCAAACATTTCCACCCGATCCACACTGCCGCCTTTGTCAAAGCATACCGCCAAATGGTCAGGCCGCTCCCTTTTGATCACATCTAAAAGTGAATTCATAAATCCCATGATAGCGGAGGTGTCTTCGCCTTTGGAATTGATTCTTGGGTTCTTGATAAAAGCATAATAACCTCTAAAAATTAGAGCGTAGGCATCGACTAAAAAAAGGCGTTTTTGTTCGGACATTGAGTTGTTTTTTGAAGTTTATAAAATTACAAAAGATATTTCGATTTGGGGGTTTTGATGGGCCTAATGTGCATTGCGATGCGTATTGGGCAGAGTCGCGCGAAATGGCGCAGATGAGCACAGAGAAATTATACGCAATTTATTTTTGAGGGATCCAATTGGACTTTTGACATGCCGTGGTTTTGGGGAATGTTTCGATCAGTTTGGCGTTATACTTGGAAGATTTTTAAAAAATCCAGCAAGCCCTGCACCACAGTATATTTTACAGTTTTGGAAACCGTTCGGCGTGCACTTTTACGGGTAGGATTGGACTATATGAGCCGTGATATCGGAATTGTTAGCAAGGGTCGCTTTAGGATCCAAAATATACTTCCGGAAGGGTTTATCGCCTATTGCCAGAAATTCAGCATTGATGAGATCAACGTGGCTTTTAGAAACTTTTACTCTAACTCCCTTCAAACGTGAGGACGACTTAATTTATTCAGATTCTGATTTAGAGATTTTGTCTTATAGGATTATGCCCACAATCGGGCAGTAGCCCCTACTTTGGCCATCAAGAATGCCAAATACTATGCCCTGATTATTATCTATAGTGTGATTATTCCTGATGCTTCAGAATTGGTCCAACAATCGAAAGAAAATCTAATTGACTTTATGAGTTGTCAACCAAAGATATTAGTTTTAAATAAAAAAATTCGAGGTGCGTCAATTCAAAAACACCTCGAATGATACGGAATATGAATAGGTTCTAAATTTTAATATTAGCAGGATTTAACCTCTTTTACCTTAATTTGAAGACTTTTTCTGTATGCTTTGATACTGATAAGTTCAATACTTTTTTTATAGCTTAGATCATTTACCTCATTTTTTGAAAACGTACCCAAAGCAATTTGGTTTTCAGTTTTTTGTTCAGTCGTGATGGTTTTAATTGTAATCACATCATGTTGTTTTACAGCATCGCTTGAAGCATTTTGACCAAAGGATAATACTGGTAATGTGATTAGAGCGCTAAGGATTAAAACTTTTTTCATGCTGAAATGTGATTTTGAGGTTTATATATATTACATTGAATACCTTACAAAGAAACAACAGGTTTAAAGTGATTTAAAATATATTAGATATAAAACATCGATAAACGGTTGAGGTGAAATATTACTCAAAAAAAATCGATGAACTACATAAATATGACGCGCAGACCAATAAATGCGCTGATGCTAAAACGTGAAATAGATGGATAACAAGTTCAATATGCTGTTTAATCGACAAAAGGCAAATCAGTTCAAGGTGGGAATTTCCACCTATAAAGAGCGTATAAAAAAACTCGAACTCCTGAGGAAGGCTTTGGAGTCTACTTATAAACAAAAGATAAGGGAGGCGATGTATGCCGACTTTAAAAAACCCTTTTTGGAGACCGATCTCACGGAAATTTATCCTGTTTTGACCGAAATAAAATTTGCCAAAAGCAATCTGAAGTATTGGGTAAAAGACCAAAAAGTAGATACGCCGTTGGCCTTACTTGGCGCATCATCGTATATCAAATACGAGCCTAAAGGCGTTTGTTTGATTATCTCCCCGTGGAATTTCCCGATCAACCTCACTTTCGGTCCTTTGGTTTCTGCCATTGCGGCGGGTAACACTGTGGTCATAAAGCCTTCTGAAATGACTCCTAATGCTTCTGGGGTAATGGCAGATATTGTAAAAGAATTGTTTAATGAGGATGAAGTTGCGCTTGTGGAAGGTGAAGTTGAGGTGTCAGAAGCTTTATTGAAGCTCCCATTTAACCATATCTTTTTTACGGGTTCACCACAAGTTGGTAAAATAGTGATGAAAGCGGCTTCAGAGCACTTGACTTCTGTAACCTTGGAATTGGGAGGGAAGTCGCCGACAATTATCGATGATTCCGCCAATCTGGAAACGGCGGTCAAAAGAATCATATACGGCAAATTCACCAATGCGGGACAAACCTGTATTGCGCCCGACTATGTGCTTTTAAAATCCGAATTGAAAGATGAGTTTACCAAGCTTTTTAAATCTAAAATTGCCGAATTTTATTCAGAAGATGCAGAGCAATCGGATTCCTATTCCAGAATTGTCAACCCAAAGCATTTTGAGCGGTTGGTATCTTATATTGAAGAGGCCAAACAGAATAAGAGTGATATAGCTTTTGGAGGAACTTATAATGCAAGCGATAATTATATTGAACCCACCTTGGTTTTTGATATGCCAAAGGATTCCAAATTGATGACCGATGAGATATTTGGACCTATCCTTCCAGTAAAAACGTATTCAAGCATTCAAGAAACCGTGGACTATATCAATTCAAATGAAAAACCTTTGGCTTTATATATCTATAGTAAATCTAAAAAGAACATCGCTTATATCATGGATAATACGAGGGCAGGAAGTGGTTGCGTGAACCATAATCTACTTCAGTTTTTAAATCATAACCTTCCTTTTGGAGGCAGCAATAACAGTGGGATTGGGAAAGCACACGGATTTTATGGATTTGAAGCGTTTTCCAACCGACGTGCCATGATGAAACAGCATACGATTGGCGCAACAGATTTATTGATGCCACCTTATACCAATTTTAAGCAGAAATTGATTGATTTGACCTTGAAGTGGTTTTGAAGGTCAGTCTTTGGTCTTCAGTCTTCGGTCGCAGTTTTAGAGTAATCCACTTTATTTACATAAATCCGCGTCTACGGAGGGTAATTAGTTTAAGTCATCAGTCTTGGTTTACTGTTGAGTTTTCGGAGAGTTACATTTATCAACACCAATCAGCGGAAAACCGTATCATCCATTGGAAAATGAAGTCCATTGATTTATATACTTACCTGCTTTTTACTGTTCTTAAATCCGAAGTAAAGAATATAGGCATAACATAAAATCACAAAAAACAAGGCCGATTTAAATCCGATTTGATCCGTTAAATAACCAAATGTTGGCGGGATAACGGCACCACCTACAATGGCGGTACATAACATTCCTGAAGCTTTTGGTTTTAAGGAGCCAATGCCATCAATGGCCAAGGTGAAAATAGTGGGGAACATGATGGAATTGAACAATCCTACCGCCAAAATACTCCACATACTCAATAGACCTGTGGTGCTTATGGAAATTAAAATCAGGACAATTGCAATCGTAGCAAACATTCCCAAAACTTTTCCTGGTTTGATGATTTTGGTCAAATAGGCTCCTGCAAATCGGCCAATCATCGCACCAGACCAATAAAAGGTCACAAAGACCCCAACAATGGCTTTATTGTCGCTTTCAGTAATCCCTGTGCTTAAAATACCTTCCACAATAGACTTCATAAACTCATTTTGTTTAATGATGTCCACCATATTCATTTCGAGGAAATAATTGACCAAATAGCTACCGATAGCGACTTCAGCACCAACATAAAAGAAGATGCCAATAATACCCATTACCAGATTTTTATGTTTAAGCGCGTCGCTGTAGGAACCAACCGCAGTTTCATTGATCAGTTTGGGAAGTTTTGCAAAGTAGAAACCTATAGCGATGATAAAGATGAAAATCGCTAACCCTAAAAAAGGAGTTTGAACTGCAGAGGCCTCTGAAGCCAAATAAAGCCCTTTTTCGGAATCGGTTAAAATTGCGATTTCATCCGTCGTTTTAATTTTATCACTTAAAATAAATAAAGCTCCTATAACAGGGGCTATGGCAGTACCTAAAGAGTTAAAGGCTTGGGATAAGTTCAAACGGCTTGATGCACCATCTTCACTTCCTAGAACCGCGACATAAGGGTTGGCAGCCACTTGTAAAATAGTAATTCCTCCTGCCAATATAAAATAGGCAACCATAAAGATTCCAAACATTCTGTAGGACGCTGCGGGATAGAAAAGCAAACAACCTACTGCCATTGTACTTAATCCTAAAATAATCCCTTTTTTATAGCCGATTTTAGTTAAAATAAAACTGGCAGGAATAGACAGTATGAAAAATGCGCCAAAAAAAGCAAATTGAACCATGCCCGCCTGAAAATAAGTTAAGGTAAATAATTCTCGAAGTCTAGGAATGAGAGAATCTACCAACACCGTTATAAATCCCCAAAGGAAAAATAAGATGGTCAATAATATAAAGGAGGAACGATAGGATTTTTGTTGATTCATAATGTATGGTTCAAGGTTTGAAGTTTAGAGTTATGGGTTATGAGTTGTGGGTTGTGAGTTCAGAGTTATGAGTTGAAATTTTAATATTTTAAATTAAAGTATGTTTAGACCAATAAATGTGCTTTTTTTAAATTTTATGGACCCGCTCCAACGTGTTTTTCGGTACGGGCGGTTTAAGATTGCAACTGCCTACTGCAAACTGTCTCCTATAGACTGCGACTGAATACTGATCTCATCCACAAATATCCAGCTTTTTCCTCTATCGGCATAGCCTGCATGCCATTTAGGAAGTCTGCCCAGTTTTTTAGCCACAAGCTTTACGTACTTGGCATTTTTATCCTTTAAATCGAAAGTGATGGTCTTCACTTTGACTTCTTCCGAACGATTTATCGCATTGATACTTTGTTTTCCAGCCAATTTAAAATTTTGATTATCGGTGGAAATATAACACAAGATTTCGGTGGGATAGAAAATAAATGAACGTTGGTCCTGCAGGAAATTGACTGCAACCGATTGGGTGGCTTTTACTTCGCCTAAGTCAATTATGGCAACCACATCTTTATCTTCATAGCCTTGCCATGCGCCACCACGAAAGTCTTTGGAGCCTTTGAGACCATCAATCAAGGCATTGGGGCCTCCAGCGCTATATTGGTTCGCAAAATCTGTTTTGAGAGTGATGGTTCTAGTGGGATCAATTTTATGAAAATTAGTAGCCACAGTGGCGCTTCTTTCATCCTCTTTTTCAGAATATACTTTTAAGGTCGAGGATTCTGAAATAATAAAAGGCTGTTCATATTTGATATAAATGGAATCGTTTAGGGTGTAAAAAATGTCCGTTTCTTTTTGGGCATTTTCCAAGATCACTTCAGTTTCATCTTTGAAGGCAATATCACCTTTCGCAATAAAAGGCACTGGAACAATTTTAAAATAATCTATGGATGTGGATGGCACGTCATCGTCATCCGTTCCCCAATCAGAAGGCGTATCAGTCATATAAAACTCCAAAGTGCCACCGGACAGAATTTCTTTTGAAGAAATGAAACTTTGATGCAAACGTCGGCCGTTAAGTCTGGCGTGGTCAATGTATTTGTTTTCGTCAGATAGATTAAAGGCATTGATGGTGAAGTTTTTCCCGTTTTCTAGGTTGATAGTGGCTTTATCAAATAACGGAGTGCCAATAATGTACTGATTGGAACCTGGCGTTACCGGATAAAAACCCATAGAGGACAACACATACCACGCGCTCATTTGTCCGCAATCTTCATTGCCGGCAATACCATCAGGCTCATTTTTATAGAGCTCAGTCAAGATTTGATGGACTTTCTCTTGGGTTTTATAAGGTTTGTTGACGAAATTATAGAGATAGGCCATATGATGGCTGGGTTCATTGCCATGCGCATATTGACCGATAAGTCCTGTGATATCGACCATATCTCGGCCTGAAGTGGAAGATTCTGCACTAAACAAGCTGTCCAATTGAGACTCTAAAACGTCTTTCCCGCCCAGTAATTCTATGTGACCAGAAATATCTTGCGGCACGTAAAAAGAGTATTGCCAGGCATTGGCTTCCGTATAGTTGAAATTGACCTCATAAGGATCAAAAGGAGTAAACCACGTATTTTTGAAACGGCCTCTCATAAATTTAGTTTCCGGATCAAAAACGTTCTTATAGTTTTGTGCCCGTTTCATATAGATTTCGAAATCATCCGCTTTATCCAAGGCGTGTGCCATTTTAGCAATGGTCCAATCGTCATAAGCATATTCCAAGGTTTTTGAGACAGACTCACTTTCTTCCTCCACAGGAATAAAACCTAATTCTTTATAAGATTTTAAGCCCCGATGATTTTGATTGGCCGAATGTTTCATCGCTTCAAAAGCTTTTTCGGCATCAAAACCTTTTATTCCTTTTAAATAAGCATCAGCAATGACGGGAACAGCATGGTAGCCAATCATGGTGCCCGTGTAATTGGCACTTAAATCCCACATGGGCAAGATGCCGCCTTCGTCGTATTTGGCAATAAGCGTATTGATGAAGTCGCTGCTGCGTTTGCGCTCAATAATGGAGTATAATGGATGTGTTGCACGATAGGTGTCCCATAGTGAAAATACGGTGTAGTACTTGAAATCTTTAGTAGAGTGGATTTTTAGGTCCATGCCTCTATAGCGTCCATCTACATCTTGATACAGATTGGGTACAATCATGGTGTGGTACAAAGCGGTATAAAAGTTAATTTTATGATCCTGATTGCTGCTTTCAATGACAATTTTTTCCAGTTGCTGTTCCCAAATGGTTTGTGCTTTTTCTTTGACCTCGTCAAAAGTCTTGTTACCAATTTCAGCTTCCAGATTTTTCTTGGCCCCTTCTTCATCAACAGCGCTGATGCCAATTTTCACGTATACAGGTTCGTTTTTAGGATTGTCAAATTGAAAAACTGCTTTTTTATGGGTCAAATTTTGCTTTCTCGCAATTAAATCGACGGACATAGGGTGCGAGAATTTAATATAATAGAATAATTTCTGATTGGAAGCCCATGATTTGGAATGGCGAAATCCTGTAATTTCAGTTCTTGAAGTTTGTTTGATTTTTGAAGCCAACAGCGCATCGCGATGTTCTAAATCTAAGACGATAATTTGATTCTTCGCTGTTGGAAATTGGTATTTATGAACGCCACTGCGCTCAGATACGGTTAATTCGACATTGATATCAGTATCTTCCAAATGCACTTGGTAGTAGCCTGGCTCGGCTTTTTCCTTGTCATGGGAGAATTTTGAGCGATAGCCTTTTTTGCCATTGCTGCCGTTATTGAAGACCACTTCATTGGTGGGCATAAGTAAGATGTCACAATAATCACCAACGCCTGTCCCGCTGAGATGGGTATGAGAAAAACCATAGATATAGGCATCACTATAATGATAGCCAGAAGCACCGTCCCAACCTTCAAGACGCGTGTCAGGACTTAATTGCATCATCCCAAAAGGCATAGTGGCACCCGGATAAGTATGTCCATGGCCGTCAGTGCCAATAAATGGATTGACCAAGGATACTAAAGATTTATCTTTTTTAGCAGGCGTTGTTTTGGGATGATCAGAACAGCCTAAGAGTAGGAATAGAGCTGTAAAACCTAAAAAAAATGACTTCATCAGTTAAGCGATTGGTATTGAAGCGGAAATATACTAAATCTTAAGGGACGGTTAAATTTTATTGCAATATTTAAATACCGATTTAATTCATTTATCTTTGAAAAAAACTGCGCTTATGTTGCGATGGATTCTATTTTCCATATTTTATATTCTCATTACCCTATATGGATTTCAAGCCATTAGGACAATCACTAAAAACCTCTGGATCCACTATGTGTTTATTGCTATTGCAGTTATTGTTGCGGGTAATTTAATCATACAATTCGGTTTTGGATCTGCAGGCCGTGTGCTTTCGCCAATAAAAAGTTATGCGTTTGGATTTGTATTGTCTTTTATGTTATTCAATTTGGTCATGATTGTTTTTCTTTTTGGAGAGGACGTGGTACGATTTTTTATGGGTCTACATTCTAAATTCTTCAGTACCAAAGAGACTTTTCACATGCCTTCACGACGAAAATTTGTAAGTGGACTTGCTGTAGGTGTGGCTGCAATTCCATTTGCGTCAATGCTTTATGGGATGTATAAGGGAAAATATAATTATAAGGTCATTAGACATACCTTATACTTTGATGATTTACCAGAGGCTTTTGATGGGTACAAGATGACTCATATTAGTGATATCCATACGGGGAGTTTTGATAATCGACAGGAAGTTGAGCATGCGGTTAATATGGTCAAAGAACAAAAATCGGATATCATATTATTTACTGGAGATTTGGTCAATAACAGAAGTCTTGAGTTGCTGCCTTGGAAAGATTTATTTTCAGAATTAAAAGCGAGGGATGGCGTTTTTTCCGTTTTGGGAAACCATGATTATGGCGATTATATTGACTGGAACTCTGCAGCTGAAAAAGAACAGAATTTAGAAGAATTGAAAACCCTCCAAAAAGATATGGGTTATGATCTGTTGCTGAATGAAAATCGGTTTATTGAAAGAAATGGGCAGCGTATAGCACTTTTAGGTGTCGAAAACTGGGGGATAGGCGGTTTTAAAAAAGCGGGTGATTTAAAGAAAGCTGCCGAAGACGTTCAACCAAACGATTTTAAAATATTGATGACCCACGACCCAAGCCATTGGGATGAGGTGGTAATTAATGATGATTACCATTACCATTTGACTTTAAGTGGCCATACCCATGGGATGCAGTTTGGCATTGAAATTCCTGGATGGGTTAAATGGAGCCCAATCAAATACAAATACAAACATTGGGCTGGTATTTATAAGGAAATGGGGCAATACATTAACGTCAATAGAGGTTTTGGCTATTTGGGCTTTCCTGGTCGCGTTGGTATTTGGCCTGAAATCACGGTAATTGAACTAAAAAAAAGGTCAGAAAAAGAGATGGCATAACGTGTTATGACCTGTGAATTCTTTAACACAAATGTAACTTTACATAGGCAAACAAGCTATTTACGTATGTTTTAGGTTAATAAATAAAAAATAAGTAGGTTTGTAATAACACATTTGATCTAAACATTAAAATGTATGTCAAAATTCGGAGAAATCATAGATGTCGATATTCCTGTTTTGTTGGATTTTTTTACAGAATGGAATGAACAATCTATTGCAATGCATCCAGTGTTAAGGGATGTAGCTGCTGCGCTTGGCGACAAGGCAAAAGTGATCAAAATAGATGTGGATAAAAATAAGGACCTTGCTGAGGCACTTCGTGTTAAAGGCTTGCCTACCCTTATTATTTATAAAAGAGGCGAGATGAAATGGCGCCATAGCGGAGAGCAGGATGCAGATACGCTTATAGGCATCCTTCAGGAATATATCTGAAAAAATTCCTGCGCCTGCCTGTTGGCAGATAGGAAGGCAGGAATCCCTGGTTATTCGCATACATCTTTTTTGAATTAAAAATACTACTCAATACACTTAAATTGATAGCCTTTTCGACTAAAATGTTCTAATGTTTTAGTCAGGGCAAACTTCATCCGCGGCGCGGCTTTGACACTATCATGAAAGACAATGATGCTTCCATTTCCTGCTTTTAAAATCACGTTTTTTTCGCATTCCTCAGGCGATATGGAGTTTTTCCAATCAAATGCTAGTATATCCCACATAATAATTTTATAACCCAATGCTAATAGGCGCTTACCTTGTTTAGGAGTGATTTGACCATAAGGCGGTCGGAAAAGATTTGCGATTGTTGATTTGTGATTTGTGATTTGTAATTTGGTATTTTGAATTCCCAAAGCGATGAGATCTTGTGTTTTTATGACTTGATTGACATAAACATCACTATTGGTGGTCCAACCTTTAGGGTGATGATAAGTGTGGTTGCCAATGGCATGGCCATCTTTTATAAGGTCATTGAATATATCTGGGTATTTTTCAATATTGTTGCCAATACAAAAGAAGGTTGCCTTGGCGTTGTAGGATCTTAAAAGATCAAGCGTCCAATTGGTTATTTCTGGCGTGGGACCATCATCAAATGTCAAGTAGATCACTTTTTGATCTTGAGGCATATCCCAAGTATAACTTGGAAATATGCCTTTGATCAATTTTGGGGTTTTTACGGGAATAAGGTTCACGAGAAACTATTCAAATTGTAATAAACTATCAACGGTATCTGTAACCATATCACGTTCTTCTCTTGGTGCATTTTCTCGCGGTTCGTCGCCCATAAAATGTTTAAACAATTGCAAATAGTTGTTGAACTTCTCAGTTTCTTCCATGGCAAAGTCCTTATCATTATAAACGACCACAATATCCACTAAACTTCTATAACGCTCAATATCTGTCACGATTTCATCTAAATAACGGGTTTGATTTTCAATGCTCAGGCCGCTATAATACGTTAGACTTTCTTGATATTTCTTGGTCACATCTTTATAAAGTTTCCGCGCTTTTTCTATTTTGCCAACTTCATAATAGCCGCTGATATACGGTTCTAACAACGTGTAGAAACCAAAATAATCGACTGGCATATTTTCCATGGCCATATCGGCAACCTTTTCAGCTTTCTCTGGTTGGTCTTCGTTGATCAACTGCTCCATTAAACGTGCTAAGTTACCTCTGTAGGTGATTGAATTTTTACGAGTCTCCACATCATGGTAAATATCAGGACTGCCACTATTGCCCCAATCCCAGGCCATCACTTGGTCATACATAGCATCCGTATCCACACGGCCCATATCAAACGGATTGGCTTTGTCCACCGGAGTTTTGATAGGTACCAATTTGTAACACAACCCATCCAATTGCAGATAGTCTTTCATCCAAATATAATCATCATCTCCAAAACTGCCTCCTGTAAAATAAATAGGACGTTCCCAATTATTATTGGCAATAATGTCCAACATCAATAATCGGTTTTTGTAAAGGGCACCGCCTTTAATTTGAATAACGATATCGTCTACAATTTTACCGGCGTCTTTTTCCTTCACAATGCCATGCTCCAAAACGGAAGCTTTGTCCACGGGAATTCTAACCGATTTGGTAGGATAATAATTTGAGTTTAACATATTTGGCGGATAGCTACTTGTGTCTCTGCCTTCCTGTTCCAAAGCATATTTAAGTTTTGTACGCGGGTTGTCACTACTCACAAAATCCATAAAATCCTTGATGCCTAAAGTGTCTTTTGTAATTTCTTTTTCAACAATATAGTCACGCGTCCCATATCTGTACTGCTCATGTGTCAATTGCGATGGAATAGGATCACTCGTGTAAGCTTTACGCTTCATTTGATCAATATACCAATCTGTTTGAAAAAGACTCGTATTAATAACCCTTACATCCCGACGGATGCCTTCAATCTCTTGGGCATACCACAATGGGAAGGTGTCATTATCACCAATGGTGAATAAAATAGCATTAGGGGCACAAGATTCTAGGTATTTCACCGCCATGGCATGCGCAGTTCTTTTACCTGATCGGTCATGATCGTCCCAATTGTTGGCAGCCAATATGCCAGGCACTAATACTAAACACGCCAAAGTAATGGCATGTGGAAGAAATTTTGTGGTGGTATATTTTCTGAGGGCGTCAAAGATGGCATACACACCAAAACCTATCCAAATGGCAAATACGTAAAAGGATCCCACAACAGAATAATCTCGTTCTCGCGGTTCAAATGGCCGGACGTTGGTATAAAATTGAATAGCGAGCCCCGTCATCAGGAAAAACACCAGTAAGGTCCAAAATAGTTTTTTATCTCTTCCAATCAGGAATAAGAACCCAATCAGGCCTAAAATTAGTGGGAGAAAATAATAGGTGTTTCGTGCCTTATTATTTTCAACATCACTCGGTAAATTATCTTGAGACATATTTAAATGCCACGCGTCAATAGGTTTGATGCCACTGATCCAATTCCCGTTTAGATCGTCATATTTTCCTTGAATATCATTTTGACGGCCCACAAAATTCCACATGAAATAACGCCAGTACATATACCCAAATTGGTATTCCACCATATAGCCGATGTTTTGGGCTAAAGATGGTTTTGCAATATTTAAATACTGACCAAACTGTTTTAGGAATTTATTGTAATCGCTATAATCAACTTTTCCTTCCCTCACATTTTGCTTAAATCCGGATACAATATCCCTAATTTGATTTTCAGACATATACTCTGATTTAATGGTGAAATCCAACAGGCCTGTAAACATCATGTAGTTTTCCGCATTTTCGGGGCTCCACATCCGGGGTAAAATAGCGGCCTGCTCAGAGTTAAAATTTTGTTTGGAATTTTTATAATCGTTGACAATCACATATTTTCCCGCAGCTTTATCCTTTTCATAGTTAGGTTTGTCATCAACATAAGGGTCGTTAGCATCAAGCCCAGTATATTGCTCGGTAAATAAAGGTCCATAAAACAAATGGGTTTCTGGATACTGTTCTAGATTATAATAAGCCAATAATTCACGTGCATTGGAAGGGTCATTTTCGTTAATAACAACTTTGGCATTTGCTCTGATTGGGAGCATCAGCCAGCATGAAAATCCGATAAAAATGAACAATAGACATAATACCAAGGTGTTGGCAATATATTTTTGATGGTCGCGGGTATATTTCAATCCGAAATAAAAACCAGCAACAACAATTATAAAAGCGATTATGGTACCAGAATTGAAAGGCATTCCAAGACTGTTCACAAAAAAGATTTCTGAGGCACTAAATATTTTTAGCGCATTAGGAAGCAATAATTTAAAAATGAACAATAAGATGGCAGCAGAAACCAAGTTGGCCACTATGAAATTTGTGACGGTAATCGTTTTATAATTCTTAAAGTAATAGATCAATCCAATGGCAGGAATGGTTAAAAGACCCATAAAATGCACACCAAAAGACAGACCGATGACAAAGGCAATCAAAATTAACCAACGATTGCCTCTAGGTTTGTCCATATCCTGTTCCCAACGCAAGGCCAACCAAAACATGACCGCCATGATTAGGGTCGCCATGGCGTACACCTCGGTTTCAACGGCATTGAACCAAAATGAATCTGTAAAGGTAAATGCTAAACTTCCAACAAGTCCACTACCAAGAATGGCTATTTTTTTTGAATCCGTAAATTCTTCATCCGTTTTAACCAATTTTTTAAGGAGCAAAGTGATGGTCCAAAACATAAATAAAATGGTGAAAGCACTTGCCGCACCGCTCATCATATTCAACATGGCACCAATTTGTGAAGGTTCTAAGGCGAACATTGAGAAGAAAGCACCAAGCATTTGAAATAACGGTGCTCCAGGAGGGTGACCCACTTGAAGCTTTGCGGAAGTCAATATATATTCTCCAGCATCCCAAAAACTAACGGTAGGCTCAATGGTAAGTGCATAAACGGTAAATGCAATGGCAAAGGCGAACCAACCTAAAATGGTATTCCATTTTTTAAAGTTGAAATGATTCATAGATTTTTTGTTGAAAATTGAGTGGCGAATTTAAGAATAAATATAGAAGAGGGGAAAGTTTTTAAGTAAACGTTAAGGATTAGCAATTTATTTGTCGTCGTGGAAGGTTTCATTATCAAGCAAAAAGAGGCTTTTGAAAAAAGGGATGCTTTATTTTTTGTTTTTCTTCATGAAATATTTGCGAAAATGAAACTTTGTAGTAAATTTGCATCCTCAATTAGAGATTGGCCTATGGTGTAACTGGCAACACGTCTGGTTTTGGTCCAGAAGAGTCTAGGTTCGAGCCCTAGTAGGCCAACAAGAATTGAAATCCCGATTTAGAAATAAGTTGGGATTTTTTGTGTTTCATCCTCAGGTCAACCGTGTCAAAGCGATGACAGGGGTTCCATTTAGCTTAGGGATAGAGCACATATTTTAAACGCATTTTTTTATAAGCAGCAAGCTCCGGTTCCCATCCCGCTCTGATGGTAGCTTCCGGCACATCATCAATAATCTGCTGTCTGAAATCGCCACGTCCTATTTGAATCTCAATGGAGTTCATTTGATTGCTCAGCTTTGAATCAAAGAATTTTTCTTTATTGGGATGGGCTTTATAAAGCTGTCTTATCCAATCAAAATTGATTTGTTTGCGTTTTCTTAAGAGTTCTGTGTCGTAGTCCCGCAAATCAATACCGTAGCAAACTTTATCCATAAATATTGGGGTTTCGGCCATTCCTTTAATTCCGGTTGGAGTGAAATTGAAGTCATAAATACCTTTGTAGGCAGGACTGCCGAGCATTGTAAAAGGCTCATAGGTGCCTCTACCGTGATTGATATAAACTCCTTCGAACATACATAGGCTAGGATAAAGCAAAATCGATTGTTCAGTATTCAAATTTGGGGAAGGGCTTACTGGCAGAACATAGCGCATGTCATGGGCATAATTTGCAATTGGAATAATTTTAATATCTGCTTTCACTTTGTTTTTTAGCCAACCTTCTCCGTTCACCATTAGGGCAAATTCGCCTACGGTCAATCCGTGCGCCATTGGAATGGGGAACATTCCAATGCCTGATTTGTATTTCATGTCCAGGACAGGTCCATCAATCAAATAACCGTTGGGATTGGGACGATCAAAAATTAACAAGGGTTTTTGGTTTTCTTCACAAGCTTCCATTAATCTGGCAAGGGCATTGATGTTGGTGTAATAGCGGACCCCGACATCTTGAAGATCATAAATTAGGATATCGACATCTCGAAGATCGTCTTTACTTGGTTTGTTTTTTTTGCCGTAGAGTGAGATTATAGGAATACCCGTAGATTTATCAATGGCGTCACTCACTGTGGCTCCTGCACTGGCATTGCCTCTAAACCCGTGTTCTGGACCAAAAACCTTTACAATGTTAACGCCTAAGTGCTGTAGGCTGTCCACCAAATGCGTCTTGCCAATAACCGAAGTTTGATTGGCCAAAACGGCCACTCTTTTGTTTTTCAGTAGCGAAAGATATAAATGGGTCTGTTCTGCGCCAGTCTTAATTTTGGAAATCGATGTTGTTTCTTTCTTAATCTCAAATAATTTGGTTGTTGATTTCGAAGAAGAAATAAAAAGGATTAGAAGGGTGATTAAAATTGATTTCATAGTTTAGAGGGCATGTGATAAGATAGTGTTGAAATTCTTCTGAATTAGAAGTATTGCTCAGAATCTGGTTTATCAAGCTAAATTAAACATTTTTTCAAAAGGAGGAGTTTAAATTATTAGGCCTAAAATAAGAGCCCTTTGACCTGTTTGAAGAAAACTCAAAATCATTTGAACTTTAGAACTGCAAAAGCTGAAAAAATAAGCTAGGATTTACACGTTTGTAGGAAATTGGGAAAAATCCTTTACAAAACTCAGAGTGCTTGCGCTAAATGTTGGATTATTTATGACAATGTCTAATCCCAAGACTCTTTTGCCTATTGGGTTTGAAACGAGTCATTTCTTCGGTCGTTACCAAGAAAAAATTCAATAAAAAAAAGTCAAAATATCCTAGCCCATCCTCCCTAAATTTTAAATGTAATCACTGGTCGTTTGGCATGGTTCACCACATCTTCGCCAATACTGCCGTTGAAGAAATGGGCAATACCTTGTCGGCCGTGGGTGCTGATGCCAATTAAATCGGCATCCACTTCTTTTGCGAAATTTAGAATGCCGCTTTCAATGCTTTCATCATTATAAATATGGATGCTGTACTCTTTAAAATCATAATCTTTAATAAAGTTATGAATACGTTTTTCCGCTTCTGCTGTTGAAGTGAAATTGTTAGCCGTATTGACCATCAACAAATACATTTTTGCTCCAAAAGACTTTGCAAAATCGGTCGCCTGTTTATATGTTTCATTATTATCCTCCTTAAAATCTGAAGCAAAAACAAACCGATCTATCGTAAACTCGGCATGGTTACTTTTAATAACCAAAACGGGGATATCTGACGTGCGCACCACTTTTTCTGCGTTAGAACCTATAAACATTTCCTTGAATCCGCTGGCGCCATGAGACCCCATAACAATCAAGTTGACATCAAGTTCATGACAGGTGTCAACAACGCTGCCAAAGGATGGATAATTCTTCACGATCTCATGCACGGTAATGCCTTTAAGATAGTCTTGAGCCAACAAAGTCTCAAATTTTTGATGGGCCAATTTCATAAAAAACATAGCTTCTGGTAAAGCGCTAGGTGTGTTCATGGTATCAATTTCTGGCAAAGGCAGTTCTAGCATGTGCAAAAGATATATTTCGGAACCATACTTTTTTGCCAATTGAACTGCCACTTTTAGCGCGTTTTCAGCTTGTTCAGAGAAGTCGGTTGGGACTAGAATTTTTTTCATAACAGAGAAGTTGGTTAGTGAATCATAAATTTAATAATAAAAAACGACTTTATATGCTTTGGATAAATCAATAAAAAAATTGTATATTTGCACCGCTGAATGGTAAAAGAGAACACGAGGGGACATGAAAGTCCCCTCTTTTTATACTAAGAAAATGCTGACTGAGACTATTGTTAAGGACTTGATAGAAAATGGATTGGAAGAAAGGCTTGACCTTTTTTTGATTGATTTAAAATTACAGGCTGATAATAAAATTAGCGTCATTATTGATGGCGATAACGGTGTGACCGTTGAAGACTGTATATTTATGAGTCGCGCTATTGAGAACAATTTAGACCGAGAAGAGAACGATTTTTCTTTGGACGTGGCCTCAGCGGGAGCGACGTCACCATTGGTCAATAAGAGACAGTATAAAAAGAATATTGGCCGAACTTTGGAAATTAAAGCAAAACCCAATTCAAAGATTGAAGGTGTTTTGACCGAAGTTAATGCCGATAATGTGGTTTTGGAGTGGAAAGCAAAAGAGCCTAAGCCAGTTGGTAAAGGTAAGGTAACGGTAGAAAAGCAGGCTAAAATTATGTATGAAGATATTTTAGAAGCTAAAGTGATAATAAAATTTTAATTCGATGTAGTTATGGAAAATATTGCGTTAATTGATTCTTTTTCGGAATTTAAAGACGATAAATTAATCGATCGTGTAACGTTAATGGCGATTTTAGAGGACGTGTTGAGAAATGCGCTGAAGAAGAAGTATGGTGATGACGATAACTTTGATATCATTATTAATCCTGACAAAGGCGATTTAGAGATTTGGAGAAATAGAATTGTTGTTGCTGATGGTGAAGTAGAGGAGCCAAATCAAGAAATTGAACTTTCTCAAGCCCGTAAAATTGAGCCTGATTTTGAAGTTGGTGAGGATGTGGCTGAAGCTGTGAAATTGATCGATTTGGGGAGACGTTCCATCCTGGCATTACGTCAAAATTTGATTTCTAAAATTCAGGAGCACGATAATACCAATATCTACAAGAATTTTAAGGATTTGGTTGGTGAGATTTATACTGCCGAAGTACACCATATTCGTCACAGAGCCATCATTTTATTAGATGATGAAGGTAATGAGATCATCCTTCCAAAAGAAAAACAAATTCCTTCTGATTTCTTCCGAAAAGGGGAGAATGTAAAGGGGATTATTGAGAGTGTTGAGCTTAAAGGTAATAAGCCCACCATCATCATGTCAAGAACAGCTCCAGTATTTTTGGAGAAATTATTTGAACAAGAAATCCCTGAGGTTTTTGACGGTTTGATTACCATCAAAAAAGTGGTTAGAATGCCTGGAGAAAAAGCAAAAGTAGCGGTTGACTCCTATGATGATAGAATTGATCCAGTGGGTGCCTGCGTAGGTATGAAAGGTTCAAGAATACATGGTATTGTAAGAGAATTGGGTAACGAAAATATTGACGTTATCAATTACACAAGTAACGTTCAATTATTTATTACCAGAGCTTTAAGTCCTGCAAGAGTAACTTCTGTTAAGCTTAATGAGGAAACTAAGCGTGCTGAAGTGCTTCTTAAACCTGAAGAAGTTAGTAAGGCTATAGGTAGAGGAGGTCATAATATCCGTTTGGCAGGACAGTTGACAGGATATGAAATTGATGTCTTTAGAGAAGGAGCTGAAGAAGATGTGGAATTATCAGAATTTACTGATGAGATAGAAGGCTGGATCATTGAAGAATTCAGCAAAGCAGGTTTAGATACTGCTAAAAGTATATTAGAACAAGATGTTCAGGATTTGGTTAAGAGAACCGATCTAGAAGAAGAAACCATTTTAGATGTTATCAGAATTCTTAAGGAAGAATTTGAAGAATAACACATATTAAGTTATATTAGAAGCAATTTATGGCTGATACAATTAGATTAAATAAAGTATTAAGAGAGCTCAATATTTCTATTGATCGTGCAGTTGATTTTTTGGAATCGAAGGGCGTGAGCGTGGAAAAGAGTCCCAATACGAAAATATCAGAGGATGTTCATACCATTCTTTCCAATGAGTTTCAAACGGATGCCAATAAAAAACAAGCCTCGCAAGAGGTAAGTGAGGCTAAGTTGAAAGAAAAGGAAGAACTGCGTGAGCAGCGCGAGCGTGAGATTGAGGAAAAACTGAAGAGGGAAGAAGCTAGCAAACAAGTTGTAAAAGCTAGGTCACCTTTGAGTGGGCCAAAACAAGTTGGTAAAATTGATTTAGATCCTAAAAAGGAGGAGAAATCTGAAAAGCCTAAGGTAGAAGCTCCAAAAGAGGAAAAACCTGCTGAAGTAGCAAAGCAGCCTGAGACACCTCTAAAAGAGAGACCGTCAGTAAAAGAAAGTCCTTCAGTGGACGAGAGTCCTCAAGGGGAAGTTCAACCAGAAGTCAAAGAATCTCCAAAGCAAGCTGAGAAGGCTCAAGATGAGACTAAGACGGCTGAGAAAACGGAAAAGGTAAACAAAGTTGAAAAGGTTGAGAAGACTGATAAGGTTGAAAAAACTGAAAAAGTTGAAAAAACTGAAGCGGTAGAAAAAGCTGAAACAACTGAAAAGTCTGAAACAGGCACACCAGATGACGAGCCGATAAAAACACAATATCAAAAGTTGACTGGGCCAAAAATTGCTGGAGAAAAGATAGATCTTTCGCAATTTAACAAGCCAAAGAAGAAAAAAGAGGAAAAGAAGCCAGCGGCTTCTGATGCCAATAAGAAGAAAAGACGTCGTATCAGTAAAGGCCCTGCAGCTCCTGGAGCTAAGCCGGCTTTTGGTGGTAATAGACCAAGCGCCAATTATAAGGGGAAACCGGGTGTTCGTACGAGCACTGTAAAAGAAGAGCCAAGCGAGGCAGATGTGCAAAAGCAGGTCCGCGAAACTCTTGAGAAGCTCCAAGGCAAAACCAATAGAGGAAAAGGCGCCAAGTATAGAAGAGACAAGAGAGATCAACACCGTCAACAGACGGAGAAGGATATTGAGCAGCAAGAAGCGGAGAGCAAAGTATTGAAAGTTACGGAATTTGTTACGGCAAGTGAAGTAGCAACGATGATGGATGTTCCGGTGACGCAAATTATCTCTGCCTGTATGTCTTTAGGGATGATGGTCACCATGAACCAACGTTTGGATGCTGAAACCTTATCTGTTGTTGCAGATGAGTTTGGCTATGATGTTGAGTTCGTATCGTCAGATCTTGAAGAGAGTATTGAAATTATTGAAGACAATCCTGAAGATTTAAAACCACGTGCACCAATTGTTACGGTAATGGGACACGTTGATCACGGTAAAACATCACTTTTGGATTATATCCGTCAAGAAAATGTTATTGCAGGAGAGTCAGGTGGGATTACCCAACATATTGGGGCTTATGGCGTACAATTGGAGAGCGGCCAAAAAATGGCGTTCCTGGATACTCCAGGTCACGAGGCCTTTACGGCCATGCGTGCTCGTGGTGCGCAAGTAACCGATTTAGCAATTATTGTAATTGCTGCGGATGATGCCATCATGCCACAAACAAAAGAGGCCATTTCTCATGCCCAAGCGGCGGGAGTGCCAATTATTTTTGCTATCAACAAAATAGATAAGCCAAGTGCGAACCCTGAAAAAGTAAAAGAAGGTTTAGCCCAAATGAACTTATTGGTTGAGGATTGGGGTGGTAAAATCCAATCTCAAGATATCTCCGCCAAAACAGGGCAAGGTGTTAAGGAATTATTGGAAAAAGTAGTTTTAGAAGCTGAATTATTAGAGCTTAAGGCTAATCCGAATAAGCGTGCTGTGGGAACAGTAGTTGAGGCGTTCTTGGATAAAGGTAGAGGTTATGTATCCACAATTTTGGTACAGGCCGGAACACTAAATATTGGTGACTACGTACTTGCTGGTAAAAACAGTGGAAAAGTTAGAGCCATGCATGATGAACGTGGTAATGACGTTAAATCTGCAGGCCCTTCAACCCCTGTTTCAATCTTAGGATTGGACGGTGCACCACAGGCAGGTGATAAGTTTAGCGTATTCGCCGATGAACGTGAAGCAAAACAAATTGCTGCAAAACGTACACAATTACAGCGTGAGCAGTCGGTGAGAACACAACGTCATATCACCCTTGATGAAATTGGCCGTCGTATCGCTCTTGGAGATTTCCAAGAGTTGAACATTATCCTTAAAGGAGATGTGGACGGATCAGTGGAAGCATTGACGGATTCGTTCCAAAAATTGTCTACTGAAGAAATTCAAGTGAACATCATTCATAAAGGGGTAGGTGCCATTACTGAAAGTGATGTGTTGTTGGCAACCGCTTCTGATGCGATTATTATCGGATTTAACGTGCGTCCAATGGGTAATGCGCGTCAGATTGCAGATAAGGAAGAAATTGATATCAGAATGTACTCCATTATTTATGATGCCATAAATGATCTGAAAGATGCGATGGAAGGTATGTTGTCACCTGAGCTTAAAGAGGAGATTACAGGTACTGCCGAAATTAGGGAAATATTTAAAGTTTCTAAAGTTGGAACTATTGCAGGATGTATGGTAACGACCGGTAAAATATTTAGAAATTCAAGCATCCGATTGATTAGAGAAGGTGTTGTAGTTTACACAGGTGAACTGGCCTCATTGAAACGATTTAAAGATGATGCTAAAGAAGTCTCTAAAGGTTACGATTGTGGGATGCAAATTAAAAATTATAATGACATTAAGGAAAATGATGTTATCGAAGCATTCCATGAGGTCGAAGTGAAAAAGAAATTGAAATAATTTTCAAAATATTAAACGTAAAAAAGCGACTCATCGAGTCGCTTTTTTTGTGGGTTATAACCAGTATTTGTATTTTAATTTAAGGTAGTTGGACTTAGAATTATCACATCTAGCTGTATAGCTACCGTAAAATGATTTTAGATCAAAACCGCTCCTATGTGGTCAATATTATAGTGAGTGACCAGAATGCATTACGGAGTAGATAGTGGTTTTAATGCCCGTTACTTGTTCTTTTTAGGCTGCAAAATAAAAGCGTTCGCATAGCTTTTTTTAACTTCCATAAGCGCTCTGTCAGCTTCCAGCCGCGTTCTAAAGTTACCTACCCAAATCTTGTAATTGGGCTGTTCATATTGAATGGAGTTGCTCCAATCCGGATACAACGTTGCAACGTCACTTTTGGTAGATTCAGCACCACTACGAGGGCCATTATATACTTGGATGATAAAGGCATTTAGAGTACTGAGGTCTTTTTTGAACTCCAAAAGCCTATCGATATCCTTATTTTGGTCAATTTCGACATTGCCTTGTTGCGCTTGCAATGCAATTGTTGAAAAAAGAAATGTGAACATTATTAAGGATATTCTAACAATGGGTTTGATCATGGCATATTATTTTTTAGGTGATTTGTGTTAAAAATAGTTCTAAATGATTTATTCCTAAATCATTCGCATCCGGCAAAAATATTAAAATAAATTCGTAATGTACTCATGTGGTTTTATTAAACTAAATATGGCCCATTTTATTATTTAGAATGTTTATAAATTACCAATTAACAGTTCTCTAACATTTTTCAAATCGACTTTAAGTATTACTTTTGCGAGACATTTTATAACCGTATTTTTTTCTTTTTAACGAAAAAATCATACCAAAGTTTGGAAGATAACTCAACTAATAATATGAAACAGGTGATACACCGTAAATTGGCCGCTAATATTCTACAATTAGGGTTCCTTTTTTTACTTACGTTTTCAACATCGCTTTACGCTCAAGATGGAGATCCTGCCAAAGGAAAAACATTATATAACGCCAATTGTGCCGCATGTCACAAATTAGATGCGCCCATGACAGGGCCGGCGCTTCGTAATATTGAGAAGAAGTTAGCGGATGAAGAAGGTCTGGATAGGGCATGGTTAACCGCTTGGATCCACAATAGTGCGGGTCTTATTAAATCTGGTGACGCCTACGCAAATAAAATTTATAACGAGTATAATCAAATGCCGATGATGCCATTTCCGCAATTGTCGGATGAGGACATCAGTGATATCTTGGCCTATACCGCTGAAGAAAAAGCGGCGCCTGTGGTAGCTGCACCAACTGGAGGGACAGAGTCTTCAGGTGGAGGAGATGGCACATCAAATACATTAATTCTTGGAGCCTTAGCGGTATTGTTTGCATTATTGGCAATGGCTTTGGTTTTGGTAAGACGTACATTAAACCGCTTTGCTGAAGCCAAAGGTGTGGATCTTAGTGCTCAGCAAAAGGGAGTTCCAATCTGGAAGGCCTTTGTTCAAAATCAATTCTTGGTTTTGGTGTCTGTAATTCTCTTATTGTTGGTGAGTGCTTATTTTGTCTTCGGTTATTTTATGCAGATTGATGTCAATGAGGGTTACGCGCCTGTGCAGCCAATTCATTATTCACACAGAATTCACGCTGGTGATAATGGCATTGATTGTAAATATTGTCACTCATCAGCTCGTGTAAGTAAAACTTCTGGTATTCCTTCGTTGAACGTGTGTATGAACTGTCATAAGTCCATCTCTGAAGTGGCACCAGAAACACTTGCAGAAGGAAAAGAATATGGTGTTGATTATAATGCTGAAATCGAAAAACTTTACGCTGCAACAGGCTGGAGTCCTGCTGATCAAAAATATACAGGAGAACCGCAACCGGTAAAATGGATACGTATCCATAATCTTCCTGACTTCGCATATTTCAATCACTCACAACACGTTACAGTTGGAGGCATTGAGTGTCAAACGTGTCATGGTCCTGTGGAGACTATGGAAATCATGTCACAACATTCGCCTTTAACTATGGGATGGTGTATTAACTGCCATAGAGAAACGGATGTGAAAGTTGAAAACAATGAATATTACACTAAAATTCATGACCAATTATCTAAAAAATATGGTGTAGAAAAACTTACCGTGGCACAAATGGGAGGTTTAGAATGTGGTAAATGTCATTACTAAGCATAGAAACACAGAGTGAATCCTGTCATAGGATGTTTTGAATAAACAAGAAAAGGTATAACATTTTTAGAACTACGATTTACGAATTACGATTGCCAAAACCAATCCGTAAATTAGAATCGTAAATCGAGAATCAAAAATCGTAAATATAAATTATGTCATCAAACAAGAAATACTGGAGAAGTGTTGAGGAGCTAAACGCAGACAGCTCCATTGTTGAGACGCTTAGACAAAATGAATTTGTTGAAGAAATTCCGACTGACGAATTTTTAGGAAACAAAGCCAATTTGGAGACGTCGTCAACAACACGTCGTGATTTCTTAAAATATGTTGGTTTCAGTACAGCAGCGGCATCGTTAGCGGCTTGTGAAGGACCGGTTGTGAAATCCATTCCTTACGTTGTGCAACCAGAAGAAATCATTCCTGGCGTAGCTAACTATTACGCTACAACAATTGCTGACGGGTTCGATTTTGCAAGTGTTTTGGTTAAAACGCGCGAAGGTCGACCTGTTAAAATTGACAACAATAACTTAGCCGCTTCCCAAGGAGGTGTTAATGCTAGAGTTCATGCTTCAATTTTAGGGTTATATGATAGTTTGAGAGTGAAAGGCCCTCAAAGAGCTGGAGAAAATATCTCATGGGATACTTTTGACTCAGAAACCAATCAGAAATTGACTGAGGTGATGAATGGAGGTAAAGAGATTGTGTTACTTACACAAACTTTTGCAAGTCCTTCAACCAGTAAACTGATTTCTAATTTTCAAGAAAAATATGGCAATGTAAGTCACGTTGTCTACGACGCTGTTTCTGAATCGACTGCATTAGATGCCTATCAGGCTAAATACGGTGAGCGCGGTTTGGCAAATTATGATTTTTCTAAAGCTTCTGTGATCGTTTCTGTTGGCGCTGATTTTCTTGGAGATTGGCAAGGTGGCGGATTTGAATCGGGCTATTCACTAGGACGTATTCCAACCAATGGGAAAATGTCAAGACATATTCAAATTGAAGCAAATATGTCATTAACAGGTGCCAATGCTGATAAACGTATTCCAGCAACCCCTTCACAACAAAAACAAGCTTTAGCTAAGTTGTATAGTTATGTGACCGGACAATCTGTGTCAACAGATTTGCCAGCGCATCTTGATGAAGCAATTCAAAAAGTGGCTTCTGAGTTGAAAAAAGCGGGTAGTAATGGGGTTTTTGTAACAGGAATCAATGATGTCAATGCCCAGACCATAGCATTAGAGATTAATGCAGCTTTAGGAAGTAAAGCTTTCGATCCTTCAACGCCTATTAAAACGAGACAGGGAAGTGATAAAGCCGTCATGACTTTAATAGCCAATATGAAAGCTGGTAAGGTTGGTGCAATTATTATGAACGGTGTGAATCCGTTGTACACATTGCCAAACGCAAGTGACTTTGCGGAAGGTTTAAAACAAACAGAGCTGTCTATCTCCTTCACATTGAAGGCCGACGAGACTGCTTCTGAATCGCAATATATTGCTGCAGTGCCTCATTATTTAGAGTCATGGGGAGACGTAGAGCTTAAAAAAGGCCATTTCGGTTTAATGCAACCAACTATCCGTCCTTTGTTTGATACACGTCAGTTTCAACAGGCATTGTTGAAATGGACTGGTAGTGATGCATCGTATTACGATTTTATCAAAGAAAATTGGAGTACAGGTATCCTTGGTGGCGCTTCATTCAATCAAGCCTTGCATGATGGAATGTATGTTGCTACGGGCTTAAATGGTGTTTTAGCTTCAGGGCCTTCTTCGGCATCGACAACGACTGCTTCGACAACATTAAAAGAGAAAAAAGATAGAACTTTTGTTGGTGGTATCATTCATGATGCGGCTGTAGGAGTTGGTATAAAGGATGAAGATAAGGATGAGTATGTCACAACATCTTCGACCTCTTCTTCCACTTCTGGCTCAGCAGCTGGTGTGAGTGCAGTGGCTTCCGTTTCTGGAGGTGATGCTGCGAGAGCGCTTGCTTCCACGTCGTCTTCTAATGGGATGGAGTTGCAGCTTTATACCAAAACAGGTATGGGAGATGGTCAACAGGCCAATAACCCATGGTTACAAGAATTTCCAGACCCTATTTCTAGAGCGTCTTGGGATAATTATGTAACAGTGTCTGCGACAGATGCAAAACGATTGGATATTAAAAATTGGCACGTTGCCAATGGTGGTCTTAACGGTAGTTTAGTGGAGTTATCAGTTAATGGGCAAACAATTACTGTTCCAGCAATTATCCAACCAGGTCAAGCGGTAGGTTCTTTAGGTTTATCCTTAGGTTACGGTCGTACGAAAGGTCTTAAGGAGGAAATGCAGACGGGTAAAAATGCGTATCCATTTTACGCAAATTTCAACAGTGCCCAATCAGATGTTTCTATTAAATTAGTAGCAGGTGAACATGAGTTTGCTTGTGTACAATTGCATAATACGTTGATGGGTCGTGGCGATATTATTAAGGAAACCACTCTTGAAATTTTTAATACAAAAGATAAGAAGCACTGGAATGAGGTGCCTCATGTCTCTTTAAATCACGTAGAAACTCCTGTGACATCTCCTGATGTCGATTTGTGGGATGAATTTGATAGATCTATCGGACATCACTTTAATTTGTCCATTGATTTAAATGCCTGTACCGGATGTGGTGCTTGTGTTATTGCTTGTCATGCTGAAAATAACGTTCCAGTAGTTGGTAAGTCTGAAATAAGACGTAGTAGGGATATGCACTGGTTGCGTATTGATAGATACTATTCTTCTGAAGATACATTTACCGGGGATATTGAAAGAAAAGAGGCGGCTAAAGGTTTAACTGGTGATACAGGAATTAAAAACACCTTGCACGACATGGAAATTGCCGCGGATAATCCTCAGGTAGCTTTCCAACCAATCATGTGTCAGCATTGTAACCATGCACCTTGTGAAACAGTTTGCCCTGTTGCGGCAACATCACACGGACGTCAAGGTCAAAACCACATGGCTTACAACCGTTGTGTAGGTACCCGTTATTGCGCTAATAACTGTCCTTATAAAGTACGTCGTTTCAACTGGTTCCGATACAACAAAAATGAGGAATTTGACTACTTCATGAATGATGATTTAGGCCGTATGGTTCTTAATCCTGATGTTGTTGTAAGGTCTAGAGGGGTTATGGAGAAATGTTCTTTGTGTATCCAAAAAACACAAAAAACGATTCTTGACGCCAAGCGCGACGGACGTGAAATTAAAGATGGTGAATTTCAAACAGCATGTTCTGCCGCTTGTGGCACAGGAGCAATGGTTTTTGGAGATATCAACGACAAAGAAAGTAAAGTTGCAAAACTTAAAGAAGATAAACGTATGTATCGCTTATTGGAATATATTGGAACACAACCAAACGTCCAGTATCACACGATAGTGAGAAATACAACCGAAGCATAATTATATTAATAAGAAATAATTCTAAAAGCATTATGGCGTCTCATTACGAAGCACCTATTAGAAGACCTTTAGTACTAGGTGAAAAATCATACCACGATGTTTCTGTGGATATAGCAAAACCTGTAGAAGGAAAAGCCAATAAATCCTGGTGGATAGTTTTTTCTATCGCACTCCTAGCTTTTCTTTGGGGAATTGGATGTATCATTTATACCATAGCAACAGGAATTGGGGTTTGGGGTCTGAATAAAACCATTGGTTGGGCCTGGGACATTACCAATTTCGTTTGGTGGGTTGGTATTGGTCACGCAGGGACTCTGATATCTGCAGTATTACTGCTATTCCGTCAAAAGTGGCGTATGGCCATTAACCGTTCTGCGGAAGCGATGACCATCTTTGCGGTATTTCAAGCAGGATTGTTTCCTATCATCCACATGGGACGTCCATGGTTAGGATACTGGGTATTGCCAATTCCAAACCAATTCGGTTCCTTATGGGTTAACTTTAACTCACCGTTACTTTGGGACGTTTTTGCAATTTCAACGTACTTATCGGTTTCATTAGTGTTCTGGTGGACTGGTTTACTTCCTGACTTTGCCATGATTCGTGATAGAGCAGTAAAACCTTTCCAAAAGAAAATTTATTCGTTAATATCTTTCGGATGGTCTGGTAGAGCTAAAGATTGGCAACGTTTTGAAGAAGTATCTTTGGTTCTTGCTGGTTTAGCCACACCTCTTGTACTTTCTGTACATACCATTGTATCTTTTGACTTCGCAACCTCCATAGTTCCGGGATGGCATACCACCATTTTTCCACCTTACTTTGTTGCTGGAGCCATTTTCTCTGGATTTGCCATGGTAAACACGCTTTTGATCATAATGAGAAAAGTTGTGAGTCTTGAAGACTATATCACGGTACAGCATATTGAGTTGATGAACATCGTTATCATGATTACGGGTTCTATAGTTGGTGTAGCTTATATTACGGAGTTATTCATTGCTTGGTATTCAGGCGTAGAATATGAGCAATATGCATTCTTAAATAGAGCTACGGGACCTTATTGGTGGGCATATTTGCTAATGATGAGCTGCAATGTATTCTCCCCACAGTTTATGTGGTTCAAGAAATTGCGTACAAGTATTATGTTCTCGTTCTTTATTTCCATTGTTGTAAACGTTGGAATGTGGTTTGAACGTTTTGTAATTATAGTGACTTCTTTGCATAGAGATTATTTACCATCCTCATGGACCATGTTCCAACCAACATTTGTGGATATTGGAATTTTCATTGGAACCATCGGATTCTTTTTTGTATTGTTCTTATTATATGCACGTACTTTCCCAGTAATTGCACAAGCTGAGATTAAAACGATACTGAAATCATCTGGTCAACGTTACAAACGCATCAGAGAATCTGGTGAAAGTTTAGTGGGAACTGGATCTGATATTCGTACACATAAAGTAGTCCCTCATGCGGGAGCGCCTATAGTTGAAGAACGATCTACCGTAAAACCTCATGATCCAGAATCAATTAATAAGTTGATGGAAAGCGTTGGAGTCTTTGATCCTTTAACCCAAACTAAGGATGATTTACAGCTTATTAACGGTATCGGTCCGAAAATGGAGCAAATACTTAATGGTATTGGTATCTTTTCTTTCTTGCAGGTGAGCAATATGACGAAAATTGAATATGACTTGTTAGACGAAATTTCGGCGTCATTCCCTGGAAGGGCAGAACGTGACGATTGGGCTGGACAAGCTAAATTATTAATCAACAACAAACAGTAATATGGAAGGATCTTCAAAAGTAATTCACGCCATGTACACAGATGATGATGTCTTGATGGCTGCAGTTAAAAAAGTGCGGGCAGAACGCTATCACATCGAAGAAATATATACGCCTTTTCCGGTACACGGGTTGGACAAAGCAATGGGATTGGCACCAACAAGATTGGCAATAACAGCTTTTATCTATGGAGTTTTGGGCTTGGTAGTCTCCATCGTATTGATGAACTTTATAATGATTGAAGATTGGCCGCAAGATATAGGTGGTAAACCAAGTTTTAGTTATATCGAAAACATGCCGGCTTTTGTTCCAATTATGTTTGAGTTGACCGTATTTTTTTCAGCGCATTTAATGGTCATCACTTTTTATTTACGCAGTAGAATGTGGCCTTTCAAAAAAGCTGAAAATCCTGATACGAGAACTACGGACGATCATTTCTTAATGGAAATTACTGCCGGAGCCAATGTTGATGAACAGTTTGATATATTGAGAAATACAGGAGCTGTAGAAGTTACCTTAATTGATAAAGCACACTAGTACACATGAAAAGCTTATTTAAAATATTAGTATTGATGGTTGTATTGGTCTCTTTGGCATCATGTCAAAATAAATCAAGACCTAATTATCAATTTTTCCCAGACATGTATGAACCCATAGGATACGAAGCCTATGGAGAAGTTGAATTTTTGCCCGAAGGAATGGAAGCAAAATTACCTGCTGAAGGCTCAGTAGCGAGAGGTCACAAACCTTTTGATATTGACGGAAGTATTGAGGGTTATAATTTGGCAAAGGCCACTTTGGTAAGTCCTTTGGATTCTACCGCAATTGATTCTCCTAGAGGGGGGCAGCTGTATGATATTTACTGCGGGGTATGCCACGGTAAGAAAGGTGATGGCCAAGGTATTTTGGTTAAACGTGAAAAGATATTAGGAGTACCTGCATTTAATGATCAAGGAAGAGCTTTAACCCAAGGTAGTGTTTACCATACGATACATTATGGTAAAAACGTGATGGGTTCTTATGCCAATCAATTAAATGAGGAAGAACGTTGGCAAGTTGTGGATTATGTGATGCAACTTAAATCAGAATTAGGAGGAAGTTAGACTGTTAAAGATTCAATATAGATATGTATACAATTTCAAATAGATTAAAGACATTTTCCATCATCCTGATAGTATTGGGTGTAATAGGAGTGGCTTATGGTTTTATGACATCTCATAAATCTTTAGACGAAGTCAAAACAATGTTGGCTGATGAACATGCGCATCATGATGGTGGGTATGAAACCCAAGCACATTTAGTAGCTGGTGGTGAGAATCATGAGGACAACACTCATGACGCTAATGCCTATGATGCTACGGCAAATGTGGATGATGTTCAGGATTCAGCGCATGACAACGTTTCTGATCATGGCAATGCTTCCCATGATGATGAACATGCTGAACATGTCAAAGAACAACTCGCTAAAAGACCTTGGTCAGCTATGTATGTCGCAGCATTTTTCTTTATGATGATTGCGCTAGGAGCTTTAGCTTTTTATGCCATTCATATTGCTGCACAAGCAGGTTGGTCGCCATTATTAATGCGCGTCATGGAAGGTATAACAGCTTATTTATTGCCTGGGGCCATAATTGTTGTGGCCATCGCATTGGGATCACACTATATTGGTCATAACAATGAGATCTTTATCTGGATGAACGAAGATGTTGTTGCCGGCGATAAATTGATTCAAAACAAGTCTGGCTATTTGGACATTACATGGTTTATCATCCGAGCGGCAATTTTTATTGGTGGTTGGTGTACCTACAGGTATTTTGCCCGTAAGTTTTCTATAGCGCAAGATAATGCAGAACCAGGTGATAACAGAAACTTTAAAAAATCATTCCGTATTGCCGCAGCATTTTTAGTGTTCTATATTTATACAGAATCTATTATGTCTTGGGACTGGATTATGAGTGTTGATCCACATTGGTTCAGTACCTTATTTGGATGGTATGTTTTTGCAAGTATGATTGTAAGTGCGGTAACCGTTATTGCTATGGTCACTATTTATCTAAAAACAAAAGGACTTTTACCAATGGTCAATGATAGTCATATCCATGATTTGGCGAAGTATATGTTTGGATTTAGTATTTTCTGGACGTATCTATGGTTTTCTCAATTCATGTTGATCTGGTATGCCAATATTCCAGAAGAGGTTGTTTATTTTGTAACACGGATAGAAGATTATAACATACTTTTCTTTGGAATGGTAGTGCTTAATTTCCTATTTCCAATGTTGCTATTGATGAATAGTGATTACAAACGCTTACCTTGGTTTGTAATGATGTCTGGTGTCCTTGTTTTAGTGGGTCATTATGTGGACGTATTCGTTATGATCATGCCTGCAACCGTAGGTGATAGATGGTTTATCGGAATTCCTGAAATTGGATCTATTTTGTTGTTTGGAGGTTTATTCTTACTTGTTGTCTTTACATCATTGACAAAAGCGCCTTTAACTCCAAAACACAATCCGTTTATTAAAGAAAGCGAACATTTCCATTATTAATAACATATAAAGAAGAAAATATACAATGACGGCTTTATTAACAATTATCATAGTACTTTTTGTAGCGGTAGCTATTTGGCAAATGGTCAAAATATTTGATCTGGCACAAGTAAGTAATGACACCACCAATAATGGAATCGCGACAGATTACGATAATAAGATTAATGGTTATTTAATGATTGCCTTTTTGGCCTTTATCTATATCATTACAATTATTTGTTTTGTTTATTGGGGAGACTTGCCCTTGATGTCCAATGCAGCATCAGAACATGGCGCAGAAATTGATAATTTAATGATTATCTCCATGATCCTTATCTTTTTCGTTCAAACCGTAACACAATTCTTATTGCACTATTTCGCTTATAAGTATAGAGGCGTTACTGGAAGAAAAGCATTGTATTTTGCGGACAACAATACTTTAGAGGCCGTATGGACAATTATTCCTGTAATTACTTTGGCCGGTTTGATCATTTACGGATTGTTTACTTGGACATCTATTATGAACATTGACGAAGATTCTGACCCAATGGTTGTTGAATTATATGCCCAACAATTTGCTTGGACAGCCCGTTATGCCGGACAGGACAACGTATTAGGAATGGCCAATGTCAGATTGATTGATATTGATAAAGCGAATGTTTTAGGTATCGATGAAGCAGATCCTAATGCAAGTGATGATATTATTGTTAAGGAATTACATTTGGTAGTTGGCCAACCGGTAGTTTTTCATATTCGTTCTCAAGATGTGTTGCACTCAGCCTATATGCCTCATTTTAGAGCTCAAATGAACTGTGTTCCTGGCATGATCACGAAATTTGCATTTACGCCATCAGTAACTACAAAGGATATGCGTGAAAGACCTGATATGATTGATAAGGTTCAAAACATCAATAATATTCGTGCAGAGAAAAGTAAAGATCTAACGGCTAAAGGCGAAGAGGCTTTAGATCCATATGAGTTCCATTATCTTTTATTATGTAATAAGATTTGTGGGAAATCACATTACAATATGCAAATGAATATTATTGTAGAAACCCAGGAAGAGTACGATGCTTGGATAGCTGAGCAAAAGACCTTCAAAGAATCATTGAAATAATAATTAGAATAGTTTAAAATAAGTATATATAGATTATGTCAACACACGCAGTAGATATTCACGCAAACGACGACGGTCACGGACATCATCACAAAGAAACCTTTGTAACCAAGTATATCTTTAGCCAGGATCACAAGATGATTGCAAAGCAATATTTGATTACAGGAACTCTCATGGGAATTGTGGGGGTCATGATGTCGCTAATGTTCCGTATTCAAATCGCTTGGCCTGAGGAGCCAAACATTCTCTTTGAAGCGTTATTGGGCAAGTGGGCACCGGGTGGTGTTATGGATGCTGATATTTATTTAGCATTGGTTACCATACATGGTACCATCATGGTATTCTTCGTGTTGACCGCTGGATTGAGTGGAACGTTTAGTAATCTTTTGATTCCTTATCAAATTGGAGCTCGAGATATGGCCTCAGGGTTTATAAACATGCTCTCATATTGGATCTTCTTTGTGTCCTGTATCATCATGATGTCTTCCTTGTTTCTTGAAGCAGGACCGGCAGCAGCAGGTTGGACAATCTATCCCCCATTAAGTGCCTTACCAATGGCCCAACCTGGATCTGGTTGGGGAATGACGCTTTGGTTGATTTCTATGGCTTTGTTCATTGCGCAATCCTTGTTGGGATCATTGAACTATATTGTTACGGTGATCAATATGCGAACTAAAGGGATGTCTATGACAAGGTTGCCATTGACTATCTGGGCGTTTTTTGTGACAGCAATCATTGGTGTGGTGTCCTTCCCAGTATTGTTATCAGCAGCCTTATTATTGATTATGGATAGAAGTTTTGGAACATCCTTCTTCTTATCAGATATCTTTATACAAGGTGAAGTATTGCACTATCAGGGTGGATCGCCTGTACTTTTTGAGCATTTATTTTGGTTTTTAGGTCACCCTGAAGTTTATATTGTAATTCTACCAGCAATGGGAATCGTGTCAGAGATTATGGCAACCAACTCACGAAAACCTATTTTCGGGTATCGTGCCATGGTAGCCTCCATTTTGGCAATTGCATTTTTATCGACGATTGTTTGGGGTCATCATATGTTCGTTTCAGGAATGAATCCATTCCTAGGTTCGGTATTTACCTTTACAACCTTATTGATTGCAATCCCGTCTGCGGTAAAAGCATTTAACTGGATAACGACTATTTGGAAGGGTAACCTCCAGATGAATCCCGCCATGTTATTCTCCATTGGATTTGTATCTACATTTATCACAGGTGGGTTAACAGGAATTATTGTTGGAGACAGTGCCTTGGATATTAACGTGCATGATACCTATTTTGTTATTGCCCACTTCCACTTGGTAATGGGAATCTCCGCCATCTATGGAATGTTTGCTGGAATTTATCATTGGTATCCAAAGATGTTTGGTAGAATGATGAATAAAAATTTAGGATATATCCACTTCTGGATTACAGCAATCTGTGCGTATGGTGTATTTTTCCCAATGCACTTTATTGGAATGGCTGGATTACCGAGACGTTATTATACCAACTCAGCATTTCCATTGTTTGATGATTTAACCGATGTGAATATTGTAATTACTATTTTCGCCTTGATTGGAGGTGTGGTTCAATTGGTGTATCTGTACAATTTCTTCGGAAGTATTTTCTTCGGAAAGAAAGCAACCCAAAACCCTTGGAGATCAAATACCTTAGAGTGGACTACACCAGTAGAACATGTTCATGGTAACTGGCCGGGTGAGATTCCTCACGTTTATCGTTGGTCTTATGATTACAGTAAGCCAGGACACGATACTGATTTCGTACCGCAAAACGTGCCTTTAAAGGAAGGTGAAGAGGAATTACAGCATTAATCAAATTCCTGCGCATTCAGGATCTCAAAATTTAATATAACAGACCTTCGGTATTATTCCGAAGGTTTTTTTTATAATTAAGAGTTATTATTCTGAACTTTATAAAATAGGATTCTAGCGGTCACAAAAAAATCTGTTTAGGTTGAAAGGAGGTGTCGAGGAACTTCAACATCACAATATCATCCTTTGAGAAATGGATTTCTTGACAATGCGGTTTGAAACTTTAGTATATGTCAAAAGCCTTTCTGATTAAGAAGGGCTTTTTGTTTATCTTTGCTATCGATTCATTTGATTGAAGTCAAATGACAGAAGTATTAATTTAAAACGATTCCTGCTTCTCAGGAATATATATGAACGATAACCTGAATCCATCCAACGAAAACTATTCTCCCGAAGAATTTGATGTCGAAAAAAAGCTAAGGCCTTTAACCTTTGATGACTTTACAGGACAGGATCAGGTTTTGGAGAATTTGAAGATTTTCGTAGAGGCCGCTAACCAAAGAGAAGAAGCGTTGGACCACACCCTGTTCCACGGGCCTCCCGGACTCGGAAAAACGACTTTAGCGCACATCTTGGCAAGTGAGTTGGGCGTTGGTATTAAAGTGACCTCTGGGCCCGTTTTGGACAAGCCGGGCGACCTGGCAGGGCTCCTCACCAACCTTGATGAGCGCGATGTGCTGTTTATTGACGAAATCCATCGGTTAAGTCCTATTGTTGAAGAATATTTGTATTCAGCCATGGAAGACTATAAAATCGATATCATGATCGAATCTGGACCAAATGCCAGAACGGTTCAAATCAATTTGAATTCATTTACTTTGATTGGAGCCACAACACGTTCCGGATTGCTAACATCTCCCATGCGCGCACGTTTTGGTATACAAAGTAGATTGCAATACTATAACACAGAATTATTGACGACCATTACCCAACGTAGTGCGTCTATTTTAAATGTTCCTATTTCTATGGAAGCTGCTGTTGAAATAGCCGGTAGAAGCAGGGGAACACCAAGAATCTCCAATGCCTTATTACGTCGCGTTCGTGATTTTGCACAAATTAAAGGTAACGGGAGTATTGAAATTGCCATTGCGAAATTTGCGCTTAAAGCATTGAATGTTGATGCACACGGACTTGATGAAATGGACAACAAGATTTTGATGACCATTATTGAAAAGTTTAAAGGCGGTCCGGTTGGTATTAGTACTTTGGCGACGGCAGTAAGTGAAAGTGCTGAAACCATTGAGGAGGTGTATGAGCCTTTCTTGATCCAGCAAGGTTTTATTATGCGCACGCCACGGGGAAGGGAAGTCACGGAATTAGCCTATAAACATCTCGGAAAAATTAAGAATAATATTCAGGGTGGCTTATTTTAGACTATTCTTCTTTTTCGAATGGAAGAGATCCATATCCAATTCTATAATAGATAAGACTAATGTAATTTCAATAATTTATTATAGGGTTCTGTCGCAATAATAAATGATAAACTGATGCCTGATAAAAATGCTATCCCTGAAGTATCCATTTTTCGCTTTATTGGGAATTCCATCAACATTCTTAAAAATCCATTACCATTCCACCTTAAGAATTTTCAAGAAAAGGGCGACACTTTCAAATTGAATGTTGGATTTAATAATTATGTGATCTTTTCACGTGATGCAGGCTTTCTAGAATATGCCCTTCAAAAGAATCAAAAAAATTATATCAAATCCAAAATTCAAACGGTTGATTTGGTCAAATATGTGGGACGAGGGCTTCTGACTTCGGAAGGTGACTTGTGGAAAAAACAAAGGCAACTTATTCAGCCAGCATTTCACAAGAAACACTTGGTAAATTTGCTTGACACCATTCGCCAGGCTATACAAACGGAGTATCAGCGTATTTCAACGGATAAATCAATGGATGTATTTCCAATTTTTAATGATTTGGCCTTTCAGACGGTCGTAAAATCATTGTTTAGTACTGCGGCCGATGGTGAGGATATCAAAAAACTTCAACAGATTACCGAAGCAGGACAGCGGATGCTTGTCAAAGAACTGAGGCAGCCTTATTTTGCCTGGTGGTTTAAAGCGAGTGGAATTCTGCAAAAGCATCTTGATTTGGCTCAGGAAGCTCGTAACATCCTTAAAAATATAGTTGATTTCCGACGATCTTCAGGTCAAAGACACGACGATTTACTGGATATGCTCTTAGAAGCACGCTATGAAGATGGCAATTTTATGGATGAAGAGCAGTTGATTGATGAAATCCTTATCTTATTTACGGCTGGCCATGAAACCACTTCCAATGCCCTGACTTTTATCTTTCAGCTTTTGGCAAAACATCCGGAATGGCAAGAAAAAATATTTCTAGAACTGAAATCGAATGAAGAACACCGTCAGGATTTGATGACATTTGTGATGGCGTCCAAAGTGTGCCAACAGGTCATAGAGGAGGGCATGCGTTTATATCCACCAGCATATTTCATTGATCGGGTTAACGTGGAGGCGGACACTTATGGCGGAAAAATATTTGAAAAAGGATCAAATCTACTGTTTTCGGTTTATGAGATCCATCGTCATCCGGAATTGTGGGAGCGCCCACTAGAGTTTCTCCCGGAACGATTCAGTGAAGGGAGCAGGAAGTTTTCCTCACAATATTTTCCATTTGGAGCTGGTCCGCGGAAATGTATCGGAAATAATTTTGCCATGTTTGAAATGATCATTGCAGTGACGGAATTAATCCGGAATTATAAAGTCTATCCAGAATTTGATGAGATTGGTATCACACCTTTGATTACTTTAAAACCAAAGAACGCATTTTTAAGATTTGAAAGTAGAAATAAGTGATTAACAACAAATCCAAATACAGCCAACTGATAAAAGCCGAAGCCAAGCGCCTCGGGTTTCTTTCATGTGGCATTAGTAAAGCACAGTTTTTGGAAGAAGAAGCGCCCCGATTAGAGAAATGGTTGAGGAATAACATGAATGGTGGCATGCACTATATGGAAAATCATTTTGACAAGCGTCTTGATCCGACAAAATTGGTGGAAGGATCAAAATCTGTAATTTCCTTATTACTCAATTATTATCCAGAGGAAACTCAAATCAACAATACCTATAAACTCTCAAAATATGCTTATGGCACAGATTATCATTTCGTCATAAAAGATAAGCTAAAAGAACTTTTAAATTATATAACGGAAGAAATTGGTGAGGTCAGTGGGCGTGCCTTTACGGATTCGGCACCGGTTTTGGATAAAGCTTGGGCGGCAAAATCTGGATTGGGCTGGGTTGGCAAACACACCTTGCTATTGACCCAAAAAGCGGGCTCGTTTCATTTTGTGGCGGAACTGATTCTTGATTTAGAGTTGGAATATGATTTGCCCACCACCGATCATTGTGGCACCTGCACAAAATGCATTGATGCCTGTCCTACTCAAGCCATCACTGAGCCTTATGTTGTTGACGGAAGCAAATGCATCTCGTATTTTACCATAGAGTTAAAAGATAAAATCCCAACCCAATTTAAGGGCCAATTTGACGATTGGATGTTTGGGTGTGATATCTGTCAGGACGTTTGCCCATGGAACCGTTTTTCAAAAGCGCATAATGAACCTTTGTTCAATCCGCATCCAGAACTATTATCCATGACCAAAAAAGATTGGGAAGAAATTACCGAAGATGTGTTTAAGGACCTCTTTAAAAAATCCCCAGTAAAGCGGACCAAGTTTGAAGGTCTGAAGCGCAATATTGAATTTTTGGAAAAGTAGAAATCTTTATTTTGAGAATTTTGTAAAACTATAAACAAGGTTCTGTGTTCAGTTATTGAGATATTAATCGATGCCTTTTAAAAAAACATATCCCAAAAACTCTATATCAAGCAGATAATCCTATAAGTATTTTTTCGGCATTGACAATGGCTATCATGATTTGACATCTCAAAGTAGAAACATAAAAAAAAACCATGAAAGCTAAATCAGATGTTTTCGATTTGAAACAATTATAATTTGTTTCCTAATCCTCCTTAATCCCCATCACCTCAAACCTCAGTCTCTAATTATACCAGACCGGTTTAGGTTTTCCGAGATCAAAACTTTGAAATCCAAAATCGTCGGTAGCGAAGGCATTGGTTTTAAAAATATTATCACCCTGTCCTGGAATTGTGGGATAGAAGGAAAATGACAGTTGGAATGAACTGAATACCAAATAGTCGTTTCTAATGATAAAACCTGCACCAAAGGAAGAATATAACTTATTGTTTAAGATAGATTCACCTTCATCGCCCAAGATGGCCAACGTAGCGTTCAAAAACGGATTCAAACGAAAGCCTAATAGTTCCCAAGGAGAATAAAACTGGGTCTGTAATGAAAGAACATATTTTTTCGTACCCATGAGATCACTGTCAAAACCTTGAATTCCAGCCCCTTTTTTAAGATCGAAGTCGTTATCATACACCCCTCTAAATTTATTGTTTTGATCTATAGTGATCCGATCGCCTTCAGAAGCCAACCTGTTGGTACCAATTAAAATCTGAGGCTTTACAAACTGGCGCATTTTCCAATTGTTGCCCAAAGACATCAAATTTGTAAAATAATTGGCCTGCAAGGAAATAGTGGTCTGTTCAAGATGACCGTCATCCAGAAAGGTTCCGATTTCAAAATTAGTGCTCAAAAACCCCCAATCAAAATTATTTCCATGGGATGCTTTTAGGCCAACATACATCCGATTATGTTGGTTTTTTCGCTGATATCCCGCAGTCAGGGCATATACCGTTCCAATGGGAACGTCTTCAATAGTGCCATCCCTAAAAATATAGTCATCTTTTAAAAACTGTCGAGATGCTATCCCCACACTTCCCAAATAAAATGATTCGTTGGCAAAATAACCAATACTGTCATAAGTGGGCGAAGGCCGCTCTCTATAATCTACGTGTAAATAGCGTGCGCTTGCAATAAGATTTGTGGTACGTTCCTTCTCTGAAGGACCATCAAATATTTTAAAAGCGTGGCCACCCCAAAAATCTTCGGTCAAATATCTAAAATCCTGTAAAGTAGATTCCATTTCGGCATTTTGTAAGTATTCCTTTCGGTATTGTTCATCCAAGTAAATCCCTCCGGCCCATCTTGCTAGTGCAGAGTAGAACGGACGTTCAATTTTAAGAACTTTACTGTAATAGCCATCCAAATCTATTCTGTAGGCCAAATTAGCCTCTATAAATGTGTTTTTAATATTTGGCGCAGTATATTCCATTTCGTAACCAAGATTCCCATCTTCTAAACTTTTCAAAAGCGTGTTGTTAAATTCATGTCCAAAACCAAGAAAATTCCGATTTCTCAATTTTAGTTTAAATTTAGAGGTAGAAACACTTCCGGTAGGTATTAAACTCCAAGAGTCTAAAACTTCGATATTTATATCTACAGAGTCTTTTGAAGTTCCAACGCTCTCAGCGGTTATCTGAACCCTTCTAATAAAATTCTGTGATCTGATCAAACGTTCAGACTCGCTTAAAAGTAAGGTGTCCAAAGGTGTTTTTTCTTTAATGAGCAAAGTGTTTCTTATGGCAAAAGCTTTTGATTTGATGTGGATAAAATTTCCCGTTTTCTCTATCCAACTATTGGCAGTTTCAGTACTGTCTGTAAAAGAAAAACCAAAAGGATCATGACTTTGAATGTTGATATGCCTAATGATTTTACCTTCAAAAGGTTTAAAATCTTGCTTTGGACGATTTTTGGGAGCATTGACCGGTTTTTTGGTTGTTGATCTGAACACCAGTTTATGCAGCGTTTTGGTGAATTTTCGTTTTTTGGAATAGTCTTCTATTTTATCGTACATGTTAATGGAGTCCTTCTGAGTTTTGGTGACTTGACCAAAACCTAAAATGTGGAAAAATAAAAAGGGAATAATAAAAAGAAGCTTCTTCAAGGATGTTAATAAAAATGGGGTTCTCAAAAACTATGCGCAAATATAATCCAATTCATGAGGTTAGATTATACTTTATTGTTGAAACTCTAATTATAGGGTAAACATTGTAGTAATGGAGTTCTCTATTAAAAATAAACAATGTCTCGGTTACTGAATTTTATAAAAAGCCGAGAAAGTTCCTGCCTCTAATTTTCGACAAAAATCTTTAAATATTTTAGGGATATATAGGACAAGTCGTCAAACGGAAGAATGACTAAAGCCTTAAGACCAATAAAATATTGGTCTTAAAAAATATTGTTTCAAATCCAATTAATGTCTCTTTTCTTTTCTCATAAAACAGTTACCTTTGCTCTTTAGTGAAAAATATATTTTATATGAGCAAACAGAGCAAGCGTAGAGAAGCATTAGTTTATCACGCAAAACCAACACCTGGTAAAATTCAGGTTGTTCCTACCAAAAAGTACGCGACACAGCGCGATTTATCCTTGGCTTATTCTCCAGGGGTTGCAGAACCTTGTTTGGAAATTGCCAGAGATGTCAATAACGTTTATAAATATACCGCTAAAGGAAATCTGGTGGCGGTCATCACCAATGGTACAGCCGTTTTAGGTCTTGGAAACATTGGGCCTGAAGCTTCAAAACCAGTAATGGAAGGAAAAGGATTGCTTTTCAAGATTTTTGCTGATATTGATGTTTTCGATATTGAAGTCAATACAGAAAATGTTGAGGAGTTTATCCAAACCGTCAAAATGATTGCACCTACTTTTGGTGGTATCAACCTTGAGGATATCAAAGCCCCGGAAGCTTTTGAAATTGAAAGACGATTAAAGGAAGAACTCGATATTCCGGTAATGCATGATGATCAACATGGTACGGCAATTATATCTGCGGCTGCGTTATTGAATGCGCTGGAACTTGCGGATAAGAAAATTGAGGATGTTCAAATTGTGATCAGCGGTGCGGGTGCAGCGGCTATTTCATGTACCCGCTTATATCAAGCTTTTGGTGCGAAACGTGAAAACATCGTGATGTGCGATAGTAAAGGCGTCATCAGAATTAATAGAGAAAATTTAACTACAGAAAAAGCAGAATTTGCAACCCATCGGGAAATAGAGACACTTGCTGATGCTATGGACCATGCCGACGTTTTTATTGGATTGTCCACTTCAAATGTAGTATCTCCCCAAATGTTGTTGTCAATGGCAGCTAATCCTATTGTGTTTGCCATGGCCAATCCAGATCCTGAAATTGAATACCAATTAGCCGTTGATACCCGTAAGGATGTCATCATGGCTACAGGGCGTTCAGACCATCCTAATCAAGTAAATAATGTGCTTGGATTTCCTTTTATATTTAGAGGTGCTTTAGATGTCAGAGCTACTAAAATCAACGAGGCAATGAAAATGGCCGCCGTTGAAGCCCTCGCAAATTTGGCAAAACAAAATGTCCCAGAGCAGGTTAATATAGCCTATGGCGAAACCCGTCTGACTTTTGGTAGGGAGTATATCATTCCAAAACCTTTTGATCCACGTTTAATTATGGAAGTTCCACCAGCGGTAGCTAAAGCAGCTATGGAGAGTGGGGTTGCCAAGGAACCTATTACCGATTGGAACAAATACCGCGATCATTTAATGGAACGCTTGGGCTCAGACAATAAAATTGTCAGATTGTTGACCAATAGAGCAAAAATGAATCCTAAGCGTGTCGTTTATGCTGAAGCAGATCATTTAGACGTGTTGAAAGCCGCTCAAATTGCCTATGATGAAGGCATTGCCATTCCAATTTTATTGGGAAGACGGGAAACCATTCTCAGCTTGATGGCAGAAATTGAATTTGATTCCAATGTTGAAATCATCGATCCTAAAACCGATGATGAAGAAACACGTCGCAATAGATATGCTGAAGTCTATTGGTCACAGCGAAAACGTAAGGGCGTTACACTTTACTCCGCTAAAAAGCTGATGAGAGAACGCAATTATTTTGCCGCAATGATGGTCAATGAAGGCGATGCAGATGCCTTGATTTCTGGTTTCTCAAGAAGTTATCCCTCAGTTGTAAAACCAATGTTGGAACTCATTGGTTTGGCAAAAGGAGCTACCCGTATTGCTACAACCAATCTCATGATGACCAAACGTGGACCAATGTTTTTGAGTGACACCTCCATCAACATTGATCCGCCAGCCGAAGATTTGGCCACCATTGCCCAAATGACCGCTAGAACGGTTCGTTTATTTGGAATGGAACCGGTTATGGCCATGATATCATTTGCAAACTTTGGTTCATCCCCTAGTCCGAAGGCCACCAAAGTGAGAGATGCCGTGAAAATTTTACACGAGTCTAATCCTGACTTATTGGTTGATGGCGAATTGCAGACAGATTTTGCCCTCAATCAAGAAATGCTTCAAGAGAATTTTCCATTTTCAAGATTGGCCGGAAGAAAGGTCAATACCCTTATTTTTCCAAACTTAGATGCAGCGAACATCACCTATAAATTACTGAAGGAACTGAATAACGCAGAATCCATTGGACCAATCATGATGGGGATGCGCAAACCGGTACACATTCTGCAATTGGATGCGAGTGTTGATGAAATTGTCAACATGACTGCAATTGCTGTGATTGATGCACAACAAAAAGAAAAAAGAGAGCAAGAGGCTCATGCGGCTTCAGAAAAAGAATCAGCTTTGTAATGAAAATAAATTTATTACATTTGAGACTTAACTAAAGCCATACATGATTACACATATTCAAGGAAAACTTGTTGAAAAAAATTTAACTGATGTTGTAATTGATTGCAGTGGCGTGGGCTATCATATAAATATCTCCCTGCATACCTATTCTCAAATTCCAGATGGGGACTTCCTTAAATTATATACCTACTTACAAATTAAGGAAGATTCTCATACTTTATATGGTTTTTCTTCAATTGCTGAACGTGAAATTTTTAAGTTGTTAATTTCTGTTAGCGGCGTGGGTTCTAGTACCGCGCGCACAATGTTGTCTTCATTGACTCCAAAACAGGTTAGAGAAGGGATAGCGCATGGTGATGCTGCATTGATTCAGTCCATTAAGGGCATTGGGGCCAAAACCGCAGCACGCGTTATTTTGGATTTAAAGGATAAAGTGCTAAAAGTTTATGATATTGATGATGTTTCTACCGTTAAAAACAATACTCATAAAGATGAAGCGTTATCAGCATTAGAAGTTCTCGGATTTGCACGTAAACAAGCTGAACGTGTTGTTGAGAAAATAGTCAATAATCAACCTGATGCCAACGTAGAGGTCATTATAAAGCAAGCATTAAAAAATCTATAATTGATTTTGAGTACAACCAACCCCAGCTTATCATTTTTATCATTCAAACGTTTATGGATCATAGGCCTGACAGTATTTGTAGGGCATTTTGCATTTTCTCAGCAAATAATACCGGCCCAGGATTCTATAAAAACGGGGCATGCATTGGGTACTATTAAAATGCCAAATCCTAATAGCATTGTTTCAAAATACACCTATGATCCCAATACTGATCGCTATATTTTTACACAAACCGTTGGTAAATTCAATATTAACTATCCCCTTATTCTAACGCCTGAGGAATATCAGAAATTGGTGCTGGAAGAAAATCTTAAAAATTATTATAAACAAAAAGTTGATGCCGCTGAAGGTAAAAAGGATGGTACTGAAGATCAACAGAAAAATCTTTTACCTGAGTTTTATGTCAATTCCGGATTTTTTGAAACCATTTTTGGAGGTAACAGCATTGAAGTCATCCCACAAGGTTCCGTAGAAATGGATTTGGGTGTCTTGTTTACCAAACAGGATAATCCATCTTTCTCACCACGTAACCGAAGCAATTTTACTTTTGATTTTGATCAACGGATCAGCTTGAGCTTACTTGGGAAAGTGGGGACACGACTTCAAGTAACGGCCAATTATGACACCGAGTCAACTTTCGATTTTCAAAATTTAATTAAGTTGGAATACACGCCAACGGAAGATGATATTGTTAGAAAAATAGAGGTAGGTAACGTCAGCATGCCACTTAACAGCTCGTTAATTACTGGTGCACAAAGTTTATTTGGTGTTAAAACCGAATTGCAATTTGGGAAAACAAGAGTGACTGCGGTGTTTTCTGAACAAAAATCCCAGTCGCGCTCCGTTGTGGCGCAAGGTGGTGGCACGCTCGAAGAGTTTTCATTTTATGCACGTGATTATGATGAAAATCGCCACTTTTTTCTTGCACAATATTTTAGGGAACGTTACGATGTGGCCCTTCAGCGATATCCATACATCAATAGTACTACGCAAATTACACGTATTGAGGTTTGGGTGACCAATAAAAGTAATCAAACGGATAATGTTCGTAATATAGCAGCGTTCCAAGATTTGGGAGAGTCACAACGTGTAGGTTCTGATGTTAATATTTTAAGGCCAGGCCCACTTCCTGATAATAAAAACAATGGGTTTGACCCAACCAATATTGGGGGTTCTGGTTCCAATCTGACTCCTGCGGTCAGGGATATTACAAGAGTGGAGCAAGGAATTAACATTCCGGTTAATGAAGGTTTTGACTATGGCAAGCTGGAAAATGCCAGAAAACTAATTGAAGGTTATGATTATACCCTTCAAACACAGTTGGGTTATATTTCATTGAATCAACGTTTGCAGAATGATGAAGTGTTAGCAGTGGCGTTCCAATACACGGTTGGAAATACTGTTTATCAGGTGGGCGAGTTTGCCAATGACGGCGTTGAGGCCACGGGTGGGGCTACGGATCCTGTATCTGGTAATGCTATTATCAACAATAACAATCTTGTCTTAAAGATGCTGAAAAGTGCAATCACTAATGTGAATCAACCAATTTGGGATTTGATGATGAAGAACATTTATGATTCGGGCGCTTATCAACTCAGTCAAGAAGATTTTAAATTGAACATTTTTTATACCGAAGCATCTCCTTTAAATTATATCAAGCCGGTTGAAGGCACTACCTTTCCGCTCTATGATAATAACACACCAGATCCTGCAGATGATACTCAAATTACAGAGACGCCGTTAATCCGGCTTTTCCACTTGGACCGATTAAACTATAATAATGATCCACAGCAAAATGGTGATGGATTTTTTGACTTTGTTGATGGGGTAACCGTTTTGGCCCAAAATGGAAAGATCATTTTCACCAAAGTGGAACCTTTTGGAAAATACTTATTTGATGTATTGGCAGATCCTGCATATCCTTCAGATTATGATGATCCAACTTATACCAATCCCAATCAGGAAAAATATGTATATGATATCCTGTACAAAGGCACGAAAACAGCCGCATTAGAGGAATCAGAAAAGAATAAATTCCAATTAAAAGGCCGTTATAAATCGGCTGGTGGTGAAGGTATTGCCATTGGCGCCTTTAACATCCCAAGAGGTTCCGTAAAGGTGACGGCGGGTGGACGTGTTTTGGTAGAAGGTGTTGATTATACCGTGAACTATCAATTGGGCCGTGTTGAAATTTTAGATCAGGCTTTAAAGGCCTCAAATACGCCCATCAATGTTTCCGTTGAAAATAATGCGGTTTTTGGCCAACAAACAAAACGTTTTACAGGTTTAAATGTGGAGCACCAATTCAATGAAAACTTTGTCTTGGGCGGTACCTTCTTAAATCTTAATGAGCGGCCAATCACCCAAAAAGCGAATTACAACACTGAGTCCATAAATAACAGTATTTTCGGCTTTAATGGAAATTATTCTACGGAAGTGCCATTCTTAACACGACTCGCAAACAAACTACCAAATATTGACACGGATGTTCCCTCCAATTTATCAGTGAGGGGAGAATTTGCCTACTTGCTTCCTGGAGCTCCCAAAGGTGCTGATTTTGACGGGGAAGTTACTGCTTATGTGGATGATTTTGAGGGGTCTCAAGGAAGTATCGATCTTTTATCACCACAATCCTGGTTTTTATCAAGCCGCCCCAAAGGATTGGGGATAGCTGCGAATGAAGATGATATCGGAATACAAAACGGTTTCAATAGAGCACTCCTAAACTGGTATACGATAGACCCTATATTTTATAGCAATCAAAGACCAAGTGGCATTACAGATAATGATGTGTCTGATCTTTACACCAGACGTGTATTTATTGATGAAGTTTTTCCACAAAGAGATTTGGTACAAGGGCAGAACACTTACATCCCAACTTTAGACCTGACGTTTTATCCAGCAGAAAGAGGACCTTACAATTTTCAGACCCAAAATATTGATTTGCCAAATACGTTAACCCGACCACAAGAGAGCTGGGCGGGAATTACGCGCCCCATTACCAGTACCGATTTCGAACAGGCCAATGTTGAATATATTGAATTTTGGGTGCAGGATCCTTTTTTGGATAATACCGGCAACCAGGGTGGAAAACTACTTTTAAACCTTGGAAATATTTCTGAAGACATTATAAAGGATGGTAAGAAACAATATGAAAACGGACTTCCTGATAATGGAGACATCAGTACTTTAAATCCTACGGAGTTTGGAACGGTGGTGCCACGCAATCAATCCTTGATTTATGCTTTTTCAAGTTTAGGAGACGAGCGGGCCAATCAGGATGTGGGCTATGATGGGTATGATGATGCCGACGAAATTGCGAAATTTGGTTCACAGTTCGGTCCGGATCCTTCCAATGACAATTATCAATATTTTCTTCAAGCTGAAGGCGATATTTTTGATCGCTATAAAATGTATAACGGTACGGAAGGAAATTCTCCAGATACATTTTCTAACACCAACAGAGGTTCTACTACGCAACCTGACGTAGAGGATATCAACAGGGATAATACAATGAATACTATTGATAGTTATTATGAATATGAAATTGATATCACGCGCACAAGTTTGGACAACCCAAACAACACCTTGATCAATGATGTCAAAACCAGAAATATTACCTTGCCAAATGGCGATACCAGAGAAGTGAGATGGTACCAATTCAGAATTCCAATTGATGACGCTACGAGAGCCATTGGTGGAATATCGGATATTAGATCCATACGTTTTGCTAGAATGTATATGAAAGGTTTCTCGGAAACGACAGTTATGCGTTTTGCCACTTTGGATTTAGTACGAAGTGATTGGAGACGCTATACTTTAGATTTAGACAACAATCCGAGTAATAACAGTTCTGACGCCTCATTTAGTGTTGGGGTTGTAGGCTTGCAGGAAAACGAAGGAAATTATGTCCTTCCTCCCGGAGTAGAGTTGGAGAAACTTAATAACAACAATAATATTATCAGACAGAACGAACAATCCTTGGTGGTTGAAGTGTGCGAACTTGAAGCTGATGATTCTAGAGGTGTCTATAAAAACATTAGCATTGACATGCGTCAGTATAAAAATCTGAAAATGTTTATGCATGCTGAAGCTTTGGAAGGACGCACCCTGAATCCTGGAGAAATGATCGGTTTTATCAGAATGGGAAATGATTTTACCCAAAACTTCTATGAAATTCAAGTAACTTTAAACGTTGTTTCAGGCATCGCCAGAGATGAGGTTTGGCCTTCTGAGAATGAAATAGACATTAGTTTGGAGGTTTTACAGAAAATTAAAGCTTTGGGGATTAGTGATGGCTCTTTGGCCAATCAAGATCCAACAGTGTATAATGTGACCTCCGGAGGACCAGAAATTCTAAATCCCGGAGACACGTTTGAAGTTGGAGAAACCCGTGTCGCCATAAAGGGAAATCCTAATTTTGGAGACATTAGGGTACTCATGGTTGGGGTAAAAAATAATACTACGGCTACCAATTTATGCGGTAAAGTGTGGTTTAATGAGCTTCGACTGTCTGATTTGGATAATGAAGGAGGTTGGGCCGCGATATTAAGTATGGACTCCAATATTGCTGATTTTGCAGATATCAGTGCCACAGGAAGACAGAGCACCGTTGGTTTTGGAGGGATTGAACAGCGTCCCAATGAACGCAGTCGTGAAGATGTACAGCAATATGATGTGGTGACCAATATGAACCTGGGCCAGTTATTGCCTAAAAATTGGGGCATACAATTACCGTTCAACTATGCATTAAGTGAAGAAACAATCACGCCTAAATATGATCAGTTTTATAATGACCTGACTTTAGATTCAAGACTGGATGCCGCAAGTTCTTCGACAGAAAAGGATCAGATTTTAGAACAATCTGAAGATTATACCAAGCGTAAGAGTATCAATTTCATTGGCGTCAGGAAACAGCGAACGGGAGATGAGAAGCCACGTTTTTATGATGTGGAGAATCTCACGTTTAATTATTCTTATAATAAGATAGAGCATCGGGATTTTGAAATAGAAAACGCTCTGGATCAGAATTTGAGGACAGGGGTCAATTATGCCCATAATTTCAATCCTATCGTTATTGAACCATTTGCGAAGAATGATTCTATTTTTAAAAGTAGATACGCCAAAATTCTTAAAGACTTTAACTTCAATTTACTTCCAAACAGCTTTACGGTAAATACAGATATTTTACGTCAGTTCAACAAGCAGAAATTTAGGGAAGTAGAACTGGGAGGTGCCAATATTGGATTGGAAGAATTATATCGAAGAAATTATAGGTTTGATTTTCAGTATGCCATTAATTATAAGCTTTCAAAGTCCTTAAGCTTGAATTTCTCCGCAAATAACACCAATATCGTCAGAAATTATTTTGTTGACGATGTCATCAACGGCAGACAAGATCCTACGCTTGACGTGTGGGATGGCTTTTTTGATCTGGGCGATCCAAATATCCAGAACCAACAATTACAGCTCAATTATGAAATCCCATTATATAAGATTCCAACTTTTAGTTTCTTAAAAGCAACCTATTCCTATACCGGGGATTTCCAATGGCAAAAAGGCTCTGATTTAAATAATAATCTACCGCTAATTGATGATACAACTGGCCAGATCCGAAATTACAATCTTGGTAATTCTATCCAAAACGCCAACACCCATAATATTAATTCCACGTTCAACATGGAAACGCTGTACAAATATGTTGGATTGGTAAGAAAGGATAGCAAAAGAAATAAAACGCAAGGAAGAAGCGTTGCCCCGGCTGGACTTGAACGTAAAGGCGATACAGGCAATGGTACTAAGCTTGAAACTGATGAACCATCAGTAGGTACAAAAGTGTTCAATACTTTTGTGGATATTACCACTATGGTCAAACGCGTGCAGATTAATTATAGCGAAAATAATGGATCGTTTTTGCCAGGATACTTGAGAACGCCGGGTTTTATCGGTACGCTCAAACCTACGTTTGGTTATACTTTTGGAAGTCAAAGCGATATCAGGGATATGGTAGCGAGAAACGGATGGTTGACGGTATATCCTGATTTTAACCAACAATACACTGAAGTTACCAACCGCATTTTGGATGTTTCGGCAAATATAGAAGTTATCAAAGATTTGAAAATTGATTTGATTGGGAGCAGAATGTATTCTGAAAATTCCAACGAAAATTTTAATGCTTTTGATACTAATGGTGATGGATTGAGTGATGTCTACAATTCACTGATCACAAATTCTTTTGGAAATTTCAATATCTCAACCTCGCTGATTAAAACGGCCTTTAGCCCGAGTGATGAATTGCAATCTGCCGCTTTTGCAGACTTCAGGTCCAACCGGTTGGTTGTTGCACGACGCTTGGCCCGTGATTTTTATGGGAATGATGCCTATCCAACAGATGGCGATGGATATCCCGTAGGCTTTGGTAAAAGCAATCAGGCGGTGCTCTTGCCAGCTTTTTTATCGGCTTATCAAGGTTCTAATCCAGATAAAGTGACTTTAAGTGCGTTTAGGGATATTCCTATTCCTAACTGGACCCTTAAATATACCGGATTGATGCGCCTAAAATGGTTTAAGGATAAGTTTAAAAGATTCTCTGTGACCCATGGGTACCGTTCAGGCTATACCATCAATCAGTTCCGTACCAATTTAGATTATGATGCAAACAATCCAGAAGCAATGGATCAGGGAGGTAATTTCAAAAACGAAACACTCTTTAGCAATATCAATCTTGAAGAGCAATTTAGTCCGTTGGTAAAATTGGATTTTGAAATGAAAAGTTCAGTGAAGATTTTGGCCGAAATTAAAAAAGACAGAATTCTTTCTTTGAGTTTTGACAATAATCTGTTGACCGAAATAAAAGGTAATGAATATATTGTAGGACTGGGTTATCGAATCAAGGACGTAAGGATTCGTTCTAAAATGGCGGGGCCAACACAAATTATTAAAGCAGATTTAAACATGAAGGCAGATATCTCCTTACGCGATAATAAAACCATCATTAGATATCTTGATTTAGAGGATAATCAGGTTACTTCTGGTCAGACCATTTGGGGTGTTAAATATTCTGCAGATTATGCCTTCAGTAAAAACCTCACAGGAATCTTCTATTTTGATTATACATTTTCTGAATATGCTATCTCAACTGCATTCCCACAAACAACTATTAGATCGGGGATTACCTTACGCTATAATTTCGGCAATTAATTTTGATTAAGGGGTTTTAAAAAAGTACATTTGTTAGACGATTAAATTTTAATAAAAAATGAATATACCAGCACAATTAAAGTACACAAAAGACCATGAATGGATTAGCATTGATGGCGATGTTGCAACTGTAGGAATTACAGATTTTGCACAGGGCGAATTGGGTGATATCGTCTACGTTGAGGTTGAAACCTTGGATGAAACATTAGAAATGGATGAAATTTTTGGAACTGTAGAAGCCGTGAAAACAGTTTCCGATTTGATTTTACCGCTTTCAGGAGAGATCATTGAATTCAATGCGATTTTGGAAGACGAACCTGAAAAAGTAAATTCTGATCCTTATGGTGATGGGTGGATGATTAAGGTAAAAATCTCGGATGCCTCACAAGTTGACAGTTTACTTTCAGCTGATGCTTATAAGGAATTGATCAGTGCGTAAAAGATGGGCTTTTGCTTTATTTGTCCTTTACGCAATCATCCTGTTGGTGTTAAGCTTAATGTCTCTTCGGGGAATTCCCTCATTGGGAACATCGTTTGATGATAAAATAGGGCATTTTGGAGCGTATTCTATTTTTACCTTGTTAATTTTTAATTACTGTATTTCATTAAAAGTTAAAAGTCCTTTGGTATACGCATTTGCCATTGCTACCATCTATGGGTTCTTAATGGAATTACTTCAGAAATTGCTAACTACAGGAAGAGAGTTTGATTTATATGATGCTCTTGCTAATGCTTTTGGTGCAGTTATTGCAGTAGTTTTTATCACAGTCTATAGAAAGTTAAAGTTAAAATAAATTATTCACTTGCTTTTTTAACAAATTATTGGTTATTTTAGCATTCCTTAAACACTCGAAGCATATGGAACCGAAAAAAAATGTAAAGTCAGACGTTGGTAGAAATAGTTCTATCTATTTTTCCGTGGGTCTCGCTTTAATGTTATTGTTGACCAATCTGGCCATCAATTACAAGACGTACGACAAGTCGGATATTGATATTGGCATGATTAATATGGATGATGAATTGGAAGAAGAAATTCCAATTACTGAGCAGTTGCAAACGCCACCGCCACCACCGCCACCGCCACCAGTAGCACCTGAAGAGATTGAGGTTGTTAAAGATGAAGAGGAAGTTGAGGAAACGGTTATCGAATCTTCTGAAACAAGTCAGGAGGAGGAGATTGCAGAAGTTGAAGACGTTGTGGTAGAAGAAGCTCCTGAAGAGGATCTTGAGGTGCCATTTGCAGTTATTGAGAATGTTCCTGTATTTCCAGGTTGTGAGAATGAGGCTGGTAATAATGCAAAAAAGCAGTGTATGTCTGATAAAATCAGTCAGTTTGTTAACAAAAAATTTAATGTTGACTTAGCTTCTGAATTAGGACTTTCAGGGAAACAACGTATTAGTGTGATCTTTAAAATTGACAAAACTGGTGCTATTACCAACATTCAAGCAAGAGCACCACATCCCGGTTTAGAAAAAGAAGCCCAACGTGTTATTGGTTTACTTCCTAAAATGAAACCAGGTAAGCAACGTGGTAAAGCGGTAACTGTACCGTATTCTTTACCTATCCTTTTCCAAGTTCAAGATTAAAAATCTATGTTATAGTTTTATAAAACCTCGTTGCGAAAGCTTCGGGGTTTCTTTTTATCCAAGTTGTACCCTTCTGAGAAGTGCTCAGGATTGCCTTTAAATAAAATGTTAAAAATCCCGTCTAAATAAATAGACGGGATTTTCGTTATGGTATGCTTGTTGTGATTTTATCATAATATTAACATTTGAAAACCATAATATTATGAAGAAATTTAAAAACTCAAGCGATGTTGCTGGTCAGAGCATCACACGCAATGTAAAACCGCACAAGCATGATGCGAATTTACAAAAAAACTCCGCACTTTATTTTCAAGTCGGATTGATTCTCTGTCTATTGATTAGTTACGGACTTTTTGAAATGAAGTTTGAAGGCACGAATTATAATTTGGCTAAGGTGGACTATCCTGATAACGATGTGGAATATGAACCCGAAGTCTTTCTTGTTGAACAGAAACTTGTCAAAAAACCTGAAGATTTCAATAAGAAGAGCGTTGTTTTAACCAAAGATCCGATAATTAGGGAAAACGATTTTGTAGAACCGAAGTTGGATATACTCACCGATCCTGAACCTACAAATGATCCTATTGATGTGGATAAAGTAGTGGTAGCTCGTGATCCTGATAAGGATGTTGAACCGGAAATTTTTGATGTTTTGGGTGTTGAGCAGGTGCCTATCTATCCTGGCTGTGAATCGGCAAATAACAATGAAGAACGTAGGGCTTGCATGTCTGATAAGTTAAGCTCACTTATTAAGAAAAAATTTAACACCGGTATCGCTCAAGATCTTGGTCTTTTTGGGCTGCAAAAGATTTATGTTCAATTTAAGATCGATAAATCAGGAAACGTGATTGAGATTCTATCGCGGGCGCCATCCCAACAGTTGGAAGATGAGGCAGCGCGTGTGCTTTCCAAAGTGCCACAAATGGTGCCAGGGAAACAACGACATAGACCAGTGGCTGTAATGTATTCTTTACCAATCCTATTTGACGTGCAGTAAGACGCATAAACGTACCCGCTAGCAAAGAGTTATTAAATTGCATTTCTGATCAAGAAGTACCTTTAATAACTTTTTGGCCTTTACATGCTTTTCGGAATGCTCATTTTCAAGTTTTAAATTTGATTCGCCCGTTTTGAAAAAAATAGTATCTTTCGCCAGTCTAAAAGGTTGTCATCATCTATGAAGAATGTCTTCTTAATTATTTTTATGAGTTTTCAACTCAATAGTTTATCCCAAAATATTGCAATTTATGAAAAGCCTCCTGTTTTTACAGGTTGTGAATCCCAGTCAATTGACAACCTAAAAACCTGCTTCAACAATAAAATCAATCACTATATTTTTGAAAACTTTAGAGTGCCGCAAGAGGTTGTCAATGATAATTATCGTGGTGATGTAAAAATACTTTTTGAGGTCAATGAGGACGGTGGTATTAGTGTTGTTTATGTTGATGCAATATATGACGCTCTCAAAGATGAAACCCGACGTGTGTTTGAAACTTTACCAAAGATCCAAGCAGGTACCTACAATGGAAAGCCCACTTACTATCAGTATTCTTTAGCTGTTAAAATTCCATTGGTCAATCCAAAAACAATCTCCAATGCCATGTCAGAGGAGTCAAACACCATCAATAAGGTTGTCGATCTAAATGAAATTGTTTCCAATGAGTTTGATAGCATTAACAAAAATGTCCGAAAATATCAAGATTTAGAATATAGCAGTCAATTGAATGTTCCATTCACACATGGTTATTATTCGCGTTTTGATGCCCATATGAACGCCTTGGGAACGAATAGTCATACTGCTGCGAAACCCTATGTTTATGAGGATGTGGCGCGGTATTATGATTTTGAAGCAGAAAAAGAGGCTCTTTTAAAAGGTTCTGATGGATGGTGGAGCAGAAAGTTATGGGATGAACATTTAGTAGAAATTCAAGGGGAAGATTATTGGTTTACCATTGATCCGTTTTTCGATTTACAAGTAGGGAAAGATTTTGATGCTGATTTTAATTCCACTTTCAACAATACGCGTGGGTTACAAGTACAAGGAGGCTTGGGTAAAAAATTCAGTTTTTCAACTTCTGTTTATGAAAGTCAAGGCCGGTTTGCGCAATATTACAACCAATATGCTGAAAGTTTAAAGGCTTTTGGACCTGACCCTGCCATTGTTCCTGGTAGGGGAATTGGCAAGCGTTTTAAGGAAGATGCCTATGATTATCCGGTGGCAGAGGCCTATTTGTCCTATGCGCCTGCAACATTTATCAATATACAATTTGGTCATGGAAAGAATTTTATTGGTGACGGGTATCGCTCTTTATTCCAAAGTGATGTGGCAAGTCCGCAGACGTTCTTAAAGTTGAATACCAAATTTTGGAAAATTAAATACACGAGTAATTGGATGTGGCTCAGGGATGTGCGTGATGAAGTGATTGAAGACAAAGCCTTCTTGACCAAGTATATGGCCAATCATTATTTGAGCTGGAATGTGTCCAAACGCCTCAATATTGGTCTTTTTGAGTCTGTCATGTGGACCGATACCAACGGAAGAGGCTTTGATATCAATTATCTTAATCCAATCATCTTTTTCAGAGCCATTGAATTTGAAGCTGGACAAGGTTCTGGAAATGCGGTTTTAGGGGCTTCAGCAAAATATAAGTGGAATAATAAAGTCAATCTGTATGGCCAATTTATATTGGATGAATTTTCATTGAGCGATGTGAAGGCAGGTGAAAAAAGTTGGAAAAATAAATTTGGATTGCAATTGGGCGTCAAATATTTTGATGCTTTTAAAGTCGATAATTTAATGTTGCAATTGGAGTATAACCAAGTGCGTCCTTATACGTATTCGCATAATACCATTGTGAATAATTACGGGCATAGCAATCAGTCCATGGCGCATTTATGGGGTGCCAATTTTAGGGAATTTATAATTATAGGGCATTATAATTACAAAAGATGGTATGCTGATGGCAAATTTATCTTCGGGACCCTTGGTCTTGATTTTAACGATGGGACTGATAATTATAGTTATGGTGGCGATATTTATAGAAATTACAATGATCGTCCATTTGACACTGGCGTAAAGATTGGTCAAGGTAATAAAACCAAAACCTTTAATGCCGAATTGCAAGGCGGCTACATCATCAATCCGGTGAGCCATTTAAAAGTGTTTACCAATCTTAGTTTTAGAAATTTCAATCCAGAAGCCAACACGGAAACTACCTTTAATAATAGCACGGTTTGGTTAAGCGTTGGCGTTAAAACGGATTTGTTTAATTGGTATTTTGATTATTAACCGTTTTTCAGTCCATTGTGAGCTTCTGTTTACTGCCCCTTTTGTCTTCAGACCTTCCACTCAGAAGTCAAGAAATACCAAAACCTAATGAATATGTTTTTATTCAGCAATTGAATTGCTCAAAACCAATTTTCAAAGTATCTTTGCACTCGCATTCAAAAGCGACAAATACAAGAGCAATTGGCAACCATGCAAACTTCTATTTCTAAGGTTTCTATTATTTCCGATTTTAAGGAAATAACAAAAATGAGATTATCTTTAAGTGTTGTGTTTTCAGCAATTGCTGGGTATTTACTGGGGGCAACAACCATTGAAGTCAGTACCTTGATCCTGCTAGCGTTTGGAGGTTATTTTATGGTAGGTGCCTCTAATGTTTATAATCAAATTATTGAGCGCGATTTGGATGCACTTATGGATCGCACCAAAAACAGACCCATCCCGGCCGGACGCATCTCCGTCAATACCGCATTTGCCATTGCTGTTCTTTTTACAATATTGGGTATTGCTTCACTTTACGTTATAAATCCTCGTACAGCAATGTACGGCGCCATTTCAATATTTTTATACACCAGCATTTATACCCCTTTAAAAACGAAAACCCCACTATCTGTTTTTGCAGGAGCGATACCAGGTGCCATTCCTTTTATGTTGGGTTGGGTGGCGGCACGCGATGCTTTCGGGATTGAGCCTGGAACTTTGTTTGCCATTCAGTTTTTCTGGCAGTTTCCTCATTTTTGGGCCATTGGCTGGTTTTTATATGACGATTATAAAAAAGGAGGCTTTTTCATGCTTCCAACAGGAAAAAGAGATAAAGGTACGGCAACGCAAATCATTGTGTACACCATTTGGACAGTTTTAGTGTCTGTCATTCCTGTGTTTGGATTTACGGGCGATTTAAAATTATCAATTGTAGCGGCTGTGATCGTTTTTGCGATTGGCTTGGTCATGATATATTATGCTTTACAATTATTTCAAAAGAGAACGGTGCTAGCCGCAAGACACTTGATGTTAGCTAGTGTGATCTATATTACCCTATTACAGATTATTTACGTTGCAGATAAATTTATAAGATAAAATGGACTTTACACAAGGAACTTTTGAAGAAAAAAACAGTAGGGCAAAAAAGATGATGCTCTGGTTTGGAATTATTTCGCTAATTATGTCTTTTGCAGGATGGACCAGTGCTTTTGTTGTGAGTAGCACTAGAGAAGATTGGTTAAGTGATTTTCAATTGCCAAATGCATTTATCATTAGCACCATTGTTGTAGTGCTTAGTAGTATAACCTTTTTGATGGCGCAAAAGGCACTCAAAAGCAACCAAAGACAAATGACCACCGTTTGGCTCAGTGTGACCTTGGTTTTAGGCATAGGCTTTATCACCAACCAGTTTTTGGGATTCAGACAGATCATCGAAATGGGTTATAATTTTACGGGTCCAACCAGTAATATTACCATGTCCTATATCTATTTGATTGCTATGGTGCACATTGTTCACGTTATAGTAGGCCTTGTTTGCATTTTAGTCGTAATTTATAATCATTTTAAACAAAAGTATACTGCCACTAATATGCTAGGGTTTGAACTGGCGGCAACATTTTGGCATTTTATTGATATACTGTGGTTATATCTATTTTTATTTTTATATTTTGTAGGATAAATGCTAATGGTTTTTTGTGTCTATTTTACACGAACCACAATGAACATTAATTCTAGGTCTTCAAAATTCAATAAGGATATTTCGTTAGATGAATAAAATGATTATTTTTGTACAACTTTTAAAAACTAAAAAACTAATCACTACATATGGATACGACTGTCGCGAACACTAGTGCCGAAAACAAGCGTTGGGGTGGAGGTACTGAACCGTTGAAAGCGAGTTATGGTAAAATGATGATGTGGTTTTTCCTCGCATCAGATTCATTGACCTTTTCAGGATTCTTAGCCGCCTATGGCTTTTCAAGATTCAAATTTGCCGATTCTTGGCCAATCGCGGATGACGTATTTACCCACGTTCCTTTTATTCATGGAAATTACCCGATGATCTTCGTGGCATTCATGACTTTTATCTTGATCATGTCGTCAGTAACGATGGTATTGGCGGTAGATGCAGGACATCATATGAACAAGGCTAAGGTATCCTTATACATGTTTTTGACGGTGTTAGGTGGATTTGTCTTCTTAAGTTCTCAGGCCTGGGAGTGGTCTACATTTATTAAAGGTGATTATGGTGCTGTAGGTACACATGGTGGAAATATTTTGCATTTTGTGGACGCTGGTGGAAATCGCGTGGCTTTAAAAGATTTTGCCATTGGCGAGCCTTCTGAGCGGACCCAACATATGAATAAGAATGGACTTTGGTTTACGAGCGAGAAAGCCTTAACAAGTTTTACATATGATGAAGTGGTTGCCGGATTTAAAGCAAATCCTAATATTTTGATCAGAACAACCTATACTGGTGAAGACGGTCATAAAACTATTTTATCCCGTAGCGAATCTATTAAAGAGTTAGATACTAAAGGTAAGAACGTTGTGGAAGGCGCAAACTTGATCCAAAACGAATACGGTGCACCATTATTTGCTAACTATTTCTTCTTTATTACTGGATTTCACGGATTTCACGTTTCAATAGGTGTGTTGTTGAACATCATCATTTTCTTCAACGTTCTTGGTGGTACCTACGAGCGAAGAGGTAGTTATGAAATGGTAGAGAAAGTTGGTTTATACTGGCATTTCGTCGATTTAGTTTGGGTGTTTGTATTTACATTCTTCTACTTAGTATAATTTTAGATAACTTATTTTAAACATGGCAGCAGACGCACATAAATTAGCAATATTCAGAGGAACACTTAAGTTTAAATCTAACAAACAAAAAATTTGGGGGGTATTGATCTTTTTATCGATAGTTACTGCTATTGAAGTTATTCTAGGTATATATAAACCAGAAGTATTAATGGGACAGGTATTGGGCATGAAAGCACTGAACTGGATCTTTATTATTTTAACTATCGTGAAAGCTTACTATATTACCTGGGATTTTATGCATATGAGAGATGAATTGCCAAGCTTAAGGCGTATGGTGGTTTGGACCGCGGTATTCTTAATAGCCTATTTGGTATTCATTTTATTGCAAGAAGGAGGTTATATTGAACATGTATTTGCAACTGGATTTGTGAAGACTGATTTTTAAATGATCCTTCTCTCAGAACATTAGGTTTTAAGTGTTAAACATAGATAAAAAGGCGGTTATTTGAACCGTCTTTTTTATTTTTGCACTGCCGTATTTCAGCGCATATTTGTTGATAATTATTGAATTCTTAAAGGGTATTAATTAGGCAAATCATCTTAAATGAATAAAAAACTTATAAAACGATATTCAGTCCTAGGCATATTGTTTTTTCTCCCCGTAGCTTTCTTATTGATGCTTTATCCTGCAAAACATAATTATATTGCACTTGATATCATTAAAGAAAATGTAAAGGAAATTAATACAGTCAGCGAGTTTGAACTAAAGGATCATATCACGGCGTTGGCATTTTTCGGTAAAAAACCTTTAGAGAAAGCAATAGGAGCATCAAATTTAAAGGAATTAATCTATGACAAGTTTAAAGGTTTTAAAAAATTCCAGATTGTCTTTATTCTATCTCCAGAAGCGAAATCCGAACTTGATGCATTGAAAAAAGAAATTGAATCACATGAAGATTTAAAATATTGGCATTTTGTGTTTTTGGATGAAGACAAAACCAGAGAAATCTACGATAGTTTAGAAACGGATGTCGCATTAGATACTAATCTTGCGAGCACAAGGGTTTTTATTGTTGATGGCGATTTGAACCAACGCGGACGTTTAGATGATAGAACTGAAAGAGAAACGGAGGGGAATCATGAATTGTATGATTTAACTTCTTATGATTGTATTGAAGTAGCCATACTTAAAAATAAAATGAGTGAAGATGTGCGGGTGTTGTTTACAGAATATAGAGAAAAGCGCAAAGGCAATTTTGATTCTTCAACACGACGTGCCAACGATTTAAAAGGAAGTAGCAATGAGCAAGAAAACTAATTATTCGTACGTAGGAGTATCATTCATCGTACTTCTATTTGGAATTTATTTCGTTCCAAAAATTATTGATAGAGTCAGTAATGAAGATGTTGCAAGAGATGAAAGCAGAAGCGAGGATATTAATCTCAATCCAAAGAAGAAGCCTGGTAGCCTTTCTGATTTACATTTTATTGAAATCAATGGAAACCGAAAAAAGGTGCCTGAGTTTAGTTTTACAGATCAGAATGGAGAAACTGTGAGCAATAAGGATTACGAGGGTAAAGTATACGTAATTGAGTTCTTTTTCACTGCCTGTCCAACCATTTGTCCGAGAATGAATGCTAATATGGTCGAAATTCAAAATAGGTTTCCAAATGAAAAGAATTTTGGCATCGCATCTTTTTCTATAACCCCGCAAACCGATACTCCAGAAGTGTTGAAGGCATATGCTGAGAAGAATGGAGCAACGCATCCTAATTGGCATTTTCTGACAGGTGACAGAAACGAAATCTATAAATTGGCAAATGAAGGATTCTACCTTTATACCGCTAAAGACGAAAGTGCAGACGGCGGATTTGAACATTCAGGCAATTTTGCACTGATTGATAAAAATGGATTTATCCGATCACGATCTGATAGCCAAGGGAGCCCAATAATTTATTACAATGGGATCATTTCGGAAGCTGAAAAGACTGATGATGAAGGAATGGAGCAACAAATTACGATGTTGAAAGAAGACATTGCAAAGCTATTGAAAGAATAATGGACACAGGTAATAGAGCGGAAGAAAAGAAATATAATAAATGGATTGTCGTTCTTTCCATTATCATCCCTTTAATTGTAGGAGGGCTCTTTGGTGTGAATTTAAGAGATTTAGGTTATGATGTGCAACCGCTCACTTTTTTACCGCCCATATACGCCACAATCAACGGTTTGACGGCCCTGCTTTTAATAGTTGGGTTTTGGGCCATAAAGAACAAAAATATCGCACTCCATAAAGCTTTAATGACGACAGCCATTGGGTGTTCTGTCGTTTTTTTAATGATGTATGTGGCTTATCACATGACCAGTCATTCCACATCATACGGAGGGGAGGGAATCCTAAGAACTGTCTATTTTTTCGTTTTGATAACCCATATTCTTTTATCAATCTTAATCATCCCCTTTGTGCTGATCACCTATGTGAGAGCTATTACAAATAATTTTGAGCGTCATAAAAGGATTGCAAGAATTACATTTCCAATTTGGTTGTATGTTGCAGTTTCCGGCGTAGTTGTTTATCTTATGATATCCCCTTATTATGTATAAAATGAAACATAAAGTCCTCTTTGTTCTTTTTTCTTTATTCACATTTTTTACAACAAATGCGCAGTGTGCCATGTGTCGTGCTGTTTTGGAGAGTGAAGAAGGACAATCTACAGCAAAGGGTGTTAATGATGGTATTGTTTACCTTATGATCATCCCTTATGTTCTTATTGGAGGCCTTGGAATTCTAATTTATATGAAGTTTAGTAAAAGGCAAAAAATATAAATTTTCTTTTTATTGTAACATCTTACGTTTTTATCAGTCTAAGATTAAACAGTCTATTCAGATCAAGTCTTAACACTTTGTTAATATAATTCGTGCCTTGATTTGTGTAACATTGTAAAATCAATCGCATAATATGATACAAATTAAAGATTTACATAAATCCTATCACATGGGGAACAACTCACTTCATGTGTTAAAAGGAATTAATTTTGATGTAAAAGAAGGTGAACTTGTATCTATAATGGGATCTTCTGGTTCTGGTAAATCAACACTTTTAAATATTTTGGGGATGTTGGATGAGGCTGATGAAGGCTCATATACCCTAGACGGTGTTCCAATTAAAAACCTCAATGAGAAAATTGCCGCCAACTATAGAAATAAATTTCTTGGCTTTATTTTTCAATCTTTTAATCTTATCAATTATAAATCAGCGTTAGATAATGTAGCTCTGCCCTTGTATTACCAAGGTGTGCACCGTAAAGAACGCGTTGAAAGAGCCATGCACTATTTAGACAAAGTAGGTTTGGCACCATGGTCTCACCATTTGCCTAATGAACTATCTGGTGGACAAAAACAGCGTGTGGCCATTGCGAGAGCTTTGGCAAGTGATCCTAAAGTTTTACTTGCGGATGAGCCTACAGGAGCCTTGGACACCAAGACCTCTTATGAAGTAATGGACCTTATTCAAGGCATCAATGACGAAGGGAAAACGATTTTAATCGTGACACATGAACATGATATTGCCCAAATGACAAGACGTATTGTCAATTTAAAAGACGGGTTGATTATTGATGATAGTGTTGTAGAACAAGTAAGAGCTTCCCAATATGTTTGATATTGAACGTTGGCAAGAAATTTTTGAAACCTTACGGAAAAATAAACTCCGAACGTTTTTAACGGGTCTTTCCGTGGCTTCGGGTATATTTATTTTGGTCATTTTGCTTGGTTTTAGTTCAGGCATCCAAAACGGTGTGACCTCTCAGTTTGAAAAGGATGCTGCCAATAGTATTTCTGTTTGGGCAGGAGTCACTACTAAAGAGTACAAAGGCCTCAATCCTGGGCGATATATCCAGCTTAAAAATGACGACTTTAATGCCATTGTCAACAAGTACGATGATCATCTCGAATACAAATCGCCATTTTATACCATTTGGGGCGGATTGGTCAATTATAAGAATGAATCGGGTAATTATAGAATTCAAGGTGTCTTGCCAGACAATCAATTCATTGAAAATGCAGATATCAGTCAAGGTCGGTTTTTAAACCATTCTGATGTTATGGGAGCGAAAAAGGTGGCGGTTATTGGAAATAAAGTAAGCCAAGACCTTTTTAAAGGACAGGATCCCATCAATCAGAGTATTTCTATTTATGGTATCAATTTTAAAGTGATTGGTGTATTTTATGATCCAGGAGGAGAGCGTGATGAAAGTAAAGTGATGATGCCCATTACTACCGCCCAAAAAGCGTTTAACGGTGGAAATGATATCAGAAACATGACCTATACCGTTAAAATGTCCGATAATTTTAATGACGCGGTTAAGCTTTCGGAGCAAATATCACTAGGCATTGAAAGTGATATTAAGGAAAAACATATTATTTCTCCTGATGATATCAGTGCAGTTAGGGTCAACAATACATTGGAGGAAGCGCGAAAAATCTATTCGTTAGTAGATACCATTAAGGCTGTATTTTGGTTTGTAGGAATAGGAACCATTATTGCCGGAGTGGTTGGCGTAGGAAATATCATGCTTATTATCGTGAAAGAACGTACTAAAGAAATTGGTGTTCGTAAGGCTTTGGGAGCAGAGCCCATGTCTATTGTGGGAATGATTTTGCAGGAATCTGTTTTTGTGACTATGTTTTCCGGTCTTTTTGGTCTTATTGCGGGTTTAGGATTGTTGGAAGTTGTTGGTCCACTTATCGAAAGTGATTTTATAAAATATCCCCAAGTTGATTTTAATACGGCATTGGCTACTGTATTTGTTTTGGTCTTTGCAGGCGCGATTGCAGGATTTATTCCAGCGTACCGTGCCGCCAAAATTAAACCTATTGATGCATTAAGAGACGAATAATATGTTTAGCAGAGACCGTTGGGATGAAATATTAGAAGCCTTAAATGCCAATAAGTTTAGAACTTTATTGACCGCATTCGGTGTGTTTTGGGGGATCACTATTTTAGTGCTTCTGTTGGCGTTGACTAACGGGCTCAAAAATGGGGTGACTTCTGGTTTTGGTAATTTTGCAACCAATTCCATGTTTATATGGACGCAACAAACTTCAAAGCCCTATAAAGGACTGCCCAAAGGCAGACGCTTCAACTTTAAGTTGGATGATGTGGCTGCCTTAAAAAATGATTTTCCACAACTTAAATACGTCTCACCTCGGAATCAATTGGGAGGTTATAGCGGTGCCAATAATGTGGTGAGAGGCACCAAAACTGGAGCATTTCAGGTCAATGGTGACTATCCGGAATTTATTAATCAACAACCTATGGATATTCTCCAAGGTCGCTTTATTAGCTATTCTGATATTAATGCCAAGAGAAAGGTATGTGTGATAGGAACAGGCGTGGTTAAAGGACTATATGATAGAGGAGAAGACGCATTAGGCACTTATATAAAGATCAATGGCGTTAATTTTATGGTCATTGGTACTTTTAAAGTAAGCAACAGCCAAGGTGATAAAGAAGAGGATGCCAATTCCATATTTGTACCGTTTACAGCGTTTGGTCTGGCGTTCAATTATGCAGATAACGTGGGATGGCTGGCTGTGACTGCTCAAGATGGCATAAACATTACCTCCATTAAACCACAAATCTTAGAAACATTAAAAAGTAGGCGTAAGGTGCATCCTGAAGATGAACGCGCAATTGGTAATTTTGATCTTTCGGAAGCTTTTGGTCGCGTGAATGGCTTATTTTCGATTTTAGGATTCGTTGGTTACTTTGTGGGAGCGCTGGTGCTCATGTCTGGAATAATCGGGATCAGTAACATTATGCTCATCGTTGTAAAAGAACGTACCAAGGAAATTGGGGTGAGACGTGCTTTAGGGGCTTCCCCCTGGACTATAAAATCCCAGATTTTACAAGAAAGTTTGATCCTTACTATATTATCAGGTATGGTGGGGATTTCGTTTGCCGCTGCCGTGATCTGGGGGTTAAATTATGCCTTGGATGCTGGTGGTCCCGTAGAGAATTTTGCAAACCCAAGTGTCAGTATGTCGGTGGTGTTTATAGCCCTTTTCATTCTCGTGGTCTCGGGATTGTTAGCGGGGCTGATTCCGGCCAATAGTGCCACAAAAATGAAACCCGTTGACGCATTAAGAATAGAATAATTCCATTAAAATCCATCAAATGAACCACTTCTTTAGTGTAGACTGTTAATGCCAAATTATTCTAAACGTGTGCCATTTGACCAATAAAAAAACAATAATAACTAACAAATGAAAAGAACAAAAACCGTCATTATTCTAGGACTTATCGTTGCAGTCTTTGCAATAGCCTTAATCTATTTGTGGCAAAAAAATCAAGAGGATCCCATTACTTACACTACAGACACTCCAGTTGAACAGACCATTGTTGTAAAAACAGTGGCTACAGGGAATATCGTTCCTAAAGACGAGGTGCTTATAAAATCCAATATTTCCGGGGTGATTGAGGAGGTTTTTATTGAAGCAGGGGAGTATGTTAAATCAGGTGATTTGATTGCACAAATTCGAGTCATTCCTAACGTGTCCTCATTGACGAGCGCTAAAAATAGTATTTCGTCAAGTGAAACCGCGTTGCAAACTGCCAAAATCAATTTGCAGACCCAACAAACCAGCTATGACCGTCAAAAAGCATTGTTTGATAAAGGAGTTATTTCTTCTAACGAATTTGAAAGCATTAAAAACACCTATTTGCAAACCAAACAAAGTGTTGAGCAAGCAGAAATCAATTTAAGTTCTGCACGGCAAAATTATGATATCGTTAAAACAGGTACTACAAGTGGTTTGGGGAATATTGCACAAACCCAAGTTAGAGCAACAGTTTCGGGAATGGTTTTGGATGTTCCGGTGAAAGAAGGAAATCAGGTTATTGAGGCCAACAATTTTAATGAAGGCACCTCAATTGCTTCTTTGGCAGATGTTAAAAAGATGATTTTTGAGGGTAAGGTAGATGAAAGTGAAGTCGGAAAAATCAAGGAAGGTTTGCCTTTAGAAATTACGGTTGGTGCCATTGAAGATAAAAAGTTTGATGCGATATTAGATTATATCGCTCCAAAGGGTGTTGCGGAGAATGGTGCCATACAGTTCGAAATTAAAGGGACTTTGAAGTCTATTGATTCTACATTTATTAGAGCAGGCCTAAGTGCAAATGCTTCAATTATTTTAGAGAAAGCAGAGAACGTTTTGGCGATTAAGGAAGCTTTGGTGCAGTTTGATTCTAAAACTCAAAAGCCCTTTGTTGAGGTCATGGTGGGTGAGCAGAAGTTTGAACGTAGAGATCTTGAATTGGGGATTAGTGATGGTATTTTTGTTCAGGTCAAAAATGGGATTAGTAAAACGGATAAAATAAAAGTTTGGAATCAGGTTCAAGGAATTCCGGACTATGCTCAAAACAAATAATTCATTTTAAGTGTAACACTTTAATTTATTCATAGACTTATAATATAATTATGAAAAAATCATTCCTTATAGTTCTTGTCTTAGTAGCGTTAACTTCTCAGGCACAAGAAAAAAAATGGACACTCAAAGAATGTGTGGCCTATGCTTTAGAAAACAATATCTCAGTCAAACAAAGTCAATTGGATTTGGAGCTGGCGGATATTGAAAACTTACAGGCGGTCGGTAATTTTTTACCGGAAATCAGTATGGGTTCTAACCTATCCGAAAATACAGGTTTAAGTTTCAACCCGTTGACCAATAATGCCCAAACAACCACATTTTTATCTGCGTCAGGACGAGTAAGCGTAGGATATACCTTGTTCAATGGATTACGGAATTTTAAAGAGATGCAGCGCTCTAAAATTTCCAAAATGGCCGCCCAATTTAGACTGACCAAAATGGAGGACGACATTTCTCTATTTGTAGCCAATAACTACTTACAGGTGATCCTTAATAAAGCCAATCTTAAGGTGTTGACCTCACAAAATACCATTACTAAAGATCAATTAAAAAGAACCCAAGATTTGGTGGATGCTGGTGTTTTACCAGAAGGTGATATTTTAGAAATTAGAGCCAATGATGCGAACGAAAGACAGGCCATTGTTAATGCAGAAAATGCAGTGCAAGTATCGCTTATAAGTTTAGCACAACTGTTATTGATTAAGGATTATCAGAATTTTGATATTGAAGATGAAGGTTATGACATCGTAGATGAAGGGATTTCAAATAAGAGTGTGGTTGAAGTCGTAGAACAAGCAAAAGAGAATAGAGCGGAGATTAAAATTGCTGAAACAAATGTGGAACTTGCTGAAAAGGATGTTCAAATAGCAAAAAGCGCGTATTATCCAACATTATCTGCTTTTTTTGGATATGATACCAGATTCTCTAGTTCAGCTTCTTTTATACAAGATGTTGATCCGGACAATCCAATAATTATTCAAGAAATTGGGGTTGTTGAAGAGACAGGACAATCAGTTATTGGTGAATTTCCAAATACGATTACGAGAAGAGTTGGGGCAGATCCGTTTTTGGATCAATTGTCACAAAATGACGGTATTGCCTATGGCTTTTCTTTAAACATACCAATTCTCAATGGGTTCTCTGTGAAGAGCAACGTAAAAAGAAACCAAATCAATTTAGAAAGAAGCAAAAATGAATTGGAACAAGCCCAACTGGATTTAGAATCTACTGTGTATCAGGCTTATGTTGATGCCAAAGGCGCGTTGAAATCTTATGAAGCTGCGGAATCTGCTGTGGAATCTCAAGAATTGGCCTATAATTATGCTAAAGAACGTTATGACGTTGGTTTGACGAATGCTTTTGAATTTAGCCAGTCAAAAGTGAAATATGATAACGCCCAAATAGAACTCAACCGTGCCAAATATGATTATATTTTCAAATTGAAGGTTCTTGAACTTTATTTTGGAATTCCTGCGCTTGAGTTAAAATTCTAATAATTAATGATCGCTTATTATTTATAATACCACCACTATAAACTAACCATTATGAGCAGAAAAACAGTGATAATCGTAATATCCACCATAGTAGTGCTGATCTTGCTATTGATTGTAGGGAAAAAAGCGGGGTGGTTCGGTAAAGCAGGTAACTTTAAGGAGGTTGAGACCCAAAAGGTGATGCTTATGGATATCGTTGAAAAAGTTTCGGCTACTGGTAAGATTCAGCCAGAAGTTGAGGTTAAAATCTCTAGTGAAGTCTCCGGTGAAATTATAGACTTGCCTTTTAAAGAGGGGCAACAGGTCAATAAAGGCGACTTGTTGGTAAGGGTCAATCCAGACCTCATTCAATCAGCAGTAAATAGAAGTCAAGCCACTTACCAAAACATAAAAGCAGGTTTGGAGCAAGCCGAAGCTTCCTTGAGAGAGGCCAAATTAAGTTATGACCGTAACAAGCAACTTTTTGACAAAGGAATTATTTCAAAATCGGAATGGGATAAAGCCGTGTCTGGCTATGAAATAGCACAGGCCAGCCAACAATCTGCATATTATAATGTACAAAGTGCGAGTGCATCAGTAAGTGAAGCCCGTGATAATTTGAGCAGGACCACAATTTACGCGCCTATGAGCGGAACGATTTCAAAATTAGAGGTAGAACTTGGAGAGCGTGTTGTTGGAACCCAACAAATGGCTGGTACTGAAATTTTAAGGGTGGCCAATTTGAACAATATGGAAGTTGAAATTGACGTCAATGAAAATGATATTGTTAAGGTACAAATAGGCGATTCCACAATTGTTGAGGTTGATGCCTATCTTAAAAAAGAATTTAGAGGGGTTGTTACCGCAATTGCGAATTCTGCGGCTGGAACTTTAACGGCGGATCAGGTTACTAATTTTAGGGTAAAAGTGAGCATTCTTGAAGAGTCCTATCAAGACCTAATGGAAGGTAAAGGAGAAAATTATTCACCCTTTCGTCCAGGGATGACCGCTACTGTGGATATTATTACCAAGACGCGAAAGGATATTGTAAGTGTTCCAATCAGTGCGATTGTAATTAAAACAGACACTTCCTCCATTAGAAGCGCGGCTGCAAAGAGACCAGAAGACAAGGCTGAAGCGCCTTTAAGAGTTGACAACGATCAAAAATTTGAATGTGTTTTTGTAAAGCATGGTGATGAGGCTAAATTGAGAGTTGTAAAGACAGGGATTCAAGACGATAGTAATATTGAGATCTTGTCAGGATTGAAGGCTGGTGATGTGATCATTACTGGACCATATAATGTAGTTTCTAAAACATTAAATCCGGGAGATAAGATCGAAGTCAAGGGTAAAGAGGAAACTGGAAAGAATTAGATTTTAAAAATAGTAACGGTGTCGTACATACTCAATATTGAAACAGCAACAACCAATTGTTCAGTCTCTCTTTCTAAGGAAGGAGAGATTTTGGTTTTAAAGGAAGATTATAACTCTAATTATTCCCATGCAGAATCTCTACATCTATTCATCGAAGCGGTACTAAAAGAAGCAAAGTTGGAACCACATGATATCGACGCTGTTGCCGTTAGTAAAGGTCCTGGCTCTTACACAGGATTGCGTATTGGAGTTTCTGCAGCAAAGGGTTTGTGTTTCGCTTTAGATAAGCCATTGGTGTCTATAGACACGTTAAAGGCCTTGTCACATCAGGTACAGATAGACTCTGGGTGTATTGTACCAATGATCGACGCCCGCAGGATGGAAGTTTATGCTGCCGTGTATGATCACGAACACAAACCGATGAGAGCGATTGAGGCTCAAATTTTAGATGAACACAGCTTTGAAGACTATCTAGAGGCAGGTAACGTTTATTTTATTGGGAGTGGTGTGGAAAAAACAAAGCAAATCATTGTACATCCCAACGCCATTTTTATTGAAAACAAACTTCCTTCCGCCAAAGAAATGGGCCCATTGGCAGATGATAAATACAAAAAAAGCGACATTGAAAATGTCGCCTATTTTGAACCTTTTTATTTAAAGGACTTTATGGGAACCAAACATTAAGATTCCTTGATTATATGTACGTCGTGTTGTGGGTATGGTATAACTATACCCGCAGCTTCCAATCGTATCTTACCTTCCTCTAGGAATTTCCAATGTAAAGCCCAGAAGTCTTCATTTTTAGCCCAAAAACGTAACGAAAGGTTCACAGAGCTATCGGCCAATTCTGTCACAACCATCATTGGCTGCTTGCCTTCGTCCTGCATTACTTCTGGTTGCTCATTGACCAATTTCAAAATAATGTCACGGGTAAGTTTTATGTCACTATCATAACTGATGCCAAAGGTAATGGCATCCTTACGTATGCCTTCAGATGAGTAATTAATAATATTATCATTGGATAATTTACCATTAGGTAGTATGGCAAGCTGATTGCCGAAGGTCAATAATTGGGTGTTAAATATTGAAATCTCCTTAACTGTTCCCTCTACACCCTGGGCACCAATAAAATCACCAATTTTAAAAGGCTTGATGATCAAAATCAAAACGCCACCAGCAAAATTTGCCAAGGAGCCTTGTAATGCTAAACCAAGGGCCAAACCTGCGGCGGCTAATATGGCGGCAAAGGAAGTTGTCTCAATACCAACAGTTCCAAGGACTACAACAATAAGAATGATCTTAAAGGCCCAATTTAAAAGGTTTAAAAGGAATTTTTTAAGACTGATGTCATAATTGCCTCGATCCATGGCTTTTGTGACTCCTTTCAAGAGAATTTTAATTACCCAAGACCCGATAAACCATATTAAGATGGCCAATAATACTCTTGGTCCAAAGTCTATGATCAATTCATAACCTTTGTCAATCCATTCTTGTACTTCCATAAATTTTACTTTTAATAACGTTAAGATGTAAAGTTATCAATTATCAAAAGAAATAAAAAATTACATGTCTGCTTTCTTATAAGATGAGCAATTGAAAGGCATTAGGTAATGGAAGATTGGATATAAAAAAATTACATTTTTTTCAATTTAAAAAGCGCTTTCGATATCAGTAAAAACAATCAAGAACAAAAGAATAAAATTTTGGCCTGTTCAGCACCAATGTATACCAACCCATGAGCTAAAAATTGGTGATAAGAAACTTTGATAGGGGCTCGATTTTTTTTTTTACTTATGGATACCTTCTGCTCAAGTTCTAAAATTTGAATATCTCTTGGATTTGTTTATGGGAACATTTCTAAAATAAGGAAATAGAAATGCTCCACAGCGAATGGAATAATGAGAACTATAGGCAAGCTACCTATAGATAAAAGAATAGCGCTTTTTAAGGCGCTATTTTTTAAATTTAATCGACTTGAAATGTGATTTTTAGGGTGACCCTAAATTGTGATAATTCATTGTCTTTAACGGTGATACTTTGATCTTTTAAATATACAGACTTAATATTCTTGATTGTCTTGGAAGCGTGTTGAACACCATTTCTTGCGGCGTCTTCCCAACTTTTATCTGAGTTAGCTAATATTTCTACAACTTTTAATACTGACATATTTCTGTTTTTAAATTAATTATTTACCTATTCCTTTAAAGGTATGAAAAATAATTTAAAACTAACCATTAATGGCCTCTACAGTCAGTTCCGCGTCCTTAAGCATTTCCTTAAGCATATTCTCTATGCCGTTTTTCAACGTGTAGGTTGAAGATGGACAACCACTGCAGGCGCCTTGCAAAACGACCATTACTTTTTTGGTCTCAGGATTATAAGAACGGAATTCAATATTTCCTCCATCACTAGCTACAGCTGGCTTCACATATTCATCAAGGATGGTTATGATTTCCTTTGAAATATCATCCTGATTTTCATAAGTCTTCTCCTTTTTCTGTTCTGGTTTGCTAACTGATTTCGGAGCATTTTCCAAAACAATGTCCTTTTCACTTTCTATGTATTGTCTGAGGAAATCTCTTAATTCCATTGTAATCTCGCTCCAATCTGCAACATCATATTTGGTGATAGAAATAAAATTCTCATCAAAAAACACACTTTTAACAAAAGGTAAATGGAATAATTCTGTAGCTAATGGTGAATACTTGGTATCTTCTAAAGAAACAAACTCGTAGGAAGTTGCTACTAATCTCTTATTGGCCATGAACTTTAAAACTGAAGGGTTTGGAGTGCTTTCCGCATAAATGGTAATTGGGATTTTCTTTGTTAGTTTCTCTTCAGTTACAACTGGTTTGCCAGCATTAATATAGTCTTCTATTTGTTCAGAAACTTCCTGTTGTACATCTTCCCATTCCACAATATCATAGCGTTCTAGGGCAATAAAATTTCCAGAAATATATACCTTTTTTATAAATGGAAGATAAAAAAGCTGTTGTGCCAATGGCGAGTTTTTGGCTTCATCAATATTCCTAAATTCAAAACTTTCATGATTGGTTAAAAACTTGTCGGCTTCAAATTTTAGTATGGTCGGATTACTCGTTTTTTGTATTGAGATTGTGGTCTTTTCCATGGGTTCTTTTCTTTATGCAAAAATAGCAAAACTAAAGGGGTAAAGTTGCTCTTTTTGAAATTCATGTAAGATTGCTATAATCTTTTTCAAGCTGTATTTTTTACTTTCTATTTAAATTATTTTCAGTGATGTGATCTTTAGGGTTTGGTTATATTGCTTTTCGTATCGGTTTGCGTTGAGTATTCTTACATTCAGTTTTATGGACCAGAGGATAGAGGTGTTGATTACATTCACTAAATAGTGGCGACATTTAGCATAAAATGAGCTCATGGGCGCTTTCGAAGTAAGTATAAACGAGACACAAGTAAGATTGTTGGCCGAGATGAGCTACAAAGCACAAAAATTTATATATTTGACAGATATAAAAGTCTGCTCAAACATATAGACCTCAGATAGCTTTATTGTGAGTAGTGCTTTATTTTGAAGATGTTGGCCCCGTACTTTCCACCTACAAAGTATTCCTAAAAGATCAGTAGGTCATAGAGAAACTAAGCTCACTTTTCTGAGAAAAGATAAGAAATATGAAATTTAGGACGTTTTGTTTAATCGCATTTGTATTAATTACCGTAAAGCTTAGTCAAGCTCAAGAAGGATTACCAATATATTCTGATTATCTGACCGATAATTATTATTTGATCCACCCATCAATGGCAGGCGTAGCAAATTGTGCCAAGATTAGATTAACGGCGCGTAAACAATGGTTTGGTCAGGATAATGCGCCAGCATTGCAAACTTTTAGCATTAACAGTCGTATTGGGGAATCCCAATCGGCGGTTGGAGCCATTGTCTATAATGATAAAAATGGATACCATTCCCAAACAGGTGCCTATCTTACTTACGCCCATCACTTATTATTTTCCCGAAATGAGATTGATTTAAATATGCTATCCTTTGGAATAAGTGCAGGAGCGATTCAATATAAATTGGATGAAACCACATTCTTGGATGAGGGCTTTGACCCTCTCATTTCTGGAATAGCGCAAAGTGCAACCAATTTAAATATCGATTTTGGCTTCTCTTACCATTTTATCAACTTTTATGCCCATGCCACTGTTAAAAACGTCCTGAACAATGATGGCATCAATTCTAACGCCAATGGTATTTTTAAATATGATAATTTAAGAACCTTATTGTTTAGTGCCGGAAATGTCTTTAGAAAATTAGGAAGCGAGTGGAGCTATGAGCCTTCCATTTTATTTTTATATAGAGATGCCACTAAAGAATCGTCAATTGATATTAATGCCAAGGTATACAAAGACATGGATTTTGGAAAACTATGGGGAGGTATTTCTTACAAAAGAAGTTTGGACGGCGCTGAATTTGAAAATGGAGCAGGTGTAAGCAGTCAGAATCTACAATATTTCACTCCTTTTTTGGGTGTTGATTATAAAAACTTTGTTTTTGCCTACACATATTCCTATCAAGCAAACTCTGTAGTTTTCAATAATGGTGGCTTTCATCAATTAACTTTGGGCTACAATTTTAATTGTCGAAAAAAGAAATATGACTGCGCATGTCCCGCTATTAATTAAGTTCTCAGTTTTCATTTGGATCAATTTGTTTGTGAAATTTTAAGCTTCTTTATATCTTGTTTTTTATGTCTTCATTCTAAATACTTAATACCAATCCATCATCGCTATTTATTCCCATGAATAATGTTTCAGTTGTGCCTGTGTCTTGATCGCATTGATCATGGCGTTTTCTAAGCCGTTGTTTTCTTCTTTTTGTTGTTGGAGAATATAGGTTCTTCGTTTTTCGTTTAAATTTTGAATATTCTTCTGGATCACACTGCGCTCCTCACTCTTCTGCGTCACATAGGCTTTAATTTCTTCCGTGGATTTTTCTTTTAGTTCAGATGGTAAGTCACTATCCTTTAGATCTTCGTATTTGAAGGAATTGCTGTTGTGAGCATCCACTAAATCCCATGAATCATTTTTATAGAGATGTGAACTTTTGCTTACCGTTCTACTCACCGCGTTCGCGCTATTGTATTCTTGAGCATTAGCGTCCTGTTCTGATTGTAAACTCATTTTTTGACGCCCTGCACTTCCATAAGCCACATAAGTTTGATTGAGCTTTTGGTTCAATTGCAATATTTGATCATCAAAAGGAGAGGCTACATAAGTGGTGTGATGATTGTGATTGATGGCCATATAATTGCCCTTTCCTAAATCAGCACCATCTTTCCAATAGCTAGAAATACCTTGGTTATAATCTCCACAAAAAATGGTGTTCACAGTGACATTTTTATCAACGGCCAATTTAGTGGCCTCTTTATAACTCACTTTTCCTTGAGTAAAGGGCTCGTTTCCTGCAATAAAAATGAGTTTCAGATCGTTTGGATTGTTTCCCCAATGCAATTGTTTCAGTGAAGTCAGAATGACCTGTCCGCAATATTCATTACCCCCGTTCGTGGATAATGAAAACAATTGTTTGGAGATCTCGTCCAAGTCGCTGCTAAAAGCCAATACTTGACGTAAAAATCCTTCCTTGCCGTTGAGGCCGTCATTACCATATTCATAAAGTGCAATTTGTAGATTGGGTTTGGTGTCGTTGCATTTGGCATAAGAAAGCTCGTTCACTATTTCCCAAAGTTGGGCTTTGGCCTGATCGATAAGTCCGTCCATACTGTTGGAAGTATCCAAGAGCAAAGCTACTTTGATGAATTGTTCGTTATCATGTTCGATTGTATTTTCAACCATCGCCAAGTCAGAAGATGTAGACTTTTTTGAGTTGGCATTACAGGTTAATAATACAAAAAGGAATAACCCCAATACCATTGTTTTTAGAATTGTTTTCATAGTGTTTTTTTTTTAATTGATGATGTAAAGCTATTTGTAACTTTCTGGTATAAAAAGGAAGAATGAGGGTGATGCCACTTCGGATAAGTGAACCGGCGTTCTAGATTAGTGATCGATCCTTTTTCACTAGAAATCGCTTTGAGTTTTAAATTCTTCATTTTAATAACTCGATTAAAACGAGTAAGTTTATTCCGTGATAAAAGAATATGCGAGCAATAATTAAATATGGTGCGATCATCATTTTGTGTATTTTAACCCAAAATATACAGGCACAGAAAAATGATATCCAAAAGGAAGCACCCAGATTTACTGTCAGAGGTTCAGTGCGAGAAAGTGATACTTACAAACCTATTTCAAAAGTTAATGTCGAAGTTAATGGCGGCGCATATACTGTAACTGGAAGTGATGGAGAATTCCGTATCCAAGTAAAAAAAGGTGATGAATTGGTCATCCGTCATAAAGATTTTGAAACTGTGTATTATACCATTCAAAATGATGAACGGATATTGGTGGATGTGAAGCCTGCGTTTAAAGAGCGTGTCTCTAGGTCAAAATATAAAAGAAACATTCAAAATTTTAATGCTCTTATTGATTCAGCAGTCGCTTATCAAAAGAAGGATGCTGAAAAAAGTATTGAGTTTCTTACCGAAGCCTTACTGCAAAGTAGTTCTTCTAAAGAAAATGCCGATGCCTATGAGGTTTTGGGGGATGTTTACAAGCATTGGAAGCAGTATGACCTTGCAGTATCCAATTACCAAATTAGCATTCAGAATTTGGCTTCAAACGACGTTAACCTAAAATTGGCGGAAGCTTATAGAAACAATAAAAGTTACCAAGAAAGTATTTCCGTTTACAGAGCACTGGATACGGCAACGCTTTCCAATTGGCAATTAACTGGTCTATACGAGGGTTTGGGTGATACATATTCCGCGATAAAGGACTATGCAAATGCTATTGACAATTATAAAAAAGGATTGGCAGTAGCTCAAAAACATTTGCTCAAACCAAAAATTACCGATCTCAACTCAAAGATCGCACAAACTTATAATGTTTCAGGAAAGACCAATCAAGCACAAGATTATTTTGATAATGCGTTGAGTCTCGCCAATAAAGAAAATAAAACACGATCCGTTAAGGAGAAAATCACGGTGGCCGATTTTCAAAGCACCAATAGATTGTATGACGATGAAATTGAAATGCGCAAGGAAGCTCTGAAGGATATCGAAGCTATTGAAATGGAAGCGGAGATTGATAATGAAAGTGCGCTGACCTCGCAAAAACAAAACTATAAAATAGGGAGTGCCTACTTTGCCCAAAAAGATTATGGCAATGCCATTCCGTATTTAGAGAAAAGCATCAAAGAAGCCAGCAAAAAAGAAGATCTCATCGTTAAAAAGGATGCCACGCGCAAATTGTCTGATGTTTATTATGATTCTGGCGATTATAAAATGGCTTTAGATACCTATAAGGCGTATACCGAAGTGGTAGATGAGCTTTACATTAAAAAGGAGCAAGAACTATCGCAAGCAGCACGTTTCAGTAAAAATATTACAGAAACTCAAAACCGCATCACCACCTTAGAGAGTGATAAAAAGCTCTCTGAAAGCCTCTTCCAACTCACCACAGAACGTAACAAACGCCAAGAACTGATTATTTACTCGCTTATTGGCGGTGTTTTGCTTTTGCTGGTGACCGCCTATTTTATGTACAAATACATTAAGCAGCAACGTTTGGCCAATAATTTACTGGCCTTAAAATCATTAAGGAGCCAAATGAATCCACATTTTATCTTTAATGCATTGAACTCAGTGAACAGCTTTATTGCGTCCAATGATGAACGTACCGCCAATAAATACCTATCTGATTTTTCACAGTTGATGCGGGCTGTGCTAGAAAATAGCGATGAAGATTTTATCTCTTTAAAAAAGGAGATTGAGCTCTTGGAACTTTACACTAAGCTGGAGCACTTCAGATTTCAGGATAAGTTTGATTACGAGATCACGATAGAGGAATCCATAAAGATTGATGAATACCAAATTCCGCCAATGCTTTTACAGCCGTATATTGAAAATGCCGTGTGGCATGGCTTGCGCTATAAATTAGGAAAGGGCCATTTAGATATTAGTATAACTAAAAAAAATGACAACGAAATCACCATTACTATCGCTGATGATGGGATTGGAAGAATACGCTCCAAAGCTTTAAAAACGGAACACCAAAAGAAGCAAAACTCCAAAGGAATGGGCAATATTAAGAAACGTGTTGCGATTTTGAATGACATGTATAAAGATAAAGTTGATGTATTTGTAGATGATTTTCAGGAAGCGGAAGATGTGGGGACTAAAGTGGTGGTGACGTTAAAAAAGGACTAAAAGACGGAAGCATGAAGCTCGGAGTGAGAAAATGGGAGCACGAAGAATGAAGCTTTTAATGTGATATCGATGCATGAAATAAAAAAGAGTGAGGATTTGCATGGTGCTTTCCGTCTAAATTAGTGTTTACAGCATATTTCAATGAAAATGAAGAAATAACAAAGTTGACGTATTAAAGTTAAAAGAGATTTTATCTCCTAACTTCGTGCTTCCAACTTCTAACCACATGCTTATGAAATTAAGATCAATCATTGTAGAAGACGAACCAACCAGTAGGGAAATTTTAAAAAATTACCTTAAAAAATACTGTCCGAATGTGGAGGTACTTGGACAAGCAGCAAATGTTGATGAAGCCTTAGTGCTAATTCGAAACCACGATTTGGATTTGGTATTTCTTGATGTAGAAATGCCCTATGGCAATGCTTTCGATTTGTTGGATAAGGTGGGCGATATCAATTTTGAAACTGTTTTTGTGACCGCCTACAATCATTATGCAATAGATGCTTTAAATGCGCATGCTTCTTATTATTTGATGAAACCTATTTCAATTGATGAGTTGATTAAGGCCGTGGATTATGTTACGGAAATCAGAGCCAAGGAAGAGGCATTACAAAATCGCGTTTTGGTTTCAAGAACAAAGAGTGTGGAGGGCAAAATATCCATTCCTACCCTAGATGGATTTGAAGTTTTGAATACTGAGGATATTTTGTATTGTAAAGCCGATGATAATTACACTGAGATTTATCTGAATACCAATAAGAAAAAATTGGTCAGCAAAACCTTAAAATATTTTGAGGATGCCTTATTGGATTCCGGTTTCGCTAGAGTTCATAAATCGTATTTGGTGAATGTAAGTGAAGTTGTAAAATATATAAAGGGAAAGGGTGGTAGTGTTGAGCTGAGCAATGGCAAACAGATAATGGTGTCTGCTTCCAAAAAATCAGAATTATTATCTTATTTTAGATAACTTCACCTTAAATTGAACCTGAAAGTCTAAATCTGAAACCAGCAACATGCCAATTATAAAAACAGTAAACGGAAAACATCCACAAATAGCAGACGACTGCTATATCGCAGAAAATGCCACGATCGTCGGTGAAGTCACCATAGGAACCCAATGCAGTGTGTGGTTCAATGCCGTCATTAGAGGGGATGTGCATTATATTAAAATAGGCAATAAGGTGAATATCCAAGATGGAGCGGTCATCCATGCCACGTATCTAAAATCGCCAACCACTATTGGCAACAACGTTTCCATTGGCCATAATGCCATTGTACACGGCTGTACTGTTCACGATAATGTCCTGATTGGTATGGGCAGCATAGTAATGGATGATTGTATTATAGAAAGCAATAGCATTATTGCTGCTGGAGCTGTAGTGACCAAAAACACAAGAATTGAATCAGGTAGTATTTATGCAGGAGTACCAGCTAAAAAAGTGAAGGATATTAGTGCCGATTTGATTTCAGGAGAAATTAATCGAATTGCGGATAATTATATAAAGTATTCCAGTTGGTTTAAAGACGAATAAGAAATAGGCGCTGTTTCATTAAGTGTGTAAATCAAAAAATGGTCTAAAACATCAAATGTTCAACATCATAGTGTCCGTCTAAAATATCCTTCATAACATCAACGTTGCCATTGGTATAGAATTGGCTATTGCCAATTAAGGTTTGCGTATTTAAAAGATGATGCTGTTCCAAAACCGCTTTGGTCTGTCGTGCAACCGCTTGCCCAGAATCGATGATTTTGACGTGATTTGGTAACATTTCCAATAACAGGGGGATGAGGTAAGGGTAGTGTGTACAGCCTAAAACCAAATAATCAATATCGGCTGCAATCATGGGTTTGAGATAGGTTTGCAACAATACTGTCATGTCTTCGCTGTCCGTTTTTCCTTCCTCAATAAGAGAGACAATCCCTTCGCCAACCTGTTCAATTACTTTGATTCCGTGGCTATATAGATCAGTGGTTTTATGAAATAATTCACTGCTCAAGGTTCCCTTGGTGGCCAAAATGCCTATTGCTTTTGTTTGCGTGCTCAAGGCGGCAGGTTTAATGGCAGGTTCAATACCAATAAAGCGAATGTCAAAAGCGTCTCTTAAAACAGATATGGCGTTGGTTGTAGCGGTATTGCACGCTACAACAATAAGCTTGCAACCTTTTTGAATGAGCAACTCCGTGTTTTTAACGCTTAAATCGATAATCTCCTTCTTGGATTTGCCTCCATAGGGTGCATTAAAACTATCGGCCAAATAGATGGTGTGTTCGTGCGGAAGCAAGGCCTTGATCTCCTTAAAAACAGAAGTGCCACCAACGCCCGAATCAAATATCCCAATAGGTTGTATGCTCATAGTACAAAAATAGGAAAGCCGCTTATTAAAAGCAGCTTTCCTTACAAAATTTTAGTGATGTGATATGAATTCCTAGAATCCTAAATCTTTTTTAACGTCAGCCATTAGGTCTTTCCCTTCAGCTAAAATCACACCAGAACCTGGTGAAGAATCTAGAACATAGTTAAAACCTTGTGCTTTTGAAACTTTTTTAATGGAAGCTTCAGCTTTATCTGTAATTGGTTTCAACAAATCAAATTCTTTCTTTTGAAGATCTTGTTGTGCTGTAGTTTGGTACTCACGGATACTTTGTTGCATACCTTGTACTTCTTGAGATCTTTTAGCATTCTCTTCGTCAGTTTTGCTTTCAACTTCAGCTTGGTACTGCTTCATTTTATTTTGAAGTTCAGTCGCCATAGTTTGAATTTCAGTCTCGTATGTTTTTTGCAATTTTTCTAATTCTGCCTGTGCACTTTTCATTGCTGGCATTGCTTTAATAAGTTCTTGCGTGTTGATATGAGCGATTTTACTTTGGGCATTAGAGATGCTTGTTGCTCCAATAAAAAGTAGTCCTGCAAATAAAAGGGTCTTAAAATGTTTCATTTTCAAAATAGTATTACGTGTTATAATTAATAATTGTTTTTGGTTATTATTTTTCTGGAACGGAATCTTTAGCCTTTTTTTGAGCTTCCCGTTCTTCTTTAGCTTTCTGTCGTTCTTCTAATATTTTCTTCCTGCGTTCGTCAAGTTCTTTTTGTCTAGCCTCACGATCGCTTATTTGTTGCTGTTTTTTTTCTTCAGCAATTTGTGCTGGGGTCTTTTTTGTACTATCTCCAGCGGTTTTGGCTTTTTCTTCAGATTTTACTGAAGTACTGTCCGTCGGATTATTTTTGTTTTCTCTTTCAGCCTTCGCTTTCGCTCTGTCGTCCAGTATTTTTTGACGTCTGGCATCAACATCAGCTTTTATCGAATCTCTTGTAGCTTGCTGTTCCGCTCTTCTCGCTTCGGCAGCACTTAAACGCAGTGCCTTTTTCTCCTCTATAGCTTCTTCGCGCGCATCGAGCTCTTCGTTGACAATTGGCACAACGTCTTCATCTGCAGCAGCTCGCCGCTCTGATTTAGTTTGAGCTTGCGTCCGCTTAGAAGATCTGGTGATCGTTCTTAAAACCCTTTCACTTATGTCAAAACGTTCTGCGGAATACAACATCACTACATCTGCAGATTTATCAAAAATAAAATCATACTCGTTGCTGCTTGCAATTTCTTGTACTGCGGCAAATATCTGATCTTGGATGGGTTGGATCAGCTGTTGTTTTTGGATCATTAAATCGCCGTTTGGACCAAAACGTTTTTGCTGATAATCTAAAATTTCCTTTTCCTCAAAAGTAATGTCTTCAAAACGTTCTTCATAAAGTTCTTGGGTTAAGAGGACACGCTCATTGTTGAGTTGTAATTTTTTTTGAGCCATTTCTGCCATACGCTGCTCTACGTCAGATTTCCACTGTAAAACCTTAGTGTCCAACTGCGCGGTTGCTTCTTGGTATTCTGGAACATTCTGCAAAATATATTCAGTGTCAATATAACCTATTCTTACGCCACGTTGTGCGTTTGAAGTAAAGCTCAATAGACTTATGACTGCCATTAAAAAAAGAACTTTATGTTTCATCTGTTTATATTTTATCATTTATTGATCACGCTATAAATTCTAAAACGACAGATTAACTAAACAACTCTGTCTGATCAGCGTAATATTTTTCAAATAAACGAAATATATTCTAAAAAATTTTAACACTTCAACTAAATCGTCAAAGTATCCTTAGAAAATACCGTGCCAAACTTAAAACTGCTGACCAATAATAAAGTGGGTTTCCCATCCGTTAGGTGAGTTTTGCCCAGGTAAAGAATCAAATCCATACCCAAAGTCAATACCTAACAAACCAAATGCAGGCATGAAAATACGTAATCCTACACCAGCTGAACGTTTAAGTTCAAAGGGGTTATAATCCTTGAAATTATCAAAAGAGTTACCACCTTCCACAAAACTAAGCGCATAAATTTTGGCTTGTGCACCCAAAGTGATTGGATAACGAACTTCTAATGAAAATTTATTGTAAATCGTTCCTCCATCTTGTGAGGATAAGGATTGGTTTGGATACCCTCTTAAGGCGATAGATTCTCTACCATCCAATGAATAGTTTCCTAAACCATCTCCACCAACGAAAAAGCGTTCAAAAGGAATCACACCTCTATCTTGATTATAGGCGCCAAGAAAACCAAATTCCAATCCTGTTTTGATCACTAGTTTGTCTACAACCTTAGTGTACCAATCGCCTTTGAATTTAACTTTATAGAACTCCAACCATTTGTACCGCTCTTGATCAATTTCTCCCATCCGTGCATAGTCATCAGGATTGGCAGGGTCCAATGCCGCTCTTTCGTCTTTTAAGGCGGTATAATCCACATTATTAAACATTGAATATGGAGGAGAGAATTTAGCCGTTACAGAAAAACGAGATCCTCCAGTTGGATAAATTGGATCTGTATGGGTATTATCTCTGCTCAAGCCAATTGTATATGATAAGTTTTGAGAATATCCATCACCAAAGGTAAAGAGGCCAGTGTTGTAATTCTGTAAATCATAATGCTGAAAACTTACTGCCTGCGAAAGAGTGAAATAATCGTCAGGACGTGTCAAGCGTTTGGCGAGGCCAACAGTAAGACCTGTGATGTTAAAACGTTTACTCTTATCGGCATCTCTCGTTCTCGGATCGTATAAAAACTGCTTAGTGTGTGACAATGAGGTTGAAAATTGGACCGGGCGCTTACCTCCTAACCAAGGCTCTGTAAAGGAGAAACTATAGGTTTGGTAAAAACGACTGGCCTGCAATCGCAATGCTAAGCTTTGTCCATCTCCTGTAGGTACTGGCTTATACGCTTCGCGTTTGAAAATGTCTTTAATTGCAAAGTTATTGAACGATAAACCTAAAGTTCCAATAAAGCCACCGCCACCATAACCACCTTGAAGTTCAATTTGGCTGGAACCTTTTTCGACGACGGAGTATTCCATATCTAAAGTGCCCTCATTAGGATTCGCGTTTTTGAAATTTGGGCTCAATTGTTGCGCATCAAAGAAACCTAATTGACCAAGTTCCCTTACTGTTCTTACCACAGCAGTTTTGCTGTACAGCTGCCCTGGACGTGTTCTTAATTCTCTATAGATAACGCGGTCATTGGTTTTATCATTCCCGACTACGGATACATTATTAAAGTAAGCAGGTTTACCTTCAGAAATACGGATTTCCATATCGATAACATTTCCATCAGCACTTATCTCCACCGGATTGATAGTTGAAAATAAATAACCACTATCTTGATATAAAGTGGTTATATCTTGGGCATCTGGTCTAGAATCGTCTGCAATTCTCTTTTTTAGTTCCACACCATTATAAGTGTCTCCAGGCTGAATACCTAAAAGGCCGGCCAAGAGTTGATCATTAAATATAGTGTTTCCAACAAAGGCAATTTTTCCGAAAGTATATTTTTCGCCTTCTTCTACTTTAATGGCAATGGAAATGGTGCCGTCAGGATTATTGTAAATAGAGTCAGAAATAACCCGAGCATCTCTATAGCCGTTCTCTTTGTATTTGTCCACTACTTTAACTAAATCTTCCTTATAGGTGGCCTTAACGTATTTTGATCGCTTTAAGAAACGTAAAAAATTCTTTTGTTTCGTGTCTTTCATGGCTTTTCTCAGCTGTTTATCGCTAAGTTTCTCATTGCCAATAAAGTCAATATCCTTAATTTTTACCTTGTCATTTTTTTGAATGTCAACCAACATATTGACTCTGCTCTTTTCAATGGAATCATTTAAAAAAGAGGTGGTCACCGATACTTTGGTATTATAGAAACCTTCTTTTCTATACTTGTCAGTCAGGTAGTTTTTTGTTGTAGTAATGAGGTTTTCAGTGACTTTAACGCCTTTATTAAGTTTGTTGTCCTTTATGATGGCGTCCTTTTTTCCTTTCTTGACGCCTCTAATCTCTAAATTGTTCAACTCAGGCAAATCTTGAAGACTAATCTCCAAATATGCCGTATCACCTACTGTTTTGGTTAGGTAAATATCAATATTGCTAAAAAGATTGGAACCCCAAAGTTTTTTAAGAGCTTCACTAATACGCTCTCCTGGGATGGCTATAACCTCACCTTTTCTTAAACCCGAAAACGTAATAATTGTGGCTTCACTGAAATTTGTGTCCCCAGAAACAACAATTTCTGCTATCGTATATTTTTGTCCTGAATTATATGGGCTTTCCTGTGCTGTTAGTGCAAAGGAAGTTAAAAGTAAAAAGGCAATGAAAAAGGTATTAAAAATTGTTTTCAAAAGCGTGTTATTAGCTAAGTTGTTCACTTGTTTTTCCAAATCGTCGTTCTCTATTTTGATAGTCTATCAAAGCGGTGTATAAATCATGCTTTTTAAAATCCGGCCATAAAATACTGGTGAAATATAATTCTGCATACGCAATTTGCCATAACAAGAAATTACTGATTCTTTGTTCTCCACTGGTGCGGATAAGCAAGTCTACATCTGGCAAATTTTGCGTGTAAAGATGCTTATTAATAATGGATTCGTCAATAGAATCACTTGAAATTATATTATTTTTAACTTTATCAGATATTTTTTTAACCATATTTATGAGTTCCTCGCGAGAGCCATAACTTAAGGCTAGAGTAAGAACCATGCGGCTGTTATTTTTAGTTTTTTCTATAACTTCCTTAAGCTCTTCTTTTGCCTTTGTAGGCAAGTCATCAAGACAGCCAATGGCGTTGAGCTGAATGTTATTGTCCTGTAAAGTTTTGATTTCCTTTTTTAAAGATTTGACCAAGAGTTTCATTAAAGTTTGAACTTCAATCTTTGGTCGGTTCCAGTTTTCAGTTGAAAATGCATAAAGAGTGAGATGTTTGATCCCTATTTCAGCGCTAGCCTCAACAACATCTCTCACTGATTTAGTGCCATTTTCATGGCCAATAACTCTCAAGAACCCTTTTTGTTTAGCCCATCTGCCATTGCCATCCATTATTATGGCAAGATGGTTGGGTAATTTGTCAATATGTATCTGTTCTTTTAAATCCACTTAATAACAACAAGGTTTTTGCCCAAAGGTGTAAGTTAAGGTAATTCCTGAAAACACATACCAGTCATTACTGTTTAAATTGCCAAAAGGAACTATGGATGAAGGTTCTCCAGGAACTCCGCTAGGTGTGAATTTTCCGGGGACGCTGCCGTCAATTTCATCAGAAAACGTATATCTTACCCCAATCTCAGCCGCTAATATAAAAACGTCAGAGATTGTTGTTTTAAAACCCGCCACCATAGGGATACCAATGGCCCAGCTGCTTGTGTTTTCAGAAATTTGAATGCCATTTCTAAAAAAAGAGTTATTGTGTTTTGCAGTGGAAATTCCTGTATATAAATATGGTGTCATTTGAGGATCAGTACTGTCAAGATCGAAATCTAAAAATGTAAACTCCATTCCTGCAGAGAACTCCACAATTGAATTCTTGAAGTCGTAATCACGCTCGATGCGTCGCGGATCGCTTGAATCCTCATCAAAGCCCACAAGATCCGTAAAAATAATCGAACCTCTAAACGAGTGTCTCTTACTTCTGTTCCACTTTAACATGAGACCGAGGGCCGGTTTTTGTGGTGAAATATATGTGGTACTACCAATATCGCCAATAAAATTACTCCCTCCCAAAAAAACACCGGCCTCATAGAGTTGAGCTTGGCTGTTCGGGATGAAACACATACTGAAAATTATTAAAATGATATACCTCATAAAATTTTAAAAGTTTGCAAATATAATAAATAAGATTAGCCTATAACAATTTGAGCTAATTTGTATTACAGATAAACAGTATTTATGAGGTTTTATTGCGTTTATCTTCTCCCCAAAGTAGTTTTTTGCGTAAAGTGTCAATAAAGCTTTCGCTAGGAAGTTCAATCATCTTAATTTTGAAGTCTGCTTTTTTGAGAGTGACAATAGTGCTATTGTGCAATGTAGCAATCCTTGAATCTAATGAAATGAGGTAGAAATCTTCTCGACCATCAACTTTTAATTTAATTTCTGTGTCATCAGGAATAACTAAAGGCCGCGCACTCAAATTATGTGGTGCAATAGGTGTAATGACGAAACTTTTGGCGTCTGGAGAAATTACGGGGCCACCACAACTCAAAGAATATCCTGTAGAACCTGTAGGTGTGGAAACAATTAAGCCATCGGCCCAATAGGAAGTGAGGTACTCACCATTAAGATGGGTTTGTACCGTAATCATGGAAGTCGTGTTCTTTCTGCTGATTGCTATTTCATTAAGGGCGAAATTGAGTTGTGTAAGATCCTTATTGTTTGGTTGGGTTTCAATGCACAATAAGCTGCGTTCTGAAATTTTATAGTCACCTTCAAAAATACTATCCAGTGCATTTTCAATTTGATTATTCTGTATGGTGGCCAGAAATCCCAATCGGCCCGTATTGATTCCAATAATAGGAATGAATAAGTCGCTTACATAAGTGATGGCTCTTAAAATTGTACCATCACCTCCTATACTAATGAGTAGATCAAAAGACTCGTCTAAGGTTTGAAATTTTTCAAACGTGTTGAATTTGTTTTTAAGGTCTAAATGCTTGTCAATAATTTGGTAGATATGATCCTCAATAAAAACTTCTGAGTCTTTCTGTAACAGATAATTTAACAGTACGCCAAAGGATGCTTCGTTACCTTTATAGTATTGACTATAGATAGCAATTTTCATAGTACTATATATTAAGGTATTTCTTCAGGTATTCTGAGCGTTCCTTCAAGTTTTCAATATACGTGTCTTCTTCATGACCAGAAATGGTGTTATAACTATATCTCCTGAATGTTTGCATGACATCGTTCAGTCCTGAATCTCCAATTTTAAGCGTAATTTGAACCACATCACCTTCCATTTTAGAGATAAACGCTCCTAAGAGTTTGGCATTATTGGATTCTACAATCTGACTGATTTCACTAAAAGAGTAGTCTTGGATTCCTTTTTCAATAATTAAAGTGCCGCCAGGCTCAGAGAAAAAAGGTGTTTCATTGAAGCGTCCAATAATATCATTGAGTTCATAATACCCCAAATAATTATTGTTTTCATCTAAAACAGGCATAATATTACAAGAGTTTTGTGCGAAGGCTTCAAGGACATCTAACCAATTGGTATTGGATCGCACAAAAAAACCTTCTAAGGTATGGTTGCAATCCAAAATTATTTCCTTGCCGTCAAAGCAATGGACGTCTGTTTCTGAAATACATCCTAAATAGACCTTATTATTTTCTATGGGAATATGAGAATAAGTCAACTCATTAAACATCATTTTAAGGTCACTCACCTTATCATTAATGTTTAAGGGTTTAATGTCATTGATTATGTACGCTCTTAAAGGCATGGTATTAGATTTGTTCCTGCAAAATAATTAAAAATAACTACATTAAGCATCATCTACTTTGTATTTTTGTTCTTTAAAACAAAAGCTATGACAAAGTTGAGCGTTAATATCAATAAGATTGCTACTCTAAGGAATTCAAGAGGCGGTGATGTTCCAAATGTACTGCAATTTGCAAAAGATGTTCAAAAGTTTGGTGCCCAAGGGGTCACCATTCACCCAAGACCAGATGAAAGACATATTCGTTATCAGGATGTTTATGATTTAAAGCCTGAGGTGTATACAGAATTCAATATTGAAGGGAATCCTATCCAACAATTTATAGATATGGTCCTAGAAGTAAAACCTGCGCAAGTTACTTTGGTGCCTGATGCAGAAGATGCCATCACCTCCAATTCAGGATGGGACACCATTAAACATAAAGATTTTTTGGTAGACGTTGTCAAGGAGTTTAAACAAAACGGTATCCGTACCTCTATTTTTGTAGACCCTGTATTAAAACAGGTGGAAGGCGCAAAAGCGACTGGCACCGATCGGGTTGAACTTTATACCGAAGCCTTTGCTAATGATTACGGCCTAGGTAATGAAATGGGGATTAAGCCATACGTGGATTGTGCGGTTTTGGCCAACGCATTAGGTTTGGGTATTAATGCTGGACACGACTTGTCCCTGGAAAACATTAAATTTTTTAAACAGAATATTCCTGATTTATTGGAGGTCTCTATCGGTCACGCCCTAATTTCAGAAAGTCTGTATTTAGGCATTGAAAATGTAATTAATATGTACTTGAGACAATTGAAGTAGTTTTCAGTTGGCTGTCCGCAGATGGCAGTCATCGGTTATCCTCCAACTCAACTCTCCTAAATTATAAATTTACAATCATAAATAACTATGCATCTACATTCCACAATTTTAGGCGAAGGCCAGGCTTTTATTTTTCTCCACGGATTTCTGGGGATGAGTGACAATTGGAAAACGCTAGGTACAAAATTCAGTGAAGTCGGTTACGAAGTGCATCTTATCGACCAACGGAATCATGGGCGTAGTTTTCATAGTGATACGTTCAACTATGAGGTTATGGTGGAAGACTTAAAACGTTATTGTGACGAACATCAATTAAAGGACATAGTGCTTTTAGGGCATTCTATGGGAGGAAAAACGGCGATGTTGTTTGCTGTCGAGTATCCAGAAGTGGTGTCTAGATTGATCATTGCAGATATTTCTCCGCGCTACTATCCAACCCATCATGACACTATTCTTAAGGGCTTGTCAGCCTTAGATTTTCAAGCGCTAAAGAGCAGAGGAGAGGCAGACGAAGAATTACAAAATTATATTTCCGATGTTGGAACTCGGCAATTTTTACTTAAAAATTTATATTGGAAAAAAAAGGGGACCTTGGCATTACGGATCAACCTTGAGGTTTTAAAAGAGCAAGTCAATGAAGTTGGGGAGCCGTTGCCAATGCATTCTAAATTTGAAAAAGACACTTTGTTTTTGCGAGGTGACCGCTCAGAGTATATTTCCACACAAGACGAAACTTTGATCCATTCGCATTTTCCAAAATCGAAAATTGTAACCATCTCGAATGCGGGTCACTGGTTGCATGCTGAAAACCCCACCGATTTTTATGCAGAGGTCAATGATTTCCTGAACACCTAAACCAACATTTTTTGTGTCTTAAAAAATAAAACAACCATGAATTTAATTATCAGATTATTGTTGACTGCCGTTACCGTTGTGGTATTGGCTAAATTTCTTCCGGGAGTGGAAGTTGCCGGATTTACTTCCGCGATTATTTTGGCCATTGTCCTGGGGCTGCTCAATGCTATTTTAAAACCAATTTTGGTCATTATGACCTTGCCTATTACAATCCTAACATTAGGTTTGTTTCTCTTGGTCATTAATGCCTGTATTATCCTGTTGGCAGATGAGTTTATGGGAGGATTTGCGGTCAGCGGATTTTGGATTGCACTTTTATTTAGCTTGCTATTATCGTTTTTGGAATCCGTACTTTATTCATTGCTAGACAAAGACAAAGGATAACCTATAAATCAAGTGTTTAAAAACTTTGTTCAGATTTAAAAAATTCGTACTTTTGCATCCCAAAATTAGACCGATTTAAGGGTCTAATTTTAAGATGGAATATAGAGGTAGATTGAATTTATCTGAATGCTTTAATAGATTTTTGACAACTATAAAATCACGAAATATAATACGCCAATTGGCATTATTAATTAAAATATGAATATTACAAGAGAAAACATTGACGCATTAAATGCTGTTGTAAAAGTAGATATCGCTAAAGAAGATTATAGTGATAAAGTAGAAAAGATTCTTTCAGATTACCGAAAATCAGCTAATATCCCTGGGTTTAGAAAAGGACATGTACCAATGACCATGGTGAAAAAGCAATACGGGAAAGCTGTTTTGGTGGATGAGGTGAATAAGCTTTTACAAGATGCGCTTAAAAAGTATATGACAGAAGAGAAATTGGATGTCTTAGGCAGTCCTTTGCCAAAAGCCCAAGATGATTTAGACTGGGATGCAGATTCTTTTTCATTTGAGTTTGAATTGGGCCTAGCGCCAGAATTTGAAGTAGAGCTGAAAGGTAAAGATCCAATCAAACATTACACCATTGTGGCTGATGACAAAATGATTGACAATCAAGTGGACCACATTCGTAAGCAATACGGTAAATTGATTTCTCAGGATGCCGTTACCAAGGATTCAGAAATTGTTGGTGTCTTTGTAAATGAAGAGAAAGAAATCAACAATAAGGCAACATTTACTTTAGATAAGATCAAAAGTAAAAGTGCTGAAAAATCATTGCTAGGTGCTAAAGTTGGAGATGTGATCACTTTAAGTACGAAAGGCTTGGTGAATGACGATCATGATCTGATGAATTTCTTAAAAGTATCTCATGACGATGTGCATGGATTGGATGTTGACGTCAATTTTACGGTTGAAGAAATCAACACCAGAGAATTGGCAGATTTAGATCAAGAATTGTTTGACAAATTATTTGGTAAAGATGTCGTGACTTCAGTTACTGAATTAAAAGCCAAAATCAAGGAAGACTCTGAAAAGCAATTCGGACAACAGGGCGATCAAAAATTCCTAAATGATGTTACTGAATATTTGGTTGAAAACACAAAATTCGATCTTCCAGCGTCGTTTTTACAGAAATGGATGCAAACGGCAGGTGAAGATGAATTGAATGCAGATCAGGCTAAGGAGGAATATGAAAATTCTGAAAAAAGCATGCGCTACCAATTAATCGAAGGCAAGCTCATTGAAAAGTATAATTTGCAAGTTACTTTTGATGATTTGAAGGATTTTTCTAAAGAAATGATCAAAGTGCAAATGGCACAATTTGGTCAAATGGATCCTCAAGATAAAGAATTAGAAGATATTGCGGCACGTATTTTGTCTAATAAAGACGAGGTGAGACGTTTGTCAGAGCAATTGATGAGCCAAAAGCTGTTGGAGCTTTATAAAAAGGAGGCCAATCTTAAAGCTAAAGAAATCACTTACGATGATTTTGTAAAAGAGTTTTACAGCTAGTAATTATAATTAAATCGTTATCTTTAGAGCGTAAAACTGTCATGTTTTACGCTTTTTTTGACGCTTTGGCAGTCATCTAACTATCCCAGTAATTCTGGGGTTTTACGAATTTAAGAACTAAATTATATTTATGGATTACGGAAAAGAATTTGAAAAATTTGCGATAAAAGATCAAGGTATCAGCAGTACTTATTATAATCAAATTTTGAGCAGCATGTATCCTGTTGGTTTGACGCCAAACATTATTGAAGAGCGTCAAATGAATGCAGTTTCAATGGATGTGTTCTCTAGACTGATGATGGATCGTATCATTTTTATGGGTACAGGCATCAATGATCAGGTTGCTAATATTATTCAAGCACAACTACTGTTTTTGGAAAGTACGGATGCTTCTAAGGACATACAAATATATATCAACTCTCCAGGAGGCAGTGTTTATGCAGGTCTCGGGATTTATGATACCATGCAGCTTATTAAACCAGATGTAGCGACCATATGTACAGGAATGGCGGCATCAATGGGAGCTGTTTTATTATGTGCAGGAGAAAAAGGAAAACGTAGTGGATTGACGCATTCCCGCGTTATGATCCATCAACCATTGGGAGGTGCTCAAGGTCAGGCTAGTGATATTGAAATTACAGCAAGAGAAATTGTCACCTTAAAAGAGGAGCTCTACAAAATTATAGCTAAACATTCAGGTCAAGACTATGAAAAAGTTTATAATGATAGTGATAGAGATTACTGGATGAAAGCCGATAGAGCCAAAGAGTACGGCATGATTGATGAGGTTTTATCTGGAGCAAAGAAATAAACATTTCAAAAGTTATCTCTAGAGATGGAATTTGAAATAAAGATGAATTAGAAGAATTATGGCAAAGGAAGAATTAGAATGTTCGTTTTGTGGTAGGAAAAAGCCAGAAACCAGTTTGTTGATCGCAGGACTGGATGCACATATATGCGATAGATGTATTGAGCAGGCCCACGGGATTGTTTTGGAAGAGTCAAAACAAAGTGGCAATGCTGAACTGTCGTCAGAATTGATGCTTAAAAAACCAATGCAAATCAAGGGGTTTCTTGATGAATATATAATTGGTCAAGAATACACCAAAAAAGTCATGTCGGTCGCCGTTTATAACCATTATAAGCGCTTGTTGCAACCGGCAACCAATGATGATATTGAAATTCAAAAGAGTAATATCGTCATGGTGGGGCAAACCGGAACAGGAAAAACCCTTATGGCAAAAACCATTGCAAAAATGCTTAATGTGCCTTTGGCCATTGTGGACGCAACAGTATTGACTGAGGCTGGTTATGTTGGTGAGGACGTGGAAAGTATTTTGACACGTTTATTGCAAGCCGCAGATTACAATCTTGAAAAAGCTGAAAAAGGCATTGTTTTTATTGATGAAATCGATAAAATTGCTCGGAAAAGTGATAATCCATCCATTACAAGAGATGTATCTGGAGAAGGTGTGCAACAGGCTCTATTGAAACTGTTGGAAGGAACTACGGTCAACGTTCCTCCAAAAGGAGGTCGTAAGCACCCTGATCAAAAGTTTATTGAAGTCAACACCGAGCATATTCTCTTTATTGCTGGTGGTGCATTTGATGGTATTGAGCGCATCATTTCTAAACGTCTTAATATGGCCGCTATTGGATATAAAGCCGCCTCTCATGATGATGTCATTGATTCAGAAAACTTACTGCAATATATCATTCCAAAAGATTTGAAGGATTTCGGATTAATTCCCGAAATTATCGGGCGTTTACCAGTTTTGAGTTATATGGATCCTTTGGATGCTAAAACATTAAGAGCCATCTTAACGCAGCCAAAGAACGCGATCATCAAACAATATCAAAAATTGTTTGAAATGGATGATATCAAATTCAGTATTACGGATGGTGCTTTGGATTTTATTGTTGATAAGGCCATTGAATATAAGTTGGGTGCTAGAGGTTTAAGGTCACTTTGCGAAGAGATTTTAACTGATGCCATGTTTGAATTGCCTAGTGGTACTATAAAAAAACTACATGTTACTAAAGAATACGCTGAGGACAAGTTGGATAAAACTACTTTGAAACGTTTGAAAGCGGTCTCATAGGTGTTGCAACCTTATTTTAAAAAACAAAACCACTCTTTTCAGGGTGGTTTTTATTTCTTTTTTTGGATTAAGAACTAATATTGCAAAAACAATGCTTTAAGTATGTCTACAATAGAAACCTATTGTTTTTTGCTTTTCTTGATTCATCAACAGTAAAACATGTGATTGTTTTATTTTGATTACTACACTGTAAATATAGTCGCATATTTGATAGATAAAAACGCCTGGCATTATTTTTAGACCAAGCTTACTTTATATTCGATTAAAAAATACGATGTGCTATTTCTTACGCCAAACGGCATTATACATTTAACTTTAATAACCCGTCAATATAATGACGTGTGTTCGATAATCGTGGGACTTTATGCTGTCCGCCTAACTTATCTTGCTGTTTTAGCCAATCATAAAATAATTGAGGTCTGGCCATATGTATTTTAGGACTGTTAAGTGTGATATTGTTGTAGCGCTTTGCTTCGTAATCTGAATTTAATGATTTGAGAGCATTGTCTAACAGTTCGTTAAAATAATTAATATCTTCTGGAGGTGTTTTAAATTCGATGAGCCATTCGTGTGCACCTTTGTCTCGGCCGCTCATGAATATGGGCGCTGCCGTATAATCTACAATCTGTGCGTTTGTTTTTTTACATACTTTCTTTAAAGCATCCTCGGCATTTTCAATGATCAATTCTTCCCCAAACACATTGATATGATGTTTGGTGCGTCCGCTAACTTTAATGCGGTATGGGTTTAACGAGGTAAAACGTATCGTATCACCAATTTTATAACGCCAAAGTCCGGCATTGGTAGTAATGACCACGGCATAGTTTTTATTGAGTTCTACTTCAGATAATGGAATGATCCGTTGTTCTGCAGTACCGTAGGCATCCATAGGAATAAATTCATAAAAAATACCGTAATCTAGCATTAATAATAACTCACTGGAACTATTTTGGTCCTGAATGGCGAAAAACCCTTCAGATGCATTATAGATTTCATAGTACCTGAAATTCTTTCTCGGTAAAATTTCTTTATATTGATCTACATACGGCAGGAAACTCACGCCACCGTGAAAGTAAACTTCCAAGTTGGGCCAGATCTCAAAAACACTCTGCTTGTTGGTGGTTTCCAGAACAGTGTTTAATAGCACCAACATCCAGGAGGGAACACCTGCAAGACTGGTCACATTTTCATTAATGGTTTCGTTGACAATCGCTTGCATTTTATGTTCCCAATCGTTCATTAATGAGACCTTACTACTTGGGGTACTGCTAAATTCTGCCCAAAACGGCATGTTATCAATTAAAATCGCCGATAAATCGCCGTAAACGGTACCGTTATCATTATAAAGTTCTTTACTGCCACCAAGTCGTAAACTCTTACCGGTAAACAATTGCGAGTTTTCATTATTGTTAAGATACATGCATAACAAATCCTTACTTGCGGCATAATGGCACTCTTCAAGAGATTCATAGCTCACGGGAATAAATTTGCTTTTGGCATTTGTAGTGCCACTCGATTTGGCAAACCATTTAATAGGTGTGGGCCAAAAAATGTTGTTTTCACCCATTCGGGATCTTTCTATTTTGGCTTGGTTTTCTTCATATGTAGTAATCGGAAGTCGTTCCGCAAACGTGCGGTAATTGGTAATGCTGGCAAAGTCATAGTGTCTGCCAATCTCCGTGTCTTTTGCTGTTGTAAGCAAGTCTAGGAGTAATTCATTCTGTACTTCATTCGGATATTTTAAAAACAAATCGATTTGATGAAATCGCTTTTTCAAGAACCAGGAAGCAATAGAATTTACTAATGGAATTGGCATATTTGTAGTATCTTTAAAGACTAAAAATAACACTTTTTTTAAATAAATTCTTCTAAATTAAATTTTAAATAAATGACGTACCAAGGGGTCTTGACCAAAATGGCAACCGAGTTTTCACATCCTATACAATACTATCTTGTTTTTGAAAATGACTTTATCAATATGAATCAGTTGTTGGATAAAAAGGTCACCATTCAATTTGTTGGCTACCAATGTCTCAGCTGTTCACTGAATAAGCCAATTTACAGACAAGGTTTTTGTAAAAGCTGTTTTTTTGATATCCCGCAAGCAGCCGATTGGATCATGAAACCAGAATTGAGTACGGCTCATTTAGATATTGAAGACCGCGATCTCGATTATGAGAAAAATGTGCAGTTGAAACCACATATTGTGTATTTGGCCAATTCAAGTAACGTTAAAGTGGGAGTGACCAGAAAATCTCAGGTACCTACCCGATGGATTGACCAAGGTGCACATGAAGCTATTGAGATTGTTGAAGTGCCAAACCGTTATTTGGCAGGCATCACAGAAGTCGCACTAAAAGACTATGTGGGTGATAAGACCAACTGGCGCACCATGCTAAAAAATGATGTGGTAGATGAAAATCTGATAGAATGGCGAGAGCGCTTAAAACCATACATTCCTGAAGAAGCTATAGATTATTTTATTGCCAACAATACGGAGACTAACATTGAGTTTCCCGTTTTGCAATATCCTGAGAAACCAAAAAGTCTTAATTTGGAAAAAACACCAACTTATGAAGGGGTGTTGAAAGGTATTAAAGGACAGTATCTCCTTTTTGAAGATCAAACAGTCTTCAATATAAGAGGAAGTGAAGGTTATGTAGTTGCGCTATCTATAGCGTAAGCCTCCCAATTAACATTAATTTACAAGTCTAAACTTTCTAAACGCTTCATTTTTTCGTAATTTCAAGTTATCATATTGGTTATGATTTTGAAAAGCCGATAAGATAGACCTAAAAATTAAAAAATCATGAAAATTCCGGTAATGTTTTACGTGGCAACTACTACCTTGCTTTTGGTTACCTTGACAATTATGGTAGCTATGGAGATGCCTTTTAGCTGGGTATTTTATCTCACTTGTTTGGGAGAGGTATTAGTAGTCGTGATGGTTTATAAAGTGCTAAGGGATACATACACCACTGATAAGACTTTTGAAGATTTTTATGAAGATCATCCTATTGGAAAACAAAAAATCACGTCATAACAACGTGATTTTTTTATTTTTTGTTTCAAAAAGATTACATGTTCTCTTGATCTCTCAAGTTCTGTATATAAGCAGCCTTTTGTAACTGTCTTCTCTTTTTAACTGAAGGTTTAGTGAAATACTGATTTTCTCTCAAATTCTGCATCACTTTCACATTTCTGTGTTTACGTTTGTAACGTTTAATGGCGCGTTCAATGTTTTCGCCTTCTTTGATTTCGATTCTTAACATAGATAATTTTTAGAGTATATAATGTATTTAAGACTATCCCAAATACGTTTTTAAAATTTTGCTTTTTGAAGTGTGCTTCAATCTTCTGATCCCTTTTTCTCTAATTTGACGCACGCGCTCTCTAGTTAAATCAAACGTTTTACCAATCTCATCCAAGGTCATTGGTGGTTGGTCACTCAGTCCGAAATTCAATCTAATAACGTCACTTTCTTTTTGAGAAAGTGTGTTGAGCGCTCTATCAATTTCCAAGCTTAATGATTCTTTCATTAAACTCTGATCAGGATTAGGAGAATCGCCAGAAGAAACCACATCATATAAACTTGAGGTTTCACCTTCCTTTAATGGTGCATCCATTGAAATGTGTCGTCCTGAGTTCTTCATAGACTGTTTTACATCCTTCAATGTCAAATCCAATTCTTTGGCAATTTCTTCAGCACTGGGCGGACGTTGATGCGCCTGCTCCAAAAACGAATAGGCTTTGTTGATCTTATTGATCGAGCCAATTTTGTTCAAAGGTAATCTAACTATTCGAGATTGTTCTGCTAAAGCTTGAAGAATTGCTTGACGAATCCACCAAACAGCATAAGAAATAAATTTGAAACCTCTAGTTTCATCAAAACGTTTCGCTGCTTTTACCAATCCAGCGTTACCTTCATTAATTAAATCGGGTAGGGTTAAGCCCTGATTCTGATATTGTTTTGCGACAGATACAACAAAGCGGAGGTTGGATATGGTGAGTTTATCTAAAGCTTCCTGATCGCCTTCTCGGATGCGTTGTGCCAATTCCACCTCTTCATCTGCTGTAATCAATGGGAGTTTGCTAATGTCCTGGAGATATTTATCAAGGGATTTGGATTCTCTATTGGTAACCTGCTTCGTAATTTTTAATTGCCTCATGTAGTCTCTTGTTTTTATATACGTTAACTGTAACCATACATTATAACTATTTAATCCACAAAAGCAAACATTCTCACATTACTTTAACATAATTGATTAATTTTTTTTAAATTGCAGGTTGTTTTGAGCTGTTTTGATGAAAACTTTCGTTTTTTTTAGGAAATTGACTAATCTTGATAAGTCTAATTCACCGAATCTTTCTTCTTCTTTTTAGAATTGAAAATGTCTTTCAGGGTATTCTTAATGACATCCTCAGTGGTTTTAGTACTATCTTTTTTAACTGGTGGGACCGGAGTCGTCGTTTGGGTAGAATCTTTTGGGGTTGTCGTTGTTGGATCTTTTTTTGTAGTTCCACCAAGCGCACCACCAATAAGATCTTTTATATGATTAGTACCTTTACCAATTAACTTCTGCTTTTCAATTTCAATGAGTTGTTTTGTTAAATTTGTGACGCCACTGGTTAAATCTGTAGATACTTTTGGACTTGTAAACGATCCTGTAATATTTGCCGATATTGGAATGGTAATTTTATTGACTTCATAATCATTGATCTTTCCAATCAATCGGTTGATGTCGCTTCCTAAGTATTTGGCGGGAACGTTAAAAACCGCATCATAAGACATCGTGTTGTCAAAGCCGTGCGCTCCAGAAACCACAATGCCAATATCTTTATACGCCAAGTTAAAAGGCTGAACCTTTACTTTTCCGTTAGCGAATTCTAGATTGGCCTTTAAATTATTGAGGTCAAGTTTGCCAAAGTCGATAAAATTAAGAGCGCCTCCTAATTGAGATAATACAGGACTAGCATTTTTGTCAATATCTGTAGTCAGTAATTCGGCACGTGCTGTTCCAGAAATGGTATTCAAATTGGGAGAGAACTCGTTATCCAGAGTTCCTGAAATATTAATATTTGTATTTAATTTTCCCTTAAGAGCTTTGGCAATAGGTACCAAGCTTTGCAACATTTCAAGATCATTAAAAGATTTTGAAATGTCAAAACTGCTAGCATCCAAAGTTAGATTGAAAGAAGGTGTATCTGCCTTGGTGCTCACATTTCCAGAAACCAATAAAACACCATCAAATATGCTGGAGCTTAACTTGTTAATTGTGGCCTGTTGATCTTTAATGGTTAAAACACCAGTGACATTCTTTAAATTTAGGTTGTCATAAATCACCGTATTCGCATTGGCCGTTATAGTGCATTCCAGGAATTGCGGAATTTTCAACCCTTCTGTGGTGGTGACTGATTTTTGCGTATCCCCTTTAGCGGCAACTTCTGTATCCTCGCTCATAAAATCATTCAGCGCTAAGGTGTTTGAATTGAGGTTGAAATTTCCTTTTAAATTAACTTTCTTGCTGAGCATAAAACCAATCAAATTATGTATGGTTCCTTTTGCTGAGAAATCGCTTTGTCCCGTTTTTGCATTAAATTTATTTAAGGACACGGTTGAAGGATTAAAAGTCATGTCTGCTTCTGAAATATGCAACGGCTGGTTCATGGCATCTGAGCTAAAAACTAAATTGCTAATATGTGCATTTCCAGACGCTTTAATTCTGTCATAGGCACTGGTCTCAATCGCATTCATGTCAAACGCTGTATTCAATTTTGCTCTAAGAATCCCGCTCAATTCATTTTCCAGTTCCAAAGGATAAGCTTTGGTAAGGTTTGCCAAATTTAAAGTGCCATCAACATCAGCATTGACGAGCATGTTCCCGGTTAGGTTTTTAACAAGGGCAGAGGCTTTAAAGACATCGCTATCAATTTTGAAATTCAGAGTGTTGATGGCTACATAAGTATCGTCAGCATTTCCAGTGTCATTTTTAATTTCGGTGTCAATCACAATATTTTCAACACGCTTCGGCAAATCTGGATATTTGAAGGACGCATTCTCAGACTTAATGCTGATATCTAACGTAGGAATGGTGGTTTCAGTAACTTTCCCCTTGATAATGCCGTTAATGTTGAAGTTGCCGGTAGTTTCAACATTGTCTAAGTTTTTGGAATAGGTTTCAGGAATAACGGCCAAAAAGTCCTTAAACGAAGAGCCTGTGTTTTTAAATGATAGATCAATGAGTTGGCCTTCCTCTATCAGCTGAACAAAACCGTTAAATTCAATCGGCAATTGATTAATGAGGGCTTTATTTTCTTTGAAAGTATATTTTTGCGCATTTAGATCGAGATCTATTAAGGCATCCAACTTGATATGGTTATTGTTCAAATAATTGGTGCTATCCATTATCAAACTAACGTTGGCTTCAGATTTTGTATCCAATTCAGAAACTTCTCCTGAAAATGTACCTTTTCCAGTATGATTTAGTTCAGTCACGTAAAATTGCATGTCTCCAGGAACATCAATATAGGTCAGCGCACTGTTTTTAATGCTGTAATCTTGAATGTCAAAAGAAAAATTAGAAGACGTTATCGTGTCTTGAGGAGCATCGCTTTCTTTTACGATATCGTAATTAACGTTCCCAAAGGCATCCGTTTTTAAGGTCAATAGCGCTTCATCAACATTTATGGAGTTTATAATAATCGATTCGTCATCAGATTTTAGAAGTTCTTTGATGGACATTGTGAAGTTGATGTTTTTTGCAGTGACAAAGGTCTCGTCTTTAAAAGGTTCGAAATTTGTGATTACCAAATCGCTCACTTCTACATGTGCCTGCGGAAAACTTCTGAACAAACTCAGGCTCACATCGCTAAACTCAACATTGGCATTGAGATTTTGATTGATATAATTTTTGACCATTCCTTTAATTTGCGATTGAAAAACAAAAGGCAAGGCAATTAATAAGATAATCAGGACGAGTAGGGTAATTCCGGTGATTTTGAGAAATTTCTTCATTTAAAAATTTAGTTTTGCTTTCATTAGGATGAAAAGCTGATAGTTTAGTAAATATATACGTAAAGTGTATTTTAAAAGACGGTGACGTGCCAAAGTTTAATAAAACTTTAGCAATTTTCATTTTGCCTCATCTACTTGGGCTTAAAGTTTGAAAACGTGATGCTATAAGCATTAGTGACAATAAATAAAAAGGCTATTGATGGTCATGCGTTTTCTAAATCTGCGCCAAGCAATATTATAGCTGAGCTGCAAATATACTTGAAGTAGACTTGGTTAAAAATAGTTTTAAATTTTATTTAGAGATTTGGCTAACGACTACTTGTAAATTTTTTTTCAAAGAAAACTTACTGCAAAATGGTTTTGTTTTCATTATTTTGGCATCCATTATGACCCTACCCCACAAAGTTTATATTGCACTTGGCAGTAACAAAGGCGACAGATTGAAACATCTGCAAGATGCCATAGATCTGGTATTTAAAAATCTTGGAAAGATCAATATCATTTCAAGGGTTTATAATACACCAGCGTTGGGTTTTGAGGCAGGTGCGTCTGTTGATGATTTTTTGAATACCTGTATTTTTATAGAAACCCATTACACTGCTGATGAGGTGATGCAGAAACTTCTCGATATTGAAACCAAACTAGGACGCACAAGATTACTTGGAAACGGTTACGAATCTCGAACTATTGATCTTGATGTGCTTTTTTATGATGACGCTATTATCTCGTCAAAATTGATCACTACGCCGCATCCACAGCTGCACAGGCGTAAATTTGTACTACAGCCTTTAAATGATATTGCCTCTAAGGTGGTGCACCCCGTGCTTAAACAATCAGTTTTGGAGCTTTTAGAGTGCTGTGAAGATGTTAGTGCCATTGAGCCAATCAATATTTGGTTGAAAAATCCGATGAAGCAGTATAAGTTTGGCAATTATAATTATATCGCCATCGAAGGAAATATTGGTGCGGGAAAAACAAGTTTGACGCATCAGATCTCTAATGATTTCAATGCCAAACTCATTTTAGAACGCTTTGCGGACAATCCATTTTTGCCAAAATTTTACGAAGAGCCACAGCGTTATGCCTTCACTTTGGAGATGTCGTTTCTGGCCGATCGATATCAGCAAATTAGTGATGATTTATCGCAGTTGGATTTGTTCAAGGATTTTATGGTAAGTGATTATGATATTTATAAATCGTTGATTTTCTCTAAGATTACCTTGCCGGAAGATGAATTTAGGCTGTATAGGAAGCTTTTCTATCTGATGTATAAAGATATAGCCAAGCCAGACCTATACGTCTATTTATATCAAAACACAGAACGGCTGCAAGAAAATATCAAAAAGCGCGGGCGTGACTATGAGCAGAACATTCAAGATGACTATCTTGAAAAAATCAATACGGGTTATCTGGAGTTTCTGAAAAATCAGACGGAACTGAATGTGAAAATAATTGATATCTCTAACCGGGATTTTATCGAGAATAGAGCAGATTATTTATGGATTTTAGAGCAGATTTGTGAGAAGCAGGAAGGTTGAAGTTGGAGCACGAGGCACGAAGAATAAAGGAGACTCAAAGCTGTTTTTACAATAAAACAGAGGTTCGGCTTTGCGCCTCTACGACAATAATAAAACACGTGTTTGGAATTAGGGGCTTATTCCCCGGTTTTTAGTAAATTCTCACTTTTAGCTCCCAGCTTACTGAAGACATCCCAAACTACCACCCCGCAACTTACAGATATATTTAAGGAATGTTTTGTGCCAAACTGCGGAATTTCCAAAATAACATCACTCGCACTTACCACGTTTTGAGCTACGCCTTTCACTTCGTTTCCAAAGACCAATGCATATGTAGTCTTTAGCTCAGGCTTAAAGGCGTTCAACATGACCGCATGTTCTGCCTGTTCAATGGAAGCAATAACGACGTTTTCGGATTTTAATTTTTTAATTAAGTCGATGGTGTTTTCAACATATTCCCAAGCTACGGTGTCCGTGCTGCCCAAGGCAGTTTTGTGAATGTCTTTATGGGGTGGTGTTGCCGTTATTCCACAGAGGTATATTTTTTCAACCAAAAACGCATCACTGGTCCTAAATACGGAACCTATATTGTTCAAACTTCTAATATTGTCCAAAACAATGATTAAAGGCGATTTTGCAGTCGTTTTAAATTCGTCAACGCTTAATCGGTCGAGTTCGCTATTTTTTAATTTTCTCATGGAACATCTCTGTTTTTCATTACTCCTCATTCCGTAGATTGGCAGGAGTATCTTTCTGTATCCGAGGCTGTTTTTTGGTTCACTAATTGTAAATAACTTATGAGCGCTCCGTTTTCCAAACCTTCAAATAATAAGTACCTTAGCGGTCCTAATATTTAGGACAAAAATACCACTTAAAACCCAAAAACATTGGCCAAACAAGTAAAAAAGGAGACCCCGTTAATGAAACAATACAATGCTATCAAGGCAAAGTATCCTGACGCTTTATTGCTTTTTCGGGTGGGCGATTTTTATGAGACCTTTGGCGAAGATGCGGTTAAAGCCTCTAAAATATTAGACATTATATTGACTAAAAGAGGTGCCGGCAGTGATAGCGAAACACAATTGGCGGGGTTTCCACACCATTCGTTAAACACCTATTTACCCAAATTGGTCAAGGTCGGATGTCGTGTTGCAATTTGTGATCAGCTGGAAGATCCTAAACAGACAAAAACCATAGTAAAGCGAGGGGTGACGGAATTAGTAACGCCTGGAGTAGCATTAAACGATGATATTTTACATTCCAAAACCAATAATTTTTTGGCAGCTGTATGTTTCCATAAAGACTTGATAGGTGTTTCTTTTATGGATGTTTCCACTGGAGAGTTTCTGGTGTCTCAAGGTAATTCCGAATACGTAGATAAGTTGCTTCAAAATTTTCGGCCTAGCGAAATTCTGGTTTCCAAACCGAAGCGGAATGAGTTTAAAAATATATTTGGATCAGATTTCCATACGTTCTATATGGAAGATTGGGTCTTTCAGGATGATTATGCCAATGAAACCTTGCTCAAGCATTTTCAAACCAAATCTTTAAAGGGTTTTGGTGTGGACGATTTGTTTCAAGGCATTATCGCATCAGGTGCAATTTTGCATTATTTGAGCGAAACACAGCATCATAAATTACAACATATTACCTCCATTCAACGTATTACCAAAAATGATCATGTATGGATGGATCGTTTCACCATAAAAAATCTCGAACTTTATCAATCCTACAATCAAAATGCAGTGACACTGATTGATGTGATTGATCGGACCATTTCGCCTATGGGAGGGCGTTTGTTGAAACGTTGGTTAGCCTTGCCGCTTATTGATATCGATAAAATTAATCAGCGCCATGAGGTTGTCCAATATCTATTGGAGGATGCCATCCTTTTGAAGAAAATTCAAAATCAGATCAAACAAATAGGAGATATAGAGCGATTGATATCAAAAGTAGCAACGGTCAAAATTTCTCCAAGGGAAGTGGTGCAGCTTAAAAATGCCTTGGAAGCTATTGTCCCTATTAAAATGCTTACCCAAAACACGAAAAATAAAGCCCTGCAACATATCGGAGAGCGTTTGGAGGCCTGTGAGGAGTTGCGCCAGCGCATCAAAGCGACTTTAAATGAAGAAGCTCCGGTTAATATTTTAAAGGGCGAAACCATATCTTCTGATTTTTCTGCAGAATTGAAAGAGCTTAGAGCGTTATCAACTTCAGGGAAAGACTACTTGGATGCCATGTTGCAGCGTGAGAGTGACATTACCGGTATCACTTCGCTCAAAATAGCCTCAAATAACGTCTATGGTTACTATATAGAAGTGCGCCACAGCCATAGAAACAAAGTGCCTGATAATTGGATCAGAAAGCAAACCTTAGTAAATGCCGAGCGTTATATCACTGAAGAATTAAAGGAATACGAAACAAAAATTCTTGGTGCAGAAGAGCGAATATTAGCGATAGAACAGCAATTGTTTTCTGAATTAGTGTCATGGATTGCACAATTTATTGCACCTGTACAAAAAAATTCGGCCTTAATTGGGCAATTGGATTGTTTATGTGGCTTTGCGCAATTGGCCCACGATCATAAGTACACGCGTCCAGAAATTAACGAAAGTTATACTCTCGATATTAAAAATGGAAGGCATCCCGTTATTGAAAAACAGTTGCCCCATAGTGAGCCCTATATTGCGAATGATGTTTACTTAGACAGAGACAAACAGCAAATTATCATGATCACTGGGCCGAATATGTCTGGTAAATCGGCCATTTTACGTCAAACAGCGTTGATTGTATTATTGGCTCAAATGGGGAGTTTTGTGCCTGCTGAGAAGGTTAAAATAGGACTGACTGATAAGATTTTTACAAGAGTAGGCGCCAGCGATAATATTTCGATGGGGGAGTCTACCTTTATGGTGGAAATGAATGAGACGGCTTCCATTTTGAATAATATTTCGGATCGAAGTTTGGTCTTGTTGGATGAAATTGGCCGTGGGACCAGTACCTATGATGGCATTTCCATTGCCTGGGCCATTAGTGAATACTTGCATGAGCATCCTAGTAAAGCTAAAACCCTTTTTGCCACACATTACCATGAGTTGAATGAAATGTCCGAAACCTTTTCCCGCATCAAAAACTTCAATGTTTCAGTGAAGGAGTTGAAAAACAACGTGCTTTTTTTAAGAAAACTGGTGGAAGGAGGCAGCCAGCATAGTTTTGGAATTCATGTGGCTAAAATGGCCGGAATGCCCCCTCAAGTCATCCATCGTGCGAACAAAATCTTGAAGCAGCTAGAGAAATCCCATAGCAGTGAAGAGTTGACCAATAAAGTAAAAACGCTTGAAGATGATATGCAACTGAGCTTTTTCAATTTGGATGATCCGTTGTTAGAGCAGATTAAGGATGAAATTCTCAATATTGATATTGACGTATTGACACCTGTAGAAGCGCTGATGAAACTGAATGAAATTAAGCGTATGTTGTTGAAAAAGAAACGGGCATAAATATTTTGTCTTTTTTTACAAAAAAGGCTTTGCAATTCTAAGAATTGTATTAAATTTGCCCTCGCAATACCGATAGGTATCGTAGTAATGTTCTTATTTTTAATTGTAATAACGCGAAAATAGCTCAGTTGGTAGAGCGCCACCTTGCCAAGGTGGAGGTCGCGGGTTCGAATCCCGTTTTTCGCTCCATACCAAAAGCAAAAGTATTAATTCCGTTGCTGCGGAACATTGTTTAAAGCAATGCGTACTTTGTGCAAATGCTCAAGTGGTGGAATTGGTAGACACGCCGGACTTAAAATCCTGTGTCCATTAGGACGTGCGGGTTCAAGTCCCGCCTTGAGTACAAAACCCTGATAATCATATGATTGTCAGGGTTTTTTTTGTTTTAATTTTTTGGTAAAAAAAGACCTAACTTGGTGTTGGGTTTCTACAATAAGTTTCAATAAGTTGTGTTAATTATCGTCACCCACAACTTCAGTAGCCGCGCTATCAATTGCTTTTCCAGCCTCTTTCACTTCATTGGCGGCATTGTCAATTGCTCTTCCTGCTTTTTCCAAGGCACCTTCTGTTTTGTCAGAAACATCGTCTGCTTTTTTCTCTGTGTCTCTACATGACGTAAACGAGAAACCTAGAGCAACAACCAAAGCAGAACTTAATAGTAATTTTTTCATTTTAAATATTTTAGTGTTTATTTTGCATGCGAAATTAAGAAACTTATGGCGCCTCCCTTAAACTAATTTAACGTTTTTTTTAAGATGGTGACATCACTTCTTCATGTTATTTACGAATATGCTTCATAATTTGGACGACAGCATCCTTGTTTTTCTTAATGAATCCTGTATTTAACTCGCCGAGCGCTTCTCTTTTTGTTGAATTTGAAATCAATTCATCCATTGTTTTCTCAAGTTCTTGACTGTTCTTAATAGAGATTACACCACCATGAGCAATCATTTGAAAAGCTTCTGGAAATTTCTTATGGTTTTTTCCAATAACTACCGGGACACCAAAAACAGCAGGTTCCAAAATATTATGTAGGCCTGTCTGGCCCATGGCACCTCCAACATAGGCGATATCCGCATACTTGTATATCTTGCTTAGAATACCAATGGTATCCACTATAAAAACATCAAATCCTGAAAGGTTTTTGCCGTCTTTTTCAGAAAATAAAACGCATGGCTTCTGAATTCGACTCACAAAGGAATCAATTTGATTGCTTTTGATATTGTGGGGTGCAATAATAAATTTGACATCTTTTGAGGTCATGGCGTTGATATATTCTACAAACAGCGCTTCGTCTTCTGGCCATGAACTTCCAATGACCACACATAATTTTCCATCTCTAAATTGCTCAATAAATGGCAAGGTGTTATCCTGATTTAATTGATCAGAAACACGGTCATAGCGCGTATCTCCAACTACGGAAGCATCAGTGTAACCAATAGTGTTTAGTAAGCTTTTAGAGCTTTCATTTTGAACAAAAATATGCTCAAATGTACCTAAAGCCTGACGCATCATCCCGCCATAGAACCTAAAATAGGATTGTTCTTTTCTGAACGCAGCCGAAATTAATAGAGCTTTTAGATCTCGTTTTTTTAATTCACTTAAATAATTTGGCCAGATATCATATTTCACAAAAATGGTCAATTCAGGTTTTACTAGGGTTACAAAATGTTTTGCGTTGGCTTTTGTGTCCAATGGAAGATAGATGACCACATTGGCAACGTCTGTTTGTTTTCTTATTTCATATCCTGATGGTGAAAAAAAGCTGAGCACAATTTTGTGATTGGGATGTTCCGCTCTTAGTTTTTTAAAAATAGGAAGACCTTGTTCATACTCTCCCAAAGAGGCACAATGGAACCAAAAGGTTTTGTCATTGTGGCTCAGGTGTTTTTTTAAGATCTGAAAGGTCTTACTACGGCCTTCTACACCTAATTTAATTTTATCGTTGAATAGGGCGATGATTTTAAGTAAAATCTGTGCAATCTGGATGCCTATGTTGTAAAGTAAATTCAAGAAAATTGGTTTATGCTAAAATACATTTCTTTCTATAATCTAGCTTTAAAATCACTTCAGATTTTTTCAGCGCGTATGTGAGACCATAAAAGAATTGATCGGTCCAAAAGGAAATTAAACCTTTAGGAATGATTGGTATAAGAAACTCAATTTCGTAATTTTGTTCTAAATTAAAGCATTGCCGTTTTAACTATTAATTCTACATACAACTAGATGAAAAAAATACAAATGGTTGATCTTAAGGGTCAATATCAGAAAATTAAGAACGTAGTTGACGCTTCTATTCAGGAGGTTCTTGACACTACGGCATATATTAACGGACCTAAAGTACATCAGTTTCAGAAAAATTTAGAAAATTACCTTGGGATAAAGCATGTCATTCCATGTGCCAATGGAACAGATGCCTTACAAATAGCGATGATGGGCTTGGACTTGAAACCGGGTGATGAAGTGATTACTGCCGATTTTACGTTTGCTGCTACTGTTGAGGTTATTGCCTTATTACATTTAACACCAGTTTTGGTTGATGTTGATCCCAAAACCTTCAATATCGATATTGAAGCGATTAAAAAAGCAATCACCCCAAAAACAAAAGCGATTGTTCCGGTACATCTATTTGGTCAATGTGCCAATATGGAGGCAATCATGGAAATTGCCAAAGCACACAATTTATTTGTTATTGAAGATAATGCCCAAGCAATTGGTGCAACGTATACGTTCAGTGATGGTAGAAAGGCTAAAGCAGGAACAATAGGGCACGTGGCTTCTACATCATTTTTTCCTTCCAAAAACTTGGGATGCTATGGTGATGGCGGAGCTATTTTTACCAATGATGATGATTTGGCCCATCAGCTTAGGGGTATTGTAAATCATGGCATGTATGAGCGCTACCATCATGATGTAGTTGGCGTTAACTCACGGCTGGATTCTATTCAAGCCGCAGTTTTAGATACAAAGTTAGAACATTTGGATCGTTATAATGCCGCCCGCCTTAAGGCAGCAGATGCGTACGACAAAGCTTTTAAGGACCATAAGGATATTGTTACACCTTTTAGAGAGGGAAGTGAGGATAACCATGTGTTCCATCAATATACCTTAAAGGTGAAGGGCACCAATAGGGACGCTTTGGTTAAACATTTAAACGAAAAAGAAATTCCTTGTGGCGTATACTACCCAATTCCTTTGCATTTACAAAAGGCTTATAAAGATTCAAGATATAAAGAAGAAGATTTTCCAGTAACTACTCAATTGGTAAAAGAGGTTATTTCATTACCTATGCATACGGAATTGGAGGACGATCAAATTGAATTTATTACAAGTACAATTATTAATTTTATAAATGATCATAAATAAATGAAGCAAGTTTTAGTCACTGGAGGTTTAGGATTTATTGGGTCGCATACCGTTGTAGAGTTACAGGAGAAAGGTTTTGAAGTGGTCATTATTGATGATCTTTCAAATTCTTCCATTGATGTATTAGCGGGAATTACGGCAATTACAGGGAAAGCTCCAATTTTTGAAAAATTGGATTTAAAGGATAAATCAAAAGTGGAGTCCTTTTTTGAAAAATATCAGGATATTGTGGGCGTGATTCATTTTGCAGCAAGTAAAGCAGTAGGTGAGAGTGTTGAAAAACCATTGTTATATTATGAAAACAATATCAATACCTTGGTGTATGTCTTGAAATCCATATTGCAGCTTCCAACTCAAAATTTCATTTTTAGTTCGTCATGCACGGTTTATGGCCAGGCGGATGAAATGCCGATTACAGAAGCGGCACCGATAAAATTTGCAGAATCGCCTTATGGAAATACGAAGCAAATTGGAGAGGAAATTATTCACGACACGTGTAAGGTGAACCCAAACCTTAGCGCCATTGCATTGCGTTATTTTAATCCGATAGGAGCTCATAGCAGTACTAAAATTGGCGAATTACCAATTGGGGTGCCACAGAATTTAGTGCCTTTTATTACGCAAACTGCGGCAGGCTTGCGTCAGGAACTTTCGGTTTTTGGAAATGATTACCCTACCTCTGACGGTACTTGTGTGAGAGATTATATTCACGTAGTCGACTTGGCAAAGGCCCATGTCGTGGCTTTAGAGCGTTTAGTTGACCAAAATAATGCGGCCAACTATGAAACCTTTAATTTGGGAACTGGCACTGGAAGTACAGTGTTAGAAGTGATTCAGTCTTTTGAAAAAGTTTCAGGACAAAAATTGAATTATAAGTTTGCGCCAAGACGTGAGGGTGATATTATGCAAGCCTATGCGGATACAACCAAAGCCAATACTGATTTAGGTTGGAAAGCTGCTAGTAGTCTAGACGAAGCGCTCTTGTCTGCATGGAACTGGGAAAAACATATAAGAAATATCTAAAATAAACTTATGAAAAAATTAACCCTTCTTTCCTGCCTTTTAATGACTGTTTTGGTCTTTGGCCAAAACACCTATTTACATTGTGGAAAATTAATTGACACCAAAGGAGGCAAGGTTTTGACCAATAAAACTATTGTTGTTTCCGGCAATAAGATTATGTCTGTTGATGATGGATTTTCAACACCTTCATCTCCTGAAGATGTTGTGGTTGACCTGAAGTCAAAAACGGTCATGCCCGGACTTATTGATTTGCATGTGCATATTGAAGGCGAAACCAATCCGAGAGCGTATTTAGAAAAATACACTTTAAATGATGCTGATATTGCATTTAATGCACAACATTTCGCACAGGTCACCCTGAGATCTGGTTTTACTACGGTTAGGGATTTGGGAGGTTCAGGGGTTAATGTGGCATTAAGGAATGCTATAAACGCGGGAAAAGTTGATGGCCCCCGAATTTTTACAGCAGAAAAATCATTGGCGACCACGGGCGGACACGCTGATCCGTCAAATGGCGCCAAAAAAGAGTTGATGGGTGATCCAGGCCCCAAGGAAGGTGTGGTCAATAGTATGGAAGATGCCAGAAAGGCTGTGAGGCAACGCTATAAAAACGGAGCTGACTGGATTAAGATAACAGCAACTGGAGGCGTGTTGAGTGTTGCCAAAAGCGGTCAAAATCCGCAGTTTACTGTAGAAGAAATAAAGGCTATTTGTGAAACGGCAAAAGATTACGGATTAGAAGTCGCCGCTCATGCACATGGTGATGAGGGAATGCAGCGAGCCATTATTGGCGGTGTGCGAACTATTGAACACGGTACGATGATGAGTGCAGAGACCATGGAACTCATGAAAAAGCATGGTGTGTATTTAGTGCCGACTATTACCGCGGGAAAATCGGTTTCTGAAAAGGCTAAAATTCCAAACTATTACCCTGAAGTAATTGTGGGAAAAGCCTTGGATATTGGGCCTAAAATCCAAGAGATGTTTGGCAGGGCCTATAAAAAAGGAGTGGGCATTGCATTTGGGACCGATGCCGCTGTTTTCGCCCATGGAGAGAATGCTAAGGAATTTGGTTATATGGTAGAAGCTGGAATGCCGGCAATTGAAGCCATACAAAGCGCCACGATTACAAATGCGATGTTGTTAAAAATGCAAGATCAGATTGGGCAACTAAAAGCAGGATTCTTAGCAGATATTGTAGCAACAAATGATGATCCAACAGCCAATATTAATACCATGAATGCGGTTGTTTTTGTCATGAAAGATGGTCATATCTATAAGAACTAGGAAATTTTACCCTTCAACATTTCATAATTATATGGCCTTACACGTAGGGATATGACAAAAATGACATGTATTTGGTATAAGTGTCACAATTAATCTACTGATTAACATAGCTTTAGTGTTATTAATTTGGATTTTAACCATTCAATTTGTTTCTTTGTTATTAGTAATAACCCATAAACGCTGAATTGTATCCTTGGATTTACAGTTAATTTTAGGATTCAGATATTGATGAGATTCAGATGTTAAAACAAAAAGAAAAGGAATAATGAAACTGATAAGTATTAAAAGAGAAACCAAAGCAGAAGGACGATTTACCCCAAAAATGGGAGCTTTCGTAACCAACGTAACGTATATTAAGAAGTTATTTTTAAGCATTCCTTACAGAACCCTTCATAAATACAGAGAAACCTATTATGGTGAGGTTAAAGATTGTGAAGATTGTAATTTAGCAAGATAGACTACTAATAATACTATAAAAAAATGCCTCAAATTATTGAGGATTTTTTTATGAATTTAATTTTTCTTGCTTCCGCTGCTTGAAACTGGAGATAACCAATAATATCATCCCAAAAGAGACCGACATATCGGCAACATTAAAGATACCAGTTCTAAATATGCCACCTAAATCGATATGAAAAAAGTCAGTAACTGATCCATACATAAACCGATCGAATACATTGGCAATACCACCGCCCACAATGCAGCAAAAGGCAATTAAGCTCAGTCGGTCAAGGCTTTTATTGGTGAGTATATAATAGACAACACCTCCCAAAACAATCACAGGCAGAATTAGTAAGAAAACCCACTTTAAAGTTGGACTCAAATCACTTCCCATCCCTAAAAAGGCGCCCTCATTTTCTACTTTGGTCATAATAAAAAAGTCGCCAATAAGCTCGATAATTTCGTACTGCGCTATTTTAGCTCTCACAATAATCTTCGAAATTTGATCTATGGCAATATTGGCAATAATCAATACGATGATGCTCAAGGTTCTTGATAATTTCATCGATTATAGATTAGGTGTAAAGGTTGCTGCTGCGGTTTGTGCCTCTCTATTGATTTTTTTAACTAAGCCTTGAAGTACATTTCCGGGACCTACTTCCGTAAATTGTAGAGCACCATCTTTTACCATCTGTTGTACAGACTGTGTCCAACGTACAGGTGCGGTTAATTGAGAGATCAGATTCGTTTTAATGTCGTTTTCATGGATCACCGCACTGGCAGTAACGTTTTGGTAAATTGGACAATTAGGTTTGCTAAATGGAGTGTTTTCAATAGCTGCAGCCAATTCTTCACGAGCCGGTTCCATTAATGGTGAATGGAATGCGCCACCAACAGGGAGCACTAAAGCACGTTTGGCGCCAGCTGCTTTCAGAGCTTCACAAGCACGGGTGATGGCATCCACATCCCCAGAAATCACTAACTGTCCTGGGCAATTATAATTTGCAGCCACCACAGTGCCTTCAATTTTAGAGCATACGTCTTCAACAATACCATCTTCCAAACCTAAAACAGCGGCCATTGCGCTCGGGGTAAGTTCGCAGGCTTTTTGCATTGCCAGAGCACGTTTTGAGACTAGCTTTAAGCCATCTTCAAAAGATAAAGTGCCATTGGCCACTAAAGCAGAGAATTCACCTAAGGAATGACCTGCAACCATATCCGGCTTAAAATTGTCTCCTAAGGTTTTTGCTAATATTACAGAGTGCAAAAAAATGGCTGGTTGTGTGACCTTGGTTTCTTTAAGAGACTCAGCAGTACCTTCAAACATGATATCGGTTATTGAAAAGCCAAGAATGCTATTGGCTTTTTCAAAAAATTCCTGAGCTATGGCGGATTTTTCGTAAAGATCCAATCCCATTCCTGTAAACTGTGCCCCTTGGCCTGGAAAAATATATGCGTTCATTATTTGTTGATTTTAGATTTGCAAAAATAGGAATTATTTTTTTGAGAGCTTAGCAGGGATTTGGGAAAGTGTTAGCTGCGTTGTTTGAGAGGTAAGAAACAAGTATTAAGTATAAAGAACCAAGAGTAGATTGTGCAATGCTTATGATAAAACAAAGATCAAAAATTAAAATTGTGATATAAAGAAACAGTTAGCCGTTATCGATCGTTTTAATGATTTTGGCAGGATTACCTGCAATCACCACATCCTTTGGGAAACTTTTAGTGACTACAGAGCCCGCACCAACGACGACATTATTTCCAAGCGTCACCCCTGCACAAATAACGGAATTGCCCCCAATCCATACATTATCTCCAATGGTAATTGATTTGGCATATTCAAGTCCGCTATTTCGCGCTTTATGTTCTAAGGGGTGCGTTGCGGTATAAATTTGGACGTTGGGAGCAAACATCACATTATTGCCAATTTTGACGGTGCTCACATCTAAAATGCAACAATTATAGTTCATGTAAATGTTTTCTCCCAACTGAATATTTGGGCCGTAGTCGCAATAAAAAGGAGGTTCAATGTAGAGGTTTATTGGGTGCTGCTGAAAGAGGTCATCAAGCAATTTTTTTCTTTTTTCTGTCTCGTCAGGAGAGGTAGTGTTGTACTTACCGAATATAATGCGCGCTTGTCGTCGGCCTTCAACTAATTCTGGATCTGTTGGATAATACAATTCCCCAGCAATCATTTTTTCCTTCTCTGATTTCATTGCTCTATCTTTTTTAATAAAATAACTGGTTTTTATGATTTATAGTCCTGCAATTGCCGCTTCCGCACAGCGTTCACCGTCCATTGCTGCGGAAACTATGCCTCCTGCATACCCACCTCCTTCGCCACATGGGAATAAATTTGAGATTTGCGGATGCTCTAAGCGCTCATTTCTAGGTATGCTGATAGGAGATGAGGTACGAGATTCCACACCTACAATATTGGCTTCTTGGGTATAATAGCCTTTCATTTTTTCGCCAAAAGCTTTGAATCCGTTGCGCAAACGTCCGCCAATCTGTTTTGGTAGTAACGAATGCAAGGGTGCCGATTTTAATCCTGGTTGATAGGAAGATGGGTTGAGCTGAGTTGAGAGTCTGCCTTCCACAAAATCGGTCAAACGTTGTGCGGGTGCTACTTGGCTTCGTCCACCAGCGGTAAAAGCTAAGCGCTCTAAATCTTTTTGGTATTCCAGTGCTTTTAAAACTCCAAAATGTTCGTATTTATATAAATCTTTGTCCGCATTGATTTCAACAACAATCCCTGAATTGGCAAACGGATTGTTGCGTTTGGAAGGTGACATGCCATTTACCACCACTTCTCCATTAGATGTTGCCGCAGGAACAATAAATCCGCCAGGACACATGCAAAAGGAATAAACACCGCGTTCATTCACCTGTTCTACCCAACCATAAGATGCAGCAGGCAATAAGGCATCGCGTTCACCACTACAACTGTATTGAATGGAATCGATAATGTGTTGCGGATGTTCAACCCGCACACCCATAGCAAACGACTTTGTTTCTAGGGCGATATTTTTATCGTGTAGCAAATAGAAAATATCACGCGCTGAATGTCCAGTTGCTAGGATGACACGCTCTACGTCTATCTCCTCACCATTTTGAAGTACTAGAGTTTTGATGGTCTTATTCATCATTGTAAAGTTGGCAACACGGGTTTCAAAGTGAACTTCACCACCATAGTTGATGATGGTTTCACGAACATTCTGGACAACTTTAGGTAATTTATTGGTGCCAATATGCGGATGGGCATCTACTAAAATCTGATCGGTTGCGCCATGAAAAACCAGGTTTTCAAAAATACGTCTTACGTCACCACGTTTTAAACTTCGGGTATATAATTTACCGTCGCTGTAAGTTCCAGCGCCACCTTCCCCAAAACAATAGTTGGAATCTTCATTGACAAAATGGTCCTGATTGATGGCTTTTAAATCACGACGTCTGTCTTGGACGTTTTTTCCGCGTTCCAGCACAATAGGTTTAAATCCCAATTCAATACATCTGAGGGCCGCATACATTCCTGCTGGTCCAAAACCAATGATATGGATGGGTTTGGCTGCGGACACATCTTTGTAATCAAAATGATAGTCGGACGTTTCAGGTACGGGTTCATTGATGTAAACCGAAACTTTATAATTGAAAATAATTTGTTTTTTTCGCGCATCAATAGACTTACGAAGCACTTTGACGCCTGAAATATCCCTTTCTGAAATACTCAGGAATTCAGCTGATTTCCGCGTTAAAATATCAGGGTTTTTCTCCTCTTGGAGCGTCACACGAAGCTGAATGTCTTTTATCATATCGCGAAATTAAGAAAAACTTCTTAGTCTATGAGTACAAAGTAATTGTGATGTGTTCAATTTTGTAGGACATTATTTTGAAGTTCGAGAAAGCTACCAAATACTATGACTGAAATTTCTAATGTACTGCATGAATATTACTTGTAAAAATGTTTATTTCTTGGATTTTAGATGGGCGTCCAAAATAAATGAGTTCCAAAATGTTTCATCACATTTAAGCCGATCCAATCTTCTTTTATGTTATTGAAATATTCAAATTCAACTGCTTCAAAATTTTCTGTTAAGTCGAACAGTGTAAAGTTGAAAACAAACATTTTGTTGCTTTTTTTGTTGGAGGGTTCTTTGAAGTGGGGGTAATTGAAGGCTTAGCTTCTTTCTTTTAGACGTCTTTATTCTTTATTCATTTTGATTCTCCATTTGGGAGGAAATAAACGGGATGCGCGGGGCTAAGAAATAACCTGTTAAACTTGCAAACAATATCGGAATGAAATAGGTGAAACCGGTGAGGGTGGCCAATAAAATGGTTGTGCTCATTGGCGTCCTGGTCACACATACATTTATAGCCGCCATACAGCTGACGATGGTTAAAGCCAAGCTAATGGAAGGGACAAATTGATGAATGATCAATCCTAAGGTGGCACCACAAAAGAATAACGGAATAATGAAACCACCGCGCCATCCTGAGGTCACCGTGATGGCAATGGCTATAATTTTAAAAATCAGAATTGCGATGAGCATTTTTAATGAAAAGTCACTGATGAGCAAGGTGTTCAATTCATAGTGGCTAAAGTATCTCGTAAGTGGTAAGTAGTAAGCAATGACTCCTAGAGACAAGCCTCCAATAAATGTTTTTATATAAATGGGAACCTGTATTTTTTGAAAAAGCTGTTTAAACATTTTGGTGCAGAAAATAAAAAACCAGCCAAAACAGGTGGCAATAATTGCAAAAATCACGGCGTATAAAAAATCAAATTTGCTCAGCATTTCATAGGTTGGCAGATTCCACAGTGCACCAATGCTCAATTGTGTAATCAATGCAAATACCAAATAACTAAAGCAACTCGCTACAAAAGCAGGCATAATGGCTTTATAATATTCAACGGCATGTTTATGGTGCAAAATCTCAAGAGCGAATAAGCTACCGCCTAAAGGAGCGCCAAACATTGCTGTAAAGCCTGAGGCCATTCCAGCAATACTCATAGAACGTAAATCTTCACCTTTTAGGCGGAATGTTTTTCCAAGCCAGGTTCCCGAAGATCCTATAACTTGAACCAATGGTGCCTCTGGGCCCAAACTACCACCAGAAGCTATACAAAGTAAAGAGGACAAAATCATGGAAGGATTGTTCTTAGGATCCAATTTGCCTTTATTAAAACGAATGTTATTGACAATTAGATGGATTTCTCCGGGGTCACCGATAAAATGAATAACCAGTCCTGCCAATAACCCACAAATGGCCATCGTTGGAATCACTAACCAACCATTAAAATATGCCAATTGATGTGTGAAAAACTCTAAAACGATCCAGTATAAACCAGCAATAACGCCACCAAAAAGACCGAGAACTGCCCAGAGTATAAATTTCCGACTGAATAAAAACGGATTGAACTGTATGGGTTGATCTAAAAGGTTGAGGTAGGTGACTAGCTTCCGTCTTCTTTTAAGTTTCACGGGTTAAGGTTTATCGTCTTTGGTAAGTAATAAATGAGAATGGATACTTATGATTCGCGTCCGTTTGGTGAAGTTTGTTCTCCGTTTCTTTCCATTCTGTAGAATCAATCTTTGGAAAATAGGTATCGGCATCAAACCGTTCATGAACTCTTGTCAATTCTATTTTATCAGCGTAAGGCATCGCTTCTTTGTAGATTTCGCCTCCACCTACAATAAATGGTTGTGTGTCATTTTTTGCGGCATCCAGAGCATCTTCAATATTGTGGACTACAATGACACCGTTGGGAACTGAATAATCATGTTGACGAGTGATTATAATGTGTGTTCTGTTTGGAAGAGGTTTCGTAAAACTTTCAAAAGTTTTTCTGCCCATGATAATGCAATGGTCCAAGGTTAAACTTTTAAAACGTTTGAGATCATCACTCAAATGCCACACTAACTTATTGTCTTTGCCAATGGCGTCATTTTCTCCAGCCGCAGCAATTAGAGTTAGATTTTTATGAACTTTCGTTTTTTTTTCAGGTGCTAGGGTAGTTTGAGCTGGAATTATAGCAGTTTCAATAGGATGGGTTTTTTCAAGGTCTGTCTGAAGTTCTGCAATACGCTTTTTTTGTTTGGCTACCAATTTGTTCAGTTGGGCCTCTTCCCAGGATTTACCCATAAATTTATGGGTAACAAAAACGTTAAAAAGATGGAAAATAAAAAGAAATAACCATGCTAAAATAGCAAATACAAACCAATCCAGTCCCCAAATCTTAGTGTGTTCACCTACACCAAGAACCGTGTTTAAAACAATTAAAAAAATGGCGCCTATTAAAAAAATCACAAAATGATAATATAGGCGTTTTTTCTGCTTGATTCTCTTTTGTGAATTCTCAATGAGCTCCAATTGCTCTCTGTCAATTTTGTCGACCGGTTTCTTTTTTCCGAACATGATATTGAAATTTTGTGTAAAGTTAGTTTTTTTTGATGAAATCGTTGGCGGAAACATCTGATCTTTGAAATAAGTCATTTGCGAAAACGTTTTAGACGTAAAGGCATTGATAATCAGTAAGGAAGAAAGGATTAAAACTTGCCAATCCTATAATATTAAAGCGATTTCATTTGGAAGTTGAAATATTATGAAAGATTTTTTTATGAAAATGATAAATCTTTGATATTGGGGAGGTTAAATGGTTCAATCTATCAAATACTTTATTACATTTGCGCCAAAATCAAATTAATTTGGATTATGGCAATTACAAAACAATACTTAAAAAGTAAACCAATATGCAAAGTGACTTTTTCGGTTGCTGCTGAAGGAGCTCAAAAGGTTTCTGTTCTAGGAACTTTTAACGAATGGAATGAGAAGAAAGCTGTTGAGCTTAAGAAATTAAAAAACGGAGTTTTTAAAGGCACTGTTGATTTAGAAAAGGACAAATCCTATGAGTTTAAATATCTTGTAGACGGTACTTTTGTGAACGAAGAAGAAGCTGATTCTCACAAAACCAATGAATTTGGTGGTGAAAATGCAGTTTTGACGCTGTAATAAAATACGACACTAAAATATAATAGAAAAGCGTTCTCCATTTGGAAACGCTTTTTTTTGCCTTATAAAGAAAAAGAAATCAGATTGCGGTTGATTGCAGAAGTTACCTTGAAGACATTAACGTGCCTCTTCTAAATTGCAACAATCCCTTTAATATGTGGATGCGGATTATAATCTTCCAAAGTAAAATCTTCAAATTTAAAGTCAAAAATATCTTTGACTTCAGGATTTAATTTCATTTTAGGAAGCGGTCTAATGTCTCTTGATAATTGGAGCTGCAATTGCTCCATATGATTGTTGTAAATATGGGCGTCTCCAAAAGTATGGATGAAATCACCAGCTTCGTAACCACATACTTGAGCCATCATCATCGTGAAGAGGGCGTAGGATCCAATATTAAAAGGAACGCCTAAGAAAATATCAGCACTACGTTGGTATAATTGACAAGACAATTTACCTTCAGCTACATAAAATTGGAAAAAAGCATGGCAGGGCGGCAGTGCTGCTTTCCCGTTAGCAACATTTTCCGAAAAAGATTTTGACGTATCAGGCAACACCGATGGATTCCATGCTGAAACCAACATGCGTCTGCTGTTTGGATTCGTTTTCAGCGTCTCTACGATGTCTTTTATCTGATCAATCTCATCATTGTTCCAATTGCGCCATTGATGCCCGTATACAGGGCCTAAATCGCCATTGGCGTCCGCCCACTCGTTCCAGATTCTAACGCCATTGTCGTTTAGGTAATTAATATTGGTATCCCCTTTTAAAAACCAGAGCAATTCATAAATAATGGATTTTAAATGGAGTTTTTTAGTGGTGACCATAGGGAAGCCTTCACTAAGATCAAAACGCATTTGGTACCCAAAGACACTTTTTGTTCCTGTTCCTGTACGGTCGCCTTTTTGGTTTCCGTTTTCTAATACATGGGTTACGAGATCGTGATATTGTTTCATGATAACTTCCCACGAAAGTGGGAATCTTATTAATTAAACTTTAACTTTTCTTAAAAGCCAAAATTAAAGAAAGTTAAGAACTTTTCGAAGTGATATGCGGATTAAAGTTTTAAGAGCAGAAGTTGTCAGGCGTTGAAAATTTTAACTAAAGAGACCGATGTATCATATTAAGGTAACGCCTTTATAGGATTTGTTTACCCAATAATCATTCCAGCAATGGTAGCAGACAATAATGAAGCAATTGTTCCACCAATAAGGGCTTTCATTCCAAATTCAGACAGGGTCTTGCGTTGTCCTGGGGCTAAAGATCCTATCCCACCAATCTGGATGCCAATAGATGCGAAGTTTGCAAAGCCACAGAGCATATAAGTGGCCATGATAATTGATTTTTCAAATTTCAAATGGGTTGCGTTGGCTACATTTTTTAATTCCGCCAACTGGATATAGCCCACAAATTCGCTCGCCGCGAGTTTAATACCTAAGAGTTGTCCCATTAAAGCCATATCTTCTTTGGCTACGCCAATCAGCCACATGAGCGGCGAGAAGGTATATCCTAAAAGGAATTCTAAGGACAGTGCTGCGTAGGGTGTATTATTGGCAATGAGGCTGTTTAAACCGGTTACGCCTCCCAATTTGCCAAAACCATAATTGATCATCGCAATAAAAGCAATAAAAACTAAAAGCATGGCCCCTACATTGGCGGCCAATTTTAATCCTTCTGTAGTGCCATTAGCAATAGCGTCCAATATATTGGAACCAATATTTTCTTGTGAAACCTCTACTTCAGTATTGATAGGCTTCTGTTGTGGGTATAACATTTTAGAGATGACAATAGCACCAGGAGCTGCCATAACAGAGGCGGTCAATAAATGTTTGGCGTAAAAGAGTTTAAGAGCTTCGTCTTCACCACCCAAAAATCCAATATATGCAGCCAATACACCACCGGCCACTGTGGCCATACCACCAATCATTACCAAGAGGATTTCCGATTTGGTCATTTTTTCCAGATAAGCCTTGATCATTAAAGGTGCTTCCGTTTGTCCCAAAAATATATTCCCGGCAACACTTAAACTTTCAGCGCCAGAAATCTTTAGAAGCTTAGTTAATACCCAAGCCATTCCCGCCACAACTTTCTGAATGATCCCTAAATAGAAGAGAACGGAAGTTAATGCTGAGAAAAAAATAATCGTTGGTAGCACCTGAAATAAAAAGATGAATCCGAAGCTGCTGACATCCATCATCCCTCCAAGGAGAAACTCACTTCCAGCCTGGGTAAATTCCAAGACTTTAACGAACATCTTTCCAACAACTTCAAAAGCTTTTTGAACAAATGGAACTTTTAAAACCCCAATGGCCAATAATAATTGAGCTGCCAGTCCAAAGCTGATGGTTTTCCAATTGATGGCTTTTCTGTTTTGGCTTAAAATAAATGACAATAACAGTAAGGCAAACATGCCTAAAGCCCCACGCAATAAACTATTCATGGTAAAGCCTTGGCTTGGTATTATTCCACTTGTGGCGGCCTCCGTAACTACTGAAACAGATTCTTTTGGCGTTGAGAAAATATAGTTGATATTCTTTTCATGAAGTACCATTGTAGAATCGGTCAAGGTTTCAACCTTAAATCGTCTAATGTCTTCAGAAGGCGTGTCGTAATATAATACCAGTAATTTGTTCTGGGTAATGTAATTACCCTTGGTTTGACTGCTGTCTTTGGCTTGTAAATAGAAACTAAAATCGCCCTCCATAAGATTGAGGACATCGGTTTCAGGATTGATGTTGTAGAGATTGACGCCTTGATCACTTTGTACAGCTTCAAACTGCCATTTCTTTTCGATGCTTTGTGCTAATGTGGTGGTTATTCCAAAAAAAATAGCTGAAGCAGCTAAAAAGAAATATTTCATCTGATCTTAATATTTAACGTTTGGAAATTTCATCTCTTATTTGTGCTGCCACTTCGTAATCTTCGCTCAAAACGGCTTGTTCCAATAAAGAATGTAATTCTTCAAGACTTTTATTTTTGTAATTATCCTGAATTGTGGATTCAATTTCTTCGGCTACCAAATCATCTAGAAGAATGCTGTCCTGCTGTTCTTCGTCTTTTTGTGGATTGACTTTGAGATAGATGCCAGCCTTGTCTAAAATATTCTTATAAGTAAAAATGGGGGCTTGAAAACGCAATGCTAAAGCAATAGCGTCACTCGTACGTGCATCTATTATTTCTTCGATTTTGTCGCGCTCGCAAATGAGGCTGGAGTAAAATACGCCATCCACAAGTTTGTGGATAATGACCTGTTTTACAATAATTTCAAAACGGTCGGCAAAATTTTTAAAAAGGTCATGGGTTAAGGGACGTGGCGGTCGGATTTCTTTTTCAAGAGCAATGGCAATGGATTGGGCTTCAAATGCGCCAATGACAATGGGGAGTTTACGGTCGCCATCAACCTCATTCAAAATTAAGGCATACGCACCATTTTGCGTTTGGCTATAAGAAATTCCCTTTATGTTTAATCTGACTAAACTCATATAAAATAAAAAACAAATAACTGTTTAAATTAGGACTTTACCAACTGTGATCCATATATTTTTTCGGGAAGTTCCCTGGCAAAAAAAGATTTTTGAAAAATTATGCCACAAATACATGAATCCTATTTTTGGATTTTAAATCATGTATTTATGGCAACTATGGGATCTACCAGTCGCTTTGCAGCTACAAGTTATGAAATTTAAGCGTTTTGGGCTTTAAATTCTTTTAATTTTTCTGTAAGTCTAGGAACCACGTCAAAGGCATCACCCACTATCCCGTAGTCTGCGGCTTTAAAAAATGGGGCTTCGGGATCTGTGTTAATTACTACTTTTACTTTGGAAGCATTGATTCCCGCCAGGTGTTGGATAGCTCCAGAAATACCAATGGCAATATATAAATTGGCGGCTACAGGTTTTCCAGTTTGCCCAACGTGTTCACCGTGTGGTCTCCAACCTAAGTCAGAAACAGGTTTAGAACAGGCTGTGGCCGCTCCTAAAACCTTTGCTAAATCTTCAATCATTCCCCAGTTTTCAGGACCTTTTAGTCCGCGTCCGGCAGATACGACAATTTCAGCATCCGCAATGGTTACGGTATTGGTGGCCTTGTCAACCGAATCCACATGAACGCCATTTTCAGGAATGGATGGGGAAAAATCTTCGGCAGTTGCACTGGCGGCGTTTTCTTTTAATCCGAAAGCATTTTTCGAAACACCGACAATTTTGACATCGGTTTCAATAGTTGAAAAGATAAACGCTTTATTGGTAAATGCAGAGCGCTTTACTGTAAACGGCGATGCGCTTGTTGGCGTCTCAACCACATTTGAAGCATAACCGGCATCTAACCCAACAGCTAATAAGGGCGCTAGGTATTTGCTGTCTGCACTGGCGCTGACCACAACCACTTTTGTGCCTTCTTTCTCAGCAGCTTGTTTGAGGATGTTTGCATAGGTTTTGGCATTAAAGGCATCTAATTTTGAATCGTTGACCTTCAATACTTTGTCGACGCCATAAGTGCCCAATTCTGAAACATCATTGGCGTTAATTGTAATGGCAGTTACCGTGGTTCCCATTTGGTCCGCAACGGCTTTTGCGTAAGAAGCCACTTCAAAAGCAACTTTCTTGAATTTTCCTTCTTCTGATTCTGTATATACTAAAACTGACATAATTATTTAAATTTTCAAATTAGAAATTCTAAATTCCAACACTTGGAATTTGGTGCTTGATTATTGGATTTTTATATAACCTTCGCCTCATTATGAAGCAAGCTCACCAATTCATCCAGATTATCAGGAGATACCATGGTAACGGCACCTTTTGGTTCTGGTTTCTCAAATTTAACGGTCGTTGTTTCTTTCGTAGCATCAACAGGTCCTAGAACCTTTAAAGGTTTCTGGCGTGCTTGCATAATTCCTCTCATGTTTGGAATGCGTAAATCGCTCTCTTCAACCAATCCTTTTTGACCACCAATAACTAGTGGTAACGACGTCGAAACAGTTTCTTTTCCTCCATCAATCTCTCTTACTGCTTTAGCATTGGTGCCATCGACTTCAAGACTGATGCAATTGGTTACAAAGTTGGCGTCAATCAATTCGGCCAACATGCCAGGTACCATCCCGCCATTATAATCAATAGATTCACGACCTGCAATGACCAAATCATAGCCGCCATCTTTAACTACATTGGCCAATTGTTTGGCTACTGCAAAACCATCGGTTGCTGGGGTATTGACTCGAATGGCGCTATCAGCACCTATCGCTAATGCTTTACGCAACGTTGGTTCAGTTTCAGGACCGCCAACGTTCACTACGTCAACAGTGGCGCCTTGTTTTTCTTTAAACCACATGGCACGAGTTAGACCAAATTCGTCATTCGGATTGATTACAAATTGAACCCCATTGGTGTCAAATTTCGTGTTATCATCCGTAAAATTAATTTTTGAGGTCGTATCAGGCACGTGACTAATACATACAAGTATTTTCATTTTTTATAATTTATAATGTTATTATTTATTTGGAAGAATGCTGGTTCATTTCAAAATAAAAACCCCATCCTGCAAATGAAAACTAATATTCATTTGAATAGGATACGAAGTTAATTATTTTAGATGACATATTTACTATGCGTGCATAATAAATTTTGATAAATGATGTTTCTTTTTGCATTAAGTGGTTAATGCTTTAGGCATTTACTGATTTTAGGTAGAATATTCTACAATGATTAATTTGCTGGCATCATTCTCAATCACTTGGAATGACAATAAGTGTGCTAAAAGCAGAAATCAATAGGTTTTTGTTCAAGAATAGCGGGGTGACTTCCGGATATAAAAAGAACTTTGATAAACTTGACTTTATTCGCTTAAAAATCTTGTTATTTTATTCTCAATAATTGTTACTTTTGCTAATCGATTTAAACATTAACTAAAAAAGTTCTTCCTGCTTGGGAAGACGGAAGATGGGAATGAAGACAATTCAATTTAGAGAAGCTATTTGTGAAGCCATGAGCGAAGAGATGCGCCGTGACGAACGCGTTTATTTAATGGGCGAAGAGGTCGCAGAATATAATGGTGCCTATAAAGCATCTAAAGGGATGTTGGACGAATTTGGTGCCAAACGTGTGATCGATACGCCTATTGCGGAACTTGGTTTTGCGGGTGTTGCCATTGGATCAACCATGACCGGATGCCGTCCGATTGTGGAATATATGACTTTTAACTTCTCTTTGGTTGGGATCGACCAAATTATAAACAATGCAGCAAAAATCAGACAAATGTCTGGTGGGCAATTTCCTTGTCCAATTGTCTTTAGAGGTCCAACAGCTTCTGCAGGACAGTTGGGAGCAACGCACTCTCAAGCTTTTGAAAACTGGTTTGCCAATACACCAGGCCTGAAAGTTGTAGTGCCATCAACGCCTTATGATGCCAAGGGACTTTTAAAATCGGCCATTCGTGATGACGATCCTGTTATTTTTATGGAAAGTGAACAAATGTATGGTGATAAAGGTGAAGTGCCAGAAGGTGAATATACCATTCCAATAGGTGTGGCAGAAATTAAGCGTGAAGGTACAGATGTTACCATCGTTTCTTTTGGAAAAATTATAAAAGAAGCCTATAAAGCGGCTGACGAATTGGAAAAAGAAGGAATTTCATGCGAAATCATTGACTTAAGAACCGTACGTCCTTTAGATAAGGAAGCCATCTTAAAATCAGTAAAGAAAACTAATAGATTAGTCGTTTTGGAAGAGGCCTGGCCTTTTGGAAACGTTTCTACAGAAATAACCTATATTGTACAATCGGAAGCTTTTGATTATTTAGATGCACCGGTTGTAAAAATTAATACTGCAGATACCCCGGCACCTTACTCACCAGAGCTTTTTAAAGAATGGTTGCCAGATAGTAATGAAGTCGTGAAAGCAGTAAAAAAAGTAATGTATAAATAAATCGCAATTTTTTGCGTTATCATAACTTCATCGGCACTTGTGTTGATGGAGTTTTTTTTCTTATGAACCTAAACCTACGTACCCTAGTTTTTTTCTTCGGAATTTTTTCCACCTACGCCCAAACCAAAGTTAGCGGCTATGTGTATGATGAAAACAATGTTTCAGTGGCCTATGCCAATGTGCTTTTTAAAGGATCAACTGAAGGAACCATAACCAACGAAGAGGGCCGTTTCTATTTAGAGTCAAGTAATACTTACGATGCTCTTATCGTCTCTTTTATCGGTTATGAAACTCTTGAAATTCCGTTGACAAAAAAAGTCAATTATGAGTTGAAATTTGTCTTAAAGGAAGATGCTGGACAATTGGATGAAGTTTATATTGTCACAGGAAAACAATCAAAAAAGGAGAGTGAAAACCCTGCCATCGCTATCTTAAAGAAAATCTGGGATCGTAAGCGTCAAAACGGACTGCGGCAATTTAAACAGTACCAGTATGACAAATACGAGAAAGTAGAGTTTGATATTAATACCATAGACAGTTCGTTAATAAAAAGTAAGCTTTTTAAGGGGATGGAGTTTGTCTTTGATCAGGTAGATACCAGTAAGGTCACCGGAAAAACCTATCTGCCTATTTTTATCAATGAAGCCAGTAGCAAGGTATATGGTGATAATTTGAAGTCAAGGGAAAAGGAGGATCTAAAAGGTAACAAGAATTCTGGATTTAGTAATAACCAGATTATTATTGACTTTATTGACGATCTCTATTCTGATTTTGATATTTACGATAACTATCTCAGATTTTTTGATAAAAGCTTTGTGAGTCCGATTTCAAAAACTGGCATCAACACTTACAATTATGTGCTTTCTGACAGTACTTTTATTGGAGATAAATGGTGCTATAATATCATCTACTATCCTCGGCGAAAAAATGAACTGACCTTCAAAGGCGATTTTTGGGTCAACGACACCACTTTTGCGATTAAGGAAATCAATTTGCAGGCTTCAAAAAGTGCTAATATCAATTGGGTAAAGGAAATTTATATTGAGCAAGAGTTTGAAGTTTTGAACGATTCCATATTTTTGATTGAACGCGACTATTTTATGTCAGACTTCGCCTTTAACAAAAAGGAGAAATCGCGAGGAGTTTACGGGAAACGTACCACGCTATATGATAATTATAAGTTTGATATTCCTAAAGATGATAAGTTTTACACGAAAGAAGTGTACAGTTATAATCAAGATGTTTATAATAGGGATGATGATTTTTGGGAACAGAATCGAATGGAATCCCTGAGTCAGGATGAAAAGGGCGTTTACAAAATGTTGGACACCCTTAAAACTGTAAAAAAGTTTAAGCAGTTATATAATATTGGAAGTATACTTGGCTCAGGATATGTGGAGTTTTCTGATATCAATTTTGATTACGGCCCAATTTTTTCCACATTTGGTTTTAATGAAGTGGAAGGCATCCGTGTAAGAACGGGTGGTCGAACGTATTTTGGACCTAATGATTTGTGGCGTGTGGAAGGTTTTCTAGCTTACGGATTTCGAGATAACAAATTTAAATATGGCATTTCAGGAAAGTGGCTGATTGATAAAAAGAATCGGTTCATTATTTCAGCAGGAAATAGGCGTGATGTGGAACAAATTGGTGTCAATTTAACCGCTTCTACAGATATTCTTGGGCGAAGTTTAGCCTCATCAACGCTGATTACAAAAAGTACGAATGATAAGTTAAGTAACGTCAATATAACCACCGTCGCTATGGATTTGGAACCGGTGCGGAATTTGGTGTTTCGACTAAGCGGTACTTATCAAACCTTAAGCTCAGCTTCAGAAACGTTTAGTCTGGATTATTATACGGATGCGACTCAAACCACAACGGAGTCAGAGATCATGCAATATGAAAATGCTTTCTCGGTCTCTTATTATCCAGGTCGCAAAATGACGGGATTTGGAGTAGAGCGACATGTCGCTAATGACAACTATCCTAGTTTATTTGCCCAGGTGACCCGAGGGGATAAAGCGATTTTTAATAGTGATTTTGATTATACCAAGGTTCAGTTTTCATATATTCAACCTTGGCATGTGGGTGCTTATGGACGGTTGACTACCACCATTGAAGCGGGGAAAACATTTGGTGAGGTTCCATTAGGGCTTTTGAGCGTTGTACCAGGAAATCAGGCGTATTTTTCAATCTATAATACGTTTTCACAATTGGATTATTATGAGTTTGTAACTGATACTTACACATCTTTACATATAGAACATAACTTCAACGGGCGCTTCTTTTCAAGAATTCCGTTTTTAAGAAAATACAATCTTCGTGAAATCGTGGGCATTAGAGGGGTTTGGGGTGATATTTCTCAAGCTAATAAAGATTTAAATGCTTCAGGCTTGACGTATATGGCGCCTACAGATCAAATATATTATGAATACAGTGTGGGCATTGGAAATATTTTTAAAGTGTTTCGTATCGATTTTAACTTTAGAGGTAACTATCTCGACAATCCACAGGCTCGTGATTTTGGGGTAACGGGGAGTTTTGGATTTAATTTTTAAAATATTGAACTCAAGAATTTATACGTTTGGCTTTTGTGTTTTTCAACAGCCCTTTCCCAAATTCCTTTAAATTACTGGCCAGTCTGAGATGTGGGCTTGGGATTTTATCGAGAATCAATTCTAATTTGCCTATGGCAGAATCTACATTTTTCTCATTTAACTCACTCAGTTTGATGCGCTCAACAATTTGAATGTGAGGATCTAAACTTGGTACGCCTTTAACAAACAATCTGTAGACATATCCAATCTCTACCATTTGACTGTTTTGGAAATAGCTTTTTTTGCCATCAATATTCTTATATGGTTCCACATGAATGATGAAATCTGATTTTTCAGTGCCAGAAATGTATCCCTTTTCAAATTCAGATTGTTTTTCAGTCCGTATTCGTTCTAAAATTTGATTTTTTTCTTTCTCAAATTCCATCTCTTTCGCTTTTATAGCAATTGTTCTTTTATGTTTTTGATTGGTAAAGAATATCAACAGTACAATGATCCAAATGAATGTTGCACCTAGAATCCCTATGAACATGTCTTGTGTCATCATAATCATTTTATTTTGTCCTATTGCAGGTTTATCAAAACGGACCTTTTAGGAGAGGAATAATGTTAAAGTCCAATACACATCCGAAACTTATTTTATCTGTACTGAGTTGCTATTAAACATTAATAGTATTGCTTCGACAGCAAAATTAAGAATAAGTTCTCATTTATGGTCTTTTTTTCAAAAGTCCATTCTATGAAAGAAGCCAAATTTTAATTCTGCTCCTAATTAATTAGAGAAAAATTGCGTTATCAATTTGAGTGTGTAGTAATCAAATCATGCTTAACCCAAGAATATATTTATTAATATTGGTGCTTAGGTTGCTTCTCCGCTGTATTGACTTAAAATGAATATCCTGCATTAAAAAATACGCCATTCTTGGGTGTAGTTTCCATTAAAATAAAACTATTGTTGCCTTATTTTTAATTCGCTACATAATATTTTACAGAAACTAATTCCATAATCCCTGGGACACCTAGGTCTGGATCTATCGGATATTCTTTGTCAAACGTTAGTGTACAACTAGCTTTGGCAGGAATTACACCGCACGGTATGGATGCTTCGTTGCCATAGGTTCTGGTAAACTCTATTTCTTCAGATTTGATGGTAAGAAAGGGAAGGCCTTCTGCAGCATAAGCATTGGGATTATTCTGTTTAATCTGAAATTTGAGCTGCGAGGTGTTATTTCCAGTATCCGGAATGTAGGTAAAGAATATAACTTCATAAGAGAAGTTTTTGAGCTCCGGTGGTGTCCCAATTTCTCCTGGCTCAGGAAAATCGCAAGGCACTTCCTCCATCACATCATAACTTTGAAATTGGTTGTTGACCACGTAATAGTGAGGAATGGCCATCATTTTTGTACACTCATCATCTTTTGATGAGCACCCGGAGATGATCAATGAAACCATTAAAAGCGACACAAATATTATTTTATTATTCATGAGATTGAGGCTTTGTCCTTAGGTTAATATAAAGAGGATTTGTTAGTCAAATGTAGCAAAAAAAACGAACGGTTTTTATGGTTTTGGCGAAGGTTGAAAATATTTAATTTCACTTAATGACCAAGGTTGAAAGGCGTCCTATTTTTTGGTTCAGTGGGGTTTTAATTTAGATAAAACCTTGTCGTTTATTGTTGGTTTCAAAAGAAATGATATGCGTAAGAAGTTGGAAGCGGAGGCGACATAAAAATTTGACTCATATTCAGTGGTACATAACAAAGACTTCCGTATCTTTGCACGCCTAAAAAACAGAAGAACATTTAATATAAGCCGCTAACAAAAAGGCTTTTAAAATAAATAATATCATGAGTCCAAAAGGAAAAAAAACATTTGATGTACTGATTGAAATCCCAAAAGGAAGCCGTAACAAATTTGAATATGATTTTGAATTAAAGAAAATCCGCTTTGACCGTTTGTTGTTTTCTTCTATGATGTATCCTGCCGATTATGGCTTCATTCCAGAAACCTTAGCCTTGGATGGGGATCCTTTGGACGTTTTGGTGTTGGGAACAGAGCCTACCTTTCCAATGTGTGTTATGGAAGTAAAGCCTATTGGTGTTTTCCATATGGCGGATGAAAAAGGAAATGACGAAAAAATAATTTGCGTTCCAGTATCTGATCCTATTTGGAATACGCTCAATGATTTATCTGATGTAAACGCCCACCAAATAAAGGAAATAGAGCATTTCTTTCAAGTTTATAAAGATTTAGAGAAGAAAAAAGTTGATGTTGGTGGTTGGGGTACTGCTGAAAAAGCTTATGAAATACTTGATAAATGTATTGATCGCTACGAAAACAGTGAGCACAAAACCAACGGAAATTTTACCATTTAATTTAATTACTTACTTATAAAAACCGAGAACCCCTTATTAAGCATAAGGGGTTTTTTATTTCTCTTTGATTTTACTACTTTAGCAACCATTTAAAACTAATCAATCTAATTATATTTATGGAATCAATGATGATTTATATGCCTATTGCAATGGCAGCCTTAGGGTTAATTTACATGCTCATAAAGAAATCATGGGTCATGAAACAAGATGCTGGAGATGGAAAAATGAAAGAAATTTCAGACCACATCTACGAAGGTGCCCTAGCGTTTTTAAATGCAGAATATAGATTGTTGGCCATTTTTGTGGTGATAGTAAGTGTATTACTAGCTATCGTTTCATTTGTAGTGCCAACAACACACTGGTTAATTGTAGTTGCTTTTATTTTTGGAGCAGTATTTTCTGCATTTGCAGGAAATATAGGGATGAAAATTGCCACCAAGACCAACGTCAGAACCACACAAGCCGCACGTACAAGTTTGCCAAATGCACTAAAAGTTTCTTTTGGTGGCGGTACCGTTATGGGTCTTGGAGTAGCTGGATTGGCCGTTTTGGGCTTGACCGTTTTCTTCATTGTTTTCTTCCACGTTTTTATGGGAGGTGTTTGGACCAACACTATGGATATGACCATTGTTTTGGAAACCCTGGCAGGGTTTTCTCTTGGTGCGGAATCTATCGCCCTATTTGCACGTGTTGGTGGTGGAATTTATACCAAAGCAGCCGATGTGGGTGCGGATTTAGTAGGTAAAGTTGAAGCTGGTATTCCTGAAGATGATCCGCGTAACCCTGCTACCATTGCCGATAACGTTGGTGATAACGTAGGTGACGTTGCTGGTATGGGAGCCGATTTGTTTGGTTCCTATGTGGCCACTGTTTTGGCAGCAATGGTATTGGGAAATTATGTCATCAAAGATATGGGAGGCACTATTACAGATGGCTTTGGAGGGATTGGTCCTATCTTATTGCCAATGGCCATTGCAGGCGTTGGAATTATCATTTCAATCATAGGAACATTAATGGTGAAGATACAAAGTAATGACGCCAAAGAGGCTCAAGTAATGGGCGCTTTAAACCGTGGGAACTGGGTATCTATTGCCTTGGTGGCGGCATCTTGCTATGGCTTGGTCATATGGATGCTACCAGAAACTATGACAATGGACTTCTTTGGCGAAGGTCTTCAAGAGATTTCTTCTCTGCGTGTGTTTTATGCTACTTTAGTTGGACTGGTTGTTGGTGCCGTTATATCATCAATCACCGAATTTTATACTGGTTTGGGAAAAAAACCAATCTTAAAAATTGTACAACAATCAAGTACTGGTGCAGGAACCAATATTATTGCTGGTTTGGCCACAGGGATGATTTCAACATTCCCTTCAGTGCTTTTATTTGCTGCGGCTATTTGGACCTCTTATGCATTTGCAGGGTTCTACGGTGTAGCATTGGCAGCTTCAGCCATGATGGCTACCACAGCAATGCAATTGGCCATTGATGCCTTTGGACCTATTGCGGATAACGCCGGTGGGATTGCTGAAATGAGTGAGCAAGACCCTATTGTAAGAGAGCGTACTGATATCTTGGATGCAGTTGGAAACACCACAGCAGCAACAGGTAAAGGATTTGCCATTGCTTCTGCAGCATTGACATCTTTAGCTTTATTTGCGGCTTATGTGACGTTTACGGGAATTGAGGGTATTAATATTTTTAAGGCACCTGTTTTGGCCATGTTATTTGTTGGTGGGATGGTGCCCGTAGTGTTTTCTGCTTTGGCAATGAATGCTGTTGGTAAAGCAGCCATGCAAATGGTGGAAGAAGTACGTCGTCAGTTTAGAGAAATTCCAGGGATAATGGAAGGTACAGGAAAACCTCAATATGATAAATGTGTGGCTATTTCAACGGAGGCATCTTTAAAAGAAATGATATTGCCTGGATTGTTGACTATTGGATTCCCATTGGTGATCGCTTTTGTGCCGATGATTTTCGGAATGAATAATTTAGCCATTGCTGAAATGTTGGGTGGTTATATGGCAGGAGTTACCGTAAGTGGCGTACTTTGGGCAATTTTCCAAAATAACGCAGGTGGTGCTTGGGACAACGCTAAAAAATCATTTGAGGCCGGTGTGTTGATCAACGGTGAGATGACCTATAAAGGGTCTGAAGCGCATAAAGCGGCTGTAACCGGAGATACGGTTGGAGATCCTTTTAAGGATACTTCTGGACCTTCAATGAATATTTTAATAAAATTAACCTGTTTAATAGGTTTGGTCATCGCGCCAATTTTAGGAGGTCACACAATTGCTGCCACAGTTACAAGCACAGAGTTTGTTGAAACGACTAATGGGGTGACCGATGCTTTAGAGATAGAAATGGTTTCTGTAGATGCGGATAACGCCAAAGCAATTGTTACTAAAATATATACAGATAATGGTAAGGTAATGAAAGAGGAGAGCGTACTGGAAGGTACGATGAAAGAAGTCAAAGCCGCTATTGCAGAACTGCAAGCCCAGAGCAAAAAATGATTTTTAATTAAAAAGAGTAAAATTAAGGCTATGTCTTCAGGATATAGCCTTTTCTATTTTAGACAACTTTGTTTGATAACATGGTGATTTTGTAGAGGAGGATATGCTCAGAATTTTATTTTGAAATCGCCTCTATTTTTTAACAGGAACTCATCCTTATTAGCTTTTTTTACTAACTTGGTCTTATGAATTATGAAGATCTCACAACATTAGGAATTGCCTTTGGTCTTGGCCTTTTGGTTGGCATGCAGCGTGAGAAACATAATAAAGATCAAATAGCTGGGGTAAGAACCTTTACGCTTATTTCTGTATTAGGGGTTGTTGCTGGCTTTTTGACCAAACTGTACGATAATCCTTTTGTGCTTCCCTTATTGGGGCTCGCCATGGCAGCAATGCTCATAACGGCCAATTTCATGAAACTAAAAAAACAGGATGATCCAACATTAGGTCAAACAACTGAAATGGCTGCGCTATTGATGTTTGCCATTGGTGCGTATTTGGTGGTTGGAGATCGGGTAGTGGGCGTTATTATGGGGGCCGCCATTGCTATTTTATTATATATTAAAGATCACCTTCACAAGTTTATCGAAGATTTAGAAGAAAAGGATGTCTCCGCAATTATGATTCTTGCCGGAATCAGCTTGATTATATTGCCCGTTTTACCAGATAGAACCTTCGGACCATTTGATGTGCTCAACCTGAGGAATATTTGGCTGATGGTCACCTTAATTGTTGGTATCAGCGTTGTTGGCTATTTCATTTATAAATTTATAGGTAAGAAATATGGCATTTTATCCAATGGTATTTTGGGAGGCCTTATTAGTAGTACGGCAACCACCGTTAGCTATGCCCGTTTTACTAAAAAAACTGAAAATATCCATAAAGCTGCTGCATTTGTAATTTTTGCCGCCGCAACGGTATCTTTGGTCCGTGTGATGATCGAGATTGGAGCAGTTATTCCAAGTCAGATTTCTCAAGTAGTGTTGCCAATCATTGCCTTATTCCTGTTGATGATTGGCTTGTCTGTTGTTCTTTTTTATCTTATCAATAAAAAAAGTACATCAGATGAAATGCCAAAACCAGAAAACCCGGCGCAAATAAAAAGTGCATTAATGTTTGGTGCCATTTACGCCATTATTCTTTTGGCCGTTGCGTTTACCGAACAGAAATTAGGAGATAATGGCTTGTATATTGCCGCATTTGTTGGGGGATTGGCAAATAAGGATGCCATAACCTTATCACTATCGCAAAGTATTGGTGGTGGTCTGGATACCAACTCTGGTTGGCGCTTAATTGTGGTAGCCTCCTTGTCTAATTTTTTATTTAAAATTGTGCTCTGTGCCATTTTGGGGACAAGACAGTTAACAAAATGGGTGACCTTCTTTTTTGGAGCTACCATTATTGGCGGATTATTAATAATTTGGCTTTGGCCCGAAACTTGGCATTTTTAATATGGCATTATTCAAAAAAGACCCTTTACAGATTATTGTTTTTCAAAGTTATGGAACCGCATCACATTTGTATGTTAGGGGTCGCGCACTTGAGGACGAATCGATTGATTTGGAAGGAAAACATCCCATCAAGTTATTGATCAATGCCTATAAGCGATTTGAAACCGATGAGATCAGGCATGCGACCTTGTTGCTAAAATTGCCCAATGGGAAGATTTTTGAGACCATAACCGATGACGAAGGTTATTTTCTGTTGGATGAAAAAGTAGAAGGATTGGATGCCTTGGCTAACGAAGAAGGTTGGCTTTCATTTGAAGTGGCTTACAAGGATTTTACAAACCAACGCATCATCCAATTGGAAAATCGATTTCCTGGAGAAATGTTAATTCCGTCCCTGTCTAAAGGTCCCGCTGCAAAAACTGTTTCGTTTGGGGTTGCGAGTGATATTGATGACACTATTTTACACACAGGGCTAGTGTCTACCCTTAAGTGGCGGGTTATTTACAATACCTTTTTGAAACGTGCTTCAAAACGATCACCTTTAGAGGGCGCTGCAGAATTTTACCATCTGCTGCACCGAGGGAAAACTGGAAAGGAAGCAAATCCAATCTTTTACGTTAGTCATAGTCCTTGGAATATGTACCGGTACCTAGAATTCTTTCTTAAGAGGAACGACTTCCCAAAGGGGCCAATTTTACTACGCGATTTTGGTAATTTTCTCAATCGGAAGAAAAACAAAGAAAAACCTCAAAAACAGCACGAAATACTAAACATTCTCAAAACCTATCCGGAGTTGAAACTTATTTTAATTGGCGATAGCGGTGAGCATGATGCGGATATCTATCTTGAAATTGCAGAAGTCCATCCTGATCGCATTTTGGCTATTTATCTAAGAAGTGTCAAACACAAAAAGAAAATGTTGCGGGTAAAGAGTTTATACAAAAATTATAAAACAACGCCTGTGCTTTTGGTGGATAGCAGTAAACAAGCCATGGAACATGCACGGGAGAATGGGTTTATTAGTGAAACTTTGAGTTGAAAAGATGTAAAGAGGGCATTCAGATCAAATAGTTGAAGTAATTCTATTTTTTTGGTGAGATTTTAAAATTTAAAAAGATCTAATAGGTTTTTAAACTTGTCAGATCTCGATTATAAAGTAAATTACTACTTCAACTTCTTGAAATACTCATAGATCTCATATTGCGAACGTATTTCTGACTTTTTACCATTTTTCACGTAGTCATTCTTCTGTTCAGCATCAATAATACGCGCTTTAACGTTATCAGTCAATTCAATGTCAATCACGTCTCTAATGATCTTAAAGTTGTCAGGGTCCAGAATAGGAGTGACCACCTCGATCCGATGGGTCAAATTCCGGGTCATCCAATCGGCAGAACCGATATACATTTTTTCTTCGCCACCGTTACCAAAAATATAGATACGCCCATGTTCTAAAAACCGATCTAAAATACTGGTGACCTTTATGTTTTTGCTCTGGCCTTTGATTCCGGGAACCAAACTGCACATGCCGCGTACAAGGAGTCGGATTTTCACGCCTTTATTGCTCGCTTCATAAAGTAGTTTGATCATTTTTTTATCTTCAAGACTATTCATCTTCAAAATGATATACGCTTCTTTGCCCGCTTGTGCCAAATGAATTTCTTTCTCAACCATACTTACAAATTTGTTACGCATTGTAAATGGTGAGATTAGAAGTTTTTTCGCTTTTGGAACGATAAAAATACCTTCAAGTACCAAAAACAGCTTGTTGAGATCTTCCGTAATCTTTTTGTGGTTGGTCATTAAACCGAAGTCGGTATACAGCGTTGCCGTGTTTTCGTTAAAATTTCCTGTGCCTATATAGCAGTAAGGCTTTAATACGTCGTCAATTTGACGTTCGATATATATGATTTTAGAATGGACTTTAATGCCAGGGTAGCTGTAAAGCACTTGAGCGCCGTTTTCTTTAAATATTTCGCCCCATTTTAAATTGTTATGTTCGTCAAAACGGGCTTTGACTTCAATAAAAATAACGACCTTTTTTCCGTTTTTGGCCGCTCTAGCAATGGCATTATTAAGACGCGATTCTTTTGCAACTCGGTATAATGACATCTTTATAGTGGTCACTTGCGGATCGTCAGCGGCCTCTTCCAAAAGCTTAATGATCGGTTCAAAGGACTGATACGGATAATGCATGAGCTGGTCTTTGGTATCAATTGCTTCAAACATGGAATCATACTTTGAAGTCACCGGATGATCTATCGGAGGCAATTTTTCAAAATAAAGATCTTTGTCCGTTGGATTTGGGAAGCTGAAAAAATCCTTAAAATTATGATAGGTGCCTCCTAACACAATATCAATATTAGAGATGTCCAATGCCTTTTTTAAGACCTTCTGAAAATTGTCAGGAATGCGTTTGTCAATCAAAACCCTGGTGGCCTGACCTGTTTCGCGCATGGGAAGTGACTCTTTGATCTTTTCCATAAGGTTGCCAGAAAACTCATCTTCAATATAGAGTTCGGCATCCCTGGAAATTTTCATGGCGTAGTAGGAGAGGTTAAGTTTTGGTTGTATTCTATAGAGATTATATTTTATGATATCATCGATTACGGCAATATAGTGGGTGTCTTTGTCAGCAGAGGCATGGCTCGGAAAAACAAAAAAGCGGGGTTCGTCTGTTGGGATCTGCACCACTTGAAACTGATCTTTCGAAATAAAGGCCGTAATGTAGGAGCTTTCATTCTCCACAAATACCGAATCGTTTGTAGAAAATATGGAATTCTCAAAATCAATTTTGTTTTTTAATGTAGATTCAAAATAGGCTTCAGCTACTTTTTTCTGTGCCTCTGAAAACTCACGGTATTTTATCAAATGGATGCCTTCTTTCTTTAGGTCCGGAATAATTTCGTTCTGAAAGAGATTTCCAAATTCCTCTTGAAGCAAATCTACTTGTACCTTAATTTCCGCTAGAACACGATTTGGTTTCGTGACCAGTTTTTTACGAATGGATTTGTCTAAATCCTTAACCTGTCTAATATCTGAAACCCTAACCCTAAAGAATTCGTCTAAATTAGATGAAAAAATCGCCATGAACTTAATCCGCTCATAGAGGGGGTTTCTTTTGTCCGCAACTTCTTGTAAAACACGGTGGTTAAAGCGAAGCCAAGAAAGGTCTCGGTGATAATATTTGGTATTATATAGTGGTTGTGCCATAAAAAAAATCAATAGTCTATCTCCTCTTCCGGAGTCACTAAAATTTATTTCAACAAATTTTAGGAATGGAAAAGTACACTTTTAAACGCAAAAAAATGTTAGAAAAATGATAAGGTCTTAAAACAAACCATTAATTTCAGCATCAATCGTAGTGATAATACTTCCTAAATCTTCAGGATTTGAAACAAAATCTAAATTATCAACATCAATAATCAATAGTTTGCCTTTGTTATATCCATGAATCCAAGCTTCATAACGCTCATTCAATCGGCTTAGATAATCAATACTGATGGAATTTTCATAGTCTCGTCCACGACTGTGGATCTGCTTGACTAAATTTGGAATGGAGCTACGGAGATAGATTAAAAGATCAGGGCCTTGAACAAATGATTCCATCAACTCAAAAAGCGATCTGTAATTCTCAAAGTCTCTATTGGTCATCAATCCCATGGCATGTAAGTTGGGAGCGAAAATATGGGAATCTTCATAGATAGTTCGGTCCTGAATAATGTCCTTTCCGCTTTCACGGATTTGCAGGACTTGACGGAAGCGACTGTTCAAGAAATAGACTTGCAAATTAAAACTCCAGCGTTCCATTTGATTATAAAAATCATCTAAATATGGATTGTCGACAACATCTTCTAATTGAGGTTCCCATCTGTAATGTTTGGCTAATAATTTTGTAAGCGTGGTTTTTCCTGCACCAATGTTCCCGGCGATTGCAACATGCATATTATTTGATTTTTAGTTGGAAGTGATGAAGTGTATCATCGGTGTAAATATACAGCGATTCATTGGTTACTAAAAACTGTTTTATTAACAATTCAGGGAGTTCAATGGGTATAAGTTGGTTTGTGTCCTTGCCTAAAAACAAGAGACCTTCATTTGTTTGGATAATTACGTTGCCGTTGTCCTCTGCAATATGGCGGAACTGATTGTTTTTTATTTTTGCTATGGTACTTCCAAAATAATTATAGGTGTACAAGAACTTTTCAGTGAGCAGCCAACTGTAGTTATAATTGCTCTTAAGATCCAGTACTATTGATTCTACCGGCATTGTCGTAGCTCTTACATTATTGGTTTTATAATCAAAGAGTTCTAATTGCTGTGTGTCCTGATTGAAAATCCAAACGGTATTATCATATCCGGTAGAAATATGCGAGACGTTTTTATAAGGTTGGATGCCATTAAAATCTATTTTGACGATTTCAGATAGCCGATTGTCTAAAATGACCACGCTATTAAAATTTTTATAAAAAAGATTGATTTTAAGAGGATTAAACGCATGAGCTGAGGTGATCAACCCCAATTGGACATTGCTATAATTAAAATCTTCAGATGGTTCTTTTTTATGGAAAGTGTTTCCAAAGGTATAAAAAATGGTTCCAAAATTATCTATTTGGGTGAGTTGATCCACCTTTAAGGGGATTGCGCCAATAGTTTCAACAGTGATTCTTTCTTGAGAAAAGAGTGCTATTGAAAATAAAAGGGAGAGGTATAGAAATCTTTTCATAACGGATTGAAATTTACAAAAACCAAACCACAATTGACACATGGTCTCGGTTACAAATTTAGAGGTGTTCTAATTTGAATCTAATCAGGGTACTGAAACCGTAATTTTGCAACCTTTTTAAAGAATTTAACATTTACTCATTTGACTTATGTATGTTTTATAAGTCAAACAGCGTGATTGGTATAAAATCAAATCAATAAATTAACTAAAATGAAATCATTCTCAATTACTTTGATTAGCGGTGTGATCCTTTTGTTTTCTGGCGTTCTAACGGCGCAAGACTTTCAAGGGAGGGCTTACTACCAGTCTAAAACTACCATGGACATGGATAATTTTGGTGGGAACCAAATGAGCGGACAGCAGAAGAAGATGATAGCCGAACGCATGAAGAGCATGCTCGAAAAGAATTTCATTTTGAGTTTCAACCGAACCGAATCCCTCTATAAAGAAGAGGAAAAGTTAGCAGCCCCGGGTGGCGGTGGTGGCGGTAGATGGGGTGGCATGATGGGCAGTTTTACGGCTGGAGCCCAATATAAGAATGTGAAAGATCAGCAGTTGATTCAAGATCAAGAGTTTTTTGGAAAGCAATTTTTAATCAAAGATTCCATCCCAAAATTAGAATGGAAAATGGAGAGTGAATCAAAACAAATTGGACAATATTTGTGCTTTAAAGCTACTGCCGTAAAAAAGGGAAATGACACGGATTTTGCCAATATGAGACGTCGCAATAGAAATGATGAGAAAAAAGAGGAAGAAAAATCTAAAGATAGCACTAGGACAAATACTTCCATGGACGACATAGAAGTGCCAAAAGAAATCCTGGTTACCGCATGGTACACACCACAAATTCCTGTCAATCAAGGGCCCGGAGAATATTGGGGGCTTCCTGGTTTGATTTTGGAGATCAATTCTGGACGAACCACTATTCTGTGTTCAAAAATAGAGATCAATCCTACAGATAAGGCCGAGATTAAAGCACCTTCAAAAGGCAAAGTAGTTACGAAAGGAGAATACAATAACATCGTTAAAGAGAAAATGGCAGAAATGCAAGAAATGTACGGTGGCAGAGGTCGAGGCTCACGCAATTAAAGGCCGACGCTATACCTTAAACTAATCAAACCAGCACATCACCATGAGAAATTTTATACTGCTTTTGCTACTTTGTGTAGCAGGACATTCTTTTGCGCAAATTAAAGTTGAAGGCGTCATTAAGGACAGTATTGGCAATCCACTGGAACTGGCCAACGTTATTGCAATCAACCAGCAAACAAAGGCCCTCGAATCTTATGGAATTACCAATGATCAAGGCCGCTATAAATTATCATTGACAAAAAATATGACTTACACAGTTCAAGTGAGTTATATTGGGATGAAGACTTTTGAAGAAATTTTAATTATTAAAGAAGCTGATCTCACCAAAACCTTCACTTTACAAGAGGATAATACCTTAGATGAGATCCAAATCACCTATGAAATGCCCGTCACCATTAAAGGAGACACCTTAACTTATAATGCAGATTCTTTCAACAAAGGAACAGAGCGCAAGTTGGGTGATGTTTTAAAAAACCTGCCTGGAGTTGAGGTCAATGCCGATGGTGAAATTGAGATTGAAGGTAAGAAAGTTGGCAAGGTCATGATAGATGGCAAGGATTTTTTTGATGGCGATTCTAAATTGGCCACAAAAAATATTCCTGCAAGCGCGGTAGACAAGGTACAAGTACTAAAAAATTACGCCGAAGTTGATCAATTGAGCGGTGTGACCAATAATATGGACAATATTGCTATCAACATTAAATTAAAGGAAGGTAAAACTAATTTTTGGTTTGGTGATATTACGGCTGGCGGCGGTGTATCACAAGATAAAGCGCTGTACTTGGCGCAACCAAAATTGTTTTATTACAGTCCAAAATACAGTGTGAATCTTATTGGAGATTTAAATAATATTGGAGAAGTTGCTTTTACTCGTCGCGATTATTTTAATTTTTCTGGTGGTTTTAGAGCACCTAGTAGTAAAAGTGGCACGTCCATCAATTTGGGAAGTAACAATTTAGGGTTTTTAGCACTTCAAAACAATCGGGCCAAAGACATCAATACCAAGTTTGGAGCGGCAAATCTTAGCTATTCGCCCAATAAAAAATTGGATTTAAGCGGATTCGCTATTTTGTCGAGCAGTCGCATTGATTTGCAGGAAAACAACTCCGTTCAATATACCAATTCCGATTTAGGGATTCCCGACGAGGAAACTCAAATTAGCACAAGACAACGCAGTGATTTAGGGATGTTAAAACTCAGTTCAAAGTATAAACCAAACGCCAATAATCAACTGGATTATGATATTATGGGACGTTTTTCAAAAGAATCTCAAGATCAAAAATTTCTATCCTCCGTGATCGGTAAGATTGATCAGTTTGAAAACACGAAGCCGTTTAGTGTTAATCAAAATTTGAGCTACTATTACACTTTGGATGATAAGAATATTTTTGCTTTTGAAGCACAGCATTTGCTACAGGATGAAGACCCGTTCTACAATGCCATCATTGAGGAAAAAGCCAATTACGAAACTACGGCAAATAATTTAGGATTGGATCCCAACCAACTGGATTATGACGTGGCTCAAGAAAAACGGGTAAAATCCAATCAACTCGATGCGAAATTGGATTATTGGAATATTTTGACCGCAAAAAGCAATATCAATTTCACTTTAGGAACCATTTTGAGCAAACAGAGCTTTGATTCTGACATCTTTCAATATTTGGATGATGATACTGTTTTTGATCCGACACCAACATTTAACGATGGTTTGGATACCAACAACACGCATTACAATTTTAGTGATTTCTATCTTGGTGCCCACTACCAATTTAAAACCGGTATTTTTACGATTACTCCTGGACTGTCTGCCCATGCCTACAGTTCCAACAATGTACAGTTTGGTGAAGCTTACAAAAATAATTTCTTCAAGATCCTTCCTGATTTCGATATGCGCATTCAACTTAAAAAGAGCGAGAATATATCTCTAACTTATAATATGAATACGCAGTTTACTGATGTGACCAATTTGGCAAAGGGGATTGTACTTAACAATTACAACTCTATTTTCTCGGGAAATGAAAGTTTGGACAATGCGATTTCCCATAATGTGAATTTGCGTTATTTCAGCTTTAATATGTTTAATTATACCAATGTTTTTGGGAATATTAGCTATAGCAAAAAGATTGACCAAATTCGTAACCTCACCAATTTTGAAAGTGTGATCAGAACCAATTCGCCATTCAACTCAGGTTTAGCCGATGAAACCGTTAGTGCAAACGGTCGTTTTCAAAGACGTTTCGGAAAGTTGCAGGCGTCTGTCAATGCTAATTTTAGCTATGCAAAATTCAATCAATTTATCCAGGGGATTCGTTCAATTAATGAAAATTATACCCAGCGGTATGGTGCGGAGTTAAGAACTAATTTTAAGCAAGCGCCCAACGTTCAATTGAATTATAGTTATTCTGTTCAGGATAGTGACCAAGGTTCAACAAGAAGTAAGTTCTATACCAATACGCCATCTATTGAAATAGATGCCTTGATCTTAAAAACCTTCACCTTCAGAACCGATTTTTCTTATAATAATTTTAGTGACGAAGATGGTACCATAAACGATTATGATTTTTGGAACGCCTCCTTAGCTTACAGAAAAAACAACGATGCCAAAATGGAATACGTGGTAAAAGCTACCAACTTGCTGAATACAAAATCTCAGAGCCAAAGTAATACTAGTAACATTTCAGTGAGTGCTACAGAGTATTTTATCCAACCGCGCTATATCACGTTCAGGGTTATTTATTCACTTTAAAATCCTTAAAAATATAATGATTTCATAAGATATCCAATTTGGGATTTTTAAGGGTTTCTCTCTGGCTCATGAGGAATGATTTTCTACAAATCTTGGTTGAGAAAGTTGTTTCGGTTTGGTTTTGAATCTTAAATAATAGTCGTATTTTCATAAACTTAAATATACAATATAAAACAAACTAAAAATGAAAAGAATTTTATTAGGGGCATTCCTAATGTGCTCAATGCTAGTGGTAACAGCTCAAGAGAAAGATGTTGTTATTGAAAACATCATTAAGGAAGCCAATGAGAATTCCCAATTGGAAATTTTAGGGCATCAATTAATGGATGTGATTGGGCCTCGATTAGTGGGTACACCACAAATGAAACACGCACATGATTGGGCTGTAGCAACCTATAAAGAATGGGGGATTCCGGCAGAAAACGAACAATATGGCGAGTGGAAAGCTTGGGAGCGTGGCATAACCCATATAGATATGGTTTCACCTCGTGTTCAATCTTTAGCAGGAACACAATTGGCTTGGAGCGCAAGTACAGGTCCAAAAGGCGTCACTGCTGAATTGGTTACCATTCCAACGGTTAAAGATTCCATGGCATTCAAAAATTGGCTTAAAAATGTCAAAGGGAAATTTGTCATGATTTCTGAACCCCAAATTACAGGAAGACCAGACTATAATTGGGAAGAATTTGCTACGCCGGAATCTTTTGAGAACATGAAGAGTGAGCGTGATTCTTTGTCAAAAGAGTTTCATGCCAATATGCGACGCACAGGATACACGACTCGTAATATTCATGAAGCCTTGGAAAGTGCCGGTGCCGTAGGAATTGTGACCTCATATTGGTCAAAAGGTTTTGGTGCCAATAAAATATTTGCTTCCAGAACTAAAAAAATTCCGACTGTCGATATCCAATTGGAAGATTATGGTATGCTTTACCGCTTAGTTGAATCAGGAAATAAACCTACCATTAAAATTGTTGCAGAGTCTAAAGATTTAGGAGTAGCGCCTACGTTTAATACGATTGCTCAAATAAAAGGGAGCGAAAAGCCAGAGGAATATGTAATTCTTTCCGCACATTTTGATTCTTGGGATGGAGGTACTGGAGCAACGGATAACGGGACTGGAACTTTAGTGATGATGGAGGCCATGCGTTTATTGAAGAAGTTTTACCCTAACCCGAAGCGTACCATTTTGGTAGGTCATTGGGGGAGTGAAGAACAAGGTCTGAATGGCTCTCGTAGTTTTGTGGAAGACCATCCGGAGATGATAAAAAACATTCAAGCAGTATTTAATCAGGACAATGGTACAGGACGTGTGATTAATTTATCGGGCGCAGGATATCTACATGCTTATGATTATTTGACACGTTGGTTAAGTGCGGTTCCAAAAGATATTACCACACATATCAAAACCGAATTCCCAGGATCTCCAAGCGGTGGTGGTTCTGATAACGCGTCGTTTGTGGCGGCAGGCGCTCCATCGTTTAACTTAAGTGCTTTAAACTGGTCTTATTGGAATTATACATGGCACACTAACCTTGATACCTATGATAAAATTGTTTTTGATGATGTAAGAAATAGCGCCATCCTGACCGCAATTTTAGCCTACAAGGCGAGTGAAGATGACGTAAAAGTGTCTAGCGAAAAAATAATATTACCGGTAAACGAGCGTACTGGTAAGCAAATGGAATGGCCCACACAACGTTCTCCAGAACGTAAAGGTGGCTTGGATTAATTAACAATCCTATATAAAAGTAAAAAACCTTCAACAGCAATGTTGAAGGTTTTTTATTGGAATTAGAACGTTTATTAATTTATTTCAAAAGCTGCTTTCACCTTCTCCACATAATCCAACTTCTCCCAAGTAAACAACTCTACGTCAAGTGTTATTTTTTTACCATTGAATTGTTCAAAGGTTTTAGTAACTGTTTCATTAATTCTGCCCATATGTCCATAAGCCGCAGTTTCACTGTACATCGGTTGACGAAGTTTTAAGCGCTCTTCAATCGCCGCCGGACGCATGTCAAAAATCTCGAAAATTTTATCGGCAATTTCTCCATCGGTTAAGTTAAACGGACATGTGCCATAAGTATTTACATAAATGGAAGTAGGTTTCACCACGCCAATAGCATAACTGACCTGCACCAATATTTCGTCACAAACGCCTGCTGCTACTAAGTTCTTGGCGATATGGCGTGTCGCATAAGCTGCACTTCTATCCACTTTACTTGGGTCTTTTCCACTAAATGCACCACCACCATGGGCGCCTTTTCCGCCATAAGTATCCACTATTATTTTTCGACCTGTAAGTCCAGTGTCACCGTGTGGTCCACCAATTACAAATTTTCCTGTAGGATTGATATGGTAAGTAATATCATCATTGAATAAAACTTGGATGTGCTCAGGAAGTCCTGCCACAACTCTAGGAATTAATATATCAACAATATCTTTTCTAATTTTTTCCAACATTTCAGTGTCGGCCGCATTGATATCCGCTTTTGAATCTGATTTTGGTTTTAAAAAGTCATCATGTTGCGTAGAAACAACGATAGCAACAATACGTTGCGGTACATTATCATCACTGTATTCAATGGTGACCTGGCTTTTAGAATCCGGACGCAAATAAGTAATGTCCTTATTTTCTCGGCGTAAAGCAGCCAATTCAATCATCAGGCGATGGGAGAGATCCAATGCCAAAGGCATGTAGTTTTCAGTTTCATTGGTAGCATAACCAAACATCATGCCTTGGTCTCCGGCCCCTTGTTCATCCTTGCTTTCTCTATCAACACCTCTGTTAATGTCGTCTGATTGCTCGTGAATTGCAGAAAATACACCACAAGAATTGCCGTCAAACATATACGCACTTTTGGTGTAACCAATCTTGTTGATGGTATCTCGCGCTATTTTTTGAACATCCAAATAGGTTTGTGACTTTACCTCTCCTGCCAGAACTACTTGTCCTGTTGTTACCAAGGTTTCACAAGCGACTTTGGAGTCTTTGTCAAAGGCTAAAAAATTGTCTATTAGAGCATCACTAATTTGATCTGCTACTTTGTCTGGGTGTCCTTCAGAAACGCTCTCTGAAGTGAATAAATATGCCATATACTCTTAATTGTCTTAAGGTTACGGAAGATTTGACGTTTCGCGTCGAAGGTAGTTTCCACTGCCTTTAGCATTTTTATTCCACAATGTTGTAGAACTCATCCTCGGAATTTCCGATTCTGAAGAGGTTGCAATCAGTCAAATCTGTCCTCTCAATTATTATCTGACAAAAGTAAAAAAATTAAATGGATGGCAAATCGTTTTAATTTTTTTTCATTTGAAATTAACGTTTGAAAATATTTTACATTTATTTTTTCACTCCATAAAGCCTTTGTTTATATGGGACAAACACCTGGTAGTTACGTAGGATATTTAGGTTATTTTAAATAAAAATCGTTAATAATTTGGAATTGTAAGATTTGTGTTGCAATATTTGTGTTCACAAAGTTCAAAAACTTATTGAAGTGTTATCAAGAAAGGCAGAGGGATTAGACCCGGTGAAGCCTTAGCAACCCTTTATTCATAAAGAAGGTGCTAAATTCTACTTAATTGCTGATTCATTTATCAGGTAATTGGATAGATAACTAAACGTAATTACTCATCTGTAATTATTATTTTCTTTTTAGCATTTTTCTATTAGGTTCGTCAGTGATGACGCAATTGGCTTTTGTTTTAATTCATTTATTAACTCAAAAAATTAGAAAAATGAGTACACAAAAATTCGCAACCCAAGCGTTGCACGCAGGACACGATGTTCAATCCAATGGAGGCACTAGAGCAGTGCCTATTTATCAATCTACGGCTTTTGTTTTCAAAGATTCTGATCACGCTGCAAACTTATTTGCGCTGGCAGAACCAGGAAACATCTACACCCGAATTAACAATCCAACAAATGATATTTTAGAGCAGCGTTTAGCTGCACTGGATGGCGGGATTGCAGCAGTGGTGACGGCCTCAGGAATGGCTGCAATTGCCACAAGCTTGCTGACGCTTTTAAGAGCGGGAGATCATATTGTAGCGTCTAGCAGTTTGTATGGCGGCACTTATAATTTGCTGAACGTTACGTTACCAAGACATGGAATCACTACCACATTTGTGGATCCATCAGATCCGGAAAACTTTAACAAAGCAGTAAAGGAAAACACCAGAGTGATTTTTATTGAATCCTTAGGAAATCCGAAATTGGATGTGTTGGATATCAAAGCCATTTCCAAAGTAGCGAAAGCAAATAAACTGCCTTTATTTGTTGACAACACCGTTGCAACTTCCTATTTTGTAAAGCCTATTGAGCATGGGGCCGATATCGTGATCCATTCCTTGACAAAATATGTGAACGGTAATGGAACAGCCATTGGTGGAGCCATTGTTGATGCAGGAAAATTTGATTGGGCCAACGGTAAATTCCCTGAGTTTACAGAGCCATCTCCTGGGTATCATGGCTTAGTTTATACCGATGTTTTAAAGAATGCGTCGTTTATAGCAAAAGTACGTATTGAAGGCCTTCGCGATTATGGTTCGGCATTGAGCCCTTTTAATGCATTTCAAATCATTCAAGGTTTGGAAACCTTGGAATTACGAATCAAACAGCACAGTAAAAATGCTTTGGAATTGGCCATATGGCTTCAGGAACAAGAGGAAGTCACTTGGGTAAACTACCCTGGCTTGGACAGCAGCCCTTATAAAAAGTTAGCAGATCAATATCTTCCTGAAGGAAAAAGCGGTTTGGTGACCTTTGGTGTCATTGGAGGTTATGAATCGGCAAAAACCATTGCGGACAAAACCAAATTATTCTCATTGTTGGCCAATATTGGCGACACCAAATCCCTCATTATCCATCCCGCAAGTACCACACACCAGCAATTGTCTGATGAAGCTCAGGAAACAACAGGAACAACTAAGGATCTCATCCGATTATCAGTTGGTCTGGAACATATTGATGATTTAAAAGCCGATTTAAAACAGGCATTTAATATTGTGAAGGAAACCGTTTCACAAAGTTCAGCTAACTCTTAAATTTCATAACTATGAGCGATTTAGTATTTAGTGTGCAGGGCGAGAGTGCCTCTGCGGCGAAGTTTGTAGCCAAAACCAGAAATTTCACATTGGTAGTCGATGAGCCTGAAAATTTGGGTGGAACGGATGAAAACGCGAATCCAGTGGAATATATTCTCGCAGGTTTGGCAGGGTGTCTAAATGTCGTGGGGCATTTGGTGGCAAAAGAATTAGGATTTTCCTTAAAAAAATTGACCATTGAAGTTACTGGTAACATCAACGCCGACCGATTGTTTGGAATATCCACCGATGAAAGGGCAGGATTCAAGAAAATAGATTTAAAGTTAATTCCAGAAACAGACGCTTCGATAGAAGTTTTGGCCCAATGGTTAAGAATAGTTCAAGACCGTTGTCCTGTTAAAGATAACTTACTCAATAGCACTCCTGTAAATGTGAGTGTGGAAAAACAATATGCTGTTCAATAAATGTCACAATTAAATTTTATTCAAGTTAAAGATTTCCAATTAGAAGGTGGTAAGGCAATTGCATTAACATTGTCTTACCAACTTTTTGGTCAATCCTTAGGTAGTGCGCCAATTGTCCTGGTCAATCATGCCTTGACAGGAAATAGTAATGTTGCCGGAAAAGGAGGTTGGTGGTTGGATTTAATTGGTCCTGATAAGGTGATCGATACCAATGTCTATACAATTCTATCCTTCAATATTCCCGGGAATGGTTATGATGGTTTTGTAATCGAAAATTATAAGGATTTCGTTGCGCGAGATATTGCCAAGTTATTTTTGCAAGGGCTGAAGGATTTAAAAATCACCAAACTTTTTGCTTTGATAGGCGGCTCATTAGGTGGGGGCATTGCTTGGGAAATGGCATTTTTAGCACCAGAATTGGCAGAGCATCTCATTCCTGTGGCAACTGATTGGAAATCTACGGACTGGCTGATTGCCAATTGCCAAATCCAAGAGCAGTTTTTGGTCAATTCAAACAATCCGGTTCACGATGCGAGAATGCATGCCATGTTATGTTATCGCACGCCAAAATCTTTTAAGGAGCGGTTTCATCGAAGTAAAAACGACGATTCTGAAATTTTCAATGTTGAAAGTTGGCTACTGCACCACGGTAATAAATTACAGGAACGCTTTCAATTATCAGCTTATAAATTGATGAACCAGTTGCTGAAAACAATTGATGTGACCAAAAATAACGGAGATAATGCTGATATTCTAAATGCCATCAATTCAAATATCACCATTGTTGGGGTCGATTCAGATTTGTTTTTTACCGCTGAAGAAAATCGGGAAACTCAAAAACACTTGGCCTTGACCCACCCGAATGTGACCTACAGTGAAATCAATTCTGATCATGGCCACGATGCATTTTTAATAGAATTTGAACAATTGGAGAAAATTATAGAGCCAATTTTCAGACCTCATACAGCACATAAAAAAATGAAAATATTAAAATTTGGGGGTAAATCCTTGGCCAATGGCGAAGGTTTAAAACGGACCATAGCGATCATAAAGAAAAAAGTAGAAGACCATGAGAAAATTGCAGTTGTCGTTTCTGCTCGTGGTAAAGCTACAGATGATTTGGAGTCTATGTTGACTAAAGCATCGCGTCGGGAAGATTACCAGGCAGATTTTGAAGCATTCAAGACCTACCAATCTGAACCGTCACCGCTAGTTGACTTTACTCAGGAATTCTCGGCTTTGGAAAACATATTTCAAGGGGTCAAACTTTTAGGAGATTATAGCGACAAAATAAAAGCAGAGGTTCTGGCTTCCGGCGAAGTTATTTCTTCCAAAATGATTACCGCTCTGTTAAAGGAAGAGGGTGTTGATGCGAATGCTACAAATGCTACAAAACTTATTAAAACGGAAGGGGATTTTCTCAATTCACAACCTACCCAAAAATTATCCCGTGAAAATGTTTTAGCTCATTTTAAACAATTCAATGGTAAAGTCGTCAATATTGTCACGGGCTTCATTGGTTCCAATGCTAAAAATGAAACCACTTTGTTGGGAAGAAACGGTAGTAATTATTCAGCCTCTTTATTGGCAAATTATTTAGATGCCGAAGAACTCCAAAACTATACACACGTCAACGGTATTTATACGGCAAACCCTGAGTTGGTTGAGGATGCCCAAAAAATAAGGGAACTGTCATTTGCAGAAGCCAATGAACTTGCCAATTTTGGAACGACGGTTCTGCATGCTAAAACCATTATCCCATTGTTGGAAAAAAATATCAAACTCCGGATTTTGAATACGTTTAATCCAGAAGATGAAGGCACTTTAATTTCAGCAAAAGCCAATACTAAAGAAGTCACCTCTTTATCGGTATTGGACAATGTGGCTTTAATAAATTTTGAAGGCCGTGGATTATTAGGGAAAGTAGGCGTTGACGCCAGAATCTTTAAAGCTTTAAGTCAGCAAAATATTAGCGTGAGTATTATATCTCAAGGTTCTTCTGAGCGTGGGATTGGATTGGTAATTGATGCAGAAAAAGCCACTCAGGCGGTTATTGCTTTGGAGCGTGAGTTTGAAAACGATTTTTATTCTCAGGATGTGAGCAAAATTGGGGTCATTGACGATGTGTCGGTGATTTCAATTATCGGAATTGAGTTGGGATCGTTTCATAAACCTTTTAATGCCCTAATTAAAAATCAAATCACACCATTATTGTTCAACAATACGATAACTGGTCGAAATGTGAGCTTAGTGGTTAGAAAGAAGCAACTCCATAAAGCTGTAAATGTTATTCATGGCGAGGTTTTCGGGATTTCAAAAAAGATAAATATAGCCATCTTCGGCCACGGCGGTGTGGGTGGTGCTTTGATCAATCAAATTTTAAAATCAAGAAATGATATCGAAAAGCGTAAAGGCATCAGCTTGAATGTTTTTGCGATTGCCAATTCTAAAAGAGTACTTCTCAATAAATATGGCGCAGATGATACCTGGAAGAATGCTATAGAACATTCTCCAAAAGGTTATACTGTTGAGGATATTATTGAATTTGCGAAAACACATCATTTAGAAAATCTAATTGCAGTGGACAATACGGCGAGTTCTGATTTTTATAATAATTACATCCCATTGGTAGAAGCAGGATTTGATTTGGTGTCTTCCAATAAAATAGCAAACACTATTTCTCATGATTTCTATACTGAGCTCAGAGAAAATTTAGATCATAATAAGAAGGAATATCTCTATGAAACTACTGTGGGTGCTGGTTTACCGTTGATTGACACCATTAAATTGCTGCATGAATCTGGTGAAAACATCACAAGAATCAGAGGTGTGTTCTCAGGAACCTTAAGTTATTTATTCAATAATTTTTCAGTTCAGGATAAGCCTTTTAGTACAATTATTCAGGAAACCATTGATAAAGGCTTTACAGAACCTGATCCTCGTGAGGATTTTTCAGGAAACGATGTGGCCAGAAAACTGTTGATATTGGCCAGAGAACTCGATTTGCAGAATGAGTTTGCTGATATCTCCGTAGAAAATTTGATTCCAGAAGCCTACCAAGAAATTTCGACTGCTCAGTTTTTAGAGCAACTCGAGGTCTTGGACGAAAAATTCCAAACCATAAAAGACCAACAAAAGGAGGGCCATGTGCTACGCTACGTTGGTGATTTATCTGGTGATCTCTCCAAGGACAAAGGAAATTTGGAAGTCAAATTAGTATCTATCCCATTGGATAGCACTTTAGGGCATATTAAAGGTTCTGACGCTATTTTCGAGATTTTCACTGAATCTTATGGCGAGCAACCTATCGTCATACAAGGTGCGGGAGCAGGTGCTGAGGTAACCGCAAGAGGCGTTTTTGGGGATATCTTGAGATTATCAAAACATATTAACTAGAAAAGAACGTTTTCAGACCTTTCAGGTTTTTAAAACATGAAAGGTCTTGAAGGCCACACCTAACGACATATAGTCGTGAATTACGTGGCAAAAAATTCAAAATATGAGCAACAACAAATTTGAAACCAACGCAATCAGAACACAAATGGAGCGTTCGGAATTTTTGGAACATTCCACACCATTGCATTTAACATCAAGTTTTATTTTTGAAGATGCTGAGGATATGCGGGCGTCTTTCGCAGAAGAAAAACAACGGAATATCTACAGCCGATTCACAAATCCGAATACCTCAGAGTTTGTGGACAAAATGTGCAAACTTGAAGGCGCCGAGAATGGCTATGCCTTCGCTACGGGAATGGCTGCCGTGTTTTCAACCTTTGCTGCCTTGTTGAATGCTGGAGATCATATTGTGTCTGCCCGAAGTGTCTTTGGCTCTACCCATACCTTATTTACAAAGTTTCTACCTAAGTGGCATATAGAAACAAGTTATTTCAAAGTGGATGAAGTGGACCAAATAGAAAGTTTGATTCAGCCAAACACCAAGATTTTGTATTTGGAAAGTCCGACGAACCCGGCAGTAGATATCTTGGATCTCGAGCTTTTGGGGAAAATTGCAAAAAAGCACAATCTCATTTATATAATTGACAATTGTTTTGCAACCTCCTATTTACAGAACCCAATAAAATTTGGTGCTGATTTGGTAATCCACTCGGCTACAAAACTGATTGATGGTCAAGGTCGTGTTTTAGGAGGAGTCACCGTAGGAAGAGCTGATTTAATCAGGGAAATTTATTTATTTTCAAGAAATACGGGGCCAGCCTTGTCACCATTTAATGCTTGGATACTTTCTAAAAGTTTAGAGACGTTGGGAGTGAGGGTAGACCGTCATTGTGAAAATGCGCTTAAAGTTGCGGAGTTTTTGGAAGTCCATGACAAGGTTGCTTTAGTCAAATATCCTTTTTTAAAATCCCATCCCCAGTATGACTTGGCTAAAAAACAAATGAAACTGGGCGGAAACGTTGTTGCCTTTGAAGTTAATGGCGGGATAGAAGCTGGGCGTCAGTTTTTAAACCACTTAAAAATGCTGTCGCTTTCCGCCAATTTGGGAGATACGCGTTCTATCGCTACACATCCTGCAAGCACCACCCACAGCAAATTGAGTGAAGCAGACCGATTGGAAACTGGTATTGCTGATGGATTGGTGCGAATTTCAGTTGGATTGGAACATGTGGATGATATTATTGACGATTTAAAGCAAGCTTTAAAATACGTGTAAAATAAAGTATCTTTGCGGGATGCTTTCAAAAAAGACGAAATACGGAATCAAGGCGCTCACCTACTTGGCGAAACAACAGCATGGTGTTCCTGTACCGATTTCAACCATTTCTGAAATGGAAAATATTTCACTCAAATTTTTGGAGAGTATCCTATTGACCCTCCGAAAAAGTGGACTTCTAGGATCAAAAAAGGGAAAAGGTGGCGGTTATTACCTGCTCAAAAATCCTGACGACATTAGAATGACCACAGTTATGAGAGTTTTAGAAGGCCCAATAGCCATGGTGCCATGTGTAAGTTTAAATTATTATGAAAAGTGCGATGATTGTCCTAATGAAGCAGAGTGTGCCGTGCACCATTTGATGATTCAGGTGCGAGATAGCAACTTGAAGATTTATGGCGAAACCTCTCTAGCAGATTTAATCAATTATTGAATTCGCAAAAAAAACCTATTATTTTTATTGATTTCGGTGAGTATCGTTTTAATATTATTTCTTAGGTTTGCATATTACCCTACTAAGTCTATAGGGTTAAAGATAAAGAATAAATAGTTTATTAATGGAAACAGTTTTAGAATCAAATATAACACAGGGTCAAAATAGAACTTCTGTAAGTACTGACTCAGTATCTAAAGAAAACATGAAACGAACACTTCTGAAAACCATCAGTTGGCGTGTGGTAGGCACAATTGCCACGGTAGTGATTTCCTATATAATCACTGGCACATTAGCCTTGGCTTTCTCTATTGGAGGCATAGAGTTAGTTTCCAAAATGGTGTTGTATTTTTTTCATGAACGCGCTTGGAATAACATAAAATGGGGGAAATAATGAATTTAGATTTAAAAGAAATCAATAGAAAGCTACGCAAAAAGACACCATTGGAAGTTGTTTTGTGGGCCATAACCGTTTCAGATAATCCAGTAGTGACCACTAATTTCCGGCCTTATGAAGCGGCCATTTTACATGCGGTTGCAAAGATGAAACCGGATATCAAAGTGATCTGGTGTGATACCGGCTATAACACGCCACAAACCTACAAGCACGCCCAAGATTTAACAGCGAATCTTAATTTGAATATTCATTTATATGTTCCAAAACAAACGGCAGCACATCGGGATGTTGTTTTAGGAATTCCTCACGTAGATGATCCCAATCACAAGATATTTACTGAACAAGTAAAATTGGAGCCTTTTAAAAGAGCGATGTTTGAACACCAACCCGATTTGTGGTTTACAAATTTACGTAAAGGACAAACTGCATTTAGGGACAGCATTGACATTGTATCTCAAGGTGCTGATGGCATCATTAAAGTGAGTCCATTTTATTATTGGCCCGATGAAGCGCTGGATAAATATCTCATTGATAATAATTTGCCAAATGAATTCAAATATTTCGATCCAACAAAACAATTAGAGAACAGGGAATGTGGCTTACACGCTTAAAATGAATTTACAGTCAGAGTTCTCTGTTGCAGTTTTCAGTAGGAGTCGGCAGTAATTAGGAATAGTCTTAGTCAACAGAATAAAGAAAAAAATGAAAATATCAACAAAATCCAACCCAGTAGAAGTGTCCTCTTCGAGGGCTAAAGGGCCTCTATTAGACACTTCAAAAATCAATCCTTTGGAAAACGAAGCCATCTACATTATTAGGGAAGTCGCAGCACAATTTGAAAAACCTGTGCTTTTGTTCTCTGGAGGAAAGGACTCCATCACTTTGGTAAGATTGGCGCAAAAAGCATTTTACCCCGCAAAAATTCCGTTTCCGTTAATGCATATCGACACTGGCCATAACTTTCCTGAAACCATTGCATTTCGAGATCAATTGGTCAAAGAACTAGGTTTGGAATTAATTGTGCGTAATGTACAGGATTCCATCAATCAAGGGAAAGTGAAAGAGGAATCTGGTAGATATGCCAGTAGAAACAGTCTACAAACCACGACGCTATTGGATGCCATTGAAGAATTTAAGTTTGATGCCTGTATTGGAGGTGCCAGAAGAGATGAGGAAAAAGCAAGAGCCAAGGAACGCATTTTTTCAGTAAGAGATGATTTTGGTCAATGGGATGAGAAAAATCAGCGTCCCGAATTATTTGATATGCTCAATGGGCAAATCCAATTGGGACAAAATGTGCGAGTGTTCCCAATTTCTAATTGGACAGAATTAGATGTTTGGTCGTATATCGAAAGGGAGAATATTGAAATCCCATCCATTTATTTTGCGCATACCAGAGCAACGTTTTTAAGAGACGGATTAATTTGGTCTTCTGATGATGACGTGGTGTTTAGAGATGAAGATGAAGTAGTTGAAAATCGGGTTGTCCGGTTTAGAACCGTTGGTGATATGAGCTGTACTGCCGCTGTGCTTTCTGAAGCTGCAGATATTGCCTCTGTAGTGCAGGAAATCCGAGATTCCACGATTTCAGAACGGGGGGCACGTATTGATGACAAACGCTCAGAAGCGGCTATGGAAAAACGAAAGCAACAAGGGTACTTTTAGAAGTCCCCCTGCCCCCGAAGGGGGAATTAGCAAGTTTGCGCATAGTAAGCATTAACATCTTTAAAGGTTTTAAAAACCTCGTAAGTATTATAAAAATAAATATTAATAGTTTAAAATAAACCCGTAAATAACCCCCTCTCCTCTGGAGAGGGTTGGGGAAAGGAATGGAAGTTTTAAAAATAGCAACAGCAGGAAGTGTCGATGACGGAAAAAGCACGTTAATTGGTAGAATTCTATACGATACAAAATCATTAACGAGTGATAAGCTTGACGCCATAAAAAAAACCAGCAAACAGAAAGGTTACGATTATCTCGATTTTTCGTTGGCGACAGATGGCTTGGTTGCCGAAAGAGAACAAGGTATCACCATTGATGTGGCGCATATTTATTTTTCAACACAAACCAAAAGTTACATCATCGCGGATACACCTGGCCATGTGGAATATACTAGAAATATGGTAACCGGTGCCTCCACGTCACAAGCAGCCATTATCTTGATTGATGCTAGAAAAGGGGTGATTGAACAAACTAATCGGCATTTTTTCATCAACAATCTATTGCGTGTCAAGGATGTGATTGTGGCCATTAATAAGATGGATCTCGTTGACTTTTCAGAGGAAATTTATAACAAAATCAAAGCCGATTTTAAAAAGTTAATGGATAAACGCGATTATCAAGAGCAAAATATCACCTTCATTCCGGTGAGTGCGCTAAAAGGTGACAATGTTGTTCATAAATCAAAACACACACCGTGGTATAAAGGACAAACTTTATTGGAACATTTTGAGCAATTGGATACGGAAGATATTTACAATATAGGCACGCCACGATTTCCTATACAGTATGTTATAAGGCCAAAAACTGAAGAATTTCATGATTTTAGGGGCTATGCCGGCAAAGTTTACGGCGGACAACTAAGTGTTGGTGATGAGGTGGTGGCCTTACCATCCCAAACCAAGTCGAAGATAAAAGAGATTTTTGTATATGACCAAGCGTATCAAACTGCTTCAAGGAGATCATCCGTTACTATTACTTTGGAAGATGATATCAATGTAAGTCGCGGCGATATGTTAGTGAAAATTGATGATTTACCAGCGATTGAGAGACAATTTACAGCAACTATTTCTTGGATGGACTCCCAGAATTTAGTCACAGGAAATAAATATGTATTGCAACATGGCGTTAACAAGGTTCTCGCAAAAGTGGATACCATCCACCATAAAATTCATCCTGATTATTCAGGAATTGAAGAAAATATACAGGCCTTGGGGATGAATGATATTGCATCCGTCACCTTCAAATTGAATAAGCCTATTTTTTATGATCCATTTAAAAATCATCGCACCAATGGTTCCTTTATTTTAATAGATTCCCAATCCAACAATACCGTTGGAGCCGGTTTTATTCAATAGTTACAACCAAAAAAGTCTGCAAGTTTACGTTCAAAATATTCTTAAAATTTTTGAAGAGTTAAAGATTTTGAATGCGTATCACAGAAAAAAGTTTAATTAAAAAATTACCCATAAAACACCTCCCCTTCGGGAGGCAGGGAGGGGATTATGCAAAGTTTTAGAACAGAATTAGAAAATCCAGTCGTTGAAAATGACATTATTGATTTAGCCAACAAAATTGAACTGTATAAATATGGCAAAATTGACGACGATCAATTCAGAAGTGTGCGTCTGGCACGAGGTATTTATGGACAGCGCCAACCAGGTGTTCAAATGGTGCGGATCAAATTGCCCTACGGGAAAGTTCTAAGCCAACAATTGAAACGAATTGCCGATGTTTCTGATGAATATTCCAGAGGGCGTTTGCACATCACTACGCGGCAGGACATTCAAATCCATTATGTGGATGTTGATAGAACCCCAGAATTGTGGGCGGAACTGGAAAAAGACACGATGACCATTCGTGAAGCCTGCGGCAATACCGTTCGAAATGTTACGGCCAGCGAAACTGCCGGCATTGATATCAATGAGCCCTTTGACGTGTCGCCGTATGCTGATGCTGTTTTTAAATTCTTTTTACGAAATCCTATCTGTCAAGAAATGGGACGGAAATTTAAAGTATCCTTCTCAGCTTCTGATGAAGATTCAGGCCTGTCCTATATGCACGATTTAGGTTTTATTGCTAAAACCAAAAATGACATCAGAGGCTTTAAAGTCATGTTGGGCGGCGGATTGGGATCACAACCACGATTGGCAGATGTGCTCTATGAATTTTTGCCAACAGATCGGATTATTCCACTTATGGAAGGTGTATTGCGCGTTTTTGACCGTCATGGCGAACGAAAAAGCCGTGCGAAGGCGAGGATGAAATTTTTAATCAACGCGATAGGCCTGGAAGAATTTAAATCTCTGGTTGATGAAGAACAGAATGCCATTGCAGATACCATTATCCCAATACATGTTAAAGACTATCCAATCTCTATTCCGGTAGCTGTTGAAGCGCCAAAAGTGGAACTTAAAAATAAAGTGGCCTTTGATGATTGGAAAGCCACCAACCTCATTCCTCAAAAACAGGAGGGCTATGTGGCCATTGGGATTAAGGTATTGCTGGGTGATTTCTATACGGATAAAGCACGTTTATTGGCAGATTTGGTTGAAAATTATGCCGCTGGAGAAATCCGATTGACCCTACGTCAAAACATCCTCATCCCATTCGTAAAAGAAGAATTATTGCCGTATTTCTACCAAGAATTGGATAAGCTCGGTTTTACAGAAGTAGGCTATAACAAAGCTGTTGATATTACGGCATGTCCAGGAACGGATACCTGTAACTTAGGAATCGCAAGCAGTACGGGGATTGCGGAAGAATTGGAACGTGTCATCAAAACCGAATATCCGCAGTATCTAAAGAATGATGATCTCGTCATTAAGATTAGTGGGTGTATGAACGCTTGCGGCCAGCATAATATGGCGAATATTGGGTTTCAAGGCATGTCCGTAAGAACGCCAGATAAATTGGTAGCACCTGCACTTCAAGTTTTACTTGGCGGCGGAAACTTGGGCAACGGAAAAGGCGTGTATGCTGATAAAGTTGTAAAGGTGCCGAGTAAAAGAGGTCCTGAGGCTCTGCGCCGTATTTTAAATGATTTTCAAACGCATGCCCATGGGAAGTTGTTTTTGGATTATTATATAGAACAAGAGGAAAAATATTTTTATAATCTGTTGACCGACTTGTCAGATGTAACCAATTTAACCCAAGACGATTTCATCGATTGGGGCACTAATGAAGATTATGTAAAAGCCATTGGCATCGGAGAATGTGCGGGGGTTATGATTGATTTGATTGCCACCTTATTTTTGGAAAGTGAAGAGAAAATTGATAAAGCCAAGGAAGCCTTTGGCCATGAAGTATATTCCAATGCTATTTATTTAGCCTACACAGCCATGGTCAATTCTGCAAAGGCCCTATTAATTTCTGAAGACATTGTCACCAATACCCAAGCCGGAATCATCAGTCAGTTTGATGCTGAATTTGTGGAATCCCAAAAAATTGATTTGGGAACTTCTTTTTCGGAAGTCATTTATCAAATAAGAAAGAATGCACCAACGCAAGATTTCGCCCAAAATTATATTGAAAATGCAACGGTGTTTTTAGATAAAGCAAGAACTTTTAGAAAACAAAAACAAGCCATAACAATTTAGAACAAACCTGTCAGGTTTAAACCGACAAATATGAAAACACCAAGATTAACAGTAGTAGGCGCAGGGCCTGGAGATCCAGAACTGATCACCATTAAAGCCATCAAAGCAATCCAATCTGCCGATGTCATTTTATACGATGCCTTGATCAATGTGGCTTTGTTAGACTATGCTTCTTCACGTGCCGAACTTATCTTTGTCGGCAAGCGCAAGGGATGTTATGCTTACGAGCAAAATCAAATCAACGATTTGATTGTGGCACGGGCAAACTCACATGGTCACGTCGTGCGATTAAAAGGCGGTGATCCTTTTATTTTTGGTCGTGGTGCTGAGGAAATCGATTTTGTACGACACTTTGGAATAGAGACTTATGTCGTTCCAGGAATTTCATCGGCATTGGCCGTGCCGGCCTACCAAGGTATTCCGTTAACAAAACGCGGTGCTTCTGAAAGTTTTTGGGTCATAACTGGTACCACAAAATCCCATAAATTATCCAATGATGTCAAGATAGCTGCACAATCTACCGCAACTGTAGTCATTTTAATGGGCATGAGTAAATTGTCTGAAATAGTGGACGTCTTTTCATCGGAAGGCAAACAACATACAGCTGTGGCGATTATACAAAACGGCACCACCGAATTCGAAAAATTTGGGGTTGGAACTATTTCAACAATTTGTAGTGTCGTCGAAAAGCAAAATTTATCCAATCCTGCAATTATCGTGATCGGCGCTGTTGTCAGCCAACGTGTCAAACTTAATGCTGCACTTAAGGAAATCAACCAACACCATATATCCGTATAGAAATGGAACGAAATAATTTATATCCAATTTTCCTAAAAATGCATCAAATCCAAACGCTTATAATTGGCGGCGGAAATGTCGCTTTGGAAAAACTGACATTTTTATTAAAATCCAGCCCCAATGCCAATGTAGAACTGGTGGCGCCTTTTTTCAGGGATGAGGTGAAAAATCTTGCCGCACAATTCGACATTAATTTGATTTATACGGCTTATGACAGTGCTTTTTTATGCGATAAGGATTTGGTTATTGCAGCAACTGATAATGTAGAGGTCAACCAACAAATCTACAAAGATGCAAAGCGGCGCAATTTATTGGTCAATGTGGCCGATACCCCAGAGTTTTGTGATTTCTATTTGGGAGGAATCGTAACAAAGGGCAACGTTAAAATAGCCATTTCCACCAACGGGAAATCGCCTACCACAGCCAAACGCTTGCGTCAGTTTTTTGAAGAAGTCATTCCAGAGGATGTTACTATTCTGGTCGAGAATTTAAACCACTATAGAAAAACAATAAAAGGAAATTTTGAACAAAAAGTAACTGCACTCAATAAAATTACCGAAACCTTAATAAGCAAATAACATGATTAAAACAGATATATTAATAATAGGAGCTGGGCCTACAGGATTATTTACCGTTTTTGAGGCGGGATTGTTAAAACTCAAATGCCATTTAATTGATGCCTTGCCTCAGCCGGGTGGTCAGTGCTCAGAATTGTATCCCAAAAAACCCATTTATGACATTCCTGGACTTCCGGATATTTTGGCTGGAGATTTAACCCAAAATCTCTTGGAGCAGGGCAAGCAGTTCGAACCTGGTTTTACTTTGGGAGAGCGCGCTGAAACTCTTGAAAAACAAGAAGATGGGAGTTTTATCGTAACGACTAACAAAGGCACGAGACATCATGCGCCAATAGTCGCCATCGCTGGTGGATTGGGGAGTTTTGAGCCAAGAAAACCATTGATTGACAATATCGCCTACTATGAAGATTTAGGTGTGGACTATTTTATCAAAGATCCAGAAGTGTATCGGAACAAAAAAGTGGTAATTTCTGGAGGTGGCGACTCTGCATTAGACTGGAGTATTATTCTAGCGGATATCGCATCAGAAGTGACGCTCGTTCATAGACGTAATGAATTTAGAGGGGCTTTGGACTCGGTAGAAAAAGTTCAAGAATTAAAACTTCTAGGGAAAATAAATCTCGTCACCCCTGCTGAGGTCACTGCACTACATGGAACTAAAAGATTGGAAGGGGTTACAATAGCGCATGAAGATGAGCAAATATTGCATGAAGCCGATCATTTCATCCCACTTTTTGGATTGTCTCCAAAATTGGGGCCCATAGGGGATTGGGGATTTGAAATTGAGAAAAACGCCATAAAAGTAGATACTTTCGATTATCAAACTAATATTCCAGGAGTTTATGCCATTGGTGACGTGAACATTTATCCAGGAAAACTAAAGTTGATTCTTTGTGGTTTTCACGAAGCCACCTTAATGTGTCAATCGGCATATCAAATTATCAATCCTGGTAAAAGATATGTGTTAAAATATACTACCGTTAGCGGTATTGATGGGTTTGACGGGACACGAAAAGAAGCTCCTAAGGCAGTTGTTCAAGCGATTCTATAAATTCCAGTTAATAATTGTTTAATTTTGATATTACACTAACCAATAATGCGTAATATTGAATATATGACGATAATTTCGAATCACTTAAATCAGTTTCAGACTTATAATATTTGTTTAAAGGATCCTGTGGAAACCTTCACAAAGGCGTTGTTTTATATGCTATTTGATGAAGAGTATCGAACTCATAATTGTCAGTTTGTAAAGGATACATTTCTTAGAATTACGGCAAAACTGAAATTGGAAGATGGTGAAGAAACATGGGCACAATTTGAAAGTCAATTTGCAACTATAAGGGAAAAACTCGATATGGATGCCATTGCCATAGAAAAAAATGATCCTGCAGCCAAGAGTTTGACTGAAGTGTATTTGGCCTATCCAGGATTTCATGCCATCGCTATTTATAGATTAAGCCATGCCTTATTCAAATTAAAATATTTTGTGATTTCAAGAATGATGAGTGAACACGTTCATGGTCTAACCGGCGTAGACATTCATCCCGGAGCGACTATTGGAGATTCCTTTTTTATTGACCATGGAACAGGAATTGTTATTGGTGAAACGGCTGTAATAAAAAATAATGTAAAAATTTACCAAGGCGTCACTTTAGGCGGACTTCAAATTAAAAAGAGTCTGTCAGAAACAAAACGGCATCCTACCATTGAAGATCATGTGACCATCTACGCCAACGCCACCGTGTTGGGAGGTGATATTGTTATTGGTGCCAACAGCATTATTGGTGCGAACGTATGGATTACCCAATCGGTTCCCGAAAATTCGTTGGTCACTTATAAAACAGAAATTAAAATTAGTACTCGCAAAAAATGATTCAAAGTCAATCGATAATCGACCAAATTGGTAACACACCACTTGTTGAAGTGAAACATATTATTTCGAAAGCGGGCGTCCGTTTATTTTTGAAATTAGAAGGAAAAAATCCAGGAGGCAGTGTAAAGGATAGAGCGGCGTTCAATATGATTTCCGAAGCCTTAAACCGTGGGGATGTCAAAAAAGGAGATACCTTAGTGGAAGCCACAAGTGGAAATACAGGGATTGCCTTGGCTTTTATAGCCCAATTATTAGGGTTGAAAATGGTGTTGGTGATGCCCGAAAACGCTACCGAAGAGCGGATTAAAACCATGCGGGCTTATGGTGCAGAATTAATTCTAACCTCAGCTGATGATGGTATTGAAGGCTCACGGGATGTAGCTGAAAACCTCGAGAAAGAGAAGGGCTATTTTATGTTGAACCAATTTGGCAATGACGACAATTGGAAAGCCCATTACAAAACCACCGGGCCTGAGATTTGGCGTGATACTAATGGTGAAGTGACACATTTTGTTTCAGCTATGGGAACTACGGGAACCATCATGGGCGTATCCACATATTTGAAAGAACAGAATAAACACATTGCCATCGTTGGGGCCCAACCTAAAGATGGGGCTAGTATTCCAGGCATTCGCAAATGGCCAGAAGCGTATTTACCAAGCATATTTGATCGCTCTAAAGTGGATAAGGTTGTGGAAGTGAGCGAGGCAGAAGCAAGAAAAACAACCAATAGATTGGCCAAGGAAGAAGGTGTTTTTGCGGGAATGAGCAGCGGAGGATCTGTTGCTGCTGCCTTAAAAATTGCCGAAAATTTGGATTATGGAATTATTGTGGCCATCATTTGTGATATTGGCGACAGGTATTTATCTTCAGATTTATTTGAATAAAAGTTGGTAAACTATTTTTTATCCCTTAAATTCGCCCTTAGTTCATACTATTAATATTTGTTATCACGAAAGGCAGAGGGATTAGACCCGTTGAAGCCTTAGCAACCCTTAAAATTTCTGCCACGGCAGAAATCTTGGTAAGAAGGTGCTAAATTCTACTTTATGCTGAATTGATTTCAGGATTTAGACAGATAACCAGAGTGTTTTTTCTCTCACTTTCCTGATGACATTTTTATTTTCTTAAACAATGTCAGATTTAAATCAAATTTTACAAAATCGTATTCTTATTCTCGATGGTGCCATGGGGACTATGCTGCAACGCTATAATTTTTCAGAAGAAGATTTTCGTGGCGAGCGTTTTAAAGATTACCCAAGCTCTCTTAAAGGAAATAATGATTTGCTATCATTGACGCAACCACAGGCCATAGCTGATGTGCATCGTAAATATTTTGAAGCGGGAGCAGATATTGTTGAGACCAATACGTTCTCAGGAACAACCATTGCGATGGCCGATTATGATCTTGAGGATTTAGTGTACGAACTGAATTTTGAATCTGCAAAAATAGCCAAACAAGTTGCGGACGAGTTTACAAAAGCCAACCCTGATAAGCCAAGATTTGTGGCGGGAAGCATTGGACCTACCAATAAAACTGCGAGTCTATCACCAGATGTCAATCGCCCAGAATTCCGAGCCATTACTTTTGACGAACTGAGAATTGCCTACAAGCAACAAGTCGAAGCTTTGATTGATGGTGGCGTAGATATGCTATTGGTTGAAACAATTTTTGATACGTTAAATGCCAAAGCTGCTTTGTTTGCAATTGATGAAGTCAAAGAAGAGCGGCAAATTGATATTCCCATCATGGTTTCGGGGACCATTACAGATGCCTCTGGGCGGACACTTTCCGGACAAACAGTGGAAGCTTTTTTATTGTCCATCTCCCATATTCCTTTGCTCAGCGTCGGATTTAACTGCGCACTTGGAGCCGATCAATTACAACCGTATTTGCAACGACTTTCCAACGAAACAGAATTTTTTACATCCGCACACCCCAATGCAGGGTTGCCAAACGCTTTTGGCGAATACGAACAGACGCCTCATCAAATGAACGCTTTTATTGAAGAATACCTGAAAGATGGATTAATCAATATTATTGGTGGCTGTTGTGGATCTACCCCAGAGCATATTCAAAAAATAGCAGAGACTGCAAAAAAATATAAACCCCGCCAAATAGGAATAGAAGCCTAACTAAGAATAGTAGCCTTATGGCTTCCCTTTTGTCAAGGGAAGGTGGATTTAGGTTTTGTAAAAAACCTAAAGATTAAGGATCAAATGAATAGAATGAAAATGAGCAAAAAACATAAGTACTTAACACTTTCAGGACTGGAGCCTTTAATCGTCACTCCGGAAAGTAATTTCATAAACGTAGGTGAGCGTACCAACGTTACAGGTTCGCGTAAATTCCTACGTCTGATAAAAGACGAGAACTACAGTGAAGCCTTAGATGTGGCACGTGATCAAGTGGAGGGCGGCGCACAAATTATAGACGTCAACATGGATGAAGGCATGTTGGATGGAGTATATGCGATGACTAAGTTCTTAAACCTGATTGCATCTGAACCTGACATTTCAAGATTACCCATCATGATTGACAGTTCCAAATGGGAAATCATTGAGGCTGGCCTAAAAGTGGTGCAAGGGAAATCCGTAGTAAACTCCATCAGTTTGAAGGAAGGGGAGGACACCTTTATTCACCAAGCCAAATTGGTAAAGCGCTACGGCGCTGCAGTCATTGTAATGGCTTTTGATGAAGACGGACAAGCTGATACCTTAGAAAGACGGATAGAAATCTGCAAACGCTCTTACGATATTTTAGTGGACATTGTTCACTTTCCGGCACAGGATATCATTTTTGATCCCAATATTTTCCCTGTGGCCACAGGAATGGACGAACACCGCTTGAACGCCCTCGATTTCTTTAAAGCGACCAAATGGATTCGTGAAAACCTACCCTATGCCAATGTTTCCGGTGGGGTAAGCAATGTGTCATTTTCTTTTAGAGGAAACACGGTGGTAAGAGAGGCCATCAACTCCGCATTTTTATACCATGCTATTCAGCACGGCATGAATATGGGAATCGTTAACCCAACCATGTTGGAAATTTATGATGAAATTCCAAAAGACTTATTGGAGCATGTTGAAGATGTCTTGTTTGATAGAAGAGACGATGCCACGGAACGTTTGTTGGATTTTGCCGAAACGGTAAAAGGTGACAAAAAGGAAGATGTTGCCAAAATATTAGAATGGCGAAATGACCCACTCCAAGATCGTATTACGCACGCGTTGGTAAAAGGTATTGAAACTTTTATTATTGAGGATGTAGAAGAGGCTCGACAACAAAGTTCAAAACCGATTGAAGTCATTGAAGGTCATTTAATGCTTGGAATGGGTGTTGTAGGCGACTTGTTTGGCAGTGGAAAAATGTTCTTGCCCCAAGTGGTGAAATCAGCACGGGTGATGAAAAAGGCGGTCGCCTATCTGCAACCTTTTATAGAAGCAGAGAAGGATGGAAGGCAAGAGTATGCCGGTCGCGTTTTAATGGCAACGGTAAAAGGCGATGTGCATGATATTGGTAAAAATATCGTGAGTGTGGTCTTGGGATGTAACAATTATGAAATCATCGATTTGGGAGTAATGGTGCCACCAGAAAAAATTATTGAAACTGCTATTCGAGAAAACGTTGATATTATTGGCTTAAGCGGACTCATAACCCCGTCTTTAGATGAAATGGTGTATGTGTCCAAAGAGATGGAAAAGAAGAATATCAGCATTCCGTTACTTATTGGGGGTGCCACCACCTCCAGAGCACACGCAGCGGTTAAGATTGCTCCAAATTATGGGCATACCACCGTGCATGTCAATGATGCCTCAAGGGCAGTAACAGTGGTAGGAAGTTTGCTTCAAAAGGATAATCGGGTGTACAAAGAACAAATTCGTGAGGAATATGAAAAATTCCGAGAGCAGTTTTTAAAACGTGGCAAGCAAAAGAATTATGTTACCATTGAAGAGGCCCGAAACAGAAAATATAAAATCGATTGGAGTACTTCGGAAATTGTCAAACCCAACCAGTTAGGCGTTCAGATTATTGAAGACTTTGAATTGACCAAACTGGAAGAGTTTATTGATTGGAGTCCGTTTTTTAGAAGTTGGGATTTGCACGGAAAATATCCAGATATTCTTACCGATGAGGTTGTGGGAGAACAAGCTACCGAATTGTTTGCAGATGCGAAGGGTTTATTAAAAAAAGTCTTCGATGGTAAGCTCTTAAAAGCGAAAGCTATTTTTGGCCTGTTCCCAGCAAATGCGATAAATGATGATGATATTGAGATTTATGACGATGCAGGAAAAGTAAAAGTTACCTTTTTAACGCTACGTCAACAATTGGATAAACGTGAAGGCATTCCAAATATCGCCTTAGCCGATTTTATTGCACCAAAAGATTCAGGTAAACAAGATTATATGGGCTGTTTTTGTGTTTCGACCGGTTTTGGAACTGCGGAATTAGCTAAAAAATTTGAAGATGATCTGGATGATTACAATGCCATTATGATCAAGGCACTTGCAGATCGACTTGCGGAAGCATTTGCAGAATACTTGCATAAGGAAGTCCGAATTAACCATTGGGGTTATGACACTGATGAAAATTTATCCAATGATGAATTGATCAAAGAAAGTTATAAGGGCGTCCGTCCTGCACCGGGATATCCCGCCTGCCCCGACCATTTAGAGAAAAAAACCATTTGGAAATTGCTCCAGGTTAAAGAAAATATTGGTGTTGAAATCACCGATAGCTTGGCGATGTGGCCAGCCGCCAGTGTTTCGGGGTACTACTTTGCCAATAAGGAAGCAAAATATTTCGGATTAGGAAAAATAACGGATGATCAACTGAAGGATTATGCCAAACGACGAGGTGTTTCTAATGAAGTTGCCGAGAAATGGTTAAGCCCAAATTTGGCGGACTAAGAAAAAAAATCCGTGTGTCTCTGCGAAATGTGTGTGACACAGGGTTTCGCAGAGGTGCGCAAAGAATTAATTGTAAATTCTAATTGGGTGCGGCATTAATTATTACCCTCTTATTCTTGAAAAGAAAAATAAATTGCAATTACAAAATGCTATCCGATTGACAAGGCTGCGTTAGCGATTACTCATTCATTCTTTTTTGATAAATAGGAAATCGTGAATGCTTGGCATTTGAACGGTATGTTTGAGCTCCTCGAAGAGAGCAAGTAATGAAAGCGCGACCTTTAGGTAACGCCCAAATAAATTAAATATTAACTTAAAGTCACAGAATACATTCGCGTATTTGTGGCAAAAAAGAAATCCCACTGGAGTTTATCTTGAGTGGCGTTGAAAGACAGATAGTAAACATGAAAGTAACTGAACACATATCACAAGCCAACGGAAACACACAGTTTTCATTTGAAATTTTACCGCCATTAAAAGGGCAACATATTAAATCAATCTTTGATAATATTGATCCGTTAATGGAGTTTAAACCGCCTTTTATTGATGTGACGTATCATCGGGAAGAATACATTTATAAAGAACAGGAAAATGGATTGCTCAAACGGCAAGTGGTGAAGAAGCGTCCAGGGACCGTGGGTATTTGTGCGGCCATTCAAAACCGATATAAGGTGGATGCCATTCCTCATATATTATGCGGAGGTTTCACCAAAGAAGACACCGAGAACTTCCTCATCGATCTTGATTTTTTAGGCATTCAGAATGTGATGGCTTTACGGGGCGATGCGGTTAAAACTGAAACGTATTTCACGCCAGAAAAAGACGGTCATGCCTATGCTAACGGGTTGGTAAAACAAATCAACGACCTTAACGGAGGGATTTATTTGGATGAAGAACTTCTAAACACCTCCAAAACTAATTTTTGCATTGGTGTTGCGGCGTATCCAGAAAAACACATGGAATCACCGAGTTTGGATAGTGACATTCATTTCCTGAAAAAGAAAATAAAAAATGGTGCGGAATATGTGGTCACCCAAATGTTTTTTGACAATCAGAAATATTTTGAGTTTGTGGATAAATGCCGAAAAGAAGGCATTACCATTCCAATTATTCCAGGGTTAAAACCAATTGCTACCAAAAGACAATTAAACTTGTTGCCACATCGTTTTCATGTGGATTTACCGGAAGCCTTAATTCTAGAGATTGTTAAATGCAAGGACAATTCTGAAGTCAAACAAGTGGGAATTGAATGGTGTATTCAACAATCAAAGGAGCTTCAAAAAGCTGGAATTCCCGTGTTGCATTATTATTCTATGGGTAAAAGTGACAATATACAAAACATTGCATCGCAGGTTTTTTAAACGTGGATGTGGACCTAATGAGGTTAAAGTAAAAAGATAGATTCCAACAAGTATCTCGGTTTTGATTTTTCTGTTAATTTTGCCGAATATTTTAACTGAATGAAGCATCTAATAGTAGGCGTATTTTTTTTAATGAGTTCCTTCCTGTTTTCTCAAGAAGACCCAGGGGTGTCCAACATTGATGTCAGTTATTTTTACGGAACCATATTGGAGCATAATCCTGATATTTCACATCTTATCACAGACCATCCTACAGGTTTGATTTTAAGTTACAACAAAAAAAGCTACGGCTTTCAACCTTGGGAAAGTCGCTATAACTATCCTGATTGGGGGTTTTCTTTCATTTATCAGGATATGAAAAACCAATACTTAGGCGAAAATTATAGCATTTATGCACATTATAATTTCTATTTTCTTAAGCGAAACTTAAATTTCAGAATTGGTCAGGGTATCGCATACACCACAAATCCATACGATAAGAATACCAATTACATGAACGGTGCCTATGGCTCATATCTTATGAGTACCACGTATATTATGCTCAATTACAAGAAGGAGAATGTATTCAAAGGCCTTGGTTTTCAGGCTGGAGTTTCAATTATTCATTATTCCAATGCCAATGTTAAGGCACCCAACAATTCTACAAATTCTTTCGTTTTTAATGTAGGAGTCAATTACCTATTGGACTATAAGGAAGAACCAGATTTTCAGCCTGTAACAGAAAGCAAAAAATTTACTGAAAATATCAAATACAATCTTGCTTTTAGAACGGGTATCAATGAAAGTGATGTTATAGGCTTAGGCCAATCGCCATTCTATAATTTTTCGTTTTATGCCGATAAACGGCTGAATAGAAAAAGTGCCTTGCAGGTAGGGACCGATGTGTTTTTTGCGAACTTCTTAAAGGAATTAATTTATTACTATTCAGTGGCTTACCCAGAACGCGATGTTGACGCAGATACTGATTATAAGCGTTTGGGGGTGTTTGTAGGACATGAGCTGTTTATAAACAAACTCTCGGTGATTGCACAATTGGGTTATTATGTCTATTATCCGTATGATTTTGAAGGTCGTGTATATAATAGAATTGGTTTGAAACGCTATTTTGGAAATCAGTTTTTTGCAGCCATAACTCTGAAATCGCATGGTGCAAAAGCAGAAGCTGTTGAATTTGGTGTGGGGGTGCGATTATAGAAAGCTCGAAGTTGGACGTACGAAGAAGATAGTTTTATAAATTGAGATGATTCTGAAAGATAAAAAATGAAAAAATTTATATACATCATATTTCCCGTACTGTTGCTTTCATGCAACGCTAAAGTGATGCCTGATTGTTTTCAGAATGCGGGGCCCATTATTCAGATGGAGGTTTCTGTGCCTGAGTTTAACAAAATCATTGTATTTGAAAGGGTGCAGCTTATTCTTAAGGATGCACCGGAACAAAAGATTATTATTGAAACTGGCGAGTATTTAAGAGATGAGGTGACTGCAACTGTTGAAGATGGTGAGTTGATTTTGAAAAACACGAACGGTTGTAATATTTCCAGAGACTATGGGATCACCAAAATTTATGTCAGTGCGCCCAATATCACGCAGATCAGATCAAGTACAGGGTTGCCTATTTTGAGCGATGGATTTTTAAATTATCCCAAATTAGTGTTGTTTTCAGAAGATTTTGGTGCTGAAGACCAGTATCATACCAATGGCGATTTCAGATTGGAAGTTAATTGTAAGGAGCTGACGGTGGTAAATAATAATTTATCACATATGTTCTTGAGTGGTTCTGTAGAAAATTTGGATATCGGATTTTATTCTGGAAACTCCCGCTTTGAAGGCCGTGATTTAATTGCCCAAAACATCAAGATTTTTCATCGGAGTAGTAATGATATGATTCTTAATCCGCAAGCCTCATTAATAGGAGAGATTAGAAGCACAGGAGATGTTATTTTGGTCCATGAACCCCCTGTTGTAAATGTCCAAAGCTATTATACAGGCCAATTGATTGTGGAATGAGGATATTCGAAACTCCAAGTTTTGCAACTCAAATTTAATCTTTAACCTCATCCCTCATGCTTATTTAACCGCAAAGGACGCGACGAATTTTCGCAAAGGTCGCAATGAATATGGAAATCACAAATTCCAAATCTGCAATCGGAAATCAAATTCTAAATTGCAACTTCCTGTCCGTCTGTCGGTTGGGCAACTTCAGTATTTGACCTATAGCTCATTCCTACTACTTCATCCCTAATTCTACATCGTCATCTCTCGAAACAAACTCTCCAAATTCTTGTTCTTTTGATTCAATTGTAGGATTTTCAATCCGTTGTCATGAGCAAAATCAAAAACCATTGGACGCATATCTTCTTTGGTGGAAAACGTTAGTTCGTAAATAAAGTCATGCGTGTTCTTAACGTTTTGCACGTGCTTTAAACGGTTTAGTAAAATATTTTCGACACGATAATCAAATTCCACTTCTACAATCTGCTCTTGATCTGCTTTTAAATCGGTAAGTTTCTTATCGGCAACAATTTCTCCTTTATTGATGATAATCACGCGGTCACATATGGCTTCCACTTCTTGCATGATGTGTGTAGAAAGAAATATGGTCTTTTCTTTGCCCAAAGATTTGATAAGTTGTCTGATGTCTGCCAACTGGTTAGGATCCAATCCTGTAGTTGGTTCGTCCAAAATCAAGACTTCAGGATTGTGCAACAGGGCATTGGCCAAGCCGACACGTTGTCTAAAACCTTTAGAAAGTTGTCCTATTTTTTTATGGGCTTCTGGCGTGAGTCCGGTAAGTGCAATGACTTCTTCAATTCGTGCTTTGCCAATCTTATAAACATCGGCATTAAACGCCAAATATTCCTTAACGTACATGTCTAAATACAATGGATTGTGTTCTGGCAGATATCCCACTCTTTTTTGAACCTCAAGCGCGTCCTTTTGAACATCAAAGTCAGCGACTTTGGCTTCACCTTCGGTTGCATCAATATAGGTGGTCAATATTTTCATCATTGTAGATTTACCAGCGCCATTGGGTCCTAAAAAACCCACAATTTCACCTTTATCGATTTTAAATGAAATGTTGTTCAGCGCTTTTTGATCAGCATAGTGCTTAGTGATTTGATGGACTTCAATGGACATAATTCAAAATATTTGTTCAAAAGTAAGCATTTTAGACATGCCATGAATTAGCGAAATCGTTGTAATGTGAAAAGAATGAAAAAAACATTTTGTTTATCCAATTTATTATTTACTTTAGCTAAATCATATTATGAAAACAATCAATTACACATATCACAGCTTGTTTTATTTCTTTTTTAGCAAAGGGAACGAGACTTCGTATGTGTAATTTATTCGCTATAAATTAATATAAAGGTCTCGATGAAAATCGGGACTTTTTTGTTTTAATGATGTCCGTTTTGACGGATAATTTAAAAAATATACATGATAAAGTCTGTTGCCATACAAGGAGTTAAAGGGTCGTTTCATCATATTGTTGCCCTTGAGTATTTTAAAGACCCTTTAGAAACAATTGATGAGTGCATGACGTTTGATGCCGTGGTGCAGAGCGTTTTGACCCGTAAAACGGATGCCGTGATCATGGCCATAGAAAATTCGATTGCCGGTTCCATCATTCCTAATTATGCCTTAATTGACGATAACCAATTACACATTATTGGGGAGCATTATTTGGATATTCAGCATCATTTAATGGGATTGGCAGGACAGTCCATTGCTGATATTCATGAAGTTTATTCGCATCCCATGGCGTTGTTACAGTGCAAGCAATTTTTTAAAAAACACCCACATATTAAGTTGGTGGAAGATAAAGATACCGCTGAGGTCGCAAGACGCATTCAGCAAAAACAATTAAAGAATGTGGGTGCGATTGCAAGTCGATTGGCTTCGGAATTATTTGAATTGGAAATCATATCAGAAAGTATCCAAACCATCAAGCAAAACGAAACCCGTTTTGTTATTGCAAAAACGAGTAATGGTGTTTTGGATCAAAGGGAAATCAATAAAGCATCACTAAAATTCACATTAGACCATAAACGCGGAAGTTTGGCGTCTATTTTAAATGTGATGAGTGATTGTAGGATGAACCTTACTAAAATTCAATCCTTACCAAAAATTGAAACTCCTTGGAAGTATGCCTTTTTTGTGGATATTACTTTTGAGGATTATCAAGATTATAAAAAAGCAAAATCAATAATGGAAATAATGGCTCAAGAATTTAAGGTTCTGGGCGAATATAAAAATGCACGACAATGATCACCTTTGCAGATAGATTAAATACTGTTGAAGAGTACTACTTCTCAAAAAAGTTGAGGGAAGTGAACTTATTGAAATCCCAAGGAAAACCTATAATCAATTTAGGAATTGGGAGTCCGGATCTGGAGCCGCCTGCCCGCGTTATATCAGCTATTAACGAAAGCATGAACGATGCCATTGCGCATAAATACCAAAGCTATCAAGGCTTGCCAGAATTGAGGGAAGCCATGACAGGGTTTTATAAAGAACATTACGGCGTTGCATTGAGTCCGTTGACTGAAGTGTTGCCATTAATGGGAAGTAAGGAAGGCATCATGCATATTTCTATGGCATTTTTAAATCCGGGAGATGAAGTGTTAATCCCAAACCCCGGCTATCCAACGTATGCTTCGGTAACGAAATTAGTGGGTGCACGGCCTGTTTATTATGACTTGGTCGCTGAGAATGATTGGTGCCCGGATATGCTAGCTTTAGAAAAGAGTGATTTGTCAAAAGTAAAAATGATGTGGGTGAGCTATCCGCACATGCCAACGGGAGCAACCGCCAGTAATAAAGTTTTTGAAGACATCATTGCTTTTGCAAAACGGCATAGTATTTTAGTGATCAATGATAATCCATATAGTTTTGTGTTGAATGATTATCCACGAAGTATCTTGAAATATAAAGGCGCCAAAGATGTGTGTTTGGAACTTAACTCTTTAAGTAAAACCTTTAATATGGCAGGATGGCGTGTGGGGATGGTCTTGGGGAATCTAGAATATATCAATGCTATTTTAAAAGTAAAAAGTAATATGGACTCTGGCATGTTTTACGGCATTCAAAAGGGTGCGATTGAAGCTTTAAAGTGTTCAAAAATGTGGTTTACAAGTTTAAACAGTGTTTATGAAGAACGTCGTGAGAATGTCTGGGAGTTGGCAACAGCCTTAAACTGTACCTATGATCCATGCGCAACAGGATTGTTTGTTTGGGCAAAACTACCAGGGCATTTGACCTCCGAGGAATTTATTGATAAGATATTGAAGGAACACTCCATCTTTATCGCCCCAGGTACCATATTTGGGAGCAATGGCGAAGGGTATATTCGATTTTCGTTATGTGCACCACTAGAAGAACTGCGTGAGGCCATATCCAGAGTGAAATAGTGGACGATGTCCAAAAAATTTTAAATAGTAAGATTGAAATATAGTAGAAGCTCTATCGGAGCGACACATTTGTAATGAAAAATATATACATCATAGGTGTTGGATTAATAGGAGGCAGCTTGGCTCTCGATATTAAAAAACACGACCAAAAGGTAAAGGTTTTCGGAATTGATCATAATAATGCGCATTTGGAAGAGGCGATCCAATTGAATGTGATTGACGCCAAAGCAAATTATGAGGATTTAAAGCATGCAGATCTGGTTATTTTATCCATCCCTGTTGATGCGGCGGTAACTGAAATTATTAAAGTTTTGGATTTGGTTTCAGATGATACTTTGGTGATGGATGTAGGATCCACAAAAGCTGAAATTTGTCAAGCTATAGATCAGCATCCAAAGCGCCGGAACTTCTTGGCTACCCATCCGATTGCGGGAACTGAGTTTTCTGGACCCAAAGCGGCCATTTTTGGATTGTATCAAAATAAGACCAATATCATTTGTGAAGTTGAAAAAACGGCGTTCAAGCTTCAGGAAATGGCGCTCAAATTGTTTGCGGATTTAGGGATGCGTATCCGCTATATGAATCCGGAAGCTCACGACAAACACATTGCTTACGTATCGCATTTATCCCACATTAGTGCATTTATGTTGGGTAAAACCGTCATCGACAAAGAAAAAAACGAGCGTGATATTTTTGATATGGCAGGAAGTGGATTCGCATCGACGGTACGATTGGCAAAAAGTTCACCAGAAATGTGGACGCCAATCTTTAGACAAAATAAAACCAACGTTCTCGAAACCTTGGATGAATATATAAACAATCTTAAACATTTCAGGGATTTGATTCATGATGATGATTTTGAGTCTATTTATTCAGAAATGAAAAACACCAATCATATAAAAGAAATTTTAAACGGAATACAATAGTATTAAATAAATAAAAATCAAAGCACCAAATTCCATTACGATCAGCTTTTAGACTAAACCTTGGAATTTGGAATTTTAAACTTGGAAATTAATAAGTATTATGGAAAACAAGAGAGAATTAAGAACATGGTTAGATGATTTAAAATTGGATCATCCTTTGGTCATTGCAGGCCCATGCAGCGCAGAAACAGAAGAACAAGTCTTGGGTATTGCCCATCAATTAAAAGATACCGATGTGAGCTATTATAGAGCGGGTATTTGGAAACCACGTACACGTCCAGGAATGTTTGAAGGCGTGGGTGCTTTGGGATTAAAATGGTTACAGAGAGTTAAAGAAGAAACCGGTATGAAAACCGCAACAGAGGTGGCTAATAGAGCACACGTTGAACTGGCATTGGAGCATGATATTGATTTGCTTTGGATTGGTGCACGTTCTACCGTAAGCCCGTTTATCGTTCAGGAAATTGCTGATGCCTTAAAAGGAACAGATAAAATCGTGTTGGTTAAAAATCCAGTTAATCCAGATTTACCATTGTGGTTAGGCGCAATTGAACGTTTGGCCACTGCCGATATCAAGAGATTAGGAGCCATCCACAGAGGGTTTTCAACCTATGAAAAAACCAAATACAGAAACAATCCAGAATGGCAGTTGGCTATTGAATTGCAAACTAAATTTCCTGATTTGCCATTAATTAATGATCCATCACATATTACAGGAAAACGCGATATGATTTTTGATGTGTCACAAACAGCCTTAGATTTAAATTTTGACGGACTTATGATTGAGACCCATAGTGATCCAGATGCGGCATGGAGTGATGCTGCACAACAGGTGACACCTCAAAATTTAATTCAAATCATGAAAGATTTACGGATTAGAAAAGAATCTGATCCTGAGAAAGAATACAATACTGATTTGAGTAATTTAAGAGCACAAATTGATGTTGTGGACAATCAACTTATTGAAATGTTGGGCAAGCGCATGAAGTTTTCTGACGGAATTGGAGCCCTTAAAAAGCAAAAAAACGTGGCGGTATTGCAAAGTAAACGTTGGAATGAAATTTTAGGAAATATGGTCTTAGAAGGTGAACAAAATGGACTGAGCGAGGAATTTATCCTTAAAATGTTTAAAGCCATTCATCAGGAATCCATTAACCATCAAGAAAAAATTATCAATGCTTAAATATTAATTATTGCTGTCCTACCGAGTGTCATTGTAATGCTTTCTTGTAAATGAATTGGTCTCAACGGCACTCGAGCAGACAGGTGTAATGCTATTTTTAGTAAGTGATAACAGTTGATCTTAAACTTCGCACATTTTTATCGTGTTTAGCAAATACCATCGCGTCTCGTAATAAATTTAAGCGCTCAGAAATGCACTTTCTAGACTAAAAAATCGTTATTTTGTTGCTTAAATTTGAGTCATGACAGGAACCGTTTACAAATCTACAGGCAGTTGGTACACCGTAAAAACAGACCTCGGTGTTACGTATGATTGCCGGATAAAAGGAAAGTTTAGAATTCAAGGCATTAAAAGTACCAACCCTATTGCGGTGGGAGATGTTGTAGGTTTTGATGTGGAAATTTTAAACAACGTGACCACAGGTATTATCCATACCATTCATGATCGGGAGAATTACATTGTCCGTAAGTCGGTTAATTTGTCTAAACAGACTCATATTATCGCTGCCAATATTGATCAAGTATTCTTGCTGATCACGATCAATAATCCACCAACACTGACCAGTTTTATAGACCGATTTTTGGTCACCACCCAAGCCTATCGGATTAAAACCATTCTGGTGTTCAATAAAATGGATACTTATGATGAGGATAATGTAATGGAAGTAAAGTATTTAGCTTCCATTTATAGAAAAATTGGCTATGAATGCATTGAAGTATCTGCGGTAACCAAAAAAAATATCGATCATCTAAAAAACATGATGAAAGATAAAACCAGCATGTTTGCGGGGCATTCTGGAGTTGGAAAATCAACTTTGGTCAATGCTATTGAACCAGATTTAGATTTGAAAACAAAAGCAATCTCTATGCAGCACATGCAGGGACAGCATACTACAACCTTTGCAGAAATGTTCGATTTAAGTTTTGGTGCCAAAATAATAGATACTCCCGGAATTAAAGGTTTTGGAGTTGTTGATATGGATAAGGAGGAGATTGGAGATTATTTTCCAGAGTTTTTTGCCCTAAAACAAGAGTGTAAATTTAATAATTGCCTGCATGTTGAAGAGCCTAAATGCGCAGTTAAAGAAGCATTGGACAAAGATGAAATTTCATTTTCTCGCTACAGAAGCTATCTTCAGATTTTAGAAGGTGATGATGAGCACTATAGAACTGAAGAGTGGATGAAATAAGCGTCCAATTTTAAGTTGGCGGTCTTAATTCTACCGTATCTATAGGCATTTTGCCAGCCAACCTGTAAGGTTTCAATAACTAATACGCGATGGTTTAATGGCATCAACTATCAATTTTAATCTTCCCATTAAGTATATTTTAGTATATGAAAGTAGTCATTCAAAGAGTTTCCAAAGCAAGTGTCACTATAGAAAACGATACAATTGCGTCAATAGGTTCAGGATTGCTCATTTTGTTGGGAATTGTTAACGAAGATAGCGATGACGATATTCAATGGTTGACACGGAAAATTTCCAATCTTCGCATTTTTGAAGATGAAAAAGGGGTAATGAACCGCTCACTTATAGATGTTGATGGAGATGCTATTGTGGTCAGTCAATTTACGCTTCATGCCTCTACCAAAAAGGGCAACAGGCCCAGTTATATCAAAGCCGCAAAACCCGATGTTGCCATTCCATTATATGAAAGCTTTACGAGCCATTTAGAAGCCGTTCTTGGTAAGAAAATACAAACGGGACAATTTGGTGCAGACATGAAAGTTGAACTTTTAAATGACGGCCCAGTGACCATAATTATTGATTCTCAGAATGCCGAATAATTTTTTTGTTATTTCGTAAAAAGGTTTACATTAGCTGTTTATCAAGCCCCATGACTAAGATTTACCGCTTAATTCTTGTTCTGGTTTTCCCTATGGTCTGTTTGTCACAGGATGAAAACCTATTGAACGCCCACACTATTCCTTCGGATTTAAAAGAAAATGCCAACGCCGTTATTAGATGGGAAGATTCCTATATAGAAGTCAAGGCACCCAATAAAATGGTGCATTCCAACAAGCGGATTGTGACCATTTTAAATTCTTCAGGCAACTCTAAAGTCGATGCTTATTTGGGTTATGACAAAGGGGTTTCCATCAAAAAAATGGAAGCTCGAATTTATGATTCTGAAGGAAAAGAAATCAAAAAAATCAAGAAAAATGATTTTGAAGACGTCAGTGCAGTCGATGGTGGCTCGCTCTATTCTGACAGTCGTGTTAAATATCTGAATTATACGCCCATAAATTATCCGTATACGGTGCTTTTTGAAACTGAAGTAGAGTATAGTTCAACCGCATATATAAAAAGATGGCAGCCTATTGAAGGTTTTTCTACAAGTACTGAAAACAGTCGCTATATCTTTCGTTACGACAGTTCTAATGAAATCAATACATCTGAGAGAAATTTTGAGATCTTCGGCATTGTAAATCAATCTGAGAAAGGCACCATCCATTACGAGGCTCATAATTTGAAAGCTATTGTTTATGAGGCTTATAGTGTTAGTCTGAAAGATATTACACCCTACGCCATGCTCAACTTGAAAAATTTTTCCTATGAAGGTTATAGTGGAAATGCCAATGATTGGGAAGGTTTGGGTAAATGGATGCATGAGCAACTATTAATTGGTAGAACTCATGTTTCGGAAAAGACCAAGAATGAGATAAAAAAATTAGTTTCAGGAATAGACAATCCAATAGAAAAGGCTAAAGTAGTCTATGCCTACGTTCAAAAAAACACAAGATACATCAGTGTTCAGGAAGGCATAGGTGGGATTCAACCCATTGATGCGCTAAAAGTGGACGAAGTAAAATACGGCGATTGCAAAGGACTCTCCAATTACACCATGGCCTTATTGGATTTAGTAGGCGTTAAGGCTTACTATACCAGGGTTTATGCGTCGTCAAGCGATGCTGTAGACATTAATAAAGATTTTGTGTCCTTTCTTGGACAAACAAATCATGTTATTTTAAATCTTCCTTACCAAGGTGAGAATCTATGGTTGGAATGCACCAGTCAAACCTCGCCATTTGGGTATAGTGCCAATTTTACGGATGATAGAAATGTTTTTGTGTAAAGCCAGAGGGTGGTGAAATTGTACGCACCAAAATTTATACCGCTACCGAAAGTCTTTTGGATACGAAAGCCACTGTTGTCATTACAGAGGAGGGAGACATTGAAGCTAAAATCCATCTCAATTCCTACGGTAGCCAATATGGGCATCATGAGGGAATTCAAAATAGCCCTTTAAAGGATCAAACACTGTATTACAAGAATTATTGGAGTCATATTCATAATATGGATGTCCTTTCGATGGCCTTTAAAAATGATAGAGACGCCATTGTATTTAGTGAAAATATTGCGCTAAAGGCAAGAAAATATGCTTCGAAAACAGGTGACCGCCTGTTGATGAGTCCAAACTTTTTCAATGTACTTGCAAATATTCCAACGCGTTATCGTGATAGAAAATTGCCATTTGAAATTCAACGTGGCTTTTATGATACCGATGAGTATGAGATAACGATTCCTAAAAACTTTCAGATCGAAGGAATTCAAAAGAAGATCCATATTGAAAACAAATTTGGCAAATACAGCAGCGCATTGATCAAAAATGCAGATAGTACCCTAACATTTAAACGCGCGTTTATGTTGAATAAAGGAGCTTATGCCAAGGAAGATTATGAAGATTTTAGAAACTTTCATATGGAAGTCGCCAAACACGATCAATCAAGAATCATACTTATTAAAAAATCATAACCTCCATGAAAAAAAGTATTTACCTGTTTGTCTTTATAGCCTTCAACTGGGCTAATGCCCAAGATTTTAGATATGGAAAAGTATCTATGGATGAGCTCCAAGAAATGACCTATTCGGAAGATTCTGAAGCAAACGCCGCAATTTTATATTTGAATCAAAAAGTTTATTATGATTTTATACAAAACGAAGGATTTGTTAAGATAGTGGAAGTGTTCAAACGCATAAAAATTTATAATAACGATGGATTTGAGTGGGCTACTGAAGCGGTGCAACTTAGAGATAACGAGAAAAAAACTGAAACGATTAGTGCTTTAAGAGGAGTGACCTATACCTTGGAGAATGGTAAAATATTAGAAGCGAAACTAAAAAAAGATGGCATATTTGATGAGAAGAACAATAAACATTGGAAAACATCAAAATTTACCATGCCAAATGTAAAGGAGGGATGTGTCATTGAATTTGAATACAAGATCACATCACCTTACATCAGCATTGATGACCTTAATTTGCAATATAATATTCCAATAAAGGAATTGGACATGAACGTTCGTATTCCTGAATATTTTAACTTTAATAGATATGTCAATCCAAGAGCCACTTATATTCCAAAAATCAAAGATTATCTAGTAAGTAGAGCAGAGGTTATTCAGACTAAGGAAAGAACTGGTGGCGGATTAAACAGTGCGAGAGGAGCTGTTGTAAGGACTACAAACTCAAACAGCAATTGGGAGTTTAAGGAAAATAAAACAGAAATAAAACTTTCGAATGTTCCTGCACTTAAAGATGAAGATTATGTAAGCAATCTTAATACTTACAGAACAAAACTGATCTGGGAGTATGCCTCTTACAAAGATTTGAGAGGGTTGACAACAACTTATTCTACAAATTGGGAAGAGCTCACAAGAACGATTTTCAAGGATGCCGATTTTGGAACACAATTAAAACTAACCAATTATTTTGAAGAAGATGTAGCTGCACTTCTTAAAGGCGTCACTACAGATTCTGATAAAATCAACCTCATTTACAATTTTGTAAAGTCCAAAGTAAAATGGAATGACTATTACGGTTATACCACCGATAATGGTGTCAAAAAGGCTTACAAAGAAGGTGTTGGAAACGTTGCGGATATCAACCTGATGTTAACATCTATGTTACGCTATGCCAAAATAAAAGCAGACCCAATGCTCATAAGCACATGCAGTAATGATATTCCCCTATTCCCCGGCACGGGAGCATTTAATTATGTGGTGGCAGCAGTTCAGGTGCGAAATGACGTGATGATTTTGGATGCCACTGATAAATTTGCTACATCTAATGTGCTTCCTATAGCTGCAATTAATTGGCAAGGACGAATTATAATGGAAGATGGGAGTTCATCATGGCAGGATTTATCCCCAAAAGATGTGGTGAGAGAAATGTTTACAGTCAGTGCGACCATTAATGGAGATCTTACGGTAGAAGGTAAGGTAAGGACGCAATTGACTTCATTTGCAGCAAAAAATTTCAGAAGTAAATATGAAAATTACAATGCTGAAGAAAAGTTGACCGATTTAGAAAAGGATAAAGGAGAGATTGAAGTGACTAATTATGAAATTACAGATATGAACGAAGTAAATAAACCAATAGTTTATGTCTATGATTATAAATTATCACGTGGGATTGAGCAAATAGGTGATGAACTATTGCTTACGCCAATGCTATTTCTGGCTCCTCAAGAAAATATCTTCAAACAGGATAAGAGAGCGTTTCCAATTGATTTTGTGTATGCATTTAGTGAAAAACATGCTATTAACATGGTGGTACCTGAAGGTTATATGGTGGCGTCTTTACCGGAAAATTCAATACTTAAATTTCAGGAAAACGGCGGGGAGTTTAAGTATATTGCAAAAGCAAATGGGAAAATGTTACAATTTGTAATTTCGATGGATTTGAACCACTCTTTAATCCTTCCGGATGAATATCAGGATTTTAAACGATTCTATCAATTGATGACAGAAAAGCAAATGGAAAAAGTAGTCCTTAAAAAAATATAAAATGGAACTTCAAAACTCGCAAAAGATAGTAGATGAATGGATCAAAGCGCACGGCGTTCGATACTTTAATGAGTTGACCAATATGGCGCAACTTACAGAAGAAGTTGGCGAAGTTGCCCGGATTATTGCACGTCGTTACGGCGAGCAAAGCGAAAAGGAGAGCGATAAAAATAAAGATTTGGGCGAGGAATTGGCTGATGTCGTGTTTGTAGTGTTGTGTTTGGCAAATCAAACAGGAATCGATCTTCAAGCTGCATTTGATAAAAAAATGGATTTAAAAACAAATCGAGATCACGACCGGCATCATAATAATGAGAAATTGAAATGATCTGTTCTTGATTTCAGAGTTCAGGGTTCAAACTTCAAAGTTGTGAATAGTATGAGTTCAGAATTATGAAATGTTATTTCATCAATCACCAATCATTTTAGGTTTTTCCTTGTGAAACTTCGTGCTACTTTGTGTCACTTTGTGGAATAGCTTTTCTATTTTCGTAAATCGTAAATCGTAAATCAGAAATTTCATGTTGTTAGTTCTTCATAAATCTACCATTGTAGAAAATCCTCCAAAAATTGTCATCACAGGCTCCAAAAGCGAATCCAATAGATTATTGCTCTTACAAGCCCTTTATCCAGAATTACAAATTGAGAATGTCTCAAATTCTGACGACTCTGAAGTGATGCAAAAAGCTTTGAAATCAACTTCAAATCATATTGATATCTCCCATGCAGGCACCGCCATGCGATTTTTAACTGCTTTTTTTTCAACCCAAGAAGGGCGAGAAATTACGATTACCGGTTCTGCCAGAATGAAAGAACGCCCTATTCAGGTATTGGTAGAAGCGTTGAATGCTTTGGGTGCCGATATTTCTTATGTGGAAACTGAAGGTTGTCCGCCATTAAACATAAATGGTAAAGTACTGTCAAAAAATCAAGTAGCGCTCAAGGCCAATGTAAGTAGCCAGTATATTTCTGCACTGTTGTTGATTGCCCCAAAATTGGAAAATGGATTGGAATTGACCTTGGAAGGTGAAATCACCTCCGTTCCGTACATCAACATGACGTTAGATTTACTCAAACAGATAGGTGTTTCAACTAGTTTTGAGAATAATATAATAAAAGTAAAACCACTTCAAAGTCAAAATGTACATTCTAAAACCTTGATCGTTGAAAGTGATTGGTCGTCAGCCTCATATTTTTACAGTATTGTTGCGCTAAGTCCAATTGGTACAGAAATTACTTTATCATCCTATAAAAACGACAGTTTGCAAGGCGACTCTGTCCTGTCAGAGATCTATTCCGATTTCGGTGTAGAAACCACATTTAATGAGAATGCCATTATACTTTTAAAGAAAGCTGACTGCCAGCTTGAAACGATTAGCTGTCAGTTAAAAAATGCGCCGGACATTGCCCAAACGATTTCTGTAACCTGTTTCGGATTGGGAATTGGATGTGATCTTAGAGGATTACACACTCTTAAAATTAAAGAAACCGACCGATTGGTGGCTTTAAAGACGGAACTAGAGAAATTGGGGGCACAAGTAGACATCACAGAAAACAGATTGTTATTGCGCCCTCACAAGATGTATACGTCAGACAATAGTTTCCTTACTTCGGAGGGGGTAGAAAAGGTTTCTATCGCTACCTACCATGATCACAGAATGGCAATGGCTTTCGCGCCTTTAGCGCTGAAAAGAAACCTCCAAATTGAAGATGCTATGGTCGTTTCTAAATCTTATCCTACCTTTTGGGAGGACCTGAAGCGCATCGGATTTAAAATTTCAGAATAATAAACCGTCTTTTACTTGACAACGCCTACTTTGAGATTGTATATTTGCAGCTTGCCAAAAAAATCTATATAAATCGCGTTGTGAAATACTTACATACAAGTAAGGAGCAGTCGGTATGATAGAAAAGGTATTCCTGAGATCCGCCGGCAAATAGATCTTATCATTAAAAAATAAAAAGAAACAGATGAAATTATCCCATTTTGGTTTTAAACTTCCTGAAGAATTATTAGCTGAACATCCAACCGAAAATAGAGATGAAGCACGATTGATGGTGTTGGACAGAAAGAAGAAAACTATTGAGCATAAATTATTTAAGGATATCATTGATTATTTTGATGAAGGTGATGTCATGATTCTCAACAATACTAAGGTTTTCCCAGCGCGCTTATTTGGTAACAAAGAAAAAACTGGCGCAAGGATTGAAGTGTTCTTATTAAGAGAACTTAATGAAGAACAACGCCTTTGGGATGTGTTGGTTGATCCAGCCCGTAAAATACGTATTGGTAACAAGTTGTATTTTGGAGATGATGAAACTTTGGTCGCTGAGGTTATTGATAATACCACCTCTCGAGGGCGTACTTTGCGTTTCCTTTATGATGGGTCTTATAAAGAATTCCGTCAAAAACTGACACAACTTGGTGAAACACCATTGCCAAAGTACATAAAAAGAGATGTGGAGCCAGAAGACGAAGAGCGCTACCAAACTATTTTTGCAAAAAATGAAGGGGCCGTTGCAGCTCCAACAGCAGGATTGCATTTTTCTAAGCATTTATTAAAGCGTTTGGAAATTAAGGGAATTGATTTTGCTGAAGTGACACTTCACGTTGGTTTAGGTACATTTAACCCTGTTGAGGTTGAAGATCTATCAAAGCACAAAATGGATAGTGAGGAAGCATTTGTAACGCAACAGGCGGCAGATATTGTCAATGATGCCAAAGCCAGAAAAAAGAGAGTATGTGCTGTGGGTACAACCGCTATGAGAGCGATTGAAAGTTCAGTATCATCAAGTGGTACACTAAATGAATTTGAAGGATGGACCAATAAATTTATTTTCCCTCCTTATGAGTTTAGTATTGCCAACTGTATGATTACGAATTTCCATACACCAAAATCGACGTTGTTGATGATGGTTTCTGCTTTTGCGGGTCATGATTTTATGAAAGAAGCTTATGAAATAGCCGTCAAGGAAAAATACCGCTTCTACACTTATGGAGATGCGATGTTGATTATATAATTGACAGATAAATATAAATTATAGCCTCATTCTTTTGGATGGGGCTTTTTTTGTAGTCTCAGTCTTGAGTCAACAGTTTTCAGGAGGCCATAGGTTAATATGTTCTGGAAGTCTCAACTTCAACTCCATTTTCAACTTCAAATTGGTCCTAGCTTTCGAGTTTGTCAATTCCTTTCAGTATTTTTGCAATTGCAATGGAAATAATAAAAAAAGACATACGCGCTTTAAGCAAAGAGCAACTCCGCGAATTTTTCGTGGCGCAAGGCGATCAGGAATTCAGGGGCAATCAAGTGTATGAATGGCTGTGGAATAAAGGTGCCCATAAGTTTGAAGATATGACAAATATCTCCAAGCAAACGCGACAGATGTTGGAAGATCATTTTGTGATCAATCATATTGAAGTGGATCAAATGCAACGCAGTAACGATGGTACCATTAAAAATGCAGTGCGTCTACACGATGGCTTGATAGTGGAATCGGTGTTGATTCCAACAAAAAAGCGGACTACGGCATGTGTGTCGTCGCAAGTTGGTTGTAGTCTCGATTGTAAATTCTGTGCCACGTCACGTCTTAAACGGATGCGTAATCTCAATCCTGATGAAATTTTTGATCAGGTGGTGGCTATTGATAAAGAAAGCCGATTGTATTTCAATAAACCTTTGACCAATATTGTATTCATGGGCATGGGAGAGCCACTTATGAACTATAACAACGTCTTAAAGGCTATTGATAAGATAACGTCGCCAGAAGGCTTGGGCATGTCGCCTAAGCGAATTGTCGTATCTACATCAGGAGTTCCCAAAATGATCAAAAAAATGGCCGATGATGACGTGAAATTCGGTCTTGCCGTTTCTTTGCATTCCGCCATTGATGACGTACGAACTTCCATTATGCCTTTTAACGCCACTTTTCCGCTGGCCGATTTAAGAGAAGCTTTAGAGTATTGGTATGCCAAAACAAAAAACCTGATTACTTATGAATATGTGGTATGGGATGGTATTAATGATTCAAAAAAAGATGTGGAAGCCCTTATTCAATTCTGTAAATTTGCGCCCAGCAAAGTCAATTTAATTGAATACAACCCTATTGATGATGGGCAATTTCAACAAGCGGATAATGCTGCGTTGGACATGTACATTTCTATGTTGGAAGCCAATAATATCACCGTTACCGTAAGACGATCGAGAGGTAAGGATATTGACGCTGCTTGCGGTCAATTGGCGAATAAATCTTAAAAAATTCAGGTAAATTTCTAAGACCTTGCTATTGCGGGATTGTTTTCTAGTTATCCGCAGAATTTTTTGGCTTTATCAAATTTTAAGATAGCATATCATTCGCATTTTTAGTACGTTTGTTATACAAATCCGCAGGACTACATTCATTTGAAAATTGTTGAACAAATAAAACAGCCTATTGCCTACGAAATGGAACTTTTTGAGCAAAAGTTTCTACTTTCTATGTCTTCAAAAGTGGCGCTTTTAAATAGGATTACAACGTATATTGTCAACAGAAAGGGTAAACAAATGCGCCCAATGTTTGTGTTTCTTGTTGCTAAAATGGTCAATAATGGCAATGTCAGCGAACGTACCTATAGAGGTGCTGCCGTCATCGAATTGATCCACACTGCAACCTTAGTACATGATGATGTTGTGGATGACAGCAATAGAAGACGCGGTTTTTTTTCGATCAATGCCCTTTGGAAAAATAAAATTGCGGTGCTTATTGGCGACTATCTACTATCCAAAGGCCTTCTTCTGTCAATTGATAATAATGATTTTGATTTACTTAAAATTATTTCTGTTGCCGTTAGGGAAATGAGCGAAGGCGAACTCCTTCAAATCGAAAAGGCACGACAATTAGACATTACCGAAACTATTTATTATGAAATCATCCGGCAGAAAACAGCAACACTTATTGCTGCCTGTTGTAGTCTTGGCGCTGCTTCCGTAAAACCAAACTCCCCAGATGTAGAGACCATGCGTAAATTTGGAGAACTCATTGGGATGGCGTTTCAAATTAAGGATGATTTATTTGATTATGGGAACGAAGCCATCGGGAAACCTACAGGAATCGATATCAAGGAACAGAAAATGACGTTACCACTTATCTATGCCATTAACAACTCTTCTAAAAAAGAAAAGGCATGGCTGATTAATTCGGTCAAAAAGCATAATAAGGACAAAAAGCGCGTTAAGGAAGTCATTGCATTTGTAAAAAGTAAAGGCGGATTGGATTATGCGGTTTCTAAAATGTTGGAATTTCAAGACGAGGCCCTATTGCTTTTAAATACCTATCCTGAATCTCAGTTCAAGGCATCCTTATTGCTCATGGTCAACTATGTTATTGATCGGAAGAAGTAGGACTAAACGTTTGAAACTTGAAGTTGGAAGTTCGAAGTTTTTTACTTTTTTTTAAAATATATCGATTTAAGTTATGGTGATAAATTGTTAATAATCAGTTAGTTTGGACTTGGTTTTGCGCAATTCGATAATTAACTTATAATCTTCAGGCAACCATTTGCCCAACTTTCGCGTCTTTATAAATAGAAGACCTAATGCGACCAACTTTTGAAAGTCATTCAACTACATAACAACAATATCGAGCTTATTAAGAAAGCTGCCAAAAACAACCGTGAGGCGCAGCACATGCTTTATCAGTCGCATGCGCCAAAAATGTTGAGTATTTGTAGATATTATATAAAAGATCTTCAAAAAGCGGAAGAGGTCATGTTGAACGGATTCTTTAAATGTTTTACGAATTTGAAAAGTTTTAAGAATGAAGGTAGTTTTGAAGGTTGGCTCAGGAAAATCATGGTCAGGGAAGCCATTTCGTTCATAAGACAGAAAAATAAAGTCGAGTTTTCAATGGAAGATATGGAGGTCCACCAGCAACAGACCAATAATATCCAGACGGCAATTGAATTGGATGAGATTCAGCAATATATTGATGAATTGCCCGAAGGTTACAAAATGGTTTTTATGATGTACGCCGTTGAAGGCTATAAACACCACGAAATTGCAAGCATGCTGAACATCAATGAAGGCACTTCAAAATCGCAGTTGTTTAAGGCAAGACAATTTTTACAAGATAAAATAAATAAATCGAACTCTATAAATAATGGAACAGATGAAATGGGAAGATAAATTTAAGGAGACACTCGAAAAGAGAACTATCAAGCCCTCTGATGCCTCTTGGAATGCTTTGGCAGATCGGTTGGATGCCGAGGAAAGACATAATAATAAGGCCATGTATTGGTGGATGGGAATTGCAGCAGGTTTGATAGCAATAATGTTTATGGTAAGCCTGTTTTTTAACAATAGCAGCACCGAGATTCAACAATCAGTCGTAGTGGACACTCAGAAAGAAGTTATTGAAAACCCAGTGTCGCGACAAGTTGTGCCAGAGCCGAAACAAATAGTAGAAGTGTCTGAAAACTCAAAAACTGTTGAGCATGTTGAAGAATATACTGATAAAAAAGAACACTCTAAAAAACAAAATTCTTTTACGTCCCCAATTAAGCTAAGTCAAAGCCTTGCTAAAACCAAAACAATAGAGCCATTAAAGCCTTTAGAGGTGGTTACCCAAAGCCAAACTTTGGAAGCTGAGAGAGTGTCAGAAATTATTGCTCAAATACACAGTTTAAAAGATAGAGGAGAAACGGTATCGGACGCCGATATTGATGCCTTATTAGATAAGGCCCAAAAAGAAATTGCTTACCAAAGCATCTTAATGGAAAGCACAAGAACTGTTGATGCAAATGCACTGTTACAAGACGTTGAATCAGATTTGCAGCGATCGTTTAGAACTAAGATCCTTGAAGCTTTAATGAGCAGTTATGAAACCTTGAAAACGTCTGTTGCTGAACGTCATAACTGATGAATGACTGCAAGGAAACAGTTTTTAATCATGTAAAATAAATTACCGAGACTTCGGAATTATAGAGTAGAATTTAATCAAAAATCAAAAATCGAACATCATGAACACAATTGCAAAAATTATTGTGCTGGCAACCTTATGCCTCATAATTGGGAAAACCCAAGCACAGGACACACTCCAAAAAAAGGATAATCAGTTGAGGATTGAAAGTCATTTACAGTACAAAGAAACCATTAAGGAGGAGGAGAAAACCGCTTTAAAAGCCGAAATAGAGACGATTAATCTGCGTCTTGAAAAAGGAGAAATTACCCATGCACGTGCAGAAGATTTAAAATTAGAAATGGCAAAGAAAAGAGCCCTGAATATTGAAAATCGTAACGTCATCATTGACAATCAGATTGAACTTCTATCGAGAAATCCAGATTTTTATAAAGCAAGCGATCTAAATAAAAACGACATCCTGTTTTCTGTTGGGAAAAAGAATGGCCTGTACATTAATAGAAAAAAAACACCTCCAAAATATGATATTCGTACCTCTAATAAATTGTTATTTGCCATCGGATTTAACAATGCCATAATTGATGGGCAAAGTTTAGATGATTCCCCTTATAAAATTGGTGGCTCTGGCTTTGTGGAATTAGGATGGATCTGGAGTACGAGAATACTTGAAAATTCCAATTTTGTCAGGGTAAATTATGGTTTGTCAATGCAATGGAATAAATTAAATATTAAAGACAACCTGTATTTTGTAGAAAATGACAACCAAATTACGCTTGAGGAGTTTCCGCTGCCATTGGACAAATCAAAATTTAGGACCACGAGTTTGGTCGTTCCAGTCCATTTTGAGTTTGGGCCTTCAAAAATGAAAGATTATGGCGATAGAATCAGGTATTTTACTGACAATCAATTTAAAGTGGGAATTGGAGGTTTTGCAGGGTTTAATTTAAGCACCCTCCAGAAGTTGAAATACAAGGAAAACGGAGACAATCAAAAACAAAAGAATAAAACCGATTTTAATACCACCAGTTTTGTTTATGGTGTAAGTGGCTATATAGGTGTCGGGGATTTCAGTGTCTATGTCAAATATAACCTGAATGAATTGTTTAAAAATCAAATCGTTGATCAACATAATATCTCTTTAGGGCTCCGATGGGTCTTGGATTGAGCCAATAAACCAAACTTCAATTATTTAATTCAGTCAAAAAAAAAGGACCTTGAAAATTTTCGAGGTCTTTTTGAATTTAGTCGGTAGTCTCTTTTTCTGACTGTTGTTTCGCTTTGCGCTCTTCACGACGTTCTTTGCGCGCTTCTTTCTTTTCTTGACGTTTCTCTTTTCTTTTTTCCTTTTCCGACGCTTTGTTAGCATCATCCTTGGCTTTTTCAAAGGCATCTTTAAAATCGATATCACCATCCACTTCCCCGGTAAAGGCTTTTATCCAAGCGTTACCGAAAATATTGATCACTGTGGGCCAAACACCGGTCTCGACGTTATTTAAGTCGCCTTCAAAAGGAACTTTTGTAGCTAAGGTATCGGTAGTCTGATTTTTAAGAATAAACTTGAAAAAACCGACAAACCCTTCCCATAGAACGCCTAAAAACCCATCCTCTTTGCCAATCAGCTTGGAGTCAGTGAGCATTGGTTTGATATAACCTTGCAAATAGCCATCTGCTATGGCCACTTCACTATAAAGTTCAAAGGTTCCTTTTTCAAAATCGATACCTGCATAATGACGCGTCATGTCGTTTAGAGCCGTGGCATTTGAACCCTTTAACGCAAATTCCAAATCCATATCAGGAATTTCCTTTATCAAATTAATCTTGCCATCTAAAGTCATATTTCCATCGCCAAAAGTAACCCCAGAAGCATGGATGGGAGAGGGCAAGGTGCCTTGTGCAGATTTGACATTCCGCAAGTTATCGGCATATAGTTCAATGTTGTCAATGTTCAAATCAATATTTGGATCCGCTTGCAACTGGACAAATGCAATTTTACCATCATGAACTTCAAAATGATTAATATCAATAGGCACAATTTCTGTTAAGGCCTTAGTCCAATCATCAACATCAGCAGTTTTTTCATCTGTAGGCGCCTGTTGATCTTCAAAGATATAAATCACTTCCGGGCTGGTCATGATAATCTCACTCACAATTCTTCCTTTAAAAAGCGATTTCCACTCGATTGAAATATCGCTTTTTGGGAAATTTAAAAAGGGCACTTGTGTTTTGGCATTCACTTTATTTAGATACATACCGTTAACCACATAAGCGCCGCGTATTAAAGAAATATCCACATCCTCTATTTGACCATAGTATCCCGGGATATCAGCAAGGATTTTATTGATATTATTTTTGACCAACGTGGGTAAATAAATTCTAAAGGCAACGAGCAATACGACAATGATGATAGGAATGGTATATCGTTTTTTCTTATAAATACTTCGTCTGGTTTTAGTGCCCATAGCGTCTCTTTTAATTAAAATTACGAAAAAGAGGGCGCTGTTAGAATGAGTTTGGGAAAGTTTTAGGGATTTTTTGGATTGTAATAGTTCAGGTAATACTATAAGATCCAAAATTTAATTTAAACCATTTTTTCTATATAACGAATTTGAACCATCGGGATTCAAACTTTAGCAGTTCAAAGTCAATCATCATCGCATTATTAAAAAACGAGATTTAGATTCAACTTTTTTCTATAAAACTCAAATAGAGATTCAGGTACGTTTCGATTGTTTGTGCTATTTTTACAAAAATTTACTACCAGAATTTTGATTTCAAGATCTTCCATAGAACAAGTATTTGAAACCGCTCGAGTAGAGGAGGTTATTGGCGATTTCGTTAACCTCAAAAAGGCGGGAAGCAACTTTAAAGGTTTGAGTCCGTTCAGTGATGAACGTTCTCCAAGCTTTGTGGTAAGTCCCGTTAAGCAAATTTGGAAGGATTTTTCTAGTGGCAAGGGCGGAAATGCGGTGACATTCCTCATGGAGCATGAACATTTTACATATCCTGAAGCTATAAAATACCTCGCCAGAAAATACAATATTGAAATTGAGGAAACTGAGCAGACCAACGAACAAAAAGAGGAAGCTAATGAGCGTGAAAGCCTTTATTTAGTGAATGATTTTGCCAATACTTATTTTCAAAGAATCCTTCATAAAACAGATCAAGGAAAAGCGATTGGTCTTAGTTATTTTAAGGAACGTGGTTTTACTACGGAAACCATTAAAACTTTTAATTTGGGGTATTCGCTTGATGAATGGCAAGCGTTTACTGATGAAGCTTTAAAGAAAGCATATCGGCTTGAGTTTCTTGAAAAAACCGGATTGACCATTGTTAAGGACGAGAAACGATTTGATCGTTTTAAAGGTCGGGTGATGTTTCCTATCCATAGTATGAGCGGTCGGGTTTTAGGATTTGGAGGTCGTATTTTGGGCGCTGATAAAAAAGCGGCCAAATATCTCAATTCTCCTGAAAGTGAAGTGTATCATAAGAGTAAAATTTTATACGGTCTGTTCCATGCTAAGCAATCTATTGCGAAAGAAGACAACTGTTTTCTCGTAGAAGGCTATACTGATGTGATTCAATTCCATCAAACCGGGATAAAAAACGTTGTGGCTTCTTCTGGGACGGCCTTGTCTCCAGAACAGATCAGGCTGATCAATAGATTGACCAAGAATATTACCGTGCTTTTTGATGGTGATGCTGCGGGAGTCCGAGCTGCTGTAAGGGGTGTTGATTTGATTTTGGAACAAGGAATGAATGTTAAAGTGTGTTCCTTCCCGAATGGTGCAGACCCTGATAGTTTTGCTAGAGAACATACGGCTGATGAACTTGCGGCCTATCTAAAAGATCATGCAAAAGATTTTATTCAGTTTAAAGCGTCTTTATTGGTTGAGGATGCTAAGAATGATCCGATAAAAAAGGCAGATACCATCAGGGAAATTGTGAATAGTATTTCAAAAATTCCTGATCCAATCAAACGCGAAATCTATATTAGGGAATGTTCTAATATTATGGATATTAGTGAGCAGGTCTTGTTCACTACGCTAGCTCAGATCAATAAAAAGGAAAACCAAGAAGCAGGTAAACCTCATAGATCAGAACAAACCGCCTTTGAGGTGGTGCGCTCACAACAACCCACAAACAAGGTCAACCATCAATATGAGTTGGAACGAAAGATCATTGAAATTTTATTGCTCTATGGTAATGAGACTGAAGATTTTGAAGATTTGGTAATGAAGGAGGATAGTGCTGGCGAATTAAAAATGGAGCCTATAATTCATCAGGCAAAAGTTTTTGAGAAAATCTACTTGGACCTACAGGAAGATGAAATGCAATTTTCTGATGAGCGCTTTAAAAATTTGTATTATATAATCATTGATGCCCTCCATCAGGCGAAAGATTTTCAATTGAAAGATTTTATCAATAAACTAGATCAGGATATGGCCAATGAAGTGACCACCATCTTGATGAATGATGAGCGGTATTCATTGCATGATTGGGAACGCAATCATATCATCCCTAAAGAGAAGCACGAAACCATTGCGCAATTGGTAACCCAAACTATTTTAAGCTTGAGATGCTTTTTAATTGACCAAAAGGTGGTAGAGTACCAATTGGAAACCAGAAAGCCAAATGTTAACCTTTTGGGAGTGATGGAAGATGTAAGAGATTATTTAAGATTAAAAACGCTTTTATCTAAAAAATTAGGAAAAGTTGTTGGGGGGAAAATCTAAATTTTTCCCATATGTTCTGCTTGATGGATTAAATCTACCAAATTATTCACATTTAATTTTTTAAACAGCCTTGCTTTGTAGGTGCTCACAGTTTTTTCGTTGATATCAAGCTCCAGTGCTATTTCCTTGTTTTTCTTGCCTGACGACAATAGTTTCAAAACTTCCACTTCTCTTGTGGATAAACGCTTGTATAATTTGCTTTTCTTGTTACGGGTGTCATCATAATTTAAGTGCTTTGCCATATTATCACTTAAATAAATTCCCCCGTTATGTACTTTAAGTATGGCCTCTTTGATGGTTTCTGTAGCAACATTTTTGGAAAGGTAACCTGAAGCCCCTGCTTTTATAGTGCTAATGGCATAAATTTCTTCGGGATGGTAACTAAACATAATGACTTTTACCTGTGTATGTTCTTTTTTGATGGCTCTTAATGCGGTAATGCCATTAAGTTCAGGAAGATCAATTTCGGAAATAATAACATCCACGGGGTGACGTCTTACAAATTCGAAAATTTCAATACCTGAGCCAATAGAGCCCACAACTTCAATTTCAGGATCAGCGTCAAAAAGTAGCTTTAGTCCTTTTCTTACAATGGGATGAGAGTCCACAACCAATACCTTAATCATAATATGTCATTTATTATTTAGTTAATACACGTAAGGACTTAAGTTGAAACCGTGGAGATGTGGTACGTAAAAGTATAAAAAAAATAATTGTATTCCATGAAAATTGGTAATATTCAAGGAATTAGAGCGTAAAAAAGATGGATTATATTAGATTTTTAGGAATTTCGCATATCGGAATCGGGATCATCTTATGTTGATTGATTGTATTTAGTCTTGAAAACAACTCAAAGACTTCACGCTTTCTCCCTTCAAAATCAAGCGTTGTTTTGCCGTTTTCTTTCATGTGCATGGCCCATTCCAATTCTGGATAGGATGCGCCAATTTGATCTTCATCACTTCTGTCATCACCAAATAATCCGTCACTTGGGGCGGCATTAATAATAGATTCGGTCACCCCCAAGGCTTTTGCAAGAGTGTAAACTTCTGATTTCATCAAATCCGCAATTGGGCTTAGGTCTACACCTCCATCACCATACTTGGTGTAAAATCCAACACCAAAATCCTCCACCTTATTACCGGTTCCTGCAACCAATAAACCTTTCATGCCTGCATAATAATAGAGACTGGTCATTCTTAACCGTGCACGGGTATTGGCGAGAGCCATATCCACTGTGGCTTGGGAGCCATCTAAGGTGACCTCAGATTTAAATGCTTCGAAAACAGGCGTCAAATTGACGAGCTGGTCGCTTACATTTTTAAAATTGGCTTTCAATTGTTTGATGTGTTCCTGCCCTCTTGAGACATGGCTTTCTGGCTGATGGATGGGCATTTCAATACATAAAACATTCAACCCTGTTTTGGCACATAAAATAGAGGTGACAGCGGAATCTATTCCACCTGAAATACCTATAACAAAACCATTTACTTGGGCGTTGTTGGCATAATCTTTTAGCCAGGTTACAATGTGGTCAATTACTTTTTCTGTTTGCATTTTTTGGAAGATTTAACACAAAGAATACTACCTTTGCGCCACAAAAATAAAGTAATCACTTAAGTAATAAAAATTAAAGACCTTTTAAAAATTTCTATGAAAAATGTTGGTTTTCTTATAGTTCTGTTGCTTTTTTTCAATGCTTGTAAAGAAGATGATCAATTAGAAAGTGAAATTTCTAAAATGGATGTGGAGGTTAAGATCGAACGTTTTGATTTGGCGTTTGCCCATGCGAACCCAGCGGATTTACCAAAACTGAAGGAGGCTTATCCTTTTTTGTTCTCGGAGCGTATCAATGATTCTATATGGATAGACCGAATTAATGATTCCTTGCAGAAAGAACTTTCAGATGAAGTTGAAAAAACTTTTGCGAATTTTGATGACGTTCGTGACAATATTGAATCACTTTTTCAACATTTAAAATATTACGATAAGACCTTCAAGATACCACGGGTGATTACCGTCACATCAGATGTTGACTACAGGAATAAAACCATTGTAACTGATACTATTGTGCTTATTTCTTTAGACACCTATTTAGGTGCTGACCATCATTTTTACGAAGGCATACAAAGGTTTCTGACCCAAAATATGAAACGATCGCAAATTGTGAGTGATTTGGCCGCAAACTATTCGGAAAAGTATATATATCAAGATCAGCCCAAAACACTGTTGGATGATATGATTTACTTCGGAAAACAACTTTATTTTAAGGATAAGATGATTCCATTCGTCTCAGATGCGGTAAAAATTGGCTATTCCGATGTGCAATTGGAATGGGTTAAAGAAAATGAAAGCGAAATATGGCGCTATTTTATAGAGCGTGAACTGTTGTTCAGTACTGATAATAGTTTGGCCGAACGCTTTATTGCTGATGCGCCGTTTTCAAAATTTTACTTGGAATTGGATAGTGAATCCCCAGGCAAAATAGGTCAGTATATGGGTTGGCACATTGTAAGATCGTATATGAAAAACAATGATGTCGACTTCATGGACATGATGCAAAAGAATGCCGACGAAATTTTTAATAAATCTAAATTTAAACCTCGAAAGTAATGTCAAATACTATAAAATCAACTATAGAACTGCACGTTGAATTGGATGAAAATCGCGTGCCGGAAAAATTAAGCTGGACGGCCACTGACGGCGGTATCAATAATGAAGAAGCCAAGGCTATGATGCTTTCGGTATGGGACAGTAAAGCCCAAGAATCATTGCGAATTGATCTTTGGACTAAAGATATGCCTGTTGACGAAATGAAACTGTTTTTTCACCAAACCTTGGTTGAAATGAGTCATACGTTCCAGCGTGCTACCCAAGATGAAAAGATGACCGCCACCATGAAGGATTTTTGCGATTATTTTGCCGAAAAGTTGGAGCTCAATAAATAGAATCTAAAAACCAATAAGGTTTTCAAAATCTTGTGGGTTTCAAAAAATAAAAAAATGCGAAAACTCCTATACGTTTTAATATTCGTCATGGTCGTTTTGTTCGGCTATCGCTATATTTTCAATGATAAGGATAAAACCATCCTTCAGGAAAACTCTGCACTCATTCAAGAACAAATTAGGAATGTTAGCAAATTAGTGGTTACTGAAGGGCATTTCAGTCAAGTTTTTACTTATAAAAATTCGAAAGCTATTTTTGCCAACTTGGTCAATGTGGAAAAGAAAGCTTTAGTGGTGGTCAATGCGGATGTCACTGTTTCTTATGATTTGAGCCTGATTCAGTATGAACTTGATGAGGAAAGTAAAACACTCAAAATTTTAAGCATCCCTAAAGAAGAAATAAACATCAGTCCAGATTTTGAATATTACGATGTGACAGCCGATTATTTGAATCCATTTAACGCTGAAGATTATAATAAAATTAAAGATAAAGTCAAAGTGCAATTGATGAAAAAGGTGGAAGCATCCAACTTGAAAAGTAATGCCGAAAATCGATTGATAAGCGAATTGTCCAAATTTTATATCCTGACAAGCTCCTTAGGTTGGACGCTTCAGTATGAAGGCAATTCCATCAAATCTTCTGATGATTTGCAAAACATAAAACTCTAAGTTTAAAAGGACTATTCGGCAAGTCAACAGTAATCAAAAATCCTTTCTTCTGGGGGATTTATATAGGCATTTTAGTCTTTAAGCTTAACCAGCTACCGCCATTTGTAGCTATAATATTGTTAAGCGCCAAATATTCTGCGGCTTTGGCCGATCGGGCTCCACTAGCACAACAGGTAATCACAGGTTTATCTAATTTTTGAAGTTCAGCCATATGATTTTTTAAATCATCCAACGGAATATGTTTTGCATTTTCAATGTGATCTTTATCCCATTCTCTTTGAGTCCTAACATCTAAAATAATCGCACCTTTTTCTAGTAACTCACTAATCTGTCTTTTTTTGATGCCGAATATAAAATCAAAAATCCCCATAATTTTCTTTTGTTTAAATTTACGAAAAATTGGACAGATCCTGAGCCATTAACCTTAAATTTTAAACTGTAAATGGTGAACATCGAAGGCACACGTAGAGATGAAATTATAAAAACAGCGGCAAAACTTTTTAAAGAAAAGGGATACAGCGCGGTGACCATGCGAGATCTGGCAACGGCCATGGGAATGAAAGCTGCTAGTCTTTATAACCATATAAATTCAAAGCAGGAGATTTTAAAAGCTATCATTATCTCCTTGGCTGAAGAATTCACGCATGGCATGGATATCATCAAAAATTCAGATCAGACCGCCATAGAAAAATTAAAACTGATTGTGGCACTTCACGTTGAAATTACCACCAAGAACCCATACGGAATGGCCTCTCTTAATAATGATTGGATGCATTTGGAAGAACAACTTGGATACTATTTGGAATTGCGGGAAGGCTATGAGCAAGACTTCCTAAAGATTATCAGAAATGGAGTTTTTTCCAATGAAATAGCGGACACCAACCCTGAAGTCATCATGTTCTCCATACTGTCTACGTTGCGTTCCTTGTACTTATGGATCCCTAAAAAGGAAGTTGTTAATTCCAAAGCATTAGCCCAAAACTTAAGCCAGGTCCTCATCAACGGAATTAATAAATAGTTTACAATAATTTTTGTAAATTTGCCGTTAGACTAACAAGTGTTAGTTTGATTTCAGCAAGTTTTCCGGTCCTCGAGCCAGATACTTGTAGTGATACTGAATTTAATAAAACAAAACCTCCTTTCCTTGGAAAGGAATAGGATTATGGCAGAATTCCACAACCTCAAAGTTGCAGATATTTACAAGGAAACAAAAGACTGTGTAGTCGTTGCTTTTGACATTCCTGATGAGCTCAAAGAAACGTTCAGATACCGCCAAGGACAGCATTTAACTTTGCGAAAAGAGATCAATGGCGAAGACATTCGACGGAATTATTCGTTATGTTCAAGTCCGTTGGATGGCGAATGGAAAGTCGCGGTTAAGACCATACGGGACGGTGTGTTTTCAAATTATGCCTTTAGCGAACTTAAAAAGGGTGACACTCTTGAAGTCATGATTCCACATGGCGAATTTACGGTTGATGTGGATGTTGAGGCAAGTAATAATTACATCGCATTTGCTGCAGGAAGTGGGATTACGCCATTATTATCCATAATCAAAACACACTTGCAGCAAGAACCCAACAGTACCTTTAAGCTGTTTTACTTGAACAGGACCGTAAAATCCATTATCTTTAAAGAGGAAATAGAACAGCTTAAAAATCAATTTTTTGGAAGGTTTCAGGTCTTTTATTTTTTAACGAAGGAGCAGCGCGACATTCCATTTTTGAACGGACGTTTTGATAAGGAAAAATTAGCCGTGTTAACCAAGACCTTTATTGATATTCCGGATACGCAACATGCGTTCATCTGTGGTCCGCAAGACATGATTTTCTTGATTCGCGATGAATTACAAGCTGCTGGGATGCCTAAGGATAATATCCATTTCGAATTGTTTTTTACGGGCAGTTCAGAAGAAGAAAATAAACATATTGCCGAAGTCCTTGAGCAACGAATTGACGGCACAAGTGTGACCATTATCGATGGCGGAAAAGAATTCCATTTCATTATGAATGATGATTTTGATACGATTCTTGATGGTGCTTTAGCTGCGGGAGCCGATTTGCCTTTTGCCTGTAAAGGTGGCGTTTGTAGTACCTGCAAATGTCAAGTCATTGAAGGTTCGGTGAAAATGAAAAAGAATTACGCACTCGCTGACAAGGAAGTGGCACAAAATTATGTGTTGAGTTGTCAAGCCGTTCCTACAAGCGATAAGGTTGTGGTCGATTTTGACGTTTAGATAGCATCAACCTGCAAGGTTTTAAAAACCTGGCAGGTTTCAAGTTTGTTTAAAGATTACCCTTGTAGAACAGGATAAAGAGATCATAAAGCGTGACAAGACCTCACAGGTTTTAAAAACCTGCGAGGTCTGAGCAAAGTAAATAACCATTCACTAATAATTATTAAAATGAGTGAAGAGCAAATTAGGAATTTAGAAAAACAATTCGAAGAACATATCGCAAGAGACGAAAAAATCGAACCGAAAGATTGGATGCCAGAAAAGTACCGTCAGACGCATATTCGTCAAATGTCGCAACATGCGCATTCTGAAATTGTAGGGATGCTTCCAGAAGGCAATTGGATCACCCGGGCCCCTTCTTTAAGACGGAAGGTAGCTTTGTTGGCTAAAGTCCAAGATGAAGCGGGACATGGATTATATCTCTATTCTGCAACAGAAACCTTGGGCATTACACGAGAAGAAATGTATGAGCAATTACATACGGGAAAAGCGAAATACTCGAGTATTTTCAACTATCCTACCGTTACTTGGGCCGATATGGGCGCTATTGGGTGGTTAGTTGATGGTGCGGCGATTATTAATCAAGTACCCTTATGCAGCACCTCTTTTGGCCCTTACGCTCGTGCAATGGTGCGTGTATGTAAAGAAGAAAGTTTCCATCAGCGTCAAGGTTATGAAATCATGATTAAGTTGGCAAACGGTACATTTGAACAAAAGGAAATGGCACAAGATGCTTTAAACCGATGGTGGTGGCCGAGTTTAATGATGTTAGGCCCTACAGATGCAGAATCTGTCCATACTGAACAATCCATGAAATGGAAACTGAAACGTAAATCAAATGACGAATTACGTCAGCAGTTTATAGATCAAACCGTGCCACAAGCAGATTTGATCGGATTGACCATTCCCGACCCCGATTTGAAATGGAACGAAGAACGTGGTAGTTATGACTTTGGTGACATCGATTGGAATGAATTTTGGCAGGTGGTCAAAGGTCATGGTCCAATGAACAAAGAGCGTATGAAAGCCAGAGTTGGTGCATGGGAACGCGGCGAATGGGTGCGAGATGCAGCCATGGCACACGCAGAGAAGAAAGCGGAAAGAAAAGAAAAAGAAGCAGTATAACAACCTGCAAGGTTTTCAAAACCTTGTAAGTTTGAATTATAACTTTTCAGGTTTGAAACATAATATTAAGTTACAAAACTATGACAACAACAAAGAATTGGCCTCTATGGGAAGTCTTCGTAAGAAGCAAAAACGGATTGGAACATCGTCATTTTGGTAGTCTCCACGCAGCAGATGCAGACATGGCACTTGAAAATGCCCGCGATGTTTACACCCGAAGAAATGAAGGCGTCAGCATTTGGGTTGTAGAATCCAAAAACATTACCGCCTCCAATCCAGAACACAATGGCGAAATGTTTGAGCCAGCAAAAGATAAAGTATATCGCCATCCAACGTTTTACGAATTGCCTGATGAGGTGAAATATATGTAATACGAACTTGAAATTGAACGTGAAGTTGCCCGCCTGCCGGACGGGCATGAAATTGAAAAAATGAATGAGAACAAATATGATTTATGCGAACGTTTAGAAGATTTTGCAGCTTCAATCATTTTATTATATGATAAAAAGCCGTTGTCTTATGCTGGTGATTATTTGGCTAAACAACTCATTCGTTCCTCATGTTCATCAGCTTTAAACTATGGAGAAGTTTTGGGAGCAGGAACAGATGCAGACAAAATTAATAAGTTAAGAATTTGCTTAAAGGAATTGAGAGAAAGTCAACGAAACCTCAATATTCAATCTAAAGCTAAATTGTTTTCAAATGAAGATTTATTTGGATTAAAGGATGAAAATGATCAACTGATAAGAATAATAGTTACAAGAATTAAAAACATTAATTAAAAAAGGAGTTGAAATTTAAATCGGATTTCAATTCGAAAAGGATAAATTATGTATTGGAGCCCTTCAATTTCAACTTCAATTTCAACTTCAATTTTTTAAAATGAAAGATAATCTCTATCAATATATTCTCGGCATCGCCGACAACTCCCTAATCCTCGGGCAACGCATGGGCGAACTTTGCGGCCACGGACCAAGTTTGGAAACCGACATTGCCTGTACCAATATTTCTTTGGATTTATTCGGGCAGGTGCGCAGCTATTACCAATATGCGGCCAAAATCGCAGGTGATGGGCGTACAGAAGACGACATTGCCATGCTTCGTAAAGAACGGGACTATGTCAACGTGCTTTTAGTAGAACAGCCCAACACCGATTTTGCTTATACTATGGCTCGTCACTTTTTATTTGATGTGTATCACTTACTGTTTTTAACAGAGTTGAAGAAAAGTAAGGATATGACCTTGGCGGCAATCGCTATAAAATGTATTAAAGAGGTCAGTTACCATCGACGTTTCTCATCGGATTGGATCCGACGTTTAGGCGACGGCACCGAAGAAAGTCACAACCGGATGCAAGCGGCAATTAACGATTTATGGACCTATACCGATGAATTGTTCCACCAAACTGAAGCCGATAAAGCGATGGTTTCAGAAGGTATTGGCGTAGATGTTACCAAATTAAAAGCCGCTTATTACGAAAAAGTAAATACGATTTTAGAAGAAGCAACCTTAACCATTCCTGAATCCAAATATTTCCAAAAAGGAGGCAAATTGGGGATTCATACGGAACATATGGGTTTTTTGCTATCAGAATTGCAATACATGCAGCGTACTTATCCCAATATGGAATGGTAGAAAAATCATGAATAAGGAAGTTTGAATATCGAATCATGAAGTTAAATCTGAACAAAACTTCAAATTTCATTATTCAGCGTTCGATATTCGATATTAACTATGATCACAACAGAACAAAATATCGACCCAAAATTAATCCCGATCCTGGAAGCAGTTTCCGATCCGGAAATCCCAGTCCTATCTATTATGGACATGGGTGTTGTGCGTTCTGCTGTTTTTGAAAATAGCATTGTAAAAGTTCAAATCACACCAACCTATAGTGGCTGTCCTGCCATGGATGTTATTGGTGATGATATAAGAAAAGCATTAAAAGATGCGGGATATAAGTCGGAAGTAGAGTTGATTTTATCCCCAGCTTGGACCACCGATTGGATTACCCCAAGAGGCAGAAAGGCATTAGAAGATTATGGAATCACAGCACCCTTAGGTGTCGAAGCCGACAAAGATGTATTGCTTCACGGCAAACGCCTTGTAAAGTGTCCACAATGTGGTTCAACAAATACAAAAATGGTGAGCCAGTTTGGTTCAACAGCATGTAAAGCACAGTTTCAGTGCGACGATTGCTTGGAACCCTTTGATTATTTTAAATGTTTAAAGTAGCAAGGATCAACGATTGCAGATCGAAGAATGTTGATTTTTGAAGTACTTCTAAAATCAACAATCGTTAATCTTCAATCAAAAATTATATAAAATGAATTCAATATTATTAGAGATAAAAAATAGTGTGGCGTATATCACGCTCAACCGCCCAGAAGTCTTCAATAGTTTTAATCGTGAAATGGCGCTACGGTTGCAAGACACACTTGATGCTTGTGAAAAAAGCGACGAGGTTCGAGCCATCGTTTTGACCGGTAACGGAAAAGCATTTTGTGCGGGTCAAGATTTAAAAGAGGTGACCTCGCCAGAATTAAATCCAGGGTTTAAGAAGATCTTGGAAGAACATTACAATCCGATAATCACAAGAATCCGCTCGATCAAAAAACCAATTATTGGTGCGATCAACGGGGTAGCTGCTGGAGCGGGAGCAAATATTGCTTTGGCTTGCGATATAGTTGTAGCTCATGAAAAGGTCAGTTTTATTCAAGCATTTAGTCTCATTGGTTTGGTGCCTGATAGTGCAGGAACTTTCTTCTTGCCAAGACTTATCGGATTTCAAAAAGCATTGGCATTGGCTATGCTGGGCGATAAAGTGTCTGCAGAAGAAGCTGAAAAAATGGGAATGCTCTATAAAGTTCTGCCTTTAGAGACTTTTGAAGAAGATGTCAATCAACTTGCTTTAAAACTTGCCAATATGCCCACAAAAGCTTTAGGCATGATCAAGGAATTATTCAATCAATCCATGACTAACGATTTGGAAGCCCAGTTGGCATTGGAATCTAAATTTCAAATCGAAGCAGCACAAACTGAAGATTATGCTGAAGGCGTTGCGGCATTTGTTGAAAAAAGGAAACCGAATTTCATCGGTAGATAAATTTATATTGTAGATTGTTGAATGTCGATTTAGGATTTTTGAAGTTATATTTTTTGCACAATTTGAGAGTTTGCGTAAAAAAATTACAGGGATGCTCAATCAACATGAAAATCCGGAAAGCGGCATATAACATATTATGAAGACAAACTTCAAGAATCAACAATTTTAAATCATTTATAGTTTAATTATAATAATATGAAACCAAATCAATTAGAGGAGCGACTTATTCAGTTTGCAATTGATGTGATTTTGATTTGCAAGAAGATAGATAATTCATTTGCTTCAGAACATCTGGCTAAACAACTTATAAGATCGGCAACTTCTGCCGCATTAAATTATGGGGAGGCTCAAGGTGGAGAATCAATTAGGGATTTTCTGCATAATATGAAAATCTGTTTAAAGGAATTACGTGAATGCTTAATAAATATGAAGATTCAGAAAGGAGCCAATTTAATTACAGACATAAATGCTTTGGACAAGCTATTAAAGGAAAATAATGAATTGATTTCGATTTTTGTGGTTAGCATAAAAACGGCATCATTAAAATTGAAATCATAGGTTATGTCTGGAGCCAAACTTCAAAAATCATCAATTTCCAATCAACAATCTTCAATAATGAGAGTAGGAATTATCGGCTCAGGAACCATGGGAAGCGGCATCGCACAGGTTGCTGCAACATCGGGCTGCAAAGTAAAATTGTACGATACCAATCAATCCGCATTGGACAAGGCAAAAGCCGCTTTGGAAAAAATATTATCACGATTGATTGAAAAAGATCGTATTGATGCTGACGAAAAATCCCGAATCCAAAACAACATTTCCTACGTCGATGATTTAAAAGACCTATCAGACTCCGATTTGACCATTGAAGCCATTGTTGAAAATCTGGACATCAAGAAGAAAGTGTTTTCAGAATTGGAAACCTATGTTTCAAAAGACTGTATTATAGCCTCCAATACGTCAAGTTTGTCGATTGCTTCCATTGCAGCCTCCTTAAAAAAACCAGAACGTTGCATTGGGATCCATTTTTTCAATCCAGCCCCATTGATGCAATTGGTAGAAGTGATTCCGGCCATTCAAACTTCAAAAGAAGTTTTAGAGAAATCGACAAAAATTATATCCGATTGGAAAAAAACAGTAGCCGTTGCAAAAGACACTCCCGGATTTATAGTCAATCGGGTTGCAAGACCTTTTTATGGCGAAGCTTTAAGAATATACGAAGAAGGTATTGCTGACCTGCCTGCCGGACAGGCAGGTTTCGCAACCATCGATGAGAGTTTGAAAACTTTAGGAGGTTTCAAAATGGGGCCTTTCGAATTAATGGATTTCATTGGAAATGACGTTAATTATACAGTGACTGAAACTGTTTTTACGGCGTTTTATTTCGATCCGAGATACAAACCAGCCTTTACCCAAAAACGTTTTGCAGAAGCTGGCTATTTAGGAAGAAAATCAGGAAAGGGTTATTATGATTATGATGACAATGGTAGGATACTAATTTCAACTGAGTTAAAGAAACCACTCGACGAAAAATTAGCCCAACAAATTTTCGACCGCGTATTGGTTATGCTTATTAATGAAGCTGCAGATGCACTATTCATGAACATTGCTTCTGCAGAAGATATTGATCATGCGATGACCAAAGGGGTTAACTACCCAAAAGGCCTATTGGCGTGGGCAGACGAAAAAGGAATCGATTGGTGCGTTTCAAAAATGGACGAATTATATAATGAATATCATGAGGATAGGTATCGGTGTAGCCCGTTGTTGAGGAAGATGAAAACTAACGGATTGAGGTTTGAGGTATGAGGAAACGGAGGGACTAACATTTTTTTATTAGAGTTATTGAGGGATTAGGTATTAGGCATTTGGTATTAGTATGAAAAGTGCATTTCATTTTAAGTTTGAAGATTTACAAGTTTATCAGAAAGCGATGGACTTTGGGGGAAGTCGTTGATGTGATAGTCAAAAAGTTTCCAGCATACGAATTGTACCCCTTATCATCACAGTTCAGAAGAGCAGCGGATTCGATTGCTTTAAATATTGCAGAAGGCTATCCTGGTTCTGATGCACAATTTGTTAAGCATATAAATTATGCCATTTATAGCGCAAATGAGTGTGTTAGTTGCAGTACAAAAGCCAAACGAAGATTATATATTAATTTTGATGAAGATGAAGAAAATAGAAAGTTGATTTCAGAATTGACAAAAATGATGTCTTCTTTAAGAAAGAAGATTTTAGAAAGAAACGCAAATAACTAATCCCTAATTCCAAATACCTAATGCCAATAAACGGAAACCTCATTCCTTACAAAATGCTCTCACTCGATGCCTACAGCACCTACCTCGGCATTGAAATTTTAGAATGCGAAATAGGAAGATGTAAGGTCGGAATGACCATCAGAAAAGAAATGCTAAATAGCATGGGAAAGGCCCACGGCGGTATCAGTTACGCCTTAGCAGACACTGCTTTCGGATTTGCGGCTAATACGCATGGTAAGTACGCAGTTTCTATAGAGACAAGTATCAATCATATTGAAGCCTTAAATGAAGGCGATTATATAGTGGCTGAATCCGTAATTGAGAAGATGAAAAACAAATTAGGATTTAATATCATCGAGGTTAAGCGCGGCAATGAATTGGTAGCACTTTTCAAAGGTGTGGTATATAGAACCAATAAAAAATGGGAAGAATAGCTGGTATTGTTTTATATTTAATACAAAATAAATAATACCAATAAACAATAGCAAATATGAAATGGAAAGGTAGAAGAAAAAGTGGTAATTTGGAAGACCGTCGTGGCATGTCCAATAAAGGAAAGTTTGCCGCAGGTGGCGGTATTATAGCCGTGGTTGTAGTGCTACTGCAAATGTTTGGAGGTGATACCGGACAAGTATTGGCACCAATTCTTGAAGGTGTAACACAGTCAAGTTCACAGCCGACTGAAGAACGCGAATTGACCGAACAAGAAATAGAATTAGGTGAATTCATGGACGCTGTATTAGTGGATACAGAAGATATTTGGAGTCAAATTTTTAAGGACAATAATCTCGGAAATTATAAAGAAGCTGGAATGGTTTTGTTTACTGATGCTGTAAGAACTGGTTGTGGAAATGCAAGCTCGGCTTCGGGACCATTTTATTGTCCAACTGATCAGAAACTGTATATGGATCTAAGTTTTTTTGATGAATTACGAACCCGATTTGGAGCAAAAGGTGGTGATTTTGCTATGGCATACGTAACCGCTCACGAAATTGGTCATCACGTTCAAACCTTGCTCGGAACTTCTCAAAAAGTAAGGCAGATGCAGCAGCAATCCAGTGCGGCACAAGCCAATCAGCTTTCGGTAGCACAAGAACTTCAAGCCGATTTTTACGCAGGGGTGTGGGCGCATCACAATAAAGAATATTTGGAAGAAGGTGATATTGAAGAAGCCTTAAGTGCTGCAAACGCGGTTGGTGATGATGCCATTCAAAAACGAACGCAAGGTAGTGTCCAACCAGATAGTTTTACCCATGGTACTTCCGAGCAACGCATGCACTGGTTCATGAAAGGCTATAAAACTGGCGATATCAGACAAGGCGATACGTTTTCGGAATTATTGAATTAAACTCTTCCTGCGAAGGCAGGAATCTCATTGTTGTAAGAAAAGTTGAGCATCGTAAATGCAGTTGGTGATGATTGAATAAATAAATTATAACTGACCAATCTGCTAGGTTTCTAAAACCTTGTTGGTTTGGAAATTAAAATAAAAACAAAAGATTCCCGCCCCTGCCTGCCGGCAGGCAGGTTCGCGGGAATAAGGAAAGCTTATGAAAGAAGCATATATCATAGACGGCATCAGAACGCCAATAGGAAGTTATCAAGGCACTTTATCTGCAGTAAGAACTGACGATTTAGCAGCTTTGGTTATAGCAGAAATTGTCAAACGGAATTCAAACATTCCAAAAGAAGCGTATGACGATGTCATTTTGGGCTGTGCAAACCAAGCAGGAGAAGACAACCGAAATGTGGCGCGTATGGCCTCATTATTGGCTGGTTTACCATTTTCAGTTCCAGGTGAAACGGTCAACCGTTTATGCAGTTCTGGTTTATCTGCAATTATTCATGCCAATCGCGCCATAAAAGCTGGTGATGGTGATATTTTTATTGCTGGAGGTGTGGAGCATATGACCCGAGGGCCGTATGTGGTTGCCAAACCATCCAGTGCGTTTGGAACTGATGCTAAAATGTACGATTCCAGTTTTGGTTGGCGCTTTGTCAATCCGAAAATGGAAAAATTATATGGCACCGATGGCATGGGGCAAACCGCAGAAAATCTCGTAGGGAAATATAAGATATCTCGGGAAGATCAAGATAAGTTTGCTTTTTGGAGCCAAATGAAAGCAGCTAAAGCCCAAGAAAACGGACGTTTAGCTAAAGAAATCATGACCGTTGAAATTCCTCAGCGAAAGAAGGATCCCATTCTGTTTTCAAAAGATGAATTTGTAAAACCGAATACATCTTTAGAAGTTTTAGGGAAATTGCGCGGCGCATTTAAAGCTGAAGGAGGAAGCGTCACCGCCGGGAATTCATCAGGACTGAACGATGGAGCCGCCGCAACGATCATCGCTTCTGAAGCAGCCGTAAAAAAATACAATTTAAAACCCTTGGCGAGAATTGTAAGTTCAGCAGTGGTTGGTGTCGAACCAAGAATCATGGGCATCGGTCCAGTGGAAGCCTCTAACAAGGCATTACTAAAATCAGGTTTGACGATGGACGATATGGACATCATCGAACTCAACGAAGCGTTTGCAGCGCAAGCTTTGGCGTGCACCAGAGCATGGGGATTGGCAGATGACGACCCGCGATTAAACCCTAACGGAGGGGCGATTGCTATTGGTCATCCGCTCGGTGTAACGGGAACTCGTGTTGCGTATTCAGCTGCTTTGGAGTTGAAAGAAAAAGGAAAAAGATATGCACTTATAACGATGTGTATTGGCGTTGGTCAAGGGTATGCAGCAATAATTGAAAATGTGAATTTGTAGTATTTGGGCGTTCCCCGAAAAGGGTCGCGCTTTCACTACTCGCTTCCCACCGAAAGAGTGGGAGAGTTCAAACAGATCGTTCAAATGCTGAGCATTCACGATTTCTTAATTATCAAATAAGTATGGTTGAGTAATCGCTAACGCAGTCAAGCAAAATAGAACAAGGTTGTTGAATTAATATTGGAGTAAAGAATTTAATAATACGATTTCCACTTTTGTGGGCATTACTATGAAAAAAATACAAAATTACGTCACAGGACAATGGATAGAAGGTAAAGGAGAAGGTACTCCTATGTACGACGCTATCACAGGCGAGGTTGTAGCGCTTTCTGATACACAAGGCTTGGATTTTGCCGAAATTCTTCACTACGGAAGAACCAAAGGCGGCGAAGTACTTCGTAAAATGACCTTTCAAGAGCGTGGGAATATGTTAAAAACTCTTGCGTTATATCTTACCAAAAGAAAGGAAGCGTTTTACGAGCTAAGTTATAGAACCGGTGCAACCAGAATGGATAGTTGGATTGATATTGAAGGCGGATTTGGTAATCTCTTTGCCAACGCGTCCCTAAGAAAATTATTCCCTAACCAGTCCTATCACGTAGAAGGAGAGCCTATCGATTTGTCCCGAGGCGGACGGTTTGTGGCACATCATATCATGGTGCCAAAACGCGGGGTGGCAGTTCATATCAATGCCTTTAACTTCCCCGTATGGGGCATGTTGGAGAAATGCGCATCCAATTGGATGGCAGGTGTTCCCGCAGTTGTAAAACCTGCAACAAATGGCTCGTTTTTAACGGAAGCTGTGGTGCGTGAAATTATAGCCTCACGGATTTTACCAGAAGGAGCATTACAATTAATTACAGGATCAGCGAGAACAATTTTGGATACGGTCGAATCTCAAGATGTGGTCACTTTTACTGGTTCTGCAACCACCGGCCGACTCCTAAAATCGCATAAACGTATCATAGAAGAATCCGTCTCATTTAATATGGAAGCAGATTCCTTGAACGCTTCTGTTTTAGGAGAAGATGCTGTTCCTGGAACACCCGAGTTCGACCTTTTTATCAAAGAAGTCAGAAATGAAATGACGGTCAAATGCGGACAGAAATGTACGGCAATCCGAAGAATTATAGTACCGCAAGATTTGGTCGAAGATGTACAGATTTCCTTAGGAAAGACCTTGGATAAAGTCACTATTGGAGATCCGAGACTTAAAGAAGTCAGAATGGGTGCCTTGGTAAGTAAAGATCAAGTGACAGAAGTTAGAAATCGCGTTCAGGAATTGGCTAAAACTGCCAGTATTGTTTATGGCGATTTAGATAAAATAGAAGCCATAGGTGCCGATGCCAAGAAAGGGGCTTTTTTAAGTCCGATTTTACTACGTGAAGACCATCCATTTAAAAACCTATCGGTTCATGAGACCGAAGCTTTTGGTCCAGTAAGTACCATTATGCCTTATAAGAATATAGATGAGGCCGTTACTTTGGCCCAAATGGGAAAAGGTTCATTGGTGTCATCCATTGCCACTTTTGATGATAAGATCGCAAAAGAATATGTGATTAACGCGGCAAGCCATCACGGACGGATTTTAGTCATCAATCGTGAAATGGCAAAGGAAAGTACAGGTCATGGGTCACCATTACCAAACTTAGTTCATGGAGGCCCAGGACGTGCCGGTGGTGGTGAAGAAATGGGAGGTCTAAGAGGAATCAAGCATTACTTACAGCGTACCGCCATTCAGGGATCTCCAACTACATTGACGGAAATTACTGGAATATATCAAGCCAAAGCCAAATATAAAGAAGCCGACCAACATCCATTCCAATACCATTGGGAAGATATTCAGCCCGGTATGTCGTTAAAAACGCACAAACGGACCCTTACAGATACGGATATCATCAATTTTTCCAATCTCACTTGGGACCATTTTTATGCCCATACTGATATCACTTCCTTGGATGGTAGCATTTTTGAAAAACGAACTGCCCATGGCTATTTTATCATTGCTGCTGCCGCTGGATTGTTTGTTTATCCAAATAAAGGACCAGTTGCTGCAAATTACGGATTGGAAGACTGTCGATTTTTACGTCCATTATATCATAATGATACCATTTATGTGCGATTGACTTGTAAGCAAAAGGTGGATAGAGATGTGGCTTCCGCAGAGCATCCAAGTGGGATTGTCAAATGGTTTGTTGAGGTATTTGATGCGGAAGATGAATTGGTAGCTGTCGCTACAATTTTAACCATGGTTCAAAAGAAACAAGAGGTTTTTGTTGAAATGACTGATGATAAAATTCAAGAACTTCTTTCAAAGTTAACTCCAGACATGAAGCCAAAATGGGGCATCATGACTGCTCAGCATATGTTGGAGCATTTAGAATATACCTATAAAATTGCCTCTGGTGAGATTCAGGATTTTGAAGTGGCAACACCGGAAAAGATTTTAGAAAAAGTCCACGCCAGCCTTTATACTTATGATAAGTTTCCAAGAAACACGAATTTTCCATTACTCGAAAAAGACAAACTCGAAGATTTAAAATACCCAGATTTAGAGACAGCGAAACAAAAGTTTCAAGAGCAAAGAGAAAAGTATCTGGAGTTTTTCAAAGAAAATCCAGAAGCAAAACTGAAAAACTTAGTTTTTGGTGAATTGAATAAATATGAATCTTATTTGTTAGAAAGAAAACATTTGAATCATCACTTTGAACAGTTTGGATTAATTTAAAAAATGAATGACTCAACCTGCAAGGTTTTCAAAACCTTGTAGGTTTGAAAATAGCTTATTTATAAACTCTTTAGGTAAAACCTGAAAGGTCTCAATCATAAAACATCATTCAAGAGTCAAAACAGTCTTGATTCTTGATTCTAAAAATCTTGATTCTAATATATGGAGCCATACGTAACACTAAAAAACAAAAACGGAGTAGGATATATCGAATTTTTCCATCCTGCCCAAAACTCCTTACCCGGAAATCTATTGTCAGAATTGGCACGAACTATTCATTCTGCTGGTGAAGACGAACATATCAAGGTCATGGTCCTGCAGAGCGGGGGCGATAGAACGTTCTGTGCAGGTGCAAGTTTCAACGAACTTGTTGCTATCAACGATGAGGAAACTGGAAAGATATTCTTTTCGGGTTTCGCGAACGTCATTAATGCCATGCGAAAATGTCCAAAATTCATCATCGGTCGTATTCAAGGAAAAACCGTTGGTGGAGGTGTCGGACTGGCATCAGCCACCGACTATTGTATGGCAACTAAATATGCCCAAATCAAATTAAGCGAACTGAATGTTGGCATCGGACCGTTTGTGGTTGGGCCTGCAGTACAACGCAAATTGGGATTGAGCGGCATGTCGCAGATAGCCATTGACGCCAACACATTTTATACCGCAGAATGGGCCATGCAAAAAGGATTATATACCCAGGTATTCGATTCCGCTGAAGAATTGGACGATGCTGTAAAAACATTCGCCGAAACCATGTGCAGTTACAATCCAAAAGCCATGGCCGAAATGAAAACAATGTTTTGGCGCGGTACCGAAGATTGGGACCAACTGTTGCTACAACGTGCAAAAATTAGTGGACGCTTGGTGCTTTCAGACTTTACTAAGGAGAAACTCAAAGAATATGAATGATTAACGAATTAAGATTAACGATTGTTGATTTTGGAAGTTCAAAAATCAACAATCTTCAATCAACAATCTTCAATATAAGATCACAATGATTTATTCTTTCCAAGGTTACATTCCCGTCGTTCACGAATCCAGTTTCGTGCACCCCTTGGCAGCGGTAACAGGAAATGTCATCATCGGTAAAAACTGTTATATCGGTCCGGGAGCTGCAATTAGAGGTGATTGGGGACAGATTATTCTGGAGGATGGCGTCAACGTTCAAGAAAATTGCACGGTGCACATGTTTCCAGGCAAATCGATCACCTTAAAAGAAAGCGCTCATGTGGGGCATGGTGCGATTATTCACGGGGCTAATTTGGGTAGAAATTGCCTGATTGGGATGAATTCAGTGATTATGGATGACGCTGAAATTGGCGATGAAAGCATCGTTGGTGCCATGTCATTTATAAAAGCAGAAACCATCATTCCTAAACGCAGTTTGGTAGTTGGGAATCCTGCAAAAGTAATTAAACAAGTAAGCGATGAGATGATGGCATGGAAAACTAAAGGCACCCAACTTTATCAACAATTACCAGCCGACTGTCATGAGAGTTTAAGAGCAGTGGAGCCATTAAGGGAAGTTCCGGAGAATATGAAAATACAGGAGGATGTTTATAAAACGCTTCGTGAACACTTCCTGCGAAAGCAGGAATCTCGTGATTAAAGGCTCAAGCATCATGATATGGTGAATAAATTAGATGGAAAAGGTAAAGTGCATAATATGAGGTTTTTTGGCGTTACCCTAACGGGTCAGGCTTTCGGCAGTCGCTCTCTTCGAGGAGCTTCAACAATGCCTCAATCCTTAAAGCAGTTACGAGAATATTAACGAAATTTTGATAACCAGTAGTGTTCAAATCTTCTTGGTTAAAACTAAAAGACAATGAGTAAAGAGAAGAAATTCCCACTGTCGTGGGAATTAAAGATGCCCAAAATGGGAGAAAGCATCACAGAAGGAACTATCATCAGTTGGTTGATCAATGAAGGAGACAGCTTTGAAGAAGGCGATATCATTTTGGAGGTTGCTACCGATAAAGTAGATAACGAAGTCCCAGCACCTCAATCTGGAAAACTGATACAAACCCTATTTCAGGCAAAGGACGTGGTTCCTGTTGGAGAAATTATTGCAATTTTTGAGGCTTCGGAAGATATAACGGCCGATGAGAAAGTTGATTTTCCCTCTAAACCTGGTGTTTCTGAAGAAAAAATAATTCAAAAGGTAAAAAAATCAGAAGCTACAAAAGCTTCATCAAGACCAATTACTTCAAGTTCATCTTCGATTTCATTTTCAACTTCAAATGCTTTCTTCTCCCCACTAATCCAAAAAATAGCAAAAGAACAACACATCAGTTATGAAGAACTCGCCCGAATTCCAACAACTGGACATGAGGGAAGATTGCGAAAAAGCGATCTCTTTAATTATATAGAAGAGGGAAGACCTTACAAGCTTGCACAACCCATTGCACAAGACTCGACCGCATATAGAATTCCACAATTGAATTTCGATAAAGGCAAGGGTAAAATCATTAAAATGGATCGGATGCGCCAAATGATTGCTGATCATATGGTCTATTCGAAACATATATCACCGCACGTCACCGCTTATGTGGAAGCAGATATGACCAATATGGTCAACTGGAGAAACGCTAATAAGGCAGCTTTTCAAGAAAAATATGGCGAACGCCTAACTTTTACGCCATTGTTTGTTGAAGCAGTCGCCAAAGCCGTCAAGGATTTCCCAAACATTAATGCATCGGTGGACGGGAATAACATCATCGTCAAGGAAGATATCAATATAGGAATGGCAACGGCATTACCGAGTGGAAATTTGATTGTTCCTGTTGTGAAAAATGCAGACACCAAAGATTTAAGAACATTAGCTGAAAACGTCAATGAAATGGCCAATAAAGCTCGAGAAAATAAACTTGGAGGCGATGACATTAAAGGCAGTACGTTTACCATTTCCAACGTAGGAACTTTCGGTAGTGTCATGGGAACGCCCATCATCAATCAACCTGAAGTTGCCATTTTAGCCTTGGGGATCATTAAAAAAAGAGCTGAAGTGATAGAAACTGAAAAAGGCGATGAGATTGCGATTAGAAGTATGATGTACTTGTCTCTGTCGTTCGACCATCGCGTGGTTGATGGTTTTTTAGGCGGTAGTTTTGTGCGTCGCGTTGCCGATTATTTCGAGCAATTTGATGTTAATAGAGAAATATAAATGAAAAGAAAATGAAGTTCCACGCAAAGACCACGAAGATTTTAACGCAAAGATATTTTGCGTGCTTTGCGAGTTATTTATGTTGCTTTGCGTGAGATAATTAGATGATGACAGAGAATGAACTTTCTTTTAAAGTTATTGAATTGCTTTAGAATTGCATAAGAGTATTGGTCCTGGTTTATTGGAATCAACTTATGAAAATGCATTAGCTTATGATTTGAGAGAAAGTGGTCTTTCGGTTCAGCAGCAAGTTCCAATGCCATTCATTTACAAAGAAGTTAAAATGGATATTGGATATAGATTAGATTTATTGGTTGAAAATATAATAATTATTGAAATTAAATCTGTCGAAAATTTGGCACCTGTTCATTACGCGCAACTATTGACTTATCTGAAATTATCAGATTTGAAATTAGGATTACTGATGAATTTTAATTCTAAGTTATTGAAAGAAGGAATTCATAGGATAGTAAATAATTTATAAAACCCTCCGAATTAAAGAGTTCAAAACTTTAGCAAACTTTGCTAAAAATAAAAGAGAATAAATCAAAATGACCCACAATATTCCAAAAGAAATATTCCGTAAAGCTTTTACAAACCTCTGTACCGCGAAGGCGATGTCCGAATTGTACGAAGCCAATTTTAAACAAGTATCCAAATACGTACATGCCACCTCAAGAGGCCACGAAGCAATCCAAATTGCTTTAGGAATGCAATTGTTGCCACAAGATTATGCATTTCCGTATTATAGGGATGATGCGATGTTACTGTCCTTCGGACTCACACCTTATGATTTGATGTTGCAATTGTTGGCTAAAAAGGATGATCCGTTTTCTGGAGGACGTACCTATTACGCACATCCAAGTTTACGGGATTTTGATAAACCTAAAATCCCACACCAATCGTCAGCCACTGGAATGCAGGCCATTCCAGCAACAGGTGTTGCCATGGGGTTTAAATATCGCGAAAACGGTAATCTCTTTAAGGAAGAAAACGCAACAACGAAAAAAACAATTCTTGAGGGAAATGAATTTTCAAATGATTATGATACGTCTGTTCATTCAGAAGATTCCCGCCTTCGCGGGAATGCGCCAATTGTAGTCTGCTCCTTAGGCGACGCCTCCGTAACCGAAGGCGAAGTTTCTGAAGCTTTCCAAATGGCGGTCTTGAAAAAGTTGCCCATCCTATTTTTGGTACAGGATAACGAATGGGATATTTCAGCCAATGCCGCTGAAATCAGAGCGCAAGATGCCTTTGAATATGCTAAAGGTTTTAAAGGTTTGGAAGCCATAACTATTGATGGAGCCAATTTCATCGAAAGTTATGAAGCCCTTGAAAAAGTGATTAAAACCATTCGTAAAGAACGTCGGCCATTTTTGGTTCATGCTAAAGTGCCTTTGTTGAATCATCATACCTCGGGTGTGCGAATGGAGTGGTATCGTGATGATTTGGAAGAGGCCAGATCTCGGGATCCTTATCCAGTGTTGAAACAACAATTGTTGGACCATGGATTTTCAAATGATGATTTAGAAACCATAGAAAAAGAATGTCATACGGCTGTAGAGATAGATTACCATCTGTCTCTGTCGGCCGAAGATCCCAAACCAGAAGATTTATTTACCCACGATTTTGCACCCACACCAATTACTGAAGAAAAAGGTGTGCGTTCTCCAAAAGGTGCAGAGAAAGTCGTGATGGTCGATTGTGCCCTGTTTGCTGTGGAAGAGTTGATGAGAAAACACAAAGAGTGTTTGTTATATGGACAGGATGTTGGTGGTCGTTTGGGTGGTGTGTTTAGAGAAGCGGCAACCTTAGCTCAAAAATTCGGAGATGATCGTGTATTCAATACGCCAATTCAAGAAGCTTTTATTGTTGGGTCAACCGTTGGGATGAGTGCTGTTGGACTAAAGCCCATTGTTGAGGTTCAATTTGCCGATTATATTTGGCCAGGCTTAAACCAATTATTCACAGAAGTGAGCAGAAGCTGCTATTTATCCAACGGAAAATGGCCCGTGAGCATGATTCTGCGTGTACCGATTGGTGCTTATGGCAGTGGTGGACCCTATCATTCTTCTTCGGTTGAAAGTATTGTAACCAACATTAGAGGCATTAAAATCGCTTACCCGAGCAATGGCGCCGATTTAAAAGGCTTGATGAAGGCGGCCTATTACGATCCAAATCCAGTCGTGATTTTAGAACACAAAGGTTTGTATTGGAGCAAGGTGCCAGGCACAAAAGGAGCTACCTCTGTTGAGCCGAGTGAGAATTATGTGTTGCCTTTTGGAAAAGCTTGGGTACTTCAAGAAATCTGGAAGCAAGAAGGAAAAGAAACCATATCGATTGTGACTTACGGAATGGGCGTGCATTGGGCATATAATGCGTCAGGCGAATTAGGAATGCGTGACCAAATAGAAATCATCGATTTGCGGACCTTGTTTCCATTGGATGAAGATACGATTATGAAATCCGTTAAAAAAACAGGTAAATGCCTTGTGGTTACTGAAGAACCTTCAAATAATTCTTTTGCAAGAGCTTTGGCAGGAAAAATTCAGGAAGAATGTTTTAAATCTTTAGATGCGCCAGTCATGACTGTAGGAAGTGAGAATATGCCTGCGATACCGTTAAATTCAATATTGGAGGAAGCGATGATTCCGAGTACTGAAAAAGTGAAGGCTAAAATAAATGAGCTATTAAATTACTGATTAGAGTTAAGTTTGAATGGGGAACGATGTTAATTTTATATCAAATATTTAAACATAGTATTATGAAAAAAGTAATTTTTACGACGTTGATGGCTGTTTTCTTATCGTTATCTATAACCTCTTGTAGAGAACAAACAGAAAAAGAACGAGTTATCGATGAGATGAATGATAAAGGTGCCGACGTCAAAATCAAACAAGATGGCGATAAAATAAAAATGGAGACCGATGATAAAAAGGTCAAAATAAAGACTGATGACGATGGTGATGTTAAGATAAAAGAGAAAACACAAAATGATGATAACTAATCATTGTTATTAATAGCGAAAAAGGCGACTCTCTCGAGTCGCCTTTTTTTATAGCTTATATTCTGAAAGTGGTTTGGTGAACTTTTCGGGGTCTTCTGCTAAATAATAACGAGGATCATTAATGGCTTCAATAATGACTTCCTTAAATTTTGGATTTGCTTTGTACATCAATGCCTTACAATCCTGACTCAAATGTTTAAGTTTAATTGTTTTGCCTTCAGCCTCATATTTTTTAACCAAATTGAAAATGGCCTCCAATGCAGAATGATCACTCACTCTTGATTCCACAAAATCAATTTCGACGTTTTGAGGATCGGTTTTTACGTCAAATTTTGAATTAAAGTTTTGAATGGAACCAAAGAATAACGGCCCCCAAATTTCATAAACTTTAGTCCCATCTTCTCTTAAGCGTTTGCGTGCTCTAATCATGGTCGCATTTTTCCAGGCAAATACAAGGGCCGATAAAATAACCCCAATAAACACCGCAATGGCAAGATCATAGATTACTGTTACCGCCGATACTGTGACAAGCACAAATGCATCTGCAACAGGAATTTTTCTGATAATCCTAAAACTGGACCAGGCAAACGTTTCAATAACCATCATAAACATAACGCCTACTAAAGCGGCAATTGGCACTTGTTCAATATATTGCGCCGTAAATAGAATAAAGGTCAATAAGGTCAATGCCATTGCAATTCCGGACAAACGACCTCTACCGCCAGCATTAATGTTAATAACCGTTTGGCCAATCATTCCACAACCACCTGTGCCTCCAAACAACCCACTGACCATATTCCCAGCGCCTTGTGCCACACATTCCCTGTTTCCATTGCCACGAGTATCCGTTAACTCATCTACTAAGTTCATGGTCATTAAAGACTCGATAAGTCCTACAGAAGCGGCTAAAAATGCATAAGGAAGAATGAATTTAAGCGTCGCAAAATTAATAGGAAGATTCTGCCAAAGCTCCGTATTTGGCGTTGGGAATTCGCCTTTTAGACCTTCACCACCACCTTCAATAATGTACGATCCCACCGTACTTACATCTAATCCTCCAAAAATAACGACACCACTGGTAACGATAATTGCTATTAAGGCTGCAGGTATTTTAGTGGTTACCTTAGGAAGTAACCAAATAATGGCCATGGTAAGTCCCACAAGACCTAACATGATGTACAGTTCAGAACCTTGCATTGGAATATTGATATATTTTTTTAATCCGTCAGCTCCTATTTCTAACTCTTTATGAGAAAACATACGAACTTGCGCCAGAAAAATCACAATGGCCAGTCCGTTAACAAATCCCATCATCACCGAATGGGGGATCAATCGTACGAATCGTCCTAATTTTAAAACGCCAGCACCTATTTGAATGAGTCCCATCAATATAACGGCTGCCAACAAATAGAAGTAGCCCATATTTTCCACGGGTACGTCAAATAACATGCCTCGCTCATGTCCTTCTGAAATGAGATTTACAAAAATAACGGCTACAGCCCCAGCAGCACCTGAGATCAATCCAGGTCGACCTCCAAAGATCGCTGCAATTAATCCTACTATAAAAGCTCCTGATAATGCCACCAAAGGATCTATCTGTGCCACAAAAGCAAAGGCAACTACCTCAGGGATCATTGCTAATGATACAGTAATACCAGCAAGGATGTCATTCTTTGGGTTTTGGGTAAAGTTTTTTCTTGTTTGACTGAACATCATAATTTTTGCACTTAAAAGGGAGCAAATATAGGGTTTTAGAACCGAAGGCTCGTTTTTTCTATATTTTTAAGCATAAAAAAAAGCATCAAAAATTAATATTGATGCTTTAAAATATATATTGATTTTTACTATAATTCTACTCCTGGAGGATATTTTTCCATGATCTTGGCAACAAATTCATTGATGCGCTCTTCCTTTTTATCCATGCGTTCTGATAAATAACCAGTTCCCATACCTTGCCAAACTAATTCCTTTTTGTTAGCATCAATCAGGTCTACGTATAATGTGCCTTCAGTAGAAGTGGATACAGAATTATATCCAGAATTCCAATAATATGGACTCCATCCCCAGCCATAGCCATAAGGTCCATAACCCATAGCATTATTATAAACATTTATTTTATCTCGAGATTTAGTGAAAATACTGACCAGCATATCCGGGTTTTCGGATTTGACGTAGCCTTTTGCCATAAGTTCACTTTCAATTGCTCTCAAAATACGACGCTTGTCAAGATCACTAATCTCGGCCTTATCAATACCATTTTTGAAGAAAGCAAAGGTTTTAAACTGGTTGAAATCTGCATTCTTGTCAAAATCTGCTGCAACTTTTACTGAGCTACAGGATGTTGCCACTACTAATAGCAGGGCCATTGTTACTGTTGTTAATATTTTGTTCATAGCATAATTATTTGGTTATATAGAATTCAATAAATCCTTGCTTACGATATTTGGAAGTGTAACTTTTAAATTGGGTTCAGCTTCCATGGCACGCTTTATCGCGAAAATAGCGCCATCATTTCTTGCCCAACTCCGTCTTGAAATACCGTTGTTGACATCCCAAAAAAGCATGGACTTCAAGCGTTGTTCCGCTTCTTTACTTCCATCAAGAACCATACCAAATCCTCCATTTATTACTTCTCCCCAACCAACACCGCCGCCGTTATGAATGCTGACCCAAGTAGCGCCTCTAAAACTGTCGCCTATTACATTTTGGATCGCCATATCTGCTGTATAGCGTGAACCATCATAAATATTTGAAGTTTCACGATATGGAGAATCTGTACCTGATACATCATGGTGATCACGTCCTAAAACCACGTAACCAATTTCGTTTTTGGCAATGGCATCATTAAATGCTTTGGCTATTTTTGTGCGGCCTTGGGCATCGGCGTATAAAATCCGAGCTTGAGAACCGACTACTAATTTATTCGCTTGTGCGCCTTTAATCCATTGGATATTATCGGCCATTTGCTGTTGTATTTCTTCAGGTGAATTGGTCTTCATCTCTTCTAACACCTTACAGGCAATTTGATCTGTTTTTGCTAAATCTTCGGGTTTTCCCGAGGTGCAAACCCAGCGGAATGGTCCAAAACCATAATCAAAACACATGGGTCCCATAATATCCTGTACATAGCTCGGGAATTTGAATTCGCGTCCTAATGTCGGATTGTCGGCCATCACATCGGCTCCAGCGCGCGACGCTTCCAATAGGAAAGCATTGCCATAGTCGAAAAAGTAGGTGCCTTTTTCAGTATGTTTATTGATGGCTTTAGCATGACGGCGCAAGGTTTCCTGAACTTTTTCCTTGAAGAGCATCGGATGGTTTGCCATCATCTCATTGGCATCTTCAAACGAGATATCAACCGGATAATAGCCGCCTGCCCACGGATTATGAAGTGAGGTTTGGTCACTTCCCAAATCGATATGAATATGATCTTGGTCAAATTTTTCCCAGACGTCAACGATATTTCCTAAATAGGCAATAGAAACGGTTTCTTTATCAGCTTTTGCCTTTTTCACCCTAGCTACAAGTTGGTCTAAATTTGAAATCTTTTCATCGATCCAACCTTGATCCAAGCGCACTTGTGTAATTTTTGGGTTGACTTCTGCACACACCGTAATACAACCCGCAATGGTCCCTGCTTTTGGTTGTGCCCCAGACATGCCGCCTAATCCTGAAGTGACGAATAGGTTTCCTTCGGGTGATTTATTTATTTTACGGAATCCGTTAAGAACCGTAATTGTGGTTCCATGAACAATGCCCTGCGGACCGATATACATATAACTTCCGGCAGTCATTTGTCCGTATTGTGTAACGCCCAGAGCATTGAATTTCTCCCAGTCGTCAGGTTTTGAATAATTCGGGATCATCATGCCATTGGTAACCACAACTCGTGGCGCTTCTTTATGACTTGGAAATAAGCCCATGGGATGTCCTGAATACATGGTCAGAGTTTGATCATCATTCATTTCTGCCAAATATTTCATGGTCAATCGGTATTGGGCCCAATTGGAGAATACGGCGCCATTGCCGCCGTAAGTGATGAGTTCATGTGGATGTTGCGCCACGGCATAGTCGAGGTTGTTTTGAATCATTAACATGATGGCCGCTGCTTGTTTTGATTTTGCAGGATACTCATCCAAAGGTCTGGCGTACATTTTATAATCTGGACGTAGGCGGTACATGTAAATCCTCCCGTAGGTCTCTAATTCACGTTTAAATTCTGGCAGTAACTCTGCATGCTGGCTTTGATCGAAATAACGTAATGCATTTTGTAAGGCCAGCTTTTTTTCTTCATCAGATAAAATGTTTTTGCGTTTTGGCGCATGATTTATGTGTTCATCATAAGGTTTTGTGGGAGGTAAAACGCTTGGGATGCCTTCAAGAATTTGATCTTTAAAAGAGATGGAAGTACTTTGCATTAGTTTGTTTTTAATTTTTTCTTATCAAAACCATAAGGGCAATGTCTGCATCCACTTTCGCAACAATAACCACGTTTAAGTAGGTATTGTGCAGTGAAACAACGGTAGCCTTCAGGTGTCAAATAATAATCGCCTTCTTCAAGAGGCACAATTTTCTTCATAGTATCACAAAGATAGTGTAAATTCGAGAAAATATTCCTTGACGCAATGGCAAGGTTTATGGTTTCCATAATTTACGGAATCTAAACGAATTTGAGGTTTTATACCTATGATATTAGTTTCAAAATACATCATCCCTAACGGTTTTATAGGCATAACCTTGTTTCCGTTTATTTTTGTAAAGCATGCGCAGCTCAAACATAATAAGGTTTTGGTCAATCATGAGCGCATTCACTTAAAACAACAACTGGAATTGTTAATCCTTCCTTTTTTTATGTGGTATTGGGTAGAGTTTTTATTCCGCTATTTACATTATAAAGATTGGCATCAAGCCTATCGGAACATCTCTTTTGAACGTGAGTGCTATCAAAACGAACAGCATTTAGAATATCTTAAAAACCGCAAATTTTGGAGTTTTTTGAAATATCTTTGAGGCCATGAATTTTAAAGTCCATCTCTCAAAAAACCAATGCTTAAACTTGGATTTCAATTCCAATCACCTGGTTTGTGTTAAAAGGGAAGATCTCATTCATCCCTATATCTCCGGTAACAAATACCGAAAATTAAAATACAATCTGGCACAGGCAAAAACTGAAGGTAAAGAGGTCTTGGCTACTTTTGGAGGTGCTTTTTCAAACCATATTGCTGCCGTTGCTGCTGTTGGAAAGGAGTTTGGTTTTAAAACTATTGGCGTGATAAGAGGTGAGGAGTTGGTTGATAAAATTGAGGGTAATCCTACCTTGAAATTCGCCAGAAGTTGTGACATGCAGTTTAAATTTGTGACTAGAGAGGCCTTTAGAAATAAAATTTCCGAAGATTTTATTCAGGATCTTCAACGCGAATTTGGCGACTTCTATCTCATTCCAGAAGGCGGTACCAATGATTTGGCTATTAAAGGCTGTGAGGAAATCCTGACCAATGAAGATGAGAAATTTGACTATATCTGTTGTTCAGTTGGGACTGGAGGCACCATTTCTGGAATTATCAACGCCTCAAAACCAGATCAGAAGGTTCTAGGATTTCCTGCATTAAAAGGTGACTTTTTGCAAGAAGAAATTAGTAAGTTTGCCAAAAATTCAAACTGGCAACTCATCACTGACTATCATTTTGGGGGATATGCTAAAATAAATCCCAAATTAATTGGTTTTATGAATCAGTTTAAGAGCGATTATGGCATTCCGCTCGATCCTATTTATACTGGAAAACTGCTATTTGGCGTAATGGATTTGTTGAGCAAAGGATATTTTCCTGAGCATTCAAAAATATTGGTCATTCATACTGGCGGTTTACAGGGGATTTCTGGAATGAATGAATTATTGAAAATAAAGAAATGGCCTTTAATTAGTTAAGTTATCTATGAAATTTAGTCTGAGAATAATAATGGTTTTAATCGTGGCTTTAATCCTAGCTAGTTGTGGGGGAAAGAAACGCATTGTCACTAAAAAGAAAAATGCTAGAACAAAAACTGAACGTGTTGTGAGAGATGACCGCACTTCAATTCCATTGGAGGATCAGTCTAAAGAGGTGGCTCCTGTGGTCGCTGTTCCGAAGCCTTCGAACAACTTAAATATTACTGAAATTTATATTGCGACTTACGGTGAAATAGCCAAAAATAACATGCGAGCGCACAAAATCCCTGCTAGTATCACTTTGGCACAAGGCATTTTAGAGTCAGGTTCAGGAAGAGGACGACTGGCGGTGGAAGGCAATAATCATTTTGGAATCAAATGCCATGGATGGTCCGGAGATAAAATTTATCATGACGATGATGCTTCTCAAGAATGTTTTCGGAAATATAGACATGCTGAACAATCTTTTGAGGACCATTCTCAATTTTTAACATCACGCGGTCGCTATGCTAAACTATTTGAACTAGATGGCGATGATTATGAAGCTTGGGCCAAAGGTTTAAGAGCAGCTGGTTATGCGACGGATCGAAAATATCCGGATAAATTGATCAGTTTGATAGAGCGTTTTCAATTGTATAAGTATGATCAGGAAGTGCTAGGATCGACCAGGTCAAAACCGCGAAGGACTGAGGTTCCTTCCCATCTTACTCATAAAGTAGTTCAGGGCGATACGATGTATTCCCTTTCGAGACGCTATAATATTTCCGTGAATGAATTACAGAAAATGAACGGAATGAGAAATAGCAATTTACAAATAGGTCAAATTCTAATAATAAAAGACAATTAGTTCATGTTATATCAACGCAGTAGTAGTTTATTTAAGGAAGCAGAAAAAGTGATTCCGGGTGGTGTCAATTCACCCGTAAGAGCATTTGGAGCCGTAGGTGGGACACCTATTTTTGCTAAATCAGCCAAAGGTGCTTATGTCCATGACGAAGATGGAAACACCTATATTGATTATATCAATTCTTGGGGTCCAATGATTCTTGGTCACGCATTTGAACCGGTTGTGGCCGCAGTTATTGAAAAGGCTAAACAAGGCACTTCTTTCGGGATGCCAACAGCCATAGAAACGGGGATTGCTAAATTGGCAATTTCTATGGTGCCGAATGTCGACAAAATAAGATTCGTCAATTCAGGTACTGAGGCTTGTATGAGTGCGGTACGATTGGCTCGTGGTTATACCAAAAAGGATAAAATAATTAAGTTTTCTGGGTGCTATCATGGGCATAGTGATGCGTTCTTGATTGCGGCCGGTTCTGGCGCCATTACTTTTGGTACGCCTAATAGTCCTGGGGTAACTCAAGGCACGGCAAAAGATACGCTGTTAGCAAAGTTTAATGATATTGCAAATGTCACACAATTAGTGGAATCTAACAAAGGTGAGATTGCCTGTATTATTATAGAACCTGTGGCAGGAAATATGGGGTGTATTCCACCAAAGGATAATTTCTTGCAAAAACTGAGATCTTTATGTGATAAACATGAAATCCTCTTGATATTTGATGAGGTCATGACCGGATTCAGATTGGCTGCAGGGGGCGCTCAAGAATTATATAAAGTGAATGCGGATATTGTATGCTTCGGAAAGGTAATTGGCGGTGGTTTACCTGTTGGAGCCTTTGCCGCCCGAAATGAAATTATGGATTATTTGGCGCCACTTGGTCCCGTATACCAAGCAGGGACGTTAAGTGGCAATCCATTGGCCATGGCTGCCGGCCTAGCCATGTTGCAGCATTTGAACAACGATAACTCAGTTTTTAGCCGTTTAGCCGAGAAAACAGAATATTTACACCAAGGAATGGCGAAAGCACTTCAGGAAAATAAAGTGAATCATACCATCAACAGAATGGGGTCTATGATTTCCATTCATTTTGAAGCACATGAAGTGTATGATTTTGAAACTGCTGCAAATGCAAATAATGAGTCTTTTAAACGCTTCTTTCACGGCATGCTTAAAGAAGGTGTTTACATTGCACCAAGTGCTTTTGAGACCTGGTTTATTAGTGATGCGCTAAGTTATGAAGATTTGGATACCACTATTAAAGCGGTAGAAAAGGTCAGTAAAAACCTATAGGCTTCATTCGATTTATTAAAAAAGGGGAGGTTCCAATTCGGAATTTCCCGTTGTATTTTTTGAAAGTTACGATTATAAATTATTGGTTTGTCTTTTGCTTAGGCACCGCATCTTTTCTATGCTGAGAACGCTTGTGGTGTTTTTTGCTTTTATGACCGCTTTTTTCTTTCATTTGGTCCCATTTTTCATATTGTTCTGAAGATAAAATACCTTTCATTTTTCTTTTCATTTCAATTTGTTGATCCAATCTGGCGTTTGCCATTTTAAAACGCTTCTCTTTTGACACGCTCTTATTTTCATCCTTTTCTTTGGCTTGTAAATAGGCTTCTTTTTGACCTTTTTTCAATTTGGCGTTGTCCAAGTAAATTGCAGAAATTTCTTTCTGTTGCTTTTCGTTTAAATCAAGGTTCAAGGTCAACTTCTTAGTTTGAAGTTCTGCCATCTGTTCTGGTGAGTAGTCCATTTTTGTGGCCATGCGCTGTTTTTTTAGGTCTCTTTTTTGTTCTTGTGCAGAAGCTTGCATGGTTGCAAATGCAATCAGAATCATTATCAAATTTTTCATAGTTCTGTTTGTTAAAAGTTATAGTACTATGACTGACAATTAGATAAAAAGTTTAAAGCTTGGAGGTTTCAATTTTAATTTTCCTGGTACCCCATGGGTTTTTAAATATTGAATCGTTTATTACAACCTCGGAAAAAGTATTTAACTAAAAATGCTTCAAGAATTCCTGAAGCATTTTTTTATAAATATCAAAATGAGTTGTTAGCTCTTCGGATTCAATATCGCATCAATGCGTTCTAAAGCATCACTTAAATGAATTTTACTCATTGGGTCGCTTGTTCGTGCCAATCCTGATTTGATCATGCTTTCTAAGGATTTCAATTCGGCTCTTGTGACCGCTCTGATATCCGACTGACTCACATCTACGTTAGTTCTTGAAACATAACGTCTGAACTGTGCTGGGACTGGTGTTTGATCTTTGGTCATCAAATAAGCCATTCTATCAATATAACCACGTTGAAGATTTCTTCTGTAAGCGTCTATCGGCTTCCCGCTATTGAGCTCACTAAAAATCCCTTTGCGTAAATCTTGCATCATGGCCAATAAGCCGTAGGCGTCTTTACCGTATATGGCTTCATTTTCACTCATACGCTGCATTCTTCCAAAATCGAGAATATTATCAAGTGTTCTGGTTTGCGTTCCGCGGATTCGCTCTAGGCTACCGTCAAATTCAATCTTATTAAAAATCTCGTTGTCCAAAAGCCATTCTGGAGTAGCAAACAATTCTTTTTGAAGGAATTGTAAGGCCTCTTTTTGTTTGGCTTTGTCAACAGGGGTGTAAACCGCACCTTCTTGGTCGTAGGTTTTGTAAATTTCATAAACCCCACCAATATTGGCAGTAACATGGCCCATATAACGATTGTATTGACCTAGAACTTCGCCGTACATAGTTCCTAAGTCATCATAATCTTTACCGTCTTCTGCAGTCCATTCTATAAGTTTTGGAACGATTCGTTTTAAATTGGCAATACCATAGGCACTTGCTTTCATGGCATCATCACCTAAATCTTCTGTTTGAGAACTTGGGTCGATTACACCACCACTTTGCTGTTTTCCAAAACGATACATAGGGTCTCCGGCATGCTTTAAAATCCAGCTATCCAAGGTTTTCTTTTCGTCTTCTGGGGTTTGCGCATCCAAAATTGGACGGTAACCCCATGCAATGGCATATTTATCGTAAATACCAATATTTGGCATTAGAGCCACACCTTCATCACCTGGCTGTGCCACATAATTGAAACGCGCGTAATCCATTATAGATGGGGCGGTTCCGTATTTTTTAGTAAACTCTGCATTACGTAGATCGTCCACTTTGTAAGCAGCACTGCTTCCCATATTATGAGGTAAGCCTATAGTATGTCCAACTTCGTGCGAAGACACAAAACGAATTAATCTACCCATAATGTCATCTTTAAACTTGACGCTTTGAGCATCTGTGTTGATGGCTGCTGTTTGCACAAAAAACCAGTTGCGCAATAAGGTCATCACATTGTGGTACCAATTGATATCACTCTCCAATATCTCACCACTTCTTGGGTCACTGACGTGAGGGCCGTTTGCATTTGGTATGGGAGAAGCCAAATAACGCACAACTGAATAACGGATATCTTCAGGGCTCCACTCTGGATCTTCTTCAACGGTAGGTGGGTCTTTGGCGATTATTGCATTTTTAAATCCAGCAGCTTCAAAGGCCACTTGCCAATCTTCAATACCTTCTTTGATGTATTTACGCCATTGCTCAGGAGTGGCTCTATCTATATAATAAACGATTGGTTTCTTTGGTTCTACTAATTCACCACGCTTAAATTTCTCTATGTCTTCATCCTTAACTTCTAGGCGCCATCTGTCTAAGTACGTTACTTTCTTACTTTCATGGGCATCCAAACCATAATCTATTTGTCCGCTTGTAAACCAACCTACACGCTGATCAAATATTCTGCGTTTCATTGGTTCCTTAGGCAAAAGAACCATAGAGTTGCTGAGTTCTATTGAAATAGCACCACTGGTTGCATTGGAAGGGGGTTCACTTGCATTGTAGGTTTTTACATGGCGTGTTTCAATGTTCAATGGGTAACTTTTGATACTTTCAATATAGGATAGGTCAGCATCTAAGCGCGTTACTTTATATTGCTTTCTGCTTCGTTCTGGTAAGCCTAAAGGTTTCACATCTTTATTATATAAATCAGAGACATCAATGACTGTGGTCAATGAGTCTTTTCCGAAAGCTTTTATAGGAAAGCTAAATAGAACCGGCTCAAAATTGGAATTGACAACAGCTTCATGTACCGGAAGGGTGTCATTGGCAACAACGCTGTGCGAAACCATGCGTAGCAATACTTTTTTATCTTTTTTTTGCCACCGTAAAACTTGCTCACCTTGTTTGCCACCACCAAAACCTAAGCCACTGGCAGTTTTAGCAATACGTGTCACCATAAGCATTTCACGTTCAAATAATGAATCAGGAATTTCATAAAAGTAAGCCTCGTCTATTTTATGAACCGTAAATAACCCTGGATCAGTTTTAGCCTCTTTAGTAATGACTTTATTGTAAGGCTGGATGTCATTTTTTCCAGGTTTTTTTGCGGCATCTGAATTGGCGCTAGCGGTAGATGATGCTTTGGACGCTTTTTTTGTTGTTGAACAAGACACAACTAAAAGAAAAGATGCCAAAAACATTACGCTTAAGGAGATTTTTTTCAAAATGTTAGGAGTTTAGAAAATTAAAAAAGTGAAAATACGCAATACCTTACATTACTAAAGGTCTACGAAATGTTTTAAGTTTTTTTTAACTATTGAAAGAGAGCCTTCAATAAGAAAAAATAACTTTACAGACTACTGTTTAAAATGTCCCACAAGCATCGCATGGTCTGAAACATCATAATATATTTTTTGAAGAAGAATTGGAGCTATGGGTTTAAGGACATAAATTTGGTCAATTTCAAGCAATGGAATGCCAAATGGCCATGTTGCACTAAAACCTTGTCCATAGTTATGGAAACTTGTATAATCAAGTTCATAATTCCTGAAATGAACACTTTCATAGGGCGTGTTAAAATCGCCAACTATAAGATCAGAATTTCTTTCAGAAACTAATTGTAATATGGTTTCTAAGGTTTTCCGTTTATCCATTCCTGGATCTTGAAAAGTGTCAGTAAACGCAATTAGAATGGGACCACTCTTTAGTTGGGCTTCTACAAAATTGATGTCATAATTCTGTTCTTCAATAATATAAGTGATCTTTTCTATAGTTCCTTTAATGCCAATCAACATATCACCTTCCAGTATTCGGAATTCATAAGCAGGAAAAGCTTTTGAGAGCTGCTGAATGTCTTGTGAGGACGCGTTTTCTGTCTCGGCTAGAGCGATAATATCTGGTGCGATATGCTTGATGTTTTCCGAAAGAAAATCCAAATGGATTGTTGCTCTATTTGCAGCGTTCCAAAAAATAACAGAAGTTGCGTCACGAGGGATTTCGACAGTTTTTGGAAAGAAATAGGCATTGTTGATCCAGATACCTGTCAAGCCCAAGGTCATACATACGAATAAGATAAAATAAGCCTTAGGTCTGAAAAATAAAATAGTAATGATAATGCCTCCCATTATTAATATGGGCAGCGGAAAGGCATAAAAAGGAATTTGGAAAAACCGGAAATGATCCTTTAAAATAAAATGTATAATCAACAAGGGCATGTATACAAGTAATGCACATGCCCTTATTATGAATAAAAAAATTTTGGCGATTTTATACAAGAGATACAAATAAACCGTCTTCAGTTTTGGTAACTTTGGCCAAGCTATTCTTTTTAAGACCTTTGATTGTAGCGTCCCATTTTTTGTTGCTTAATCCGGATTGCTCCTTTAAACTGTTCAAATCTACAGGTGCATTAGCTTTTAGAATGGCAAAAACTGCCTTTTCATCGTCAGTCATAGCCACGGCTTTCTTTTCAGGCTTCATTTGAGGGAAGAACAGCACTTCTTGAATAGACTGATTGTTGGTCAAATACATAATGAGACGATCCATGCCTATACCCATTCCTGAAGTTGGAGGCATGCCGTATTCTAAGGCCCTTAAAAAATCATAATCAATCATCTCTGTAGCTTCGTCATCTCCCTTTTTCGCCAATTCCATTTGATGCTCAAATCGTTCGCGTTGGTCAATAGGATCATTCAACTCAGAATAAGCATTGGCAATCTCCTTACCGCAAACCATCAACTCAAATCGCTCAGTCAATTCTGGATTTTCACGGTGTTCTTTGCACAACGGACTCATTTCTTTTGGATAATCAGTAATAAATGTGGGTTGGATATAATTTCCTTCGCACTTTTCACCAAAGATTTCATCTATCAATTTACCTTTACCCATAGTATGATCCACAGCAATGCCCATATCTTGAGCCGCTTTTCTGATTTCATCTTCAGATTTTCCAGTAATATCAAAACCGGTAAAGTGCTTGATCGAATCGGTCATAGTGACGCGCGCATATGGTGCTTTAAAATCAATTTTATGTTCGCCAAAAGTAGTTTCGGTAGTCCCGTTTACAGCCATTGCGCAATGTTCCAAAAGCTCCTCACAAAAATGCATCATCCAATTATAATCTTTGTAGGATACGTAAATTTCCATAGCCGTAAACTCTGGGTTGTGTGTACGGTCCATGCCTTCATTCCTAAAGTTTTTTGAAAACTCATAAACACCATCAAAGCCTCCAACAATAAGACGTTTTAGGTAAAGTTCATTGGCAATCCGCATGTACAACGGAATGTCCAAGCTATTATGATGCGTAATAAAAGGTCGAGCTGCAGCACCACCAGGGATAGGTTGTAAAACCGGAGTTTCTACCTCAAAGTAACCAGCATCATTAAAAAATTGACGCATGGCACTGTATAATTTTGTTCGTTTGATAAATACTTTTTTAACGTTTGGATTGACCACCAAATCGGCATAACGCTGTCTGTAACGCTGTTCAGGATCAGTAAAAGCGTCATAGATCACCCCGTCTTTTTCTTTTGGCAATGGCAACGGTTTTAAGGATTTACTTAAAAGTGTAAAATCTTTGACCTTAACCGTTTTTTCGCCTACTTGTGTGGTGAATAATTCGCCTTCAACACCAAGAAAATCTCCAAAGTCCAATAGTTTTTTGAACACTTCGTTATATTTGGTTTTGTCTTCTCCCGTACAGATTTCATCGCGGTTAAAATACACTTGTATTTTACCTTCAGAATCCTGTATCTGTGCAAAACTTGCCTTTCCTTGAACTCTCATGGACATCAATCGGCCAGCGATAACGACCTTTTTACCCTCTTCAAACTGCTCTTTTACCTGTTTGGACGTGTGGTCTACAGGATATAAATCGGCTGGATATGGATTAATCCCCATCTCACGTAATTTGTCTAATTTCTCTCTTCGAATGAGTTCTTGTTCTGAAAGTTGCATGCTGTTAAATTTTTGATGAGCAAAATTACACCTTTTTTAAAAAATTAACACCCTACTTTCTGGGATAGATTGGCTTTTTGCTTGTTTCTTGGTTCAATTTAACGTTAAAGGTTTTCAATTATCTATTTTTGGTCTGTTTTTGAAATTTTATATTTTGATTGATGGACTATTCAAATATTATTTCGGGTTAAAGCCATAAGATAGCGGTCTTTGGATTCTGTCGATTCCCGCGTAACAAATTGAATAACTTTGCGTCTTATATTTACATCTATTTACATTAATCAGACGCTCAAAAGAGCGGAAATCAAAAATCAGTAAAATTATGAGTATTTGGAGAGTTCTTCTTTCTATTTTTTGTCCACCCCTAGCGGTCCTAGATAAGGGATGCGGTTCTATCATTATCGTATTTTTATTATGGCTTTGTGGTTGGGTTCCTGGTGTTATTGCCGCCTTGGTTATTCTAAACAACCCGAAGCGGTAGGTTGTTAATTGGCAGTGACCCGTCATCGGCCACCCGTCTTTGATTTATCTCCGTATAACGCAATCGAACCATTTGTTTTTCGGCTACTCTTCACCTGTCATCCATCTAAAAAATGTAATTTTGTAATCTATGAATAAAAGAGTCCAAGTTCAAGATTTAGGATATCACGATTATAAAGCCACTTGGGATTATCAAGAAGGCTTATTCAAGTCGGTGGTGGACACTAAAATTAAGAATAGAAGAGAAGATGCTCATTTGGAAACACAGAATTATTTCCTATTGGTTGAGCATCCACATGTATATACTTTGGGTAAAAGTGGAGACTTCTCACATCTTTTGTTGAATGAAGATCAGCTGATTGAAAAAGGCGCTACTTTTTATAAAATTAATAGGGGAGGAGATATTACTTATCATGGTCCAGGACAAATTGTGGGCTACCCCATTCTCGATTTGGAGAACTTCTTTACGGATATTCATAAATACCTACGCTTTCTGGAAGAAATGATCATTTTGACTTTAGAAGAATATGGAATTACAGCGGAGCGAAGTCCAGGGGAAACCGGAGTTTGGCTTGGTGTGGGGACGCCTTTTGCTCGGAAAATTTGCGCCATGGGCGTGAGGGCGAGTAGATGGGTTACCATGCATGGATTTGCCTTGAACGTGAATGCCGATTTGGGTTATTTTGATAATATCATTCCATGTGGCATTCGAGGTAAGGCGGTGACTTCTTTGAATGTGGAATTAGGCGTAGACAAAGTTGATGAATCTGAACTAAAAATCAAATTGTTGAAACATTTCATGGCGTTGTTTGAAGCCGTTCCCAACCCTAAAAATAGTGTTGTTTAAACATGGCACATTTTCAAAAGATACTTCTGTTGGTTTTGATTGTTCCTTTAGCACTTTTTCCTGGAGGATTGATTTCTTATGTGTTGCTTTTTGAGCAACTCAAATTTGAAATCTCTATGTGGATTCCAATAGGAATATCAATTTTAGGCGTGTGTAGTTTTATTTTTCATTTAAAAACGAAACGCTTTTATAAACTGGTCCAAAATGAGGTTGATTTGCCAAATGTTGATCCAATCTTTTGGATACTGGATGTCGCTTTTGGCATTGCTTACATAGCCATCGCGTTTTATTTAACCTATCTCATGTATAAATTTCCAGCCAAGAAAAGCTTATTTATAGTGCTGGTTTTAATAATCCCGATGTTTATAGCGGGGGCATGGACCGTTTTTGAAGCTTTTTACCTCAAGAGGGCAATCCAAATTCACAAATTTGCCCATCGTCATTCGGAGATTGAAGATATTAAAGGAGATGTCACAGAATAATAGTTTTGGAAATACGTGATGCGTGGTGCCGTTGGGTCGAGATTGTTTATTAAAGAATGTTTGAATTCGGAAAAGATCAGGATCCATGATAAGTCTTAATATCCGACCTATCCGTTAAAATTTTATTTCTTTTAAGATTCTTAATTCTTAATTCTTGAATCTCTCTAGCTTTCCTCATTAAAAAACACCTTGTAGTAGTGCATTTTCTTGGCGTCGTCATAACCGCGTTCCAAATATTCTACGGAAGCGTCGGGCGCATCAACATCTAATTTGATCTGGATATTGGTGTCCAATTTTATTTCCGTTTTGATTTTCTGTTTTTGTTTCTTTAGAACACTTTCAGAAACATCAAATTGATTACGAATCACTAAGGCGTGATCGGTTTCAAAACCTTTCTTATAATCGTCAAATAGGTCTTTGTAGGTCTCGTCTTCAAGCACATCATCCTTAAAGTTCTCGACATTAATAACTTCGTTTTCTTTAAAGAAATCGATGGTTTTAGCTAAAAAAGTGCTTTTTTGCTGCAGACCAAAAGTTGGTTTTAAAATATCTTCTGAAAAATCCTTGCAGAGTTCGATATAGTTCTTGGTGTGCTGATTGTGATCATCAGGATATTTTATGTTTAGAAAATGCTTGATCCAATATTGTGTATCGTAAGAATTATTATCAACGCTCAATATGATATTGCCTTCAGTATCTGAAGTATTTAAAATCAGACAGCCTTTATCCACTTTTTTTGTAGGAATGCCTTTTTGGGTAATTAAATCATAACTGTTGTTTTCCAGATAGGTTTGAAAAAACTCAGCTCTATTTTCAATTTTAAAGATCCCGATGGCCTTGACGAACATATCGTCATATTGAATGTCTTCAAAAATGCACACCAAAACATCGCCGGTCTTTATTTGTGCAGAATTGCTCTGTTCAAATAAATGGGTAACGACGTGTTTTGAGACGTCTATAAAGTTGCTTTCGTCCGCAAATAGTTGAGCGGCATAACTGTTGATTTCATTAAGGTTGATGTTAGAATGATGATTGAATCTATAGCTCTCAACCAAACTTCCAAAAGGACGCAATAAGTAGCCCAACATCAAATCGTAGCTCACTTCATCAAAGTCCAGTTCTTGTTCGGAAAAAGCATTTTTAGTGCTATTGAACTTATTGCCTACCTTATGGAGTATGGCTTTTGAAATAGAGGCTTTAGTGCGTTTGATCATGGCGGAATGTTTGCATTTTTGAAGTCTGCAATACTACATAATTTTGAATGAAATTAAATGTAAAACGCCAAAAAAAATCTTTGGCGCTTAAAAAAATAAGATCTTGATAGAGTCTTTAGTTTGGCTCTCCTACAATAGGAAAATTCCTTTAAGAGTCGTTGCATTATTTTCTATCGCATTTCGGAGCAGAAGCTTCTAGAGTTTTATTAATTTATTTGGTAGATAATAATGCCGTTTTTGTCACCTTGGGTCACGAATTCTGGTGTTCTTTCTTTATCTATATTGTCCAAATCGATGGTGGAATTGCCATAAACAGGGAAGTTGTCAATCGGTTTTCCTAAACTATCAAAAAGATAGACTTTCTTGGATTGTAAATCGGTTACAGAAACATAAATTTTGTCATTAACGTAGAATATTTTTGGTGGCGTATAATCCCCAAAGTCCAATTCTACTTTATTGGTTTTGATGTGAAGAATGTTATCAGAGAGTGTTACCAATGTTTTACTGGTAGCAGTGATGCTATGTTTTTCTCCCAAATTTAAATTGCTACTGCTCATTTTTCCATTTTCATCAATTTGGACGAGATCTCCTTTTGCTGTCGTGGTGGTAAATTTATTGTCATACAAGAAAATGCCACTATCGCTAAAGTCGATATTATTCTTAACCTTAACGCGGGTTTTGCCCACCCGGCTCAATATTTCGAGCTCATTGCCTTGAACAAAAACGATATAATCTTTTCTTCCAATTCTAAAATGCTGAGGCTGCGTATTGATCGTGTTCTCCGCTTTTTTGTAATGGAATCCTCCTACAACATTCCCTTTCTTATCATACAGCAAAACGGAGGATCCTTGGGTGACCATCATTCTGTAATTTCTATTCTTGTCATAATCAAAAACCGAAAGCGGCTGTGTAATCTGGTGCCTAAATTTTAAAGGAAAGGAACCAACATCTTTGCCGCTTCGATCTAAAACATAAACCCGATGTTGTGTCGCAAATGCCAATTGGAGGCGTCCATTTTTGTAAGTATCTATCTGTTCAATTTTTCCTAAGATCTTACTATCCAATTGTTTTTTCCATTGTACCTTCCCATCTTTTGAGATTAGGTATAAATTATTATTCACATCCTGAACCACCACTTCCATCTGACTGTTGGTATGGTTATTTACAAATTGAGGGGTGGTCAAAAGATCGGCATCCAACGTGACGCTGGTATCTTCATAAACAGAACTTGAAGACGATTTTTTCTTATTCTTTTGGATGATGGCATGTACGTGCGCAAAATCAGTTTCATAAACAAACTGAACGGCAGATGCATTAAACCCTTCAGTATTAATGGCGCTTTCTGTTTCAAAATTTGAATTGATGATTTCTTTTAGGCTGCTCGTGTTAGCATAAGCAAATAATGAGGACTCGTCACTTAAGTCGTCCATCATATCCTCAAAAGTGGGTGCTGTGGATAGGGTTGCACTATTTTGATAACTGCCAATGATCTCTTTTAAAAGCTCCACATCATCTGAGAACACAAAGAAATCTTCAATATTAATGAACTTTGTGGCGGATTTGTAATTAATAAAAGGGGAAAATATTTTGGAAAATAATTCAGGTTTGTCAAAGTCATAAACTGTAATGTCCCGGTAAGTATCAATGCTATTTTGAGTTCCGAAAAAGGCATTCATATTGGGGGCATCGATACTATTTATGACCACCGCCTGGTTTTCATTTTTATAAATAACGCCCGCTTCTAGAACGCTTTCAAAAACAGATTCGGTAAACAGGGAATCTTGTTTTTTGAATTGCCACAAATTTTCTTGAAACGTTTTAAAATTGTGAAATGACAAACTCAAAAAACCATCGGCATCTGGAGGACAAATTTTCGGGATCTGATTTTCTTGCGGAAAGGTGTTTTTAAAAACATTGAGCAAACTTTTTGAAGAATCTTTGGCGATGGTAATCCCGTCAAATTTGAGTTGGTCTTTTGTCAATTCTGCATCTAAGAGGAGGTAATTGGTCAGCGGAACCTTGTTGATGTGTTTATCAAAAAAGAAATCAGGCCGGAATGTCTTTTCTTTCGTGTTAATTAAAATGGACAGTGATTTCTCGCTTTTTGCAGTAAGATAGAGTTCCTTTAACAAGGGATCGGTATCTTTTTTAGTAAAGGCATCCTCAACAAGCGCCTTATCGTTGGATGCAAAGAAAATACTGTCCTTTATAATGCTGTAAATAATTTCGTTTTCAAGGGTCGTTTTAATGATGGACTTTTCTTTTGAAGTGATGGTTTCAATTGATTGATTAGGTACAGAGGTGAGGTCAAACAGGTTTTTGTGATATTTGGTAATGATTGATATTTGAAGACTATCAGCTGTGTCTTTTCCAAAAACTAGGAGAATTTCTTCATCTGGTTTTATATGGTTGAGAAAGTTAAGTTTTGATTTTAGGTGCGCAACCGCACTTTTCTCAGAAAATTGATTAAGTAAACTGTTGTTTTTAAAAACGCTCTTTAAACCTTCAATGGAAGTTGTTTTTACAACTACTGAAGAATGATTGGGCACCAATGTGATGAGATTGGAGTGCTTATGAATGTCGTTTTCACAGCTTACCACCAGGACAAGCAAAAACAGTAAACAAAGAGTTCTCATGTTTGTTTTATTGCAAATATAGAAAGTTAGACTACTATTTGTAATTGTTGCGGTAATAATCTAAAGGTTTTTCTATGATAAGGTGTGATGCCATACTTTTTTATAGCTTCGCGATGTTCTTTAGTGGGGTAGCCTTTATTTTGTTTCCAATTGTACATTGGAAATTCTTCATGGATTTGGCACATATAAGCATCTCTATTGGTTTTTGCCAAAATTGAAGCCGCTGCAATATTAAGGTATTTACTGTCGCCTTTAATTATGGTCTTATGTGGGATATTTGTAAATGGCAGAAATCTGTTGCCATCAACACTTATAAATTGGGGCGTTGGAGTTAGTCCAGTGATCGCTTTGTGCATGGCTAAAATAGAAGCGTTTAAAATATTTATGGCGTCTATTTCTTCAGGATATACATGGGCAAAGGCAAAGGAAACCGCTTCAGACTCAATGATAGGTTTTAACACATCGCGCTTGGTTTCAGAAAGTTGCTTTGAATCATTTAGGATTAGGTTTTCAAAGGCTTGCGGCAGAATAACTGCCGCCGCGGTAACAGGGCCAGCAAGACAGCCACGACCGGCTTCGTCTGTGCCACATTCCAAAAAGTTGGAAGTAAAAGAAAGTTGGAGTTTCAAGTGGTGCAATTTTTTTCAAAGTTATGATAAAATAAAGAATTTGTAATTTCAGTAAAATTTACAGAATCAACCCAAAATAAAGTAAGCATTTTAAAGTGTAATCGAAGTGCATATATTTAATCCATTGGCATTATTATATTTTTAATAAAAAAAATATAATAATTGTTATATATATTCAAAGGGCACAGTGAAATGAATTGCTTTTTAACATAAAAAATGCTTTATTATCATATATCTTGAAGGATCGGGTAGTTTGTTTTTTGAATTAGCTCTAAAATCATATAATCTGTTAATAAATTAACATAAGTTAGGGTTGTGAGATCTGTCTAATTGTTGTTGATAATAAGTGTTTTATATGTCTCGTCATAGGGTTAGAGGCTATTTCTTATTAACATTTTATTATGTTCCAGACTTGCTTTTTTAATATTTTATTATGATGTTTGCGGCAGACTAACTCAAATAATTGTTTTATGAAATTAAAGTTAACATGGTTAATGACGCTTTTTATGGCGTTTGTTATGCAAATTTCTCTTGCACAAGAGAAATCTGTTTCTGGTACGGTGACATCCGTTTCAGATGGTTTGCCTTTACCAGGGGTGAACGTTTTAGTAAAAGGAACTGCACGTGGTGTCCAAACGGATTTTGATGGTAACTATACCATTAGCGTAAGTGTTGGAGAAACCTTAACATTTTCTTTTGTAAGTATGAAATCCGCCGAAAAAATTGTAGGCGCTAGTAATACTATCAATGTGGGCCTTGAAGAGGACGTTGCTTCTTTAGATGAAGTCATCGTTTTAGGATATAGCTCCAAAGGTGTTGAAGAAGTTACAGGTTCTTCAGTACAAATAGGAGGAGACCAGCTTGCCGGAATTCCTTCAGTAACAATAGATCAAGCTTTACAAGGTAAAGTTGCAGGTTTGCAAATTTCTCAATCTTCTGGTACTCCGGGTTCAACTCAGGATATCCGTATTAGAGGTTTGAGCTCATTGGCTTCCTCAAACGAGCCACTTTACGTGATTGATGGTGTGCCAGTAGTGAATTCAAATTCATCAGGAAATGAGAATGCGAGTAGCCTTAGCCCTTTATCAGCAATTAATAGTCAGGATATTGCTAGTGTGACGGTATTAAAGGATGCTTCTGCTACTGCGGCTTACGGTGCTCGTGGTTCAAATGGGGTAATTGTGATTACCACCAAAAGAGGTCAAACGGGTAGAACTCAATTCAGTTTCAGTTCACAAGTTGGTTTTCAAAATGATGCCTTCATGAAGAGAGACGTATTGTCAGGTGCCGATAGAGTAGCGCTACAAAGCGAGGCTTTAGTAAATTCTTATGGCGTTAGTAATGGTTTTACACTAGACAATGCAACCGCTCTAGCGGTACAATTTAATTTGATACCTGCAGCGTCTTTAGACTATAATGGTGAGGACTACGATTGGTCTGGCCTTATTAAAAATGAGAATGCTTTACTGCAAAACTATACCTTCGCTGCCTCAGGTGGTGATGAGAAAGGAAGTTTTTACGCATCTGTCGGGTACAATAAGACTGAAGCAACCGTTATTGGTAGTGCTTTTGAACGATTAAATGGAGCGTTCAATTTTAATCGTAAATTAAGAGATAATCTTGATTTTACGACGTCTATGAACGTATCAAACACGACTCAAAACCCAATTTTGGAACAAGGGTCTTACTTTTCAAATCCATTTATTACAAGGTATTTAATGAATCCTTTAAATAATCCTTATAATGCTGATGGGACTCAAAACATCGACCTTCTATTTGGTTCATTGCATAATACATTATATGTTACTGATAATAATATTACACGTAACAAACTTACACGTGCTATTTCAAATTCGAAATTGGATTGGGAACTCTTAGATGGTTTGGTTTTTTCTAACAGAATAGCGTTAGATTATCAGATTACTGAATATAGAAACTACCAAAATAGATATGAAGGTGATTCTGCTCCAACCAATGGTGCTTCAGAACTTAGTGATGATAAAAACTACAACTGGGTTTATCAAGGCTCACTTGGTTATGATTTCAAATTGGGAGATAAGCATAACTTGAATGTTATGGCACTTTTTGAATATCAAAAAAATGAACGCACCTATTTATATGGATATGGTGAGAATTTCCCAGCTGATGGCTTGACAAATATCAACTCTGCAAGTGCTAATTTTGATGCGGATTCATTTTATACAGATTGGTACAACGTGTCTTATTTAGGGTTGTTGAACTATAACTATGCTGGAAAATATGTTCTTGATGGAACCGTAAGAAGAGAAGGTTCTTCTCGTTTTGCTCCAAATAATAGATTTGGAAACTTTGGATCAGTAGGTGCTGCATGGAATGTTCATAGAGAAGATTTCATGGCCGGTTCTGTTTTTAATACGTTAAGATTTAGAACTTCATACGGTATAACAGGTAATAATGCAGTAGGTTTAAATGCCTATCAAGCATTGCTTTCTTATGGTGCTGATTACTCAAACAATGGAGGTGCAACACCATCACAATTTGGAAATCCAGATTTGACTTGGGAAAAAGCTGAAAACTTTGACGTTGGTTTATCATTTGGATTGTTTGAAAACAGATTGTCAGGATCGTTTACTTATTTCAACAGACGCACTTATGATTTGCTTCAAGGTGTTCCATTATCACCAACAACTGGATTTCTTTCTCAAGATAGAAACCTAGGTGAAATGACCAATAAAGGTATTGAGGCTGAATTGTCTTATGACGTTATTCGTACGGATGATTTTACTTGGAATCTTGGCGGAAACTATGCTACTGTTAAAAATGAGGTTACTGAATTGGCTATAGGTGCAGATGGTGAGCCAATTGATCCACTTGCAGGTAGTAGTTATAAAAGTACGGTGGTGGGGTTACCTGCTTCTGCTTGGAACATGCGTACATGGGCTGGTGTAGATCCTGCAACTGGAGCACCAACTTGGTATGTGAATGGAGTTGACGGAGAAGTTACCTCAAATTACAACTCTGCTGCAAGAGCTTTTCAAGATGATGCGAGTGCATTGCCAACCTATTCAGGAGGTTTTAGTACGCGAATTAGCTACAAAGGATTTTTTGCTGATGCCAACATATATTTTGCAGGAGGACATAAGGTTTACGAACAATTTGCTCAGTTTTATATGAGAACAAACTCGTTTACTGTGGGTTCATATAACGGTGCAACTGAATTGTTGGAAAGATGGCAACAACCAGGTGACATCACTGATGTTCCTAAAATGGATTGGGCTGGAGCTAATAATTTCCATGCCACGTCTTCACGTCATTTATTTGATGGAGATTATATCAGACTTAAAAATGTATCTATAGGTTATGAGTTGCCTGCAACTTATGCTAACGCAGTTGGAGTTGATGGGTTATCATTCACTTTAAGAGGTACAAACGTAGGTACTTGGGTTAAAGACAAAGGACTTAAATTAGATCCTGAAGTTCGTGCAAACGGATATACGGAGTTAACAACACCTCCGGTTGAATCTTATTCATTAAGTGTTAATATTAAATTTTAGAAAATGAAAAATATAAATAAATATTTATTAATTGCTGCCGTGAGTTTTGGACTACTGTCTTCTTGTTCAGAGAATGACTTAGATCCAACACTACAGCAAGATAAAAGTATCGAAGAGAGTGTAAATACTGTTGGAGATCTTGATGCCATATTAATTGGAGCGTATGACCGTTTGTCATTTGACAATAAAGTCTATGGTCGTGATCTCATTATCCTTGGAGAGGTTTTTTCTGATAACACAGCTTCCAATGCCAACTCCAACAGATTTGTTACAGAAGGACAAATGTCTTTAACGGCTACTTCTACAACTCCTAGAGATTTATGGGAGCAGTCTTATAAAGTTATTGGTTCAGTAAACATTATAATTAATGCCGAAGGCATTGAAGGTGATGCTGCTGAAATTAATCAACTTAAAGGTCAAGCCTATGCACTCAGAGCTTTAGTTCACTATAATTTGTTAACATTTTACGGACAACAACATGTTAATGGTGGCTCTATGAGTTCTTTAGGTGTACCGTATGTGACTGCATTTAGAGATTCAGAAAACTTATATCCAATTAGAAATACTGTAGAAGAAGTTAAAAACATGGCCTATGCCGATTTAGAAATGGCGTCGAGCTTGATGACTGTAGCTTTAAATGATCCTTCTAAAGAGTTTATTACATCTTACGCCGTTCGTGCAATTGAAGCTAGAATAAGTAATTATTTTGGAGATTTCACACGTTCACTGGCTGCCGCTAAAGCGGTTGTTGACTCAGGTAAATATTCTGTAGTTGGTAAAGACGAATATTTAAATTCCTTTGCTATTGATGGCGCTGCCAATTCAATTTTTGAAATTGCTTTTACAGCAACAGATAATCCTGGTATTAATGGTCTTGCCAATATTTACCAAAAAGGAAGTTATGGTGATGTGATTGCACTTCCAAATTTAGCAGCATTATATGAAGAAGGTGATATTAGAGGTGTAAGTCCTTATACTGCCGGAGCTCCTGCAAGTATAATTGGTAAAGAAGAATCAGGTACTTTACGTAATCAAGGTAAATATCCTTCTACTGCACCTTATGAAGACAATGTTTCTGTGTCTAGATATGAGGAAGTTGTATTATTATACGCTGAAGCCTTATTAGAGACAGGAAATGCAGGAGAGGCATTGACCTATTTAAATATGATTCCGGCCAAGCGTGGTGCATCAGCTTACACAGCTGCTACGAAAGAGAACATTTTGTTAGAGCGCAGAAAAGAATTGGCATTTGAAGGTTTCAGATTTCATGATTTGGCGAGAACAAAACAAAACATTCCTAATCCAGACCCTGTATTAATTACACATGGAGTTGTAGAATACGGAAGTTATAATTTTGCAATGCCAATCCCAGCAAGTGAGGTTGACGTGAATTCTAACGTTGTGCAAAACTTTGGTTTTAACTAATCCATAAAAAAAGAGTTCAACTCGAAAGGCCGTCTAAAATGATTTTTAGACGGCTTTTTCTTTATATATAATGGATTGCATAAATGCTGCAAGGCCCTCGTGAGCATTAGTATATTCAAGAGCGTTTTCAAACCATCTGTAATTTGTTGCATTAACTATATAATATAGAACCTAATTAGAAGTTATATTATTATTTTTGCCACTCAACTATTAATAATGAATAAACTTCTTTTTCTGATTGCTTTAGTGTTCTCCAATATCTATGTTGTGGCCCAAACTGATTCCGGAAGGCAGAGGAGTGTATCAGGTATGGATAGTTTGAATGCTAAAGGAAAAGATAAAGTTGGCAAAATTGAGGACTATTTAATTATTGGATTTGACAGAGACACCACCTATGTCGATACGACATTGTCCATCAAAAAAGATTACAAGTTCAATTATTTGAGAACGGATGATTTTGGCGTGTTGCCTTTTTCCAATCTTGGTCAGACTTATAATAGTCTAACCCATGACTTTAATAAAAATCGTTCTCTGCCGGTGTTTGGTGCGCGAGCCAAACATTTTAATTATATGGAAATAGAAGATATTAATTATTTTCACGTGCCTACGCCGCTCACAGAGTTGTTCTACAAGACAGCTTTTAAACAAGGCCAATTGTTGGATGCCTTCTTTACAATCAACACCTCAAAACAATTTAATTTTTCAATGGCTTATAAAGGACTTCGGTCCTTAGGTAAGTATCAACATATTTTGTCCAGCACTGGTAATTTCAGATTCACTAGCAATTATGTGAGTAAAAACGACAAATATCAGGCCCGCGCCCACATTGTTATGCAAGACATCCTTAATCAAGAGAATGGAGGTCTGACGGATGAAGATGTTTTGAATTTTCAATCTGGTGATCCAGAGTTTTTAGACCGCTCTGTATTCTCACCAAATTTTGAAGATGCAGAAAGTAATTTAGAAGGCAAACGGTTTTATTTAGATCATCATTACAATCTTCTTAAAGCTTCAGATAGTTTGGGCAATCGGTTGAGCATTGGCCAAATTATTTCATTTGAAGACAAATACTACCAATTCACCCAAGCTGCTCGAAGTGATTTTTTTGGAGAAGCCTTTCTTAATAGCAACATCGATGATAAAGTGACACTTGAAGAGTTTTCAAATCGGTTTTTTGCAAGTTATAACAATGCGCTTTTAGGCGAATTCCAATTCAATGCAGATTATAATAATTATAATTATGGGTATGATGCGGTCACGGTTATCGATGGCGTTAGAATAGCCAACCGATTGAAAGGAACTGTTTTTGGAATTGGAGGTGCTTATAAGAATCAAATTGGTGGATTTCATCTACAAGGAGAATTCGGACTTAATCTGTCCGGAGATTTTAGCGGAAACTTTTTAGATCTCAACGCATCATACACGCTGACCCCTGATTTTAAGGTTTTCGCCAGGCTGAATTCAAATTCAAAGATTCCAAATTTTAATATGCTCCTCAACCAAAGTGATTACCTAAGTTATAATTGGGATAATAGTAACACTTTTAAAAACGTACAAACCCAGAACTTGTCCTTTAAAATAGAATCCGATCGTTTTGCAACGGCCGAAGTGGAATATACAACCATAAACAACTATTCCTATTTCACAAAAGATCTGAATAGTGCTGTTAAACCTATTCAATCTGAAAATACTGTCAACTATGTCAAGGTTAAAGCGTCTAAAGAATTTCGTTTTGGTAAGTTTGCTTTAGACAATACTATAATGTATCAAAATGTGATCAATGGCGAAGGCGTTTTAAACGTGCCGCAATTTATAACGCGAAACACGTTATACTTTGCTGATCATCTCTTTACAAAAGCGCTCTTTTTGCAAACTGGAATCACGTTTAATTATTTCACGGATTATAACATGGATGCCTATGATCCTTTGTTGGGAGAATTTTACGTACAGAACCAAACAACAATCGGTAATTTTCCGCGCTTAGATTTCTTTATCAATGCCAAAGTGAGACAGACACGAATTTATATAAAAGCGGAACATTTCAATTCGGCTTTCACTGGATACGATTACTTTTCGGCACCAAACAATCCCTATAGAGATTTTACGATCCGATTTGGACTCGTTTGGAATTTCTTTCTTTAAGAGTAAAGTGGACATCTCGTTGGTTTTTCTTTAATCTAAATCTTAGAGCAAGATCTATATCTCCATTCTGCTGCAGTAAGTAGGATTTGAAAATGATTATAGACCTGATCTCTATCTTGCCTCAATTTCGTAAGTGATCACACTTGACTTTATTTATTAGTTAGACATTATATATAGATATAATAGGATCATTAAAGTCAGCAACAAGGGTTTCAAATGAATTAGTGACTGATAAAAATAAAGTCCAATCCGTAAATTCTAAGACAGTCCGAACATTGAAATACCTGGGCGGTTATATTGATAGCTGTCGGACAACAAAGCTTAAGTATTTCTTTTTTTTGTAAATCAATAAGAACATCTTGATGTCTATCTAGTATGATGATGTCTTAACTTATTGCGAGATTGGTTCACGGATTCGATAAATGGGCATGCTTTTGCCAAGGAGATGGCCACTTGATTTGTCGTTCGTAGAGTGGCTTCATGTGGGTTTCGATCTTAACGCAGGGCACTTGTCCGTAATATAAAAGAAGTATCTGCCCTTTTTCTCGCCTCTAAAGCTTTCATTTTCAGTCTGAAGAAAAATACTCAAAAAAAAGAGGTTGATTTGTTTGTGGGTTAAATAAAAAGGGTTGTATATTTGCACCCCGCAAACGAGGGGTTTCGACCCCTGGGGAGCGGAAAAAAGTTCATTTACATCCTTAAAAAAGAGCGGCAAAATTTTTTTAATAAAAAGCTTTGCGGATCAAAAAAAGGTTGTATGTTTGCAGCCGCTAAAAACGGGAACGTTGGCAGCGGAGGAGTTCTTAAAAAACGGTGTTTGTTGTCTGTCGATTGGAGTGTGAAAAAAAACTTTCAAAAAAACTTTCAAAAAACATTGTGGGATTCAAAAAAGGGTTTTATATTTGCACCCGCTTAGCGATTGAGTTCGCCAAGAAAACAAGAAGACAAGTTCAT
>NZ_AUHD01000007.1 GCF_000423005.1 Gelidibacter mesophilus DSM 14095
ATTTTTATTTATGGGTTTGTCAACAGAATAGAAGAAGTTTTTTGAGATTTTTCCGTTCTCGATTAGAGTCATTGCAAAATTTCCAACAAATTCATCATCTATTTTTTCTTTGGTAGCATCTATAAAAGAATCCGAAGTATTATTTGAAGTAATTGGTTTTAATAAAAATCCATCTATAAATCCGAAGCCGATAAATGCAGTCCAAATCAAAATTGCAAGAATAATTAATGCGGTGTATTTAAAAGTTCTCATTTAGTTTATTTTTGGTTCGTAATTTTTTTTCAATTGTGGGCAACATGTGGGTATGTACACCGGTGCATATACATACACTATATACTTACAAATCTAATGGATTTTTGATAGAATCAAAACTGCTCATAGCAACATGAGTGTAAATTTCTGTTGTTTTTGTCGAATTATGGCCTAAAAGTATCTGTATGTACCTAATATCTGTGCCAGCTTCAAGTAAGTGGGTTGCAAAGCTGTGCCTCAGGGTGTGCGGGGTGACATTCTTTTTGAAATTTGATTTTAGGGAAGCATTTAATACGATTTTAGAAACACTGCTTTCACTATAGCGCGCGTTCTCAGAGCTTTCGAAGAGATAATCCTTAGGACGCCATTGTCTAAAATAAATGCGAAGATCTTCTAAAATGTTTTTTGATAATAAGGAATATCTATCTTTGTTTCCCTTTGCTCCCCTAATGTGAACCATCATTCTACTACTATCTATATCCCGTATTTTCAGATTCAATAATTCACTACGTCTCAAACCGGCAGAATACAAAAGACCTACTATGCATTTATGCTTGATATTGTTTGTATTGTCAAGTAGTTTCCGTACCTCTGATTTTGAGAGTACGATGGGAAGCTTCTGTTCTTTCCTTGGCCGTTCTATGGCATAAAATCTATTGGGCATTCCCAATACGACCTCATAATAGAATTTAATGCTATTTATGGACTGATTGATATAAGAGTTGGACCTCTGTTCGGAAACCAATGTCCTTAGATAAGTGCGGATATCATCTTCGTTCAAATTTTCAAGTGGTACGTTTTTGTAAAAGTTAATAAAATGTTCGAAACAGCCTACATAAGATCTTACTGTATTGTTGGAATACCTTTTTACTTCCAATTTTTGTAAATATTCCTTTGGACAAACTCTATGGTCCTTATTTAGTTTTCTTTTAGCCATCCAAACTACCTCAATAGGATCGTCCAACTGTTTGGAATTATTTTTGTCAAAAAAATATTTACAGTTTATCCATGCCACACCTCTATAAATTGAAAATAGTTTGTCTAAATGCGGTTTTGTATTTGGAACGTGGTACATCCCGAATTCCTCACTCCAACTGACATCAGGAATCTCTTTAAGTAAAGCCAGTATTACTTTGTCCGTATGGAAATGTAAACCAATACATTTCTTATGGGAAATCATCAGGTGTTTTAAGGTAATATGTTTTTTTAATTCCATAACGTCTTTATATCAGGTAATTATAGATGATATAATTTATATAGTAGTACATTAGACGCATATCATTCGTTTAATGTACCACTAACGTGAAATTGTTTATGGAATTAACTCATCAGTGCTTGGCTTGTGGCAATGCTTTAGTTGGAAGGTCTGATAAAAAGTTTTGTGATGCATATTGTAAAAGTTCTTACCATTACAAAAAATCAATTGACGGCCAAAGAGGTAGTTTCTACAATGTGGTCAATAACCAACTTAAAAAAAACAGGCGGATATTGTCGTATTTTAATAAAGCTGGGAAAGCCGTGATAAGATCCAGTACAATGCTAGAGCGTGGTTTCAATCCTAAATTTTTCACCCACTACTGGAGAAATGGAAAGGGAGATATTTATTTTTTTGTTTATGAGTATGGTTTTCTAAAGCGAAAGGAACATGGGGTTGAAAAATATATCCTTATCAAATGGCAGGATTATATGAAGTTGTAATCGTTTTATTAACGGGATATAAATATTGATCAAAAAATCAAATATCATACATGTTAAAGATTTTTAGTTAGTCAATCCATAAGGTCATCAATATAGATCAAATAACCGTCGAGTCCCATTCTACTTTTGCCCTATTCACGGTAAAAATAAAAAAGCTGAAAACTCTATTTCGGTTCTTCATATTAAGGTCAGAATGCTTAACATCCTACTAAATAAGAACATTCCGTTTTCACAACCCATTCCGCCCATTCCCCTTCATTTCGCAGAAAAAGCTTCATTTCGGGAAAAGCGCTTCATTAAAAAAGTCTTGGACCCAACTCCAAAGTTTCCGACTTCCATTCCACTTGACCGTCTATTCCCGAGAAAAACCGGAAAGCGGCCAAACTCCATTCCCAATCTCCAACTTTGGAGTTACGTCCGCTTTAAATCCTACTTCTAAAGATTAATCCGTTTTCAAAATCGTTCAGCCCATTCCCCTGCATTTCGCGAAAAGCTCCATTTCGGGAAAAGCGCTTCCATTGATAAGTCTTGGACAAAACTCCAAATACTCCGATTTCCATTATGTTAATCCTGCCTGAAAAACGGCAACAACACTCCATTCCCAATCTCCGTCTTTGAAGTTCAGTCCGCTTTAGATCCTACTTTAAAATGTATAATCCGTTTTCATAATTCGTTCAGCCCATTCCCCTGCATTCCGCGAAAAGCTCCATTTCGGGAAAAGCGCTTCCCTTGATAAGTCTTGGACAAAACTCCAAATACTCCGATTTCCATTATGTTAATCCTGCCTGAAAAACGGCAACAACACTCCATTCCCAATCTCCGTCTTTGAAGTTCAGTCCGCTTTAGATCCTACTTTAAAAGTATAATCCGTTTTCATAATTCGTTCAGCCCATTCCCCTGCATTACGCGTAAAGCTCCATTTCGGGAAAAGAGCTTCACTTAAAAAGTCTTGGACACCATCCCCAATTTCTACTTTCCATTCCGCTAACCCGGTCCGCTGCGCCGGAACGGGACGCTTCATTCCCAATCCGAAATCGTGAACGGAGTCCGCCAATTCGGATTTCCATTTCATCATTTGGTGCCACTTCCAACATTATTGTACTTCACAAAAGTCTTTAGAAACACTTCCGCACCCTCACTGCCTTAACCTTTTTTTGCCAGCAAAATACCAACATTTGGAAATTGACCGGACTGCATAAACCAGGCTCGTGCCTCGCACTTTTTTATAAGTCCTCAACAATTCCAAATATTGAAAATGTATCGGCAACAAAAAAAGGTAACAGCGAGGGCCTATGGGAAGTAAATCTAAAATGAATCTTATGAAATCTTACAAAAACATACAAAAGGAAGCGGCACCAACAAAAACAAAAAAGGAAAACGCTCAAGATATAATAAGTAAATCACTTCAAAAAAATATAAAAACGTACTGTCTGAATGTTTACCCGACAATTAACATTGACGGGGTTCAGATAGCATTTTAATTAATCTTTAATTCTTTTATTATGAGCACTTTAAAAAATCACGTACAGTTAATCGGAAACGTTGGTCAAGAGCCAACAATTGCAAACCTTGAAAGCGGTAAAAAAGTAGCCCGTTTTTCACTTGCCACTAACGAGTATTACAAGGATGCCAATGGCGAAAAGCAAACAGAAACCAATTGGCATACCGTAGTAGCTTGGGGAAATAATGCCGAAATTATCGAAAAATATGTAGGCAAAGGCAAGGAAGTGGGTGTTATGGGAAAATTGAAATCCCGAAGCTACGAGGACAAAGAGGGTATCAAACGATATGTTACCGAAATCGAAGCGAATGAGATTCTTTTACTTGGTATTAAAAATTACAAGTAATTCCTAAAAATCAAAGAGGGCGTTCCTCTCGAAAGTTGCGCCCTCTTTTCATTATTCACAGTTTAAATATATGCACAATGAAATCAAAGATTATTTCATCCGTTCGCCTTAAAGGCTCGGGTCACGAATTCCAAAACAAATATGAACCGATGAGTACAGCACAAGTTAATGAAATCAAAGAAGGATTGCAACATTTTCACGGAACGGAAATGTTCTTCCAAATCCCATTAATTAGAACACGTTTTACGGACGGTCTAAAATATTTGGCCGATGTAGCGGATTGTTTTTGGCTCATTACGGATACTTCGGTAGTTGCAAAAAGCCTGATTCCTCGTAGCGAATTTATAACCATAGACTTTAAAAGATTGTCAGAAGAAAGACAAGATTTTACAGGCTACGAAGCTGAAATTATTTATACCGATGGTAACGATAATATTTTAGAAAAACACGGCTATCGGGCAACCGATTTTCCACTCGATGAACTGCGTTTATATTTTGTAAATGATACACTGATGTTACCAAGCGAATACTAAATTTTAGAGCTATGGTTTATCTCAATTTTACAGACTTGAGAGAAGAGACTCAAAATCGACTTTTGGAAAATTCTAAAAAATACGTGGAACGAAAATTTGGCGATGATATTCGCAAATACGTAAGAGAAAATTACACCTGTTTTGAAACGATGATAGAGGAAGAGGCATTGCGAAATTTATATTCCTACACATTCATTTCTAACATTTAATTTTCCAACTAGATAATAAAGCACCTCTAAATTTTGGAGGTGTTTTTTGTTTTATAATTCCAAATCAAATAAAAAAACGTATCTTTATTTCGCTGTAATTCAGCATTCAAATTTACTTAGGGTTATCCATTTTTCACTTTCGCCTATAACCGTACCCATCGAAAAATAACATATCGGAAATTTATTTCCTTAAAAAGGCAATTGGCTTTTTAGCCAGATTGTATGAAATTTTTGTCCCGCTAAAGCGGGACGAAAAGAATAGCAAGAGGGTAACACGCGATGCGATGTTTCGGATTCCTTTTCGTTTTTAAATAGCTGATAGTCAGCTGTTTAAAATAATTGTAATTTCTTGACAATCAATGATTTGCGACAAATGAGCTATAAACGCTCATTTTTAGGGAAGATTTTGCGACAAATCGGCGAAATATGGATTCATTTAAAGGAATTAGATTTAAAAAGGAAACAGCCATACGTTTCCAAACATTCTCCCGCACTTACTTCAAATCGCACACCGAAGCGATGGCTACAATGCTCGATTTTTTCTTCTACAATGAGATATCTCCAAAAGAAAAATTGGGTCCGACAGGGCGAACCATCGAAGCCAAGTTGCTTAAAAGAATCAATGCCGTCATCGCAATAATGAGGGATGTTGAAAAGACCCAAACTAAGCCCACGGTCGCAATGATTCAATCTCTTTTTGAGACGGAACAGCCAAACAATAAACCTTTGATATTGGAAAAGAAATATGCTGAAGAAAAAAAGGAAATTCGCTTTTTTGAAATCGAGTCTACGAGATTAACGACCAAAGGGAGAGCGAAGCGGTAAAAACAAAATCTTAAGAATGAACTTTAAAATATAGGCGATGTATATCACGATCACAGCTCAAAAAATGGGAGGAAAATATTCACAAAGTTCAGGCGATTTTGTCGGTTATCTGGAGAAGGAAAACCAAGGTCTTGAGCAACAGGATATGGAACAATTTTTCAATCAATATGGCGAAGGTATTTCCGCTGAAGACGTGGTAAGGGATATTGATGGAAACACTGCAAAACTCAAAAAGACAGAACCGAAATTCTATTCCATTACAGTCAGTCCGTCAAAGTACGAATTGAACAGGTTGCAGAACAGTAGTGAAGATTTGAAAAAGTACACGCGGGAGCTGATCAAGGATTATGTGGCATCCTTCAATCGTGAAATCGATGGAAGACCTATAACCATCGATGACATAAAATACTATGCAAAAATAGAACATCAAAGAACCTTTAAAGGAACTGACATACAGATTAAAGAAAACCAGCCTTATGCTACAAAAATACTTCAGCTTAAAACTGAAATCCGAAATCTGCAAGATGGGAGAGCGGAAGGGAATATCAACAGTATGAAAAGGGAAATTGCAAAACTGGAAAAGCAAGCACCACACCAACAAGATGGTAAACGAATTGTGCAAGGAATGCCAAAGGCTGGAAACCAAAGCCACATTCACATCATAGTAAGTCGTAAAGATGCATCCAATACGTTCAGTCTTTCGCCAGGAAGTAAACATAAAGCTTCGGAAGTTGAGATGCACGGTAAGAATGTGAAACGTGGCTTTGATAGAGATAAATTTTTTGAGAGTGCCGAGAAACGGTTTGATAAAACATTCGATTACCAAAGGAACTTTGCAGAAACCTATAAAGCACGAAAGGATTTTGTCAAGAATCCGAAAATCTATTTTGCTTCCTTGATGAAACTGCCCACCAACGAGAAGGCATTGGCTTTTAAAATAATGGGTAAAGCCGGTATTCCAATAATGCCAACAATTCCCGTAACGCAGGCACAATTGGCAATGAAAATATTTAATCGGCTACGACGTGGTGCGGAAGTGGCCATCAAATCGAGTTCCATCGGAATCTAATTTAAAATTATGCAAATGGACAATCTCGTAACGGTACTTTTTATTATTGGTTTGGCCAGTAGTGTTTTCTATGGAATATTTCGGATAAGCAGATATCCATTTGTAGTCAATCTTCTTTTGATTGGTGCTCTTGTGTATTATTCAAATGAACAATTACCATTGGTGCAAGTAGCACTTTATTTGGTTTGTCCTCTGATATTAATTAACATAGGAATGTATGTTTTCTTGCATAAAACGGAGAAGCCTAAAAATGGAAATGCCAAATATCAGGTAAACTTTTCCACTACAAAAGGAAACTTTAAACTGGACAACATCAAACGTGGGGCATCAATCATTGGTTCTGCCGGAAGTGGAAAGACCGAGAGTGTTGTGTATGGATTCCTGAAACATTTCCAAAAAGTAGGTTTTTGCGGCATCATCCACGATTACAAAGATTTTGAGCTGACCGAAATGGCATATCCGCTTTTTAAGGATGGCGATATTCCGTTTAAGGTCATTTCCTTTGATAAAATCATTCACAAGGTAAATCCTATTGCGCCACGCTATTTAGAGAACGAGGAAAGCGTCAATGAGGTGTCAAGGGTATTAATCGAAAACCTTTTGGAACAAAGGGAATCAGGAACTTCGGGAACCACAAAGTTTTTCAATGATGCTGCGGAAGGCTTGATTGGTGCCCTGATCTGGAAACTGAAAACCACCTATCCTCAGTTTTGCACACTTCCACACTTGATTGCCATTTATCAATACCTGGACACGGACAGCCTGATCAAATTTTTGGAAACCAATACCACATCAAGAGCAATGGCAGATGCCTTTATCAGTGGGAAGGATTCTGAGCGGCAGACCGCAGGTGTAAAAAGTACTTTGGCGAATGCACTGAAACGAATTAGCACACAGCGGATTTTTATGACCTTATCTGCAGACGACGTACCACTAGATATAAACAGTCCAGAAAACCCAACTGTGATTTCCATAGTGAACAACCCCAAATTTGAAACCTCCTATTCGCCAGTTATCGCTACCATTATTCACACCATCATAAAGCAAATGAGTGTTCGTAATAGCAAGCCTTCATTTCTTTTGATGGAAGAGGCACCTACCATCCGATTATTGAATATGCATCGTATTCCAGCAACATTGCGGAGTTATAATATTTCTACAATTTATGTGATGCAGGATAAAATTCAGAATGATATGATGTACGGTGATAAGGGGAGTAAGGCAATTTTGAGCAATCTTTCTTATCAGTTTTTTGGTAAAGTCAATGATCCTGACACCGCCAAATATTACGAACGTTTCTTTGAGATTGTGAAAGATCCAACCAAGAGTATCAGTCGTGGTCATAATCTTGATTTTGATACGCGCATAACTACGGGCGAAAAGGAAATTCCGAAAATAAGAGCTGATGTGTTTTTTAGACTGAAACAAGGCGAGTTTATTACTTATGCTGATGGGAAGGATAAGAAGGTCCAGTTTAAGCTGGGCAGAATCGAAAGAGAACTACCACAAAGTGCTATTGAATTTTCAGATGAAGACTTGGAGACCAACTTTGAAAGAATTTATGATGAAGCGCGATCAATATTTGATTAAAAATAATTTTTTATAATTCGGGACGCACTGTGTCCCGAATTGGATTTATGCTCAAAATAATAATCCACCACCGCTGGAATGAAATAATATTATAATTTTTACTACTGCATACGTTTGGCAAAAAGAATTGTCGAATCTTCCAATATCGCTGTAGTGATAAACTACCTAAATAAGGTTTACAAATCAGTTCAAATGGAAAAGCAATTTTTTGAAAACTACATGAAATTAGTACACAATATAAAATAACGAAAGTAAAATATAGACGGGATGCCAATAATACCTATATTTCCTGGTATCGTTCAAATAGAATAAAAAAGAAATTTCTGCGAATAATTTCAAAAATGTACTGAAATTAATAGAAACTACAGGATAACCCAAGTCGATTCCACCTAAATCTAACGTCATTCTGTAAAGATTATCTTCCCCTTAGTTAACTCCTTTCCAAAACCGAGAAAGTCTCTTGTTTTCAGTATAGAACTCTACGAAAATTGCTAAATCATTATGTATGGTAAAAGCATTTCCAGCGACGTCGATGTAGTTGATAACGCGCTCTTTAAGTTTTGGATTTTTTTTTAGAAATATATTCCGTGATTAAAACAATTGGCTTATCGCTATTGTTTTTCATTTCTTCCAATCGAAATAAAATTAAATTAAATCCTGTTGAGATGTTATAATATAAAACCTGGTTTCTACAGTGAATTTTGAATTGCTGATAGTTAAGTGAGAGTTTTCCTTTATGCTGTCCACGATTATTTGGATATTGACGAGCTCTTTTAATTTGGAAGTAGCTTCGTAAATGATATCATTATTTCGATACATAATCTGTGATGTTCATTTTTTTATATTGTTCAGTGGCAATGAACATTCAGATTTAATGAACATCTTGAAATATGCAAAGTGAATTTTGAAGAAATCAATGAATGAAATTCAGAGAGAAGATTCTATTAGTTAAAACGGCCCCTTATCCCTCGGCCCATTATGCGTTACCTTCCATTGGCCATCTTCTTGAACCAGTTTAAATACACCTGGTTTTGGATCGTAAGCTGTAGAATATTTTATCCAAGCTACCTCGCCATCCATAGCTTCATCGACCACTTTAAAGTTAGTTTCTGAATTTTTATCTTCAGCAAACATTTCTTGAATGCTGGAAAGGTTTGCATATCCTTCCGCAGTGGTATGTTTTTTTAAGTTAGCATCATTTCCATGATAAAAACTTTCGGCAACAACTTTGGCAGTTTCAGAAGGGGAAAGATTCTTGCTCTCTGAACACGAGAAGAACAACAAAATGAGCGAGCAAATGACTAAATTTTTCATAATCTTTCTAATTTGGGTTATTGATATTTCTATGTGATATTTTCAGTTCTATACTGCGTTCGCCATCTTTTTCATTCAATTCTAAAATTGCCCTACGGTCATTGGATAATGAAAATTTGGGCAACACATAAACGAACCTTACCGTTTCGCTTTCTGCAATTTTTGAGGGCAGATTATGTATGTAAATTGGCTCTTGATATAATCGTTGTAACGATTTTCTTTTTCCTTTCTGACGCGTTTCAATCGAAAGTTTTAAGAAATTTAAATCATAATCCAAAGTCGAATTATTCTTTATCTCGATGACGAAATAAAGTTCTTCCGTATCAAAAACAATGTTTTCGACGCTCAAAACAATACCTTCGGTTCGCTTTTTATTCCTACCAAATCGCTGCTTTCTTTCAATAAGGTAAGAACTGAATTTCTGGTAATAATAATTCCTGTTATCAATTTTACTTTCAGCAATAGCAACCGAGATAGTATCGTTCATTATTGGTTTTTCATTCCCGATACTACTGGACTTCGGAATAAAATAATTGAATTTAGATAACTGCGCCTTATACCTTACAATATACGAAAAAATTGAACCATCTCTATTGACTATCAGAAGATTGCTTTCTTTTCCTGGCTTTGCTTGAAGCAAACCGAAATACTGCTCTTTCTCACGATTGTAAGTGAATATAAAATTGTCCGAACCGGTTATGCCTTGGCGAATGGGCTCTGGGAAAAACATCGCCACATTTTTAGTGTCATTTGCGTAGATGGTGTCTATAACTATTAGGTTTTGGGCCGAAACCTGTGCCATGCAAAGGTGGGGTGTGATAGTGGAAGCAACGGCAATAAATGAAGTTATGATATATCTTTTCATAAGATTGAATTTTTAAGAACCTTTAAGTGGCTCATAGTTTTGGTTTTAGAATAAGCTTATAATTGTTCAGCACGGTCACTTTTACGCTTTTGTTTTTACGTTTTAGAATTTTAGTAATACCACCAACTTCCGGAACACTAGGAATGTTGATATCGCCAATAACATCGTCTAGGACTTCCGTTGTAATTTCTTCCCGAAAATTGTTTTCGACATAGATGCCCTCACTACCATCCTGCAAATCGAATGCTTTCAGTTTGGTAGGATGATGATTAATATTCTCAATTTCTATTAAAGCACGATTGGGCTGAAAACTGATAAATCCAAAAACGAGTGTGTTTTTCTGCATTTCCTTATTGTTAATCATTGCAGCTTTGGTAAGTCGCATCCGCAATCGGGAGTTTGCTTTTACTACTTGGTCTCCATCGACGACCACATATATGGTTTCATCCGTATTCCCGATGATTGAAGAATCGTTTGGCTCGGGAGAAGCAGCAAAAAATAATTGATGTTCCAGTCCCAATTCTTGGACTTCAATCTTCTGTGCTCGTCTTATTTCTGCGGAATCTACTTCTTTAACTTTTTTTGGAGCTGCTCTTTTTGAACCCATATTCTGATATGCCACTTCTGAATATCTGATTTTCCCTGCCGAATAGATACTATCTACGATACGTTCTTTTTCACGTTGAGGCAGATCTGCATCATAAAAGCCGAGGGAATCAATCAATTTTTCATTGTAGATACTCGGCGCATTCGTTTCGCGCACTTCCTTAAGATCATTGATGGCATCCAGTTTGGTCTTATACTCTTTTTGATTTTCTTGCAAAGCTGGTATTTGGGTCTGTTTAAGATTTTCATTTTCACTTTCATCATCGCCCATAACCATGATGGTATAGGAAATTAGAAACATTAAAATCACAGCCAATACGGCTGCAAAGACAATTTTATTCTTTTCTATTTTCATGAGAGTTAATTTTAAAATGCCCATCACCTGCCCGACGGTAGGCGGGTCGGCTCGATTTTCATTGTTTAAATTTTTTTAAGGAGTTTTCAAAATAATTGGTTATCAATAATCCGTGCGGATTATTCGGGAAGTTTCGGTCAACCATACTCAGGTTTCCGGTGGAAACGAGTTCATAAGTGTCGATGATAGAACCACGATTGATTTTAAAAATAGTTATGGTTCTAAAGCTGTAAATCCCATTGTTTTCCTCGATTTGTGAATCGATGCTCAATACTTTTTGAACAAGGGAGAATTGTAATAATCGGTTATAGACCCCATCCGCTCTTTTTTGACGATATAGGTTGTCCACTGAACTATTGCCCAGCCAAAGTGCTTTCGCAAGATTCTTTTCATAATTGCTTGCGTCAATATTGTAAAAGTAATTATGGAACAGTTCCAAGTGGGCCAAAGCTTCGACCCCGAAATTTTCTTTTTGGGTAACGAGCTTTAAAGGAATGATACTGCCATCAGTGTTTATAGCGAATGCACTATTTAAAGTTTTCTTATTAGTATTGAACACCATCCAGATCGAAAATGTACTGGTAAGCAAAGCGCAAACCACCACCGCCAAAACGATGAAACGATTTAATTTGAGGACTGCATATATGTTTTTATAGGGTGTTTTCATGTCATTTATATTAACCGTTAAATAGTCTTAAGGTGAAGGATGTTGCACGCCTGTAAAGCTTGAACTTTAGAAATACTATGAATCCAACGGAACCAAGTTGTACGACGGGGGCAAAGAATCCTTGTCCGAGGTCGGTTCCAAATAGATTATTCCAAAAGTTGGTGTTGAGTTCTGTATATAGTGCATTTACGAATATATTAACCAAAAAGAAGGCTGGCACGAGCATATAAACCGCAGCATATAATTTGAAAAAATTATAGGCCAATGATCGGAATTTTTCAAATACTGCTAAACTGATAACCAATGGAAAAAAGGCCTGCATAATCCCCAAAAGAAAGAACCGTTCTGCCAAAAAGAGTGGATAGATAAATAGGTCCAAAAGCCATAGAATGATGCCAATGATAAAAGCAATTATTTTGAATCCATAAAGTGGTGTGACCAAAGCTTCGTAAAGCAGAGTCATCGCATTTTTTGCAGCATCCATTAGATTGACTTCTTCCTCAATGTGAATGTCTTGCATTTGCAAGGGCAAAAGTGCTGGAGCAGTCCCTCTATACTGCGCTTCTATTGACACCAAGATGCTATCAAAAAAGCCCAATAGCTGTGTCGAGAATATGACCAAAAGAACTATGGCAAAATTCTTTGCCAGTTCGCCTGGGCTCAATCCCCAAGTGTAACCATCTTTGTCCGCAATACCTTCATTGTATTTTTTAAGAATGTTCACAAGGAAAAACAAAACCGCAAGCGTTTTCATTCCTGCAATGGTATATTGCGAAAAGCTACTGTTTTGTATGGTTTGGAAAACCGTATCGATATATTCCAAGCCTATTCCTAAAATGATGGTTGCAGTCATCTTAATATTCTGTTTCGCGGTTATTGATTTTATCCTGCATTTTTCTGAAGGAAATAATATCCTTGTAGCGTTTGGTTTTGGTTTTCACATTAGAAACCATTTCCTTGGATTCCAGTTCTTTTTCTTTTAAGATTCCAGTACGTTCGGCATCAGTCATTTTTAAGAAATCACTGGACAGAATATCATCTATAAAATCCATTGTATCCAAGGAGTTTTCTACAATGGCGCTAAACGATTCCGATACCCGACTTACTTCATCAGGTTTGATATAAGGGGAATCAAGAATATCCCTTAAGTCATTTTGCATCACGCGAATTAGACGTTGGTTATTTTGACCGATTTCCCGAACCGCATTTAGTTGTCTAACCACGTCATTTACCTTCTCAATATTTTCTTTAGCCTTTTTCATAAATTCAACCGTTTTTATAATGTTTGCTGTCTGCTTCCCAGATTCTATCAGTTGTTTTACCAAGCTGATGAAATTGGTATTGTCATAAGTGGGCATTCCCTGAGCATTGATGTTCAAGCTGAATAAGAGTGCCATTGCGAGTACTATAAGTTTCGATTTACTCATAGTTAAAAATCTGTTTTGGTATTCGTGAACCTTTGGTATCATAATATTATTTTTTAGAAGTGAATTCAATAATTGCTTTTTCCATATTCTGATGTTGCTCATAGAGCTTCATTATTTCTTCATTTTCCTTTCCATCTGTCAGGTAAGCGGCATACACTTCCTTTGGTACCTCGAGACGGAAAATGTTACTTTCCTTACCGATTTTTATAAACATTTCCGTGTATTTGCGTGGCCCGGAAAGATTGTTCTTGATAGATTTTAATTGGTTGAGATCATGGGTGGAAAGATTGAGACGCTTGACCAATTCTGCATAACCTTTTTCATTATGGAGACTGTAGAACACCTGTGTGTTTTCAAGGATGCTCGCCGATGTTGAATTGTTTGGAAGCTGGTTTATGGATTGCAGAACGATTCCGATGGCACCGTTCTGCTTTCGGATCGCTTGATAATAGAATTCTACACTTTCCAATACGTTCTCAAACTTCAGTTGCTTAGCAAACTCGTCGAAAAGGATGATGCCTTTTTCGGCTCGGTTCTTCCAGATTGTCCGTTGAATGGCTGACTTAATCAGCTTCAACATAACGGACAGGATTTCTTTGTTGTCCTTTACTTCATCCAGTTCAAAAACAATTAAACGCTTGTCCTCGATTTTATAGGTCTGGTCTTCGCTGACTTCAAACAGAAAACTATAGAGACCATCGCCAACATACTCCGACATGACGTGCAAGAAGCTAGTAACATTGAAGTAGTCAGGATGGATTTTAAGTTGATTTAAGAGGTCTTTTTGATTGCTCTCTATAAAGTGGTAGAAGCCATCCAAAGAGTGATTTTCAGGCGTGCTATCGTAATAATGGCGTAGAATCTTTTTTACCGAAACGGATTGTGCCTTGGTCACTTTTAAATCTGAAGCAAACAATTCAAATAGGAATACGGATAAGTCCTCCAATCGTTCAGGTGTCAGGTCGTTCGTATCACTTATGTAAAATGGATTGATACCGAGATTCTTTCCACTTTCGTATCGAAGCACAGTATATTGTTCAGGATAAAGCTTAGCGAATTTGGTATAAGAACCACCCAAGTCGATAATGACCAGACGAACGCCACTTTCAAAATATTGGCGCAAAATGTTATTTGCCAGAAAGGATTTGCCTTCGCCAGTTGGAGCGAAAATGGCAAAGTTCCGTGCCTTGATGCGTTTCTTACGTTCATCCCAAACATCTTTCAAGACAGGAATGTTGTGTTCTCGGTCGTTAAAAATGATTCCTGTAGGATCCGATTTATAATTGGTGTTATTGATAAACAGGCAAAGCGCGTGTTTCAAATCCGTCACATACATATCGGTATTGCTGAAATTGGAAGAGAAACAGCAATAACTGTTCAGTATATAGTTCTTTCGTTCCTCTCCTCGTGGATAGTATGGGATGATATCCAATTCCTTGAATTCAGTCTTGATTTTAGAACCAATCCGAGCTAAATTTTCTGCATTTTTATCCCAATAAATGATATTGAGATGGCCACGGATAATTCTTGAATTATCGTCGGCATTAATCTGGTCAAGGATATGCTGAATTTTGCCAAGAACAACTTTGTTCTGTGAACCGAAATTTGAACTTTTATTAAGTTCCTCGACCTTCTTGTCAAGCAGCTTGCGCCACTTTTGTTTATCGTCCAAATAGATAATCTGGTTGACAATATGGTTTTCGTTAAGCGTAAGCCCTAAACCATCAATAAACCCTTGATGAAACACAAAATCGTCAGAAGTGAATTTCTCATTGGTCTTGCTACTCTGTACACTTTCGCCAAAGCACAGTTCACTATTGATGGCAAGGGCATCAAAATAGTTTTCGCCTATAGTGACGCTTTTCTTATCCAATAAAATATCGGTGTCAAATCCTTCATTGAATCCATTGAAATATGAATTCGTTAACTCTTGGATATGTTTTGCTTCAAGGGGGATAAGTTCAATCTTCCGACTATTATTGATAAAGGAAACGGAATCGCTGACCGACCCGATGAAGCTCTTTACGTTATCGTCTAATTTTTGAACGATATCCTTGACCACCTTTCGGAGAGGATTGACATATTTTGGGTTGTTCAATGCTTTGTTCTTGGTAAGTATAAAGAACAAATAGCAACGGTGTTCCATATATTCACGCCCTTTAAAATGGTCGTGCGTAGCCTTTTCCAGAAAGGTAGAATTAGGCAATTGATCGGACGTGTAGGATTTCTTTATATAGATATCCTGTTTGTGAACGACCGTTCCAACAGACAACGATTTTAACGCCTGAAACCATGCACCGTGCAAATCCTCAAAATCCTTTTCCGATAGGGAGTAGATTTCAGGTAATATCCCCTCATAGCACAAGACCACGTTGCCATTATTGGCAAAAATGATATTGTCCTGAATATCCGCAATCGGACGATATGCTGAAAGGTTAATCTTGTTCATAATCGAAACCAGAGGTTTTTTTATTGCTGATGATTCTTGGAAAGGCTTTCGCTATCTGAAATAGTTGCGGATTGTGGGTCGTTTTTGACAGGGCAACATAAAGGGTCGCATTGAAAACCAGTATGCCAATAATCAACATAAAGCTGAAAGAGAATATGATGATTAAGAGCGAAGCGATAATCGACACCATCATTAATGCAAACAGGGAGATGGGCAGTCCAAAAATGACCGCCCGTTTCCTGATGTTTTTATAGATCTCGAATTTCTTCATGCTTCTTTTCTAATAAATTCCTCTTTGGTGGTTAGACTACGATGGAGATTAGGTAAGTGAATATCCCGACCACCGCACCTGCAATGAGTACAAACACAAGAACCCGTGTAATCCCCTTTTTAAGGTCAGCGTTTTCGCCAAAGAAGTGTCCTGCATTAAACAGAAAACCCACAAGAAAGATGACTCCCAATATAATTGGGAAAATTGTCCTGATGGTGTCCGAAACATCATTAACGGAATCTTCAATACCTCCAATCTGCGCAAAAAGCGAGGTTGAGAATAGTGAAATAAGAGCTGCGAAATAGATTGATTTTTTCATAACGGAACAGTTTAAATTTTGGATTGTTTTCGTTATTGGAAATATACATATATTTACTTTTAAATAATTGATAATCAAATATTTGTGAATAAAATGTTGTTTGATATCATTTGAATTCCTTTGCTGTTATTTGGCATTAAATTTTATGGAATTTTGAATATCGGTTGTTGATAATCTGAAAAATTAAAGTGAAAAAAGTGTTCAAAAACGTCAGCTTTGTCATTTTGCTTCTAAAAATGTCTCTCATTTTTGGACAGGAACCGGCAACTCAAAAAATTATAATTATCGATGTTGGGCACGGTGGAATGGATTCCGGTGCAATCGGAATAAATGGCATCCAGGAAAAGGATGTTGTACTGGATATTGCATTGAAGATATTGAGACTTAACGAACAGGCTGAAAAAACGCTGGATATTTACTTAACGAGATATAGCGATACGCTTATTTCGTTATTTGATAGAACAAAACTAGCTAAAGCTCTAAAAGCAGATCTGTTTATTTCCTTGCATTGTAATCATTCGGATAATCCGAATGCAAGAGGCATAGAGGTTTATGCTTCAAGAGTGCAAGGGGATTATTCAAGAGAATCCGTAGTTATAGGATATCAAACTGAAAAGATACTATGCAAAAGGGTAGGATATGACAGTCGAGGTGTGAAGTTTGCGAATTTTCAGGTTTTGCGAGAAATGAATCACTATTGTGCATCAATGCTTTTGGAACTTGGATTTTTGAGTAATATCGATGAAGCCAGCTATATTTCTGATTCCGATAATATCCAACATATCGCATTGGCCATTCTGCTATCCATACAAAATCAGTAATATTATGAAAGATTTATTTTTAGAATTAACGATGAGTTTGAAAACCATTGTTCAACAATTTATTTCTGAAGTAATTTTATTATATAAGTCTTTCAGAAGTTGATTTATTTCCTCTTATCCCCAGCACTCTCGTCAAAAGCAATTAAATTAAATAGCTCACGCATTCTGCTGCGAACGCGGTTTCCATAGCGTTCCTCCAATTCTTCTGCGTTGAGATTAGTGGTGGCGTGGGTTTTTATTTTCTTCTTGGATTGCAGATATAATTCGTAACGCGATAAAAGCACTTCCCCCATTACATTGAGATCCTTGCCATAAAATCGCCCAGCAGGTTCAATGCCCAAGTCATCAAAGCAGAAGAATTTGGTATTTCCGTAATCTTCAATCGTTTTGAAGCCAATGTGATTAAAGCTAAACGCCACATTCCGACAGGGAATCACTTCGTAGGGTCGTTGCAATGGGACAATGTGCCGTAACAATTTCATCAAAGTTGTCTTTCCACATCCCACTGGTCCGGATAGAAGAATTCCTTTGTCAGGATCAATGTCATCTTTCATACAATTTTCTTGGTCTTTTATGAAATAGTGACACAGTTTGCGGATGATAACCGTGTCCTCAGGGTAAATTCTAAATTGTTCTCCAAAGAGCAATTTCCCTTTTGCTTCCAAGTAAACCAGGATTTTGTCAAAATCATAGAGCACGCTTTTGCCATCAAACTTTCCGAGCGAGTATTCCACGCCTCCTTCGGTAATTTTAGAGGGGTTGTCCATAATCTTTATTTTTAGTAGTCCGCAAGTTGTCCTTGATTTGGGACGCTTGTTTTTTGTTTGGGTTGTTTTCCTTGTTGAATAATTCTGTTCTGTCCATCCAGTTGCTCGCTAAAGCGCGCCAATCCCTAATTTCATTTCCATCACTCGTTTGCCAATTCCGAGTTTCGTAATATTCGAAGAATTTTTTTCCTTCATCAGCATTAAAATCTTTTTCAATAAAAAAATCAATAACGGCCTGCCAGCCCTTTGGTTGTTTTATAGTGTTTACTTGTTTGGTATTGTTTATAGTAGATACCAGTGCTTGTCCACTGGTGGGACGGTGCGAGTCCACAGCTTGTCCATTAGTGGGATGGTGTTGGTACACTACTGGTTCACGTATGGGACGGTAGTGTTCCGCAAGTTGTTCTAATGTGGGATTGTACTGTCCCGTAACAGGTTCATCACTTGTCCCGATAATGGACATCTTAATTTTACTGCCTTTATATGGATTGTTTGAAGGGAAGTAGGATAAGTAGTTCCAAGAATCCAATTCTGTAACACATCTGTGATATGTGGTTTTAGAGCCAATTTTCGAAGCTCTCATCAAATCCCTTCGGTTCACATAAAGTTCATCCGCAAAACGACTGCTGTTCCATTCCTGAAATAGCGCCATATACAAACTGATATGGGTAGGATTTAGGCGGTCATCGAAATAGAACTTTTCAAAAGCCGCATTAAGTAGCTTTATGTAGTTCATCTTTTAAGAATTTAGGCCGTGCTGCACACGGTTGGCATCCATAACTTTTTGAATTTCCTCTGCGTCATAGTAGATGATGCCACCAACTTTGTTGTAGGGTAAAGTACCATTGATACGAAGATTCTGTAAAGTGCCTGGACTTACTTGAAGTAAATCCATAACCTCGGAAGATTTGAGATATTTTTTAAGTTTTCCTGTTGTTTGTTTGGATAATAATTTTTTGATGTCATCGAGCAATTCCATTTTGAATTCCCGAAGGTCGTCTGTGGTAATAATACTTGTTGGCATAATAGAGCGATTTTAATGGTAAAAAGGCTATCGCATTGCTTTCAACTAATTTGATAGCCCCTGACCTGATTTGACTTTCGTTCTACAAATTTGGATAATATTATTGGATTTTTTCCCCCATGTCAACCGTACTACGGTCAAAATTTAACATTTTGAAATTTGATGCGTTTTGCGGTTATTTACTTGTTGTTTCTTCAGAGTCCATCATCAAATAGGTATAAATAAAATGGAAACAGCAGTGAAAAGATGATAACGGTAGGTCGACAGTACTACTGTCTTTTTAGAAGTCGAAAATAGGGACATATTAATACTATTCATGACTTTTTTTAATTTCTAATAATAAGGCTGAGCAGAGCGAATCTAAAAATAGGGTTTTACTGTTTTTTCGGTATTTAATATGCTGGAACGTTTTGTAAAGATCTTTGGGAATATAATCAAAAGTTTGTTGCAATGCTTTTGACACTTTTCTGATATTTAAATTGTTCTTATGTGAGAGTCCGGCAAAGTAAATTGCATAAACTAGTTCCACCCAATCAGTGTTAGTAAATGGCCATGCCAATTTTTTCAGCTTATCACTAGTGTTCTCAGTACTTGGCAAAGTTAAAGTTAAATTCGCTAAGCGATTTTCAAGATAAATAAGAAACCAACCATACGCTCTAAATTTACCCAAAAGCAAATCTCTGGGGGTTGAAAATTTTGAATCTTGAAAATAGACTTTAGAAGTGACTATGTGGTAATTATCCAGAAACTCACGTGTATAGTATTCTCGATCAAAATGGTGGTAATCTGAATCTGTGTATTGTATAAAGTCCAAATTATAAATGAAAAATCGATTGATATTTTGAATTTTTTTTCTTGTAAATTTTCGTTGAATAACCTTATCGGCCTTTGGAAATTGAAGTTCAAATGAGAGTATTTCAGAAAAGTAGATTAAATGCTGTAAAGGCATTTGCTTTGTGAATTGGAAAAAATAAATTTCCTCGGGAACAGAGCTAAACCCATTTTTATTAATTTCTCGCTGAAATAGTTGTAAAAGTTTATTGCAAGCTACTATGGACCGTTTGCACCTTTCAATAATCGTATTTGAATTTTCATCAATATCCAGTAATTCTTGTTCTAAATTCTGTGTAAGTAGTTCTAAATCCATATCATATCTATTTAGAGTTTTAGGAGACTATAAATAGAGTCAATATTGAATAGTTGAGAGAATTTAGGAAGATGACACGCTATAAATAGTTGTATGGAAGAGATTACAAAAAGCATGCCTAACTATAATAACTTATTGATTTACATTATTTTGAGACTCGCTACATATCTCTAATTCTTTAGATTTTAGGATAGCCGAAATTTTCATTACCAACAAAGAACAAATGTAGGTAGTGGTTGAAGTTAAGATTAATGGCAGTGGAGTACAATAGTCTGGATATGAAAGCAGATAATACCGTGATAATTCATATTTGGAACCAAAATAGGTTCCACGAAACATTTTAAGTGCTTTTATTAATATTAAGTATGGTTAATTGATTCTATTTAGTATTTTTGCACCAGACGAAATCAAATTGTACCATAACCCACGTGTTTAAGGTCACAAATCGTCAACATAGAAAAAGAGATTTAACAAGAGTGTTGATATGGTTGGGATAATTGAACAAAGTTCGAGTCCCGTCCAGACCGCAATAATGCTAAGAAGCTCTAAAGAAATTTGGAGCTTTTTTTGGCAAGATTCCCATCGTCATGGGATCGAGAAGATGTTGTGTTGTTTCCGAAGAGATTCGGGACGTAGTGATACCAAAGCAATTTGGTATTCCGATGAGAAGCTTTCCTTTTCTGTTTTCAACAGGATCGGGATGCTTTTTTGTTTTGGGGTGGTTTGTGAATTCGTCGGAAGTCATAAAAAGAGGATTAAGTTAAAAGTTATGAATTCCTGAGAACAGCAGAATGCAGACTCTAGGAACACTTTTATTAAAGGCTAAATACTTAGAGATAGATTTAATTCAAATGTATTTTGAATTGAAAATAAAACTACATTTATCCCATAATTAGAACCTCCAAATCAACCTTATGAAATACTACTACACCCTGCTGTTTTGTTTCCTTTTTTCTGTGGCTCAAGGCCAAACTTTTATCAAAGATTTTTTTTCTATAACAGAACTGGTTTCTTTGGGAACCGATTCCTATTTCGTAGCTACAGATGAGAGAGGTTTTGAACTGTGGAAGACAGATGGCACCAAAGCGAATACCTTTTTAATTAAAGATATTAATACCTTACAATCTAGTGATCCTGCAGAGCTGACGGTCTTTAATGGGGAAGTTTATTTCTCGGCCAATGACGGATTTTTCGGTCGGGAATTATGGAAAACTGACGGCACTGAACAAGGTACGCGGATGGTAAAAAATAGTCATCAGGCTCTTGGTGGAAGTTCAAATCCTAGCAATTTTACTGTTTTTAATAATGAACTTTATTTTACGGCTACCGATCATTTTCTTGGCGGAGGATATCAATTGTGGAAAACGGATGGCACTGAAAACGGTACCGTAAAATTACATGATGCAGAAGGCTCAACGATGTCTCATTTGGTTGCAGTACATAATAAGTTATATTTTACATTGAGTGGCAGTATGTTAATGTCATATGATCCGCAGAACGGTTTTAAAGAATATCCTTCTGATGTATATTATTCCACCAATCGTTTAATGGCAGTGGATAACGCTTTGTTTTATACAACGTACAACTCTTATGATAGTGCGATTCGTCTGTATAAGCTAGAGGCGGACGAGAATCCGATATTGTTACACGAATTTTCTGGAGATCAGAAACTTCTCAATATGACTAAAGTGGGCAGTTCTGTTTATTTTTCTATAGCAAAAAGAGTAGAAAACGGTCAGAATACCGATGATTTATGGAAAACTAATGGTACCCAGGACGGCACTATTTTGGTTAAAACCTTTACCTGGGATCCTCATCTTTTTGGTTCCAATATCACCAACTTTATAGATTATAAAGATGATTTGTTTTTTAGGGCAGGAAACGCACTTGATCACAAACTATGGAAATCAGATGGCACGACCGAAGGAACAGTAAAAGTTGGAAATACACGTCTTGATCCTTGGGCAAACTTGGTGGTGTTTGAAGACTTGCTATATTATATCGGTGGCCAAAAAATTTGGGCCAACAGTGGGAGTACTGAAAGTGAAGCAAAAATTTCTAACGTGCCTATAGTTTATCATGGATCCGATGGTTATTTTACTATGAAGGCTGCCGGAGGGGAATTGTATTTTAAGGCAGCATATCAAGAAAGAACTGCGCTATACACAATCTCTTCAAACCCAATTTTGGAAGTTAAGAAGCAGACCCATTTAATCAATGTGAAGGATGATCTTTATTTTGAATCAAAACTAGATAGCGTCGCCAAGGTGCTTTTGGATTTGAAAAATATTGGAAATAAAGAGCTCGTTTTTTCTAAAGTTGAGGTGGTTGGAAGGGATTTTTATATCAATGATGCCATTGCGAGTTCAGAATTTCAAAATGGCCAAGATCGTTTGAACCAGAAAATGAATCCTGGAGAGACATCCGAACTTGAAATTTTGTTCTATCCAAGTACAAAGGGGGTCAAACATGCAAGTTTATATTTCTATAGTACAGATGTTAATTTCCCTTTATTTGAAATCGCATTAACCGGATTTTCGGAGCCTGAAATAGGGTTAAGCGATGGTCAGTCCATACAGCTTAAAAAAATGATTGACTTCACAAATTCAGAAGCAACCATTCTACTTGATAGCAGTTCTATACCAGAGAATGCGGGCAACAATTATCTGGTGGGTAAATTAAAGGTAAAAGATAATGTCGATGGTATTGCCTTTCAATTGCCGGTAGATCCGGAGTATCCTGATAATGCCTATTTCAAAATTAAAGGCAACCTTTTAAAGACTAAGGAGAGTTTTGATTTTGAGCAAAAAAACACCTATCAGATTTCTATTAGTGGTGTCAATAACACTACTAATCTCGAGCTCATTCAACAGTTTGCCATTAGCGTCTTAGATGTTATTGAAGCTCCTGTTTTAGAAGCTTGTGGTGTAGAAGAGGTCAACATGGGATATGGTCTAAACGCTGTCACATTTTTAGATGCCACTACGGTGGTTGCAGTTGGAAGCCATGGCGCCATTTTGAAATCTGATGATGCCGGTATGACGTGGAGACGGATCAACAGTAAGGATCATAAACACCTAATCAATCTTCAATTTGTCAATGCAACAATAGGTTATGCCATTGGAGATGGGTTATTCAAAACTGAAGATGGCGGAGAAACATGGTTCAAAATTAAATTGACTAATGCGGCCTACCCACCAAGAAATTTATATTTCGTAAACGAAATGGTAGGTTATCTTTTTGGAGAAAACGGTACTATTTATAGTACTACCGACGGTGGCCGTTATTGGAAGCAAAAAAACGTGGGCTACAACAATCATCAATCGGCGCACTTTTTTAATGCCGATAAAGGCATTGTTGTAGGGAGTTCAAAATTTATATATACCACCCTTGATGGTGGCACAACTTGGGAATCAAAAGAGCTACAGGTATCAGGATTGTCAACATTCGAAAGATTTACGAAGGTTTTTTTTATAAATGATACCGTTGGATTTATTGGAACGGGCAGTGGTAAGATTATTCAAACCTTAGACAGTGGAAAGACCTGGAAGGTGGTTTCAAAACTCGAGTATGCGACAGATATCATAGATTTAAAATTTTTTAATGACCACATTGGTTATGTGTTAACGGAGGGTTCGTTATTCAAAACCAACGATTCTGGCAAGACGTGGGTAGAGGAGCGTTTGGAAGATTACCATCGTGGGCTGCAGAGCATAGCCTTAAGTCCGGATGGCACTAAAAAAATTATGGTGGGTCACGGAGCTTCCTGCTGTGTGGGCTTAACACCGGGACACATTATTTATGCCCAAGAGGCCCAAAATCCTTGGACCACAGTCTCTTATTTGGCCTTAGGTTTTGATCCTACAGGTTCTATATATATGAAAGATAATTTAGGATTGGTGTTTGGATCTTATGAGGGCGCTAGATCTTTTGACGGGGGTGTAACCTGGGAGCGTATTACGGCACCGGGCCAAGATGTCAAGAATGTGTCAGTTGTTGAAAAGACTATTTATATCTCAACACAAGATGGTCTGTTCAAAAGCATTGATTATGGTAGCAACTGGACTATTTTAAATGCGTCAAGTTTTAAGACTCTATTTTATGTCAATGAAAGGATAGTGTATGCGACAGCTCATGAAGGTGTTTTCAAATCAGAAGATAGCGGCCATAGTTGGACACATTTGAGTTCAGTGCCCGAGAATGGATGGAATCTGTTTTTTAAAAATGAAAATGAAGGCTATGTGGGGACGGTAGTGAATGGCCTGTACAAGACAACTGACGGTGGATTGACATGGATGCCAGTGCCTTTGGAAATCATTGGAGATGCCTACATGAGCGTGTATGCTGTAAATCTTAAAGATGACATTGGTTTTGCTGGCACCTCGCAAGGCCTGTTTAAAACTATAGATGGCGGCGTTACTTGGAAACAAACCAGCAAAACTCTGCCAGAAATCAGATTTATCCTTCCTGTCACAACCTCAGAGTGGTTTACCGTATCCCAAGATATGATTTTCAGAACGGTGAATGCTGGTGACCATTGGGAGCTCGTATCTCATGGTGATGACTTATCTGCAGTTTATTTTGCCAACGAAAAACTTTTTGCTATCGGTTATAAAACATTTATACAGCTGAGAGGGAAACAATCCTTAGCTCCTGCCAGTCCGATAGCTGGTCCAGTTTATGTGCGCGAGAGAACGACGGAACAGTATCAGGTAAACAATGATCTTGATGCCAATTACGTATGGACGGTGACCGGACCTCATAAAATCAGTTATTCTGGTAATACAGCTTCTGTGGAATGGACGGTTCCAGGAACTTATAAAATAACAGTGCAATCTTATGACAACTGTGCATCTGGAAGTGTGAGGGAGATGACCGTGACGGTCGCTAAGCAAGAGTCTATGGTCAGCATCAATGGCGCTACCGAGGTTGAAGAGTTTTCAAATAATCATGGCTATTCTACAGCAATCCATGCTGATATACGCTACCATTGGTTAGCTGCCGGGCATCAAAACTTCACGGTATCCAATGATAAAATGAAGTTGGATTGGGGCAAATCTGGTTTGGGAAAAGTGCAACTCATTGCCACAAACGCAAACACCGGACTCAGGCAGGAAGCACATTTAGATGTTGCGATATTGGCCAAACCCCTGCCCTCCAATAATTTTAAGGTTGAGGTTATTGGTGAATCCTGTCCCGGATCGAATAATGGAAAAATCAATATCACCGCCAGCGTGGGCAAGGCTTATCAAGTGTCCTTAAATGGTGTAAAGCATCAATTTACAACAGCATTATCACTTCAAGACCTTCCTCCCAAAAGTTATGAGTTTTGTATTGTTGAAGCTGAAACTTCGTATAAACAATGTTATAAGGTAGAGTTGCCAGCTGCCGCCCCTATTTTGGGAAGAACTTCCGTACAGTCAGAATCCTTAAGGGTGGATATGGAAAATGGGACCGCACCTTTCAAAATATTTATCAATGGAACTTTGAACTTGGAAACATCCGACCCTTCATTTTCAGTGCAGGTAAAGCATGGAGATATTATCGCGGTACATTCTGATATTGCCTGTGAAGGTGTGTTGCACAGAACCATTACTATAGATAATGAATTTAGCATCTTCCCAAACCCGAGCCAAGGTGATTTTCAGATGAGAGTACCCGTACAGCAGAAAACGATTTCTATTTCGATGTATTCAGCGCAATTACGATTGATATCTAATTGTGAATACCCTGTAACCGATGGGAATGTGCAACTGAGCCTGAAAGATCAGTCCAGCGGCTTATATCTAATCACGGTGCATACAGAAACACCAGTAGTAATAAAATTATTAAAACAATAACTATGAAAAAGGTTTTATGGATAGTAAGTGTGATGTTGTGGTCGTGCGGAGGCAGTTCTGATGATGCTCCACCGCCCGAGAAGAGTAATGATGCTCCTACAATCCCGGCATTGTTTTATCCAACAAATAATTTGTTATGCACAGACTCCACAGTGAGTTTTAGTTGGGAGGCCGCTCGTGATGCAAACAATGATCCTATAGAATATATGCTCCAGGTAGCTACCGATAATCAGTTCGGCACCCTTGATTTCAGTGCTAAAACTACCACAACTTCACACGCATTTAAGCTAAAGAAGGGGGTTTTCTATTATTGGAGAGTAAAGGCTTCAGACGATAAAAATGCGTCCAGTAATTTTTCGCCAGTGTTTAGTTTTTATACCCAGGGTGAAGCGGTTTCAAATCACTTGCCATTTTCACCGCAATTGGTGTCGCCTATTTTAAACGCTAAAATAGATGATCAGCTTATTGACCTCAAATGGTCAGCTAATGATGTTGATAATGACCCGTTACGTTTTGATGTCTATTTTGGAACTGATAATCCGCCTATGCTTTTAGTGGGTCACAATCAACCTTCACCACAAATACAGGTGCAGGTTACATCTAAAAGCAAGTATTATTGGTATGATGTCGTTAAAGATAATCGGGGTGGTGTAACCTTCGGACAAATATGGAATTTTGATGTCAATTGAGCACGTAACTCTACGCTTAAAAGTGGGTGTTTGAAATGGCAAAAGTCTTTTCTCTGTGCAACATTATATTTTTTACAGAACTATAAACATGTTTTAATGTTTCCAAATCTCGATTTATAGGGTCGGGAAGGGGTAATGCCAGAGTAATTTAGTAGTCTGATGAAAGCTTTTCGTTTCTGTTTTTAACAGAATCGAGAAGCTTTTTTGTTTTGGGATGGTTTGTGGATTCTTTAAAAATCATCACAGATTGAGACGGTGTTCGAGGTTCTTAATTTTTGAAATAAAATCTAGTCATTTTAATTTTTTAACAGGAAGATTGTTACTTTTATTTCCATTTCATCGAATTTATATTACACTTTACGGATGAAAATTTTGTTAGTGACTTTATTATAATATATTTGTAGTTCTTAAATGAGCCCCTAACGACTTATTCAAGAACATTTTAGTCCATTTTATACTAGACAAAGTTGCATGTCTCCTCTTCCCTCGACGTTTTATGCAACGTTGGGCCGCTATGCCTAAAAATTAATTATCCATTCTTCCCTCGAATGGCATTTTTATGCCCAATTATTAATTAACTAAATAGTATATAACCCCTAAAATTGAATTAAAATGAAGACCCTAAAAATTACTCTATTACTTGCATTATTCTTAATGGTATCTAGCCAAACGTACAAAGCGAACACGAGTCTTGAAGCGGCAAAAAAAGCTGATGTTCAAGAAACAACCAAAACGTATTATGATTTGTTAGCGCATACTAGAGATAAAGTTGTGCTTCCTACCCAAGGATAAGCCTCTTTTGGAAATTTAAAAAGCTCTTATTTTGATTAATAAGAGCTTTACTTGTTTATGGATATAAGACTTTTTTTTAAATCGTACTTAATTTCGATTAAATTCAGTGTTTCAAATAATTATTCTAAATTTAAAATTTAATAATTCATTTCAGTGCTAAGAATCCTCTGTTTTCTAATCTTTTTCTATCTTTCCGTTCCCCAATGTGCTGCTCAAGACCTTCTTGAATCTGCTAAATATGACAGTATTTTAAAACTTAGAAATCAAGGGAGGGACAAAACCACATCTTTGGATGAACGTTACAAATATGCTCAAAAGGCTGTTGAACTTTCAAAAGAATTAAACGTTGATAGTATTATTTTAAGAAGTAATAGAGTTTTATCAACCGTATATTTATATCAAGGAGATTATGAAAAATTCAGTAAGATCAATCATAAAAACTTAGAGATTTCCAAAATAATACATGATACTCTCGTTATTGGAATTGCCAATCATAACCTGGGTTTTTACCACTCAACCCAGACTCAAAATGACAGTGCCTACTATTATTATAGAAAGGCCATTAAGAGCTATGATCAAGTTGGGGAAATTTCGAGAAAAATAGAGGTTATGTCTAATCTTTCCTTAATTCAATATATTGAAAGAGATTATTTTGGAAGTGAAGAAATGTGTATTAGGGCGCTCAGGCTCATAGAAGATTCTCCTTCCTACAAAGAAAACTTGCCGATGCTCTGGATCCTTAATAATAGACTTGGTAATATCTCATCTGATTTGGGCCAATACGAAACATCTCTTGAATACCATGAGAAAGCCATAAGCATCAGCAATAGGATGAAAAATGGCCGATCAGATTATTATACCTCCATCAATAACAAAGCCTATGTTTTAAGGAAACAAGGGCATTACACTAGGGCGATTCAATTGTATAATGAGATTTTAGCTCAAAAGGAACTGTTTATTGAAGATCCTAGTTTTTATCCGTTGATTCTTGAAAACCTCGCATTTACAAAATTTGAGTCCGAAGACAAGGATTCTGCTGCAATAGAAAACATGCTAAAAGAGGCTTACCGGCTGAGTGATAGTTTAGAGGACCCTATGACGAAGTTGGCAGTTACCATTGATTTGTCGAAATTTTATAAGAGTCAAAATAAAATTGACGATGCCATTACTTACGCACAAGAATCCTATCAATTGGCAACTTATCTTTCTTCAAATGATATTTTACTGGAATCGATGGTGCTTCTTTCTGAACTCAATTCAGGAGAGACCGGAAAAGCCTATTTGAAAGATTACATCAATTTAAGTGATAGTCTTCTGGCACATGAGCGCGGAATCAGGAATAAATTTGCACGTATTGAATTTGAGACGGATCAAATCGAATTGGAAAATGAACGCATTGCTACAGAAAAAATGTGGTGGAACATAAGTTCTATTGTTCTCCTCTTAACGTCTATCTTGGTTTATATCATCATTACGCAACGGAATAAAAATAAGGAATTGGAATTTAAACAAGATCAGCAGGCAGCCAATGAAGAGATCTATAATTTAATGTTGTCACAGCAAGATAAAGTTGACGGAGCTAGGGCAGAGGAGAAAAGAAGTATCTCACAGGAGTTACATGACGGGGTGTTGGGACGACTTTTTGGGACACGGTTGAGTTTGGATAGCTATAATTTAGTTGAAGGACAAGAAGCAGTGCAAATAAGATCAAAATATATTACAGAACTTAAAACCATAGAACATGATATTCGGAAAATCTCCCATGAATTGGATACCGACTTTGTGGCAGGTTCAGGGTTTATGGATATCTTGATAGAGATGGTGGAGCAGCAGACCGAAGCCTATCAACTGGACTATGATTTTAATTATACGGACGATATCTATTGGGAATCAGTTTCTAATAAAACTAAAATCAACATCTATAGAGTGGTACAGGAATCGCTTCAGAATATTTATAAACACGCCAAAGCAAAAACGGTTAATATTAGTTTCCAACTAAAAAAATCGGTAATTTGCTTGTCTATTAGTGATGACGGAATTGGCTTTGATCCTGATAAGAGCAAAAAGGGAATTGGCCTCAAAAACATCAATTCGAGAATTAAAGAACTAAATGGTTCGGTAGCATTTGATTCACAAGTTAATCAAGGCACCACCATAAAAATAAAAATCCCCTATACAATCTAAAAGTTTATGCAAAACATTCATATTTTAATGGTAGATGATCATCCTATTATTATTGAAGGTTACCAAAATACCCTGATGGCCACCAAAAAGGAAAATCAGACACTACAAATAGAGACGGCAAATGATTGTGATACCGCAAATGAATTATTACAGCGTGCCGCTAAGGAAAAACCATTTGATATCTGTTTTTTTGATATCAGTCTTCCGGGATCTTCTAATGGTAAATTGACCTCAGGAGAAGATTTGGCAAAGATGACGCGAGATATCATGCCCAATGCCAAAATAGTTATCTTGACCATGTTTAACGAATCTTTTAGGGTGCATAATATTATCAAGGAAATTAATCCGGACGGTTTTTTGATCAAAAGCGATATGACCTCCAGTGAGCTTGCAGAAGCCTTTCAGCATATTTTATCTTCACCACCATATTACAGTAGCACGGTAAGCAATTTTTTAAAGAAATCAGTCACGGCCGATATTTATGTGGATGATATTAATCGGAAGATCCTCCATCTTTTATCGCAAGGAATTCGTACCATTACCCTAAGAGAGCATATTAATCTTTCTATGAGTGCTATTGAAAAGCGCAAGAAACAACTGAAGCTGTTGTTCTCAGTAAATGATGGAAAAGATGAAACTCTCATTGAGGAAGCTCGGAAAAAAGGGTTTTTGTAACTGTTTATCAATGAAACTGGCAAATCTTCACTTTTGTTTGAGTTTTAAACGTGCAACAAAGCCATGCTACTGCTAGAAACTACGGTTTTGCCACAGCAAGTCTACGGTAATACCGTAATTTAATATCATATCCGTTTTCTATATTTGGCAGGTCAACAACAATTAATTAATCCCTCTAAAATGTTTGTTGAATTAATAGCAAAAAAGCACAAACCTAATAACTGACCTTCTGGAAAGTTATTAGGTTTTATTTATTTATAATAGCGAGTGATTGAGTTCTATTTAAAAACTTCAGTTTGTTTCTCAGTTTTTTGGCTGGTTTATTTCTTTATCCAATTTCCCATGACAGGACATCAAAACAAAAAGTTCGAAGCTATTAAAATATTTCGTTTTAAGCCATTTCTTAATAATTCCACAGGTGTCTGATGGTCAATTGTGTTCAATTTCAACAAAATCTTTTAAAATTTTGTAACTAATAATTTAGTTTTAACTAAAATTTTAGTTACATTGGCGTCGTACAGTTAGCGGATTATGGATTTTTAATTTCCTTATTCCTGATAAAATTTAAGATTAACTCAAAAGACAGCTGCCTTCGCAGGACCTTATTATGAAACAACTTACAAAAGCAGAAGAAGAGATTATGCAAGTGTTATGGCAATTGCAAAAAGCAAGCGTTAAAGCCATTATTGCAGAGTTACCAAAACCGAAACCTGCCTACAATACCGTTTCTACCATTGTTCGGATTTTGGAAAGCAAAGGCTTTGTAGATTATGAAAAACAGGGGAAAGGCCATTTGTACTTTCCTTTGATGGCAAAGACGGATTACAGCAACCAAAGCATCAATATGCTGGTGGATAATTATTTTCAGGGTTCGTTTAAGAGTATGGTTTCCTTTTTTGTCAAGAAGAATGACCTAAACTTAAAAGAAATGGAGTCTATTTTAAAGGAAATTAATAAAAAAGAAGATTGATATGTTACACTATATTCTACAAACTATCGCATTTCAGGTGTTCTTTTTGATCATTTATGATGCCTTTCTGAAAAAAGAAACCTTCTTTAATTGGAATCGCGCTTATTTAATCGGTACTGCATTTTTGTCGTTTACGTTGCCATTTCTGAAATTTGAAAGCATAAAGGCTATTGTTCCAGAACCTATGATTGTCAGACTTCCGGAAGTTATTATTGGCGAGGTGTCACCAACGTTTGATACCAATATTATGGTAATGGGCGCTGAGCAAGTTTCGGAACAAGCCATCACCTTTTCTTGGACTTATGTTTGGCTTGCTGGGATGGTGTTGGCAGCAGGTATTTTAGTTTATAAAATCGTAAAGATTGTGCGCATGCTCTATAAAAATCCACGGCGCTGGCAGGGTGATGCTCTATTTGTGTTTTTATTGAACAGCAGCGCGGCCTTCTCTTTTTTCCATTATATTTTTTTGGGGATTGATATTCAAGCTGAAAAGAAAGAGCATATCATACAGCACGAAATGGTACATGTCAAAGAAAAGCACAGTCTGGATTTATTGATCTTCGAAATATTGAGAATTGTATTTTGGTTCAATCCGCTTATTTATATGTATCAGAATAGATTGGCAAATTTGCACGAGTTCATCGCCGATGCTAAAGCCGTCAAATACAAAGGCAAATCAGCCTATTTTCAAAGTTTGCTGTCCCAAGTTTTTGAGACGCAGCACATCTCATTCATCAATCCATTTTTCAAACAATCATTAATCAAAAAACGAATCGTCATGTTAAGCAAATCAAAATCAAAACAAATCCATCTCATTAAATATGCCTTATTGGTCCCTATGGTTATGGGCATGTTGATGTACACCTCGTCTTATGCGGGTGAAATTAAAGATCCTTTTCCAATCTTTCAGAAGGAATCTAAAACTCAAGAATTGACCTTTCAGGAACTTGTGGACAAATATTACAATGAGATATTAGAAATGATGTCAACTGAAAAAGGTGTCGCTGAAGTATTCAAAAAGTATACTCAAAAAACGGATAACTATATCGACAGCAAAGAAAATGTTGCCAAAAATCAGGCTTTTATGAATTACATGTATAAAGCTATGAAGGATCGAAAGATAGCTGAAGGTGAATTTAAGGAAGATGATGATGAGAGGTATAAACGAATTACAAATAACTACAAGACGTATGAAGACTATCTGGCCTACAAAAAGACTGATTTAGCTAAAAAAAGTTGGGAAGAACTTGCGTCAATTGGTGAGAAGCGTTTGGTTGTTGATGATATGGGAAATTTGACCGAAGCTGAAAAAAAACGTAAAGCAGAACTATTGACTCTGGTTGAAAAAGATGATTTTTATAACAAACTTAACATGACCGATGGGAAATCCAATATATCGGTAGATTTTACTAAAAAAGATAAAGATAGGAAAAAAGATGATTTTGAAGCTTATGATATTGAAGTCCCTTTCGCAGTGGTAGACGAAGTACCTATATTTACAGGTTGCGAAGATTTTAATTCAAATAAAGAGCGCAAACAATGTATGTCTGATAAGGTGTCAATGTTTGTCAATAAAAACTTCAATGTCGACATCGCTAAAGAACATAATCTTAAAGGAAAGCAGCGCATCAGTGTTATCTTTAAATTGGGCAAGGACGGAAAGATTAGAGAGATCAAAGCGAGAGCACCACATCTAGCCTTAGAGGAGGAAGCGATTAGGGTAATACAACTATTACCTGAATTCACGCCAGGAAAACAAAAAGGGAAAGCCGTTACGGTGCCTTATAGTTTACCTATCCTGTTTATGGTGCAAGATGATAGTGTCGAAAGTGAAAAAACGGATAATAAAATTACAGGTAACGCTGATAACATCGTAGAAAATGTTGAGCTCCGAGAACAAAATATGGATGAAAATATCGAAGTTCCTTTTGCCGTAATTGAAGAAGCGCCAACGTTTCCATCTTGCGAAGAGTTTGGTTCAAGAGATAGTCGTAGGACCTGTACTTCTGATTATATAAGTCAATTTGTCAATAAAAATTTCGATGTGAAATTGGCAAAGAAATTGGGGCTAGAAGGAAAGCAACGTATGATGGTGATCTTTAAAATTGGTACCGATGGCACGATTTCAAACATTAGAGCAAGAGCACCGCATCCTGAATTAGAAAAAGAAGCCATTCGAGTGATTGGCATGTTGCCAAAAATGCTTCCTGGCAAGCAACGTGGTAAAGCAGTAATCGTGCCTTACAGTCTTCCTATTCTTTTTAACGTCCAAAAATAGATGGACGTTGGCGAAAACACATCTCTTTTTCCGGGAAGTGATTTTGCACAGCATAAGAATTTTGAAAGTATGTAAGATGCAAAACTTCAATTCGCGCTTTAATGACCAAGACCATCATGCCAAATACCAATAAAGATCTTCATGACGAAATGCTATTACTTTTTAATTATCGTGTTGCTTACGTGGAATGTCCAAGCCCAAGAAGCTGATTTGAAGCGCGCAGACAGCTTGTATGTCCATGGTAATTATTCCCAGGCTATTGCATTGTTTCAAAAGTATGAAAAGCAGGAACGCGTTTATGAAAAGATGGCAAAAGCCCATTTGGCATTGGGTAATTATGATCTGGCCTTGGAGAATTATGAGAAAGCGCTGAACGCATTTCCTGAGGATGCCTTAATTAAGTATGATTATGCCAAGCTACTTTCCAGAACGAAGAAGTTCAATGATGCGGCAGTGCTATTCAGTGAGTTGGTCTATCTTGATTATATAAATCCAAATTACCATTATGAATTAGGTCTCGTATTTGAACAACAGGGTGATTCTACGGCCATGAACAGATATCATTCTGCGTATAATCTCGACAAAACCCACCAAAAGTCCATTGCTAAAATAGCCCGATACTATTTAGTAAATCGCAAGCATGAGGCATCCCTTCAATATATTGATACCGGATTGGAAAGCTTTGCCAACAATGCAGAACTGATCAGTTTAAAAGCACTTAATTATTATTGGAAGGAAGATTATAAAGAAGCTACGATCTGGTTCGAAAAACTATTGGATTTAGGCGAAAGCTCTCAGTTTATCCATGAGAAGTTGAGCTTTTGTTATGCAGAACAGGCTTTATTTGACAAGGCGATTGTTCATGCCAGTCATGCTGTGGCCTATGATCGAAAAAAATCAGGAAATCTATATGTTTTAGGTCAGTTATATGAGAAGGTTAATGATTATGCTGCCGCAGAAGAATGGATCAGCAAAGCTTTAAATCTCATGGACCAGCCTTTAAACGCAGAGTATGTAAAATTGGCAACTGTTTTAAATTTGCAAAAGAAATATAAGGAAGCAATCGTTGCTCTGAACAGGGCAATTAAGGAAAATCCACAGGATGAAGTGGCACAATTCTTTTTGGTGCGTACAAAAGATGAGTATTATGTTGATAGAGATTCTAAAATTAAGGTCTATGAGGTTTTCATGGAGAAATTCCCTAAAAGTGTCTATGTACCCTTTGCCAATAAACGATTACAGGAGTTAAAGGAAGAAAAATTTATGAAATCTGAGTAAGGTTCAAATCATCATTAAAGAAATTAGCGTTCAGAAATAGGTCTTGTGAATTTATTCTCCAAAAAAATTGTACTTTTCAGCTTCAGTACCCTTATACAATGAAGCTACTATTACTTGTTTTCTTTATCGTCCTGACGTCTTGCGATTATTTTCAAGCTAAAAAAGTCTCCACTGAACAACTCTTGGAAGAAGAAATGCAAGCCATCAATTGGAATGACGTGGATGACTATCCAACGTTTTCTGATTGTGATAGCGCCACCACAACTCAAGAAAAGAAAACCTGTTTTGAAAATCACCTTTATGAGCTGCTCACATCCCATTTAGCCAATCAAAAAATTGTGGTGACTGAGGATGTGTCAGATACCGTAGTTTTAAAAATTCATATCGATAAAACCGGTCAATTTTCAATTAAGAACATTGACATGAATGCCTTGACCAGAGAACAGATTCCGCAGTTGGATAGCGTCTTGAGGCATAGTTTTGATTCTCTACCAAAAATTTATTCCGCCATAAAGCGCAGTCAGCAAGTAGCCACTGAGTTCAGTTTGCCGGTCATTGTCAATATCAAATAAATATATTTTAGAACTAAAAACAGCTGCTAAAGAATAAGTGGGTTAATTGAGTTTGAATTGAAGTCCAAAGGTAATATCAGTAGAAAAGTTGCCTTGGTTTTTGAAAAAGATAGCAGAAATTTGGTTGTAGCTCGAATTGGCATACATCCTATCGCTCAATCTTAGATCTGCGCCTAGGCCTATAATAACCGGCACATCAAACGTGATTTCATCAATTTGTTTCGTAATCTTGTTGGATTCATCATCTTCAAAAGTGATGGTGGCATTTGTGAAATTAAGGGTTGAAATTAGACATCACCGTACAAATTAAATAGTGAAGTATTTAAGACCCGATACCGATAGCCTTATAATTGGGGGTGGCCGTGGCGCTATAGTTGTCAATAAAGCGTGCTACTTGGTAGATCCAAAATAACTTTAGAAACTTCTAAGGTATTATTTGTAGGTTCTCTTAATTGCTCTTGGTATTCGTTTTCTGCATTTGGAGTAGCCTTCAAATCAATGAATTATTGATCTTCTGTTTTTGTGGAATAGCGGTAACGCTTTGGCAGTAATTGACCAAAGCAAATCAAGAGCCCCTTCAACGGCAGTTTTTTTAGTTGAATGGATTGCCCCGCCATAGTATAGATTTCTTAGATCATTGGCAAAAAAAGAACTGGACAAAAAAACCGCAAGGAGTACAAATTTTTTCATAAAAGCGAATTTATGGAATAGTAAATCTACCAAAAATAATGACACTTATTCTATTGACGATATCTGCGACCTTTCCACTTATAGCCTTTAAAAATTGCAATAAAGACCACACAAACACTGAAAAACGGATAATATAAGGCAGATAGCAAGTAATGTTTTAGATGATTTTTTTGATCAAAGAAATTAGCGGTTTTATAGATTAAAGTAAAATCGATACTGAGCTTTACCATAAAAATAAATAGGAGTGCTGTTGGTGTTAAAATACCACATGCCGTGAAAATAAGTCCGCAGATGATAAGTGCATTTTGCGCCAAAATAACAAGACTTGTAAGCTTTCCAAAGATGCTTTTGGACGCACTTGATTTTGCGGCCCATCGGACCCGTTGAGCAATCAAATTAGGTGTTGAGTTTAAAGCAGTAGAAGTGACAATGGTCTGTTTGCATTTTAAATAGTGCACTTTGGCCAATTTCTGCTCAGTTGCCTTTTCAAGTAGGAAAACGTCATCGCCGCTTGCTATTTCTGAGTTTCCCTGAAAACCATTGACCATTTTAAAAAGTAATTTTTTATAAGCAAGATTGGCTCCATTGCATAAAAATGGGTTTTTAATCCCAAATGCACCAATGGTTGCCCCTTGTAAACTTAAGACTTCTAAAAGTTGAAAATTTTGTAAGAATCCTTTTGTGTGGTGATAGGTTACCGGCGCAGCAATGAGATCAGGGTTTTGTTTCTGAATGCATTCGTCAAAGCTGTTCAGCCAATAGATGGGAAGTGTGCAATCAGCATCTGTGGTAACGACCCAATCATATTTGGCTCGCAAAATCGCCAAGCTAATAGCATCTTTTTTCGGTGAATTGGAGGAGTTTACATTTTTAATAACCTTAATATCAGTTGGCGTGATCCCTGTTTCTGTCAGAATTGCATTGAGCACGTCAACTGAATCATCGTCAGAATCGTCATCTACAAAAATAATTTCAAAATAATCTTTCGGATATTTTAATCTTGAAATTGATTTTAAAAGCAGAGGAAGGTTTTTGGCTTCGTTCCGAAAAGGAATAATAATACTGAAGCGTGTTTTTGGTTTTAGGAAGGTCAGTTCAAACAATTGAATCCGATCAAAACCCAGAATAAAACTCCCGATCAAGAAAATATAAATTACCGTAATGCCTATAATAAGGGAGATCATGAAACGGTTTTAGGAAGTTTAAAAGTCAATACGTGGTAACTGCCAATGACGCTAGGCAATACAAAATTTAATACCCACATCAAAGTGACGACAGATAATATAATAGGATTAGGAATGCCAAAAATCCCGAATACATACACCGCAACACCACCTTTAATAACTACATCAAAAATAAAAATGGATGGAATAATGGAGGATAACAGGTACATGGTGGAAATAGCTGCCATAGCTTCCAGATAGTATAGATCAATCCCAAATAGAACCAACAAATAATAAAATTGAAAAGAGAAAATCAAGTAACGCATTAAAGAAAACAAAACTGTTTTTAAGACGCTGTTCTTGGAAATTGATTTTGCGAAATTAATCAGTCGGTTAAATGCGTGTTTTTGCTTTTTAAACCAAGATACTTTTAGGAGATGCATCATACTGATGACTATAATACCCACAAGTAAAACCGAAATTAAGAGTCCGCCATAATTCAATTTTGGTTGAAAATATAAAATAAAATAGGCAAGACCCAATGTTCCAAAAATTGTGGTCATGGCCATTTGTAAGCTATGCGACAACAAATTCAAAAGCATTATTTTTTTTCGAAGATACCATTGATAGTACATTGCTTTTGCCCCGTATTCTCCAATTCGGTTTGGTGTAAATAATGACGCAGTAAGTGCGCCTAGACTTTGTGATGTGGCTTCCTGAAATGAGATTTTTGAAATATTAGCTACTAAGGTCTGCCATTTCAGGATTTCAAAAAACCAGTTAAAAAAACTCAGAGTTACTAAAATAATACTAGTATTTGTGGTAATTGAGCTAAGATCCGTCAGATTCTGAATCAGCTCTTTAAAATTTAAATCCTTATTTTGAAATAGTTTTAGATATATAAAATAAAATGCGGCAACAACAAGTCCTAATTTTATAAGTACAAGCGAGAATTGTTTAGTTTTGTAGGAGATTGCTATAAACATAATCGCAAATTAAATGATAATTAGCTTATGACACCTTATTTTAAAATACAAAACTTGAGTTGGCTTTTGTTTTTAACACTTATGACCACGTCTTTATGTGTAGGACAAAGGGATGTTGAGAAATGGAAATTACAGCTTGCGTTAGGGATCAATAATACGCTTGATGAAGGTCAAACTCCTGGCTATTTCTCGAAACAAATCAATTTCCCTACCATTAATTTTGGAGTTCAGTACATGTTTGCCAGAAACTGGGGTGCTAAGCTTGATTTGGGTTACAATCGGTCGTCTGAAGCAGAGAGTTCTTTACCTTACAAATTAAATTATACCCGCATTAATGCGCAGGCAGTGTATGATTTTAAAGATATATTTACCTTTTTGCCACCACCAATTGGCATCGTGGCACATGCAGGTCTGGGTGTGAGTATGACCAAACCTTTGGGTAATTTTTCAAATAACACTTATACATATATAAATCTATTGGCCGGTCTTGAATTGCATTACAGGCTGTCAAAGTCTGTATCAATTTTTGCGGATGGATCTTATGCATATTCGCTTGCTGGTAGTGATAAATATAATGTGGTCACGGATGGATTTTCATTTAATGGCGATTTAGCTTATGTTGCCATAGGAGTATCTATATCTTTGAGTGGGTGCAATTACTGTTCTTATTAGATGATAAAAGAAAAAATTATTTTAGGGATTGATCCTGGTACGACTATCATGGGTTTTGGACTTATAAAAGTGGTGGGTAAAACGATGTCTTTTATACAGCTCAACGAACTTGACCTCAAAAAGTACGATGATCACTATCTCAAACTCAAACTTATTTTTGAACGTACCATCGAACTTATTGATACCCATCATCCTGATGAAATAGCGATTGAAGCACCATTTTTTGGAAAAAACGTTCAGAGTATGCTAAAATTGGGTCGTGCGCAAGGGGTCGCGATGGCAGCAGGTTTGAGCAGAGAAGTTCCGATTACCGAATATGCTCCAAAAAAAATCAAAATGGCCATTACTGGCAACGGAAATGCCAGTAAAGAACAGGTGGCGAAAATGCTCCAAAGTTTATTGGGTTTAAAGACTTTGCCAAAAAACTTGGACTCCATGGATGGTCTCGCCGCTGCCGTATGTCACTTTTATAATGAAGGCAAGATTGAAATTGGGAAAAGTTATTCCGGATGGAGTGCTTTTGTAAAGCAAAATAGCACCCCTGCGACCAAAGGTGGCGTCAAAAACAATCCGATTATTGATTTGAGAAAAAAGAAAGTGTGAGGCTTTTTTGTTCTGTATTAGGAAGTTAGTAATCTTCAGCCAGCAGATCCGTATTCACTTAAGTGTTTCTTTATGAAACTTCAAGGGGCTTTGTGGAATAGCTTTTTTATTTTCGTTAATCTTTTAATCCCGAAAACCAATTTTACAAACAAAACCATTGTTGAACATCATTAGAAAAGGATAATCCATTTTGAAGTACAAAAACATGAACCACGCGAATAAGAGTGCTTCCACTTCGAGAAAGTTGGATGGGTCTTTCGGCATTTACATCCACATCCCCTTTTGCAAACAAGCCTGTCACTATTGCGACTTCCATTTTTCAACCTCATTAAATAAAAAGGATGAATTGGTCAATGCCTTGGCTAAAGAATTGGTATTGCGAAAAGACGAATTCAAAAACAAATACGTTGCAACCATTTATTTTGGTGGAGGCACCCCAAGTTTATTAGCGATTGAAGAATTAAAATTTTTGATTGATGAAGTCTACAAAAATTATAATGTCTCTGAAAAGCCTGAAATTACGATAGAAGCCAATCCTGATGATCTCATTAGTGAGCCTGACTCCCTGAGCGCAGCCGAAATGCTTCCTTTAACAATTTTCAAAGATTACAAAACCATCGGAATCAATCGTCTTTCCATTGGCATCCAATCTTTTTATGAAGAGGATTTAAAACTGATGAATCGCGCGCACAATTCGGAAGAAGCAAAGAAATGTTTGGAAGAAGCTACCAAGCACTTCGATAATATTTCCATCGATTTGATCTATAGTATTCCGGGGATGAGTAACGAGCGCTGGATTGACAATATTGAAACCGCACTGGCGTTTGACATTCCTCATATTTCAAGTTACGCATTGACCGTTGAGCCTAAAACAGCTTTGGCGACTTTTATCAAAAAAGGGATTATCAAAAATGTAGATGATGATTTGGCGCAAGAGCAATTTCATATTCTTATTGAAAAACTGGAAGGCGCTGGATTTATACATTATGAACTTTCAAATTTTGGAAAGGAAGGATATTTTAGTCGCAACAACTCGGCCTATTGGCAAGGTATACCGTATTTAGGGATTGGACCTTCGGCGCATTCATTTGATGGAAAACACCGTGGGTGGAATGTGCGGAATAACTCAAAATACATCAAATCTTTAGATAAGAACATTGTTCCTATCGAAACGGAAACTCTTTCTATTAATGATAGATATAATGAATATATAATGACTGGTTTAAGAACCATTTGGGGTGTTAGTTTAGAGAAAGTAGCACAGGAATTTGGCGAATCGTATAAAACGTATCTTTTGGCGCAATCCGAAAAACATATTATGGAACATTTATTGTATCTTGACGATGGCAAGCTGCTGGTCACAAAAAAGGGCAAATTTTTGAGTGATGGCATTGCATCTGATCTTTTTAAAATCAATTTATCTTGAAAGCAATCATCGAGCACCATTCCAAAATAATAAAAATTGACTTATCAAAACCACTTGATATTTCCATCCCACTTCGAGCTTCAACAACTAACGTCAATGCGTGGTATATTGGAGAACCAAAAATTGAACCCGTTAAAAATGACGATTGGATTGGAAGTGTGAAGGCGGGTGCTGCGGTCAATTTCAATAATATTTATTTCAATCCACATGCCCACGGGACGCATACGGAATGTATTGGTCATATTACGGAAGAAGGCCACTCCATTAACAAGAATTTAAAACAGTTCTTTTTTACTGCAGAATTAATTTCTGTTGCTCCAGAAAACTACATGAAGGACACGGTGGTTTCCAAAAATCAAATTGCACTCTTGCTGAAGGGTAAAACGCCTGAAGCGCTTGTTATCCGGACAATGCCCAATACAAAAAGTAAAAAGAATCGGCATTATTCTGAGACCAATTGGACTTATTTAACTGAGGAGGCGATGGTGTTTCTACGGGAAAAAGGAATCAAACATTTGTTGGTAGATTTGCCAAGTGTAGACCGCGAACATGATGGAGGAAAATTACTGTCACACAAGGCTTTTTGGGATTTTGATGGCAATAGAAGGTTGGATTGCACCATCACTGAATTTATATATGTGAGAAACAAAATAATGGACGGGAGTTATATGTTAAATCTGCAAATTGCACCATTTGAAAATGATGCTACTCCAAGTAAACCAGTGCTATATGAACTCATTGATTGACATGAAAACAACTTTAAAACTTGAGTAATTGGCTATGTTTGCTCTCGGGATTTTTGCATTTAACCAATTGGATTTTGCCTGGTGGTGGTTTTTGATTTTAATCCTGACCCCTGATATTGGCATGGTCGGATATCTCATCAACACAAAAATTGGTGCACTGAGCTATAATATTTTTCATCATAAAGGCGTGGCGATCTTAATTTATTTTACGGGCATTTATCTTGCAAACGAGATGCTGCAGCTTGCGTGTATTATCTTATTTACCCATGCAGCGTTGGATAGGATTTTTGGGTATGGTTTAAAATATAGCAGTTCGTTTAATGATTCGCATTTGGGACCTTTGAAACTTAAGTAATTACGTTAAGACCAAGTCTGACGTCTCAATTATATTAGCTTCTAAGTCGTAAATTACTTCTTCAGTACATTCTTTCTGCCCTTATAACTGAATGTATCAAAGAGATAGGTTGATTGTAGTGTAATGAAGGTCTCCTATTGAAATGCTTATATTTTTAAGGGGGTTAAAAGGCGAATCGAATTAACTCTCCAGTATCCTTATTGCACATTTGGAAAACGTTTTAAAGTGTCAAAACTTCAATCATTGACGGTAATTTCCGATTTGATTTTAGCAGCTTTATATCAAATTGTAAATTTCTAAATAGTCATCCTATTTGACAACAGTCTTTTTAAGTGTCTATTATTTAGCTAAATACAATTGTTGTTGTCGATTTTTTTTTATATTTTTATACATTAGCAATTATAGCATTTGCGTTTTTGTTGAATATTTCTTGAATTTTGTGGACGTCCCCAAGATGATATCCATAAAATAAGATGAAGTCATAGTTGTAATTCATTTTGTGATGCGCAGTTATATAAGATATAATCTATCAAAAAATATTCAATAATTTTTTGAAAAATACTCTCCACGATATTGAAGCTAGCGGATCATTATTTCTCCGTGGTGCTTCTAAATTTTAATAAAATAGCAACGTTTATATTTTGTATTTAATCGCTTACAGTTGTGTGCCTTTTAATGGAAGAAATTATGCGCTCATTTTTTTGTAATCATGTTGTCCCTAAGTAAAAATGGCAGATGCATCGTTTGATGCTCATCATCCCATTTTATAATCTAAAATTAAAAACTTAAGTCAAATGAAAACTCTAAATCACATGAAAAATTTAAATTGTCGAATACTGTTGGTGGGATTCTTTTCGCTATGCTTTATTCCAACCTCACAGTCACAATTTCTCAAACGGCTTCAAAAACGCGTAGAGCAAAAGGTTGAAAATGCTGTTATTGAGAAAACTGCCAATAAAGCGGCAGAAAAGGCTTCTCAATCTATGGATAAAATGTTTGACATCAATCCATTTGGGGCAGGTAAAGAAAAGGCTGATCCATCTTTGGTAGCGAGTTCTTATGATTTTACTTGGAAATATTCACTTAAAATGTCAACTGCTGAAGGCGAAATTGTTTTTGATTATTACCTCAAACCTGATGCACCTTACTTCGGATTCACTTCTGCCATGATGGCTAATATGTTTACGGTTATGGATAATGAACATAATATCATGGCCATGTTTATGGGTTCTGACGGAAATAATATTGGTATGGTCAATAAAATGCCGGATTTGGATATTGACGAAGTTAACCAAGAAACCGAAAAGTTCACTTTTGAAACCTTGCCAAACAAAACCATCAATGGTTATGATTGTAAAGGGGTTAAGGCCGTCAATGACGGATATGAAATGATCATGTATTTCACTACGGATGCTGAAGTTAGCTTTGATGATATCTATAAAAATAGCAAAACTAAAATTCCTGATGCACTCAAAGATTATTTTAACCCTGATGATAAGGTGCTCATGATCCATATGGATATGAAAAACTTAAAAAACAAAAAAGAAAATGCAACCATGGAGTGCATAGGTCTGGAGGAAGTTAAAAAATCAATTAAAAAAGCTGATTATAAATTCATGTAAGCCATTGTTTGCATGTAACGACTCTTTCAACCTTAAGTTCATTAAAAACTTCAGTATGTTGGTTAAACCTTAATCTCGTCGTAGTTGTTGTTCAGCTTACGGTAAACATCTATTCTGAAAAATGAAGGATTGCAGACCATCAATTTCATAAAAACTAAAACTCATGCAAACGCACATTTCTATTTTATTGAGTTTCGCATATATGGCTTTAAGCTTTTCACAAGCCCAACCAGCAATTGATAATTACCCATTTGCAAATTTGGATGTAAATTTGGTCGTATTCCCTTTTGGTATGGAAAATCCAATTGTTATTGGAGCGCTATCTAAATCAGGAGAAATTAAATTTGATTTTCCTTCAGTATTAGAAAATGTGACAAAAGAAGATGAAGTGAGCGAATCCTCAAAACTCTGGTACACTATTTTTTCGCAATGTGATAAGGGTTCAGAAATGGTTGCGGAAACCGATAATATATTTTCTTTTGATACAGGAGCTTTGTCTCTTTGGACAACTGATAATCGTTATGTAGGTGTAGTTTTTACTGTGTCAAATGAAGATTTACTCCCTTGGATTGAAGATTCTACAGATATGGATCCTATTCTGGCATCCTATTTTGAATTGATTTATGTAGCCTCTCCTTTTCAATATAACCATGATTGTATCGAAACGATAATGTTAGATGATGGTGATGCTCAAGTTAGTTACACGTATGATCTCGACCTAAAAGCAGGTTTTAATTTTATCGAATATAAAATTGAAAACGTTCATAAAACCAATCCTAACGTTATGGCGTCTTTTCCTGATAAAGTGTTGGTAACTTCTGTAGAAGGTATCCCAGACTGTAAATGGGTAGGGAAATACTTTTAAAGATGCCCAGAATTCATTAATTTTAAACACGTTCAATTGAAATCTGAACGTGTTTTTTTATGAACATCGAACAACTTCGCCAATATTGTATTTCAAAAAAAGAAGTCACAGAGGACTTTCCATTTGATGTCGATACCCTTGTTTTTAAAGTATTGGGGAAAATGTTTGCCTTAATAGGATTGGAAAAGTGGGAAGCAGGTCAGAAAACCATCAACCTCAAATGTGATCCTGATTATGCAGAGGAATTACGTGCTGAATATGAAGCTATTTATCCTGGTTACCACATGAGCAAAAAACATTGGAATACCATCGATTTAACGACGGACGAAATATCTCCAAAACTCTTGGCCGATTTCATTGATCATTCCTACGAAATGGTGGTCAAAGGCATGCCCAAAAAGATGCGGGATTCCTTAAATTGAAGTTCAAAATTCCAGGTTTCATGTTCACAAAAGTTCTATCTTTGAAAAATCAAAACCTCTAATTGGAATTTGATATTTTATTGTTTGGAACTTCAAGTTCTATTAATCCTCAATTGTTATTCTTATGTCGGTTTTACAAATGCTTCAAGACAGAAGCAACAACACTTGCGAGCTATGTGGTTCCAACGAAAATCTATCCCAATACACCATCCCTCCATCGCTAAATGAAAATGTAGCCAATGATGTTTTGGTCTGTAAAACCTGTTTGGACCAAATTGAAGGGACTGTTGACATGGATACCAACCATTGGCGTTGTTTGAATGACAGTATGTGGAGTGAACATGTGGCCGTCCAAATTATGGCGTGGCGAATGCTCCAAAGAATGCGGGCAGAAGGTTGGCCAAAAGATTTGTTGGACATGATGTATCTTGATGCTGATGCTATGGCTTTAGCAAGAGCTACTGGAGAACATGAAGATGAGGCCAATAAAATCATCCACCGTGATGTGAATGGTGTTGTTTTGGAAGCAGGAGATTCAGTCGTGTTGATTAAAGATCTGAAAGTTAAAGGTTCTAGTATGGTCGCCAAGCAAGGTACAGCGGTTAGAAACATTCGTCTAGATCATGAAAACGCTGAATTTATTGAAGGAAGAGTTGATGGTCAGCAGATTGTCATCATCACTAAATATGTAAAAAAGAACTAATTGTATTGGTTGGCATTCAATCGCTCCTGATTTTCAATCGTCTTTATTCTTTCGTTTAAAAAGTCCAAATCCAAGTGGAAACATAAAGAATAAAAAGAAGAACTTTCCAGAAAGCACACCGTAAATGGTAATTATGGCAGCAATAGTCAACAGTATCCAAATGTGTTTTGTGTTCATTTGGCTGTTGATTTTATGTAGGCAAGTGGCGTCATTCCCAATGCCGATTTAAACTGCCGGTTAAAATTTGAAATATTTGAAAATCCTGAGGCTTCAGCAATTTCCGCAATTGAAGATTCACTCTTATTCTGCAATAGTTTACAGGCATGTTCTAGCCGCAACTCGTTCAGGAATTGGATATATGTTTTGTTGGTTCTTTTTTTGAAATACTTACAAAAAGCATTTTTCGTCATATTGGCAATTTCCGAAATGGCCTGTAATGAGATCTCTTTATTAAAATTGTTCATGGTATATTCAAAAACATTTCGCATCCTTTTGCCCTCGTTATCCGAATACTTTTTACCATATATAAATGAGGATAAGCTTTTATATTCGACCGTTGACGCAATCTTCAACAATTGAAGCAAAATTAAAAGTTGGCTTAATTTAGAGGGTTTTTCGAGCTCCAGAAATAAGGTTTCCAACTGTTTTCTTTCAGAAATTACTTTAAATCCGTGTTTGGAACGGTTGAAAAACTGTTGTAATTCCTTGAGTTCTTCAAGTTCGAAAAAATCAGTTCCAAAAGAGTTCTTCGTAAAAAACAGTGTAAACATGCGCGATCTAGAGATGTTGTAATCACTTTTAAAAACATGCGGGAGATGGCTTCCAATCACCAAAATATCACCCTGTGCATAATAATTGATGCTATCTCCAACAACGAGTTTGCCTTGTCCTTCCACAATATAACTTAACTGAATTTCCTCATGTTGGTGCAATTTATCGTAAAAAATTAGGTCGTCATCAATCTGAAAGTAGAAGGCGTCTTGATGAGGTTTCGGTATTTTAAAAGGTAAAACTTTCATGGTGTTGTACAACGTAAACTATTCAAAAATAAAGGTTTTATTTTTATAATGGATAATGTCCTATTAATTTAGGTTAAATGAAGATTAATATGACGTTCTAAAGACGCTTAAATTTACAGTATTTAAACGCCAAAATTATGAGTATTCAATGGAAAGGCATCATGCCAGCAGTCACCACAAAGTTCAACGATAATGATGAACTTGATTTAAAGAACTTTGAAATCAATATCAATGCCCAGGTAGAAGCGGGTGTTCACGGCATTGTTTTGGGCGGTACTTTGGGCGAGGCCAGTACCTTATCAGATGCTGAAAAACGCACTTTGACCACCACCACGGTAGATATTGTAAAAGGTAAGGTCCCGGTTTTAATCAATATTGGGGAACAAACCACAAAGAATGCTATTCTGGCAGCACAAAAAGCTGAAGAAGATGGCGCTAGTGGATTGATGGTGTTACCTCCAATGCGTTACAAATCTGGAGATCGGGAAACGGTGGCGTATTTTAAGGCCATTGCCGATAATACATCATTACCTATCATGATATATAATAATCCCGTCGATTATAAAATTGAAATCACCTTAGATATGTTTGAGGAACTGCTTAAATGTGATAATGTGGAAGCCGTTAAGGAATCTACTCGTAATATTACAAATGTAACCCGAATAAAAAATCGTTTTGGTGACCGACTGAAAATTATGACTGGTGTAGATACGATTGCGCTTGAAAGTTTGATTATGGGAGCTGATGGTTGGATTGCAGGTTTGGTATGTGCCTTTCCAGCAGAAACAGTAGCCATTTACGAACTTCAAAAAGCGGGCAGAATTAAAGAGGCCATAGAAATATTCCGCTGGTTCATGCCTTTGCTAGAATTGGACATTGTTCCTACATTGGTGCAGAATATAAAATTGGCCGAAGTGTATACAAAGATTGGTACTGAAAATGTACGTGCACCACGTTTGCCGTTGGTGGGTGAGGAGCGGAGGCAGGTTATCAAAACAATTGAAGACGCCATCAAAAGCAGACCAAAATTACCAGACTATAAAAATATATAAAATAAAGTCACGATTACACGAATAAAAATTGAAAGAATGGTCTTAGAGTGGGTTTCAAAAGTTGATAGTCCTAAGACGAAAGCTTAAGTAAAGACTCACTTCAATTCAGAAAAATGTAAAAGTTCAAGAATTCGTAACAAAAAGGGGAAAGGTATGATCACAGGGAAAAATTATATTGGAAATCAACAATCGGCAGAAGGTAATACCACTTATAAAACCTTCAATCCGCAGTTAAACATTGAAAACGACACCGTTTTTACAGAAGCCACTTCAGAAGAAATTGTGGCTGCCGCTTATTTGGCTTCAGATGCATTTGAAGTTTATAGACAGATATCGGGGGCAAAAAAGGCGGAGTTTCTCAACAGTATTGCCTCAGAGATTCTAGCTCTGGATGAGCTGTTGATCCAAACGTATTGTGCAGAAACCGGATTGCCCGAAGGAAGAGCGCGGGGTGAACGAGGAAGAACCATCAATCAGTTAAAATTATTTGCAGATTTGGTGACCGAAGAATCGTGGGTTGAGGCCACAATAGACAAAGCACAACCAGAACGTCAACCCATGGCAAAATCAGACATTCGCAAAATGCTGATCCCGATTGGTCCGGTCGTTGTTTTTGGAGCGAGTAATTTTCCGTTGGCATTTTCAACGGCGGGTGGCGATACCGTATCGGCATTGGCATCAGGCTGTCCAGTAATTGTCAAATCGCATCCGATGCATTCCGCAACTGGGGAATTGGTAGCGTCAGCCATTATAAAAGCAGCGCAAAAAACGGGAATGCCCAATGGCGTTTTTTCTAATCTCAATGGGAAGAGTATTGAAGTGGGACAAAAACTGGTAAGACACCCAAAAGTAAAAGCTGTCGGATTTACCGGAAGTTTTAACGCTGGAAAAGCACTGTTTGATCTCGCTGCACAGCGTGAAGAACCTATTCCCGTATTTGCGGAAATGGGAAGTGTCAATCCAGTAGTTTTGCTTCCAGAAACCTTGAACATTAAAGCCGAAGCTTTGGCAAAAACCTATGCGGGTTCAATAACTTTGGAACAGGTCAATTCTGTACCAATCCAGGATTGTTATTGGGAATCAAAAGTGAGTCTTTATCTAAATTTATTCAAAATTTGTCTGAAGAAATTTTAAAGATTGATCCTACTTCCATGTTGCATCCAAAAATTCATGAGGCCTATGATCGCAACAAGAATACGGCAATTTCACAAAACGGAATTGACGTAGCTGCTGATTATAGTTCAGAAATAAAGCCCAACTACGCGAAACAAGCAATAGTAACTGTGGATGGGGCCACTTTTTTGGACAATTCCACCTTGCATCAAGAGGTTTTCGGGCCCTTTTCTATCGTAATACAATGTGAGAGCGAAAAGCAATTGGAAGAGATCATCTTGAACATGGAAGGGCAGCTCACCGGTACTGTCATGGCAGAAACTAATGAATTATCAAAATATACAAAAGTGATTGCTGCTTTGCAGGATAAGGTAGGGCGTATCATTTTTAATGGAGTGCCTACGGGTGTTGAGGTCTGTCCTTCCATGATGCACGGCGGTCCATTTCCAGCTTCAACAGATAGTAGGTTTACGGCAATTGGCGTGCACGCCATCAAACGTTGGGTACGCCCTTTCAGTTATCAAGATTGGCCTAATGAATTATTGCCAAAGGCATTGAAGGATCGAAATGTTTTGGGAATAAATCGTTACATTAATGGGATTCAAACTAAAAAGGACCTATGAATTTTTTAAAATCTATTATCATTTTAATACTCTCGCTTTTTGCGACGGATCATGCACATTCTCAAAATCCTTCAACCATGTTGGATAGCTTGATTAATAGTTACGAGCAACATGATGGTTATGATAACAAACGCTATCCCTTAGGCTTATATACTAAGGACTATTTTAAAGCAGAAGCCGATTTTGCTCAAGAAAAGCTCAATGAATTATCAATAATTGATATTACAGGATTACCGGAAACCCAACGGATTTCGGCCGAACTTTTAGCATTTTCCTTACAGGGCAAAATCGATTATTACAAATTTGAACACTATCTCAACCCGCTGCTTTCAGATTCAGGCTTTCATAGTAATTTAAATTATGGGGTTGGGCCATTGTCTAATTACGGGCAAGTCAAAAATTATTTAAACCGTTTAAACGCCATTCCGGAGTTTGTGGACCAGAATCTGGAAAACATCCGTGAAGGTTTGAAAAAAGACGTTTCACAACCCTTAGTTATTTTTAAGGGCTATGAGTCCACCTATAACGACCATATTGTAAAGGATTATCAAGATAGCTTTTTTTATTCACCATTTAAAAATCTACCGAACGATTTAACACAAACACAAAATGATTCCGTATTAAATGCGGCTCAAATAGCAATCGAAACTAAAGTAACGCCTGAATTCAAGCGCATCAAAACGTTTTTTGAATCGGAATATTTTCCAAAAACAAGAACCACTTTAGGCATTTCTGAAATCCCGAATGGAGAAGCATACTATCAAAATAGGATCAATTTTTACACCACCAGTACGCAATATACAGCGGATGACATTCACCAAATCGGATTGAAGGAAGTGGCGCGTATCAAAGCAGAAATGGAGCAAGTCATCAAAGGCTTAAATTTCGAAGGCAGCTTCGCCGATTTCTTTCATTTCCTAAGGACTGACAAGCAGTTTTATGCGGAGACTCCAGAACAATTGTTAATGATTGCACGTGATATGGCCAAACGGGCAGATGCGCAATTGCCAAGATATTTTAAAACACTTCCCCGTAAACCTTATGGTGTGGCTCCAGTGCCTGAGGCCATCGCTCCAAAATATACCACAGGCCGCTATATTGGAACTTTTAAGGAGAATACAGATCCTGGATATTATTGGGTAAACACTTATGATTTGCCCAGCAGAACCCTATATACCCTGCCAGCATTAACCGTTCATGAAGCTGTTCCTGGACACCATTTGCAGATAAGTTTAAACAATGAATTGGGAGATAGTATTCCAAAATTTAGAAAAAACCTGTACCTGTCAGCGTACGGCGAAGGTTGGGGCTTGTATTGCGAGTTTTTAGCCGATGAAATGGGCATGTACACCACGCCTTATGAGCAGTTTGGAAAACTAACCTACGAAATGTGGCGTGCCTGCCGATTGGTTGTTGATACAGGAATTCATGCTAAAGGCTGGACACGTGAGCAAGTGGTGGACTATATGGCCTCAAACACTGCATTATCATTACATGAAATCAATACGGAAACTGACCGCTATATCTCATGGCCAGGGCAGGCCTTGTCCTATAAAATAGGAGAGCTTAAGATTCGGGAATTACGTAAAAAAGCGGAAAAGGAATTGGCTTCAATGTTCGATATCAGAGATTTCCATGAAATTATTTTAGAGCAGGGTACCGTGACCTTAGCCATCCTGGAGAAGCGCGTTGATAATTATATTCAGAAACTAAAAAATGAGTAAGAATACCTTCGTTTGTATCGATGCACATACCTGCGGAAATCCGGTGAGAGTGATTAAAGAAGGTGGCCCAAACCTTATTGGGCATTCCATAAATGAAAAGCGCCAACATTTTTTAAAAGATTATGATTGGATTCGGAAAGGTTTGATGTTTGAGCCTCGCGGTCATGATATGATGAGTGGTTCTATATTATTTCCTCCTCAAAATCCTCAAAATGATTTTGCCATTCTATTTATAGAAACCTCTGGCTGCTTACCTATGTGTGGCCATGGAACAATTGGAACAGTCACTATTGCCATTGAAGAAGGCTTGGTTATACCCAAAACACCAGGTCGCATCAAAATGGAAGCACCGGCAGGATTGGTGGAAATTGAATACCAACAATCAGGATCTAAGGTGGATTGGGTAAAATTGACCAATGTGAAAAGTTATTTGGCTGCAGAAAATCTGACCGTTGAATGCCCAGAGTTGGGAATGTTAACTTTTGATGTGGCCTATGGCGGAAATTATTACGCAATCGTAGATCAACAAAAAAACTTTGCAGGCGTGCAAGCGTTTTCTGCCTCAAAAATTATTCAATTTTCTCAAGTGTTAAGACAGCGCATCAATGAGAAATATCCCAATTGGTTTGTGCATCCGGAAAATGAGAGTATAAGAAATGTTACACATCTACTTTGGACAGGCGCACCAATCAATGCGGCGTCCTCTGGAAGAAATGCAGTTTTTTATGGCGATAAAGCTATAGATAGAAGTCCTTGCGGCACAGGAACATCCGCACGTTTGGCGCAGTTGTACACAAAAGTGCAGCTGCAGATTGGTGAAGATTATGTTCATGAAAGTTTTATAGGAAGCAAATTTATAGGTCGTGTGGAAAAAGAAACCACTTTAAATAATACCTTAGCTATTATCCCGAGCATTAAAGGTTGGGCCAAAATATATGGACATAACACCATAACAATCGATTCTGAAGATGATCCGTATGCCTTTGGATTTCAGGTGATATAAATTTAATACAATGAAGAGCTTTTATTATTTCTTAGTAGCCATCTTTCTGACCACTCACGTTAGTGCACAAAAACTTACTCCAGCAGAGTATCAAAGCGCAGTAAGTTTTATGCACGAGAATTTAAACAATAAAACGGTATTTAATCTTTACACTAACGCGTATTGGTTTAATGACCATTCCGGACTTTGGTTTGTGGATTACAGCAAAAATAACGAGACTTATAAAACCCTTTCTTTTGAGGATTATAAAGTAAAACTGCTGTTTGATCATGAAAGAATTGCTCAAGAATTATCCAAAATAACGAAAAAAAAAATTGAGGCAAATCAATTGGAGCTCTCAAATATTGAGCGAACAAAAGGGGAGGGTCTAATTTTTGATTTTGACTCGAAGACCTATACATTCCATCCTAAAACCTATCAAATTCAGCTTAAAAAAGAAGAGCAAAAACAGGAGAAAAATGAATTTGAAACTAAGTCGCCAAACGAAAACTGGATTGCTTTCTCCAAAGATTATAATCTGTACATAAAATCTACAAAAACAGATCAGGAGTACCAATTGAGCTTTGACGGTAAAAAAGACTATGAATACGCAACGTATTATGGTTGGTATGATATTTTGGAAGGAGAAAATGCGGAACGTCCAAAACATTTTAAAGTGACGTGGTCTAAAGATTCTAAATGGATTGCAGCTGATGTTGTAGACTTTAGAAATGCAGAGAAGATGTATCTGTTAGACCATAGTATTGACTCCCTTTATAAATCAAAATTACTATCGTATTACAGAGGTTCTCCTGGAGATACGACTATGGTTCATGTCACACCTGTGTTTTTTAATGTTGAAAGCAAAAAGGAAGTAAAAACAAACCTGCCAATAGGAACACATATCAATTCAGTAGCTGTGGAGTGGATGGAAAAGTCTGGCGTACTGTTGGCAGGATATTCAGAAAGAGGTTATAAAAAGGAATTTTTAAAACTAATAGACCATAATACAGGAACTGAAGAGACGCTTGTAGAAGAAACAAGTAAAACGAATATTGATAATTTTTGGTATAGAAAGTTTGATAACAAACAAAAGGTCATCTTCTTGTCGGAGCGCAGCGGATGGCGACAACTCTATATGGTTGATATCAAAACGAATGAAACGAAACCTTTAACTAGTGGTAAGTTTTACATCAATTCCGTTATACATACCGATGAAGAAAACGAAGAAATTTATTTTTTAGCGTCAGGGAAAGACCCCAAAATGAATCCTTATCACCAGCAGCTTTTTAAAGTTGATTTCAAAGGAAACACGCTCTTGCTGACCCCAGAGAATGCACATCATTTGGTGTCTTTTTCAAACGATGGACTCTACTTTGTCGATAATTATTCAAGCGTAAATAATCCTACCAACACTGTTTTGAGATTGGCTAAATCTGGTAAAATAGTGGCGGAATTAACAACGGCAGAGATTGCGGATGTTTTGGTAAAAGGATGGACAGCGCCAGAACCATTTAAATTAACCGCAAAAGATGGCAAGACCACTATTTATGGAGCCCTCTGGAAACCAACTCATTTTGATCCCACCAAATCGTATCCAATAATTGATCATACCTATTCTGGTCCGCATACCCAAATGTTTCCAAAATCGTTTGACAGGGCATTTATGAATCAATCCTTGGCCGAACTCGGTTTTATAGTGATGATGGTGGATGGGTTGGGGAGCTCTGGGCGTTCAAAAGAATTTCATGACCATTCCTATAAAAACATGGGCAATAATCTTGAAGATCACATTCTGGCCATCTCTTATTTAGGAAATCAATACGCTTGGGTGGATACTGATCGTGTGGGGGTTTTTGGTCATTCTGCAGGTGGATATGATACGGGAAGAGCGATGCTCGCGTTTCCTGAGGTGTACAAAGTAGGGGTGGCAAGTTCTGCAGACCATGATTTTAGAATGGAAAAAGCGTGGTGGCCTGAAATGTACCAAGGCTGGCCAGTAGATGCAACTTATGAAGAGGTGTCCAATATAACAAATGCCAAAAACTTGAAAGGAAAATTATTGTTGGTGCATGGTGGGATTGATGAAAACGTAAATCCTTCCGCCACCTTTAAATTCGCGGAAGCTTTAATAAATGCAGATAAGGAATTTGATTTGTTCATTTTTCCAAGTCAACGTCATGGTTATCAAGGCAAGGCTAACAAATATTTCATTAAAAAAAGATGGAATTATTTTGTGGAGCATTTAAAGGAGGAGGTGCCAATTTGGGATTTTAAATGGGAATAAATGAATAAAAATGTTATCGTTATCGGAGGCGGAATCATCGGTTTGTGTTCCGCATATTATCTTCAAAAGGAAGGGCATCACGTCACAATTATTGACCAATCCAATATGGACGCTGGTGCGTCCTATGTCAATGCTGGGTTTTTATCGCCGAGCCATATCATTCCTTTGTCTGCTCCCGGAGTAATGCGGAAAGGTTTGAAATGGATGTTTGATCCCACAAGCCCTCTTTATATCAAGCCACGACTGGATTCTGATTTTTTAAAATGGACCTATGCCTTTAATAAATCCTGCAATCCCAATCATGTTAAAAACGCGATTCCAGCCATTAAATCCTTGGCAGTGTTGAGCCAAGAATTATATAAGGACATTAGGGAAAAGGAGCACTTCTCATCTCAATATCAAAAAGATGGAATATTGATGTTGTTTCAGACTGAGAAAATGCTTCACGAAGAGCTCAAACATGCGCGATTGGCTACGGAAGAAGGTTTGGAAGTGAATGAAGTGACGCTTACTGATTTAAAACAATTGGAGCCAAATGTAAATTTGAACGTTTTAGGTGGTATGTATTATAAATGCGATGCACATACCACACCAAACGAATTTATGACGGAAATGAAAGCCTATTTAAAAACGAATGGGGTGGTATTTTATCCCAATGAGAAGGTGGAAGATTTAGAAGTGAAAAATAAGAAAATAGTAGCACTTGTCACTAAAGCTCATAAACTCACTGCCGATGAATTTGTCTTAGCGGCAGGTTCTTGGAGCGCAACCTTAAGTAAAAAGTTAGGCATCCATTTATTATTGGAGGCCGGAAAGGGGTATAGAATTGATACCACACGGTCCACCGGCATAAAGTTGCCCGCCATTTTAGTTGAATCCAAGGTGGCCGTAACACCGATGCACGGTTTTACTCGTTTTGCAGGCACCATGGAGATTGCGGGAATTAATGATACCATCAATAAATCGAGGGTCAACGCCATTGCTAATGCGGTTACCAAATATTATCCAGAAATATCAGTAACCGATACTGAAAAAGATGCAGCAGCGTCAGGGTTACGGCCGGTCTCTCCTGATGGATTGGCCTATATTGGGACGTCTTCCAAATGTTCTAATTTAATTATCGCGGCAGGTCACGCCATGTTGGGTTGGAGTATGGCCACGGGAACTGGGAAATTAGTGTCTGAACTGATTTCAGAAAAAAAACCAAGTCTAGAATTAAAGATGTTTAGTCCGGATCGGAAGTTTTAAAAAGGTTTTGTTTATGGTGTTTTTATCGGATATATTGGAATTTTTTGCCCTCTAAACCCATCAAAAAGCGGTTGGTCGAATAAATTGTTGAGTTTTTTATTTTTTAACCATATTTGTCTCATTACCAATGATTAATAGCCCAAAATTTATTTATTAACCAACTTAATCTATGCTGTCATGGAGTTAGAAATTACTAAACACACCGCTTTTATTCAAGTAAAGGGAGTTCTTAACAAATTCAATGTACACCAATTCAAAAGAGAATTTTCAAATGTTTTTGAAAAACAGGATGCTGTTGTCATTAACATTGAAAAACTCACTAGTATTGATCGTTATGGCGTGAATGCTTTGGCTCAATTGCATAATGAATCTCTTATTAAAAGTAAAAAACTTTCCATTATAGGAATGGGCTGTGACGATTTATATGAGCATTTCAAATCTGAGGAAACCGCAGCTTGAAGAGCGGCCCCAACCTTCACTAGTTTGCCATTCGTTTTCAATTATTTAAAAAGGATGGTGACTGTGGCATTTAGCTATAGTTGATGTTCAAGTACAAGTTGCATTAGGGTATAGATCGCTTGACTAGGTGTCAATTATTGAGTAGTTCTGAGTAGTTCAAATGTGTGGAAAGAGCAGCTTCCTTAGCAGGACATATCTGCAACGATTTTCCAATGGCCATTAATGTATTTGAATATAATCGTAAAAACACCATTGGTATTACCTACATTTCTTTCTAAATGATATTCCCCAAACACCAAATAGGCACCCTTCGCAATCATTGAAATATCAGTGATTACAAATTTGAGTGTGCCACTTTCCTCTGTGGTAGGGTAATATGTTTTGTAATTAGACAAACTTTTATCCCAGCCATAAGTCATACCGCTCTTCCCAAAAAATTTTAAGGAATCGTTTTTCCAATACCCGTCCATAAATCCTTCCAAATCGTGAGTGTTCCATGCAATTTCTTGATTGGCCAAAGCTTTTTTTATAGCAATTTTCGCTTCACTTTCTGATGGAAACATGTTTTTTTTATCGTTTATATTGCAAGAAAATACTAATAGTAACAGGAATGCATAAAGAGATTTCATGACAGAATTCATTTTGGAGTTTGATGGCTTTGTAAGGTATCCCTTATAAATGAGTTGCTAAAAAAACCTGACCGGTTTTTACCTGTCCGCTGAAGGAGCAAAACCTGTCAGGTTTAATAATTACAAGAATTTTGGTATAATTATTAAAGCGTCTTCAATCGGATATTCCTCCAATAGACTTTAATTCCGCCGCCGTCATGTATCTGTAAGGCTATTTTGCCGTTGGCAGCTCCTATTTTTTCATCAGAAAAATTGACCATCTCCACGCCATTTAACCAACTAGTGATTTGGTTGTCTTTTACTTTGATTCTCAAATCATTCCATGCCCCGTATTTAAGTGCCGCTTCTTTTTCAGGAGATGGCTTGATCAACCAACCACGACCATAAGATTCATAAATACCACCCGTATGAAGGTTTGGCGGTGCAACCTCTATCTGCCACCCAGATATCTTTGTGCCCTCAATTTCAGATCGGATAAACACTCCGCTGTTACCATCGGCTTCTTGTTTAAATTCTAAATTGATCTCAAAGTTCTTATAGTTTTCTTCAGTGGCAAGGTAGCCATATTGTTTGTCTGGACCACTTTCAGAGATTAACAACCCATCTTCTACATACCATTTCTCGGTACCATAGGTTTGCCATCCTTCAAGATTTTTTCCATTGAAAAGTTCTTTGCTAGACTGACAACTTGTGAATGCGAAGCTCAGTGCAATCGCTAGTAAACTAATTTTTTTCATATTTAGAGTTTAAGAGCCCAACATGGTTGAGCTTTGTATTATTTGAATCTTGATTTGATAAAAAGTTGAACAGCCTAAATAACAATCAGCCTGATACTTTTTATAATCTTCTAATTTTAATGTTTCGGAACCAGATAGGGCTAGCATGATCCTGCAACCCAATAAAGCCTGTTTTGAATTTACCATAGTCAGGGCTTCCTTCCCATTTTCCTGAATTCTTTTTCTTATGCCATTCCTCGTCCCACGGAACAAATGATAGTACTTTTATACCATTCAGCCAATGTTCTACATTGTCGGGTGTAAATACAATTTTACTGGAATTCCATTCACCTATAGGATTGAGTTGAATTTTATCGGGATCTGGGGCGTGCATGGAGTAATCTGAGGCTGTTTTATTGAGAGGCTTTAACTCTGAAAGATTTTCCGTATGGCCAAGGCTTTTGTTATATCCGGTAAGATCGTGGATTTTTTCGTAATTTTTGTCGTCTATGAGTTGATATTCTGGAGCTACATTATACGGTGCAGAATAGCCTTCTTTAATATGGTAAAGAATGCCACTGTTTCCGCCCTCGGGAAGTTTCCACTCCAAATAGAGTTCAAAATTATCAAACTCTTCAGCACCATAAATGATGTCACGTCCGCCAGTGTAATCCTCTTCCAACCCGAGCTCTGTATTATAGGTAAGGACTTCATTCTCTATGATCCAACCAGGAGGTAATTGTTCTTCATTGTAGGCTCTCCAACCGTCAAGAGAGGTGCCGTCAAACAAATACTGCCAATCTCCGTCGTTTATTTGGTTCTCACTTTGGTTATTTTCTAGAGCGACTTTTTCTTCTTCAACTTGCTTACGGCTCTTATCTGAATCTTTACAGGCAATTATTGATAGTACCAATAACACACTCGTTAATGTTCTTTTCATTATTATAAGTTTAATATTAAATCGTTTTCATGTTCTGTGGGTCCCATCCAATAAATGCATTTTTCTCATAACTTGCGTTACAGAGTAATGCCGGAGCTGCGGCACGGAAACCAAAAAGTGGATCTTCCGCCACTGTTCCATTATTTCGGATGGCATCGAAAAAATTTCCAAAATGGTCATAATGTGCACCTTTATAACCACTTTGGGCATTATAAACTGTGGTCAGTGGGGCTTCCATTGTTTTCCTATCGGATTTAGTGTTTGCTTCCTTGGCTTTTGCCGCTAAAAAGGGATCATCACTCTCGCCACCTGCATTACGCTTTAACGTCACACGATCCCATTCTACGTCCATTGAGCCTTTGCTCCCCACAAGTTTCAGATAGGTGGTGCCACTGGTGCCATCCACAAAATTACAACGTAGAGAAAGATTGAATGCCGGGTGCTCTTTCGTGTCGGGATAATCAAACATTCCTAATAAGATATCAGGAACTTCCCGACCATCTTTCCAATAGCGCAATCCGCCCATAGCTGCAATTTTATTGGGGCCTATAGAATTTGTGATAAAATGTAAACTGGAAAAAAGATGTACGAAAAGATCTCCTGCCATTCCTGTCCCATAATCGAGGTAATTGCGCCATCTAAAAAAGCGTAAGGGGTCGAAAGGCAGGTCTTTGCTTATGGAAAGATAATTTTTCCAATCCACCGTTTTCGTAGAGGCATCGTTAGGGATAGGATATTGCCATGCCCCAATTGGGGAGTTTCTCGCCCAAAATCCTTCGGCATAATTGAGCTCACCAATAGCGCCAGCGGCCAATAGTTCTTTTGCTTTTTCGTTGCCTAAGGAAGACATACCCTGACTTCCTACGATATAAACCTTACCAGATTTCTTCCAGGCATTAATGATCTCATGTCCTTCATCAACAGTGTGTACCATAGGTTTTTCGCAATACACATGCTTACCTGCATTTAAGGCATCAATGCTGATTTTTTTGTGCCAAAAATCAGGAGTTCCTATAATCACCGCATCAATATCTGACCGTTTTAAAACGTCTTGGTAGTTTTTGGTGACCATCAGATTGCTTCCCCAAGTCGTTTTGGCATCATTTATCCGTCCATCATAGAGATCGCAAACTGCAACTAGCTCAATGTTTTTATGTTGTAAGGCGGTATTGGTGTCGGCAACGCCCATGCCACCTGCACCTATTAATGCGATTTTTAGCGTTTTGGGATTGTTTGAATCTAAGGTCTTCCTTTCAAGAAAATTAAGGGCTTCAGGTGTCTTAGCAAAGACAGAGGGTGTCAATATTGCCGCGGCACCAGCTAGGCCAAGATTTCTCAAAAATAATCGTCTGTGTTTTTCCATTTAAAAGAGGTTTAAAATTTAATTGTGAGTTAAGCGATTTTAGGAAATGTTGTGTTTGTTCCAAAAAACAATTAACTCATGCGTTAGGATTTCAATACGACTAATATAATTGAAATTTAGTTAGGTCTAAAATTGAATTAGTTTGTTTTATGATTTCATGGTAAGATTTACGTTGAAAAATTAGAATGAATAGAAATGTAAGTAATAGAAAGAATGCAAAAGGACCTGACAGGTTTTTACCTGTCCGCCGAAGGAGGAAAACCTGTCAGGTCTAATCTAGGAAATTGATGAATTCTAAGTATCCAAATCAATCTTTTAAAGGCATATGAGTGGAGGTGATATATACCTTAGGCTGTTTGGTGTCCATTTGTTTTGTTGAAATATAAAGCTCCTTAACGGTTTTTAACCTAGGTTAAGGCCTCATCGCCTGAGATTGGTTTGCTGTTATAGAAAAAGAGTGCGCCTTTTTCCTTCCTATCAGCGATATGATCACTTGCCGTCATTGCCGGTTGTAAGATGTCGTTGTCGTCTTGTATAACAACCACATAACCATCCGTTTCATCTTTACTTTTATTTATAGTGTTTTAATAAAAAGCCACTAATATACGAATGTGATATAAACCTATTCGTAAATTAGTGGCTCAAAATCTTTGCGCCTCAGCGACCCTGCCTTCCGGCAGGCAGGTCTGAGAGAGAAAATCTTATTTACTCAACTCGGTAAAATACTTATAAAACAAAGGAATAGTTGAAATTCCTTTCAAGTAATTCCAAATTCCAAAATGTTCGTTAGGTGAGTGGATGGCGTCACTGTCCAGGCCAAAGCCCATCAAAATGGTTTTACTTTTTAATTCCTGCTCAAATAACGAAACAATAGGTATACTGCCGCCACTACGTTGTGGAATTGGCGTTTTTCCAAAAGTTTCTTCATAAGCTTTTGAAGCAGCCTGATAGCCAACACTATCAATTGGGGTAACATAGCCTTGACCGCCATGATGCGGTTTTACCAATACTTTAACCCCTTTCGGCGCAAGGCTTTCAAAATGTTTCTTGAACAATTCTGTGATTTCCTCCCAGTCTTGATGTGGCACCAACCGCATTGAAATTTTCGCAAACGCTTTACTCGCGATAACCGTTTTGGCACCTTCCCCGGTATAACCGCCCCAAATGCCGTTGACATCTAAGGTTGGTCTTATAGAATTACGTTCGTTGGTGTTGTAGCCTTTTTCACCGTATACATCGTCTATATCTAGAGCTTTTTTATAATTCTCCAATGAAAACGGCGCTTTTGCCATTTGAGCACGCTCTTCATCTGATAGATTTTCAACCTTATCATAAAACCCAGGAATGGTAATATGATTGTTTTCGTCATGCAAAGATGCGATCATCTTAGTTAACACGTTGATCGGATTTGCTACGGCACCGCCGTATAGGCCAGAATGTAAATCTCTGTTTGGCCCAGTAACCTCTACTTCCACGTAGCTTAAGCCTCGTAATCCTGTTGTAATTGATGGGGTGTCTTGTGAAATCATGCCCGTATCAGAGATGAGGATGACATCATTTTTTAATTTCTCCTGATTTTTTTTAACAAACTTTCCAAGGTTGACACTGCCCACCTCTTCTTCACCTTCTATCATAAATTTAACATTACAGGGCAATTGATTTGTTGACGTCATAAATTCCATCGCTTTGACGTGCATATACATTTGACCTTTGTCGTCACAGGCACCTCTAGCAAATATGGCGCCTTCAGGATGAATGTCTGTTTTTTTGATCACTGGTTCAAACGGTGGTGAGGTCCAAAGGTTGATAGGATCGGCCGGTTGTACATCATAATGGCCGTAAACCAAAACCGTTGGCAAATTTTTGTCAATTATTTTTTCACCATAGACGATTGGATAACCTTCAGTTTCGCAAATTTCAACATGATCACAACCTGCTTTTTCCAAGCTTTTCTTAACTTCATCTGCCGTTTTTAGAACATCCTTTTTAAAAGCAGAATCGGCACTCACCGATGGTATCTTAAGCAATTCTATGAGTTCATTTATAAATCGGTCTTTATTTTTTTCTACGTAACTATCTATGTTTTGCATGTTATAATAATTAATTAATTCCAATGTTTTGGGCGTTGATTTCTGAGTGATTCAAAAGTACAAAAAATGAAGTGAATTTTTCTTGAATAAAGTTATTTGTATATTCAAAGGAATCATTATATTTGCATCCCGATAATATTCGGAACCTATGCAGGTGTGGTGGAATTGGTAGACACGCTAGACTTAGGATCTAGTGCCGCGAGGTGTGGGAGTTCGAGTCTCCCCACCTGTACAGAAAAAAAGCTTCTCTTCTTAGAGGGGCTTTTTTGCTTTTGAAGGAATTTGGTAGAGACGTCACGCTTTGGGGCGTGATGCCGCAAGGTGTGGGAGTTCGTCCCAGGAGCTATCGGGAACCCACCTATACAAAACCGAAGCTTCTCTTTTTAGAGAGGCTTTTTTTATTTAGACACATTCACTAAATCGGTAAATAATTTAAATTTTATCATCATATTATCTATAAATAAGAGTCTAGGTTTTAAAACGTCTTTCACAAGAAATACCAAAAATTATTCCCCTTAAGGCCACTATTGTTGTAACGTTCTCGGCTTCAGCAATAAATAAATTATTTATTTTTTTATATCGGATAAATTTATCTGCATTAAATTGAGCTTGTATATTTGCATAATCATTTTGATAAATTCGCAAAACGGAGCATTTAATTTGTTAAATTTAGAGTGCCGCAACCATTGAAATTTCGGAAGTGAAATATTGCGATATAGCTTCTTATGAAATTAGGAAGAAGTGATTTACCATTCCTGTGTTGGAAATTGCTCAATCGAATTGCTTTAGTGGAACCTTGATATTTCGCATTAAACTATCCGCGGATTGTATGATCATCATAGCAAAGTCTGCTTTGCGTACGGTAAGCACCATTTACTTATGACGTAATTAATTTACTTATTAATTGAATTACAATAACTACTCAAGAAGATCTTGATGCTTTTGAAGAATTCGTGTCCCAAGAAACGATAAATAGGAAATAAATTAAACTTTATGAAAAATTGTAAGATAGGAATCTTGTTGTTTTTAGCGGTACTCCCAAACATTTTAAGTGCCCAGGAGAAAATTACAACAGATAATTGGCTTTCCAGTCCTGGAATTATTGGGACGTTCATCTTAATAGCCATTGTGATGATCATTGCGATCATTATTTTGTTCATAAAATTAAATGGCTATATCGACAGTATGAAGCGTAGGCAGCTCGATAAGCATCGGATGGCATTTGATGATGAGATTGTGGCAATGGAAGGTGCTGATATTGATACTATTCTTGAAAAGCGTAAAGCCGCTTTAACCTACAAACTCAAAGGGGACGAATTATCTGGAGATAATGAGGCGGTTGATGATAAAGGGTTATTACATCGGGTAGAAAAAGATCCGAACAATGCCTTCTTTGACGAAAAGAAAAAGACATCTCTCAGTCTCGAAACGCCTCAGGAATTAAAGAAAATAGTTATTTATTATATTGGTGCTGCAGCTATTTGGCTGGTGTTGGGGACTTTGATTGGCCAGTATTTAGGAATGAAATTCCTTTGGCCAGAAATGGACCAGCAATCGTGGTTGAGCTTCGGTCGTTTACGTCCGGTGCATACGAATATGGTGTTTTGGGGCTGGTCTTCATTGGCGATGATTGGTCTTGGTTATTTTGTGATTGCCCGTACCTCAAACACTAAAATTTACAATTACAAATGGGCTTGGACGGCGTGGTTGCTTATTAATGCTACTATAATATTGGGTACTCTCTGTTTAATGGCAGGTATCAATAACGGTGGTGGAGAATACAGGGAGTATATTTGGCCCGTTATGATCCTATTTGCCATAGGTTTAATTATTACGTTTTATAATTTCTATAAAACGGTCGCCACCCGTAAAATATCCGAAATATACATTTCCAATTGGTTTATTTTGGCGGCGCTCATCTGGACCATAGTATTGGCTATCATTGGCTATTTACCTTTTTACCAAGATGGATTGGGTGAAACTGTCATCCAAGGTTATTATATGCACCAAGGGGTAGGCATGTGGTTTATGACCTTTACCCTAGGGTTGGTCTATTATTATTTGCCATCAGCATTAAACAAACCTATTTATTCGTATTCATTGGGAGTGTTGGCGTTTTGGACACAAATGCTTTTTTATACCATGATTGGGACGCATCACTTTGTGTTTAGTCCGCTACCTTGGTGGTTGCAAACCATAGCCATTGTATTTAGTGCTGGAATGGTCATCCCGGTTGTTGCTGGTACCACCAACTTTTTAATGACCATGAAAGGAGCGTGGAACCATATCTCCAAGAGTTATGTACTGCCGTTCTTTTTGGTAGGGACCGTCTTCTATTTTGTAGGATCGATGCAAGGAAGTGTTCAGGCATTTCGTTTTACGAATTTTGTTTGGCATTTTACTGATTTTAATGTCGCCCACTCCCATATGACCATGTATGGCATTATTGCTTTTTTCTTATGGGCCTGTATTTATGCCATTTTACCGAAATTGACCGGAAAGGAGCCTTCACAAGTCTTTGTAGGCGCTCATTTTTGGTTGGCTTTTATTGGTCTTTTTGCCTATATGATTTCGCTCATGGCTGGAGGTACCTACAGAGGCTTAAGCTGGATAGATGGCAACCCTTTTATAGAGTCGGTCATATTGATGACACCATATTGGGTATGGCGTGCCGTTGGAGGGTCGTTGATGTTTGCCTCACACCTCGTATTTGCATATAACTTTTACTATATGGTGAAAGGATATAATAAGACAAAACCGTCAGAATTAGCAAAACCAATAGAAGAAATAACCGTTTAATCCTACGTACAACATGCTTAATTTTCATAAAGAACATAAAAACTTGGTGCTTACGGCAGGCGGTGTATTTATTGCCTTGAGTACGCTTATCGCCATACTTCCGGCATTTCAAATGCAGGGCACTGAACCCATTCCCGACGAAAAACCATTGACCGCTCATGAAGAAGAAGGTCTTAGGGTCTATGTGTCTGAAAACTGTATGGCTTGCCACACACAACAAGTGCGAAATATTGAAATGGACAATGTATGGGGCAGTAGACCGTCCATTCCTTCAGATTATTTTTATAGTAAAAAACGTTTGGACGTTTGGAGACAATCGCCTTCTACTTTAGGAAGTGAGCGTACGGGGCCTGATCTTACAAATATAGGCGCACGTCAGCCTAGTGAAGATTGGCATCTGCTTCATTTATATAATCCAAGAGCGGTGGTTTCAGCTTCTGTCATGCCGTCCTATCCTTGGCTGTTCAAAGAAGTGGATAGTTCATATATGCCGACAGACGCTAAAGTAGTCGCGGTTCCGAAGGCGTATTTCAACAAACCTGGTAAAAAAATAATAGCCTCTTACGACGCTCTAAGGTTAGTTGATTATTTAAAATACTTGAAACAAACGGAATTGCCTGGAGACAACGTTAATGATTTTATTCCAGCGCTTAAGAAAATTGAAGCGGCACGATCAGAGGACGGAACCCAATCTTTAGATGGCGCCAATTTATATGCTCAGGTTTGTGCAGCGTGCCATCAGGGTACAGGAAAAGATATTGTGGGCGCCTTCCCGTCATTGGTTGGAAGTTCAATTGTGAACGATGAAAACTCCGAAAAACTGATTAGAGTAGTTCTCCAAGGGTATGACGCCCGTACAGATTACGGTGTGATGCCCCCATTTGGAGATCAGCTTACCGATGCTGAGATTGCTGCCATACTTACGCATGAACGAAGCAGCTGGGGGAACGACGCGGCTCCTGTTACTGAAGAGGATGTGGCAAAAATAAGACAATATTTAGAAATGGAACTAAATAAATAGGACATGAAAAAAGGAACTTTATTAGCCGTTTTATTATTTTTTGTAGGTCAATATTGGGCAGTTGCTTGCGATGTTTGCAAGGAAAATCAGCCCAAAGGATTTGAAAATATTACCCATGGTGCTGGGCCGTCAGGAAACCTGGATTATATTATTATCTGGGGTGCAGTTATTATCGTTGGGTTTACACTCGTTTATAGTCTTAAATATTTGATAAGACCTAAAGAGGGTAATCCTGATCATATAAAGAACATTGTTAAAAACGAAGGGTTTTAGAATTATGGAAGACAATAGAAACATCAAAGTTTTTTTGGATGATGACACGAAGCCATTTGCGTCATTCGCACCTCCGGTGAAAATAGTGTTGGATACTACGAAAATACCAGATGGAAAACATGTATTGAAAATTGTGGCCAAATCCTCCAACAATGTGGAAGGAGTAAGAGAAATTCCTTTTGTAGTGCGTAACGGACCGGAAATCTCGGTTCTGGGATTGAAGGAAAACGAAACGGTAGATTCTCAAATCCCTATAACCATAAACGCCTACGGAAGTGAAACCTCCGATTTTTTTGTAATTCGTGGTTCTGAAACACCTAAGGCTATTACTGCTTGGGTTTGGGCATTATTGATTATGGTTTTTGCCTTCGGATTGTTTTATATCATCATGTACTGGGATCCTGAACTTTATAAGTCATTCTTTTAGATATGCAAAGTGAAATTTTGAACCTGGATGACATAAAAATCCTTGTCGATTCTTTCTATGGCAAGGTGCGGGAAGACGATTTGCTCTCGCCTATTTTTAATCGCGTTATTGAGGACCGCTGGCCAGAACATCTCAAAAGGATGTACACGTTTTGGCAGACGGTTTTATTGGGTGAGCACACTTACTTTGGCAGCCCTTTCCCACCACATGCACATTTAGCCATAACAAAAGAACATTTTGACCAATGGCTAGACCTTTTTTTTATTTCCATTGACGAGAATTTTGTAGGTGAGAAAGCAGAAGAAGCCAAATGGCGCGCGTCAAAGATGGCTGAAATATTCCAACATAAAATTGCCCGATACCAATATGCCATTCAAAAGTGATAGTTTAACTGCATAAAATAGAAATTGTCAGTTTCCAAATTCTTAGGGAGAAATTTTTACGATCATAAATTTAATTCGGATAACTTTATCCTAATTAAAAATATGCGTAACTTTGTACTGTCAGAAATTCAAAAAAAATAATTATATATGAAAACAGCATCATTAACAAGCGACGTCCAATACCACGAAACGAGACCCACCATTCAAGTGTTGTTAGAAACAGAAAACGGAAAAGAAATACGGATTGCATTCAAAAAAGGCCAGGTTATGAAGGAGCATAAAACCCCTTTCGCCATTGTGGTTGAGATTTTTGAAGGTGGAATTGATTTTGGAGTCAATGGAGAAGTGCTCAATTTAGTCAAAGGTGATTTAGTTTCACTTGATGGCGGAGTGCCTCACGATCTTACAGCAGTTAAAGACAGTATTGTCAGGTTAAGCTTGAATAAAGCAGATAGTGCGAAACGTGTGGAAGATGTTGCAAATAAATCATAAAAAATAATCATTAGAGTCCAGTAATAAAAATTAGAAAAGATAATATACCCATTAAAAGAGAAGTGTTCACGGGGTTTTCAAAAAATGATCTCTTCCTTTTTTAGAAACTTGGGGTATGGAAAGTGATTGGCCAATTTTAGATTAAATACTAGCTGTTTGTCAATTATTTACACTTTAGTCTTTGTTCTTTATTCTATAAGCGAAATGTCTTGATTCTTTTTCGGACAATAATGTAAACTAATATAAAATCTAAATCCTATAAAATTTCATATTATGAAACGTACAGCTCATGCCGTGTGGAACGGCCCTTTAAAAGAAGGGGAAGGAAAAATAACAACCCAAAGCAAGGTTTTAAACAACTCACAATATTGTTTTAACTCCCGATTTGGAGAAAGCAAGAGTACCAATCCAGATGAATTGCTTGCCGCCGCTCACGCCGGCTGTTTTGCCATGGCATTGAGTTTGATTCTTGGCAAAGAAGGCTATACTCCGGATGCACTTGAAGTGTCTTCTGAAGTGACCATGGATGCTGATAAATTGGAGCTAACAGGGTCACATTTGACGCTCAAGGCAAACATCCCAAATATCGACCATGATAAGTTTATGGAATGTGCCAATGCCGCCAAAGATAATTGTCCAGTAAGCAAAGCCTTGAGCCTAAATATCAATATGGACGCACAACTTCAATAACCTCATTAGAATGGAAAACGCAAGGAAATTAGCACAGAAAAAAGCAGACTTGGCGCCCAAGCAAATAGAAGCTTGGAGAACCTTTAGTAGAACCGTGTTTCAGGAAGGTGCTTTGGACGAAAAATCCAAACAGCTTATTGCCGTGGCTGTGGCACACGTTACCCAATGTCCGTATTGCATTAGAGCTCACACCCCACAAGCCATGCGTAAAGGCGCCACTAAGGAGGAAATCATGGAAGCCATTTGGGTGGCCGCTGCTGGCAGGGCAAGTGGAGCCTACACCCATGCGAGTATTGCAGTAGACGCCATGGAAGGCAATGCTGAAGCAGGATTATATCCAACCTCGACTCCAGAAATGGCTAGAAAAAAAGCAGATTTGGCTTTGAAACAGGTAGAGGCTTGGCGACCTTTCAGTAATGCCGTATTTACTGCAGGTGCGCTTGACGAAAAAACAAAGCAGCTGATTGCTTTGGCGATTTCACATGTTACCCAATGTGCGAATTGTATAAAAGGCCATACGAAAACAGCGCAATTGAAAGGCGCTAGCAATGAGCAAATGATGGAAGCTATTTGGGTTGCCGCTGAAATGCGCGCTGGAGCAGCTTATGCCCATGCTTCAATTGCCATGGAAGAAATGGAAAAATTCAGTTAGTAGTAACATGATGTCGCAAATAAGATGGGCTATGTAATCCATTTTTTGAAACATTGGTAGGGTAGACGTTTTGTTTAAAACGACTTCACTTTTTAAATTTAGACCCAGGGTGAAGATAAGAAAATAGAGAAAAGTAAAACTTAAACCATACTACAATGAACTTAATTGAAAACATAGTACAGTTTTTGCGAAAACCAAAAACTGAAACCGAAGGGAAGGCTCCAGAGGGCACCTGTCCTGTTTGTTGGGGCTATCAGGAATATGATAGCAAGCTTCGTAAGATGTTTAAGGATAAACAAATAGACGTAAACAACCATAAGGACAGTTATATGAAGGTCCAAAAGTTTATGGTGAAGTATGTTGATGGCATCCGTTTAAAACAAGGAGAAATTACAGAATGTCCCACTTGCAACAAGCATTCTGAAGCTGATGTAAATGTGGTATCTGAATAGGTGCCAAAGACAATGTGGCGTTAAGGATGGGTGAAACTCGAAAAATATCGCTATTGGTGGTTGGTGAAATAATCGTGAGAAATTGTTTTGTACCGGAAATTATCAAGGAATATTTTGGAGTGATGTTGTGACAATACGCTATTTTCACCTAATATTTTTAGACTAATTAGAATATACTTTATGGCATCTAAAACATATTGTTTTACCTATATCAATGAGTTTAATGAAACATGCAAAGCAGAATTCAAGCACAATGAATACCATAATTTAATGGAGCTGCTCTTCGATAGGTACATGGAAGATGTTGGCGACTGCAAAGGCAGAGCTTGGTGTGGGACATGTCATATCCAAATTCTTGACGGCAGTCTTTCTGAAAAAATGGATGCTGATGAAAAAGAAACACTTTCTAAAAGTGAAGCTGTAACTCAAAACAGCCGATTGGCTTGCCAGATACCAGTAAACGCTGAGTTGCATAATTTGGTTTTTAGAATCATGCCACGTACTTAGTTTTAGCATGTGCTTGTTGAGCTTTAAGCGATTCTATTTTAGATGCTGCTTAGGTTTTATGATAGTTGGATCTCAAAAAAGCATACCTCAACATTATGATAATGCGCTGGTAAATGTGAGACGTTATTTAGCTTCTTAGTTCCCAAAAAGTCAAATCCGCAACGTTGATAGTGTGTAATCAGTCCTTCGTTTTTACCACAGGTATCCATTCTTATAAATTGTTTGTTCTGCTCTTTGGCTAAATTGATGGCCCAATCCACGATGATTTTGACGAAGTTGCGACCTCTAAAATCAGGATTTGTAGCAATCCATGAATAAAAATAGACGTATCGGTATCAGCAGCTTCCCATATTTGCGGATCGCTGTACGTGATGGCCCATATGCAAGCAATCTGATCTTCAATTACTAATTTGAACTGTCTGTTTTGGTTGACTTCGGTGCTCACTAACGCTTCATCAAATTGCGGCCAATGGTTTTCTGGGAATTTTATTTTCTGAAAATCAGTCGCGTGTTTGTAGAGTCTAAAAATCTCAGGAATATCTTCTTTTGTGCTATTGGTTATTTTCATTGTTTATTGGTTGAGAACATTTCTGTTAAAATTCATAGTATAGTTTTTTTGACACGTCTATCGGAATCACGAGTTAGCTCAGAGAAGCATGACTGGTTGAATTGAATTTATCAAGAATACTTACACGTACTGAAAAGTCGAAAGATTTTTCAAAAATCAGTGAGTTTTCTTAAAACCTGCCTGAATGATGAACAGGGTCTTATGGTGATGTTTTTCATTTTCCTGGCACTGCTATTCGGTTTCAAGTTCAGTAATCTTTTTAGAATTTCCTTAGTTTCGTGGTTATGCTTTTCCTCTGAAGCTGCGCCCAAAAGCTTTCGATCTCTCAATTTTGACCCAAGATCAACCAATCTCCAAAAGAGAAAAGAATCCTTTGGATAGGCAATTTGAAAGTCCATTATTTTTGATACATCCTGATATTTCTTGAGATAATTTGGCGAATGTAATACCGCATATATATAATCGAGCAGATCTTTCTTATCAAAAATGTCCTTAAATTCATCCCGAACTTCAGGATTATTTGCCATACAAACCTGGCTTTCCATGTCCTTTTCGAGTAGAAAGGTTAGTTTTAATTTTGCTTCAATTTTTTTAATTGCCGCAGGCGAGATGCCGTTAACGTACTTGGGAACATTTGGAACGACTGATTCAAAACTAGCCTTTTTGGAATTTTCGAGTGGAAAATCCTCTGTTTTTAAATTTGGATAAATGAGTTCCTTAGTCACTGAAAAAGTGGTTTTGTCCTGTGGTGCGAGATTTTTGTTGTTTGATGTCATGCCATCCTGGAGTTTATTGCCAAACTTATCCTGAACCGCTTTAAGGTTCTTTTTAAATTAAAATTACAATTTGAGATCTATTCTTAAATGTTCATGCAATGCTTGTCGTCCTTTTGGAGTGACTCTGAGTTCTCGTGTAGATTCAACTTTGTCAAACCAACCTTTAAATATCATTTTCCGAAATATCAAATTTTAAAAACCATTCCCAAACCTTATTTATGACCAAAGGGATAGCATTGGATTCATTTATATAACCATATTCTACCATCGTCCCTGTAATTACAACGCCCAAGTAACCTGCCAGGTGGCTTATGGAATCAGCGACAACAATTAAAACCGCTCTTGATTGTCTGGATATCGTTTAGAATGGAATTTTTTTATAGCTTAATCAATATTACAAATCAATTTCAAGACCAATTGGGCAATGATCCGACCCGAGTATATTGGAATAAATAGTGACTGCTTGTATTTTATCGACTAAAATTTTGCTGACCAGAAAGTAATCAATCCGCCAGCCGGTATTACGCTCTCGTGCCTTGAACCGGTAACTCCAATAAGTATAAGCGACTTCATCAGGATGTAAAAGTCTGAAGGAATCAACAAATTGGTCTTTCAAAAAATTATCCATACCATCTATTTCAATCTGGGTATAACCCGCTGTTTTGTTGTAGTTGGCTTTATCATTTTTAAGGTCAATGGCGCGGTGCGCGACGTTAAAATCGCCACAGGCAATCACAGGCTTGATTGCTTCTAAATTTTTTAAATAGATTAGAAAATCGGCATCCCATTGTTGACGATACGCTAACCGATCTAGTTTTTGACCTGAATTTGGAACATAAACATTGACTAGAAAGAAGTCCTTGTATTCGTTACATTGCACTCTTCCTTCATTATCGTGTGCAGAAATCCCCATGTCGTTAGTGAAAGATAAGGGTTTGATTTTGCTAAGGATTGCCGTGCTGGAATAGCCCTTTCTCTCTGCTGAATTATAGTAGTGATGATAGCCGGTCAATGGCGCTAAAGCCTTTTTCGTTTCATCTACTTGTGCTTTGGTTTCTTGGAGACAAAGCACATCAGGGTTTAATTTTTCAATGGTGTCGTAAAAATCTTTCTGAACAACGGCACGGATGCCATTGACGTTCCATGATATTATATGCATCTTCTAAATTTTTGAGCTTAAATATAATCCATTTAAAACGGATCCAAAAGTAGAGCTTTGAGAACTTTAGTAAATCGTATCGATATTCAAAGATGAAGTTGAAATTGAACTCGAAATGAAAGATATTGAATATTAAAGTTTTGATGGAATGTAGATAAAAAATAATGTGGAGTTTTTTTCCGTTAAGACCTTAGCAAAAAGCCTAAACGCTTTAAGGTTTAATTTTTCTAAACGCTAGGTGTGCAAGGTTTAACACGAGGTGCACAAAAAGGAAAATTTTGAACAACGAATAACGAATGCTGAAATTAAAGTGTCAGTGTATTGAAATAGGGTCAATTCACAAAGAGACTTGTCATGGATGAATTTGAAAACTAATTTCTACATTTAGATAGATCTGAAGTTAGATGTGCATGTGCAACGCTTAATTGACTTTTGAAGATGATCTGCTCTCGGCAGGCACGGCGCTCTAATAATTTTATAATACATCACTAGTGAATATCGTAAATAAAACAGCCGTCATAATCGGTCTCAGCAGCGGTCTTGGTGCTGCAATTTCAGAAGCATTAGTTCAAAATGGGTAGATGTGTTTGGTCTTACCGGTATCAAAAATAAACATCAATTACTTGAGGATGAACTTGGTGATCGCTTTAATGCGGCTGTGTTGGATGTTTCAAATCGTGGCGCTGTAAAAAAATGGGATTAGTGAAATCTTTACCGAAAATAATTGTCCAGAGATTCTTATTAATAGTGCCGGCGCTGGTATGTTCGGTTAAATAGATGAGATGCCTGCAGAAGAATGATTGACTATTCTACAAATTCCCGATAATATGTACATAAGTGATATCACCATCCTTCCATTCAATCCCAAAAATAAAATTGAATTTTCCTTGTCATAGCCTTCGCTACGAGGTCCATGATTACATTCTTAAAATGTGAAATGCAACCCCTTTATGTCTTATGAAATAATCCTCAAAAGTACGCCATATTAAAATGGTCAAAGGGCTAGGTTTCTTGTTAGATCTTAACATAATCTTTAAATTCTGAAGTGATTAGGTTAAAATTTTCTTAAATAAAACTTTTGTAAAATGAAAAATAATATATAATATTGCATTATGTATAACATAATACTTTCTACGATTCAAGCACTTATTTTAACTAATTCAAATAATTTAGTATGAGAAATAAAAATTCTAATATCATGTATATGATATTTATTTTGCTTTTTGCCTTGCCAATGTTAAGCTTTGGTCAGGAACGAGCAATTACAGGAACGGTAATTTCGTCTGGTGATCAATTGCCATTGGCAGGTGCCACCGTCCTCGTAAAAGGGACGAGCACAGGGGTGACCACAGACTTTGACGGAAACTACACTATTAATGCAAGTACAGGATCTGTTCTTGTATTTAGCTATATTGGGTTCAACAAGGTTGAAGTTACAGTAGCAGACCAAACAACAGTTAACGTGTCTCTGGTTGAAGATACTGCAATGTTGGATGAAATTGTCATAACTGGTTATGGTAAGCAAAGCAGGTCTCAATTGACGACCTCTGTCTCAAAATTAGATACGCAGGTTTTAGAAACCTCAACCCGATCTAACGTGGCAACGGCTTTACAAGGTACCATTGCAGGTTTAAGAGTCACTAATACTACCGGACAACCAGGTTCTTCTCCACAAATCGTTTTGCGTGGAGGGACTAATTTCAATGGTACAGGGTCTCCTCTAATATTAATTGATGGTATACCAGGTGATTTTTATGCATTGAATTCTGATGATGTTGAGTCTATTGAAGTCTTAAAAGATGCTGCCGCAACAGCGATTTATGGGGCACGATCAGCGGATGGAGTTATTTTGGTAACTACAAAGACAGGAAAAATAGGAAAATCTTCCATCAGCTATAAGTATAAATATAGTATGAATAATGAAAGAGATGACCAGAAATACCTTGGTGCCGCTGATCATATCAACTATAATAGGCAGTCTATTGCTTGGTATAGAGAAGTGGCAGGAAATCCAGGTTCTTTTGGTGCTTTTTTAGATGGCAATAACAGTGCAGGGACAGGTAATAATAGAACCAACGATCCATTTACAACCCAGTATTTAACTTCTGAAAACAGTTACCTCTTAAATCAACCGGGATGGAAATCCATTCCAGATGTTTTGAATCCAAGCCGGGATATTATATTTTATGACGACGGCGCCATTGGTGACCGTATCTATCAAAATAGTGCGTCAAAAGATCATTACCTATCGTTTGATGGGGGTAATGAGAATGGCACTTATTATTTAGGTTTAGGAGCGTTGGATAATGATGGATTGGTATTGGGCTCTGGATTTGTAAGATATTCAGGAAAGTTTAGTGGTTCTTACAATATCTCTGATAAATTTAAAGTCAATTCAAATATTTTGTACTCACACTCTAACCTTAGTAGGAGTCCATTGGGAGGTGATGATACCGTATTTAGGAGATTTCAAGGCCAGGCGGCAACCTCAAGAACCTATGATAGTAATGCTGACGGTACTTGGTCAGACCAATACGCGCCAGGACAAAATGAAGGTTTTGGAAATCCATTATATTACCAAGATAAATTTGTAAGAAAAAATTTGGAGCAACGCTTATCTGCTTCTGTGGGTATTGATTGGGATATTTTTAATAATGTGACTTTTTCTTTAAACGGAAGCCATTTCACCATTAACAATCACAACGAGAGTTTTAATAAGGCATTTCGCGTTGGTAGTAATGCCGGGCCATTGCGTACTGGGCGTGAAGCTTCTGTAAGTTTAGAAAGAACATTAAGAAATCAATTGACGGGAACTTTGAATTACTCAAAAAAGTTTGGAATGCACAACGTCAACGCGCTGATTGGTGCAGAGTATTTTAAGGATAATATTTTCTTAAGTGGCGCTGGCACTCGAAATTCTCCTTCTGATCTCATTGAGACTTTAAATGCTGGTGCTGAAGCCAATGGTGTGCCGTACAGTTTTGAATCTGAGCAAGTGATTATTTCTACATTTGGACGTTTGCTTTATGATTTTGACGACCGATACCTATTTAGTTTTACCTATAGATATGATGGTGCTTCACGATTGGGAAATAACAAATCTGACTTTTTCCCAGGGGTATCCGTTGGGTGGAACGCACATAATGAACAGTTTTTTGAAGATTCTTCAATCAGCACTATTATTTCCAGGTTAAAACCAAGATTAAGTTATGGTGTCAATGGTAGTGTTAATTCCATAACAAGTCCTGGCGCGAGAGATTATACTGGTAATTATACGGTGTTTGGATCTTATGGTGATCAGGGCGTGTATAACGGCCAAACCGGTTACGCAAATACCGAACTTCCTGTCTTGGATTTGGTTTGGGAAAAATCAACAACCTTTAATGCTGGATTGGATATTTCATTTTTCGATAATAGATTGTCATTTATTACAGATGTTTATTCTAGAGATGTTAAAGATAAGATTTCCAATCTTGAATTACCTTACTATACAGGTTTTCAGTTTATAAGAACCAATAATGGTACCATTAGAAATAAAGGTTTTGAATTGCAGGTTAATGGTGATATCATTCGTAATGATGATTGGACTTGGAATGTTGGTGCGACTTTTACAACCAATAAAAACTACGTCATCAAGCTTCCAGAAAATGATAACGACTTAAATCGACAAGGTGGTACGCTTATCTGGAACTCTGATACAGGTCAAGAAGAATGGGTAGGTGGTTACCAAGAAGGTCAGCGTTCAGGTCATGACTTGGTGGTGGCTTTTGAGCAAGCAGGTATTTATACCACGCAAGCTGAAGCAGACGCTGATAATTCTATTACTGATACGTATATGCCAGTAGCTAGCCGTAACAAACGTTGGGCAGGTGACGTGAAATGGGTAGATCAAAATGGTGATGGAGTTATAGACGGTCTTGACAGAAAAGTGATTGGTCGTACCACGCCAGATTTTATTGGAGGTTTGACGACGAGTTTGAATTATAAAAACTTTAATTTATTCGTGAAAACTGATTTTGCAACAGGACATTTAGTCTGGAACCATATTAGAAATAAGGGTTATGGTCAAACCCAAGGTAACTTGGCCCAACCTGCTGAAGTAGCAGACTCTTGGACTCCTGACAATACCGATACAGATTGGCCACGTTTTGTTTTCGTGAACGGATCCAAAAACGTATGGAGAGGTGGTGAAGGTGGTGATGATCTACAGAATTATGGAAACGAAAAATTCTGGGAAAAAGGTGATTATTTAGCCTTGCGTGAAGTAACTTTAAGTTATAATATGCCTGCTGAATATTTTAAAGGCGCCATTCAACGTTTAAGTATTTATGTAACAGGTTCCAATCTGTACTATTTTAAAAGTATGAGTGGTGATACCCCAGAAGTTGGTGGTGTAAGGTATGGTGATTTTCCAGTGCCAAAGACAATTACCATTGGTTGTAACGTAACATTTTAAATTTTAGAAGATGAAAAAGTACATAATTATATTTATTGCTGCAATCACATTCAGTGCTTGTGAAAGTGAATTAGAAACATCAAGCCGAAGTGAGTTGACGGCAGCGGGATTTTGGGATACCGAGGAAGGTGCAAAAACTGCACATACCGGATTGTATGCCAACTTTAGATCGTCTGCCGGAACATTATGGCAATTGGGCGAAATGAGAAGTGACATTTGGGGAGGTCGTACATTTGAGTCGCCTTTCAGTGAAAATCTCATCGAAAATAACATCACAATTGCCACAGCGCCTTTTGGAGGTTGGGCAGGTTTGTACACAAGAATACACAGGTTAAATGACTTCTTGTTGAACGTGCCAAATGTGGAGTTTCTAGATGAATCAGAAAAGAACCATTTAATTGGTCAAGCTTACGGATTAAGAGCATTTTATTATTATACATTGCTTAAAACTTGGGGAGATGTGCCTATAATTACAGAGCCTTTAACTGATTTGAATCCGGAGGGATTAAGTAGAGCAAGATCGCCTAAAGCAGATGTCATGGACTTGGTTAAGTCTGATTTGGCAGCATCTTTGAACGCTTTTGGATCTGATAACAGTTTTTATCAAGGCCGCAAAATATTCTGGTCTAAAGCTGCAACCTTGGCTCTTAAGGGTGATGTATATATTTGGTCAGGAAATTTAATGGGAGGTGGTAATGCTGATTTTACAGAGGCTAAAACAGCCTTACAGCAGGTGTCTTCTTTCGGCATAAGCCTAGAGCCAAGTTTTTCAAGCTTATGGGGAGTGGATAATGAAGATAACGAAGAGTTTATTTTCGCCATCCAATACCAGCAAGATGAGGCTGAGAATTTTTATAACAGTTTAACGGGGAGGAGTACAGAAATTAACCCTCAATTTGATGATAATGGCAACTCCATGGAGAATTTTGTCATTGCCGGAGCTAACAGGTATGGTCCTTCTGAAGAAACCATCTTACTTTTAGATGATAACGATGATAGTCGTAAAGATGCTACTTTTATCAGTCTTTATACCGATGATAATGAAGGTGCTGGATATCCAAATTATAATGAACCAAAGTATTTTGGATCAATCTTTAATAAGTTCCTAGGAGAGGTGATTGGTTCAGAACGTATTTTTCAAAATGATGTGCCAGTATATAGGTATGCCGATGTGGTTTTATTGTTAGCAGAAGCAAAAAATCAATTGGGTGAAGATCCGAGTGCTGAAATTAATCAAATACGTGAAAGAGCTTTAGGAGCAAATTATGTAGGAGCCACAGATGGCTATGTCAACGGTTCAAAAACGGCCAATGCTAACGCCATTTTAAATGAGCGCTACAAAGAATTTATTGGTGAAGGTAAAAGATGGTGGGATTTAAGACGCGCTGGAAATAGTTTTGTTATTGACAATATAAGTTTTTTAAATCCTGGTGATGAATATTTGTTAGAATTGCCAATCACTCAGGACATGATCGGAAGAAATCCTTTATTGGATCAAACACCGGGATATACAAATTAGTTGAGTAATTTTGTTTGAGTTAGTCAGAAAAGAGAGTTTTGCGTAAATCTCAACTCTCTTTTTTTTAGTGGAACCCAAAATTCAAAAGCGAAGCGTATTGAGTTTTGATGGTTGAACTAATCCCGCTCGTTAGCAGGATCTAAGCTCCTGTCTGCCGACAGGCTGGCAAAACATAAAAGCGACTTGGGCTGAGCTTGTCGAAGTAAGCACATGATGTTGTGCCGGTTGAACACATGCCATTTTTTGGTGAGATATAAACCTAAAAGCAAGGCGAAATGAGTTTTAATGGTTGTTCCAATAGCTTTTGGGATAGCGGGCTCTCAAATATATAGTACGGCTTAAAAATAATTCCAAAGACATTTAGAAAGTATGAAAATAAAAAACCTAATCGCAGCAACCTATGCGCCCATGCATCAAGATGGTTCATTAAACACCGGTGTTATTCCTAAATACCATCGTTTTTTAATTAAAAATAAAATTGCGGGTGTGTTTATGAATGGTTCCACTGGTGATTTTGTGTCCTTATCTACAGAAGAAAGAAAGGAAATAACGACGGCTTGGTCCAAAAACAAATCATCAGATCTTTATCTGATTGATCATGTTGGCGATCCAAGTCTAAAAGTGGCCAAAGATTTAGCCACACATGCAGCCGATAAGGTAGATGCCATAGCTGTTTTAGCGCCTTACTATTTTAAATTAAATAGTATTGAAAAATTAGTTCAGTATTGTAAAGAGGTTGCCGCATGTGCGCCAAACATTCCTTTTTACTATTATCATATTCCAGTTTTAAGTGGTGCTAATTTGAATATGCTTGACTTTTTAAAAGCAGCATCCAAAGAAATACCAACCTTGGAGGGCATCAAGTTTACAAATAATAATTTGATCGATTTCTTGCACTGCAAACATTTTGAAGGTGGGAAATATAATATCTTGTTTGGGTTTGATGAAATTTTTATTTCCAGTTTGCCATTAGGGGCAGAGGGATGGGTGGGAAGTACGTACAACCACATGGCACCATTATATTACAAAATAAAAACCTTGTTTGAGGCAGGCAATATGACCGAAGCCGCAGAGTTACAAAGAAAAGCTATCCGATTTGTTGAGATTTTAGACAGTCATGGTGGTTTTAACGGTGTTGCAAAAGGCTTTATGAAAACCTTTGGCATTGATTGTGGGCCTAGCAGATTTCCGCATACAACCTTAGGTGAAGAGGCTTATAAAGGTATAAAAGCAGAGTTGGATGCTATTGGGTTATTAGAACATTTGAGTGATTACTAGCAATTTTTATATTTTGAAAAGAACCAAGCTTAAATAATTATTTTAAGTTTGGTTTTTTTTTAACCTAAGAACAATTTATGGATTATGATATTGGACAAATTAGAAAATATAGAGCTTTATAAAGCAATTCATCCGGGTGTTGCCAAGGCTTTGGATTATATAAAAAATACGAACTTCAATGAGTTGCCAATGGGCAGACATGAGATTGAGGGTGATGATCTTTTTGTGATTTATAAAGAATATCAGACGAAGCAAGTGGATGGAAATCTTTTGGAATCACATCTAAAATATATAGATGTTCAATATATTATTGAAGGTGTTGAACAAATGGGGATTACCATGCGCCACGGTCAAACACCTAAAAAAGCTTATGACAACGTTGACGATTATATGTTATTTGATGAGCCTTTTGATGTCATCACAGTCCATAAAGGAATGTACGCAATTTTTTTTCCAGATGATATCCACATGCCAGATATCACTACCGGAGAGCCATCAAACGTAAAAAAAGCAGTTGTTAAAGTTAAAATTCGACATTCTTAAGAACTCTATCAAAATGAGGCTCTAAATGACGTGCCAGCCCTTTTCTGAACTTTTCTTTATTGCCTTCTTTCAGGTAGTCTAAAAGTTGACGGTGGGATACAAATTTTTTGGAATAGGTATATGTTCTGGCATCTGCCATTTTGTGGTCATGTACATATTGAAAAACGGGAAGTAGTATGTTTTGAAGTCTGTGTAGTGTTTTGTTACCAGACATTTCGTAGAGTTTTCCGTGAAAAGCAACCTCGTTTTTAAGGCTAAAAACGTGAGATTCTATTTTGTCAATTTCCATCTCGTCTACAATTTTGCCCAGCTCCACTAAGTCTTCATCTGTTTTACGGGCAAATACAAGATCCACCATCCCCATTTCCATAATTAAACGTAGCTCAAAAATATCCTTTAAGGTTTCATCACCAACCAAATTGGTCTCCATTATTTTTGCGAAATTTTCAATAAAGTCTGGTTGTGAGAGCACCATGCCTTTATGCTTTTTTGAATCGATAATGCCAATGGTTCTCAGTCTGGTCAAAGCTTCCCTCACAACCGTTCTACTGACTCCAAGAGCGTCTGCAAACTCCATCTCCTTTGGAATAGTGTCGCCTACTTCAAGTTTGTTGGATTTAATATATTCTGTGATTCGTATTTCAACTTTGTCAACTAAACTTAAATTGGTTAACGGTTTAAGGCCTACGCGGTTTTTCATGCTAATTTAATTTGTACAAATGTAATTTATAATTCTAATTTCATTAAGTTTGTATTATGTATAACATATAACGTAAATATAAGGGTTTACCTTTAAAAAGTACGTTTAATTTTTAATAAATATTAGGTTAAATGAAATATACATCACTCTACAAAAATACGCTCCTAAATGATATTATTCCATTTTGGGAAAGAAATTCCATTGATTCCGTACATGGTGGTTATTTCACTTGCCTGGATAAAAATGGAACCGTTTATGATACGGATAAATTTATGTGGCTTCAAGGCCGACAGGCCTGGACGTTTTCGATGCTTTATAATACGGTTGAAAAAAACGAGAATTGGCTAAAAATAGCCAAACATGGCATTGATTTTATCATAAAACATGGAATGGATAAAGATGGTAATTTTTATTTCTCAACCACAAAAGAAGGAAGACCATTGGTGCAGCCTTATAATATTTTTTCAGATTGCTTTGCGGCTATGGCGTTTAGCCAATACGCCATTGCCTCAGGAGATGATGGCATCAAAGAACTCGCAAAAAAAACCTATCTCAATATCTTAAGGAAAAAAGACAATCCTAAGGGGTATTATGAGAAAACAACGGGTGAACGGTCTTTAAAGAGCTTTTCGCTACCGATGATTTTATCCAATTTAGTATTGGAACTGGAAGGTGTTTTGGACGTGGAGGAAGTCAACAAAACCATTGATTTCAGCATTAATGAAGTTATGAATGTCTTCTTAGATAAAGAATCAGGGCTTATCTATGAATTTGTGCGATCGGATGGATCGCATGAAGATAGTTTTAACGGACGTCTTTTAAATCCCGGTCATGGTATCGAAGCCATGTGGTTTATGATTGATATTGGTGTTAGAAGAAACGATGCCCAGCTCATTGGCAAAGCGGCAGATACCATTTTGCGAATTTTAGACTACAGTTGGGATAAGAAATACGGCGGTATTTTGTATTTTATGGACGCCTTGGGAAAGCCACCACAACAATTGGAGTGGGACCAAAAATTATGGTGGGTGCATCTGGAGGCATTGGTGGCATTGTCCAAAGCTTATGAACATACGGGTAGAAAAGAACTTATGGAGTGGTACGAAAAGGTTCATGAGTATGCCTGGTCTCATTTTTCTGATCCTGAAAATGGCGAATGGTTTGGTTATTTAAATAGGCAGGGGGAAGTATTGTTAGATTTGAAAGGCGGAAAATGGAAAGGCTGTTTTCACGTTCCAAGAGCCATGTACCAATGTTGGAAGACTTTTGAACGCATTGAAAATAAATAAAATTAGTGACCATGGAGAAAACCATAAGACCATATGTATTGGCGGAGTGCAATTGGAAAGCCGTTAAGGAAACCAGGTATACCGTTGCTATTTTGCCGTGGGGCGCTACAGAGGCCCATAATTACCATCTCCCATATGCTACCGATAATTTTCAAGCGGAATTTGTGGCTATTGAAGGCGCAAGGAAGGCTTGGGAAAAAGAGGCAAAGGTGATTGTGTTGCCTACCATCCCCTTTGGTGTCAATACGGGACAAATGGATATAAGTCTGTGTATGAATATGAGCCCGAGCACGCAATATGCGGTTCTCAAAGATGTGGTTGAGGTTTTGAATGGACATAATATTCAAAAATTGGTGATTATCAATTCCCACGGAGGAAATAACTTTAAACAAATGATACGGGAATTAAGTTTAGATTTTCCAAAAGTATTTGTGTGTTCAATCAACTGGTGGCAAGCATCCAATGCTAAATCTTATTTTGATGAACCAGGAGACCATGCTGGAGAATTGGAAACCTCTGCCATGCTACATATTGCGCCCCATTTGGTGTTGTCTTTGGATGATGCCGGAAATGGGAGCGCTAAAAAATTTAAAATAAAAGGCCTCCAAGAAGGTTGGGTGAGCGCACAGCGCCAATGGACACAGGTCACTAAAGATACAGGAGTGGGAAATCCGGTAAGGGCTACCCAAAAAAAAGGCAAAGCTTTTTTAGATGTCGTTGTTCAAAATGTCGCTGATTTTTTAGAAGAATTACATCAAGCCGATGTCAATAATATGTATGAATAATTAATTTTAAAGTCTATTAATATGAAAAAACTAGTCGTAGTACTCATCTCAGCATTCTTTTTTAATTGCGGTGTAAAAGCTCAAAAAGCCACTAGTGATGGGGCGCCGGTATTTCAGGATTTGTTCAACACTTCTATGACGGAAGGCGTTGAATGCTACCGAATTCCTGCCATTATAACCGCGCCAAATGGCGATGTTATTGCTGCTATTGATGAGCGCGTTCCGGGTTGTGGCGATTTGAAATTTAGTAGGGACATCAACATTATTATTAGACGAAGCGCTGATAATGGGAAAACTTGGTCCAATATAGAATCGGTAGTTGATTTTCCTGATGGACAATCGGCATCTGATCCTTCTTTGATTGTAGATCATGTGACCAACGAAATTTTCATGTTTTACAATTTTATGAATTTAGATACTGAAAAAGACATCTATTATCTTCATTTTGTGAAAAGTGCTGATAACGGTAAAACATGGAGTAAGCCGGTTGATATCACCTCTCAAATTGCAAAACCCGAATGGAAAAAGGATTTTAAATTCATAACTTCAGGCAGGGGAATTCAAACACGCTCCGGCAAATTGTTGCATACGATGGTGAATCTCAACAGTGGACTTCATCTATTTGGAAGTGACGATCACGGCAAAACGTGGTATTTTATAGATACAGCTATTCAGCCAGCTGACGAATCAAAAGTGATTGAGCTTGTTGATGGTACCTTAATGATAAATGCACGTGTCAATGGAAAGGGAATGCGCTATGTGCACACCTCAACTGACGAAGGCAAAACATGGACCACTAAAGAGGCGCCAGAATTAATTGATCCGGGCTGTAATGCAAGCATCATTCGTTATACAGCAATTGAAGATGGTTATAAAAAGAACAGACTTCTTTTTTCCAATGCCAAATCAGAAAAAGGACGCGTCAATATGTCGGTACGTATCAGTTATGACGAAGGCAAAACTTGGTCAGAAGGTAAAACTATTTATGAAGGACCTTCAGCATACTCAGACATGACCATTCTTGAAAACGGCGATATCGGATTGTTTTTTGAACAGGATGAATACACAAAAAATCCCTTTGTTAGTTTTTCTTTAGACTGGTTGACGGATGGGAAGGATTCTTACAAAAAGCCGAAAAAATAGAATATAGGAGTTGATATTTCGTGACATAATCCTGCAAGGTTTTATAAACCTTGTAGGTATTATCATTATATTTCGGAACTGCGAGGACTGTTTTAGGATCAGATTTTAGTATCCTCAACACTCGTTTCTGTTTTTATAATTTCAAAGTTTACGGATGAGTCATAGGTCATTGAAGATTAATTTAAAAAATAAAAACGCATTCAAGAGTGGTTTGAAAATGCTCAAAGCATTCTTGATCTTATTTATATTTCTAGGTTTAGGAGAATTGATCAGTTCCCTAATTAAAATCCCATTACCAGGTAATATTTTGGGAATGATCTTGATTTTTACCGCGTTGAAATTGAAACTCATCAAATTGGAGTCAGTAAAACCTGCTGCCGATACCTTGCTGAACTATTTGATTTTGTTTTTTATTCCGTTTGGTGTTGGGCTGATGTCTTATTTCGATTTTATAAAGTCGTATTGGTTGATTCTCTTGGTTGCCGCAGGAGTAAGTACTTTAATCACCTTATACGTCACAGCACTGATCCAACAAAAATTTGAGAAAAATGACTGAGCTCTATATGCTTCCTGTTTTTGGTATTGTCATTACTTTGGCGGCTTTCATTGCCGCTAGAGCATTACGAACAAAACTGAAATTTGTGCTTTTTAATCCGGTATTGATCGCAATAAGCTTCATTATTTTGTTCTTGGTTCTATTTGATATCAGTTTTGACGATTATAACAAAGGGGGAAAGTATTTAAGCTTTTTCTTAGGGCCTTCCATCGTGGCTCTTGGTGTCTTGTTTTTTGAGAAATATAAATTGATCAAACATAACATCTATCCTTTTTTATTGGCAGTTTGTTGTGGCGGAATCATAAGTGTTTTATCAGTGTCTTTGCTTACAATTTTCTTAAATGCGCCTGATGTGATTATTAAATCTATAATTTCACTATCAGTTACTACGCCTATAGCTATTGAAATAACAAAGATTACTCAAGGAATTCCAGCACTTACTGCCGGTGTAGTGATTGCAGTTGGAATCTTTGGAAATGCGTTTGGACCGGCATTCTTGAAGTTTTCCGGAATAAAAAGTGAAACCGCCATGGGAACTGCCTTAGGGACCGCAGCACACGGTATTGGAACTGCTCGAGCTTTGGAAGTAGGGCATTTATCTGGCGCTTACGGCGGATTGGCAATGTGTGTCAACGGGATCTTGACCACGTTAATTGCACCGTATGTTGTGATTTTAATTGTAGGCTCAGCTTAAAAAAAAACAATACACCATGATTTCTAAACTGAAAACACTAGGGATTCTCCGACATTCCCTTATTATGTCGGTAATGTTGCTTTTTGCATCCGCACTGTTTTCCCAAACCCTAAAAGTTGCTTGCGTTGGTGACAGCGTTACTTTTGGTGCAGGAATTGAAGATCGCGAGGAAAATAGCTTTCCTGCACAGCTTCAGCAAAAACTAGGTTCTAATTATAAGGTGGGTAATTTTGGTTATTCTGGTGCTACGATGCTGAAAAATGGACATAAACCCTATTGGAATCAAGCGGTATTTAAACAATCACAAGACTTTGCACCCAATATTGTTATTCTCCATTTAGGATTGAATGACCAAGGCAATAACAATTGGCCCAATCATAAAGAAGATTTTGAGCAGGACTATCTTGATATGATTGCTATCTATAAAAACCTGCCCTCAAAACCTAAGGTTATTCTTTGCAGAATGACCCCAACTTTTTCGGGGCACCATTGGTTTGAAGAAGGCATGCGCGAGAGTTTTAAGGAAATTCAGTCAAAAATAGAAATTATTGCTAAAAAGGCTGCCGTTGATTTAATTGATTTGCACGAGCCATTATATCGATTTCCAGAATATTTTCCCGATAATTTACATCCTACCAAAGAAGGCGCCCAAATAATCGCCAATAAAGTTTTTAGTGCTATCACAGGAGATTATGGCGATTTGAAATTGCCTTTGCTCTACGGTGAAAATATGGTCCTTCAAAGAAATGAAACGATTCGTTTTAATGGTTCTGCTAATTTTAATGACGCCGTGACGATTCAATTTAACAAGGAATCCAAAACAGTAAAATCTGATTTTAATGGCCATTGGAAAGTTGATTTCCCAGCCAAGAAAGCCGGTGGGCCCTATCCCCTAAAATTTTCAACACCAACAAAATCCATTAAGTTAGAAAATGTGTATGTTGGTGAGGTCTGGTTGGCTTCTGGGCAATCCAATATGGATTTTATGGTACGAAATATGGAAAGCGCCGCCACCGTCTTAAAGGACTCTTTGAATGATCAGGTGTTTTTGTTTTCTATGGAAGGGAAAACCCTCTCCGGAGAAAAATTTAGTGATACCAATCTTGAAAATTGCAATGCGGCAGATTATTTTGAATCTTCAGGATGGACAACTTCAAATACTAAGAATCTTGAAAAATTTTCAGCGGTAGCCTATGCCTTTGCCTATTCCCTTCAGAAGAAGTTAAATGTTCCTATAGGAATAATTTGTAATGCCATTGGTGGCTCGCCCACTCAAAGTTGGATAAGCAGAGAAGCCATGGAACAAAAACATGAAACCATTGATCTGTTAAATGACACGCGTTTAAATCCGATGGTAGATACCTGGGTGGCGGATAGGATTGAGTTGAATATGGCCGAGCATTCCAAAACCAAAATAAAGGCCAGACATCCTTATCAGCCCACAATGTTATTTGATGCTGGTATTCTTCCCATTAAAGATTGCAACATTAAAGGCGTCATATGGTATCAAGGAGAATCCAATGTTGAGCAACTTGAGCTCCATTCAAATTTATTCGGCATGTTGGTGAACGATTGGCGCCACCATTTTAAAAAGGGGGAGTTACCATTTTATTATGTGCAATTAAGTAGCTTAAACAGGTTGGGTTGGGGAGAGTTTAGGGATTCACAAAGACGGTTATTGGATATTCCAAATACAGGAATGGCGGTCAGTTATGATGTCGGGAATGAAACTGACGTGCATCCAATAAAAAAGTGGGTCGTTGGCGAGCGTTTGTCAAACATAGCACTACATAAGGATTATGATTTTGATATGGGTTATTCTGGCCCTCTTTTAGATTTCGTAAACGTCAACGGCAATACCCTTGAAATTCATTTCAAATACGGGGAAGGTTTAAGTACCTTAAAGAACTCCTCGGTACAAGATGTTTTTATTGCGAGTTCCGATAAACAATTTGTGCCTGCCCAAACTAAAATAGTGAATGGGATGTTGAAGGTATGGTCCCCAGAAATTGAGCACCCACGATATGTGAAATACGGGTATACACCTTTTTCCAATGGAAATTTAGTCAATAATTACGGTTTGCCTGCGCCAACATTTTCAAATTTTATCAATTAAACCAAATATCAAACTCATGAAAACAAGAATTTTTTTTCTTTTACTGACCTTCTTTTTGTCAAAAGAAATGGCCGCTCAAAAATTCGATAATTTAGCAATGACCCCGCCCATGGGATGGAATAGCTGGAACAGTTTTCAATGTGATGGTGTCAATGAAACCGTGATAAAGGAAATGGCGGATGCCATGGCCGAAAAAGGTTTTAAGGAGGTTGGCTATGAGTATATTGTGATAGATGACTGTTGGCAAATAGGTCGTGATGAAAATGGATATATCATAGTGGATAAAAAGAAATTTCCTTCTGGGATAAAAAGTTTGGTGGATTATGTTCATTCAAAAGGATTGAAATTCGGAATCTATTCTGATGCCGGAACAAAAACCTGTGCTGGCCGACCTGGAAGTAAGGGATTTGAACGTCAGGATGCAGAAATTTATGCCAAATGGGATGTTGATTATTTAAAATACGATTGGTGCCATACAGAAGGGCAAGACGCTATAGCATCTTACACCCTGATGAGGGATGAACTTTTTAAGGCCGGACGTCCAATCGTTTTTAGCATCTGCGAATGGGGTGAAAATAAACCATGGGAATGGGCAAAAGATGTAGGCCACCTTTGGAGAACTACCTTAGACATTGATATGGGAGCAAGATACGATGGCAATATTTGGGGAAATCTCATTGGGTGGGCAGACTTGGTCGATATGCAGGTTGGTTTGGAAAAATATGCGGGCCCTGGACATTGGAACGATCCGGATATGTTGGCCGTTGGAAATAACAATATGCCAGAAAATGAAGCAAGAGCCCATTTTAGTATGTGGTGTATGTTGGCAGCACCTTTAATGGCCGGTAACGATTTAAGGGAAATGACTCCTGTTGATCACAATATCTTAACAAATAAAGAATTAATTGCCCTTAACCAAGACGTTTTGGGCAAGCAAGGCTTTAAAATTGAAGATTTTGGCAATTTTGAAATTTGGCAAAAACCATTGGCAAATGGTGATATTTCTATCTGCTTTTTTAATAGAGAGACCACAAATAAGACCTATGAAATTGAGTGGGCTAACATCAAAATCAAAGGTTTTGAAGGCAACTATCAGGTAAAGGACCTTTGGAAGAATGCGGTTGTGGGTGCGACCGACAGTAAAATGTCGATTGACGTGCCATCCCGAGATGTGATCGTTTTTAGGTTGATGAAATAACAAGTTGAAGTCAAGCAAGACCTAACAGGTTTCAACCTGTCCGCCAAAGGAGGAAAACCTGTGAGGTCTATAGAATTAGTAAATCAAATCTTATGATATTATCTCTTAATAAAAACACCTTTCAGGCTACCATTTATTTTATGACTTTAAGCCTAATGTTTGTTTTCAACGGATATGCCAATTCACAACAAGTAGATCCTCTTGAAGTCAAATACCCCATCATCCCATCCCCACAAGAAATCACTTATGGCGCGGGAGAACTGACGTTTAAGTCTATTCATATTAATGCATCCGATTTTAAAAATGCATCCGATCTTTTGAGTGCATTCTTCCAAAAAGAAGGCATTAGCGAATCGTCAAATGGTTTAACCGTTCAAATCATTAAGGAAGAGCTTTCAGTCGATAATCCTGATGAAGCCTATAAGTTAACTATTGATGGCGATATTAAAATCTGGGCAAGTACTGAGAAAGGGGCCTACTACGCCATAAAAACACTCCAACAGGTTTTTAGAAAACAGGGTAAAGAAGGCCTGTTTCCAAAATTAAATATCACGGATTGGCCCGCATTTAAAATCCGGGGATTTATGCATGATACCGGACGGAATTTTCAATCTGTAGCCCAGTTAAAAGAACAAATTGAAGTCCTTTCGCAATACAAATACAATGTCTTCCATTGGCATTTAACCGATGATCCAGGTTGGCGTTTGGAGAGTAAATTGTATCCACAGTTACAATCGGAAGATGCAACATCAAGAGGTAAAGGGAAATTCTACACCCAAGAAGATTTTAAACACATCGTAGCATTTTGTAAAGCACGTCATATCACGGTCATTCCAGAATTTGATATTCCGGGCCATTCCGCAGCATTTAGGAAAGCCATGGGTTTTGAATCGATGAAGGATGAAAGGGCGCTACCCACATTATTGAATCTGTTTGATGAATTATGTTCATTGGTGAGTGCTGAGGATATGCCGTATATACATATCGGTACGGATGAGGTTAGGAATCTCGAAGAATATGTGGAAGACGGATTTGTAAAACAAATTATGGATCGCGTACAGTCTCATGATAGAGAGTTAATCGTTTGGATGGAAGGTATTGAAGTGAAGGGAGATTCTACCTCCATCAATCAGCTTTGGGCCCAATTTGATCCTCGAGAGGGACATCGTTTTATAGACTCGCGCGCTAATTATATCAACCATTTAGATCCTTTTGCAGGCATGTCGCGTTTGTTCTTCCAGCAACCTTGTAGACAGCCTAAAGGTGATTCTCTTGCTTTGGGTGGGATATTATGTGCGTGGCCAGACAATAATGTGGCGAATGAGCGTGATATTTTGAAACAAAACCCCATCTATCCTTCCATAGTTTTTTATGCGGATGCGATATGGAAAGGAAGAAAAGAGAATAAATTGGATTATTGGGCCAAATTACCGGCCTTAAACACTGCCGATTTGCATGAATTTGAGGCCTTTGAAGACAAGGTCATCGTTCATCGGGATCTCTTTTTTGAGGGCAAGGAATTTCAATATATCCGACAAACCGATTTCCATTGGAATGTGATCGGACCCTTTGAAAATGCTAATGATGTTTCACTGAATTTTCCTGTTGGAGACTCCCCAGTAGCATCGTATAATGTTGACGAAAAAACCTATAAATGGTCTGAACCTAAAGTTGGCGGTACGCTTCATTTAAAACACTTTTTTGGTTTTCCTGCATTAACCACTGAGAAAACGGGCACTTATTATGCTACAACCCAAATTTATTCGCCCGATGAGCGTCTACAGGATTTTTGGATAGGTTTTCAGGGCTGGTCGCGTTCGGGAGGTCGTAGGGTGGGGCCTTTCCCTGATCAGGGGCAGTGGCACACCACAAATCCCAAAATATGGATTAATACTGAAGAAGTGGCACCTCCGGTTTGGAAACAGCCCAATTTAGAAACTAAAACCGATGAAATCCCTTTTATTGACGAAGATTATTTTTACCGAGCACCCACAAAAATCCAGCTTAAAAAGGGATGGAATACCATTCTTTTAAAAATTCCCCAGGATAATAATTCTTGGAAATGGATGTTTACTTGCGTCCCAATTCATATGGAGGACGGTGCGATTAAAGAAGCTAGTGATTTAATATTTAAAGCCCTTTTTAATGGGTTGGAAAAGTGATCCTAAATGCTTTTTTTAAGATTTGTAGTTTTAGACAAGAGTCTAAAATAATGAAGCCAAAGTTGAAGTTTTTTGCACCTTTTGACTATTATCAGTGGTTTGTATCCAAATCTGTACGGTTTAATATTTCCATGATCAAAGAATTATCTCAACATTTTGTGTAATTAAAAGTGCTTATAATGTGGTCAATATATGAACTATTTACAAAAATGAACTGTACTCATAAAACGCGTTGTTTGATGTTTGAAATTCTTGAATTTTTAAATATTCTGGAAGTCCTAAAATAGGATTTTGGAAGCGCGTTAAAAAGTTGTAATACAAGGCTTTCTCATAATTTTGCCTTCACGCAATTTTATGGCTAAAAACCATAAATATTAGCAACTACAAGGTTATATGTCGACCAACTCCTCTCTAAAAATGTCATTAGTCGAAATTATTTAGTATTGTTTGATTAATTACAGTCATTTATAAGATCAAATTAAACTTATATAATATTATGACAAAAAAAGTACTTAAATTACTATTGGTGTTTGGGATTCTATGCACTTATGGTATGCAGGCACAAACAACTGTGAATGGAACTGTTGTTGATGCTGCAAGCAGTTTAGGACTTCCAGGGGTGAGTGTGGTAGTAAAAGGCACTTCCCAAGGAGTTACAACAGATTTTGATGGTAATTACAGTATTGAAGTAGCAACCGCTGAGAGTACCTTACAATTTTCTTATGTTGGATTTACGACTCAAGAGGTAGTAGTTAATGGCAAAACTGTTATTAATGTATCGCTTGTAGAAGATGTGAGTCAATTGGATGAGGTAGTAGTTACTGCTCTTGGCATTAAAAGAGAACGTAAATCTTTAGGATATGCGGTTCAAGAAGTAAAAGGTGAGACTTTAACAGAGACAAGAGAGTCTAATGTGGCTAATGCACTATCTGGTCAAGTAGCAGGTGTTCAAGTTATTAAAGGAAGTAATGGTCCTGCCAGTTCTTCAAAAATTGTACTAAGGGGTAATAGTTCGCTTGTGGGTGACAACCAACCATTGATTGTGGTTGATGGAATCCCGATGGATAACTTTACAGGTGCCGATAATAATGACTTCTATAATCCTTCACCGGATATGGGGAATGGTTTAGGCGATTTAAACCCGGATGATATTGAAACCATGACGGTATTAAAAGGTGCTTCTGCAGCAGCTTTATATGGTTCACGTGCAGGTAACGGTGTAATTTTAATTACAACTAAAACAGGAAAGTCAAGAAAAGGTTTAGGAATTACTTTTTCTGCAACTACAGGATTTGAAAGATTATTTATTGAGCCAGAACTTCAAAGCCAATTTGGTCAAGGGGATTTGGGAATTTATAATGAACGAAGCAAGTTAAGTTGGGGCCCAAGAATTGAAGGACAATCAGTTGTGGATTGGGAAGGTAAACCAACGACGTTGAATTCTTATGACAATCTTGGCAACTTTTATAATGGTGGTTTTAACCAAACCTATAGCTTGTCATTCCAACAGCAAGTTACTGATGGGACTTCGTTGTACACGTCAGCGAGTTATTTAGACGACGATAGTAATATCCCGGGATCAACTTTTGAAAGATTGAATCTAACCACTAGAGCGGTCACAAAATTTGGAGAAACTAAGAAATGGACTACTGATGTAAAAGTTCAGTACATCAATTCAAAAGCAGGTAACAGACCTTTGAATGGAAATAATAATAATAACGCCTTCGGTACGGTAGTTCAAATGCCAAGATCTGTTGATATCAGACAGTTTAGAGACACTACGGATGAATTTGGAAAAATGAGGTGGTTCGTGAGTGAAAATGCTGAGAACCCATATTGGTCTGCTGAAAATAGATTGAGCAATGATGCGAGAGATCGTTTCTTATTGAACGGATCTATTAAATATGATATTACTGATTGGTTAAGTGCTGAAGCAAGAGCTGGTGCTGATATTTATACAACCACTACAGAATCTAAATTGTATGCTGGTAGCCCAGGGAACAACACGGGCAGATATACTTTTGGTAAGGAATCATTTATAGAGAAAAACTTCAGTTTCTTGTTGATGGCTGCTCAAGATGATATTTTTGGAAAATTTGGTGGTTCTGCTACACTTGGTGGAAACTTGATGGGAAGAAACTCTAATTATATCAATGGAAATTCTGGAGAACTTGTGGTGCCTAACTTATTCTCATTAAATAATGGCGTCAGTAGCCCAAGCGTAAGTCAAGGGGCAACAGAACGAAAAACCAATTCACTTTACGGAACTTTGCAAATTAATTATGACGGGTTCATATTCGTTGATTTTACAGGACGTAACGATTGGTCTTCTACTTTAAGTGAAGAAAACAGATCATTCTTCTATCCATCTGTTAGTACGTCATTCGTATTTACAGATATGATTAGAAAAGCAGGTTCTGAATTGCCAGGTTGGTTAACTTTTGGTAAAATCAGAGCATCTTATGCTACGGTAGGTAATGACCTTGATGCTTATAAGCTTTATAACAGTTATAATATTGGAAATGATCCCAATGGTAATACCACTGCAGGTACGGGCAACACGCTTTTCAATCCTGATTTAAAAAGTGAGTTGATTAAATCTCAAGAAATTGGTTTGGAAGGTCGTTTCTTTAATAACCGATTAGGATTTGATTTTGCTTGGTACAAATCTAACGCTACCAACCAATTGATTCCCTTGCCTCTTGATCCTTTGAGTGGTTATAATTTTAAGATGGTCAATGCTGGAGATGTGCAAAATAAAGGTGTTGAGTTATCCATTAATGGAAGAATATTTGACAATCCTGAAGGTTTTAACTGGGATGCGAGTTTAAACTACTCAAAAAACAAAAACACTATTGAAAGTTTAGCTGATGATATCACACAATATAAATTGGGAGGTTTTGATAACTTAGCAGTATTAGCAATAGAAGGTGGTGGTTATGGTGAGATTTGGGGTACTAAGTATGCTAGAGTAGAAGACCAGGCCAGCCCTTATTTTGGAAAAATAATTGTAGATGCCAATGGACGTCCACAAGTAGCAAATAATGGAGAGAAATTTAAATTGGGTAATCAACAACCAGATTACATGCTTGGGTTTACAAACAATTTTTCTTACAAAAATCTTTCCTTCGGATTTATGATTGATGCTCGAATAGGTGGTGAGATTTTCTCTGGTACCAATCGTGCAATGCAAGAAGCGGGGGTTGCAGCCATAACCGTGGTTAACGGCGAAAGAGCCGATATTGTGGTTGACGGTGTAGTTAGTGATGGAAGCGGAGGATATGCTGTCAATACTACAGACATTTCTCCAAGACTTTACTGGGAACATATCACCAATAACTCTGGAAACTTAGGAATCAACGAGGCAAATATCTACGATGCTACCAACGTAAGGTTAAGAAGTGTAAATGTTAATTATACAATTCCTTCAAAATTGTTGGGAAATTCAGGAATTCAAAATATTAAAGTTGGAGTTTCTGCAAATAATGTATGGATGATTGACAGCAACTTGAATGGTATTGATCCAGAATCTGTTTTTGCTACAGGTACGAATGCAACAGGGTTTGAATACCTTTCACCTCCAACAACAAGTAGTATATTTTTAAACCTTTCATTAAGTTTTTAAGAAATGCTTATCTTTAAGTTAAAAAAACAATATATAAGTTATGAGAAAAATATTTAACAAAACAAGCCTAGTGGGTGGTCTGCTTTTAGCATTTCTTTCCTGCTCGGACTTTGAAGAAATAAACATAGACCCGGTTGCAGCAAGTGCAGACCAGGTTCAAATAGAGTATTTTATTAATAATTCTATTGGTGGCGCCCAAATGGATCCTCATATATCAGAGCGTATGTATGCGCTATATTGGGACCGTGTAGGAGGAATGACTAGACCTGCTGGGTTAGCTCTAGGCAGTCCAAATGATGACTGGTCAAGTGACTATTACAATGGTTACGTGTCTTCTTGGTTGAAGAATATTAACGCAGGGATTGTGGTTGCAGATCAGCAACTTGCAAAAGGAACTGCTGGAGAGCATGTTCCAAATCTTAAACAAGTTGCAAGAATTTGGCGTGCCTACCTTATGAGTGAAATGTCCGATAACTTTGGACCTATTCCTATCGATGGCTTTGAGGGCGTTAATCCTGAGTATACAGATGTAAAATCTGTGTATTACTATATGCTTCAAGAATTGAAAGAGGCAACCAATGCATTGGATATGGAAGTTTCATCCCCTGATGATGCTCTTAAAAAATTGGATCCAGCCTATAAATATGATTATGCCAAATGGAAAAAATATGGAAATTCTTTAAGAATGCGTTTAGCAATGCGTTTATCTGAAGTTGACGCGTCTAAAGCGCAGCAAGAGTTTGAAGATGCTGCAAATGGTGGTATATTTATTTCAGCGGCTGATGATAACTTTGCAGTTGCAGAAAAAGCAGGATGGGATAATTACTCAGGAGTAATGACCAGAGAATGGAATGATTTTCGAATGTCTGCAACGATTAACAACCTTATGATTGGATTGGGAGGTATCCCTTCTGAAGATGTATTAGCAGCAGATAAGCACTCTTATATTAAGCCAGCCAATTATATGGGTCTAAAGTTTGATGAGCATTTTGCCTCAAAAACAAATGATCCTTCTGCTGGTTTCTTTTTTGATGGATTGCAAAATACTATAGATCCGAGAGCTTATGAATTGTACGCGATTCCTGGCGATTTTAATAACCCAGAATTCAACGGATATCCTTCTTGGGATGACAGTGCAGAGACCACAGTAAGGACGCTAGTAGATGCTTCTGGTGAAAATGTCATAAAGACCATTGATGCGGCTTTCACTTGGAATGCTTACGGTGGAGGTGATTGGGGAGATAAAGGATCCAAAAACAGGGTGTACGGCTGGATCGGTACTTTGCCACGTTTGGTTAATAAATATAGAGATAATTCTAACGAAAGGATTTTCTTTGCCTCATGGGAATCTCATTTCTTAATCGCTGAAGCAGCGGTAAGAGGGTGGGCTGTGCCTTTGAGTGGCCAAGCTGCTTATGAGCAAGGTATCGCGGACAGTTTTGCCTATAATGGTGTCTCAGCGCAATTAAGTGAGTATTTAACTTCTGAAGATTACAGTAGAGTAGGAACTTCTGTAAGTTGGGGACATACAACGGAGCCATCGTCAACGGTAGCTATGACTTATAAAGACGGTTATACCGGTGCTGCGGGTACAATAAATTTAAAGTATCCTGCAAATGGATTATATAAAGATGGCAATGTGAACAATGATCTTTTGACTAAAGTCATTACTCAAAAGTTTATTGCCCAAAACCCATGGTTGCCATTGGAAACATGGAATGATCATAGAAGACTTGGGTTGCCATTCTTTGAAAACCCAACGGTTGAAAAACCTTTAACTAATATGCCAGCATTAACAGATGGTAATTATATGACGAGCAGCATTAAGTTTTTTGCTCAAAGGTTAAAATATCCTTCTAACTTCGGTAGCAACATCCCAGGTGGATATGGCCAAGCTGTCGAGAAATTAGGCGGTCCTGATTCTGTGTTTACGCCATTATGGTGGGCACAACAGGAATAAGATCATAATTTTCATTTTTTTATTTTATGTTTAGTCAAAAAGGGGGAACTTTCAATAGTTCTCCCTTTTTAGTTCCAGTCCATTTGGTTTTTCTGGATGCTGTTCAATTTAAAATCAGATTGGTAGAAAAGGTTTAAGGCAGAGTAGGTCCGCCACAAACCTTCTTTCAGACATACATCTTGATCTGAATGATTGGTATTTTGGAAGTGGTAAGTGTATGTCGTTTTATTGGGCAATGAAGAGGATTTATAAAGGAGATATGAGGCCTTAATTCTTAATTCTTAATTCCTCATACTTAATACTGCGTCTCTAAATGGAAGAATTTAAAATCTTGTCCTTGACCTCATCAAGGTAGGATCTTCCTATAACATAACGCATTCCATCTATTTCAATACTGTTACCTTCTACGGCATCAATCTTATTGATGGAAATAGTATAAGATCTATGGATCCTAATAAAATCCGCAGCAGGTAATAAATCGGTAAAATCGGAGAGGGTGCTATGGATCATAAACCTTCCGTTGGTGGTATTGATCTTTAAATAATCTTTTAGACTTTCTATAATTAATATTTCATCTAAAAAGACTTTTTTCATTTTTTTCTTGTCAATTTTTATGAAAAGATAGGGCCGTGATTTAATGGGCTCTGCAGACGGTTGACTGATATTCATACGTCTATAAACCTTATTTAAGGCATTCATGAACCTTGGGAATTCTATGGGCTTTATTAAATAATCAAGAACATCAAGTTCATAAGTCTCAGCGGCATATTCACTATAGGCGCTGGTCACAATAATCAAGGGCGGTTCTTTTAAACTTTTAATAAAATTCAAACCATCAAGAACTGGCATGTTGATGTCCAGAAAAATGACATCCACTTTATGGTTTTTTAAATAGTTTAACCCATCAATGGCATTGTTGAAGGTGTTAGCCACTTCAATATCTTCAATTTGCTGCAAATAATTTTTAATTACATTAACAGCTAAGGGCTCGTCGTCAATAATTAAACATTTTATTTTCATGCGTTCTATTTTATAAATATGAGAGTTTAAAGCGGTTGCTAAATCACTTTTATCTTGAGTTTTATGGTAAAAACATGGTCATCATTACTAATGTCCAACTTAAAATCTGACTGATTATAGCCTAAATTTAATCTTTTTTTCACATTTTCTAATCCTATTCCACTTGAATGACTCACTTCATGTTTAAATTCTGTCACTGCAGGTAATGGATTTGTGAGGGTAAAATAGAGAAAATCTTCTATAATAGTGAAATCAATATCGATTTTAACGGTCCCAATATTTTTATTGACACCATGTTTAAAAGCATTTTCTACAAAAGTGAGCAACAAAATTGGAGCAATTTCTTTGTCTTCCAATTCTCCTGAAATGGTCATGTTGATTTCAAGTAAATCGTCATGACGAATTTTTTCTAAATCTAAGTAATTTTGAATACAGATGATTTCTTTTTCCAACGATTGCCGTTTAGACTGTGTTTCATAAAGTAAATACCGCATCAATTCTGAAAGCCTTAAGATGATTTTAGACGTTTTGTTTGATCTTTCCAGTGCTAAAGAATGAATGTTATTGAGCGTATTGAAAAAGAAATGGGGTGATATTTGCGATTTTAAAAATAACAATTCGGTTTCTAATTGGTTTTTTTCTAGGTCGGCAACTCGCTTCTGTTCTTTTAAAAAGTCCAAAGTTACCTTAATGGCCGCTACAAATGTGATTACATAAAGTTCACCAATCATCATATCAATAACGTAATTCAAGGATAATGCATGGATTGGCTCCGGACCTTCTGGCCAAACTTCATTGCTAATTAAAAAATAAGTAAGGTTAAATTTTGCAAGCACCATTAAAAAAACGGCTGAAAATATTGCAATGATATAAACGGTATATTTTCTTTTGAACAAAAATTTTGGCATCAGAAAATAAAGATTGAAGTAACACAACGAGATATGAATTGGAAAGCCAATCAAATTTGTTTTTAATGAATAGAGGTAATCATCAAAGTAGCTTCCCCAGCGAAACGTATTGAATAAAAAGTAAACTAACCAGAATATAATGTGGTGCCAAAACGAGATTCTGTAAAGTCGATTGGAGTTATATTTCATTAAAAAATATTTTTAGTGATGTTCAGGGGAGTTAACGTGTTGTCCGTCTAAATTTATTTTAATTGTGGTTAAAATTATGAAAATTTATAGATTGATCTCGTCTTGTTTTTTTGTTTTTTGAAAGGATTATGAGATCGTCTCAAATTGAGTTAAATGTATGTCATTTTCTTTGTAAAGAGTAAAGGACTGTACATTTTACAGAATAGAAGCAAGGAGGGAATATTTTGCTTTTTTTAGAAGTGAATAAAATACAATGCATTTAATAATTCTGATTAAAATATCATGATGAAACAACTATACCTCATTGTTCTAAGTACTGTTTTTATAGTAAGCTGTAAAGAAAAGCCAGAATCTATATCAACTGAAAAGGTGGATCTTGCCAGTTATGTAGATCCATTTATTGGAACTGGAGGACATGGGCATACCTACCCGGGTGCAACAGTTCCTTTCGGAATGCTTCAAGTAAGTCCCGTAAACGGTATTAGTGCATGGGATTGGTGTTCTGGTTACCATTACTCTGATAGCATTGTTGTAGGTTTTAGTCATTTGAACTTAAGTGGTACAGGAATTGGCGACTTGGCAGATATTCTTTTTATGCCTAGTAACAAAGCCTTTGATTTGACTTTAAATCCAATGTCTCGTGATAGTCTTCCGTATAAATCGACATACAATCATAATAATGAAAAGGCAAGTCCTGGCTATTATCAGGTGTTTCTAGAGGATCACAATATCAATGTAGAATTGACAACCTCCAAAAGAACGGCCTATCATAGATACACCTTTAAAGAGGATGATGACCAATCGGTAATTATCAATTTAGGATTTGCAATTAACTGGGATAAAGTTGTGGCGTCTTCCTTAAAAGTTGAGGACCGCTATACTGTTAGTGGCTATCGTCATAGCACGGGTTGGGCGCACAACCAAAAGGTGTTTTTCGTGGCTAAATTTTCAAAGCCAATTGCAGATTATAAACTCTATGTGGATGGTGAAGTCTATAAAGATGGGGGGCATGAAGGCATTAAATCTACCGCTCAGTTATTTTTTGATCATAATGAAAAAAGTACGGAGTTAATCGCAAAAGTAGCGGTGTCATCGGTGAGTATTGAAAATGCCAAAGACAATTTAGGGACGGATGGTTTTGATTTTGAGAAGACCAAATCAGATGCCAAGAACTTATGGAATTCGGCATTGTCGGCAATAGCTGTTGAAACTCCAACCGATTCCTTAAAAACTATTTTTTATACGGCTTTGTACCACGCGCAATTGGCACCTGTAACTTTTAGTGATAAAAATGGCCAATTTAGAATGGAGAACGATAGCATAGTTACTGCAGATGATTATACGGCCTATTCCACTTTGTCCCTTTGGGATACCTTTAGAGCAGAACATCCTTTGTTGACCTTAATCGCTCCTGATCGGGTTTCTGATATGGTCAACTCCATGTTGGCATATTATGAAGTTAAAAAGATATTACCTGTATGGACCTTGTACGGCAACGAAACAAATACCATGACAGGGTACCATTCTATTCCCGTAATCGTGGAAGCCTATAAAAAGGGAATTCGCGGTTTTGATGCAGAAAAGGCCTACGAAGCGATGAAAAACACCATGATGCAGGATGAACGTGGCTTGGATCATTATAAAAAACACGGCTATATTCCTTACAGTTTATTGGACGAATCTGTGACCATCACTTTGGAATATGCCTATAACGATTGGTGTGTGGCCGAAATGGCAAAGGAATTGGGCAAGGAAGAAGACTATCAGTTTTTCTTAAAACGATCAAAAGCTTACCAACATTTATATGATGCGGAATCCGGATTTATGCGCGGAAAATCGGTAGATGGAAAATCGTGGAACGAACCTTTTGACGCTAAACATTCCAATCACAGAGAACAGACCGATTATACCGAAGGTAACGCCTGGCAACACAGTTGGTTTGTACCACAAGACGTGGATGACCTGATAAAAATCCACGGTGGAAATGATGCGTTTTCAAAACGATTGGAGCAGTTATTTACTGAAAGCTCTGAAATTACAGGCGATAATATTTCTGCAGATATCACCGGACTTATTGGTCAATACGCACATGGGAATGAGCCAAGCCATCATATTGCCTATATGTTCAATCATGCCGATCAGCCTTGGCGTACACAATATTGGGCGCGCCATATTATGGACACCCAATACAATACTACTCCGAATGGCTTGAGTGGGAATGAAGACTGCGGACAAATGAGCGCATGGTACGTCTTGAGCTCAATAGGTTTATATCCTATGAATCCTGCTTCGGCAGAATACGAAATTGGGACGCCTATTTTTGAAAAAGCGACCATTAAACTGGCAGATAACAGCTTTGTTATTGAAGCAGAAAATGTTTCAGATAAAAACTTCTATATCCAATCTGCAACCTTGAATGGAAAGGAATTTAATCAAACAAGAATCTCTCATGAAGAAATTTTAAAAGGTGGCACTTTACATTTTGTGATGGGTGACCAACCGAATAAAAACTGGGGAGTAAACAACATTTCGCAACCATCCAACAACTAACGACAAATGGATATTATTGACATATCAATTATTGCTGTCTATATTGTTTTGACATTGGGCGTGGGGATTTGGATGTCCAAAAGAGCTTCCAAAGGCTTGGATTCTTATTTTCTGGGTGGCAATTCCATAAAATGGTATTATTTAGGATTGAGCAACGGTTCTGGAATGTTTGATATTTCAGGAACGGCACTAATGGTCGGGTGGCTATTTCTCTATGGGACCAAGAGTTTTATGCTCATGTGGCTCTGGCCAATATGGAATCAGATTTTTATCATGATGTTTTTGGCCGTTTGGATCAGGCGCTCCAATATCATGACCGGATCGGAATGGATATTAACCCGATTTGGCGATGACAAAGCCGGACGAGCGTCGCATAAAATTGTGGCACTTTTTGCCGTCATTGCCTCTATTGGTTTTATTGCCTATTTCTTTGAGGGGGTCGGGAAGTTTATGACCGTTATTTTGCCATGGGATTTAGCCTTGTATAGTGGAGCTTCAGAATTATTGACCTCTGAGCAATCTTATGCCTTAATTATTATTTTGCTCACGACCATCTACACGATCAAAGGAGGGATGTTCTCCGTTGTGGCTACTGAGGTGCTACAATATGGAATAATGGTTCTTGCCGGAGTTTTGGTTGCGGCATATTCGTTTTTTGCTTTTACTGATATCGAAGTTACAAGTGTGATTACTGAAGAGTGGAAAAACATTTTTTTCGATTGGGAATTAGGAACGCATTGGAGCGACAAATATCAAGCTTTTAATAATTTAGTAGATTCAGAAGGTTATAAAATGTTTGGTGCTTTGATAGGGATGAGTCTTTTTAAAGGATTTTTTGCCAGTATTGCAGGGCCTACACCAAGTTTTGATATGCAACGCATTTTGTCAACAAAAACGGTTAAGGAAGCGGCATATATGAGTGGCTTCACCAACTTAGTATTGTTTATTCCACGGTATTTATTAATAGGTGGTATTGTAGTCATTGCCTTGGTGGTATTGGCTCCACAAATGGCGACAAATCCAAATTTGGCCTGGGGCGATTTGGAAATTTTACTGCCTCAAGTCGTTAATTTCCATGTTCCGGTGGGCATTAAAGGCTTGCTTTTAGCAGGGTTGTTGGCGGCGTTTATGTCTACATTTTCGGCCTTTGTCAATGCAGGGCCTGCGTATATTGTCAATGATATTTATAAGAAATATTTTAAACCCAAAGCATCAAATAGCCATTATATAAAGGCCAGCCATATTGCTTCTTTTGCCGTTGTTGGTCTAGGAGTGTTTATGGGCTTTTTTGCAGACTCCATCAACTCGTTGACCTTATGGATTACCAGTTCATTGTTTGGTGGTTATGTGGCGGCCAATTTCCTGAAATGGATCTGGTGGCGTTTTAACGGCTGGGGTTATTTTTGGGGGATGTTGTCAGGTTTGATTATTGCCAGTTTACAATTTTTATTGGATCAGAATAAAGCGCATTTTTCGGAGGGCACGTTGCTTTACGATTTATCGCATGTCTCTGCTATCTATTTATTTCCAATCATATTTGGGGTGTCGCTTTTGGGTTCTTTCTTAGGAACGTATCTCACCCAACCCACAGATATGAAGGTGCTCAAAGCATTTTATTCGAACGTCCATCCTTGGGGGTTTTGGAAACCTGTATTACAGGAATTAAAGAAAGACAAAGTTGAAATTGAACGAAATTCTGAATTTTGGGCAGACATGTTAAATTGTGCCATTGGGATTGTTTGGCAATCCAGCATGATTGTACTGCCTATTTACTTTATTATCCGCGATTATCCTAAGGCATTTGTTTCTTTAGGCGTATTTTTGATAACCTCCATTATTTTAAAGTTTACTTGGTTGGATAAGGTGCGGAAGATTCCGAATTAGAGGTGAATTGTGAGTCGTAAAAAATAACGAAATTTGATTAACGATTAACGATTGAAGAATGTTGATTTTTGAATAAGGAATAACAGTCAACACTAATCAGCGAAGTTCAGTGGTGAGTGATGAAAACTACATGATCAATGCAGGAAAATCCATGAGCGATGTAAAACTGGGGACTGTAGACGGCTGACTGAGGACTTACAAAGAAACAAGAACAAAAAACAGTGAATTTAGAATAAACATAAAAAATTAATAATAGTCTTATATGAGTACATTTCCTTGGCAAGATAAACCGGAAGGTTGCAATGATGTAGTTTGGAGATATTCTGAAAATCCTATCATCAACAGATATGATATTCCATCCTCCAACAGTATTTTTAATAGTGCCGTGGTCCCTTTTGGCGATGGCTTTGCCGGCGTTTTTAGGTGCGATAACAAATCGGTACAGATGAATATTTTTGCTGGCTTCAGTAAAAATGGGATCGATTGGGACATTAATCATGATCCTATCGTGATGCAAGCAGGAAACACAGAAATGATCGAATCCGATTATAAATATGACCCACGTGTTGTGTTTATCGAGGATCGGTATTGGGTTACATGGTGTAATGGCTATCACGGACCAACGATCGGGATTGCTTATACCTACGATTTCAAAGAGTTTTTCCAATGTGAAAATGCCTTTTTGCCGTTCAATAGAAACGGGGTTTTATTTCCTAAGAAGATCAACGGAAAGTACGCGATGTTGAGTCGCCCAAGTGATAATGGCCATACGCCATTTGGTGATATTTACATCAGCTACAGTCCTGATATGATATATTGGGGAGAGCATCGTTGTGTGATGAAAACAACTCCATTTGTAGATAGTGCTTGGCAATGTACCAAGATTGGTGCGGGTCCAATTCCTATTTTGACAGATGAAGGTTGGTTGATGATCTATCACGGGGTCATCACTACCTGTAACGGGTTCCGTTATGCCATGGGGGCTGCGCTTTTAGATGAAAATCAACCCGATAAAGTGAAATACAGAACCCAACCGTATTTATTGGGGCCTGCAGAACTTTACGAAACCACAGGAGACGTACCCAACGTGGTATTCCCTTGTGCGGCGTTACATGATATAGAAGCAGATAAACTGGCGATTTACTATGGTGCTGCAGATACTGTAGTCGCCATGGCATTTGGTAAATTGAGCGAAGTTGTTCAGTTTACAAAAGACAATAGTTTGTAAGTTCATTAGACCTGTAAGGTTTTCAAAACCTTGTAGGTCTAAATATACTCGAAGGAAAACGAGGCTAAAAACCATCAGTTATTAAAACTAGGACATGAAATGATTTTAAAGATTAATTTTTTGACTCTATTATGCGCAGTTGTCACTATGACAACTTTTGCGCAATCACAGACCACCATCATTCCAGAAAGCTATATCGCTTATCATAGTCCTGAACCTATTGAAATAGACGGGAAGGATACCGATGCCGCCTGGAATAAAGTAGATTGGACCAACCTCTTCATTGACATTGAAGGCATAAAAAAACCAACCTACGATACCCAAGTCAAAATGCTCTGGGATGACACCTATTTCTATATTATGGCGAAAATGGACGAACCACACGTTTGGGCAGATATTACTGAACACGACGCCATTATTTTCTATAACAATGATTTCGAGGTCTTTGTTGATCCTAATGGCGATGCCCATAATTATTATGAAATAGAGGTGAACGCCATCAATACAGTTTGGGATTTATTCGTCAACAAACCCTATCGTGAAAACAATGTGGTTTTAAACGATTGGACCGCTACAGGTATGAAATCGGCCATCACTATCGATGGCACTTTGAATAATCCTAATGATACCGACAAAGGTTGGGTACTCGAAATGGCAATTCCTTGGGATGTTTTCAATAAAGCTTATTTTGAAGAAAATGTTCCTAAAGATGATTTTTGGCGTGTGAATTTTTCCAGAGTCAATTGGGATCATCAAATTACCGATGGTAAATACGAACGGAAAAAAGATGCCAAAGGAAATTATCTACCAGAATACAACTGGGTCTGGTCATCACAAGGCGTCATCAATATGCACGAACCTGAAAAATGGGGCTATGTATATTTCTCATCAACAGAAGCAGGCGGAAAGGATACGTTTGAAATCCCAAATGATGAAAAAATAAAATGGGAGATGTATAATTTGTTCCGAGCCCAAAAGAAACATTACGAGACGAATAAACAATGGGCAACTTCGGTGGAACAACTATCCTCATCCCCAATAGTTGTTGAAGGAAAAACGATCGAACCAAAAATTGAAACCCATAGATTTGGATGGACCATTTCAGCTAAAAGTCCGTTTACAGATAAAATGCTGATCATAAAAGAGGATGGGGAATTTCTAAGTCAATGAATTGAGTATCGACAAAACCTCTCAGTTCCGATAGTTATCGGGACTGAGAGGTATAAAAAAATTATATTATGAGAATAATCAAATATCTTTTTCTAATCCCACTTTTTTTCGCGTGCAACACCTCTGAAAAAAAGAGAGAAACAAATCAAGACGTAATAAATCAGGAGCAAACCATTGAAAAAAGATCTGACGTAGATATGAAAATCATTGGTTATGCCGCAGGATACGAAGATTATGATTTTTCAAAGATCGATGCCACAAAACTCACCCATATTAACTTTGCCTTTGCCAATATTGTAGAAGGAAAAGCAGCGTTTGAATTGGAAACGGATGCGGCCAAAATCGCCACTTTGATTGGACTTAAAGAGCAAAACCCCGATTTAAAAGTCCTGTATTCTGTGGGCGGCTGGGTTTGGTCTGACCAGTTTTCAACTATGGCAGCTTATGATGCATCTCGAAAAAAGTTTGCAGAAAGCTGCGTTGCACTTTTGAAAAAGCATGAATTTGACGGGGTCGATTTAGATTGGGAATATCCTGGTCAACGTGCAGAAGACAATGACTTCCGTCCATCCGATAAAGATAACTTCACTTTGCTTTTGGCTGAAATCCGTAAAGCATTGGATGTACAAGGTGAGAAAGACAACACACATTATCTTTTAACTATTGCCACCGGTGCGGATCAAGCCTATATCGACCACACCAATTTAGGAGAAGCACACAAGCACCTTGATTTTATTAATGTGATGGGCTACGACTTTTACCAAGGTTGGATGTTCCAAACTGGGCATCATGCTAATTTACACTCATCGGATAAAGAAAAATATGGCGGAAATAGTGGCGTAGAATCCATCGACAGACATATTAAAGCGGGTGTTCCAGTTGAAAAATTAGTCTTGGGAATTCCTTTTTATGGCAGACAATGGGAGAAAGTAGCACCAACAGAAGTTCCTTTATACGCCAACGCTAATCAAGGTGGTTATATTATTTCCTACTGGGAAATTCTTGAAAAATTAAAATCTGGCAAGTACGAAAAAATGTATGACGAATCTGCAAAAGCATCTTACCTCTGGAATCCCACCGATAAAATTTTTATTTCTTATGATACACCTAAAGAAATAAAGTTAAAGGCAGACTATATTAAGGAAAAAGGTTTGGGTGGTGCTATGTTTTGGGAATATAGTTTAGATAAAGATCAGGAGCTATTAAATACTCTTTTTGAAAGTTTGTACTAAATATTCATATTAAATTCCATTCACATGAAAATTAAATTCCTCTTATTTGTCATCTGTCTTTCGGTATTGGCTGGTTGTAATCAACAAGAAAGCAAGCAGAACAATTTAGCAACAGTTGTAGCACCTGCAGAACCTGCTTTTAAATTTGGGACTTGGATCACTTCCAATAAAGACAAAGCCAATGCGGATTATGCGGCCGAATTTAAGCGATATAAAGACGGCGGAATTGATGAACTTCTCATTAATACTTCCACAGATCCTGAGGAACTCGAACGTTTGGTCCCGTTAGCCGCTAAAGAAGGTTTAAAAGTACATGCCTGGATGTGGGCTGCAAATCGCGCAGGCGATACTGTTGCTCAAAAACACCCGGAATGGTATATGGTCAGCAGAGATGGTAACTCCTGTTTTGATACCCGTCCGTATGTCAACTACTATCAGTGGTTATGCCCTACACGGACTGAATCGAGAAACCATATTTTAGGATTGGTTGAGAAAATGGCAAAAGTGGACGGCATTGAAAGTGTGCATTTGGACTATATTCGTTTTCCCGATATCTTCTTACCAATCGGTTTACTTCCGAAATATAATTTAAAGCAAGAAACTGAAATGGCAGAATACGATTTTTGTTATTGTGAGGTCTGCATTAGCGAATTCGAAAAAATACATCATAAAAATCCATTGGAAAGTGAGAACACCGCTATCGATATGGAATGGAAGAATTTCAGGTTGAATGCGATTCGCAATTTGGTGAATGATGCTTATGATATCGTCCATAAACACAACAAAAACTTAACTGCAGCGGTTTTTCCTTATCCTGAAATGGCCGATCATATGGTACGTCAACGTTGGGACAAATGGAATATTGATGAAGTCTATCCAATGATTTACCACGGATTTTATAACGAGGAAATCGATTGGATCGGGTATGCCACTAAACAAGGCGTCACCGATTTAGAACCTAAAAATGTCGGATTAAATACTGGCGTTTTTTTACCGCCATTTACATCTGCGGAAGAATTAAAAGAAGCCATTCATTACGCCAAGGACAATGGTGCCAAAGGCGTTACCTTCTTTGATGGACCACAATTAACCGATGCTTATCTGCAAACCATTAGGGAAACGAAAGAAAGCTTTAAATAAGAAGAAATGAAAAAATTTGGTCTAATAACGCTTTTTTTTACGCTGTTTTTGCTTCAGTGCAAGGAATCTGCGGATGTATCAAACCAAGTTAAATTAACCAGTTTTGTCAACCCGTTTATTGGAACTGATGGCCCTGGAAATACTTATCCTGGTGCTACCGTTCCTTTTGGGATGGTACAATTGAGTCCTGATATTGGGATTTCTGGATGGGACCGCATTTCAGGTTATTTTTACCAAGACTCTATTATTACTGGATTCTCACATATGCATTTATCCGGAACAGGCGCCGGCGATCTCTACGATATTTTGGTAATGCCTACCAACAGCCGATTTTCAGAACGCATAGAAGCCAATCTATTTAAACCGTTTTCGAGCTTTTCACATGAAAAGGAATCCGCATCGCCGGGGTATTATACGGTCGATTTATTGGATTTTGGCATTAAGGCAGAATTAACCGCCACCGAAAGAACCGGCATTCATAGATACACTTTTCCTAAAGACGATAGCACGCAAATTCACATCGATTTGGGCTATTCCTTAAATTGGGACAGTCCTACTGAAACCCATTTTAATGTGGTTGATGACACCACCATTGAAGGCTATCGGAAATCTACAGGTTGGGCAAAAGACCAACGGGTTTATTTTGTAATAAAGGTTTCGAAACCTTTTAAGTCGTATCAATTATTTAAAAATGATTCGTTGACGAAGTCGCCAGTTAGAGGAAAAAACACAAAGATCATTTTGGATTATGCCACTGAAGAAGGCGACCAAATCATCTTAAAAACCGGAATATCGACAGCAACTATTGAAGGGGCGTACAAATCTTTGGAAGAGGAAGCACCACATTTTGATTTTGATGAAATAAGAAGCAAGGCAGAAGGCAAATGGGAAACCCAACTCAATAAAATCAACATCACGATAGCTGACGATACCAAAAAGCGTATTTTTTATACGATGCTGTATCAATCCATGTTGGCACCCACCTTATTAAGTGATCATAACGGCGATTATAAAGGCGCCAATGATAGTATCATGAACGCTCAAGGTTTTGATAGATACGATACCTTTTCGCTATGGGATACCTATCGCGCGGCGCATCCATTATATACCATCATGCATCCAAATAGGGTGTCAGATATGGTCAATTCCATGCTCGCCCATTATAAGGAAACAGGTCTTTTACCAGTTTGGTCCATGCAAGGCAATGAAAGCAATATGATGATTGGCTACCACGCTGTTCCCGTAATTGTGGATGCTTATTTTAAAGGGATTAAAGATTTCAATGCAGATTTAGCTTACGAAGCGTGTATCGCCAGTGCTACAGATGCTTCTCGACAAATCGATGAGTATATGGCTTTGGGATATGTGCCAGCGGGTGACGAGGAAGATGATTGGTCGGTTTCCAAAACTTTGGAATATGCCTATGACGATTGGTGCATTGCACAATTCGCAAAAGCCTTGGGAAAAACGGACGATTATAATACCTTTATAAAACGCTCGGAAAATTGGCAAAATGTTTATGATACGCAAAGTACATTTATGCGTCCAAAGCTAAAAGATGGCACTTTTGTTGAGGATTTCGTTCCTAAGGATTATTCGTCATATTTCTGCGAAAGTAATGCCTGGCAATATTTTTGGTCAGTTCAGCACAATATCGAAGGGCTTACGGAGGCTCTTGGTGGTAAAGAAGTATTTGAAAAGAAACTCGATTCCATGTTTACTTTAAACCCGTTGCCAGAAGACATATTACCTATTTTCAGTACAGGAATGATCGGTCAATATGCGCATGGTAATGAACCGAGTCATCACGTTGCTTATTTGTACAATTATATTGAAAAGCCGTGGAAGACTCAAAAATTGGTCCGAGAGATTTTAGAAACCCAATATCAAAATGAACCGAACGGCCATTGCGGCAATGAAGACTGCGGACAAATGTCATCGTGGTATGTATTCAGTGCCTTGGGCTTTTATCCTATGAATCCTGCACAAGGGGTATATGTCTTCGGATCACCGCTGATTGATTCAGCAACCCTTAATTTGGAAAATGGAAAAGCCTTTACAGTAAAGGCTTTGGATAACAATAAAGACAATATATACATTCAAACCATTACACTAAATGGCGAGAAGATAGACCGAAATTACATCACACATAAAGAGATTATGGCAGGTGGAGAATTGGTTTTTAATATGGGAAATACGCCCAGTAAAACCAGTAAAAATTCAATGGCACCATCTTCTAAACTATATAATTAAAAAATCAGACAATGTCAGATAGAAGGAATTTTATAAAAAAAGCTGCCTTAGGAACTATAGGAGTTAGTACGGTTTTAAGCTGTAATAATTTAACCAGTAAGGAGCCTGTTGTGGCAGCTGCTGCATCTAATAAAAAAGCAGTGAAGCCCTTGGTGATTTCCACTTGGAACCATGGCTTGCCGGCAAATGACGAAACTTGGAAGCAATTGAAAAATGGAAAATCGGCCTTGGATGCCATTGAGGAGGGTATGAAAATTCCTGAAGCAGATCCTGAGGTGAGAAGTGTGGGTTACGGTGGTTTTCCTGATAGAGAAGGTAAAGTAACCTTAGACGCCTGTATCATGGACCATAACAGCGACTGTGGATCCGTATCGTTTTTGCAAGGCATCAAACATCCCATTTCAGTAGCCAAAAAAGTATTGCAGAACACACCTCACGTGATGCTCGCAGGTGCAGGTGCGCTTCAGTTTGCCTTGTCTGAAGGTTTTAAGGAAGAAAACTTATTAACGCCAGAAGCAGAAGCCGATTGGAAAAAATGGATGGAAGAATCCAAATATAAACCCGTCATCAATATGGAAAACCACGATACGATTTCCATGTTGGTTATTGATGAAGATGGTAATATTTCAGGAGGTTGTACCACAAGTGGTGCGGCTTGGAAAATGCACGGACGTGTTGGCGATTCACCAATCATCGGTGCAGGCCTGTTTTTAGATAATGAAGTAGGCGCGGCAGCGGCCACTGGTTTGGGTGAGGCCGTATTAAGAACCGCAGGAAGTGCCATGGTGGTGGAATTGATGCGTCAGGGCAAATCGCCTCTTGAAGCCTGTAAGGAAATTGTGGAACGCATTTACAATAAGCATAAAAACCACAAGGACATGGAATATCTCCAAGTCGGATTTATCGCCGTCAATAAAAATGGCGAGCATGCCGGTTACAGTTTGCGTTCTGGGTTTAATTATGCCATATACGATGAAGAACAAGGCAACCGCATGGAAGATGCCACGTTTAAAATGGCTTGGGAGGAATAAGAACCATGTTTAAAGTTAAATAGCTCCAGAGGAGCAACATCTTTGTAGAATTATTGATTTTTATCGCAATATTTAAATTTTTGAAAATGAACGTATTAAAAAAGATGATGGTTTTAGTTGTCATCGCCATGATGGCGTCCTGCCAAGAAAGTAAAGAGACTAAAGTTTTTACAGAAGCTGACATTGCCATCATCCCAAAACCAGTAGAATTGCAGTTGAAAGACGGCGTTTTTGAGTTTAATGACCAAACGCAATTTGTGATTTCTGATGCTTCTCAAAATGAAATTATTTCCATTTTAGCGGATAAATTTAAACATGCAGCAGGATGGACTTTGGGTGTTTCGGAAAAAGCACCTCAGACTAATTATGTCGAGTTTATTGTCGATGAGAATTTAAATGATGAAGCCTACGAACTGGTTGTGAATTCTGAAAAAGTCGCCATAAAAGCAAAAACCTTTTCAGGATTTTTATATGCAGTGGAATCGATCCGACAATTACTACCTACACAAATTGAAAGTAAGGATCTTGTAGAAAATACTGACTGGATAATTCCGAACCTCACCATAAAGGATGAACCGCGCTTTAGGTGGCGAGGTTTACATTTGGATGTCGCCCGTCATTTTTTTGAAAAGGAATATATCCTACAAACCATCGATATGTTGGCCATGCACAAAATGAATGTGTTTCATTTTCATTTAGTGGATGATCAAGGCTGGCGAATTGAAATTAAAAAGTATCCAAAACTGACTGAAATCGGTGGATTTAGAAACGATCAAGAAGACTCACATTGGGATGGCCGTCGCGTGACGACCCCAGAAGATGACGCCACTTACGGCGGATTCTATACACAAGAAGACATCAAGGAAATTGTGGCCTATGCCAAATCAAAAGGCGTAGGGGTGGTTCCTGAAATTGAAATGCCGGCGCACGTTATGAGTGCCATTGCAGCCTATCCGGAATTGTCATGTTTTGAAACGCCTATTGGTGTGCCATCAGGTGGGGTTTGGCCAATCACAGAGATTTACTGCGCAGGAAAAGAATCGACCTTTGAGTTTTTAGAAAATGTTCTGTTGGAAGTTATGGAATTGTTTCCATCGGAATATATCCATGTTGGTGGTGATGAGGCTACAAAAACCAACTGGGAGAAATGTCCACATTGTCAAAAACGTATGAAAGATGAGGGTTTGGCCAGCGTGGATGAATTACAGAGCTATTTTATCAAAAGAATGGAACGTTTTATTGCTTCACACGATAGAAAACTGATTGGTTGGGACGAGATTTTAGAAGGTGGTTTGGCTCCAGAAGCTACTGTGATGAGCTGGAGAGGTTTTGAAGGCGGTATTGAAGCTGCAGACCAAGGTCACGATGTGGTTATGACGCCCACCTCGTATATGTATTTTGATTATTATCAAGGGCCACAAAATGAAGAGCCTTTGGCGTGGGGTGGTTACATCCCTTTAAGCAAAGTATACGAATTTGACCCTATTGTAGAAACGATGACACCGGAGCAGGCCAAACACGTTTTGGGAGGGCAGGCAAATTTATGGTCCGAGCAAATTAAAACGGAATCACATTCTCAGTATATGATCTATCCAAGGCTAGCGGCATTGTCTGAAGCCGTTTGGAGCCCAAAGGAATCCAGAGATTGGGATGATTTTTCAAAAAGAATTTTGACCCTTTTCGAACGTTTTGAGTATTTAGATATTAATTATGCGAAAAGTGCCTATCTGGTTATGGCCGACGTGCAAATAGACATGGATACCAAAGAGGCTTCTGTAAGCCTGAAAAATGAATTTACCGATGCAGATATTCGATATTCATTAAATGAAGATCAACTTTCAGACAATGCCATAAAATACACCGAACCTTTAAAAATCGATAAAACGACGACTATTCACGCGTCATTATTTAAAGATGATAAAGCGGTTGGTGTGCCGTTTAATACGACGGTCGCATTTCATAAAGCCGTAGGTAAAAAGGTGACTTTTAAAGAAATTTATGACGATCGCTATCAAGGTGATGGTGAGTTTGGCATGGTCAACACCTTACGAGGCAGCAAAAACTTCCAGGACGGCCGTTGGCAAGCGTGGTTGGGGAAAGGAATGGAAGCCGTTGTGGACTTGGGTGAGGAGATGCCTATTCATGAAGTTCTTGTAGGAACCTTAGAAAATCAAGGGCCTGGAATTTATTTCCCAACTTCAGTAAGCGTCTATGTTTCCAACGATGGTAAAACTTATAAAGATGTAGGCGTTGAAAAGAGAGCTTTTGCTAAAAACCCAGCATCCGATTTAAAAGATTTTAAAGTGTCATTTGAAGAACAATCGGTAAGGTATGTAAAAGTGGTTGCTGAAAGTCTGGAGAAACTTCCTGGTGCTGTTGGTGGTGTGTGGTTATTTGTTGATGAAATTATAATTAATTAAAGAATGAATCTAAAGACGATACGAATTATAATAGCGGCATTAATCTTTTTGAGTACATCCAAAGAGGTTACTTCCCAAACCAGTTATGTGCCAACCGAAAATAATTTGGAGGCTCGGCAATGGTTTGAAGATGCTAAATTCGGACTCTTTATTCATTGGGGGGTGTATAGTATTTTGGGTGATGGTGAATGGGTGATGAACAATCAAAATATTTCAATTGATGCTTACGAGAAATTGCCTTCATTTTTCAACCCCATTGAATTTAATGCGGAAGAATGGGTGAAGATTGCAAAAAATGCGGGAATGAAATACATGACCATCACTACGAGACATCATGATGGATTTTCAATGTTTGATTCTAAAGCCACAGATTATACTATTGTTAAAAAAACACCCTATGGAAAGGATGTTATAAAAGATTTGGCAGAGGCCTGTGAGAAGGAAGGAATCAAACTTTTCTTTTATTATTCGTTGCTTGATTGGCATCGTGATGATTATTTCCCGAGAGGTTCGACAGGTAATGGAATCGAAGGAAGAAAAGAGGGGGATTGGAATGCCTATATTGATTTTATGAAAGCTCAATTAACAGAGTTGTTGACCAACTATGGCGATATTGCTGGAATTTGGTTTGATGGCGATTGGGATAAAAAGAATGCCAACTGGCATTATGACGAGATATATAAACTAATACACGATCTACAACCGCAATGTTTAATTGGAAATAACCATCACGACGCCCTTAAGCCAGGAGAAGATTTTCAAATGTTTGAAAGAGATTTACCTGGAGAAAACAAAACAAGTTTTGGGACTTCAGCATCCCATGTTGGTAAATTGCCAAGAGAGGTTTGTGCGACCATTAATGGGTCTTGGGGTTTTGACTTACGGGACAAAAAGCATAAATCACAGAAAGAGCTTGTTCATTATTTAGTCAGAGCATCGGGTTTTGGAAGTAATTTGTTGTTAAATGTCGGACCTATGCCGAACGGTAAAATACAAGAGGAACATATTCAATCTCTATCTGAAATAGGGGATTGGTTGAAAACAAACGGGGAGACCATATACGGGACGAAAGCTGGAATTATCCCACCAAGCAAAGACTGGGTTTCAACCCAAAAAGAAAATGTGCTTTACCTTCATTTGTTAGAAAAACAAACAAAACCTATTGTCATTCCAGAGTTTAAGGCAATTATTAAATCGGCTAAATTATTCTCTAATAAAAGTAAAGTGAAGACCAAACAATCTAAAGATGGATTACGTATTGAAATCCCTGAAGCAGACCAAAATGAAATCGATACCATTATAGAAATTACTTTGAAATAAAGATGGTATTTTTAAAAAGATCAGACAAAACAAAAGATATAAATAAATCAATTAAGGATGAAATATTTTAAGATTATTGCGGTATTAGCTTTCTTAGTCGCCAATCAAGCTACGGCTCAAGAAAAGCTAACAAAAGAAGAACGCTTGGAGTGGTTTCAAGATGCTAAACTCGGTATCTTCATGCACTGGGGCTATTATGGCGTCAACGGTATTGGCGAATCTTGGTCGTTGTACCATAAGCAAATCACCTATGATGATTATATGGCGCAAGGCAAAGAATTTACTGCAAAAAACTACGATCCTGAAGCTTGGGCAAAATTGTTCAAGAAAATTGGAGCACGTTATGCGGTGTTGACCACAAAACATCATGATGGAGTGGCTTTATGGGGTACTAAAGTGAGTAAATTGAACGTGGTGGAGAAAACACCTGCCAAACGCGATTTGGTGGGCCCATTGGTAGATGCCTTAAGAAAAGAAGACCTGAAAGTAGGTTTGTATTATTCGTTGATTGATTGGTCGCACCCTGATTATGATGTCGTATTCCCACGACCTGATACCCGAAAGGATTATCCTCAAAAGAATCAAAATCAATTATCGCCATGGCAACGTTTTCTTAAATTTAATCATGATCAGCTAAAAGAGTTGAGTACGAATTATAATCCAGATTTATATTGGTTTGATGGCGATTGGGAAAAATCGAGCGAACAATGGCGCGCAGAATTTTTAAAAGACACCTTATTGGCCTGGAACCCAAAAGTGATTGTCAATTCCCGACTCAAAACTTATGGCGATTATAGTACTCCTGAACAAGGTGTTCCTATCGTAAGACCTGATGGGGCATGGGAATTCTGTATGACCATGAACGATAATTGGGGGAATTTCCCTTCAGATACCAATTATAAGCCGGTATCACAAATCATCAGGACTTTTGTTGAAGTGATCGCTTCAGGAGGCAATTTATTATTAAATATTGGTCCAAAGCCTGATGGTACTATCGGAGATAATGAAATGGAACGCTTGGAAGCTTTGGGAGAATGGGTCAATAAACACGAGTCGGCGGTTTTCGGTACGAAAGCAGGTTTGCCTTATGGGCATTTTTATGGTCCAACGATGCTAAGTAAGGATGAAACTAAAATCTATTTGGCCTTATTTGATACACCGAATAATTATATCTCATTAAAAGGGATTCAAAATAAAGTGAAATCCATCAAAGTTGTAGGAAATGGTAAAGAACTCAGTTTTGAAAGAAATGGTGGTGCGGCGTGGAATAATATTCCTGGGATTTTGAGAATTGAAGTGCCTCAAGCAAAGAATTTAGATGCGAATGTGACCATTTTAGAAGTGGAATTGGAAGGGCCTTTAAAATTATATAGAGGTCACGGACAGGCGGTGGAGTTGAATTAGAAAAGAAAGAATTAAGACCGCTGCGCTGATAGAATCAAGAATCAAGATTGGTTCGTTAGGTTTTAGAGTTCGGGAATTTTTTTTTCTCCTGAAATCTTCAGGGGGATTGGATTTAAATAGAAAATAATAAAATCAAACTTGAAGTGCTATACCAGACTACAAGCCTGTAGAAGTTTTTAATTCAAACTAAAAGTCTGTTAGGTTCGTGAAATAAAAAATAGCACATTTATAAACGTTATCAAGGAACGAATAGATTTGTGAAAATCTGTGAAATTCTTGTCTAAAAATTATATACCGATAGAATGCCAAATTTAATTATGAAATATTCGTGGATCCTGTTATTAGTTTTCCTTATAAGCCATACAAACGGAATTGCACAGAACAACAGTTATATCGCCAGTAAGGATTTAGTCGATTTTGTAAACCCCTTAATGGGAACAGATTCATCGTTCGATTTATCCAACGGGAATACTTATCCTGCCATTGCCACACCATGGGGCATGAATTTCTGGACGCCAATGACCTCTAAAATGGGCGATGGTTGGACCTATAAATATCGTGAAAATAAAATTCGCGGCATCAAACAAACCCACCAACCAAGTCCATGGGTAAACGATTATGCCGCATTTTCATTAATGGCAGTGACAGGCGATTTGAAATTTAATGAAGATGAGCGCGAGTCGTGGTTTTCGCATAAAGCAGAAACCGTAACCCCATATCATTACTCGGTGTATTTGGCAGATTATGATGTGACTGCTGAGGTGTCGCCAACAGAAAGAGCGGCCAGTTTTAAATTTACCTTTCCAGAATCTGAAAATTCTTATATTATTCTTGATGCTTTTAATAAAGGCTCCATGGTAAAAATCATTCCTGAAGAGCGTAAAATCATTGGATACGCTCGGAATAATAGTGGTGGAGTGCCAGAGAATTTCCATAATTATTTTGTGGCCGAATTCGATACCGATTTTGAAGTCAACCATACTTGGAAAGAAGGCTGGCATCTCTTAGAAAATACAACCGAAAGCGAAGGCGAGCATGTAGGCGCCATCATTGGATTTAAGACTGAAAAGGGCGAAACGGTCCACGTCAAAGTAGCGTCTTCATTTATCAGTCCTGAGCAAGCCCAATTAAATCTGTCAAGGGAAATAGGAGCAGATGACTTTGATGCTACTAAAACAAAAGCAAAACAAGCATGGGAAACCGAATTAAGCAAAATTCAAATTGAAGATGATAACATCGATCATATTAGAACTTTCTATTCGAGCTTGTACCGAGTGTTATTGTTTCCAAGAAAATTTTATGAGTACGATGCCAATAATGAGGTGGTACATTACAGTCCGTATAATGGCGAAGTATTGCCGGGTTATATGTTTACTGACAATGGTTTTTGGGACACCTTTAGAGCAGTATTTCCTTTTTTTAATATGATGTATCCAGAGCTCAATGGCAAAATCATGCAAGGTTTGGCCAATACTTATAAAGAATCAGGATGGTTGCCAGAATGGGCGAGTCCTGGACATCGCGATGTGATGGTAGGCTCCAATTCTGCAACCATTATTTCGGATGCTTATTTAAAAGGCGCTAAAGGAATGGACCTTGAAATTTTAATGGAAGCGGTGCTTAAAAACGCTACTATTGCTGATGGACGCCCGGTAAATTCTGTAGGAAGGGCGGGATTGGATTATTATAATTTTTTAGGATATGTGCCTTATGATGCTAAAATCAATGAAAATGCCGCCCGAACTTTAGAATATGCATTTGCCGATTTTACTATTGCACAAATGGCTGAAAAGATGGGAAAGTCCAAATTGGCCAAAAAATACTATAAAAAGTCGCTTAACTATAAGCATCTGTTCGATCCAGAAACCAAGTGGATGCGTGGGAAAAACATAGACGGCAGTTTCCAAAGTCCATTCAATCCTTTAAAATGGGGTGATGCGTTTACGGAGGGCAACAGTTTGCATTATACCTGGTCAGTGTTTCACGACATTCAAGGCCTGATTGATTTAATGGGCGGAAAAGACGCATTTGTTGGGAAATTGGATGAGGTATTTGAAATGCCCCCTAAATTTGATGATTCCTATTATGGGTTTACCATTCACGAAATCAGAGAAATGCAAATTGTCAATATGGGTAATTATGCTCACGGCAATCAACCGATTCAGCATATGATTTATCTCTATAATTACGCGGGCCAACCTTTTAAGGCACAAGAGAAAGTTAGAAATGTAATGACAAAATTATATGCGGCAACTCCAGATGGTTATTGTGGCGATGAGGATAATGGACAAACATCGGCCTGGTATGTGTTTAGTGCTTTGGGCTTTTATTCAGTAACCCCAAGCGTTGATGAATATGTGATAGGGAGTCCGCTGTTTAAAAAAACGACCCTTCATTTAGAGAACGGAAATTCATTCGAAATTACTGCACGGAACAATTCAGAAGAAAATGTTTATATTCAAAATGCTACATTGAACGGAGCGCCATACAACAATACCTTTTTGAAATTTGACGCCGTTCAAAACGGAGGCACATTGGATTTTAATATGGGGGCGACTCCAAATAAAACTTGGGGAACTGCCAATGAAAGCGTACCATATTCCTTAAGCACTTCAAAAAATAAACCTAAAAAATGAAACAATTCAGATTATTTATTCTCTTGATTTTTTGTGGCAATTTTAGTGTTGTCGCACAGGAAGAACCCGCCGATTATGTCAATCCAATTATTGGAACCTCCAACTATGGCGCCACCTTTCCCGGTCCTATTGCTCCAAGAGGTATGGCCAGCATTAGTCCGTTTAATGTTGCCGGACCACAGAATACGTTAGAAAAGGATAGCCAATGGTTGTCGAATCCGTATGTGCATGAAAACACTTTTTTAACCGGTTTTAGCCATGTAAATCTAAGTGGCGTGGGCTGCCCAGAGTTAGGTGTTTTATTATTGATGCCCACTACAGGTGAATTGGAAACCAATCATCTCAAATATGGTTCTACCTATAAAGATGAAGTCGCAAGAGCAGGATATTACAGTACGCAAATTGATAAATACAATGTTAAAGGAGAATTTACAGCGTCTACAAGAGTGGGCGTGAGCAAATTCAGCTTTCCAAAAGGACAAGCCAATATCTTATTGAATTTGGGCGTGGGATTAACCAATGAAGAAGGTGCCATGGTGCAAGTTGTATCTGATACCGAAATTCAAGGCATGCGCTCTGTGGGCACCTTTTGTTATAACAGTCCAGAAGCTGCTTATCCCGTCTATTTTGTGGCGAAGTTTTCAAAACCGGCAGACAATTTTGGCGTTTGGAAAAAACCCGGGCTATATGAAGGCGTAGAAGCGCAATGGATGGGTTATAATGGCAAAACACGAATAATGGAAAAGTCGACCAAAATGGTGGTGGGCGATAGCATTGGAAGTTATTTCAGTTATAATTTCGACAAGCCAGAAACTATTGAGGTTAAAATTGGCGTAAGTTATGTGAGCATTGAAAACGCACGTGAAAACTTAGAACAGGAAACTGGAGGAAAGTCGTTTGAAGATGTTTATAGGGAAACTCATAACGCATGGAATGAAACGCTTTCAAAAATTAAAGTAGAAGGCGGCACAAAGGAAGATAAGACCATTTTTTACACGGCATTGTATCACACTCAAATCCATCCCAACACTTTAAACGATTGGAATGGCGATTATCCAGAAATTAAAACCGGAAAAATCGGGAACACCAAGGGCACGCGTTATACGGTGTTTTCTTTGTGGGATACTTATCGAAATGTGCACCAGTTATTAGCGCTCGTATATCCTAAGCAACAAAGCAATATGATCAAAAGCATGTTGGAGATGTACGATGAAAACGGCTGGCTCCCGAAATGGGAGTTGAATTCCACCGAAACGTTTACCATGGTGGGCGATCCGGCAAGTATTGTCATTGCCGATACGTACTTAAAAGGGATTCAGGATTTTGATGTTGATAAGGCTTACGAAGCTATGTTGAAAAGCGCCGATCAACTTGAGAACAATCCGTTGCGACCAGGTCTAAAAGATTATATCGAAAAAGGTTTTGTCACCACCGATCATGGCGGTTCCGTGTCTACTACCCAAGAATATAATGCGGCGGATCACGCCATAGCTTTATTGGCAAATGCATTGGGTAAAAAAGACGATTATAAAAGATTTGAAAACCGCTCATTATCCTATAGAAAGCTCTTCGATAAAGATTTAAAAATGTTGCGGCCAAGATTACAAAACGGTGAATGGTACGAGCCTTTTGATCCAAACGCTGGAGCTAACTTTGCTGAAAACGTTGGATTCATTGAAGGGAATGCTTGGCAATATTCGTTCATGATTCCGCATGATATACCTGGATTAATTAAATTGATGGGTGGCAATAAAGGCTTTACGGATCAGTTGCAAAAGATCTTTGATACCGAGCAATTTGATATGGCTAACGAACCTGGAATTTCCTATCCGTATCTTTTCAATTATGTGAAAGGTGAAGAATGGCGCAGTCAGAAAATGGTTGAAGAACTGGTCAGGAAACATTTTAAAAACACGGCTGAGGGGCTTCCTGGAAATGACGATACCGGCACTATGTCGGCTTGGGCGGTCTATTCCATGATGGGCTTCTATCCCGTGTCTCCGGGCGACCCAAAATACACCATTACAAAGCCATTGTTCGATAAAATCACCATTCAATTAGATCCCAAATATTATAAAAATAAGCAATTGGTAATCGAAAAAGTTGGAAAAGGTCGGATTAACCAAGTTTTAATCAACGGAAAAAAGCACAAGGGTTATTTTATCACCCATGACGAATTGGTAAACGCTAAAACACTTAAAGTAATTTTAAAGTAAATACACAGGTCTGTCCAATTAACAAAATCTAAATATAAAAAACACCTAAATGCGCATTTAGCCTTGAATACTCACAAAATTTAAATGAGCTGAACTCATTTATTCGTGAATTTGTGGCAATATATTGGAGGTTAGTAGCAGGCTATGTAAATGTTTAAACAGCCTTCTCATGAAACAAATCCTTATAAGTTTTAAAAAGATTTTAAATTAAATAAACACCATTAAAAATGAAACTCAAATCCCTTCTCATAACATTCCTTTTTGCGACGCTCTTTTCTGCCAACGCACAAAAACCCTCAAATTACAAGGTCTTTGAAAAGCAACCTCTAAATTTTAGTGGAGAAAAAGGCAAGGATGCCGAAGCCGTCCGTTTAATGGACGGACGTTTGGTCTACAAAAAAGTGACGGTGCCCACATTTGCCAATGGAACTGATGTAAAAATCAAATTGACCGTGCGTTCCGCTGGTGATCGATGGGACAAATCCGGATCTTGCTTTGTGGTCACCGATCCAGAAAAACTATCCATTCTTTCCATTGCGGAAAAGAGCGAAAAATTTCCGGCCGATTCTTATGTCGATGATAAATACGCCGGATTCGTCACTGGCAAAAACTATAATCCTGTTGTGGAATTGATGCGATTTATGACCCCTTTTGGTGTTGGTCATTACAGTGATAACAAAGTGAAATATCGAAAACCAGTTTATATCCCAAGTTGGGAAAAACAAGTGGTTTGGGAACATGATATTACCGATTTGGAAAGCTTGGTCACAGGTACGTTTTATGTGGGTGTTTGGATTGATACTTGGACTGCAGAAGGTTATGACTTTGATATGGAATTGACCTATTCCGATAGAAAACAACAGAAAGTAAAAGTGTTGCCTTTAGTAAATACCATCCCTTATGTTGGCGGACAGCAAATTCCTGACAATTTTGCTCATAAAGACTTGGAGCAGACCATTCAGTTAAAAAAGGATGCAAAAAATGTCAAACTACATTATATCACTACAGGACACGGTGGTCATAGCGGTGGTGATGAATTCATCAAAATCAAAAACAGCGTCTATTTTGATGACAAATTGGTATTAGATACCATCCCTTGGCGTGATGATTGTGCCTCCTTTAGACGCTTTAACCCAACATCAGGCGTATGGATCAAAAAGGATTCAGCTTCCTATATCAGTTCTGAAACCAGAAAATACGAAGTTAAGGAGATTGAAGAGCGTATTGCTTCTTCTGATTTATCGCGCTCCAATTGGTGTCCAGGATCTTTTGTGGAACCGATGGTTGTAGATTTAGGAGATTTGAAAGCGGGTCATTTCAATGTCAAAATAAAAATTCCAGCCACCCCTGTTGATGGGGATAAATTGAATCATTGGTTGGTTTCTGCTTATTTGACTTACGAATAAAAACACCTTTTTAAGATTTAATTTAATCAGCCAATTATTAAAAAACTTTAATGATTGGCTGATTTTGTAATGGGAAGTGCTTAAAATTCCACTCGACCCTTATAAATTGCTATGTAGGGCAGTTGATTGGTTGTCTGACGAATTAGAACAGTTTTTAACATAGTTTTAAGTATTATTGCCTTATGTGTTACATAATACTTAAAAATTAACTCTAATACGAATTTTATGATTCAAAAATTAAGCATGATACTGGTGGTATTTTGTCTGTTCGGATTTGTTTCCGTTGAAGCTCAAGTCACTGTAAAAGGAACAGTTTCCGATGCCAATAATGGAGGGCCTATTCCAGGAGTCAACATTACGGAAAAAGGAACAAGCAAAGGGGTGGTTTCTGATTTTGATGGAAACTATTCAATTGAGGTCAGCTCAGGAGCGACGCTTCGCTTTAGTTATGTGGGTTACGCTACACAGGATATTTCCGTAAGTGGCAAAACCGCACTTGATGTAGCTATGGTAGAGCAGAGTGAAGGATTGAATGAAGTTATTGTAGTAGGCTACGGAACACAGAAAAAGGGTAATCTTACTGGTGCAATAAGCACGATTGATGCTGAGGTTTTAGAAGATAGACCTGTGAGCAACGTCATGCAAGCCATTCAGGGGTCTGCTCCCGGACTACAGTTAAGTGTAGGAAATAGTGGAGGTTCACCTGGTTCTAGTATGAACATTAGCATCCGTGGTGTTGGTAATCTTCAAGGAACTGGTGCGCCATTAGTGATCGTTGATGATATTCCATTAAATGATCCTTCAGGTTTGAATAATATTAACCCAAACGACATTGAAAGCATCTCTGTATTGAAAGATGCCGCGTCTTCAGCAATTTATGGGTCTCGTGCAGCATTTGGTGTCATCTTAGTGAAGACTAAGAGTGGCGCAGGGGTTCAAGGGCATGAAATAACCTACTCCAATAATTATATTTATTCTTCGCCAACGAGCATTCCGGATATGATGAATTCATTGGATTTTGCCAATTATTTTAACTTAGCAGCTACTAATGGTGGAGGTGCACCTATATTTAGTGATGCCGTTTTGGGTCGAATAAGAGCTTATATCGCAGATCCGATAAATACACCGGTAACAGTTGCTAATGAGGCAGGTACCCAATGGCAGCAATATAACGGTTCCAATGCCAATACAAATTGGTTTGATGTGATGTATAAGAGTATGGTTATGCGTCAACAGCACAATCTTAGTTTTTCTGGAAATGAAAAGAAATTGAACTACAACGTGTCGGGCTCATTTTTTGACGCCCCAGGTATTATGAATTTTGGAGACGACGAATACCAACGCTATACCATTAACAGTAAGGTTTCAAGTAAGATGAATGATTGGTTTACTGTGAACGCCAATTTGAGGATGTCTCGAGAAGATTTGGACAGGCCTAGCTATGATCCCGGTCTTTATCTTCATAATATCGCCAGAAGATGGCCAACCAACGGTGTGGTGATGCCAAATGGTAGTTATAGTGATGGTTCTGAAATTCCTTTTCTTTTAGATGGTGGGAGACGTTTAAAAAGAGATTTCAACACGAGTGCAAGTATTGATTTGATATTTGAACCGATAGAAGATTTAAAGATCAAAACAAGTTTGTATTACCAACGGGAGACTACTAATATTTCTTCGCATACTGCAAAAGTAGGCGTTATTGAACCAGATGGTCAGGAACGTTTAATTCAACAAAATAATAGTTTTGCTCGGTATGCGTATGAACGCAACTATATCTCGCCTAACGTAGTCGTTTCATATGATAAAACCATTAATGATACTCATAATTTTACGGGGCTGTTAGGGTTTCAACAGGAGAATACCGATTATAGTGCCATACAAGGTTCTAAAAATGACTTGATTACTGACAATGTGCCTTCCATTTCAACCGCAGTAGGTGAGGATAACGTGAGTGATTCCGAAGGGGCATTCGCAACTCAAGGGTATTTTGGAAGATTGAACTATAATTATAAAGAAAAGTACCTTTTTGAAGTGAATGGTCGTTACGATGCTTCTTCAAGATTTTCTGCAGATAGTCGTTGGAATTTTTTCCCATCAATTTCTGCTGGGTATAATATTGCCAAAGAAGACTTTTGGCCTCTTGACAAAGTAAATATGTTCAAGATTCGTTATTCAACTGGATCCATTGGAAACCAAAATGTGAAGGATCAAGGAGGTAATATCGTTAATTATCCATACATACAAAAAATGCCTATTAGGACCAATCTTTGGTGGATCGGGAATAACGGAAGACCTAATTACACTTTAACCCCGGGTCTAATTACTCCAGATTTAACTTGGGAAACTGTAAAAACGGACAACTTCGGTCTTGATATTGCAGCCTTTAATAACCGTTTGCAAACAACTTTTGAATATTTCATACGAACCACTGACGATATGTTTGGACCGGCAGAGCGTTTACCTGCAATATTAGGTACCACATCACCACAATCTAACAACGCCTCTTTGGAAACCAAAGGGTTTGATTTTAGTATCCAATGGAAAGACAATTTGGGAGAAGTGAATTATAATGTTAGCCTCATTCTATCTGATGCCGTAACGAAAGTCACTAAATACCGTAATCCAAACAATTTGCTGAACACTTATCGTGAAGGACAGACACTTGGTGAAATATGGGGTTTTGAAACTATAGGTTTGTATCAAAACCAAACCGAAATAGATAATGGTCCAGACCTATCCAAGTTTTATGGTGGTCAATGGTTTCCTGGTGATGTACATTACAATGACCTCAACGGCGATGGCTTTGTTGATTGGGGTAAATCTACTTCAGACGATCCGGGAGATTTAAAGGTAATAGGCAACTCAACGCCTAGATATCTCTATTCTTTTACTGCAGGTATCGACTACAAAGGAATTGACTTTTCAATGTTTTGGCAAGGCATTGGAAAAAGAGAAGTATGGACTGGAGACGCCTATACTTTTGGAGCCGTTGGCAACCAATGGCAATCTGCCGGATTTGAGGAGCATAAAGATTATTGGTCTGTCGATAACCCTGGCGCATTCTTACCTAGACCAACCTTCAGAAGTGCATGGCGAAATCAAGAAGTCCAAACCAGATATTTACAAAATGGCGCTTATTTGAGATTGAAAAATATAACCCTTGGGTATAGTTTTTCTCCAGATATCTTAGATAAACTGCATCTTAAAAAACTTAGAATTTTTATGGCTGGAGAAAACTTATTTACTTTCACTAAAATGTCAACAATTTTTGATCCAGAAGCTACTGGAGGAAGTTGGGGGAATGGAAAAATTTATCCACTCCAAAAGTCATATTCTCTTGGTCTACATATTCAATTTTAATAACATCATATTATGAAACATACAAAATTCATTGCATTAATATTTATTCTGACCTTCAGTATTGGTTGTTCAGATGACCTGTTGGATAAACTGCCCGAAGACGAAATTTCTCCTGAGGCGTATTGGAAAACTCCTAATGACTTGGCACTTTTCCTCAACCAATTCTACACCTCGTTTCCTGTACACAATGGATACAACGGTGGTATCTTTGAGTTTGATAACAATAGTGACAACCTTGCAGATATTTTTATAAACAATCGGTTTGTTGGAACATCTTCTAATGCACCAACATCAGATGGTTCTTGGAATAACGGATACGGATTGATTAGAAGTGTGAATTTCTACCTTGAAAATAGTGGAACGGCACAAGGTGATGCTGCATTAATAGACCATTATGATGGAGAAGCGTATTTCTTTAGAGCCATGTTTTATTATAATCTACTTAAACGATATGGAGGCGTGCCGTATATAGACAAGACTCTGAATACGGATTCCCCTGAACTCTATACAGCAAGAATGCCAAGAAATGAATTGGCAACAAAAATTGTTGAAGATTTGGATAAGGCGATAGCCAAATTAAAACCAAGAAGTACTGCAGAGAAATTTAGGGTACACCAAGGTATTGCCCTGTCTTTAAAATCGTCGGTTTGTCTTTATGAAGGAACTTGGGAAAAGTATCACACCGGTGATGATTTTGCAGCACCAGAAAATGAAAGCACGAAATTTTTACAATGGGCGGCTGATGCAGCTGAAATGCTAATCAATCAAGGAGAATACTCTATTTATAATAATGGAACGGCTAAAACCTATTGGGATTTGTTTAACCAGGTTGATTATTCTGGAATTTCTGAAGTCATGTTCTGGAAAAAATATAATGTATCAGATGGCGTAAGTCATTATGTAGGACATTATCTTCCTCATACGGGTTCAGGTACAGGTGTGACCAAATCTTTGGTAGACTCATACTTAGCTATTGATGGACAGCCTATTTCAGTAAGTCCTTTGTATAGTGCCAGTCAGGAAAGCAGTTTGACTACTATTATAAAAGATAGAGACCCTAGACTGAGGCAAACAATTGCTACTCCTGGCGATTTGCTAACCGTAAATTCTGGTGTTCCAGATGAACTATTTGAATTTCCAACCTTCAGAGGAAATAATGAAATTACAAATACCACCGGGTATCAAATTTACAAGGGAGGAACTACAGATAATGACCAAAGAACGAATAGTTATACAGGTGCCATCATTTTTAGATACGCTGAGGTGCTCCTTAATTATGCAGAAGCAAAGGCTGAACTTGGAAGTTTGACTCAAGGCGATCTTGATATCTCCATTAACTTACTAAGAGCGCGTGTTGGGATGCCGTCATTAAGTATAACTCCTGTTTCAGATCCAAACAAAGCTTTTCCTGGGTTAAGTGATCTTATCAATGAGGTGAGAAGGGAACGCCGCGTAGAAACAGCTTTGGAAGGAAAGCGTTTTGATGATTTAATGCGTTGGGCAGCAGCAGATGAACTCATCGTTGGAAAGCGATTAATGGGCTTCAAGATTATCGGTAGTGATATGGAAGCTGAATTTTCTGAGGAAATTAATGCCTCAATATTGGTGAATTCATCAGGCTACATTGATCCATATATAAATACAATTCCAGAGGGTTATGGATTTAAACTTGGAAGAGATTATCTCTCTCCAATACCTACAGAACAAATAGTTTTGAGCCAAGGGAGTCTAGTACAGAATCCAGGATGGGAATAAACTAAAGAGAAGATTATATTTAAGTTTTTAATTTGATAATAGTTAGTTTGATTAATCCCGCTCAATAGTATTGGCGGGATTTTTTTGTAGTTTGCACTACTACAATATCGTACACTGTAAATGTTAGAACAATCAGGTTGAAATTGTTTGTTTTTCAAGATCGATCAATAATAGGGGCAAGCGGCGTTGGTATTGGCGTTTAATCTAAGCATCAAGCCGCCCATTGTTTCTTTTGATTTATCACGTTCCAATTGGTGTCCAAGATCTTTTGTGGAACCGATGGTTGTAGATTTAGGAGATTTGAAAGCGGGTCATTTCAATGTCAAAATAAAAATTCCAGCCACCCCTGTTGATGGGGATAAATTGAATCATTGGTTGGTTTCTGCTTATTTGACCTATCAATAGAAAAGTATCCTATAAAACAAGGTGTCAGCCCTTTTGAAAAGTGCCTTTTAAGAAAACGTTTTCGTAGATTTATTAGGGAATACCCGAGGCAAATGGTAATAATTTGAGTAAATTGGTCACTTAGATTTTTTTGAAATTTTTCACTCTATAGGACATCGAAAATTCTGTGTTTTTTGCGATGTTCTACTTGTAAGATTTCACGAAAGAATGAGTTTTCAATTTATAGTATTCACACTTTATATTTTACAAATGATCACATTTTCAAGAAAAAAAGTTTTAGGTGTATTGCAAATCGTATTTATCTGCTTTGCCGTTTTAAACGTTAATGGTCAAGCTAAAGATCCTATTAAAGATTACGTGGATTATATTATGAACGAGGCCGTGATCAGCGAACACAAAATGGACGCACACGCCTCTTTCACCTCGTTTACTTCAGAAAAGGATGCGTTGGACAATACCCCAAAATACTACCAATTACTGGATGGGATCTGGAAATTCAATTGGGTACGAAATCCCAAAGACAGACCAACTACATTCATGAATCCCAATGAGGATGTCTCTTCGTGGGATGACATCAAAGTGCCGTCCAACTGGGAAGTGGAAGGTTACGGGATTCCTATTTACGTGAACCATCAGTACGAATTTTCCGATTATAAAGCCATGGTGGCCGATGATATGGAACTTGTGGACCGTATCTATCCTGCCAATCCTGGGAAAGTTCCCAGCGAATATAATCCTGTTGGAACTTATGTGCGCGAATTTACGATAGCAAACGATTGGGAAGGCAAGGAAATCTCCTTGCAGATTGGTGCCATGAAATCCGGTGGTTTTGTTTGGCTCAATGGCAAATACATTGGCTATTCGCAAGGAAGTAAATTACCTGCGGAATTCAATATTACAGCCGCGGCACATACGGGAAAGAACAAAATTGCCATTCAGATTTTTAGATGGACGGACGGTTCTTATTTGGAAGCCCAGGATTTTTGGAGGATTAGCGGTATTGAGCGCAGCGTATATGTGTATGCCCAACCCAAATTGCGCATTGAGGATTATGAAGTGGTGTCCATCTTGGATGGGGCTTATAAAGATGGGGTATTTGAATTGGATGTCACTCTTGAAAATGCCAATTCAAAATCGGATAAAGGCAGTGTGTCTTATAAAATTTTGGACGCCGACTCAAAAACTGTGGCGTCAGATTCCAAATCTTTTACTATTAACGGTTCAAAACAACATGAATTCAATTTTTCTGCCACCCTTCCCCAGGTGAAGCAATGGAGTGCAGAACATCCTAATCTGTACACCCTTCTTATTGAAACCAAGGACAGTAAGGGAAAGACCCGAGAGGTGACGACCTCTAAAATAGGGTTTCGATCGGTTGAAATCAAACAAGGGTTGTTATTGGTCAACGGGCAGCGCATCACCTTAAAAGGAGTGAATACCCAAGAAACCAATCCGGAAACCGGGCATGTGGTACCTGAAGCCTTGATCATGAAAGATATCAAGCTTTGGAAAGAAAACAACATCAACGCCGTACGGTTGAGCCATTACCCACAACAACGCCGGTTTTATGAACTTTGTGACGAGTATGGTTTATATGTCGTGGATGAAGCGAATATTGAATCGCACGGCATGTATTACGGCGAACATTCCTTGGCAAAAAAACCAAGTTGGGAAAACGCACATGTGGATAGAATGGTCCGTTTGGTAAAACGCGACAAAAACCATCCGTCGGTGATTATTTGGTCCATGGGGAATGAAGCCGGAAATGGGGTGAATTTCTTCAAAGGTTATGATGCCATGAAAGCAAATGATAAGACCAAACGTCCTGTACAGTACGAGCGCCCTTATAAAGATTACGATGGCAGCATTTGGGACATGGATACCAATACGGATATACTCGTGCCGCAATATCCAACGCCAGCAACGTTTGAAGCGGTAGGAAGGACCAAAACGGACCGGCCTTATATTCCGAGTGAGTATGCCCACGCGATGGGAAACAGTACGGGAAATTTTCAGGATTATTGGGATATTATTGAACGATATGACAACCTCCAAGGTGGTTTTATTTGGGACTGGGTAGATCAATCGATCTGGAAAACCAATGAAAAAGGCGAACGCTTTTATGCCTATGGCGGCGATTATGGTGAGAATATGCCCACCGATAATACCTTTTTAAATAACGGTATTGTCTTCCCGGACCGTACGCCACAGCCTGGGTTGTTTGAAGTTAAAAAAGCACACGAATTTATCAATTTCAGGGATCATGGTGTAAACCGTCATGACGAACTCCGAATTTTGGTGGAGAATTTATATGATTTTACGGATCTCAATCAATTCAATTTTACTGCAGAAATAAAAGCAGATGGTAAGGTTCTAAAAACCATTCCCATTGAAGATATATCGGTGGAAACACATACCGGCAAATTAATTAGAGTGTCCCTAAAGGATGTGGATTATAAAGAAAACACCCAATACTTTTTAGAGATTTCAGCAACTACGAAAGCGCCTTGGGGCATACTTCCAAAAGGCTATGAAGTGGCCCATGAGCAATTTTCATTGAGAGGCAAGTATAAAAAAGAAAGCACGAAGCTGGATGCGAAAGGCACTTTAAAAATTAAGGACTCCAAAGAAACTTTAGAGGTTACCAATGCGGACGTGAAAGTTGTTTTTGATAAAACAAAAGGACAAATAACCTCTTACGTTTATGAAGGGACTGAGCTATTGAAAGACGGAAATGGCCCTAAACCAAACTTTTGGCGCGCCCCAACGGATAATGATTTTGGTAGCCAAATGCAAGCCAAAAATATCGAATGGAAAAAAGCCTCGCTATTTATGAAAGTGGCAAAGTTAACTTCGAAAACCAATAATGATGGCAGTGTTACCATTAATGTGAATTATAACTTGCCAGGTGTCAATACCACTTTTGATTCGGAATATCACATTCTGGGGAATGGTGCCATTAAAATCGACAATACCCTTCACGAAACCGAGTATAAAGCCGATCTGCCACGGGTAGGCATGCGCATGCAGTTGCCGAAGGCTTACGAAAACATGACCTATTTTGGTCGTGGCCCTTGGGAAAACTATCAGGATAGAAAAGCTTCTGCGTTTCTTGACGTTTATGAGTCAAAAGTTAAAGATCAGTACGTGCCTTACGTAAGACCACAAGAAAATGGTTATAAAACAGACGTGCGCTGGTCAGCGTTTACAGATGCTAACAACAATGGTTTGCTAGTGGTGGCACAAAACCAATTTCAAGGTTTAGGTATGAGTGCCTTGCACATGCCAAACGAAGATTTTGATACCACTTCTGGGATCGCTTATAGTGGGAATGAAAATTTGGAGGAAGAATTTAGAACGGATGGGATTCCGCAAATAAATGCGTCCAAACATATCAATGATATAAAAGAACAAGATTTAGTGCAACTCAATATTGATTTGGGACAACGTGGGGTGGCAGGAGATAATAGCTGGGGAGGTAGACCACAAGAGGAATACCTGATCCGAGGACAGGAAAAACATGCCTACAGTTTTTATTTGGTTCCTTTTAAAAACGGAACTGTAAAGGATTTTGTAGAATGGAGCAAGTTATACAGCAATCAAAACTAACCCTATTGGACAGACCGCTAGAGGCAAAGGTGAATGGGGTAAAACAAATGGTAATGTTTCTTTGAGGGTTGATGAATAGATGACTAACACTATATAATTAAAAGATGAAAAAACTTCTGATTCTCGTTGTGCTGTTAGTGGTGAATTTTGGATTTGCCCAAACCTACTCGAAGCACTATTACGAAAGAAAGGAATTATTTGAGAAAAGTGTGGACACACCGGACGAAATTATATTCTTAGGCAACAGTATCACCGAAGGTGGCAATTGGAAAGCCTTGTTTCCCGATAGAAACGTAGTGAACAGAGGGATTAGTGGGGATGTGACTGACGGCATTTTATTCCGATTGGAAGAAGTGACGGCGTCACAACCGTCCAAAGTGTTCTTGTTGGTGGGAACAAATGACATGGCCAAAGGAAAAAGCATCGATTATGTTTTGGAAAACACCGAAAAAATAATTGCCCAAATAAAAGAGCAATCCAAAGACACCAAAATATACCTGCAAAGCATTTTACCGATAAATCCTAATGTTGGAAAAAAATTCCCCGGACATAAAAACAACCATGAAAAAATTATGGCCGCCAATAAACGATTAAAAGCGCTTGCAAAAGACTATGATATAAATTATATTAATCTGCATACCCCGATGAGCGATGGAAAAAAGCACCTGAAACCAAAATACACGCACGACGGGTTGCATCTCACGGAAGAGGGGTATCAAAAATGGAAGAAGATCATATATAAATATGTCAATTAAAACAAAACCCTCAAGCCATTGTGAGCTGTAAATGGACACTAGACACCCTTGGCTCGGTTTAAAAATAATCCGAAGAACAAAATACTTTATCATAATATCTAAAAACATTGTTGAAATGAACATCTTTAAATCAATTCTAATCGCTGTTATGCTTTTCTGGGGATTACGTCCCGCTGCGGCGCAAACGCTCGACCCGGTTATTGAAAATCCTGCCGTTGTGGGCATAAATAAATTGGATGCACGCGCCACCTTTTTTCCGTACAATTCTTTGGAATTGGGAAAGAAAGACGATATGTCAAAAGCTGAAAACTATTTATTATTAAATGGCACTTGGCAATTTAATTATAGTGATACGCCTGACGTACGACCGGCCGATTTCTATAAAGAAGACTATGATACGTCAAACTGGAACACGATTAAGGTTCCTTCCAACTGGGAAGTAGAAGGGTTTGGGGTTCCTATTTATGTGAATGCCACCTATCCGTTCCAAAAAGGACCTTTAAATCCGCCGGAGATTCCAGATGGCGATAATCCCGTAGGATCTTACAAGAGAACCTTTGATGTTCCCAATGATTGGAATGGGAAAGACCTGTTTATCCACTTTGGCGCGGTAAAATCGGCGTTTTATATTTGGATCAATGGTAAGAAAGTAGGCTACAGCCAAGGGTCTAAGCTTCCGGCAGAATTTAACGTGACCGACTTTGTGAAACCGGGTAAAAACACCGTTGCCTTGGAAGTGTACCGCTGGAGTGATGGCAGTTATTTGGAGTGTCAGGATTTCTGGAGAATTTCGGGCATTGAACGCGATGTTTATTTGTACGCACGACCAAAAATCCAATTGGCCGATTATTTTGCCAAGGCCGGATTGGAAAACAATTATACCGATGGGGTATTTGATCTATCGGTCAATCTTAAAAGCAGCGATTCCAAAAAACAGAGTGGATCCATTGCCGTTGAACTGTCCAAGAACAACCAATCGGTTTATACAAATTCGGCCAATTTCGAGTTGGCTCCCGATACAAAAAAATCCTTCACCTTCAATAAAATCCTTCCCAAGGTAAAAACCTGGTCGGCCGAAATTCCGGATCTTTATGTCCTGGATATTGTCGTCAAGGACAAGAAAGGCAACGTGCTGGAGGCCATTTCCAAAAAAGTAGGTTTTAGGACCTCCGAAGTAAAAGATGGCAATTACCTGCTCAACGGTAAGCCTATCCTCTTCAAAGGGGTCAACCGTCACGAGCATGATCCTGATACTGGCCACGTCATTTCCCGTGAAGACATGTTAAGGGATGTTCAGATTTTTAAAGAATATAACATCAATGCCGTCCGTACCGCACATTATCCCAATGATCCCTATTTTTATGAATTGTGTGATGAATATGGAATTTATGTCGTAGATGAAGCCAATATTGAATCGCACGGAATGGGGTACGCCTTGGACAGGACCCTGGCCAACAATCCTGAATGGTTGGAAGCACATCTGCAACGCGTCAATCGAATGGTGGAGCGGGATAAAAACCATCCTTCCATCGTTATTTGGTCCTTGGGCAACGAAGCTGGAAATGGCTACAATTTTTATCAAGCCTATTTATCGGCTAAAAGAATTGACGATACCAGGCCAGTGCAGCATGAACGCGCGGTCCACGAGTGGAATACAGATTTATTTGTGCCTATGTACGCCACGCCGGCCGATGTGGAGGCCTATGCCAAGGACGACAGAAGAACCAAGCCGTTGGTGCAGTGCGAGTATGCACACGCCATGGGAAATAGTATGGGCGGATTTAAGGAATACTGGGATTTATATGAGAAATACGATAAACTTCAAGGTGGTTTTATCTGGGACTACGTAGATCAAGGCCTTAGGATCGAACGAAATGGCCGGGAAATCTTTGCTTATGGTGGGGATTTTGGTCCGGAAGGCACGCCAAGTGACAACAACTTTTTACTCAACGGATTGGTACAGGCAGACCGTACGCCTAATCCACACATCCATGAGGTGGCGCATATCCAACAGAATATTAAGTTTTATGAAAACGATCTTTCCAAAGGTTTGATTGACATCAAAAACTGGTATTTCTTTAGGGATTTGTCTAATTACAAATTAAATTGGGAAGTCATTGCTAATGGTGAAGTCGTCGAGTCTGGAACACTAAATGATTTGGACTATGCACCGCAAACTAAAAAAGCGATTAAAATTCCTTTTAAAACACAATTTCAAGACGGTGTTGAATATTTCCTTAATGTATCTGCGGTATTAAAAGCAGACGAGCCTTTATTGAAAGCGGGTTATCGAATAGCTTATGAGCAATTCCAATTACAGGAAGCTAAGGTTGAACTGCCCGAAGCAGCCACGGCGGCGGTGAGTTTTAAAACGAAGGGTGATATCATAAACGTTACCGGAACCGACTTTGAACTGATATTCAATCAAAAAGAAGGCACTTTAACAGATTACACATTTAAAAACAAAAGTCTTTTAGAAAGTGGTCCGGTAGTGAACTTCTGGAGAGCGCCTACCGATAATGACTACGGTGCAGGAACCCAAAAAAGTTATAAAATTTGGAAGGATGCCGGTACTTCGGGCAAGTTGACTGCCTCAGCCAAGCAACTTTCAAGAACCCAAGTTGAAATCACCTTTACCAGGAATTTGTTTGATGGCGATGCCAAATTAATTGAAACATACGTAGTGGATGGTAACGGTGCTGTAAAAGTGACCAATGAATTAAAGGCTTTAAAGGGGGAACACCCAAATTTTTACAAATTCGGTAATAAATTGGTCTTGCCAGAAGCTTATAAGAACATTACTTATTACGGAAAAGGCCCTTTTGAGGCCTATACGGATAGACAGCATGCGGCTAAGGTCGGGTTGTACAAACAAACGATTGCTGAGCAATATTTCCCATACCTACGTCCGCAAGAAAACGGGAATAAAATGGAAGTACGATGGGCGTCACTCACTAAGCAAGACGGTTCTGGAATACGGTTTTTAAGTGACACACCATTTTTTGTGCAGGCACTTAATTATAGTGAAGACGATTTGCACAGTGGCGACGAGCGACAGCAGGAGCATGCCGGAGAAATTGATCCTCGTAAGGAAGTGTATGTCAATATTGACGGCTTCCAACAAGGCCTGGGAAGTATCAACAGTTGGGGATTATTGCCTTTGGAGCAATATCGATTGCCTTACAAGGATTATTCCTATTCCTATTGGATGGTTCCTATTGAAAAATAACATAGTAAAGATCAATCAAAACAACTCCATATCGACCTTCTATGTTATCCCGAAGGTCGATATTGTTTTTTATGGACATAAAATGATGAGATACGGTCTGTTGGTAGTGCTTTTGGTTTTGACCTCGTGTTGGGAGAAAGAACGGGATATAAATCCTTTTGCCGCAAGCAAGCTTAACACACAGGAAATCCATAAACCCCAAACCCCAATCATGGGATGGTCCAGCTGGAACAACTTCCATGTGGACATCAACGAAGAGGTGATCAAGGCCCAAGCCGATTTTATGGTCTCTTCCGGGATGGCCGATGTGGGCTATTCGTACATCAATATCGATGACGGATTTTTTGGAGGTCGCGACGCCCAGGGCGATTTGCTGGTGCATCCCGAACGGTTCCCCAACGGCATGAAAGTGGTTGCGGATTATATCCATTCCAAAGGGCTGAAAGCGGGAATTTATTCCGATGCCGGGATCAACACCTGTGCCTCACATTGGGACAAGGATACCATTGGCGTGGGTTCAGGACTTATGGGCCACGATCGGAAGGATTTAAAATTGATGCTCAACGAGTGGAATTATGATTTTATCAAAGTCGATTGGTGCGGTGGTGATTGGTTGGGCCTGGATGAAGAAACCCGTTACACCCAAATTGCCAATATCATTAAGGAAATCAAGCCCAACACCGTTGTTAATATCTGTAGATGGGAATTCCCGGGCACTTGGGCGCTTCAAATTGCCGATTCCTGGCGGATCTCGGGGGATATTAGCAATGATTTTAATTCCATTCTGCACATTATCGATTTGAACGCTGACCTTTGGAAATATGCCTCGCCGGGCCATGTCAATGATATGGACATGTTGCAAGTGGGACGTGGGATGACGTATGAGGAAGATAAAACGCATTTTAGCATGTGGTGTATGATGAGCTCGCCACTTTTGGCAGGGAATGACTTGCGATATATGACCGACGAAACCATCGCCATTTTAACCAATAAAGAGATTATCGCTTTAAACCAAGATCCGTTAGTATATCAAGCCCGTAGGTTGGTGGACAACGGCGATTTGGAGGTTTGGGCAAAACCATTGGTTTCTACCATGAGCGGCAAAGTGGCAGTGGCCTTGTTGAACCGGTCGGATAAACCAGCAACCATCTCTTTTGATCTGGACCTTGTTGGCCTGATCGCTTCAGAAGGGTATAGTTACCGCGATGTATGGGCAAAGAAGGATTTTGATAAATCGACCAAGGAAAACTTGGGTTTTGAAGTGGCGCCATATGGGGTGGTGGTGTTGACATTGGACGGTACTTCAAAGCCTTTTAATAGTTTTCAGGATAAGTAGCTAAGAAATCATCGATAGCCAAATCAATTGTGACAATTAATTAATTTTGAATACTGCATAAAGTTTAATGAGTTTTAAACCTTGATCTATGAGTAAATTCCAAAAATTAAAAGTTAAGGATTTAGAAATATCAATTACCAAGGTCAAGGATGAAGATTATATCTGGCAGCTTGGGAGAATTTAAATAATCGTGATTTTAATTATGGCGAATTCGCTATAATTAGAAATGAGTCTGGTGGCAATAGGTACAAAATTAGTGTTAAAGAATGGGTGGGTAGGACTAATTGCAAAAACTGGAATCTTATTTGTTCGATTTGAATTTTTTATTGATCAACTTTTTTCAATCAAAAAACACATCAATGTTTAGTACAAAAACACACATCACTTATATGAAGTATCAAATAATCAAGTAAAATCAAATTACTAAGAATGAATATAAAAGTGTTAATAAAACAGCTCTCTAAAGAAAATGTTCATACTCTCAGGTACTTCATTTTAGCGCTGGTTAGCTTGCTTTTTACGGGTGTTGTTTACAGTCAGGAGTCAGCTAGAAATGTACTGACGCTAGAAAAAAACTGGCGCTTCCATAAAGGCGATGTGAAAGATGCCTTTTCGCCAACGTTTGACGATTCCAATTGGGAAAGCGTTACCGTCCCCCACGATTGGGCCATCAAAGGCCCGTTCGATAAAGAGATTGACAAACAGACCGTGGCCATTGTCCAAAATGGTGAAAAGGTCGCTACCGAAAAAACCGGGCGCACCGGAGCCTTGCCCTATATAGGAGTGGGGTGGTACCGCAACCAGTTTTCCATCCCGAATTTTTCCGACGAAAAAAAGGTCATCCTACTGTTTGAAGGTGTCATGAGCGAGCCGGAAATCTTCTTGAATGGCAAGAAAGTGGGCAGCTGGAATTATGGGTACAGCTACTTTTATTTTGATGTGACCGCTCATATCCGTGGCAACGAAAACAACCTCCTAGCCGTTAAACTGACCAACAGGCCATTGTCCTCGAGGTGGTACCCTGGTGCGGGATTGTACCGCAATGTTCGGGTGATCGTTAAGAACACCGCCAGTATCGATCAATGGGGCACCTTTATAACCACACCAATAATTACTTCTGATTTAGCCAAGGTCAATGTCAAAACGAAAGCTTCCGGGGAGCATCTTAAACTAATCACGCAAATTAAGGATGCTACCGGAAAAACAATAGCGGTCGATACGACCCAAGCTAGGTATGGGAACGAATTTGAGCAGAATATCGCCGTTGAAAATCCCATCTTATGGAGCCCGGAAACCCCTTATTTATATACGTCGATTGCCCAGCTCTATTCCGGCGATCTTTTAAAAGATGAAACCACAACCCGATTCGGCATTCGCAAAATCAGCTACGAAGCAGAAAAAGGCTTCAGCCTTAATGATTCGATCATCAAATTTAAAGGCGTCTGCCTGCACCATGATTTGGGTCCCATTGGCACCGCTGTCAATACCTCAGCCTTACGCCGTCAATTACGGATTTTAAAGGATATGGGGGCCAACGCCATCCGAAGTTCCCACAATATGCCGTCATTGGAGCAATTGGAATTATGCGACGAAATGGGGTTTATGTTTTTGGCCGAAAGTTTTGACGAATGGGCAAAACCGAAAGTGGAAAACGGCTACCATCTTTATTTTGATACCGATGCGGAGAAGGATATTGTCAATTTGGTTCGCGCCACCCGCAACCATCCCAGTATTGTGATGTGGAGCTCGGGTAATGAAGTGCCAGACCAATGGGGAAGCGACGGCGCCAAACGTGCCAAATGGCTACAGGACATTTTTCACCGTGAAGATCCCACCCGCCCCGTAACCGTGGGTATGGATCAGGTAGAAGCCACCATGGCCTCAGGCTTTGGGGCGGTGTTGGACATTCCTGGTCTCAATTATCGGGTGCATCTTTATGAAGAGGCTTACAAGGCCTTTCCCCAAGGGTTGATTTTAGGATCGGAAACCGCCTCGACGGTGAGTTCCCGAGGGATTTATAAATTTCCCGTAATACCGGCAAAAATGAAACAATATGATGACTTTCAATCATCGTCCTATGATTTGGAAGCCTGTAGCTGGTCCAACATCCCTGATGAGGATTTTGTGTTACAGGATGACAAGCCCTGGGTGATTGGCGAATTTGTCTGGACTGGCTTCGACTATTTGGGAGAGCCTACGCCGTACGATACGGCATGGCCATCGCGAAGTTCCTATTTCGGGATTAATGATTTGGCCGGCTTGCCCAAGGATCGTTTTTATCTGTACAGAAGCCGTTGGAACACAAAAGATGAAACCTTGCATGTATTGCCCCATTGGAATTGGGAAGGACGTGAGGGTGAGGTCACACCGGTTTTCGTTTATACCAATTATGACAGTGCTGAACTGTTTGTGAACGGCAAAAGCATGGGCGTTCAGAAAAAGAATAAAAGCTCGCCAACCCATCGGTACCGCCTGATGTGGATGGATGTCAAATATGAACCGGGTACCATTAAGGTGGTCGCTTATGATAAGGAGGGGCAAGCTGCTGCAGAAGAGGAAGTCCATACTGCGGGGAAACCCTACAAATTAATATTAGCAACCGATAGAAAACAATTGGACGCTGACGGCAAGGATTTGGCTTTTGTCACCGTATCCGTGGTGGATAAAAACGGAATTCCCTGCCCCACCGCTACCCATCAGTTAAAGTTTAAAGTAAAAGGTGCTGGATCGTATCGAGCAGCGGCAAATGGCGATGCAACATCTTTGGAACTATTCCATCTGCCCACCATGAAATTGTTCAGTGGAAAGCTGGTGGTGTTGGTGCAGTCGGGCGAAAATAAAGGGAGGGTTGAGTTGACGGTTTCTGGAAAGGGACTGAAGCCGGCAAAAATCGAGCTCGCAGTGCAATAGTGACTTTATAGACTAAGTTTTTTTTGAGTGGATTTGATGGCTTTTGAAGTAAAACTATAACTGAAATGATTAGAAGTTGCTGTCGCTTATAAAAAATCAAGTGTCTAATTATTAGTGATCATGGTTTTGCAGATGTTACCTTGCTTTGGTCGGAAATAGCGCATGAAATAGAAAAAAATGTACCCATCTTTGAATATAAATAAATATAAATTTTAAATCTCCAGAAAGTATTACATAAAAAATAAATTTTCATGAAACATCTAAATCTATTACCTTTTTGTATCGCTGTGCTGTCCTTATTAGGATGTCAAGAAAAAAACAACAGTAAAAAATCTGAAAGTCAAGCATACGAAAAACCCAATATTATTTTCATCATGTCAGATGATCACGCCTATCAAGCGATAAGTGCGTATGATAAGACCTTGATCAATACGCCTAATATTGATCGGATTGCTAATGAAGGGATGCTCTTTACGAATGCCAGCGTGACCAACTCTATTTGCGCACCTTCTAGAGCAGTTATCCTTACGGGAAAACACAGCCATATCAACGGGAAAATCGATAATTTGAGCAAGTTTGATACCACCAATGTCACTTTTCCGCAGCTTTTTCAAAAGGCGGGTTATCAAACGGCGATGTTTGGCAAGTTGCACTTTGGTAATAATCCAAAGGGGTTTGACGAATTCAAGATTTTACCAGGGCAAGGCGATTATTACAATCCGAAATTCATTACCCAAAAGGGGGATACCATTATCGATGGCTACGTCACGGACATCACCACCGATCTGACCTTGGATTGGATGAAGCACCGCAGGGATCCCAACAAGCCCTTTATGTTGATGTATTTGCATAAGGCGCCCCACCGAGCCTGGTTGCCAAGTGAAAAGTATTATAAAGAATATACCCAAAAGACCTTTCCACTACCGGAAACCTTGTTTGACGATTACAAGACAAGAGGGTCGGCAGCTAAAACGGCCGAGATGGGCATTTTAAAGCACATGTCACTTATCAATGATAACAAGCTCACGCCAGAAACGGTAAAGGAATTGGACATCAAAGAATGGAGCCGCCTTGGGGAAAGCTTATATACGATGAATGCCGAGCAACGTGCCAAGTGGGACGCCGTTTACGGGCCCATCAATGAGGATTTTAAAAAACGATACCCTACCATGAACGATTCCACGCTAACGGTCTGGAAATACCAACGCTATTTGCAGGATTATTTAGGAACGATTGCATCGGTTGATGACAATGTCGGCCGGGTGTTGGATTATTTGGATGAAGAAAAACTGGCTGATAACACTATTGTTGTCTATACCTCCGATCAAGGTTTTTATTTGGGTGAACACGGCTGGTTTGACAAACGTTTTATGTACAACGAATCGTTTAAAACACCGTTGTTGATCAAATGGCCCAACAAGATCAAACAGGGAATTACCGAAGATGAAATGGTGCAGAACCTGGATTTCGCCCAGACTTTTCTGGAAGTGGCTGGTGTCACCGCACCTGAAGACATGCAGGGCAAAAGCTTGGTGCCGATTTTAACCGGTGATAAAGACGGCTGGGACAGAGATGCCGTGTATTACCACTATTATGAATACCCTGCGGAACATGCCGTAAAAAGACATTATGGCATCGCTACCAAGGATTATAAGATTATCCACTTTTATTATGATGTGAACGAATGGGAATTGTACGATAGAAAAAAGGATCCGCATGAAGTTAACAATGTGATTGATCATCCTGACTATGCCGAGGTGGTGGCCAACATGAAGCAGAAACTGGAGGACATTCGTAAAAAGTATAAGGATTCGGAAGCGCTTGATAAAAAGTATATTGAGCAGTATAATAGGGAGTAGAGGGTAAAGGGTAGTGGGTAGAGGGTAGTGGGTAGTAGGTAGGGGTGCCCGGACTTTAAAATTGTAGAAAAATGGTTTTGGAAATTTTAAATATAAGGATCGTATGAAAAAATATTTATGGAAATATCGGTTGGCAGTATTGATATGTTTTTGCGGGGTACTAACGTCTTGTACGGTCAGCAAACATAGAAAGGGAAAATCTGCTTCGGAGGAATACCGTTTACTATTTGAGGACCAGTTTAACGGTGATGCATACAGTCAAAAGTATTGGACGAGTTACCCAGAGAAACAAGGCAAGGCACCTTGGAACCGGTTTGTGATCAATGACCCTAAATTAGCTGAGGTGAAAAACGGGAATTTACACATTAGGGCTCGATGGAATTCAGAAACGGAGCATCCGGAAACGGGCGCCATCCAGACCAAGGACAAATTCAGTTTTAAATACGGAAAGATTGAAGTGCGAGCAAAGTTTAACCGTGCCGAACAAGGCGGATGGCCAGCGATATGGTTGATGCCCCAGAATGAAATCTACCCAGGCTGGCCCAATGGCGGCGAAATTGATATTATGGAACGCCTCAACACCGATAGCTTTGTGCATCAAGTGGTGCATCAAACCAATGGTGAAGCCAAGCATAATTCGATCGGGATCACCCAAGCTATTTCCCCAACAGATTATAATACCTACGGCATTATAAAAACACCCAACCGCATCGAGTTTTATGTCAATGATCAATTGACCATGGTGCATGAGCCCAAAGATGATTTTGCGCCGAGATGGCCCTTTGAAACCGATTATTACCTCATTTTAAACCACGCCTCTGCCGATAAAGGAAAATCGGGGGTTGACTTTTGGCCAGGGCCTGTGACCTCTACAGAGAATTTTCCGCTTGAAATGGCTATTGATTATGTGAAGGTTTGGGAACTTAAAGATTGATTTTTTTAAATCGATTTTAGCTTGATGTTTTACGATGGCTGCCTACTAAATCTGAAGTGGTAAATCAGTCGATAACGGAAACATAAAAAACTTCTTGTAATGTTTTATCGTTTGGATCAAAGACGAATTTTAATTCAAAAGCATCATTGTCTCTATAGGTTGCCTCGTGGTTAGCGTCCACTTTTAACGGAAGGAGTTTGGTATAACTATCTAAATCCATTCCTAAACGCACGCCATAATTGAGTTGCAGGTTTTCGGACTGTAATCGCATATAGGTAATGCGTTCCACATACTTATTTTTTAAAATTTCGATAATATCGATGTCTGATGCGAACCGAATTAAAGAATCACGTCCGTTATCAAAATCTCGTTTACCAATAACCACAAAGCTATTTGAGTTGGCTTTCAAAAGGGAGTCTCCATCTGCATCTACATGCGGGTTTTTATTTAAGATATAGCTCTTATGGAATTTGATAGCGTTTAAGCGCTGTTCGTTAAGTTTGGTGTTTACCGTAATGGGCGATTCTAAAAATAAATCGAGGCGTTCTTCTTTGTTCAAAGCTTGATTGTCCAGTGAATTACCATTGACTTCTTTATCTTTATAAGACATAAAAAAGCTTGATATAAGAACTAATAAAATGACACTAGTGGCATGCCGTTTAGAGATTGAAAAAGTTTCAGTCATAATTCAGGATTTAAAATAGTTATAACTCTAAGGTAACGATGATTTTAAATGCGTGTATTAATTATATGATGAAAGTATTTATAGGCAAATGAAAAACCTTTTAGGCCAAAGTGAAGTTTGAAATAATAACGGAATTTGCGATGTTGGCATCTGGGAAAAAGTCAAAACTAGATGTGCCGTTTCTTTTTATTCAGATTCATAGGTTGATAAAACAAGATAATATCATAAAAAATCCCGCCAATCCATTTTTAAGGTTGACGGGATTATTTAATTTAGTCTGGATGTGTAATTGATCGTTTGTTTATGTCTTTTTTTCAGACACTAACTAATATCCTGGGTTATTAGGGGTCAACATTGGATTTTTGTCAATAGCACTTTGAGGTATCGGTAATAGATTGTTTTTAGGTGATTGGAATTGTCTGCTTTCAACCAAATTGGCTGGCAAGGTTAAAGAAACATTATAATCGCCGTTTGGCTGTGTTGTTTCTAAAACAGTACCTCTTTTTGTGCCTAATAGGTCTCCATTAAGAACATCTGTCGCGATATTCCAACGGATAATATCATCTCTTCTAAGACCTTCCATGGCAAATTCCACGCGACGTTCGTTTCTTAATAGTGTTCTTAAACTTGCCTGATCAGCATATTTCGCTCTGTCAACTGCCGGCATTCCGGCCCTTAATCGAACAGCATCTAAAGCGTCATAAACCTCACTATCGATTGTTCCCAATTCAATTTTTGCTTCTGCAATGGTTAAAAGTACTTCAGCATATCTAAAAATATAGATATCATTGCCCATATTCCAATAAGGAGAACTTGGGTTAAGATCTAAAAAGGTGGTGTACTTTTTAAAGTTATAGCCGGTTTTAGAAGCGTTATCAGCTTTGTTATAATAATCTGGGCTAGTATCTTCCACAGAACGGTAAACTTTGTTTGCAAATACTTGTCCGGAGTAAACTACTGAAGCCCTTAATCGAGGATCTCTGTTTACGTACGGATTGTTGGGATCATATTCTCCAGCCGTTAGAGCCTCTTGAATTGTTTTACCATTTGCCATTTCGAACGCATCAACCAATGATTGGGTAGGTACAACAGAAGACCAACCTCCAAGACCGTTGGGCATAAATGGTGTGAAATCAAGTGAATAGTTATCTGCTGTGTGTTGTATAGATAAAATAACCTCTTCATTTTGTTCATTTGCTGGATCAAAAAGACCTTCAAAAGTAGCGTTCAACGCATAACCAGAGATACTTTTGGCAGTGCTTAATGCCTTATCATACTCTTTAAAGTAAAGAAAATAACGCATTAATAATGCTTGGGCAGCTCCTTTGGTAGCTTTGCCATACTCATCGCCAGGATAGGAATCTGGCAACATGCCAATCACTGTAGTCAATTCCTCTTCTATAAATGTACGAATCACCTCTTGCGGGTCTCTTGGAACTTTGGCTTCTTCAGGCGTTGCAAAATTTTGTTCTATTAAAGGCACATCTCCATAACTTGTCGTTAGGATGTAATATCTATAGGCTCTAATAAAACGAACTTGAGCTTTGTAAATAGCTCTGTCTTCCTCTGAAACTGTGGTTGCATTGTCAACATTGGCTAAAAACTCGTTACATCGGTTTATGGTCCCAAAATTGTAATAAGAGGCACCTGGGTCTGCAGGAGAAAGATTACCATTTCCAATATTTGTCCAACCTTCCCATGGGAAGTTGTTGTAGGCGTTATCTGAGCCAGAATCACGATACATAAGATCTCCTCCGTCTGCGAAGCCATTATAACAACCAGTCAAGGCCAAGTCTAAATCTTTCTTCGATTTCCAAAATGTGGAAGGTGAAAGCGCATCGTTTGGCGCTGTATCTAAAAATGAATCGTCACAAGCACTAAATGTGACCACGATTCCTAATAAGTATATTAATTTTTTCATCTTGTACTATATATTAAAAAGTTAAATTAACTCCGAGTGAATTGGTCATCACTACAGGGTAACTGCTACCACGTCCTGAAGGTGCTTCTGGATCCCAACCTTTAAGATAGTTGGTTACCGTAAACAAGTTTTGAGCACTGTAATAAACTCTTAGGTTTTTAATACCCCAATTATCTAAAGTTTCACTTGGAATAGTATAGCCTAGCTGCAAATTCTTCATTCTTAAATAATCTGTGCTTCTCAACCAATAACTTGTAGTTGAATTTTGAGGCATACTCGGGCCATTGATCCCGTCAATAAGACGAGGTACACTAGTATTTGTGTTTTCTGGAGTCCAACGATCCAACCAAATTGCCGAAGGTTTTTGACCATCACCGTTAACGGCACCAACAGCGTCAAAATCCATATATCCTTTACCGCCTGTCGCACCTTGGAAAAGCATTTGCAAATCAAAATTCATAAACCCTACGCTTAAATTAAATCCGAAGTTAAAATTTGGTGTAGAATTACCTAACAAAACACGGTCGTCCGCGTCTACGATACCATCGCCGTTGGTGTCTACGTAACGCAAGTCTCCCGGTTTAATTTGGTTCCCATAAATTGTGTTTGTTGGGTATGCATCGATATCCGCCTGGCTTTGATGTAAACCATCCGTTTTATAGCCGTACCAAGAATCAAGAGTTTCACCCAATTGACGAACTTTACGCCCATTGATAATTTGATCTGTTCCCGCTAATTGAACCAATTCGTTTTCGTTATAGGCGATATTTCCTCCAAAACTGAAATCTACTTCTCCAAAGGTGTCTCTATAACTTGCACTGACCTCAATTCCTTTATTCTCTAACATACCTACGTTGTCGAAGAAATTACCTAAAGCAAATTCGTTAGGTGAAGGCACTTGCATGATGATCCCCTCCGTTTCTTTTTTATAAAGATCAATAGTCATATCAATTTTTCTAAATAAACGGACATCCAAACCAATCCCGTAGCTCGTCGTTTTTTCCCAGATCAAAGCACCGTTTTTGGCACTTGTCACTGCTGCGCCTGGTTGAATGGTGCTGTTGAACGGATAGTCCAGGCCAAGTCCTAAAGTAGGTATGGTAGGATAATAGGCAGATTGTCCATCACTTAGGGCATCTTGATTCCCCAGTTGCCCCCAAGACAATCTGATCTTTAAGTCATTGATTGAGTTTTTAGCGTTTTCAAAAAAGGCTTCTTCAGAAATTCTCCAACCTGCAGAGAATGATGGAAACACACCCACTCGGTTATCTTCAGCAAAACGAGAAGAGGCGTCTGATCTTACGTTAGCTTCAAATAAATAACGTCCATCATAATCGTAGTTGATCCGTCCAAAAAACGATATCATATTAAGCTCGCGTGTGTAACCACTATTCCTCATCCCACTAGTTGATCCCGCATCTAAATTGGGTAGTTCAGTGCTCGGGAAATTTTCGCGATAAGCGGTCGTTTGTTTGAAATTAAAAGCTTCAGCGTGATACCCTGCAAGGACCGCTACATTATGCACATCGTTGAACGTGTTAAAATAATTTGCAGTCAAATCAAAAGTGTTACGGGTACTCGTATTTATGACCTCAGTCAATTTAGTAGGACCATGATATTTGTTAGGATTGTATTGCACCTCTTTATTCATTTCTGAATTTTCCTCATTCACATTTCTATGGGAGAATAATGCCTTAACATTAAATCCTTCAAATATATCTGCTTGAATTGAACCTATCCCAACAAATGTTTTACGCAGATAATTAATTTGAGGTCCTAAGTCTAACCATGCAATCGGGTTACCATCAGAAATAGTCCCATAAGTACCGTCCTCATTTTTGTAAGGAATCCATGGTGCAATTCTATTGCCTTGTCTGATGATTTGATCTATTCCGCCGCCTACATAAGCATTGTTTGGCTCCTCGCGGTCCATTTGAGTATAGGACAAATTCATGTTGGTGGTCAACCATTTTTTAGGTGTGACCGTAAGATTGACACGTCCGTTATATTCGTTTTTACCGGTATATTGGATGATACCTTCTTGTTTTTGATGGTTAATAGAGGCACGATATTTTGTGAATTCTGATCCTCCAGAAACGCCTAAGTTATTTGTAATTAAAAAACCTGAGCCTTGGTAAAGAAGATCTTGCCAGTCTGTGTCAGGATGACCAAATGGATCAGTACCATTGCGGAATAATTCAATGTCATTATCTGTGAATTTAGGTGATTTTCCGTTATTGACTAAAGCTTCGTTGTATAAACGCGCATAATCATAAGATCCTAAATAATCAGGTAATTCAGTAGGACGTTGCCAACCCACATCGGTTGTATAGCTCACTACAGGCTCACCAGATTTACCGGATTTTGTAGTAATTAATATAACACCGTTGGCGGCTTTTGAACCGTAAATTGCAGCTGAGGCAGCATCCTTAAGAACGGAGATACTAGCAATGTCATTGGCTTGTACATCATTCAATGATCCTTCTACACCATCAATCAATACCATAGGTGACGCTTGGTTTAAAGTACCTGTACCACGGATTCTGATAGTGGCTCCATCAGCACCTGGTCTTCCAGTTTGTTGATTTACAGATACACCAGGCAACAGACCAGCTAATGCAGCGGATACATTGGTAATAGGTCTGCTTTCAAGCATTTCACCACTTACTGTCGCAACAGAACCTGTAAGGTTTACTTTTTTCTGTACGCCATATCCAACAACAACCACTTCATCTAATGCAGCGGCATTCTCTTCTAGTTGCGCTGAAACCGTTGATTGCCCATTTAAAGGAACCTCTAACGTTGTAAAACCCATATAGGAAATTACCAAAGTTGCATTTGTTGTGGCTACTGAAAGGGAGAAATTACCATCAAAGTCGGTTTGCACGCCATTCGCAGTTCCTTTTTCCAGAACACTGGCTCCCGGCAATGGTGCTCCATTACTGTCAGTAACATTTCCTTTTATCTCGTGTTGTTGGCTCTTGAGAAGGACTGTTTCTCTTATTATAATAGTGTTTTTGTTGCTAAGTTCGAATTCAAAGTTTTTTGAAGAAAGTGCTTGTTTTAATAATTCGTTAGCATCAATTTGACCTTTTTTTAATTTGAGTTTAGGTAGATTTTTAAAAATATCTTCTTGATAAATGAAGGCGAAATCAGTTTGTTTTCTCAAAATGTCAAAAACCTCATCAATGGCGACGGTTTTGTCTTGATCAATTATAATTTTTACGTCCTGTGAGAAGAGTGTGCCTGAAGAAAAACTAAAAACTGAGGTACAAAATAATAATATAAATGTTCTCATAATAAATTGATAGAGACCTCTCCGTTTATGGGAGGGCTGTTTAGTAGTCTGAAATTTCATAGATTTGCATGTTAGTTAATTATACATTTTTATTAATTAATAATATTAAGGGGGGAGATTCACACATTACTTCTCAAGGTTAGGCTTTCTTCCCTTCTTTTAATTGATGATGATTTTTTTGTCGTTTATCTCATAGGCATTAATGAATTTTGTTTCTTTAATGATGTTTAATATATCTTCAATACTTTGTCTTTTTAGCAAAACGCCATTGAACTTGATGTTTTCCATATGGTGATCTCGAAACTCAAATTCAATATCGTACCATCGCGATAATACGACCATGATTTCTTTTAAAGGTTTTCCTTTGAAACTAAACAATCCATTCTTCCATGAAATTTCATCGTAAACATCTACAGTCTTTACAGTTAATTTTTCCCTGTCTATATTGAGTATGGCTTGTTGGCTTGGAATCAAATTTTGTCTTGAGTTCTTACTATTTAGTGCCACTTTACCTTCCACTAATGTGGTATAAATATTAGAGGAATTTTTGTAAGCTTTTATATTGAATTCAGTTCCTAGTACTTCTATATTCTGAACTTGTGATTTCACATTAAACTTACTGCCATGATGCTTTGAACTTGGAGAAACCTCAAAATAAGCTTCGCCATACATGAGTTCTACTTGGCGCAGTGCACCATCTACAAAAGCTACTGGATATTTCAGTTTCGTTTCTGAATTTAACCATACTTTTGTGCCATCAGCTAATTCAAGCTGAAATTGACCACCTCTGGGAATTGTTAAATAGTTGAATGCTATTTCTGATGTGGTGTTGGTTTTAGTATCGTATACTAATTTTTCGCCACTGCTAGTAGCATGATTTACAACAACATTGGTTTCTTTCTCTAAAGAAATTTCTTCACCATTTTCTAAGGTCAGGATCGCTTTATCCGTTCCTATCTGTATCTTGTTTTTTACTATAATAGGAGCAGCCTCTGAAGGTCTTTTTACGGTGTTAATTTTAAGAAAGTAGCCCGAAGCTAAAGCAATGACAACAACTGCCACCGCGGTATATTTCCAGAACTGTGATTTCTTTTTTGTGGGAGCCGTAGTTTCTATAATATTTTTAAAGATTTTGTCTGCTTGAGCATCTTGCATACCAGGAAGATCATCAATCAATTCATGTAAATCCTCTTCAGTTGGAATTTCTGAGGTTTTTTTTGAGTTGTTAATATAGCTCAAAATTTGCTGTGTTTCTTCGGGGGAGCATTTTCGCCCTGCGAATTTTATAAATAGACTTTTAATTTCCGTTGGTTTAAGCATTCTGATCATAATCTGTACCTATAATACCTTTGAGAAGCCATTTAATACTACTCAATATTTCTTTTTTCTTAATAATTTCATATGAAAATGGGTTGATTGGGTTCAGGTGTTTGATTATTAGTGAATTAGATAGAAAAGAATCAATTAATTTATTTTTGCATAAAAGGTATTAGCTTTTTTTTGAGTTGAGACGTACTCGTTATTATAGACTTCAAACTCGATATAACATAAGGTTGGGAAGAGTTAGATTGAAATCAATAAAATAGTTGTTTCAAAATCTATTTACCGGGAGTTGCTCTATATTTATTATAGGAAGTAATTTAAAAAGACTAACAAAACAAAAGCGATATCCTTGTTTTCTAATAGAGAAATTCGAAGTGATTCCAAGGCTTTGCTCATTTGGTTTCTGACCGTATGCGGAGAGATTTGAAGCTCTTCTGCAATTTTATCATAACTTTTGCCTTCATTTCGAGACATTTCAAAAATCATGAGTCTTTTTGGAGGTAGTTTATTCAGTGCGTCGTTTTTTATAAGTTCCAACTCCGATTCACGTATGGTGTGCTCTGTTATATTGGTGACATTCTGACTAGAGTAAAACACTTCCTCACACAATTTTCGGTTATTGGCAGCTTTCTTTAAAAACTTGATGGTTTTGTTCCTTGTTATGGTGAAGAGATATGCTCTAAAGGATAGTTCTGGATTTAAGGATTCGTGTTTAATCCATACTTTTAAAAACACATCTTGAACAATCTCTTCTGCATATACGTCTGAAAAGACCATGCTTAAACTGTATCTGTATAAATCGTTTCTGTAGGTGTCGAAAAGCTTCCGAAATGCTTTATGATTGCCAACTCTAAGTTCATTAACTAATAACTTCTCGTTATGTATTTCTTTAGTACTCATTAATTAAAATACGTTTTTTAGTTTAAAGGAATGTCTAATCCTTAGCTAAATTGTTTTATTAGAAGGAGTTATTTGGTTTAAAGTTGTTAGGTAGAAACCTATAAAAAATTATATATGAAAATTACTCAGCAGAAATCAATATTACAAAAGAATAAATCAACATACTAATTATTTGATTATTATTTATAACAGTCGCAATGCATTATGTGTAACATATTAAAATACGCTGCAAGCGATAATAAAAAAAAGTGCTATAAAGAACGTCATATTTTATCTTTTCAATCTAAACTTTAAAAACCTCCTAAAGGTCTCAAAATGAATTTAAGGGATGATTTAATTAATTATTTATGATCCCCTTTCGATTTTATTTAAAACCTTGCAACATTTAAATTCTTATCGACCAATTACCTTCTCACGCTAATAAATCGAAAGTCACCTTTTCATAGCTTTTTAATATAATAATCAATTGTCTCCATGTTATAGGAGGTTTTTAGGTCTCTTAATTTATTTAAATTTCGTATAATAATGTATTGTCTTATGTTTTATCTGTGCTAACTAAAATTAAAAGTGGTTAAGTATTTCGATTTTTATTTTACGTTCACGGTCAATTGTTCGATACGCGCTTCCACTGTATTAATAGCAGTGTTGACAATGCGAATGTATTTCACCGATTGATTCACGTTACCCTGTAGGATATCCTTGTCTTCTTTGGTAACTATCGATTTCCATTCGGTGCTATCTGTGGACACTTCTAATTTGAAATTGGCGTAACTAGAAGTCGGTGATACTTTTAAAGCCACTCTATTTACGTGGACTAAATCTTGCAATTCAAAACCAAAATAACTGTTGGCTTCAAACCGGATGACCTCTAGGGGTGCATTCATCGTAAGCGTTCGTTCTCTCAACGTGGTTTGTTGGTTTTGGAGTTGCGCCACGTCGGTATATAATTTGTGGGGGTTGTAATGGCCTTCCACCTCAAGATTTTTATCGAAGGCTTGGTTATAGGCATTGGTCAAATAGGCAAAACCCTTGTCAATAAAGGGTTGCATCACCAAGCTGCCCGTCACCACACCTGGTTGGTACGGATTTTGGTTTTCGCTACGATCAATCACATACATTTGTGCTTTAATGGCATTGAGCGCGCGATAGCTCCTTTCAAAATCGTCTGCTTTCTTGGCTTCCAGAGTTTCGTACATATTCAAGAGGGTCAATCCGGATTGTCCCAGAAGTTGGAATTGCTTGACCCAAGGTCTGATCTCATCCAAAAGCACAGCATTATCGGTGCTACCCAGTAGGATATAGGAGGCTTCCACCATATTTTGAAATTCCTTTTTTACTGCAGCAAAATTGCCGACAGGTTGACCTGCTTCAAGCTGTTTTAGAAAGTCATCAGCTAATGGTGCAAAGGTCACGGATTCATCCCGTCTGTATTTATGGCCGTTGGGGCCCAGATCACTATTGTGCCGTGCGAAAATCTCCAAGGCATTGTGACTTTCTGGCATCACCACTTTCATGGCGTTCGACCAATTTTGTCCTGCATTGTATTCCGTCATGTTCCACGTATAATCCGCGACCCCGTAAATGGCGATTTTAGAAGCTTCGGCATGTTCCATTGGGTTGGACACAAAACCAGAAACGTCATTAGCGATATCTTGACCATTGCCATAGGTCGGCCCCATAAGCAGATGGTTCCGAACATAATCAGATACTGGAAAATTCCACCAAATAAATGCTTTCCGTTGGATCTGGTTGTTGATCCAGGCCATGGTTTGCTTATTGATATCGGAAACCACCGTGTTTCCTGTCCACATGATTCGGATGGAAGGGTCCAACTCCTTGCCTAAGGTGGCCAAATAACCGCCTTCCACGTTAGACCAGCCTTTATTGTATTCGGTAGGACACATGATCAATGGTTTTACATCTTTTTTCACGGTTACGAATTTGTTGTGTAAGAAATTCAATAACCCAGCTTGTTGGGTTGGATTGGTGCCTTCTCCTGAAATATCATCAAAAAACACCGCATAGGAGCGAATGCCCAAATCGTACATTAGTTCGAATTTGTGGAGTAGGGCAGCGCGGTCTTCATCATTCCATTTAATGTCCTTCCCCGGGTGAACGGCCCAAACAAAATCCACATGGTTCATTTCAGAACGGTCAATCAATTTTTTTAATTGGACGGCTTCATCTTCAGGATAGGGTTTTCTCCAGTTTGGAGAGCTATGGTAAGGATCGTCCTTTGGTCCATAAATATAAGTGTTCAACTTATTCAATCCGTAAAAGTCGATTTGGCGCATGCGGTGCTCAAAACTCCACGGCGTCCCATAAAAACCTTCAACGGTCCCTCGTGCATGCACATCAGGATAATCTGAAATTTCGCCCAAAGGCATTTGATCTGCTGTCAATAGGCTGAGTAAGGTCCGCACTCCATAATAGGCGCCTCGGGCATCACGTCCAATAACGGTGATGTTCTTATTGGTGCTATTGATGTAATAACCTTCTGGGTTTTCAGGTACTTTTTTTAGGAGTTTTCTAGAAAATTTGTCATTGACCTCTCCAACAGTAATGGAAAATCCCGTTTTGGAACTATTCTTTTCATTAAAAAAAGTAGCCAAAAGACTTTGTGTAGCCTTATCTTCATTTTTCTGCTCCAGATGGAACTGCTTTGGGGTAGTGATAGTTTCTGAAAACTCAACTTGTTGTGGTACGGGATGAATGTCGATGGTCTGCGCACTACCAAATATGCTAGTCAACATAAAAATTCCTGAGAGCAGCATCGTTTTGAAAAGAGAATTGTTTTTAGGCACTTGTAGTTTAATCATAATAAAAGCAAAAGGTTAAGAGAAATCTATTATTTAATTTTATTTGTTAAGTTTTTGAGCTAAGATATTGAGTTGGTTCTTGGCATCTTGGAGCATTTTTTCAAAATTGTCAGGTTTTGAAGTCACGTTAAATTGCGCAACGACTTGGTTTAAATGATCCAATTCATCTAGCATTCCTTGCGCTTCAAGTCCTTCTCTCAAAATCCTGATTTTTTCAGCATCCTGGATGCCTTCCCTTAATTTTTCAAAACGTATGGAGCTTCTGTTGTCTGGATAGACAAGGGAGGTATCGCCAGCTGGCCAGGTGATGAACCGGGAGTCCTGCATTGGGTTTTCGGTCCAGCTGTTGTAGGCCCAACGTAAAAAGCCATCAAAATCAGCGGCCATGGTGTACCAGCCAATAAAGGTGCTTTCAGCGGGAGGGGAAAAGGTAAAGGTGTTTGGAAATTCATGGGCGCAGGACAAATAAAAGGTACTGATATATCCCTTTTCTCTTCTATAGGCCAAATCTTCTGGATCTACGGGGTGACCAAAAGCGGGGGACATGTCTTTCAATGCGTCAGGATACAATTTGTAGCTTTTATGGTTGTCGGCAAACGACACGCCAAATTCCGGCGCATGTTCATTCAGTAATTGCAACATGGCTTTCATCTCTTCCGGGCCGCGTTCGTCCATAGCAATCCGTGTAATGGTGTTCCAGCCTTTTTCTTCTAAATGGGCCTTAAACTGTTCCAAAAACGGAATCCATAAAGCATCATATTCGGGGGTTCCTGGCGCCGCTTTTATCTTGACATCCTTATTTTCGGCTTCATCAAAATAATAAAACTCATTCCCCCAGGGCACCATGGAATAGCCACTGATTTGGTTCTTTATCCCCAAATCCATCATCATCTGCACCCATTGGTCAAAGATGGTATAATCATAACTCCAAGTTCCATCTTCCTTTTTGCGCCATTCAACCATCGCTTCAAACTGGTCGTAGGTCTGTCCGCCCCAAGGTCTCTTGTTCAACGATACGGTAATGACTTTCTGGCCGGCATCGGCAAGGCGTTTCATGAGGGGTTTTAAGAGCCCAAAATGCGCCTCAGACCATGGCTCTACGTCGTGGAAACGTGCTACGGCGTAGGGGTTTTGCCATAAGTCCAAATGGAATTTCCAATCGGAAGCTGGGGGTAATTCCTGATCGATCACCCCAATGGAAAAGGCCATGGTCTTGCTTGCCTGTCCTTTTATGTCGATGGTGAAGGTGCTGTTGTACGTGCCTGCCTTGGCATCAGAAGGGATGTCGAGGGTTACCCAAATTGGACGGGTTTGCTGTGCCTTAAGGGCGTACGAAGAGATTGGATCCAAGACATCGGCCGCTAAAGAGGCATCGAAATCTTCAGGTTTTCTGTAACCGCAACCTTCGGCAAATTCATCCGTAATCACGTGTTTTACAAAATTTATTTTGGCAATATCCGATGGTAAGATGTCACCTGAATCCGACTTGAATTCGGAAAACTTGGTAGTGACTTCAGTCAGCGAATCGTTACTCCATAGAACAACTTGTGCAGAAATGCGTTCGCCTTTCCACGCGGTTCCCGACCAACTGTTTTGCTGTGCCACTTTTGGGATTTCACTAGGTACGAAACGAATATCAGTTGAGGTTACCGAAGCCTGTAAGCCTGTCGGAACAGCCGACCAATTCTGGCCAGGAGTTGGCGCAGGGTCTTGAGGCTCTTCGTAGGTTTGGGCTACGGTAAAGTCTTTTTGATTTTGACATGTAAAAGCCAATAAGATAGAAAAAACTAGAAGCGATTTAAAGAGTAGTTTCATTTTTATTTTTATTTCGAGAGTCGGTATTTATTAGTTCTCATGATTCTGATTTTAACCGTAAGGATCGCAACGGGATACGTAAAGGTCGCAATGCTTTTATAAGATACAATTTGTATAGTTTTGCGTTCCGTCCGGTTTTACTTTGCGGCCTTTGCGGTTAAACTTCTTTAATTGATGTTTTTACACTCTTACTCCCCAATAACAGCGCCCTCCAAGACTTGTTTTTCACTATTTGGAGCAGTATACCACCCTTTTAAAGTTCCTCCACCAGTTGCCTCGTGGAATTTCACGATTAAGGGGTGCCATCCTTTTTTAAGGGCTACCATCCCGTTTTTCTCCATGGCCGAATGGTTTCCACCATTATCCACCACCATTTTTTTGCCGATATATAACAAACTCCCATCGTCAGATGTGGTAGCAAATTCATACAGACCGTCTTCCGCGGCATAAAAATAACCTTTAAATACCATGGACACCTGTTCTTTGCCGTCGTAACCTGAAAAATCAATCGTCTCCACCGGTGTAAAGCTGGCGTTTTTTGGTAAGGTGACCTCATCCACTACAGAAAATTGCTTCTCCCCAGCCCAACGTTTGATGGAACCTGTTTTTGGAGTGATCCCAACAGGTTCCATATAGGTTTGTTTTTCAATCAATGCTGTTCTCTCATCGCTTGCAATCTCCCCTCGATAGGCAATCGTGTTTAAGGTGGCCGTTTCTGAAATTTCGAATGGGCCACTATATTTTTTGGAATCCCTAGACGGTACACTTCCATCGGTGGTGTAATAGATGTCCATACCTTTTAAAGGCGCTTGTAAATCGATGGTCGCTTTATCCAAAAAAGCCACTTTGTCCTTAAATCCTGTCACGGAAGGGATGTGGTATTGGATGTCCAAGGCATCCAATCGGTCGTATTGGCGCAACATTCTTTTTTCGAAATCCTCATGGTCCTTATCCTCTTTTGAAGTCCAGGCTGTTTCTGCCAAGGCCAATAGTCTCGGAAAAGCCATATACTGCAAGCGCTTGAAATTAGGGATCATTTCCGACCATAAGTTGGCTTGAACCCCTAATATATACTTACTTTGGTCTTGGTTAAATCCTTCGGGAATGGGCTCGTAGTTATACACTTTCGCAAAAGGGGTAACCTCGTGTTGTGCATCAAAATAATACTCAAAACAGGGTGTCATCACGATATCATTGCCGTTATTGGCAGCTTTGGTGAGCATGTCCGGTGCCCAATTGCGCCACCACATCATAGACGTCTTGTCAGAGATGCCACCTTCAACAATTTCATCCCAACCCATCATGCGTTTTCCTTTTGATTTTAAGAAGTCTTCAATCTCTCTGTTGAAAAAAGATTGTAGTTCGTGTTCATCTTTTAAATGATTGTCTTTTATGGCTTTTTGGCAGAGCGGACATTCCTTCCACGATTGTATATTCACTTCGTCACCGCCAATATGGATGTATTCTGACGGAAATAAATCGACGATTTCCGATAGGATGTTTTTTGTGAAATCATAGGTTGTCTCTTTTCCCAAACAGGCTGGTGTTGAGAAAAGCTCGCCCCAACCTGCTTCCCCAGTGCAGGATAAATAGGGATAATTATCGATGGCCGATTTGAAATGTCCGGGCATATCAATTTCAGGGATGACCTCTATTTGGCGTTCAGCAGCATAGGCAATAATGTCTTTGATATCGTCTTGGGTAAAGAAACCGCCGTACATTTTTTTCCCATCCCGATCGTGGTAATGCCGTTCGTCAATGGTAAAGGACGGATCCGTTTTTGCCAATTCCTTGCAGGCTTTGTCATGGCTGCTTTCCACGCGCCAAGCCCCTTTTTCGGTCAATAACGGGTATTTTTTGACCTCAATGCGCCAACCTTGATCATCGGTGAGATGCATGTGGTAGGTATTGAGTTTATAAAGGGCCATATAGTCCAAAAAGGTTTTGACCTCGTCCATACTGAAAAAGTGACGGCTAAAATCCATGTGCATCCCCCGCCATGCAAAACGTGGTCCATCCTTAATCGAGATGCTCGGAACCAGCCAATTTTGTTCCTCGCTGTTTTCGGTTTCAATACTCGGAGGAAGCAATTGACGTAAGGTTTGCACCCCGTAAAAGTAACCTGCGGCGTCACTGGCTTTGATAACTATTTTCTTTGGAGTGACTTCTAGAGTATAAGCTTCACGAGTCAGCGATTCATCCTCACTAAAAATGACCCCATTATCTTCCTTGGTATTCACAATGGTGATAGAATCGCCAATAGCCGTTTTAAATAAATCAGATAAATATTTGGCTGCAGGTTTTTGAGCATCATTTGCGACAGATATTTTGGTTTCTTTTGTGAACTTATAACTACCCTCTGCAATTACCATTTCTGAAGGTTTCGGAACTATGGAAACTTCATCATTTGAAAATGTTTTTGTTTTTTTTGTGTCGCAGCTATTAAGAATGAGTAATAGTACGACTAAGGATGAGAAATACTTCATATATGAAATCATTTTAAAAGTGATGGTTTCCTAAACTTGTATTGTTCAGACGGTTTTGTTTTTATTTAGAAACTAGAAGCCATGAATTTTATTCCACTTCCGCTTCAAGCTTATCAGAATCCTTGAAATAATTGATGCCTAAACTATCCCAGTGATTTTCCATTTTTTTAAGGGCCACCTTAAAACTGTCGTAATCTTTATTTTCAAGTTCCGTCCAACCTACTTCGGCATAAGCCGCTATCCTTGGAAATGTCTGACGCTCAACGTCTGCATTGGTTGGGGTCCATTCGCTCCACATTTGGGCGCCTGTACCATAAATATTTTTGTGGTACTGTGCATCCAACCCTTCTGGGATAGGATCAAAATGATAAGCTTTTTTTAAAGGGATAGATTGGTAACTGTAATCTAAATAAGTGCTACTATGCAAGGAGTTAACGATGGCGTAGCCATTTTTGGCGGCATCGGATAACAATTCCAAATCACCTTTCCAAAAATGCACGATGGTATTTTTAGCCAATTCGGTTTCTGCTTCAGCATCATTTTTCTTTTCCGCAAAATCCGCGTGAATGTTTTTACCTAAAATTTCGTTCCAGCCCATCATGCGTCGTCCGTTGTCTTCAATATATTTAGAGATTTTGTTGGTGAAATTGATTTGCAAATCAGCAGGTGATTTGATGTGGTGTTCTTTCATGTATTTCTGAACAGACGCCGACTTCTCCCAAACTTCATAGCCAACTTCATCGCCCCCAATATGAATCACTTCTGAAGGGAACAACTCAAATAATTCATCTAAGACATCTTTGACAAAGGTGATGACTTCTGGTTTGGTGACGTCATAATTATCATACAAACGTCCAAATACGATTGGAACGTCAATAGCTTTACCTTCAGTGCCCAGCCAAGGATACGAAGCAATGGCGGCACTTGCATGACCGGGCATTTCAAATTCTGGGACCACATTGATATTTCGAGCGGCCGCGTAGGCTACAATAGCTTTTATTTGTTCTTGGGTGTAAAAACCACCATGTGGTTCTCCTGATGTTTTTCCGCTTTTCCAAGTGCCAATTTCGCTATCTGTACGAAATGCGCCCACTTCAGTTAGTTTTGGATATTTTTTAATTTCGATGCGCCAGCCTGCATCATCTACTAAGTGCCAGTGCAACGTGTTCATTTTTAGCAATGCCATTTGATCTATCATCTGTTTTGCAAACGCTTCACCATGAAAATAGCGAGCGTCGTCAATCATAAAGGCGCGCCATTTAAACCTGGGACTATCTTTTATGCTAACCGATGGCACTAAAGTAAGGGCGTCTTGGGAACCTTCTTGGTTCTCAGTGACAACTAATTGTTTTAAGGTTTGTACCGCATAAAAATAGCCGGCGGCATCATTGGCCAAAATGCTGATTTTTTTAGGAGATACAATTAACTCATAACCTTCGGGAATGACATCCTCATTTTTTTCAAAACTGATGGAGGCACCATAACTTTTGACCAATGAGGCTTCCACACCTGAAGTTTCAGAAATAAAAGATTGAAAGGATGCAGCTGCATTTTGTTGTTCATCAAGATCAGCGAAAATCTGTTGACCATTTTTAATGGCAAAAGAGCCCTCGCTGACAGTTAAAGAATTGGGTTGTGGGAGAAGCACAATTTCAGAGGCTGTAAAAGACTTGGTTTTCTGTTCGCAATTAGTGAGCGTGAAAATTGCAATTAATGCTAAGAAGGTGATTTTCATTTTTTGATGGTTATAAATGTTTAGTTACGGTTCGTTATTTTAAAAAAAAAACAATCTGAAAATATAGAAACTTACAGGGAATTTTGGAAAAGAATTCGACAGACGACCACAGGTGATGGACGAAGGTATTTTATTCTTGTGGGATAAACGCCATTTTATATTCAGTAGCGGTAAAAGTCATTAATGCTTTGTAAATATAATCACTTACCTGTTTTTGACCAGAAATATTTATCAAATCAACAGTATCTTCTGGTCTATGGTATTGTGGATGTGCGCCTGTATGGATGCCTAAAACAGAAATATCTTTCTTAAAAAACGACACGTGGTCTGAGCCTCCTACGGAACCTGCATGCACAATAGGTGTCAGTCTTAAGGAATCGCCTAATTGTTGCATAAATTCAACACCACCGGGAAAAGTTCCAGCACCATTCATATACACGTGATTTGCCTCATTTAAACGGCCAATCATGTCCATATTGATCATCAATTTTATTTGGGACAATGGCACAAGTGGGTTATCAACAAAATACTGACTCCCCAATAAGCCTTGTTCCTCGGCACCAAAAGCAATGAAAATTACGCTACGTTTTAAGCGTTTTTTATTTGCAGCAACTTTTTCGGCAATTTCCAAGAGTGTTGCAATGCCACTGGCATTATCATCAGCACCATAATGAATTGTATTTTTTTTATCGAATTTTGAAGAAGGTCCGCCCATTCCTAAATGATCATAATGAGCGCCTAAAATAATATATTCATGTTTCAGTATAGGGTCATTGCCTTCAAGAAAGGCCGCAACATTACAGGTTTTGGCAAGAGATTTCTCAGGTTCTCCTTGGGCAACACGGAGACGAGCCTTAAATTTCTGTTGGTAATTTTTTTCCAAAGGAAGAAGGCCATGGACTTTAAAATCTTTGATGATGTAGTTAACAACATCACGATTGGCTTTAGTACCAGGGTAGCGCCCTGCATTCTGTTCTGAGGCCAAGAATAGAATATGGGCCTTGATTTCATTTTCAGTAACGTCGGTTTGCGAAAACGAAGCTTGATAGATAAATATTAAAACTAAAAATACAAGTGTTTTTTTCATGGTTTGATTTACAGGCTTTTGAAGAATTAAAATGGCTTAGAGCCCAAATTAACAAATTATTATGTAATACATAATACATTAAATTCTATTTTATTATATTAGCATGATTTTTTGTCGATTTAGGTTTGTTTCATCTAAGTAAAACCATGGTCTTACAAATTTGAGAGAAATTTAAATGGTATCCGAATAAAGCAGTAATATTTATAAGTAATCTTTCCTAAAATGAAGAAAATTCAGAAAACGGTCCTTTTATTAGTCATCACTCTTGCCTGGATACCTTTCTTTGGACAAGAAATTTCAAAATTGGAACTTGCAGATCTTCCAAGTTTACCTTCGGAAAATGGCACTAGTGAATCCATTGGCTATGCAGGGATGCTTGGCGGTACCCATAATGGTGTTTATATAGCGGCCGGTGGTGCCAATTTTCCTGAGGGACGGCCTTGGGAAGGTGGAAAAAAGGCATGGACCGATGCCATTTTTATTTTTGAGAATGGGCAATGGCGGTTATCTGCAACACAATTGCCAATCCCATTGGCCTATTCGGCTTCGGTTTCTACAGCCCAAGGTATTTTATGCATGGGTGGCAATAATGAAAGCCTGATCAGTGACCAAGTATTTCTAATGACTTATAATAGCGCCACTAAAGAGGTGGAAGTTAATGAATATCCAAAACTTCCAGAGCCTTTGTCGTTTTCATCGGCAGTTCTTTTTGAGGATGCTGTATACCTAATTGGAGGTAACAATTCTGAAGGGAGCACGAATTCATTTTATAGATTAACTTTAAAAGATAAGCAGAAATGGGAAAAACTAACTGATTTTCCTGGACTTCCAAGAGCACTTCATGCTACTGCAATTCAAGAAACCCAAACCACTAAAAAACTTTTCGTGATTGGTGGTAGAAATGAGATCGCCGGTCAGAAGTCAGAAGCCGTAACCACCTATTTATCTTATGATTTTAAAAACCGAACCTGGGCCAATGAAGGTGACTTGCTCATAAAAGATGCGCCTAGGGTTTTGATGGGTGCCTCGGCCGAAGTCATGGGGTCTATGCATATTATGGTGTATGGCGGTAGTGATGCGTTGCTTTTTGATGAATTGGAGACCATTGGTTTGGAAATTGGGAGTACGGAAAGCGATTCTATTACCAATGGATTAATAGCTAGGCGAGACGCTATTCTAAATACCCATCCAGGTTTTTCGAAGGATATTTTGGCCTACAATACTATTACAAAAAAGTGGTTTGTTTATGCCAGTTTGCCTTCCCAAATACCAGTTACGGCTCTTTCGTTTAAAAATAACGACGATTTTATAATTGTTTCCGGAGAGGTTTCGCCAGGGATTCGAACCTCAGGGGTCCAAAATTTCAAAATTGCCGATGCCGCACATCCTTTCGGAATTTTGAATTATAGTATTCTTGCGATATACCTGTTAATCTCCGTTTTGATCGGTCTTTATTTTGCACGGAAACAAAAATCGACTGAAGATTACTTTGTTGGTGGAGGACGCATTCCGTGGTGGGCGGCCGGATTGAGCGTTTTTGGTACCTTGTTGAGCGCCATCACTTTTATGGCGATTCCTGCCAAAGCTTTTATAACGGATTGGTCTTTCTTTTTCCTGAATATTACAGCGATACTCATCACGCCCTTAATCGCTTTTGTGTTTATTCCATTTTTTAATAAACTAAAAATAAAAACGGCCTATGAATATCTAGAGGACCGTTTTAATTATACCGCGCGTGCTTTTGGGAGTCTCTCATTTATTTTATTTCAGTTAGGACGGATTGGGATCGTGTTGTTATTGCCGTCTTTGGCCATTTCCATCGTCACCGGAATTCCTGTGGAAACGAGTATTTTAATTATGGGTGTGCTGTGCATATTTTATACGACTTTTGGGGGGATTGAGGCGGTGATTTGGACCGATGTTATGCAAGTAATTGTACTGCTTGGTGGTAGTGTCTTGGCGGTAGTATGGATCATGTTGCATACTGAAACCTCTTTTGGGGATATGATTACCTATGCTTCGGAACGGGATAAATTTAACATTGCCAATATGGACTTCAACTTTACGGAATCCACATTCTGGGTGGTGTTTATCGGAGGACTCGCCTCAGCGATGGTCACCCAAGGTACGGATCAAACTATTGTGCAGCGGTATTTGACCAGTTCCAGCGTTAAGGATTCCCAGAAAACCTTATATACCAATGCCGTCCTGACCTTACCAGCAACTATAATATTTTTTGGAATAGGGACGCTCTTGTTTATATTTTATTCTGAAATGCCTAGCAAACTGTCGCCAGCCATTTCCAATAACGATTCCATCTTTCCGTGGTATATTGTAAGAGAGTTGCCAATGGGTGTTTCCGGCTTGTTGGTAGCGGGAATTTTCTCTGCCGCCATGTCGAGTATCAGTAGTAGTCTAAATTCGGTGTCCACTGCGTATTGCAACGATTTCCATCTACATTTTAGACCTAAAGTTAATGATACCAAGCTCTTGCGTATTGCGCGTGCCGCCACTATGGTAACGGGTGTTCTTGGTGTTCTTTTGGCACTGTGGATGGCAAGTTCTGAAATTAAATCGCTTTGGGATCAGTTTTACCGGTTTTTAGGGCTTTTTACGGGAGGTCTTGGAGGTATGTTTCTTTTGGGAATGCTCACCAAAAAAGCAAATGCCAAAGGTACTTTAATGGGCTTGGTGGTCAGTGCGCTTTTAATATGGTACATCAGCGTTTTTACAGAAATCAACTTTTTGATGTATTCCTTTTTTGGGGTAGCATCCTGCTTTGGTTTTGGGTATATGTTCAGCTTGATGTTTCCTAATAAAGAAAATCAGGAGCAAATTGAATAATGATTTAAAACTTCGTCAAGCTTTTATGTAGTGTCATGCCGATTTAAAAAGTTCTGAACGTTTTGCGTGAGGGATAGCAGTGGAAAGCCCGGAGCGACCCGATTTTTAATGGGGAAGCGAGGACTTGGAACGGATAGCCCGACCCTTTTGGGGCACGCCCAAATAAGGCACAACCACAGTGGTGTTTATGAGTCCAATTCGTGCTATTTTACTAATTCTTGCCATTCAGGAGAAAAATATGTGGAACGTCCGCCCACTTTAATTTTCTTTATTTCTGCGCCTGTGTGAACACATTTTGCACCTTCTTTGCGATTGTGGATTAAGAAATATTCAGGAAAATCAGGATAGTGGGCCTCGTTTTTAATAGCCACTTCAATCACATTTTTCATGGCCTTAAAGATGGTGTCAATGTTTTTTTCTGAGAGGTCTTGCACTTTGCTTTCAGGATGTATTTTCGACTGATATAAAATGTCATCGGCCATCCAATTACCAATTCCAGCTGCCACACTTTGGTCCATAAGAACAGCTTTGATAGCGGTTTTCCGTTTGCCCAATGCGGTCTTAAAATCCTCTAAACTTAAGTCTCTGGCATCATCACTGAGTTTGCGAGCTGCTTTGTAATCTGCAATAGCGTCTGTCAAATCCCACCAACCAAACTTACGTTTGTTTTCAAAGGCAAAGTGAAATCCGTTTTCAAAGGTTAGAACGATATGGCCATATTTTGGACGATCTTCTTTTTCCTTATAATAGTTGGGACGACCGGTCATGCCAAAATGGATAACCAGTATTTTTTTGCCCGAAGTTTTGACGAACAAATACTTTCCAATCCGTTTGGTGCCGGTCAGTTTTTCGTTAACAAGATACTTTTCAAAATCTGCTGATGCGGTTTTCAGCAATCGGGCATCTCGACATTCAAATGCGGTGATTTCTTTATTTAAGCAGGTGCTGTCTATGTAGATTTTATAACCCTCTACTTCTGGTAGTTCTGGCATAGGTATTCGTTTCTGTCTAAATTAACTAAAATCTGTCCAAAAATAAGTAAAAGATGCGAAATACGACTTTAGTTTTATGTAACTCATTGATGTATAATAAAGTACGAATTCAATTATGATCACGGAATTGGTGTCAAATAAATTCTTAAATTTGGTACTATGAAGATTTACAAACTTACTACCGTTACAGACAAAGTCGTTACTGCATTTGAGAAATTAATACCTCTACTTGCCCCTGATGTTGTTTTACCTACTAAGGAAGACTTAGAGGCGATTGTAGGCTCTGGCAACACTTTACTCTTTATAGCAGAAGATGCCAATGAAATTGTGGGCACATTGACCTTGGTGGTGAACAAAATACCTACAGGCGACAAAATTTGGATAGAGGATGTGGTGGTGGATACTTCGGTCAGGGGTAAAGGTGTTGGTATAAAACTGATGGATTTTTCTATGACGTATGCCAAGAATAAACGTATGAAAAGTATTAATTTGACCTCCAGTCCTGAAAGGGTTGCAGCTAATACGCTGTACCAAAAGCTGGGCTTTGTGAAACGAGAAACTAATGTCTATAGGTTAATGATTGATTAAGAGTTCAAGTATTAAGCATTTCAATGATACTCAAGATGTTTTTTACTAAAACAACGTCACTTCATGTTTGTTTAAATATTCATCAATTCCGAGTTTTTGTGCTTCATTTTTAAAGTTCATAGGATTTTTTTTGAACTGTTTTTTAAAACATTTTGAAAAATATTTAGGATCGTTAAAACCGGTCATAAAAGCTGCTTCTGAAACTGTGAATCCGTTTTTAGTAATTAAAATTGCTGCTTTCTTTAGGCGTAATATTCTTACAAAATCTACTAAGCTATGTCCGGTTAAGGCCTGACATTTCCTATATATTGTTGAATAGCTCATATTTAACGGGGCTGCCAGATCTTCCATTTTAAAACTGGAATCTTCCATTCTTAAATTAATAGTAGCCACTAGATTTTCTAGAAATAACTCATCTTGTGATTTTTGTAACGGAACAGCCGGTCTAGAAATAGCTTCCTTACGGTATTTGGTGATGATATGCTCTGTAGCCAGGAGGATATTTTGAATTTTCAGCAACAATTCATTCGTATTAAAAGGCTTGTTGATATATTCTATGGCGCCAGATTTTAATCCCTCTATTTTAGACTGCGTTGAATTTTTTGCGGTCAATAAAATAATAGGAATATGTTGGGTAAGCTGCTCTTCTTGTAATTTTTTGCACATTTCTATGCCATCGAGTTCGGGCATCATAATGTCACTTAAAATAAGGTCTGGAATGTTGCTTTTTGCATAATGATAGCCTTCTTTCCCATTCTCTGCTAGAATGACATTGTATTGATCCTGTAAGAGTTCTTTTAGAAAGAGTTGTAAATCTAAAGTATCTTCCACAATGAGTATGGTTTTCTTCAATACATTGAGATCTTGGTTTTTTGTAGGTTCTGCTTTCTCTTTCGTTAGAAGTGGTGTGGATTCATCGTCATAATCGGCTGTAATCCTCTCTAGATCTGAATAGGCATCCTCGTGTATTGGAAACGTTATGGTAAATGTGGTGCCGCTTATTGCTGATGATTCGACTTCAATTTTCCCCTTATGCAAGTCAATTAATTCTTTTGTAAGCGCTAAACCAATACCGGTTCCTTTATTTTTCTTTCCGATGTTCGACTGATAAAAAAGCTCAAAAATGGTGTTTAGTTCTTCCTTTGAAACCCCTGGGCCAGAATCAGTCACTGAGACCTTTACCATTCTCTTTGAATTTATTGGGGTTACAGTCAGTTGAATGTTGCCCTCCTTTGGTGTGAATTTAAAAGCATTGGAAAGGAGGTTGTAAATAATATGTTCAATTTTTTCTTTGTCGTACCATGCTTCCGTTAAGTTTTTAGGGCAATTAATGGTAAAGTCTATGTTTTTCTTCCTTGCTAATTCCTTAAATGATTGTGAAATATCGTCAATGTTTTTAAACAAGTTTGTTTTGATAACGTTCAATCTTGATTTATCGAGTTCTTTATTTCTTACCAAGGTCAGTTCATACGCTATTTTAGAAAGACGCTTGGTGTTATAAGCAATGATATTTAAACGCTGTTTTAAAAGCAAATTTCCATTTTTTTCGGCGTTGAGAATCATGTCTTGGATGGGGCCTAGGATTAAGGTTAGTGGCGTTTGTATTTCGTGGGACATTTTAGCAAAAAAGTTCATTTTTAGTTCATGGAGCTCATTCTGATTTTGATGACTGACTTTCTCAACGAACAGCTTCTTTTTTAAGGCATACCAACGTCTAATTCCATAAATTCCCAAAATTAAAAAGCACACATATATGGCCCAAGCAAAAGGTTTGTTCCAAAAAGGTTGCTCAATAGAGATGTTTATACTTTTGGCAGGAATATCCCAAATGTCGTCCCTTGTGCCTGCCTTAACCTCAAAGGTGTAATTGCCTGCAGGGATATTGGTATACGTTGCAGAACGTTCCAAATGACTATAGATCCAATCGTTGTCAAAACCTTTTAAGCGATACGCATAAAAGTGTTTAGGATATAATATATTGTCTAAAGCAGCAAAACGAAATGAAAATGAAGATTGATTGTATTCTAGTTGCAATGATTTTACGTTGGCAACGCCACTGCTAACTTGTTGCGGTAATAAGACTTCGGCAGGTTGGTTAAGAACTTCTATGCTATTTATTTGTAGGTTGGGCTGTGATTTTTTTTTGTGTAAATCTTTGGGATAGAAATAATTTAGCCCTTTAGATCCCCCAAAATACATGATCCCCATTTTGTCCTTAAAGGCGCTTCTAGCTAAAAACATATTATCTTGGAGTCCGTCAGTAATGTAATAGGTTTTTATAATGGAATCTCGCGTATTGAAATTGACAATGCCGTTATTTGAACTGATCCATAAGTTATCATTGTCTTCGTTAATAACCGCAGTTAACGACCTGTTGGATAGTGTCTTTAAGTCTTCAAAATCAGAGTAAGCGTTCTTTTTTATATCGTATTTCATTAATTTACCAGCATCATTGATGAGCCATAAAGTGTTATAGGAGCCTTCTGCAATTGATTTTACACTCTTTAGTCTGTCCAAATTGGCGTTGATTATAGAAAAATCTAAAAAAGTAGAGGCCGCAAGCTCATTTTGATTTTCATTAAATTGAAAAAGCCCTCCTTCAAAGATTCCAAACCATAAGGTGCCGTTTTTCAGCTCCATAATGCTTTCAACGATAGTGCCTTTCAAGCTATTTAGATTGTTTTCGAAAGACGCTAGAAGTTCTAAGCTGTCAGAATAAATGTTCAGACAGGTATTGGAACCTACCCATATACGACCTTTATTGTCTTTATAAACGGTCCGAACGTCAGTAGCTTTTTGATTTTTACTGTTTAAAACTGAGATTTCACGAAATTGATTTTTTTTGGAATCATAATACCATAAACCATTTTTATAGGTGCCAATCCAAATATTACCTCTGTTATCTTCAGTTATACTTTGTACATAAAACCCTTTGTTGGTATTGAAATCATTGAAAAACTGTTTTTCGCTTGAGCCGCCATCGGTATTGAAAGTTATTTTAGTAAGTCCCGAACCATCGGTGCCTGCCCATAGCACATCGTCAGTGCCTTTGTAAATACTCAAAATTCTGCTGGGCACCCGATTTTCAGATCCTTCATGATAATTGATATTATTATCTGCGTTGGGTAAGATATTTAGGTTGCCGTAATTAGGTGTGATCCAAATGTTTTGATGATTATCCTCATTGATATGTAAAATGGTGTTACTGCTTAAGGATGATTCATTATTAACTTGTTTGGTGAATAAAAAGACTTCGCCAGTTGCTAAATTCACTTTATACAGGCCACCGCCGTCTGTTCCGGCCCATAAAAAGCCGTTGGAATCAGCATAGAGATTCAGAAATAATTCATTTTTAATAGTTTGCGTATCTCCTTTAAAAAATGAATCTTGAATAAACTGTTTGCGAGCGATATCATATAGAAAAAGCCCGCTTGTTTCTGTACCAATCCACAATCTATTGTAACTGTCCGTCAATAACCTTAAGCTTTCCGGATAATTGTTAAAAGGTGCCTCTAGATATTCTTGCTTTTGGGATGGTATTACGTACATCATGACATTACCATCTCCTGTGCTTAAGAAAATGTCTCTTGACTCTCCAACAGCTATATCCACGACGTTTTTTAAAGTGCTGCCTAGTCCCGGGAAAGTGGTGATACTGTCCATTTTATAGTTGACATACGTATAGATGCTGCCTTTAGTTGTGGCTAGCCAAACTTCTTTGTTTTTTGAAGTGATTGCACTGACTTTTTCCTTCTTTATGAGTGGCGTTAAATCGTTAAAGCCTTTATCAGGGTCATATTGGGTTAATGATCCTTTGGCTGAAACCAACCATATTTTCTTGAAATCATCAATCAGAATATCCTTTATGGTTTCGTAATCTCGCGAATTTGGGAAAATAGTACTGTTGGTGATGAGTCGGTAATTATAGCCATCATAGACGTAAATATCGCCACTTTGTACCATCCATATATTTCCAGAAGCATCCTGGATTGTTTTATTTACTGCAATCGCTCTATTGTCAGAAGAAGGTGTTAAATGGGTAAAGTTGACATGATCTTGACTTCGTACAGGAATAAATGAAAATATAAGAAAACAGGACGTAAAAAGGTAATGTTTTAAATTGAACATGAACAAATTCTTGAATTATTGAGGGCTATTATCTGACGTGATACATATGGTTCAGCAACTCATGTACGGGAGTTGCCTTTTGTTGTAAATATATTAATAATATAAAAGCAAAGAGACTTCCGGTGATATGTATCGGTTAATTTGGAGGAAAATATTCGTCAAATAGGGGGATTATTTCATCATTTCAATTGTTGTCCCCCCAAACGCCTAAAATTTCCCCCGAATTATATTAGTAATACTTCACATTTGGTGTTAAGATTATTTAACGAAAAATTAACGATTTCAAAATATGAGTTCAAGAAGAGACTTTGTAAAAAAAACAGCGTTGGCTGGTGCGGGCATTATGATGCTCCCTAATTTGTCCTTTGGTGCTATGTTAGGCTCCGCTGATCAAAAATTAAAAATGGCTTTTATTGGCGTGGGCCTTAGAGGGTGTAACCATTTAAATAATGCATTGTTAAGAAAGGATACGGAAATCACTGCAATTTGTGATGTCGATCCTGCTAGAATTGAAATTGCATTGAAAATGATCAAGGATGCAGGTTTTGCCAAACCACAGGTTTTTAGCAAAGATGACCAAGATTATTTGAATCTATTGAATTTGAAAGAGGTTGATGCGGTTGTTATTTCTACGCCTTGGTTATGGCACACCAGAATGGCGGTAGATAGTATGAAGGCTGGAAAATATACCGGCTTAGAAGTTTCAGCGGCCAACACTTTGGAAGAATGTTGGGATTTGGTTAATACACACGAATCAACAGGATCACACCTTATGATTCTTGAAAATGTGAATTACCGTCGCGATGTTATGGCGGTATTAAATATGGTCAAACAAAATGTATTTGGTGAATTGGTGCACTTTAGATGTGGCTATCAACATGATTTGCGAGGCGTAAAATTTAATGACGGTAAATCGGCTTATGGTAAAGGCGTTGAATTTGGTGATAAAGGTATTTCTGAATCTGCATGGCGAACTCAACATTCACTTTTAAGAAATGCAGATGTCTATCCGACCCATGGATTGGGGCCTATGGCTGTAATGTGTGATATTAATAGAGGAAATAGATTGAGCTCATTGACGTCCCATGCTTCAAAAGGTGTCGGATTACATAATTATATAGTTGATAATGGAGGGAAAGATCATCCAAACGCCAAGTTGAAATTTAAACAGGGTGATGTTATCACGACAACCGTTGAAACTACGAATGGCGAAACCATCATCATTACCCACGACGTTAATCTACCAAGACCGTATTCTTTAGGATTCAGGGTGCAAGGCGCCAATGGTTTATGGGAAGCTGATGGTAGTAGAATTTATGTAGAGGGCAAATCAAAGCCACACCGTTGGGATGAGGCTGACGAATGGTTGAAAAAATATGATCATCCTTTATGGAAAAAGTATGGAGAAATGGCTATGGACGCTGGCCATGGGGGAATGGACTTTTTTGTCATGAATTCATTTGTTGAGTCGGCTAAAGAAAAGATAGCGCCACCAATGGATGCTTATGATGCTGCGGCATGGAGTTCAATTACCCCGCTTTCAGAAGTTTCTATAGAGAACAATGGTGAACCTCAAGATATCCCTGACTTTACAAGAGGCATGTGGGTAAAACGTAAACCATACAATTGGATTAAGGATACTTATTAATAAAGTACAATAAAATTTTTTTTTTAAAATGAAAACAACTTAAAATCATACTTATGAAGAAACTATTATTTGTTTTATTCTCAACCTTACTTTTCGGTTCTGCATATGCACAGCAATCTAAAATTGAGGTTAAAGGAACAATAACAGAAGCTAGCACCGGAATGTTTGTTCCGGGAGCAACTATTATTGAAAAAGGCACCTCTAATGGTGCTGCATCTGATTTTGATGGTAATTTTACTATAAACGTTAATAGTGACGCCACACTAGTTGTGTCCTTTATGGGATTCGTTACACAAGAGGTTCCAGTTAGCGGTCGCTCTGAAATAAAAATTATTCTGCAAGATGATGTTGCTAGTTTGGACGAAGTTATTGTTGTAGGATACAGTACTCAAAAAAGAGAGAGTGTAACAGGCGCATTGAACACTGTTAAAGGAGATGATCTTAGGAACGTTACCACGCCTTCCGTAGAAAATATGCTTAACGGAAAAGCACCTGGGGTATATGTAGCATCAGGATCAGGGCAACCTGGTTCAAGAGGTGCTGTAGTCATCCGTGGTCAAGCTACTTTAAGTGGGACAACATCTCCACTTTGGGTTATTGACGGGGTTATAGTTGGATCAAGTTCAGGAGAATTAAATCCTGATGACATAGATTCCATGACCGTTTTAAAAGATGCTGCTTCAACTGCTATTTATGGCTCACAAGGTGCCAATGGCGTTATTGTAGTAACAACAAAGCGAGCTAAAATAGGGAAAACAAGTGTTAGCTTTTCTACCAAGGTTGGTATCAATCTGCTCAATAACGGAAACACAGAAATGATGAACGGTGCTGAATTGTACGATTATTATGCGTCGTTTGCGAATGCTGATCAAATTTCCTTTCCACGCTGGAATTCAGATTTGCGCAATAGCAATTTCGATTGGTGGGATGTGGCAACGAAGACAGGTTTGACCCGTACTTACAATGTTTCTATCCAAGGAGGTACTGAAACCCTTCGTTCATTTATGTCGCTTGGGATGTATGATGAAGAAGGTGCTGTAAAAGGCTATGACTATAAGCGTTACAATCTCCGTTTCAAAACGGAATATAAGCCCGTGGATTGGTTGACTATAAAACCTGCGATAACAGGTTCATTACGTGATGTGGATGATCGTCAGTATTCAACAACAGCCATGTATTCTAATCTACCATGGGACAGTCCTTACAATGAAGATGGAAGTTTGGTTGGACACCGTTCTAGCAGTTGGGTAAATAGTGCCAGTACCAACTACCTGTACGATCTTCAGTGGAATCATGGGGGTAGCAAGAACTATGAATTTATGGGAAATATGGACTTTGATGTCAGACTGACCGATTGGTTGACATTCTCGTCTGTTAACAACATCCGTTATAACAATTACAAATCAAGTGGTTACACAGACCCACGATCCAGTGGAGGTGAAAGTGTAGGCGGACGTATTGAAGAGTACAGATCAGATTACACCCGTTTATACACCAATCAAATTTTAAGATTTGACAAAAGTTGGGGCAATCACGACGTAAATGGTTTGTTAGCTTATGAATTTAATGATTACACAAGCCAGACTTTGGATGCGGCTGGTACTGGATTTATTCCAGGTTTTGAAATTTTAGATGTAGTTGCAGTACCAGAGCGTACTAAAGGCGGTATCAGTGAATGGGCAGTACAATCCGTTCTTTTTAATGCTAATTATGCGTATGATAATAGGTACTTGGGGCAGGTTTCTTTTCGTAGAGATGGTGCTTCCAACTTTGGTGATAATGCAAAGTATGGTAATTTCTATTCTATTAGTGGGGGTTGGAATATCCACAACGAGGAATGGTTTGATGCTGATTGGATAAATTCTCTGAAAATCCGTGCTTCTTACGGCTCTGTTGGAAATCGTCCAAGTGCATTATATCCTCAGTATGACTTATATGCCGTATCTGGTGGTGCCAGCTATAATCAGAATCCAGGCGCATTGATAAGCCAAATTGGAAATAAAAACTTAACTTGGGAAAAGACCTATACCGGTGGTGCAGGTTTAGATGCTGCATTTTTTGATAATCGCTTGAGACTATCTTTTGATTATTACGAAAAGAATACAGAAAATATTCTTTATAGAGTTCCTATTACAGGATTAACAGGTGTGACAAGTATATGGCAAAATATAGGTGAAATGGAGAACAAGGGGATTGAGCTTTCCATTGGAGGAGATATCATTCGCAATCAAGATTTGACTTGGAGTGTTGATTTGAATTTAGGTCATAACAATAATAAGCTAACCAAGTTGTACAAAACAAAAAATTCTAATGGCGATTATGTGGTCAGACCAATCATAGTTGGTGACGGATTAGGCATTGCCGGATCTGCGCAACGTATGTTAGAGCCAGGTCGTCCGGTGGATACGTATTATTTGAAAGAATGGGCTGGTGTTAATCCTGAAAACGGACTGCCATTATGGTATATTGTAGATAGAGATGCCGACGGAAATGAATTGTCTCGTGAAACCACATCTAATTACTCACAAGCGACTTTTGAAAAAACAGGAAAAGTATCTCCAGATCTTTTTGGAGGGTTTTCTACTGCTTTGATTTATAAGAAGTTTGATTTTAATGCAGTATTTGGTTATGCCTTAGGTGGTAAAATTTATAATTATTCAAGACAAGAATATGATTCTGATGGAACTTATACTGATCGTAACCAAATGCGTCTGAGACCAGAATGGAACCGTTGGGAAAAACCAGGTGATATTGCCACGCACCCAATTGCAAGATATAATAACCAAGATAAAGGTAATGCCACATCTACGCGTTATTTGGAAAACAACGATTTCTTAAAGTTGCGTTCATTGTCCTTGGGTTATAATATTGACTTGAGTCAATATAAGATTGACAACTTACGTGTCTCCTTATCAGGAGAGAATCTGTTCACTATTACTAAATACTCAGGAGTAGATCCAGAAATCCCGGCAATTGATGGATCCGTTATGGGCTCAACAGGACCTGCGGTATATCCGGCAACAACTAAGTTTATGTTCGGACTTAACTTACAATTTTAAAAGGAAACACCATGAAAAAAATATTTATAGCCATATTGGTCGCGGCAACATTCACAGCGTGTGATATAGACCGTTTGCCTAAAGGAAGCATGGACTCAGAGACTATTGTCGGTAATCCAGATGCTTCTCTAGATGCATTGCTTAATGGAATGTACGCTCAGTTAAAATCTTGGTCAGACCCTATGCATCGAATGGGGGAGTACGCAGGAGACAATATGATGATTCGCGGATCATCTACAGATGCTTTTTACGAATTCATCTCATATGCGCGTACACCAAATAACTATCGTTTAACCCAAATGTGGGATTCCGGATATAAGGCAATTGCACAAGCCTCAAATATCATTGATATGATTGATGAAGGCCAAAGTGCTGAAATAGACAATAAGATTGGAGAGACTTACTACGTACGTGGGATGATGTATTTCTACTTGACGCGTGCATTCGGTCGTCCCTATTATCAAAGTCCAGAAACAAATTTGGGCGTGCCTATCGTAAATGGCACTCCAGATGATGTGCTTAATATGAATCTTGATGATCGTGCAACGGTTAAAGATAGTTATGAGCAAGCAATCAGTGATTTGAAGAAAGCCGAAGAATTGTTGACTCTGGATAAAACTTCAATTTTTGCTTCTAAAGAAGCTGCTCAGGCCATGTTGTCTCGTGTTTATCTTTATATGAGTGGCACTTATACTGCGCCTAATGCTGAGTATGCACAGCTTTCTGTAGAGTACTCTGACAAAGTAATTAACTCCGGAAAATATGCCTTATTGCCAAGAGCGCAATTTATGAAGTACAATACTTTTATTCCTGAAAACAATGTGGAGACCATCTTTGCCATCAAACGTGTGGCATCAGAGTATTCAGGTTTTGACCACTATTATGGTGTTGGTGGAATGTATGCCAATTTAGGTGGCATGGGCTGGGGTGAAATGTATGCCAGTGCCAAGTACATCGATTTGCTTAACGAAACAGGCCGTAATGACTGGCGTGAAGATAGCTATAATCTGGTAGATGCGCGTGCAGCTTTTATAGAACCTACCTACTCACAGGATGCTGATGGTGCATATTCTGAAGTATTTCGTTTTGTGAAAGAAGATGGTCCTGATAATTTAAACTATGTGCAGGCTACAATCACCCGAAGCGGTAGTACTATCACAGCTAAAGAAGGAGATATTACTTATACGCTCACTGCTATTGATGCTGCTCAGGAAACTTATTCCATATTGTATAAGGACGGCAAAACATATTCTGGAGTAATTGATGACTATATTACGCTCAATCGAGTTTACCCACAGTTCTACATTACAAAATCCTCATTGGAAGGTGAGGAATCTCATTTGCATTCTCCAGTCATCAGCCGTTTGGGTGAGGTCTATCTCAACCGTGCAGAAGCTTATGCTAAATTAGGAAACTATAGCGCGGCACTTATTGATCTCAATACCATTAGAGAGCGCTCTATTGTAGACGCAGGGTACTCGACTCTGGACGCTTCCAATGCGAGTGAAAGAATAGACAAAGAGCGTCAGTTGGAGCTGGCCTATCAAGCTGAACGAAGCTATGATGTGTTTCGTAATGGGAAAGAGTTGGAGCGCCACTACCCAGGACCTCATAAACAGTTTGATGATATCTCAGCAACTGATTTCCGAGTGGTGTATTATATTCCGCAAGATGCGATTAACTCCTACCCAGGCACATTGACTCAAAATCCAACGCAATAATTGTTTGGTGCAGCCTGGTAATTTAAAATATCCGGCAATCAGTGTAGAAATCTACCGAAGTTATTTTTACCTAAGTTGCGATAAAAATTAATATAGGGAGAACCTTGACTTAAACATTAAGCTTCTCCCTTCTTATTTGTCATTGTTTTAAGTAGACCTAACTGATTAATCTAAATTTTTCAAAAACTATGATATATCGCATCTAAATAAATATCGGAAATCAAGACTAAAAATATGCTAAAAATGAGATTCCTTAATCTTTTCGTGTTGCTGCTGTCCGTTTTTTTGACAAATTGTAACACTACTAAATCGACTGAAAAACAAGAAGAACTAGATTTATCCATCCAAATTCCCGTCGGACCAAACAGCTGGGTGGTGAACAGTGCTACCGCTAATACCGATATGATCAGTGATTCTGGAATTAAAAATTGGTCGGATTTAAAAACTGTAGTTCGTACCTATTTCAAAACAGACACTGCAGGAAAACTACACCTAGGGTTGAATTTGAATGTACCAGAAGGTACATCACGAATTAAAGTGTCCCTAGAAAATCAAACCAAAAATGTAAAGGTAAATTCTTCGCAAAACCAACCTGTTAATCTTGGTGTTTTTGATGTTCAAGCGGGGTATCATGTTATTGAGATAGTTGGCGAAGCAAAATCCGGTCCTGTTGTTGCGGATATTAATGAAGTTTTAATTGGCGGACCAGCCACCGAAGGCAACGTTTATTTTATTAAAGACGATTTCTATTTTGGGCGTCGCGGACCATCGGTCCATTTGTCTTATGAATTACCAGAGGACAAGGATGTGGTTTGGTTTTACAATGAAATTAATGTTCCTGAAGGCGAAGATGTCATTGGATCCTATTATATGGCCAACGGTTTCATGGATGGGTATTTTGGAATTCAGGTCAATTCAGAAACTGAACGACGCATTTTGTTCTCCGTTTGGAGTCCTTTTGACACCCAAGATCCTAAAGAGATTCCCGACGATCATAAAATACTTTTACTGGGCAAAGGGGATAATGTAACCACAGGAGAGTTTGGCAACGAGGGTTCTGGAGGCCAAAGCTATAAAGTGTACAATTGGAAGGCGGGCACATCCTATCGGTTTTTATTGAAAGGAGTGCCAGCAGAAAATAATTCAACAGATTATACCGCATATTTCTTCACGCCAGAAACTAATACTTGGAATTTGATTGCGAGTTTTAGAAGACCGCAGGGCAGTCGACACTTAAAAAGATTATATTCTTTTTTAGAAAATTTTGTGCCTTCAACCGGCAATATATCTCGAAAAGCTAACTACAACAATCAATGGATATATACGGCGGATAAAGAATGGATAGAGTTGACCAAAGCAAAATTTACGGCCGATGCCACAGCAAGAAAGAAATCGAGAATGGATTATGCTGGTGGGGTTGAAGGGAACCAGTTTTTTATGGAAAATGGTGGCTTTTTTAGTGAGACCACCCCAATTGATTCTGAATTTTCAAGAACGGCAAACGGCGTAGCTCCAAATATTGATTTCTCTAAATTAGAAAAGCCAAAAAAATAGAAATTTAAGTTTATTTGATTAGTTGGTAGGGCCCGTAGAAAATTATTTTCTCGGGCCTTTTTTAGTGAAACCCAAAAACCAAAATAGCGGCATATTGTTTTTGCTGATTGAGCTAATGCCGCCGTTAACAGCAGCTATATCCTGATATTTTTTGATTCTCATTAAGTCATCTCAACTTTACATACCATGCTAAAGATGCTATTATGATCAAATTTAATAACGTGAGTAAACCTCGGTTTCCCTTTTTGATACGCTCGCTTATTATAGATTGAATAAGTGCAATGTATAATTTGTAAAATTCCATGGGGAATTGGGGCTTTGATGGAGGTTGGTGTAACAATTATTTTTTTTCAAATAAAATTCTTGTTTTTATTGATATAAATAATTTTAAATGCGAAATTGTACCTTAAATACAAAAGTCTCCAAGAATGAGCAAAGTTACCCAGCGTATAAACGCTTTTTTTAAACAAGCGTCCGCACCAGGAATTTTATTGATTATTGCCACTGCTTCAGCCTTAATAGTTGCAAACAGCTCCTTAAATGGTTTTTATCATACGGTGATGCAGTATAATTTTGGAATGGGCTTTAAAGACCTATATATTTCTAAGACGCTGCACGATTGGGTGAATGACGGCTTAATGGCGCTCTTTTTTTTGTTGGTTGGACTTGAAATTAAGAGCGAACTTAAATTTGGGAGCCTAACTTCTTTTAAATCTGCTATCTTCCCAGTGGCTGCTGCATTTTGCGGGGCACTTGTTCCGGCTATCATATATTTTGTGTTCAATCAAGGCACTGAATATATTAAGGGATGGGCTATACCGATGGCTACAGATATTGCATTTGTGATTGGTATTTTGGCCATGCTTGGTTCTCGAATGCCGTCTTGGGCAAAAGTTTTTATAACCACCATAGCAGTTGTGGACGACCTTATTGCGGTATTGGTCATTGCTTTTTTTTATACTGAAGAAATACATTGGCTGGCGTTGGGAATTGCAGCTGGATGCACCGTAATACTTCTTATTTTTAATCGCAAGGGAGTGAACCGTTTGACGCCCTATCTCGTTATTGGGTTTGTAATGTGGTGGGCCATTTTGGCATCTGGCATTCACGCTACAATTGCTGGGGTTATCTTAGCGATGACCCTACCGCTGCGGCGCGAATGGGAGCTTGAAAGAATAAGAAAGGTTTCTATACAAGGCTATCTGCTATTTAAGCAAGCTAAAGATGAAACACTTGCCATGACCACGACTCAAGTCCATCACTTTCTTGAAAACATACAACGTGAGATGGAATCTCCTTTAAAACGATTGGAACGTAAACTTCATGGGTTTGTCTACTTTTTTATCATGCCTACCTTTGCTTTTGTAAATGCTGGAATTGTATTTGATTCTAAGGTTTTAAATGAAGCATTCCATCTGCCCATTACCTGGGGCACTATGTTAGGGCTTTTGATTGGCAAACCGGTGGGAATTATGTTTGCCAGCTGGATCTTCTTGACCTTTTTCTATAAAAGTGCGAAAAAGACTCCAGAAATTTGGCGACTGCTTTTCGGAATATCTCTCCTTTGTGGGATCGGTTTCACGATGTCATTGTTCATAGTAAATCTCTCATTTACGGATCAAATGCTACAAGAAGAAGCTAAAATTGGAATTCTATTGGCGTCTGCGTTAAGTGGCGTGTTAGGATATTTAGTGCTTCGCAATGCCACCCGTAAGCCAGAAGCAATTACTGAAGATAAGATTAGAATTAATTTGTCTCAATTGCCAGAACAGGAATTATAGTATCCCAAAACCGGATGCATACTATAAGTGTTGATGGGCGGTCTTGGATTTTGTTTTTTAACCAATCTAAATATGTGTCGGATTTCTATACTCCTTCATCTCGAATTTAGATTTCCTTGATCTAATTAATTGACACTTCTGTCTCTTGGGGTTTTTAAGTTGATTGTTGGGTGGTTTTCTAGAATCCTATTGAATGTCAGGTTCTTTTATGAGAGAGGCAAGGTCAACTTCAGAATTTTATTCGTCATGACCAATGATAGTTTTCTTTTTTTAGATATAAGGAGTTATATTAGAACAAATCCGTAACTTTAAAGGGCTTAAATAAAACATTGGTGATTTGATGACCATGTTTTAACAAATGGATTTGGAAAAGTAAATCTTCTTTTAATAGGCATGTGGTTAGTTTTATGAAGAGGCCTCGGCGCTTTTTACAAATGGCCATATGGTCCAATTATCCTTGTTGTAATAGCATAAATCACTAACATTTTAAATTATAGTACTATGGGAAATGATCTTTTTAAAACTAAAAAAGAAATAGCAGTTAACGGTAAAAACTTCACTTATTATAGCCTTCAAGAACTCTCCAATCAAGGTCACGAGATCGATAAGTTGCCATTTTCAATTCGTATTTTATTGGAAAATGCCTTGCGAAATTTTGATGACTTTTCGGTTACTAAAGAAAATATTGAAACACTTCTCAATTGGAAGCCAAAAGGGGTAGACAAGGACATCCCCTTTAAGCCTGCTCGGGTATTAATGCAAGATTTTACAGGGGTTCCTGCAGTTGTTGATATTGCAGCACTTAGAGCTGAAGTTGCGCGTAAAGGAGGCGATCCAGATAGCATTAATCCACTAGTGCCCGTCGATTTAGTGATAGATCATTCTGTTCAAGTCGATTTTTTTGGTACGGACTATTCTTACCAAAGGAATATGGAAGAAGAGTACAAACGGAATAAAGAACGCTATCAATTTTTAAAATGGGCCCAACAATCATTTGATAATTTTAGTGTGGTTCCTCCAGGAATGGGTATTTGCCATCAAATTAACCTTGAATATTTTTCCAAAGGGGTCATCGACCGTAATGGGGAACTTTTTCCAGATACTTTGGTCGGCACGGATAGCCATACACCCATGGTCAATGGCATAGGTGTTGTGGCATGGGGCATTGGTGGTATTGAAGCGGAAGCCGCTATTTTAGGGCAGCCGCTGTATTTTATTATGCCAGAAGTTATCGGATTAAAGTTGACCGGTAAATTACCTTTGGGCTCAACCGCTACAGACTTGGTACTGACCATTGCCAATATCCTAAGAAAGCAAGGTGTTGTTGGTAAATTTGTTGAGGTTTTTGGGCCAGGATTGGACCATTTGTCAGTTCCGGATAGAGCTACCATTGGTAACATGTCTCCAGAATTTGGATGTACCATTACTTATTTCCCAATTGATGATAAAACCTTAAAATACATGCGGGAAAGTAACCGATCAGAAGAACAGATCAATTTGGTTGAAACCTATTGCAAAGCTAATATGCTATGGCGTGAAAATGAAGATCGTATCACCTATACAGAAGTTGTTGAGTTGGATGTGTCTACTATTGAACCCACTGTTGCAGGTCCTAAACGGCCACAGGATAAAATACTTTTAAAGAATTTCAAGCCCAAATTCATTGATTTATTGAGTTCTTCTTTTGAGCGTGAATATATTGAGCATGAAGATCGGGAATCTGTTATCAAATGGAAGAATGAAGGTGGAAATCAACCTACTAGCCCACCTAGGGAGATGGCTGAAGGAACGAAAATTGAAACTAAAGAACAAAACGGACTTAAAACGGTTTGGATTGATAAAGGCGAACAAAAATATTCATTATCAGACGGGTCAGTTGTTATTGCCGCAATTACTTCATGTACCAATACCTCTAATCCGTTTGTAATGATTGGTGCGGGGTTGGTGGCCAAAAAAGCAAGAGAGCACGGTATTGATGTTAAACCTTGGGTAAAAACCTCCTTGGCACCTGGATCAAAAGTAGTGACGGATTATTTGAAAAAGGCCGATTTGCTAAAAGATCTTGAAGCGCTTCAATTTCATTTAGTGGGCTATGGTTGTACTTCTTGTATCGGGAACTCAGGGCCATTGCCTCCTGCCATTGCAAAATCAGTAGTTGAAAATGACCTTGTAGTGTGTTCAGTGCTTTCAGGAAATCGGAATTTTGAAGCGCGTGTCCATTCACAGGTCAAAATGAACTACTTGATGTCGCCTATGCTGGTTGTTGCTTTTGCTATTGCCGGACGAGTGGATATTAATTTGACTACCGAACCTATCAGTTACGATAAAAATCAATTGCCCGTTTATTTGAAGGATATATGGCCAACAGATGATGAGATTAATGCAGTGCTGAAGGAAGTACTTACACCAAAGGATTTTCAAAAAAACTATGCGGAGATATTTGATGGAAATGAGATTTGGAGAAATTTAGAGATTCCAACAGGGAAGTTATATGAATGGGATCAAGAATCTACCTATATTAAGGAAATTCCCTTCTTTAAAGACATTTCATCAACAGCACTACCGCTTCAAAACATTGAAAATGCACGCGCACTTTTAGTCTTGGGAGATAGTATTACAACTGACCATATTTCTCCAGCGGGTGCTTTTGACGAGCATTCCGCAGCAGGAAAATACCTCATAGAAAAAGGTGTCAAAAAAGAAGAGTTTAACTCTTACGGAAGCCGACGTGGAAATGATGAAGTGATGGTGAGAGGAACTTTTGCAAACGTTCGAATAAAAAATAAACTAGCAGAGAAGGAAGGGGGATATACCACACATTTGCCTTCAGGACAAGAGATGAGCGTTTATGATGCGGCGGTTAAATATGAGAAAGATAATACCCCTTTAGTCGTTCTTACCGGAAAGGAATATGGAAGTGGTTCTTCTAGGGATTGGGCAGCAAAAGGAACATTTTTATTGGGTATTAAAGCAGTTATCGCTGAAAGTTATGAACGCATCCACAGAAGTAATTTAGTAGGCCTTGGTGTCTTACCACTGCAGTATGAAGCTGGAGATACCGCAGAAAAGTTAGGCTTAAGGGGAACCGAAACCTTTACTATTTCTGGGATTTCTGAAGGATTGACACCACATAAATCTGTGGATGTGGTTGCGGAAAATGAAAAAAGTGAACTTATTAAATTTAAGGTTATTGCCCGATTGGATTCTTTGATAGATATTGAATATTATCGCAATGGAGGGATCCTTCAATATGTTTTAAGACAATTTTTGGATGAGAAATAGGTATTAACGATTGTTGATATGGCAGATGAACTATACCATAGGACGGATTCACGACAAGGAAGTTGCATTGCCATGCCGCCCCCTCGTTTGTAGCATTTGCGGCAGTCCAAATGGAACCGTACTAGAAGGTGAACTTGGGCATTTTTTGCCCCAGTTCTTAATTGGGACAAACATTGTAGGTTTGACCAATACCAATAGCATATAGAGCTATCTAGGTCTCGTGCATCTTTATTCGCGTTTTGGACGCTATCAGAAAAATGGTTTATAACCATTACAGGCCAATAGATAATAATCGAAATTGCGAAATAATGAAAAATCAAGAAGTCAGCATAAAATTGATTGAACATGCCACGCACGATGTGTTGCATATTGTGGTAGAAAAACCGGAAGGAATGGAGTTTGAGCCAAGACAGGCCACTAGAAAAGGGATTCAGTAAACTGTTAGGAAACAACTTCAATATTCTTTCTAAAGAAACTGTTGAAGGTCTAGAACGCGGGCAGATTACTGAGGAATTTCTGAAAAACTGCGAGGTTTCTTTTGACAAACCTGTTTATCTCTGCGGCCCACCACCAATAATGGAAGCTGTTGAAGCGCAATTATAAAATTTGGATGTGAAGAAGAAACCTATCATTATGGAAGAATTTTAATGCGATGAAAAAGATTCTAATCAAACGAGTATATGATACACCGTCAAAATCGGATGGATATCGGGTGCTAATTGATAGAATTTGGCCTAGAGGTGTATCCAAAAAAGAAGCTAAATTAGACGCTTGGAATAAAGAATTGGCACCTTCTACTCAACTTCGAAAATGGTTTGACCATGATCCCAACAAATTTGACGCCTTCACTGTAAAATATAAAACGGAATTGGAAGACAGAACCGATGCCCTAAAACAATTGCGTCAAACATTAAAGAAACAAACTGTGACGTTGCTCTATGGAACCAAGGATAACGAGCATAACCAAGCTCTAGTCCTTAAGAAGGTTTTAGAGGATGTTTGAGATCAATACAGTTTGTAGTTTAAAAAAATTTCTGTAACAGAAAAATTCCTCTTTTTTTATTATCGATGTTTAATAAATTTTAAGTATGTTTATTCTCGTTTAAATTTATATTCCCCTGAAGAATATAAAAGCTTTATCGACTGATGCAACTGCTGAATAGCTGTATTGGTAGAATTTAATGAAAATAGATTCGGAATCCCATAAATCTACTGTAGCCCTTGGAAAATAATTCAAATATTTTGGCTTTTAGCAAAGCTTTAAGAATGTGAAGAATTACTCAGGTTGTTGTGAAATAAGATGTGATTAGTGATCTTATGTATTGAATTTTATTAAAATAGCTGATTTTTTGCATTGAACAGGTAATTGGAATTAATAATTAGGTGGAATGATTGAGGTAATAGAGAACAAAAAAGAATGGAACAAAGAATTGGAGTTATTGAAGGATGTGGATTTTTATCATACATATGACTATCATCATCTTTCCAAGAATTCTAATGAATCAGCTGTACTCATAAAATATACAGATGGGAGCACCTCTCTTTTTTTACCATTGCTAATAAGGGATATCGATAACTCCATTTACAAAGATGCAACATCGGTGTATGGATATTCAGGTGTCTTGTCATTAAATATGTCCGATAAGTTTAAAACAGAAGAGTTCTATAAGGAACTCAACGTGTTTTTCAATGACTATAAAATTATTTCGGTATTTTCAAGGCTACATCCCTTTGTAAATCATCAAGAAGCAATTCTGTCAGGATTGGGAACGGTAGCTAACTTGGGGAAAGTTGTCTATATTGATCTCACTGATACCATAGAAAATCAACGAAAGATGTTCAATAAGCGCATGAAGTCTTATTTGAATGCATCCCGTAAAAGTTGTACGGTTATTGAAAGTAAACTCGAAAACCATCTTCAGACCTTTATTAAGCTGTATCATGAAAACATGAAGCGTGTTGATGCCGATACGAACTACTTTTTTGAGGATAGTTATTTTCACCAATTATTGACAAGTACTGATTTTTCGACCAAATTATATTTATGCTCGCATAACGAAACACAACAAATTATAGGTGGCGCTCTATTTATTGAAAAAGGGGGAATGGTGCAATATCATTTGTCTGGGTACGACGAAGATTATCATGATCTGAATGCCATTAAACTTATAATTGATGAAGTGCGTATACGTTCTACGCAAAATAATTTCATATTTTTAAATCTTGGAGGGGGAAGAGGAAGTAAAGAAGATTCTCTTTTTACTTTTAAAAAGTGCTTTTCTAAAAACACCAAACAATTTAAAATTTGGAAGTACATCGTTAATGAAGAAGTTTATGGGGCACTTGTCCAAAAGTATTTAGGATCCTCATTGATGACTGAGAGTAATGAGTTTTTTCCTGCTTATCGCGTAAAAGGAATTTCTTCTAAACAACAACTGCATTGAGACCATTATTGGATGTTTTCTAGGTGTAAGTGTGAGATTTATAAATAGGTCAACCGTCGTAAAATTTAACGATGACTAAATCAAATAATACCAAGAGTTACATGGTATAAAACAAAAGAGCCTTCCGTTTCAGGGAAAGCTCCTTTTGCTAATTAAATTTTCTCTATTCTATAACTTAATTAATTTTGAAATTAAGGTTTGTCCATTCTTGTTTTCAACTTTTATCAGATAAACGCTTTGGTTCAAATCTGAAATATCAAAACTATCCGCTTGTGTAAAATCACCTTTGAACGATTTGATACGCTTACCAGTTAAATCGTAAATGTCAAGCATATTTACTTCTTTATTGACTTTAAAAGTGTTGGATACCGGATTGGGATAAATACTAAATTCTGATGCACTTTCAAATGAGTCCGTACTTAATGTTGACGCCTTATTTCCGAAAATTCTAAACTGACCTGCAGGAATTGTTACGGTGGCAGCACTAAAGGAGGTATTGCCAGTATCATCCATCAAGTCATACCAAATCTCTCCTGTTGGGATCGTTGTATTAAATGCTTTTTGGTTTACATCAAAATTTGCTAATACAATCACTTTGTTAAGATTGGTTGCAGATAATGAGCTATCAAAAATTTCAATGGTTGGTGTCAATGAATTGGTGCTTATATTGTAGTCTCCTTTAAACACGGGTTCTTTAGTTTTTAAATGGATCAATCGGGCCCAATCATTATAAATTTTATTCCTATAGGTGTTTTCTAGCCAGTTTTCTGCCCATTGCGGTTGTGGTTTTGTGTCCAACTTACAGTCACCATCAATTCCACCAGGAACGTTAACAGTGCCATTTTTACATGTGAAGATGGAGTTTTGCATTCCCAATTCGCCAAAATGCCAAATCATTTTAGGTCCTGGAACAGTTAAGGTCACAGCTCCCAAAGCGGACATTCTTGATAATGCCGTATTTAGATCTTTGACATCATGTGAGCTGTTGTTGCTATTTATGTACATTAAATTCTTGTACATCAAGCGCTCTTCATCATGGCTTTCAGCGTACCCTATCACACGTGGACCTTGAAATTGAGGTCTCGATTTGTGGCCAATACCACTAATATCTGCCGGATATCCCATGGTTAATTCATTATAGGCGTAGTTCATATTACCCCACATTATGATGCCTTTTCCTTCATTATACCTGTAATTTGCCCATTCTTTTTCTTCATCTTCAGAACCTAAATGTTCGAAAATCACATAATGGGTTGGGTCCAATGCCCATGAGTAATCGGCATATTCTTTCAAAATAGCCACACGATCAGCCTGGTAGGCATTGGTACAACTGTCGTCTTTCTCAGTGCAGTTTTGAGTAAATCCTTTGGTTAAATCCCAACGGAAACCGTCAATTTTAAATTCTTCAACCCAGTGTTTGACAATACGCTTTACATATTCCTGAGTTCTAGGACTAGCGTGGTTAAAATCTGAACCCACATTATAACTGTGTCTTGGCGTTGTATTGAAATATGGATTCTCAGTACTTGGATTTCCCCAACCATCGCCATCAGGGTCATTCATCCACATACGTACCATTGGATTTCTGCCAAAAGCGTGGTTTAATGCTACATCCAAAATGACTGCAATACCGTTTTGATGACAGATGTCAATAAATTCCTTCAACTTATTTTCAGTGCCATAGAACTTATCCAGGGCCATATGGAAAGCTGTATTATAGCCCCAACTTTCGTTGCCTTCAAATTCCATAACAGGTAAAAGCTCAATAGCATTGATATTTAGATTTTTAAAATAATCCATGCGATCAATCAAATCCTGAAAATTACGATTGGAATCAAAATCCCTAATCAGTACTTCGTACACTACTAAATTTTCCTTTTCAGGTTTAGAGAAATTAGTGACTTGCCAATTGTAAGCTGTTTGCCCCGTTTGTAAAACCGTGACTTCACGTTCCTGTCCCGCGGGAAAGGCAGGAAGATTAGGATAGGTGTTTGCTGGAATGTCCGGATCATCAAATGGTGATAATACCAAAGTGGAATAGGGATCGGCTGTTTTTACCATTTTTGGTGATTTTGCAATTGGCGTTTGGTCACCAACCCAATATTGATAAGTATGGGTCTGACCCGAAACCAATCCGGTCAATTCTAACCAGAATTTACCTGATGTAGGATCTTTTTTCATGGTGTAAGTGTCAGTTGGTTGCCAATTATTAAAACTCCCTGCAACATATACATAATCTTTGCCTGGGGCATCAAGTACTAAAGTGGCCTTGGTGTTGTCTGACGTATTATAATTGATGCCATCAAGCATCCCAGAGGGTAAAGATGCGGATACTGGTGTTGAGCTAACAATAACTGAAAATGATTTGCTCAGGGTAGTTCCTGATTGGGTAATTTCTAACTCGTAATATTGGTTGGAAGCAATATTTGAGTGCGTGTAAGAATAACTAGAGGTGTTGGCTTTGGTGTTGATGCTCGTGCCATTGGCAAATAGGTTATAACTGGCATTCCCCCCTGTATTTGTTGCCGAAATATTTAAACTGCCACCAGAAGAAAGAATGGTGGTACTATTTTGTTGTGGGTTTGTTAGGCTGGCTTGAAAACTTCCTACGTTTAGGAGAATGTCTTGACTTTTTTTATCACCATCCCCATTTTTTGCTTTGATTAAAAATCCAAGGCGTCCAATTCCCGTTCTATTGTAGAACGTTGATGGAGTAAAGGAAATACTATAGGTGTCATTCCCTGAATTATAAGTAAGTTTATTAGCTTCATTGGAGTTTTTCCATATGCCATTAGTGGGACTATTGTGATTGTTTTGGTTATTGGTATCAAATGACCAAGCCCATAAATAGAGTGCATTATTAGTGACGCCCCATGTCGCTTCATTGATACTGCTGCCATTAAATGTCAAGGTAATATTCTGGTTTTCTTCAAAAGGTGTTGGAGATACAGAATAGGTGACATTTTGCTGCTGGGCAAAAGACCATGAACACAGTAATAATGCTATATAAAAAGTAATTTTTTGCATATGACAAGGATTTTAATTAAAAAGGCTATTCGTTGAAGAATAGCCTTTTTTTGAATTTCTATTTGATGCTGTATGTTGGTTTTTCACTATCACTAAAGTCTAAAGTAGTAGTATATGTGCGAGCCGTGACATTGATGTTGTTTTCGTTCTCTTTGTCAAGAACACCATCTAATTCAAGGTCTCCATAATCATTGCCCCATGCATCATTTGTTCTGAATTTAATTTGTCCATCTTTTAAAGTGAAGTTCTTTAAAGTCCAAATTCCTGGGTTTGAAAAATCTGGAGTAAATTTCGAGTCAGGGCCATCCCAACCATTAGGAGTTGATGAGCCTACAGCGCCCCAGATTTCAGTTGGCTCAATAGAATACTCCAGAGTATTAAAATTGGCCGTAATCAAGTAATAACCAGCGGTAACTTTAATATTATTTTCGTTCTCTTGGTCGAGTATGCCATCAAGATCAAGGTCTCCATAATCGCCACCCCAAGTGTCGTTCATTCTAAATTTCAATTCGCCATCAGTTAACTGCACAACTGTTTTAAAGCTATCCGTGTTAAAATCATATTGAAGTTTGGTGTCTGGGCCATCCCAGCCGTTTGGAGTTGCTGAGCCTACTATGCCCCAATAAAATTTCTCCAGAGTATAAGTGTTGTCATTCCAATCTATAGTGATTTTATAAGTACCTGCGGTCACATCGATATTATTATCGCCCTCTTGATCTAAAACGCCGTCCATATCAATATCTCCAAAATCACCACCCCAAGAATTGTTTTCGCGGAATTTAATCTGTCCATCAATTAACGTCACATAAGCAGCAATAACGTTACTTTCAGAAGTTGTGTAGAAAGGAGCGTCGGGTCCATCCCAACCATTAGGCGCAGCAGAACCTACAATGCCCCATGTGGATTTGGTAATTTCACTTCCGCCTGAAGTAGCTTCTTGAAGAACTACCGAAATTGTTTTAACGTCAGAAAACACTTCTGTAGCACTACCACTATTGCCAGCATAGGCACGGATTCTAACTGAAAAGGCTCCTGTATTTGGTTCTGGAGTTGAAGGATTGGCGTCTAGACCTGCTTCCGTGGCAATAGTCATCATTTGTCCAATTATCATTGCAATTTCATTGCCTGTGGTTGTTCCAACTAAAACGGCGTCACTAAAGTCGCCTGCAATAGAACGTTGCAAATCATAGGAAACGTTTGTTGGAACTCCAAAATCAGCATTGCTCCAAGTGAAACGTTCACCTAGATTACTTCCAGTGGAACTCTTTAAGATATATTCTGGCAAGAGTGTATTTGTTATAACAAATTCTCCTGACTCTTGAGCTATGAAAACAATATCGTCATCGGTTTCACAAGAATTTAGCCCAACCATGGCTAAAATAAATAAAGTTAATATTTTGAAATTTTTCATGTGTGTGTTTTTTTAATATCCTTGATTTTGTTCTAAGTTGGTATTGATCCCTAAATCCGTTGCGGGTAAAGGCATGAGGTCTCTAAATGCGCTAGTTGTTGAACCTTGGGGCACATTTCCTTTCCAAGGCCAAATGCCTTGATCAGAAAATTGACCAAAACGGATTAAATCTGTTCGTCTGTGTGCTTCCCAAAATAATTCTCTAGAGCGCTCAGATAAAATAAAATCGAGAGTTAAATGAGATTGATTAATATTACCAGTAGCATTGCCATAAGCTCTTGCTCTCAATTGGTTAATATAAGTTACAGCTTTAGCAGCATCACCACCGCCACCTCTAATAAAGGCCTCTGCATACATCAGATAGGTGTCCGATAGTCTGAACATTGGAAAATCTGTATCTGGAATATCACCTGTAGGGTCTGAGCCTGCAACACCATTGATATCTACGTTTCTGAATTTTTGAACAGCATAACCATCAGTGAATGTTGAGGTGTTGTTGATTTCTTTGGATTGACCATCCGTATAAAATAAAGCTCTTCCATCGGCAGAGTCCGCTTCTCCAGGAAATTGCTCAACTAATGCAGATGTCGTTCTAAGACCAGCCCATCCGCCGTTAATGCCAAAATCTGCAGGTTTCATGCTGCCACCCACTGCCGCATGGATGATGAAGGTCATGCCACCAAAGGATTGGGTGTGCAAACCATCAAACGTAATAGGAAAAATGACTTCTGATTGTGTTCCGTTAGTATCATTATCAGCTAGAAATAAATGATAATAAGGGTTTGGTGCAATAGAATATCCTGCCTCAATAGTTTTAGAAGTGTAGGTAATAACCTCAGGATATCGAGGTGATCCTGTGTAGACTTCAGCGTTCAAGTAAAGCTTAGACAGTAACATCCAAACCGCAGCCTGATCAGCACGTCCATATTCGTTCTGTCTTGCGGCAACGATTTTGTCTTCAATATCCAGCAATTCCGATTCAATATACATGAAGAGATCAGCACGCTTAATTTGTTCTGGCAAGAAAGCTCCAATAGGGTCGTTTTCTGTAACGAAAGGGACGTTGCCGAATAAATCCATAGCATGCCAATAGGTTAGAGCTCGCATAAATCGTGCTTCTGCTATATATTGTTGGATTTCCGAATGTAAGCTAGAATCGACTCCACGAGCATCTAATTTGGCATCAGAAGTCTGCCGTAAAAACTCATTGGTCAGTGCAACCTGATAAAATATTCTGCTGTACATAGTTCTGATAAACTCATTGCCAGAAGTCCATGTTTGTGCGTGTAAATCTTTAATTGTACCGTCATTCCAGCCCACAATAGCTTCGTCGGTAGTCAATTCTTGCATTGACCAATACAAACGTAAATAGTTGGAAAAACCCTCATCCAATCCGGATAGATCGGCATCTCCAGCTGGGCCCTGCTGTCCACTAACCGAGATACCTGCATATAGTTTAGCTAAAAAAGCTTTATATGCGCCAGGTTCCTCAAAGGCTGCATCTGCGGTAAGACGATTATCTTCAGGTTGCAAATCTAAATCACTCTCACACGATTGTGCAAAAAGCACGATTGTGAAGGCAAGAAAGATATTTTTCATAGTTCTTAACATAACATGGTGTTTAATATTATTTTTCATGATATTAAAATGTAAAATTTAGTCCTAATACAAAAGTTTGAGGTCGAGGATAGAAGTCGTTGTCTATTCCATTTGAGATTTCAGGATCTAAACCATCATATTTTGTAAGGGTAAATAAATTAGTTGCAGTTAACGACGCTCTAAAATTGATTTTTTCGCCAGGAACTAAATAGCCTATTGAAATGTTGTCCAATTTCACAAAGTCTGCTCTTTCAATATAATAATCGGAAAATAGATTTTGTTTTTTGAAATTATTATCCAAAACACTTGAATGGGCATTCACATAATATTGACCTGGTGCATCATTGACCGTTGTAATATTTCCTCTGTCGGAAGCAACGTTGTTATACATGTAGTTCCCAAAGCTTCCTCTGAACGTAAAGCTAAAATCTAAGTTTTTATAGTTCAAGGTATTGGTGAATCCCATATAAGCATCAGGCGAAGCTTTTTTATAGGCTTGTTTATCTGCTTCTGTGATTTGGTTATCACCATTGATATCAACATAGGCGCCCTCTATAGGTTTTCCGGCAGTATCATAAACTTGTCTGAAAACATAAAATGTTGAAGGATCCAAGCCTTCTTTCCATATTTGGATGTTGTTACCGACGCCACCGCTAATACCACCTTGACCGATTGAAAAATCCGGGTCATCTCCTAAAGATAATTTGGTGATTTTATTCTCTTGCAAAGTGACATTAAAGCCCATATCCCAATTGAAATCAGTAGATTGTGTTATAGCGCCATTTAAACTAAACTCAATACCTTTACTTAATACAGAACCCACGTTTGTGGTCAATAAATCTGAAAGGTTTGATCCTGCAGCCGTTGGAATGGTTGCTAATAAATCGTTAGTTTCTCTGTAATAAGCATCTATGGTTCCTGTTAAACGATCTTTAAAGAATCCGAAGTCCAGCGCAAGATTGTATTGAGAAGTTTCCTCCCATTTAAGATTTTCGTCAAATTCTTCAGGTCGTAGGGTGTTTATGAATTGTGGCACTCCATTGATATAACCAAACTGTACACTTGCGTCTGATCGACCAGGCGTGTAAACCCCTAGATAACCATAGTTTTGACCTATCTCTTGCTGTCCTGTTTTACCCCAACCTGCTCTCAATTTTAGATTTGAGAAGAAGGAATCTTGTAGAAACTCTTCATTGGTCAATTTCCAACCTGCCGATATTCCAGGGAAATTACTCCATCTGTTATCTGGTCCAAATCGAGAAGAGCCATCACGTCTAAGTGACAAAGACAACAAATATTTGTCGTTAAAATCGAAGCTTGCACGTGCAAAATAAGATTCTAATGCATTTCTATTAATGATTGTTGCTCGGTCCACCAAATTTCCAGAGGTTTCTGTTTCACTACGATCAGATTTGATATAGAACTCTTGATAAGAATGTCCAGCAGTTACATCGATATCAGTATTGATAGACTCTAAAGTAGTCTTATAGTTGAAATAGAAATCCAATAGGGTATTTCTGTTTAAACCTGTATAGAAATTTTCATAATTGAAACTTCCAGGATTGGTTGGACTTGCCAGTTTATATTCTTTCCCTGAAAGTTCAGAATAGTCAAGACCAGCGTTTAAATTGAATTTTAAGCCTTCTAAAAATGGTAAGTTATAATCGATATTAAAATTCGTAATATTTCTTTTATTACGAGCACTGTTGTTATTATTGGCCAATGTAAATACAGGATTTGTGAAAGCTAAGCTCTGACCTGTATATTGAAAATAGGAGCCATCAGCATTATAAACCTCATGTGTAGGATCAAAACCTACTGCTGCACCAATAGCACCTTTATCAGCATATTTGTTGTCATCCAGAATGCCCTTTGTTGTTAAGGTCAGTTTTAGATTATTGTCCAAAAGACGTCTAACTGCCGAAAGACTAATTGCATTTCGTTCGTACAAATCTCCAGTTAAAACCCCTTGCTGCGACGTATGGTTAATGTTGGCACGAAAATTAAACGTATCATAGCCTTCAGAAACGGTAATATTATGGATGGCTCCAACAGCGGTTTGATAAATTTGCTTTTGCCAGTCTGTTTTGGAATTGCCCAATAGACTTTCATTGAAATTAGAATCCGTTATGGCAATAGCTCTAAATTCATCAGCAGAAAGTACATCCACAAAATCGTTGACATTGGCAACCGAAGCTTTTAAGTCATATTCTACTTTTAAAGGTGCATTGGTTTTTCCTTTTTTGGTAGTGATCAAGATGACACCATTTGAGGCTCTAGATCCATAAATTGCCGTTGCAGAGGCATCTTTTAAGACCACAAAGTCTTCAATGTCCTGCGGATTAATGGCGTTCAGTTGATTTCTTACACCTTGCACCCCGCGTTGATCCAATGGCAAACCATCCACAACAATTAAGGGTGAATTATTTGCGGATAAAGAAGCGCCACCTCTAATTCTGATTTCTGAACCTCCACCAGGATCACCACCACCCGAAGTGATACGAACACCAGCAGATTTACCTGCCAATAATTGCTCAGGCGATACAATGGCACCTTGATTAAATTCTTTTTCACTTACTTTCTCAACAGCTCCGGTTGCGTCTTGCTTAGTCGTTGAACCATATCCAATTAAAACAATTTCGTCCAACTGAGCGGCATCTTCACTAAGTACAACATTAAATGGCAGCTGTCCGTTATAGATGATTTCCTGAGGTTTAAACCCCACATAGGAAAATACAACAATATCACCATTTTTTGCGCTGATGCTGTAGTTACCATCAAAATCTGTAGTGGTTCCGGTGGTAGTTCCTTTAATTAAAATATTTACGCCCGGAAGAGGTAATGCGTTAGCTTGGTCTGTTACCGTCCCAGAAACAGTGGATTGGGACCACATGAGCGAGGGTATTAAAAATACCAATAACATTAAGCTATTCATAAATGTTTTCATACACTATTTTTAAAGTTTATTGCGTTAATAATTCCCTTATATTTTCACTTCTTGCGTTAAAACTATGTAAATTTTATTTGAATTGAAGAAATGCTATTGTCATATTAATAGCGAAAACGTTTGCGTGTTGACAACTTTTTTGTAAATCAGCGCTTTGACCTAAATATAATCAAAAAAACGCTCAATTAGTAACAATGTCTTACCTTTAGTTTTTACTGAATAAATTGTTGTGATTAATAATTAATTTATTGACATTTAAGCACCACATTTGCTGAATACCCACATTATGAAGAAGAAAATTACCCTTAAACAAATTGCTAGAGAGCTAGATGTTTCTATCTCTACAGTTTCTAAAGCGCTGAGAGATAGTATTGAAATAAGTGAAGACACCCGGCAAAAAGTACAAGCCTTTGCCAAGCTTTATAACTACAGGCCCAACAACATTGCCTTAAGTCTTAAAAATAGAAAAACGAAGACAATAGGCGTTATAATTCCAGAAATTGTACATCATTTTTTTTCAAAAGTCATCAGAGGTATTGAATTGGTTGCTAACAAAAGAGGCTATAATGTAATAATCGGTCTTTCCAATGAATCCTTTGATAAAGAGGTGATTAATATGCAAATGTTGGCCAATGGCAGTATTGATGGATTTATCCTCTCTATTGCGAAAGAAACTTTACAGCAACAGGATTATCACCATTTTAAGGAAACCATCAATCAGGGGATGCCTATTGTGATGTTTGACCGTATTGTTAATGAAATTCACTGTGATAAAGTCATTATTGATGACTTGAAAGGCTCCAAGAACGCCGTGTCCAAACTCCTCTCTAATGGCTGTCAAAATGTGGCTATTATTACTACAAAGGACTATGTGAGTGTTGGTAAATTAAGAACGCAGGGCTATTTGGAAGCATTAGAGGATTTCAAAATTACGCCAGATACAAATTTGATTTTAAAAGTAGATGACGAATTGGTTTCTGAAGACCATTTGGAATCTCTAGAAAACGAAATTGAGGGTTTGTTTCAAGGAAATAAAAACATTGATGGCGTATTCGCAGTAAATGAACTTTACGCCATTATAGCCATGAAAGTGGCCCGCAATTTAGGCATGAAAATCCCTGAAGATATCCAGTTTATTGGCTTTACCGATGGTGTGCTTTCTAAACATGCCACGCCTAGTTTAACGACGGTGAGCCAGCATGGACAATTAATGGGGGAGAAAGCTGCAGAATTGTTAATTGATAATCTTGAGCGTGAAGATGAAGAGGAACACTACAAGACTATCGTCATTGCAACCGAGCTTGTTGAAAGAAACTCTACGAAATAAAATGGATGCCTCGTTGAGAATTTTGACCTAAGAATTTTAAAAGCAAGACATAAGATTAAAATAGCATTGCCAACCCTCCAAAATCATAGGTCTGAAGTGCTTTTGTTCAAAGCCCATAAGTTTCACATCATCTCAAAAAATTGATCATCACCTAGAAAAGTATTGCAGAATTAAAAACTTTACTATCTTTACGGCGTAATCAAAACTTTATTTTCACTTCTTACAAATAAGTTTTGATAAGTTTTATCGCTTATCAATAGTATTAATTTAAACATACTATTAGATGAAAAAGCGTACGCTTGGATTTTGGGAAATCTGGAACATGAGTTTCGGTTTTCTAGGAATTCAAATGGGCTTTGCCCTACAAAATGCTAACGTTAGCCGTATTTTCCAAACTTTAGGAGCTGAGATTGATGATATTCCAATCCTGTGGGTGGCAGCGCCATTAACTGGTTTAATTGTCCAGCCCATAATTGGCTATTTAAGTGATAAGACATGGCATTCTCGATTGGGACGACGCCGACCCTATTTTTTGGTGGGTGCTATTCTCGCTTCTTTAGCCTTGTTTGTAATGCCCAATTCGCCCGTCCTTTGGGTTGCAGCAGGAATGCTCTGGATCTTGGATGCGTCCATAAATGTATCCATGGAGCCATTTCGTGCGTTTGTTGGAGATAACCTTCCCGAAGAACAACGCACCAAAGGCTTCGCCATGCAAAGTTTCTTTATTGGTATTGGCGCCTATGTGGCCTCCAAACTCCCATTAATGCTAACGTATTTGGGTGTTGCCAATACTGCGCCGGAGGGTGTTATTCCTGATTCTGTCAAGTATTCGTTTTACATTGGTGGTATCGCTTTTTTTCTTGCTGTTTTGTGGACAGTGATAAGATCTACAGAATACACGCCTGAAGAAATGAAAATTTTTGAAGAACAGGAGAAAGAATTCAAACCGGTACGGGAAAGTTTTTCTGAAGCGTGGTACCAAAAAAACGGAAAATCACATTTAAGTAAAGGCTTCATCGTTTTAGTTGTTGGATTAATCTCCAGTTATTTGGTGTATTCCTATGATCTTAAAAAGGATCTTTATGTGCTTACTTTAGGACTGATTACTTTTGGTGGGCTCGCACTTATAATTTCTGGGTATTTGCAAACCAACAAAATCAGAAATGGTTTTGTAAACATTATGAATGATTTTCAGATGATGCCAAAGGTCATGAAGCAATTGGCATGGGTGCAGTTTTTTTCGTGGTTCTCGTTATTTTCTATGTGGATATACGCCACAGCAGCAGTAACGGAACACATTTATCAAACTACGGATACCACGTCTTTAGCCTATAATACTGGTGCAAACCAAGTGGGTGAGATGTTTGCAAATTACAACATTATCGCTGCTGCGGTGGCGTTCTTGTTGCCTTTATTGGCAAAAGCAACCAGCAGAAAATTTACACATTTCTTGGCTCTGCTCGCGGGCGGACTCGGCATGATGTCACTCTATTTTATTACCAATCCAACAACCTTTACTATTGAATGGTTACCTATGATTGGTGTGGGAATCGCTTGGGCCAGTATTTTGTCTGTGCCCTATGCCATGCTTTCAGGAGCGCTTCCTGCATCTAAGATGGGATATTATATGGGCGTATTCAATTTCTTTATTGTGATTCCGCAATTGGTGGCCGCTTCAATCCTTGGATTTTTGGTATCGAAATTTTTTAACAATGAACCTATTTATGCTTTATTGATTGGAGGCTGCTCGATGATTTTGGCAGGACTTCTTTCACTAATGGTAAATGACAAAGTAAATACAGTAACAAATGAATAAAAAAGCATTCATATTCGACCTTGACGGCGTCATTGTGGACACCGCAAAATATCACTTTTTAGCTTGGAAAAAATTGGCAGCTACTATTGGTGTTGATTTTACGGAACATCAAAATGAACAATTGAAAGGCGTTAGTAGAGTCAAGTCTTTGGAGAAAATCCTTGCTTGGGGAAATAAAAGCATCAATGATGCTGAATTTACAAGATTGATGGGGCTAAAAAATGATGATTATTTGACTTATATTGATAAAATGGACGAGCAAGAAATTCTTCCTGATGTCACTAAAACCTTAGATTTTCTTAAGGATAAAAAGCAACATATCGCTTTGGGTTCTGCAAGTAAAAACGCAAGAATGATTTTGGAAAAAGTCAATATCATCAACAAATTTGATGTGATCATAGATGGAAACGACGTCAGCAAAGCCAAACCAGATCCTGAAGTGTTTTTGAAAGCTGCAGAACATTTCAATGTCCCCCCAAAACACTGTATTGTTTTCGAAGATGCCGTAGCAGGAATACAAGCGGCAAATAATGCCAAAATGATTTCTATAGGTATTGGCGATAAGAACACGCTTCATGAAGCCGATTATGTATTTACTGATTTTACGGAAATTAATATTGATTTTTTAAACGAGTTAATCAACAGGTAGTACATAGTATTAAAAACGAATAGTAATAAAAAAGAACAACTTCATTGCGACCCTTGCGAAAAACCTTGTGTCGATTGCGGTTAATAAAAATAAATAAAGAGAATTGGACAAATAAGCTGATGAGTCTTCTAAAAGCAAAGCGGTCTTAATTCTAATATCTAACATCTATAACAAATGAATCAAAATTATATCGTACCAAACAGTTGGTCCATCATTGAAGAGGGCTTTGATACCGATCGTGTCAAATCCTCTGAAAGTATTTTCAGTATTGGTAATGGTGCCATGGGCCAGCGCGCCAATTTTGAAGAACACTATTCAGGAAAAACATTCCAGGGCAGCTATATTGCTGGAGTTTATTATCCTGATAAAACGAGAGTTGGGTGGTGGAAAAACGGCTATCCTGAATATTTTGCTAAAGTAATCAATGCTCCCAATTGGATTGGAATCAATGTCACTGTCAACGGTGAAGCCATGGATTTGGCAGCCTCTAAAGAAGTCCGAGAATTCAGAAGAGAACTCAACATGAAAGAAGGTTGGTTGTCCAGAAGTTTTGAGGTTACGCTTCAAAATTCCGTTGACGTAAAGGTCGAAACCAAACGCTTTTTAAGTTTGGATATGGATGAGGTTGGTGTTATTCAATATAATGTAACGCCTCTGAATAAGGATGTCCAACTAGTTTTTGAACCTTATCTCGATGCTGGAATCACCAATGAAGACAGCAATTGGGATGATAAATTCTGGAATGTTTTAAGTGTTGATTCTGAAGACGATCAAGCATTTATTTTGTCGCACACCATGATCACTAATTTTCATGTGTGTACCGCCATGCAGACGCAGTTGTCTTTAAACGGGAAGGTTTTAAATGACACCAAGACCGTTAAAAAAACTGAGAAAACCATCGCTTTTGAATACAGTTGCAAGGTCAGCAAAGGAGAAACCTTGACCATGACCAAATTTGGTGGCTATACCGTAGATAGAAATCATGATAAAAACAACTTGGTTTCGATTGCCAAAGAGACCTTGACCAAAGCTTCAAAACTTGGTTTCGATCAAATGCTTAAAGACCAAAAAGAGGCTTGGGCAAAAATTTGGAAAATGTCAGATATCACTATTGAGGGCGATGTTAGCGCGCAACAAGGGATTCGTTTTAATATCATGCAACTCAACCATACGTATTTAGGTAAGGATGCACGTTTAAACATTGGTCCGAAAGGATTTACCGGTGAGAAATATGGCGGCAGTACCTATTGGGATACTGAGGCCTATTGTATTCCTTTTTATATGGCGACGAAAGATCAGGAAGTGGCACGGAATTTATTGACCTATCGCTACAATCACTTGGAAAAGGCTATTGAAAATGCTGAAAAACTCGGATTTAAAAATGGTGCGGCGCTTTATCCAATGGTAACCATGAATGGAGAAGAATGCCACAACGAATGGGAAATCACTTTTGAGGAAATCCACCGTAACGGAGCCATTGCTTTTGCCATTTTTAATTATCACCGTTATACTGGCGATTTTAGTTATATCCCAGAAAAAGGATTGGAAGTCTTAATCGCTATTGCACGTTTTTGGAAGCAGCGCGCTACATTTTCGACGGATAAGAATAAGTATGTGATTTTGGGTGTAACAGGACCGAATGAATACGAAAACAACATCAATAATAATTTCCACACCAATTATATCGCACAATGGTGCCTTAATTACACTTTGGAAATCATTTCTAAAATGAAGGATGAATATGCTTCAGATTTGAAACGTGTTGTAGACAAAACAAAGTTGTTAGATAGTGAACTATCAGATTGGAAAGAGATCGCATCCAATATGTTTTTTCCATATTCCGAAGAACATCAAGTGTATTTACAACAAGACGGGTTTTTGGATAAGGAATTGATTACGGTAAAAGATCTCCCAAAATCAGAACGTCCAATCAATCAAAAATGGTCTTGGGATCGGATTTTGCGTTCGCCGTACATTAAACAGGCAGATACGCTTCAAGGGTTTTATTTCTTTGAAGATCAATTTACGAGAGAAGAGCTTGAACGCCATTTTGATTTTTACGAACCGTTCACAGTCCATGAAAGTTCCTTGTCACCATGTGTACACAGCATTCAAGCCGCAAAACTGGGTAGAATGGAGCAGGCCTATCAGTTTTATCTACGTACGTCAAGATTAGATTTGGACGATTATAACCACGAGGTAGAAGAAGGATTGCACATCACCTCCATGGCAGGAACTTGGATGAGTATTGTAGAAGGTTTTGGCGGGATGCGCGTTATTGATAACCAACTGTCCTTTGAGCCTAAAATTCCTGAGCAGTGGGATTCTTATGCATTTAAAATCAACTTTAGGAATCAGATTCTTGAAATAAGCGTTGGTAAAACTGAAACAAAATTCGAATTGGAAGGCGACCGGACCATGGATATTTTGGTCAATGGAAAAGTGGTGACCATAAATCCGAATGATGTCGTTACCGTCTAAGATTATCATGACCCGATTAAAATTTCAAAAATGAGAATGTAATGAAGAACTTATTGAGCATTTTAGCACTACTTTTAAGCATGACACTTTTTTCGCAGGTTGAAAAGATTGAACCTCCTTTTTGGTGGACGGAAATGCATAATCCAGAACTTCAATTGATGGTTTATGGTCAGGATATCGCACACTACGACGTGGCGTTTTCGAACACCATTCAAATTACTGATATTAAAAAAACCGAAAACCCAAACTATCTGTTTATCACCATCAATACCAAGAATATAAGTCCTGGCACCTATGAGCTTCATTTTTCAAAGGATAATAAAGTCATTGAAACAAAATCGTATGAGTTGAAATCGCGTCGTGAGAATTCTGCCTTAAGAAAAGGTTTCGATTCCAGTGATTTGATTTATTTGATTATGCCAGATCGGTTTGCCAATGGGAATCCTGATATCGATAATACCGAAGACACTCTTGAAAAAGTGAATCGGGAGGAGCCTTCCGGACGTCATGGTGGCGATATTCAGGGCATCATTAACCATTTGGATTATTTAGACGATTTAGGGGTGACGGCAATATGGAGCACGCCTTTGTTGGAAGACAATGAACCCATTTATTCGTATCATACATACGCGCAGAGCGATTATTATAAAATTGATCCACGTTTTGGAACCAATGAAGATTACAAACGATTGGCATCAGAAATGCACAAGCGCGATATGAAACTCCTGATGGATTATGTGACGAACCACTGGGGAAGTAAGCATTGGATGATAAAAGATTTACCTAGCAAGGATTGGATCCACTATTGGGAAAATGGCGAAAATGGATTTCAAAGAAGCAGTTATAGAATGACGACGCAGTTTGATTCCAACGCTTCTCAAGCCGACAAAGAGGCCTGCATGGACGGGTGGTTTGATACTACTATGCCAGACATCAATCAGCAAAATCCGTTGGTCTTGACTTACATGATTCAAAACGCCATTTGGTGGGTGGAGTTTGCTGATCTGGACGGGTTTCGTGTAGATACGTATTCTTATAATGATAAAGATGGGATTGCAAAATGGACCAAAGCCATTATGGACGAATATCCTAATTTCAACATCGCTGGAGAAGTTTGGATGCATAATCAGGCGCAAATGGCTTATTGGCAAAAGGACAGTAAAATAGGAGCAATTGATAATTACAATTCCCATTTGCCAACCGTTATGGATTTTACGCTTCACGATGCCATTTTGGAAATGTTTTCAGAAGATGAACAAGGATGGGATAAAGGGATGCTCAGAGCTTATGAGAATTTTGCCAATGATTTCCTGTACCCAGACATCAACAATATTTTTGTATTTGCTGCCAATCATGATACGAATCGGATCAACGAAATTTATAGGTCCGATGTCAACACCTATAAAATGATCATGACGCTCATTGCCACAGTTCGAGGGATTCTTCAGGTCTATTATGGAGACGAATTGGGAATGCTGGGAAATAAGGATTTGAAGGGAGATGGGGATATAAGACGTGATTTTCCGGGAGGATGGGAAGACGATCCTATGAATGCGTTTACCACCGAAGGCAGAACTGCTCAGCAAACCGAATATTTTGAATTTTCAAAGAAGATTTTTAACTGGCGAAAATTGAAATCGGTGATTCATACAGGTAAAACCATGCAGTTTGTACCTGAAAATAACGTATATGTTTATTTTAGATATAACAATCAAGATAAAGTAATGGTGATTATCAATAACAATCCTGAAGTTCAAACATTCGATTTGAAGCGCTTTGGAGAAATGATTGGTACAGCCATTGATGGGAAGGAGATTTTGTCGGAAGAAAGAATATCATTGGAAGAATCTTTGACCATTGACGGAAAAACATCGATGATCATTGAATTTTAAATTCTCAAAAAATTTCACTAATTCCAACTCGCAATCCCCTAAGTTTTGCTAAAAATCAACCAACATGGTTTTTAACTGCCGCCGAAGGAGAAAAACCTTGTTGGTTTAAAACAAAAGATGAAAAAAATTATTTACATACTTGTCATTTTCATTAGTTCACTTTCATGTGAATCTAAAAAAGAAAAGAAGGTCATTATCAAACCTGCGGACATTTCCAAGGTTCAAACAGAAACCGTTGAAGGCGATTTTGCCGGAGGCACTTTGTTGCGAATTGATGATTTTCCATCCAATTATATCCCGCCAAGAAAAGTTGATATCTGGTTGCCAGAAGGCTATTCCAACAGTAAAAAATATGCAGTATTATATATGCATGATGGACAAATGCTTTTTGATAGTACAATCACTTGGAATAACCAAGAGTGGAAAGTAGATGAAATTTCAAATAAATTGATGAAGGACAGTATCACCAGAGATTTTATCGTTGTCGCTCCATTCAATATTAATGATTTGCGCCATAGCGAATACTTTCCTCAGAAACCTTTTGAATCCTTGTCAGAATCTGTGAGAGACTCGCTTTTTGAACAAGCCAAACTGAACAATTTTAAATTTGATACGGTTACTTCTGACAACTATTTGAGCTTTATAGTTAAGGAGTTAAAGCCTTATGTAGATACCAATTATTCGGTATTGACGGATAGGGAGAACACGTTTGTTGCAGGATCGAGCATGGGGGGATTGATTTCTATGTATGCCATTTGCGAATATCCAGAAGTTTTTGGAGGCGCTGCATGTTTATCAACTCATTGGCCAGGAACAAATCCTAATGATGGCGAATTATTGGCCGATACCTTTTTTGAGTATATGAAAACTCATGTGCCTTCTCCAAAAACCCACCGGTTTTATTTTGATTACGGAACGGAAACATTGGATAAATTCTATCCGAAATACGCAAAAACAGTAAACATTATTTTTAAAGATAAAGGCTATGACCATTCAAATTTTAGAAACCTGAAGTTTGAAGGCGCAGAACATACAGAGGTTTCTTGGCAAAAACGATTGGATATTCCACTGACGTTTTTATTAAGAAGGACCGAATAGTACGTTATCAGACCTAACAGGTTTTTAAAATCTGTCAGGTTTGAGCAAAAACTTGAATTTTGAAAGAGAATAACAAATGAAAAATCACCTATTAATAATATTCCTATTCTCATCACTTCTGGGTGTCTCCCAAAACCCAAACCGTTCTTTTGAATCCATCACTTACGATAATAACGTTCTGGAATTAAAAGTCAACGATGGTGTTTATAAAATTATTCCTTACAGTGAAAGTATTGTTGAAACCACGTTCATTCCTAACGGCGAGACTTTCAAAGAAAATTCACACGCCGTCGTTTTAAAACCAGAAACCGTAAAATCAGAATTGCTCAAAACCGATGCGGCCTTTGAATTGAAAACACCAGGAATTTCGGTTAGCATCCAAAAACAACCTTTTCAAATTTCATATAGTTATCAGGGCAAACCCATCATCTCAGAAAAAATGGGCTATGTCAAAAACGACATTTTGGAAACCATCCAGTTCAACCTCACAAAAAATGAAATTCTCTATGGTGGCGGTGCAAGAGCTTTGGGCATGAACCGTCGTGGTCACCGATTGAAACTATACAATCGTGCGCATTATGGTTACGAAACCCATTCGGAGTTGATGAACTACACCATGCCTATCATGATGTCATCATACCAATATATGATCCATTTTGATAATGCGCCTATCGGATTTTTGGATTTGGACAGTAAAAAAGATAACACCTTAACTTATGAAACTACTTCTGGCAGAAAAACCTACCAAGTTATTGTGGGCGATTCTTGGACAGATTTGATCGATAATTATACTGATTTAACTGGGAAACAACCTTTGCCACCGCGTTGGGCCTTGGGGAATTTTTCAAGCCGTTTTGGTTACCATTCCCAAAAGGAAGTTGCAGCCACAGTTCAAAAGTTTAGGGATGAACAAATCCCATTGGATGTGGTCATCATCGATATTTTTTGGTTTGGAAAGGACATTCAAGGCCATATGGGCAATCTGGAGTTTTTAAAAGACTCCTTCCCAAATCCAACCCAAATGATCAAAGATTTGAAGTCTGACCATATCAACACCATTTTGGTAACAGAACCCTTTGTTTTGACCACTTCCAAGCGTTGGCAGGAGGTCGTCGATAAAGATGTCATGGCGAAAGATTCTGTTGGAAATCCCTATACGTTCGATTTCTATTTTGGAAATACGGGATTGATTGATATCTATAACCCGAAAGGAAAAGCTTGGTTTTGGAATATTTACAAGGATCTTGCTGATATGGGCGTGACCGGCGTTTGGGGCGATTTGGGCGAACCTGAAGTCCATCCATCAAAGTTAATTCATGCCACAGGCACAGCAGATGAAGTCCACAATATTTACGGCCACGATTGGGCAGGATTGATTGCAGACGGCTATAAGACTGACTTCCCTAACCAAAGACCTTTCATATTAATGCGCGCTGGATATTCGGGATCTCAGCGATTTGGTATGATTCCGTGGTCTGGAGATGTCAATAGAACTTGGGGTGGGTTACAAAGTCAACCTGAAATTGCGCTGCAAATGGGCATGCAAGGTTTGGGGTATATGCACTCTGATTTAGGCGGATTTGCAGGCGACAATCAAGAAGCTGAACTTTATACACGTTGGTTACAGTATGGCGTTTTTCAGCCAATTTATCGTCCCCATGCTCAGGAAGATGTACCTGCAGAACCTGTTTTTTGGGATTCTAAAACCAAGGCTTTGGCTAAAAAATCCATCGCATTGCGTTACAAATTGTTGCCCTATAATTATAATCTCAGCTTTGAAAATCACAAGAAAGGCACGCCATTAATGCGACCGTTGTTTTTTGAAGACGAATCAGAAGCGCTCAAAACCGATGCTTCGGAATACTTTTGGGGTGGTGATTTTTTAATCGCACCAATTCTTAAATCTCAAATTACTGAAAAGGAGATTTACTTCCCTAAAAACGGCAATTGGTTCGATTTTTATACCAATGACAAGTTTGTAGGTGGAAAAAGAGTCACTGTTAAAGTTGCCGAAGACCAGATTCCAACCTTTGTACGTGGAGGTGCTTTTATTCCTATGGCAAAACCGATGCAAAGTACCAAGGACTATGATGGGAACACTATTGAATTGCATTTCTATTATGATGCTACAGTTAAGGAAAGTAAAGGTCAATTATATAATGATGATGGATTGATGGCCGATGCCTATGAGAAAGGACACTATGAACTGATGACCTTTTCATCAAAAGTGAGCGCGAGAGAAATTGAAATTGAAATAAAAGCTGAAATTGGTTCGGATTATCAATCGCAAACGAAGTCTGTTGAACTTGTCCTTCATAACATAAATGTGAAATCAAAATCGGTCAAGAATGGACGTAAAAAAATGGATTTTACTTATCATAAAGATCAAAAAACAATAACTATTCCATTAGAATGGAACACATCAAAAGAATTAAAACTAAACATCAAATTAAATTAATTACCATGAAAAAAATCATTTTGGCAGTCTTCAGTATTATGTTGATTGTTGCTTGTAAAGAAGAAAAGAAAGTTGAAGCTTTCATTGATGAAACGACTCAAGAAGACATTCAACCTATTTCCGATGCCGTGTTGGAAACTGCCGTTATTTATGAAGCCAACATTCGACAATACTCGCCTTCGGGACATTTTGATGAATTCACAAAAGACATTCCGCAGTTAAAAGAACTGGGCGTTAAAGTGATTTGGTTGATGCCAATCTTCCCAATCAGCGAAACTAAACGTAAGGCTACCGGTGGAGAGGACAGTAAATTTGCCTCCGATTTCCCAGAAGCGGAACAATCCAAATACCTTGGAAGCTACTATGCCGTATCCGATTTCACAAAAATAAATCCGGAGTTTGGAACCCTTGAAGATTTTAGAAATTTGGTAAAAACTGCGCATGAAAATGGTATTTACGTTATTTTGGACTGGGTACCAAACCATACAGGTTGGGATCACACATGGATCAAAAGTAATCCAGATTATTATACAAAGGATAAAGATGGCAACATTACACATCCTGTAGATACGGATTGGACGGATGTAGCCGATTTAAATTATGACAATAAGGAGATGCGCAAAGAGATGATTGCCGACATGCAATATTGGTTAAAGGAAGAAGGAATTGACGGATTTAGATGTGATGTGGCAGGATCTGTTCCAACCGATTTCTGGGTAGAAGCGATTCCACAGCTTAGAGAAACAAAGGACATCTTTATGTTGGCTGAAGCTTGGGAACCTGAATTGGCAAAAGCAGATTTATTTGATGCGGTTTATGGATGGGACACCCATCACGTCATGAACGCTATGGCTAAAGGCGAAAAAGATTTAAACGCTTGGAAAGAACGCTTGTCCCAAATGGATTCGCTTTACGAAAAAGATGATATCATCATGAACTTCGTGACTAACCACGACGAGAATTCTTGGAATGGAACCATCAATGAACGTATGAAAGACGCTGCACCATTAATGACCGCGTTCAGTTATGTGATTCCAGGAATGCCATTGATCTATTCGGGAATGGAGTATGATATGGACCACCGATTGAAGTTTTTCGAAAAGGATTCCATTCCTAAAACGAAAGCAAAAATGTGGCCACTGCTTGAAAAGCTTGGGAAGTTGAAAAACACAAATCCTGCATTAAATGGAGGGAAAAATCCAGCATCATACAAGAATTTGGAAACTACAAATGATAAGGTGTTGGCATTTCAACGGAGCAAAAACAATATCACAGTCTCTTTTGTTGGGAATTTTTCAAATAAAGAGCAATCATTTTCTGCGCCTCTAAAAGGAAGTTTTACAGATTATATGACTAATGAACCTATTGAGATGAATGATAATGTGCTTGTTTTAGAGCCTTGGGAATATCGAATCTTAACAAATTAATTATGAGGAATTTTTTGTGGTGTTTTCTTTGTAGCTTCGTTTTATTAAGCTGTAAAGAAGAGAATAAACTGATAACAATGAATGAAAAGAAAGAAGTACCTTTCGTTTGGGAAGGTGCTAACCTGTATTTTTTATTGACAGATCGTTTTAATAATGGCGATACGTCAAACGATGTAAATTTTGACCGGACAAAGGAAACCGGCACATTAAGAGGCTTTGAAGGAGGCGATTTAAAAGGCATCACACAAAAGATAGAAGACGGCTATTTTTCCGACTTGGGTGTCAGTGCTATATGGATGACGCCCATTGTGGAGCAAATCCATGGAGGAACGGATGAGGGCACGGGAATCACTTACGGATTTCATGGTTATTGGACTAAAGATTGGACAGCCATTGACCCAAATTTCGGAACCAAGGAAGATTTAAAGGCTTTGGTTGCGGCGGCCCACAAAAGAGGGATTCGTATTCTATTGGATGCCGTCATCAATCACACGGGGCCGGTTACTCCTGTGGATCCTGTTTGGCCCGACGATTGGGTGCGGACAGATCCTACTTGCGATTATACGTCCTATGATTCGACCATTTCATGTACGCTGGTTAAAAATCTGCCAGATATTAAAACAGAAAGTGACGACGCCGTTGACTTGCCGCCACAACTTGTTGAAAAATGGAAGTCAGAAGGGCGTTATGAACAGGAAGTGGCCGAATTGGATGCATTTTTTGAGCGTACGGGCTATCCAAGAGCACCTCGGTTTTATATCATAAAATGGTTAACGGATTATATCACTGAATTTGGTATTGATGGGTATCGTGTAGATACTGTAAAGCATACTGAGGAAACCGTTTGGCAAGAATTCAGGTTAGAGTGTGATTTTGCATTCAACCAATGGAAAACCGCCAATAAGGAAGCGGTATTGGATGAGAATGCATTTTACTTGGTGGGAGAGGTTTATGGTTATGGTATTTCAGCGGAGAAATTTTATAATCTGGGTGGAAGATCCATTAATTATTTTGATGAAGCGTTCAACAGTTTGATAAATTTTGAATTTAAATATGATGCGGCACGCCTAGATTACGAAAGCCTTTTCAAAAAATATACTGACGCACTCTATGGTCCTTTAAAGGATTATAGTGTTTTAAATTATTTGTCTTCCCATGATGATGGCGAACCATTTGATGCGTCGCGAGAAAAAGCGTTTGAAACAGGCACGAAATTACTTTTAGCTCCTGGAACTTCACAAACCTACTATGGAGATGAATCGGCGAGGTCCTTGAGTATTGAAGGAACAACTGGAGATGCCACCTTGCGTTCTTTTATGAATTGGGATGAGATAGATGCAGATATAAATACCAAGTCCATCTTAAACCATTGGCAAAAACTGGGACAGTTTAGAAAAAATCATCCCGCGGTTGGCGCTGGTGTTCATCAAATGATAACGGAAGCGCCTTATGTGTTTTATAGGAGTTATCAAATGGAAGGTTATGAAGATGTCGTCATTATAGGTTTAGAACTTCCTAAAGGCTCTAAAATCTTGAATGTTGGCAGGTTGTTTGAAGAGGGTGCGCAACTGCATGATGCTTATTCAAATCAAGATGTAATTGTAGAGAATGGTAGCGTTCAAATAGATTCTGAATTTGATATTGTGCTCTTAGAATTAAAATAGATTCAATTTTTCGGACATTAGAGATGATTTTTTGATAAAAGGTCTTCTTTCATGACCTTAAATTTATGGGTCCATAGTGATTTAATAGATCAAAGAATCGTGAAGTTTTACTTTGAGCTTCCCGATTCTTTTTTTATGGCCTACTCAAAAATGCGTAAATTTGGGAGATATGAAAATCATGACAGATATCAATGACCATTTAGATTCGCCCCTTGCGCTTAAAATAAGTTTTAACAAACTTTTGGAGCGTTATGACAGACTTGCCGAAAGCGATGATCCGTTTATGGTACAAAAAGCGGAGCGTGTCTTGAATGCGGGAAATTCAGCTCCAGAATTAAGAGCTGGTTTTAGCGATCCCTCCTTACTTAAGACCTATCAAAATGAAATCCAGATCATTCTTGAAGATTCTTTCAGCGAAGTGCTCACGCACAATGAGATTAAAACGGCATCAATGCCTCTGCACGATCTAAACTTTAATGCGTCTTCCAGGTTTAAGTCAATTGTTGAAAATGCCGGTCCAGATTTTCGTTTGAAAATTTCAAATATGCCTGAAGATGATCATTACAGGGTGGCCTGTACCATCATTTTGTACTTTTATTATGGCTATCAGATGAACTTTAGAAGGTCTCTGTTTTATGAGATTCCTGATGCAAATAGAATTTTAAGGACTTATAAAATCTTGTTCAATGCCGATTTTGCTGAGGTTATAAAAACAGATTCAGCACCGGAAATTACTGCAGAAGATTACCGCTTGTTGTTGAGTAATTTTGACGATATTGAGTTGTGGCGAGAGAAATTTCCTCCCTTAAGCTATATTTATAAAGGCTTTACGATTAATAACATTTTTGACGTTACTGATGATCGATCAATTTCTGACATCAAGTCTACTTTATTAATTTCTGGAAAGCGGAAGAATGATAATTTTATAGGTGATTTTCAAGTTACGTTTGAATCATTGTTCAATATTAAAAATCTAAAAGTAGGATTTGTAATTTTTAATAAGAAAAGTCAAACTTTTGAACGTGTTGAAGGGGAGATCATTGAGAGTTATTTGCTCACTGATACTGCAATCTTGCCTTGCCAAAATGCGCTTTGTCAAGCTTCGTACAAATCGCTTATCACAGAGAAGGATTATTTTTCAGTTTATGATGTTGAAGAATGTTATCATAAGTCTCATGAAGCCTTTTATAAAAACCTGTATGACCAAAACATCAAGAGTGCCATTTTTGCACCGCTCTCAAGTCAAGGGGAACTGTTGGGCGTATTGGAAATAGTTTCTCATAAAGTAGGTGAGCTTAATAGTGTCAACGCAAACTTATTGAGTTCTGTGATGCCCTTTATTGTATCGTCTTTATTGCGTTCAAAAGAAGAAGAAAAGAATTTAATAGAGGCTGTTATTCAGCAGGAGTGCACCTCTATCCACCCGAGTGTGTCTTGGAAATTTGAGGATGCCGCCCGTGTATTTCTTAATAATAAAAGAACTGAAGGCAAAAATGTAGCTTTTGAGGAAATTACTTTTGAAGATGTCTATCCGCTATTTGGACAAGTTGATGTTATAGGCTCTTCAGAAACTCGAAATATGGCAACTCGAAAAGATTTGTCCTTGCAGCTGAGTTTATCCAAAAATATATTGGAAACACAATTAAAAATTGAAAATTTACCTATTTATGAGCATTTGTTGCATCAATTGGAGCGTTTTTTAAATATTCTTGATAATCATTTTATAATTGATAGTGAGCAAGAAATCAGTGATTTTTTTGAAAAGGAAATCCATCCATTATTTAATTTTATAAAACAAAAGAATGATGCCGTCCGCAATGACATCGAGAATTACTTTTCAAAAATTGATGAACGTTTAAATCTTATTTATTTCAATCGAAAGAATTATGATGATACCATCACGATGATCAACAAAAGCATGACCCATATTCTTGATTCTAAGCAGGTGGAAGCGCAAGAAGTATATCCTCATTATTTTGAGCGCTATAAAACCGATGGTGTCGATCATAATATGTATATCGGTCAGTCCATTGCAAAAGAGGCCGATTTTCATAATTTGTACCTTTATAATTTGAGGCTTTGGCAACTTCAGGTCATTTGTGAAATGGAGAATGAGTTTTATAGAAATAAAAATGAGTATCCCGCTTCCGTTGAAGTAGCATCTATGGTGTTAGTTTTCAATAAGCCTTTAACTATTCAATTCAGAATGGATGAGAAACAATTTGATGTTTACGGCACTTTCAATGCGGGTTATGAAATTGCAAAAAAGCGCGTGGACAAAGCGCTCATCAAAGGCACAAATGAACGTGTGACCGTCAATGGCAAATTGACCATCATATATTCTCAAAAAGAGGATGAGGATGCGTATCTAAATTATATTAAATTCTTACAGCATAAAAAAGTGTTTGACACCTCTGTTGAATTGTTGGAGTTAGAAGATCTTCAAGGACTGGCCGGTTTAAAGGCCATCCGTGTTCCAATATTATACAATGATCAAAAGGATGATTATTATTATTCCTATGATGATTTAATGAATGAAATCCGGTCTTAATATCATTTAATCACGCCTTTGTTCTATAAGAAGCGTTCTTGTTTGCTTATCGGTTAGCAGTGGTCTTAAATAAAATAGTCCTCTAAAGTAAACGGTTCTAATTTAATTATATTGATTGCTTTGTCATCTGATGATTTTATAACTTCTTCAAAATCTGCATTTGGCGTAAATTTAAAGGATACCGCAAAGGCAATTACTGAAATGATCATGCCTACCATGAAGATGGTATACGTGACTCTTAAAATCCGATATTTCCGATCGAGTACTTTTCCTAAAAAATAGAGATCCTTTGTTAAGGAGTTATAGACGTAATTTTTATCTTTTAAAAGCTCATTGATTGCCCACTCAAAATCCTCGAGTTTCATCTTATGGAAATTTCCAAAGAAAGTAAGGTTCACTTTTTGATTTTCCACATCCTCCTTAGTGAATTCGCCACTGGTGATGTTTGGACGCGTCGCAATGATGGATAAAATCATAGAGGTAATGCTGGAAAGCATTAAAATAATGGTAGGCACAATTAAAAACTGATTGGCAGGATTGTCAAATTTTGAGAATAACGTGGAGAGCATCAATGAAATGATAATAGCATTGACTGAAAGCAAGATATTTGCTTTGGTGTCCGCAATATCACTGAGCTTCATATGGTTCCTTAAGGTAGTTCTGTAAAACGATTGAATGGCACGCTCCGGACTTGCATCTTTTGCTTTGGCCTTTAACTGCGCCTTCATTTGCTCTTTCTTCAGTCTCTTTTTTTCTTTTCTCTTGGATTGGATGAGGCCTGCTAAATTTGTTTCCTTTTGCTCTTGCCAATTTCTCAAAGCATAATCGGTGTAATATTGATGTTTTTGTGACAGTACTTTAATGTTTTCCGCTAGCCATTCTGAAGTGTTATAGGTTTTTACATCTTGCAATTCCAACTCTTTTCGTAAAAATTCACTTGCTTCATCAAAATAATCTTTTCCAAAATGAGAAGAATCAGCATCCCTTATTATTTTTCCAAGTTCAGATTTTGGAGAATCACTGAATTTTGTAGCCATGATACATTCATTGACGGCATCTATAATATGCCTATCCACATGTTGATCTTCTAAAAAGGTGGTCGCTATTTTAACACTTTCCTCCTCATGGTGCTCTCTTAATTTGATATAACCGGTGTCATGAAGTAAGGCAGAAAGTTGGAGAATTTCAGAATCTTCAGCATTAATATCAGAGTTTTCAATAATCTCATTGACGCTGCGCAAGACACGCTTTGTATGAGTGAAGTTATGATAAAGAAAGGTGTTTGGTAAGTTTTCTTTAAACAGATTAAATACAAAGTTCTCTGTTTTTGTAATGATATGAGACATGAATTTTATGTAAAAAATTGTGATACAAAGTACTAAAAAATAAATAAGGAAAATGAATGCAATGACAACTATTTGTAATGCAAAACGTTAAAATCCGACCAAAACCGTACAATAATTTTTAACTTTAAGAAAAATACTCAGATAATATGATTACATGGAAAAATGTGATGGATTTTGCAGTAAATGGGAATCCAGAACCCGATAGAAGAATTGAGAAATCTGATGCGGAATGGCGTGAAAAATTGACCGCTGAACAGTTTAGGATTACAAGGGGCAAAGGAACGGAAGCTCCTGGAACGGGTGCGCTTTGCAGTGTTTATGATGAAGGTCAATACAATTGTGTATGTTGTAATACGCCAATGTTTGACTCTACTATTAAGTTTAAATCCAGTTCTGGTTGGCCAAGTTTTACCCAACCTATAAAGGAGAATGCCATTAAATATGAAAAAGATACATCATTTGGAATGGTGAGGGTAGAAGTGATGTGCAATGTTTGTGATGCACATTTAGGACATGTGTTTCCTGATGGACCAGAACCAAGTGGATTGCGCTACTGTGTCAATTCTGAATCGATGGTCATGGACACTTCAAAAAAGCCAGTTTAATTTATGGATGAGCCCGTTGTGTCAAATAGCAAAATAGCGATGATGACCGTTGGTGGCGGCTGTTTTTGGTGTGTTGAGGCGGTTTTTAATGAAATAAAAGGCGTTGAAAATGTTTTTTCTGGCTATATGGGTGGTACTGTTCCCGGGAAACCTACCTACAGAGAAGTGTGTTCTGGGTTGACCGGTCATGCTGAAGTGGTTCAGGTCAAGTTTGATGCGTCAGTCATAAGTTACGAAGATTTGCTGGTCGTTTTTATGACAAGTCATGACCCGACCATATTGAATGGGCAGGGTGCTGATTTGGGCACACAGTACCGTTGTGTAATTTATTATTACGACGGGAGTCAAAAAGACACAGCGCAATTGGTGGTCAAAGAAATTGCATCTTATTATGAAAACCCAATTTTTACTGAGGTTAGCCCGGCAGAAACTTTTCATCTGGCAGAAGATGTTCACCAAAAATATTACGCTAACAATCCTACAGAAGCATATTGCATTGCAATGATTCAACCTAAGTTGGCAAAGTTGCGGAAAATGCATGCTGATAAATTGAAATCAGCATAAACTTTCCTATTATTAATTATAAAAACAGAAAGAAATGGAAGTAGTACACGATAAAGATCATAAACAATTTACCATGGAAGTTGATGGCGAGATAGCAAAAGTGGACTATTCACTAAAGGATGGTAAAATGTATTTGGAGTATAGTGAAGTGCCATTCAATATTAGAGGACAGGGCATTGGTAAAATACTGGTAGAAAAAACTTTTGAGAAATTAACTGATGAAGGTTATAGCGCCATAGCCGTTTGTGGCTACATAAAATCAGTGGCTAGAAACAGTGAAAAATGGAATGCTATTATTGGTTAGAGGGATTGCTCCAAAGCCATATCAGGAGAATAGAACATACCTATTAGGTTTTCAAAACCACACAGGTATTAAGAAACAACTCAATTAATGAAACTTAATATCAAAAATAAATTTACCACGCAATTGCCTGCAGATTCGAATTTAGAAAACAGCAGACGCCAGGTTGCTGAAGCGTGTTTTTCTTATGTTACCCCAAAATCCACATCCAATCCTGAGCTCCTCCATGTGTCCCCAGAAATGCTGAGCAGCATAGGTCTTACAAAATCTGATGCTGAATCTGAAACGTTTTTAAAAATAATGACAGGGAATGAGGTTTTGGAACATACAAATCCTTATGCTATGTGTTACGCAGGCCATCAATTTGGGAATTGGGCCGGACAATTGGGAGATGGCCGTGCCATTAACTTATTTGAAGTAGAACACGACCAAAAGAGTTGGGTTGTCCAATTGAAAGGTGCGGGTGAGACACCGTATTCTCGGTCTGCCGATGGATTGGCAGTCTTGCGTTCGTCAATTAGAGAATATCTTTGTAGTGAGGCCATGCATCATTTGGGAGTACCTACAACAAGAGCTTTATCCTTGGCCCTAACTGGAGATCAAGTGTTGCGTGATGTGTTATATAATGGAAATCCCGACTATGAAAAAGGGGCTATTGTCAGTCGGGTATCGCCAAGCTTTTTACGGTTTGGAAGTTATGAAATCTTTGCCGCGAGACAAGATCATAAAAATTTAAAAATCTTAGTTGATTTTACAATAAATGAGCATTTCTCACATTTAGGAAAACCATCCAAAGAGACTTATCTTCAGTTTTTTGCTGAAGTGTCCAGACGTACTTTGCAGATGATCATTCATTGGCAGCGCATTGGTTTTGTTCATGGGGTGATGAATACGGATAATATGTCCATCCTTGGTTTAACGATTGATTATGGACCCTATGGTTGGTTGGAAGGTTTTGATTTTGGATGGACCCCCAATACCACCGATAACCAACATAAACGTTATAGATATGGCAATCAGCCCAATATTGGCTTGTGGAATTTGTATCAACTTGCCAATGCGCTTTATCCGTTGATTGAAGATGCAAAGGCAATGGAGACTATTTTAGAAACCTATGCCACTGATTTTGAGACAGAATCGTTAAAAATGATGCGATCTAAATTAGGATTGCAATCAGAAGTTGATTCAGATACATCCCTGATTCAGGATTTGGAAGACCTATTGCAATTGACCGAAACGGATATGACGATTTTCTTTCGAGATTTGGGCGCCTTTAAAAAAGGCCATGCTTCTGAAGGCTTAACGCTCATAAAGGATGCGTTTTATAATCCAATCGAAGTGACTGGGAGTCTAAATGAAAAATGGAATACTTGGTTGATGCGCTATTCAGAACGTTTGGAAATGGAAACTGTATCAGATGTGGAAAGAAAAGATCAAATGAATTCAGTCAATCCTAAATATGTGCTACGCAATTATATGGCGCAATTAGCTATTGATGATGCTGATAAGGGCGATTATCACCTCATTGATGAACTTTTTCAACTTCTCAAACAACCTTATGACGAGCAACCTGAGCATGAGAAATGGTTTGCAAAGCGTCCGGAATGGGCAAGGCATAAAGTGGGCTGTTCCATGTTGTCTTGCAGCTCTTAATTTCAATATATTTGACAAGAATTACAGAACTTTTTGAAAGTTCAGGACAAAATAAATATAACAATCTTTAAAATAAACAGACAAAAATGAGTACACATAAAAAAGCATATATTGCAGGAGGCTGTTTCTGGGGAATGGAAGACCTTTTTCGAGTGCGTCCAGGAGTTATCGATACAGAAGTTGGGTATCTTGGTGGAGAAAATGACCATCCAACTTATAGAAACCATCCCGGACATGCAGAGGGCATTGAAATTACTTACGATCCCACTGAAACTTCGTTTAAGCACATCTTGGATTACTTTTTTAGAATCCACAATCCTACTACTGTTGACCGTCAAGGAAATGACATAGGCTCAAGTTACCGTTCTGCCATATTTTTTCAGAATGAAGAAGAGAAGTCCGAGTCAGAAGACGTCATCAAAATTGTAAATGCCTCCAATAAATGGGATGGTAAAGTTGCAACTACCTTGGAACCTTATTCCAAATTTTGGCCGGCAGAACCGGAGCATCAAGATTATCTGCAGAAAAAACCAAACGGATATACTTGCCATTTCGAAAGATTTGATCAGCCATTTATTTGATATAAAAACCATAGGATTAGATCTGATAAAAGGAAGAAAAGAGATTTTACAGTAATATAAGTTTAGTTTTGGTAATTGACTCTTCTGAATGCTTAATTAATTGAATTCAATCGGAATCATTTTTATGAAACAAATTTCTATTATCCTCTTACTTTTTAGTATTGGCATTTTAAATGCGCAAAACGAATTAGCAATGCCCCCTGGTACGATTAAATTAAACGACAGTTTGTATATCGATACTTCACCCATTACAAATATTATGTTTGAAGAGTATTTGACGGTGAAAATAGCTTTGGATGCAAAAGGCTATTCTTCATTTAGTCAGTTTGCATCGGATACAAATGAAAAAGGTTTTCCGGTTATGAATAGAATAAACTATCTGTCACCTTACTTGATTTCGCTATATATAAATGAACCTTATTTGATAAAAGTAGGGTATCATAGAGACTATCTTTTTAGTGATCATCCCGTGTTGAATGTGCCAATAGAATTAGTCCATGATTATTGTAGATGGCGAACTGAAATGGTTAAACATCTTTGGGATAATAAAGAAGAATATGCATCAAACAAAACGTTATCTCATAAAATCTCTTACAGATTAGCTACAAAAAATGAACTTATTGATAGTTTTGATTTTTTCTCTAAATCGGGTGAGGCTGTTATATTTAAAAAGAAACTGTTTAAAATAAGGAAGGAAAATATTACCAGGGAATTTACTGTTTTTCCGGTTAAAGAAATGACATTATCAGGAGAGGTGTTTAACGATAGGCCTCCTTATGACTATACAGGTTTTAGATGTGTTTGTGAAATTAAAATGTAGCAAATGGTTGACTAAGTTGATCCAATCTGCAAGGTTTTCAAAACCTTGTAGGTTTATGTAAATGCCTTAAAGGTTTAAATAAAAGATCAGAATGACAACAAGTCAAAAAATAGCGTTTGGTGGCGGATGTCACTGGTGTACTGAAGCAGTTTTTCAGTCGTTGATAGGTGTGGAGAAAGTTGAACAGGGTTATGTTGCTTCTATTGATGCTAACCGTTACTTCTCTGAAGCTGTAATCGTTCATTTTAATAGTAAATGCGTCACATTAGGCACCTTGATTGAAATACATTTGTTGACGCATAACAGTGCCTCCAATCATTCCATGCGTGATAAGTACCGGTCTGCGATTTATACATTTAATGACCAACAATTCACCGATGCAGAGGCTTTACTCGATAAGTTTCAAAGTGAATATAATGGCGAATTAATAACTAAAGTGCTCTCTTTTCATGATTTTAAAACCTCAAGAGAAGAAATTACTAATTATTATTTTAAAAATCCAGAAAAACCGTTCTGTAAGACTTATATTAATCCCAAACTCAAACTGCTTTTCAAACAGTTTTCAAAATTTGTTGACCAAAATAAAAGCATTTATATAAACGATTAAACGACAGTGATCATGCAAAGTAAGAAACTCAATATAAAGAATTCCAAAGGCCTTCAGCTACAAGCCTATTTAGAACTTCCTGCCAATCAGAAACCAAATAATTACGTCATTTTTGCTCATTGTTTCACGTGTAGCAGTTCTTTAAAACCAGTTAAAAATATTAGTAGGGCATTGACCAATCATGGTTTTGGTGTGGTCCGATTTGATTTTACAGGATTAGGAAAGAGCCAAGGTGAGTTTGCAGACAGTCATTTCTCTGCTAATGTGGATGATCTTCTGGCGGTCAATGCGTATATGGAAACACATTATGAAGCACCTTCCTTGTTAGTTGGTCATTCGTTGGGCGGAGCGGCTGTAATTGTAGCAGCATCACAGCTCGATAATGTGAAAGCGGTCGCTACTATTGGGGCACCATCAACCACAGAACACGTAAAAAGACATTTTTCTCACCAGTTTGATGAGATTGCCCAAAAAGGTGATGTGGAGGTCAATATAGGAGGAAGGCCGTTTAAAATAAATCAAGAGTTTGTGGATGATTTTGACAAGACTGATCTGCCTAAAATTACCAAACAGCTTCGTAAGCCCATTCTGATCATGCACGCACCTTTTGACAAGACCGTGGGAATTGATAATGCACAGGAACTTTTTATAAATGCCTTTCATCCTAAAAGCTTTGTTAGCCTTGATGATGCCGATCATTTATTATTAGTTGAAAAAGATAGCAACTATGTTGGAGACATGATTGGAACTTGGGTGCAAAGGTATTTTGATACCACAAACAACGAAATTTTAGATACCCAAGACGAACAATTGGTAGCACATCTTAACCTGTTGGAAGATAAGTTTACCACTTCTATGCAAACTAAAAAACACAGTTTCATCGCAGATGAACCAGAATCTTTTGGAGGAGATGATTTTGGGCCTTCTCCTTATGACTTTTTAAGTGCTGCATTAGCGTCATGTACGGCCATGACCGTAAAGTTATATGCTGAACGAAAGAAGTGGGATCTACAGGAAGTTTTTGTTTATATCACCTATTCCAAAAAGCACAGTCAAGACTTGATATTGGATGTAGACAAGCCAACGCGTCTTGATCACCTATTAAAAAAGTTGAAATTTATAGGAAAATTGGATGATTCCCAAAAAGAAAAATTAAAGGAGATTGCTTCAAAATGTCCGGTACATAGAACGTTATTAAGTGAAATTGTGATTGAAACCGAGGTCCTTTCATGACAAAACACCGGATTCCATTTGACATGTCCGTGGAATAAATTACTTTGTAAGTTTTAAAAACCGAGGACATTCTTATATATTTTGGGTTTGTAGAATAATTTTGAGCTTTGGCCTAGTCCGCAATTTTCAATAATAAATAAAATATAACAGACCGCCATTCCTCTTTTCGTTTTGCAAATTCCGGAAAACATTCAAAAAATAAGACAACTATTATTGAATATGATTAAAAAACTCAGTTTCATTCTTTTAACTGCCTTATTTATTAATGCTTGTGCGTCCTATAAACCTCAATATTTGGACGAAAGCGATCAACAAAACATATTTCCAAACAAAAAAGTTGATAAAGTCTTTTATTTAGTTGGTGATGCTGGGTTGTCCCCAATGAACGGGATGTCCCAAGGCTTGACGGCATTTCATAAATACATCTCAGATAAAGATACTAAAGACGATTACACCTTGTTCTTGGGAGATAATATTTATCCTGCTGGCCTTCCACATACAGAACATAAATATAGAAATGCGGCAGAAAACATGCTCAACGCTCAAGTAAAAGCAGTAGAGAACTTTGAGGGGCAAAGTATATTTATTCCTGGGAATCATGAATGGTACGCTGACGGTGTGACTGGGGTGAAATTGGAAGAAAACTACATCAAGGAGGCGCTTGATGAAAATAGTTTTTTCCCACAAGCCGGTTGTCCACTTAAAAGTATTGATGTAAGTGAAACTATTCAGATGCTTATCATTGACACCCAATGGTATCTTGAAAATTGGGATAAACATCCTACCATTAATGATGATTGTGTCATTAAAACACGAGAACGCTTGATGCTCGAATTAGAGAATGAGATAAAAAATGCCCAAGGAAAGACTATAGTTTTTGCAATGCACCATCCTATGTACACTAACAGTACTCACGGCGGTCAGTTTGCATTAGAAAAGCATTTGTACCCCATTCAGAAGAAGATTCCAATGCCAGGTTTGGCATCATTGGCAGCTCAAATAAGGTCGCAAGGTGGTGTTTCTATTCAGGATAGATATAATGAACTCTATAATGATTTAGTGAACCGTTTGGAAAATTTGGCGACTGAAAATGGAAATATTGTTTTTGTGTCAGGTCATGAGCATACCTTACAATATATTGACAACGGTAATATAAAGCAAATTGTTTCTGGATCTGGTTCAAAAACATCCCAAGTCAATTTAAAATATCATGGGATATTTGCCTACGGACTTCAAGGGTTTGCCGTCTTAACGGTTTTCAAGGATGGGAGTTCTTGGGTGCAATATTTTGGTTCAGAAAATAATGAACCACAGCTGTTGTTTCAAAAGGAGGTTTATCCACCTACAGCACATTATGACATTTCAAAATTGGCGGATACTTTTCCCAAAGAAGTGGAAGTTTCCATTTATTCAGATGAAGAAACAGATCAATCGTCCATTTATAAATTGCTTTTGGGAGAGCGCTACAGAAGCCTGTACAGTAAACCTATAAAAGTGCCCGTTGCTACGTTAGATACACTATACGGCGGATTGGAAATTGTGCGTGCCGGAGGTGGCCATCAAATAAAATCCTTACGGCTCCAAACAAAAGATGGAAAAGAACTGAATATGAGGGCGCTTCGCAAAAATGCTACCCAATATTTAGAAAAAGTACTTATTAAAAACACCTATGTTGCAGATGATTATGAGCGTACTGAGATTGAATCAATCATTCTAGATTTTTACACAGCAGGCCATCCATATGCATTTATGGCCATTCCTGATCTGTCTGACGCCGCTAAAATATACCACACCAATCCAAACATATTTTTTATTCCGAAACATACCTATTTGGGAGAATTCAACACGGATTTTGGGGGAGAACTCTATATGATTGAAGAACGGCCTGAAGAATCCTACACGGACGAACGTAATTTTGGATTTGCTGATGATATTGAAAGTACCTACGATATTATCGAAAAGGTAAGGGAAGACGAAAAATATCAGATTGATGAGAGTGCCTACATCAGAGCACGTTTGTTTGATATGCTGGTTGGCGATTGGGATAGGCATCAAGATCAATGGCAATGGGCCAGATTTAATCAAGATAATGGTGATAAAGTCTATAAGCCAATTCCTAGAAATAGGGATCAGGTGTTCTCGAATTTTGATGGTTCGTTGCTGGATGTTGCAAAAATAATCTCAGGATCTTCCAGGCAACTTCAGATATATGATGACACTTTGAAGGACATCAAATGGATGAATAGCGCAGGAGTAAAACTTGATCGGGTGCTTCTGCAACAATCGGACAGGGCAAATTGGTTGAAGCAAGCTAAGTTTCTTCAAGAAAATATAACCAATGCCGTTATAGAGAATGCGTTTAAAAATGTGCCAATTGAGGTTCAGGATAGTATTATTGGGGACATTAAATTAAAGCTGAAAGGGCGTCGCGAAAACCTGGAAGATATTGCAAAGCGCTATTATGACTATTTAAATGAATTGGTCGTTTTAACAGGAACGGACAAAGCAGATTATTTTGAAATTACCAGACTTGGTAAAGGTTTGACCCAGGTTAAAATCTCCAGACTTAAGGAAGACGGCATTAGTGAGGCTTTTATTGACCGAATTTATGATAGTAAAGTCACCAAGGAACTTTGGATTTATGGGTTGAATGATAACGATCAATTTGTGGTTAATGGAAAGGGTGAAAACTTGATATTTACCAGAATTATCGGTGGTCAGGGCAATGACATCTATGATATTCAATCCGGAAAGAGAATTAAAGTATACGATCATAAGTCAAAAGAAAATACAGTGTTGGCAAAAAACGGTGCCACCATAAAATTTACGGATGTCTATAATTTAAATGTCTATAATTTTGAGAAGAATCTAACAAAAACCACCACATTTACACCTGGATTGAGTGTCAATCCTGATGATGGTGTTTTATTGGGAGCTTCGGTCGTATATACGGTTAATGGATTTCAGCGTAATCCGTTTTCTCAACAACACAGCTTTGATGGTCAATATGCTTTTGACACCAATGGATTAAAGTTGGATTATTTGGGAGAGTTTGCCAACTTCCATCTGGATTGGAATTTAATTGTTGAAGGCACAATAACATCCCCAGCCTACACCGATAATTTTTTCGGATATGGCAATGAATCAATTTATGATGCTGATAGTTTCAATTTCAACCGTGTTAAGAAAAGTATCTACAATGGCCAAATTGGAATTGTAAAACGTTCAGCCTTTGGTAGTGATTATGGTTTTAGAGCAATTTTTGACGGTATTCAACTAGGAGATTCTCCTGAACGGTATATAGCCACATATCAACCGCCAAGCAATGAGGAATATTACGAAAGACATTATTTTGGTGCTTTGGAGGCTGAGTACGATTACCTTAGTGCTGACAATAAAATAAATCCAACAAAAGGAATGACGTTTAATTTGAATCTTGGCGTAAGGACCAACCTACAGGATGTTGATGAGGTGTACGGCTATCTCAATTCTGACGTTGGTTTTTATAATGCCTTGACTAAAGATAAAAGCTTGGTTTTAAAGACTGATGTGCGTGCTCAAGTGCGCTTCGGAAATGACTTTTTGTTTTATCAAGCAGCAAATATTGGAGGGGAGACAGGATTAAGAGGATATCGAGCAGAACGTTTTACAGGAAAAAATTCCATGGTTGCAAGTGCAGATCTTCGGTATAGTTTTCCATATATTAGAACGCGACTGTTACCACTGCAAATTACTATTTTTGGAGGTGGAGACCTTGGACGTGTCTGGTGGAAAGGTGATTATTCCAACAAATGGCATAATGACTATGGCGGTGGACTGCGAATTACGGCCGCCAAGTCACTCTCGGGCACACTCAATCTATTCACGGGTGAAGATGGAACACGATTTTCATTTGGTCTAGGGTTTAATTTTTAAAACGTCCCTTCAACCGGACCATAAGTACAGCAATTTATGAAAAAGCATCTCTATAATATTCTTGAATATATTATCAAATTGGAAAGTAATATTGCGTTCTATCCCTCATTGATCAGTTTGGTTGGTTTGCTGTTTGCGTTCTTCATGTATTATCTTGAGAGTTGGGGGGTTTCTAAATATTTAGTTGAAAATGCACCAATTTTGGTGATCAATAATATTGATACAGCCAGAGATCTTTTGACCACCTTTATTGGAGGATTAATATCCATTATGGTTTTCAGTTTTTCTTTGGTGATGATTTTATTGAATCAGGCTTCCAGTAATTTTTCGCCAAGGTTGCTTCCAGGCCTGATTTCCAACAGAAGGCATCAAGTGATTTTAGGGATTTATAATTCCACCTTGTTATACTGTATTTTCACCTTAGTTTCTATTACACCCCATGGCGATAAATACCAACTCCCTGGGTTTTCAGTATTGTTGGCCATTATTTTTATGACCGTCTGTTTGGCCGCATTTATTTACTTTATCCATTCCATATCACAGCAAATTCAGGTTGGAACAATCATGGATAAGATTTATGATAAGGCCTACGAACGTTTAAGTCAACTGATTGAAAACGAAAAGACTATTGAAACTAAATTCCCTGACACATCCAATTGGAAGTCCGTTGTGGCTAAGAAGTCGGGTTATTTTCAGGATGTGAGCCTAAATTCATTGGCGCATTTTGCTGAAGAAAAAAAACTGAAAATCGAGATTGTTCAAATAAAAGGAACCTATGTGCTTAAGCAGTTGCCTCTTTTTAAGTATTCTGGAAATGACTTAGATAATGATGCTATTGATGAGGTTTTGGGCTATTTTAATTTTTCAAAAAATGAACTTGTTGAAGAAAATTATGTTTTGGCTTTTAAACAAATCACAGAAATTGCGTTAAAAGCAATGTCTCCCGGCATCAATGATCCTGGAACGGCCATTAATGCCATTGATTATATGACCGAATTGTTTGCGCTTCGGATGAAAAAACGAGATACCAGTTACTTGTTTGATGAGGATGACAATGCTTATGTGAGTATTAAAACAGTGAATTTTGAAGCATTGATGTACAATGTAATGGCGGCACTTCGGACGTATAGTAAGCACGACGTCATAGTCGTGCAAAAGCTGTTCATGATGCTCACATATTTATTGGACCATGCCGATGCATTTGATAAGATTTATAGAAAAATCATTATTAAGGAAATTAAAAACCTATATCAAGATGCCATAGCAAATCAAAAGAATGATGCTGATTTAGCAGTAATTGAAAATAGCATGGCGAAACTAAAATCTATAAATTCATCTGACTTTAATATTTAATAGAGGTTCTGGGGTTTCATTCTAAATTCATTTAAATACCTTTGAAAAGCGTAAAAACATATCATATGACCAATGTTCAACAGTTAATTGAGCTTATTAATTTAGAGGAAATTAATACCACTCAATTCGAGGGTTTTAGTAAATCTGTCGGAAGTCCCAACGTGTTTGGAGGTCAAGTTTTGGCCCAAGCCATTAATGCCGCAACGAGAACGATTACCAATAAACGGGTGTTGCACTCAATGCATTCCTATTTTTTAGAGGCAGGTGATTTAAAGTTACCCATTATTTATAACGTGGATATTGTCAGAGACGGTGGAAGTTTTTCTGTAAGACGCGTTTCCGCTGAACAGCATGGAAAGACCATTTTTATCCTGTCTGCTTCATTTCAAAAAAAGGAAGAAGGCCACAATCATCAAATTGAAATCAACGATACTATCAAGCAGCCGGAAGAATTAATGAGCTGGACGGAAATATTGGATCAATTTGGTGAGGTGATTCCAAAAAAAACAAAGGGATTTTTGGAGGCAGAACGTCCTGTTGAATTCAAACCTGTAGAGCTAGTAAATCCGTTCAATAAAGAAGATTTACCGGCATTTACCAATGTGTGGTTTAAATTAAAAGGCGATGCCTCTCATCTGGATTTAGCTACAAGACAGCAAGTTCTCACCTATATTTCTGATTATAATATTTTGGCTGCGGTCATGAACCGTCATGCCAGTAAAGCGCATTGGGGAAATACACAAACCGCAAGTTTAGATCATTCGATGTGGTATTTCAGAGATTTTGATTTTGATGATTGGTTGTTATATGCCATTGAATCTCCAAATTCATCAGGCGCCCGCGGATTCGCAAAAGGAAATATCTTCACAAGGGATGGACAGCTAATTGCATCAGTAGCCCAAGAAGGATTGCTGAGACCGAAAGGATAGTTATATGAATTCCAATTTTGAAATTCTAGATTCCAATCAGGTATTAAAATAAGAAACCACAGAAACGAATAACACGTATTTATTTTGAATAATCCATTAAAAATTGGTCATAGAGGTGCAAAAGGATATGTTGCAGAAAATACCCTGGCATCTATTCAAAAAGCATTGGATTTGGGTGTGGATGCGATTGAGATTGACGTTCATTTATGTCAAACCGGGCAATTGGTCGTTTTTCATGATTTTACTTTGGAACGATTGACGGAGGGCAAGGGAGACATTGCCATGAAATCATTAGAAGAGCTCAAATCGCTCAAAGTTAACGGGCAATTCAGAATTCCGACATTGTTGGAAGTTTTAGATTTGGTTCATAAGAAGTGTGTGCTGAATATTGAGTTAAAAGGACCGCAAACAGCATTTGAAGCTTGTAAAAGCATTCAATTATATACCGAAACAAAAGCATGGAAATTTGAAGATTTTATCGTTTCTAGTTTTAAGCATGACGAATTAAAAACAGTATATAATATAAACAAGAATATACCCTTGGCTGTTTTGACCGAATTTGACATCGATACCGCCATAGATGTTGCAGAAACCATTAAAGCAAAAGCTATACATCCATTTTATAAATTGTTGGATCAGCATAAAGTTAAAGAACTGCAAAAAGTAGGCTATAAGGTTAATACTTGGACGGTAAATGACATTGAAGCCATAGCGCTTATGAAATCTTATGGTGTGGATGGTATTATTTCTGATTTCCCTGATCGCATATGATTGTAAGAGACATTATCATTATTGGAGGGGGTGCTGCGGGTTTTTTTGCGGCCATTAACATCGCTGAGCGCTATCCGGAGCTGAAAGTTGCTATTCTAGAGCGCGGAAAAGTGGGGCTTCAAAAAGTAAAGATTTCCGGTGGCGGACGTTGCAACGTTACCCATGCCGAATTTGTACCCTCAGAATTGGTTTTAAATTATCCAAGAGGTGAAAAGGAATTGTTGGGGCCTTTTCATCAATTTATGACTGGCGATACCATAGAATGGTTTGAAAAACGAGGTGTGGAACTAAAAATCGAAGATGATGGACGGATGTTTCCAATTACCGATTCTTCTCAAACCATTATCGATTGTTTTTTAAATGAAGCCCAAAAACATAAGGTTGAGATAATTTATAATGAGAGTGTCAAAAATATCTCCTTAATATCTGTAAAAGAAATAGAAAATTTTGATTGTAATTTTAAGGTTGAAGGACAATCGGGTAATTTTATATGTAAAAAATTGGTGGTCGCAACGGGCAGCAATCCCAAAATATGGAAGCTCTTGGAAGAATTGGGACACCGTATTGCACATCCTGTGCCTTCGCTTTTTACTTTTAATATTAAGGATGAACGGATTATCGATATTCCAGGCGTGGTGGCCCAAAATGTAGACGTAAAAGTTGTTGGGACCGATTTGTTTTCAGAAGGGCCATTGCTTATAACCCATGTGGGCATGAGCGCACCAGCCATATTGAAATTGTCTGCTTTTGGTGCGAATGAATTGGCAAATCGCCATTATAAATTTCAAATTGAAATTAATTTTATTAAACAATCGTTCGAAGATTGTTTGGAAAATTTAAAAGCACTGAAACACCACTTAGCAAGGAAAATAGTGTTTAAATCGGCACAATTTGACTTGCCAAAAAGACTTTGGCATAAGCTGGTTCTGGCTTCAAATATTGATCTAGAAATCCGTTGGGCTGATTTGAACAGACAACAAATGGAAAATTTGTCCAATCAATTAACACAGGCCGTTTTTCAGGTTGACGGAAAAAGTACATTTAAAGAAGAATTTGTAACTGCCGGAGGTGTTCATTTAAAGGAAGTCAACTTTAAGACTTTCGAAAGCAAACTTCACAAGAATTTGTTTTTTGCTGGAGAAGTCATCAATGTTGATGCCGTAACTGGAGGCTTCAATTTCCAGAATGCTTGGACAGGGGCTTACCTCGTTTCTAAAGCGATATAGGAGATTGAATTAGTCTTGAAGTACTTGGTTGTATCTCAAAATTATGGTTTTGAATTCGTCAAAATCGAAAGGTTTTGTAATGACGTAGTTCATGCCGCAAGCATAGGCTTTATCTTTAATTTCATTGGAATTTAAAGCAGTCAACGCCAAAATTGGAATACTGGGATTGAACATTCTGATGTGTTTGGTAGCCTCAAAACCATCCATATCTGGCATGTTAATATCCATTAAAACCATGTCGAAATCTTTCTCTTTAATTAAGCAAATGGCTTCTTTTCCATTTGTGACTGTTTCACAAATAAAACCTGAAATTTTCTCAATATTTTTTTGGGTGATCATTAAATTGATAGTGTTGTCATCTACAATAAGTATTTTTGAAGGGGAATCAGGATCTTCATGGACGTATTGGGTTTGCTGTTTTGGCACGTCAGAAATTTCAAAATTAATATCAAAATAAAATGTACTTCCCTGATTTGCTTCTGATAAAAACTTGATCTCAGAATTATGACTTTTTAGTAAGGTTTTCACAATATAAAGACCCAATCCTGATCCTGAACTGTTTTTTTCTAAAAACGTCTTATTTTCAAACGCATTGAAAATTATGTTCTTATGTTGTTGTTGTATTCCGATACCTGAATCTTTAATTTCAAAAAGTAGGTTGACGTGGGTATCTGTGCGGTGTTGTTCAGAAATATTAATTGATACAAACCCTTTTGATGTGTATCGAATAGCGTTATACGTTAGGTTTATTAATATTTGACTCAACGCAACATTATCTGCTAACAATAGTTCATCAGGGTTAGTCTTTTCCATATTAGTATAAAGTTCCAATCCTTTCTGGTCGGAGGAAATCTTTATAGAGCTTGCAATTTTTTGAGCAAGCTGGAAAATGTTCGTTGGTTTTAAATGTAAGTTTTTCTGTTCAAATTTTAATTTTGAAATTTGCAGGACATTGTCAATAAGAACTGAGATATAATGACTCGAGGAGCTCAGTGCATTAAGATAACCTCTTCTTTTTTCTGGAGATTGTTCTTGCTCTATTAAGGTGGCAAGGCCGCTAATGCCATAAATTGGTGTTCTTAATTCATGACTCAAAATAGAGAAAAATTCAAGCCGTTCTTTGTCTATTAGTTTTAGCTTTTTATTGGAATGCTTCAGTTTTAAATTGATCTCTTTAATTTGCTTCCTGTTAGAATAATAATAATAAAAGAAAACACCCATTGCTGCAAGTACTAAACTCAAGATAATTGTGGCAATTAGAAATGCATTTGCAAGTGTTTTATCTTGCTCACGTTTTGCCTCGGCGAGCTCGAGCTGGTTTTCGGTGTTGATAATCCGATAAATAAGATCTCCGTTTTTTGAAAGTTTATTTTGAAATTCCTTGATGACATTATATTTAAGAAAATCAGACTTCAATAAATAGTTGTTCGCAGAGTCTGCTTTTGTAGTATGTTCATTAAAATACCTGAATTTATAATAATTTAACGTCGCAATTTGGGTTAAAGGCACGGTATTGTGTTGCACGTTCATACTCAATTGATCAGGATCAATTTCAAAAAGAAGCTCATAGCCTTTATCATATTGCTTTAAATTAATCAGCGATAAAGCTTGGTAATATGAAAAGGACATTGCTAATTTCGGTTTTTCAGCGATGTCTTTCTCATTGTAAAAAGAGAATGTTTTCAGCTTTAAAAGCGCTTCTTCTGCGTATTTTTGAGAGGCTTCAAAATTCCTGACCGAATAATTTTTGATGATTTTTGATCCTAAGTTATAAAATAAGTTGATGCTATTGAGCTGTTCGGAATATTCCAGAGCTATTGGGATAATACTATCAAATCTTTTGTAATTCCTTGCATGAACGTGATTCCTCGCTAAATTGGATAAGATGCGGTCAACTTCTTCTTTTTGGTTGAGGGAGTCAAATACTTGAAACGCTTTCAGATAGTATGATGAGGCTGTTTCATAGCTCTCTATTTTATAAAAAATATCGCCTAATTTTTCATTTGCCGATGCTACAGACAACGAAAGATTATGAGATTTTGCATAGTTCAATTCCTCATTTAATAATAGTGTGGCTTCATAAATGCTGTCTGCTGAAATAAGTTTTTCTAAATGATAGGGATCAGTATTCTGATATATATCGCGTTGTGAATAACTACAATGAGGTAAATAACAGAGTGTTATTAATATAAAAAGATATTTATATAAATTCATGATTTGGGGATGTCTCTACAAAAACGGCACATATAAACACCGACAAACGTACGGATTTTAACGATTAAAAACCATCTAAACTCCATAAAAATAGTGTAGCACTGTAATTATTTACATGGTGTTTTTCAATGTATTGATGGTCAGTTCTTTGTGTGTATTATGAAAGTCTACAGTTAAAACTTGGTATATATACGGTCATTATGCCTGTTTGGAAAAACAGGTAAGATTTCTAAAATCCTCCTTTAAAAAAAGCTTTTGAATGCCATGAAAATGAAAAGTTCATAATTAAAGAGGGCTGTATTTGTTTTATGCTGTCGCTGCCATTGATCAGGCCAACTTCAACGTGACGGTTGTGGAGAGAAAACTGAATATTACAGCAACCACGAAAAATTACACTACGATGATGAAATTGATGGCAATGTCATTATCTGAGGAAAAAGACCGATAGGATTTCCTACTTTTGTAGTAATATCAAATAACAAATGACTGAACACGATTTTATTCCGCCTATTTATGATGCAAATATAGACCAAGGACGCATCACTTGGGAATCTCCCAGTAACATCGCTTTAGTAAAATATTGGGGAAAGAAAAAGGATCAAATTCCTGAAAATCCTTCTCTGAGTTTTACCTTGAATATGTGTAAAACGATTACAACTTTAAGTTTTATCAAAAAGAACGATGTTGATAATGCCTTTTCTTTTGATATTTACCTAGATGGTGCGCTAAAAGAAGATTTCAAGCCTAAAATCCAAACATTTTTTGAACGCATAGAACTTTATCTGCCGTTTTTAAAATTGTACCACTTTAAAATAGAAACCAAAAACACATTTCCGCATAGCTCAGGAATCGCTTCTTCGGCAAGTGGCATGAGTGCCTTAGCCTTGTGTTTAATGAGTGTTGAAAAGCAGTTGTTAGATGCTGATGTCATTGCGGGAGCAGTAGAAGAATCCTTTGACCAAGAGTATTTCAACCAAAAAGCATCTTTCTTGGCGCGTTTGGGTTCAGGGAGTGCGTGCCGGAGTATTGAAGGTGATTTAATTGTTTGGGGCGAAACCAAATCAATTGAAGGAAGCACAGACTTGTTTGGAGTGAAATTTCCTTACCCTGTTCATGAAGATTTCAAAGAATATCAAGATACTATATTATTGGTTGATAAGGGCGAAAAGCAAGTGAGCAGCACGGTAGGGCATAACTTAATGCATAACCATCCTTACGCTCAAAACAGATTTGAACAAGCGCATCAAAATCTTGAGAGTCTAAAATCTATTTTAAAGACTGGAGATTTGGAGGCATTTAACGCTTTGGTAGAAAGTGAGGCGTTGACTTTACATGCCATGATGATGACCAGTATGCCTTATTTTATCTTGATGAAGCCTAATACTTTGGAAATTATCAATAGAATCTGGAATTTCAGACAAGAAACTGGGTTAAATATTAGTTTTACCTTGGACGCGGGAGCGAATGTACACGTGCTTTATCCGAAAAGAGAAAGCCAAGAAATTTTACAATTTATTAAAGACGAGTTAGTTGGGTATTGTCAAAATGGACATTATATTTGCGATCAAATTGGTTTTGGAGCAAACCAAATACAATTTTAATCCGTATATTTGCAACTAAGTCACTGCTACTGTGGACTGCAAACTGAAGACTGAAACATGAAAGGACCTCTATTTTACTCTAAAATCCTGCTTTTTGGCGAGTATGGCATCATCAAAGATTCCAAAGGATTATCTATTCCATATAATTTTTATAATGGTGCTTTAAAAACTGACGGACTCACATCTGAAGCTTCAATAGCATCGAACAGCAATCTAAAGAGGTACGTAGATTACTTGAAAAACATCAATCCTGAATTGGTGACTTTTGATATCGAAGCTCTGGAAGAAGATGTAAATGCAGGAATGTATTTTGACTCCTCCATTCCACAAGGATATGGTGTTGGCAGCAGTGGCGCATTGGTAGCTGCTATTTATGATAAATACGCTTCTGATAAAATTACAGTTTTAGAGAACTTAACTCGAGAAAAATTATTGGTTTTAAAAATGATTTTTTCCGAGATGGAGTCTTTTTTCCACGGAAAATCTTCAGGACTCGATCCGCTAAATAGTTATTTGAGCATTCCAATTTTAATCAATTCAAAAGATAATATTGAAGCTACGGGAATTCCTTCACAGAAAAGTGATGGGAAAGGTGCGGTGTTTTTGCTAGATAGTGGAATTGTTGGCGAAACAGCTCCAATGGTAAGCATCTTTATGGAAAACATGAAACAAGAAGGTTTCCGAAGAATGCTTAAAAATCAATTTATCAAACATTCAGACGCTTGTGTGGAAGACTTTTTAAAAGGCGATTTTAAATCGTTGTTTCTTAATACCAAGAAGCTTTCTAAAGTGGCTTTAAACCATTTTAAACCAATGATTCCGCCACAATTTCATGCGCTTTGGAAAAATGGACTTGATACTAATGATTACTATCTAAAACTATGTGGTTCAGGTGGCGGCGGTTATATTCTGGGCTTTACTGAGGATCTCGAAAAAGCAAAGCAATCTCTTAAAGATTACAAATTAGAAGTGGTTTATAATTTTTAAACTTGTATTACGTTCAGTCTTTGGGCTGTTCCCAATTCGGGTTAAGTCATAAAGTTTGAATCTTTTTATATGCTGACCAGAAAACAAAAACACCTTCTACTTAAGTTTTTCAGTATGTTTTCTGTCATTAGAGGCTATAACATTCTGATTGTTATTCTTGCACAATATTTAACTTCCATTTATATCTTGGCCCATGACAGACCGGTGCGGGAAGTGGTGCTCGATTTGAACTTATTCATGCTGGTTTTATCTTCCGCATTAACTATTGCGGGGGGATACATTATCAATAATTTTTACGATTCAGAAAAGGATCTAATCAATCGTCCCAATAAGTCCATGTTGGACAGGTTGGTAAGCCAGAACACCAAATTGTCATTTTATTTTGTGCTGAATTTCTTGGCCGTGGTCATGGCAAGTTATGTATCTTTTAATGCTGTTATCTTCTTTTCATTATATATTTTCGGAATCTGGTTTTATTCCCATAAATTAAAAAAACTCCCATTTGTTGGTAATCTAACTTCTGCCATATTAACCATTACGCCATTTTTTGCAATTTTCATCTACTATAGAAACTTTGAAACAGTTATATTTTTCCATGCCATGTTTTTGTTTTTAATTATTTCAATGAGAGAACTTACCAAGGATCTTGAGAATATTAAGGGTGATCTTGCCCAAAATTATCTTACCATTCCTGTAGTTTATGGCGAAAGTGTATCAAAAGTGATGCTGACTGTTTTGGCAATGTTCACTTTAATCCCTACACTTTTATTGATCTATTATTTTGACATTGGCCACATGAATTATTTCTTTTATTTAAGCACCTTTTTATTGTTTGTGTTCATACTGATGCTGTGGCGGTCAAAAACCAAAACACAGTATCTGATATTGCATAACATTTTAAAATTTATCATTGTGGCGGGTGTTTTTTGTATCGTTCTAATCAATGTAGATGTTGTACTGAATAGGATTTGATAAAATCGTAAATTGAAAGCTCTTAAATAGTTATATAATAAAGTATCTTTGTGGAAAATTTTAAGTCATGAGTAGACATCAAGGGAGTAGTGGTAAAGGAAAATCTTCAGGAAGAGGTCAGGGTAAAAATGGCTCTGCAGATTCTGCAAGAGGGAGCGACAATCCTAAAAACAAGAGTTATGCTAGAGGAAATGCTCCAATGAGAAAAGTCACAAAAGAGGTTGTGAAACCGTCTTCAGACAAAAAAGCACCAGCTAAAAAATCAAATCCAGACGAAATCAGATTGAATAAATACATAGCAAACTCAGGTATTTGTTCACGTCGTGATGCTGATATGCATATTGCCACAGGAAGCGTAACCGTTAATGGGAAGATCATTACGGAAATGGGCTATAAGGTAAAATTGGACGACGACGTCAGGTTTGATGGCTCACGCATTAATCCAGAGAAAAAAGCTTACGTTTTACTGAATAAACCTAAAGGTTTCGCTACAACCACTAGTGAAGGTAAGGGAAGAACCGTAATGGATCTTGTTGCAAATGCCACCACGTCGCGCATCAAACCTATTGGTCGTTTAGGAAGAAACTCTTTAGGATTGATTCTTTTCACCAATGATGACGCCTTAATGGATAAGTTTACCAATTCTAAGCATGGTGTGCCGCGCTTGTTTCAAATTGAACTGGACAAGAACTTAAAGTTTGAAGACCTTAAGAGAATTCAGGATGGCTTGAAGATTGAAGGTAAATTTATTAGCGTAGAGGAAATTAGCTTTGTGGAAGGGGAGTCAAAAAATCAAATTGGTTTAAAAATAAAGAATACTGGCAGTACCATTATTCGCACCATTTTTGATCATTTGAATTACGAAATTATAAAGGTGGATTGTGTTGCTATTGCTGGTCTCACTAAAAAGGATATTCCCAGAGGGCACTGGAAACACCTTACCGAACAAGAGGTTAATACCTTAAAGATGATGCAGTAATGATAAAGCCTGGGCTGCTTTCTTGTGCTATAAACAGTTAAACAATTTTATTCTCAGGATTTTTTTATAGAGAAATTTAATGCTTTTAACAGTGGTGTTTTAGACATTACGACACTAGTACTTGCATTAAATTTTTCCATTTGAAATCTTTAAATTAAGAGAGATACATTTTTTGTTCTTTGCAACTTGTTTTTTAAAATTTTTATAGTTCATTTGCACTTTATTTAGCTGAACCCTTGAACCGTGTTTCTATGTTTGGGCTTTTGGATTTTAAGAAGTCATTTTCAAAAGCTACTTATAAGATAAGTCACCAAATTTTAAAGCTTACTTCCAAATTATCAGAATATAGACACTTTGTTTACGTGTCTCTTCCTTCGCATCAACAAATCCAAGTTTGATTCATTATTTATTTTCCGGAATTTATTGCCGTAATTGATTTATTTTTCAGAATTTTAAACTTTAATAAAGCATAATGAATACAAAATATATTGACCTTATCAATCAAACCTTTTATTTTCCACAAGATGAATTCAAACTGGAAGACAAAACCCTTCAATTTCACGATATCGATTTGATGCAATTGGTGGAAGATTATGGTACACCTTTAAAGTTTACCTATCTCCCTCAAATATCAAACAATATTGGGCGTGCAAAGGATTGGTTTGCAAAAGCAATCAAAAAACATAAATACAAGGGGAAGTACCATTACTGTTACTGTACTAAAAGTTCACATTTTAAACATGTATTGAATGAAGCCTTAAAAAATGACATTCATATTGAGACGTCCTCGGCTTTTGATATTGATATTGTTGAAAGCCTAAAGAAAGAAGGAAAGATTACCAACAAGACCTACGTTATTAGTAACGGTTTCAAACGCGCACAATATGTTACCAATATTGCACGATTGATCAATGAAGGTCATAAAAATTGCATTCCTATAATTGATAATTATGAAGAAATTGATTTGCTCTCGCAGGAAATCAAAGGAAAATATAATATAGGAATCCGTATTGCGTCTGAGGAAGAGCCAAAATTTGAGTTTTATACCTCCCGCTTAGGTATTGGTTACAAAAATATTTTACCTTTCTATAGGAATCAGATTAAAGATAATAAAAAAGTGAAACTGAAAATGTTGCACTTTTTCATTAACACCGGCATCCGTGATAATGCATACTATTGGAATGAGTTTTCCAAGTGTTTGAAGGTTTATGCCAGTTTGAAACGTATTTGCCCATCCTTGGACAGTTTGAATATTGGCGGCGGTTTTCCAATTAAAAATTCATTGGCTTTTGATTTTGATTATGAATACATGGTTGATGAAATCATTAATCAAATCCAAGAATTTTGTGAACAGGAAGAAGTAGAAGTGCCAAATATCTTTACAGAATTTGGAAGTTTTACCGTAGGCGAGAGTGGTGGTGCTATTTATGAAGTACTTTATCAGAAACAACAAAACGATAGAGAGAAGTGGAACATGATCAATTCATCGTTCATCACAACGCTCCCTGACACTTGGGCCATCAACAAACGCTTTGTCATGTTGCCAATAAACCGTTGGCACGATAGCTATGAGCGTGTGCTGTTGGGAGGATTGACCTGTGATAGTGATGATTATTATAATAGTGAGCAACATATGAATGCTATTTACCTTCCTAAATACAATAAGGAAAAACCTTTGTATCTTGGGTTTTTCAATACTGGTGCCTATCAGGAAACTATTGGTGGATTTGGTGGATTGCAGCATTGTTTAATACCTTCGCCAAAACATATTTTGATTGATAAAGATGAAAACGGTAATTTAACGACCAAAGTTTTTGCGGAGCAGCAAAAAAGTGAAGACTTACTTGATATTTTAGGATATAATGACGCGAGCGACAACTAATGATTTCTATAAGCACCAACTAATAATTTCGCAAATTGCATTTTACTTAAAAAATAATAATTAGTACAAAATGAATAGTAATATAACGTATGCAGGAATAGACGAAGAATATTCCAAATTAGAAACGGCAAAAATCGTATTGATCCCTGTGCCCTATGATGGTACAAGTACATGGCAAAAAGGAGCAGATAAAGGCCCAAAAGCTTTTTTAGACGCCTCTGAAAACATGGAATTGTACGACATTGAAACCAGAACAGAGGTTTATAAACAAGGCGTTTATCTTGCAGATGCTGTAACGGAAAACGAATCACCTGAAAAAATGGTTGAGGCGGTACATCAGACTGTGAAAAAATACATTAAGCGTAACAAGTTTGTAACAGCCTTTGGGGGCGAACATTCTATTTCAATTGGTACCATCCGAGCTTTTAATGAATGTTTTGACAATCTAACGGTGCTTCAAATTGACGCTCATGCTGATCTACGTAAGGAATATCAAGGCAGCAAATGCAATCACGCTTGTGCTGTATATGAAGCAAGTCAAAACACCAATTTGATCCAGGTAGGTATTCGCAGTATGGATGCTATTGAAACCACAGTAATGGACGAAGAAAAAACATATTTTGCCCATGATATGGTCAGTGATGAGTTTTGGATGGACAGTGCAATTGATCAAATGACGGACAATGTATTTATTACCATAGATTTGGATGCTTTTGATCCGTCCATCATGCCATCAACAGGAACACCGGAACCTGGGGGATTGCTGTGGTACGAGACTTTGGACTTTTTAAGAAAAGTATTTGAAGAAAAAAATGTGGTTGGATTTGATATTGTTGAACTCTGTCCAGATCCAAAAGAAAAATCTTCAGACTTTCTTGCTGCCAAATTGTACTATAAAATGTTAACTTATAAATTTTTGGACGATAATGTAGAAGATGGTTATGAAAGTAACTTTAACGAAACTGGTTCAGGAACAAACAAATTTTCAAAATTCGATAATGATGACGACAACTAATAAGGGAGAAATTTCTAAATTTATTGAAAAATACTATCTGCATTTTAATGCAGCGGCATTGGTAGATGCTGCAAAAGGGTATGAAGACCAGTTGGCAAAAGGCTCCAAGATGTTGGTGTCTTTGGCTGGGGCAATGAGTACTGCTGAGATTGGTAAAATATTTGCAGAAATGATCCGTCAAGATAAAGTACAGATTATTTCATGTACCGGCGCAAATCTTGAAGAAGACATCATGAATTTGGTTGCGCATTCCCATTACAAGCGAGTGCCTAACTATCGTGATTTAACACCACAGGAAGAGTGGGATTTGATGGAAAAAGGATTAAACCGAGTTACAGATACCTGCATTCCAGAAGAAGAAGCTTTTAGACGTTTACAAAACCATATTTTTAAAATCTGGAAAGATGCCGAAGAGAAAGGCGAACGCTTTTTCCCACACGAATTTATGTACAAAATGCTCTTGAGCGGAGTGCTTGAAGAATACTATGAAATTGACATAAAAAATTCTTGGATGTTTGCTGCAGCAGAGAAAAATTTACCTATAATTGTACCAGGTTGGGAAGACAGTACCATGGGTAATATTTTTGCCAGCTATGTTCTTAAGGGAGAATTAAAGGCGAGTACTATGAAGTCTGGGATTGAATATATGACGTTCTTAGCAGACTGGTACACTAATAATTCCAAAGACGGAATCGGTTTCTTCCAAATTGGTGGTGGCATTGCGGGAGATTTTCCTATCTGTGTTGTGCCAATGCTCTACCAAGATATGGAGCGTACAGACACTCCATTTTGGAGTTATTTCTGTCAGATTAGCGATTCTACAACAAGTTATGGATCGTATTCAGGAGCCGTTCCTAATGAAAAAATAACCTGGGGAAAGCTCGATGTAGATACCCCTAAATTTATAATAGAAAGTGATGCTACAATAGTTGCACCACTTATATTTGCCTATCTATTAGACATGTAATTATGAGTAACAAAAGAGACAATCTAAAACGTGTAATCGTCGATTTTAAAAAATTGACCCCAGAAATCCTATCCTTATTGGTGGAAAAGTATCCTGATGGTTATGATGATGATAATATCATAACGTTCAAGAACGCCAATAATGAAATTGTAGAGGCGGTGGAAGTGACTACTAGCGACACTAAATATTTAGTAAAGGTTAGTACAAAACTTCAAATGACCATGGAAAACTATGATGAAGATGATTATGAGGATTTTGAAGGCGATGATCCGGATGCAGTTCGAGACCCAGAATTGGGAGAAGATGATCCTGAGTTAGAGATCGATGATGAAGATGAAGACTAGTTGAAGATTAGGAATTAGAACCATGATCTATTTTCATAGGTCATGATATCATATGGACTTAAAAGTTGCCTATTTATAGGCAACTTTTTTGTTTATGACAGTTTTGGGACGATCAAAAAAAGATAGCAAAATATAATTATCCTTCAAAAAATAGCTTAACTTTAACACACGAGTTAGTAATAATCTGATGAAAACAAACAACTTATGGCAACACAATTTCATCTAGCCTTACCTTGTGTAAGCATTAACAAAACCCGAATCTTTTATAAAGATATTCTAGGATCAGAAATTGGTCGCTCCTCTGTAAAGTGGATAGATATCAATTTGTTTGGTCATCAAATTACTTTTACTGAAAGTGGTCCTTTTAAATTTGATTGTAATAGTTACAGTTTTAATGGCGATATTTTACCGTCATTCCATTTTGGAGTCATATTAATAAAAGAAGATTGGCACAAAGTACATGAGCGGTTGCAGTCTAAGGATATTGCTTTCGTATCCCAAGTAAAATTTTTGGAAAACAAAACTGGAGAGCACCAATCATTCTTTGTCAAAGATCCTAATGGCTATACCGTAGAATTTAAATGCTTTACTAAATCAGACGATGTTTTCAACGCTTAATTATAAAATTCTTATAGTCGATATTATCAATTGATTTATCCACGTGCAAACTTCATCGGGATGAGGTTGCTAAAAGTAATCGGACTTGTTGTGGCTAACTTCCGAAAAGCGAAACGTTTTTATCTAAAATTGAAAATATTATGAAAGCAACTCTTATAATGACGATCCCGGCTTTATGCCTACTTTTACTATCCTTTAAGCCTTTGCCAATTGATGATTCCCTCACGGCTTCCCATGCCCAAGAATTAAAAATAATCGGGGTGTATGACGGGAATGAAGGCTATGGTTATAATTTCATTACAACAAATAAAGACGACGGATCTGAATTTACCATGACCTTTCAAAAGGTTAATGAAGCGGTAATGAAAGAATTTGATATCGATGCCGAACTATTTTTAAATCAAAAATTTGAAGTGACGTACACTATCAAAAAGGTGGTTACCAAGGATGAAAATGGATTTGATGATGAAAACGAAGTCTTCACCATAATCCAGCTAAAAGCTATTTAGGAATAATATCCGTAATTAGAACAGTACTTTCAGAGCGTATCGACAGTACTATTCTATCTTAAAAACAGCGTAATAAGCGATAGGATAAAATTAACTTTTATGTTATCGCTTTTTTAGTCTAGTCAGCAGCGCTTAGTTCTTACTTTTTTTGTATAGAAGGTTAAAACGTGATGTCTTGTCTCAAACTGTCCAATGACGCACTCAACGTCATCTGAGTTAGAGTATAAAAAATTAGTTTGACAGATTTTGCTAGGTCTTCGGAGTTCTAATGCTCTATAACTAAACGCTACCAAGTTGGAATTCCAACTCAAACCGCAAGCGTCCAGTGAGTATTAGTTCAGAGATGATTCTGACGTAGGGATTCAATTCCATTTTATGGCAATAGCTTTAATAATAAATAAGGGTTACACATTAGCTCTAATTTTTCAAAACTGTGTAAACGCTGTGTAAACATCCCTTGAAGTGTGTAAAAGTTATACACTTTTATTCTCACATTATCCCAAACCCCCTTTAAAACCGCATTGTTCGCGCATGGCACAAGTGTTGCTTATTACTTAATGATTATAAATCACAACAAATAATAAAATCATTTTGTTTAAAACTTGGACAAATATCTATGAACACTAAAACCCTCAATACGAATTCTTCAAGAGACCTCAAAACCTCTAAAAATGCAACGACCGTTAATGGAACAACCAAAAAAGGTTCTTTCTTCAATAACTTGCCTAATCAAAAAACAATTAACCCATGGGGCGTTGTTATTTTGGTTAGTACTTTTATTTTGATGATTGGATCCATTTTTTTGGTATTTGATTTGCAAAACGATTTTCAACAATTTAGAACAGATCGTATGAGTTCTACTTTCGGACTCATATTTTTGGTTGTCGCGACAGGTCTATTTGTTTTTAAAGCAGGTTTTTTTATCTACAACCTCTTTCTATATTTTAGATATCGATCTATTAAATCTGTGAGTGATGAAGAATTACCAACGTGTACTGTAATTGTACCAGCTTATAATGAAGGTAAACAAGTTTGGGATACCTTAATGAGTCTGGCGGACAGCGAATATCCTGAAGGCAAGTTAGAGCTTTTAGCCATTGACGATGGAAGTAAAGACGATACTTGGTATTGGATGCAGCAAGCTAAAAAGAAACTTGGTGATCGTTTGTCAATTTATCAACAACCAAAAAATCAAGGTAAACGTCATGCCCTATACCGTGGATTTAATCTAGGGAAAGGTGAAGTTTTCGTAACTGTCGATAGTGATTCAGTAGTGAAAAGTGATACATTGAGAAACTTGGTAAGTCCGTTTGTGGTAAACGAAAACTGTGGTGCAGTTGCTGGAAACATTAGAGTATTAAATAATGAGAAGGCCATCTTACCAAAAATGTTGAATGTGAGTTTTGTACTCAGTTTCGAATTTGTCAGATCAGCGGAAAGTAGTTTAAACTCTGTATTGTGTACGCCTGGAGCATTGGCAGCATACCGTAGATCAGCTGTGTTTGCGTGTCTTGAAGATTGGATCAACCAAACCTTTATGGGGCAGCCATCTGACATTGGAGAAGATCGTGCCATGACCAATATGATTTTGAAGCAAGGTAAATACGTGCTTTTCCAAAGAAATGCATATTGTTATACTAATGTGCCTGAACGATATAAAGGATTGTATAAAATGTTTATCAGATGGGGTAGAAGTAATGTGCGTGAAAATATACAAATGTCAAAATATGTATTCACGAATTTTAGAGAGGGTTCTAAGCTTGGAACTCGACTATTGTTTATCAGTCAATCATCAAAAATAATAATGAGCTATCCGTTCTTGGTATTTATGTTATTCTTTATTGTGATGCATCCTATATTATTTATTAGCTCAACCTTCGTTAGTATCTTAGTGTTGTCTAGTTTCCCGGTGTTATTTTACGCAAAACGCTATACATTATCAGAATCATTTTGGGCGTATTCATACAGTGTCCTATATACTTTTGGTTTGTTTTGGATTACACCTTATGCCATTGCAACGGCAAGCAGGAGAGGTTGGTTAACACGTGAATTAGCAGAGAGTAAATAATAATTTGTTCTGTATAGAACATTAAAATTTGGTAGAGGATTGCGGCTTATGTATGTAAGTCGTGATCCTTTTTCTTGTTTTCTAAAAATAGGTCTGCCTTAGAGAATTAAGACGATTCTCTACGAATCAATAACGCTTAACGAAAGGATAAGCACAAGAATTGTGTATGAGAGCATGCCCATTGAAGCCATATCACTATTGAATGATGGTTAAAATTTCATGAGGGTACTTCTCGCGTGAGATTTGATAACAATCAAAGAGGAGCTCAAATCAGAGAAGGATAAGACCCCTTTAAATTTAAATAGACAATTCAGAATGTGAACTAAAAGTGGCGCTCGCAAAGAGTGTTGTCAGTATTCTTATCAGTATTTTTAAGCTAAAACCGTGATAGTAGTGTTTTAGTTATTATTCAAGCATCTCCACACTGGCCACCGTTCTAAACCCAGAATGGTCAGATGCTGAATCCCAGTTCGTACCCATGCGCGCAGATATTCTGAAGCTTGCACAATAGGATGCATGACATAAAAATGAGCCTCCTTTAATGACATGTTCCTTAGCATAGGGATTGTTGGGCGTGAAGGTTTTATCGGCACCTTGAGGATTTATTAGCGATTTTGAAATATCCAATTGCTTATAATAGTCCACATTAAACCAATCATTAGTCAATTCCCATACGTTCCCCAACATATCATAAATTCCGATGCTGTTGGGAGGAAAGGATTTAACAGGTGCGATGAGTTCAAATCCATCTACACTTTCATTTTTTACTGGAAAGGTACCTTGCCAAGTGTTTGCTGATGCATTGAGCTGAGAGTTATCATTTCCCCAAGTGTAGATACTCTTAGTGTTTTTTCCTTGTGCAGCAGATTCCCATTCCGCTTCAGTAGGAAGTCGGCGGTTGGCCCATTTGCAATAGGCTATGGCGTCATCATAAGCAATATGTACAACAGGATAATCGTCTTTGCCATCAATAGTACTTTTTGGACCTTCTGGATGTCTCCAATTGGCTCCAATCTTCCAGGTCCACCAATTGGTATAATTGTTCATGTTGGCAACACTATTTAAGTTTTTATTGAAAATTAAGCTCCCAGCTTGTAATACGCTGTCGGCTGGTTTTGGAGTGCCTTCTGGGACGTCTTTTTTCATTTCTTCCCAGTCTATAGGTCGTTCTGCAACAGTTATATAATTTGTGGCCTTTACAAAAGCTTTAAATTGTTTGTTGGTGACTTCAGTGACATCTATAAAAAAACCATCAACCATAACCTTATGTGCTGGCTGCTCCCTTGGCATAGCATAGGCATCGCCTGATTTTGCACCTTGCGTAAAAGTTTTGCCTTCTACCCAAACCATGCCTTCAGGAGTCTTAACGGTATTGGGCTGCTCTTTTAATAAAACATGTCGTGGGGGTTCAGCTAAGACCTCTGTTTTTGAAACGGATTTGTTTTTGCAACCTGTAAATGCCAAAAATAAAATTGTGATAAACAAGAAATTTTTAAGGATAGTATTGTACATATAACTGGATTTCTGAAGATAACGTTGTGAATGTTGATATGGGAAGCTGCCCAAAAATTGATAAATGTAAATTTACTTAAATAATTGGTGAATTAATAATTCGGAAATTTTCTTGCTCTAACGGATTCTAAATGGGAATAAAATTGAGAAAATATACAGCTTTAAAATATGGGAAATACGGATTATTTATAGAACAAAGGTTTTAAAAAGGTGTTCCAGTTCGTCTTTCGGGTCGCAACATAATCCAGAATGTGTTTTTGAACTCTGAATGATGGTGCTTCTAGCGGCTGCTAACCATCTAAACCGGTCAGAAATTTCAAATTGTGCAATGGTGCCGCCTTCTTTTACACCATCACATACAAGCTTCCAAGCGTCTAAATGATTTTTAAGATCTTGGATATCCAATGTGTCAGAAAATGCTTCTAACTTTTTTTTATCAATAGTATATTTAACATCCAGAAAATTCTTCCGTTTAGAAAAAAGCAGCACACCTACATTAAAGAACTCTTCGCGTTCTACTTTCGGGACAATCCTTAATACAGCATATTCATAGGTCACTTTATCTTGCATCTTGAGCTTCTTTTGCTAGTATGTCAATCATAGATAATTTTGTGGTCAGATACTTGATGTAGGCCGCTCTCATAATCTCTGGAGATTGTGTATCAATATCATTGAGTAACCAATCTTCAGGAATACTTTTTATGATTTGAGTGATTTTTTCACTGTCCAATGTAAGTTGTATGCTTTTGGTAGCAGCCGCCAATTGTGTTGCTTGCGCTAATAAAACATGGTCTTTGATGAGCGGAAATGTTCTGTTAAGATGATTTTCCCAAGTAGGCCAATTATGATGAAAGTAAAAACTGGCACCATTGTCTATAACCCAAAGTTCTTTGTTCCAATAAAGCAAATTGGGATTTTTTGGAGTTCTATCAATATTACTGATCATGCTATCCAATAGCACCACTTTTGAGGCGATAAGCCCATCAATTTGGGTGACCAAAGGATCGATGGTTATAGCTGTGGAAAGAAAATGAAGACCAAGATTGAGCCCAACACTAAACTTTAATAAGTCCTGAATTTCCTCATCGGGCTCTGTTTTGCTGAACGAGTCATCAAGGTTCATGAAAACGACTTCGGGAACTTTTAATCCTATGGCCCGTGCCAATTCGCCACCAATAAACTCGGCGACAAGTGCTTTTTTGCCCTGGCCGGCACCACGGAATTTCAGAACATAAAGAAATCCGTCACTAGCCTTAACAATGGCGGGAAGAGAACCGCCTTCTCGCAAAGGCGTAACATATTGCACAACATCAACGGTGCGAATATCAAGTGCATTCATAATAACGAAGGTACTAAAAATGTAAATTGCTCAGACATCAAAAAACACATTCTAAAAATTAGATAATGTTTTGAGAAACCTGAGCAATTATTTAGCAACATCCGGTAGATGGAGAACAGGTATTGCCTGATATTTCAGAAAGGATCAGTTTTGGTTTTTCTAGCTTGGCTCCTGCTTTTTCTGCATAAACGGTAATACTGAAAATACCCGTTGCTCCCTTGTTAAAAGCGTTTATTTCATCTTCTGACAGATACTTTGAAAGGATATCATCAGGAATGCTAATTGGCTTTTCTTTTTGAATAGTTACATTTTTAAACCCTTTAGCAGTGATCATTTGTAAGTATTCTGATTTTTGAATAGCACCTGCAACACAACCTGCATACATTTCAGCATCTTCTTTTAAAGCGTCAGGAAGGTTGCCTACCAGCACAATATCAGAAATACTAAAATGGCCACCTGGTTTTAAAACCCTATAGATTTCTCCAATCACTTTTTGTTTATCGGGTACGAGGTTGAGCACACAATTACTGACAATAACATCTGCAACATCATTGCTAATTGGCATAGCGTCAATATCACCTTCTCTAAACTCAACATTATTGTATCCCAGTTTTTCTGCGTTTGTTCGCGCTTTTTCTACCATGATAGGGGTGAAATCAATCCCAATGACCTTACCTTCTGCGCCAGTTTCATGACGTGCCACAAAGCAATCATTTCCTGCTCCTGAGCCCAAATCGATAACTGTATCACCTTTTTTTATTTTAGCAAATTGCGTAGGAAGACCGCATCCCAGACCTAAATCAGCATCTTCAATATAACCTCCAGTATCTGTATAATCATCCATCATAATATTGTAAATTTTGTTGGATGGAGTGGTGGCACCACAACATGAAGCCGCATTTTCTGCTTTACCTTGCTCAGCGATTTTCGTGTAACGATCTTTGACGATGTCTTTTAATTCTTGTTCTTTTGTCATGATAATAAGATTTTATTTTAATTAAATTATCGCATTTTTAACAACACTCTTCCTTGATAGAAATATCCTGATTTAGAAATTCTAAGATGATAAGTTTCATTTTAGACCAGTTTTTGGCGTCTATGCAATAGCAGACACGGGTGCCTTCAACACTACCTTTGATCAATCCCAAATGCTTTAATTCCTTTAAATGTTGAGAAATCGTGGGCTGTGAAAGTCCGATCTCAGCCACCAGATCACCACAAATACAGGCGTCAATTTTAAACAAATGTTGTAAGATTGCTACGCGCGCAGGGTGACCAAATACTTTGGCGAAAAGTGAAATTTCGTTTTGTTGGTCGGTAAAGATTTCTGTTTTTGAGATGCCCATAATTTAATATATTATTTCATTGCAATATTACGATGAATCTATTTCTTGCCAAATGTTTTTTATTTTTTTAACATTTTTAAAATGTCATGCACACTCCACAATGCGACCGTCTGCAATTGGCTGACGTCCTATTTCGGGCGCTAAAAGGATCATGAATCTTTTACTAAGACCTCACTTTCGCACGTCGTCTGAATTTCAATACCGGTTTCCTTCCTTGCCTGAATCTTCTTTTAGCCCTGATGAAACGGAGTTTGGAATCGTCATAGAGTAAGCTTATGATTAAAATTAATGCGCCCAATAGGAGCGTGTTTAATTTCCAATCCATTTTTGAGTAAAAGAAGCCTCCAACTAATCCTCCAAGGAAAAAGAAACAAATAATAAACAATCGGAGTTTAACGGTCGATTTAATTTCTTTTCTATTGGGATGGGCTTTGGGGAATAATAATTGTGAAAGTTCAATTCCTAAGTCAGTGAACAATCCTGTGAGATGCGTGGTTCTTACTACGGCATTTGAAAGTTTGGTCACGAATGAGTTTTGCAATCCCATGGCAAATAGTAATAGGCACACCATAACATCGGGAGAATATAGTTTGGGAAAATGACTCAAAAATGCCACGGCAATTAAAATGAGAATTTCAATAACTGTTGGGATCACGAAAACGTTAAGCTTTTTGTTTTCCTTAAATAATTCAATGAGAAGACCTGATGAAAATGAGCCTAATAGAAAGGAGAAAATATACAAAAAATATACCGTCAACATCCAGAATTTGAAATCTGCCACATCTCTCAAAAATAATGCAAAATGCCCCGTGACGTTTGTGGTCAGTTCAGTGAATGCCAAAAAACCGGTGGCATTCACAATTCCTGCAACAAAAGATAGGATGGTGGCAATCCGTAAGTTATGGCTTAGAGTCCTATTCTTGCCTTGATGTTTGAACATTCAGGATTTATTTGGTTTGGTTAAATGATAACTTACACTATTTATAATGAAAAACGAAGAACATTTTTCACATTCTCCAAAGAACGGACATTTTTCTATGGTTTGTTTTATTTCTATTGCAGCACCGAGGTTTTCATGTCAAATGCCAGTCCAATATAATTAGTGTTATTGAATTCAAATTCATCGATGATTTCCCAACCTAACTTTTCCGTATGTGCTTTCGTGGAAACGGCATTCACTTTATTGATAAATGTGATTGAAATGGGATACTTCTTTAGGAATTCAATTCTCATTTCTTCAAAAAGAAGGTTTAAAAGCCTTTTTCCTCTGAAAGCTTCATCAATGCAAACGGGGCCGTATTGAAAACTATTATCTGTGTTAATCGCTTTGGCCTGAAATGTTAAATATGGAAATCGAGACGTCATATATTTGAAAATTTCCCATTGTTCAAAATAAGCCCAACTTCCCGCAAAAGCGTAGGCAATGATTAAATCATTGTCTTTTTTTGCTATAAAAATACCATTTTCACCAATGATGTCTTCAATTTGTTTACTCGTAAATGGTGTCGTCACAAAACCTTTAATTCGTTCTGCTTCATTCAAATTTTTGTACAAATATTTTTCTTGAAGCGCTAGAATGTCTTTAATATCAGAATTGGTTCCTATTCTAATGTGTATCATGAGGAGTAAATTTAACCACGATTGAGGGTTTGTCTCAGATGAATTTTGAAGCAACTAATTTAATAAATAAAAAGAGACTCTAGGTAGGATTCGTTTTTTAAGGATAAATTATACGCATGATACAGCCCGAATTTACATGCTCTAAAATCGTGTTTTGAAGCGTTGAGGTGTTGTTTTTAGGAAGTCTTGGGTTTGATTTGAAGATGAATCATATGCTTGCCTTCTAATACCAATTCTCCCACTGGCTCAAAACCTAGTTTTAAATAGAGTCTTTGAGCATTCGGATTGTCTTCATCTACAAGAAGTCCCACCGCTTGTTTATTTTCATAAACGTAATAGTTGATTACATGTCTTAGAAGTTTGGCGCCAATACCTTTGCCCTGTTGGTTAGGGTGAACGCCTAAAGTGTCTATATAAAATTCTCCCGCTTGGGTTTCATCTGTAGGATTAAAATCCTTTAAAAATTGGGTTTTAATATATTGCGTAATTGGAGCGCGTAATTGTTTTAATTTTGAGCCATCATAGATATTGACCGCCGCAACAATCTCACCTTCATCTTCAACCACCAAGCAGTTTTGATAAGAGTATTGATTAGCCTCTTGCTTTACAAAATGATGTAAAAATTCTCGGGCCGTGATAGGATCTTTTTTGCCTATAAATTCATAAACAATAGCTTCCATGGCCAAAAGTAAATAGTTGGTGATAGGACTAGCATCTTCTTGGTTGGCTTTTCTTATGATCATTTTGTCTTTTAATAAGGGGTTATAAAAACCCTGAAAGATATGCTTTTTAATAGGAATTTTAGAATTTCCTACTATTCCTGAGTGTTTGTTATAAGGTAGAATTGGTGTCCTTTTTTTAATAGGAGCGTTTAAATTATATAATCCAGATCATGCGCCAAATTGCCTTAAATGATGATCTAAATGTTTGTATTCTATTTTGCCCCATTGATCTGTAGTGAAATTTCCAAAATAGGGATGTTTTGGCCAATGCATGTTCATGGCTTTACCATGAAATTCACTAATATGAAGTTTTAATTGGTCTCTTTCAAATTCAAAAATTGGGGCATTTTTCACTTTGAAGTCTTTAGGGGTAGTAATGTTTTCTGGCCAAACTTTATCGTTATACATTACTGGTTTATAGAGTTTGAAAATCATTTTTTTTAAAAACCCCACGTTTTCAGTAAGTTCCATTTTTCCATTGGCAACCAATAATGGCATTTGGCAATGTTTTACCATTTGAGCCACATTCATCGTTCCCCATATTGGCTTAGTGTTTTCAGTTAAGCTGTCAATACGTCTAAGGACTTCTTGATAGACCTTTTGATTAAATAGAGTCTCCATTTTACCGTGATTTATAAATCGGTTCTGAAATTTACAATTTTTATCTTTTCTTTGATAATTAATGCCTATTTTTTGTGTGCGAAATACTCACTAACAATATAACCACTTTAAAACTATTTGGTGGCAATGGCAGAAAAACAACCTTCATTTTCCATTAAAAATTGGTCGCAAGATGATCAGCCTCGCGAGAAATTAAGAGATAAAGGAAAAGCGGCTTTAAGTGATGCAGAATTGGTAGCCATTCTCATAGGCTCAGGAAGCAGAAATGAAAGTGCAGTGGAACTTTGCAAACGCATTTTGGCAAGTGCCAATAATAATTTGAGTGCGTTGGGCAAATTATCCATCAAACAACTGACCGAGTTTAAGGGAATTGGCGAGGCTAAAGCAATTGCCATTATCGCAGCATTAGAATTAGGCAGGCGACGCAGGGGAGAGGAGGCCTTGCAACACCACAAAATTGATTCTAGCCAATCAGTTTTTGAACTCATGCAACCCATTATTGGCGAATTGGCCCATGAAGAGTTTTGGATCATTTATTTAAACAATTCCAATAAAGTCCTACAAAAAAACCAATTGAGTAAAGGTGGGATCACGGGCACCTTAGTTGATGTTCGCTTGGCTCTTAAAACAGCTTTAGAGACTGGAGCAGTGGGCCTAATTTTGGCACATAACCATCCCTCAGGTAATTTAAAGCCAAGCGAAGCCGATAAACAGATTACTCAAAAATTAAAAAATGCTGGAGAGAGTTTGGATATCAAAGTTTTGGACCATCTGATCATTACTGAAAATGCTTACTTTAGTTTTGCGGATGAAGGAATATTGTGAAAATAAAATTCCCAATGTAGAAGCATCAAATTTCCATTATCATTATTAGAATAAAACTGCCAAATCATAATAATCAAATGCCATTATGTCTAAATGTTGCGGAAGACTTAAATTTGCTCAGCGGTAAGAAAGTGAACTTATAGTAACCTACTGATTATTTTATTTGTCTGTAGTCAAGAGAGCGGAATTTAGTTTTCGAATGATGACATCATTATTGAAATACATCAGAAAAGATTCTGTTTTGGGATTTGGAATTTTTAACTTTGGAATTTCCATTTCACTATATTTAATAAATGATACATAAAGACCAAAGTCTAATGAAGGGAAGCATTTTAAGATTTGCATTTGAGATTTTTAACTTTGGAATTTACCCCATCGAATGTTACTAGTTTACACTCATAAAATAACTCCAAGAATGACGTATGCCTTTAAGCATATTGTTTTGCGCATTTTAAATGTGCCAGTGAGTTTTACAACTACCGTCGAGGAATTTATTGCACATGATAGCATGAAGATTTCTTATACCAAACAACCGTTGAGCAGTGAGTTGTTTATACGAAGTCATGAATTGATATTTGAGCAAGGACTTTCTGATTTGGATATCAATGTACAAGATTGGGGGGCAACAAAATGTTTCTTTTCAACATCGGATAAAAGCAATTTGCCATTTGATATTTTTGCGGCTACTTTTTATTTATTAAGTAGGTATGAAGAATATTTACCACACGTAAAAGATGAGTATGGCCGGTTTTTGGCCACAGAGAGCTTAGCGTACAATAAAGGCTTTCTTCACCAACCCGTGGTGGATATTTGGGCCTATAAATTTAAGGAAATCCTCCAAGCGCAGTTTCCGGAATTTGAATTCCCATCCAGAAGTTATAATATACAACCAGTCATTGATGTGCCTGTGGCCTATTATTTTAAGGACAAAGGTTTATTAAGAACCTTTGGAGGCACTGTTGCTGATCTGTTTAGTTTAAGATTGAAACAGCTTTATCATCGGTATCAATGTTTGGCGGGCTTTAAGAGAGATCCCTACGATACGTTTAAATGGATCGTGACCAAACAAAAGCAAACTTCCAATAAGTTTATCGTGTTTTTCCTGATAGGAGAATATTCAACGTATGACAAGAATGTCAACATCAACAAAAAACGATTTGTTTCCTTGATTAAGTATGTGGGCGATTATTGTAAGATTGGATTAAAAGCATCCTATTTGTCATTGGATGATATGCCAACCCTTAAAAAGGAAAAACGAAAAATGGAAGCGACCACAAATTATCCATTGGAAGCTTCGCGGAATTCGTTTTCTAAGTTAAATTTGCCAGAAACTTATAGAAATCTTATTGAATTGGAAGTGAAACAGGATTTCACAATGGGGTATATCAATCATTTAGGGTTTAGAGCGGGTACCTGCACACCATTTCAGTTTTATGATTTGGATTATGAAGTGCAAACGCCCTTGCAAATTAATCCGTTTCATTGTGTAGATTATGCCTTGTTAAAACGCCAATCGTTGTTAGATAAAAAACAGGATTTGGAACGCTTAATGCAGGAAGTGAAAAATGTGAATGGCACCTTTGTGCCCGTATTCCATAACTATGCGTTTAGTGATTTGGACCGATGGAAAGGATTTAGGGATTTATTTAGGATGATATTAGAATCAGTAGATGAAGATAAAAGCAATTAAACACGTTTTTTTCGATTTGGATCATACCCTTTGGGATTTTGATAAAAACTCAGCATTGACATTTGATAAGATTTTCAAGATACATAATGTTGACCTCAGTCTGGACGTCTTTTTACAAGTGTATGAGCCAGTAAATTTAAAATATTGGAAACTTTACAGACATGACAAGATCGATCAGATGGAGTTGCGCTATGGAAGACTACGGGACACGTTTAATGAGATTGACTATAGGATTGATGATCAATTGATCCATAGCTTATCTCTAGATTATATTGCCCATCTCTCCAGTTTTAACCACCTCTTTGATGGCACTCTAGAATTGTTACAGTATTTGCAACCTAAATATCAACTGCATATTATAACCAATGGTTTTGAAGAGGCACAGTTAAGAAAAATGAATGCGTCACAAATCACCTCCTATTTTAAAACCATAACCAATGCTGAAGTGGCAGGTGTTAAAAAACCAAATCCAATCATTTTTGACTATGCGCTCAATATCGCCAATGCCCATCCAAAAGAGAGCATCATGATTGGTGACAATTATGAAGCTGATATCTTAGGAGCATTGCATGTTGGTTACGATGCTATATTTTTTAATTATAGGAATGATGACACGGAGTCTAATGTTAAACAAATCAAGCATTTATCGGAGCTTAAGAAATACCTTTAAATATTAAATAGGTTTTTTAACTTCAAAAATTATATCTTTATAATCAAATTAATTTATCCAAAAACGCTATGAAATCTCGTCTCACTATATGTGCCTTTTTAATGTTGTTCATTTTTAAAGGCTTTTCCCAAGAAAATATCAATGCTTATAAGTACGTGGTTGTTCCAACATCCTATACTTTTTTAAGTGAACCCGATCAATATCAAACCAACTCCTTAACTAAATTTTTATTTGAAAAATACGGATTTACGGTCTTAATGGCAGATGAAGAATTTCCTGAAGACCTGAACAATAACCGTTGCTTAGGGTTATATGCTGATGTTGAAAAGCAGAAAGCATTCTTAAATACGAAATTGCAAGTCCACTTAAAAGACTGCAATAATAAATTGGTACTCTCATCAGATGTTGGTCAATCTCGTGAAAAAGAATATTCAAAAGTGTATAATTTGGCGTTAAGAGATGCTTTTAAAAGCTTCGAAACCTTAAATTATTCTTATCAGCCAAGTGCTAACATCACTTCAAAAAGTACAATCAAGCCTTCAGAAAATGTAAAAGCTTCTAAAGAACAGGAAGAAATTGCCCGTTTAAAAAGAGAGGTGGAAGCCTTAAAAGGGAAGGAAGTTATAGATGAGGCCGTTGTGGTGGGAGCTGCCACTGGTGCGACCATAGAAAAAGTACAGGGCGAGGCTACTGAAAAGGTGGCAACTACATTAAAAAACGAAACCAAATCTGATGAAAGTATGCAAACCTTATTCGCTAACCCAGTGGATAACGGCTTCACTATTACAGATGCGTCTTCCAAGGTATTATATCATCTGATATTTTCGGGAAAGGAAGATGTTTACATCGTCAAGGGCCAGGACGCCATTGTCTATAAAATGAATAACACCTGGATTGTTTCAAAAGCCAATGATTCTGGCGTGACCATAAAAACGCTAAATATGAAGTTCAATTAATGACTGAAGTTTTTTACTAAATAAGAACCCCGAGACGCTTTTCGTGCCTCGGGGTTTTATTTTGTTAAATTTCAAGACCATTTTTTATCGGCTCTTTATTGCATCAATGTTCTAGAGTCTTTTTTCAATCTTTATTTTATAGGTTCTATGGTCTTTTATCTTTCTATTCCCTAAAACCTCTACCTTCTAATCTCTACCCTCTAATACCCATATTTAGTTTTCCACCGCTGTTTTAGAAACTCACGCTGCGCATTTTCCCGGGCATTATTTCCCGGATTGTACAATTTAGTATTCTTGATATCTTCAGGAAGAAACTCTTGTGGTGCAAAGTTGTTTTCATAGCTATGTGCATATTGGTAGTTATCGCCATAACCCAATTCCTTCATGAGTTTGGTGGGTGCATTACGCACGGATAATGGCACCGATAAGTCACCCGTTTCCCTAACCAATTGTTGCGCTCTTCCGATAGCTTCATAAGCGGCATTGCTTTTTGGAGAACTCGCTAAATAGGTGGCACATTGGCTCAAAATAATTCGAGACTCAGGATGTCCAATCACAGAAACGGCCTGAAAGGTAGTATTGGCCATAACCAATGCGGTTGGATTGGCGTTGCCAATATCTTCACTCGCCAAAATGAGCAAGCGCCGTGCAATAAATTTCACATCTTCACCACCTTCAATCATACGTGCCAGCCAATACACAGCGGCATTGGGATCACTTCCACGTATCGATTTTATAAACGCCGAGATTATATCATAATGTTGCTCCCCAGTCTTGTCATAGCGCACCGTATTGCTCTGTACTTTTTGAAGTACAGCGTCATTGGTAATCACAATTTTTTCATTGTCGTCATACGAGGTGATAATCAGCTCAAAAATATTCAGAAGTTTACGGGCATCGCCTCCTGAAAGTCGCAATAAGGCTTCAGTTTCCTGGAGTTGGATATCGCATTTAGAAAGAATTTCATCTTCAGTAATAGCGCGATGCAATAGTGCTTCCAAATCCTTTTTGTCGAACGAATTGAGCACATATACCTGGGAGCGCGAAAGTAGGGCAGGGATGACTTCAAAACTCGGGTTTTCAGTCGTTGCACCAATTAAAGTCACCCAACCTTTTTCAACAGCTTCCAACAACGAGTCTTGTTGGGATTTGCTAAACCTATGAATCTCATCAATAAACAAAAGCGGATTTTTTGCCGTAAATAATCCACCACTATGTTTTGCTTTGTCAATCACTTCTCTGATGTCCTTAACACCTGAATTGATGGCACTCAATTTATAGAACGGACGGTTGGACTCATTGGCAATAATGTTTGCCAAGGTCGTTTTTCCGGTTCCTGGTGGACCCCAAAAAATCATCGACGGAATAATACCTTGCCTGATATGTTGGGTCAGGACACCTTGATCGCCAATCAAATGAGATTGACTCAAATAGTCCTTTAAGTACTGTGGGCGTAATCGTTCTGCTAATGGTGCGTTCATAATGCAAAATTACATCTATTCCTGTGAAAACAGGAATCTCAATATATTTTTTTGGGCATGCCTTTTTTGTGAAGGACAAAAAAGTCGTGCTCTCGCGGCTCAATCTTTTTGTTTGAAAAAAAACAAAAAGGATTTCAAACAATCCCGCTCCATCACTCATGCAGAAACGTGACAATTTTTCATATTACTAGCAATTGGATGTGAAATTGATAATAAACCTTTAAATTTAACCATGAGCAATCAGCAACATTTTAGGTATTCAACGGGCGTTGTGGTTTATCCCGTCTTTTTTTTGATGCTCATTTGGGTCGTTTTTTGGTTACAGGTGCGATTCTTTCCGGTTATTAAAACTTGGGGCATTGTCCCTGAAACCCTCATTGGTTTGCGAGGTGTTGTTTTAAGCCCGCTCATTCATTCAGACATTGAACACATTTACCATAACAGTATTCCCCTAGTAGTTCTAACCATGGCACTATTCTATTTCTATAGGCAAATCGCATGGAAGGTGTTGCTTTATGGGATTTTGCTTTCAGGCTTAATTACTTGGGCTATTGGCAGACCGGCAAATCATATTGGGGCCAGTGGCATCATCTACGTTCTGGTCAGTTTTATTTTCTTTAAAGGAATTTTGGCCAGGCATTATCGGTTGGTGGCCTTATCTTTAATGATTATTTTTTTATATGGCAGCATGATCTGGTATGTCTTCCCCATCAAGGAAGGGATGTCTTGGGAGGGGCATTTGGGCGGACTTATTACGGGTTTTGTATTTGCCCTTGTCTTCAGGAAGGCAATTGCCAAACCTGAGCGCTACGTGTGGCAGGAACCACAATATAATGAAGACGACGATCCGTTTTTAAAGCATTTTGACGAAAATGGAAATTTTATCGAAAACCTCGCACCAGAAAATGAAGATGAAATTGCCCGCCTGCCCGACGGACAGCAGCTTGAAAAAGAAATTGAGACATCGACTGTCCCCAATAAAGAAGATGAGGAAAAACAAATTATTCCAAAGTACAATTATATTTATAAGGAAAATCCGAAGAACTAATTTTCAGTGATTCTATCTGTTCTCCAAGGATAAAAAAGTTTAGAATTCATAAAATTTCCCGCAGGTCAGGCAGTCGGTAGTAGGCAGTCAGAATTCGGCAATCTTTAATCGTCAATCTTCAATCGTTAATCGTCAACCAAATAATCCCTAATCCCCACATTACAGCCGCTGTCTAACCACTTCATACAAAAACGCACCACAGGCCACAGAAACGTTCAGTGATTCAATCTCGCCTAAAATTGGCAGTTTGGCTTTGTCGTCTACGATTTTTAGGATGGACGGATTGATGCCTCTTCCTTCGGATCCCATGATGAGTGCACAGGGTTCTGTAAAAGATACATCATAAAGGTTTTGGTATGTTTTTTCAGTAGCAGCAATTACTTTAATGCCAGATGCCTGCATATAAAACACGGCATCCTTTATATGATCCACCTTGCAAATAGGAATTTTAAAAATGGCTCCTGCACTTGTTTTAATGGTATCTCCATTTACAGGGGCACCACCTTTTTTCTGAATGATAATTCCTGAAACACCGGTACATTCTGCAGTTCTGATGATCGCACCAAAATTACGGACATCACTCAACTGGTCTAACAATAGAAATAAGGGCGTTTTACCTGATTCAAGTACATTGGTCACCAACTCTTCCAAAGGATAGAAGCTAATAGGCGCAATTTGTGCCACCACGCCTTGATGGTTTTTTTGAGTAAGACGGTTGAGTTTTTCAACAGGAACGTAAGAAGAGTTTAAGCGTTCTTTATGCAAGAGCTGCTCGAGTTCCGTAAATAATTCGCCGTGCAGTCCTTTTTGTAAAAAGATTTTATCAATGTTTTCACCAGATTTAATGGCTTCTATAACCGCTCTGATTCCAAAAATAGTTGTTTCGTGTTCCATACTGTAAAGGTATAAAATAAACGTTCTTATTTTTAGATGTGCTATAAAAAAGAAGGGTGATAAAATAACCGGTAATAGACTTAAAGATAATCTGAATTCATAAAAAAAGCCTCTTAAGTTTTGAAACTTAAGAGGCTTTAAGATAATTGTAAGAAAGGATTATTTAGTTAACATCCCAGAACAACTTGGTTGTTTGATCGTCACCACCAATTGCCGATGCTGCTGCTGTATAATTATCTACGTTTAGGTTTTGCTCATTAACAGGGTATGTATATCTTGTAGGTACTGGATTTCCAGTATCCACAGGTAAGTTAAAGGTTGGTACATCATAAGTTCTCCAAGCAGTCCATGCTTCATAACCTCTGTTGTACATAGCTAACCATAATTGTTTTCCAATTTTTTCTTTCCAAGTTCCTGGAGCAGAGGTATACTTTACGTCAGGTTTAGCTAAGTAAGCTGCAACACCTGGTACGCCCCAGTAATCAAATGACGCTGTAATACCAGCGTTGTAGAATCCTTCAGCTAAAGCAGGTGTTCCAGATAGGGAACGCTCTGCGGCATCAGCTAAATAAAAGGATACTTCAGAAAAATCAAGCAATGAAGCTGGATTAGTTGGATCTAACATTGGAGCTCCAACATGTGTGTATAAATTATAACTATTACTGTCTCCATATGGTCCACCTTTGTAAACACCGCTACCTAGGTTTTCATCAAAGTAATAAGGTCTTCTTGGATCTTGTAAATCATTCATTATATCTACTAAAGTATTGGCAATTACGAAATCTTGACGACCTGATTGCACTAAGTCAACCCAAACTGGGTTGGTATTAGGTGTAGTATTTGAATATACTAAAGAAGCATTATCAGCATTTGACGTAAATACACCACCACTAACAGCTGTTTGAACTGCTGTTTGTGCAAGAGACGAAAATCCTGGAGCATCAGCAACTCTGATTCCCATTCTTAAAAGTAATGAGTTTCCGAATTTTTTCCAACTTGCAGAGTCACCGCCATAAATTGGGTCTGAAGAACCAAAACCTGAACCAGTAATAGTTGGGATAGCAGCAGTTAAACGTGAAAGCAAATCAGTGTAAATTGTTGCAGCATCATCATATACTGGTAAAACGTATTCAGTAGCATTTAATGCTTGAGTATATGGGATGTCACCATAAGTTTCTACCAATTGTGCCCAAGTATATACCATGAGTATTTCAATTTGAGCATTTCTTGTGTCTTTTTCTGCTTGAGTTAAATCCGCATCGTTGTTTGTATTTTCACGAGCAGTTGTTAAATCCAAAAGGACATCTCTGTACATTTCTGACCAATGGTTCTGAGGTATATTTCTTTGATTAAGATTATAATTTGCCTCATCAATATAGGTGGTCTCTGTCCAATGCTGGCCTAACATTCTAAAAACGTTAGTATTCACATTGGTACTCGTCATTTGATCATATAAACTCTTGGTAGCAGCGTTGAATAAAAAATCGGCTTCAACTTGCGTTGGGTTTTTAGGATCTCTATTTAAATCTTCGTAGGCGGCGTCTGACTGGCAGGACACAAGTGCTACGAAAGTGAAAACGGTTAATATTATTTTTTTCATAATTCTTTTTTATTTTAAAACTGTAGTTTAAGACTTGCACCTATTTCTCTAATAGACGGGTATGCACCGGATTGGTAACCTTGAACATTACCAGAACTCAAACCTGCTTCAGGATCAGCATAAGGTGTGTTCTTGTCAATGATCCATAAGTTTCTACCGATAATTGAAATGGAAACTCCAGTAAACGCTGTTTGATCTAATACTTTAGCACCAAGATTGTAGGTTAAACTTGCTTCACGTAATTTCACATAACTAGCGTCATACACGTGCGCGGCACTGGTAGATCTTGCGTATCCCCAAGGGTTACCAGCTGTAGTGGCATCTGCTCTAACATTATTAGGAGATCCGTCCGCTTGAACACCATCTAGAATTACACCACCACTATTGGCTGCGTAGTTACCAGGAGTTCCAACAATAGGATTTCTAACAGGGTTGCCTAAATCATTATCCGCTGCAGTGAAATCATATAGACCTGTTGCATAACCATACCAAGTATCTAATGAGAATACGTCTCCACCTTTTTGAACGTCAATTAAGAAACCAAGGTTGAAATTTTTGTATTTGAAATTATTATACACACCACCTTTCCAGTCAGGATTAATATCACCGATAATGTTATTACTTGTGGCCGTTTTATCGTAATAGCCGTTGGCTTTAACAGTTTTTTGGCCATTTGTATAAACAAAATCAGTACCTCTAATCGTACCATAAGGCTCACCTGGCGTAGCATTGATGGATATTCCACCTTGTAATGACGCTAATTGTAAGTTTTTGATACCACCTAGTAGCTCAACTACTAAACTTTCGTTCTTAGACCAGTTTGCAGTAATATCCCATTGGAAGTTTTCACTTTTGAGAGGTGTCAAATTTAATTGAACTTCTAATCCTTTGTTCTCAATGGTTCCTGCATTTTTAATAGCTGATGTATAACCAGTTGATGTTGATAATGGAATGCTGGTAATTTGGTTAATGTTTTGAGTATTGTAATAAGATATATCAAAACCAACACGTCTATCAGCAAATTGCATTTCTAAACCAATCTCATAACTTTCTTGTCTTTCTGGTAATAGTTCTCTGTTAGATTGAGCGCCTGGGTTTGATGCAATTCCATTTCCATTAAAAGGTGTTCCAATACCAAATGTATTGAAAACTCTATATGGATTTGTATCGTTTCCAACTTCTGCATAGTTAGCTCTTAATTTACCAAATGATAGCCATCTCGCGTCAAATAATTGAGAGAACACTAAACTTCCTGATACAGAAAAATAGCCATATCTATTGTTGTCTTTTGGTAATGTTGAAGAACGGTCAGATCTATAAGATCCTTCTAAATAAGCAAGGTTGTCATAACCTAAACTGGCACGGATATATTCACCATCAACCATAGTTGTAGCGTCATATTCATTAGGCGCATTAATAGGACTCACACTGTTAGACAATGCATAAAGTCCAGCTAAATTTAAACCACCGTTAGTAGCAGCAAAAATGCTGTTGTAGGTATTTCTTCTAATGTTAATACCAGCATTACCTTCTAAATTTAACTTATCAGTTAAATCTTTGTTGAAATTCAACATCACATCATAGTTGTATTCACCGATATTGTTATTCTTGCGTGAATAAGACGATACGGCATTACTGCCTACGTTGATTCTTTCTTCTTGCAACTCGCTGTAGGTATCAAAAGAAAATCTTCCTAGTACACCTAACCAACTTGTAATCTCGTAATTTAAAGCAACATTACCAAAGTATCTTGAACGTGTGTCTGTTTCATAATTTTCATAGAATACCCAGTATGGATTGTCTGTATAAGCTGGTGCTAAATCGAAAGGACTCTTCGCATTCCAAGAAACGTTGTCACCTGTTGCAAAGTAGGCGTCTTTTTGTTCTTTAAAATCAACATTCGTTTGAAACCATTGTCTAAAAGATTGCATAACGTTTAATCCATCGTAACCTGTTCCGTAACGTCCTTTTCCATCAGTTTTGATAAAATTAAAAGTCGTTGACGCCGTAAGTCTGTCAGTTAAATCATGAGATCCAGAGAAATTTATCGTATTTCTTTTGATTTCACTATTTGGTAAATTACCTTCTTGCAATAAGTTAGTAAAACCTAATCTGAATGAACTGGTTTCATTTCCACCGTCTAAAGATACAGAGTTAACTGCAGTTGTAGAGTTTTTGTAAATTGAATTAGGATTGTTCTTACCTGCTACCCATGGAGTAGCTTGTTGGTAAGTGTCTAATTTCGGATAGATGGAATTCCATTGGTAAACCATTAAATTTTCATCAAATGCGGCACCGTATGAAGCATCTTCCGTGAATGGTGTAGTTAAATCTTTAATTCCATCACCATCAACATCGTACAATTCAAAATAACCATCTGGAGATGCGTAATCAGGTCCGTACCCTGCACCATATTTATTCTGATAAGTTGGTAATGTTGAAGAATCAGGACTACCCATTGTCATACTTGAGCTAATAGTAACCCCAACTCCTTTTCTAGCCTTACCTTTTTTGGTAGTAACCATGACCACACCATTAGATGCACGAGAACCGTACAAAGCAGTTGCAGCCGCACCTTTTAGGACGTTAATTGATTCAATGTCATCAGGATTAATGTCAGAAGCAGCATTACCGTAATCATAACCACCTCTACCAGCTTGCTGATCTGCAGTGTTTGAGTTGCTGTTATCTATAGGAACTCCGTCAATAACAAATAAAGCTTGGTTATTACCAGCAATTGAGTTATTACCTCTAATGACTACTTGAGTTGAACCACCTAGAGTACCAGATGTTTTAATGTCAAGACCAGCAACCTTCCCAGATAATGAGTTCACGAAGTTAGAACTTTTTACGTTCGATACAGCGTCACCCTTAACTTCTTGGGTCGCATAACCTAAACTTTTCTTCTCTCTTTTAATACCTAAAGCCGTTACTACAACTTCATCTAGCACCGCAGCATCTTCTTGCATTGTTACATTGATAGTATTAGAAGCGCCTACCGTAACTTCTTGGTTTTTCAATCCCACGTATGTAAAAGTTAAAACATTTCCGGTTTGAGCGGTGATAGTGTAATTACCATCAAAATCCGTCTGAGTTCCGTTAGTTGTACCTTTTACAATAATGTTAACCCCAGGAAGAGGAAGACCAGATACATCTGATACCGTTCCTGAAATTGATTTTTCTTGTGCAAACGATATTTGCACAAGGAACGCTAGTAATAGCGTTAAAATTCCACTAAACTTTGTTTTCATATTTAAATTAATTTGAATTAGCCAGCTCCAAAAGTCCTAATAAAAAGTTAAAAAACCAATAAAATTAAGGTCCAATTTGAAATTTATTTGAATTTAACATATTTAATTTTTTTAAATTGCTGTCAAACAAGGGTTTGGTGTTACGATAACGTTTTAGTAGGTTTTAATTATTGAAGTCTAGAATTGGGAAATACAGTGTTGTTAGCCCGTAATTGCGTGTATTACAATTGTTTTAAAATTTTTCAAATTATCATGAAAACATGCAGCTTTATATTTTTATTAACACAACCTGGGATTAATGTGCTCACATAAAATGTTGAGAAGATTTAAGGTGATGCCCTATATGAAATGGTTAAAAGCTTGTCGACAAACTAATATGAACTTTAGAATTCGACAATTTTATGGCTTGATTATCTGCACTACCGTTACTGTAGTTCAATTTAAAAAGTCCGGCTTGGGTAAGTACACCAAAGCCAAATCCTAATCCTAGAAGTTTACTTTTGATGGCAAGGATTTGATTTTCGTAGTAGGCTACATCAATAATAGAGTTGACATATAAAGTGTTCGTCACTTTATAACGGTATTCTGAATTAAACACCGCAAATAAATTGGCCATCAAACTGTTTTCTTCAAAGCCTCTTATGGAATTGATACCACCAAAACGAAACAATTCGTTTTCGACATATGTGTCTGAATTTAAAATTGCAGCGCTGATATTGCCATAAATACTATTTCTCGGATTCAAATTAAAGATTTTAAAAGAATTCAGTTCAAATTTGGACTGGGGTTCATTCGAGTTTTCAATAGTTCTGCTCCCAAAACCTGTAGATATATCGAAAATGAAATTTACCGGAAATAACTTGTCATGGCGTTGTGGTTTTATGTAGTGGTAGCCTAAGGTGTAAAAAGTGGATTTAAAGTCTGCTATAAACATGATGTTGTTCTCTAGTAAATTGGTAGATGATTGAGCATTGATACCTATGTCGAGACTGTTTCTCGGATTGATTTGATAATCTATTTTGGCAAATTGTGATGTTGTGACAAACGAAGAATCTTTTTTAAATATATGAAGACCAAATTGCGTTCCGATTGGTGAGCTGAATAAATAGGGAAGCCTGGCCTTTACTTCAAAAGTCTTTTGTTCACTTTCATCGCTTTTATAGAGTAACCTTAGTGATTCACCATAATTGAGGTTATTGATAAGTTTGAGATTGAGGTAGCCATCAAATTCAATTTTGTCGGTTTCCGTGTTGGTGCCAAAACCCAAAAATCCGTCAAATGTGTTGCTTTTTTGTTTTTCTAAATAGAGATACAGGAGGGTAGAGTCTTTTGTGAAGAGAATCTCGGGTTCTTTTATTTGGGAAGCAAACTGTAAATTCTCCAATCCTGTGGTTTTTCCTTTTATAGTTTTTAAATTGAAGGTTTGATTGACCTTAATTTTCAGGTAGCGCTTTACGTATGAGTCTGGGAATTTTTCATACCCTTTAATAATAATGTTATCAATGGTCCTTTCTTGTTTTTGTATGATTCTGAGGTCGGCGTACAAAATGCCGTCAATCAGGCGTATGTTATGGAGTTGGAGCGTTGAAAAAGGGTCGCCTGTATTGGATATTTCTGAGTTTAAGGTGTTGAGTTTGGACTCTAAATCATTTACAGCGAGGTCAAAATAACTGTCCGTTATCGTGTGTGAGATTAGTTTTAGAACTTTCTGATCAAAATTTGAATCAAAATAAATTCTCGCTTTTGTATATAGTTCACCAATCTTATAATTTGCCACAAAAGATGAGTCATTCGTTTTGTTTAGACTGATGAATTTACTTTCTAAGTATCCTAACCGAGATAGGGTTTCTGCAATGTTGGTCACCTCTATTTGCAACGCGTTGTAGTCGTTGAAGGTTTTTTGATAGTCCAATGCTTCAATAATTAGTGAATCATCTTTATTAGTGGTAGCTGTAAGATGTAAGGACTGTGCAAAGAGGATTGAAGAGGACACGCACCCAAAAAAACATGTGAAAAACGCTGTTCTCAAAACCATATATTGCTTAAACATCCTCAAAGCTAAGGTAAAAATTAAATCATAATTAGGTGCAATGATAAATAAATGCGTAAAGATTTGAAAAATAATCAATTTACATTTGAAAAAAAGAAATTATTCTTTACCTTTGCAGCCCTCAAAAGCGAGGAGTAAAACAAATTTATATAGAAATATATGCCAACAATTTCACAATTAGTACGAAAAGGAAGAACCAAAATAACCAAGAAGAGTAAATCGGTTGCCCTTGATTCGTGTCCACAAAGACGTGGTGTGTGTACTCGTGTTTACACGACGACGCCTAAGAAACCTAACTCAGCAATGCGTAAGGTAGCAAGGGTGCGTTTAACAAACGGTAACGAGGTCAATGCATACATCGGCGGTGAGGGTCATAATCTACAGGAGCACTCGATAGTATTGGTTAGAGGTGGAAGGGTAAAGGATTTGCCAGGAGTTAGATATCACATTGTTCGTGGAGCTTTGGACACCGCAGGTGTTACAGGTAGAACGCAACGTAGATCTAAGTACGGAACAAAACGCCCTAAGAAGTAAAATCAAGTTTTGAGTTATGAGTTATGAATTTTGAATGCACTGCATTTAGGCGAACAACGATTAACGATAGACAATTAAACTCAAAAAGAAGACATGAGAAAAAGAGCAGCAAAAAAGAGACCGCTTTTACCAGATCCACGTTTTAACGACCAGTTAGTAACTCGTTTCGTTAACATGATGATGTGGGATGGAAAGAAGTCCGTAGCTTTTAAAGTATTTTACGATGCGATTGACATTGTAGAATCAAAGAAAACTGATGAAGAAAAAACGGCCTTGGAAACATGGAAAGATGCTTTATCTAACGTAATGCCTCACGTAGAAGTACGTAGTCGTCGTGTTGGAGGTGCAACATTCCAAATACCAATGCAAATTCGTCCAGACCGTAAAGTATCTACAGCCATGAAGTGGTTGATTAGTTATTCACGTAAAAGAAATGAAAAATCCATGCCAGCAAAGCTTGCTGCTGAAATTTTAGCAGCAGCCAAGGAAGAAGGCGCCGCTGTTAAAAAGCGTATGGATACACATAAAATGGCAGAAGCTAATAAAGCATTCTCACACTTTAGATTCTAGTATATGGCAAGAGATTTATTACTTACAAGAAATATTGGGATTGCAGCACATATTGATGCTGGAAAAACAACTACTACAGAGCGTATCTTATTTTATACCGGTGTTAACCATAAATTAGGTGAAACTCACGAAGGCTCATCTACAATGGACTGGATGGAGCAAGAAGCAGAAAGAGGGATAACAATTACTTCGGCTGCAACAACTTGTGATTGGGTTTTTCCTAAAGAAAACGGTGAGCCAACAGAAGATGCACAAAGTTATCACTTTAATATTATTGACACTCCAGGTCACGTTGATTTTACGGTTGAAGTAAACCGTTCATTACGTGTTCTTGATGGGTTGGTATTCTTGTTTAGTGCGGTTGATGGTGTTGAGCCACAGTCTGAAACTAACTGGAGATTAGCCGATAATTATAAGGTGCCAAGAATTGGATTTGTTAATAAAATGGACCGTCAAGGTTCTAACTTTTTAGAGGTTAACAAACAAGTAAAAGAAATGCTAGGTTCTAATGCGGTGCCAATTGTATTGCCTATCGGAGACGAAGGTGATTTTAAAGGTATTGTGGATCTAGTTAAAAACAGAGCTATAGTATGGCATGATGAGAACTTTGGTTCTACATTTGACGTGGTAGCGATTCCTGAAGAAATGAAGGATGAAGTGCGTGAATACAGAGCTTTATTAATAGAAGAAGTTGCAAGTTACGACGAAAACCTATTAGAGAAATTCATGGAAGATGAAAACTCTATTACAGAAGACGAAGTACACGCTGCGCTTAGAGCTGCCGTTATGGATATGGCTATTATACCAATGGTATGTGGTTCATCATTCAAAAATAAAGGGGTTCAGTTTTTGTTGGATGCTGTTTGTCGCTATTTGCCTTCTCCAATGGATAGAGAAAGTGTTATTGGTGTCAATCCAGATACAGAAAAAGAAGAAAGACGTAAACCAAGTGTTGCTGAACCATTTTCAGCCTTGGCATTTAAGATTGCAACAGATCCATTTGTAGGTCGTTTGGCATTCTTCAGAGTTTATTCTGGTCGATTGGACGCCGGTTCTTATATCTTAAACAACCGTTCAGGTAAAAAAGAACGTATCTCGCGCATCTACCAAATGCACTCTAATAAACAAATTGCTCTTGATTTTATTGAAGCAGGTGATATTGGAGCAGCCGTTGGATTTAAAGACATTAAGACTGGGGATACCATGTCTGATGAAAAACATCCTATTGTTTTAGAATCTATGGACTTTCCAGATCCAGTTATTGGTATCGCGGTTGAGCCTAAAACTAAAGCAGATGTTGATAAAATGGGTATGGCGCTGTCTAAATTGGCAGAGGAAGACCCAACGTTTACCGTAAGAACGGATGAGGCTTCAGGACAGACTATTATTTCTGGAATGGGTGAGCTTCACTTAGATATTATTGTTGACCGTATGCGTCGTGAGTTCAAGGTTGAAGTAAACCAAGGAGCGCCGCAAGTGGAATACAAAGAAGCTATTACTAGACCTGCACAACATAGAGAGGTTTACAAAAAGCAATCTGGTGGACGCGGTAAATTTGCTGATATCCAATTTACATTGGAGCCAGCGGAGGAAGGCAAAACTGGTTTAGAGTTTATTTCTGCAATCAAAGGTGGTAACGTTCCTAAAGAATTTATCCCATCTATTGAAAAAGGATTTAAACAAGCTATGGTCAATGGACCTTTGGCGGGCTACGAAGTTGATGCTATGAAAGTAACATTGACAGATGGTTCGTACCATGATGTCGATTCTGATCAACTATCATTTGAGTTGGCTGCTAAGATTGGATTTAGAAATGCTGCAAAAGCTGCGAAGGCGGTGATCATGGAGCCTATAATGAAGATTGAAGTAATCACTCCAGAAGAAAACATGGGTGATATTGTTGGTGACCTTAACCGTCGTAGAGGACAAATGAGTGATATGGGTGATAGAGCTGGAGCAAAAACTGTAAAAGCAACGGTGCCGTTATCTGAAATGTTTGGATATGTTACAACATTGAGAACCTTGTCTTCAGGGCGTGCAACATCAACTATGGAATTTTCACATTATGCAGAAACTCCTTCTAACATATCTGAAGAGGTGATTAAAGCAGCTAAAGGCGTAGAAGCTTAAATTTTAAGAAAATGAGTCAAAAAATCAGAATAAAACTAAAATCTTACGATCACAGTTTGGTGGACAAATCTGCTGACAAGATTGTTAAAACGGTAAAAAGTACAGGTGCAGTGGTTACTGGTCCTATTCCTTTACCTACAGATAAAAAAATCTTTACAGTTTTGCGTTCTCCACACGTTAACAAAAAAGCGAGAGAACAGTTCCAATTAAGTTCTTACAAAAGACTTTTGGATATCTATAGCTCTTCGTCAAAAACAATTGATGCTTTGATGAAACTGGAGTTGCCAAGTGGTGTAGAAGTAGAGATTAAGGTATAGAGTCGCAAACTTATGCGTTTGCGCAGAGTTGCAATGCATTGCGCGCTCAACATGTCCCTAACGTCGGTTAGGGAAAAACGGTAAAAATACATTCAGGGCTGAAGTATTTTCGGCCCTGAATATTTTTAAATAGTCTAGGTAAGTCACGGATTATCTATCAAAAACAAAAGCGGACAAGTCGTGAATTGTCCATAACAAACAAATTAATATTTATGTCTGGGTTAATTGGAAAAAAAATCGGTATGACCAGCATCTTTGATGAAAATGGAAAAAACATTCCATGTACAGTAATCGAAGTTGGTCCTAATATCGTCACCCAAGTCAGAACCGAAGAGGTTGACGGGTATAGTGCTCTTCAACTTGGTTTCGATGACAAGACAGAGAAAAGTTCCACTAAGGCTGAAGCAGGTCATGCTAAAAAAGCCGGTACTTCTGTTAAAAGAAAAGTCGTTGAATTCCAAGGATTTGGAGAAGATTACAAATTAGGCGATGCCATCACTGTTGATCATTTCATCGAAGGTGAATTTGTTGACATTACGGGTACATCTAAAGGAAAAGGATTCCAAGGGGTTGTAAAACGTCATGGTTTTGCAGGAGTTGGTCAAGCTACGCATGGTCAACACAACCGTTTAAGAGCTCCAGGTTCTATTGGTGCTGCTTCATATCCAGCAAGAGTCTTTAAAGGAATAAAGATGGCCGGAAGAATGGGGGGCGAAAGAGTGAATGTTGAAAATTTAAGAGTTTACAAAGTAGTTCCTGAAAAGAACTTATTGGTGGTTAAAGGATGTGTTCCTGGTCATAAAAACTCTTATGTAATTATTCAGAAATAATGAAAGTAGCAGTTGTAGATATAAACGGAAAAAGCACAGGTAGAGAGGTTGAACTTTCTGCAGAGGTGTTTGCTATTGAGCCTAATAATCATGCAGTTTACTTAGATGTTAAGCAATATCTTGCTAACCAACGTCAAGGAACGCACAAGGCTAAAGAAAGAGCTGAGATCTCTGGAAGTACACGTAAGATTAAAAAACAGAAAGGTACTGGTACTGCACGTGCAGGATCTATCAAGTCTGGTGTATTTAGAGGTGGTGGACGTATGTTTGGTCCAAGACCAAGAAACTATAGCTTTAAATTGAACAAAGGCGTGAAGCGTTTAGCACGTAAATCAGCCTTAACAATGAAAGCCAATAGTTCAGAAATCGTGGTAATGGAAGATTTCAATTTTGATACTCCAAACACGAAAAACTTCACTAACGTATTGAAAGCGTTGGGAGTTGAGAATAAAAAATCTTTGTTTGTGTTGGGTGCTTCAAATAATAATGTATATTTGTCCTCACGTAATTTAAAAGGTTCTGAAGTTGTAATGAACTCAGAATTAAGCACTTACAAGATTTTAAATGCAAATAAGTTAGTCCTTTTAGAAAGTGCTTTAGAAGGAATTGAATCGAATTTAAGTAAATAAGGAAACATGAGCATCTTAATTAAACCTATTATTACTGAAAAAGCGACTATGAATAGTGAGTTGAACAACTGCTATAGCTTTCAGGTAAATACGAAGGCGAACAAGGTTGAAATAAAAAAAGCAGTGGAAGCTGCTTATGGCGTTTCCGTTGAAAAAGTTCGTACTATAAATGTCCGTCCAGACAGAAGAACCCGTCATACAAAGACAGGTATTCAACATGGTAAAACTAATGCTGTTAAAAAAGCATTAGTACAGCTGGCGGAAGGTGAATCTATTGATTTATACACTAACATGTAATTAAAGACAAATGTCAGTAAGAAAATTAAAACCGATCACAGCAGGTCAGCGATTTAGAGTAGTAAATGGTTTTGACGCCATTACTACTGATAAGCCGGAGAAGAGTTTACTCGTTCCGAACAAGCGATCTGGTGGTAGAAACAGTCAAGGAAAAATGACCGTACGCCAGCTTGGTGGTGGTCATAAAAGAAGATATCGTATCATCGATTTCAAACGTAACAAACCTGGAGTTCCAGCGGAAGTAGCGTCTATCGAGTACGATCCAAACAGAACAGCTTTTATCGCTCTTTTGAATTATCAAGATGGTGAGAAACGATATGTTATTGCTCAAACTGGTTTAAAAGTTGGACAGAATGTGGTTTCAGGTACTGAAAACATTGCTCCAGAAATTGGAAATGCAATGACCTTGAAGTATGTGCCACTTGGTACTATCATTTCATGTATTGAATTGCGTCCTGGACAAGGAGCGATTATGGCAAGAAGTGCTGGTTCATTCGCTCAATTAATGGCGAGAGATGGGAAATTCGCTTCAGTGAAATTGCCTTCAGGTGAAACACGTTTGATCCTTGTAGAATGTATGGCAACTATTGGCGCTGTATCTAATCATGACCATCAGTTGATTGTATCTGGTAAAGCAGGTAGAAGTAGATGGTTAGGAAGACGTCCAAGAGTTAGACCAGTAGTTATGAACCCTGTCGATCACCCAATGGGTGGTGGTGAAGGTAAAGCTTCAGGTGGTCATCCAAGATCAAGAAATGGTATTCCAGCTAAAGGTTATAGAACACGTACTAAGACCAAAGCTAGTAATAAGTATATTGTAGAACGTAGAAAGAAATAATTGAGATAATATGGCACGTTCATTAAAAAAAGGACCTTACATCCATTATAAATTGAGTAAGAAAGTTGAAGACAATGTAGCTTCAAACAAGAAAACGGTTATCAAAACGTGGTCTAGAGCCTCTATGATTTCACCAGATTTTGTTGGGCAAACTATCGCTGTTCACAATGGTCGTCAATTTGTACCGGTTTATGTAACTGAGAACATGGTAGGTCACAAATTAGGAGAATTTTCACCTACACGATCTTTTAGAGGTCACGCAGGTGCAAAAAATAAAGGTAAAAAATAAGTAGAGCTATGGGAAGTCGTAAAAAACAAATGGCAGACGCTATTAAGGAAGAAAAAAAGCACATCGCTTTTGCAAAGCTTAATAACTGTCCTACATCACCAAGAAAAATGCGCTTAGTTGCGGATTTGGTGAGAGGACAAAAAGCAGAAATGGCTCTTAATATCTTAAGATTTAGTCCAAAAGAAGCATCTCGTCGTTTAGAGAAATTGGTTCTTTCGGCAATTGCCAACTGGCAAGCGAAAAACGAAGATGCAAGCATTGAAGATGCTGATTTATTCGTAAAAGAGATCAGAGTAGATGGTGGTGCCATGTTGAAGAGACTGCGTCCAGCACCTCAAGGTCGCGCACACAGAATTAGAAAACGTTCCAACCACGTTACCGTGGTCATTGGAGCAAACAATAATACACAAGCTTAAATAGAGATATGGGACAAAAGACAAATCCAATCGGAAATCGTTTAGGAATTATCAGAGGATGGGAATCTAACTGGTATGGTGGCAATGATTATGGAGATAAACTTGCTGAAGACGATAAGATTAGAAAATATGTTCACGCTCGTTTATCTAAAGCAAGTGTGTCGAGAGTAATTATTGAGCGTACGCTTAAACTTGTAACCGTTACTATCACTACTGCAAGACCTGGTATCATTATCGGGAAGGGTGGTCAAGAGGTAGACAAGTTAAAAGAGGAGCTTAAGAAAATTACTGATAAGGAAGTTCAATTGAACATCTTCGAAATCAAGAGACCAGAATTGGATGCCTTTTTAGTGGCATCTAGCGTTGCTCGTCAAATCGAGAATCGTATTTCTTACAGACGTGCCATCAAAATGGCAATTGCTGCAACAATGCGTATGAATGCTGAAGGGATCAAGATTCAAATTAGTGGTCGTCTAAACGGTGCTGAGATGGCGCGTTCAGAGCACTACAAAGAAGGAAGAATTCCATTATCAACGTTTAGAGCCGATATTGACTATGCTTTAGTTGAGGCACATACTACTTATGGTAGATTGGGTGTTAAAGTATGGATCATGAAAGGTGAAGTGTATGGTAAGAGAGAACTTTCCCCGTTGGTTGGTTTATCCAAGAAACAAGGTGGCAAAGGAGGATCTGATGCGCCAAGACGTGGTGGGAATAACAAACCCCGCCGTAGAAAGTAATTTTTAAAGTTAAAGAAAAATGTTACAACCTAGAAAGACGAAATTCCGTAAGCAGCAAAAAGGCCGCATGAAGGGAAATTCCGGTAGAGGACATGAACTTTCAAATGGAACGTTCGGTATAAAATCGGTACACGAAACGGGAATGTTTTTAACATCTCGTCAAATAGAAGCAGCTCGTATTGCAGCAACACGTTTTATGAAAAGAGAGGGGCAACTTTGGATCAAAATATTTCCAGACAAGCCTATCACCAAAAAACCTTTAGAAGTACGTATGGGTAAAGGTAAAGGTGCTGTAGAATATTGGGTAGCTGTAGTGAAACCAGGTAGAATTATGTTTGAAGTAGGTGGCGTGCCATTAGACGTTGCTAAAGAAGCATTACGTTTGGCGGCTCAAAAATTACCTGTAAAAACAAAATTCTTAATCGCTAGAGATTACGAAGCTTAATACATAGATATTATGAAGCAATCAGAAATTAAACAGCTTTCTACAGCTGAATTACAAGATAAGTTAGGTGAAACTAAAAAGAGTTATGCTGACCTGAATATGGCTCATGCAATCTCTCCTTTAGAAAATCCGATTCAATTACGCAACGTCAGACGTTCTGTAGCAAGAATTGCAACCGAATTAACTAAAAGAGAAGTACAATAATTTGTATTCCGCTGAAAGATGGAAAAAAGAAATTTAAGAAAAGAACGTATAGGAGTTGTAACTAGTAACAAAATGATGAAGTCCATCGTTGTTGCCGAAGTTAAAAAAGTAAAACATCCTATGTATGGAAAATTCGTGTTGAAAACGAAGAAATACGTTGCACACGATGAGACAAACGACTGTAACATTGGAGATACGGTAAAGATCATGGAAACACGACCTTTAAGTAAATCTAAAAGTTGGAGATTAGTAGAAATAATTGAAAGAGCGAAGTAATTATGTTACAACAAGAATCAAGATTAAAAGTAGCTGATAACACTGGGGCAAAGGAAGTTTTGACTATCCGTGTTCTAGGCGGTACTAAAAGAAGATATGCTTCTGTAGGTGACAAGATAGTTGTTTCTGTAAAAGATGCAACACCTAATGGTAACATTAAGAAAGGTGCTGTTTCTACAGCTGTTGTTGTACGTACCAAGAAAGAAGTAAGACGTCCAGACGGATCTTATATCAGATTTGACGATAACGCTTGTGTGCTTTTAAACCCGCAGGGAGAAATGAGAGGCACACGTGTTTTTGGACCTGTTGCAAGAGAACTTCGTGATAAGCAATTCATGAAAATTGTATCATTGGCACCTGAAGTGCTTTAATGACTAATAAGATGACAAAGTTTAAAATAAAATCGGGAGATACAGTACAAGTTATTGCCGGAGACCATAAAGGTACAGAAGGCAAGGTTGTAAAAATCTTAAAAGATAAGAACAAAGCGATCGTTGAAGGCGTGAACATGGTTAAGAAACATACTAAACCAAGTGCACAAAGCCCTCAGGGTGGCATTGTAGAGAAAGAAGCGCCCATTCATATTTCCAACCTATCACTTTTAAATACTAAAGGTGAGACAACACGTGTTGGTTATAGAATGGAAGGCGATAAAAAAGTGAGATTTTCAAAAAAATCAAATGAAGTAATTTAGTTATGGCTTATATTCCAAGATTAAAACAAGAGTACAAGGACAAAATTGTTACAACTCTTACAGAAGAATTCGGATATAAAAACGTAATGCAAGTTCCTAAACTTACAAAGATAGTTATATCCAAAGGAGTTGGTGCTGCAGTTGCCGATAAGAAATTAGTAGATCATGCCGTGGAAGAGTTGACTAAAATATCTGGTCAAAAAGCAGTTCCTACAGTATCAAAAAAAGATATCGCAACGTTTAAGTTACGTAAAGGTATGCCAATTGGTGCTAGAGTTACATTACGCGGAGAGCAAATGTACGAGTTCCTAGACCGTTTGGTGACATCAGCTTTACCACGAGTAAGAGACTTTAACGGTATTAAAGCAACTGGCTTTGACGGTAGAGGTAACTATAACTTAGGTATTACTGAGCAAATTATCTTCCCAGAGATGGATATTGATAAAGTTAACAATATTTCAGGAATGGATGTTGCCTTTGTTACTACAGCTGATACAGATAAAGAAGCAAAATCGTTATTAACAGAATTAGGTTTACCTTTTCAAAAGAACTAAGATATGGCTAAAGAATCAATGAAAGCCCGTGAGGTGAAGAGACAAAAAATGGTAGATAAGTATGCTGATAAACGTAAAGCTTTGAAAGAGGCTGGAGATTATGAGGCTTTACAAAAATTACCAAGAAATGCATCACCGGTACGTTTGCACAACCGTTGTAAATTAACAGGAAGACCAAGAGGATACGTTCGTATTTTTGGAATCTCCCGTGTAATGTTGCGCGAAATGGCAAACCAAGGCTTGATCCCGGGAGTTAGAAAAGCATCCTGGTAGAAGCGCTACACCATGCGTTTCATATACAACGCGATGCATCACGTTGTAAAGATGCAACATTTTGCATCTCAATAAGAGTATAAACTGGGCGTAGGTTTGGGGAGAACCAAAAACCACGTCCGCAATTTAATATAAATGAATACAGATCCAATCGCAGATTATCTAACAAGAGTTAGAAATGCAGTAAAGGCCAACCACAGAGTTGTTGAAATTCCTGCATCCAATCTGAAAAAAGAAATTACTAAAATATTATTCGATCAAGGATATATTTTAAGTTACAAGTTTGATGACTCTTCTGTACAGGGCTCTATTAAGATAGCGCTTAAGTATAACAAAGAGACTAAAGAACCGGTAATCAGAAAAATTCAAAGAATAAGTAAACCAGGTTTACGTAAATATGCAAGCTCTAGCGAAATGCCAAGAATCCTTAACGGGCTTGGGATTGCTATAGTCTCTACTTCTTACGGAGTAATGACAGGAAAGCAAGCGCATAAACAAAATGTTGGTGGTGAATTATTGTGCTACGTTTACTAATAAAGAGAAGATATGTCAAGAATAGGTAATAATCCAGTAGCAATCCCACAAGGGGTTACAATAAACGTCCAAGACAACCTAATTACCGTAAAAGGTAAGTTGGGTGAATTAACTCAAAAATTTGAAGGCGTTGAAATTACTGTTGAAGATGGTCAAGTGTCAGTGGCACGCCCTTCAGACAGTAAAGAAGCAAGAACTAACCATGGTCTATATAGATCATTGGTAAAGAATATGGTAGAAGGTGTTTCTGAAGGTTGGACTAAGAAATTAGAATTGGTAGGTGTAGGTTATAGAGCATCTAACCAAGGACAAAGATTAGATTTGGCTCTAGGTTTCTCTCACAATATTGTTTTAGACGTAGCTCCTGAAGTGACCGTTGAAACAATTTCTGAGAAAGGAAAGAACCCGATCATTAAATTAACTTCTCACGACAAACAGTTGGTTGGACAAGTTGCAGCGAAAATTCGCGGCTATAGAAAACCAGAACCTTACAAAGGAAAAGGAATTAAATTTGTAGGAGAAGTATTAAGAAGAAAAGCAGGTAAATCAGCATAATCGTTTAGTTATGGCATTGACAAAAAATCAAAGTAGATTAAGAATAAAAAGCAGAATCCGTAAGGTTATTTCTGGAACAGAAGCAAGACCTCGTTTAGCTGTATTTAGAAGCAATAAAGAAATTTATGCTCAAATTATAGACGATGTTACTGGTAATACTATTAGTGCTGCATCTTCAAGAGACAAGGACATTAGTTCTGCTAAAGGAACTAAAACCGAAATAGCGGCCTTAGTTGGTAAAGCTATTGGTGAAAGAGCCTTAAAAGCTGGGGTGGAAACTATTTCTTTTGATAGAGGTGGGTATCAATATCACGGAAGAGTAAAATCATTAGCAGATGGTGCTAGAGAAGCAGGACTAAAATTTTAAGAGATTATGTATCGAAAATATAAAAACGCAGAATTAGTAAAGCCAAGTGGTTTAGACCTTAAAGATCATCTTATAGGCGTTCAAAGAGTAACGAAAGTTACCAAAGGTGGTAGAGCATTCGGTTTTTCAGCTATTGTAGTAGTTGGAGATGAGGCAGGCGTTGTTGGTCAAGGTTTAGGTAAATCTAAAGACGTGGCCACTGCAATTGCTAAAGGCATTGAAGATGCTAAAAAGAACTTAGTGAGAATTCCAATCCTTAAAAAAACATTGCCACACGAACAAAAAGGAAAGTATGGCGGTGCAAGAGTAAATATCATTCCAGCTGCTGAAGGTACTGGTGTGATTGCTGGTGGAGCAGTAAGAACGGTTTTAGAGGCTGTTGGTGTACATGATGTATTATCAAAATCTCAAGGATCTTCAAACCCTCATAACGTAGTAAAAGCAACTTTTGATGCTTTGTTACAATTAAGAGATGCTAAATCTGTAGCGAAGGACAGAGGAATTTCACTTGATAAAGTATTTAACGGTTAATCTATAGAATAATGGCAAAGATTAAAGTACAAAAAGTAAGAAGTGCAATCAACCGTACGCAAACACAAAAGAGGATATTAGAGTCTTTAGGTTTGCATAAGATGAATCAGGTTGTTGAGCATGATGACACGCCAAGTATCCTTGGAATGATTAATAAAGTTCAACATTTAGTTTCTATTGTAGAAACAAAATAATACAGCATAATAATGGATTTAAGTAATTTAAAACCGGCTGAAGGGTCAGTTAAAAATCAAGGCAAAAGAATAGGTAGAGGACAAGGTTCTGGAAAAGGTGGTACCGCAACTCGTGGTCACAAGGGAGCTAAATCACGTTCTGGTTATTCTAAGAAAGTAGGATTTGAAGGTGGTCAAATGCCACTTCAAAGACGTGTGCCTAAATTTGGATTTACAAATATCAATCGTGTAGAATATCAGGGAGTGAATCTTGATAAGTTACAACAATTGGTGGATGATAATGTGATAACAGATACTGTTGATTTTGTTACCTTGTTAGAATTAGGACTTGTTGACAAGAATGATCTTGTTAAAATTCTAGGTCGTGGCGAGTTGAAGTCAAAATTAAAAGTAACTGCTCATAAATTTACCGCTTCAGCAAAAGCTGCTATTGAAGCCGCAGGAGGAGAAGCTGTAACTTTATAAGACCATTTAGAGGATGAAATTTATAGAGACTTTAAAAAATGTTTGGAAAATAACAGAACTAAAAGATAGAATCATGCTTACGCTTGGTCTACTTTTAGTTTATCGTTTTGGTGCTCAAGTAGTATTGCCAGGAATTGATGCAAATCAATTGGGTGCTTTGGCCAGTAACACTGATCAAGGTATTTTAGGGCTTCTTAATGCATTTACAGGTGGCGCTTTTGCAAATGCTTCAGTATTTGCTTTAGGGATCATGCCTTACATTTCTGCTTCGATTGTTGTTCAGTTGATGGGTATCGCAATTCCTTATCTTCAAAAATTACAAAAGGATGGTGCAAGTGGTCAAAAAAAGATTACCCAAATTACACGTTGGTTAACTATCGGCATCTGTTTGGTGCAAGCCCCTGGTTATTTGGCTAGTTTACCGGCATTAGGTATTCCTTCCAGTGCATTTTTATTGGGAACAGGGACTATGTTTTATGTGTCTTCAGTAATTATTTTGGTAACAGGATGTGTCTTTGCCATGTGGTTGGGTGAAAAGATCACTGACAAAGGAATTGGTAATGGAATTTCATTATTGATCATGGTTGGTATCATAGCGCGTATGCCTGCATCATTTATTCAAAACTATGCTTCTAGATTAGAAGGTGGTGGAAATGGTGGATTGATGATGGTATTAATTGAATTGGTAATTTGGTTTGTGATCATCTTACTATCAATTATGTTGGTCATGGGTGTTCGTAAGATTGCGGTTCAATATGCACGTCGTACTGCGTCTGGCGGATATGAGAAGAATGTATTTGGATCACGTCAGTTCTTGCCTTTAAAGTTGAATGCCTCTGGAGTTATGCCAATCATCTTTGCTCAAGCAATTATGTTTGTTCCTACTTTAATAGGTAAAGGTTTAGGTGAAGGAACGGTTGGCGTCTGGTTACAGACTAATTTCTCTGACATCTTTGGTCTTTGGTATAATGTTGTATTTGCTTTGTTAATTATCATTTTCACGTATTTTTATACGGCAATTACAGTACCTACCAATAAAATGGCAGATGATTTAAAACGTAGTGGTGGCTTCATTCCGGGTATTAGACCAGGAACTGAAACATCTGAGTATCTCGATAAGATAATGTCTCAAATTACCTTACCAGGTTCTATCTTTTTGGCAATGATTGCTGTGTTCCCGGCGGTTGTAGTTAAGTTGATGGGCGTACAGCAAGGGTGGGCATTGTTCTTTGGTGGAACTTCACTTTTGATTATGGTAGGAGTTGCAATAGACACGATGCAACAGGTTAACTCATACTTGTTGAACAAGCACTATGATGGCTTAATGAAAACCGGCAAAAATAGAAAAGCAGTAGCTTAATATTATTATGGCAAAACAAGCAGCAATAGAACAAGACGGATCAATTATTGAAGCATTATCCAATGCTATGTTCCGTGTTGAATTAGAAAATGGACATATTGTAACAGCGCATATTTCTGGTAAAATGCGTATGCACTACATCAAACTGTTACCAGGAGACAAAGTAAAATTGGAAATGAGCCCTTATGATTTATCTAAGGCTCGCATAACTTATAGGTACTAACAAGGATAGGATCTAAAGATTTTATCTCACAGTATAAAACTAATAAAATAAACAGATGAAAGTAAGAGCATCAGTTAAAAAACGAAGCGCAGACTGTAAACTAGTGCGCAGAAAAGGTAGACTTTACGTCATTAACAAAAAGAATCCTAGATTCAAACAAAGACAAGGATAGATATGGCAAGAATTGCAGGTGTTGATATACCAAAACAGAAAAGAGGAGTAATCTCTTTAACTTACATCTACGGGATAGGTGCGAGCAGAGCAAAAGACATTTTAGCACAAGCTAAAGTTGATGAAAACACAAAAGTTCAAGACTGGACAGATGACGAAATTAGTAATATTCGTGAAGCTGTAGGGGCCTTAACTATTGAGGGTGAGTTGCGTTCAGAAATCCAGTTGAACATCAAGCGTTTAATGGATATTGGATGTTACAGAGGAATTCGTCATAGAGCTGGACTTCCATTAAGAGGTCAACGTACTAAAAACAACTCTAGAACTAGAAAAGGTAGAAGAAAAACTGTTGCTAACAAGAAAAAAGCAACGAAATAAAAATAGTCTTTAGTCTTTAGACGTTGGAAAGAATCTGTTTGAAATTTAACGGTTTAGGATTCTAGCGACTATAAACTAATACTAAAAACTAAATATTATGGCAAAGTCAAGTACAAAAGTTAAAAAACGTAAGGTTATTGTTGAAGCTAATGGAGAAGCACACATTGCTGCTTCATTCAACAACATCATTATCTCTTTGACAAACAAAAAAGGTGATGTAGTTTCATGGTCATCAGCTGGTAAAATGGGCTTTAGAGGTTCTAAAAAGAACACTCCTTATGCTGCCCAGATGGCCGCTGAAGATGCTGCAGCTGTAGCAAGAGAAGCGGGATTGAAAAAAGTAAAAGTATATGTAAAAGGACCAGGTAACGGGAGAGAATCTGCTATCCGCTCTATCCACAATGCAGGTATTGAAGTAACAGAAATTATTGATGTTACACCATTGCCACATAATGGATGTCGTCCTCCAAAACGTAGACGTGTATAATTTATAACATGCTAGTAACTAATATCAATCATTTTAAATGGTTGATATTAGTTTTTTATGTGTAAATTTGCAAACTGAAAAAAATCAATAACAAGTATCAACGAGAGATTATTGTTTATCGAAGGATAAGATTAAGACCTTAATTCATAAACACTCTCATAATTTAATTTAAGAAATGGCAAGATATACTGGTCCTAAAACTAAAATAGCCCGAAAATTCGGTGAAGCTATTTTTGGAGATGATAAAGCTTTCGAAAAAAGAAACTATCCTCCAGGTCAACACGGAGCTAACAAGCGTCGTGGAAAAAAATCTGAATACTCTATTCAGTTAATGGAAAAGCAAAAAGCAAAATACACTTATGGTATTTTGGAAAGGCAATTTAGAAACATGTTTAAAAAAGCAACTGCTGCAACGGGTATTACCGGTGAGGTGTTGTTACAATTATGCGAGTCTCGTTTAGATAACGTGGTTTTCAGATTGGGCTTGTCGCCATCACGTAGTGGTGCACGTCAATTAGTTTCTCACAGACACATCACTGTAAACGGAGAAATTGTAAACATTCCTTCTTACCAATTAAAGGCAGGTGATGTTATTGCCGTAAGAGAGAAATCTAAATCTCTTGAAACTATTCAAAATGCATTGTCTAACTCTAACAACGTTTATGAGTGGATGACATGGAACAGCGAAACTAAACAAGGAACCTATGTTTCAATTCCTGCTAGAGTTCAAATTCCAGAAAATATCAACGAACAATTTATCGTCGAATTATACTCTAAATAATAACTGATACAAAACTAATATGGCAATATTAAATTTTCAAAAGCCCGACAAAGTCATTATGATTGATTCAACTCCTTTTGAAGGGAAGTTTGAATTTAGACCTTTAGAGCCAGGCTATGGATTGACAGTAGGTAATGCTTTAAGAAGAGTTTTGTTATCTTCTTTGGAAGGATTTGCAATTACTTCTGTTCGAATTGAAGGTGTTGATCACGAGTTTTCTACAATTGCAGGTGTAGTTGAAGATGTTACTGAAATTATTTTGAACTTAAAGCAAGTTAACTTTAAGCGTCAGATTGATGAAATTGATAACGAAACCGTTACCATTTCTATTTCAGGACAAGATCAAATTACTGCTGGTGATTTCCAAAAATTCATTTCAGGATTTCAAGTTCTGAACAAAGATTTGGTCATCTGTAATTTAGACTCAAAAGTGAGCATCAATCTGGAGTTGACTATTGAAAAAGGTAGAGGATATGTTCCTGCTGAAGAGAACAAGAAAGCTTCTGCACCAATTGGAACCATCTTTACGGATTCAATCTACACGCCAATTCGAAATGTAAAATACGCAGTTGAAAACTTCCGTGTTGAGCAAAAAACAGATTATGAAAAATTAATTTTTGAAATCATAACTGATGGTTCCATTAACCCTAAAGATGCGTTAACTGAAGCGGCTAAGATTTTAATCCACCACTTCATGTTATTCTCTGATGAGCGTATTACTTTAGAAGCTGACGAAATAGCGCAAACGGAAACGTATGACGAAGAGTCTCTTCACATGAGACAGCTTTTGAAAACCAAATTGGTTGATATGGATCTTTCTGTACGTGCACTGAACTGTTTGAAAGCTGCTGAAGTTGATACCTTAGGAGACTTGGTATCTTTCAACAAGAATGATTTGATGAAATTCAGAAACTTCGGTAAAAAATCGTTGACTGAGCTAGAAGAACTAGTGAACGTTAAAGGTTTAAATTTCGGAATGGATTTGAGCAAATATAAATTAGATAAAGACTAGTAGAATTACGATTTTAGATTTGCGATTTTTGAATAGCGAAATCGTAAATCCAAATTGTAACTCCTAAATCAAAAATTAATAAATAACCCATCATAGTTTGCTCTCCGACGAACGGATATTGTAGCAAGATGATGATAACAAAAATGTCATGAGACACGGAAAAAAAGTAAATCATTTAAGTCGTCAAACCGCACACAGAAAATCAATGTTGGCTAATATGGCGTGTTCATTGATTCAGCACAAGCGAATCAATACTACAGTAGCAAAAGCAAAAGCTTTAAAGCAATTTGTAGAACCAATGATTACAAAGTCTAAAGAAGATACCACACATAACAGACGTATTGTGTATAGCAGAATTAGACAAAAAGAAGCGGTAGCAGAATTGTTCAGAGATGTTGCACCAAAAGTTGGCGATCGACCGGGAGGATACACACGTATCATCAAATTGGGGAATCGTTTAGGTGATAACGCTGATATGGCAATGATTGAATTGGTAGATTTCAACGAAATCTATAATGCAGAGAAGCAACCTAAGAAGAAAACAACCCGTAGAGGTCGTTCTAAGAAATCAGATGATGCTGCAGTAACTGCACCAGTTGCAGAAACTAAAACGAAAAAGGCACCAGAAGCTCCAGCTAAAGCTGAAGATAAAAGTGGAGAAGAAGAATAAATGAGATTAATTTCTTAAATACAAAAAGGGTAAACATTTTAGTTTATCCTTTTTTTTATGCAATTTTGCGATACTTTAAGTTGATCTTTAAGGTTCTTAAACCTTGTAGATCTAAAATAATTAAACAAGTAATTTTTTTATTGTGAAATATACTAAAAGACACAACGCCATCATTCTGCTAGCAGATGGCACGATTTTCCATGGTAAATCAATAGGTAAACAAGGCTCGGCCTTTGGGGAAGTTTGTTTTAATACTGGCACCACGGGCTATCAAGAGATATTTACGGACCCATCTTATTATGGACAACTGATGGTTGCCACCAATGCACATATTGGAAACTATGGGACCCTAACTGAAGAAGTGGAATCTGACGACATAAAGATTGCAGGTCTAATTTGTAAGAACTTTAGTTTCAACTATTCAAGACCGGCCGCTGATGGTTCTCTTGAAGAGTTTTTTGAGAAACATAATTTATTGGCTATTTCAGATGTTGATACACGATCATTAGTGACTTACATTCGAACAAATGGTGCTATGAATGCGGTCATTTCTACAGAAGTGGACAACATAGAAGGTCTAAAAAAGCAGTTGGCCGAAATTCCTGATATGGAAGGCTTGGAACTGGCATCAAAAGTCAGTACAAAAGAAGCTTATTATGTTGGCGATGAAAATGCGACTTATCGCATTGCTGCACTCGATTTAGGAATCAAAAGAAACATACTACGTAATTTCGTTAAACGAGATGCGTATGTGAAAGTATTTCCGTACAATGCTACATTTGAAAAAATGAATGCATTTAAACCGGCCGGGTTTTTTCTGTCCAACGGACCAGGAGATCCAAAACCGCTAAAGGGTGCCATTACCTTGGCTAATGAAATATTGAAGCGCGACCTTCCGTTATTCGGTATCTGCCTAGGTCACCAAGTAATTGGTTTGGCTAATGGTATTTCAACTTATAAAATGCATAATGGACATCGCGGAATCAATCATCCTGTCAAAAATCTGATTACAGGCAAAGGAGAAATTACCTCACAAAATCATGGTTTTGCGATTAATAAGGAAGAAACGGAACAACATCCAGATTTTGAAATTACGCACACCCATTTAAATGATCATACTGTTGCAGGAATGCGCATGAAATCAAAGAACTGCTTTTCCGTACAATACCATCCTGAAGCTAGTCCGGGACCGCATGACGCGTCATACTTATTTGACGAGTTTATAGAAAACATCAAAACAAAATAGTATAAAAACCTCAAAAATTCAGTTGATTTTTTGAGGTTTTCTTATAGCGCAATCATTATCGCTGATTTAATATGCAATTCTCAAGTCTACATGAGAATTTGGGTGAAGTATTTCGTAAATTAGCGAGAATGGAGATGCTTTGGGTTTGCGGGCTTTCGGTATCTTTTGAGATAAAAACAAGAATAAATAATAATAAAAAAATATAACAATGAGTATCATCATCAACATTCATGCAAGACAAATTTTTGATTCACGAGGTAATCCAACAGTTGAAGTAGATGTCGTTACAGAAAACGGAATCATGGGGCGTGCTGCGGTGCCTTCAGGAGCCTCTACGGGCGAACATGAGGCTGTAGAACTTAGAGACGGCGGAAAGGCTTATATGGGCAAAGGCGTTCTTAAAGCCGTAGAAAATGTCAATGAAATCATTGCTCAAGAACTCTTGGGAACCTCAGTTTTTGAACAGAACAAAGTGGATCAAATGATGATTGATCTGGATGGTACCAAAAACAAATCGAAATTGGGTGCCAATGCGATTCTCGGCGTTTCTCTAGCAGTTGCTAAAGCTGCAGCAGGAGAGTTAGGCATGCCTTTATATAGATATGTTGGTGGGGTGTCTGCCAATACTTTGCCAGTACCAATGATGAACATCATCAACGGTGGCTCTCATTCAGATGCGCCTATTGCATTTCAAGAGTTTATGATTATTCCTGTAAAAGCGAATAACTTTACGCATGCCATGCAAATGGGAACTGAGATTTTCCATAATCTCAAAAATGTTTTACATGACAGAGGGTTGAGTACTGCGGTAGGCGATGAAGGTGGTTTTGCACCAAATCTAGCGGGTGGTACTGAGGATGCTTTGGATACCATTAAAACGGCAGTTAACAAAGCAGGATATAATTTGGGTGACGATGTAATGATTGCTTTAGATTGTGCTGCTGCAGAATTTTATGTGGATGGCAAATATGACTATAGTAAGTATGAAGGTGATTCTGGGAAAGTAAGAACAAGTACGGAACAAGCTGATTACTTAGCAGAATTAGCGTCTAAATACCCAATTATCTCTATTGAGGATGGTATGGACGAAAACGATTGGGAAGGCTGGAAGTATCTGACCGAAAAAATTGGTAAGACTGTACAACTGGTGGGCGACGATTTATTTGTGACCAATGTTGAGCGTTTATCAAAAGGTATTGATAATGGGATTGCCAATTCCATCCTTATTAAAGTTAATCAAATTGGTACGTTAACAGAAACTATTGCTGCTGTAAATATGGCCCATAATGCGGGTTACACTTCGGTAATGTCTCACCGTTCCGGCGAAACTGAAGATCATACCATTGCTGATTTAGCCGTGGCTTTAAATTGTGGACAAATCAAAACAGGTTCAGCATCGCGTAGTGATCGTATGTCTAAATACAATCAATTACTGCGTATTGAGGAAGAACTTGAAAATGTTGCTTATTTTCCTAAGGAAAATGCATTTAAGATTAAAAAGTAAGATCAAAAACGTATAATTATTTTAGAACCCAGGCGATCTAGTCTGGGTTTTTTGTTTTTATATCAATAAATATAGAACTAATACACACTACCAATTCCCGTTTCTCAGCACTGCCGATCTTGTGCCATAATATTTATGAAAATTCAAGTATACTCGTTTCTCGAGCTTAACATAAGTCCTTAAATTTAGCAAATCACCAATTAACTGATGCAATGACTACCGAATTTGGCATTATCAATGTTTCTGTCATTGCCTTGGGAACGGTAATTTTTCTTAAAAATCAAGATATGACTATAATAGTTGGTGATGCCTTAGAACACTGTTGATGAATGGATTGAGAGAACTAGACAATACAAATAAAAACTTGGTAATGATGCCTATAGGCTTGAAGTTGCGAATGACCTTATATCGATGGATTAAAAATATGAATTCCTCAAAAAATTACGGACATCGGGAATTCTCCGATGTAATTAGGCCAAATTGTTCATTTAAATATAGTCCATGGCTTTAAAATAGTGGGGAAATGGAGTTGCATTAAGAATGCAGAGTTAAGTAACTATAAGATTTTAAAAAAAATGGAGCGCATGCATCCAAAATTATGGGAGCAATCTCAGAATTTACATAATGGAAAAATCTTCAAGTTATTTGAACACCTGAAGAAATTCTACAAATCAAATCCAAATTTTTAGAAAATATAGAGAAGTCCATTTGTTAATTCGTACTGGGTTTTTGGGATGCCCTCAATTGGGAAAGCATCAAAATTATAGGTGAATGTCGTTTTTAACGCTAATGATTCGTAAATCTTTAGCAAGAGAGAGCTCTCGTTTGAAAATCTAAAATCTTTGAGGAGCTCAAAACTTGGTTGATAATAGGAAGTACTTATGATAGAAAGATTATCTGTGGGATACATACTTAATGAAAAATAAACACTTCCACGGATATCTTTTTGAATTCGGTCTTCCACGATTGGAGATGCTTTTTCGTGTTCGATCATGACTAAAGTTCCAAGATAAAAGCGGTAATCATCATTGGAATTAAGTTTAAAGCGTGGTCCTAAACCGATAAGACCTCTGTAGTCAATTTCAGAAATAGCATCATATTGCACCTGCACAAAACCTTCCATTTTAATTTTCGGAGTAATTCTATAGTTGTACCTAAGATGTTGAATCCCTTTATTGACAAAAGAGCTACCTGCTACTTTTTGAAAATTTATTTCATTTACAATAAGCCATAATTCAAACTCGTTTTTATACTGGACATGGGCCTTAGTGCCAATTCTAAAAAGCGAGTTTTTATTTTTTATAATGCTGAAGTCCAGACCGGCAGCCCCTGTCCAACTTATGGAGTCAGTAGACTTTCTAAAGCTTTCTATATTAATTACTTGTGCGCTAGCGAGAGTGGTGAGAAGGAATAAAAGTACTGTTAAAAATGGTATGTTCATTGATTGGATTTTTTATAGAAAATCTTTTTACAATTTTACCGTAAATATTAGAGATTAGACGGCTTATTCTATATCGATTTTATTAATACCAAAATTGTTAAAACCATTGTAAACTTACTTCATTAGTAATCATATATTTTGTAAATTCGTAACATCTTTTTCAGATACAAAATTCAAAATAAAAATTTACTAAAGATATGTCAAAAACTGCTACGCTAGAAATAAACGAAAAAAAATATGAATTTCCTCTTATTGTGGGAACCGAGAACGAGGTTGCCATTGATATTAGCAATTTAAGAAGCACCACAGATAGTGTCATTACACTTGATCAAGGTTATAAAAACACGGGGTCTTGTGAAAGTGCCATAACTTTTTTGGATGGTGAAAAAGGAATTTTAAGATATCGTGGGTATTCGATTGAGGAATTAGCTGAAAAAGCAGATTTTCTTGAAGTAGCTTTCTTGTTAATTTTTGGTGAATTGCCAACGAAAGAGCAATTGACTAAATTTCATTCAGATATCAAAGCGCAATCCGTAGTTGATGAAGATATTCGCAAAATAGTTGATGCCTTTCCTAAATCAGCACATCCAATGGGTGTTGTTGCATCGTTGACTTCTGCTTTAACAGCTTTTAATCCTTCTTCTGTCAATGTGGATTCTGAAGAGGATATGTACAAAGCCATTGTTAAAATCCTGGGTAAATTTCCTGTACTTGTGGCATGGACCTTCAGAAAAAAACACGGATTACCGTTTGATTATGGTGATAAAAACTTAGGTTATGTTGAGAACATTCTTAAAATGATGTTCAAACAACCCAATGAAGACTATAAAATGAATCCCATTGTATTGAATGCTTTGGATAAACTATTGATTCTTCATGCTGACCATGAGCAAAACTGTTCAACATCTACTGTAAGAATAGCTGGGTCATCCCACGTTGGTTTGTTTGCTTCGCTTTCTACAGGTATTTCTGCACTTTGGGGACCACTTCACGGTGGTGCCAATCAAGCAGTATTGGAAATGTTGGAAGGAATCAATGCTGATGGTGGTGATACTGATAAATATATGGCAAAAGCCAAAGACAAGGCAGATCCTTTCCGTTTGATGGGCTTTGGACATAGAGTTTACAAAAACTTTGACCCTAGAGCAAAAATCATTAAAAAAGCGGCGGATGAAGTGTTGAATGATTTGGGTGTGGAAGATAAAATCCTTGAGATTGCCAAAGCTTTAGAAAAAGAGGCGTTACAGGACCCATACTTTGTGGATCGCAAGCTATATCCTAATGTTGATTTCTATTCTGGAATTATTTATAGAGCCATGGGAATACCTACAGATATGTTCACCGTAATGTTTGCATTGGGTCGCTTACCTGGTTGGATTGCCCAATGGAGAGAAATGAGATTGAATAAGGAACCAATAGGTAGACCAAGACAGATTTATGTTGGTGAAACTTTAAGGCCATTTAAAACTATTGAAAAGCGTTAAACGAGATAGATTAATACAAAAGGGCTTCATTTTTTAAGATGAAGCTTTTTTTATACATTATAACATGCTAAAACTGAATATTAATAACGAAACATCAAGGCTAAGGGCCGTTGTCCTAGGTGCCGCCATTAGTAATGGACCAACTCCTAAAATAGAAAACGCTTATGATCCAAAATCCTTAGAGCATATCAAAGCCGGAACTTATCCGATAGAAGAAGATATGGTGCTGGAAATGGAGGCAGTAGCCAAAATTCTTGAGAAGTATGATGTCAAGGTTTTTCGCCCAGATCAAGTCAAGGACTATAATCAGATTTTTGCTCGAGATATTGCTTTTGTTATTGATGATGTCTTTATTAAGGCCAACATTCTTCCCGATAGAGAAAAGGAGTTAGATGCTATTAAATGTGTTATAGATCAAATTGACCCAGAAAAAGTCATTCGTCCGCCCAAGGAAGTACATATTGAGGGTGGTGACGTTATGCTATGGAAGGATTATATCTTTATAGGTACTTATAAGGGAAGTGATTATAGTGATTATATTACAGCCAGGACCAATTTAGAAGGCGTCAATTATATAAGGGAATTGTTTCCGAATAAAATAGTCAAAGAATTTGATCTGGTAAAATCTAGAATTGAACCGAGAGATAATGCGTTGCACCTTGATTGTTGTTTTCAACCCGTAGGAAAAGATAAGGGGATCATTTATAAAAGTGGGTTCCGGGAAGAAAGTGATTATATGTACCTCGTAGACTTATTTGGAAAAGAGAATTTGTTCCACATCACACGCGAAGAAATGTACCATATGAATAGTAACGTATTCTCTATTTCGGAAAACGTGGTTATTTCAGAACAGAATTTCACACGTTTAAATACTTGGCTGCGTGATCATGGTTTTACCGTAGAAGAAGTGCCTTACGCCGAAATAGCAAAGCAGGAAGGCTTATTACGCTGTAGTACAATGCCTTTGATCAGGGATTAATTGAGATATAAGGTGTGAAATGCATGTGGGCTTAATGTTCAGAGTTTAGAGCATAGAGTTAGAAAAGTTTAAAATTTAGACTTTGAACTTGAAAATTATTTCCCGTACAGAAAATAATTATTGACCAAATCAATATAGATGCGTTTGGCCTCGTCTGGTGTAACACTTTTTACTTGAAAGAGAGCGTTCGTCTTGAACGCAGTTATAATAGGTTTCTTTCCTTTGGGACTCTTGTAGTTGTTAGTCGCCTTTTTGTAATAGGCGTAGAGCCTAAGCAACAAATCGGCAGGAAAAGGCTCCGTGTAACTGTTAATGCGTTCTACAGCCTCGTAAAATTCAATATCTAAGTTATCTGAAGTCATTTTGTTTCAGCAATAATACTCACACCACCTTTAACTTTTTGATTGAGCGTCACTTTAATATCGGCATCTAAAGGTAGAAATAAATCTACTCTCGACCCAAATTTTATAAATCCTGAATCTGCCCCTTGTTGAATCTCATTGTCTACTTGAGCATAATTAACGATTCGTTTTGCTAAAGCTCCCGCAATTTGACGATATAAAACCTTTCCAAAAGTTTTATTTTCAACCACAACTGTGGTGCGCTCGTTTTCTTCACTGGCCTTTGGATGCCATGCCACCAAGTATTTACCTGGATGGTATTTACTAAAAATCACTTTTCCGCCAATAGGGTAACGCGTAACATGAACATTGATGGGCGACATAAATACCGACACCTGAATGCGTTTGTCTTTAAAATATTCTTTTTCAAAAACCTCTTCAATGACTACAACCTTCCCATCAACCGGAGAAAGTGCATGATGGTCATGAAGTGTTCCAATGCGTTTTGGATTTCTGAAAAATTGAAGAATAATGATGAAAAATGCTAAAACAACAAGCATTAAAGTGGTTCTTAGCCATGCTAATGCTACAAAATAATCAATAGTCATGATGGCTATTACAACTATTGCAATAGAAAACATTACTATTTTATGGCCTTCTTTATGAAACATATACGGACAATCTTAGGATAATAATCTTAAAAATAAATATAAAAATGGAGCAGCAAAAATAATACTATCTAACCGATCTAACAAGCCACCATGCCCCGGCATGATTACGCCACTGTCTTTTACTCCAGCCTGTCTTTTAAACTTAGACTCTATCAAGTCTCCCAGCGTGCCAAAAACACTTGCGATGACGCTCAGGATAAGCCAATTTGTAAAACTTAAAGTTCCTGTAAATGTAGCAATAAAATAACTGGCGACACAGGCAAAAAATAAACCACCCATAAATCCTTCAACGGTTTTCTTAGGTGAGATGCTTGGAAAGAGCTTTTGCTTCCCAAAATTTTTCCCAATCAGATAAGCCCCCGTGTCATTGACCCAAATTAATATAAACACGCCAAGCAATAACAATGGTGTAAACTCTTTATTATTATTGGCAATCAATATTAAAAAGATAAAGGCACTGGTAAGATAGAACGTGGTAAGTATAAATCGTTTGGATTCAAATAATGGAATTGTTTTTTCAGAAAACAAATCCTTGATTAAGAAAAGTTGTACGAAAATTGTTAAAACCTGGAGGATTTTTACGGTTTCATTAAACCCTAAATCGGTTTCAGGGATAAGGCACCAAATACTAAAACCAAGATACATGATTGTAAAAACGATATAAGGCGCTTTACTTTTTAATTGGATGAGCTTTTTGAATTCTGCCATACAGATAAGCCCAAACACAAAGAAAAGGATGACCAGCATATATCGCCAATAAATGGATAATATCAGCAATGATATATAGATAGCCCCAGAAATGGCTCTTGTGCTAAATTCTTTCATCCGTGTTTGCGGTTATTTCTAATGACAGATGATATCTTTTAAATAAACTTCTGAACATCGATTAAAATAAGGGATTCATTATAAATCTTCAAGTAGCAGCAAATATAGGTTTTTTGAGCTACTTCCATATGTAAGAAAGTCTTTATCTTCTAAAGCCTTGAAATGTTTGATGGTAGTAATATTGGTTGGAATTCTCTCTTTGTTCTTGTTTTTGATGCCTCTTAGACCCTCACCAATGTTTTCGACAAATTGGCTGGTTGTGGCGTAGATCACGAAATTTGGAGGGAGTTCTCGTAGCTTTTTTTCAGCAATTTGGTTTGAGGAGATCAATAGTGAGCCATCATCTGCTATTAAATATTCGCAAGTAGACAGAAAGTATTCGCTTTCAGAAGAGGCTCTCGTGGTTTTCAGGTCAAAGTCTTTAAATAATTCTTTAAGTCTAGAATCGAGCAGAAAGACATTCTTGTCTTCCCAATGGTTTTCTTCAAGAATATGCTTTAAGGTTCTGTAAATTTCTTCCATGTTTTCACAATACAGAAACTTACCTCCATTAGCTTTAAAATTTATAGTAAATTTTTCGTCAATAGGTAGCTTGATTTCAGGCATGTATTTGCCTCTCTCTTCGCTTTTTATGGTATCTTCTGGCTTACTTTTTAAGCCGAAAATTTTACGAAATAGACTCATGTAACGGTGCTATTAACCTGATTTTACTAATGATTTCATCAAATATAAAAAAACTTAAATTAACATATGATTAATTTAAGTTTTTTATATGAATTTTGAAATTCGAATTTATTTTAACGACTCATCTTTTTTCACCTCTTCAACTGGTGCTTCGATGACTTCAATTTCAGGGTCTGGTTGTTTATCGTTCTTTGAACGTTCCAAGACGTCTTTATCAAATAGTCGCTTCCCAAAAATGCGTTCGAGGTTGTCTTTAAAAATGACTTCTTTTTCGAGTAGTTCTTCTGCTAATTCAGTTAATTTATCCTTGTTCTCTTCAAGAATTCTTATGGCACGGGCATATTGTTCTTCTATGATAACAGAAATCTCTTCATCAATCAGTTCAGACGTTTTCTCACTATATGGTTTTGTAAATCCGTATTCAGATTGTCCTGAGGAATCATAATAGGTCAAATTCCCAACTTTTTCACTCAGACCATAAACAGTGACCATGGCACGCGCTTGTTTGGTTACTTTTTCCAAATCGCTTAAAGCACCTGTGGATATTTTATCAAAAATCACCTTCTCAGCGGCTCGACCACCAAGGGCAGCACACATTTCATCCAGCATTTGCTCTGTTCTTACTATAAGACGTTCTTCTGGTAAGTACCAAGCAGCTCCTAAAGATCGTCCTCTTGGCACAATGGTCACCTTGACTAAAGGCGCAGCATGCTCGAGCATCCAGCTTATTGTAGCATGACCAGCTTCATGGAACGCCACAGCGCGTTTTTCATCTACAGTAATAATTTTATTCTTTTTCTCAAGACCTCCAATAATTCGGTCTACAGCGTCCAAGAAATCTTGCTTATTGACTGCTTTTTTACCTTTACGAGCAGCAATCAATGCGGCTTCATTACATACATTTGCAATGTCTGCACCAGAGAACCCAGGGGTTTGTCTGGCCAGAAAATCAATGTCTAAATCTTCAGCTTTTTTGATTGGTCTTAAATGAACCTCAAAAATCTCTTTACGCTCAACAATGTCAGGAAGGTCAACAAAAATCTGTCTGTCAAATCGACCAGCACGCATTAGCGCTTTATCTAAGATATCAGCTCTGTTAGTAGCGGCAATGACAATAACGTTGGTGTTGGTCCCAAAACCGTCCATTTCTGTCAGTAATTGATTTAATGTGTTTTCACGTTCATCATTAGAACCTGACATGGCATTTTTACCTCTCGCACGACCTATGGCATCAATCTCATCAATAAAGATAATAGATGGCGATTTTTCTTTAGCTTGTTTGAACAAATCTCTAACTCTTGATGCGCCAACACCCACAAACATCTCTACAAAATCTGAACCAGATAAAGAGAAGAAAGGAACCTTGGCTTCACCAGCAACAGCTTTTGCCAATAAGGTTTTACCTGTTCCTGGAGGTCCAACTAGCAATGCTCCTTTAGGAATTTTACCACCTAAGGAGGTGTATTTTTCAGGTGTTTTCAAGAAGTCTACAATCTCTTGGACTTCTTCCTTGGCGCCTTCCAAACCTGCAACATCTTTAAAAGACGTCTTAACGTCTGTGTTTTCATCAAACAATTTTGCTTTCGACTTTCCGATATTGAATATCTGTCCACCAGCACCACCCCCAGCGCCACCTGACATACGTCTCATGATAAATATCCAAACGCCTATAATTAATACAAAGGGCAACAAGCCTAAAAGGAAATCTCCCCAAACATTGTGCTCAGTTTCAAAAGTAACTTGAGTGTTGTTAAGATTGTTCTCGCTAATGATGTTTCTTATCTCTTCTTGAAAAAGAGCCAAATCTCCAAACTCAAATTTGTAATTTGGACTTGGCGTAACGGATGGTAATATGTTATTTGGTTTCGTCCCTTTATGGGTTTCTGTCTTTAAAGCTTCTTCAGTTAAATAAACTTTGGCTTCTCTATTGTTTACAATTTCTACTTTAGAGACATCGCCATTTTTCAAATACTCGAAAAATTGCGACGGGGTGGTGCTTTTAGCATCTTGTCCACCAAAACCTCCAGAGAATATTTGCACCGCAAAAAAGGCTGCAATCACCATTCCGTAAATCCAATACGGACTCAACTTTGGTTTTTTGTTTAAGTTTTTATTATCTTTTGACATTAATATTTTTTTAGTAACTAGTTTCTATAACGGTTGTTTTTGCGTCTCCCCAAAGGCTTTCAATATCATAGTATTGTCGAATGTGCTTTTGAAATACATGCACTACCACATTAACGTAATCCATTAAAACCCACTCGGCGTTCTCACTGCCTTCAACATGCCAAGGATGATCCTTAAGTGTTTTGCTGACTTTCTTTTGAACGGCGCTAACAATGGCGTTAACTTGTGTGTTTGAGTTGCCTTCACAAATAATGAAATAGTCACATACTGTGTTCTCAATTTCTCGAAGATCAAGTATTTTTATCTCTTTTCCTTTGACGTCTTCAATACCAGCTAAAATAGTGGTAATCAATTCGTCTGAGTTGTTATTTTCTTTCGCCATTAATTTAATTTAAATTTGTGCAAAGTTATTGTTTTATTTGTTCTTTTAAGTCCTAAAATCTCATAAGAAAATTATAAATTGTTTAAAGCTTGCACATGCGTATTATCAAACTTGATGCCATTGACTCTACCAACACTTACTTAAAGAAGTTGGCCGCTACGAGTAGTGTTGAAGATGGCCTTACCGTTGCAGCTAAATTTCAAACCCAAGGAAGAGGCCAAATGGGGACTGTTTGGGACTCTCAAGAGGCTAAGAGCTTAACCTTTAGCGTGTTTAAGGAGGTTTCTTTTGTGACTGTAAATCAGCATTTCTATATCAGTATTGCGGTATCTTTGGCTATTTATGAAGGTCTGAGCAGCTTAGGTTTAAAGGGGATTACAGTAAAATGGCCTAACGACATTTTGTCAGACAATAAAAAAATTGCTGGGGTCTTGATTGAAAATGTCATCAAAAGCAATGTTATTTCTGGTTCTGTAATTGGAATTGGCTTAAACGTCAATCAAACTGATTTTACAGATTTGCCATCCGCTACCTCTTTGTTGTTGCTTTCTGGACGGATTTATAATTTAGATGAAGTTCTTGATATCCTCTTAAAACAAATTGAAATTCAATTTAACTATTTAAAGAACAAACAATTTGAACTTTTGAAATCGAAGTATGAGTCTCACTTATTTAGAAAAAATAAGCCTTCAACATTTAAAAGTGCTGAAGGCGAACTGTTTTCAGGATTTATAACGGGTATTTCGGATATCGGACGACTTTTAGTTAAAGTAGAGGGCAACGCCATCAAGACTTTTGATTTTAAAGAAGTCGTTCTGATGTACTAAATTGATTTTGGCATGTTTTTCACCAAAGTTTCGATAAATTTTGAGATCGGTCCTTTAATCATCATTGCCATCATCGGGTTGAAATCGCCTTCAAAAGTCAATTTTACATCGCTTTGATTGGTGCCTGTTTCTTGAATATCTCCAATTAAGGAAAAATCTAATTTTCCACCGGCAGCACCAAGTACAATTTTATTTGGCGCAATGGCTTCTTTCTTTTTTAATATAATTTCTGGCATTCCTTTTAACGCGAACAAAAACTTGTCATCACCTAAGACTTCAAATTTACTGATGTTATCAGGCATTAATTGCTCAAAATTCCTGATATCTGATAGGAAATCAAAAATTTCTTGAGGGTTTTTTTCAACGGTTACTTTTGGAGATTCTAAATTCATTAGTGTATCTTGTTTTGTTGTTTGACTTTAAGTTTATTATAGTTGCTCGACTTAAGGTTAAACAACTTTTAAGCATTAAAATGTTCAAAAAGCATTCCATTCACTTGGATTGGCATTCCATTCTGCTAAAACAGTCTGTTCTTTAGTGGTTATGTATTTGGTGTCCAAAGCTTGTTCAAGGAGACAATCATAATTGCTAAGTGTGTCCAAGGTGATATTGGCTTCTTTGAAATTATTATTTGCCACTTCAAATCCGTAAGAAAAAATAGCGACCATTCCTTTAATGTTTACGCCGGCTTCTTCTAGAGCTTTGACGGCATTAAGACTGCTTTTGCCTGTACTGATCAAATCTTCAATGACGACAACATTCTGCCCTTTTTCAACGTGACCTTCAATTTGGTTTTGGCGGCCATGCCCTTTAGCTTCAGGTCTGACATAAATAAAGGGCAATCCTAAATATTCAGCGACTAATATACCAATGCCTATGGCGCCAGTAGCTACACCAGCAATTACGTCTGGTTTGCCATACTTTTGCTCAATATGCTTGGCCATCGTTTCACGCACAAAATTTCGAATTGGTGGATAGGAGAGAACAATACGGTTGTCACAATAAATTGGAGATTTCCAGCCGGATGCCCAAGTAAAGGGATTGTTTGGCTGTAGTTTGATCGCGTGAATCTGCAATAGCAGTTCCGCGGTTTTTTTAGCGGTTTGTTTATTGAAAATCATGATGCAAAATTACACAATTTTATAGATTTTAAATTTATAAAATTATTGAAAAAAAATTTTCAAAAAGTTCTCTGTCAATCAAAAAATCATATTTTTACAGATTCCACACTTTTATTAAAGAAAAGATGTACAAAGTTTTTGTTAATGATAAGCCGATTATTTTGACAACAGTAGTCAAAAAGGAAAAGCACTTTAAGAACTATTTAATGTGTACGGTGAATATTGGAAAGGTTATTCGAGAACTTAACGCTACCAATATTGAAGGTGTTCATCTTATAGGTAAAAATGAGGAGAAACTTTTAAAATCCTTTCTAAAAAAACTACCGAATGTGGTTGCGGGCGGTGGTAAAGTATTTAATGATAAAGGAGAGATCCTTTTTATCTACAGAAACGATAAATGGGATTTGCCAAAAGGAAAGATAGAAGGTAAAGAGAGTATTGAGGAGACTTCTTTACGTGAAGTCGAAGAAGAAACTAAGGTCAACGGTCTAAAAATTGTCAGACCCTTAGAAACTACCTATCATATATTTAAGCGCAACGGCAGGCATCAATTAAAAATTACCTATTGGTTTGAAATGACCTCTTCGTATAAAGGTAAATTGGAGCCTCAGGAAGACGAGGGTATCACCAAAGTAGAATGGCTGAATCCAAAACAGATCAAGAAAGCCATGGAGAATTCTTATGCCAATATTAAGATCTTAGTTTGACCCGATTCTATTTCCAATTTCTACATTTTTTGATAGAGATGTTTACCGCCAAATTTAAGATAGGTTATTTCCATAGCTACTTCTCAAACTCATTTTACTCTATAAATAGGATACTGGAGATGTGCTTTTTCATAATTGGGGCTTTGTTTGTGCAACCAATCCAATTGGGCATACCAGTTTTTTGAAAATTCAGGTTCCGCACTCTTTTTCTCCTCGAACTTTCTTTTTAATGTGTTATTTTTCATTAATAGGTCTTCTGCCATATCTTCCCAGACATAAGGCGAGAAACCTTCTTTCTGTTGTAGGATAGTATCGAAGAAATTCCAGTTAAAAAATGAATCTGGAGCCTGTGGCTCTAGGGTTTCCAGTAAATATCTAAAAGCTATCTGATCTGTTAAAATATAATAATCACCTTTTTTAAAGGAGATATCTTGCGTTGTGGAGATGACATTGGTGTTGTAGTGTTGATAATGTCCTTCATACGCTTGATTTCTGGTTTGATAGCTATCAATTTTATAGCTTTCAACTGAAATAGTGGAGTCTTTTTCTAAAATCTTCATTTCTACGTGATTTAATTTTAATAAATCAATGACGTTCCACCAACCTTGGGGAATAATGTAGGCTTTTGGTATAGAGACTTCTGAAGTTGGTCTGAAATAATTTTGATAAGCAACTTCTTTTGTAAATGGTTTGCTTCGATCAAATTTCAATCGATTGCCTCCGGTAATAGTACTTGGAATCATCTGTCCTTCATAACCTTTGAATTTTAGAATCGAAGATTTTGTAGTGTCCACCGCCCAGTTTAATGGATAAGTTTTGGCAGTTAAAAATTGTTTGTTGGCATTAGCGCGTAGATTTTTTATTTTCTCATGATCAGTTTCCATGATGTCCAACATGGCTTTCATCAGCTCATAAGTCCCTTCCACACGAGGTTTGTAGGGTTTGAGCATGTGCGTTTCCACCATCATTCCTAAGGTGTTGAAAAGTGAAGTATAGCCTGTGGAGTAGCGCGGAGAGTCATTGAACTGACTAAAGCCAGCTTCAGGAACTTCATTAAAAACATTGACATATGGAGTAATATCCCATTTTTTAGCGGCCAATTTTTGCTCCAGACCCGGCATCATTTCTGTGTGAAGGTAATTTCCTAAATCACCACCTAATTTATTGTGTTGTGTAAACAGGTGGGTCAAGGTATATTGGTAATCCGCGCCATTGCTCACATGGTTGTCAATAAAAACGGCAGGTTGTACCAAATGGTATATTTGGTTGAAAGTCCGTGCGTTTTTGGTGTCCGCTTTAATAAAATCACGGTTTAAATCATAGTTTCTCGCATTTCCTCTAAACCCGTATGCTTCAGGACCATCCTGATTGGTGCGTGTGGTTGAATTTCTAATTAAGCTGCCACCAACATTGTAAATGGGAATGGTCACCAACACCGTGTGTTTTGGCATTGTTATTTTGCCATGTGCCAAATCTCTGAATAAAAGCATAGTGGCATCAATGCCATCCGGCTCTCCTGGGTGGATTCCGTTGTTGATCAGCATAATTTGTTTTGTGGTTCTGATAGTTTCAAAGTCGAAAACTTTTTCCGCATTAAAAGTAACTACATGCAGAGGTTTTCCGGAATCCGTCATGCCTATGCTATCCAGATTGATTTGTGGAAAGGTGTCGGCTAAAAGTTGATAATAAGCAATCACTTCGTGATAGGTGCCCGTTTCAAGTCCGTTGGACTTTTCAAAGACCGTCAAAAAATCTTGGGTTGAATTCTTATTTTGGGCAATAAGAGAAAAACTTATTAAAAGGGAGAAAAAAAAGGTTTTCATTAGATGTTATTATCAATTAAAAACTATGCAGATATAATGGCACAATAGCTTCCAAATTTAATCAATTTAAACTAGATTTGCCGGCATAAATTTGACTTCAATATGCATCAAACTACAAATACAATATTAATGATTCGTCCCGTAAATTTTAGGATGAACGAACAGACTGCTGTTAATAATTATTTTCAGGAAGATCTAGATATTAAGAACTCTGAAATTAATAAAAAGGCGCAGTCTGAGTTTGATACTTTTGTTGATAAACTCAGAGCAGTGGGGGTGAACGTTATTGTAGAAGATGATGATAAAGTAAATGATACACCAGATTCTATTTTTCCGAACAACTGGGTGAGTTTTCATGAAAATGGTGACGTAGCGCTCTATCCTATGTTTGCAGAAAACAGACGTAAGGAACGACGTGAAGACCTTCTTGATCGTTTGGAGGAAGAAGGATTTGAGCTGAATGATATTATGGACTATACCAGCGCCGAAGAGGATCATTTCTTTTTGGAAGGCACCGGAAGTATCTTGATGGATCGTGTCAATAAAAAAGCATACTGCGCTTTATCTGCACGAGCGGATGAGGAGTTGTTTATAGAATTTTGTGAAGATTTTGATTATTTCCCAGTTGTGTTTACAGCGTATCAAACGGTAGATGACCAACGTTTACCAATATACCATACCAACGTCATGATGTGTATTGCAGAAACTTTTGCAATCATCAGTTTGGATAGTATTGACAATAAGAAAGAGCGTAAAAACGTGGTGGATCACCTTAAAAAAGATGGAAAGGAAGTTATCGCTATTACTGAAGCCCAAATGCACCATTTTGCAGGAAACATGTTACAGGTTAGGGGCGCAGATGAAAAACGCTATTTAGTGATGAGCAAAGCAGCGCATGACAGTTTAACAAGTCTGCAAATTGCAAAAATTTCTATGCATTGCGAAACTTTATTTAGTGATTTGGAGACCATAGAAACTTGTGGGGGTGGAAGTGCGCGTTGTATGATGGCAGAAGTGTTTTTGCCCAAAGCAGAATAAAGTTGCAATGTCATTAATGAATTTCTAATTTCGACTGTTGAAGTTTGAATTTGGAACAATAAACACACGTTAGTTATGATCTTCCGTTTTAGTTTTTGGAAGTTCAACGTAGAATTTGGTGCCAACGTTCTGAGTGCTTTCTACCCAAATTCGTCCGTGGTTAAGTTCTACCAATTCTTTGCAAATCGTCAAGCCTAAACCCGTCCCTTTTTCGTTTTTGGTACCAACGGTTGTAAAATTATTGTTTTGAAAAAGTCTTTTGAGGTTTTCATTCGGAATTCCAACACCAGTGTCTTCTACACAGATCAAGGATTTTCCATTAAGGTCTTTGTTGGAAATGGTTATAATATCTCCCACGCGACTAAATTTTACAGCGTTGGTGAGTAAGTTTTGCACAATAATTTCCACCATGCTCCTATCCGCATAGATAAAATCTTGTTGAGTTTCATCAATCACTACAATGCGTTTTTGCTCAATTTTTTGTTCTACCAACCTGATTTTGCTATGAAAAACTTCTTGGATATTGAAATGTTCAGGATTTGGTTCCAAATTCTGCATTTGTGATTTAGACCAATTCAAAAGATTGAATAATAACAAGGACGCATTATCCGCATTTTCACTCAATTCTGGTATCAGATCATCAAATTCTTCTTTGCTAATACTGTCCTCCTTGAGTAAATCTAAAAATGCCTTGATGGAAGAGATGGAATCTTTTAAATCATGTGAAACAATGCTGAACAAACGATCTTTGACATCATTGATTTCTTGGAGATGGAGTTTCTGTTCCATAATAGCTTCGTTCTGAAGCTGAATCTGCATGTTCTTTTCTTCAAGTTCCTGCGTGTATTTAATGGTGCTTTTTCTTTTCAGATAAATCAAAAGCAAAAAGGTCAATACGGTAACGAAGGCAACAACCAAACCATAGGATAGAAGTTTTAATTGCTTTACTTGATCTGTATTGATAACTGATGTGTCAAGGGGTGTGGGTAGAGCAGCGGTAGCATTGGAATCGTTGAGAATGAGGGCTTCAATAGAATCTGTATTTATAGGAAGTTGCGGCTGGTTGAGAAAATGGAGACGCTGTTTTAAACTAAAATATTCACGTTGCCACTTGTAAGCATTTTGAAATTTGCCCTTGGTGGAGTCCAAAGCCATCAGTAATTTGTAGTTTTTTAATTGCTCTTCTGCATTGTCTACTTTTTTTGTCAATTCAAAAGCTTCGTAAATCTGGCTTTCGGCAAGTCGTGTATTTCTTTTTTCAAGGTTCAAACGTCCAGCAGAATTCAATGATCTTAAAAGACCTTCTTGATCATTTGTTTTTCTGTTTAATTTTAAGCCTTCAACAAGATATTGAGCAGCTTTGTCATAGTCTTTAAACTTCAGATACTCTTCCCCAATTCGCGGTAAGATTTCACCTCTGAGCGAGGCGTCCGTTTCAGGATTGATCAGTTCTAAAACAGCTTCGTAATATTCAATCGCCTTTCGGTGTTCTTTGCGCTTTGAATACAACAAGGCAATATTTTTTGTGGACAATTTAATGCCAGAACTGTCTTGCAAACGGCTTCTGACGTTCAAGGCCTTCAAATTAAATTCGAGAGATTTATCTATTTGATGGGTGCTCAAATAAGCTTCAGCTAGATTGTTGTAGGCCAAACTAAGGTCTTCGTAGAGGTTTTGATCTTCAAATATTTTGATGGCAGATAAAGAATTTACCAATCCCGTATTATAATTTCCTCTTTGGATTTCTAATAAGCCAATGCTATTGCTCACTTTGGCAATTCCTAAAGTATCATTGAGCTCTGTGTATAATTTTTTGGATTTATTGAAAAGGTCAATGGCGTTGAAGTAATCATTTTTATTACTGTAAATAAGCGCTCTGTAATAATGGGAATCAGCAATTCCTTTAGTATAATTTATAGATGATGAAAGTTGTTCTGTCTCTGAAATATATAAGAGCGCTTTTTTATACTCCTGTGCTTTATAAAGCGCTTTAATAAGGCGTAATGAAGTGTCTACTTTAGAAGAATCCTGTTTTTGATACGCTAATTGGATAGCAATACTGTCTATCTCCTTGGTTTGTGAATGACCAGATAAGGCAGCAAAAAGGGCAGCTAAGGCAATTAACCGTTTCATTTTTGGTAATTAGTTATAAATTGTAATGACAATGTGATTTGAACTTGCCTTGAGGGAGAGGAGAGGTACGTTCACAGAATACAATAACAATGACGTTAAGGATTTTTAATATAATGTATCAACGTTTTTTAAGACCTTGATTAATAGCTGCGTCAAAAATGGATAAAAGGGTTTTAATACCCTAATTTTCGGGTTTTACTACCAATAAATTAGATAAAGTGAAGACTGTATTTTTTTTAATATTTTCCATTTCCGATGAAAGGTCAAAATCTTGGAAAAACGACACTTTTGCCGTTGAAATGCACAGCTGCGGCCACGGCTAAGTAAAGTTTAATTATAGTGTTTAAAATCATTGGTTTATAAAAATGGCTCTAATTGAAGAAGGAATTTACCAAGTGGATGTTGAAGTGCTGAGTTTCGATTTTAATAATGCTCAATCCTTAGTCTGGAATCTCTGCATTCTATAATAAGAATAGCAATACAAAGAAGCTCGATTCTATTTTCATAACGTATTTTTAGGTTTCATCTTAGTGAAATATATTAGGGTCAAAACGGAACGAGGCGTTTTACATAACAATACAGCTCTAGCATCTAAAAAAAATTAATTAAAATCCTATCTTTGCAAACTTAAATTGTACAGTAGATGAATCTTCAGGAAACCTTATCACAACAGGTAAAAAAAGCAGTAAACGATATTTTCGGCGCCACTTTGGACTCAGTAGAATTACAGGCCACCCGCAAAGAATTTGTGGGCGATGTGACTGTAGTTGTTTTTCCGATGCTCCGTGTGGTTAAAGGGAATCCGGTACAGATTGGTGAACAAATTGGCGCATACCTTCTAGATAAAATTGATGAGGTCAAATCGTTCAATGTGGTGAAAGGATTTTTGAATATTGAGATCGACGCTGCCTATTATCTTAAAATTTTTGAATCTATAAAAGACAATGAAACTTTCGGATTTGTAGCATCTCAACCAGAGAACAAGGCCATTATGGTAGAATATTCTTCTCCAAACACCAATAAGCCTTTGCATTTAGGACACATCCGTAATAATTTGTTAGGTTATAGTGTTGCAGAAATCTTAAAAGCTTCAGGTAAAAAAGTCTATAAAACACAAATCATCAATGACCGAGGAATCCATATTTGTAAAAGTATGTTGGCTTGGAAACGTTTTGGAAACGGAGAGACTCCTGAATCTTCTGGATTGAAAGGGGATAAGCTGGTAGGGAATTACTATGTAAAGTTTGATAAAGAATACAAAAAGGAAATTCAGGAATTGATTGCTCAGGGTAAAACTGAAGAAGAAGCGAAGAAGCAAGCACCTCTCATCATTGATGCACAAGAAATGCTTCAGAAATGGGAGGCAGGAGATCTAGAAACTGTGGCACTTTGGGAAAAAATGAATGTGTGGGTTTATAGAGGTTTTGATGAAACTTATAAGAACTTGGGCGTTGATTTTGACAATCTTTACTACGAAAGTCAAACCTATCTTTTAGGTAAGGAATTTGTAGCGGAAGGTCTCAAATCGGGTGTGTTTTTTAAAAAAGAAGATGGTTCTATTTGGTGTGATTTGACTGAAGATGGTTTGGACGAAAAAATAGTCCTCCGTTCAGACGGAACCGCCGTATATATGACACAGGATATTGGCACGGCCATACAGCGGGTTAAAGATTTTCCTGATGTTGGAGGCATGGTTTATACGGTAGGAAATGAGCAGGAATACCATTTTCAAGTCTTGTTTTTGATCATTAAGAAGTTAGGTTTTGAATGGGCCAAAAACTTATTTCACTTAAGTTATGGCATGGTTGATTTGCCCTCTGGAAAAATGAAGAGTAGAGAAGGTACTGTTGTAGATGCTGATGATCTGATCGTCGAAATGGCTAAAACAGCTGAAGAGATCTCTGAAGAATTGGGCAAGTTGGATGGATATTCAGATGCTGAGAAAGACGAGCTGTACAAATCCATTGGTTTGGGGGCACTGAAATATTATATATTAAAAGTGGATCCAAGAAAACGGATTCTTTTCGATCCGAAAGAATCTATCGATTTTCAAGGCAATACTGGGCCGTTTATTCAATATACCTATGCCAGAATCCAATCCATATTAAGAAAATCAAATTTGACAGCGGCTATTGATAGTGACGCAATCGCGTTACATGAGAAGGAAAAGGAACTTATTAAACAGTTGCTCTTGTTTCCTGAAGTCATCCAAAATGCGGCGGCAAATCACAGCCCGGCACTTGTTGCCAATTACACCTATGATTTGGTAAAAGAGTTTAATTCTTTTTATCAAAATGTGTCCATTCTTGGGGCTGAAAATGATAATGAAAAAGCCTTCAGAGTAGCCTTGTCTCATAAAGTGGCCGTGACAATCAAAAATGCCTTTGGTTTATTGGGAATTGATGTGCCCGAGCGGATGTAATTTATTAGTGAAATCCATAACTTTACGACGAAGGGATGAGGTTATGATGGTTGAACTTATCCTGCTGTTTCGGGGGATCCGAAATTCAATATCTGACAAGCTTGTCAAGATGATATTTATTAAGCCCATAGGTTTTATAAATAGACATCAAATATGTAAATTTGCAATTCAAAATTTAATTGGTTGTAGTTTAAAACTACAAACAGAAGACTGAAATCATATGTTTAATAATTTAAGTGAAAAGTTAGATAAAGCACTACACGTTCTTAAAGGACATGGCAGTATTACAGAAGTTAACGTTGCCGAAACCTTAAAAGAGGTGCGTAGAGCCTTGTTGGATGCGGATGTCAACTTTAAAATTGCCAAGGAATTTACCAATACAGTCAAGGAAAAAGCATTGGGTCAAAATGTATTGACCACTTTGCAGCCAGGACAGTTAATGGTAAAATTGGTCAAGGATGAACTGACTGAACTTATGGGTGGCGATGCTGAAGGACTTAATCTTTCTGGCAGCCCAAGTGTTATTTTAATGTCTGGTTTGCAGGGTTCTGGTAAAACTACTTTTTCTGGTAAACTTGCCAATTATCTTAAAAATAAGAAAACAAAGAAGCCTTTATTGGTGGCCTGTGACGTGTACCGTCCTGCAGCAGTAGATCAATTGCATGTTGTAGGAGATCAAATTAATGTTGAGGTGTACAGTGATAAGGGCAATACTGATCCTGTGGCCATTGCTAAGGCTGGTATTGCGCACGCCAAAGCAAACGGCTATAATGTGGTCATTATAGATACGGCAGGGCGTTTGGCTGTTGATGAGGTGATGATGACCGAGATATCAAACATCCATACAGCTATTCAGCCCCAAGAAACCTTATTTGTGGTGGATGCTATGACCGGTCAGGATGCCGTGAATACCGCAAAAGCCTTTAACGACTTATTAAATTTTGACGGTGTTATCCTTACCAAATTAGATGGGGATACACGTGGTGGTGCGGCCATTTCGATTAAATCTGTGGTCAATAAGCCAATTAAATTTATTGGTACAGGCGAGAAAATGGAAGCCATTGACGTGTTCTATCCATCACGTATGGCAGATCGTATTTTGGGCATGGGAGATGTTGTTTCACTTGTTGAGCGGGCTCAAGAGCAGTTTGATGAAGATGAAGCGCGGAAACTTCAAAAGAAAATTGCTAAAAATCAATTCGGGTTTGATGATTTCTTGAAGCAGATTCAGCAAATCAAAAAGATGGGGAACATGAAAGACCTTATGGGCATGATTCCTGGGGCTGGAAAGATGATGAAAGATGTTGATATTGATGACGATGCTTTTAAAGGCATTGAAGCCATTATCCATTCCATGACCCCATTAGAAAGAACAAATCCTTCGGTTATTAATGCCAGTAGAAAGAAACGTATTGGTAAAGGTTCAGGGACTTCGGTTCAAGAAGTAAATCAACTTTTGAAACAGTTCGATCAAATGAGCAAAATGATGAAGATGATGCAAGGTGGTAAAGGAAAAGCGATGATGCAGGCAATGAAAGGAATGAAGTAGTCTTCAATTCTCAGTTGGCAGCTTTCGGTTAACAGTCCTCAGTTGATAAGTTTTAGCCGAAAGTTAGTTATAATAATTAAAAATAAACAAGTGCGCCTCTGCGTCTCTGCGAGAAAATTATTCGTGTATTCGTGGTTAATTAAACATTAAATAAGAATGGTTTTACTCGATGGTAAAAAAGTAAGCAATGACATTAAGAATGAAATTGCCGAACAGGTAAAAAAAATGAAGGATAATGGCGAAAAAGTGCCTCATCTTGCCGCTATTATAGTGGGTAACGATGGTGCAAGTTTGACCTATGTCGCCAGTAAAGTTCGCGCCTGCGAACGCGTTGGGTTTGAATCCACCATGGTGCGTCTTTCAAATACCACAAGTCAAGTTGAATTGTTGGATAAGATTAAAGAATTAAATGAAAACCCAGATATTGACGGTTTCATTATTCAGTTGCCATTACCAAAACAAATAGATACCCAAAAGGTACTCTTAGCCGTAAATCCTGATAAGGATGTGGATGGTTTTCACCCAATGAACTTTGGAAGAATGGCCTTAGATATGTCCACTTTTATTCCTGCAACGCCTTTTGGCATCTTAGAATTGTTGGATAGATATGGTGTGGATACCCAAGGAAAACATACTGTTGTCATTGGTCGTAGCCACATTGTTGGAAGACCGATGAGCATATTGATGGGGAGAAAAGGGTTTCCAGGAAACTCAACGGTTACCTTAACACACAGTCATACTAAAAACATCACACAAATCACTTCTCAGGCGGACATTATTATCTCAGCTCTTGGTGTGCCCAATTTCTTAAAAGCGGAAATGGTAAAAGATGATGCCGTTATCATTGATGTGGGAATTACCCGAGTTCCTGATGACACTACAGAAAAGGGATACCGAATTACTGGTGATGTCGATTTTGAGAATGTCAGTAAAAAAGCAAGTTTTATAACGCCAGTCCCTGGTGGTGTTGGTCCAATGACGATTGCCATGTTACTTAAAAATACGCTTTTGGCAAGAGAGCGTCAAATTTAAAAAAGACAATCACCAATTATAGGGCTTTATGCAAATCATTCGTTCTTCAATGCCACTAGTCATACAACGTGTGGCATTTGGAAGTTTGGAGCATTGGCTTCCTATTCTTATTGCCCTCATTCTAGGAGTTGCTATCATTTATTATGCAAAAAAACACCCAGGCTTAAAAATCCAATCCCAACTTATTCACATTATTGCTATTGGGGTCTCGCTGACCGTGATTGGCTTTCATCTTCATAAGTTGCTTTTTGATGATTACGATATCCAAAAAGACCTACCATTATACCTATGTAGCTTATTGGCTATTTTAATTCCTTTATTTACGTATTACCGTAAATTTTGGATGTATGAAATTTTGGTGTTCTGGATTATTGCTGGAACCTTACAAGCTGTTATCACTCCGGATATTGCTTCCGGGTTTCCTTCGTTTAATTTTATCAGATATTGGGTAGTGCATTTAGGACTTTTGATGATAATAAGCTACGCCACTTTTGTCTTTAAAATGATGCCAACGTTTAGAAGTGTACTCAAGTCATTTTTAGCCTTACAACTTTATTTTTTGGCAATAATGTTTATCAATTATCTGCTCAACGCGAATTACTTTTATCTCAATAGAAAACCACAATCAGCATCCTTGTTGGATTATCTAGGAGAATGGCCACTATATATTATAGTCGTACAAATAATTTTGATCCCTTATTTCATGCTCATTTATTTACCTTTTTATTTCTATCAAAGAAAAAAAGGGAGCAAGCGCCATATTGAAACTGTCTAGATTTATTTAGCGAATAATTGGTCTATATCTTTAAAAGCTTTGAATTCTAGTGCATTACCAGAAGGGTCCAGAAAAAACATGGTGGCTTGCTCTCCTACTTGACCTTCAAAACGAATATGGTGCTATTGTAAATTGAACCTCCTTATTTTTTAAATCCTTTGCGAAATCTTGAAATACCTGCCATGGTAATACTACACCATAATGTGGGACGGGAACATTTTTTCCGTCAACGCTATTAGTGTGTTCGTCGTCTGTTGATTTCTCTTTATAATGAATGACCAGTTGATGTCCAAAAAAATTGAAATCTACCCAATGGTCAGAGCTTCTGCCTTCGGCACAGTTTAAAACATCCCTATAAAAAGTACGACATGTTTCTAGATTATGTACCGGAATGGCAATGTGAAATGGTGATAAAGCAATTGTCATATCTTATTTGGTTGGTTCGTCTTTTCGATATTTTAACAGGGAGACACCGGCAATAAAAAAAACACCTCCCAAAATAGTCAAAGCCCAAGGACTTAATGAAGTTAAACTGTTTCCGAAGATGCCCAATACACCTAATATCAAGGCAATCATTCCTCCAATGGTCAATATTAATGCTAAGATTCTAATCATAAAATAAAGTTTTAGGTTTGTATCGTAAAATTAATTCAAGGTAGCAGCTATGCAAATTTTATTTGTTTTTTCTTCTGCGGGGAGGTTCGGTGGACGTTACTTCTTTAGCTGAATCCTCCAAGAGTTTATTCAAATCCTTAAATTCTTCTTCAGTCAATTCACGATAGGTGCCAATGGGCATATCTAATTTGATATTCATAATCCTTACCCGCTTTAATGTCTCCACTTCATAATCCAAATACTCGCACATTCTCCGGATTTGTCTATTCAATCCTTGGGTCAATATAATTCTGAACTCGTTTGTGCCCAACTTTTCGACCGTACATTTTTTTGAGATGGTATCTAAAATAGGTACGCCGTTAGACATTCTTTCAATAAAGGTTTGAGAAATAGGTTTGTTTACGGTAACGATATATTCCTTATCATGATTATTGCTTGCTCTAAGAATTTTGTTTACGATATCGCCATCATCGGTCAAGAGGATTAAACCTTCACTAGGTTTGTCCAACCTGCCAATAGGGAAGATGCGTTTTGGATATTTGATGTAATCTATAATGTTATCCTTTTCAACACGCGTGTCCGTTGTGCATACAATGCCTATTGGTTTGTTGAATGCTAAATAAACAAAGGCGTCCTTAGTGTTCTTGATAGGTTTTCCATCCACCTGAACCACATCATTAACTGAGATTTTTGTACCCATTTCAGGTATCTTTCCGTTGATGGTTACGCGGCCTGCGTCAATCAGTTTGTCGGCTTCCCTACGAGAGCAATAGCCTGCTTCGCTTAAAAATTTATTGATTCTTTTGAGATTTTCTTCCATGTAACAAAGATAACGGATTAGGCATCAATAAATGCGTAAATATGATTGGCAACAGATTCATCACTCAAAGAATGTCCGAGACCTTTGGTGGTAATGAGATGACTATTCTTAAAACTATCTTTTATAAGTAAGGCATCATTATAAGGGATAATCCGATCATCCTGATCATGTATGATCAGGCCTTCGGATTCAATGGTTGCAAGAAATTTTGCCGTTGAAAAGCTGTCCGCAGTATTCCCGAAACGTTCTATAATAGTGTGTTGCAATTGAGAGACGATACGCTGGTTATAACCTAACATGTCTGTATAGCGCTTTATGACATCTTGAAATTCAGAAGGTGACCCTAACAGAATGATTTTTTTTATTTTAGCAAATTGATATTTATGTTGAAAAAAAGCAGAAGCCATGCCGCCAACAGAATGCCCGATAATAATATCTGGAGAAAATCGTTTTGCAGCCACATTAATGAATTCTGCATACAACATCGCATTAAAGACGCGGCCTCCGGAGCGGCCGTGAGCTGGCGCATCAAGTGCAACCACATTATGCCCTCTTTTTTTGAGTTCTAAGATGAGTTTTTTCCAACGGGCAGAATTGCTTTCCCAACCATGGGTAAGTAGGATAGTTTGTTTTTTTCCAAGCCACCGATAGGTCATAATATGATATTTTTCATAATTCAGCTCTTCTTGAAATGCGGTATGTAAAAAATCGGATTGTTCCTCACTTATTTTTCCGGCGCGTGGCTTTGTGAACAAATTCAAAGCTTTATCTGCAGCATACGGTTTTGAGACATAGCTAAGTGCGTTGTAATAAGTTCCGATTATTTTGATGAGAAGTTTCATGCTTGGGAGCTTTATATGCGTTTTGTTAACCTTCTCTGTTTACAAGCGCCATTGAAAATGCTGGAAGACAAATAGCAATGTAGTGACAAGGCTCAGTATATGGATTAGAGTATTGAACTCTGGTGTTCTTTTCGATTTTTATGGATTCGCCTGCTGAAAGAATTACCGTTTCATCCTCAATATTAAATTGCTTTTTACCGCTAATGACAAAGGTGTATTCGTCAAACTCTGGGGTTTGAAAAGGTTCACTCCATCCTGCTGGCGCGATCATGTGGGCAATACTCAGTTGGGAGTTACTATCTGTTGCAGCTCCAAAATGTTCTTTTATTATTTTGCCGTCGGTAGTAGGTACAACAAAAGGAGATCTTTGGATGATATAGCGTTTTTTCGACATTGATTGTGTTTTTTTAAATTTTTTAAGTCCTCAGTCCTCCAACTTACTTTAAAGGTTTTCGTTTGATCATACCACCTCTGATATCTTTTACAAGTCCCATGATAATAAATGCATTTTCGTCAATTTTATCTATTTCAGTATGTAGCTTTGCGAGTTCAAGTCTGGTGACCACCGTGTAAATGATGTCTTTATCATAACTTTCGCTGCTTCCTCCAAATCCACCTTTTCCCGCATAAATAGTGCAGGCACGTCTTAGTTTTTCCACAATCATTTTCCGAAGTTCTGAGTTTTTCTCTGATATGATCGTTACGCCAACATACTCTTCAACACCATCCACAATAAAATCGACTGTTTTCGCAGCAGATAGGTACGTTAATATCGCGTAAAGGGCAACTTCTATTGATAAAATATAAGCCCCAAATGAGAAAATGATGATATTGATTAAGAGAAGGACATCTCCTATGGTAATCGAAAGCTTTTTACTGAGCCATATGGCCAATACCTCAGTGCCATCAATAACGCTGCCGCCTCGCATCGCCATTCCTATTCCCAAACCAAGAAAAAATCCTCCGAAAACCGCAATTAATAAGGGGTCTTCAGTAATGGTTGGATAGTCCACATAGTGCACTACCACGGCTAATATAGCAATGGTAATGATGCTTCTTACGGCAAACTTTATACTAAATGTTTTTGCCGCAAGAATTAAAAATGGGATATTCACTAAGATCAATAAATAACTCAAATTGATCTCAGTGATATTCTCTAAGAGTAATGAAATACCTGTAGCACCTCCATCTATAAATCGATTGGGCAATAAAAAGCCTTTTAATCCGAAACCTGCCGACAAGATACCTATAAGAACATAAGTAGAATCTTTAATAGCGTGTTTGAATTCTACGCGAATCTGCCGCGCTAAAGGAATGACCTGTTTGTTACTAATTTTTTCAGATGAGTTTTCGTGCTCAAGTTTTCTCCGAGCAATCGTAACTAATATTTTTGAAAAAAATGAACTCATCCGTTATGGGTTTTGGTTTAGTTCCAGTGGATGAAAAAGTATTTTACTTTTGCAGTATCTGGTATCTGAGAGGCTTCAATGGAAATGCTTCTATCGAAGCGTAAATTTGATGGCAATTCTTTTTTGTCGATGGTGAATGAGGCATTGATTTCCTTGACACTAACTACTATGGAATTGATTAAATTGTCAATTTTTGAAATCGTATATGCGCTTTGGATGTCTTTGAAAGTACTTGACGTCGAAATTCCTTTTTTTGTCTTATAACGTGGATCCAAAATGCGAACACTGCTGATAACGGCAGTTGAATCAGCTCTTTTTGCCGGTGATACACTTAATAATGCCGCGCCCGCTTTATCAAAAATATCGATATTATTAATGTTTCTTGTAAACTCATTATTCCCAGTATAGTTGGCGATAGAATCATTTTCAAAAACTGATTTTAAATCTTTAACTTGGGTAGAATCCGTCAATGATCCAATATTTTGATTTTGAATTAAGAATGGGGCTTGATCTTTTCCACAACTGGTTACTAAAAGTGAAAATAGAGCAACATAAATAAGCGATTTGTGCATTTGAAATAGAAATTGATTAGTGGTTAATAGTTTTTTTTTGTTTTACTTTTTTTTCATGGCTTTGGAGAGAATCCCGAATACACTTCGTATAAACGTAGCACTGGTAAGTACTTTAACAATAGGATTCATGGCAGAACTTCTGCGTGTCGTGGTAGTGCTTTGCTTGGATTGTGCCCTTTTGAGATCTTCCAATTCTTTTTTAGCCTTTTCTTTTTCATCTAAAGCTTCAGCCTTTTCAATCTTTCGGTTAAGCATCTCATAGGCGCTGTCTCGGTCAATGGTCTCGTTGTATTTTTTGACTAGTTGAGACTTAGATAATAAGTTTGATAATTCATTGTCATTCAGAATATCCATACGACTCATTGGTGCTCGCATCATGGTTGCAGCCAAAGGTGTCGGTTTGCCTTTTTCATCCAAAGCACTTACCAAGGCTTCTCCAGTGCCCAAAGAAGTTAACACAGATGCGGTATCATAGTAGTCGGTGTCAGGATAGTTTTGTGCCGTTAATTTAATGGCTTTTCTATCTTTAGCAGTAAACGCTCGTAAAGCGTGTTGTATTTTTAATCCCAACTGACTTAATACCGCTTCAGGAACATCGGTTGGGTTTTGGGTAACAAAATAAATTCCTACACCTTTACTTCTGATCAATTTGACAATGCTCTCGATTTGGCTTAATAAGGCTTTTGAAGCTTCATCAAAAATTAAATGCGCCTCGTCAATGAAAAGAATAAGTTCAGGCCTTCCTGTATCACCTTTTTCAGGGAATGTAGAATAGATTTCAGCCAATAGACTCAACATAAAAGTTGAGAACAATTTTGGTTTATCTTGAATATCCGTCAAGCGAATAATATTAATATAGCCTCTACCATTTTCATCAATCCTTAATAAATCGTCCACTTCAAAGGAGGTCTCACCAAAAAACAAATCGGCACCTTGTTGCTCCAATTCTACAATTTTTCTAAGAATAGCGCCAGTGGATGCTGTAGAAATGCGACCATATTCTTCTTCAAACTCGGCCTTGCCTTCTTGAGTAGAATATTGTAAAATCTTTTTAAAATCCTTGATATCCAAAAGTGGCATTTTATGATCATCACAGTATTTAAAAATTACTGCAACTATTCCAGACTGGGTGTCTGAAAGATCAAGAATACGGGATAAAAGCACGGGGCCAAATTCGCTGACCGTTGCCCTCAGTCGGACGCCATCTTGTTCAGATAAAGTTAGGATCTCAACTGGAAACGATTTAGGTTCAAATGGGAGGCCAATTTTAGCGTGACGTTCGTTAATTTTAGCGTGTCCTGGACTTGCCTCTGCCAACCCACTTAAATCACCTTTTATGTCCATTAATAAAACGGGAATGCCTTTTTCTGATAGGTTTTCAGCTAACACCTGTAGGGTTTTGGTTTTTCCGGTTCCTGTGGCACCAGCAATCAGTCCGTGTCTATTTAAAGTTTTTAAGGGCACATTAACGAAAGCGTTCGTAATGGTTTCGCCATCCAACATTGCAGCACCTAGCGTAATAAAATCGCCTTTATTTGTGTTGCCCTTTTGTATGTGCTTGAAGAAATCATCCTTTCTGGCCATAAATTCTAAATTTTGGATAAAAATAGTGTAATTTTATTCAAGTATAAAAGATAAAAAATGAAACTTAAGTCACTTTTGTTCATCGTTTTGCTCGTCTTCCTTGCCAATGGATGTAAAAAGTCGTCTCATGAGGTTATTTTCCATAAATCACATGAAGCAAAAAAACAAGACGCACCATTTAGTGATGTGGTTGAGAGTAATGGCTTTTTGTTTTTAAGCGGTCAAGTCGGGATGGACCACGAAACACGTACTTTGGTTAAAGGTGGTATTGAGGCTGAAACCAGACAGTGTTTTGAGAATATCAAAGCTGTTTTGGAACATCATGATTCTTCATTGGATAAAGTGGTCAAGTGTACGGTGATCTTAAATAATATGGATGATTTTATGATATTCAATATGATTTATAAAGAATATTTTTCCAATAAACCAGCACGGACCACCTTTGCAGCAAATGGTTTGGCGGTCAATGCACTTATCGAAATTGATGTCATTGCCTCCAAGTAAAAACTTCTTTTATCTAATCTCTACCTTTTAGGATTATAAAGTATCTTTGCGCCCTATGATAAAAAGTGAAAAACAGGTATTGATTGATCAAGGACTTTTGTTGCCATTAATGGAAGAGTTTTACACCATTCAGGGTGAAGGATTCCACAAAGGAACGGCTGCCTATTTTATAAGATTGGGTGGTTGTGACGTGGGCTGTCATTGGTGTGATGTCAAAGAAAGTTGGGATGCTGAATTGCATCCGCCCACGATGGCCGATATTATTGTTGAAAATGCAGCCAAATATAGCAGGACAATTGTTGTTACTGGTGGAGAGCCATTAATGTGGAATATGGAGCCGCTAACCTCCAAACTAAAAGAGAAGGGTTTGCAGATACACATTGAGACTTCAGGCGCCTATCCATTAACCGGAAATTGGGATTGGATCTGTTTGTCGCCAAAAAAACTGAAACTCCCTACCCAAGATGTTTATGACCATGCCAATGAGCTAAAAGTGATCATTTATAATAAGGACGATTTTAGATTTGCGGAAGAGCAAGCCGCCAAAGTCAATAAGGATTGTATTTTATATTTACAGCCTGAATGGAGTAAACGCGACAAGGTGGTTCCAGAAATAGTCGATTATGTCATGGCCAATCCTAAATGGAAAGTGTCTTTGCAAACACATAAATATTTAAATATTCCATAAAAAAAAGAGTCTAACAGGGTGAGACTCTTTTTTTTCATGTAAGGTGTTCTTTAAAACGTAAAAGGAACTTTAACTCTTAAGGTGCTCCATCCCATATACATATCCGCGCCCGTTTTTGATTCTTCAAAAGTAATGGAAAAAGCCTCTAAAACTTCTTTATTTTCAGACACTGGAACTTTAATACGTGCCACATCATTTGCTTGCTTATAAGTGTAAGCACCCCAAACGTTGATATCTGAGCTTAAAATAACAGTCCATTCTTTATCCCCAGGTATGGTAAATAAAGAATAGGTACCTGCTTTTACTTTAGCATCACCAAACGTCACAGGTTTGTAAAACGTTATTTCGGCAGCTTCATTCGCACCTGTTCTCCAAACCTCATTTGTAGGTGTTAATTTTGCCAAATCGCGACCTTTTAACTGTGGTCTGCTATAAACGATCTTTATGGTCTTATCAGAAACCTTATAGCTACTTGGGTAAGTTGCGGCATCCATTGGACTCGGATCTAAATCGGGGAATTTTTGAGCGTTGACATTATAGGATAATATTAAAGTGAATGCCAATACGACTGTTTTAATAACTGTTTTCATAGAACTATTTTTTTTGAAGGTTAAAAATAAGGTTAATTATCTTAAAATTGAACTAATAATGAGACGCAGATCAAAAGTTTATGAATATTCAAAAATTATACCATAACGAGTGTTCATACTTTTGTATTACACATATAATTGATTATTTGGTTTTAATATGTAATCATTTAACGCTTATTGGTTTCATATTTAGAATCATATAGTCATATTTGCCTTATCATTAGAATTAAAATAACAATAACTATTAAAAAATAGAATCATGTGTGGAATTGTATGTGCTTTTGATTTAAAACAGAAAGCTGAAGATTTAAGACCTCAATTATTGCAAATGTCGAAAAAAATCCGTCATCGCGGACCAGACTGGGCTGGCATCTATAATAATGAAAAGGCGATTATGGTTCATGAGCGATTGGCTATTGTTGATCCAGCTTCAGGAAAACAGCCTTTATTGAGCGAGGATAAAAATTTGATTTTAGCCACTAATGGTGAAATATATAACCATAGAGAATTAAGAAAGCAATTTCCAGACTATAAGTTTCAGACTGAAAGTGATTGTGAAGTTATTTTGGCGCTGTATAAAGAAAAAGGCTTTGACTTTATAGATGAGATGAACGGGATCTTTGGCTTTGCTATTTACGATGTTGAAAAGGATGAATATTTTATCGCTCGTGACCATATGGGTATTATTCCTTTATATATAGGATGGGATCAGAACGGAACTTTTTATGTGGCTTCAGAACTGAAAGCATTGGAAGGATATTGCACCAAGATTGAATTATTTCCTCCAGGGCATTATATGTCCAGTAGGGATGGCGAATTCGTGCAGTGGTACAAACGTGATTGGACGGAATATGAGGCGGTGAAAGACAATGAAACAAGCATAAAAACTATTAAAGAAGCTTTAGAGGCAGCTGTGCACAGGCAGTTGATGAGCGATGTGCCATATGGCGTGTTGCTGTCCGGGGGGTTGGATTCTTCCATTACCTCTGCCGTTGCTAAAAAATATGCAGAAAGACGTATTGAATCTGATGACACACAGACGGCTTGGTATCCGCAATTACACAGTTTTTCTGTAGGATTGGAAGGTTCTCCAGATTTGGCCGCTGCCCAAAAAGTGGCGGATCATATCGGAACGATCCATCACGAAATTAAATTCACCATCCAAGAAGGTTTAGATGCACTTAGAGACGTGATTTACAAGCTTGAAACTTATGATGTAACCACCATTCGCGCCAGTACGCCAATGTATTTGATGGCACGTGTCATCAAATCAATGGGTATTAAGATGGTGTTGTCAGGCGAAGGAGCAGATGAATTATTTGGAGGCTATCTCTATTTTCACAAAGCGCCAAATGCCAAAGAATTCCATGAGGAAACAGTTAGGAAATTAAGCAAACTTCACATGTACGATTGTTTACGTGCCAATAAAAGTCTTGCGGCTTGGGGCATTGAAGGTCGTGTGCCATTTTTAGATAAAGAATTTATGGATGTTGCCATGCGCATCAACCCACAAGATAAAATGATCAATGGCGAACGCATGGAAAAATGGGTAGTCAGGAAAGCATTTGAAGATATGTTGCCAGAAAGTGTGGCGTGGAGACAGAAAGAGCAGTTCAGCGATGGCGTTGGCTACAGCTGGATTGATACACTTAAACTTATGGTTGCCAATGAGGTAAGTGATGAGCAATTAGCAAACGCCAAATATAAGTTTCCAATCCAGACCCCAACAAGTAAGGAGGAGTTCTATTACCGCTCTATTTTTACGGAACATTTCCCGAGTGATGCCGCAGCATTATGTGTGCCTCAGGAAGCTTCAGTTGCCTGTAGCACCAAAATTGCTTTGGAATGGGATGAGAGCTTTAAAAACATGAATGACCCAAGTGGTCGGGCCGTGGCTAAAGTACATTCCGATGCTTACATTAAAGCATAAATGGGTTTTATTGTTGAATTTTATTCCCCCAAAATCTCGCTTGTGCGGGATTTTGGCGTTTTTATGATTTTGGGGACATGTTGAAATCTGTCAAAATCGATTTTAAGGTGTTTTTTAAGCGATTTAAGAGGTTATTGGTTAGTTAACAAATGTTGATAAATTCAATACTTTATCGACGAAATGCTTTCAAAAAGCGTTGTTATTTCGTATCTTTGTGAGTATCCAAAAATGATGCGCAAGTATCATTTTTTTTTATGACGTTTAACCAACCAAAACAAAGTTTAAAATGATCTTTTACTTTGTGCTCTAGGTAGGGATAGGGGTTAAATTTTGTTTTAAAGCAAATAAAAAGCATGATGACACAGGCATGTTCAAAACGTATTTATTGAAGAGACGTGTATAAAGAGCTGCAAGTGTCCATTTATAAATAATAAATAAAAACACATGAAAGAAGAATTTAATAAGGATAATTATTCTGCGGATAGTATTCAGGCCCTTGAGGGCATGGAGCACGTTCGTATGCGTCCGTCCATGTATATTGGTGATACTGGAGTACGAGGTTTGCATCATTTAGTTTATGAGGTGGTGGATAACTCTATTGATGAGGCAATGGCCGGGCATTGTGATAATATTACGGTCACTATAAATGAAGATAATTCCATAACCACAGAAGATGATGGTCGTGGTATTCCTATAGATTTACACAAAAAGGAAGGTGTATCCGCACTTGAGGTGGTGATGACCAAGATTGGTGCTGGTGGGAAATTTGATAAAGATTCCTATAAAGTTTCTGGAGGATTGCATGGTGTAGGTGTGAGTTGTGTGAACGCCTTGTCTGAGCACTTGACAGCAACGGTGTATAGAAAGGGGGAGATCTGGGAACAGGAATACGAGAAAGGGAAACCAATGTATCCTGTCAAGAAGATTGGTGAGACCGATAAAAGAGGAACTATGGTTACTTTTAAACCAGATCCTACAATTTTTACACATGTTTTAGAGTATAGCTATGATACTTTAGCCAGCCGTATGCGTGAATTGGCCTATCTTAATAAAGGAATTACAATTCACTTGGTTGATAAACGTACGGTGAAAGAAGATGGGACTTTTGAAGGAGAGACCTTTCATTCAGAAGAAGGTTTAAAGGAATTTATCAAATTCTTAGACGGTAATCGTGAACCTTTAGTAAAAGAGGTGATTGCTTTTGAGGGCGAAAAAAATGGTGTTCCTGTTGAAGTAGCCATGATTTATAATACGAGCTACGCTGAGAATTTGCATTCTTATGTAAACAATATTAACACGCACGAAGGTGGAACACATTTATCGGGCTTTAGACGTGGTTTAACTCATACTCTTAAAAAATACGCTGATGAATCTGGCTTGCTCAAAAATCTTAAATTTGAGATTGCGGGAGATGACTTCCGTGAAGGATTAACGGCTATTATTTCAGTAAAAGTTCAAGAACCACAATTTGAAGGTCAAACCAAAACCAAATTAGGGAATAGAGAAGTTTCGGCATCTGTAAGTCAGGCAGTGTCTGAAATGTTGACTGATTATTTGGAAGAACATCCAGATGATGCTAAAACCATTGTTCAGAAAGTTATTCTGGCCGCTCAAGCGCGTCATGCAGCTCAAAAAGCACGTGAAATGGTGCAGCGCAAAACTGTGATGAGTATTGGCGGTCTGCCTGGGAAACTGAGTGACTGTTCAGAGCAAGATCCTGCAAAATGTGAAGTGTTTTTAGTTGAGGGAGATTCTGCAGGTGGAACGGCAAAGCAAGGTCGTGACCGAGCATTTCAGGCCATCTTGCCATTACGAGGTAAGATTTTGAACGTTGAGAAAGCAATGACGCATCGTGTTTTTGAAAATGAAGAGATCAAAAATATCTTTACTGCCTTAGGTGTTACGATAGGAACAGAGGAGGATAGTAAAGCGCTCAACCTTTCAAAATTACGATATCATAAAGTGGTCATTATGTGTGATGCGGATATTGATGGAAGTCATATTGCCACGCTTATTTTGACATTCTTCTTTAGATATATGAAGGAATTAATTGAAAATGGACATATCTATATCGCAACACCACCATTGTATTTGGTTAAAAAAGGACAGAAAAAAGAATATGCTTGGAGTGATAAAGAGCGTGATGAAATAGCTGAACAGTTTGGAGGAAGTGTAGGTATCCAAAGATATAAAGGTCTTGGAGAAATGAATGCAGAGCAACTTTGGGACACCACTTTGAATCCTGAGTTCCGTACTTTACGTCAAATACAAATTGACAATGGCGCAGAGGCAGACCGTGTGTTTTCAATGTTGATGGGAGATGAAGTGCCACCTCGTAGAGAGTTTATTGAGAAAAATGCGATTTATGCAAAAATTGATGCTTAAAAAGGATTGATTAAACTATAACAATTGAAAAAAGCACCTCAAATGAGGTGCTTTTTTATGACCAAATCTCTCATTAGTCCTATGTGATTGCTATAAAACTATGAATAATGGAGAGTGTAAGAGGAAATAGTGCGCTTTCTTCATTAACAGTAATTTTATTCGTAATTTTGTATCGTTTTGTACACGAAGTTTCACATTAAAAATCAATATAATTATGAAAGTTACAGTAGTTGGAGCAGGAGCCGTTGGGGCAAGCTGCGCAGAATATATCGCAATTAAAAATTTTGCTAGCGAAGTTGTTTTGTTGGATATTAAAGAAGGTTTTGCTGAAGGTAAGGCTATGGATTTAATGCAAACCGCATCATTAAACGGTTTTGATACCAAAATAACAGGAGTTACAAATGATTATTCTAAAACTGCAGAAAGTGATATTTGTGTAATAACCTCTGGTATTCCTCGTAAACCAGGAATGACGCGAGAAGAATTGATTGGTATCAATGCTGGTATAGTTAAAGAAGTTTCTTCAAACTTAATCAAACATTCTCCTGAAACCATTATTATCGTAGTGAGTAATCCAATGGATACAATGACTTATTTAGTTCATAAATCTACAGATCTTCCAAAAAACAGAATTATAGGAATGGGTGGAGCATTGGATTCTGCACGTTTCAAATACAGATTGGCAGAAGCTCTTGGAGCCCCTATTAGTGATGTTGACGGAATGGTAATTGGTGGTCATAGTGATACAGGAATGGTGCCTTTAACACGTTTGGCTACTAGAAACAGTGTGCCTGTAACTGAGTTTTTGTCTGAAGATAGATTGGGTCAGGTAATGGAAGATACCAAAGTAGGAGGTGCAACACTTACAAAATTATTGGGGACTTCAGCTTGGTATGCTCCAGGGGCAGCGGTAAGTGGTCTGGTCCAGGCTATTGCTTGTGATCAAAAGAAAATGTTCCCTTGTTCAGTCTTGTTGGAAGGAGAATATGGTTTGAATGATATTTGTATTGGCGCTCCAGTAATTTTAGGTAGAAATGGAATCGAAAAAATTGTGGAAATAGAATTGAGCGATGCTGAAAAAACGCATATGAAAGAAAGTGCTGAAGGCGTTCGTAAAACCAATGACCTATTATAGGAGTAGGTATTTAAGGATATAACTTAAAGTTGGCACTATTTTAGATGCTTAAAAATCTGGTTCACCTAATTTTAAAACAATACACATGAAAAAAATATTATTTATATTGACCTTAAGCTTAAGCGTTACCATGTTTGCTCAACAGCAAATCGATGAAGGTGTTATCATTTCAAAACAAACCATGTCCAGTGATAATGAGCAAATGAATGCGCAGTTGGCCATGTTGGGTGATATGATAACAACTACTTATTTTAAGAATGATAAATCACGTTCTGAGTTAAGCAATCCAATGACGGGGTCTTCCGTATTTATCGCCGATAACAATTCAAAGAAGTCATTGATTCTTATGGACAATGCGATGATTGGTAAGAAATATATGGAATCTAATATTTCAGCATCAGAAGAGGATGCCGAAAATACGACCATTGAAAAAACAAACGAGACAAAGACGATTCTTGGTTATGAGTGTACGAAATACAATGTTTCCATGAACAAAAATGGTGCAGATGTGAAAATGGAAATTTACGCCACTGATAAATTAAAAGCCATTTCCCAACAAGCAGCTGCTTTTGGCAAAGATTTTTCTGGATTTCCAATGTATATGAGTATGGCTTTGGAACAACAAGGAATGAAAATGGATATGGTTATTGAAGTTACAGATGTTAAAGCAGAAAAAGTTTCTGACGATAAATTTGTGATGACGCCTCCAGAAGGCTATTCCAAAACTGAGAATCTTCCAGGAATGTAATTTATAGGAATTAAATAATAGAAAAAAGACTGCAGACATGCGGTCTTTTTTTTTGTTAATAACGATATCAAACTATGGTTTTAATGTTTGTGCGAAAAGAAAAGTTAAATTGAGAATTCACTGTAATGAGAAGATCCTTAATTGCATATGATGTTGAATTTTATGAAAATACCGCGTAACTTGATTTGCTCATCGTATTTTTGGTGAAAGATAATTTCGTTAACAGCTATTGTAATTTATACCATAATCACATCTTTAAAATGTAAGATTTTTCTGTTTAACCGACTTTTAAAACCATTGATAGGTTTATTTTGTATTAAAACAGTTTGTTTGATATCTTTTCTGACAAATAACTATATGATAAGACTCAACTATCCAATGCTTTTATTTTGAAGTATTTTAACTCCCTTAATCATTATCGCGCGTTATCTATTGTATTAATTGTGACTCTCCATGTTTATTCTACAGCAGATGTTGCTTTGGATAGTTATAGCAGTCGGTTTTTTTTCAACCTCATTAGCGGCGCAACCTTAAATTTTATATTTATTTCAGGGTTTTTGTTTTATATCGTTTTTTATGAAAGCTATCAATACTCAACATTTGTTAAAGGTCGGGTTGATCGCTATTTAAAACCGTATATTTTCCTATCCATCCTGCCTATACTTGTTAGTGTTGTCACAATTCCTATGTATTGGGACAATTCTAATGTGATGGACTACAATACTCAAAACACAGGTCTCTGGGCTTTTGTTTCTAGCTTAAAGTATTTAGTGACCGGCGCACATATCACAGCTTATTGGTATATTCCCTTTATAATGCTCATGGTTTTAATTTCCCCTTTTTTTATAACATTCATCAAACTAAATTTTAAAAAGCAATTGCTTGTTTTCGGAATAGCTTTAATAATTGCAACTTTCGTCCAAAGACCTTTTGAGCGTACCGATTTATTCCAAGCGGTACACGCTATATTTTATTTTACGCCCTTATATTTAATGGGAATAATGTGTGCCGTTTATAGAACTAAAGTCTATCAATCTCTTAGAAATAAGGAGATTTACCTGTTTGCTGTAGTACTTCTCATTGTTACTTGGCAAACTAATCATGGCCATATAGGACTCTATAAAACTGAGTTTCCAACCTATAATGGGGTTGGATCAGTAATTATTAAAATGGTTTTTTTCTGTTTGTTTTATATGGTGTGGTTACGCAGGTTTGAACATGTGAAGAATAACATCATTAGCAATATTGCTTCCGCAAGTTTTTCCATATATTTCTTACATGTTTATTTCTTAAAAGTGGTCTATGTTATTAAAAGCTATTTTAAATTAAGTTTTGAAGATTATTCTGTACTCTCATTTATTCTAATCGTCTTGTTTTTAATTATTATGAGTATTCTCACAGCAAAAGTTCTTCACAGAATATTGCCTACCTACACCTGTATGCTTATTGGTTATAATCCCAAACAAAATAAGGCTGCGCAACTGACGCTATTAAAGAGTAGAACTCTATACAATATTGAATCTAAACAATACTAACCTTTCTTATTAGAAAAAGACTTTATTTTACATATATTTGCCGACCTATGATCCACCGAGAGCGAAGTTTTCTGAAAATTGGATAAAATAGAAATTATATCAATTGAAAAGTATTCGAGATATAAAGACCCAACCGAAATGGTATATCAGTGCAGCATTCATCTTTATTGCTGTATTAGGCGGCATTTTAGGTAAACAGCAAGTCACTCTTCCAAATCAGGAAATTGTTTTGCAGTTTTCCGATGCCCACATCCCATTCAATGATGCTGAGCACACTATTGCCATTGTTGAAAAAGAACTACAACGCATTGGAGTTACAAATATTCATGTAGGTGATCAAGAAAAGGGGAGACTGGTCATCAGTTATTATAGTGATACCAATGTAGAAAACATTAAAAAACTACTGTCCAAAAAAGAAGAACTTGCTTTGGGCTTTGTAGCTTCTGATAAAAAAGACAAACCCGTCGACTTTCCATTTAAGGACCAGTCTATTTCCTATAATCTTAATGTTTATGAATTACAAGATGGTCAAAACTCATTAGTAAATTTAGGAGGTAAATGTGCGGTAGAGTTCAAGTCAGGAAACTATCGATTTATAAATCCTAATTTTTATTTCCCTTCAGAAGAGACCTTACTAGTTGACTCAAGTCAAACTTCAAAAGTACACATCCGCTTTCAGAGGCATCTAGTCATTGCAAAGGATTACCGATCACATAAAATTCCTGAAGTCAGAGCTGGCCCTTTATCTTATGAGGTATAAAATAGTTTGACTGTTTAGTACTTCCATTTTTTATATCCTAATAAAAATTAAGAAAGTCTTATATAAAGGCCTTATTCTGCTAAGTCTATCCAAGCTTTAGCAATTCGTATTTATTCATAAAAAACAATTGTCAAATCGTCCGTAAGCTCTATATTTGCGCGTTGAAAAATTTGACTTAAAAAAAAATTAAAGTAATGCAAAACAAAGGATTAGTAAAGCTGTTTGCTGTGTTATTTGGGTTGGTAAGTATTTATCAGTTATCATTTACATTCAAAGCTAACCAAATTGAAAGTCGTGCCGAAGAGATTGCCGCGCGCAAATCTGATGACCCCATACAAAGGGCAGCAGATGAAACTAGTTATTTAGATTCACTTTCCAATCAGGAAGTATTTAATCTTGGAATCGCAAGTTATACTTATAATGAGGTAAAAGACAAAGCCATGAATTTGGGTCTTGACCTTAAAGGTGGGATCAACGTTATTCTTGAAATTTCTGTAAAGGATCTTTTAAAGGGACTTTCCAATAACAGTAAAGACCCTGTTTTTAATAAAGCCTTGGATGATGCATCTGAGCTCCAGAAGACAAGTCAAAATGCCTATGTTGAAGACTTTTTCATCGCGTTTGATAAAATTAAGGGGGATAAAAAACTAGCATCTCCAGATATTTTTGCCAACAGAAACTTAAGTGAGGAAATCACTTTTGACATGACGGACAGTGAAGTTGAGCCAGTCATTAAGAAAAAAATTGACGAATCTATTGTCTCTGCCTTTGAAGTATTGCGGAAGCGTATTGATAAATTTGGGGTGACCTCTCCTAATATTCAGCGTTTAGGAAACACAGGACGAATTCTAGTAGAACTTCCTGGTGCGAAGGATGTAGAACGTATTAGAAACCTCTTGCAAAGTACTGCACAACTAGAGTTTTGGGATGTTTATAAAGGCGAAGAATTTCTTCCGTTTTTAGCGCAAGCCAATGAAACTTTAAAACCGTTGGTAAATAAAGGTGCGAATACTGAAGTTGTAGAATCTGAAATTGTAACGGATACAATTGATGATGCTGATAGTAAAATTAAAGAATTGACTGGAGTTACTTCCACTGATTCTACTGAAGTGGGTGAAAATCCAATTTTAGATTTATTGAGAGGTTACGGTTCTGGAGGTCCAGTGGTGGCGACATTTGAGGCGAAAGACAAAGAGAAAATCATGTCTTATTTAAATATGCCTCAAGTACGTTCGCTCTTGCCTGCAGAGCAGCGCTATGTAAAGTTTGCGTGGGGTATCCAGCCAAAGAACAGTGAGTTTGTTGATTTATATGCGATTAAAGGTAACAGGGAAAATACACCTGAATTGAGTGGAGCCGTCATTACCGATGCCACTCAATCTTATAACCAAAGAAATCAACCTTCCGTAAGTATGCAAATGAACGGTAGAGGTGCCAAGATTTGGGAAGAAATGACCGGCAAGGCTTACACACAACAAAGTCAGATAGCCATTGTTCTTGATGATATTGTGTATTCTGCTCCAGGGGTGACCACAGGTCCAATTTCTGGTGGTAATTCTGAAATCTCCGGATCATTTACTCTTAATGAAGCGATTGACCTGGCCAACGTATTAAGAGCAGGTAAATTACCAGCAAAGGCTGATATTGTGCAAGCAGATGAAGTAGGTGCGTCCTTAGGGCAGGAAGCTATTGAAAGTGGTACATCTTCATTTTTGATTGCTTTGTCACTAGTCTTAGTTTGGATGATTCTTTATTATGGTAAAGGTGGCTTGTTTGCTGATATTGCCTTATTATTGAACATCTTGCTCATATTTGGGGTACTTTCTGGATTAGGCGCCGTATTGACGCTTCCTGGTCTAGCCGGTATTGTACTGACCATTGGTATGTCAGTGGATGCGAACGTCCTTATTTTTGAACGTATTAAGGAGGAGTTAGCCAAGGGTAAAAGCCAGAAGGAATCTGTAAGAGATGGTTTTGGTAATGCACTATCTTCAATTTTGGATGCGAATATCACGACCCTATTAACGGCGATAATCTTATTCGTCTTTGGAACTGGTCCTATTAAAGGTTTCGCAACAACCTTAATTATTGGTATTGTAACTTCCTTGTTCACTGCAATCTTCATCACAAGGTTACTAGTTGATTGGTATGTCAATAAAGGCAAAGGCTTGACCTTTACCACAGGAGTTTCAAAAGGACTTTTCCAAAATATGAATATCAATTTTATTGGTAAAAGAAAGGTGGCATATATTATTTCTTCAATAGCCATCCTTTTGAGTCTATTTTCTTTGTTTACCAAAGGCTTAGATGAAGGAATTGACTTTGTTGGAGGAAGAACTTTCCAAGTACGATTTGCGCAAGAAGTTAATCCGGAAGAGGTGAAAGCTGATGTTTTGGAAGCCTTTGGAAGTGCAGAGGTGAAAACTATTGGTAATTCACATCAGTTAAAGATTTCAACCAAATATTTGGTAGATGTCAATACTGCAGAAGCAGATGAAAAAGTGCAATCTGAGCTATTTGAAACCTTAATCCCATATCTTCCAAAAGGAATGACCTTTGACGATTTTAAAGTGGGTTCTGGAGAACAGAAGATAGGGCAGATGTTCTCAAGTAAAGTAAGTCCAACTATTGCTGATGATATCAAAACAGAATCATTTTGGGCAGTTATCGGATCTTTGATTGTTGTTTTCTTATATATCTTATTACGTTTTAAAAGATGGCAATTCTCACTTGGTGCAGTTTCGGCAGTATTCCATGACGTTATTATTGTATTGGGGATCTTCTCATTCGCTTATACATTTATGCCATTCTCAATGGAAATTGATCAGGCGTTCATTGCTGCTATTTTGACGGTAATTGGATACTCGCTGAATGATACGGTTATTATCTTTGATAGAATTAGAGAGACCGTTTTAGAGCGTGGTGGCTTTGCAGGTGGACGTAATATCAACTACTCAATCAATAGCACTATTAGTAGAACCTTGAATACCTCATTGACAACGTTAGTAGTATTGTTGGCCATGTTCTTGTTGGGAGCAGATTCATTAAGAGGCCTTCTTTTTGCTATTATAGTGGGTATTGTGGTAGGAACCTATTCTTCAATATTTATTGCAACACCATTGATGTATGACACCTTAAAAGATAAAGGTGAAACAATTGATGAAAACACAAAAATATAGGAGGACAATAAATTTGTAAATATTTTAAAGTGCCGCTCTATTGAGCGGCATTTTTGTTTTAAGTTTTGCTGTGATGGTGATTAATCCTTTTGAAGTTGTCGTTTAGACTCCACTAAATGTTGACTAAGATGAGTTTAATATCTGCGGATAATTATATTTTCAACCGGAATGGCTAAAAATGCTATTGGTAATATTCATCCGTTTATTTTCCGTAGTCTAGGATGTCTTCCACATTTATCCAAAGAACACCACAAATTAGATTTAAGGTTTTTCCCTTAGGTTCGTTCTCGTTATTCTGAATACGCTGAATTGATCTCAGATTTACCGTTGCGGTTCAGCCAATTCCTCCTGAGATAGTACTTTCTTACTTCTCTCATTTTTTTCGGATGTTCGTCATAATGAGGTTTAGTTCAATGCTTAGACAAAACTACTTATGAATCTATCATTTTGATAACGGTTTGATTGCTACATTTTTAAGACATTCTTGTCAATAAGGCTTTTTTTGAGAAATATACTTTGAGGGCTAAAGGATATTCCTATCTAGAGACAGGTATAGGCTCAAGATTAAAGGAAAGCTTTGGGAATTTAATAAAAAATTAACTTCAAATATTAAAATAATGAAAGAAAGGATGCCCTAAATTTTTAGGATATGGACCGTCGTATTTTACAAGAAAGCGATTGTTTTAATTGAGGAACGGACAGAATTGCAATTTTTATTTAGATTTAAATTTGAGGTGAACTTTTAGATCAGTTTACTCTATGATATTCAATTTTATCCCCAATTTCTAATTGCCATTGATCTGATAAGCCTGCATTGATTTCCAAAACATATTTTGCAGGTACATTAGAAGGTAACGAGCCTTCATTAAAAGGTTCGGCATTCTTTTGGAAACTCACTATTTTTTTGTCTGCGTCTATATAAATAATATCTAAGGCTATTTTAGTATTCTTCATATAGAAGGAATGATAATCAGCTTCAGGAAACACGAATAACATTCCTTGATCCTGACCTAAGACATCACGGTACATTAAGCCTGTTTGTGTTTGGTAGTCATCGTCGGCAATTTCTATATCTATACTTTTAATGATGCTGTCATTGGCTTTTTTGAGAATGAGTTGGCCTTCTTTTTTGAATTCAATAACGAGAGGCTTGATAGTTTTTTGCTCTTCTTTACACCCTTGGAGCTGGAAATAAAACGCACCTAAAGTACATAGCATCACTATTTTAAAAGCAGACATTCTCATTAGGCAGTTTGTTTTTTTGATTTGTACATAAACATGAAATACAGACCAATAAGAATAAACGGAATACTTAGCAACTGTCCTGTATTGAGCGTGGAGGTTGCGATATATTCGTGTTCACTCTGAGGTTCTTTTACAAACTCCACAATAAATCTCACCACCCATAGCAAAACTAAAAATAGGCCGAAAAGAAATCCTTGTTGTTCACTTTTTTTGGTTTTCCAATAGAAGTACCAAAGTGCTATAAATACAAAGATATAGCAAAACGCTTCATATAATTGGGCTGGATGCCGTGGGAAGGCTTCACCGTTTTGGACAAAGACCACGCCAAAATCTGTTCCTGTTGGTTTGCCCACGATTTCAGAATTTATGAAATTCCCAATTCGGACAAAAATAGCACCACACGCTACAGGAACTACTACACGATCCAAAATCCAAATAACCGATTTGTGCAATACTTTTTTGTTGTAAAGGTACATAGAGATGATCATTCCTATAGCTGCTCCATGGCTTGCTAGTCCTTGAAATCCAGTAAATTCAAACCCACCTTTAAATTTAACTGGTAAAAATATACTAAAAAAGTCTTCGCTAAAGAGTTCACGTTGGTAAAAAATTACGTGGCCCAATCGTGCCCCGAGCATAATGCCAATGACGGAATAGATAAATAACGAGTCCAAGGATTCTTCGGATTGTTTTTCGTTTTTATAAATACGCTTCATAATTAAAAACCCCAAAATAAAGGCTACAATCCACATGACGCTATAATAATGTAATGTGAAAAAACCAAGAATATCCAGTCCTTTTGAAGGATCCCAAACAAATTTTAGTGCGTGCATTGAGTTTAATTTAATTAGAAGGGTAAATATAATATTTTGAAAAGTAATAAGCGAGAATGGCCTTAAATTTTACGAAAGCTTTAGTATAGTGCTTACAATTGAAAATGAGAATAGGAATTCATTTCAAAGCCAATATTTGAGGAGAATAAAAATCAGTGTCTTTAATGGTTTAAAGTGAATCTTCTATACCCATTTATGTATCCAAATAACTTTGAAGGATCAACGAACTTAGTTGCTGTCTTTTTCCGGTACGGGGTCGTATCCAGATTTTCCCCAAGGATGGCAACTGAATATACGCTTAGTCGCCAACCAGCCCCCTTTAAAAAGACCGTGTTTTTCTAAGGCTTCTTTTGCGTAAGTTGAACATGTAGGCTGAAATCTGCAACTGGCGGGTGTTAACGGAGAAATGAACGTTTGGTATATCTTAATCAACAACAAAAAAGGATAGGTCAATATTTTCTTCATAACAGATATGTCTTTATCCTTAAAAAAGTATTTAGGGATAAGTTTTTAACTCGTCGTAAATGTCGTACCTTCTTTACCATCATTAAGCTGAATCCCTGCAGCGGCCAGTTCATCTCTGATTTTGTCAGACATAGAAAAATCCTTATTTTCTCTGGCTTCTTGTCTTATTTGAATTAAAAGTTCTACCGCACCCGATAGTTTTTCGGTGCCATTTTCAGTTTTGGTGACGTTAACCAACCCTAACACGTCAAAGGCAAAGTTATGCATTGTGTTTTTTAATAAGGTCAAATCGTCTTGGGTTATGGTAGCTGTGCCTTCTTTTATTTGATTGATGAACTTAGCGGCCTCAAATAAGTTAGCAATGAGAATTGGCGAATTGAAATCGTCATTCATCGCGTCATAGCATTTTTGTTGCCATTCTTCAATATTGAATGTTGAGGTGGTTGCCGGAACTAAATCATCAATGGCATTAATAGCATCCATCAATCTAAAAAAGCCTTTTTCGCTGGCTAAAAGTCCATTGTTCGTAAAATCTAAAATGCTTCTGTAATGTGCTTGAAGCATAAAAAACCGTGCTACACTTGGAGAAAATGCTTTGGAGATGTGTTCATTGTCACCTGAGAAAATTTCAGTAGGCAAAATAAAATTTCCAGTAGATTTGGCCATTTTTTTGCCGTTCATGATAAGCATATTGGCATGCATCCAATAGTTTACAGGCGCTTGGTCATTTGAAGCTTCAGCTTGTGCAATTTCACATTCATGATGCGGGAACTTCAAATCCATCCCGCCCCCGTGAATGTCAAAATGTTCACCTAGATATTTAGTGCTCATGGCGGTACATTCTAAGTGCCAACCAGGAAAACCATCGCTCCATGGTGACGGCCAACGCATTATATGCTGCGGTTCTGCTTTCTTCCAAAGAGCAAAGTCCTGAGGGTTTTTCTTATCACTCTGGCCGTCAAGTTCGCGTGAGTTGTGCAATAAATCTTCAACATTGCGCTTACTTAATATACCATATGGTTTTGTTTCGTTGTATTTTAAAACATCAAAATAAACAGATCCATTGATTTCGTAAGCCAATCCTTTCTCAAGAATATTTTTAATGATTACAATTTGTTCAATAATATGCCCCGTGGCTGTCGGTTCAATGCTAGGAGGTAAGAAATTGAATTTGTTTAGGATGTTATGAAAATCAACTGTGTAGCGCTGTACAACCTCCATTGGTTCAATTTCTTCTAAACGGGCTTTTTTTGCAATCCGGTCTTCTCCAACGTCAGCATCATTTTCCAAATGCCCAGCATCGGTAATATTTCTAACATAACGTACTTTATATCCTAAATGTTTCAGATACCTAAAAATAATGTCAAAAGACATGAACGTTCTCACATTACCCAAATGCACATTACTATATACCGTTGGACCACACACATACATTCCAACATAGCCTTCGCTTATTGGGGTAAAGACTTCTTTTTCTCCTGATAAGGAATTGTATATTTTTATGCTATTGTCTTTGTAAAGTGGCATTGTTTTGTAGTGTTTGTTGCAAATTAAAAACTAAATTATTCGGAAATGACTTGTTATAATGTTTATTTATATGCCTAGACTTATTTTAAAAGTCAAAAGAGAAATTATGGTTTTTGATTAAAAAAGAAAAGCTGAGATCCTGCAATTGATAACGAACAACTTTATAACTTATAGTGATAGTATATGTAAATTCACAGCCTGTTAAAATCCTAATTAGAAATTTGTATCCAATTTAATATAATCCAAAAATTCTCGACGGTTTTGTGGTGTTTTAAATGCACCTCCAAACTCTGAGGTTACCGTGCTGCTTTCAATATCTCTAATGCCACGAGAGTTTACACATAAATGTTTGGCATCAATTACACAAGCCACATCTTCCGTTCCTAGAACGTGTTGCAATTCTTTTACAATTTGAATTGTCAAACGTTCTTGTACCTGAGGGCGTTTTGCATAATAATCCACAATACGGTTCATTTTAGAAAGGCCAACAACAGTACCATTGCTAATATAGGCTACATGCGCTCTTCCAACAATAGGAAGTAAATGATGCTCACAGGTAGAATATAGAGTGATATTTTTTTCAACCAACATTTCACCATACTTATACTTGTTTTCAAAGGTAGATGCATTCGGTTTTTTCTCTGGATCTAAGCCGCCAAAAATCTCTTTGACAAACATTTTTGCCACACGTAATGGGGTTCCTCTAAGACTGTCATCAGAAAGATCTAATCCTAAGGTTTCCAAGATGTGACGGACATCATCCTTTATGATGTCTATTTTTTCATCAGAAGAAAGCTTAAAGGCATCACTGCGCATAGGAGTTTCAGCCGATGTGCCAACGTGATCATCCCCAATGGCGTCAATTGCTTCAATATTTTTATCTGTTTTCATAGTCATTTTGTAAATCGATCAACTGCTCAAGTTCTGTTCAACCTGCATTTTGATTGAAATAAGTTGCAAAGATAAACAAATATAAAATCATAACATGAGGTTGATTGTATAATTGCTTTTGTCTAAATTAAATTTAAAATAGCTTTAAGTTCTTCATGAGAAGTGCTAATAAGGGGTCATCCTTAGTAGAGCGTGAAACTTATAAAAATCCTAAAATTTTAATTGGTTATTTTAAATTTTTTTAAGATCGCATCATGATTCTCGTGGACAATTGTGGACTGAAGGAAGAATCAATTAATTAAAGTTCAAAATTAAGCATCAAATGGCCTATGAAATCCAAAGGCATTCCTTATCATGGAATGCCTAAATAAACATTGTAAGTTATCTTTTATAAGCTCAAGCCTAAAGTGAAGGTGAAATTGGAGTTTTTAGAATCAATTTGAGCAGCATCAGTCAGGCCTACCGCATATAATTGTTGATTATAATCTCTTTGAGCATGATCATAGGCAATGTCCAATTTGATAGTTCCAAAACTGTAACCAAGACCAAAAGAATAGCCGTTGAGATCACCATAGAAAGAATTGTCCTTATAAGGACTTTCTTCAAATCTATAACCGCCTCTAAGACTCACTTGCATAATTCTATATTCACCTCCAACTCTAAAGGTGGAAGCATTTTTTAGATTAGTGCTCATAATGTTGTTTTGAGCGGCGAAATAAGGGTCAGATGTGGGTTTGAATTTTGTATTGTTGTAATCTTTTAATGAATAATCAAAGCTGATTAAACCGGTGTCTCCAAAAATATAGGCTAAACTTCCAGTAAACTTCCCGGGAGTTTGGAGTTTATAAGTTGGATACACATTGACCACCAAAGGGTCGATGATTTGTGAAATGTTAGTACCTCCTTCATTTCTGATGGTTCCTAGGTATTGTGTAGTTTCTTCTGAGATATTGTACCAGGTTGGTGAGTTATAAGATAATCCGGCACGAAAAGATTCATTTATTTTTCCAATGGCACCCAACTGAAATGAAAAACCTGAGCCTATTGTAGAAAGCCCGTTTTGAAATCTTACCTGATTAACTAAGGAACCAGCGTTATTATTGGTTTCCGATAGGTTAGTGAATTTATCATAATTAATAAAATGGGAATTCAAATTAAGTCCGAAATAGAAATTATCACCAACCTGCGAGGATGCATTAAAACTGAATTTTCCATTATAACCTGTGGATGCGTAGGTATATTGCTGATCAAAATTGTTCCCAGCAACATTGGACGTATACGATGTATTGTCGTCAATGTCCGCAGTAGGTTCAAGAATATAAGATTTATACCCTAAAAAAGCCTGTTGATTTCCAAAACCATATAAACGATTGATTTCAGAATAGGCTTTGGTCAGGCTTTCTCCATTTAGTGCAGAAATTTCATCAAGCCTTAACCCCTGTGCGTAACTGAGGAAATACTCGGCAATAGAATTAGAATTGGTGTTTACACCTCTAACAGCCCATGCATTGTCATAATTTGAGACTTTATCATACGCCACACCCAGCGTGAATTTTTTAAAAGCAGAACTTGAATTCATATTATTAAATACAAATGCTGCACCGGTTTGATTGAGATCAAATTTAGAATCTGATGAAGAGCTCACACCATTAAAATAATTGATGTTGTTTTTAGTGCTTAAATTAGATAAGGTTATAGAGGCATGACTATTGGTGAAAACTGAAGAGCCAGCCGGGTTGATGCTTACTGCGGACATATCGCCGCCAAGTGCACCAAAAGCGCCACTCATACCTCTGAATCTTGCAGTTCCCTGAACTTCATCCTGTGAATATCGGACGGCATCAGTAATATCCTGAGCCATAATACTAGACATAGATAGGACCGCTATGAAGAGTAAATTTAACTTTTTCATATTTTAAATTTTAGAGGTCAGTAGTTAGTTGCTTATTAATTCTGTCTGATATATTTTGTCTCTTTGCACCATTTTCACAATAAGATTGTTGAATATTGTGGCTTTGCTCTGTGAGCGGTTTATTCTAAAACAAAACTCATTAAAATACCTGTTTAGATTGTCAGGACTTACCCAGGAATAGGTTGTTCTTATCCAAGATTTGACCTGGTGTATCATTGTATGGAGCGCTTTAAAATTTAATCCCTTGTTACTTTCTATTTGTTTGATGTTGTAGGCTTTTGCAATGGGCCTGTAACCTCTCCATTTATCCGTTGTAACATTGGCTTCCCGGCTTATATGGTCG
>NZ_AUHD01000008.1 GCF_000423005.1 Gelidibacter mesophilus DSM 14095
TGGTTGATGAAGCCATTTCAAAACAAATAAAAAATGCTTTGCGAACTCCAAATTTAACCTTGTGGAAAAGCGTATTGGCCGTGGTAGATTCAATATGTCCGCAGATATTGCACTGTCTTGCAAAATCCTTGCGAACTTGGCAGGCAGTATGATTACATCTCAAGCATTTGTAGCCCATATTTGATTTAATTGAAGCTAAGTATTTCTTGCAATCTTCATCGGTTTTGAACCGATCAGAGAACTCTAGAAGATTTTGACCTTTAAAAATATCCATAATATTATATGTTTACTGACAATAAAGATATGTATTTAGATACTGACCTCTATTTTTGTTTTTTTTCTGAATAACAGAAAACTGCTAATTATAATAATACCTATTCCGATTATTAATATGCCATATTTCAATAATCCTATAAGAAAAAATGTAACAAATCCTTTGTAGCGAAGTGTATTCGATTTTTCAACTAGTTCAGGTATGATGTTAGAATTCTCTAATATGAAGTAACAGAGCATACACAATGAACCTACTATATAAAGTCTTACAATTTTAGAATTTCTTTTATTCCGGTTTAATGTCATCGTCTGCTTTAAATTTTCCATTAGAACCTGCATAGATGATAAAATACCCTTTGCCATTTTCGCTAATCGTAAATTTATACTCGTGATTTCTACGCATCGCTTATCCCTACATGTCATATCGGTTTATCCCGAATTAATGCACATCCTTACTTAATTGCACTACAACGCTACCATCACCAGCTTCCGCCACCGCCGCCGCCAAACCCTCCTCCTGAAGAACCGCCACCTGACGATCCGCTACTTTTTGGAGAACTTACCATCGTCGTTTTAGCCGATGACATTGAATTGGCAAACGAATTAGAAAAGCTGTGCATGGTGAGCGCTCTATTGGATGACGAACTATACCAATTAGGTGGCGGTACATGTAACGCATCAAATTTACTGGCCCATTTATCAAACAGCCCAAAAGCGAGTGCGTAGCCCATAGTCGTTTCAAAATAAGAAGGGTTTTCCGTAATGAGCATTTTCAGCTTATTGATTTCTGCAACTTTTATAAACTGTTTAAATCCTTTCAGTTCAGAAAAAGCGACATTCCCTTTCGGATTTTTTTTAATCATAAACTTAGTCATGTAGAATAAGAGCAGGTTTAAAATAATTACCGAAAACATGGCCACAAAACCCCAAACCGTCAACAGTACTGGCACCAAAATTATGGTCAGCAAAACCAATACGCCATAGGTAATATTTCTGACGCGTTTTGCCCCAGCTTCGTAATAAAGCTGCGCTTTCTGCTTTAGATTATTACGGGCGCTGCTCATCTTGGTATAAAATTTATCCTTTAAACTACTGATAAGAACTTCTGTTTTCTCCTGGAGTGATAGTACTTCCAAACAAGCCGTCAAAAATAATTTTTTCATAGCTGGTAGCCGCTTCTGACAACGGTTTTAAAGCTATCAATTTGGTATCAGCCGATGAAAACCAACCTTTTTTTGGAATTTCTTCAATACGCAACAACCCTTTAGAGCCCCAGTATGGGATTAATGAAATCAAATCAGACACGTCATCGGAATCATTGATTAAAAATCCGGCCATGGCAGGATCCATTTTATCGGGTGGAAAATAACTGGTAATGCTAATGACCTCATCATCCTTTCCATACCTACGCCAAGTCATATAAAAGCCCCCAACGATCGCGATCAGAACAAACACCCAACCATAGTCGGTCCAAAAAGGCCAAAACGGTTTAATTTCAACAATGGAACTGGGCGGTAAATTGATTAAGATGGTCACACTCTCTCCCATATCTGAATCAAATCCAGGTCGGCTTTTACCTTCTACCAGACCATCGGCAACAAGAACATCAATCTGTTCACTTTCAGTAGTTGTGCCTTTAACTCCCGAATATAAAAAAACATCATTGGAATCAACGGCAATAGATTTTGAGAAGTGAATCTTAAATTCAATAGTTTTAAAGGTGGTCCGCCAATCGCTAGGCTTTAAATTCCAATAGAACTTTACTCCATCAGTTTCGTGTAAAAAAGCATTGTGGACTCGGTATCTAATTTCATAACGTTGCGGCCCTACGATAGTCTTGTCGGCGTCACCAATTTTTATTTGATAGGTCCTAGATAGCCTTTGTTCAAATCCAAAAGGTGTTTTAAAGTTATGATTAGGCACCTCAACTTTACTAATTTTAATCTTTCTGACTTCCTGCTTGCCTTCTTCGGTGAATAGATCATAGGTGGTCTGAATGTCTCTGTAAATCCCGTGCTTTGGTAGTGTAAAGTTGAGATCATAGGTTTCAACAACATCAAAATAACCTGCCTCATGGAGGGTAATATCAACAGAATAATTGTCGACCGTAAAATCTTGGGCATAGCCAAAACTTACGCTCAGAAAAATAAGGAATAAGAGTGATAGCTGTTTCATTCGTACAGATCTAACCTGAAGAAAAGTGTGCATTTCTAAATTAGCAATTGGTACAATGCTTAGAACTTTTGATAATGACTAAAAACTCACTTTAACGTTCTCACGACTGGCCGCATCAGCTTCAAAGAAGTCGAAATGCTCATATCTCAGCATTCCCGCAAATAAAGCACCCGGGAGACTTTCGCCATAGGTATTGTTTTCTCTCACTGTGCCATTGTAGTAACGACGACTTCGTTCAAGATTTTCTTCAATTTCATTCAGTTTGTCCTGTAAGTTCAAAAAGTTAACATTGGCTTTCAAATCTGGATACGATTCACTCAGCGCAAAAATACTCCGAAGGGTTTGTTGTAATTGATTTTCTGCCTTTATCTGTGCATTGATTTCACCAGGAGGCACTTGCATGGCGGCATTACGTGCCAATATGACCTTTTCCAAAGTCTCTTTTTCGTGTGTGGCATAGCCTTTAACGGTTTCTACCAGATTAGGAATCAAATCATAGCGCCTCTTAAGAGCCACATCAATATTGCCCCAGGCATCCTTTACTATATTTCGGTTTTTGGCAAAACGATTGAACACGGTTACCAACAAAATGACTAAAAGGACACTTATGCCCAAAACAACAAAAATAACCATAAACAGTTGATTTTTAATAGAATCATCATCTAGAAACAGGTGATTCTTTAATTATTAGATACTAATATAGTGATTTCTACAGTATCTTTATCAAACGCTTAAGCAATCATTGACTATCCAAAAGACCTCAAATTTGGTTTTATTGAGATATACCCCGACCCTGGAAAAGGTGCGCTATACAGCAACTTATCAGTTTTTCTTTAATAACATTCTTTGGATAGCATCCATTTTCAAGCTGCTAATTATGTTACAACTCAGGACCATTTTCTTAGCTCATATTGTAAAACGGCATTAAAAAGGAACGTTCTTTGGATAAAATCCCTTGATAAGTATTTTATTTATACGGTTACAATTAGTGACTCCATCAGGATTCGAACCTGAATCTAAAGTTTAGGAAACTTTTATTCTATCCCTTGAACTATGGAGCCTTAACACTAAAAAACTTTGATTTCTCTTTCTAAATTGTCCGGATATCAAAGTAAACCGACCTAAAGGTAAATAATTTTACTTATTAGCGATATTTACCGTGCTTCAGGATACCTAAATAAGCTTCATCTCGTTAGGCTCCAAAATACTATCCCCACGCAGTCTCAAGAAGATTTGCGCTACGGCGATGGTATCTTTTTCGCAATACACAACGATGCGCTTTAAGTCATTTTCCTCGTAATACACGCGACATACTTCACTACCATCTATATCATCTTTTGGAGAAGGAATGCCGAGGACAGTAGTCAGTAATTTTAAAGAAGTATAATTTTTATAATCTCCAAATTTCCATAATTCCAAAGTATCCAAATGTGGCACTTCCCAAGGTTTTTTTCCGAAGAGATTCAGCTTATTAGGCAATTCGATTTTATGAATAATCATACGTCTTGCGATATAAGGAAAATCAAACTCCTTCCCATTGTGGGCGCACAACAAATGTTTAGCCTGATTGAAATGGGATTCAATAAGGGCTTTAAAATCATTCAAAATTTTAATTTCATCGCCATAAAAAGACGTCACTCGAAATGTCCTTTTGGCCTCTTGCAATTTAAAGTAACCAACTGATATACACACAATTTTACCGAACTCCGCCCAAATTCCTGCACGTTCATAAAATTCTTCTGCTGGAATTTCCGCGCGTTGGTATTTAGACTTGAGTTCCCAAAGCTCTTGTTTTGTTTGATCCAAATCAGAGAAATGACGCGTTTCCGGGACCGTTTCAATGTCCAGAAATAAAATGTCTTCAAGGTTGAGTTTACTGATCATTTTTTGTTTCCGCGAAGGTGGGAATCTTATTAGTTAGTACTTGTTTTATATCGAAAATATAAGCTTTACAATGCTAATTTTGCTTCATCATTTTGTACGCCTCATCAATATACGCATAGATATCGTCTGTAAAGGCTTCACCATTATAATCCACTTTTAAAGACTCATGGCCCAAACGCACAATCATCATATTGTCCTCTGGTTGCACAATAACGTATTGTCCTAAATGACCACGCATCATATAAAAATCCTTTCCTTTGTAATCTTGAATCAGCCACCATCCGTAGCCATATTCTGGACTTTCTGGAAACCGAGGTGTTATTGACTTTGCCACAAAAGCAGAGTCAATAATTTGTTTGCCATTCCATTTTCCATGATCTTTAAATAACTTGCCATAGCGGGCAAAATCCTTGGCATTACTGGCAATACAGCAATAAGCCTTTACCAAATCATTTGCTTCACTGTCCACTTGCCACAGCGTTGAATTTTCTGAGCCCAAAGGTTTCCAAAAAGATTCCGATAAATAGTCATAGAGTTTTTTGCCAGTTGCTTTTTCAATCACCATAGCCAATAGCTGCGTATCGCCACTAGCATACTTGTATTTTTGTCCAGGCTCATCGTCCATTTTTAATCCGAGGATGACTTTGGCAAGATCATCATCAAAATAGGCACGTGTAGTAATGGATAAAGGCGAATAATAGGCTTCATCCCAATTGGTGCCAGAACTCATGGAAGATAAATCGCCAACGGTCATTCGTGCTGCCATTCCTTCACTAAATTCAGGGAAAAAATCACCAACCGGTTGATCCAAACTTTTGATATAGCCTTGTTCAATGGCTTTTTGCATCAATCCAGACACATAGCTTTTTGCCATAGAAAAAGAGTTGGATTTTGAGTTTTCACCAAACCCATCATAATAATTTTCAAACCAAATACTATCATTTTTGATGATGACATAGGCAATCGTGCCCAAATCTTTATTCATTTTTTGAAGAGCTTCGGTTTCTTTGGCAGAATTATAGTCCAAATGGTTAGGCCAAGGTTGCGCGGTACCGTTTGCGACTACTTCATTGTCGAATTCCTTATAGTCTTCTAGATACGCTGTTTTATGACCTTTGAGATAGATAGTTCTCACTGCCTTTAACAAATAATCGGTATCAGTAATGTATAAAATGGCTATAGTAAGCACAAATAAAATGAGGATCCATTTAAGGAACTTTCTTAGGAATTTCATAAGTTGGTGTTTAGTGAAATAAATATAAGGAATTTAACTTTCAATTGAGATATAAGACCTCAGAGGTTTTATCCCATACTTATAGGAATTGAACCTTCTGTTAATTTTTTAAAACAAACTTTGTTGTTTATAGGGACTTTCGTGCTCCAACAACCATTGTTTACGATACAATCCTCCTGCATAACCTGTTAAGCTTCCATCACTCCCAATAACCCGATGACAGGGCACTACAATCCATAGCGGATTTTTACCATTGGCATTGGCAACAGCCCGTATCGCTTTAACATCTCCCAATTGTTGGGACAATTCTAAATAGGACCTTGTTTTTCCGTGGGGTATGGTTTGAAGGGCTTCCCAAACTCTTTTTTGAAAGTCAGTTCCCTCCGGATTAAGACAAAGGTCGAACTGCGTGCGTTTACCCTCGAAATATTCGGTGAGTTGATGAACGCAATCTTCGAGCTCTATAGGAATGATATCCGTGATTTTTTCTTCAGAATTTAATACGGAAATGGAGGCTACACCTAAGTCATCACCACTAATTTTAGTATATCCTAAAGGCGATTTGATGATGCAGGTTTCCATTACTGATCAGGTTTGGAGTCGCCATTGTTAGCTTTCAAATTATCTTCAACATTTTTATGACCTGCCGATGGGCGTCTGGCATCGATTTCATTCTTATCTATTCCGAAGTGTTTTGCTCTTGCCTCCCAACTTTTCCGGGCCTGCTGTTGAAGATCTGCTACATTGTCGCTCTCATCCATAATTTCAAGTCCAAGCAAGGTCTCTATCACATCCTCCATAGTGACCAAACCGGTAACCGTTCCGTATTCATCCACCACTAAAGCCATGTGATTCTTACTCTCCACCAATTTATCAAATAAAATAGGAATAGGCAGATTTCGTTCAACAATGATAATATCTCTTCTGATATCCGCCAAAATTTTATTATCGTTATCAAGCGCCATTTCCTTATAGATGTCATCCTTGAGCACCAAACCTGTGATGTTATCTGAATTTTCGGCATAGATTGGAATTCGCGAAACGCGAAGATCCATATTTTCCTCGAAAAATGATTTGACCGACTTCGTTTCATCTTCAGAGACCATCATGGTTCGAGGCGTCATAATATCTTTTGCTAAAATCTTTTTGAAGTTGATTAGGTTTTTGATGACTTTACTTTCAGATTCTTGAAACACGCCTTCCTCATGGGCAATCTCTGCCATGGCTAAAAAACTATCTCTACTTACCGTGCTCACATGCGCATTTTTACCCCCAATCAATTTTGTGGTCAATTGCAAAAGCCAAAGAATACCTGTATATCTTAAAGGAAAGATTAAAATATTAAGCGCTTTTGCCGTGAAATTTGCCAATTTCCTCCAATAGGTGGCCCCAATAGTTTTAGGAATAATTTCAGAAAGCACTAAGATAAGCAGCGTCATTAAGGCAGATACGATCATAATGGAATTACCGCCATTGCCGAACACTTTTTCAGCTTGGACCCCAACTAAAATTGCACCAACAGTATGCGCAATGGTGTTCACGGTTAAGATGGCAATCAGGGGTTGATCGACATCTTTTTTAAGAGCTTCCAAGGTAAGGGCATAACTTTTACCTTCTTTCTTCTTAATATTAATAAACGTTGGCGTAATACTCAGTAAAACCGCTTCTAATATGGAACATAGAAAGGAAAAGAAAATTGAAATAAACGCATAAAGGATTAATAAGCTCATTAATTTTTAAGTTTAATGCTAATTTAAGCATATTATTAGGTACGTGTTTGTGTTTTTAATAAAACAATTAACTAGTATCCATCAACTTTCTAAAATAATGCTGGTATTTGGTACTCCATATTGCGAAATTCGCTCAATAAAAGTAACCAGATCTTTATTGCTTTTAAAATATCCCAAAATGCACAAACGATCCTCTCCCGTAATGCGATCGCACCGATGCACTTCTTCCTGATGGATAATTTGGTTATAGGCTGTTCTTAAAGTACTCGATTGATGGATCTTTAAATTAATATAAGCTTTAGTCGAAACTCCCAGTTATTCATGATTGAGTTGTAATGAATAGGCCAAAATAATTCCTTTTTTCTCTAATTGCTTCACGCGTTTTCCAACTGCCGGCGCTGAAAGCTCCACTTTCTTACCAATGGTGGCAAAAGATTCGCGAGCGTTTTTACGAAGCATTTTCAAAATTTCTTTATCAATATCATCCATTTGAATCATAAACAAAATTAGCATTATACATTTTAATCGGAATTAAATATACACAAATGAATTTGTTAGATCATAAATACAAGCCGTTTCTTATAATTTAAAAATGTCGCTAGCTCTCATTTTATTGACCATGAGAACGCAACATTCTTGAATTTAAACCAATTAATAATTTTCACTTCGACAAAGAGCGTTCGGAAATAAAACCAAAAAATCCCGCTGAAAAGCGGGATTAGTAACATAATCAATTCTTAACGCGTTGCTTCGCAACCTTTAAAACTGAGATTTACTCATTTAAAAGCTTTACGACATCCTTCGCAAAATAACTCGCAATCACATCAGCACCAGCGCGTTTTATAGCTGTAATTTGTTCCATCATAACGGCATCATGATTCAGCCAACCTTTTTCTGAGGCAGCTTTAAGCATGGCATATTCACCAGAAACTTGATAAACTGCCACTGGAACGTCTACCGCGTTTTTAATTTCGCGTACAATATCCAAATAGCATAATCCTGGTTTGATCATAACAATATCCGCACCTTCATCAATGTCCATTTCGGTTTCTCTTATAGCCTCAAAACGGTTGCCATAATCCATTTGATAAGTATTTTTGTCCTTTGGAATGTCTTGCATGTCCACCGGTGCAGAATCTAAGGCATCTCGAAACGGCCCATAAAAGGCAGAGGCATATTTGGCAGAATAACTCATAATACCGGTATCCGTAAAACCTTCATCTTCCAGAGCTTCACGAATAGCCACAATACGACCATCCATCATATCACTAGGAGCCACAAAGTCGGCTCCTGCTTTAGCATGAGAAACACTCATTTCGGCTAACAGATCAACAGATTCATCATTTAAAATAATTCCATTATGGACAATGCCATCATGGCCAAAAGCGGAATAAGGATCAAAAGCCACATCAGTCATGACCAACATTCCTGGACATGCATTTTTAACCGTTTTGATAGCGCGTTGCATCAGACCGTTAGAATTGATAGCCTCTTTGCCTTTGTTATCTTTTAAATTATCAGGAACTTTTACGAAAAGCAATACAGACTTTAAGCCCATACTCCAAAGTTCTTTAACTTCCTTTTCCAGCAAATCGAGACTTAGGCGATAATAATCTGGCATGGACGCAATTTCTTCCTTGATACTTTTTCCTTCCACCACAAAAAGTGGTACTAAAAAATCATTTGGGGAAATGATCGTTTCTCTTACTAAAGAACGAATAGCATTATTGGTTCTTAATCTTCTGTTTCTTCTTAATGGGTACATAATTCTATATTAAAAGTGAAAGTAAAAGTTGAGGACATCCTATTCTATTATTAATTATTTGTTCCTCTAAAATGAGGCGGAGAATGCTCCTTGCTTTAATCGTGAATTTCTTATTTTTAGCTTTTGCAAATTTAAAAATTTAAACCCACTTAAACTTGAATAACCGCTTCAGACATTTGAAATTTGTGTTCACTTGGAGAAATTATCAACAGATTCTTTTAGAAAATTTTGAACGTCATCTTTCAGACCGTCATTTTCATGTGGTGGCACCACCGGGTTCTGGAAAAACGATTCTCGGTATTGAAATTATAAGGAAAATTGGCAAGAAAACACTGGTTCTTGCACCAACCTTAACCGTCAGAAACCAGTGGGAAAATAGACTTCAAGAATTTTTTACGGAGCAGCGAGATTTTAAGAACTTTTCATTTAACATCAAAGAGCCTTCTGACATCACCTTTGTCACCTATCAATCGCTACATGCCTTGCGTAAATCATTTAAAACTTTAGGGGAGTTTACCGCGTTTTTCGAAAAACATCAAATTGAGGCTCTGGTTTTGGATGAAGCACATCATTTAAAAAATAGTTGGTGGCAAACGCTCATGGACTTGAAGAACGCCATCAATCCTTTTGTTGTGGCACTTACAGCAACGCCTCCTTATGACAGTGATCGTACGGAAATTTCTAAATACTTTAATCTCTGTGGTCCAATTGATGATGAAATTGCGGTTCCAGACCTTGTAAAAGCGACTGATTTGTCTCCACATCAGGATTTTGTTTATTTGTCAGAGCCTGACGCTTTAGAAATCAATTTTATTGTGGCTTATCGACGTCGAATTGCTGATTTTGTGGATGCACTTTTAGTTGATGAAACGTTTAAAGCGTTTTTGATCCAACACCGATTTTATCGGCATACCTCGCAAAACTTAGAGGACTTATATGGGAATGTGGAGTACTTTTCGTCCATCCTGATTTTTCTTAATAAATGTGGGGTAATAATTCCAAAAGAAAAATTGAAAATTTTGGGTTTTGAAAAGAGTGAGGCCATTCAGTTTCCTGATTTGACTTTAGAGTGGATTCAGATTTTTCTGCAAAATATTCTTGTAGATGATCGCTTAATGATTGAAGATCAGGAGCCCTATTTAAAATTATTGGAAAATGAGTTGAAACGGATGAATGGGTTTAACAACCGAAAGATCGATTTGATTGGTGAAACCTTGCTTTACAAATCCTTGACTAAAAGCCCCAGTAAGCTCAAAAGCATTGTGACTGTGGTGACCTCAGAATATGAACATCTCAATGGTGATTTAAGATGTGTGGTTCTTACCGATTATATCAGAAAGGAATTTTGTAGCACGCCAAACGATCAAATACAAACCATCAACAAAATTGGAGTGATTCCTATTTTTCAATATTTACGATGTCATTTTGCAGATAAACAGCATTTGGCGGTCCTTTCTGGTAGTATTGTGGTTGTTCATCAGTCTATAAAGACGTCGGTAGAACTCATTGCTGGTGCTGAAAATTTCTCCTTTTCTGAATTTCCATCAGATCCCGAGTTTTTAATGGTTACTCCAAAAAGTGGTACGTCAAAATCTACAGTTGAGGTATTGACTCTGCTTTTTCACCAAGGCGACATCAAAATCTTGGTGGGTACAAAATCGCTATTGGGTGAAGGATGGGATGCACCATCTATAAATAGCTTGATTTTGGCCTCATTTGTAGGCTCATTTGTGTCGAGTAATCAAATGCGTGGTCGTGCTATTAGAAAAAATCCTTTAAATCCTCATAAAGTTGGGAATATCTGGCACCTCGCCTGTATTGATCCAACGGCGTCCAATGGCGGTAAAGATATAGAAACACTTCAACGCCGATTTCAAGCTTTTATGGGAGTCTCCAATAAAACTTTTCCTGTTATTGAAAATGGAATGGATCGGTTGGAATTTCCAGAAGAAATCCGTTCAGAAGATGTTGAAACTTTAAATAAAATCACACTCCAAAACTCCAGGAATCGAAAAAATACCGCTAATAGTTGGGAGGTTGCTATTGATTCCGGCAGTCATCTGACAAGAGAAATCAAACTCATGGATTTGGATGAAATTCCATATAAACATCAGAAGCGTATCTATTATAAGGATATGGTGCTCTATTTTATATTAGAGTTGCTTCTGGGATTAGGTTTGTTTTTTATTGAATATTTCGTCAAGAGTATTCAAGTTATTTTGAGCAGAGGGGTGTATTACTTTTTGAATTCTTTGATTATTGCTCTAATGTTCTCGTTTGGATACCGATTTTACAAGGCATTTCAACTTTATTCGCACCATGGCTTTTTATTTTTGAGAATCAAAAAAATGGGAAATGCCATTTTGGACACGCTTTATGAATTGGGTCACATGACCTCTAAAAGACAGACTGTTTCAATTACTGCGGAGTTTTCTAATCAAGGACAGCTGATTTGTTGCCTAAATAATGCGTCAAGATTGGAAGATGCCTTGTTTACAGGTGCGTTGAGTCAATTGTTGGCGCCTATTGAAACACCTCGCTATTTGATCATAAGAACCAGCTTTTTTAAACACCGTTTGGATATCGAAAATTTTTATGCAGTTCCAGACCTGTTTGGTGATCATAAAAAAAGAGCTCTGACCTTCCAAAAGCATTGGAATGATCATCTTGGTAGATCAAAATTGATTTACACAAGACATTTGGAAGGTAGAAAGCTCTTGCTAAAAGCCCGCCTATTTCACATCACTAATAAATTTAGAGAAGTGAGTAAAGAAGTGATGGTATGGAAATAATTAAACCCCAAAAGTATCATTGAAATTGGACCTTAAATCTATAGGTTTAAGTTTTGAAGTGATGATGTCTTCGAGTGTTAGGATGAACTTTTAGGTCTTTGATGGAAAGACCTGTCAGGTCTGAACTTCAAATTTTTGTATGACTATGCACAAAAATAAAATTCTCTAAATCTGAGAATAAATATTACCCTACCCGTCTCCAACAAAATTAACGAAGGACAGACAGTGTTCGATATTCCCGGTCAATCTGTACTTATTTTTGTTTTATTATTTTATTCTCAATAGTGTCAATTTCATTCACCCACTTTATGGGCGCTTTAAATCGATAGCCTAAAAACACTTCAAAATACGGGATGTTGTCCTTGACATAGGTGGACCTATCGGAATCATGATTGATGATGGTATAATTATAATGGCTTCCCAAGTAAAAATTGGAAATATCATAAGCAATGGACGCCCTAAAATTAAGTTCCGTTGAAAGCGAGGTCAAGCTTTCTTCACTTGATGTGGTATGGTTGATACCTAATCCGGCTGAAGCTCCAGCAGAAATCAATAAATTATCCGCGGGTACAAAATTATAGTAATAAGCCGGAGCAACCGAGATGTCAAAAGAATTGTAAGTGCCTTCATCATCATCTGTTACAATTTTATGTTTAGTGTAATAGTACGATAAGTTTGGGATGAAGCTGCCCGCGTTTTTCAGTTGTTTCTCGTCCTGACTTACAATTGCTCTAAATGAAAAATTCTCATTAAAAATATAGGAGGTTCTACCGCCAATCTTAAAGGTTTTTGTATCTGACAAATAACTGCGTTCACCGTAACCGTCTAAGTAAAATCCCTTTTGGTTATAGATATCCAAGGTCTGCATGAACTTTCCAAAATACGTCCGGAAATTAATATTGAATAATTTAGAACCTTCATTATCCCTGTTTTCAGCCAAAAAATTAGGAGCAAATCCGTACGAAATAGTCAGAAATTTGAACGAGACTGAAGCTCCAATATGATCTTGTTTATTGGGATTTAATTTGAAAACATCAGGCGAATTTCGATCTTTAAAAACAAAGGAATTTGAGGTGTTCACAAAATAGAGTCTTGCGGTAATATGGTTGGGAAAAGCCTGAATATAATCCGTTTGTTCGTCATATATAACCGCATCGGCTCGTTCTTGCGAAAAAGACAATCCTATACATAAAAAGAAAAATACAGACGTGAAAATGCTTTTTAGAGCCATGATCTTGGTTGTTTTAATACGGTTAGTAATTTATCTTCTTCACTGCCCTTTTCGGGGTGATGATCATAAACCCACTGCACATGTGGCGGTAAACTCATCAAAATACTTTCAATACGTCCATTAGTTTTCAATCCGAATAAAGTGCCTTTGTCATGAACCAAATTAAATTCCACGTAACGGCCACGACGGATTTCTTGCCAGTTACGCTGGGCCTCAGAATATGGTAACGCTTTACGTTTTTCAACAATGGGCACATAACACTCCAAAAAACTATTGCCAACCTCAGTTACAAAGTTGTACCAATCTTCCATAGTCATGTCATCCGTGGCCTTGCAATAATCGAAAAACAATCCACCTAAACCGCGTGCTTCATTGCGGTGTGAGTTCCAAAAGTAGTCATCACATTTCTTTTTGTACAACTCATAAAAATCGGGGTGATGTTTGTCGCACGCCGTTTTACAGATGTGATGAAAGTGGACGGCATCCTCTTCAAATAGATAATAAGGCGTCAAATCCTGTCCGCCACCAAACCACGAATCTACGATATTTTCCTCTTGGTCATACATCTCAAAATAGCGCCAATTGGCGTGTACGGTAGGCACCATCGGGTTTTTAGGATGGAGTACCAAACTCAAGCCACAGGCAAAGAAATTAGCATCCTTTACTCCAAAATATTGCTGCATGCTTTCGGGCAATTCACCATGAACTGCAGAAATGTTGACTCCTCCTTTTTCAAAAACCTTTGCATTTTCTATGACTCTTGTTCGGCCACCACCACCTTCTGGTCGTTCCCAAAGATCTTCTTGAAATTTTGCTTCGCCATCTACTTCTTCAAGTTTTGAAGTAATAGTGTCTTGGAGGTGTAGGATGTAGTTGTAAAATTTATTTTTCATATATTGAAAATTCATAGAGTTCCATATCAAGCGAGGCTTCATTTAAAGGGGTAAACTCGTTTTCTAAAGTTTCTTTCCACTTAAAACCAGATTGTAATGCCACGTTAACGCTTGCTGAATTGGTTTTATGGGAAATGATTTGCAAGGTTTCCAACCCCAAAGTTTCAATAGCATAGTTAGAAGCTGCTTTTATTGCCTTGCTCATCAATCCCTTCCCTTTAAAACGATTGCCAATACAATAGGCAAACTCAGCTTGTTTATTTTCCCAATCTAAATTCTTTAAAATGATCAATCCAATAATATTTCGACTGTTCTTATCATTGATCACAAAAACAAACTCCTCGCGTTTTTTTGCTGCTTCTATTTTGCGTTCAATATAATTTATTGAACTCTCAAGAGTTCTATTTTCCGATAATGTTATTGGGAGATACCTAATGAAACGCTCAGTATTGGACACAAGAAGTTTGTTCAGCTGCAAGGCATCTTTAGCTTGCAATTGGGTAATACTGATATGTTCCGAATTATATATCATTTGATTTTAATCTGTTTTGTGTCTTAAGAATCTTTACCGTTTCTGTGGACGCAGCAGTTACTGATAAAGGTAACACAAGAATAATTCCTATAAACGGAATTAATAAAAAAAGCATAAAAACAATGCCGTTTCCAATGGCCAAACCACGATGCTGTTTTACGAATTTTATACTTTCATCATATTTAAAATGGCGCTCTAAAGTATAATCCATATTACCGAAGCCCGCGTAATAGGCCTGCACCAAAAACAATACAACGGTAGAAACAATCCCGACCAAAGGAATAAAACCGATGAGTATTATGGGAATGGTCAATAGCAATTCAAACAACAGATTCCTAACGTTGATACGTAAGCCTCTCCATAACTGATCAGTAAATGAAGTGTCCCGATGTTGGTGTCTTTCAACACCCAACAAATACGCTTCAATTTTTTCTGACACCGGACTCATAAATGGCGCTGAAAATGCCATAACAATATGTTTATACAGCATAAAACCTAATATCAGAATCAGAATCCCGCTTAATAGTTCACTAAGGTATCCAAAGGTCTCCCTTCCCCATTCCCAAATCCAAAGTTTGGAAATAAAATGACCAAAATTATCGGAAAAGGCATAGGCCGATAAGATAATTGAACTGGCAACCAAAAAACTGATCAGCATGGGAATACCGAAATATTTCCAAAGTCCGAGTTTGGAAATTAATTTGAATGTTCCTGCGTAGGCTTTAATACCTTTGAAAATGTTGCGAATCATAGGCCTCTCGCTAATCATCTCTATAGAAGAGAAATTGTATTGCGGTCTTTTTATTATTAAAACCCACAAGGCTTTTCTTCCTTCGGTGCACAGGTGAAAACCTTAAAGGTTGAGAGATTTAATCTTTTTATGTTGATTCCACAACAGTTTCTTCCCTTCGGGAAGGTTAGGATGGGATTTTTTCATACTCCTTCACCGCGTCTATAAATGCCTTGGCATTGTCTAAAGGAATATTGGGTAGAATGCCGTGACCTAAGTTGACGATGTAGTTATCTTTTCCGAATTCATCAATCATCTGCTTCACCATTTTTTTGATTTCTGCAGGTGGTGAGAACAATCTTGAAGGATCAAAATTACCTTGTAAGGTAATGTTTCCTCCCGTCAAATACCGCGCATTTCTTGGAGAACAGGTCCAATCTACCCCCAAAGCAGAGGCGTTTGATTTTGCCATATCACCTAATGCAAACCAACATCCTTTTCCAAAGGCAATAACAGGTGCATAATCTTTTAAAGCTTCAATAATCTGATTGATATATTGCCATGAAAATTCGTTATAATCGGATGGTGCCAACATGCCACCCCAAGAATCAAAGATTTGAACCGCATCACAGCCTGCAGCAACCTTTGCTTGTAAATATGTGATGGTGGTATCTGTAATTTTTTGTAGTAATTGATGGGCTGCAAAAGGATTTGTAAAACAAAATTGTTTGGCTTTATCAAAATTCTTGCTGCCTTGACCTTGCACGCAATAACATAATATAGTCCATGGCGACCCCGCAAAACCAATTAATGGCACCTCATCATTTAACATCTCCTTAGTCATCTTAATAGCTTGCATAACATAATCCAATTCCACATGCACATCAGGAACAATCACATTATCAACATCTTTTTGAGTGCGCACAGGATTTGGCAAATAGGGTCCAAAATCAGGTTTCATTTCAACCTCAATATTCATGGCCTGTGGAATGACCAAAATATCACTAAATAAAATTGCAGCATCCATTCCGTAACGACGGATAGGTTGAACCGTAATTTCACTGGCCAATTCTGGAGTTCTGCAACGGGTAAAGAAATCGTATTTTGCTTTTATTTCTTGAAATTCTGGCAAATAACGTCCAGCTTGACGCATCATCCAAACCGGTGGACGCTCTACTGTTTCACCTTTTAATGCTTTTAAGTATAAATCGTTTTTTATCATATACAACATTCCTGCAAATGCGGGAATCCCTTTTTATAAATTAGAATTTTATTTTAAATATTGGTCAACCCAATTATAAACTCACAAGGTTTTCCTCTTTCGGCGGAGAATTTGAAACCCTTGCAGCTTATATCTCTATTATTAGGCATAATTCTCATTCACCAAATCAATCACACTTTCAACCAATGGCACTTTAGCAACGCGGACGTCTTGAAAATATTTTTTCGCCTCCCTAGCCGTAGTCTCTCCAATGCAATAGGCAACCTTATTTTCTGAGCTATTGTTTTTCAAATAACTAGCTACGGTAGAAGGACTGTAAAACATGATGCCCTCAACGTTTGCATCAATCTTTTCAGAATCTAAAATTGTTTTATAGGCTTCCACCTCATTCACCTTAATATGATTTTTCTCGAGGGTTTGGGAGAGTTCGTCCAATCTAATATCACTACAAAAGTGTGTGACTTCAGTGCCATCAATGAAATCCACCAAATAAGCAGCAAGTGCACTGGCATAATTTTCAGAATGTGTCACTTTACCGATTTTAGACTCAATCAACCTTTTCGTACGTCGGCCCACACAATAGATATTTTTAAACTGCAATTCTTCTTTCGGAACACTTGCAGTAATAGCTTCTACAGCATTTTGACTCGTGATAATGACGTTTTCAATTGGCGTTTTTAAAAGAGGTTTGGAGATTCTGTTCAAGCTGATTTTTAGAAAATCCGTACTCTCAACGTTTAAATTTTTAAAGAGCTGACGTTGTGGTTCTGACAAATTCTTGGTAGAGAACACTTGAATTTTTCTATCGGCATCGTTGAGTTCATTCATGATCCGACTTCCGCCACGCTCGAGAATATAATCTGCGCCATATTGCGCTATATGATGATGGTTGCCCAGTTTTTCTGTGCGTGTCACCTCTATTTTCTTACTGCCATCCAAACTCAAAAGCACACCATTAAAAACAACTTCTTCATTTTTAATATACGCCAAAGCACCAATTGGAGCAGAACATCCACCTTCTAACAAGTTCAAGAACTTCCGTTCAATAGTGGTACAAATTTCGGTCTCTTCGTGGTTGATTTCTTGGCAGATAGCAAGAACGTCTTCATCCTCCGCACGCGCCGTAATCATAATGGCGCCTTGTGCAGGTGCAGGAATCATCCAATCGAGATTGATCGCATCTTCTGGTCGCAAACCAATTCTTCCAATGCCAGCTGCTGCAAAAATAGCAGCATTCCAATCTTCATTGTCCTCTAATTTTTGAAGGCGTGTATTGACGTTACCACGCAGCCCCACCACAGTGTGTGTTGGATACCGATTGAGCCATTGGGCCTTTCTTCTCAAGCTTCCCGTAGCAATAACGGCGTCTTTTTGGGATAAAAACTCTTCATTGTATTTAAAAACTAAGGTGTCTCTTACATTCCCTCGTTTTAAAACAGCAGCTTGAACGATGCCCTGAGGCAAAAGTGTAGGCACATCTTTAAGCGAATGTACGGCAATGTCAATCTCGTTATTGAGCATGGCCGAATCTAAAATCCGAGTAAAAACACCAACAATCCCCAATTCATAAATGGGTTTATCGAGGAGCATATCACCCGTTGATTTAATAGGAACCAAGGCGGTTTTATGGCCCAAATGCTCGAGTTGTTGTTGTACGGTTTTAGCTTGCCATAACGCTAATTCGCTATCGCGCGTACCAATTCTTATAAGTTTAGACATGTGTTGAAGATTCTAACTGAAACACTTTTTTGATCAGTTCAAGACTGTCATCGGTAGCCATATCATCATTTTTAAGATGGTATGCAAAGTGGTTGGTTATTTTTTGAATAATATTATTACTGATCAGCTCTGCTTGTGCTTCGTTAAAATCAGGTTGTTTTTTGCGTTGCGTCTCCAATTCGGCATTTTTGAAGTCGAGCAACTTATGTTTTAAAGCGTTGATGGTTGGTGCAAACTTTCGAGTTGCCAGCCAATTATTGAAATCTAATTTCACCTCTTCGAGAATTTGCTCGGCCACGGGAATGAACGCTTTTCTACGCTCTAAAGTATCATCAGTCATTTGCGACAGATCATCGAGATGCACCAAAGTCACATTTTTCAATTCGGTGACATTGTGGTTTACATTTCGTGGAATTGACAAATCTAAAATCAACAATGGTTTTTCAGATTGGATGCAATGCTTGTCCACCGTTGGATTAAGTGCACCAGTTGCAACAATCAAAATATCAGAACCATTGATTTCCTCTTGTAAATTGGCGTAGTCTTTTACCAACAGATTAAATTTACCACCAATCTCTTCAGCTTTGGTCTTCGTTCTGTTGATGAGCGTGATATGATCATTTTTAGTATGTTTCACCAAGTTTTCACAAGTATTTCTACCAATTTTACCTGTACCAAAAAGCAGGATGTTTTTCTTAGGAACATCTTTAACCGTATTTAAAATATAATGCACTGAAGCAAAAGACACAGAAGTGGCACCAGAAGAAATTTCTGTTTCAGTTTTAATACGCTTGCTCGCTTGAATCACCGCATTAATTAAGCGCTCAGTAAAAGCGTTGAGCAGTCCAAATTTTTTGGATACTCTGGCCGTCTTTTTTAGTTGACTTATAATTTCAAAGTCGCCCAAAATCTGACTATCCAAACCAGAACCTACGCGAAACATATGTGCGATGGCCTCTTTGTTTTTATAAATATAGGCTACTTCCTGAAATTCCTCTACCGTTCCTTTTGTGTTTTCACAAAGCAATTTGATAAGTTGATAAGGGTGTTCCGCAAAACCATAAAGTTCGGTTCGGTTGCAAGTTGAGGTTACAATTAAGCTCTCAATGCCTTCTATTTTTGCTTGATTAAGAAGTTTCTCTTTAGAGATTTCATCCAAACTAAAAAGCCCTCTGACATCGGCATCCGCTTTTTTATAGCTTAACCCAATGGCATAAAAATATGTTCCTCTTGTCATGTGATAATGCTCCATACCTGAATTGGAAAATTTCCGAAACAAAAATAGAGAGGAGAATCGAATAAAAACAACGCTAGAGGAACTATTAGTGTCGATTGTGGATTTTTGCAGGTATAATTTATAAAAGTATGATAAATATCATACTTTTGCAGGCCTATCAATGGTTTGAAAGGCTTTAGTTTAGAATGAATCTAAATAAAGAAAAAAAAATTTTGAAGTTTATGGGTTTGGAAAATGTCGCTAAAGGTTCTTTTGAGGAAACACAAGTTGAGGATGGATTTTTTGTTTTGACCTGTCAAAATGAAAGCAATGATATGCAAATTGCCCAACGGGAAATAGACAGTAATTATATTCAATTTCATTTTTGTTTAAAGGGCTCTAGCAAGTTTGTGTTTAATGAAGGCCGCTATGCTTTGGATATTTTAGAAGAAAACTCCCTCCTACTCTATAATCCGCAACGGGATTTGCCCATTCATTTAGAAATACAGCCCAATTCGTGGCTGGTTTCAATTTTAATATCCATTAAAAAATTTCATAGCCTATTCTCGCAAGAGGCAGACTATATTACTTTTTTGAGTGATGACAATAAGGATAAAAAATATTATAAGGATGGTAAAATCTCTCCATCGTCGTCCATTGTATTGACCCAACTGATCCATTACAACTTAAATGCATCGATCAAAAATCTGTATTTCAAAGGGAAAGCATATGAACTCTTAAGTCTATATTTTAATAGAAATGAGGAAGCCAATATAGAGCAGTGCCCATTTCTTGTAGACGAAACCAACGTTATCAAAATTCGAAAAGCAAAAGATATTATTATTTCCAGAATGGCAGAACCACCAACCTTACAAGAGCTGTCAGATGAAATTGGATTAAATCTAAAGAAACTCAAAGAAGGTTTCAAGCAGATTTATGGCGATACCGTCTATAGTTTTTTGTTTGAATATAAGATGGAAGTCGCCAGAAAAATCCTAGAATCCAACGACTATAATGTCAATGAAGTGGGCATGAAAGTGGGTTATAGTACATCGAGTCACTTTATAGCGGCATTCAAAAAGAAATATGGGACGACGCCTAAAAAATATTTAATGTCATTATCTTCGTAAATTATTAGTTGATAGATGTTCATTTTGGAAAAATCCAAGACATAGACGTCTATATGAGTTGGAATATAAATTAAAATGAGATTCCTGTTTTCGCAGGAATATACTATGAAAAAAGGAGTTTTACTTGTTAATTTGGGTTCCCCAGACAGCCCAACCCCAGAAGATGTCAAGCCTTATTTAAGTGAATTTTTAATGGACGAACGGGTTATTGATGTACCGGTTTGGCTAAGAACCTTCATTGTAAAAGGCATTATTTTAAATACACGCCCTAAAGCATCTGCGGCGGCGTACAAAAAAATATGGTGGGATGAAGGATCACCGCTCATTGTTATTTCTGAGCGTCTTCAGAAAAAAATTCAAAAAAATACAGAACTCCCGGTTGCTTTAGCCATGCGCTATGGGAGCCTAACTATAAAAAAAGGACTTCAAGAGTTAGTGGATAAAGGTGTGGAGGAAGTTTTCTTGATGCCCTTGTACCCACAATTTGCAATGGCAACTACTGAGACCATCTTAGTATTGGCGGAAGACATTCGAAAAGAACATTTTCCAAACCTTAAAATATCCGATTTAAAAGCGTTTTACAATCGTAAGGATTATATTGACGTGCTTTCCAATTCCATCGAAAGACATTTAAAAGATCATCCGTATGATCAATTGTTGTTTTCTTATCATGGTGTTCCAGAACGACATATCCGCAAACGCGACATTACCAAGTCACATTGTAAAATTGATAAAAGCTGTTGTATAACGCCTTCTCCGGCGCACGAATTTTGCTACCGTCACCAATGTTTGGAGGTGACCCGCTTGGTGGCTGAAAAACTCAATTTGGAACCAGGAACCTATTCTTCGTCATTCCAGTCACGACTAGGGTTTGATCCATGGTTACAGCCGCCTACCGATTTGACTATTGAACGTTTTGGAAAACAAGGCGTGAAAAAAATGGCCGTTGTAACCCCAGCATTCGTAAGTGATTGTTTAGAAACTTTAGAAGAAATTGCCATGGAAGGCCAAGAGATTTTCCATGAAATGGGCGGAAAAGAATTTACCACTGTGCCTTGCTTAAATGATGACGACGAATTTGTAACACTCCTTTCCAATTGGATCAATGATTGGGCAGCCACTGAATCAGTACTGGCATAATGGCTAAAGATTCCTCACAAGATTTAGGCACCCAACCTATCAGCAAGCTGTTAATAAAACAGGCTGTTCCCGCATCAATAGGGATTTTGGTGATGTCGCTCAACATCTTGGTGGATACTATTTTTGTTGGTAATTGGATTGGCGCTACCGCCATTGCAGCAATTAATGTTGTTCTTCCGGTATCGTTTTTCATTGCGGCCTTGGGTATGGCCATAGGGATTGGCGGCTCTTCTATAATTTCGAGAGCCCTCGGCGCCAACCATCATCAAAAGGCATTAAAAACTTTCGGTAACCAAATTACGCTGACCTTAATCCTGACTTTGTCAATGATCACCGTGGGGTTGCTTTTTGCAGATGCCATTATCGATTCCTTTGGAGGGAAAGGTGCTATTTTTGAACCGGCAAAAATTTATTATCAAATTGTACTTTACGGAGTTCCTGTTTTGGCGCTATGTATGATGGCCAATACAGTCATCCGTGCGGAAGGCAAACCAAAATTTGCCATGTACGCCATGATGATCCCCTCCGTTTTCAACTTGGTAATGGACTACATTTTTATCAATCTGCTAGATTACGGAATGGAAGGCGCTGCTTGGGCCACTACACTTTCTTACGTCATTTGTTTTGCATTTATCCTCTGGTATTTCGCATCCAATAAATCAGAATTGAAAATCGATTTCTCGCATTTGGGACTTAATTTCCCAATCGTAAAAGAAATCAGTTCTTTAGGATTTGTCACCTTAGCGCGGCAAGCCGTGGTGAGTGTTACGTATCTATTTATGAACAATATTTTATTTGATTTGGGTGGTGAAACTTCAGTAACTTCGTATGCCATTGCGGGCAGAATGTTGATGTTTGCTATGTTTCCGGTATTGGGGGTTACCCAAGGATTTTTACCCATTGCAGGATTTAACTATGGCGCTAAAAATTACCATCGGGTCAGGGAGACCCTAAATACCGCCATCAAATATGCGGCCATCTTAGCATCTCTAGTGTTTATTGTTTTGATGATTTTTCCAGAGAATATTACAAAAATGTTCACCACTGACGTTGATGTCGTAAGGCAAGCCCCAAGTGATATGCGTTGGGTTTTTGCGGCAACACCCATTATTGCATGGCAATTAATTGGAGCCGCCTATTTTCAGGCCATTGGAAAAGCGAGACCGGCCTTATTGCTGACCTTGTGCCGACAAGGTTTCTTTTTCATTCCACTCATCTTGATTTTACCAAAATTTTATGGCGAATTGGGGGTTTGGATCTCCTTCCCCATATCCGATGTGTTGGCCACCGTTGTCACTGCTTATTTTTTGAATCGAGAGATCAAGAAGAATTTAATTCCTAAAGATGTTTAATTATTTTTGAGCTATGGAATACTACAACTATATAAAAGCCCTACACCTCATTTTTGTTATTACTTGGTTTGCCGGTCTGTTCTATATTCCGAGATTGTTTGTCTATCAAATCGAAGCCTTCCATAAACCATCCCCAGAGAAAGAAATTTTAGGAAAGCAACTTAAATTAATGGCCAATCGTCTTTGGTATATTATTACTTGGCCGTCAGCCATTTTAGCAACCGTATTTGCCATTTGGCTACTTATTCTGGCGCCGTCTTGGTTGCAGCAAGGTTGGATGCACGTTAAGTTGGCGTTTGTTGTGCTCTTAATATGTTATCATTTAAAAACCCATCAGTATTATAAACAATTACAGCGCGACAACGTTAAAAAGACCTCCAACTTTATGCGACTTTGGAATGAAGGCGCCACCTTTATCTTATTCTCTGTGGTGTTTTTGGTCATCTTAAAAAGCTCCATTAATTGGATTTTTGGAGTGGTAGGAATTGTGGTTTTAGGGGTGCTTTTGATGTTGGGATTCAAAATATATAAAAACATCAGAAGCAAGAATCCGGAATCATAAAATTTCAAACCTCAAATTTCAACGATCATTTTATTCGAATTTAAAATTTTGTTTTTTGAGATTTTCGGCATAGTCGTTTTTGGTTTGATTATTGATACCTTTATCGCGCTACTCATATATTGATGAAAATAAGAAGACTTTCCTTACGCGTACGCATCTTTTTCGCCATGATCTTGTTGGTGCTTATCGCGTCCATCCTAATTGCGGCGGTAACTATTTATCAATACAATGAAGAAGCACAAGACTATCATCGCGATCGCTTAGAACGGAAGGAAGACAATATCAAACGGCATATTGATTTTGTGATCCGGGAAACAACTTGGGAAGTCAAAACCGATAATGTCCGATTAATTTTTAAAGAGGAGATTTATAAGATTGCAGACATCCATCAATTGCAAGTTAACCTTTTTGATCTTGAGGGCGGATTAATAAAATCATCAAAATCGAGTATTGAAGGTGATACTTTATCCAGTTGTTTACACGCCGATATTTTAAATGCACTATCCAATACCTCTGAGCACAGATATGTGGAAAAAACCACATTGAACAATCAAACTTTCCAATCTTCCTACACTTATATCACCGATAAGAAATTCAAACCTATTGCCATTTTAAATCTGCCGTATCTAGAAAATGATGAGTTTTTAAATAAGGAATTAATTGAGTTTTTGGAGCGTTTGGGATATGCGTATTTTGTGATGCTCATCTTGGCCATTGTCTTGGCATATTTTCTTTCAAAATACATTACAAAATCACTTAAGACCATAAGTGACAAAATCAATGCAACGCGTTTGGAAAAACAGAATAAACGGATTGAAATAGATTCTTCCAGCGAAGAGATAGCTACTTTGGTCAATTCTTATAATAGTATGATTGACGAACTTCAGGAAAGTGCCGTTAAATTAGCTACTTCTGAACGTGAACAGGCCTGGCGCGAAATGGCCAAACAAGTAGCGCACGAAATTAAAAATCCGCTAACACCCATGCGGTTGAGCGTGCAAAGTTTTCAGCGCAAGTTTGATCATGGCGATCCGGAAATCTATCATAAAGTGGACGAGTACAGCAAAACACTCATTCAGCAAATTGATACGATGAGCTCCATTGCTTCGGCCTTTTCCAATTTTGCTAAAATGCCTGCCCAACAAAATGAAACTTTGAATGTGGTGGAAATTGTAAAATTGGCCCTGGATATTTTTAGTGAAGATTATATCGTTTTTGTAGCTGATGAAAAGGAAATCATCTCAAAATTAGACCGTACCCAACTAATCCGAGTGGTGACCAATTTGGTAAAGAACGCTACTCAGGCGATTGTCGAAGATAAAGATCCGAAAGTGGTGGTTAGCGTCATGTCTGAACAAGACATGGTTAAAATTGCCGTTTCCGACAATGGGAAAGGCGTTTCCCAAGAAAATATTTCGAGAATATTTGAACCAAAGTTTACTACAAAATCCAGCGGAATGGGCCTAGGTTTGGCGATGGTCAAAAATATTGTAGAAACTTATAACGGCACCATTACGTTTACTTCCCAAAAAGGAAGAGGCACAATCTTTACGGTGACATTTCCCAAAGCATAAACTTCCTGCTTCGCCCAATTGAAAGACTTTAAAAGGCAAAACCTTTAGGTTCAAGTTAGCATATCTCACAAAATATTGTTTAATTTTAAGGCTTTGGCGCTTTGAACAGAAATACAGATAGTTTTGTTTTGAAGTTGTCATAGAAATTTATACGAAGTCAGATTCTCAACTTTTAAAAAACACAATAATGTCTTACGAAAATATCTTATCAGAATCAAACAACGGTATCACCACAATAACCATTAACCGACCTAAAAAATTAAATGCGTTAAACAAAGCGACCATTAATGAGCTTAATCAAGCCTTTAAAATCGCCGATAAAGATAAGCACACCAAAGTGATCATTATTACCGGAAGTGGAGAAAAGGCCTTTGTTGCGGGTGCTGACATTAGTGAATTCGCACATTTTGATGTGGAGGATGGCGGAAAATTGGCTGCCAAAGGTCAGGAATTGCTGTTTGACTATGTTGAAAATCTTTCAACTCCAGTCATTGCTGCGGTCAACGGATTTGCCCTTGGTGGCGGACTTGAATTGGCCATGGCCTGTCATTTCAGGATTGCAAGCGACACTGCCAAAATGGGCTTGCCAGAAACGTCCTTGGGCGTTATTCCGGGCTATGGAGGAACGCAGCGCTTACCACAATTGGTCGGGAAAGGTCGCGCCATGGAAATGGTCATGACAGCTGGAATGATTGATGCCGAAACTGCAAAAGCCTATGGCTTGGTCAATCACGTCACTACACAAGACGAACTGATGCCTTTATGCGAAAAGATTGCAAGCAAGATCATGCGTAATTCTCCAGTGGCCATTAAAGGCGCCATAAAAGCGATCAACGCCAATTATAAAGATGGTGTTGATGGTTATAAGGTAGAAATCAAACAATTTGGAAAATGCTTCGGTACCGAAGATTTCACCGAAGGAACAACGGCATTTTTGGAAAAACGTAAGGCGGAGTTTCCTGGGAAATAAACAAATTCTTGCGCAGGCAGGAATCTCGATGGAACACGGATGACAAAGATTTAGCTGGTTTTCGCTGAATTGATTTATGTACCTTAAATGATTAGTACTCTATCTGCACAATTCGAGTGTTAGAACATGTTCCACATAATAGGAGTTGTACGCAAGCTGAAAAGAAATCGTAACTTTGCATTAAACTTTTAGAAACAAAATTGAAAGTAGAACATAACATATCACGAATTAGACATTTGCTAGAAATGTACAGAATGGACGTACAGGATTTCTTGCAAAGAATTAGTGCTGGACTTAAAAACCCAATCACTAAAGAAGATGTGTTTGGAAAAGAAATACAGATATCTTATTTAAAAAGAATTGACAAACTCTTTGAAAAGGGCCTTCATTATTACCTTGACCCAAAAGCACCTGAAAAATCTAAAGAAGCGAGTGTCTTTTTTAGGAAGCAAAATTTTCATAACGATGAGCTAAATGTTGGAGCTATTAAAATTGTAAATCAATTTGAAGAATTAAAACTTTCTCTTTCTGCAATTGCAAAACTATCTGATTTAGATTTTAAAAGGAAAATTAAAAAATATTCAACTTCTGACAATCCTCGAGAAATTGCTTTAAAAGCTCGAAAAGTTTTATATCCAAAATTCGATAATAATAGACGTAATTTTTTAAAGTCATTAATTGGGTCATTTGCATCAAAAAACATAATGGTTTTCGAATTCATTGAGACTTGGAATAAAAAGGAAAAAGCGAATATTGATGGTTTCTATTTAAAGCCAAATATGATTGTGCTTAAAAGACATCAATCTTTCTCAAGGGAAATTTTCACACTTGCCCACGAACTAGGTCATTATTTACTAGATGAAGAGGAAATTGAAGAAATTAATTATGCTGTCTTTAATAAAAATTTATCTTCAATAGAGCGTTGGTGTAACGATTTTGCTTTTTTCTTTTTGGCAGGTAGTTATGCAGAATCAATAGATTCTTTAGAAAAAGCCTCTTCAGATAATGATTATCATCACGAATTTATAGCGAAAGTTTCTTACCAAACTCATTTAAGTAAATTATCTCTTTTCACTAGACTTCTTTATCAGGGTAAAATATCAAAGTCAAACTATAATTTGGTGAAGGAAGAATTTGAGATTCTTTACAGACAACAACAAGAAGAAAAGGAACGGGAAATACAATTACAAAAAGAGCAAGGAATAAAACAAAGAGGTTCTGTTGCCAAACCAATTCCTTCACCTTTGTTTTTATCTACAATTCAAACAGCATATTACGAAGGTGTATTGAACGAATATGAGGTTTGTAAAAAACTCAATATCAAACCCGAAAAACTAGAAAAATACATTTGATGAAAGTAATAATTGATACAAGTTCCTTACTGTCCTTGGTTCGTTATTACTTACCATTTGACCAGAATACAAAGTTATATAAATTCATAAAGTCTGAATTTGAAAATGGCAATTTAATTCTAATAGATGCTGTCTATGAAGAATGTGAATATACAACTCAAGGGTTAGTTCTAAAATCTTTAGACTATTTGAACGAAAAAGATTTTAAGAAAACTTTTAAACTTCCTATAAAAACAAAAGATTTACTTCCACCTTCAACAAAGAAATTTTATAATCTTTTAAATGACAATTTCAGAACACCACTATCTAGAAGACTCAATGAAGCAGAATTCGAAGAACGTAAAAAGGAGTTTTTAGAAACAGCAGACGCAAGAATGATTATTCTTGCTCTTATTAAGAAAAATGAAAAAGAGGAAATTACAATAGTTACGGAAGAATCTGAAAATGGGAATGACAGCAAAGCATTTAAAAAAATTCCTGCGATTTGTAAAATTCTTGATGTGAATGTAATGACCTTGCCTGAGTTATTAAAAGTTTATCAAGGCATAGACATTGAGTTTAAGTAAAGCCAGCGTACAACACCGTAATTTATTGCTAGTTCTCGCCTACTTACGAAAATCCTCGCAGATTTTCTATTTGGTTTGTATTTGCTAAATTAGGTGCTTAAAACACACAACAAACCATATACAAGCACGTTCTGTATAATTCTTCCCATTTCGGGAAAAATTAATCTCTTAAAGCTAACCTTTCAAGAAAATCAAAAAATAAGCTGAAAATCAAAAAATACTAAAAGTCGAATTTCAGAGCATTCGAAAAACCTTACTCAGAATTCGAAGACTTGGATGTTTTACCAATTTTTGGTATATTTGAGTAAAGTAGAAATAAAATGAGCAAAAACACATCAATATCACTCGGAAATTATTTTGAAGAATTTGTTCAAAGTCGAATCAAAGAAGGTCGATTTAAAAATGTAAGCGAAGTTATACGGGCTGGATTAAGGCTTTTAGAAGAAGAAGAAACTAAGGTCATTGCACTGAGGAACGCAATTCAGGACGGCATTGATAGCGGTATCGCGCACGATTTTGATCCTAAAAAGCATCTTGAATCTCTAAAATCGAAAAAGAACTTAAATGGCTAATTTTAAGCTTACAAACAAGGCCGTTGAGGATTTATCGAAAATTTGGGTATACGTTTGAAGTATGGTCAGAAAAGCAAGCGGATATTTATTATGAATCGCTAATTTCTGACTGTCAAAAAATTGCTGACAACCCAAGTTTAGGAAAAAACTATAACGGAATTACTCAAAATCTTCTTGGAATAAAATCGAATAGACATATCATTTTCTATCGAACATTCAATGATAACTATGTCGAAATTACAAGAATTTTACACGAGAGAATGGATTTAAAAGAGAGAATAAACGTATAAAAAACTACACACAACAAAGAAGTGATTAAAAACATAGCTTGTTTTAGAATGTCTGAAAGGTAGTTGCTTATTTGGAATGCCCGCCAAATCTTTGATTTGGCTCAGTGCCTATCCAAAAGTTATTGTAAATTTAAACGCTCCGTTCCATATACGTAACGTTGACAATAATCTGCATGTGATGCATACTTGATGTTTTTTTACACCAAATCATTAATTATGTCTAGACAAAGTATATCATTTACAGATAATGGCAATAATAGGTCGACAAGATTTGCCTGAAAAATTGTAACCGGAAATTATAAAAACTGTTGCCAAAAATGGCTATGTAATTGCTAGTTCTAGCATTCTACTAAAAATCCTCGCGGATTTCCAATAGTAAGTACCTGTTTGGAATTGTCCGTAACGAATCACGCCACCGCCCATACCAGAACGGTCGGCACCAATTCACACAAATCTAATAAAAATGAAGGTTACAGCTGAAAAAAACGAAAAAATTGCTAAAATGACATTTGCATCTGTTTATCCTCATTACATAAATAGGTTAGAGAAAAATGGGAGAACGAAAGAAGAATTCCATCAAGTGATAGAATGGTTAACTGGCTTTGATGAGGAAAGAATACAGCAACTGATAGATGAAAAAGCGACTTTTGAAACATTCTTTCAAAAAGCAGAATTACATCCCAATGCTCATCTCATTAAAGGCATGGTTTGTGGTTATCGTATTGAAGAAATACCAGATGAATTTGAATTGTATAGACAATGTCGATATTTAGATAAGTTGTATGATGAATTAGCAAAAGGACGTAAAATTGAAAAAATTCTGCGAGTAGAAAAGAAATAAAAACTGGCACTCTCACCATATAGAAATAATTGCAGTTTTTTGTCAAAACCAAGCTAGTTTCGCCATAACCATATCTGATTTTTCTACCGAAACTCCTCGCACTTTAACCCTTAAAACCAAGAAAAAAGCGAACTAAAATTGATAATTTAGTATCATTGATAAAATTCAAATTGAATTTAGAAGCTCAAAAAATAGAATTTATTCAAGAATATTTAAAACTTTAAAGTGAGGAGACAATTCCCAGACTCGAGAAAATGTTGACAAAGGAGAAAAATCTCTCTGACAAAAGCTACCCAAAATAAAACGGACGAAATAATCCCAAGTGACAGCATAATAGATCATCAATTACTTCCTTCTAGGTTACTTCTGACAAAATGGACATCCGCACGCGAGAGAAATATTAAGGAAATTTAAGAGACTTGTGGAGGTTTTAAGTTTAGATGATAAAATGACGGAATTCGCTTTGAGTGACGATAATTTCACTGATTTTGAAGATGGACTTCAATACTACTCAGCTTTGGAAAACCAAATAGATATCATAATAAAAGAAATAAAAAAGACTTTAAAAACTCAAATATTCCTGTTTTAACTGCAAAAGAATATTTAGCTCGAAAATAATCTCGGTCATCAATAGAGCTGTGTATTATTAACTGTTTGCTTTGAGTTTAATACGTCAATCAAACTCACTTTTCACTTACCTGAAATGTACCAACCTTAAATAACCCAATAAAAAATGCGAACCACTTATTTAGTTCGCATTTTTTAATTTTATGTCTCCATCGTTAATCTGTCTTCGAACATCAGTCATCCGTCATCGGTCTCACCACTTCCTCTACAAGCGAAGATTTCTACCTTCTAATCTCGACTTACGACTTCCCGCCAACAATCGTCAATTCATCCACAATATGCTTGGCATCTGAATATTTATCAATCAACCAAAGAACGTATCTGATATCAACGTTAATTGTACGTTGTAGATTGCTATCAAAGATAACGTCTCCAGCCATGGCTTCAATATTTCCGTCAAAAGCCAACCCTATCAATTCGCCTTTTCCATTGATTACTGGAGATCCTGAATTACCACCCGTAATATCATTGTCTGATAAAAAGTTTACGGAAAGCTCACCTTTTTCGTTAGCATAACGTCCATAATCTTTTTTCTCATAAGCCTCCAGCATGTGTTGTGGCAAATCAAATTCATCATCGTTTGGTTTGTATTTCGCAACCATACCTTTTAAAGTCGTGTAGTTGTTAACTGCAGCGTCATTTCTATCATCCTCAGGCAAAGCTCTCACTTTTCCGTAGCTTAAACGCAAGGTTGAGTTAGCATCAGGATATTGAATATTACTTAACCCCGACTCACGTAATCCAGCCACCAATTTTCTAAAAGCCGCTTGAAAATCATTTTCCGGCTGCACTAAATTTTCAGGCTGTTCTCTGTATTTCGTCAACAATTGACCAGATAGTTTATACAACTGATCATTCTCCAACTTTGAAGCCTCAGGATTTTCCAAATATGCCATCACCTTTTCCTTTGAGGTAAAGATGCTTTCATCAAAAGTAGAGTCTACAAATGCCGTAAAGTCATTGTTGTTTTTTGCGCCAACTTCATTCACCATCTCTGGAAGTGGATAATTGGTTTTAGAGGCATATAAGTTCAATTGCTTTGCGAGAATTTCTTTTTCCAAAGGCATATAGAAGTCTTTAAACGAACTTTCAATAAACGATTCCAATCTTGGAAGCATGTTTTCACGCGCCGCTTCATTAGCATTTGTATATTGCTCTAAAGCACCACCCAATCGATAAGGTAGGGCCGCAAATTTACTGGCTCGCAAAATTCCGGTCAAATAATTATCGTGTTGCGCTTTTTCATTGGTCAGTTTATAATACGCGTTGATATCAGAAATCACCGTTCCATATTTGGCTTTATTTTTCTTTTTGTTCGCCCATTTGTCAAAAGCATCCTCTACTTTAGTTTTGGTGGCTACGGTTTTATGATCGGTTAAAGCGTCAATCATCCCACCACGGTTTTTCCAGTAGTTGGCAATACTTGCATAAGATGACGCGTACATTAAATTGATAGCTTCGTCATTATCCATGTATTTTTTCATGACGTCCATACTCAATTTAGAACCTTCCACCCACGCCGGATAAGCAAATTTCACGTTTTGCTCAACACCTTGTGCAGGCATCCAACGATTCGTTCTCCCTGGATAGCCTAAAATCATCGCAAAGTCATTTTCCTTTACGCCATCAATACTGACAGGAAGATGGTATTTTGATTTTAAAGGAACGTTTTCAGTGGAATATTCTGCTGGGTTACCATCAGCATCTGCATAAACTCTGAATAAAGAAAAATCCCCCGTATGTCTTGGCCATTCCCAATTATCAGTATCGCCACCGTATTTTCCAACACTTTCAGGAGGTGTTCCTACCAGACGGACATCTTTATAATCTTCATAAACAAAATAGTAAAACTCATTGCCTTGATAGAATGACCGTACAGAAACGGTATACTTTCCACCGTCATTATTTTCCTGTTCAATTTTTGCAATTTCTTTGTTAAGGGCAACTTCACGCTCTTTCTCAGACATGTCAGTATTTACTTGTGCCAACATACGCTTTGAAACGTCATCCATTCTTACAAAGAATCTGACATATAAACTTTCTGGCTTTAACTCTGCATCGAGTGACTTTGCCCAATAGCCATCTTTGAGATGATTTCTATCAGCTGTTGATAATTCCGCAATGGCATCATAGCCGCAATGATGGTTAGTCAACACCAATCCGCTATCAGAAACAATACTGGCGGTACAGCCCCCATTAAATTGTACAATGGCATCTTTTAAACTTCTATTGTTGACGCTGTAAATTTCTTCAGCAGTCAGTTGAAGTCCCATTTTTTGCATATCTCTTTGGTTCAAACGCTCAATATGCATCAAGAACCACATGCCTTCATCTGCTTTTATCGCAGAAGAAAAAGTGAACATAAAAATAGTGAGGGAAAGCAATAATTTCTTCATGTTTTTAAATTATATGTGAGCGCCAAAAATATCGAATTTTTAGATGGTATAAAGAATCTCCAACTGTTAAAACCTTGTTATTTTTTAGCTTATCCATGAAGTTTGTAAAATCGTATTGACTTCATAATGAATTGATAAGAACAGTTTCTACATTCTGTAGCCATCAAATGGAAAGGTTTAGTCTTAACTTTATGGTCCCATCCTAACAATAGGAATTAGCAAAACACTATCACTATGGACCCAAATCCTACCCTCAAAGGTCGTGGAGCACAAATTAACGTACCCAATCGTTTCTTTGAATTAAGCCATGAAATGCGTGATGATTTTCTCGAATACTGCGCCAAGGAAGGTGAAGAGACCGATAAAAACAAAACGCTCTTTCTTGAAGTATTCCCTAAAACGATTGTCAATAAGGTTAAAAGTCCTGATGTAGGAATGGGTTACTCCATGAATATGTATCAAGGTTGTGAACATGGCTGCATTTATTGTTACGCACGCAACACGCATGAATTTTGGGGATACAGTGCAGGTTTGGATTTTGAGCGTCGGATTTTAGTAAAAAAAGATGCACCACTTCTTTTGGAAAAATTCATCAAAAGAAAAAACTGGCAAGCACATCCCATTGTAATGTCGGGCAATACGGATTGCTACCAACCCGCTGAAAAGCAATTTGAAATTACCAGAAATTGTTTGGAAGTATTTTTAAAATACAAACATCCGGTGGGCATTATTACAAAAAACGCATTAATCTTACGTGATTTGGAGCTTCTAAAAGCCTTAGCGAAAGACAATTTAATTGCGGTCAACATCTCCATAACGTCACTTTCTGAAGAGACAAGACGTATTCTGGAACCCAGGACCGCGACCATTAAAAAACGATTGGAAACTGTAAAAATCTTATCAGAAAATGGTATTCCGGTAAATGTGATGATGGCTCCCATTATTCCCTCCATTAACAGTCATGAGGTCTTGACGTTGGCTAAAAAAGTTTCAGAAATGGGCGCTTTGAGTATGGGCCACACCATTGTGAGATTAAACGGCGCCATTGGTGAAATATTTTCAGATTGGATCCATAAAACGATGCCTGATCGGGCAGATAAGGTACTGCACCAAATAGAAAGTTGTCATGGCGGAAGTTTAAACGATTCCCGTTATGATATCCGAATGCGTGGCGAAGGAGAAATCGCAAAACAAATAAACGACATGGTCAAACTGGCAAAACTCAAATATTTTAAGGATACATCGATGCCAAAACTAAATACGTCGCTTCACGAACAGTTTAAGGATGGTCAGCTAAAGTTATTTTAATCCTTATATTTGACATCGTATTTTCATGTCCACTTTTAATGAGAAATCAACTTTTATTTTTTGTGTTTTTAATTGGTGCTTTTTCAATAAACGTTCAAGAACCAGACACTTTAGTAAATATATCTACCATTGAACTCAAGCAATTAATTGTGGATAACATGAGGTCAAATCCAAAAACCTCCGTTGATTATTGCAAGTATCTTTTAAAAAAATCTGAAAAGACCAACGATTACGAAACCCAAGGCACGGCTCTTAATTTAATGGGTGAGTCTAACCGCATACTGGGTAATTTAAATCTTGCTTTAGAGAATCAACTGTCGGCAGAAAGCCTTTTAGATAAAGTTGACAATCCAGAATTAAAAGTGAGCGTCTTCAATTCTTTAGGAAACATTCATTCTGATTTAGGAATCTATGACAAGGTCTTGCCCGCATATTTTGAAGCCATTCGTATTGCTGAAGCTCATAACTTCACATTAAAGTCGGTTAGCGTCAAACACAATTTGGCTTATTTTAAAGACCAGATAGGAAACTATAATGAAGCACTTACAATCCTTAAGGAGGGCAGAAAAGTTATTCTTGAAGATGAAAGTGACCTGAATAATGAGATTTTAGCCAAAAATGACATGTTACATGCCATGGTGTTCACAAATTTGAAAGAACCAGATTCCGTTTTATTTTATACAGAACGCGCTATCGCGCAAGCAAAATTTCAAAATGATCAATTCTCTTTGGCCGGAATTTATCGGTTTATGGGCACTGCTTATGCTGAAAAAAATCAATACGAAAAGGCTTTTAAAAACTTATATAGAGCAGATTCATTGAGTCTTGAAATAGGTAATAAAATAACCCTGATGCAAACCCGGTTTTCATTAGCTTCTGTTTATTACAAGGTGAAAAACTATGATGAAGTGATTGCCATCCTGGAAAATTCGGTTGCTTTAACCGAACGCGACAGCCTCAACTATTCAAATAACGACGCTAATTATGAGTTATTGGCAAAGGCCTATAAGGAAAAAGGTGATTACGAAAAAGCAAATTCTAATTTTGAAAAATACATACAAAAGCACAATTCAAAAAAAGATCTCAATCAAATCATTGATACCAATTTCAACCAAAAGAAAATTGAGGAGTTTCAAGCGGAACTGTTCCAACTGAAATCTGAAAAAGACGACCAACATAATAATTTTAAGTATTTGGGATTGGCGGCGACTTTAGTAATTTTCGGTTTACTCATCATCCAACTGAAATTCTATAGGAATAAGAAAAGAAATGAAGAAAAATTTAATGATCTCCAGCTGAGGTTGAACACTTTAAAAACAGAAGAAAAACAGCACGTCGTGGACACCAAAGACGAAGTGCTGGAAGACACGGTTACTTCAGATGTGAGCGACGATGTTACCCAGCAAATTCTTTCAGGTTTGAAAAAACTAGAGGCTCAAGAGTACTTTTTAAAGCAAGAGTGTAATGCTTATAATGTGTCCAAAAAAATTAAAACCAACACCTCTTATTTATCCAAAGTTGTCAATTCGCATTATCAAAAAAATTTTAATACCTATATCAATGATCTGCGTATCAATTATGCTATTGTGAGATTGGAGAATGATTCACGGTTCAGATCCTTTTCAATCCAATCCATTTCCGAAGAATTGGGTTACAAAAGTGCCGACTCATTTACAAAATACTTCAAACAGAATACAGGATTAAATCCTTCCTTTTACATCAAACAACTTAAGAGTTTAAAGTAAACCCTCCTGCTTTTACCCTAATTTTATAAATTTAGGGCTGAGTGATTTCATCTTCATGATTTTGCCCTATTTAGATTTATAAATCTAATAATCAATAACTTAAACCCTTAAAAAGCTTCCCTATTTTTCTAAACGTCGGGAGGCTTGTCTTGTTTTAGGGTTTTATTTGCAAGAAATTTGATTTCAGAAATATGAATCATTTAAACCTAAGTATTATGAAAGCAAAAAAACTCATCCTCATTTTTATCGTCTTTGGAGTGGTTGGATATGGTGTTGGCAAAACGGTCAAAACCTTTAAAAAAAACCATGACCTTACAGATCAGATTCAAACTGTTTTAGAAGACCATTGCCATTGTGAGACCATTGCAAAAACAACGTATTCACACGGAATACAATATAATAAAGACGATGGTTTCACGTCATCAAAAGTGGCCTATGAACTTACTAATTGTGATTATTCCAATTTTGACGATGAAGTTACACGTATTGATAAATTACTAAAAACCAAGGTAGATCGATTTGAAACTATTGATCATATGACTTTGGATTTTATATCTGAAAGTGGTCATCATAAAATAACCATAGCTAACGGTAAAATTGAATAACTATGAAAACAGATCAAAAAACAAATCAAAAAATCAGAACAATTAAATTTCTCTTGGGCATTGTTGCCGGAATAGCTATTTATCTCACCTTAGAATTATTTTTTTAACCTTAAACAACTTATACAATTATGAATACACTCGTAAAAATTATCGTAAGCGCAACGCTGAGCATTCTTTCCTTTACCTTAAATGCTCAGGAAAACAGGAATTCAAATCTTTGGAAAATTGAGGGCGACAACATCAAGACTTCCTATCTTTTCGGAACCATGCACTTAATTCCGCAAAAAGATTTTCTATTGAAAGACAAAGTGAAAGCGGCTTTTGAAGCCTCTGAGCAAGTTGTTATGGAGTTGGATATGTCTGGTCCAGAATTCATGAAAGATATCATGGCCCATTCTTATTTGGAGAAAGGCACAGAAATAAAGTCTTATATGGATGACAGTGAATACGAATTACTGGATAGCTACTTGAAGGAAAAAACGGGAACTGGCATGCAAATGTATAATACCGTAAAACCGTTTATGTTAATGTCTGTTATTTTAATGGCAACGGTAGACGGTCCTATTGCCAGTTTTGAAATGAGCTTGATGCAAATGGCAAAAGAAGCCGATAAAGAAATGCATGGTTTAGAAACATATGCCTCTCAAGTGGCTGTTTTTGATGCTATACCTTATGAGAAACAAATAGATGATCTTGTCGAGATGATTAGCAAGCCTAAAGAAAATGCTGAATTGTTTAATAAAATGGTACAGCTTTATGTATCTGAAGACATTGAGGCGTTATATGGCTATATGGATGACTATATGAAAGGTGACATCAAGATGATGGAGAAATTTTTAGACGAAAGAAACAACAATTGGATTCCGGAGATTGCGAAATTCTCGAAAGCGCAAACTACATTTTATGGGGTTGGCGCAGGTCATCTTGGAGGAGATCAGGGGGTTGTCAATTTGTTGCGAGCAGCAGGGTACACGGTCACTCCGGTATTGGATTAAGATGCCATAGAAGCTATTTCTTAATCAATTTTGTTCAGACCTTTCAGGCTTTAAAAACTTGAAAGGTCTTACTTTATTTACGACCATTCCATTCGTCATGAAATTGCTCAAGAAACTGCGTCATGAATGCATGTCGCTCTAAGGCAATTTCTCTCCCTGTTTTTGTATTCATTTTGTCCTTTAGCAACAATAGTTTTTCATAGAAATGATTGAGCGTTGGAGCGTTAGAAGCTTTATATGCTTCTTTGGACATGTTTAAAGTTGGAGGGACTTTAGGATCGTAGAGTGCTCTGTTTTTAAAACCCCCGTAATTAAACGTCCGTGCAATCCCAATGGCGCCAAGCGCATCCAATCGGTCGGCGTCCTGGACGACATCCAGTTCTGGGGATTTGAATTTTTGAACTTCATTTCCGCCGCCAAAGGATATGTTTTGAATGATGTGGATAACGTGATCAATAACTTCCATATTGACCTTAATTGTTACTAAGAACTCACGGGCTATTTTTGGACCAATCGTTTCATCTCCGTTATGAAATTTGCTATCGGCAATATCATGGAGCAAGGCACCCAATTGAACTACAAAAGTATCAACGTCTTCATTTTGAGCAATCAATAAAGCATTTTTATACACCCGTTCAATGTGAAACCAATCATGCCCACCTTCGGCATTTTTTAATTGGTGTTTTACGAAGGCTATTGTTTTATCTACTTGAACTTTTTTAATTTTCATATAATAGAACGCTGATGACGCGGATTGTTTATGATTTACACCGATAAAATTTTATGACTAAATAATCCTCAATTACTCAATATAATAAATAAAATCAACTGTATCCGAGTTATTTGGCTTAGGAACAGATGCAATAGTGTTTGAACAAATCAATCTGTCGATTCGTTAGAAAATACTTTTCGTTTTATTTGAGGCTTTTTTCCAAAGTTGAGTAAGAGTCCAACTTCTATTTCTGTAGCTTTTAAATAATTTATGAGTTGAAATTCGTGTTCTTCACATAAGGATTCAGCTGCTTTGATTTCAATGATGACAGCTTCAGAAACAATTAGGTCGGCATAATAATCTCCAACTTGCTGTTGCTTATAATAGACCCTAATGCGTTTTTGCTTTTCAACAAAAAGTCCTAAATTTCTGAGTTCTAAAAACATGGCATTTTCATATACTTTTTCCAGAAATCCGTAACCTAATTGATTATATACATTGTAGAAACACTTGATAATAAGTTCTGTAGTTTCTGAATGTTTATAATTTTCCAAAGTGCAATGGTTTTATCTATAAAGAAAGCATTAAAGTTATTGATTTCCAAAAGTAATAGAACGCTGATGACGCTGATGACGCTGATTTTTTATGATTTAAAATTGATAAATTATAAAAACGAAGTTATTAGACCATATAAATCAGTGGAAATCTGCTATATCTGTGTCATCTGCGTGCTATACATAAATGCAACGCTGATGACGCTGAGTTTTTATGATCTAAAAATGTTAAACTATTAAAACGAAGTTATGATTTTTGTTTATGAGACCATATAAATCAATGGAAGTCTGCTGTATCTGTGTCATCTGCGTTCTATAATTAAATGGAACGCTGATGACGCTGATTTTTTTTGATTTAAAAATGATAAATTATTGAAACGAAGTTATGAGTTCTATTTATGAGACCATATAATCAATGGAAATCTGCTATATCTGTGCCATCTGCGTTCTATAAATTAATGGAACGCTGATAACGCTGATTTTTTAGGATTTAAAAATGATAAACTATTGAAACGAAGTTATGATTTTTGTTTATGAGACCATATAAATCAGTGAAAATCTGCTGTATCTGTGTCATCTGCGTTCTATAATTAAATGGAACGCTGATTTTTATGAATATTAAGAGATTATATATGTAAGTGAATTTCTGCTTTATGCTATTTCAGTCTCGCCGGCTCCACCCATTTAAATTGATAGGAGTTTTCTGGAATTTTCATTCGGTCTGCCAGACGTTTCATGCGGTCTGGAAGTTTCATGAGATAGTCTCTTGCTTTTTCAGCATCATCCGATAGGTTTTTAATATTTCCTATATCCCAACGGTTGATCAACTTCTCTAAAATATCGACATAATCTGCAGAGGTATATACCCCAATCCGTTGTGCCGTATTTGAGAATTCTTCAAACGCTGTTCCTATCTGATCTCCAGATTCTCTTAGGAAATGTGCCGGCATGGTGATTTTTTGCTTCATCATGGTTTGAAAGGCCATCATCATTTGATTGGGATCTACTTCGAAAATACGTTCCACAAATTCAGAATACGCATGATGGTGACGCATCTCATCGCCAGCAATAATATTACACATTTTAAAGAGGGACTTATTGCCTTTTTCCTTGGCTATTTTAGCCACACGATTATGGGACACATACGTGGCCAATTCCTGAAAACTGGTATATATAAAGTTTTTATATGGATCTCTATCGGTACCAATATCAAATCCGTCGGCAATTAAATGCTGTGTGGTCTTTTCAATTTCTTTCATGTTAACGCGCCCTGACAAGTATAAATATTTGTTCAGCACATCACCATGTCTGTTTTCTTCTGCAGTCCAGTGGCGCACCCATTTGCCCCAAGAATTTCGTCCTACCTGATCAACGCCTTCCACATCCATCAACCAAGACTCATAGGTAGGCAAAGCTTCTTCCGTAATCATATCGCCTACTAAAACCACCCAGAAATCATAGGGCAGTTCTTTTGATAATTCGCGTATTTCTCTAACCTCATCATAGAACTTGTCACTTTCTGAATTCGGTAAAAAATCAGTGGGTTGCCAAATTTTATCAATCGGAATTAGATATTTTTCTATGAGTGATTCGACGTCTTTTTCCAAGTGCTGCATCACTTCCAATCTCACATTCTTTAAAGACATATTTTTTGGGTTTTAGGGATGAATATTTGAAGAAATCGTCCGCTCAACAGCTTTGATTAATTCTTCCTTATCTACAAAGGTAGCAATTTTGATAGGTTGATGTACCGTGAATTTCAAATGATTTCCAATTCCCATAGGAAATTTCCCGTAGCGTAACATTTTCCACGAATTGTTGATACTTATGGGAACAATGATGCCAGAAGGTACTTTTTTAATCATTATTTCCAATCCTTTGGTCTGAAATGGTTTTGGAACACCCGTTTTACTTCTTGTCCCTTCAGGAAAAATAACTGCGGCATGTTTACTTTTTTCAATATACTCACCAAATTTCATAATGGCAGGCAAGGCTTGCCTAGGATTTTTACGATCAATCAGTACTGAGCCGCCATGGCGCAAGTTATACGACACACTCGGGATCCCTTTGCCCAATTCTTTTTTTGAAATAAATTTAGGATGATGCTTGCGCATGTACCACATAATTGGAGAAATATCATACATACTTTGATGGTTGGCCACAATAATAAGTGGTGTATCCATGGGAATATCATAAGGATTATCAAACGTGAAACGCGTTCCCAAAACATTGAGACAACGTATTAAAAAGAACTGAAGCCAATCTACCGTAATTTTAAGCGCTTGGTAACCAAACACATTATTGGCAACCCATTGGATGGGATGGAATACGATGAGCGTGATTCCAAAACAGATCAAATAAAGCACAGTCAAAGGATAAGCCAATAGTTTTCTCATACTGCAAAATTAATAAAAACTCTAACTAAAAACCTATTAATAAATGGCAATGCCTGATTGTTTTTACATTCCAAAAGAAACGCTAAATTTGCCACCTTGCAGTCTGGATATAATTAAGATTACGGATAAAATTTTTTTCAATTTACCGCATAATGCAATGCGCATGTTTGAAAATGAAGACTTTACAAATTCTCCAATCGCGCCAATATCTTTCTATTGAAGAATAAGCCCTGCTTAAGGGCCCAAAAACCTGACTAACCTTTTCAATTTATAACCACAATACAGTATTTTCGCAAACATGACCCTAAAAAACTAAATGTATGAACGATGATAGTGTAGCTTCTAGGCTTCTAAAAAGCAAACCCCATTTTGATATTCTCGATGGTTTAAGAGGTCTGGCTGCGATTGTAGTTGTTATTTTTCACTTTATGGAAATCATTATTGCCGATTTTAGCGAAAACTTCATTTCGCATGGTTACTTGGCAGTGGACTTCTTCTTTTGTTTATCTGGATTTGTGGTGGCTTATGCTTATGACAACCGTATCGCTGGGATGGGATTAAAAACTTTCATTAAATTGAGACTCATTCGTTTGCAGCCCTTGGTTGTGATTGGCTCTGTTTTAGGTTTGCTTACTTTTTTACTTGACCCCTATACAGATTTGTATGCCATCTATGGTTTTAAAGAAACAGCGCTGATTTTTATTACCTCTACTTTTTTAATTCCCTATCCTGTAGTTTCTGAACGGTACTTCAATCTTTTCAATTTAAACGCACCAAGTTGGTCGTTATTTTGGGAATACGTAGCGAACTTAATTTATGCTACAGTGTTGTTTAAAGTCACCAAAAAAGTGTTGCCTGTATTGGTAATATTGGCAGCGGCGGGTCTATTTTATGTTAGCTATAATTCTGGAGGTTTGCTTGGTGGATGGAGCGGAGACACCTTTTTTGACGGAATGGCTCGGATTTCTTTTTCGTTTTTAATGGGTATGCTAATTTTTCGTTCTAATTGGATCCTTAAGAATAAGCTGGGCCTCATAGGAATGAGTGTTTTACTGTTGCTGACCTTTTTTACTCCACATAATGACCAATGGAATTGGTTAGTCGATCCTATTTTAGTAACCTTCTATTTTCCATTAATTGTTTCATTAGGAGCAGGAGCGCATTTAGCCAGTAAACATCATAAAATCAATAAGATTTCTGGTGATATTTCCTATCCTCTTTATATGACCCATTATCCATTTATGTGGATCTTCGCCAGTTACGTTGTCGCGGAAGCGCCCAGCGTTACGGAATTGAGCTGGGTAATTCCTATTTCAATAGTCTTGCTCATAGGGTTATCCTACTTGGTAGCGGTATTTTTGGACTTGCCGATCAGGAGTTATTTAACAGCCAAATTAAAAGCAAGAACTGGTCGATAATATTAATAAAAACACCTACATATAGCAGAAGGTAATGCTCTTCATGATTATAAAATGAAAGACCAATAAAAAGCAAAAACCACGATAAATTTACCGTGGTTTAAAACTTTTCAATTTAAAAACTTAAAGCTACATGCTTTAAACTTTTTAGCAATGCTGATTATAGGCATCTACAAGGTTCTCTGCAATCAATTCTGCTGGTCTGCCTTCAATGTGATGACGCTCTAACATGTGGACCAATTCACCATCTTTAAACAAGGCCATGCATGGTGAACTTGGAGGAAACGGAACCATATGTTGTCTTGCCTGGTTCACGGCATCCTTGTCAACTCCCGCAAATACGGTTACAATATGGTCAGGACGTTTGGCATTTTGTAAACTTACTCTTGCTCCTGGACGTGCATTCGCTGCCGCACAACCACAAACTGAATTCACGACCAACAAGGTGGTGCCTTCTTTCGCTAAAGCCGCATCAACCTCTTGAGCGCTATGTAATTCTTCAAATCCAACTTTGGTCAAGTCTTCTCGCATTGGTTTTACTAATTCTGCTGGATACATATATTTTAGTATTAAAGATTAATTATAAGTCCCGAACTTCGGGTCTGCAAAGATACAAAAAAATGAGGCTGATTATATAAGTTACCCACATGAGTTTAAATGCGTTCATTTCACGTTTCCGCAGAATTTTAAGAAACAATTTTGAACTTAAAAAGACTAACTATAGTATCTTTGAACTATTAAAATTTAAAATAAATAGATGAGCGTTTCAAAATGGATAGGTGCAGGCATAGGGTGGTCATTTGGTGGCCCGATAGGCGCCATTATTGGATTGGTATTAGGAACTATTGTAGATTCTGTTGCTAAGAGTGGTACACCACTTTTGGGCGATTGGCAAACCAAGCAAAAATACGAACCCACCTACAGAACTCAAACCCAGTCACGTCCACAAACACAACCCGGCGATTTTGAAGTGAGCCTTTTGATTTTGGCGTCGGTAGTCATCAAAGCTGACGGGCACCAAGACCAAAGAGAATTGGATTTTGTACGTCAACAGTTTGTAAATATGTACGGACAGGAACGTGCCAACACTGCTTTTAAACTGTTCAAAGGCATCAATCAGCAAGAAATTCCGGTGCGTCAAGTTTGTATGCAGATCCAACAGATGATGGATCATGCGTCACGCCTTCAATTGCTGCATTTTCTTTTTGGGATTGCAAAAGCCGATGGAATGGTTATTGAAAGCGAAGTAAGTCAGATTTATACCATTTCTGGTTATTTGGGCATCAGCTCCCGCGATTTTGAAAGCATCAAAGCGATGTTTTATGATAGCAGTGACAATGCCTATAAGATTCTTGAAATTACAAAAGAAGCCACAACGGATGAAATTAAGGCCGCCTACAGAAAAATGGCTAAAAAATACCATCCAGATCGCGTGATTCATTTAGGCCCAGAGCATCAAAAAGGTGCTGTGGAGAAATTCAGACAAGTCCAAGAGGCTTATGAAAAGCTACAAAAGGAGCGCCGGTTCTAAATTTTTAAGCCCAATCTATTTAATTGTTTTAAGGTCAGTGAGTTGTTTTAAAAGATGAAAATTCTCTTACTTTAATACCTTTTACTAGACTTGATATTCTTCTCTTCTCATAAAAAATATTGAGATGATAATTAGGAACTTCTACTCTCTTGATTTTTTAATTCATCTCACCTGCAATCTCCAAAAATTTGTTAATTTAGTTCTTTTATAAACTGTCATTTTCTTGATGTTTCAATACATCTTCAAAATCTTTTAAATCCTATATTATGCAATTAATTTTAAGACCTTATATATTAAAACTGAAGCACACCTTTACCATCTCTAGAGAGTCCCGTGATGAGCAACCTTCATTAATTGTGGAATTAAAGGAAGATGGACATTCTGGATTTGGTGAAGCCACGTCAAATCCTTATTATAATGTGACCATTAAAGGCATGATGAATGAGCTGAAACAATTGGAACCGCTGATTGCTGATTCCTCTGGAATGGCTCCCGAAGAATTTTGGGAGAAAATGGCATCACAATTACCAAATAATAAATTTGCTTTGTGCGCCTTAGATTTGGCCTATAACGATTTGTATGCAAGAATAGAAGGCAAGAAATTATATGAATTGTGGGATTATGATACCAGTCATAATCCGCTCACAGATTATACCATCGGAATCGATAGTATCGAAAAGATGGTCTTTAAAATGAAGGAATTGGATTGGCCTATTTATAAGATAAAGCTTGGTTCAAAACATGACATTGCAATAGTTCAAGAACTCCGTAAGCATACCGATGCTATTTTTAGAGTAGACGCCAATTGTGGTTGGACTGCAGATGAGACCATCACCAATGCCAAAGCCTTAAAAGAATTAGGGGTTGAATTTATTGAACAACCTTTACCTGCTGACGATTGGGAAGGTCATAAAAAAGTCTTCAATGAATCAGTATTGCCGATAATTGCCGATGAGAGCTGCCAAGTGGAAGCAGATGTCGAAAAATGCTACCAACATTTTCATGGTATAAACGTCAAATTGACCAAATGTGGCGGGGTCACTCCAGCACGGCGCATGTTGGTAAAGGCCCGACAATTGGAGATGAAAACCATGGTAGGCTGCATGACCGAATCCACCGTAGGTATTTCAGCAATTGCACATTTATTACCACTTCTGGATTATGTAGATATGGATGGTCCACTGCTATTGGCAGAAGATATTGCCACAGGCATCCGTATAGAAAATGGTAAAATTCTCTATAGCGATCTTAATGGTACTGGTGTTACCTTGCTGTAATAATGAATGTTGACCAATTTCCGGACAGAACGATTTTAGTTGAGGGCAAACCCTTCCTTTATTTTGGAGGCACGTCCTACTTGGGAATGGCTACCCATCCTGAATTTCAAAATTTACTTTGTAAGAGCATCAAGGTATGGGGCACTGCCTATGGAAGTTCCAGAAATTCTAATATAAAATTAAATATTTATCAAAAGGCTGAAGATTTACTCGCCAAAATTAGTGGGGCCGACGCAGCGCTCACCGTATCCTCCGGTACAATGGCGGGCAAATTAGTCATTGACTACTTGGCAAAAAGCCATCAGCACTTTTACCATTATCCGAAGACGCATCCTGCCGTAATGGAAAAATCAAGCCTTCCATTATTTATGGATGGCCAATTACATCCAAAGTTAACTGATAACGCGAAAGAGTCTGTGGTCATCACTGCAGATGCCATACTATCACTAGCCGTACAGCCCACCAACTTCGATTTTTTAGAAAAAATTTCCACAAGCAAAACGATCACTTTGCTGGTTGACGAATCCCATAGTCTAGGCATTGTAGGCGCCAATGGCGAAGGCATTTTTAGCAGTGTCAGTCATCCTCGAATTTCGCAAAAGCTAATGATCAGCTCACTAACAAAAGCATACGGATGCTCTGGAGGCATGATTGCAGGAAATCAACAACTTATTGAAACTATAAAAAATGATGTTGTTTTTATATCCGCATCAGGGATGAATGCCATTTTTTTACAGACGTTTATTGAGGCGCAAGATGTGATACAGAACCAACTTCAAAAGTTAAGAGATAATCTGCGGTATTTATTTAACGGGGTCGATTTCTCAAATCATTTTAATTACGACATGGACTATCCTGTGATATATTCGCATAGCACTGTTATTTTTGAGTATTTGAAATCTAAGGGCATGATCATCACCAATTTTAAATATCCCAATTACGACACGATGATGAACCGTATTGTGATTACCGCAAACCATACAAAATCAGATTTGGAGCAATTAAAGTCTGCCTTGATACAATTCCAAAATGAACCCCTTCACCAAGAATAAAGAGGTTTTTAAACATAAGCCCTATGGCTACACTATCAAATGTTAGATGAATAACCTGTTAGATTCTTGTCTAAATCTATAGAAGACTTCCCATCCATTCAGTAGAGATTTTACACTTATTCTAAACAGTATTAAACCACTTTTAAGTTTTGCGCATTCTCTACTTGGCCAATATTTTGGGCGATGGTAACTAATTTTTTGCACAATTTACGTTTCTTAAATCACAACATACAATTTCGAAATCTCCAATATTCTGAATTTCGAACACTGCATATTCAAAACAATAATTTTGAGATTTCTTAATTTATAGGTTAACTTTAAATATCTTTAACTCAACTTCGTTTTATTTTGATATGAACATCACATTAAGTTATTTAAAAAATCAGTTCCGGTTAGGGCCGTTTAGCATTATTACATTGCTATCATTATTGTTATTGAACTGTAAATCAGCTCAAGTGTCAAAACACTTAGAAAAATCAATGCACGCTTCCTTTAATGACCATCAATTCACGGGGTTAATGGTGTACAATCCGAGAACGAAAGACACGGTTTTTAATTATAATTCTGATCGTTATTTCACACCTGCCAGTAATACTAAAATCTTCACACTCTTTACAGCGCTCCAATATTTGCCCGAAAAAATTCCTGCATTTAAATATACGGTTGTTCAGGATACGTTAATCATTAGAGGTACGGGCGACCCGAGCTTTTTACATCCCTATTTTAAGGATAGTACCGCACTGAATTTCATGAAGGATTTCAAAGCCATAAAATTGGTTACAGATAATTACGCAAACAAAAAATTTGGGCCTGGTTGGGCCTGGGAAGATTATGACACCTATTATAGTCCAGAACGGAGCGCCTTTCCAATGTACGGCAACGTTGTTTCGATTTCCAATACTGACGGATTGAGCACGTATCCAGAATTTCTAAAATCGCAAACCGACTACTCCTTATTTAGTAAACGTCGGGATTTTAATTCAAATAAATTTTACTACAATCTTAATAGAAAATCTTCTATCGAAGTGCCTTTTGTATTGGATACCGTGCTAGTCAAAGCGCTTTGGGATGATCTGCTTCCTAATAAGGTTGGGTTGATAGCAAATACCGCAGCTAAAACGGATCAGATATTATACAGTATTCCGTCAGACAGTTTGTATAAACGTATGATGCATGTCAGTGATAATTTCTTAGCCGAGCAAATTTTGGTATTGGCTTCTTCCACAATTTCAGATATTCTCAATACCGATACGGTCAGAACATCCATTCTCGAGAATCAACTCAAAGATTTGAAACATCAACCAGAATGGGTAGATGGATCAGGATTGAGCCGCTATAATCTTTTTACACCGTCTTCGTTTGTTCAGGTATTGGATAAACTTTATACTGAAATTCCAAGGGAGCGCTTGTTCAATTTCTTCGCGGTAGGCGGTGTTAGTGGTACTTTAAAGAATTGGTATGCCGGTGTAAATTCACCTTATATTTATGCTAAAACAGGTACCGTGAACAATGTACATACCTTAAGTGGCTATTTGCTGACCAACTCTGGAGAGGTGCTCATATTTAGTTTTATGAACAACAATTACACCACCTCTACCGATAAAATCAAAGAGCAAATGCAAGTCATTCTCGAATATTTAAGAGATAATTACTAAATAAATCTCTTATTTCCCGTAGAAAATGGCATTTCTAAAATTACTTTCTTTCGTTTTTAAGTTGATTAAAAAACCATTCACCACGGCATAATCTACACTGCCATCTTTTTGAAGTACAAAGTTTGGAGTGTTGCCAATGTTCACAAAAAAGCCTGGAACTTTTTGATCTTTGTCCAAGATGTTAATTGGCAAAGCCACATCCTTATCTTTTGGTGAAAATTGCGCCAAGCGCACATAGGTATATCCTGATTTTAAAAGTTCGTAGATGTCCATGGCTTCCAAATCCTTTAGGGTTTGTATGGTCTTTGGATATACTTTTCCTTCAATCAATCTATAGCCGGTAGCATCAACGGTTTCGTACCCATAGAACGTAGAGAGATCACCTTTCTCAGCAATGGTGCCAACGTTATAAAATGTCTCATGGTTGGCATCTTGAACTTCTAAATGATTGATTCCAATATCCAAGACATAATCTTTTCCTAAAAGATTATGGGTGAAACGCTCTATTTTTAAATCAAATAATTTACGATCGTTTTGAGGGATCTTTTCATAATCCTCAATAGGAATGTTTTTATAATTACCATTGGCTATCGTATAACACGCTGATAGAATGGATACATAGTTAAGTTTTCTGATCTCCTGTTTTTCAACATCATTTTTATAGCCACCAGATTCGATTAAAATTGCGCTTGTCCCCCATTTTTGGATGTTATCACCAAACGCACGTGGTTCAAAATCGTCGTTATAACGGCCCACTTGTCCTGGGGCATATTTTTGAATGATATTGTTCATGAAAACTATAACTTTCATAGCATTTCCACGCACATCATTAATTTCCTTTTCATAATTATAGGCAGGTGCCAAATACGAAACGGTTGCTGGTTTTGGTGTGCGTTCCGCATTGTAATAGGTGCTTTGATCGTGAAGATTAAATCCAAAATCAGCATTTAAGCTATCGCGGATGCGTTTTAGAACTTGACCTTCGGGGGATTGCAACATCAGTGCGTCTCTATTAATATCAATCCCTAAAGCATTTCTTCTAGTAAAAAGCTCAGCCCCATCAGGATTGAGCATCGGCATAAAATGCAGCGTCAATTTGCTCAAAAGTTCTTTCTTTTCTGCTTTAAAATCGTCGCTGTTCAAAAAGTTGAAAATATCGAAAATAGCTTGGGTGGCCGTAGGCTCGTCACCGTGCATTTGCGACCATAGAAATACATTGATAGCTCCAGTACCCACACTTATCAAACTTATAGTTTTCCCTTTGATACTCTCCCCTACTTTTTGAACGGTATAGGCGGGATTACTTTTAAGTTTGATGATCAAAGGCTGAATATCTTCATGTTTGATGCGTCGGTTATCTAAACTCAGCTCTTTATAATTTGAATAACTATCGTAGAGACTTGTGGTCATATCCTCAACTTGCGCTATTGCAGAGAGCGAAAATAAGGCAAGTACTAAAGTGAAAATAGATTTCATTGATTGAGTTTTATGTGTTCAAATAAGATAATGCGTGTCCTTAAAAGTCATAATTAATTATACTCTTTTGCAGGTGCTGGTTTCAAATTGAGATCTTTAGTGCCATTTTTGACAGCTTTCATAAAGTCTTCTCCTGGGTCTGTTTTTTTAGTTCGATACCCTTCATCTACTTCCAACCATAGCTCATGGCCCTCAAAATTAGTGTACTCATAATGGCCAATTAGATATTCAATCGGATATTTTTTACTCAAATATTTCACGAGCCAAATATTTGCTTTTATTTGCGCTTCCGTCAATGGCACTTCTTTGGTTCCTCCAACATTTTCAACACCAATCGCTACATGGTTTAATCCGATGACATGGCGTGCCATGGTTGTTTCTGGCATTAATCGGTAAATAGTCCCATCAGTATCCACTAAAAATTGAGAAGATACATTTAAAGCACTCGCCGTCGCAATTTCCGGTCTGGCGGGTAAGGTCGATTTTGCAAAAGCATTATAGGACTTTTCCAAGGTTGGAATGGCGGTCCAATGTAAAACAATCATTTTGGGAACAATGGTTGGATTGTCCTGTTCTAAACCATAACGAGTAGAAAGATATTCTTTGGTGAGTTGGATGCGCTCATTATCAAAGGTAATCGGTTTATCGACAATTCTCTTTGAAGATCCACACGCAAGAAATAAAGACAGACTGATACAAAGGAGAGTGTATTTCATTATTGGGAGTTTAGTGAATCTCAAAGTTAGCGAATTTTTTTATTTCAAAGCGCGTTGTAAAAGCTAACCCCGAAATAGGAAAAAATCTTCCTTCATATCCTCAATCTGTGCATCTTCATTCGTAATTATGTAGTCGATGGCCTTAGACGTGAATTCATCACCTTTATCCGTAAGTGCTACGATTTTATCATCAATGAGAATCATGTTGTTTTTAAGCGCCAAATCTAAAACAGTCTTACTTTTTACTTTTTGCCAATTGATATGTTCATTAAGATGGTTGACATGGCGTTCTTCCTTTTCATTGTGATTTTTGAGATGTAGTAAAAATGTAAGTAAAGAAACTTCAATACGTTGTTGTTTTTCACGGTACATCACGGCAATCAAACCTTTATTAGGAGCAAATAAATACACAATTAAAAATACAACCCCCAACATCGTCGTTATAGAACCAGCAATTGAAGCATCGAGCCAATGGGCCACCCAATACCCTGATACAGCAGCAAACACACCAAACACAATAGCCAGACCAAGCATTTTCTTCAAATCTGTGGTCAATAAATACGCACAGGCAGCAGGGGCAATCATCAAAGCCACTACTAGAATGGCACCTACCGCATCAAAAGCGCCAACGGTGGTAATGGAAGCCATAGTCATTAATCCGTAATGAATAACAACGGGTGAAAAACCTAAAGATGCGGATAATCCTGCATCAAAAGTACTCACCTTTAATTCTTTAAAAAAAGCAATTAATAGTCCGACGGTAATCGTTAAAATTGTTCCAATAATCCACAATGATTTTGGTCCAATATTTATTCCTGCAACTATAAGTCGGTCAAAAGGAGCAAATGCCAATTCACCCAGCAAAACGGCATCCACATCTAAATGGACATCATTTGCATTTTTGGCAATCATGATCACGCCAATACTGAACAGGGCCGGAAACACCAAGCCAATAGCCGTATCTTCTTTTACCAATCCCGTTTTTTGGATACGTTCCACCAATATAACAGTAACCACACCGGTGAGCGCCGCCAGTAAAATAAGTAGCGGTGAATTTAGATCTTGGGTTATAAAAAACCCGATCACAAGCCCAGGCAAGATGGCATGACTGATGGCGTCGCTGATCATGGCCATTTTCCTCAATACCAAAAACGTTCCAGGAATGGCACAAGCAATGGCTACCAAACTGGCAATGAGCTGTATTTCAAATTGTGCATTACTCATGTTTCTTGAAGTTTTGGTTGTATAAATTGGCCGCGGTCTCAAAACCTTCTTCTGTTAAACTCCACATAGCACCATCCAATGTCACATAATTTTTATCCACCAACTTTTGAAGGGTCTTACGTGTAAAACCTTGAAAATTATTTAGGATTTTAATGGTATGTGGATGCGAAATATCTTCATGGGTCTCCGCAATATGATACATGAAGGAAAGTGTTTTTTGAAACTCCAAATCCCGTCTGTTTTTGATAAATCTGATTTGTCGAAACAACAAACCTCTACTGGGCGAAAATATAAAAGAAAAGACCACGAACACAGAGGCCACAATTACAATCACTGGACCGGTAGAAAGATTGTCTTGACTGGCACTGATGGCCGTTCCAAAAACTCCAGAAAACGCCCCAAAAATTGCCGCTAAAAAAACCATCGTACCCAAACTATTGGTCCATTGTCGTGCAGCAGCCGCTGGTGCCAATAACATTGCGCTCATCAGGACCACCCCAACGGTCTGTAACCCTAAAACAATGGCCAAAACGATAAATGTTGTTATCAATACATCAATAAATTTGGTGTTGAAACCCAATGTTTTGGTGTAGTCAGCATCAAACAGTAAAATCTTGAATTCTTTCCAAAATAACAACATCACTATCAAGCAAATACCAGTAACGATGGCCATTAACCAGACATCACTTTCAACCAAAGTTGCTGCTTGCCCAAACAAATATTTATCCAATCCTGCTTGATTGGCATTAGGTTGCTTCTGAATAAAGGTGAGCAACAACATTCCAAATCCGAAAAACAGGGAAAGAATAAGCCCTAAGGCGGTATCTGATTTTAAGTGTGTTTTGGTGATGATGCCTCTAATCCAAAAAGTACCCACAAGTCCGCTGACCAAAGCGCCAAGAAGTAAAGTGTTGCTGTCTTTTGCTCCAGTAATCAAAAATGCCAAGGCAATTCCTGGTAAGGCGGCGTGAGAAATCGCATCGCCAAGTAGGCTTTGTTTTCGCAGTACTGCAAAACTACCCAGCATGCCAGTTACTGCTCCCAAGATGGCAGTCCCCAAGGTGATGGTACGAAGCGTATAATCGCTGAAAACTAAAGAGAAGTATTCTTGTAAGTTCATAACTCATTCCTGCGCAGGCTGGAATCTCAATTTATTTTTAATTTAAAACCTCAACTGATTTCAATATTTATTTTTCTTAAACCTTTCAGGTTTTAAAAACTAGAAAGGTTCTATTAATGCCTAATTCCTCATGCTTATTTTTGCACACTCACCTTATAATTAATCCCATAGGTCTTGGTCAAATTATCATCATTAAAAATATCTTTTACCGGGCCGGTAGCAATTTTCTTAACGTTCAAAAAAGTAACCCAATCAAAATACTCAGGTACGGTCTGTAAATCATGGTGTACCACAACTACCGTTTTTCCAGCCTTGCGTAATTCCTTTAAAATATTGATAATGGCAATTTCAGTAGTGGCATCAACCCCTTGAAAAGGCTCATCCATAAAATAGATGGATGCATCCTGCACCAGTGCCCTTGCCAAAAATATACGTTGCTGTTGTCCGCCAGAAAGTTGACTGATCTGTCGATTTTTGAATGGAAGCATTCCTACTTTTTCCAAAGCTTCCAAAGCTGCTTTCTTTTCTTTAACTCCAGGGCGTTTTATCCATCCTAGGCTACCATAAGTTCCCATCATCACTACATCCAATGCAACCGTAGGAAAATCCCAATCTACACTACCCTTTTGAGGCACATAAGCCACGAGCGAACGCTGTTTATGGTAAGGTTTTCCGTAAATACTGACACTGCCTGCAATAGGTTTAAGAATCCCTAAAATTGCTTTGATCAAGGTGGATTTTCCAGCGCCATTTGGGCCAACAATAGCCATTAGCACACCTTCAGGAATTTCAAGATCAATATCCCAAAGCACCGGTTTATAGTTGTAGGCGACGGTTAAATCATCAACCTTTACTGCCAGGATTCCTGCGCCTGCCTCGTCGACTGACTGGGAGGCAGGAATCTCATTGCTGGGATTAGTGTTTATCATAGTATCTCTTGAGTTCATTCAAATCTTGAATAATTTTAAATAACGTCACTTTCTAATTTATTTGCGGTACTACTTTCAATATCTATCAGACCTTAATCAATGAGCCGATAGTTTAGCCCTGATAGCAGCGGCATCCTTTTTTGATTTTTCTTTAAAAAAGATATAGCGGATAGCAGGAACAGCTTCAAATAATCACTAACACAATGCTATTGGTTTTATTGAGACCTACAAGGTTTAAAAACCTTGCAAGGAGCCCTGACTTCGACTACAACCTGCCCACTTATTTTAATGCATCAACAATGGTATTCACATTATATTTAAACATCCCGATATATGTGCCTTCAACCGTTCCCGCATTTCCCAAAGCGTCTGAATATAAGGTACCGCCAATTTTTACGTGATGGTTTTTTGAGTTTACGGCCGCCTGAAGTGCTTCAATAGTACGTCTTGGAACCGAGCTTTCTACAAAAATGGCCTTTATTTTTTTATCTATAATAAAGTTAGACAAATTTTGAACATCTTGTACACCTGCTTCGGTAGCAGTGGATAACCCTTGCAAACCAACCACTTCAAACCCGTAGGCTTGGCCAAAATAATTAAAGGCATCATGAGCAGTAACCAAAATTCTTTTTTCTTTAGGCAACGTACTAATAATAGACTTCACTTCAGCATCTAAGGCTTTTAATTCCTCTAAATAGTTCTGGCCGTTTTCTTCATAAAGTGTTTTATTGTCTGGATCCACTTCTGAAAGTTTTTGAACCACAAAAGCTGTAATAAGTTCCCAATTGTGAACATCAAACCAAATATGAGGATCATAATTGGAGGCAAAATACTCTGAGCCAATCAGTGTTTTTTTATCCAATGCATCAGAAACAGCAATAGTTCTAATATTTTGGCTTTCCATTTTTTCGAAAACATCTACCAATTTACCTTCCAGATGTAAACCTCCGTAAAAAATCAAATCGGCATTCGCCAATTTTGTAACATCACCTGCGCTGGCCTTATATAAGTGCGGATCTACTCCACTGCCCATCAAACCTTGCACATTGAGCTTGTTTCCACCAATATGGTTCACCAGATCAGTAATTAAAGTTGTGGTAGTAACGATATTGAGTTTACCGTTGCTTGTTGAAGAATCTTTACAGGCCGATAAAAAGATAAAAGTTAATAAAATGAAAACTATTTTTTTCATGAGTCTAAATATAAGTTACGAAATTACTAAAAAAATGAAGATGTGGCGCTGATTATTAGCGATTTCTCATGATAAATCAAGATGACACCTAAAAGATAATTTTTGTTTAAATTTTTAAAAGCAGACATTTGAATTTTACTATCCATTAGCAAAGGAAGGAAACTGAAGAATTCAATTTACTCTCTATAATTTCAGATCTGCCATATGAAAATTCATTGTTGTCTGATAAAGAATCAAGACCGCTCCGCTTTTTGAATAACGAACAAAGACTTGATTGCAACTAATCGACAACCGCCTCGTGTTTACACTAAAATTGGTTAATAGCAATAGGTTCTAAAAAGTCAGGTATCATTTTTGAGAACCCTGTGAAAACTTTTGTTATAAATTGGTTTTTTATCGAACACGAATAATTAAAATTCTATTGATACTGAATTGTGAAGCACCTAAATGATTGGCAGGAAAATTTCCAAATTTATTTTAAAAGCTTCTGACGATAATTGCGTTTAACAATGCCTTTTCTTTGATTAAGATTAATTTTGGACGGATTCTATTTAAGTGAACAACAGGTCAGATTTTCTATGGCTATTAAAAAACCAAACCTGTTGCAGAATAAATACTCACTTAAAGTCATTAGAAATAAGAACTGATCCCGAAAAACCAAGTTGCGGTTTGAACGCTTGGATTTTTTAAAATATCGGTTTGACATTGATAACGATAGTTGAGACGCAATACCGTTTGAGCGGTTGGACGAAAGCTGATTGCAGGAGTGATCGCAAACATATGGTCTCCTATTTCCCCACCTGTTTGGGTGAATTTCCCTTCATTGAAATCGACATAATCCAAACGCGCCGCAAAATTAAAGGTGGCATCCTCCCACTCTAAAATTTTTCGCTTGACAATAGGTTGCACAATATCCATAAACCAACCCCATTGCCTGTTTCCAAATTGTTGGGTATAAGTGTCTGGCACATCCACCCATACGTAAGCCGCTTCTCCCATTATAGCTGTACCCGTTAGGTTAATAACTGTATTGAAATCAAAAGCAACCACATCGACACGTCGCGCTTTGGTATCTAGTTCAAAACCGTCATCCTCAAGTTTGTTATATTGACCACCCATATACGAAAGACCTACTTCTCCAAGCTTTTTGTTACCTATGGCAAGCTTGGTTGTGACCAATGGTTGTCCGCTAAAATTTTCAGTAAAACGATTTGGATTTTCCTTAGATTCGGGTAGCGAGGTACGATCACTCTCATTATCGATAATGGACGTATCAAACCCATTTGAGAGATAGGCCTCATATCCGAAAATCCAATTTCCTTTATAGGTTTTACCGTAAAATCCGAAACCTACATTTGAAAACGTACCAGGCAATAAATCTACGGCTTCATTGGGACGTTCTACAAATTCATATTTTGGGCCATCGTGGTTTTGATTGAAAGAACCAATTGGATTAACAATTATACCGGCTCTTAAGTTCACTAAAGGATCAAATGCAATGTCAATAGCCGCATACTCTATCGCGATTTCCTTGCCGCCTTCTTCAAATTCAATTTCTGACAAAAATTTAATCCGTTTAGAGATAGATCCAGAAAGCAAGAGCGACATGCGCGGAGACTGAAAAGACAAGCCATCAGTGATGCCATCCTCTACAGCGTATATCGAGTTAGCCTCAAAGTACCCTCCAATGGCCACACCGGTATTTCCAATCTGGAAAGAAGGCCGGTTGTAATTAGCATCCATACTTAGCATATGGCTGGTGGTGTCAGATACGGTTCTTTTGAATTTTAAATCCTGAGCTGAGAGTCCATAATTAATCAGTAAGAACGCTGCTATAAAAAATGAAGTTTTAAGATAAGTGGATGGTAATATTTTCTGCATCAGTGGTGGTTGTAAAAGTTTTTAAATTTTCGTCTGCTGGTCCCGTCATCATAGTCCCGTCATTTGTGAATTCGCTGCCGTGGCAAGGACAACTGTATATGCCACCGCCTACATTCAGTTCGCAGCCTCTGTGCGTACAGCGCATCAAAGAAGCCACATAATTCTCCTTGTCGGTTCGATATAGGCATAAGGGAAATTTGTAGCGGCTGGATTGCACCATCACGAAATTCCGAAGTTTATCAGGTTTTTCCGGATGGATAACAAATTGAGATTTGGCAATCGAAATCATACCATTATTTTCATTTGCCACGGCATAGTGAATGCCACCACAAGAGTGTAAAAGGCTCGCAGCAAAGGGCAATCCTACAAGACCAAAACCACAGGTTTTAAGAAATTCTTTTCTTTCCATTGTTTAGAGTGAATTTAGAAACGCCAACAATTGTTCTTGCTCAAGAACAGAAAGATTGACATACTTATTTTTAGAGTTTTCAGCTTCTCCTCCATGAAGAATTATGGCTTCTTCAATGCTTCTGGCGCGACCATCATGCATTAAAAACACCTCTCCGCCTTGCGAATCTTTGGACAATCCAAGCCCCCAAAGGGCTGGGGTACGAAATTCAGAAGTTAGGGCATAACTTTCCGTATAGCCATCATCAAGATCAGGCCCCATATCATGCAATAACAGATCAGTATATGGATGAAACTCTTTGTAGGAAAGCGTTTCTATAGGTGAATAGCTGGTTTTAAGGGTAGGGACGTGGCAAGCCGCACATTGTATCTGATTGAAAATGCCCTTTCCTGCGATGACTTTTGGGTCGTCTTGATTTCTTTGAATAGGCGCTTTTAAGGTCTTTAAGTAAAACACCACGTCTCCAATGGTCTTGTCGGACACTTCAGGATCATTTGGCAATCCATCATAAGGCTCATTGGGCTGATAAGCAGACACGATACCCATATCCTGATTATAGGCATCAGCAGTTTGATGAAGCAAATCATAGGTGACTGCTTTTTTTCCAAATCGGAAGATATATTTATCTCCTTTTGGAATGCTATTGGGCCTTAAAGTGACATACTCAGGAGGATAGTCGTATTGTGGTCGACCACTAATGCCATCACCATCAAGATCATCAGGATCTGCCATTGCTAAAATATCGGCATCACTTACAGCATCCAAATATCCCAAACCAGTAACAGCAGGAGCAATCAGCAAACTGTAAGGCGCACCTTTAGGAAGCACTTGCGGCGCATATCCTGGAATGGCCTTATTCTGTAATTGATTTCGACCATCACCAAAATTCGCGTAGGGATTGTTTAAGCTATCACTTTTACCAAATCTGATAAAACCGTTAAAAGGATGCCCCTTCCCATCCCCTTCATGGCAAGATGCGCATCTGTTTCCAACAAAAACAGGTCCTAAGCCTTTGGCCGCGGTAAACACTTCATCCGTAAAGGCTAAATCGCCATTCAGGTGTTGAATTTGCTGTGCGCTCGTTAGTCCTTCAATGGGACCATCAAGAAGGTCGTGTTCTTCTGGCTCACGCGGAGCATAGATATCGTTGAGACTTTCGCACGACAATAGGATCACAGAAAGTGTGGTGGTCATAAAAATATAAAGTAATATTTTGTTTTTCATATCAGCTAAAAATATATTGAAGTTTGTCAAATTAAATATTTAGACAAAACTAAATAATCTTTTTGTCTAAAAAAAATTTATATTTGTAGATAATAATATTTTGTATGACTCTCGCTGAAGAAAATTACCTTAAAGCTATTTATCACTTGGAAAACCAATCGTCCAATGAGGTTTCAACCAACGCATTAGCTGAAGAAATGCAAACCAAAGCCTCTTCTGTTACAGACATGATAAAAAAATTGGCAGAGAAAAATATGGTTTCCTACATTCCATACCAAGGTGTGACGCTTTCAAAGAAAGGTCATGCGCACGCCGTCAAGGTGGTTCGTAAGCATCGTCTTTGGGAAGTCTTTCTATTGGAAAAGCTCAATTTTTCCTGGGATGAAGTGCATGATGTGGCCGAGCAATTAGAGCATATCAAATCAGAAAAGTTAACGGATAAGTTGGATGAGTTTTTGGATTTTCCAAAAGTCGATCCGCATGGCGATCCCATTCCGGATAAATACGGGAATTTTGAAACCATCGACAAAACAAGTCTTACAGATGCCCAAGAAGGTCTGGTTTACGTTTGTGTGGGTGTTCATGATAGTTCCAGCGATTTTTTGAAATACTTAGACGCCAATCACATCGGGCTTGGTACCACAATGAAAATTATCCATAAAGAACCTTTCGATAATTCTGTGAAAATAAAATTTGACGATGTTGAGTTGGTAGTTTCAGAAAATGTTGCCAAAAACTTGTTCTTAAAGACCGTTTAGCATCTATCATCTTCTCCCTGTTAAACTATCACAACTTCATTTTTCTTTGCTATACTTTTAAATTCAGTAACTTGAGCCTTTTGAATTAAATTTTCTTTTTATGATGCGCTTCTTAAGTCTTTTAGTAGGTCTTTTTAGTTTTCATTTTTTAGTGGGCCAAACGCAAAAGCTGCCCTTCCAACCGATGGATGTTTTTGCATTGGAGTGGGCAACTGATCCGCAAATTTCTCCAGACGGGACGCAGGTTATTTATAAAAGGAATGGCTTTGACATCATGAAAGACAATGCCCATGGTAATCTTTGGATTATCAATGCTGATGGCACATCTCACCGTAAATTGACGTCACGTGAAGTTGGCGAATCCCAAGCAAGTTGGTCACCAACCGGAGATCGTATTGTCTTTACCAGCACCACGGAGAAAGGATCGGAAATCTATATGTATTGGAATGCGACGGGTCAAATTGCGAAAATTTCACAATTGGAAAAATCGCCAAGCTCACTAACTTGGTCGCCTGATGGCAGATCCATTGCTTTTACGATGTTTATTTCAGAAAAACCACCGGTTGTGGCGAAATTACCCGAAAAACCAAAGGGCGCCAAATGGGCGGAGCCTGCCCGAATTACGGACCGACTCAAACATGAGGCCGATGGCAGTGGTTATATAGAAACCGGATTTACCCATGTTTTTATAATCCCTGCGGAAGGTGGCACAGCCAGACAATTGACCAGTGACAATTATAACCACCGTGGCAATCTCTCGTTTTCTCCAAATGGGAAAGAGATTTATTTTTCCTCCAACCGATTTGAAGATTGGGAATATAGATTTAGAAATAGCGAAATATATAAAGTAAATGTGGACACCAAAATAATTACGGCCTTGACGACACAAGACGGACCGGACCACTCACCGCAAGTATCACCTGATGGAAAAATGATTGCCTATTTAGGATATGAAGACCGCATGCAGGATCACCAAAACACGCTATTACACTTAATGAATAGCGATGGCAGTAACAAACGAATTATTTCATCAAATTTAGACACCAGTGTTTCGGAAATTATTTGGGACTCGAGCGGGAAAGGCCTGTATTTCATATATGACGAAAAAGGAAATTCTAAAATAGGATATATCACCACATCGGGAAAAATTTCAAAATTGGCTGATCATGTTGGTGGAACAACGATTGGAAGACCCTATGCCTCCGGATCTTATTCCGTGTCGGAAAATGGGACCTTGGTATATACACAATCTCGACCGGAATATCCTGCGGAATTGGCTGTTATCCAAAATAAAAAGGAAGCGGCATTAATCACCAATTTGAACAACGATATCCTTAGTTATCGTGAATTGGGCAAAACGGAGGAGGTATGGTATACCTCAACTTGTGACGGCAGGGATATTCAAGGTTGGATCGTCAAGCCTCCATTTTATGATGCGTCTAAAAAATATCCGTTGGTGGTAGAAAACCATGGCGGACCGATTTTGAATTATGGCGACCGATTTACTGCCGAAATCCAGCTATTTGCTGCGGCAGGTTATGTGGTATTTTATCCAAATCCGAGAGGAAGCACAAGCTACGGTGAAGAATTTGGGAATTTATTAAAAAACAATTATCCAGGGCAGGATTATAATGACGTTATGGATGGCGTGGATTATTTAGTTGAAAAAGGGATTGCAGATAACGACAAGTTATACGTAACAGGCGGCAGTGCCGGCGGCATTATGACAACTTGGATGATCGGAAAGAACCATCGCTTTAAAGCTGCTGCAGTGGTAAAACCCGTAGTCAATTGGATCAGTAAAACCTTAGTGGCGGATAATTATTATGGCTATGCACACTCCCGTTACGAAGGCCAACCTTGGGAGAATTTTGAAACCTATTGGAGGTTTTCGCCCATTTCATTGGTGGGCAATATAGAAACCCCAACCATGGTGATGGTAGGAATGAATGATTTAAGAACACCACCAAGTGAAGCAAAACAACTATACCACGCCTTGAAGTTAAGAAAAATAGAAACGGTTCTGGTAGAAATACCAGAAGCCTATCATAATATTGCCCAAAGACCGAGCAATTTAATTAACAAGGTGGCGCATATTTTGGCTTGGTTTGAGAAGTATAAATAAGTATTGGAAACCCTTAAAAACTAAGATTCGATCCAAAATTTTAAATTTTAATTGATTTTCATAAAAATTAGAAATCCAGCCTTCTTCAAATAGAAATTTAGATCATTATTAAAGAAATTGAAATTATAGGATATCTTTTTTCAAGCTATTTGGATCTTGCCTTGTATCAAATAAAGTAATGATTTCAATTTCGTCCAATGTAGGATTAACTTGATCAAAAAATGTGGTTTGTTTAGTAACAACACATTTATATATTCCGCCAAACTCTTCTGACTTAGGACAATTTTCTGGCTGAGTAGATATTTGATCAATTTTCTGCTTGAATTTGTTCAAAAACGTTTCCTTCACTTCATCGCCCCATTCTTCCAATAAATAATCATTCAGTTTATCAGTTTAGATTCGGCAAGCAAGGATAAGAAAAATTTCACTAAGAATTTTTTTTAAGAACATCTTTGAATGAAGCCCTTTTTCCTTCTTTTAATTGATTGATTCCTTGTTTAATTTCTATTTTTTCTCTTTCAGTCAACTCACTCCAAAAGTAAGATTTCTCATTGTTAATGAAATCTTTTATACTATTTATGAAATTTTGACTGTTGCTATTCAATATAATTTTAACAAGTTATAAATGTTTAAACCTAATGGCAACTATCACAATTATGGGCATCACCAAAAGCTTTTTTCTTTTTTGATTTTTTCCAAAAGAATTTCTTGACCAAGAAACTTAAGGCCAGCCCCAGGGCTAAAAAAGCTAATATATTTTGAATGGTGTCGTTCATTATTTTAGTATTCAGTCTTCAGTCGCGTTTAAAAGATTGTTTATTTCTACATAAAAGTGCTTTTAACAATGGTTAAGTACTTTTCAAAGTTCTAATTCTCGTCATCAGTCCTCGGTCAACCGCCCATTCTTCAATCTTAAATTCTCAATCTTCCTTCTTCCGTCTCCCGTCTCCCGTCATCCATCTACTTCAAGAGCTGAAATGCAATCAATGCTACAATATACGCAAAAGCGCTCATGATTACAAGCTGCCATATGGGCCATTTCCATGAATTGGTTTCACGCTGCACAATGGCTAAAGTACTCATACACTGCATCGCAAAGGCATAAAATAGCAACAACGAAATACCTGAAGCAAAATTAAACAAGGGGCCTCCCAAAATAGGATTCACCTCTCCTGCCATTCTGTTTTTAATGGTTTCTTCATCATCACTGCCTACACTGTATATGGTGGCCAAGGTGCCAACAAACACCTCACGGGCAGCGAAAGAACTCACAAGTGCAATACCAATTTTCCAATCATAACCCAACGGTCTGATGGCAGGTTCAATAGCATGACCTGTAATCCCCAAAAAGGAATGCTCTAATTTCTGTGAAGCCACGTGTTCGTGCAACTCTTCATCGCTAAGGTTTTGATCAGCATATTCCTTCTTGACAATTTCTTCAGCGTTATTGAAACCATCACCAGGACCATACGAGGCTAAAAACCATAGGATAATGGAAATTGCCAATATGATTTTTCCTGCACCAAAAACGAAAGCTTTGGTTTTTTCAATCACAGTTAAAACCACATTTTTGAGTAATGGTAACTTATAATTTGGCATTTCAACCACAAAGAAAGTCTTAGATTTGTACTTAAGAATCTTATTCAAAATCATAGCCGATCCCAAAGCCGCACCAAATCCAATAAGATATAAAAGCATCAAGGTCATTGCTTGATAGCCCAAACCTAGAAAACGTCCGTCCGGAATGACCAAGGAAATGATAATCAAATACACAGGCAACCTTGCGGAACAGGTTGTAAATGGTGTGACCAAAATGGTAATTAAACGCTCTTTCCAACTTTCAATATTTCTCGTGGCCATAATTGCTGGAATGGCACAGGCAGTTCCAGAAATTAAAGGCACCACACTTTTTCCGCTTAATCCAAAACGCCGCATCCCGCGATCCATTAAAAAGACTACACGGCTCATATATCCACTTTCTTCAAGCACTGAAATAAACAGGAACAAGAAGGCAATTTGAGGTATAAAAATGACTATTCCTCCCAATCCTGGAATGATTCCTTCAGACAACAAATTAGTAAAGGTTCCTGCAGGAAGCGCATTTTTGGTCCATTCGCTCAAAGATGCAAATGTAGAATCGATAAAATCCATTGGCACGCTGGACCAATCATAAATGGCTTGAAAAATGGTCAATAAAATGAGAAAGAAAATCACATAACCCCAAATTTTATGGGTCAAAATCCGATCTAACCTGATACGAAGATCTTTGGCAGTACTTAAATCGATAACTTGACCTTTTTTAAGCGTATCGTTTATAAATTGATAGCGCTTAATGGTTTCCTTTTGCTGAAGACGTTTTAAATCGGCCTTACTTTTGATCTTAAAACTGGCAACGCCTTCAATTTCATTTCTATCGACCTTTCCAAAATTAACATCTTGTGTAATAACGAGCCAAAGTTTATACAACAATTGATTAGGGAAAACGCTGGCCAAATTATCAAAATACTCCTTATCAATTTCAAAAGCATTCATGCATGGTGTTGTGGATAATTCCCGATAATTGGTTATTAATTCCTTCAATTCATCAATCCCCGTATTTTTTCTGGTACTAACTAAGGCAATTTTGGTGTTCAGTTGTTTTTCTAAATGCGGAATATCTAAAGTAATACCCTTATAACTCATTCTATCCGCCATGTTGATGGCCAAAATGGTAGGGATTTCTAAATCTTTAATTTGGGTAAAGAGGAGTAAATTTCGCTTCAGATTTTCAACATCACTTACTACAACCGCAACATCTGGAAAATCCTTGTCGTTTTTGTTAAGTAGCAATTCTATTACCACGTTTTCATCTAAAGATGAGGCGTTCAAACTGTAAGTACCCGGTAAATCAATGATATGCGCTTTTACGCCACGTTCCAATTTACAGATGCCCTCCTTTTTCTCAACGGTAATTCCTGGATAGTTCCCCACTTTTTGGTTCAACCCGGTGAGTGCGTTAAAAACTGAGGTTTTACCTGTATTTGGATTTCCTATTAAGGCAACATTAATCTGTTTACTCATTTATAAGATCTCTATTAAAATGTGAAGTGCAGTCTCCTTTCTAATGGCTAAATGGGTGCCATTGATGTTGAGATACATGGGATCAGAAAAATACGCAACCTGTACAAGCTCTACATAATTACCTGGCAAACAGCCCATTTCCAAAAGTTTCAATGGAATGTAAATCGATGAAACGTCAGTAATGATACCGCGTTGCCCTTTCTTTAAATGTGCGACTGTAACTTGCAAGCTTATTTAGATTGATTTTAAAGAAGCAAAAGTAAGCGAAATTAATTTTAGGTTCAAAATTTAGAGGATAAAGTTTAGGAATCGAAGTTTGGAGCGTGTAGAGAGGGATTAGGAATCTGGCATTAGGGATTTAGGGTAATTTTGTGGAAAATGATTGTGAGTTTAAAAATTTTGAATACGGTCAGGCCCAAACCTTAATATTCGCTATGTATTATTCGCTATTAAAGGTTAAAACTTAGAGCTTCTAAAGGTTTCTTGAATCGTAAATCATCAATTAAAAATCGTAATCATCAACCTACCCCTCTCCCTTAAGCACTTTAATATCCTCTAACAATTTTTCAATATCATCAGGTTCAGTGCCATCATAATACCCACGGATTTGTCGCTTTTTATCAATCAACATAAAATTTTCAGTATGGATCATATCATATTGATCACCATTACCGTCAGTTTTGACTGCTAAATAACTTTTTCTGGCCAGTTCATAGATCTGTTTTTTATCGCCTGTAACTAAATTCCACTTTTCATCATTCACTCCTTTTTCGATCGCATAACGCTTTAATTGCGCTACATCATCAATACCTGGAGTTACCGAATAGGACAGCAACATAACATCATCATCCTTTGAAGTTGCTTTTTGGATTTGAACCATATGATCGGTCATGATCGGGCAAATGGTTTGGCAAGTTGTAAAAAAGAAATCCGCCACATAAATTTTATCCTCATAATTTTGCTGCGTAACCGTCTCACCATTTTGATTGATCAGGCTAAAATCTGCAATCTTATGATATTTGCTTTGGTATTGGAGGGTACTATCCACCATCTCAAAATTCACCATGGACGGTTGATAAACGGGCAGTACTTTTTTAGGAGTCAGCACATTATACATTATAGTCACAATGATTGCAGACAAGAAGAACAGAAAGATGGCGAAAAACTTATATTCTTTAAAAAAAGATAACATTATAAAGTAATTTTGAAGATGTTTGATAAGATTTGTATGCAAAAATACAATAGATAAGCTTCAAAAGCGCTATTTTTAATCCAAAATTGCGCTTTATGAAAAAGGTTCTGCTTTCAGTTTTTTTACCGATTTTTTCGTTGTTATCTGCGCAAGACCATCAAATGAACACCCTTCAAGAAGCAGAGGCGAAATCGGCTTTGAGCCGAATGCAATTTCAATCCAATGCCAATACTGGTAATTATGATGTAAAATATCACCGTCTTGAACTTGAGGTAAATCCGTCAGTGGCGCAAATTTCAGGACATGTCACCACTTATTTTGAAGCAAAGTCGCCACTAGATCAAATTACTTTTGATTTATCTGCTAACATGATTGTGTCTCAAGTGTTACAACGTGGAAATCCGCTAGAATTTGCACAAAATAATACTGATGAAGTGGTCATTAAATTACCTCAACAACAGAATATAGGTGTTTTAGATTCCTTGACCATCACCTATTCCGGGAATCCCGTAAGTTCTGGTTTCGGATCTTTTGAAGTCAATACCCATAATGGAAATCCTATATTATGGACCCTTTCCGAACCTTATGGCGCAAAAGGTTGGTGGCCGTGTAAACAAGATTTGATCGATAAAATTGATAGTATTGATGTGTACCTTACAACCCCTATTAACAACCCTAATGGCGATACGTATGTGGCCGTTTCAAATGGTCTTGAACAATCACAGGTAAATATTGGCAGCAGTAAAACCACTCATTTTAGACATAATTATCCTATTCCGGCATATTTGGTAGCCATTGCAGTCACGAATTACGCCGTGTATGCTGATACTGTTCCTAATAATGGTAATCCCTTTGAGATTATCAATTATGTTTATCCAGAAAATTTAGCAACCATACAAACGCAAACACCAGTTACCGTAGCAATCATGAATCTATACTCAAGCTTATTTGGTGAATATCCCTATGCAGATGAAAAATATGGTCATGCGCAATTTGGTTGGGGTGGCGGGATGGAACATACGACCGTTTCGTTTATGGGCAGTTTTGGGCGGAATTTAATTGCTCACGAACTGGGCCATCAATGGTTTGGCAATAAAGTGACCTGTGGCAGTTGGAAAGACATTTGGCTTAATGAAGGATTTGCCACGTACATGTCAGGACTCGTAATTGAAAATTTAGATGGGAATGCACAATTTAAAAATTGGAAGAAGCAAACTATAGCTTCAGTTACCTCATACCCTGATGGCTCAGTCTACCTAACAGATGCCGATACCTTGAATGTCAATAGAGTCTTCAATCAGCGTTTATCCTACAATAAAGCGGCCATGGTTTTGCATATGCTCAGAAAAAAACTGGGCGATAGTGAATTTTTTAAAGGTCTTCAAAATTATCTCAATAATCCTGCGCACGCCTATGGTTATGCAAAATCAGAAGATTTTATCACTCTTATGGAAGCTAGCAGCAATCAGAATTTATCTGAGTTTTTTAAAGATTGGCTCTTTGGCCAAGGCTACCCCTCCTATACCTTGGAGTGGCATCAACCCAATCCCACACAAATAACAATTAATCTTACCCAAACCCAAAGTCACACCTCCGTATCTTTTTTTGAAGCGAATGTTCCTGTGAGACTCATCGGCACTTCGGGAAAAACATTAGATCTACTATTAGACCATAACAACAATCAGGAAAGCTTTACCAAAAAGGTGTCTTTTCCGGTTACTGAAGTGCTCATCAATCCGGACTTTGATATTATTTCAAAAGATAATGTGGTCCTATCTACTTCCGATCAAAACATTTTAGATACGGAAATTTTACTCTATCCCAATCCAACTTCACGAAGTTTTAGTATAAAAAAATCAGAGTCTTTCACTATCGATTGCATTAAGGTTTACAATTTGATTGGCCAACTCCTCTATTCTTCAGGATGGACGCCTCATATTGACCTGACTTCTTTTTCATCTGGTTTGATTTTTGTAGAACTCCAAACCAACCTTGGCAACATTACCAAAATGCTGTTAAAAAACTAGCGAATAGAATCGTTTATGTTTTCTAAATGGGGTTAAAAGACTACTTTTGTGCCTTATAATTTTTTTTGAAAAGAGATCAATGGAGTTTGTAATTAAAATTTCTCAATTTTTATTGAGTTTATCCCTACTTATCGTGTTGCACGAACTAGGGCATTTTATACCCGCAAGATTATTTAAGACACGTGTAGAAAAATTCTATCTGTTTTTTGATATCAAATACAGCTTGTTTAAGAAAAAAATAGGCGATACGGTCTATGGAATTGGATGGCTACCACTTGGTGGCTATGTCAAAATAGCAGGAATGATTGATGAAAGCATGGATAAGGAACAAATGGCATTACCGCCACAACCTTGGGAGTTTCGTGCTAAACCAGCCTGGCAACGTTTGATTATCATGTTGGGTGGAGTGACGGTCAATTTTCTATTGGCTATTGTTATTTATATTGGAATGAGTTACTATTATGGTGACGAGATTTTACCAAACAAAAACATTCCTGATGGCGTACTTATCGAAAGCACCGTATTAAACGATGCTGGAATTAAAACCGGCGATAAAATCGTTGCTGTGGATGACTTTGTAATTGAGGATTTCATGCAAATTTACGAGCATATCCTATTTGGCCAGCAAGTGACCATTGAACGCGACGGCGTGCAATCCAAGATTGAGCTGCCTCAAGATTTTCTTTCCCAAATCAGTGATGCCAAAGAAAAAAGGTTTGTGAGTTTAAGAATGCCTTTTATCATCAATGAAGTTCCTGACTCTTCTTTTAATAAGTCGGCAGGACTTAAAAAAGGTGACATCATTACTGCTTTTGGGGATACTCAAACCAAATACACAGACGAAGTGATAACCGCTTTAGATCACTATAAAGGACAGGTTGTGACTGCGACAGTTTTAAGAGACAAGAATACATTTACCACGCCTTTAACTATTAATGAAGATGGTAAGTTAGGTTTAGTGTATCTAACGGGCGCAACTCCTAAAACTTTGGGTGAGTTAGGCTACTATAAATTTGAAATAAAAAAATATGGCTTTTTGGAAGCCATCCCGGTAGGATTGGTCAAAACCAAAGACAAAGTATTGTCTTATTTCAAACAATTCAAAGCCATCTTTACACCGAGCACAGGCGCCTACAAAGAAGTTGGTGGTTTTAAAGCCATTTATGATGTGTTTCCAAGTGTTTGGAGCTGGGAATATTTTTGGAGCATTACAGCGTTCCTTTCCATTATGTTGGGGGTATTAAATTTATTACCAATCCCGGCATTAGATGGTGGTCACGTGACTTTTTTACTCTATGAAATAATTTCAGGACGTAAGCCAACCGAAAAGTTTTTGGAGGGCGCTCAAGTAGTTGGGTTCGTGATTCTCATCATGTTAGTATTGTTCGCCAATGGGAATGATATTTTTAAAGCAATAACCGATTAAAAATTTTTGAAAATAGTTTTGTTCAATTCAAAAATAACAATATATTTGCATCCTCAAAATAGGGTTTTAAACCCTTCGCTTTTAAAAATCTCGAGAGATATAGGGATGTGAAAGCCACGAGAAACGTTCTTTAAGAAAAAAGCAAAAGTTTTATCGAATATACGAAAAGCTTAAAAATACATAATTAACCTTCCTCTTTAGCTCAGTTGGTTAGAGCATCTGACTGTTAATCAGAGGGTCCTTGGTTCGAGCCCAAGAAGAGGAGCGTAGTGAGACAAAGCCATTCAAAAAATTGAGTGGCTTTTGTTTTTTACACCTGTACAACATCTGTACAACAATTTGTCTTCTTTTGTTTTCATTTATTCTTATCTTTAAGATGTGGAACGATTAGGTGAGATATTTGCAAGTTGGCTGTATCAAAGTAGAAGAGAGCTAAAACTGTTGTGGTTAAAGCACGGCGCTTTGACTACCAATAGACTTTCTTTCTTGATAATCTGCATTTTCGGCATCCTGCCGCTGACCTGTTATTTTTTAATTTCAAGTATCAATTACTTGATAACACAAATTGTAGCAAGCTACATTTTCGTTTCGCTACTATTCTGTTTGTCCTTATTGCTCGTGATTACTTGGTTCAAGTCCGAGGAACTATGCAAAAAAAATATTCAGGGTTTTTCTTTTTTGCAGTTACCCCCATCCAGTATTGATACTGTTTTTTTTGGTTTTGATGCTAATGATGTCGAGAATCTTCTTAGGTTGAGCAACGGACTGCCCGCTGAGCAAAAAATCGTCATCAGGGAAATCCCGGATCAAGTCAAAAACTTGTGGGATTTTAAGATTATGCAAAAATTGTAGTGAGTCTATATAGGAAGAATTCTACGTTCCTGACACCCCTGAACTGTGCTCTAAATGCTTTTATCTTGGCATTGAAAGATTCTGCTGAGGCATTGGTGCTTCTGTTATCAAAGTAGTTCAATATGTTTTGATAATGGATGGACATTGTTCTGGATATGGTGCTGAAGCTTTTGAATGCCGCCTGTCTGACTTTTTCGTCCCATTTTGCCAATCTTATAAGCGCCGATGTTTTGTCCTTTGTATTGTTGAATATCCAAGATAGGTTCTGACATAGTTTATATGCTTTTTCCAGATCGGGATAACGTTCAAAAAGTATTGCTGCTCTTTTAGATTGATTTTCAGTCCATTTACTACTTGGTTTATACAGTAGATATCTGCTTCTAGCCAATAATTGTTTGAGCGAATCTTCATTGGGCAATAACTCTGGCGTGTATTTTATAGATTTGCTTCTGGCATTTTCTATGGCGTCATTTTCAGTATCGAGCGCTTCCCATCTGTGCTTGATCCTGATTTCCTGCAGTGCCTCCAATACCAGTTTCTGAACGTGGAAACGATCTATGACCAAGGTGGCTTCCGGGAAGGACCTTCTAACGATTAGCCCCATGTTCCCTGCCATATCCAAAGTGACCTCCTTGACCGTTCGTCTTTGCTTTAAAGGGATCTGTTGCAGTATCCTTATCACATCCTCTGCCTTGGTACCCTTGACCATGGCTACTATAGCGCCCTTCTTTCCCTTGGCTCCTTTATTGGTTACTATGGTGTAGAGTTCGCCGTTGGAAAAGGCAGTCTCGTCGATTGAAAGATAGCTTCCCAGATTTTTTGGAAACAGGAGCCATTGCTTGGCATGCCCCTTTTGGTCCCAGGTCTTAAAATCGCTCAGATAATCTTTGTACTGTCTCTGCAGGCTTCTGGGACTTACGCCATAAAATTGTGCCACAACCGATGTGCTCGTAGCATTATTACTGACGGATCTCTTTTAAAAAAGTAGCAAACTCACTAGTGATCCTAGTTCCTTTTGCTACCAACTCCCAATCTCTTGTGATTAATGCGCCTGTGTCCTGATCAACCTATCTGCGCCGTATGATGTGCAGAAAAACATTCTTGCCCCGTATGGGAAAATCTTGAACCGTAGCCTCTGGAAAGAAGCCCTTGGAATGGAGCTTCGTACTATCATGTCCATCGGGAGCCTTGTTTTGCTCGGTAAAGTAAAAGTGGAGCTCTTCACCTTTGATCTCGTGCTTTTTTAAATCAAAATAGGAAACAAGAACTTCGGGAAGCAATAAATTCGCTATGGATAATAATGAATCTGAAAGCATAGAAATTTTTGTTCCAAAGGTCTTTTATTTCTAGTTACTCCACAACTTTTTGTATTGACCCGAAATCCCAAAGAACAAACAAACCGGAAACATTCGTTTTTTATTTACTTTTCTGGATCTCATTGTTCGCGGTGGCATCTTTCGGATGGACACAAAGCCCAAGGAGTCCTTGAACATGCTTATCTCAGAGCGTTTCACATTTCAAAATTCCGAAATCAACTCAAGTACACTTCTCTCAAGTTATTCCAAATGGTGCTCCGCTACCCATGAAGGCAGTTACGATGACGTGCGAAAGGACGTCTCAAAAGCCTTAGGTATTACCTAACATTTACACAACTCCCCTTCTTATAAAGAAAACTTAGAACAATCTTAAAGCAATCGTGATTTCCCTTTTGTTTTTACTGCATCTATCGTCATATGTTTGCCCTGTACAATCAAAGTAAAGGGCTTTTTACTCATTATTAATTCTTAAATATAAAGATTATGAATGAGCAAGAAAACGTTGTGGATTTGTTGCAGGATATCAAAGTACTTATGGTTTATTTTAAACCAAGTTGGTTTTTCGCTCTATAATTTGACGGAGTATCCTTAAATTGTTTCTTAAATAAACTACTAAAATGTTTTGTTGAGAGAAAGCCTATTTCATAACTTATTTCAGAGACATTCAAATCTGAAGTAATTAACAGTTCAGCAGCGTTACGGAGTCGCACTGTTTTTATGAATTCATTTGGTGTAAGACTGGTTAGACTTTTTATTTTTTTAAAAAATGGTGTTCGACTCATTCCTAAATCTTGCACTAAATGATCAATTGTAAAGTTTGAATCCGATATGTTATGTTGAATGACTTGTACGACTTTCTCCAAAAAGTCCTTATCTGGATTCGATCGAGCGAGATCCTTCGGCTCCATAGTTCTTTCTATTTTATATTTGCGGAGCGCAATTTTCCTATTTTCTAATATCGATTTTACCTTTTGAATTAAGGTGTTGATATTAAAAGGTTTAGTGATGTAATCCTCTGCGCCATAATTCAGGCCGTTAATTTGCGTCTCCTCATCTGACAGAGCTGTTAATAAAATAAATGGAATGTGGCTGGTAGAAATATTGTTCTTTATTTTTCGGCAAAATTCGAGCCCTGAAAGCTTTGGCATTAATATATCTGAAAGTATCAGGTCTGGACTATTTTTAATTGCGATTTCAAGCCCCTCTTCTCCATTTTTTGCGGTGATTACTTTAAAAGATTCAGATAGCTCAGTTTCAATAAATATCCTAATTTCGGGTTCATCTTCAACAATTAATATGGTATAATCTCCATACTGTTCAACCGGTTTATTTTTATCTAAATCAGGATTGGTAAAGCTTTCCTTAGGCTTCATTGTTTGTAATGCCTTAGAAGACGCTGTCTTGAAAGACTTTAATTGATCAGTAGTAAAATGGTCATTTCCTACAGGCAGAAATACTGAAAAGATGCTGCCCTTTCCCGGAGTAGAGCGGAATTCTAATTTCCCATGATGCATTTCCACAATCTCATTGGAAAGTGATAATCCTATGCCTGTGCTAATAGTTGGATCTTCATCAAAATCATAAAATCTTTCAAAGATATGGTCTTGTTTCTCCCATAAAATTCCCTTCCCGTTATCTGTGACAGTAAAATAGATCAAATCCATTTTAGTGTCCGTCTGATTAAAAATTCCAGTTTCAATGTTTATGATGCTGTTATCATCTGAGTACTTAATTGCATTTGAAATAAGGTTGGAAATAACTTTTTCCATTTCAACGGGATCTATATAGGAGGGAATTGTATCATTTTTAGAATGAAAATTTATGGAGATTGATTTATCCTCCGCAAGGTCTGTAAAGGTATGGACAATATCTTTTGAAAACTTTCTAAAATCCTTCTCACACATATTTAATTTGGTTTTTTCTAATTTTATTTTTCTATAATCAAACCATTCATTAATTAATTTCGTCAAATTATTGGAATTTCGTTGTATAGATAACAGTTGATTGTAAAACTCATAATTTGGAGGCGTTGCATTGATGATTTTTCCTAATGAACTTATAATCATAGTTAATGGGGTTTTTAACTCATGAGTCAAATTCGTAAAAAATTTGGTCTTAAATTCATTTAATAAAATTTGATTGTTTTTTTCTAAACGCTCAGCTTTAAATGCTTCTTTTAACTTAATTTTCTTAAGTATATAAATGTTTATAAAAATTAAAATTGTTGTGAAAAGAAGGATGAAAATTGATTTAACCCAAATGGTAGCCCACCATGGTGAAGCAACCAAAACTTTGATGGTTTTGATATGTGAATTCCATAGCCCGTCATTATTACTGGCCTTTATCTGAAATTCATAATCTCCTGGGGGTATATTGGTATAAGGTGCCTTTCTTTCCTTATTTGAATTAATCCATTGCTCGTCAACTCCTACTAATCTATATGAGTACTCATTTTTTGCGGCGTTCGTAAAATTTATTCCAGTAAAATGGAATGTAAAGAAATTTTGATCATGCTTTAGTTTTATCTCATCCAGTTGATTAATAGGATGAGGGATAACGGAAGTGTGTTCAACTTTCTTTCTATCGTAGAGATCGAATTCTGTAATTATTATTTTGGGTGGAATCGGATTGATTTTTATTTCATCAGGTTTAAAATAATATACTCCATGAGTGTTTCCAAAATATAATATGCCATTGGAGCTTTTAAGTGCGGCCGCTTCATTAAATTCTAATCCTACGATTCCGTCTTCTTTACCAAAATTTCGAAATTCTCTGGTTTCAATTGCTAATTGGGATAATCCTCTATCGGTTCCCATCCAGAGATGACTAGAGGATTCCAATAAAAGTGAATTCACAACGTTACTCGATAACCCATTTTTAGTTGTATACAATGTTGTTTTATCCTCATCTCGTTTTAAATGATAGAGTCCATTTTTTGAGGCTACCCACAAATTGTTTTCGTCAGATTCTATAATGGAAGTTAGCTGTCTCATAGATAGATCATTAGTGTCTAATTTTTCAACAATAGTATCGTCTATAGGATTGTAGGCGTATAAGCCGGAATAGCTTGCTATCCAAATTATCGCATCATTAGTTTGATAGATACTACTGATTTGTAAGGAATTGATGTAATGTTCTGGTTTAAACTCAGATATTTTATTGGATTTGGAGTTGAATATATAGATGCCTTTATTAGCACTACCGATCCAAATTTTGCCCTCCTTATCTTCTAAAAAACATTTTATTGTTGCATGGTTAAGTCGATTAGGGGAGGAGATGTCAAGTGATTTCAGGGTTTTGTGATCATTAAGTTTAAGAGTTTGACTCCCATGATTTAAAGTACCCAACCATAAACGCTTCTCTTTGTCAAAATGAACGGCATTATTGATTTTTAGATTTTCTGACTCTTCAAAATAAAAATTAAATTGTTTGGATTTAGGATTATATAAATTCATTCCTCCACCATCTAAGGCTAATACAATCCCTCCGTTATTGATTTCAGATATGCCTAAAACAGAATTGCTGCTTAAACCAGTTGCATTTCCTTTTTCATAAGTCCAGTGGTTGAAATGGCTTTTATGAGGATTCGATAATTTTAGTCCTTGATTGACCGTTCCAATCCAGAGAGATTGGTCCTCCGACTTGTAAATAGAGGTAACTGCGCTTAGCGTTATGTCATCACCAAATTCAACGTCGTAAAGTTCTCCAGTTAAGATATCATATTCAAAAAGACCGTAACCATCAGTGCCGAACCAAATTTTTTGATGATCCATTTCGAAAATTGATATTACAGAGTTTAATGATTTAGAATTGCGTAGTGAGTTTTGTTTCTGTATTTTCAAAAGATTTCCAGCGGTTCTCCAAAAATAAATTCCGTTATCTGTTGCCAAAACAACTGTTCCAGAGTTTAAAAGAGTCATCTTGTTAATACTAATGCCAGATAATTCTTTTAATGTATTAGGGATGAAAAACTCTTCATTTTTAAGATGGAAAGTGAGTACTCCTCCAAACTTGTAGCTTATTAGTAACTCGTGCTCGTTAAGGGGGATAATACTAGAAATTGAACTGTAGTTGGGTAAGTTGTACCTGCGAATTTCATCTGGGTCTTTTTGGTACCGAATTAAATCTCCATCTGTTGTTCCCATATAAATAATGTTGGCATCGTCACTAAAAAAGCTAGTAATGAATTTACCTTTTGTTATTTTGGGGATGGGGTTGGAAGAAATTTCACCAGAATGGAAATTATATAAAACAGGGCCATTATTTGTTCCTATCCAAATGTTGTTTTCTTTATCCTGATATAAGGTTCTTATTTCATTATAGCCATAATACTTATTGACTAAAGGGATTTGAATAAAGTTATAGCCATCATATTTATAAAGTCCATTTCTCGTTCCTATCCACATAAAACCTTCTGAATCTTGAATGGTGCAGGTAATATAATTTTGAGTTAGTCCTTGTTCCAGATTTAAAGAAGATAATGTGATATTCTGGTTTATTTGAAAACCGAAGAGTACATGACAGATAAACAGGAAAAGGATAAAAATTTGATTTTTGATGATCATAATTTGTTTTCCATTATTGAGAAACAGACAAAACGGATATGGTTAAGCTCCAAAATCGAAGTTACATAAAAAATGTGGTCAAATTAGTTATTAAATCCATTAAAGAATTCCTTTTGAAAATTCATTGGTTAAAAAGCTCTTTAAGAGGAGATGACAAGAACTAGGGTTGGCCTACTATAGTATATCTTTAAAAAGAAGTCCTTTATCTCAAAGCCTGGTACACGTAGGTTTGGGAATAATTCAGTTAACTAAATGCTGTAAATAGCCCTATAAATTATAACCGGAATTTATCATTTGGTTTATTTTTGAATATATCAATAAATTCATGTTAAAGATTAAAACGGACGATAATGGGTGTTAAAAGTCAAATTTTGTCCTATTCTGGTATAATTTCACCCTTGAGTCAGTCAACTATTGTGATTGGTTTCAGTGTTTCATGTATAAATTTGTAAGGCGTCTAAATGAAGTTTTGCTTTGATTGAGAATAGAGTTTAACAATTACAAAAAATTAACCATTAAACACTTAAATGTATGAAATTACAATTACGGAAGAGAACCACTTCCAATATAAAAGGGTTACGTAATCTCATAATGTTGACGGTTGTCTTATCAAGCGTTAATTTTGCGTTAGGTAATTTAAATGTCACTGAAACGGTTTTTGACAGTTCCACTAAAATAGGTCAGCAGTTGTTGAAAGTACAAGGGAGGGTTTATGATTCTAATGAACCGCCTATGGCAATAGCTTTTGTTACTGTTGCCGTAAAAAACACAAACAAAGGAGTGATCACGGATGACAATGGTTACTTTACCATTGAGGTGGAAAGAGGCGATATTCTTCGATTTTCTTCTGTTGGATATAGTTCCCAAGAGTTTAAAGTTGAGAAAGCTTATCCAGATTTGATAATCTCTTTAAAAGAAGATATTGCAAAATTAGATGAATTAGTAATTACCGGTTACGGGGAAGAACGTAAGATGAATATGATCAGTTCTATCTCCACTTTGGATGTAGCCAAAAATGTGGCCAATAAACCTATTACCTCTATGTCTCAAGCATTGCAGGGTGGTGTAACTGGATTAACGGTCACTCAAAGTACAGGTTTGCCCGGGGGCGATGCTGCATCTATAAAAATTAGAGGTATTTCAACCTTGGGCCATTCTGATCCCTTGGTTTTGGTAGATGGCATTCCCATGGATATGAATGATTTGGATCCCAATACCATTGAAAGTGTTACCGTATTAAAGGATGCTTCGGCCGCGGCAATTTACGGCGCAAGGGCGGCTAATGGTGTTATTATAATCAAGACTCAACGTGGAAAAACTGGCCAGGTTAGCGTAAGTTATAATGCTTATGTAGGGATACAAAATGCAACCTACCTCCCTGATTTTATGGATGGTGGAGACTATATGGAAATGGTCAATACTGCCTATATAAATAATGGGGGAAATGGGATATATAATCAAGAAACCATTGACATTACCCGTAATAAATCTGATATATTTAACTATCCTAATACCAACTGGTTAGATGAAACTTGGATAAAGAATCCTTTGATGACCAGTCATTCGGTAGGTGTTCAGGGGGGGAATAATATTGCTCGATTTGCACTTACAGTTAACTATCTTGATCAAGAAGGATTCATTGAAAATGTCGGATTTGAACGGGTTAATATACGTGCCAATACGACCATAACTCTTACAGACAATGTAACTGTAAACATGGATTTTAATGCCATCCGTAAAGATCAAATGGAAACCAATATCCGAGATGGAGAAACCGACTATGTATTAAACTATATTTATAGAGCTCCTCCAAATCTAGTTCCAAAATATCCTAGTAAGGATGGAATCGATTTTTACGGGATTTTCTTTGAAATGAGAAATCCCAAGGCTATGTTGGAAAGAGGTGGTTTTACGCAGAGGCTAGATGATAATATGAGCATTAATCTTCAGCCAAAATGGGAAATTTTACCAAATTTGAACCTTAACGGGCAATATAGCTATAGAATAAATAGCGACGCAATGAAGCAGTCAAGAGATGCTTATAACTTTTTTGAATATGAAACCGGGGTTCTCAACTATACTTGGGACAATGTACGGTCATCCTCAACCGGAAGGTCCAGCTATTATTTTCTTGGTGCCAATGTGGATTACACTTATGTTAATGATAAACACCGTTTATTCCTATTAGGCGGATACAATCAAGAGCTTACCAATGCAGGCAATTGGGACCAGTGGGCAATGCGTTCTTATTTTGGAAAGGCTAATTATACTTATAATAATAAATATTTAGCAGAAGTTACTTTTAGGGCTGATGGTTCTTCCAGATTTGGACAAGATAATAAAAATGGATATTTTCCTTCTTTTGGTCTCGGATGGAATATGCACGAGGAATCATTTCTAAATGAATATTCTTGGTTGGATAACTTGAAATTACGTGTTTCTTACGGACAATTAGGGAATGAAAACATTGGATTGTATCAATATCAAAACCTCGTATCCGCAGGGAACGGCGTGGAAACTGTTTTTGGAAATCCCAATATTACTTGGGAAACTGTTAATATGCTCAACTACGGCTTTGATCTGGCAATATTTGATGATTTTACTTTAAATTTTGATGTCTATGATAAGTTAACCAAAGACATAATTTTGTCTCCACCAACATCACTTATAGGCGGTACGACCTCTGCGAAAATTAATGCCGGAGAGGTAAGAAACCGCGGTTTTGAATTAAGCGTTAACTACAGTAGGAATTTTGAAGATGCATATTTTGCAGTGCATGGTGGTATATCGCGAAATAAAAATGTTGTTGAGAAATTGCCTGGTGGTCCTTATATTAACGGTTCATCAATTCATAAGGTGGGTTACGCCTTAGGTTCAAACTATAGATTTTTAACAGATGGTTTGTTGCAAGAATCAGATTTTACGACTAACGCCACTGGAGAACTCATTCCAAAAGAAGGTGTAACGTTGTGGGGAGATCAGAAACCTGGAGATATCAAGTTTATTGATGTTAATGGCGACGGTAATTTTGATAACAATGATAGAGTTATCACCGGTGATGGACAACCAGACTTTAATTATTTCACGAATTTTTCAGCTGGATATAAAAATTGGGATTTCGAGCTATTACTTCAAGGGGTTCAAGGGGTAAATGCTGCTTATTCTGGAGCACATGCAATTCCTTTAAATTTGAATGGTGATTCAGGAAGTACACCACAAAAGTTTCATTCTGATTATTGGACTCCTAGTAATCCTAATGCTTACTATCCTCGACCAACCCCAGAACCAGGGAACAATTTACAGCCATCCGACTATTGGAATTTTGATGCTTCTTATTTACGAGTCAAATATATACAGTTGGGCTATACATTTAAAGAAGGTCTTTTGAGTCCGGTTGGGATTAAATCAGGCAGGATTTATGTTAACGCTCAAAATCCTTTCACCTTCACTTCTCAAAAAGTCACTGATCCTGAAAATTTAGGTGGCAGTAGCACTTATCCATTGATCAAAGTGCTGACACTTGGTATTAATGCAAAGTTTTAAATGGATATTAATTTGGATATAAAGAAAAACATAAATAAGATGAAACAAATAGGCTATATATTACTAATAATTTTATGTACTGGTTGCTCAGATGATTTTTTAACGCGGGATCACCCAACGGGAATAACCGATCAGGATTTTTGGAAAACAACTAATGATGCGGTTAATGCTCTCAATAGTTGTTATGGAGGACTTCCTCATGGGGGGTATCATTATACAGAACCATACGTTTCCAATGTCGCACTGGAAGGAATGACTGATAACATGTATCATTCAGGAAACTATTTAGGAGATGCTAAAACAATCGGGACGGGCACAAACAATCCTTTGCTTAATTTCCCTGAGGATATGTGGCGTGCCTATTATCAATACATAAGAAGATGCAGCAGGTTTATTGAAAATATCGATAAACCGTATTTTACGGATGAAGGTGAAAGACAAAGAATGATTGGTGAGGCTCATATTTTAAGAGCTTATTATCACCTGCAGCTTTTCTTTTATTTTGGAGGTAATGAGGGCATCCCGATTGTTGATCATTCTTTAAATCCTGACGAAATCTTTATGGCGAGAGCCACTAAGGAAGAAAGCGTTGATTTTATATTAGCGGAATTGGATAAGGCCATCAGTATACAAGCCTTGCCTAATAAATATAATGAAGATAAAAGTTGGAGAATGTCAAAAGCGGTAGCATATTCTTTAAAGGCTATAGTCGCTTTACAAGCAAAGCGCTATGAGGTGGCTCGAGAGTCATCATTGAAGATTATAGAAATGCAGCAATTTAGTCTTTTTCATACCTCAGATCCAGAGCAATTGCACTACAGAGATCTATTTAGATATATTGGAAAAATTAATAATGAGCGCATCATGTACACCAGAAATGGATTTACAGAATCTTGGTTTAGATCCATGCCAAAATCAATGGGAGGGCAAGGTGCCTCAAATCCAACGGCATCCATCGTGAATGCTTATGAAACATTAGAAGGAAAAACAATTGACGAGTATGGTTCAGACAGGGAGGAGTTTATTAAAAATCCCGATTTTATGAAAAGAGATCCAAGGCTTGACGCTACTATATGGTTACCTGGAAAGAGTTTCACCGGACATGTTCTCACGCCTTTTGACTCTAATAGTGATGACGCTATTTCTGTAAGTGGTGCTTCTAAGACCGGATTTGCATTAACTAAGTTTATTGACCCAGAAGATGTGAATAAACCTTACAGTGGCAGTTTGGATTATATGATTATTAGATATGCAGAGATACTCTTGATTTACGTTGAATCTTTGATTGAAAGTGGTGATTATAACAACCCTGATGTCATATTTTACCTCAATAAAATTAGAAATCGTGCGGGTATGCCCAATGTAGATGAGACAGTTTATAATTCTCAAGAAAAAGTAAGAGAATTACTAAGACGTGAACGTCGCGTGGAATTGGCATTTGAAGGACAGCGTTATTTTGATTTAAGGAGATGGGGAATTGCGAAAGAACAAATGCCAGGGGTATTAGAAGGTGCTTATGACCCTATAAATAAAAAGCCTGTTGTAATTGAAACAAGGGTGTATTCTTCTCCTAAAAATGATTACCTCCCAATTCCACAACGTGAGTTAGACGCCAATGAAAATATGGAACAAAATGCGGGATGGTAATTCATCGACTTATCAATGTGGTTAATAAAGAAGATGAATATTTATAATATGACTCGAGATTTTATTATGAATTTAAGAATAATTATGATTTACTTTTTTTGTTTTTTGTTAAGTTTTGGATGTTCGAAAGAAAAAGACGACAAAGAAGATGTCGTTGAGAAACACGAAGTAATAGCCCCGGAACCTTATAACTCAAATCGTCTCTTTATTAAGCATGGGCTACAATTACACTGTTGGGTAGGTAGTGAAGAATTGGATGTGGAAAGGGTTGATGCAGCATATTACAAAATTAATACTAACGATTGGAAGACGAGCGGATTTAAGGGAGCTACGTTTTTTACAGCACCAGTCTTATTTAATAAAAGCTTTGTTTTAAAGGATTTTCCAAATACGCAATGGTCGATGGCTAAAGCGCCCTATGGAAAGCACTTGACCTCTGGACCTTCCGGTGTCGATTGGGAGAATGGGTTTCTTGTGGAAGATCAATTAAAAGCCTTACCAAGATTGACGAGTGTGTGTTTTGGTGATGAGGAGGATTACACTCCCAATCTGGTAAAATGGACTCGAGATTGGTTTGGTGTGGCACGTAAGCATTATCCGGATGTAATTTTGCATAATAATCAAACGGGATATGGAGGCCAATGGAGCATTGATCAAATGAGAGGCTATATTAAAACTGCCAAGCCTGATTTGTTAACCTATGATGCATACTACTTTTTACCTATAGGGGACCAAATTGATTACTATAGGGGTGCGAAGGCCATGGCCGAAGATCTCATGTTATACAGAGGCTTGGCATTAGAAGGACATGATGGAACAGGGCGCGAGCCCCTTGCATTTGGACAATACACACAAGGGTATAAACAGAATGGCAATTATGATATCTCAGAGTCAGAGCTACGGCTATACTATTCTATGACTTGGACTTTTGGTGGAAAATGGTTGAACTGGTTTCGATGGTTGCAAGGCAATGACGTTAATGGCAATACTGAGCCTACCAGCTGGGCAATGCTTTTGGAAAATGGAATGCCTGGACAACATACTAAATATATGGAGTGGACTGCTAAGGCCAATAAAGAGACCTCTGCAATAGGTGATCATTTGGTAAGATTGCAAACCAAAAATGTAACGTTTAAAAGCGGTAGTGCAGATTTATCAAATGGCAGACCAGAAAATGTTTATGCATGGCAACCTAACAATGGCCAGTTTTTGGAAAGCTTGGAAAATACATGTAATAAGGATGACTATATTGGAAAGTCTGGCGATCTGTATATTGGAAGCTTTGAAATAATACCTAGTCACAAAAACGGTGATCCTCAATTCTTTGATTCTCCGGACGCAAACTACCTTATGATAACTAACGCATTAACCAGTAATGATAACGAACACGCTTCAGAATTATCCCAGATAGTAAGATTTTCACTTAAAAAAGATGTTACGACAGATAAAACGCTCTATATAATTAAAAAAAGTGATGGGTCTGAACATCTTTTAAATGGAGAGCCTGCAGACGATCGAGTATATTATGAAGTGGAAATCGATGGTGGCGACTATGCTTTTTTTGTACTCAAATAGTGATGGTCATTATTTTTTATTCCAAATATTAATTTTATGATAATGAGCATATATTGGCTGAATTAGAAAGGTCAATACCAGTTCCTTTTTTTCGATAATTCTAAAACTTTTGGTCTGTTTTGTTTTCAATGACTGAAAAGATTAATCAAATTCAACTATGACAAAATTAAAGTTTTACCTAATGTTCATATTAGTCATGAGCTTTTATGCCTGTGGTCTTCAAACGCCATCAACGACTGTTGCTCCACCAGAGCCAGTTTTACCGATCCCTACGACCCAGCAGATGGAATGGCAAGAAATGGAGTTTTACGGCTTTATCCATTTTAGTATCAATACTTTTACAGATGAGGAATGGAGCTATGGCGATTCATCTCCAGAACTTTTTAATCCGTCTGAATTGGATGCGCGTCAATGGGCAAGAATAGCCAAGGAAGCAGGTATGAAAGGGTTGATCTTAACCAATAAACACCATGACGGGTTCTGTCTATGGCCTTCAAAATACACAGAATATTCCGTAAAGAATTCTCCCTGGAAAAATGGAAAAGGGGATGTCGTAAAGGAATTAGCGGAGGCCTGTAGAGAATACGGACTCAAAATGGGCATTTATTTATCGCCGTGGGATAGAAACCATGCCGACTATGGAAAGCCAAAATATATTGATTATTTTAGAAATCAGCTCACGGAAGTACTTACCAATTACGGCGATATTTTTGAGGTCTGGTTTGATGGTGCCAATGGCGGCGATGGCTATTATGGAGGCGCAAAAGAAGTCCGTACCGTAGATAAGAAAAGTTATTACGATTGGGACAACACTATCGCACTTATCCGGAAACTTCAACCTAATGCTATTCTTTTCAGTGATGCAGGTCCAGATGTTCGCTGGGTAGGTAATGAACACGGATATTCATATAAAACCACATGGTCGCCATTGTTGAAAGATTCAGTTTATGGGGGAATGTTGGACTACAATGAAAAATATTCAATGGGACAAGAAAACGGTACCCATTGGGTGCCTGCAGAGTCGGATGTTTCCATTCGTCCGGGTTGGTATTATCACGCCTCTGAAGACAACAAAGTCAAAACTCTTGAAGAATTGTTGAATATTTATTATAAATCAATTGGCCGAAATAGCACCTTACTACTTAACCTACCAGTAGATCGAAGAGGTCTGGTTCATGAAAATGACGAAAAGCAATTGAAAAAGTTAACGGCGCAGTTGAAGCAAGACTTTGCAAATAACTTAGCATTAAATACTAAAACATCTGCATCGCAAGTGCGCGGAAATGCTTCAACTTATCAATCTGGAAGGGCTGTTGATGGAGATAAAAATACTTATTGGGCTACCGATGATGGCGTAATAGCAGCGTCCATCACTCTTGACTTTGAAACACCAACCCTCGTTAATCGGTTTTTGGTGCAAGAGTATATCCCCTTAGGACAACGCGTAAAACAATTCTCTTTGGAGGCTGAGATTGATGGCCGTTGGCAAACAATTGATCATCAAACCACCATTGGTTACAAGCGCATTCTAAGGTTTGATGACATCATGGCCACAAGGATCAGATTAAATATTGAAGATGCCAAAGCAAATCCGCTTATTTCCAACATTGAGGTTTACCATGCGCCGTTAATCGTCGATGTTCCGTATGTAATAAGAGACAAACAGGGCAGGGTGAGTTTAATAGCTCCGGCAGAAGGATTGGATATGTATTATACCTTAGATGGAAATGGTCCAACAACGGGGTCATCTAAATATTACCAGCCGCTAATGAGTACAAATCCTGTCGTTCTAAAAACTTTTTCAATTGATCCAGAAACGCAACGTCAGAGTGAAGTTATTACCAAGCATTTTGATATCAGTAAAAATCTTTGGAAAATAACAACCCAGAATGGTGTGCCATTACCAGAAACAGCTATTGATGAAAATCCGCTGAGCGACTGGGAAACAAATAAACAGGAATTAGTTGATTATAAAATTGATTTAGGTGAAATCATCACAATAAATGGATTTACATATACGCCCACTCAAGGGCGGTGGGTTTCAGGATTGATCAGCCACTATAGCTTTTATGGTAGTACTGATGGTGAAAATTGGAAAAAAATAGCCAAAGGAGAATTTTCAAACATTGCCGCAAATCCTGTACAGCAAACCATAAAATTTGACAAACCGGTGTCACTTAAATACATTAGATTAATCGCAGATAAAGTAATTGGTGCACAAAATCAGGTACGTATAGCGGAGATTGGCGTTATTACAGAATAAATTAAATTAACTAAATTAAAAAAATCATGAAGTTTTCAATATCGTTAATAGTGTGCCTATTACTTTTTACCTGTCACAATCCAAACAAAACCCATCAAAATACCACTAGTCAGTATCATATTATTCCAAAACCCGTCTCTTTAAAAATGCAAGATGGACAATTCGTAATAGATTCGAACACCAGCATATCTAGGGGCACAGACTTAGAAAATGAAGGTCAATATCTTGCTGATATGCTGAGTCATATTACGGGTAAGTCTATTGATTTTAATACGGATACGACTGGAAACATCCAATTAAAGTTAGATGATGCTATTGAAAATAAAGAAGGTTATGAACTCTCTGTAACGTATGATGCGATTATCATTTCAGGAAAAAACGCCACTGGTGTATTCTATGGCATTCAAACCTTACGGCAATTAATGCCGGCGTCCATTGAGTCAGAATCTAAACAAATCACCACCGTCAGTATTCCAGCAGTGCATATTAAAGATCATCCTCGTTTTGTCTATCGAGGAATGCATTTGGATGTCGCAAGACATTTTTTTCCTGTAGAATTTATTAAAAAGTATATTGATTTATTGGCGTTACACAAAATGAATACGTTTCATTGGCACTTAACTGAAGATCAAGGATGGAGAATTGAAATTAAAAAATACCCCAAGCTCACTGAGGTCGGATCAAAAAGATATGGTACCCTCATAGGTCACCATCCTGGAACCGGAAATGACGAAACTGAATATGGTGGTTTTTACACGCAAGAAGAAGTAAAGGATATTGTAAAATATGCTACGGAAAGGCACATTAATGTCATTCCAGAAATTGAATTGCCAGGTCATGGAAGTGCTGCTATAGCGGCTTACCCTCACTTAAGTTGTTTTCCTGATGAACCAACTATTGTATTCGATAATATGGGATCCAAGGCTGGAAAAGAGGTTCAACGCAGCGGAACACCCAAGATAGTGCAAGAAACGTGGGGCGTATTTGATGATGTGTTTTGTGCAGGAAATGAAGAAACTTTTCAGTTTTTGGAGGATGTTTTTGCTGAAGTTATTCCATTGTTTCCTTCTGAATATATTCATATTGGTGGTGATGAATGTCCAAAATCCAATTGGGAAAGATGCTCTCCTTGTCAAAAAAGAATGAAAGACAATGGATTGGTCGATGAGCATGAGCTGCAAAGTTATTTTATTCACCGAATCGAAAGATTTTTAAATGCAAATGGCAAAAAAATAATTGGATGGGATGAAATTTTGGAAGGAGGGTTGGCGCCCAACGCAACAGTGATGTCTTGGAGAGGTGAAGAAGGTGGCATTGCTGCGGCCAAACAAAACCATGATGTAATTATGACCCCAGGTCATTCTTGCTATTTTGATCATTATCAGACAGCGGACAACATGAGCGAACCCTTGGCCATTGGAGGAAAGACAACCGTTGCTGATGTGTATGCCTATGAGCCCTACCCCGATGAATTGACTGGAGAGGCCCGTAACTATATTCTTGGCGCGCAAGCTAATGTATGGACAGAATATATGAAAACATCAGACCAGGTGGAATATATGATTTTACCGCGAATGACCGCCTTATCTGAAGTTGTTTGGGCTCCCATTGAAAACAGGGATTGGGCGGATTTTCGAGTACGTTTAAATAGTTTAAAAGAACGCTATGAAACAATGGGATTGAATTATGCCAAACATGTTTTTAAAATAAAAATCGATTCTCTCGAAAATGTACAATAATGGAAGATGTTTTTTAATATTTTCCTTTTCAGTTTTGTATATGTCCAGGCCGATTTTGGATCATCGAAAAAGATAAAAAGTGGCTTTATTGCCATATGAGAAAGAGCTCGGGATTATCCTGATGCTCTTTCCTTAAAAAATCGATTTGAACCTATTACGAAGTATAATATTTTTAAAACAAAAGGATACTCGTTGGGGTGGCAGTGAATTGGGAACGGTTCCATGCCCATCTTGGGGTTGTTTTTAACCATCCCTCTTGGTGTTGATAATGCCGGTGAAAAGGAAGGTTTTAAGCTGATAAAACATGGTTTTACTTAACGAGAAATCTATGTGCCAGCCGTGAGGGATACGCCTTTACACGGTTATAATGGTCGTCACATATGGTTATGGGAGCCAGATGATGATGAATCATATTATTCCATTGGAAAACTTGATGGAAATGTATAAAAATAGTGTAGGACATAATTCTACTTTTATTTTGAGAATTACCCTGGATATTCAGGGTTTGGTGCCTGGACCCGATGCAAAACGGATGATGGAATTTGGTGAAGAAATCTATCGTCAATATGGTTATCCTATAGCCCAAATTTCAGGAGAGGGCAAAGTAGTAAATTTAGAATTAGAAAATCCGCAAAAAGTAAATCAAGATGTCCTTCAAGAAGATATTATCAAAGGCGAACGGGTAAGAGAATTTAAAATTCAAGGTAAAGTTAATGAGAAATGGATTAATCTTTATGAAGATACTTCCATTGACCCTAAGCATATTGGCCAATTTGAAAATTGGAAGGTAAGTCCTTTAAAAGTTAAGATAACGAAATCGGTTTAGGATCCGATTTTAACGAATTTCGCTATTTATTAAGTGTCTCTTTTTCTCAGAACCAAAACTTCTTTATGAAATGAAAATTTTTAATATGCTTAATTTAAAACAAAGCTTATTCTGCTTTGTTAGTAGCTTTGTTCTTATTTTTCTTGTAGAAAAAAAGAAGCACATTTTATTATGTTTCTCCAGAAGATCAAATTCAGAAGAACGAAACAGGGGATCTAAGAGAACCAATAGATTCTGTAAAATGATTCTCAGCGTGTAATACGACGAGGTTATTCAGACGTCTCATGTAAATTTTTAATATATATATTATGATTAAAAAAGTTAGAAGAAAATTGTTTGTATGCCTAATGGGCAGTTTGTTCTTGTGTATAGGGTCATTGCAAGCACAGGAAAATTATAAACCAACTTGGGAGTCGTTGGATTCCCGGCCAGTGCCTGATTGGTTTCATGATGCAAAATTTGGGATTTTTATTCATTGGGGTCCATATTCGGTACCTGCGTGGTCTCCAAAAGGTACTTATTCAGAATGGTATCAATATTGGTTGCAGGATGAAACGCTCTTTGGAAATGGTGATTTTACAGGGAAAGAAATTGTTGATTTCCACAATGAAACCTATGGGGAAGATTATAGTTACTACGATTTCGGGAAAGAGTTTAAAGCTGATTTATTTGAACCGGACCAGTGGGCGTCCTTGTTTAAAGAATCGGGGGCACGTTATGTGATATTGACGTCTAAACATCACGATGGCTTTGCGCTGTGGCCAAGCGAAGAAGCCAATGATCGTGGATTTCCTTGGAACAGTAAAGAAGTGGGGGCAAGAAAAGATCTATTAGGCGAATTATCAGAATCGGTAAAATCAGCTGGTTTAAAAATGGGCTATTATTATTCATTGTATGAATGGTATCATCCGTGGTGGCAAAATGATAAAGAACGCTTTGTAAACGAACATTTTTTACCACAGATTAAGGATCTTGTGAAAACCTATAAACCCGATGTTTTATGGGGCGATGGCGAGTGGGATATAACCTCGGATGATTGGAAGTCAAAACAGTTTTTAGCGTGGCTTTTTAACGAATCTGAAGTAAAAAAATCGATTGTGATCAATGATCGGTGGGGCAAAGAGACCCGAAAGAACCACGGCGGTTATTTTACCACAGAATACGAAGCTGAGGCACCGGAATTTGATCGTCCTTGGGAAGAAACCCGTGGGATGGGATTTTCGTTTGGCTATAACCAAAACGAAGATAGTGGAGATTATAATTCACCACAAGCTTTAATACTCATGTTGGTAAATGTGGTGTCTACGGGCGGGAACCTCTTGCTGGATGTCGGTCCGGATGCCCGAGGAAATATACCACCCATAATGCAGGAGCGCCTCTTGCAAATGGGGAAATGGTTAAAGGTGAATGATGAAGCTATTTATGGTACCAGGCCGTGGAAAGAGTCTTTCCAATGGTCTAAAGGTGAGAAGAAGGTTAAGGCTGATGTTCATTACCTGGGGGGTGACTTTATTTTAAAACAAACCTTGAATCCCCACCTAGGCCAAGCAGTTAAGGAATTCTTTTTTACGCAAAACGAATATTCTTATTTCGCAATAGTTCCCAAATGGCCGGGTAAAGAAATGAGAATCAAAGATTTTCAACCAAAAGACAACGCCAGAATAACTTTATTAGCAACAGACCAAAATTTAAAATGGAATCAGGAAGGGAATGATATTGTGGTGGAATTACCAGATTATGATCCGAATAATTTTAAACCTGAAGAGGAGTTTGCCTATGCATTTAAAATTTCGAAATATTAGGAGAAGATACTTATACCTATGAAATTTTAGTATACCATGATCAGCTTCTGGACGTAATAAACTTTATTTCAAATTCACAAGATCAAACATTGGTAATACATCACATGGTTATGCCCGGTCTAAAAATTAATTATAACTCAGTACGATATAAGGATTTATCAAAAAAAAGCTAATTGCGTTGTGTTTTCGGATTCAACCTTAATACTAAGTTTTTTCTTGAAACGAATAAGCAATTAGACTTGCGACTAAATTTATAATAAAGTTGCCAAAACTTTTATTTCTGGAATGTTCAACTTGGCCTATTTTCTTTAATTGGTAATTAATGTTTTCTATAACCGAGTATTTTCTGAACAAAATTTTATCCCTTATGGTCATCAATATATTTTCATGTTATACGTGATATCGGTTACCATGCGCTGTCTCTGGTCGAACAACAGGGCTGTAAGTTGCTTCTTCTATAATGTAGGGTCAAACAATAGATAAAATCATCTTTGAAACAAAAAATATCAGTAATTTTATTTTTAGAGATCTTAAGCGAAAAGTTATATAATGCGCTGGATTTTTTGTGTTTAATGTATTAAGAATTATGCTTTTTCTATACTAAAAAATTACTTTTCTTACGTCCAACTCAGGTAAATAACAACAATAGTCCATTCATAAATAATTAGATGTTAATAACAAAAAAAGAAACTAAAAAGAGGAGAAATATAATCAAAAAACTGATGAGTACCCAAAAGATGGTATATTTTGAACTATCATCTTCTAAGTGTTTGCTTTAGAAAAGCTTATAGTCTTCCATCGATCCAATAAGCTTGAATGTATAGAAACCAACAGAATTTCGCACTTTTCAGCGAAGAGAGAGGTAAACGTGACATAACCGTAATTTAAATACTGTTTACTGATGCTAATTTAGAAAGAACAGTTTAAAAACTTGATTTAAAATGATTAAGGAGTTGTAACCCAACCCAGGTGAGACCACACCAGTAAACACAAGCCATTCAAGAAATTGAGTGGCTTTTGTTTTTTACACCTGTACAACATCTGTACAACAATTTGTCTTCTTTTGTTTTCATTTATTCTTATCTTTAAAGTATGGAACGATTAGGGGAGATATTTGCCACTTGGTTGTATCAAAGTAGAAGGGAACTGAAACTATTATGGTTAAAGCATGGCACTTTAACTACCAACAAACTTTCTTTCTTGGTAATCTGCATTTTCGGCATCCTGCCGCTGACCTGTTATTTTTTAATTTCAAGTATCAATTACTCGATAGCACAAATTGTAGCAAGCTACATTTTCGTTTCGCTATTATTCTGTTTGTCCTTATTGCTTGTGATTACTTGGTTCAAGTCCGAGGAACTATTTAAGAATAATGTTCAGGGTTTTTCTTTCTTGCTGTTGTCCCCGTCCAGAATCGATACCGTCTTTTTTGGTTTTGACAGTAAGGATGTAGAAAACCTTCTTCGGTTGATAAATGGTTTACCTGCTGAGCAAAAGATTGTCATCAGGGAAACCCCTAAGAACAAACAGACCGGAAACATTCGGTTTTTATTTACTTTTTTGGATCTCATTGTTCGTGGTGGCATCTTTAGGATGGATACGAAACCCAAGGAGGCATTAAATATGCTTATCTCCGAACGTTTTACCTTTCAAAATTCCGAAATCAACTCAGGTACACTGCCTTCAAGTTACTCCAAATGGTGCGCTGCTACCCATGATGGTACTTATGATGACGTGCGAAAGGACGTCTCAAAAGCCTTAGGTATTACTTAACATTTACACAACTCCACTTTTTATAAAGAAAACTTAGGGCAATCTTAAAGCAATCGTTATTTCCCTATTGTTTTTACTGCATCTATCGTCATATGTTTGCCCTGTACAATCAAAGTAAAGGGCCTTTTACTCATTATTAATTCTTAAATAAAAAGATTATGAATGAGCAAGAACATGTTGTGGAATTGTTGCAGGATATCAAAGGGCTGCTTTCCCACACAAAAAAAGTATACAACATCGATGACCTTGTCAGATATACAGGATTATCCAAAAGCAAGATCTACAAACTCTCGCAGTTAAAATTGATACCGGCGGGGAAGAACAGGCATGTACGGCAGCTTTTCTTTAACAAGGAAAAAATCGACGCCTGGCTTCTGGGAGAACCCAATCTATCGGACGAATTTCTGGAACAGCGGTTCAATGAACAATTGCTGAACCATAAAAAATCCGGATCATGGAAGACTTGACATACATACGGGTTGGCACCGCCTACTATAAATTGGTATATGTCCCAACTATCAGCGGAAAGTTCAACGAAACTCTTGTGCCCTGGAACATGGAAACCATCCGGCAAGATCATGGAAGGAACTTTATCGGAACGATCAAAAGATATGATGGATTTACCTGCATTCCCAGCCACTTAAACTTTGTAAGGGAATGGCACGGATTTTATAATACCTATTCGCCCTTGCCCCATCAACCAAAAGAAGGGGAGTTTCCTTACACCTTAAAACTATTGGAACATATTTTTGGTGGACAGTTGAACTTGGGCCTAGATTATTTGCAGCTTTTATTTGAGCGTCCGATTCAGGTCCTGCCTATTCTCTGTTTGGTGTCCAAAGAGCGTTCTACGGGCAAGACCACCTTCCTAAAATGGCTCAAAATGTTTTTCGACAATAACATGACCTATTTGACCAACGACAGCTTCAGCAGCCAGTTCAATGCCGATTGGGCGAACAAGCTCCTGATCTGCATTGACGAGGTGCTTTTCAACAAAGAAGAACTCACCGAACGCATCAAATACTTGAGCACGACCAATTTCAATAAGGTAGAAGCCAAAGGGAAGGATAAAAGGGAGATAGAATTTTTTGGGAAGTTCATTCTCTGCAGCAACAATGAGGACAACTTTATAAAGATCGACAGTAACGAGACCCGTTTTTGGGTATTGAAGATCCCATCGCTTAAAAAGGAGGACACAAGGTTTTTAGACTATCTGGATGCAGAGTTGCCGGAATTCCTACATCACTTGCAACAGAGGGAACTCACCAGTCCACAATTGACCCGCATGTGGTTCACGCCAGCACAGATCAGGACCCAAGCTTTGGAAAATTTAATGTCCAACAACAGAAACCGCGTGGAAAAGGAATTAGCCAGCATTATTCTTAATGCCATGGACACCTTGGAGGAGCAAGCGATACAATTATGCCCATTGGATGCCCTTAACCTATTAAATCGGACCCGGATCAGGACAGATCTTACCCAGTTGCGGCATATCTTAAAAAAGGACTGGAAATTGACCAATCAGGATAATTCCATGGGCTATAAAAAATTAATGATCTGGCAGGAGGGCGGAATGGGGTTTACCGATGCTAAAGGAAGGTATTATTCAATAGAAAAAGATTTTTTATTAAAACGCTTTGGAGAGGATTAGAAAAAATGATATCGTGATTCGATGACAAGGGACTCCAATGTTTGTGGGTGATAGAAACAGTTTTCATCATTTTCGACAGTATGTGCCGATGTAGAGAGAAAACACCTTGCATATTATGTTTTATTTTGATGAAACGATGACAGATAGTGATTAAGCCCAGTAAATATAAGGGATTAGGTTGTCATCGTTTTGTCATCATTTTGTCATCAAAAAAAAACTAAGCTTTAAATGGGTTGTAAATACTGGGTTTAAAACAAACTGGCTGATGAAAAGAAAAATAAACTGTGAAAGAGCCCGAGCTTTTCCCATCGGAAGGGCGCTGGCAAAACTCGGGCACTTTCCCCAAAAGACAGCGGAAAAAGAAGCTTGGTTTCTGAGTCCTTTCAGGTCAGAAACCCAAGCCTCTTTTAAAGTTTCCAAAACCAGCAACCGATGGTATGACCATGGCGAAGGGAGTGGAGGCAATGTGATTGATTTGGTCTTTAGGATTTTGAAATGTCCTGTGAAGGAAGCTCTGGCGTATTTGAATCAAGATTGGCCTTCTTTTTCTTTTCATCAGCAACCAGATTTTAGTCAAAATCAAACAGGAATCAGCATTACCAAAATACAGGACATCATCCATCCCGCACTGATCCAGTATTTGAACCTGAGAGGGATTCCATTACCTATTGCGAAGGTCTATTGCCATGAAGTGTGGTACAGTTTTAAGAACTCTAAGTTTTTTACGATTGGGTTACGGAACGACAACGGTGGATGGGAATTGCGCAATAGGATTTTCAAGAATGGATGTAGCCCTAAATCCTATACCTATCTCCGAAACAACAATAAGCAGCTGATCGTTTTGGAAGGGATGTTTGATTTGTTATCGCTGGCCGTCTTAAACGAAAATTTGATAAAGGTTTCAGATGTTTTGGTTTTGAATTCCGTTGCGTTTGTCAAAGATGTTGAAGTGCATTTTTCAAACTATGAAGTGATTGGTCTCTATTTAGATCATGATGAAGCAGGAAGAAATATCACCCTTTATTTAACAAATAAATATCGCCATGTCCTGGATAAAAGTGATGGTTATAAAAACCATAAGGATTTAAACGATTTTTTGTGCCATGAGAGAAAAGGATGAGATTGAACGAAAAAGGGAGCAGCAGTATCTAAAGATTCCTGCCCATTTGCTCAAACATTCTGAAAGTGTGGAATTGGATCTGGAAGAGGATGCCAATGGAATGGAAATTATTCTGGGTAGGAATTCGAGATGTGTGTCTGTGGCCACATTCTCGTTTGCTCCCGAAGGTCGCAAAGAAAAAAAACGGGTGTTTAAGGGGAAAAGTGATCTGGTCAAGTTCAGATGTTCCATCTACGAAAAGAAGCTCTTGACAATTAAGGCATCGTCTTCAGGATTGAGCCTAAGCGAGTATATCCGGCGTGCCGTATTCGATAAGGAAATTACGGAACGTTTTAGCGAGGAACACATCAAACTTTATAAAATGATGATCAAATACCATAATAATTTTAAGGCTATTGGGAACATGTACAGAAAACGGAATCCCAAACTGACCGAATCGGTATATGCCCTGGCCAATGAAATCAAGGCACATCTCAAAAAATTTCAATCATGATAGGAAAGGGCAAAAGCATATCACACACCCGGGCATCGATGGCCTATGGCTGGAACCAGGAAAAGGATGCCGAGATCGTGCTCAAGGAATTTTTGCATGGCGATTCCCCAGCGGAAATCACCAGAGAATTCAAAATGATCCAGGATCTTAATCATAACTGTACCAAGAACACCCTGTCCTTTATCCTGAGCCCCACAATAGATGATGGCAGAAAACTGGATAAAAGCAAACTGCAGGATATTGCCAAACGGTTCATCCACGAGATGAAACTCGGCGAGCGTCAGGCCATCGCCTTTGTGCATAAGGACAAAGAACATAAGCACATCCATTTATATGTCAACCGTATTAATTTTAGGGGCGTCGCCTACAATGACAGTTTTATAGGGAAACGGAGCCAGTTGGCGGCAGAAAAAGTCGCCGAAAAGATGGGGCTTACCACCGTCAAACAGGTGCAATTTGAAAAGGAATTGAACCTAAAGGAAATCCGCACCGAGATCAAGCGCAGACATGACCTTACCATGACCCAGTTTAAACCGAAATCCTTTGATGCCTACATAAAAGATATGGAAACCAATGGCGTAAAAGTGATCCCAACCATAAATAAGCAAAACAATCTACAAGGCTTTCGGTTTCAGTTTGATGGGCACAATTTAAAGGGTAGTGAAGTCCACCGCAACATGTCCATAGGCAATATCGGCAAACAAATGGGCGGTATTGAAATAGCCAAGAATTTAAAGAATAATACGGTGGGAGTGAAGTTTGCTGGAAACACGGTAGGATTGGCGCCCAAACTGGCATTCAAACTGACCAAATTCTTAATCAAGAAAACCATACAACAGGGACTGTCCTATTAAATAAAACGATCATGACAAAACTTGAAGAATTTACCGCGCTTTTGGTCAATGAGACCACCGACTTTAAAAACAGCTTGGAAAAGTTGGAGAAACTTAATGAGCAATTAAAAGAGACAAAAATTAAGATGGACATTATGGAATATAAAACGCTTATCCAATCCCATCAAGAGCAATTGATCTCCAACATTAAAGCGATTGAGCGTTTTGAAAATCATTTTAACACTACAATTAAGCAGGCCAAAATTTATCCAAATTGGGCGGTGGTGGTGTTTATGGTGAGTTTGGTTCTGGGAGGTGGGGCGGTGGTGTTTTTGGTGATAAGTTATTTAAGGTAATATATTTATTTTTAAAATGTGTACTTATTTTAAATAAAAAAGTCCCACCGAAGCAGGACTAAAGATTTTCATCTACGGCATATAGCCTTATTGTGATAAGATTAAAGATTAGAAGTTTTAATCTGATTCAAATATAGCAAAATATTTCAAATATAACAATGCGGATTCCCGCACGGTAGATTCAAGTTAATTTGTATCTTGAAACTGTTGAAAATTAAAACATCATGGCAAAAATATTAGGATTGGATTTAGGGACTAACTCGATTGGATGGGCTATTGTGGAAAAGGAGAGAGATGAAAAAGAGTTTACGTTAATTGATAAAGGTGTAAGAATATTTTCCGAAGGTGTAAATCTGGAGCCTAAAACAAGTAGCGAAAGTTCAAAAGCAGCGCAGCGTACGGGTTATAGGAGCGGAAGAAAATTAAAATATAGAAGAAAATTAAGAAAACTTGAGCTTTTAAAGGTGCTGTCGGACAGTGTTTTATGTCCGATATTAACGGATGATGAGCTTAATCTTTGGCGCTATAAAAAAATATATCCTACAAATGATGATTTTAGATTGTGGTTAAGTACGGATAATCAAGATGATAAAATAGAGCGAAAGGAACAGAAGAAAAATCCTTACGTTTTTCGATTCAAGGCTTCAACACAAAAACTTGATTTAAACAAAACAAGTGATAGACATGAATTAGGTAGAGCTTTATATCATTACAAGTTGCTCATTAGAGGTCGTGATAGAACATTTGTTTGTGAAGAATAGTGTTTTTTTTAGCATATTTAGTCATTAGGTTATGGTGGAATTCGCTAAGTAACAATGGGAGGGAACTTTAAATATATAAAATTCGGTTTGTAATATGCTGAAAACCTGTAAGATTTTTATGGCAACAGCTCAATCCTTTTGATGGTAAATCTAAAACATACTATCAAAACAGGTCTTCTAATCCGAGTTTTCAAATTATAATTAATGTAATTTTTCCATTTTATTAGTGAGTTTTAAAAAGAATAATCTATTTTTACCATTCGTGTAACGATAGACCCCATTATTTAGGGTCTATTGAAACGTAAAAGGTAATGGCAAAAGGGACATACATATCAGAAAGTCTAAACGAAGATCAAATGGCTTTATTAAAGTATTTGGATGATTATGAACTCCTTTATTTTAATCTGAAGGACTTGACTTCACAATTGCCTAAACATCTAGCTAACAATATAAACGAGTTGGTAGAAAATTTATACCAAAAGGGCATGTTAAACCGTATAGAACGCGGCGTATATGCTAAGCCCAATTACAACAATATAAATGTACTGGCCACCTATATAAGCTCAAATAGTGCCATTGCCTATTGGACAGCGTTGCACTATCATGGTTTGACAGAACGTTTCCCTAACACCTTATTCCTTAAAACTACCCAACGAAAAAGAGATACACAAATATTGGGTTCTACTGTAAAATTTGTTACTGTAAAAGAAGACAAGAACATAGGAGTGATTCAGAAAGGGTATGGAGATGACAGTTTTAATATCACCGATATAGAAATGACCTTGGTTGATTGCTTTGACCAACCTCGTTACGCTGGCGATTTTGCTGATGTCATAAAAGCGGTTGCTAATGCCAAGTTAACAAACAACAAATTAATAGCCTACACCAAGGCTTATGATAACATAGCGTTGACAAAACGTATGGGCTATTTGACAACATTATTTCATAATGATAAGTTGCAGAGTTTTATCAAGTATGCCAAAACACAAGTCAACCAAAAGTATAATTTAATGGATGCCGGCGGATTGCAACAAGGAGAATTTATAAGTGAATGGAAACTGCGATTAAACACTAGCAAAGAAGATTTATTGCAAATGGCGCAAACCGAGTATTAAATGATTTTACAGAAAGAGATTATAGAAAAAGCCAAAGAGTGGAAAGTGCCACCTGATACTGTAGATAAAGATTATGTATTGGGGCATTTTCTATCGGCATTCATAGCACATTATAAAGATGAGTTGGTCTTTAAAGGTGGCACATGTTTGCGTAAATGTTACATTGAAAATTACCGATTTTCAGAAGACTTGGATTTTACGGCTTTAGATAAAAATTTTGTGTTAGACCAAAAAACACTACAAAACATAGCTAAAACTACAGAGGAAAACACGGGCATTCTATTTCTTGTAGACAAAATAAAACCTCTGATGTTTCAGGATGAACCCAAAGGGTATCAAGTGTATATAAAATACTGGGGAGCCAACCATTCTAAAAACCAAAGGCCATTGCCTCCAAACCGTTGGCATACTAAAATAAAATTGGAAATCAGTACTGATGAAATAATGTTATTGGATACAGAGACATTAGATATTATGCATCCCTATTCTGACACCTTAATGGGCGAAAATCAAATTAGATGTTACAGCATTAATGAAGTGATTTCCGAAAAACTAAGGGCATTAAAACAACGCTCCTATACCGCACCAAGAGATTTTTACGACCTATATCATTTAACCCAAGAATTTTCAGAGGAAAATTGGAAAATGGTCATTCCTGTTTTTGTCAAAAAAATGATGCATAAAAAACTGGCATATGAATCGCCTGATGATCTCATAGACGCTTCTAAAATAGCAAATGTAAAACGTGCGTGGAGCACCAGTGTAGCCCACCAAATTACAGAAGCCCATCAACCTAGTGCAGACGAAATAATAGAAATAATTGCAGAGCGTATTAAAACGTATCTACCTAATGATAAACCGCGAAAATAAGAAAGCTCAAATATGAGCGTTCATATAATATGGCATCGGACTAATTATTCGTAGCGTGTTAGCCTCTTCCTTTGCTTTATACTCAATAGATTTTAAAACTCATTATGATATTCTTGAAGTAGTAATTACCTTCTCCCAATATCCATTACTTAATTAATTGGCTAGGTAAATACCCTAACTTCTTTTTAAAAGCAACTGTAAAATGTTGTGGGTTTTTATAGCCTACCTCGTATGAAGCTTGAGCAATGGTATGATCGTGTTCTGAAATCAACTGCATCGCTTTTTCAATCCTTAGAGCGGTTATATATTTAAATACGGGAATTCCATAAACTTGTTTAAATGCAGTTTTAAATTTTGATGTATTAAAACCAGCTAACTCAGATAGTTTTTTTATACTTAATTCTTCTTTTAAATGAGTCTGAATATAGTTTTCTATTCTTATTAAATTCTCTCTTTCCTCTTTCCTTAATCCATTAATCACAGGTTCAGAATCACCTGATACTACTGCTATCAATAACAATTCTGTTAATTTAGATTCTAAATATGATTGCTTTATAACTCCACTATAAGAGCAATTAAGAAAATCATTTACAATAGTTCTTAGTTGACTGTTTAACACCAAACCTTTATTAAAAAATGAGCAAAGCTTATTCTCTTGTTTTGCTTGTTGATATTTTTTAGAATTTTTTAAGAAACAGTTCCCCATCTTACATTCTAGAAAAGGCGCAGTAAAATAAATATTTAAAATACTTTTTTTATGATTAGGATATTTGTACAGATTTTTTGAAGCTGGAATATAAAATAGGTTGTACATGTTTTTGTTTAAATTAAACTCCGTACATGTATTCTCATTAAAAGAAAAAGTCACTTCTCCGTCAATCACTATTTGGAGTAAAAAAACAGGAAAGTTTTGAGCAACTTGTATGGTGTGATTTTCTAATTTTTTAATAGTATGACTTTGGAAAAGGACAAATGCTTTGTTTAGATGTATTTCTTTTACTGTGCCTAATCCCGATTGTTTGCATTCACAATATTCAGTTTCTGATAAATAGGAGGTTTCAAAGTCTTTATTAAAACATTTTACTAATTCCCTGCCATTGCATTCAGAGCTTTTAAATCGAATTTCCATTTATGCCTTTTACGTTATAATAACTTCCCTTTGCGTTATTAAGAATCAGTCTTAATAAGAGACCTTTGCAAATGTAAGTATTATTTTAATTAAGACTAATTCTAGATAAGTGAATATAAAATTGTTTTTTTTGTCCTTTGCAATCGCGCTATCTGCCTATTCGCAAGGTAACAAAAATATTATTTCGGGAAAGATAGTGGATCATTCAGGGCAACCCCTATTTGGAGCTACTGTTGTTGTTGTTGTTGTTAATCAAAATTTACGGGCAACAATTACCGATGAAAACGGCAACTATACCCTTAGTAATATCCCTGAGGGGATCCATATTATTGAGACATCTTATATGGGGTTTGTAACGCAATCTAAAGAAGTAAGTTTTAATAACAACGCAACGAATAAAAACTTTACACTAGACTTTGCTTTAACAGAAAAAGTTGAAAGTTTAAAACAAATATTTCTTAAAGGTAAAACTGAAAAGCGTAAAACTGAAGAGAAAGGCTTTGCTGTAAATGTTATAAAAACGGAAGAGGCCAGTTTGCGTAATGTTCAAACAAACGAATTATTAAACACTACAGCTGGTGTAAAAATTCGGACAAATGGTGGTTTAGGTTCAAACGTCAGCTATAGTCTTAATGGATTATCTGGGAATGCGGTACGAATTTTTATCGATGGAATCCCTATTTCTACATATGGTTCTTCATTTAGTCTCAACAGCATTCCTGCTTCAATGATTAAGAATATTGAAGTTTACAAAGGGGTAGTTCCTGGTTATTTGGCAGACGATGCTTTAGGAGGAGCCATTAATATCGTCTTATATAATGATGTGAAAAACAATCTTAATGCCTCACTTTCTTATGGGTCGTTTAACACCTTACAAGCCAACGCTAATGCTTTATATCGTTTTAAACAATCTGGTTTTACTGTAAAAGCTTCCCTTTTTCATAATTATTCTGATAATGATTATAAAGTTTCAGACAGAAGTGTTTTGGTTACCGGTTTGGGAGGTGTACAAACCCCTATTACCGCCAGAAGGTTTAATGATGCTTATAGATCTACTGGTGGTATGGCACAAATTGGGTTTACCGATGTCAAATGGGCAGATCAGTTTTTTGTGGGCTTCACGGCTTCTGATGATTATAAAGAGGTGCAACATGGTGCTTTTATGACCATTATGCCATACAAAGGACGGTTTTTGGAATCGGATGCTATGTTGGCAAATCTAAGCTACCAAAAGAAGGATCTTCTCGCCAAAGGCTTGGATTTAAATGTACATGGTGTATACGGCAAAAGAAATCGCGCAGTAAATGACACCGTCGCTTGGGCATATAGTTGGAATGGCGAAAAGGCTATTGATTTTAGAGGAAATGAATATAAGTATTCATGGGGTTCTCAACAAGAAGGCGGTCCTACGTTGGCCAAAATTAATAGAAAGGTAGCTTCCATTAGAACTGGCTTGTCCTATGCTGTTAACGAGCAACATAAGTTTTTATTAAACCATGTGTATAGCGGCATTGACAGAGACGATAGTGATGCTTTGAAGTCTGTTTTGGAAAATACATTTAAAGCCACAAGGGATTTACATAAAAACATTTATTCTTTAAGCTATGAATTAACAGCCATAGAAGACCAACTAAAAGTTAGTTTATTTGGGAAGCATTATCAACAAAAAACAATTAGTAGTGATCCTGCTATTGAAAAAAACTCAAATGGACAAAATATAATAGTGGACGAAATTATAAGTAGTAATAAGACCTATGATGGCTATGGCTTTGCCGCTTCTTATGCTGTTATTCCAAACCTTGCACTATTAACCTCCGCAGAAAAAGCCGTACGATTACCCAATGAAACCGAAGTGTTTGGTAATGATGGAGATAATGTCGTCGCAAATCCAGGGATTAATCCTGAACTAAGCAACAACTACAACTTAGGATTTAGATTTGGATCGTTTAAAATTAAAAACCATCAATTTACTATTTCAACCAATCTTTTCACACGAAATATTAAAGACAGAATTGGCTTGCCTATCGAGACCTCATTAAATGTGGATAAGGACTTAATATTATATGTAAATCAAGGAAGTGGCACATCTAAAGGAATAGACGCACAATTGAACTACACTTATGATAACAATTTCGGACTTAATTTTAATCTTTCTCGTTTCAATTTAAAAATCGAAAACAGAGGAATCGATATTGACGTTCCTAACACACCATTTTTTACTATGAATGGTAGTTTACATTATTCCTTTAAAGATGTAATTAAAAAACACACACGATTAAATCTATTCTACACCATGTATTTTACTGATAAGTTTTCATACTTGAACATTCAGGGGGCAAACACAGTAGGTGATGATTTTTTTAAAGTTCCCCAACAAATATCACAAGATATCGGACTTAGTTACGCATTTCCCAGCAACACGTTTGTGATGAGTTTTGATATCAAAAACATCTTTGACAAACCCGTATTTGATAATCTATCTGTACAAAAACCAGGTCGAGCTTTTTACCTAAAGCTTAATTACAAAATCAATAATTTTTAACACTTAAACAAAACCAAAAATGACACGTAATTTTTTAAATTTCAAAACATTAATATTAGCTGTAGCCTCTGTTGGCTTAGCGACATCTTGCAGCAGTGATGACGTTAGCAAAAGCCCTAACCCAGAACCCAATGATTATCGATGGATCACAATAGCAGCCGCAAGAATGGGAAGTAACCCCGGAGATGGAAATGGAGGCACACTAATTTATGCAATTAGCAGCGAAGACGCAAAAGACCCTACTAAGACTGTTGAACCTTTTGATAATGGATTTATCGTACCGTCAAATAGAACTGCCAGATTACAAGCTTCTGAAGATGGCAACACTATATTTAACATTAGCTATGCAGGTGATACAGGTGGTAATTATTCTAAATATACGGTTAAAGGTGGCCAAAATTTCACACCAACAGGTTCAGAAATTAGTATCGCACCTTATGTAGGATCAGCTCCACGATGGATTAAATTATTTGATGGCGATCAAACGGGGGCAGCTGTATATGTATCAACAGAACATGAAATTAACGACAATGGCACACCAAATGATGTGACCGACGATAGGTATATCCGTACAAATGCTAAAATAGGCGTGGTTACTTTAGACTTGGTGAACTCTTCAATAAATAATTTTGAAGAGCATAGTATCCCTTTAAGTGCGGAAGAAGAAGCCAACGGTTATTATTTTTCTCGAATTGATATGCCTGTTTTAAATGCTGCGGGAGATAAATTGTACATTGGGGGTCGTTTAAGCAAGGTTGACCCTGCTACTGCGGAAAGTGAGAATGATTACGAAATTTTAGGCTCTAAAACCATTGTATTAGACTACCCATCATTATTAAATCCAACTGTAATCACGTCTGCTGTAGGAAACGGAAACACCAACGGATATCGTAGTATTAATGCTTTTGAATACAACGGAAGCGTGTATCAAGCAAACCAAAGTGATCCAAACGGTTCTCACATCTTAAAAATTGGTGCAGATAATAAATATGATAATTCTTACGAGTTTAACTTAAGCGATGCTTTAGGTGTTGAAGATGCTTATGTGCTTGCTTGGAGACCAGCGGCAAATGGAAAAGCCTTATTAGCTTACCGTCATGCTGGTTCTGTGGAAGGTGTCGCTGGTGCTCAAGGATTTTTTGCGCTTATAGATTTGAATGCTAAAACAGCGAAAAAACTGGATGCTATTCCTTATGATCCAGATTTCTACCTCTTCCAATACCAAGGTTTTGCCGTTGATGAAACAGAAATATACCTAACCCAAGCTCCTGTAGGTAAAGATGGAAATATTTACATTGTTGAAACAGAAACAGGAGAAGTTACTAAAGGTGCTAAATTACAAAACGTAGCAGGAAGTCACTTTATTGGAACTTTCTAACTCTAAAAGATAACTGTAAGTCTCTTTCTGAATATTTGGAAAGGGACTTTACTAATAAAAATCATAATGAGAAAATCACTTATTTTACTGCTATTAACTCCTGTTTTTATTTTTGCTCAAAGTCCGCAAAGCACTAACCAATTTCACGACAGAACTTTTTGGGAAACCCAACCCAATGTTGCTACTGTAAAACAAAAAATAAAAGAAGGTAACGACCCTATAACACCTAATCCAGCAGCTTTTGATGCCGTTTGTTTTGCTATAATGGCAAAGGCTCCGGTAAAAACTGTTGAATATTTATTGTCCTTACCAGGAAACAACGTCAATAAATCAACTCATGATGGAAGAAGCTATTTAATGTGGGCAGGTTCTGCTGGTGATTTAGAAATTATGAAATTATTGATCGGTAAAGGTGCAGATACAAAAGTAGTAGGTAGCCACGGGTTTGATTGGTTTACATTTACTGTAAATGCTGGTCATTTCAACCCAGATATTTATGACTTTATGGTAGTCAATGGTGTTGATTTAAATCAAACCAACAGAGCAGGTGCTAATGCTATTTTATTGTCAGCCCCACATAGTAAAGATGGAAAAGCTATAAAGTATTTTCAGCAAAAAGGAGTAGATGTCCATGCGACAGATATACAAGGAAACAACATTTTATTCTATGCTGCCAAAAGAGGAAATATAGATTTGATGAAAAAATATATTGATCAAGGTTTCGATGATAAAAAATTGAATACAGAAGGAGAAAACCTAGTACTTTTTGCAAGTCATGGAGGAAGAGGCTATAGCAATCCATTAGAAGTTTATCAATACTTAGACAGTCTAGATCTGGATATGACTTTAACGAGCCACAATGGGGAAAATGCATTGCACAATATTGCATCAAATACAAAAGATGTAAGCATTGTAGATTTTTTTATCAAAAAAGGAATAGACAGCCATCAAATGGATAAAGAAGGAAACACTGCTTTTTTAAATGCTGCTAAAAGTAATAATCTTTTAGTATTACGAAAATTAGCTCCGTTAATTAAAAACATCGACCAGCAAAATAAAGAAGGATTTTCTGCTATTACTTATTCGACAAGAGCTTTGAGCTTAGAAGCTTTTGAATTTTTAAAAGAAAAGGGAGCCAATGTGCATATTGTAGATGCTGATGGAAACAACTTGTTTTATCATTTATTTAATGCTTACAGTCATAGAAATAGGGAGCGATTTGGAGTATTTGAAAATGCCTTAACCACTGCTGGTGTATCATTTAAAAACGCTTCAAAAAAGGAATCTACTTTACACATTGCTATCGCTAAGGGAGAAAAGGATTTGATTCAAAAAGCCTTAGAATTAGGAGCAGATGTTAATCAAAAAAACAGTGATGGATTAGCGCCTTTACATTTAGCTGCCATGAAAGCTATTGACGAAAAATTATTACAACTTTTAATCAATCAAGGAGCTGACAAAAATATGCTTACCGATTTTGACGAAAGTGCTTATGATTTGGCTCAAGAAAACGAGCTATTGAACAAAACGAAAATTATTTTTTTAAAACCATCTTAAATTAGATTTACATGAAATTTTCTAAATATATTCTTTTGGTAATATGCTTTTCATTTTTGGCTTTTACTACCGTGAAGAACACCGAACCCTCTTCAAAGTATAAATGTATGGTTCAGTTAAAAAACTATCAAGGCGAAGGTGCTTACGTTATTGTATCCCTAGTAGATAAAAATAATAAGTATGTAAAGACTTTACAAATTCTCGGTGATGATGAAAAGTGGTATCCAGACATTCGGAGCTGGTGGCCGTTTTTTGAAAATACTGAAAACACTAATGTAGATGCAATTACAGGTGCGACCATTGCTGGAGGGGAACGATCTGTTTTTGCTTTTCAATTAAACGAGGGGTATTTAAACCAGGGATATAAATTAAGATTCGAAACCTCTGTAGAAAATCAAAATTATTATGAGAAGGATTTAGAAATTTTGTTAGATAGCAAAAATCTTCAAAATAAATTTGAAGGAATAGGTTATATACGTTACGTTAGAATTATGCCAACTAAATAAACTATGCTCAACAAAATATGGAGATACAGTCATTTTTATTTGACTGTGTCTTCTTTCTTATTCCTATTTTTGGCGACTGTTACAGGCGCATTTTTGACTTTCGAGCCCATTCAGGAAAAACTACAGCCATATTATATTAAAAATGCTGAAGATGTTTCAGTAGCTAAATTAGTAGAAACTTTAAAAAGCAAATACGATGAGGTTTTAGATTTTGAAGTAGATAAAAATTATTTTGTGAAAGCAAGTGTTTTTAGCATGGATGACAATGTTGGCGGACAGTTTTTCATAAATCCTTTTGATGGAAGTAAAATTGCTAACATTCCAACTAAAAATATTTTTTTTGAATTTTTAACCAATTTCCATCGTTCCTTATTTTTAAAAACCCCTGGAAGAGTTTTTGTAGGTATTACTTGTTTTTTATTATTTTTAATAGCCATTACAGGCTTGTTATTAGCAATTAAAAGACAAGGTGGGCTTTTAAAGTTTTGCTCAAAAATTATAAATGATAAGTCTATACAGTACAACCATGTAGTTTTGGGGAGATTGTTGTTAATTCCTATTATAATTTTAGCTTTATCTGGAACCTATTTGTCTATGGACAGGTTTCTATTATTACCAGAAATGAAAGCCATTGTTACCCAGCAAATATTAGTTTCAAAGCCTATAATTCCATTTTCTAATTTCCCTATTTTTAAGAACACGACATTAAAGGATGTTAAGAAATTAGAATTTCCTTTTTCTACAGATGAAGACGACTTTTTCGTACTAAACTTACAGGATAAAGAGCTTAAAATTCATCAAAAAACAGGAGAGATTGTACAAACAACCAATTATCCTTTTACCAAAGACTTAGCCGTGTTAAGTTTTAATCTGCACACAGGAGCAGGAAGTGTTATTTGGTCTTTAGTTTTGTTGATAAGCGCACTCTCTATTTTGTACTTTATGTATTCAGGAAGTATGATTACATTTAAAAGATTACGATCTAAAACTAAAAACAAATACAGCGCTAACCAAGCCAATTTCATTATTTTGGTAGGTTCGGAGAACGGAAACACAAAAAGATTAGGAAAAATAGTGCAGCAATCTCTGATAAAATCAGGTGAAAAAGTGTTTTTAGACATCTTAAACAACTACTCCAATTATTCTAATATCGAGCATTTAATCATAATCACTTCAACTTACGGTGAAGGAGAACCACCAAGTAATGCTCATTTATTTATAAACAAACTTCAACAAATAAAAATCACTAAACCTTTTACTTGTCATGTTATTGGCTTAGGTTCTTTTTCTTATCCAAAATTTTGTGAATTTGCTAAAAGTATTCATAGTCAAATTTTATCACAAGATAAGATTAATGTTCCGTCTGAAAGTCCTTTATTAATTCACAATCAGAATTATGAACAGTTTAGACAATGGGTTTTAAAATGGGCTACTTCTTTGAATTTGAACTTAGAAATCCAAAATGAATTATCTCCCAGGAAACTGAAAGAAACTTCTTTTAAAGTGATTGACAAACAAGGCATCATCGATGAATATGATGAGACATTTAAACTCACATTAAAAGCAAAAAACAGAAGAAAATTTGTGCCAGGAGATCTGTTAGGCATTACACCTCCCAACGAGACTGCCGAAAGGTTATATTCTATTGGTAAAAATGCAAATGGAGATTTGTTATTGAGTATAAAAAAACACTCTCATGGTATTTGCTCAAATTATTTAAACGATTTAAAGCCAAATCAAGAACTAAACGTAAGAATTAAAAAAAATAAGGACTTTCATTTACCTAAAAAGGCTAAACATATAATATTTATAGCTAATGGGACTGGAATAGCCCCATTTTTAGGCATGATTCATATAAAAACAAAGGCTTCTAAATCCTTATATTGGGGGACGCGAACAAAAACTTCCGAAGAATTATATAGGCCACAAATTTTGGAAGCTTTGCAAAAAGAGACCTTGCAACAATATAATGTTGCTTTTTCCAAGGAGGAAAACCCCAATAACTATGTTCAAGATTTAATTGAGAAAGATGAAAAAAAGATTTCAAAAACACTTGCGTCTGGAGGAATAATAATGATTTGTGGATCAATTACTATGCGTAATGACATCTTTGTTCTATTGGAAAAGATTTGTAATAGAAACGGACTACATTCAATTGAAGTGTACAAGAAGAAAGAACAAATTTTAACAGATTGTTATTAAATCGCTCTTTTGAACTTTAGGGTACAATCAAGTGGAGGCCTAGAGTATCTATAAAAAAAATGATATTCAGAGTTTAATCGATTTTTAATTAGTTCTTCCACGATTTTTTTACGAGTACTTATTTTTAACAAATGAACAAATACTAATAGAACATACTTTGTGGCCCTATGTTACGTGTAATTGATTAAACATATTTTTCTCTCAAACCAATATTTCAATCGCATCATCTAAAACGGAATTGTCAAACTCTTTGAGATAAGCTTGCGTGACAGCAAGATTTTGATGACCCATAGATTCACTGATTATATCGGTAGCGACTCCTTTTTGTTTTAAACAGTTTGCAAAACTATGTCTAGCGACATAACTGCTCAAGGGTTTATTGATTTCACATATTTCCGCAATCTCTTTTAATTCCTTGTTGTAACGTTGAAGGGTTTTATGTTTTCTATTCTCTAGCTGTGATGGGGTTAAGCTGTTTTTCAAAAGAATTGAAAATACGTAATTAGTACCTGTTGATAACTGTTTGTAATAGCTCAGTATCTCTTGAACAGGGAGAACAATCTTAATTTTAAAATGTCCTTTTGTTTTGGATCTCGTATAATAGATGTTGTCGAAGTCAGTGTCTTTCCATTCAAGCTTCATCATGTCGGCAAAATTCATACCTCTAGTATAAAAACTGAAGATAAAATAGTTTCGGGAATTAATAAACGATGGATATTTATTTAAGTCCAGATCTCTAATTTTTAGGACTTCCTCTATTGATAAAGCCTTTTTTAGGTTTTTACCTTTAAGTTTTGAGACCTTATATATCTTCAAGGGATAATCCTGTTCTTTCACAATGTTTCTTTCAATGGCGAAGTTGTATAGCGCTCTAATTGTCCTCATCCGCACACCTATGCCTCCATCACTTCCGCCTCGCGACCTTAAAAAAGCCTCATATTTATATAAAAAAGAAGGAGTAACTTCTGTAAAGTTAAGTCTGGTACTCTTATTGAATTTTTTTAAAGATTCAAAAGTATCTTTATTTACTTTTGCATTTCCTGTTCTTCCTGCGTAGATCATTTCGCCAATAATCTCATCCCAGAAATAAAAAACATTTTGCTGTACGGGATTAGATACAATTCTAAAACGATTCTCAAAGTCTCGCAAGGTGAAATCACTCTTTTCCATTTCGAGTTCTGAAAGGATTTTTAAAGCTCTGTCCTTAAATTTTAGAAGTAACCTGTTATTCTGGGTGCTATTTGAATTCTTAGTTGTGAAACTACCCGTTGTTTGGTTCCATTCATTCGGAAAAGATCTGAATATCGTTTGAAAAAATTTCGAATGTCTATCTTTAGATACCCTCAAAGAGATGGGGTAACTGCCATCAGCGAGCTTTGTTTTTCTTAATACGGTTTTTACGGTTGCCATAGGTTTAGAATAAATCAGTACAACATCTGTACAACAAATTGCCTTTTAAAGGTAAATCAAATGAAAATAAAAACAAAACTAAAAACTATAAAATATTGATTATCAGTTGATAAGAAGCCAAATATTGACAAATGAAAACTGAAATTAATTGTCTGTTAATCAGAGGGTCCTTGGTTCGGGCCCAAGAAGAGGAGCAAACAAAGCCGTTACGAAAGTAGCGGCTTTTTTGTTTCAAATACCTTTGGATTATGACGAATTAACACCCATCAAATTCCTTTTATAAACGTATAAAGAACCGCTCAAAGCAACATCACATCCTCATCTAATCTTATATCTTCAAATAATTAGCTGTTCTCATTTTTTTGATTAGTTGAGGCTGTGACAAAACCCCAAATGCAATCTATAGCTGCTTTATGACAATTTTTTGAATATTCCATTTGAGGTAAATCTAAAATAACGATCACTCAAATAGTGAATTAAAAAGTTATGGGATAAAATGGAGATTTCTCACTTTTACTATCGGGCACCTTCAGTGCATTGAAATTTTCAACCTTCGTTCTATTAATTCCTGCCAGTATATTTTTCATTTTGTTCCAATAACCCCTGTTTTGGAGTATACCCGAAAGTTTTCTTGAAGGTACTTATAAAATGAGAGACACTTTTATAGCCCAATATTTCCGCCATTTCCTGAACGGTGTGTTTTTCTGCCAACATAGTTTGTGCTTTTTCCATTTTCAATTGGATCACATAAGCATATATTGAGGTGTTATATAATTGTTTGAATCCCTGCTTTAATTTTAGTTCATTTAAAAAAACCATCCTTGAAAGTTCCTTTGCCGTCGGCGGGTTATCAAAATGCAATGTAATATAAGCCTTTGCGGCCTCTATTTTTTCATAATCCTCTCTGTTTATACTGGTTTTGTTGGTTATTGCCTCAGAAAATTTGATCAAAATGTGCAAAAACAGTTCCTTTAATTTTAAATCGGTCAAGTGCTTTGCGTGTCTTTTAGGGAATCCCTGCAACATCAGTTCATTTAAAACGCGCTTTGAAGAGCTATCTAACGGACAGGTAATCTCTCCATATCCCACGGTCTTTTCCTCCATTACTGATCTGTAAAATTTAGAATGGCGAATCCAAGGTTCATGAAAAAACAAACTTAAATAGTAATTCCGACTCATAACCACCGATAGGTATCGCGATTTTTTTTGGGAAACAATCTCCAATGTGGTTTCTAGTCCCTTACAATATACCAGATGCATGATTCCCAAATTGAATTGACATTTTTTATGGCATGATCTCCTTCCTACGGAACAGCCATCCATCATACAGAAAATTTGTATATAATCTTCTGAAACAGAAATCTGATCCGTTAATTGTTGTTTAGGTTTTATGGAGGTGTCTATTAAACATAATCCTTTAGTGTAAATTAAATTACTTGAAATCTCCGAATCCTTATGTAAGTCCTTTTCTACTGACAGATTGCTCATTCTTTCCGCAATCAACTTATCATCATAAAGATTAACGTTATAAATTATTCTATCAAGTTCAATCAATTTTGATTTCACATTCATAATACGGTTTCCGATATTTTTAGTCCCAATTCCGATATTTTAATGGCGGGTCTCTTTATATTTTTGCCAAATCTATTTATAATAAATCTAAATAAAAATAAGAGATGACAAAATATTTAAGTTTTACCCGTATTCATTTCATAAAAAAAACAATTATCCCATGTGAAAGAAATGGTTTGTAACTATGACATTCCAAAATCACTTCTCTATTTCATACTTTCAATTTTATAAACAATCCTAAACAACTATGATCAAATATATAAGTCTTTTTATGCTACTGACAATACAATTGTCATTTGCACAATCAAAAATCACTGGTACTATTACTAATCAAAATCACGAACAAATTCCTTATGCTTCCGTGCTTGTTGAAAATACTGTCAAAGGAACATCTGCCGATGAAAACGGCTTTTTTGAGTTGACTAATTTAGCACCTGGTAATTATGAAATAAAAGTGTCCTTTGTTGGCTATAAATCTCTCGTCAAAACAGTGACCCTACATGAAAACGACCACATAAAATTGTCGTTTCAATTGATCGATGATTCCCAATTGGAAGAAGTTGAGATTTTTGGAAGTCGATTTCAACATCCCGATAAAATTGAGGCCTTGACCCGTTTGCCTTTGGCGCCATATGAGCAGATACAGAGCATCTCTATTATTTCGGATAAGCTGATAGCACAACAAGGGAATTTGACCATTTCAGACGCCACCAAAAATGTGCCTGGTGTTTACACTTTTGCAACGTATGGCAATAAAAGAGAAAGTATGTCTTCACGTGGCTTTAGAGGCATCCCTATTTTAAAGAATGGGGTTCGGGTACACTCAGATTTTAGAGGTACTGGCATTCTTACTGACATGCAAGGTGTAGACAATATTCAGGTATTAAAAGGTGCTGCATCCATCACGCAAGGTGTGGCTACTGATTTAGGTAGTCCGGGTGGTGTTGTAAATATTGTGACCAAAACACCAAAATATGTTTTTGGTGGAAATGCAGGTTTAAGATTAGGAAGTTATGGCCAAGCGAGATCGACATTTGATGTTTACGGACCCATAGTAGAAAGCCAAAAAGTAGCATTCAGAATCAATACGGCCTTGGAACGTTCAGATAGCTATAGGGCTATGGTGTCTTCTGACCGATTTTATATTAACCCCTCCTTAGAATGGAAGCCAGATGAGAAAACAACGTTTACAGTTGAAATGGATTATTTTGAAGATAGCCGTACGCCTGACCTGGGCACGGTAAATCTTGGAGAAAATGACGAAAATAAAATCTACGACTTGCCTCACGATATGTTTTTAGGCTTTGACAACGATAAATCTTTAACTTCAAATACTACGTACGCCATACGGTTTAAAAGAGACCTCAGTGATAAATTGAGTGTCAATGGTGCATTTTACAAATCCAATTTAGATTTGGACGATAAAGGTGCCAGTTTGGGAAATGTCATTAAAGACAGCGCCGGAGAACCCATTTATAACCAAAGAAATCGCGGCTATTCTGTCTCGACCCGACAAGATGACAATAGTGTCATACAATTTGATTTAATAGGTGACGACATAGAAACCGGGGGAATTTCTCATACGTTTCAAGTTGGTTTTGATTATCGCACAACAAATTACAGTACCTCATCAATGAGCATCTCCAATGTAGATATGATAGACGTTTTTGCTCAAAACTCACATGATTTACCCGATGATCTAATTTTTCCAGAAGCTACAGTGTTAGGCGCAAAATCAAAAGCTATCGGTTTTGTGGCCCAAGATGTCATTACGTTCAACAACTATATAAAAACATTTTTAGGCGCTCGCTATAGTAAGACGCAAACCATTACCGCTACAGAAACGACCCAAAGCGATGCCTTTAATCCGTTGGGAGGCGTTATTATTACTCCAGTTAAAAATTTAAACGTCTTCGCATCCTATACCAATAGTTCCTACCCAAGAACCGCAACACGTTTAGATGTCAATGGAAACGAATTAGGCAACGAACGTTTCGATCAATTCGAAACAGGTATTAAAACCAATTGGTTAAATAATAGATTGCGCTTTAACTTAACCTTCTTTAAAATTAACAATAAAGACATCAATTTACCTGTATACGATGAGAATTGGGTGGCTACTGGATATTATCAAAAAGGAGGTAATGATGAGCGAAAAGGAATCGAAGTAGAGCTTACCGGACGGCTATTGGATAATTTAGAGGTTATAACCGGATATTCTTATATCGATGCGCAGTATAAAGAACACACCTCCTATGTCTATGGATCGGCGCCATTAAATACACCAAAACATACGTTTAATGCGTATGCCAACTATAGCTTCAAGGAAAGTCTTGAGGGTTTATCCATTGGTGCTGGCATCTATTTTACAGGAGAACGCCCAATCAACGATTGGAGTTCTGGAGCCGTGACACACGAAGGGATTGTACCTAATCAAAAACCCTTTGATGTTGAAGCCTATACCCAAGTCAATGCTCAGCTCGCCTACAGAATTAATTCTCATTGGAATTTAAGATTTCTACTCAATAACGTCTTTGATAAGATTGGATATAACGCTTATAGAACCCGTTATATTAACCAAACTGACCCTCGGAACTTCGCAGGCGTCTTGAGTTATTCATTTTAATCAATTAGCCATCTTAAGTGCAATCAAATTTGGTTGCACTTTGTTTTTAACTCACGTTTATATATGAAGAAGAATAACAAATACAGTTTTAGAAAATTTATAAATGATGTGCATCTATGGCTAGGCTTAGCAAGCGGAATCATATTATTTATAGTCTGTTTCACCGGTACCATTTTGGTGTTTGAAAAGGAAATAAAAGAGTTCTTTGCGGATGACTTTGTAGTGGAGGCTATTGCTGAAAAACAATCCGTGCACGACTTGGCCGAAGAGTTAAAAGCTTCTAAAGACTATTTTATAACCGGAGTAACCATTCCCAATAGCAAGGACGAGGCCTATGCTTTTATGGTAAAAGAAAATTTAAAGGAACAGCGTGGTACTAAAGTATTGGTAAACCCGTACACGAAAGCGATCCATAAAGCGGAAAAAACAAAAGCTGACGAGTTTATGTTGACCATGTTTAAACTGCACAGATGGCTGTTGTTGGATTCTGATATAGGACGGCCTATTGTTGGTGTTGCCACCATTATCTTTTTATTATTATCAATTTCAGGAATCGTCCTTTGGTTTCCTAAAAAGATAAAATGGAAAACTATCAAACCAGGCCTTAAAATAAAAACCAATGCCAAGTGGAAGCGGGTCAATCATGATCTACATAATACCTTAGGTTTTTACGCCTGCATATTTTTGGTTATCATGGCAATTACAGGGTTATGTTGGTCCTTTGAAGCATATCGGGAAGGTTTAGGTTATGTTATGGGAACTAAAATATTTGACAGGTCAAATCCTGAATTTCAACTTAAAAACTCAACAAATACCAAAGTAATCTCTTACGATAAAGCTATCGAAATAGCGAATGCATCTTTAAATTATCCGGGTGAACTTGCGGTTACGTTTCCCAACCCAAAAAGCAATTACTATAGTTTTAGAAAATATAGTGCCAACAACTGGTCACCTTCTACTTCTGATAAAATTTATATAGATACCGAAGGATCTATTTTGAAAATAGAATGGTTTGATGAAAAACCTATAAACGACAAAATTGCATCGGTAATCAAACCATTGCACACCGGCGATATTTTTGGAACCTTCTCAAAGATTATCTATTTCTTGGCGTGTTTAATTGGTACGAGTTTACCTGTAACAGGAACTATAATTTGGCTTAATAAGTTGAAAAAGAAGAATAGGAAAACCAAAACGGCAAATAACACAAAGCCTTCGTAATCGGCTGATTCACAAAATGACCTTATGTAGAGCGAAACACATTTACAAGTGCCCAGCTAATAACTAACTTTTTTCAATACCTTTACTCATGATTTCCCCTGTTTCAAAGATTTTAAAGTAAACATAGGAAACTTTTCCCTAAAATTAGCCATTTCATTTTAGAAGAGAAATTGGCAAGTATTAAAGAAACAATTGTTATAGCAATGAAAAATTTATTTTTTTACACCCTTTTAACGTTATACATCAGCTCCTGTTACGATCTCATGGGTCAGCAAATGACGCCCAGTTCAACTATTGGAATAGAGGCCACTGACACTAAAGAATCCATAATAGTTAAAGCTGCTCATGTAGTGCCGACAAAAAATCAATATGAGGCTTTAAAAAATGAATATATCGCGTTTGTCCATTTCGGTCCCAACACCTTCACGAGGATGGAATGGGGAAATGGCAAGGAAGATCCTAAGATCTTTGACCTTCAGAATCTTGATACTGACCAATGGTGTAAAGCTATGAAAGATGCCCAAATGAAGATGGTGATTATCACGGTTAAACATCACGATGGATTCGTACTTTGGCAGAGTCGATACACGGATCACGGGATAATGTCTACAGGGTTTCAAGATGGCAAAGGGGATATCTTAAAGGAACTATCTGCATCCTGTCAAAAATACGGTTTGAAATTAGGCGTGTATTTATCGCCAGCTGATTTATATCAAATTGAAAATAAAGAAGGATTATATGGTAATTTAAGTGAATATTCTGACCGTGTCATCCCAAGACCTATTGCCGGCCGACCATTTGAAAATAAAACTACCTTCACCTTTAATGTAGATGATTATAATGAATATTTTCTAAATCAGCTATTCGAGTTGCTCACGGAATACGGCCCAATTCACGAAGTTTGGTTTGATGGTGCACATCCAAAACGTAAAGGCGGACAAGTATATAATTATTTGGCTTGGAAAGAACTTATCACCACATTGGCGCCTGAAGCTGTTATTTTTGGAAAGCAAGATATCCGCTGGTGTGGCAATGAGGCCGGCGCCACAAGAGATACGGAATGGAATGTGATTCCGTATGCAAACAATCCTTTGGCCATGAATAGTTTTGCTGATATTACCGGAGAAGATATTGGGAGCAGAGCAAAACTTTATGACGCTAAATATTTGCACTATCAACAGGCAGAAATCAATACTTCAATACGCGAAGGTTGGTTTTATAGGGATGAAGACAAGCAAAAGGTACGTAGTGCGGATGATGTTTTTGATATGTATGAACGTTCAGTTGGCGGCAATGCCACCTTATTATTAAATATCCCGCCTAACAGAGAAGGAAAATTTTCATCTGAAGATGTGGGGGTTTTAGAAGACGTTGGACAGCGTATTAAGGATACCTACGGCACTAATTTATTTGCTGATGCTGCTGGAGTTAAAAGTGTTTTGGATGCAGATTCCAAAACTTTCGAACTGTTGGATAAAGACCTCAAAGAAATCATCATTGAAACCAAAAGCCCGGTGACAATTAACCGAATAGCCATTCAAGAAGCTATTACAACCCATGGTGAACGTGTAGAGAAACATGAGGTTGATGCATGGATCAACAATGCTTGGCAAAAAATTGCCTCCGCTACTAATATTGGCTATAAACGTATTCTGCGTTTTCCTGAAACAACTTCAAATAAATTTAGAGTTCGTATTTTAGAATCACGATTAAGTCCTGCAATTTCAAATGTAAGTGCCCATTATTATAAAACTCGTCCTCCACAATTAAGTGTTACAAGAGCATTAGATGGTTTGGTCAGTATACATCCCAAAAAACACGAATTTGGCTGGAAGCCCCATGGCGAAGATATCTCAGGGAATATTAATTCCGGTATAGAGATTCGTTTTACAACAGATGGTTCAGATCCTACAGAAAATTCTGAAGTGTATGATGCTCCTTTTTTAGCTGCTCCAGGAGAGATAAAAGCAACTGCTTTTTCGAAGAATCAAAAAGGCAGTATGGTTTCCAGAACCTTAGGAATTCTCAAAAACAATTGGAAAGTTTTAAAAGAAGATAGTTGGGCCTTAGATAATAAAGGCAGTTTGGCGATAGATGAAGATCCAAATACCTATTGGATATCTGGAGAAAAGGGTGCACCACATTTTATAGAATTAGATTTAGGACATGTGGAGATCTTTAAAGCATTTGGCTATACCCCACCAAAAGGCATTTCAGAGGGCATGATAGAACAGGGTATGATTATGATAAGTAGTGATGGAAAATCATGGAAAGAGGTTGAAAGCTTCGAGTTTGGTAACCTTATAAATGATCCTAGCCAAAGAACCCACTATTTTAAAGAAGCGGTTAGTGCGCGATTTGTTAGAATTGAAACTAAAACTATTGCAGGAGGCAAAAGACAAGCAGCCATTGCAGAATTGGATTTTTTTAAATAACCAATAGAACAAGCTCTCCATAAAGGAAATTAACTATTGGAATTTGTGGTAATGGCTCCAATCTGATTGCTAATAGACGGAGAATAAAAGAATTGATGAGGTCTAAAAGAAATTACTTTACCTCTTTCAAACAAAAGGATTGTGGGGATGACTTCTTAAATCAAAAAATAATTCATGCTTAATCCTAATTTTGGATTAAAGCATGAATATTTTTTTGGTGAGCATTAAAATACCTTTCAGTAAGTTTAATGTCTTCTGAAAGGTTTCAAATAATTTGCTTTCAGACAAGGTAGGTTTAGGTAGATTTGGAGCGGTATTCATAAGTCAAAATTTATGGTAGATTTGGGGCTAATCATAAGTTAGGTTTATGGTAAATTTGGTTGTTAGGTTAACTAGATTTGGTTTTGTAAATATGTAACTTTATTTCAATATATCAGTTGAAAGTCGTTATAATTCGATGAAATGCGCTTAATTTTAACAATTAACATACATTATGAAGAATAGTCTTACAAATTATAATATACTTAATCTTACGATTTTAAAGAATTGCCTCAGAAAAATACACTCACTAAACTAGCACCATTATTTTCTATTAACATATTTAGAGCTCCAAATGATTTCTAAGCGATCATTTTATAAACTCCAAATAAATTTCAAGATTCGCCATGGAATATCGTGAATTGAAAATATCCTATCATATATTAGGTCAGAAACAAAAAAGCCCCCAATACTCAAATTCTTAACAAATTGGAGTTTTGGAAGCCAAAATATACGATGATTATAATTTTATAAAACCATTTCAGGAATATCCCCATCTACAATCAAATGCCCTTCTGTCGCTTTTTTAATCTCGTCCACTGAAATTCCTGGAGCGCGTTCCAACAATTTAAATCCGTTTTCAGTAACTTCTAAAACCGCCAGATTGGTGACTATCTTTTTGACACAGCCTACTCCTGTAAGTGGTAAACTACATTTTTTTAGCAGTTTGGATTCGCCGGCTTTATTGGTATGCATCATGGCAACGATAATGTTTTGGGCACTCGCAACCAAATCCATGGCACCTCCCATGCCCTTTACCATTTTACCAGGGATTTTCCAATTGGCAATATCCCCTTCTTCAGACACCTCCATAGCGCCCAAAATGGTCAGATCGACATGTTGCCCCCTGATCATTGAAAAACTCAAGGATGAGTCAAAAAAACTGGCTCCTGGCAATGTGGTAATGGTTTGTTTTCCTGCGTTAATTAAATCGGCATCTTCCTCCCCTTCAAAAGGAAATGGACCCATGCCCAAAACACCATTTTCGCTTTGAAATTCAACTTCTATTCCATCTCTTACATAATTGGCAACCAATGTTGGGATACCTATCCCTAGATTGACGTAATACCCGTCCTGGACTTCTTGTGCAATGCGTTTTGCGATTCCTATTTTATCTAACATGTCTTTTAAGTTATTTCATTCCTGTCAAAGCAGGAATCTCATGAATGTATTACAATGTTTGTTCGTTTTTCAATTCAATTCTCTGTCCTAAAAATGAAAACCCGAACAATTCTGCTTATGACCTCTGCCTCACGGTTAATTGTTCAATGCGTTTTTCATAATCTTTGCCCTGGAAAATACGCTGGACAAATATGCCCGGAATATGGATTTGATTGGGATCCAAACTTCCAACCGGCACCAGCTCTTCAACCTCAGCAACCGTAATTTTTGCTGCCCCACACATGGACGGATTAAAATTTCTGGCAGTCCCTTTAAAGATCAGATTACCTGCCGCATCGCCCTTCCAAGCCTTTATAAAAGCAAAATCGGCCTCAAAAGCTTTTTCCAAAACATACATTTTCCCGTTAAATTCTCGAACCTCTTTACCTTCGGCTACCTCAGTGCCATAACCTGCAGGTGTAAAAAAAGCTGGAAATCCAGATTGGGCGGCTCTACAGCGCTCAACAAGTGTGCCTTGGGGAACCAATTCAACATCCAGTTCTCCACTAAGCATTTGCCGTTCAAATTCATCATTTTCGCCAACATAAGAGGATACCATTTTCTTTATCTGGCGTTTGTGCAATAGCAAGCCCAAACCGAAATCATCCACGCCAGCATTATTGGAGATACAGGTCAGTCCTTTAACGTTTAATTTAACGAGATTATTTATGGCGTTTTCTGGAATACCACAAAGTCCAAAACCGCCCAACATAAGCGTCATATCATCTTTTACCCCTTGCATGGCTTCCGTAACGTCAGCTACTTTTTTATTAATCATGAGTACTTTATTTTAGGAGTTTAAAATTACGAAATAAAACAGCCAATCTAAAATGATTTGACTTTGTAGATGGTGTGACTTTTCCAAAGCTGAAAAATTTTTCAAATCTCTTGACATTCAAAAACTCAGAATGTTTTTGAAAATCAGCAGCATTCTCACCAGACCACAAAATAAAGTAATTTCTAACTGTTTAAACCCCGAGATTAAATTATATTTATTCTGAATTAAAGTTTGTGAAATTCACGCTCTCAACAATCTGCATTTCATAAACTTTGACCTGAAAAGAGAATTTCCATTAAAAAAGCCAATTTAAAATGTGATGTTCATTTCAAATTGGCCCTTAATTAAAAATCTAAGTTTTGATGCTTAAAAATCTAAACCATCAAAACCGTCAGTATCTGATGACGTGTTTTCATCTATTTTATTACAGTCTACATTTATCGTAAGATTGGCTGGACGTTCAAACTCTGCTTTAGAAACTTCAAGATCCTTATCGGCATAGCATTTTTTCATATACAGTCCCCAAATAGGCAAGGCCATAGTGGCCCCTTGCCCATATGTAATGGTTTTAAAATGCGTGGCACGCTCTTCTCCCCCAACCCAAACACCGGTGACCAAGTTGGGCACCATGCCCATAAACCAACCATCACTTTGATTTTGTGTGGTTCCTGTCTTTCCTGCAATTGGATTCGTCAATGCGTACGGATAACCCGTCATGACTTCCTTGTACATGGTATTGTACTTATCAACCCCAACCGACCTTAAGCGTGCTCCTGAACCTGATTGCGTTACACCCTCTAAAAGATTGGTTGTAACATACGCTACTTCTTCACTCAACACATCCTTGGACTCTGGCGTAAATTGATATAAAACAGTTCCATTTTTATCTTCAATACGCATGACCATCACTGGTTTGGTATAAACTCCTTTATTGGCAAATGTGGCATAGGCCGCGACCATCTCATAAACACTTAAATCTGGTGTACCCAAAGCGATGGCAGGAACCGGAGGAATCTCAGATTCAATGCCTAAGTTTCTGGCCATGTCAATTACGGGCTGCGGACCTACTTTATCCATTAAGCGCGCAGTAATGGTATTAATTGAGTTTGCCAAAGCACTCTTTAAACTTCTAAAACCGCCATATTCTCTATTTGCATTGTCAGGACTCCAAGGCAATGGATTCCCAAATTTACCTGCTTCAATCGTTATTTTGGTATTTGGAAACGTATCACATGGTGATAAATGCAATTGGTCAATAGCTGTCGCATAAACAAACGGCTTGAAGGTAGATCCTACCTGACGTTTACCTTGTTTTACGTGATCATATTGAAAATGTCTATAATTGATACCACCCACCCATGCTTTTACATGACCCGTTTGGGGTTCCATAGACATCATACCCGCATGCAAAAATGATTTATAATACCGCATGGAATCTGCTGGTTTCATAATGGTATCAATCTCACCTTTCCAGGAGAACACCGTCATTGGTGTTGGTTTTTCAAAGGAGGCTACTATTTCCTTTTCACTTTTACCATTCGCTTTCATTTTCCTCCAGCGCTCTGATTGACGCATACTTCTGTTGAGAAGCCCTGTAATCTCATCTGGTTTTAAATCTAAAAACGGCGCGGTTTTATTTCGATCAGGGGTATTTTGCTGAAAAAACTCGGCCTGCAATCTTGCCATATGTTCGTGTACCGCATCTTCTGCATATTGTTGCATACGCGAATCAATGGTGGTATAAATTTTCAATCCATCGTCATATAAACTATAAAGGCCAGTACCATCGGCCTTAGGATTGTTTTTGATCCAATCCTTCATAAAATCGGTAAGGTAAGCTCTGAAATATGTAGCTAAACCTTCGCGATGGGATTCTGGAGTATAGCGCAAGCCCAGATCTAATTGTTTAATAGAATCGCTTACGCTTTCAGTAATATAATCATACTTCTCCATTTGATTCAAGACCACATTTCTTCTGTTTCTTGTGCCTTCTGGATTTCTCGTAGGCCTTGGATTATAAAGTGCTGAATTTTTGAACATCCCCACCAACATTGCTGATTCTTTAACGTCTAAATTTTTTGTTTCTTTACCAAAGTAAATTCTGGCAGCACTTCGGATGCCATCGGCGTTATTTCCAAAATCATAGATATTGAAATACATGGCTATGATTTCTTCTTTAGTATACTGACGCTCCAAACGAATAGCGATAACCCATTCCTTTATTTTTTGGGTTGCCGTTTCTAATTTGTTTTTTGACCTTACGCCAACAAACAATTGTCTTGCCACCTGTTGTGAGATGGTACTTGCTCCCCCTCTTTTTCCTAAGAAAAAGAAGGCTCTTAAAGTTCCTCTTGCATCAATACCTGAATGCTCGTGAAAACGCGCATCTTCCGTTGCAATTAGAGCATCCACCAATGATGTTGGCAATTCTGTAAAATCAACAGGCGTACGGTTGTCATTATCGTATATTTTAGCTAAAAGTTCACCATCAGCAGAAATTATTTCAGTTGCTAAATTAGTGGTTGGATTTTCCAATCGCGTATAATCTGGCATTTCTCCAAAAACACCCTGGGATGCCAAAAAAAACATTAAAACCACAAATAACACACCTCCTAAAATAGTCATCCAAAACCATTTTATATATTTTGAAAAATTTTGAGTAGCTGCTTTCTTTTTTGCCATAATCTAAATTAATTCTTTGCAGGTTCTATTCTAAAACCCACATCTGTAATACCTTCTAAGTTATCAACGCCATTTACCTCACCGTTATTACGCATGGCCTGTTTAATTGTAACGGTATATTCGCCAACCTCATCAAACTGTACGGCTTCTTTGTACCATAACTTATTTTCCTTAATATCAGTAAATCCTTCGCCCAGAAGCGTTCCGTCAGGCTTTGTCATTTGATATTCCAAAGTATCCGTAACGATTTTGCCATGAGGAAAATTCATTTCAGCAATCAAAAATAAATTGCTGAATTGATAATCATTAGTGTTCCTGATATTAATGAACAAATTGTAAAGACTTGTTGAATCTGGAGGTGTCATGGTAAAGGAAATCACGGCATCCTTATTCCACTGATTTGGTACCGATTTATACTCGTCAAAAATTTGATTGGAATCACAACTCAGTATAAAAAAACTCAGTATAAAAAGCAAAGGTGTTAAAAATATCCAAGAAAATTTATTTGGCATCGTTAGGATTGGATTTTTTCGGGTTTGGTTTTCTTCGTTTTTTCTGACCAGTTTTCTTCGCAGGTACCTGATCTGATTTTTGTTGTGGCTTTTGTTGCGGTTTTTGTTGATCTGAATCCTGTTTTGGCCGTCCTGGTCTTTTACTTTTTCCTTTTGTATTTCTACGTTTGTTAGTACGTTTTGGACCATCAAACCGTGTTAAACTATCTTGACCAACCACATTTTCATAATCAGCTTTGGTATCGACAATCAATTCTGACGCATACTCTTCAAGACTTGCTACCTTTTCCCTTTTCTTATTTAATGAGATGATTTCGTTGGCCTGATCTGTCGTTAATTTATGCCAATTCATCCATTCACCTTCATAAGCATACCACATAAAGCCACCAAAAATATCAGTTTTCTGGCAAACCGCAGTCCCTTTTTCTGTATAGAGCTTCACATCTGTTTTAGGAAACTCTTTTAAAGCATCCAAATAAGCGTCCAATTCATAGTTAAGACAACATTTTAATTTTCCACATTGTCCTGCTAACTTTAACGGATTCAGGGATAATTGCTGGTAACGCGCCGCAGAGGTACTTACCGATCTAAAATCAGTCAACCAAGTCGAACAGCACAGTTCTCGTCCACATGATCCAATACCACCAAGACGCGCAGCTTCTTGACGAAAACCTACCTGTTTCATTTCAATTCGGGTACGGAATTCTTTCGCAAACAATTTTATCAATTCCCTAAAATCAACGCGTTCTTCTGCCGTATAATAAAACGTTGCTTTGCTGGCATCTCCCTGATATTCAATATCAGAAATTTTCATCTGTAATTTTAAGTCAATGGCAAATTGGCGCGCTTTGACTTTCATCGGCTCCTCTTTATCGCGGGCATCAGACCATATATCAATATCTCGTTGTGAGGCTTTACGGTAGATTTTTAAAACGTTTTCTTCATCGTCAATCTTAACGTGCTTACGCTTCATTTGAATCCTTACCAATTCTCCAGTAAGGGTGACCATACCAATATCATGGCCAGATTGGGCTTGTGTAGCAACAACATCGCCAATACTTAAGGTTAAATTTTCTGTGTTTTTATAATACTCTTTGCGTCCATTTTTGAAACGCACTTCTACTCCAATAAAAGGCTCTTCGCCTTGAGGAAGAGACATGTTGGCCAACCAATCAAAAACAGTAAGTTTGTTGCAGCTATCTGTGCCGCAGGTACCATTGTTTTTGCATCCTTTTGGTTGTCCATCCTTTCCGGTTGAGCAACTGTTACAACTCATGTTATGTTATATATATAATTCGTCTGGAAACGAATGAGGATTAATAAATTATGACACTGCAATCCAAAATTTTCCAACTTAACGGAAATAGCAGGTCATATAATTTGAAAACGTAAAGATAAGATTATTTATTTCAGTTATATAATTGAAAACTACGGAACTGCTTGAAATCATTTAAAAAAATATAAAAAGCTTAATAGCATTGTATTAAAGATAATTTTTTAAGTTTACAACGCATAATTTTAATGGCTAAACCTAGTTATGCTTACATTTAAATCCTTATACGATGTCTTCTACATAAACTTAAAACCACACCATTATGAAATTAAATTTTACACTACTCATTATTTTTTGTTTGTTACTCTTTTCAATAGACGCTAATTCTCAAAATATAGCATCCACCCTTACAGGCGGCGAATATAAGTTTAATGCAAATAAAACGCCTTGTTTGACTGATGTGCAAAGAGAAGAGGTTCTTTTAAAAATCAAATCGAATATCGCAGTATTAAAATCCCAAAAAAGACTGGCTTATGATGGTGCACAGCAACGTGCCACACACCCATTATTCAGTTGGCCCGTTAAAAAGAAAGAAGGCACCCCATACCATGAAGTTTGGGCCATTTCTAACTATGTAGATCAAAACCCAGAATTCCCAAACAAAGTTTTAGACTATAATTGTGGTAGTAAAACGTATGATAACACTGCAGGGTATAATCATATGGGTGTGGATATCTATACTTGGCCATTTACATGGAAAATGATGGATTATGATGAAGCTGTCATTGTTGCAGCAGCTCCAGGACAAATTATAGACATAGGCAGAAATCAATTTGATAGAAGCTGCTCCTTCAATAATAATGTATGGAATGCAGTGTATATACAACATGCCGATGGCAGCGTGGCACTTTATGGCCATATGAAAAAGAATTCTCCAACTACAAAAAGTATTGGTGATATGGTAGAACGCGGAGAATACCTTGGGATTGTGGGAAGTTCAGGCAACTCCACCGGACCACATTTACATTTTGAAGTGTATTCATCCATTAATCCTGACGTGTTCATTGACCCTTTTGCGGGGAAATGCAATGACATGAATACAGATTCTTGGTGGGAAAATCAAAAACCATATGTAAACACCAATATCAATGCGCTTTTGACACATTCCGCACCTCCTATTTTGCCTACATGTCCGGATCAGGAAATAACGAATGAAAAAAATATTTTTGCGCCTGGCGAAGAGGTTTATGTTGCAGTTTATTTAAGAGACCAAATGAAAGGGACTAAAATAAATCTAGAAGTTCTAAGACCGAATGGCTCAGTATATAATAATTGGGATTTTGATCTAGCAAAAGATTATTCCAGCTCTTATTGGTATTGGATAATTGAAGTACCTTCCGTGCAAGGCGAATGGACTTGGCGTGCCACCTACCAAGGTCAAGTTTTAGATCATAAGTTTACAGTAAAAACATTGGGCATTGAAGATGAAGACTTCCAAACCGCTTCCATATATCCAAACCCGTTTAATGACGTGGTCAATATCCAATCCAAGAGCCCTGTCAAAAAAGTATCCGTAGTGGATATTCTTGGAAAAACAGTAATGGCCAAAGCCAATGCTGCAGCTAGCATCAATGAAATCAATCTCGAATCGTTATCTAAAGGCCTTTATTTTTTGACTTTGGAAGGGAATGACAATCAGAAAAAGATCATTAAAATGATTAAAGAATAAGACAGTTATCCAATTGACAGCAGTTGTAAGAGCTATTCTTAACTGCTGTCAAGCGGAAACTACGGGTTCGTTGGGCCCAGAGAGTTTATTTTTCTAATATCTCAAAAATATTTCTTAAGTCCTGCTTGAAAGGCAAATGGTCAGCACGTCCTTTTTTAAAGATATCATTGCTATTTCCCTGACCTTTACGGAGTTCCTTTTGGGCCTCATAAGGTAATTGATGAACTTCCATACATGTGGTAGAACAACAGTTATCCATTTTCTCCTTACATTCCTCACATTGTATAAAAAGCAAATGACAGGCGTCATTGGCACAGTTAGTATGCAAATCAGCGGGTTTTCCACATTGATGGCAATGTGCAATCACATCATCAGAAATACGTTCTGAACGGCGCTCATCAAACACGAAATTTTTTCCGATAAACTTATTTTCGAGGCCTTTTTCATTAATCTGCCTCACATAATTGATGATACCACCATCCAATTGAAAAACATTTTTAAAGCCTTTATGCTTATAATAGGCACTGGCTTTTTCGCAACGAATCCCTCCCGTGCAATACATCACCAAATTCTTATCTTCTTTATGGTCTTTTAAATCTTCCTCAATGATGTCCAAAGATTGCCTAAAAGTGTCCACATCAGGAGTTACAGCATTTTTAAAATGCCCTATTTCACTTTCATAGTGGTTGCGCATATCCACCAAAACCGTATTCTCATCTTCAATAAGCTCATTGAATCGCTCAGCATTGACATGAACACCTATATCAGTCACATCAAAAGTGGCATCGTTCAATCCGTCCGCCACAATTTTATCACGCACTTTGATTTTTAGCTTCAAAAAAGCAAAATTATCTTGCTCTATGGCAATATTGAGCCTGACGTTTTCCAAAAAGGAAATACTGTCTAAATGGGTCTTGAAGGCTTCAAAATGATCCGCAGGTAGCGACAATTGGGCATTAATACCTTCATGTGCGACGTAAATCCTGCCAAGAACGTCAAGGTCGTTCCAAGTTAAAAATAAATGGTTTCTAAAAGTTTCCGGATTGCCAATTTTGGCATACGCGTAGAAAGAAATAGTCAAGCGGTCTTTTCCGGCTTGCTCAATAAGTGCTGCTCTTTCTTTAGCGCTTAAGTTATTGTACAGTTGCATGCTATACTAATTTTTTAAGGTTAAAGTTGGGCAAAGGTAAGAAAAAAAGTTTTCAGAGTTTGGAGTTCAGGGTTCCAAATTTGGAATTTGGAATTTTTGCATTGGGCAGTGAAAAATTTGAGAAATTAGGCATTAGGTATTGGGCGCCAGTTTTGAGAAACTCTGTGTAATCTTCGGGAAATATATTAAGCGTTGGTCACCACTCAACGCTCATAAAAAAAGCACCAAAGATTCCATCTCCAGTGTTTTTTTGAGGACTAACTCGTTACTACTATCTTTTAAATATTCATTTAGCAAATAGTCTACGAGCTAACCTCCATCAGCTTTACAATTGCCATTCAAACAAATCGCAATTGAAACGCCCAATGTGGTGTTAAAAATAATTTTGTTAAAAAATCTCATCTGTTAGATTTTAAAGGTGATTTAAAGTCAGATGGAAGTTGTTACTTATAGAAAGTAAACTATTTCATAGCAAGATTTCCCAATCTTATTAGGTAGATGCACAAGGAATAAAAAGGTTGCGTCTTTAAATTTTTAAGATGAAAAAAAGTCGTATTTTAGCTTCAATAAAAATCAGAAAAAGAACGACACATGAGTAGTGAAAAAGAAGCAAAATTAAAAGCCCTAAAACTGACATTAGACAAGTTGGATAAAGCCTATGGCAAAGGGACTGTAATGAAAATGAGTGATAAATCTGTAGTGGATGTAGAGTCTATTTCTTCCGGTTCATTAGGTTTGGACATTGCGCTAGGAGTTGGTGGCTATCCACGTGGTAGGGTTATTGAAATATATGGACCAGAATCTTCTGGTAAAACAACCCTAACTTTGCATGCTATTGCTGAAGCACAAAAAGTTGGAGGAATAGCGGCATTTATCGATGCTGAGCATGCTTTTGATAGAACTTATGCCGAAAAACTAGGTGTAGACCTAGAAAACTTGATCATTTCACAACCTGATAATGGAGAACAAGCCTTAGAAATTGCCGATAATTTAATCCGCTCCGGCGCAATTGATATTGTGGTGATAGATTCAGTGGCGGCATTGACTCCAAAAAGTGAGATTGAAGGTGAAATGGGAGATTCGAAAATGGGATTGCACGCCCGATTAATGTCTCAAGCCTTAAGAAAATTAACGGGCTCCATCAGTAAAACCAACTGTACGGTTATTTTTATTAACCAGTTGCGTGAAAAGATTGGAGTGATGTTTGGTAATCCTGAAACAACTACGGGAGGTAACGCATTAAAATTCTATGCCTCTGTAAGGTTAGATATCAGGCGTTCTACACAGATCAAAGAAACCGACGGCAACGTAATGGGTAACAAAACACGTGTTAAAGTGGTGAAAAACAAAGTTGCACCACCATTTAAGTTGGCCGAATTTGACATAATGTATGGCGAAGGAATTTCCAAAGTGGGTGAAATCTTAGACATTGCCGTTGAAAACGAAATCATCAAGAAAAGTGGTTCATGGTTCAGTTATGGAGACACCAAGTTAGGTCAAGGTAGAGATGCCGTTAAAGCCTTAATAAAAGACAATCCGGAATTGATGGATGAACTAGAGGCCAAAGTTAGAGTAATCGCTAAGGCTGCTGCTTCTGGTGACGACTAAAACAATTCATTTAAGCAGTAAAACAGTGTCATATATAAAAATCCCTTTTTTCGAGGGATTTTTTTTGTTTTTAACGCAACCTTTAAGACTATAGCACATCTACATTATGAAAAAGAAAAATACCCTAATTCTATTTTTATGAAAAAGTTAGTTTTTTTATGCGTTGTGCTGCTATCATTAGCTTCTTGTAGCTTTGATGATTCCAACGATTTCTATAATGAAATCTTACCTATTGAAAGCGTTGACATTCCAGAAGAATTTGTTCTTGGTGAGGTATATCCTATCACAGTAACTTATATTCGACCTGCTGGCTGTTATGTATTTAATGATTTCTATTATACACGCGAATTGAATCAGCGCACCGTAGCGGTGGTTAACGCTGTGTATCCCAACCAAAATTGCGGACTTCCCGAAGAGGGAGAAGCTGAAGCCACATTCAACTTTAAAGTGACCAGCAATGGCACTTATATCTTTAAATTTTGGCAGGGCAAAGATGAAAGCGGCACAGATTTATATTATATTGTAGAAGTACCAGTAGTAGAACCAGACGCGTAAATCAATCACTAATACTAAAAAACCTGTGAGTTTAGAACAACTCATTATCAGTTGTAAAAAAAATGATGCTAAAGCGCAAAGCCAAATATACAAGCTCTTTTCGAGCAAATTATTCTCGCTTTGTCTTAAGTATTCAAAAAATTATGCGGAGGCACAGGACAATCTGCAAGACGCCTTTGTGACCATTTTTAAAAAAATGGATCAGTTTAGTCATAAAGGTTCTTTGGAAGGTTGGATGAAACGCATCACTATCAATACAGCGCTTCAGCGATATAGAAGTGTTGGCGTTTTTGATCTTGTCAATGAAGCTCAAATAGAAGATGTTGAAGTTGAAATTGATGAAGAGACCATCAGTCTGGATTTTTTATTAGGCATCATTCAAGAATTGCCTGATAGATACCGGTTGGTATTCAATCTTTACGTATTAGATGGTTATTCCCATCAGGAAGTGGCTGAGATGCTTGATATTTCAACCGGAACTTCAAAGTCAAATCTTTCTAGGGCCAGAATGATTTTAAAAGAGAAAATAGAACATTATAAAGTACGAGATAATTCGCAAAGTTTATAAATGAATGATAAAAAACATATAGACCGTCTGTTTCAGGAGAAATTCAAAGATTTTGAAGCAACTCCTGATGCTGCTGTATGGCACACTATACACAATACCTTGCATAAAGATAAACACAAGCGGCGTGTGATTCCGATATGGTGGTTTGCAGGAGGCGCTGCTGCTCTTTTAATATTATTGTTGACGGTTGGAAATATTTTTAAGAATGGTGAAGCATTTGACCAACCTGAACCACATATGGTTGGTACGGAAAACAATCAAAGCACCTCTGAATCCAAAGAAAACAGCATAAATGATGGCATTGAAACTCTTTCAAAAGCAACTGCCAATGCCATTGCAGATACTGATACCTCTGAAGATACATATGCGAACTCAAAGAAGAACACTTATAATCAAAATGCAACTAATACCGGGACAACAGCAATCACCATTGCCGATGATGCTATCCCCAAGAGTAACAGCATCAATGGATCCAATTCAAAAGCTGAATTGAACTCTTTAGAAAAAGACAGAATAGTTGTTTCCAATTCTAAAGAAGAAAGCGTTGCAAAAAATACCGCAGATCCTCAGTCATATAATTCCAACAAGGAGGATTTTAACCAAATTCATAAACGTGCTAAAACAATCCTTAAAACCGATAAAGCACCACCTAAAATTGCCAAAGTTACAGATCAGACTATTGCAAATGATTCAGAAACACTCAAAGAAAACAAAGAGCTCATCGCTTTAAGCGATAAAGGTGAAAATATTGAGGAAGCTATTGCCAAAGCCAACCCAACAAATGAAGAAGAAAAAAAAGAGCAACCAAACAGGTGGAACATCACCCCAAATGTGGCACCTGTTTATTTTAATAGTTTAGGCAAAGGCTCCACCATTGCGAATCAGTTTGTAAATAACAATAAGAGCGGCGAGGTCAATATGAGCTATGGCATAAATAGCAGTTATGCAGTTACTGATAAGCTAAAACTTAGAGCTGGGATCAATAAAGTCAATTTAGGTTATCGTACCGACGGTGTTATGGCAATTAAAGATGTAAACAGTTTTAGTGGTAACGCTTCTGGAAATGAAGCATTGAAGAATATAACCTTTAACAACCAGTCCAAATCCGATGCTTATTTAAGTACCTCCAGCATCAATTCAGATACAGCGCCACAATTTGTGGTGTCCAATTTAGACGGCGCTCTAGAACAGCAATTTGGTTATATTGAAGTGCCTTTGGAAGTGGAATATAGCATCATTGACCGCAAATTTGGATTTAACGTTATTGGAGGATTTAGCACGCTTTTCCTTAGCAATAATGACATCTATTCTGTTTTGGATAGCTCAAGAGTTCTTGTAGGCGAGGCTAATAACATTAACAGTACAAGTTATAGTGCCAATTTCGGGTTAGGGTTTAATTATGACATATCGCATGCCTTAAAACTAAATCTTGAGCCGATGTTCAAATATCAAATAAACACTTTCACCAATACTTCAGGCGAATTTAGGCCTTATTTTATTGGTGTTTACACCGGATTTAGTTTTAAATTTTAGATTGTTAGTTGGTTAGGTAGTTATTGCAATAGGCAATAATGATGAAAAAGCTGCTCTGTGCCTAGAGCGGCTTTTTTAGTTTTTTTGATAGGCTAATAATTGCTCATATATCGTGGTCCGCGCGCGTTCATTAAGCGCTTTGGCATCCTTTGAAGTGAGGCCATCCGTACTTAAAAATGGATGGACCTTAACCCGCATTTTCCCTGGACCTCCACTAAAAAAGACATAAGAAAAACGATCTTTATTATCAGCAAAAGTTATTGGTACAATAGGAATTTGATGGTTGATTGCCAATCGGAAGGCTCCGTCCTTAAACGCATCTAAAATCATCGATGTGTCATCTGGCACACCCCCTTCGGGAAAAATACAAATACTCAAACCTTGTTTTAGGCGTTTTTGGGCTCTTAAAAACACCGCCTTTCTGCTCTTTTCAGAACTTCTATCCACCAAAATACAGGTACGCTTATAAAAAAATCCGAAGAGTGGAATTTTGGCCAACTCAGCCTTACCCACAAAAACGAACGGATTTTTGACACTCACCAGCATCAACATGATGTCTGCCATTGACGTATGGTTGGCAATAAACATATAACTTTTGTTAGGCTCTGGCGTCTGTTCTCTTTTAATGATTATCCTAAAACCCATCCCTATCAAAATAATTTTCGCCCATAAGCGCGCCAGTTTAAAAAAATAGGGATACCATTCTTCTTTTAAGATAGAGAGAATCAAAATCGGAAATAGTATCAGGATAGGTAAGGTTACCAAGACGTAAAACCAAATGCGGTAAAGGATCCAAAATGGGTATTTAAAAAATTTCATCGGCTCAAAACTAATTAAATTAATTGAGCTATTGTTTGAAAAAAAGTACCTTTGCTGAAGGTTCAGAGTTCAGAGTTTTGGAATTTGGAATTTTATTATTGTTTAATTAAAAGAGATTCCCGTTTTCTCGGGAAATGTTATGGCAAGAATACTTACAGGCATACAAAGCACAAACACCCCACATTTAGGAAATATTTTAGGCGCCATCCTCCCGGCAATTGAAATGGCAAATGACACTAAAAACAATTCGTTTTTATTTATTGCAGACATGCATTCTCTAACACAGATCAAGGATGCAGACATTTTAAGACACAATACCAATAGCGTGGCAGCAACATGGCTGGCCTTTGGTTTGGATATTGAAAAAGTGGTATTCTATCGCCAGAGTGATGTACCTCAAACAACAGAACTCTCTTGGTATCTCAGTTGTTTTTTTCCTTTTCAGCGCCTCACCTTGGCGCATGGCTTCAAAGATAAAGCTGACCGGCTTGAAGATGTGAACGCAGGGTTATTTACCTACCCTATGTTGATGGCGGCTGACATTTTGTTATATGATGCTGAAATAATTCCCGTAGGAAAAGACCAATTGCAACATATTGAGATGACCCGTGATGTGGCTTCTCGATTTCATGCAAAATTTGGCGAAACTTTCGTGATACCAGAAGGCAAAATTCAAGAAAGCGGGATGCTTATTCCCGGAACCGATGGCGCAAAAATGAGCAAAAGCAAAAACAATTTTATCAATATATTTTTACCTGAAAAGCAGTTGCGCAAACAAATTATGTCCATTGAAACGGATAGTACGCCTTTAGAAGATCCTAAAGACTGGAGTACTTGTAATTGTTTTGCTCTTTATAGTTTGTTAGCTTCTTATGGAGAAACCCATGAAATGAAGCAAAATTACGAACAAGGAAATTATGGCTACGGACATGCCAAACAAGCTTTATTTGAATTGATCCTCTCAAAGTTTGAAACTCCTCGTGAGCGCTACCACTATTTTATGGGGCATTTGGACGAAATAGACAAAGCTCTCTCGGTTGGTGCTGAAAAAGCAAAAGTCGTAGCTGATGACGTTTTGGGACGGGTTCGAAAGAAATTGGGATATTAGCCAATTCCCTGCGAAGGCAGTGATCTCGTAATTCAGAAGACCATCTACACTAACATTTAATTCAAATTATACCTAAGTTAGAGGTAGACTTTGAAATTAAGTGTTCAGTTAAAAACCTCAAGACTCCTGCCTGCGCCGGAATTTAAAATCTAGACTTCTGCTCCTTTTAAAGGAGGAGTGTCTTCTGCTTCGAAAAAAAAGCAGAAGACGAGGTGGTTACACCGTGGTCAAAAACTATTCAGTTTTGAAAAAAACATCCTCGAAGAACCTAAAGCAATCTCATTTCGACAAGCTCAACGAAAATCACAGGAATTAATTTAACCCTTCCGTCTTTGAGCTCTCCCCAGCTCAAATTTAACATCCCTTGAGAGGAAAGGAATTTAAAAAATAGTCTTAATCTAAGATGTGAATAGGTTTTTAAAATGGAGTATTTAGATTTAAACTTCAATATACCTGTCTGCCCAGGAATCCTAAACAACCTCAAACAACTTACCAGGAAGCGGTCTAATTACGCCTTTCAATTCCATATTCAAGAGCACTCCCACCACTTTAAAAATTGGCATATTACATTCCAAGGCGATACTATCTAAAAGTTGGGATTCTCTGCTTTTAAGGAAATTATAGATAATTTTCTCCTCTTCTTCCAATTCCACAAACAGTTGTTTTTGGATAGCAGGCTTTTTATCATGTTCTAGCTCCCAATTTAAAATATAAGGCACATCTAGAGGTGTGGATAGCAAATGTGCTTTTTGGTATTTAATCAAATTGTTGCAACCAACACTTTGAGAATCTGTAATCCTTCCAGGAACTGCAAAAACATCCCTATTGTAAGAATTAGCTATATCTGCAGTGACCAAACTTCCGCCCCGCTCAGCAGATTCAATCACAATGGTTGCTTCACTCATACCGGCAATAACCCGATTACGTTTTAAAAAATTTTCTCGTTCGGGATTAGAAGTACTCCAAAATTCGGTCAAAAAACCACCGTTCTTTTCAATTTCGGCGACGTATCTTTTATGAACTTTAGGATAAACCTGATTCAGTCCGTGTGCCAAACAGCCTACAGTTTGTAAATTGTGTTTTAATGCAGCTTTTTGGGCCGTAATATCGGTACCGTAAGCAAACCCTGAAATAATTACTGGATTGAAAACTGCCAATTGTTCTACTAGTTGTTCACAAAATGCCACGCCAGAAGAGGTGATTTTACGCGTGCCCACAATACTTATGAGTCGACGCTGTTTTAAATCCACTTGTCCTGACTGAAACAAAAGGATAGGGCCATCAATACAATGTTTTAACTTTTCAGGATATTTGGTGTCCATAAAATACAAACATGTAATATTAGTTTCCTTTATGAATCTCAATTCGGCTTCTGCCGCGATCAAATGATTTTTGTTATAAACATCCTGCAACATATGGTACCCAATACCGTCAATTTTTAGCAGATGATTTCTCTTCTCTTTGAACACCGCTTCCGCAGATCCGCAATGCGCAATCAACTTTTTAGCAGTAATGTCGCCTATTTTGGGTACATTTTGTAGCGCAATAATAAAAATTAAGTCCTGATCTGACATCTATAAGATTGATTAAGAGGATAAACTGTTTAAACTTAAGCAATGTTAATAAATAGTAACCGTTTAATTTCCACGAAAATCAAAAATTCATAACTTTGTTTCAATGCATATAGAAACTTACATAAGCGATTTACTCTACCGTTACGACTGCGTAACGATTCCGGAATTTGGTGCATTTTTGACCAAACGCGTTTCGGCAAGAATTGATCAAAGCAACCATACTTTTTTTCCTCCTAAAAAAGTCATTTCGTTTAATGAGCAATTACAGCATAACGACGGCCTTTTAGCTAGTTATATTGCAGATGTGGAAAACATTCCTTACGAAATTGCTGTTCAAAAAATCAGCAAGCACGTGAAGTCTATTAAGTCTTTTCTGGCTGAGGGCGAAACTTTGAATTTTAACACTATTGGTGACTTAGTGTTAAATAGTGATGGTAGAATTCTTTTTGAACCAATCTATAACAGTAATTACCTAACCGAAGCCTTTGGACTTACAGAATTTAAAACTACCAGCGTCAATCGTGAAGTTTATGGGCAACAGGTAGAATCGCTAGAAGATGTTATTCCTATTGGAATCACTCCTGAAAGACGGATTACTAATGAAACCAACAAGAAACCGTATCTTAAATATGCAGCGGTAGCATTAATTGCTTTATCCGTTGGAGGTTTTGCGGTCTCATCTTTCTATAATAGTCAAGTAGAAACCCATAACCAATTAGCTCAGGAAGAAGCTAATGAACAATTGGATGTCAAAGTACAGCAAGCGACGTTTGTGATTGAAAACCCATTACCTGCCGCTACCTTAAATGTTGAGAAACAACAAGGCAAATATCATATTATTGCTGGTGCCTTTAGGGTTGAAGAAAATTCTGATAAAAAAGTAGAGCAACTCCAAGAACTCGGATTCAAAGCCAGAAAAATTGGGGTCAACAAATACGGACTTCATGAAGTGGTCTATTCCAGCTATGAAAATGGTAGCGATGCCTTAATGGCATTACGTGATATTCGTCAGAACTACAACAAAGAAGCTTGGATGTTAGTGCGAGAAATTCACTAGGTTTTTGCTTGTCAATCATTAGAAATTGGCTTTTTAGATACAAAGGACAAAAGGCATCATTCATTCTTTTATACACTTTCAATATTTAATTGAGCATGGTCTCCCCTGCTTATTTTTTATGTGATTTGGTCATTCCGAGGGTTAGAATTAGGAAATCATCCTGAATCATAAATTGATCGATATCACAGCGAATTCTTATAAAAAACATTCGTGTATTCATGACAAAAAATCCCAAATGCAACCTATCTTTGCACCTCAATTAAAAAACACACCCATGCAAGCCAAACACCCTAATGATTCCGTCTGTATAATGACCGATTTGGTGCTTCCGAGCGAAACTAACCCACTCAATAATTTATTTGGTGGCGAATTGTTGGCCCGTATGGACCGCGCGGCAAGTATTGCAGCGAGACGGCACAGTAGACGTATTGTGGTAACTGCATCCGTCAATCACGTTGCGTTCAATAGAGTTATTCCATTAGGAAGCGTGGTTACTGTGGAAGCGAAGGTTTCGAGAGCATTTAAAACTTCTATGGAAGTGTATATTGATGTGTGGATTGAAGATCGTGAATCTGGAGTAAGATCTTTAGCAAATGAGGCCATTTACACTTTTGTTGCAGTAGATGAAACCGGTCGTCCAACCGCAATTGAAGAAATTGTTCCGGTATCCGATTTGGAAAAAGAACGTTTTGAAGCCGCACTTAGACGTAAACAGTTAAGTTTGGTATTGGCCGGAAAAATGAAGCCAAATGAAGCTACAGAGCTAAAAGCCTTGTTCAATTAACGAATTTTTCGTTAAAATCTAAATAGCGGTATTCTTAGAAAGTCACAACGGTAAAATGATTCTATCTCACAATCCAAGCCGATGGATCCTGGAATTTTGAATCTTTATAGATGTGGAAGCTCAGCATACATTCGCCATTGGATGGGTCAGTGAAAACCTCCCCAATATCTTGGTTGGTGACAACCTTATCGCCTTTTGCTACATACACTTTAGATAGGTTTTTATAAACCGTAATGTAGTTACCATGTTGCACTAAAATCCAAGGATTTCCGGTTTTTGTACCTTGAACGGCTAACACCTCGCCATTAAATACGGCTCTTACCTTTGCGTTTTTATCTGTAGCAATTCTAATTCCACTACTATTGATTTCAATCGTATTATCAATGGACGAACGTTGCTTGCCGTAACGCACTTTAATGACTCCTGTACGCACGGGCCACGGTAATTTACCTTTATTGGACTCAAACTTGGCTTCCAACGCTTTGGCTTCCGGAGTTAAAGCAAATCCTTTAGAAGTAGTTTCAGATTTCCCTGCTTTTTTGTTGGATGCCGCAATGGCCTCTCGAATCAGCTTTTCTATTTCTCGGTCAATTCGATCAGCTTCCTGTTGTTTTTTCTTGATTTGTGAAGCGTAAGTGGTCATGTTTTTCCTTACGGAAGCCATGAGTTTTTGATGCTCCTTTACATCTTCCTCCAAGCGTTGCTTTGCCAATCGGTTTTCTTCCACCAATTTGTCCTTGTCCTTCTTCTGTTGAAGTAAGGTCGTGTTCAATTCTTGCAGTTTATCTGTCTTTCGCTTGATTTCCTCGCCTTGCTCCTTTTGATAGTCTGTATATTGCCTAATGTACTGAAGTCTCTTGTAAGCCTGCTTAAAATTCTCAGAAGAGAGTAAAAACATCACACGACTTTGTTCTGATTTACTTTTATAGGATTTGACCACCATGGCCGCATAATCCTCTTTCAGATATTTTAACTGATCACGAAGACTGCTGATTTGTTTTTGGTTGTTATTTATTTCCCGCGTTAATAGATTGGCTTGATCATTAGTAATTTTAATGAGATTTTTTCGGACATTTACCTTATAATTCAGATCTTCAACCGTGGTAATAATAGATTTCTCCTCCTTTTTGGTGGTGAAAAGTAGATTATTGATTTGCTGAATTTCCTTCAGAATTGTTTGACGTTTGGCCTCCAACTCTTTTTGCTTTTTACTTTGTGCGGTCATTGTGAATGTGCACAAACTAAAAAGTAAGATCAATCTGAATATGTTAGGTTGGTAACGCATTATTCAAGTTCAATTTCTTTGTATCCTGATGGAATGTTGAATGGGAATCGGACCTCTCCGTTTAAACTAATGGATTTAAAATCGAGATCAATAGTAATTTCATCATTTTTTTCTACTGCAATAATACGAATGTTTTCAGGAAAAATTTGTTTGCCCACCGCCTGATATTTCTTGTAATCTATCTGCAGCATACGTTTCTCTTTGGGTTGGTATAACTGTTGGGAATCCAATTTAAAAAACCCAGGATTAACAAGAAAAAACAACTCAAACAAGGCACGTTGATCTTTAGGTTTCAAAACATAGGAGTGATCATTTGGATCGGTTAAATAAGTGTCATCTTTCAAATTGAAAATAGGCTCCCCTAGAAAAATATTTTGGATCTTTTCAAAGTCAATCTCAGTGCCCAACAGTTTTGTCAATAAGGAAAAATCACCATCAAAATATTGATTGTTTATCTTGTCATAAAATTTGACACTATCCTGAGTGATCATTACTCGCGCAACCGCTAAAGGTGCGCTCATCCAGATGACCTTATCCTTTTCCATTCTCAAGTTTACCGTAGTTCCATTACTACTACTGCCTTCAGAATAATCAATTCGGACTCTGGCCTGCAAGGTTTTAAACCGAACATCTTGTTTAGCATTCTCCCTGATGATCTGTTTTGCGGTCATGTCTTTGTCAATTTCCGCATTGGAAGTAAGGCTCTTGGTAGATTTACAGCCCACACTTAAAGCTAATATAAGTAGCAATACACTTAGTTTATAAAGTCTCATTAATTTGGATTTGTTAAGGCAGCCGCCTTTTTTGCAAACGCTTGCGATTTGGAATTATTATTATTGAGTTTATAAGCTACACTCAGTTGATTGTAAAAGTCAGCTTCCATCTTTGGATCATCAATCACATAATCTAAGCCTGTTTCCAAAGTTGAAATGGCTTTTTTACCTTGCTTCAATTTGTTATGCGCAACGCCATTGATCAGATATAAAATAGGTTGCGCCGGGAATAACTCTATAGCCTGCTCACTTTTTTCAATGGCATTTTTTTCCTGATTTAGGTCAATTTGAAGTAAGAGCACATCTTTAATCACCGCAAAATTGTTTGGCTCCAATTTTAAGGCATCTTCAAAATACATTAAAGCTTTTGGTTTATCTTCAAGTTTTAGATAGTATTGCGCCAATTCGACAAGCGTTTGAAAGCTCTTATTTTCATCAATCATAGCGGTCACATCAATCAGATCTTTTTCATACTCTGGATGCTTTGCTACAAAATTTATAAAATCGTTGAGGACTTTAGTTTTGGCATCGGCATTAATTTCCGGGGCTGTCAAAACGGTTTTCATTGAGGCAATCGCTTGGCTTGTTTGATTCTTATCCAAATAAAACTTGTACAACGCCAAATGTACCAATTTGGATTCTGGTTGCACTTCTAAGAGCTTCTGTGCAGTTTCAAATGCCTTTTCTGTTTCTCCAGTTTCGCTATATCTATAAATCAGGGTGAGGTAATTGGTTTCATTATCAGGATCTTGATCCAAACGCTCTTGTAAATTGTCAATTCTGTCTGCATCACGTCCCGTGATGTTGTATATTTCATTTCTCAAAAAATCCCTATCGGCACTTATCCCAAACTCCTTATCCAGTTCATCCAATAGCTTTAAAGCATCTTTATAGTCTTTACTTTTAATGTATAAGGAGGCCAAATCCTGACGGTAATCAGGATGGTATTTAACGAGTTGTTTAACCGTTTTTATGGCTTTTTTAGTATCTCCTTGTTGATTATATACATCATAAAGCTCATCTAAATACCACTCATTATCGGGTTCTTTGGAAACTGCTCTTTTCAAAGCATCTTCAGCAGCACCAAAGTTTTTGAGTTTGTTATAATTTTTGCCTAACTCATAATATACGACAGGTTTATCATCCAATTTTTTACATTTTAGAAGAGCATCAATGGCGCGTTGGTAATTTTCAATGCCCTGTTGCTTCAAGGCCTCAAAAAAATGTTCCTGAAACATATCTTCTACATTTCCAAGATCATCCATTGGTTTCTGGGTAAAATCAACTTGGGCATGAGAAGCTTGAGGGATGCTAAACATTACTATAAAGAGAATTAATATGTGGATTTTATATTTCATTTTGCTGCCCCGACTGCACTAATTGTTTTAACGGATGATTAGAATGTGATAAGCGTGATCTCGAATATATTATCTGGTTAATTTGCGAGATCAACTTCGTTGAACCGCAAGAATTTCGGCCGTTACTTCGATAAACTCAGCAACAACTCAGGAATTAGCTAAGATCAGAATAATCCCCAATACTAATCGTTTTAAAATTGCCATCATAATAAACATGATTTCCAATCATGGCCTCATCTAAATTAGCATTTTTTATGATGCTGTGTGTTTGGATCAAGCTGTTTTTTATGGTAGCATCCGTTACGGTACAATTGTTACCAATAGACACATTTGGACCGATGGTTGCATTTTTTAAAATGACATTTTCACCAATAAAACAAGGTTCAATAATCTTTGAATTTTCTAAAGTCACTGATCCTGCCATCATTTGTTCTTCGCCATCCGATTGTATAAATCCTAACATTCTTGTGTTGGTTTCAACAGTTACCGCTTTATTGCCACAATCCATCCACTCCTCAACTTCTCCTGTTTTAAAGACTTTGCCTTTGGCCATCATGCCTTTAATACCATCATTGATTTGATATTCTCCTCCATTAATGATATTATTGTCCAAAACAATCTGCAACTCCTGTTTAAGAACGTTGACATCCTTAAAGTAGTATATCCCGATAACTGCTAAATCGCTCACAAAGTCCTTTGGTTTTTCCACAAGCTCCACAATTTCTTTATTGGTATTTAATTTAACAACGCCGTAGGCTTCAGGTTGATCGACTTGTTTTACCCAAATAACGGCATCAGCTTCTGGATCCAAATTAAAATCGGCTCTAATCAAAGTATCCGCATAAGCAATTACAGCTGGTCCTGAGAGCGAATCCTTGGCGCACATAATGGCGTGGCCAGTGCCCAAAGGTTGATCTTGCCGGTAGATGGATGCTTTGGCGCCTAAACTGGTGGCCAACTCCTTTAAACTTTCAACGACCTCATCTCCAAAAAATGCAGGATCTCCCAAAATAAATGCAATCTCTTCAATAGGTTGGTCCAATACTTTGGCAATATCCTTGACTAATCGATGCACTATAGGTTGTCCCGCCACCGGAATTAATGGTTTTGGAACTGTTAATGTGTGTGGGCGTAAACGTGAACCACGTCCCGCCATTGGAACTATTATTTTCATATTCAATTACCTGCGAAGGCAGGTATCTATTTTGGTTAAACTTATTTTCTAAATTTATTATAATTCAAATTTAAATGTATATCCATCCAACTTGGGTTCTAAGACCTGTGGAGGAAGGTATCCAACAATGCCAAATTATTCTCTCAACTTATTGTAATTCAGCTTCCAATCCGTTATCATATTCTTCCAAATATACCAATATGTCACAATTATATTTGGCAGTAAATGATTTTGGGTACACTTTTAACCTATGCTCCTTCACTCTTTCCTCTATACTATCCGATATTCCAATATATAAAACACCGTTCATTTTATTTGTAATTATATATATACCAAAGCTTCATAGTTTCTATAACGAGATTAGAAATGTTGGATTTAAACTTAGCTTATCCTTAATACTTTCCTTTAGAAGTATCAGAACTGAGTATTTCTTGTCTTTTAAATCACGAGATTCCTGCCTTGGCAGGAATTCTACAAAACGCCAGTACTCCCAAATCCACCGTCACCTCTTACTGTTTCAGAAAGCGTTTCAACAGAAACCCATTCTGCACGTTCGTGCTTGGCAATTACTAATTGTGCAATACGTTCGCCATTAACAATTTCAAAATCTTCGTTGGACAAGTTGACCAAGATAACGCCAATTTCGCCTCTATAATCGGCATCTATCGTTCCAGGAGCGTTCAATACAGTTATCCCCTTTTTTGCAGCGAGACCACTCCGAGGTCTTACTTGTGCTTCAACCCCAATTGGAAGCTCTAAGAATAAACCTGTACCCACAATACTTCTTTCTAATGGTTTTAATAGTCTTGATTCTGATAAATTGGCACGTAAATCCATTCCCGCCGAGGCTATAGTTTCATAGTTGGGTAAGGCGTGATTGGATGTGTTGATGATTTTGATCTCCATAAATGATTTATTTTCTTGCTACAAATTCACGACTATTTATTTATCAGATATAATCGGAATCGTTTGATTTATTTTTATTTACTATAATTCAGCTAAACACTCAGTTGTTCAATACAACCTATTTGTTTTTTATGAGTTCTTTAATCTGATTTTTTTCGAGCATAACCACTAAAAATAGGAACATCAACAATAAGCCAATGCCTACCACATAATTCTCTCGAAATACATAAAACGAAATTACCGAAAATGCCGAGGATACTGCTAAATAGAGTCCCATTTTTTTCAAATTATACGGAATTGGGTAATATTTTTGTCCGTAGTAATACGAAACAAGCATCATACAAGCGTAAGCAGACAAAGTCGCTATCGCCGATCCCACATAACTGATGATGGGAATGAGCCAAAAGTTAAGTGCTAAGGTTAAAAGCGCTCCAAACACTGAAATATAGGCGCCAAACTTCGTTCTATCGGTTACTTTGTACCACACCGATAAATTATGGTAAATACCAAGACATAAATTGGCCAATAAAATAATCGGAACAATGACCATGGCTTTCCAATACGCTTCATCGCCTATCAGCATCATTTTTAAAATATCGGCAAAAACCACAACGCCTAAAAGGATAACAGATCCTAAAATAACAAAGTACTCAAGAATTATAGCATAGTTCTTTTTAGGATTTTTACTATTGGCATGACTAAAAAAGTAAGGTTCCACACCAAGTTTATAAGCCGTTACAAAAAGTGTCATAAACATGGCCAATTTGTAACAGGCTGAATACATTCCGATCTCACTTTTAGCAATGTTTTCTGGTAGAAGTTTATTGAGAAGCACCCGGTCAAAGGTTTCATTAATTGAAAACGCAACACCCGCAACCAATACTGGAAAGGCATAAGTCATCATTTTTTTCCAGAGTTTGGTATCGAAGGTATATTTAAGTTTGAAATAGAAGGACGACATCAATATCAACGTTACCGCACTAGCGACTAAATTGGCAATAAAAATATAGTTGATTTCAAAATCTGGCCTGTAAATGGCTCCCAACCATGATGAGTCTGTTGCCAAATCCTTTAACCACAATAACAAAAAAAGGTTTAAACCCAAGTTTATGGCGACGTTCAGAATTTTAATGACTGCATATTTAACTGGTCTTGCATTAGCCCTTAACCAAGCAAATGGTATAATGACCAACGCATCCAACAACAAGATCCAAATCACCAAATTAATATATTCGGCTTTGATGTCTATAAAATTTGCAATATCATTCTGAAAAATTAGAGCAACACTAAAAAAGAGAAAAGAAGATACTATCAGTGAAATTGAAGACGTTCCTATAACTTTAGCCTGATCTTCCTCCTTATTAAAGAACCTAAAAAAAGCCGTTTCCATACCATAAGCCAGAATAACGTTGAACAGTACAAAATAAGTGTAGATTAAGGACACATCGCCATAATCTGCCACCGATTTTAAGACGCTTTCGTCGGTATGCAAACGCACTAATAAAAAACTCAACATTCGTGGCAGCACTGTGGCTAAACCATAAATAAAGGTTTGTTTAAAGAGAGATTTTAAAGTGCTCAAGAGTTTTTTTTGGTCTGCTAAATTACAGTTTTATAAGCCTAATTGCAAGCTATGTTTTATTGCGCTTGAGTAAGATAAAGTGGCTAAATTTAATTAGACTTTTCAATGATATCTTCAATCTTAAAATAACGGGTTTCACCATCCACTATATAACTGATAATACCCTCTGATTGTCCCAATTTATAGGGTATGGTCTTAGGAATTCTTGGCGGTTTATTTTTCATTTCTTCCAAAGGATCACTGCTCATAATGATATCAGGGTTTGATTTTTCAGGAATTTCAAATTTGCCGATATAAAACGTATTTGAATCTACGGACTCTTTAACCAGTTTGGTGATTTGGTTTCTAAAATAAACAGAATCTAAAACAATGCTGCTATTGTCATTTCCAACTATAGGAATATGTAATGTAAAACCTGTATTGGCAACTTCAGGAGAAGTCCAAGATTCAACGTAAACTTCCCCAATAGCAAAAGGTGGGGCATCTTGTAATTTTTGATTCTCCGAGCATTTTGAGGTGCTTAAAATCATCATTACGACTGTTGAGATAAGAGGTACAATTTTCATAAGTCATGTTTTTCTTTGTGGTACTAATAACAAATAGTATTCCATAAAATAAACATAAGTATCCAAACGAACACTACAAAAACTAAAAAGCCTCAATTCTGAGGAAGTGAGGCCTTTAAATTACAAGATTAGCTGCGCTCCCCAACAATTACTAAAAATTCTTTTGTAATGGTAGCTTTACGTGTTTTGTTATAGTTCGATTTAAAGCTGATCAATCAACTCTGTAGTGGTAAGAGGGCAAAAAAAAGCCTCACTTTTGGAAAGTAATGCTTCTTATTATGAGATTAGCTGCGCTGTACCTAAAGGTTTCCTGCCTTCCTGTCTGCCGACAGGCAGGCGCATGAATTGGTTAATTATTAAGAGCTTCCGCTATTTAATAATTTAGCTCCACTGTATTCCGCCTAATTATTGAGAGCTTCCGCTCGTGGATAATTTGGCTCCACTGGGTTCCGCCTAATTATTAAGAGCTTCCGCTCGTGGATAATTTGGCTCCACTGTGTTCCGCCTAATTATTAAGAGCTTCCGCTCCTCCAACAATTTCAAGGATTTCATTAGTAATAGAAGCTTGACGTGCTTTATTATAAGTCAATTTCAATTGATCTCTCAACTCGGTAGCGTTATCTGTTGCTTTATGCATGGCCGTCATACGAGCCCCGTGTTCAGAAGCGAAAGAATCTCTAAGGGCTTTGTAAAGCTGTGTCTTTAAAGATTTAGGGATTAATTGCTTAACTATTTCTGCTTTTGAAGGCTCGAAGATGTAATCAGTATCAACATCATCAGCATCTTCCATAGGAACAATTGGTAAAAATTGCTCGGTCATGATTTCTTGAGTTGCCGCATTCTTAAACTTGTTATACACCAAAACAATTTTATCTGCCTCTTGTTTCAAGAATTTATCCATCAATACTTCGGCTATCTCTGCAACAGTATCAAAAGTCAAATCATCATAGATGTCACTTTTATTTCCAATTACTCTATTGCTTTTCTTAAAGGCATCATTGGTTTTTTTACCAATCGCCAAAATAGAAACTTCCTTACCTGCATATTCCGCATGTATCAAGCGATTAGTTGCTTTGATAATGTTAGAGTTGAAAGCTCCTGCCAAACCTCTGTTAGAGGTTATGGATACCAACAACACTTTGTTGACCTCACGCTGGTCAGCAAATTCACTTCCAGAATCAGCATCTAACGTTGCGCTTAAGCTTTGTAACAGTTCTGTTAATTTATCAGAATACGGACGCATTGCAGTAATAGCATCTTGTGCCTTCTTTAACTTTGCAGCCGATACCATTTTCATGGCACTGGTAATCTGCATCGTAGAAGATACCGATGTAATTCTGTTACGTATTTCCTTTAAGTTTGCCATTTTTCAATTAGAATTAAGTATTAAGATGCGAGTATTAAGACTAGCACAGATACTTTGCTAAATATTTGACTTTATACACAAAGACTAAAAGTTTTCAATTTCTAATCTTTGTACTTCGTACTTAATACTATTTACGATACTTCGCCGACAACTCCTTAGCTACAGAAGATAATGTATCTGTATCTGCATCAGTTAGTTTTCCTGCTTTCAAAGAAGCAAGGGTATCGCTATGTTTCGCTTTTAAGAACTCTAAATAATCACGTTCAAATTCTTTCACTTTTTCTACAGGAACGTCTCTCAATAAGTTTTTAGATCCGGCAAAGATAATTGCCACTTGATCTTCTACTCTAAATGGATCGTTTTGTGCTTGCTTTAAAATTTCAACGTTACGTTTTCCTTTGTTAATAACATTTAAGGTCACGGCATCAAGGTCAGAACCAAACTTAGCAAAAGCTTCCAACTCGCGGTATTGAGCTTGATCCAATTTTAAAGTACCTGATACTTTTTTCATGGATTTGATCTGGGCGTTACCACCAACACGAGATACTGAAATACCTACGTTAATTGCTGGACGTACGCCGGAGTTAAACAAGTCACCATCCAAGAAAATCTGTCCGTCAGTAATAGAAATTACGTTCGTTGGGATATATGCTGATACGTCACCCGCTTGCGTTTCAATAATTGGCAATGCTGTTAATGAGCCACCACCTTTTACGATTGGTTTCAAAACATCTGGTAAATCGTTCATTTCTTTAGCAATTTCATCATTGTTGATGATTTTTGCCGAACGCTCCAGTAATCTAGAGTGAAGGTAGAAAACATCTCCAGGATACGCCTCACGTCCCGGTGGACGACGTAGCAATAATGAAATCTCACGGTAAGCTACCGCTTGTTTTGATAAATCATCAAAAACAATCAATGCAGGACGGCCAGTATCTCTAAAATACTCACCAATGGCAGCACCAGCAAATGGCGCATACACTTGCATAGCCGCAGGATCAGAGGCATTAGCTGCAACTATTGTGGTGTAGGCCATTGCTCCTTTCTCTTCTAGTGTTTTTGCAATTAAAGCAACTGTTGACGCTTTCTGGCCAATAGCTACATATATACAATATACAGGCTCACCTGCATCATAAAATTCCTTTTGATTGATAATAGTGTCAATACAAACTGCTGTTTTACCAGTTTGACGGTCACCAATTACCAACTCACGTTGACCACGACCTACAGGAATCATGGCATCAATAGCTTTGATACCTGTTTGTAATGGTTCAGTTACCGGTTGACGGTAGATAACACCCGGAGCTTTACGTTCTAATGGCATTTCATAAAGCGTTCCTTCAATTGGGCCTTTACCATCAATTGGAGTCCCTAAAGTATCTACAACCCGTCCTGCAATGCCTTCACCTACTTTTAAGGAAGCAATTCGTTTGGTACGTTTTACAGTTGAGCCTTCGCTGACACCTACAGAAGGTCCTAACAATACCACACCTACGTTATCTTCTTCAAGATTCAAAACGATGCCTTCTAGACCGTCAGCAAATTCAACCAATTCACCATACTGAACGTTTGCTAAGCCGTAAACACGGGCAATACCATCTCCAACAGTCAATACTGTTCCTACTTCGTCCAATGAAGCGCTAGCTTCAAACCCTGACAATTGTTGCTTTAAGATTGCTGAAATTTCAGCTGGTTTTACTTCTGCCATTTTTTATTAGTAATTAGAGGTTAGAAGGTAGAGGGTAGTCCTCTAGTTCCAACGCTTTAGTTTAATGTAAATTCTCTTTTTAACTTATTTAATTTGTTTGCAATACTAGCATCATACTGCATATCTCCTACACGTAAAATGAAACCACCTAAGATTGATTCATCTACCATGTTTACAATTTCAGCTTCTTTTCCGGTCAACTCTTTTACTTTGGCCAAAACTTTTGTTTTAAGCTCATCTGTTAACGATACTGCTGACGTCACTTTTGCGACTTGCTTACCTTCACCTTCATTAAATAACACAGAATATTGTTGGGCCACTTCACCCAAAATATGCAGACGTTTGTTAGCGATTAAAGTATCAATCAAACTTGCGCTCAATTTATGCAGGTCTTTAAAAATGGCCAACAAAGCTGATTTCTTTTTAGCAGCAGGTATTACAGCACTTAAAAGCATGTCGTTTAGCTCTGTGCTGGTTTCTACAGCGTTAGCTATGGATTTCATATCCGCATTTACCGCCTCGGCTGACTTTTGCTCTTTAGCAAGATCCAAAACTGCTTTTGCGTAACGTACTGCTGTTCTTGTTTGTGCCATATTATTCCTATCCTAAATCCTTTCCACAGGAAAGAACTTGTTAAACTTTATTATCCATTTCTCCCCTTCGGAAAGATCAAGAGGGGGCTTAATTTAATTTTGCGTCAGACAACATTGACTCCACTAATTCCAATTGCTTGCCTTTATTAGAAAGCTCTTCACGAACCACTTTTTCAGCAATCTCAATGGATAAGCTTGCCACGTGATTTTTGAGTTCAGCCATAGCTGATCTTTTTTCATTTGCAATAGCTTCTTGAGCTTGCGCAATCATTTTATTCGCTTGTTCTTGAGCTTCTTCTTTAGCATCACTGACCATTTTATTTTTGATCTCACGTGCTTCTTTCATCATCGCTTCGCGTTCAGCACGTGCTTCGTTTAGGATACGTTCATTATCTGCCTTAAGATTCTCCATCTCCATACGCGCCTTATCAGCCGCTTCCAATGCATTTTTAATGCCGTTTTCACGTTCATCAATGGCTCCTAAAATTGGTTTCCAAGCAAACTTTTTCAATATTACAAGAAGAAAGAAAAAAGTTATAAGTGACCAAAAAACGAGTCCGAAACCTGGTGTAATTAAATCCATTTATTATAGGTTTTTAGTTTTAACAATTTAAATTTTAAAATACAGAGGCAACCAACCGTTACCTCTGTATCTTTTAATCCTAATTAAACGATTAATGATGCAACAACACCAAAAAGTGCTACTGCCTCTACGAAAGCTGCTAAGATAAGCGCTGAAGTCTGAAGTTTTCCTTGGATTTCCGGTTGACGAGCCATAGCGTTCATAGCTGACTCACCGATTTTACCAATTCCCATTCCAGCTCCAATAACTGCGATACCAGCTCCGATTGCTGCAATTCCTGTAATAGTCATAATAATAAAATTTAAATTAATTAATGATTGTCTTCTGCGGTTGCCGTTCCAATATATAAGGCTGACAACACGGTAAATATATATGCTTGAATTGCAACAACTACAATTTCTATGATCATGATGAACAATGAGAATCCTACAGATACTGGTGCAATAAACTCACTCTTGAAAATAAAGACTAGGGACATCAATGACAAAATAATAATGTGTCCTGCGGTGATATTAGCAAACAAACGAATGGTTAACGAGAAAGGTTTTACAAACATCCCGATAATCTCAATGGGCATTAGGAATATTTTCATCGGTACCGGAACGCCTGGCATCCAGAAAATATGTTTCCAATAATTTTTGTTACCACTAAACAGCGTAATGACGAACGTAAATAATGCCAAAGACAACGTAAAGGCAATATTACCGCTCACGTTGGCACCGTTTAAAATTGGAATCAATCCAAAAATATTATTGATCCAGATAAAGAAAAACACACTCAATAAGAATGGCATATATTTTCTATATTTATGTTCGCCAATCATTGGAATGGCAACCTCATCTCTAATAAAAATAACAAGCGGCTCCATAAATGAGGCAATACCACTTGGAACAAATCGGTTTGATTTTTTGTATTTACGGGCTGAAGAAATGAATATTAATAAGAGCACCAGGACCGAAACCCACATCATAAAGACGTTTTTGGTAATAGAAAAATCCAAAGGCAATACAGCGTTTGTAGGATGGTGCTCGTCATCAAAAGCAAGTGCATCTACACCAGCGTTTAACTGGTAAATTTTTTCATGATATTTAACAAAGCGCTCTCCGTTTTTTTCAACGATGTTCACCCCTGAATCGTCATGGTGAAACGCGCTAGACATAAACGTTGTCAATCCATTATCCGTAAAAAGAATAATTGGTAAAGGAATTGTTATAGGCTCATTGTTCCAATCAACTATATGAAACTCATGCCCATCCTTTACGTGATGCATGATCATCTCTTTGGCATTGAACTCTTTGTCTTGATCATCGTTATCTTGAACTGCAAATCCGAAATTGGAAACTGCAACAGAAAAAACTAAAAATAATACGGCTCTTAAAGTGTTTAATGTCATTATGAATAGCTTAAAAATACCTTGCTCTAAATTCCGTGCAAATGTACGTACATTATGTTAAATGTCAAACACTTTTTTTGTGTATATTAACCATAAGGAGATTATGACGATTTTTGAAGGAATTTTGTAATGGAATAAACCTCAAACGCCAAGTATAAAAAATATGGAATAAAGAAATTGAAAATATCCGGTTGCTTCTTTTCAAAATCTGATAGGATTATAGGCAAAAGAAATAAAATTGAAAGAAACATTTTTATAAATGTACTGGCCATAAACAATATAAACACATCGGTTTTGCCCGTTGAGAACTTATAGTTTACCACAGTGTACAACAGCGTGGTCACTGAAAAGTGAAACACATAAATTTGCCATACCGGAAAAAACAGCTTCAGTTCTGTCCCAAAATAACTAAGTAAATAACTATGAATGCCATACAGCACTAAACTCAAAACAGTGATAAGAAGTAAAAAATTAAGTTCTCTTTTTAAAAATGTTGGATTCATTGAATAAGGAAATTGAAATTTATATGATATTGCCGAAAAACCATCCTCATCATTTCAATAGATAGAACTTAATTTTTTTTTTTTAAAATTCATATCCTATCAAAAAGAAACGGCATTGCTATTCCTCACTTTTAGGAAAAAGAACTCAAGATTATCTTGATAGCCTTTAATTATCGTCTTTTGAGTTTGCAATAATACGTCTTATTACAAAAATAATGGCAATAATTGTTGAGGTCAACGACAAAACAATCGTCCACAAATTATTGGTGTTTTCATTGTAATCGTCAAGTTTGACGCCTATAAAGCTTCCTATCCCAATGATAACAAACATTTGTATGGCAATTCCAGAGTATTTGGCGTAACTGTTAAACTGGTTGTCCTTTTTTGGTAGCATTGTCGTCTGGTGCTTTAGAAATGTTGTTTGTGCCTTTGGCATGCCCTTTCATAATACAAGTAGCGTTAAAAGTAGCGCCTGGCTCTACTGAAAATTTCCCCACCTCAACATCGCCTTCAACAAAGGCCGAGGATCTCAACGTAAGCGTATCTGTAAGGCTCAGATTTCCTGAGAATTTGCCTTCAATATCAGCATTAGCCCCTTCAAGCGTACCTTTAATAATGCCTGTTTTACCAAGAACCACTTTGCCAGGGGTTTTAATATTTCCCAAAATGGTACCTTCAATCCTGAAATCACTGTCGCTAATAATGTCACCAGTAAAAGTGGTACCTTTAGCGATTGTGTTTTGTTGGTTAACTGCTTCTGCGGAAGTTTTTCCTTTTTTGTTTTCTGCGAACATAGATTTGGTTGTTTATTGCGACTTTAGGTAGTCGTTAAGATTTTTATGTCTTTGCACAATTTCATAGTTAGGCGATGAAATGGCAATATAAGGTCGTGTAATATTTGCTTTTCGCTCTTGAAGTAAATCGGCAAAACCTCTTGCTCCTTGAATACTTTTTAAGCCATGGACGACCACAAAGATGGTGTTTTTATCATAAAGATCTTTAGAAACGCTCAAATCATAGTACCTAATTTGAGTGACCTCATCATTTAATTTCTTTATAAATGCATCCACATCTTCATTGTTTGCGTGGTCAAATTGATAAAGCACATTAAATCTAGTGCCTATTTCATTATCCTGAAACTCCCTTTTTGATAAAACGGGGATGACATTGTTAATGATTTCTTGCGCACGCTTGCCTTCTTCGGAATTCGGATAATTTAGGGCTACGTAATTCACTCCTTCTTTATAGGCTTCAAATCCAAATAGTCGCCCTTTTGCGGAAGCTTTTAAAATTTCAAACTTAGGTACAATAGGCTCACCTTGAAATTCGAGAATGTAGGCATCACTCTGGTCAATGACCTCCTGAAACTTCTGCGCTTCATAACTGGCATAAGTACGTTCATAGATGCTTTCAGGACTGTTTTCATCCTTTGACATCTCCGATTTTGGATTCAGTAGAATGGCAGCGTATCTTGACTCTGGGTTATTAGCAATAATATCCTGCTTCATCTGTTCTGCAGCATTGGTCTCCCCCAACAACACATAAGTTTTGTATAAATTGTATTTTGCAGGCAATACCAAACGTTCTTCTGGATTGTTGTTCAATAGCGCTTTGAGCTTGTCTTTGGCAAGTATGTTTTCATTAAACTTTTCCTTATAGATAACTCCTAGCTGATAATAGGCGTAATTGCGATCTTTAATGATGCTATCAATGACTTTCTGATCTGTCGGGATTTGTGATACGTAAAACGCCGGATCAAAACGTTCGTTATCAGAAGCGTCAACAGCTAAATCATTATTTTGAACAGTAAGTGCATTACTTCTGGTGCTAGAAAGGCGCCAATTATCTTTTAGAGAACGGTCTCCCCAAATTTTTAGAAACTCATTCTTTCCATAGGCTACTGTGGTCGGATTATAAAAATAGAACGATTGGTTGGCCCCTCCCGGAGGAGTGATACCTGAGCTAGGCTGCATGTTGTCTAGACCCGTTCTATTGGAAGTCTTATCAAAAGTTTCAATCCCTGAACTTTCATTGCGTTGCGCGGTTTCCTCCTGTTTTTTTAAATCGTCTGCCTCTGCTTTTAATTTATCGGTATAGGATGTAAAAATCGCAATTCTATCAGCCTCTGATAAATTCACCAAATCCAGAATGCTATCGTTTACTAACGCTACATTTTCATAGTAGATGACATCTTCTAAGTTCTCTCGTTTTCGTTTGATAGTCCTATAAGGCTTAGAATTGATCACCATATTCGTCATCGTACTATCATAATAAGCACCAGCAGTTTTATATTCAGACCGATCGAAACTCATATCACCCAGAGTCATATAGTCCATAGCACGAAGATGCCTATCGGATGAAGATGCTCTTAGTGATTTATTGTAATACACGATCGCTAAAGAATCGCGATCAGATTTTTTGTGAAATTCAGCAACTCTATAGTATATCTTGTCTAGAAACGGTCTGTTCTCACGATCTTCTTCCAACTCCTTCAAATATTCTGAAAATGCGACCACATCACCAAGATCAAGATCAAAATTTATCGCTTTTGCCAAATGTGCATGGATGTAATAGGCTCGCGGTACTTTTCGGTGTAAATCCATGACCTTATCAAAGGCAATATTCGCACTGTCTTTATGGCCAAACTCGTTATACAATTGCCCTCTGATATAATTGTAACGCGCTTTTTCGTTATTTTTTTTGGTGTAGGCTGCAGCAATTGCCAATTGTGCCAACGCGCTGTCTTTTTCTTGAATGTTGATATAGGCCTGGGCCAAAGTGGCGGTAGCATCAGCTAAATTTTGATCGTCCAATTGCTCCAATCGCAACAAACGTTTTAAATTTTTAATGGCAAGCTCATTATTTTCAAGACGCATATTCGTTTTTTCACGCCATATTTTTGCCTCGTTAATCTTATCGCTTGCCGGATATTTAAAAAGAATATAGTTGAATGCTTCAACCGCGGGAATAAAACGTTGATCAAAATAACGTGCTTTTCCAAGCAACAAATAGGCTTCATCAATCTGGGGATTGTACTCCTTTCCATTAATGTTCATCCCATGTTTTTGAACGGCCTTAATGGCCTTTTCTTCTGCACGTTCAAAATCGGAATTTTTAGATTGTCCCGGTAAGGTAAAATCATCAGTGGTCTCCATCCGTTCCACTGGAAGTAATTCCCAATAATTATCCGTAAACGCATCATCTACACTGGCTCTACCATTTTCCAAAGCAATATTTCCATTGTATAAAATATTATACTCGGTACCCAAAGCATGGAAATTCCTATTGATAAACGTATCCTTCTTTCGCGAGCAACTTGTGACGATAAGTGCCGCAAAAACCAGGAACATCATGGACTTTAAAAAGGTGCGCAACGTAGGTTGTATTGGATTCATTAGATAACTAAAAACAGTTGCAAATATTATGCAATGCCGTAAAAATAAGCATCTTTTTGAATTATAGAGGAAAAAATAGAGGAGTTTTCTAAGTGCGTAACCGGGGTGTTTCTCGGGTTCGACTCACAAAAACGCAAAGACGCAAAGACTAAAAAGCAGTGCGAGACCTGACAGGTTTTAGAAACCTGTCAGGTCTTGGTTGCCATTGCTAACCTGTTATTCTCCAGCAAAATGCGCTTCCAATTCTTTTAAAGTGGCGGCACTAGTCGCTAAATCCTTTATAACCTCCCCTTTCTCCAAAACCACAATGCGCTCACAAACCTCAGTAACATGCATGAGATCATGACTCGAAACCAATACCGTAACGCCTTGTTGCTCAGCTAGATTTTTAATAATCTGTTTCAAACGGATTTGAGTGGTTGGGTCTAAATTGGCAAAAGGTTCATCTAAAATAATAACTTCAGGCTTTCCAATCAGTGCTGCTACGATGCCCACCTTTTTCTGGTTCCCCTTGCTTAAATCTCGCAAATACTTTTTTTGTTTCAATATTTCGCCATGAAAAAAATCGCCAAATTGGCCTAAAAGCGCATCCACATCGGCTTTATTTTCTCCGCGCAATTCTCCAATAAAGTAGAAGTATTCCTCTGGCGTTAGATAACCGATCAAAAAAGTTTCATCAATGTAGGCGGACGTAAAAGGCTTCCAGTCTTCACTTTCATTAACCTGAATGTCCTTACTTTTAATATAGCCGCTAGTAGGTTGAATTAAGTCTAATAGCAAACTAAAAAAAGTAGTTTTCCCTGCCCCGTTATTGCCTACTAAGCCAAAACTTTGACCTTTTGGAATCTCTAGACCTTCAATATGTAATACCGGGCCTGAATTATACGCTTTTGATAAATTGGATACTGCTATCATAATTAGTTGTTTTGTTTGTAAGCGGCTAATGTTTTATATTTTTCTGATTTATAGACTTTTTCTATAATGTTGAATACTTTGTTTTTGAATAAGAAACCGCCTAAGCCTGAAATTGCGACTAAAGCAAAGCCAAAACCTTCCCCAAGCGTATAATGCCCTGCGGCGTAAATGGCCATTGGCAATAATAATTTAGGAACGGTCAACAACAATGTCTTTGTATTAAACGCCTGCTTATCTCCAAACGCTTTTTTACTTGTGGTCAAATCTATTGGTGTTTTGATATATGCGCCACCCCACAGTACTAAATGACTGTTGACGCCGATATTATAAATGGCGCCAACCACTACTGCTGCGTACGCTTGCCACCCCCAATAGAGATAGAAAACTGATATGATTGTTGAAATTATTGTGGCAATAACCATCAAATACCATTTAGAGGCGATATACTCCTTATAGCGAATATTCTGGCTCATCATTAACGGATAATACGCACTATCCCAACTTGGCACAAATTGTCCAAAAGTGAATAAAAATCCGCCAGATACAAAGATCCCTGCAAAAATTCGCCAAAAAGGGCCATCATACGATTCAATAGAGCCCGTAAAAAACAGCAAGCCATAAAAAATAAATAAGAAGCTCATGAAGATCGTCATCTTTGAGCGCTTATTCCGTCTTAATAACTTAAGATCGTTTTTAAGGAAAGTGGACATACTTCCAAAACGGTTCAACCATGAATAATCTTGGGTTTCTGCAACATCGTGCTTAATCGAAAGACCTGCATCTAAATACAGGTTCTTTTTAAAATAGCTAAATGCCATTTTATAGAACACCACGGCCAAAATAATAGGAATGATTGCTAAATAAGGCACTGCATAAAAACCCTTAAAAATAGGATAGGTATATTGTGTGACATCAAACACACCGTAGTACTGAAGACCAATCATTACCAAGATAACAGCTACCACTCCAAAAAAAACAATGTCTTTATTATTAACAAAAATATTTATAAAGTTGTTACAATAAATCAAGCCTAAAATAGCAGCGTACCAAGCCAAGACTTGTAAAACAGGAAAACCTTCTATGATCAGGACGATGGAAAAGGGAATAAAGAAAAAAGCATGCAACACATTAAAGAAGGAAATCATGGTTTTTCCAATTGCAAAATTGACAATCTTGGTTCTTTCAATTGGTAAATACATCAATGGTTTAATGTTGATTACCGGCATTTTTTGAAGGAAATATCGGAATACCAAATCAAATACCATATAGTAAATCAGTGCTTGGTTGACCACTTGAAAAGGTTCCATCTTTAAGCCGTCTTCTATCATATAATAAGCGCCAAAACCTAAAATTGAAAATGAGGCGATCATCCAAAGGGCGAAAAAAGCCATCATTATTTTTAAGAAGAGATTGGTCTTAAAAGAAGCTGACCTAATAAAGGATTTCCACTCGAGACTAATAAAATATTTGAACATGCTGTTTTGGTTGTAGTTTAATCATAGGTAATATTAAAACACTTTTTGTTACAAACAAATTTCAAATAAGGGAAATTTTAGGAGATTTGAAGTCTCAAAATAGAATGATCATTTCTTATTATTTTGTTAGAGAAGTGGCATTTATTATAAGCATTCGTTACTTTTGAGGAAAATATTAAAACATGTCACATTATCATACCCTAACCATAAAAAGTATTGAAAGAGCTACGTCTAAAGCGGTAACTCTCAGTTTTGAAGTGCCGCAGGCTTTAAAAGAAGATTTTAAATTTAAAGCAGGCCAATATATTACCTTAAGAAGTGTGCTTAATGGCACAGAAATAAGACGCGATTACTCCTTATGTTCGTCTCCAAAAAGTGGTGATTTAAGAGTGGCCGTAAAGGAAGTTAAAGACGGTACTTTTTCGGCCTATGTCAATAGAGAATTAAAAGTTGGAGATCAATTGGAAGTCGCCCCCCCAAGAGGTCATTTTGTTTTTGAACCGAATGATTCCAAAACCAAACACATTGCAGCCTTTGCGGCAGGAAGTGGCATCACGCCTATTTTAAGCATCGTTAAGTGCGCTTTAGAAGAAGAAGTGATGAGCAATGTTGTATTGGTGTACGGCAACAAAACTACTGATGATACCATGTTTATGGACGAATTATTGGACCTGCAACGTCAGTATAGTGATCGATTGGCCATTCAGTTTGTGTTTAGCCAAATGCAGGAAGATGATTCTATTTTTGGACGTATTGAAAAGAGCACCGTCAATTTGATTTTAAAGCACAAACATAAAGACTTGAGCATTGATGCTTTTTATTTATGCGGTCCAGAAGCCATGATCCATACAGTAAAAGATGTGCTTGTTGAGCATGAAATCCCGAAAGATCGCGTATTTTTTGAGCTCTTTAAAGCTGCGAAACCTACCGAAAGAGATACCGTCAGCATTCCTGATGGACAAACCAAAATCTCTGTGGTGTTGGATGATGAGACCACAACTTTTGAAATGTCGCAGAAACAGACCATTCTTGAGGCCGCTTTGGATGAAGATTTGGATGCACCTTATTCCTGTCAAGGCGGTATTTGCAGTAGTTGTTTGGCCCGCGTTGTAGAAGGCGAAGCGAAAATGCGCCAAAATAATATCCTGACGGATGGTGAAGTTGCCGAAGGTTTAATCTTAACCTGTCAAGCACATCCTTTAACTCCAACTATTAAAATCGATTATGATGATATTTAAATCATCTTTATTGTAATAGAAAAGTCATTTAATCCTTAATATTATTATTTCATCGAAAAACCAGAAGTAGCTCTCTTAAAATTATGTTAATAAAAATGAATTTTATATTTTTATGACTGATTTAATTGTTACTATTATAAGGACTATCTATTAACATAAGATTAGATCTCATAACCCCGCTTTTTAGTGGGGTTTTTTTATGATGTGTTCGATCTTTTCGATTACCGCTTGGGGATTTATTGTTTCCATACAGGTTTCATAACCTTCTGGGAAATTATTGCCGTAGATGGATGTTGGAATTTTTGGAAATTTTGTTCGATCTGCTAAAAGTGCATTGGTTGCATCCTGATGAAAAGGAAAAAATCCGGCATAAGGATGGGTTACCCCCCAAAGCGTCAGTACTTTAATTCCTAGCATGGCTGCCATATGTGCATTGCCAGAATCCATAGAAACCATCACCTCCAAATTTGAAATAACATCCAATTCTTCGTCAAGACTTAATTTTCCAGCAATACTGCTGACATTTTCATTTTCTAAGGCACACAGATAATCTGCTTCTGCCTTTCCTCCAAAGAGCAAAATTTGATAGGTTATTGAAAGTTCTTTTATAACTTCCTCCATCAATTTTAAAGGATAGGTTTTGCTTTTATAGGCTGCAAATGGCGCAATTCCAATCCAGCCTCTTGTAGGCTCTCCTAAGATTTGAATTGTTTTTGAATTCAATTTGGCACGCTCTGGAAAATTAGGTTCAGAATTATTCAGCGGAAACCCTAATTTTTCAAATACGTCTCTATAGCGCTGGTGCGTCGTTTTAAGTTGCTCAAAAACCTTCCCTTTTACCAAGGCTTTCTTTTCCGCTCTTCCTTTATCAATTTGAATGATGTTAAGATCTAGAAGAAAGATTTTTAAAATATTACTACGAAGTACATTGTGCAGATCAGCAACGGCATCAATCCCCAGAATTCTTAGCTCCTTTGAAAGTTCCAAAAGACCAAAAAACCCTTTGTGTTTTCCTTTTAAATCTGCAGGAAAAATTGTGACATTCTTTAAATCACGAAAAAAAGGTGTAAAAAACTCTCTGGTTAATACTGTTAATTTGATCTCAGGATACTGTTCAGTAAATGCTCTCAAAACAGGAATGGTCATAGCAACATCTCCCATTGCGGAAAGACGGATGACAAGAATGTGTTTGGGTTGTTTAGGCATATTACAAATGTGGTTCCTGCCTGCGCAGTAACTCGGTTATTTTTGTCCTCGCAATACAGGATTTAACTCATCGTCATTATACATTTTCATTTGCTTATAAACCTTCATGTATTTATCACCATTCTCGATATCAACGAGCAAATCATCAATGGCCTGACTCAAATCTTTACGCTGTTCCAAAAGCACATTTAGTTTTGTGGAGCAACTGAGTTTATGTGCTGAAGAGGCATCAGGACGTTCTGCTTCTTCATTCATATGGTAAATCTTTAAGGCTAGTATAGATAACCTATCAATAGCCCATGCTGGACTTTCACTATTGATGGTTGCATTCGATTTTGGTTGAACATCACTATATTTGGTCAGAAAGTAACTATCAATATATTCCACCATATCTGTTCTTTCCTGATTTGAAGCATCAATTTGACGTTTCAGTTTAATGGCAGCAACAGGGTCAATATTTGGATCTCTAATAATATCTTCATAATGCCATTGAACGGTATCAATCCAACATTTTCGATATAAAAGATGTTCTATGAGCTGTTTGTCTTCGTTATAAATATTGTTAAAGGGCTGGTCAACGGTATTTTTTAAGTGATAGGTAGTGATGACCTCCTTGAAAATTTCATTGGCTTTTGCTGTAAACATAATCTGATGATTTTAAGACGTAAATATACTTCTAATTAATTAACTTTACCATTCAAAACAGAGTTTAAGCCTTATGCACATTCACAACTTAACTGAAAAAAATTCCATTTTAAATACGTTTATTTCAGAAATGAGAGACGTTAATATCCAAAAAGACAGTATGCGATTTCGCAGAAATATTGAACGTATTGGAGAGATTTTGGGATATGAAATCAGTAAGGTCTTGAACTATAAACCTGCGGTCATTGAAACGCCCTTGGGAACCTGTGAGATGAACATCATGGACAATGAGATTGTGCTTTGTTCCATTTTAAGAGCGGGGGTGCCATTGCACGATGGTTTGTTGACGTATTTTGACAATGCTCAAAATGCGTTTATTTCAGCCTACAGACAGCATCATAAAAAACCGGATAGTTTTGAGATTGTAGTAGAATATTTGGCCTGCCCGAACTTAGAAAACAAAACACTTATTTTGGCCGACCCGATGTTGGCCACTGGACAGTCCCTTCTTGCCACTTTTGAAGCATTAAAACCTTTTGGAAAACCTAAGGAGGTCCATTTAGCATGTGTGATTGGGGCTCAACCAGGGATTGATTACATTAGTAAACATTTTAGTGCAGACACCCATTTATGGATTGCCACTGTGGATCATGAATTGAACGAACAAGGGTATATCATGCCTGGTCTAGGAGACGCTGGCGATCTCGCATTCGGAGAAAAATTACAACATTAAGTTGATCAAAGAAACAAGGATCAATACAACAATCAAACTTTCTTTAAACCACCTTTCAGGTATAATCTCAAGATAATTGGACATGATAATGGCCAATGGTGCAAATAAAAAGATGAATTCGCTCCCGTCTTTATACGGCGATACCAGAATAATCACCAAGGCTATCAATGATGAGAAAATAACAATTATAAATGAGGGTCTGTAACTTTTTAGTTGATGTTTAATACTTCTCATAAAATAGAATGAGGCCCAGGCTCCATAAGACAACAATAAGGTTGCTGCAATGATAATACGCTTTGAATTGAGCGGTGTAAAATCAAAACTTACATCAAAGAAACCATGCAGATATGGTTCAAAATCAATATCCATGACAATCATGAAAGAAGCAGCTACGATCGCAACACATAAGGTTCCGGTGAGCGGGATGATCCAATTTTTAACATCTATTATGCCATATAACAGCAAGGCCACTAAAATCAAAATATAAAATAACGAAGCCCAAAAGAATAAGAGTGTTGCCAAACTAATCCAAAAAGCCGCATCAAACAGTTTTTTCTTGATGTCCTTTCGTGACCTCAAACTGATAATCCGCCTCAGCGCCAACAAAATGAAGAGATTGGCGAGCAATAATTTTGAATTTAGCAAGGTTTCCGGTAAAACCGCCACAAATAGCCCAAACATCAAGATTTTATAACTATTCTTTTTTGTCAGATTATTTTTACTCACAAAAAAATCTAGCACAAAAAGTGAGGCCAGAACCACCGCAAAAAGTAATGCTTCCTTAAAAAAAAGTTCAACAGAAAAAGCCGCAGTTATGGCGGTTAGTTTTGCCACGATAAAAACCACCAATAGCAATGCGCTTACCACCAAAAGATGTATGGGTTTTGCCTTACTAAAAAAACTTGAAATCATTTAAAGCTATGTTCTTGAATTATGGTTGGATCCTGACTTCTCTGAAAACAAAATTCATCAGCACTTTATGAAACGTTTCCAATAAAAAAAGTGTAATTTTGTAGGGTAAATATAATATTTATTATCATGAAAGACTTTTTTAATGGTTTTGCAAATCTATTTGTCGACTACTTATTTTGGCCTTTGGATGCTTTAAGAGATTTAGAGCTTGACAATTGGTGGCTCGCTAATATATTTTCTTGGATACTTATCATTATAGGATTTGTAGCCTTTGTATATTGGATGCTGGAGTTGAAAAAATATGACGATAACAACGAAGAGGACAAGAGCATTTCATCCCACTCGTATTTATAGATCAAAACCAATATCCTTACGGTAATATATCTTATCAAAATGTAGTTTTTCTATATTTTGGTAAGATTTTTTTATGGCCTCCTGGTAAGTGTTTCCAAACGCTGTTATAGCCATGACCCGTCCGCCAGATGTGACCACTTTATGGTCTATCAACATGGCACCGGCATGAAAAGGAAGAACATCAGTCAGGTTTTCCAATCCTGTAATTTCTTTACCTTTTTCATAACTTTCAGGATAACCACCCGAAACCAACATTACTGTAGTTGCGGCGCGTTCATCAATTTCAATCTCTATTTTATCCAATGTTTGATTGGCAATGGCTTGAAGAATTTCAACCAGATCATTTTTGAGTCTCGGTAAGACAACTTCCGTCTCCGGATCTCCCATCCTTACGTTGTACTCAATAACCTTAGGGTCGTCTCCTACTTTAATCAAACCAATAAAAATAAAGCCTTTGTAATCCAATCCATCTTTTTGGAGTCCAGATACTGTAGGCTTCACCACGCGTTCCTCAATCTTCTTTAAAAATGATTCTGTAGCAAACGGTACAGGAGAAACCGCTCCCATACCTCCAGTATTTAATCCGGTATCACCGTCACCAATACGTTTATAATCTTTGGCTGTCGGTAATAGTTGGTAGTTTTTTCCATCGGTAAGCACAAAACAACTAAGTTCAATCCCGTCCAAAAACTCTTCAATGACCACTTTCGTACTGGCTGTTCCAAATTTGGCATCCACCAGCATACTTTTAAGTTCTGCTTTGGCCTCATTTAGGTCATTCAAAATCAAAACACCTTTACCGCCCGCCAATCCATCAGCTTTTAAAACATACGGTGGATTTAAGGTCTCCAAAAACTGATAGCCGGCGTCCAATGAAGTAGCATCAAAACTTTGGTAAGTTGCAGTTGGAATGTTGTGACGAAACAAGAATTCTTTTGCAAATTCCTTGCTGCCTTCCAATTGCGAAGCGGCTTTTTGGGGCCCAATAACCGCCACGTGCTTCAGTTCTTTATCGTTCAGAAAGAAATCGTGGATGCCCTCAACCAAAGGATCTTCAGGACCCACCACAACCATATCAATGTTCCTTTCCAGAACCAGCTTTCTTATGGCTCTAAAATCTGTAACCTTGAGATCGATATTTATAGCTATTTCCGCAGTTCCGGAATTTCCTGGGGCAACAAATAGTTTTTGACATAATGGACTTTGGACAATTTTCCAAGCAAAAGTATGTTCCCTTCCACCGGAACCGAGAATTAAAATGGTCATGTTTGTGTTGTTTGTGTTGTTTGTGTTGTTTGTTGCAAAAATATAGTTTATGACCTGAAAACAATAATATTTTTGACGATTAAATCGATAATGAAAGATAAAAGAAATAAGACTGCTGTGCTGTTAAATTCAACCTGTCTGCCGGCAGGCATGGAATCTAGACTTAAACGAATAAGTATTAAAAATATAGATTTTAAGGCTTAACTTCAGCACGAATCATCATGTATTGCGATACTTCCAAAAAATTAAAACGCTGGTTGCCCTCAAGCTATTGCGCTCTTTATACTGACGAAGCATTGCCCACAGACAACTTCTTAGAGAATCTTTAAAACCAAAAAGTTTAAATCGAACTAGAACGGAATTAAAACTTGAATGTTCAAGATTGATTTTAGGTAAGAGTTTAATAAATTTCTTTACTTTACATTCTTATAAATGGCCTTACACTTGAATTTATTTGATGTTTCCTTAAAACTGAGTGGCTTTCCAATCAAGAAAGCAAAATCTGTCTTGAACAGTATTCAGAATCTTAAAATGAACGACTTTGAAAGCTATATTGCAAATCAGAAAGAATCAATTGTTAATTATCACCTCAACCATACCCCATTTTACAAATCGATTTTTAAAGCCACTACCTTTTCATCCTGGAATGCAGTTCCAATAATGAGGAAAAGCGATTTACAACAACCTTTGGCGCATCGTCTATCCGACGGATTTTCTATAAAAGACGTTTATATCAATAAAACTTCGGGTTCGTCTGGAGATCCGTTTGTATTTGCAAAAGACAAATTTTGTCACGCACTCACTTGGAGCATGATACAAAACCGATTTGGCTGGTTCAATCTCGATTTTAATAGTTCCAAACAGGCTCGATTTTATGGGATCCCACTAGATACAAAAGGATACTATAAAGAGCGATTTAAAGATGCTTTAAGCAAACGGTTCAGGTTTTCAGTTTTTGATTTGAGCGAAGCTGCTTTTCAAACTTATTTAGAAAAATTTAAATATACTAAATTCGATTATATCAACGGTTACACTAGCGCTATTGTTCAATTTGCGAAATTTTTGGAACAGAAAGAGCTAATATTAACCTCCGTCTGCCCTACGCTCAAAGCTTGTGTGGTCACTTCAGAGATGTTGTTTGAAAACGATAAACTTTTACTAGAGAAACACTTTGGCATTCCCGTAATCAATGAATATGGCGCTTCCGAATTGGATTTAATTGCTTTTCAAAATAAAAAAGCCGAATGGGTAGTGAACAGTGAAACTCTTTTTGTTGAAATAGTTGATGACAAGGATAATGTTTTGCCATATGGAGAAGAAGGCCGTATAGTCATTACGTCATTATACAATAAAGCACATCCATTTATCCGCTATGATATTGGCGATACAGGCGTTCTGTCAAAAAAAAGCACTATCCAAAAACCGCTGCTTCAGAAATTAATAGGTCGCACCAATGACATTGCCATCTTACCTAGTGGGAAAAAATCTGCTGGACTTACATTTTACTATATTACCAAAAGTATTATTGAAGATGATGGCAATGTGAAGGAGTTTATAATTGAACAATTGGACCTTCAAACCTTTAAAATCAAGTATGTCAGCACTGAAATATTATCAGTTAACCAATCCGAAATGATCATTAAGCAAATGGAACATTATCTTGAAAAAGGACTACAGGTTATTTTTGAACGCCAACCGCATTTAACTCGATCCAAATCAGGCAAATTAAAACAATTTACGTCATTATTATAAAAAAGATGAACATCACCATTATAGCAGGAGCGCGACCGAATTTCATGAAAATTGCCCCAATTATTGAGGCTATAAAGCAAAAAAATGCTGCAGGTGTAGCTCTAAATTATCAATTGATCCATACGGGCCAACATTATGATAAAAACTTAAGTGATACGTTTTTTGAAGAGTTAGATATTCCGTTTCCAGATATCAATTTAAATGTTCAAAGTGGCACCCAGGCCGAACAAACCGGTGCAATAATGATTGGATTTGAAAAGGTATTAGTGAACAATCCGACAGATTTAGTTTTGGTGGTTGGCGATGTGACCTCAACCATGGCCTGTACGATAGTAGCGAAAAAAGCGGGACTAAAAGTAGCTCATGTTGAAGCGGGTATTCGCTCAGGCGATTTAACCATGCCTGAAGAAATCAATAGAATCGTCACCGATAGTTTAACCGACTATTTTTTCACCACGACATCTTTAGCATCAGAAACCCTTAAAAATTTGGGTGTGTCAGAAAACCAAATTTATTTTGTGGGGAACGTCATGATTGATACGCTACTCAAAAATGATAACAGACTCCAACAACCTAAATTGTGGAGAACGCTTCAGTTAGAAGCAAAAAAATACCTTGTCATGACCTTGCACAGACCAAGCAATGTTGACGGAGAACAGCAACTCAAGGCTTTAATTTCGCAATTGGCGCAATTAGGAAAAGATTATCCCATCATCTTTCCGGTTCACCCAAGAACAAAAAAACTCTTGGAAGGTCTAAACCTGAATTTTCCAAATCTCCATTATGTAGCACCTTTAGGATATTTAGAATTTAATTATTTGGTAAAATATGCCTTTGCAGTCCTAACGGATTCTGGTGGCATTACTGAAGAAACAACTGTCATGCACGTGCCATGCATTACTTTAAGAACTAGTACAGAACGGCCAGAAACCTGCACTATTGGAACAAACGTATTGGTGGGCAATGATCCTGTAAAGATCACTCATGCTTTTGAAGAACTACTTTCTGGTAATTGGCGGATAGGTGACATCCCTGAGCTCTGGGATGGTTGTGCTGCGGAACGCATCATCAATCATTTGGTAGATATTTATAAAGTATCATGAAAGACGTTCTCATCATTACAAGTTATTTTCCTCCAGAAACTGGCGCAGCATCTAACCGGATTTTTCATTTGGCAAGTGGGTTGCAACAGCATAATTTTAAAATTTCTGTCATCACGCCACTACCTAATTATCCGACAGGAAAAATTTTTAAATCGTATCGTGGAAAATTTAAAGATACTTCAGTTGAGAAAGGCATTACAATCCATCGTTTATGGGTTTACGCTTCTATTTCAAAGAATAAAGTGGTTCGACTATTTGCAATGCTCTCTTACAGCCTGAGTCTTATTTGGTATTTCTTATTCCACAACATACCTAAAATCGTCATTGTACAGTCGCCGCCACTAATCGTGGCTTTTACGTGCTGTACCTTTTTACGTTCAAAAAGACGTAAACTTATACTCAATGTCAGCGATTTGTGGCCCATTGCTGGCTTGGAATTAGGGGCTTTAAAAAAGAACTTTAGTTATAGTCTTCTAGAGCGCATTGAAAGTGCAAATTACAAGAAAGCCGATCTAATTCTGGGACAAAGTGAAGAGATTTTAAAACATATCAAATCATTGTACCCCAATAAGAACACTATTCTATATAGAAATTATCCTGATTTTAGATCTCCCGAAACAAGCATAAAAACTGAAAAAGCAACTCCTAAAATAAAATTGGTCTACGCAGGGTTATTGGGCATTGCGCAAGGTGTTTTAAAACTTTGCCAGAGCCTCAATTACGAGCCTATTGAATTTCATATCTATGGGGCTGGTGCAGAACAAATAAAAATTGAAAACTACATCAAGATGCATCCTGAGCTACCTATCGTATTTCATGGTGAAGTTTCAAGGGACATGTTGCACCAAGAACTGATAACGTATGATTTGGGCATTATTCCGCTCTTAAATCGTATTTACGGCTCCGTGCCCTCAAAAATATTTGAATACGCTAAATTAGGGCTTCCTATGCTTTATTTTGGAGGCGGCGAAGGTGAAACTATTATTTCTGAGCATCATCTGGGGTGGATCGCAAAAGCAGGAGATTATGAAGATTTAAACAAAATACTTCGTAATATTGATAAGTCGAGTCTCAATACAGATTTAAAAGAAAAAATCAAAAGCACAGCAGCAATTCATTTTGACTTTGACAAACAACTTAATTTCTTGGTAAAACAAATTTAATACGCTTTTTCTTCCCCTTTGATTGCATTAATAAAGGTTCTTACAATGATTCTTATGTCCAATAACAGAGACCAATTTTCAATGTAAAAAATATCATATTTAACTCGGCCAATCATATCCTTATCTGTTTCAATTTCACCTCTAAAACCGCTTATTTGGGCAAGTCCAGTTATCCCAGGCTTCACAAAATGTCTGACCATAAACTTATCAATCCGCTTTGCATAAAGATTGGTATGACTCACCATGTGCGGTCTTGGACCAACCACAGACATATCCCCAAAAAGTACATTAAAGAATTGTGGGAGCTCGTCGATACTCGTTTTTCTTAAAAAACGTCCTACTTTAGTAATCCGTTGATCATCTTTTTTGGCTTGATTTACATGGGCCTCTTTATTGGGCATCATAGACCTAAATTTATAACAGTCAAACACTTTATAATTAAAACCGTTTCTCGATTGTTTAAAAAATACGGGGCCCCTAGTTTCCAACTTGATAAAAATAGCAATTATTGGGGTAAGCCACGACAATAGGAAAACAATAACCAAACTAGAAAATAAAATATCGAAACTCCGTTTGACAATCTGGTTGATGGATTCTTCTAAAGGAATATTTCTAAATGAAAGTATTGGGAGATAATCATAATATTCATATTTCAATTTCTTAGTGTAGATATCTTTAGTGTCCGGAAGGAATTTTAGGATTTTAAGATTGTTATCGGCAAAACTTGTAATTTCTGCGATCTGTTTATTGGAAAGCTCTGAAATAGAGCAGTAAATTTCATCAACTGAATTCTCAACAATATAATCAAAACATAAGTCAAGATCGATTTCCTTTTTATCTCTGAAATTAAAAGATTTTTTATGGACATATCCGTATTCAGGATTCTTGTTAAAGAAATTTTCTAAGGCCAAAGTTTTCTTGTTGACTCCCAATATGACCGTATTTCTATAGTTACCCCCAAATGAAGTTCTATATTTTTGGAGCAGATAATATATTGCAAACTTAAAAATAGTAATTAGTACGAATACCAGAAACACATACTTAAAAACCTTATTAGGGGCGATATTGAATTGTTGATTATAGCCTGAGAACGCAAAAATAATCAAGGTGAATAATATCATTTGCCGAATTATTAAAGCAAAGATGGTCACCTCTCTAGTATACCGATACACTTCATAAAATTTTGAAGAGATGGAAAGGATGACCCAAGCAAGCGATATCGCTATAAAAAAAATAATGGGATCAATATGCTTAAAAAAATAAAGTACTGCCAATCCATTGACCACACATAAATCAATCATGTATGAAATGGGTCTTAAGTATCCTGAATATCTACCTTGCTTAAAAGTATTCACATTATTTTTTTATGTGGTTTGTAAAATCCTTGTGTTCACTTTTGTACAATTCCTCTTCGGAAAGGCTTTTAAAATAATTATAGGTAATGCTCATTCCCTCCGCTCTACCAATTTTAGGCTCCCAACCAAGAAGCTTCTTCGCCAAACTGATGTCCGGTTGCCGTTGCATTGGATCATCAACTGGCAGGGGTTTATAGACCACCTTCTGATCGGTATTGGTGAGTTTTATGATTTCTTCAGCAAAATCCCTTATGGATATCTCATGTGGGTTACCAATATTAACAGGATACGCATAGTCACTAAACAACAATCGGTATATGCCTTCTACCTGATCGCCAACATAGCAAAACGAACGTGTTTGAGAACCATCTCCAAAAATAGTCAAATCTTCTCCCCGTAGGGCTTGCCCCATAAAGGCTGGAATGACCCGACCATCATTGAGCCGCATTCTGGGGCCATAAGTGTTAAAAATTCTAACGATACGAGTTTCTAGACCATGAAATCTATGATAGGCCATTGTAATTGATTCCTGAAAACGTTTGGCTTCGTCATAAACACCACGGGGTCCAATGGTATTGACATTGCCATAATAATCTTCGGTTTGAGGATGTATCAACGGATCACCATAAACTTCAGAGGTCGATGCAATGAGCAGTCTTGCTCTTTTATTCTTAGCCAATCCTAATAAGTTGTGAGTTCCCAAAGAACCTACTTTTAAGGTTTGGATAGGAATTCTCAAATAATCTACGGGACTTGCAGGCGATGCAAAATGCAAAATATAATGAATGTCTTGGTCAATGGTAATGTGCTCAGTGACGTCATGCTCCATAAATTTAAACTGCGGATGACTCTCTAAATGCCTAATATTATCAAAATCGCCAGTAATGAAATTGTCCATTCCAATAACGTTGAAGCCTTCTTTTATAAAGCGGTCACAGAGGTGAGACCCTAGAAAGCCCGCAGCTCCTGTGATGAGTACATTTTTGGACATTTGCTTTTATGTTTATAAATTTGAATGGAAAAATATATGTTCAAATACCTGACTATCAAAAATAGATTATTGTTCAAAATTTTTTAAATATCAAAATCCTTATTTGGACAACATTCCCATTGATAATGATAAGAAAACACAAAAATAGTAAGTATTTCTTAAGATTGACGGTTTAATTAATTAAAGTCTATCTAATTATAATTAATATAATTTATGAATTTTTATGACTATTAAAATAAAGAAAAAGGGTCTTAAATTATATAACATTGATAGCACGTTGATAAATTAATAATTGTCTAAGGTGTTTGTATTAATGCTTAGCGATTTTAAAGTAATTAAAAAAAGAAAACAATTAATTGGGTAATAGAGAAAGTTACCTGCAATTATTATAAAAAACAAAACTGAAGTAAAACAAAAGATAGTTAATTTATTAATTACAAAATGTCGTTTTAATATTATAAAAAAAATAATGAATATAATTACGCCTAAAGTGCCAAAATGTAATATTATATCCACGAGATCCATCTCTACCCTATGTTCAAAAAGATTGATACCTCCAGTAATTAAATTATAATCGAGTTGACTTAAATTGTGCCAAACAGAAACTATGGCGTCATTTCTATATGAAAATATTGCAGATAGTATTCCATCAGTATCTATAATACTCAAGAAGGTGCCTTGATTGAAAAGAAAATAAAGGGAGATTAAAAAAATAACGACCAAAATAAAACTCATTATTCGTTTTGATTTTTCGTTTTTTAAATTTGTAAGAATCATATAAATTCCAATGCACAATAAAAAGAACAATAGAATTTTAGTTCCTATAACTAACGAACTTATTACACTGATTGTAAAAAAAACCATGTCTTTTCGATTGATAGCAATAAGAATAGCCGAAATATAGAAATAAGTAGATTGCATTGAAGTTAGCAGCAATCCGTTGTAGCCTAGCCGCAAGTAATAAGTCTGAAAAAGCTTGACATCAAATAAAATTCCTAGAATGATGAAGAAAATATTGATGTACACCAAATATTTAAAAATGCGTTCTACATATTTTATCCATAATTCATTCTGATTGTTGAATAAAAACATAGGAGCAAAAAAGAAAAAACAGCTATATTTTAGAAAATATTCAAAACTCAAATCATATAAAAACCAATTCAAAAGGTTGATTATTAGTAACGAAACCAACAACAAGTAGATTTTACTTATCTTCTCAGGTATGCTTTTGAACAAGAAATAAGAACAGCCAATAGACACTAATACTAGCAAGACTTTGACATATCTATTCGGCAATGTAAAAGTACTATGGTCTATTGGCAATTGGATAAGAAATTTACTTAAACCATCTGCAATATAAATAGTTATAAGGCTGACTGTGATGATGAAAATCGTATTTTTTTCAATTTTCGATTGTTTCATAGTCAAATATTGAAAATATAATCAAAAAGAAAGGAAAAGCGATAACCCCCCATTGCCTATTTAAAATTGATTCAGTAATAAAACCCAAAAAAAAGATATTTGTTATCAAAAACAAATATAATTTGGTGACAGAAGACTTATAGGCAAAATAGAAAATGAAACCTAACAGAATTAAACCCATTGGACCAACATATAATAAGGTATCTAAGTATTGATTGTGGGCATTGTATTTATTATAATAAGCCAAATAAAATTTATCTTTTTTAAATTGGTTTATTAGGGCCTGCTTGCCATCGCCAACGCCATATCCAATAACCGGTCTTTTTGCTATACCATTTATAGCACTCCTCCATTTCTTTACACGTAATGAGGTACTTCCAAAATCATCTTTGTAAAATGCTTCTTTGTATGAAAACGCTTCAAAAAATCGCGTCTTCGTTACAGGATTAATTAAACTGACTAAAAGTATAAAGGACGCACATAACGTAATTCCAAGGAGTTTTTTGGAAAGTCTTAAATCTTCAAAAAATAAAATGAAAATAACAAAATTTAGAGCAAAAATTAGAATTTGCCATCTTGAGGCTGTGAGTAATATTAAAACGCTTAATACTATGAGCTTAAAATAATAATATTTGATTTGTTTTATCTTCTTAAGAAAGAACAAAAAAACAATTCCTATGTTAGTAAAAAGCCCTAAATAAATAGGCTGGATGACCAAAGGGGATGTGAAATTATCATAAACAAAATACCAGTAATTGAAATAGCTATATTTATCTTTCGGCACTTCTAGCCCTTGTAATCTTTGATAAACATACTCAATGGAATAGCCCTCATTCCAATTCTTATAAAAGGCAATGAAAACTAACAGAAAAAAAATACAACATAAAAAGCTTATGAAAATATTTGAAATAAAGGATAAGCTTATCTCTTTCCTGGAAATGAACAATGGAAGTATAGGAATAATTAAAAGCGGGAATGACTGACTAACATAAGCAATTCCATTATTTAAATCTTTGGAATAGATTAAAGACACGACTAGAATTACAAAATAAAGAATAAATGTTATAGAAATATTAGTGATATTATCCTTGTAAAAAGTTTGCTTATTTCTCAGATATCTAATTAGAACAAAAACAAAGAGCAGCCCAATAAAAATTGGATTTAATATAAGCGGCGGTATTATAAAAGTTATTATTATTAACGCCACTAAAATATTTACAACCCCAATATTTTTTAATTTAGAAATCATTTCCATAAAGTTTAGACATCAAAAAAGTCTCATACTGAGAGTTGATATAGTTCCAATTGAAATTGGTATTTATTTCATCTATGTTATGGGATTTATAGAGCTCTTTATATTTTTTATAAACTGAATCATTATCAATAATGTGTTCTACATCTGTAGAATTGTTAAAATATAATGCATTGCCTTTTAAAATACTTTTGTTGAAAACATTATCATTTGCAACAATTAACGCGCCTGATGCCATTGCTTCTAGCAAAGAAGGATTTGTCCCTCCAACGGAATGACCATGAAAATAAAGTTTTGAATAATATCTCAAATTATTCAAATGGTTTAAATTATAAACTCCTCCAATGAATTTTATATGTTTTTGGTCTTTGTATTTCTCCTTTAAATAGGCTCCAAATTTATTAACATCATGTTTACCGATAACTAGAAATAAATCCTTTGTTTTAGCAGCGCTTACACCATCTAAAATAACCTCAATATTGTTTTCAGGTTCCAATCTTGCTATCAACATGTTGTACTGACCAGCTTTTACTTTGTATTGCTCTAAAACAGTCTCTGAAGGTTGTTCAAATACATCAGCTCCATAAGCAATGTAGGTGGATTCTTTTTTATAAGCATCTCTAATATATTGTTGTATTCCAATGGAGTCTGAGATTAGGAAATCACTATTAAAAATAGCTAACCCTTCTGCATATTTTAAAAATTTTCTAACTGGTTTTTGATATTTTGATCTCTTCCATTCCAAACCATCCATGTTAGTAATTACTAAAGAGGTCTTTGGCATTAATTTGCTCCACACGGAACTGCTTGTATACCCTAATTGGAGAATGATATCATAGTGTTCTTTTCTGCAGTGCATCACACAGTTAAGATCATATATAAATTGCCCTGCAGTACCAATGTTATTTTCAGGATCCTTTTTATGAATTATTTTTACCCCATTCCACTCTTCAAGTTGATAAGGATGGGTATGTGAATTAAAAACACTTACATCGTGTCCTTTATCAACCATATAAAGTGAAAAATACTCAGCAAATTGCTCAAATCCTCCATGATTATTTGGCACACCTCTAGTCCCTAATATAATTAGCTTCATTTTTTTCATAAATCATCATGTAAAATAGATATAGTAAGAGAATTGGATAATAATAGTAGAAGCCATTAAAAAAAGCTGACAACCAAAAGCTAGAAAAAGCCAAAAATATAAAAATATTACTCTTTATAATGACTTTGTGTCGTTTATAAATATTTATGAATAAGATGAAATATAGAATTAGTGGTATAATTCCATAGGAATACGAAATACTCAAAAAATCATTATGAAACCAAATACTGTTGAAGGTATTCTTAAGATTTGCTTCAATAGAAGAATTAAAGCCACGCCCAAAAAGAACATCAATTAAATTAAATGTTTTGATTTCCTTCCACCAAGAAGACCAAATTATCACTCTTGAGAGCCTACTAAAGTTTGATAAAATTGTTTTAACAACTGTAAGATATTGGTAAATAATAGTGTTGCTAAACACTATTAAAACCTTATCTATATATATAATAACCAAGGTCCCTAAAGTAGCCAAAGGAATAAGAAATTTTAAAAACTTTACCTTAAAATAGTACATCGCTAATCCTAATATCATTACAACAATAGGTGTTCTGGATCCTGTTAAGAGTATTATGGTAGCTAAAGGAAGCACCGTAATAATATACCTAAGGCTTGATGCTCCATACGTTTTATATTTATTCAAAAAGTATAACAATAGAAACATAAAAAAATAAGATGCTATATGTGCTTTTCTAAAAAAGCCCTGCCTATAAGATCTACTAAACTCTATGTCTGTGGTCTCGTACCCCATAGTATTACCCCATAAATTTTGATCAAAACCAAGATAAGTTGATAAAAACAAGAGGAGTGAGATAATTAAAAAAAAATTAATCAGTTTTTTATTTGACGTTATACTTTCAGCACTTTTGCCATAACCATAAAAGTAAAAAGCACCAAAAAAGGAAATTATAAACAAATAATCAGATAACGACTCTTTATAGAATCCATATCTTAGAAAATTAAGTATTAACGAAACAGTAAAAAAAAGGACAACAATTAAAAAAGATTGATATTTTTTGATCGAAAAAAAACCAGGAATTAAAAATGAGCAGAATAAAAAAATAAGTGATATTACAAACAGAGGAATATTGTAAAAATAATTCACCACACTATCCAAGACAAAAACGAAAACATATACAAAAAAAATTATCGATCTTTTATCTAATGACATTAGCATATTTTTTTAATTGCTTTGTCAGGTCTAAACATACTTGAAAGACCTAAGAACCATATTTTTTTTAACCAATTCTTTTCAAAATAATAATTTCTATAATATTTTAAATTAAGATAGTTTATAAGTATTTTAAAATTACTCGTTTTAGTTTTAAAAATTTCATCTCTTAGATCGTAAGTTTTTTTTACCGTAGAATATGGTAAAGCATTAGAAACACTATTTTCATGAATCCTAACAAAAGTAAGGGTTTCTTTAATACTTTGCGCATTTGCCCCACCCTTTATCATTCTCGCGAAGATGTCATAATCTTCGGCTGGCACTTGTTTTTGGGAATATTTGTATTTTTTAAAAAGAGTGGTTCTCACCATTATAGTTCCATGCAAAAGGCCATGTTCTCCTTTTTGATACCTTTTATAGATAAGTTCACCTTTTTCAGGAAAATTTGAAGACCCAACCTTATTTTCTATATTTTCATTAAAGTAAATCACATTAGAACCCGTAAGATCAATATCACGGTTTTCATTTAAAAAATTATATTGTTTTTCTATTCTTGTTCGCTCCAATATATCGTCTGGATCAATTCTTAAAATATATTTTGCGGTTGCTTCTTCAACACCAACATTGAGAGCGTTTGCAAAACCTATATTTTTCTTTAAATCAATTACTTTAAGGTACTCTAAATTATATTTTGACAGAATGGCCAATGAATCGTCTGTCGAGCCATCATTCACTAAGATAACTTCCTTAACAAGCATACTGGACTCCATGACACTGTTCAAAAACTCCTCCAAATATTTACCATTGTTATAATTGGCGCACACAATGGATACATCACAAACCTTCTTATTACTCATAGCTCATATATCTTTTCTTTTGATCCTTATCCATGATATGATCAATATAATGATTGATTTTAGGGTTTTTAGAGGTGGTTTTTATGCTTGATAGCACCTTGTGTCCAAAGCTTTCGGCGTAATACAGCAGAGAGGTGTGCATCCCGATAACCATAAGTTTTTTTGACTTTAAAAATTCGAGTTCTAAAATAACACTATCATTCAAGCATACTACACTTTCAAACTTTGAGAGGTGTTCAATATAACTTAAAGTTTTCTTTCTAATTTCGTCGTTTTGCTCTGGATGAAACTTTACTAGAAGTTTTTTGTTTTTTGACTTTAAAAGGTCCAATGTGGTTTTGATAATAACATAATACTCTTTTTCGCTAATCTTGGTTCTTTCCATAAATGAATCCAAAACAAATACCAAATCACCATCTTCAACTACCGGCGCATACTCAGCTATTGCTTCTCTATTTATAGCGACTATCTTTTTATTTTCAATAAAAGGAAAACCATTTTCATTTACAGTAATTGCATATTTAAATTTTGCCAAGGGAAATGGTCGATAGTGGTTATTCTTTAAAACAAAGCGCTTACTTATCCTACTCGATAGAAATTGAGAAAGCCCTGTTTTTGTGGGTAGATAAAGGGATTCATCAAATTTATATGCAGTTATACCTTCTTCTATCAAAACTGTGTATTCACACAATTTATGGCTGCTCAAAATTTGAAAAATTGAGTGATTAAACTGAGGTACATATACAGTGAAAGCATCATTATCTACCAACAAATTTATTTGAGCGTCCAATGTTTTAATTTTTCTATTTAAATTAAACAATTTGTTAAGCTTAGAAACTTGTTCCAAATAATTATAAAAACCTGTAATGTCAAGTGTTATGGACTCTTCTCTTAAAGCATATCTTCTTGAGGTAATAAACTTCACCTCTTCAGATAGCAGTTTATGCTCAGCAATAAAAAGCTTTGCCATGACATAAGTGATATGGCTGTGAATATAAAAAACGTGCATATTTAGACCTTTTTTAGAAGTTTTTTCAAATTGAAAAACTTCATTTTATAATTCAATATTAAAAGAACAACCATATAATAAACAATTGCAGAACCCACTACAACCCATTTTATTCCGAAGAATGCGTTGATAAAATAAAAAGGTAGGTAAAGTACAATGGAAACAAAAATGATTTTAAAATATGTTTTTACAGGAAAATAGTCACTAATTTTAAGTTTCAACTTTTTATTTATAAAATAAAATGAGATTGCTATAGTACTCAAACTGGCAATAACAATTGCCCAGGATGCCCCAATAATTCCATATATAGGTATCAATACAATATTTAAAATCAAACCAATGATTGCACTAAGCAAAATAATAAAATTAGAGCGTTTTTCTAAACCTATGCTTCCCATAAATACAGAAAATGCCATGACGCTTAAAGAATATCTTAATACATATATTTTAAACACCTCTCCCGAAGCTTCAAAACCATCACCATATAAAAATTTAATTAAGGGAATTGCTTCAAAAAAACAGTAAATTAAAATTGGCATTAAAAAAAAAGCGCACTTAATAATGGCTTTTTTGGTTTCTAGAGCCAATTCTTTTATTTTGTCTTTCACATTCAATTCAGCAAAAACTGGAATTAAGGCAATAAAAAGTGAGCTCGTAATTATATTGACAAAAGGAAGGTTGATGGCCCCGTTCTGATAATAAACAAACTCCGTGGGATTTAACAATGTGGCCACTAAATATTTGTCAATATATAAATTAAAAGCCCCAAGAATTACTCCTGTAGTTATAGTCAAGATGTAGATAAATTCATTTTTATTGAAGGCCGCAAAATTAATCTTCAGTTCCTTTTTTTCTATGATTACAAAGTTAATTGTTAACCTGAAAATCTCAACACATAATAGTTGAATGAGAATGTTTTCAATACTAAAATTCCCGAAGATATAATTGTACGTAAAACATCCAACTAAAGTAACAGTCGTAATAATATACAAAAAAAGGTACTTATTTAACTTATCTGTGAGATAATGATAGTTTGGAAAGATTGTATTGATCAATTTTATAAAAAAAAAAGATACGATTACAAATATAAAGCTTTCGAAAGCTTCATTTTGGAAACTTGTAGCTATAAAGCCTTTAAGGATAAAAACTAGTGAACAAAGAATAAGTGCAATTGCACTTAACATTAAGAAAAACTTTCCGAACAACAAGTGTTTCTTTTCTGACTCACTGTATTTTCCGTAAAAGAAATTTAAAGATAGTGGCATACCAGAAATTAAGGTCACCAAAACTGAAGAAATAAAGATAATTTGCAACAGCTGGCCCAATGCATTCTTATCTAATAAGAAACGCGACAAAAAAATCGAAATTAATAAAACTTCAAAAGTTCTTATCAAATTCGATAAAGAAAAAAGTACCTTATTATTTAGTCGCATCACAAGTTGATGTTTGTGAATGTATTTATATAATGGTCTTTATTTTTAAGGTCACTATTGTTATAGCCATAAAACGTGATGCCATTTGAGGTTGCTGCATCAAAATCATTAATTGAATCACCGATTAAACAGGTTAGGCTTTTAGAATAACCATGCTTATTTAAAAGCTCTTGTACCAATATGCTTTTGGGAGTTGGAGAACCATGGATAGACAAAAAATAACTTGACAATTTTAATTCTTGACACAAAAATCGAAGTTCCTCTTGATCTGATCCAGATACAATATGAAAATTATAAGTTTTATAATTATTTTCAATGAAATTTACGGCATCTTGAATTAGGTTTTTTGGATGGGTTAATTCAACCCGCATTATATCAGAAAATTTTGCTGCAAAATCATGAACCTTTTCTTCAGTAATTTCCTTATTCAAAATATTTTCAAAAAAGTACCGTATTTTGACATACCGCGATAAACCACCATTTGCGCGATGGTATTTTATCAGTTGGTTGACTGAATCCTTACCAAACTCTTTGAATATTTCTTTAAAACCAAAATCCCTAACTTCCATGGAGTCTAAAATGACACCGTCAAAGTCCCATAAAATATTCTTCATTGTTTTTTATTTGTTATTATCTAATTTTTCGAGAATTTCCCTGACTTTGATTGCATCATCTTGTGTGTCAACCGCAACGGAATCTGATGATAACTCAAGCATTCTTACTTCATACCCTAATTCTAAAAACCTTAAAATCTCTATATCTTCTTCTTTTTCCAATGGTGATTTTTCTGTCTGCTCCGCAAATTTGATCAACGTGTTTTTCGGAAATCCATAGACACAGATTTGCCTCCAAGATTTTTGAAAGCTTCTAGATTTATTACCAGGAATGGGTGAACGTGACATATATAACAAACGCTTATCAGGCCTAAAAACTACTTTCGGGATTGTTAAGCTGTTATACTGCTCAGCAGTTTCTATAGCTGCATAACCATTAATAATATCGTTTGGAAATTGGATAACAGCGCTTATGACCTGTTGTATATCTTCAGGGTTTATTAATGGCTCATCCCCTTGAACATTAATGTAGGATTTTGCTTTGATTTTTTGCGCAAATTCAGCCACCCTGTCTGTGCCTGTCAAACAATTAACAGAAGTCATTTCTACATTGATATTATGTTCTAAACAGTATTTGAAAATTCGGTCATCATCAGTAGCCACATAAATTAAATTTTTATCTACAGCCTTACAGCATTGCTCATAGGTTCTCAATAGCAAACTTTTACCATTTAAATCAATTAAAGGTTTTCCGGGTAGGCGAGATGATTTATATCGGGCAGGAATTACTATAACAAAATCTTCCATTTTCAACTATATCCTAATTAGCATTAAATTGATGAGAACGCAAATGACCATGGGTATTAAATAAAACTGTAAATTGAGGTGGTTGCCACTTTTTTATATTTAGTTGGTGTAATGGTCTTTATGTTTAAATATTTAAACCTTAAAATATCATTAATAATATTCTGATTTTCTTGAGCCAAAACAAATTGAGTTTGGTCAATTGACGTATCATAACCATCAAATCCGGCTAAAAGAATATTTTGAACGCCCAAATTTAAAGCGGTTTGTATCCCAATTGCCAATAACGAGTCTTTAGATGCATTTGTAAAGTCAATGGATGCCAACTCATAAGAGATGTCTTTAATTTCAGCAGGAATAATAGTGCCCATATTTCTAGGAAATGGTGGATAAACACATCGGTGATCGATCTTGGTTAAACTACCAATATTTCTCAATAATTTTTCACTTTCAAACCCTACAAGCGCATAGAATTGACTAACATTAACGTCAATGAAGTCAGACACATTTCTTGCACCTGCGTGCACAATACAAAAGCCTTCGTCACTTTCTGCCAATTTTTTAATACCTCGATAATGATTTTTGACAGATTTACCACCACCTAAAATGATAGCGGTTTTAAATGTGGAAGTTTCGTTTAAAACTGGAAGCTTAATGTTATCATCTAAAGATTCCTTTTGGTTGTTCAAAGCATTTAAAATGCATCCTAATGAATACCTATTCATTCCTACCCATTCCATTACTTGTTTTTGAGGCAATGAAAAGGCTCCTGAAAACATATATGGTAGATTGGTTCCCCAAGAATGGTGGGACTTTAGTGCTTCAAAGGATGACACAACACCGCTCATACTTGCATACCTAGTTTTTAGAATGTTTTTGCTATCAAAATAGGTCAATAGCAACTCCGTTCTCAAATTACCTGCCCCCCTACCCATTCCAGTGATGGTGCCGTCAACAATTTGACAACCTTCTTCTATGGCCGTAATGGTATTGATTAAGGCCATTTCTAAATTATTATGACCATGAAATCCTAAAGGAACGGTTGTTTTTGATTTTACTAAGTTCACGATTTCAACCACATCCTGCGGCAAAACGCCACCAAATGAGTCCACCATATAAAAGTAGTCAATTGTGTTTTCCAAGCCCTCCAGTAAATCCAAAAAGCTAGAATCTTCTTGCCATTTGGACATATACATTACATTGAAAGCAACTTCAAACCCCATGGCCTTTACTGCTTTTGCCAAGACAATCGCTCGTTCCATATTTTTAGGGTCTATTGCTATTCTTACCATAGTAATGTATGGTAAACATGGCTCTAAAAGTGATTTAACGTGAACTGCTCTTATGTTTTTTTCATCAAGAATAATGGTTAGTTTTTTGGAAGGCATCAACGCTTTCATCTCTTTCATAACGTACTCAGGACAATAAAAATATTCTCCTAAGTATCCTTCCAGCCTAATACTTCTATATCCAATTTCAACATAATCAATAGGAAGTTCTTCCATTGCTTTGCAGTAATCTTCAACAAGTTCTTTATCAAAATCCCAATTGGTATAATAACCACCATCTCTAAGTGTACAATCTAATATTTTCGCCATCTAATTAATCCATTAAAGAGAACGTTATGTCTTCCAAGTTTATCGAAACAAAATTAGGATCATAAGCTCCATCAATTGGTTCTGTAATAATTTCTTGATCACTCTCCCCGTAAACAACAAATTTATTCGGTTTAAATAATTGTTCAAATTTGCCATCGTCAAAAACAAATTCATTCTTATCAAATCGAATTTTAAGAGTGTTCAGTTTTATCGGATCCTGACCATAATTTGTTCCAAAATCCAAGCGCAAACCATTTGGAATTATGTCTTCTGGAAGAGCAAAAACTAATTGTTGGTTATCTTTTTTTCCTTTTACATTAACCTCGATGACCTTTTCTTCCGAATAACCTTCATCATTAAAGTCTTTGTAAAAGACATGAAATATATCATCCTTCAAAACAACCACGTCCATTATTACCTCAAAATACATATTCCCTTCAATGTCATTATTTTTTATAATAGTATTGGCATCTGAAGGTTCTATAGCTTGTTCTTTTTTATCTGATTTGCATGAAATCAAAGAAGCAAAACAAATAAGTATAATAATTCTTTTCATTAATTTCTGTTTTAATATTTTTAATAATTACATGTGCCTAATAAAAGTAAATCATACTTAAAGTCTTTTTAAGAGGTTCTTTAATTTAATAATTAAGCTGTTTTATAATCCAGTATATCATCTAAATAGAGTAATAAATGACAAAATATAATAGCCCTATAGTGCACAAATAGAATTCTATTTCTTTTGCAAAGATAGGACTTTAAATAACCTCAACAAGGTAGCTTTGGTTTTTAAAGAAACACAATTAGCCAATATGATTCAGCAATTTTTAATAATTTAATCAACGCCAAATTATCCTTCTCGAATAGGTTTTAAAGTGTTTTTATGAATAAACTCCTATTTGTGTTTCTATTTTAAATGTTCTTAGATTCAAAACATGTCATCAAACTATCCCTCCAATAAGGCGGTCTCATATTAAATACGCGTTTAATCTTTGCATTATCCAAAACACTAAAAACAGGTCGGCGTGCAGCGGTTGGAAAGCTATCCGAAGGAATCGGATGTACGTCAATTTTCACTTCCCCTATTTCAAAGATTGATTTTGCAAAATCATACCAACTCGCCACGCCTTCATTACTGTAATTATAAAGGCCATATGAATTACTCTCAGTCAAAATCAGCCCGATTATAAATTGCGCCAGATCTCCTGCGTAGGTTGGCGTGCCAATTTGATTGTCCACAATCTGCAATTCATCCTTTTCCTTGGCCAGTCTTAACATAGTATTCAAAAAATTGCGCCCAAATTCAGAATAGAGCCATGAGGTCCTCAAAATAAAATAGGCATCCAAAATAGACACTATTTCTCGCTCGCCATGTAATTTTGTTTTTCCGTAAATATTTATTGGGTCAGGTTGATCCTCTTCCGTATACGCTTTATTATGGGCTCCGTTAAACACAAAATCAGTAGAAATATGAATCAGTTTGGAATTGCTTTTTTTACATGCTTGGGCCAAATTCTGCACGCCAGTGATATTCACTTTTTCTGCCACTTCAATATCGGTTTCTGCCTTATCAACATTGGTATATGCGGCACAATTAATAACCCAGTTGATTTCTTGTTCTAAAAAAATTTGATCCACATGGGATTTGGAGGTAATATCCAAACTCTCTGAATCATGAAACAAAAATTCAAAATTCTTGTTTTTAGGCACATATTTTTTGATACAATGAGCGAGTTGCCCACCTGCTCCAGTAACTAAAATGGTGGTCATAATTCGGCGTTTTTGAATTCTGGAAGAATAGTATCCTTATTAGAGACTATTATATCATCATCAGGTAATTGCCAGTCAATATTTAGAGTGGCATCGTTATAAATGATGCCAGCTTCTGACGCCTTGTTATAAAAATTATCGCATTTATAGGAAAACAAGGTATCATCTTCAAGGACAATGAAACCATGGGCAAACCCTTTTGGGACAAAGAACTGGGTTTTATTCTCGCCCGATAGTTCTATTGCCACATGCTCTCCAAAAGTTGGTGATCCTTTTCGTAAATCAACAGCCACATCCAATACTTTACCTTGAATGACACGTACCAGCTTGGCTTGGGCATGTTGTCCCAATTGATAATGTAATCCTCTTAAAACACCTCGTGAAGAAAGAGATTCATTATCCTGAACAAACCTAGTGTTTTCACCAGTTAATTGTTGGAAAGTGTTGTGATTATAAGTTTCTAAAAAATAACCTCTATTATCAGTAAAAACCTTAGGTTCAATTATATAACAACCTTTAAGCTTCGTCTCTTTTACAATCATTATTTAGTATTAAGTAGTCCCAATAAATTTTTGCCATAACCACTTTTTAAAAGAGGCTCAGCTAAAGCTTTAAATTGTGACTCATCTATATATTTCATTTCGTACGCTGCAGCTTCAATTGAGCCAATTTTTAAACCCTGACGCTCTTCAATGACTTCCACAAACTGTGAGGCTTGCATCAAAGACTGAAAAGTACCGGTATCTAACCAAGCTGTCCCCCTATCTAAAATACTGACGCTTAATTTATTTCGTTTCAGATATTCTTGATTAATATCTGTAATCTCCAGTTCTCCTCTTGGACTTGGTTTAATGTTTTTTGCAATGTCTATGACGGAGTTATCATAAAAATAAATACCAGGCACCGCAAAATTCGATTTTGGAATTTCAGGTTTTTCTTCAATCGAAATGGCTGTACCACTTTCATCAAATTCAACAACACCATAACGTTCTGGGTCGTTGACACGATACGCATAGATAATACCGCCCTCAGGATCATTATTGGCTTGCAACAAACCAGAAAGACCGGTACCATAGAAAATATTATCGCCCAAAATGAGCGCGACCTTATCATCTCCCACAAAGTCTGCTCCTATAATGAAGGCTTCTGCCAGGCCATTTGGAGCCTCTTGAACGGCGTATTCAAATTGACACCCATACTTTTGACCATCACCTAAGAGTTCCTTAAAAAGCGGCAGATCTTTTGGGGTAGAAATGATCAAAATTTCTTGAATACCAGAATACATTAAGGTTGATAGTGGATAGTATATCATTGGTTTATCATAAATAGGCATCAATTGCTTACTGACAGATAAAGTCAATGGATGCAATCGTGTACCTGACCCCCCTGCTAAAACTATTCCTTTCATGGCGTTGGTTTATTGTTGGTATTGTAATTTGTAGTAATCTTGATAGGCCCCCGAGGTGACATGGTTTAACCACTTCTCATTCTCCAAATACCAAGATATTGTTTTTTCTAACCCTTCTTCAAAGGTAACGGATGGCTCCCAGCCCAATTCGCTTTTAAGCTTATTGGCATCAATGGCATAGCGCAAATCGTGCCCAGGTCTATCTTTTACATAGGTAATAAGAGCTTCAGAAGTTCCTTTTGGACGCGCTAATTTAGAATCCATTTGCTGACATAATAATTTAACCAAGTCAATATTTTTCCATTCATTAAAGCCTCCAATATTATAAGTTTCTTTAATTATACCTTTATGGAAAATCAAGTCAATGGCTTCGGCATGGTCAATTACAAAAAGCCAATCTCGTGTATAATTACCATCTCCATAAACAGGAAGTGCCTTCCCATTTAAGATATTATTGATAAATAAAGGAATCAATTTCTCTGGAAATTGATGAGGGCCATAATTATTTGAGCAATTGGAAATTATATAGGGCATTCCGTAAGTTTCTCCATAAGCCCTTACAAAATGATCAGAACTTGCTTTAGAAGCAGAGTAGGGAGAATTAGGATCATACGACGTTTCTTCAGTAAATAGGCCTTCTGTACCTAAACTGCCATAAACTTCGTCCGTACTAATATGGTAAAAAAGTTTGTTTTTAAAATCGTTTTTCCACAGCGATTTGAAGGCATTTAACAAATTCATGGTACCAATAACATTGGTCATTACAAACGCCAACGGATCTTCTATGGAGCGGTCTACATGAGACTCCGCCGCCAAATGGATGACACGGTCAAATTTATAGGTGTCAAATATTTCGTTTATAAATTCTTGATCAACAATATCACCTTTTATGAATTTATAATTTGGCAAGTCCTCAATGTCCTTTAGGTTCTCCAAATTTCCAGCATAGGTAAGATTATCCAAGTTATAGATTTGGTACTGAGGATATTTTTTGACAAATAACCTCACTAAATGAGAACCAATAAAGCCTGCGCCTCCTGTTATTAATATGGATGTCTTAGCTTTCATAACCGCTAACAAATTTAACGATTCGTGTAATACTAAAAATAGCAATCAAAGCTAGAAAAGCCAGTAATGGGAAAAGTAGGGTATATTTTCGTCCAAATTTTGAGCTTTTATTTCCTACTTCCTGAAAACCCGATACGACATCAAAATAACTGTCTTCCTGAACTATCTTTTCTTCTAATTCCACCAATTCATTTCTTAGTCCAATTTCCCTATTTAGCAGTTGAAACTCTTTTGTTTTGGAATTACTTTCGGGCTCCATGGAAAGGTTTTCGCCAAAACTGATTTTTGTGGACCCTCTTCGAGCTTCTTCTTTAAGAACTGAGATATACACTTTGCTAAGCGTATCAATAGAGTTTAGGGCCGCTAAGATATTTGATCTTTGAATTTCAAATAAGGTATCTCTTTTTTCTTTTAGTCGCGTAGAATAGGTGTTTTTAAAGGTCTTATTTAATCCACTTTCGAGACTTTTAAAAATATCTTTCTTTGTAGACTCAACGTTGACTTCAAAAAGCTCCATTGAATAGATATCTCTGTTTTGGATAAATTCTCTGTATGTAAAAGTTTTTGCACTGGCGCTGTCAATAGTTTCCAAAAACTCACCGTAGGCCTTTACCCGTTCATTATCACTTTCTGGACCTGGGATAACTTCAAAGCTTTTTAATTCACTTGCTGAAGCTTCAGGAATATCAAATATCAAGGACAATTCTTCTGTATTACCAATAGAGATTAATGAATTGTAATAATTAACATTATTAATCAGTTGGTATTTTGAATCAAAATAAGGCTTCACCAACATTTGGGAGGTGTAAACCGCAGGTTTCATTTTTTGTAAGGTCAGGCCTAATAAAAAGGCAGCAACCATAACCGCCATTATCAACTTAAAGTGGGAAATTACAACCTTAAGTATAACTACAATAAAACTGAATATCGCCTTAAATATGGAACCAATAAATCTAAAAAACTTTTCAAATAGCTTTCCAATGGCATTAAATAATTGCCCCAAATCAACTTCGTCATTTGGTGGCTGATTATTCTTTAAATCTTCATTCATAACTGCGTATTAATTAAATATCTGTTGCAATATTTTTCTAGTAATGAGATAAGTTGGTTTCACCCCAGATGTTCCCAAACCTCCTGATGCCAATGTACTCCCTGTTTCTAATGGATTATCACTGGCATAATAAGCATATCTTACCTTCACATCTGGGTTAATACTGCCCCTAACTCTTGAAGCCGCCTGAATTGCTTTTTGGTAATGCGCTCCTTCCATTTCTAAGCCAATGACATTCCAAGTGGAATTAAAAAAGAATTTTAAGATCTCTTTGTTTTGAAGAGAAGTTCCTAAAACAGTGATCATCGTTCCTTCATAGACATCAATACCCTGTCCTTCAAAATCTGATTTGGAAAGTTGATTTTCCAATGGATAGTTGTCTGCAGTACCTTCAAAGATATGTGCAGATGGAATCATAATATCTCCTTTACCTCCTTCCAAAATTCCAGCTTTACCCATAATGGATATAGAATCAATATTCAAATGGATTTGGCTATCCTTCAATTTAATTGGCTTTAGCAACTCATCAATGGTTTCATAAGCTTGTTCTCCAAAGGCGTAATCCATAACAAATATCACCGGTTTATCTGAATCTGCAAACTCTTTAGAGATCTCTATATCTGTTTTAGAAAAATCAATCTTTGCCGTATCAAAAATTTGGACGTCGATGTTGGTTCCTGAAGTGTCTGGAATATAAATCATCCCTCTTTGCAAGGCCTCTTTGGTCACTTTATTTCGTAGTTCTTGATTCTCCTTTTGACTTAAGGATTCATAAACTTCAAAAATACTCCTTTTCGTTGCCATAGACTTTAAAGCCTGAGGAGCAAATAGAGAGTTCATAACACTGTGCATGTTCGCGCTAATGACATGGATAGGACGATCAATCAATCCATTTTTTGTTAAGGCTTCCTTGATGGTGTCCGACCATACTTCGCCATGGATATGATGTCCTAAACGTTCTCTTAAAACTGGACTGAAAGTCACCGTTCGCCGTTTATTGTTTACTACTTCTTCAATGGCAAGTTTACCTAACCAATACACTAAATGAAGCAAGCGTTCCGGTTGGTTTGGTAAGGAGAATGCACTGTACATTTCAGTGAGTTCATTAAATGTCCTCCCTAAAATATTTGCAGTATGCGCTATTGCAATCTCTCTTTCCGGTTGAGACAATTCTTCATTGGAAAGCACTGCTTTTTCAAGTTTCAACCAGTCTCTAGTTGTGGTTCCCTCCTCATCAATAAGAACACGTTTGCTAATTTTGTGGGACTCCACAAACATAAAGGTCAAATGCGTTAATATATCATAGATTTCTGAGCGACCCCGCGTGATTTCAATATTCATCTGCTCCTTATCAATCCGAAAGCAATTGCGTCTTCTTTTTGGTGGAACAATCGCCTTAAAATGAGAGTTGATATACCCTTCATCACTAGTAAGATTTATAAAAGTACATTCTTCTATGCCATAAGGTAATCTGTCAACAACATAAAGTAAGCCTTCTAATTCCGCTTTTTCTTCTCCAATAGAACCATAAATCTCAGGTCTTAAAAGTAATAGCGACTCGCGAAGGGTTTCACCAGAAATGCCCATTGGTTTGTAAAATCCGCGATTAAACAAATGACGCATGGTAATATACATTCTTTCAATGGCATTTGAGCTTTCTTGAGCTCGCGTTCTGGCATGATGCTTTTTATTCATAATTCTTATTTAGCCTGCAAATATAGCATTAATTAGTCAAATCTTGTTGTGTGAGAGCGTCTGCTATGTTTCGATCATTTGAAAGTCTTGGGAGTTTATTCTGACCGCCCAATTTCCCAATGGATTTCATATAATCCTGAAACCCATTCTTTTTGACTTTTGAAATCTTCAATGACTGTAATACTTTACCTTGTATCAAATCCAAATAATAACTGTTTTGCTTCTGCAATGACATCTCAATCCTTTCTGCCAATTGAGACATACTCTTAGGCTCGTTTTCAAATTCGATAAACCATTCATGATAAGGTAGCCCGCTGGCTGGATTGATTTGCGGGGCTACTGTAAATTCTGAAACTTGAATCGTTGTCCCTTCAATAGCTTCATGAAGTGCTTGTTCTACCTCTTTACCTATCACGTGTTCTCCAAAAGCAGAAATGAAGTGCTTAATCCGGCCTGAGACTATAAGGCGAAAGGGCGCCAAAGAAGTAAATTCTATGGTATCCCCAATATTATACGCCCAAAGACCAGCAGTGGATGAAATGATCATGACATAATTGGTGCCCAATTCAACATCATGGATGGTCATACGCTTTGGACGCTCATGAAAAAACTCATCTGATTTGATAAATTCATAAAAGATACCCGAATTTAACTGCAGCAGCATGCCTTTTTGATCCTGACGATCTTGGTAGGCAAAAAATCCTTCACTGGCGGGATAGAGTTCAATGCTATCTACCTTTCGTCCTATTAGGCTCTCAAATTTTGCGCGATAAGGTTCATAGTTCACGCCTCCAAAAATAAATAGGTTGAAGTTTTTAAAAACCTCACCAACTTTTTTTCCTGTTTTTTGATTGATTTTCTCAAAATACATTTGCACCCAAGATGGAATTCCAGAAATAACAGTCATATTTTCTGGTAAGGTTTCATCCACAATAGCTTCTACTTTAGTTTCCCAATCTTCTAGGCAATTGGTTTCCCATGAAGGCAATCGGTTACTTTGTAAATATTTTGGCACATAATGCGCAACGATTCCTGATAAACGTCCAAGCTGAATACCGTTACTTTCGTTTAACACTGGACTCCCCTGCAGAAAAATCATTTTGCCCTTTATAAAATCAGTATTCCCGGTTTCTGCAACATACATAAGGATAGCATTTCTAGCAGCTTCAATATGTGTGGGCATGCTCTCTTTGGTGATTGGAATGTATTTGGCACCAGAAGTAGTTCCTGAAGTTTTTGCAAAATAAAGCGGTTTCCCCTTCCATAAAATATCTGGCTCTCCTGCCACAACACGTACTACATAAGGTTTGAGGTCTTCATAATCACGAACGGGAACCCGGGAAACAAAATCGGCATGTGATTTAATATGACTAAAATCATGGTCTTTACCAAACTGTGTATCCTTGGCCGCTTCAATAAGGCTTTCAAACACCGCATTTTGGGTTTCAATAGGATTGTGGGCCCATTTTAAAACCGACCTTTTTATAAACAGCGCAAAGGGTTTGGCAAGTGCCGATTTTATTGAAAACATTATTTAAAGTCTATAAAATTAGTTGGGTTAATAGGGTAGCCTTTACTCCATAATTCAAAGTGCAAATGGGGTCCTGTAGTATATTCTCCAGTGTTTCCAGTCATGGCAATAACTTCTCCTGCTTTAACTACATCACCCTGTTCTTTGGTAAGGGATGCATTGTGTTTGTAAACAGAAATCAGTTCATAACTGTGCTCCATGATAACAACATAACCGGTTTCAACAGTCCATTCCGCAAAAATAACAGTACCATCTGCGGTGGCTTTGACCGGGGTGTTTTTTGCAACAATAATGTCCACCGCATAATGTTTGTCTTTCACATTATAACCTTCTGAAATGGTACCATTCACAGGTGGGAACAACACAAAATTAGATGTCGATATCGCAGATTCGAAAAGATTGTATTTATCTTCCTTATCTACTTTTTCTCGCAAGATGGAATCTTGTTTTGTTGGTTTTAAAGTTAAATGAGCCGTTTCTTCATTGGCAGCACTTAAAATAGAATCTTTATTGAACTCTACCGTTTTCACATCTCCCGTTAAAACTCGTCTGATCGAGGCAAAATATTTATCGTTAAACTCAATGACCTGCTGCAATGAATCCGTCTTAAAACTAAGTTGCGTAGCTTGCTTTTTTAACTTGGCAGAGGAATAACCTGGAATAAATTCTCTTAAAGGCGTAAATGCAATCAAAAAAATTGTTCCTGCGACAAGCAAAATGGTGGAGAGGGATATAATTACAAATACATTTAAACGTGTAAGTTTAATTGCAAACCGTTCTTCAAATGTATCCTCATTAAGCACAACCAAACGGTACTTATGAAGCAATTTTTTGGTGAATTTCTTCTCTTTTTTTCTACTTGTCATGCCCAACAAAATTAAATAAAATTAAGCCAAACTATAAGGTCTTTTATCTAAAGTTTGTTTTTAACGTTTAAATTGAAGTTTAATTATTAAATTTGCATTAAAATTATATGTTATGATAGCATCAAGTATTTTTTTAGCGATTGGACCATGGCAGATTGTTGTTGTTGTGGTTTTGGTATTATTGCTTTTTGGAGGTAAGAAAATTCCAGAACTTATGAGAGGTTTAGGAAGTGGCATTAAGGAGTTTAAAGATGCCAGCAAGGAGGATAATGACGAAAAAGAACCCTCAACAGATAAAAATAAATAACTTTATTTTTAGTCTATAAAAACAAAAGAGCCGACTTAGTTGTCGGCTCTTTTTGTTTATTTATTTGATCTTTATTGATTTTATAATGGCTTCAAGCTCAAAAATATTGTTTCGTTTTTCCACCGAAGGCGCAAAAACATAGCCTTCAATAACCACATATCTGTTATTTGCTTTATCTTCAATGGCATAGTTTATAAATGGCCCCGACATAAATGCATTTTTTACATCCCAAATACCTTTGGTTTCAAATGCTGGTTTACCATCTATGGTAGTATTGTAGAGATAAGGCGTATATGCTTCTTCAGTAATCATATAAGAACCCTCCACTGGTCCAGGAATATGGACTTCACCAATAGAATCTCTCATTCTTACAATGTCAACGATAGTGCTATCTCCCTTTTTAATGGCGTTGAGCGGTACTTCATAAATCATGATGTCCATGGTGCCCGTTGGGATATCTTTTCTTATCCAAAAGAAATCTTTATCTTGTTTTGCAATTCTATAAGCGGTTTGAAAATTCAATTTTACCCCTAATGTTTCCTCAAGAGCCGTATCATCCTTTAAGGATATGTTGATACGGCGTTGGTTTTCCTTTAGTTCCTCTTTTTTAAAGGCAGCTATTATTTTATCGCTATTATCTTCTAGTTGGTCCTTGATTTCTTGATCTGTTTTTCCAGAAATAACTACCACGGTCTGAGGTCTTGCATACACATCATTTTTAATAGTGGTGCCAGGTTCTCCGCCTTTTTCAATTTTAAGGATGATTCTGCTTTTAGTGGCAAATCCATTAAATACCATTGGTGGCATTTGGTTCAATGAAAACAAAGGTTCTTCTTGGTTTAATGCCGGAACCGGAGCGGCAACCACATCTCTAATGGTTTCACCTACGCTGTCGTCCCATAATAGATTATCAACAACAACCAACAATGTATTAAGGTTACCGTTAGATTCAGGGATAATTCGTTGATCCTTGCCATTGTTGCAAGATGTGAACAAAATTAAAGAAAGGGCAATGGCATAAATGGTTTTCATGGTTTGGTTTTTAATATTTATAACACTTTAGCGTGATATCTTAAGTGTTGTGCCTACTTTTAAATTACTACCACTAATATCGTTCCAATCTTTAATATTTTGAATAGAAACTCCAGGAAATTTATTGGAAATGCTCCAAAGTGAATCTCCAGACCTCACTTTGTATGTTTTTGTTGTGTTTGAAACAGTGCTGTTGCTAGTTGCTTTTGAAGAAGAAGTAGACGCCGACTTAGGTGCTGAAGTAGCGGGTTGGGTTCTATATACGGTAAGCCTCTGTCCTATTCTGAGGTTATTGCTCCGCAAACCATTCCAGGACTTCAATTGCGAGACTCTCACACCGTGTTGTCGCGCAATTTTACCTAAATTATCACCAGACACGACCCTATAGGAGGATTTGGTTTCAGAATCAAATAACTGTGGTAATGGTTTTTCCTTCTTATTTAATTCATTGGTAACAAACTCATAAATATTGGCTTCGTTGTTTACAAACTTTCCAATAGCATGTCTTGGTAATCGCAACGTGTAATTTTTACCTTCCACAAAAGGAATAATATCCAACTTATAGGAAGGATTTAAAAATTGTAGTTCTTCCATTGGCAACTCTAAAAGTTCTGATACCTGATCAAGACTGATGGTTTGTTTAACGTGAATGGTATCAGTATCGATATACCTAAATTCAGGCCGGTATTTTTTAAAGCCATGTTCTTCAGCATACTCAAAAATATACATGGTAGCTAAAAATGCAGGTAAATATCCCGCTGTTTCCCTAGGTAAATAAGGTCTAATGTTCCAATAATTCTCATAGCCTCCAGAGCGTCGGATGGCTTTGCTCACATTACCAGGACCACAATTATAGGAGGCCAAAGCCAAATCCCAGTCGCCAAAAATTTCATAGAGTTTAGCCAAGTATTTACTGGCAGCTTCAGTTGATTTAAGAGGATCACTGCGCTCATCCACATAACTGCTTACGTTTAAATCATATTGCTTCCCGGTAGCAAACATAAATTGCCACAAACCTGTAGCACCAACTCGTGATTTGGCCCTAGGCTTTAATGCGGATTCAACAATGGATAAATATTTAACTTCCAATGGAATATTATAATTGTCCAACTCCCGTTCAAACATTGGGAAGTAATAGTCGCTCAAAGACATCAAACGCTCTAAAGAATTGCGCCTGTGTTTTAAGTAGGATTTGATTACACTCTCCAAAGACTCATTATACTCAATGTTAAAAGGCGTTTTGGAACTTAATTTATGAAGCCGTGCCTTTAAAGTATCCGTAGGAAGTTCAGGATAATCAACGGCATCATACTTCAAATCTGTAACCGAAGCATAGATGCTATCAAAAAGTTCATTACTGTATAATTCATCCAGCCATTTTTGATCAATCTCTGACGCGAGCTGCAAATCTTCAATGGTTCTCAAAGACAAAGAATCGGATATGGGTTCTATTTCCTTTTCAATCAATAATTTTCCATCACTAATGGAATCCATTTGAACCGAAACGGTTTTGTCAGGTGCTTTTAAAGTGTCTTTTTTGGTGGTTTTAATTTGAGAAAAACTAAGACCGCATACACATAAGGCACCAAAAGTTAGAGATACTATTTTTTGGTTCATCAGTAAGGTGTTTTATTAATCAACGAAGTGTTGATTAAAATCGTACAATAATATTTAAAATGCTAGTATAAAACAACTCTTTAACACAATTACTTGCATTTTACCGATTAAATATTGCGTTTTATCTATGTTTTGGATTGATTATTTAAATTATCTGAAAGTCATTATGCCAAGATAGCGGCAATTCCAGGCAATGTTTTACCTTCTAAGCTTTCTAACATGGCACCACCACCGGTACTCACGTAGCTTACTTTATCTTCAAATCCAAACTGTTTCACAGCGGCCACTGAATCTCCACCACCTACTAGCGAAAATGCGCCATTTTTAGTAGCTTCTGCAATGGCATTACCAAGCTCAATAGTACCTTTTGCAAAATTTTCCATTTCAAATACACCCAACGGGCCATTCCATAAAATGGTTTTGCACTGTTGCACGACATCATGAAAATTTTGAATGGATTGCGGTCCGGCATCCAAACCTTGCCATCCATCTGGAATATGCGCCACTTTTACAATTTGCGTGTTGGCATCGTTACTGAAACCATCTGCCGCTACAACATCCACTGGTAGGTGTACTTTAACATTTTTAGCACGTGCTTTTTTAAGTATTTCTAAAGCCAACTCCAGTTTATCATCTTCACAAATAGAGTCCCCAATATTTCCACCCTGCGCTTTTACGAAGGTAAAAGTCATTCCACCACCTATAATCAAATGGTCAACCTTATCCAATATATTCTCAATAATGGTGATTTTAGAAGATACTTTAGCACCGCCAAGAACTGCTAAAACCGGTTTTTCGCCATCTTCCATTACTTTTTTAATACTTTTAATTTCCTGTTCCAGTAAGTAGCCAAAGCATTTATTATCCGGAAAAAAATCAGCGATAACCGCAGTAGACGCATGGGCCCTGTGTGCTGTACCAAAGGCATCATTTACGTAAATATCACCAAGTTTTGATAGCTTTTCAGCAAAATCTTTATTACCAGCTTCTTCCTCTTTATAAAACCTCAAATTTTCAAGCAAGAGAATTTGACCAGGTTCTAAATCATCGGCAAGCCTTTGCGCCTCTTCTCCAACACAATCAGCAGCAAAAATAATTTTTACGCCAATAATTTCTTCAACTGTATTTTTTATATGTTTTAATGAAAACTCATCTTGAGCACCTGTTGGTCGGCCTAAATGTGACATTAGGATACAACTTCCACCATCTTCCAAAATTTTGGTTATTGTAGGTTTGGCTGCAGAAATTCGCGTGTTATCGGTCACTTGAAATTGTTCATCCAAAGGCACATTAAAATCGACTCTGATCAAGGCTTTTTTATCTTTAAAATTGAAATCATTTAAGGTTTTCATCGGTGTGAATTTTATATTGAATAGCAACAAATGTAACTAATTCCAAAATGATAATAAACCCATTCTTTTACGAATTGGAAATCCGCCAACTTTAATGAAAAAAAATACATAGTTTTGTGCCATGCAATTCAGTACTATCTTAGGTCAAGATCATCTAAAAAACCACTTAACCCAAAGTGTGGACAACGGACGCATTCCACATGCGCAATTGTTTGTGGGTCCAGAAGGCTCAGGCACTTTACCTATGGCTATCGCTTATGCGCAATACATTCTTTGTGCTAACCGGGGTTCTGAAAACAGTGGAGGTAACGCAAGTTGCAACCTCAAATTTCAGAATTATTCCCATCCTGATCTTCACTTCGCCTTTCCTGTTGCTACGACAGATAAAATTAAAAAACACCCTGTCTCCAACCACTTTTTGGAAGAATGGCGCAAATTATTAAAAGAGCAACCTTACGGAAATTTATTTGATTGGTACCGGATGTTGGGCATTGAAAATAAGCAAGGCCAAATAGGTGTAGATGAAGCTTTAAATATTGTAAAGTCCTTATCTCTTAAATCTTATGAAGGTGGCTATAAAGTCATGCTTATTTGGATGGCTGAAAAAATGAACACTTCTGCAGCTAACAAACTTTTAAAACTGATAGAGGAACCACCATCAAAAACAGTTTTTCTTCTGATTGCGGAAGACGAAGCGCAGATTATCAATACTATTCGGTCCAGATGCCAAGTGCTTCATTTTCCTCCTTTGCCTGAAGCCATTATTACAACAGCATTACAGAAAAGTTATCAATTAAATGAAGCCACTGCAACAAAAATAGCGAACCAATCCAATGGTAATTATAACAAAGCTTGTGATTTAGTGTACCATGACTCTGAAGATATCCAATTTGAGGAATGGTTTGTATTTTGGATCAGAAGTGCTTTTAAGGCGAAAGGAAATAAAACTGCCATTCACGATTTGATAAGTTGGAGTGAGCAGGTTGCAAAAACGGGAAGAGAAACACAAAAGCAATTTTTGCAATTTTGCCTTGATTTTTTTCGGCAGGCACTTTTAATGAATTATAATGCCAACCCATTAGTTTTTATGGAACCGAAAACTAAAAATTTCAAGTTGGAGAATTTCGCGCCCTTTGTTCATGAGGGCAATATCATGGATATTAGTCAAGAGCTTCAAGATGCCATTTATCATATTGAACGTAACGGAAATTCAAAGATCATTTTGACCGATCTTTCCATTAAACTGACGCGACTACTACATAAAAAAGCCAGTTAAAAACTGGCTTTTTTATGTATTGATATAGGTCTCTCAGTACCTGAGTTACTCTTTCTTTCCTTCTGCATTTAAAGCATCCAAAATTTCTTTGGTTAAATCTTGGCTTTCTTTTCCATACATCACACTACCCGCTTCATTGCTTCCTAGGATATAAGAATACCCATGCTTTTCACCGTAACCTTTAACAAATGTTCTCACTTCCTTTATAAGGGTATCTATTTGAGATTGACTTTGTCTTTGGATTTGTTGTTCCTCCATTTGGAACTGTTGTTGAAAACGTTGGTATTGCTGCGCCAAAGCTTGATATTGCTCTTGAGAACTTGCTTTAACCATTTTTGGATCCTTTTCTTGCATTTCTGCAGCCAAAGTTTGGAATGATTGGCCGATACTATCTACTTTCTTGTTGAAAGCGTCAATTTCAATTTGATATTTAGCTTCAATGTCTTTTTTCTTTTGATAGTCATTAATCAATTTGCCATTATCTACAAATCCAATTTTTGTTTGCTCTTGACATGATGACAACATCACTAAAGTTAATAGAGCGATAAAACCTTTTTTCATTTTTGTGTTTATTAATTTTTTGCAAATGTAATAAAGTCAACGAGAATTTAAGAAAAATAAATAATATAGATTAAAATTATAGATATTTCCATCGCTATTAATTTAACCTATTGAAAATGACGAAATTTGCCTCCGTTTACGAGCGAATTAGAATTCATGAATGTAGTTTGTTCGGAGAGCGCAAAAAACGCTCTAAAATCGTCTTAAATCACTTTTAAGCCTTCTTTAGAACATAAATTAGTGACGAATACTCTCCGGAAGACTTGGCTTTGAAGTTTGAAAGCAAACCGTTCCAAAATCCTTGAAAATAATTCATTTTTCCAGATTTATATTTTTCAGATAACAGACTGACATAAAACGCATCAAATTTCATTGGAATAGTTTTTACGTATTTCATATTTGATTTGACTGCTAATTGTTTTATGGCATCCTGATTAAAATGCCAGAGATGTCTTGGTGCATCATACGCCGCCCAAAATTCCTTATAAACTTGTGCATCGTAACTTTTATAATTCGGTACTGCGATTATTAATGTACCCTCTGATTTCAATAATTTTTTGAAGACCGAAAAATGTTTATCAAGATTGGGCAGATGCTCCAATACGTGCCAAAGTGTAATCACATCAAAACTGCCGGCTTCCAATTTAAAGAGTTGGTCAGCATCTAGCACAGTATTATTTGTTTTTCTATTGGCAATATGCCTAGCCTCTTCGTTGGGTTCAATTCCTGTGATATTCCATCCAGAATTTCCCGCCACCTGCAAAAAATCCCCCGTCCCACAACCAACATCCAAAAGTATTTTACTATTATTTGAAACCGAATTAATAAGCCTCAATTTTTTCTTTAAAGCGATTTCTTTTACATAATGATAAACTTTTTCAAAAAAATTGCGCTTGGCATCCGTATGGGAAATATAATCTTCACTCTTATAATAATCCCCTAAAGTTTCGACAGAAGGTTGCGGAAAAGTTTCGAGCAATCCAAATTCGTCATTAAAGACTAATTCAAAATCTTCCTGGGAAACAGAATGATCTTTCACTTTTATATAGACATTTCTTTGAATTGGTTTTGACACGCTATTTGGATGGTATGAAATGAATCAATTTAGAAAGCGAATTTAATAAATAGAAAGCACTCTTCTCAAGAATCACGACTTACTTTTATAATTTCAATTATTGAAAATTTGCATCACTCCTGTGCTTTTCTTAATTCAAAATTCTCCTATGAATTTAATGATAATTTTGTTGGCAACTCAAAATAATCAATTTGAAGCGACGCAGATTTTATAGATATTCACAAATTAGCTTAACGCGAATTACACCAATCAGTAATAATAATTTGAATGAAATTTAGGATTAATAAATACCAACAAAGTAAATCTAACTGATTTTCACAGTCCACTAAAGAATGAATCACACTAATAATTAAGAACACTATAACTGGAATTTGGCACTTTGAAATTGGAATTTTTAAATCTTCCGGCAATTGAATCTTGTAGCAACAATCGATTTTCATAACAAAAAACAGTGATAACTATCAAGAAATTAGCAAACGTTCCACGTGGAACATTCGCAATGTATTTTATGATTATCTCCCCATATAAACAAGGAGGACTGAAACATCACTTGGGGAAACACCGCTTATTCTAGACGCCTGAGAAATAGTTGCAGGCTGAATTTTCTCAAGCTTCTGCCGTGCTTCAATGCTCATTGATTTCAGCTGAGAATAATCAAAATTGGATGGAATTTTCAAATCCTCTAACCGATTTAACTTATCGGCATTGTTCTTTTCCTTATCAATATATCCAGAATATTTAACCTGAATTTCCGTTTGCTCGATAGTTTCGATATCTAGATCATGCTCTTGTATATAATCTTCAACGCTTGAAATCTTACGCACATCCTCCATAGAAATATTTGGACGCGCAAAAATCTTAAAGAGTTTTCCTGATTGATTGACCAAGGCTGAATCATTGTCGCCTAAAATAGGATTGATATCATCCGCTGAAACACTGGTCTGTTTAAAAAACTCAACAAAGGCGTCTGACTTTGAATGTTTTTCCTCCATTCTTCTCAAACGTTTTTCACTAGCCAACCCTAATTCATACCCTTTTGGAGTTAATCTTAAATCGGCATTATCCTGTCTTAAGAGTGTTCTGTATTCCGCACGCGACGTAAACATCCGATAAGGCTCTTCCGTTCCCTTCGTAATTAAATCATCAACTAAAACACCAATATAAGCTTCATTCCTTTTTAAGGTAAACTCCTCCCTTTCCTGAACCTGGAGCGCAGCATTTATTCCGGCCATCAAACCTTGCGAAGCTGCTTCTTCATAACCCGTCGTTCCATTGATCTGTCCAGCAAAAAACAATCCCCTTACCAACTTAGTTTCTAAGGTGTGCTTTAATTGTGTAGGCGGAAAATAATCGTATTCTATCGCATAACCTGGTCTGAAAAACTTGACCTTCTCAAAACCGACTACAGATCTTAATGCTTTAAATTGAACATCTTCTGGAAGTGAAGTTGAAAATCCATTGACATAAACCTCCACCGTATGCCATCCTTCAGGTTCTACAAAAAGCTGGTGCCGATCCTTAGTGGCAAATCGGTTAATCTTATCTTCAATGGACGGACAATATCGCGGCCCTGTACTTTGAATCCTCCCGTTAAACATTGGCGACCGGTCAAAACCTTCGCGCAGCAAATCATGAACCAACGGACTCGTAAAAGACATGTGACAATCGCGTTGATGCGTCAACGGTTTGGTAACGTCAGAATATGAAAATTTTTCAGGAATCTCATCCCCTGGCTGGACCACCATTTTAGAATAATCTAAAGAACGACCATCTACTCTTGGTGGTGTTCCCGTTTTCATTCTCCCAGATTCAAATCCTAATTGCACCAGTTGCTCTGTAATTCCGGTTGCTGCTCTTTCTCCTGCTCTACCCCCTCCGAAGTTCTTATCTCCAATATGGATCAAACCATTCAAAAAAGTACCGTTAGTAAGGACAACCGACTTGGCTCTCACTTCTAAACCTAAAGATGTTTTAACGCCCACCACTTGATGATTTTTCACAATTAGACCAGAAACCATATCCTGATAAAAATCAAGATTTGGCGTGCCTTCCAACATCAAGCGCCAATCTTCCGCAAAACGCATGCGGTCACTTTGCACACGAGGACTCCACATAGCAGGTCCCTTAGATTTATTCAACATCTTAAATTGGATAGCAGAAGTATCGCTTACGATACCGCTATATCCTCCCAGCGCATCAATCTCCCGCAAAATTTGACCCTTTGCAATCCCACCCATAGCAGGATTACAAGACATTTGCGCTATATTTTGAAGATTCATTGTAATCAATAATGTTGCGCTTCCCATATTGGCAGCAGAGGCCGCAGCCTCACTTCCAGCATGGCCGCCTCCAACCACAATTACATCATATACTTTATCAAACATTGTTTGTTATTTAAATTTGATTGTTCCACGTGGAACAATATCATTTCATCACTTTGAAGTCAAAAGAAACAACCACCAGCAAAACCCATCTCAATAGAAAAGTTTGCAAATATACGCTGATTTGCTGAAACTTAGGACACCTTAGAAATGTAGTAGTTTTCTTTCGAGCGCATTACAGCTGCGTCGTCTTCCGTCTTGTCCTTATAGCCACAATAATGCAGAATTCCATGAATCATAACCCGACTTAATTCAGTATAGAAACTTTCTTCAAAGTCCTTCGCATTATCCCGTACCCTCTCAATTGAAATATAAATATCTCCACTGATAAGTTTGCCTAAGGTGTAATCAAAACTGATGATATCGGTAAGGGTGTCATGCTCCAAAAATTCAATATTGAGTTTCAAAAGATAGGCATCATCACAAAAAATATAATTGATTTCACCCTCCTTGAAACTTTCTTCAATAATGGCATTTGAGATCCATTCAGACAATATAAGTTCATTGTCCAATTCAAATTCTATTTCGTAGTTAAAGCTGATCATCCTCTTTCTTAAAATACTCCTGCACCTTTTTCTTGTAAATTTGTTGCAAAGGTAAAGCTTGTCTATTTAATATTTCAGTAGTATTAAAATATTCTTTGGCCGTAGGAATTTGATCATTTGATGAATTATCAAATTGCTTCTTATTGGTATTGGCCTCGCGCTTATGCTCCTCGCCTTGCAAAAATGTAGCATTTTCCAACTTTAAAAGCTGATGTTGTAAGTTCATCATACGTTGAAGCGTCTGATTGGTAAAACCCTTATTAATCAAATCATATTCGATATTTTCCATTTGCTTTAACAACTGTTGTCCTTGTTGTGAATTGCCCAATTGGCCAAGCTTGTCCTGTAATGCCTGTCTCAGTTGCTGTTGTTGTTGATAAATACGATATAACTCACCATTCATGGATTCTGAAGAGCCTTCATCACCCTCTTTAGAATGCACGCCGTCTCCTTCTTCACCTGGCTCATTGCCTTTTTTTTCGCCACTTTCTCCATCACCCTCTTGTTGACCCCCGCCATCCTTCTCTTTACCAGACTCACTCTTCTTCACGCCTTCTTCCATCTGCTTGTTCAATTCCTCCTGGCTCATAATGATATCTGGCAATTGAATTCCGCCAGAACCACCGCCTTGACCTTGTCCTTTTCCGGAACCTTCACCTTGACCAGGATTCATATCAGCTTCCATATTATCCAAAATATCACTTAAAAAATTGGCCAATTCATTGGTTGCCGTCATTGTGTATTGTTGGGTGCCTACGCCCTGATACAATAAATTTTCAGAAAGCTCATCCATGGATTTGTTTATATTATAAAACACATCGGTAATCTTAGAGTTAACATGCTCGGAAAGTTTAGGTTGACGAAGTGACAATGCAAATAAACTATCATCAATATGTTCAAAATGCTCACGTAAACTGCTCTGCTTACGCAAAAACGTTCCGTATTGATTATGGTTGATTTGAATGCTCTTAAACTTATCCATCAAATCCTCCTGATCAAAGGAGAACAGCAATAAATTTTTTAAAATTTGTCGAAGCATTGCCGCATCTTCCTGCATCTGCTCTTGACCACCAGACATCATTGCATCAGACATTTTTGCACTCATCTGTTTCATTTTCTTAGAAGCATCCTTTTGCTTCTTCTGTGCATCATTCTGTTTTTGCTTGGCGTTATTTGAATCATTCCTTCGTTCAGCATCCTCCTTTTTTTCAAGGTCATCTGAAGCTTCCTTCTGTTCCTTTTTAATCTCCATTTCCGCTTCTTTATCCTGAGGAACCTCTAAAGGCTTCTTTAAGGCATGATTCTCTTTTTGAAGTTCTTCCAATTCTTTTTGAAAGTTTTCAAAGTCTTCATTTAATTTTTCCTGCTTCTCCTTGGTATTATTTTCTTGATTTTCTTTGGACAACTTTTCTTGTTCGTCAGCTAATTGTTCAATTTCACGTTGCAACTTTTCCGACTTTTTAGCCACATAGTAACGTTTGGTTAATTCCAGCAGCTGTTGTAAACTTTTTTTCTTATTCTTGTTTTGCTTGGCGAGTTGGTCTAGCTTTTCAGTCAGCTCCTCCTTTTGCATTTTATCTTGGAGGGCTTCCAATTCCTTTAAAAGCTTTTCATCCTTCTGAAGTTGTTCTTCATTATCTTTTAAGCGCTCTTTAAGATCTGCCTTAAAAGGATCGTTTTCGGGATTGTCCTTTTGAAAATCCTCCAAATTTTCCTTAAGCTGCCTATTGAAATTCTGCATCATTTCTTCTTGCTGCTTTTGACGCTTTATAAAATTATCGAGTTTCTTTTTATCATTGAAACTAAGTTGCTCCTTTTCCTTTTGGGTCCTTGATAACTCCTCCAATTGCTTTTCCTGAAGTTTTATCTTTTCAAAAGAATTATCCAGATTCATTATGGTTTCACTTTGTTCTCGCAATTGCTTACGCTCCGCTTCGTCCTTAGTAAGTTTACGGTAAGTGAACATTGTACTTTTTACACTTTTAAAATTATGAATGGGGTCGTTATCAAAAACCTGAAAATATAAGTCATAAGTCACACCATCTATTAATTTCAGGTTGTTCGGAAATGCACTTACAAATTCCTCAAAATTAGTTTGGGGCATAGAAAGTGGCACAATGTGTTTATCCGACTCATTATCAGATGGATAATAGACCAGTTGAAGTTTACTCAATCCATAATCATCACTCGCCTGACCATAAAAATAAAGCGATTGATTATCAATAGAATCCCGTTCAACCTTAATATTAAGTTCAGGGTAAGCATCTTTTATAACTTGAATGCTATAGGCCAAATTTTCATGATCCTTGAGTGCTTGGTTGCTTGTGGCTATATTATAATCGAATTTGGAATAGAGGCGTTTCGACATCTCAAAGTTACCTTTTGATGTGAGCTCAAAACTCGTCGTATCAGCAGCATACATTGCCACCTCGTCAGTGGAACGGGTCTTGATTTTCCAAGTAATATTTGTACCTTCAGGAATGGTCGTATTTCCGGTACTCTTCAATACCTCATCTGCCCTGTTGAGATATACAGGATAATCCAACACCATTTCAAAGTTTACTAATGTTGGCACGTTAACAACGTTAAGCTGATAGTTTTTAGAAATTACCTTATTGGCAGAAAGTGTAAAAGAAACATCATCCTTTGGTTGAGCAAAGACATACTCAAAAGTTCCGGGATTGGTTTGTCTTAAAAAATAAGTTTCACCGGCATAATGAATTTGTGCGTTCTCAGGCACTACTGAACCTACCGTTTTAACCATAAGTTTAAAGTCTTTGTTTTCTATGGCCTGAAGGCCATCATTTACCACAAAAAACTGAAAAGGAGCCGGCGGTTCATAGGCTGTTTTATAGTTTACAACACGCTCATAACTGCCGCTGAACCAATTAAAATGTCCGGTAATGAATGTCAACACTAAAATGAGAATTGGAATTACCGCATATTTTAGATAAGTCACATTTTTATTGAAATTGACCGCCATTTTAAATGGAACAGGATCCAACTCGGCCGATTTCTGCTCAATACTAGCCAATAATAATTCGGATTGCTCAGCATTTCTCTGAAGTTGAAGGACGTTCAACAGTTTGTCACTGACCTGGGGGAAATGCTTTCCAATGATCTTTGACGCCTCCTCATAGTCAATTCCTTTTTGAAGCTTAAATAATTTTGTTATTGGCCACACAATAAACCTGACAAACAAGCCTACTTCTACCGTTACGAATACCCAAAACAGAATAGCTCTTGCGGTTGGTCCTAACCAAAACAAATATTCTATAAAAAGTGTCAATAAAAGATATAGTAACCCAATGGCAAAAAATAGAATGGCACCTTTTAGCAGATCGTTCGTATAATAACGTCTGATAAACTGTTCGAGCTTGGCTTGTATGGTTTTGAAACTGTTCATAAACGATTTGGAAGCAATTGGTATTTAACCCCACAAAATACAATTTTATTTTAATCTATAATTATCTAATTCTGATAAGCTTATGTTAATTAAGAGGATGAACCAGTTCAAATAATGGCATCATTTGAAATATAAAGTTCAAAAACTTCTCTGACTTAAAGTTAGCAGTTTTAAATGAACGAAATTCCACGTGAAACTATTTTAACTTAAGATCATCATTGCCAACACATTTTCAATTTGAATAAATCTGTAATTCGTAAATTTAGAAGCTTGAATTCTCTCTCTAAGCTTCGAGATTGCACACGAAAAATCTATCTTTGTATTCTTAAATTATAAACAATGACAGATCATGTTCGTGTGCGTTTTGCACCAAGTCCAACAGGACCTTTACATATTGGTGGTGTTCGTACTGCTCTTTTCAACTATTTATTTGCTAAAAAACATAAGGGGACTTTTATCGTCAGAATAGAAGATACCGATCAAAACCGCTATGTTGAATGCGCTGAAAATTATATCATAAACGCTTTAAATTGGTGTAATATTCCGTTTGATGAAGGTCCAGGAAAAAATGAAAAATTTGGTCCATACAGGCAGAGTGAACGTAAGCATTTGTATCAAAAATATGCCGAGCAGCTTATCGCTTCTGGCAATGCCTATTATGCATTTGACACCGCAGAGAGCCTTGATCATCATAGAAAAGACCATGAGGCCAAAGGAAAAACATTTATTTATAACTGGCATAACAGAAAACTCTTGCTCAATTCACTGTCTCTTTCTAAAGAAGAAACGCAACATAAGTTGGATGCTGGAGAAGCGTATGTCATCCGTTTTAAATCGCCAAAAGATGAAACCCTCAACTTAACGGATATGGTTAGAGGTCAAATGACCATTGAAACCAATATCTTGGATGACAAGGTTTTGTTCAAAAGTGATGGCATGCCAACCTATCATTTGGCGAATATTGTAGACGATCATTTAATGGAAATTACGCACGTGATTCGTGGTGAAGAATGGTTGCCTTCCCTAGCCCTACATTATCAATTATACGACGCTTTTGGATGGGAGAAACCACAATTTGCGCATTTACCTTTACTTCTTAAACCTACCGGAAAAGGAAAACTGAGCAAACGCGATGGGGATAAATTAGGCTTTCCTGTATTTCCTATGGAATGGAAAGATCCTCAAACTGGGGATATTTCCCGTGGCTATAAAGAGGATGGCTATTTTGCAGATGCTTTAATCAACTTTTTAGCCTTTTTAGGATGGAACCCAGGCACAGAACAAGAGCTATTTTCTCTAGAGGAATTGATTGAAGCTTTTGAACTGGAACGCGTCCATAAATCTGGTGCCCGTTTTGATCCTGATAAAATCAAATGGTTCAATCACCAATATATGCAATATCAAAATGATGATGAATTGGCTGAAGTATTCAAAGCCAACCAGCCTCAATTAAAGGATATTGACGTTAATTACGTGGCTATGGTGGTTGGAATAATTAAAGAGCGCGCCACATTTGTTACCGATTTTTGGGACTTGTCCTCGTTCTTCTTTATTGCACCTCAGTCTTATGATGAAAAATCATTTTCAAAAATCATGACCAATGATGCTCGCGAATTGATGAGTGAATTAGCGCAGGTTATTAGCCATACTTCAGATTTTACGGTTGCAAATATCCAATCCGATGTGAAAGCTTGGATTGGCAAAAAAGAAGTGGGATTTGGTAAAGTGATGCAACCCTTACGATTGGCATTAGTGGGCGCCATGCAAGGTCCTGATGTTTTTGAAATCATGTTTATGATTGGGAAGGCTGAAACGGTACAACGCATTAATAAATTGGTGCAGACCATATAACCCAATTGAACTTTTTTAAAAAAGGAGAAGATTCGACATAAATAAAGTTTTAATTAGTATTTTACCTGTTCTAACCATTAAAAAATCACGCTATGTTTGCCATTCCCTTTATTATTGTCGGATTAATTATATTATTTTCTTCCTTTTTCACCGTGAAACAACAGTCGGCCGCAATTATTGAGCGCTTTGGAAAGTTTCAAAGCATTCGGCACTCTGGTCTGCAGATGAAAATTCCGATTATTGACCGTGTTGCAGGAAGAATGAGTCTTAAAATCCAACAGTTGGATGTGATTGTAGAAACGAAAACCTTGGATGATGTTTTTGTTCGTTTAAAAATTTCCGTTCAATTTATGGTGATTTCGGAAAAAGTCTATGATGCATTTTATAAACTAGATTATGCACATGATCAGATTACGAGTTATGTATTTGACGTGGTCCGTGCCGAAGTGCCAAAAATGAAATTGGATGATGTTTTTGTTAAAAAAGACGATATTGCCATTGCTGTTAAAACAGAATTGAACGATGCCATGTCAGATTATGGATACGACATCATTAAGACACTCGTTACAGACATTGATCCGGATGCGCAGGTAAAATCTGCCATGAACCGTATTAACGCTTCTGAGCGTGAAAAAATTGCGGCGCAGTTTGAAGGTGATGCGGCTCGTATTCTAATTGTTGAACGTGCCAAAGCGGAGGCTGAAAGTAAACGTTTACAAGGTCAAGGTATTGCCGACCAACGTCGCGAAATTGCCCGTGGATTGGAAGAATCTGTTGATGTCTTGAACCGTGTTGGAATCAACTCTCAGGAAGCTTCAGCATTAATTGTGGTCACGCAGCATTATGATACTTTGCAATCTATTGGGGAACATGTTAACAGTAATTTGATTTTGTTACCAAACTCTCCGCAGGCAGGAAGTGATATGTTAAACAATATGGTAGCAAGCTTTACCGCTAGTAACCAAATTGGCGAAGCGATGAAAGAAGCGAAGTTGAAAAAGAAAAACGAAGATAATAAGGCGCAATAAGCAACATAAGAAAACCCTCCAATTGTGGAGGGTTTATTATTTAATGGCCGTCTTTATATTTTTTTATCATTTCTTTTAAGCCGTCCAAATAATCCTGAAGTGCCTTATTATCACCCTTGGCATTGGGATCATTTTCATTGGGAAGCGTCATTGGTCTTTCATCTAAATATGTTTCCAGTTCAGGATAGTTGTCCTCAATATCTCTAGTGATTTGTGTAATTTCAGATAATAATTTTTGCGATAGTTCCCTTTTTAAACGTGTTTTGAATAATAAAAGTTACTCATTTTCACATAGACAACAAAACATTTAATTCAATATTAAGAGTCATTTTATACCATTTCAAATCTTGAATGGATGCCGTTCCTCAAAGATTAGTTCAGGATTCATCACTTTAAAAATGAATTTCAATAATACATTTACAATAGGATGGGTATGTCTCATGTACATAGACATAGGCCTAGGAGTAGCTCCCACTGAACTTTTGATCTCTAGCGCGGTTCTAGCAAATACGATCGTTTCAACACCATTTTCTATTCCAAAAGAAATCATATCATACAGCATATTCAAGTATAGTTGATTCGTATGCTGATGGCCGTCTTCATAGCCCAGGAAATAGGTTTCTAACTTCGCTTTGTTCATAATAAGACTAAAAAAACCTATCATTTGCCCACTTTGATAATACGCAAAGATTCTAAAATTATCCTTTAATTGAAGCTTATAAGTATAAAAATGGTATTTAGGCAGTATAAACGTATTAAATGAGGCCTTATTGGACACGTTCTTATATAAATGGTACAACTGATCAGAATTCTCTAAGATCGCGTCAGTGGTCATTTCTTTAAGCGTAATTGGGCCTAATTTCTTCTTGGCACGTTTATAGCGTATTTTATATTTTTTATTGAGATCATTAAAATAATCAGGAATGGTTTGCCAATGCTGTCTAATATCCAAGACCATATTTGGCTGCACATCGAGATGGTAAAATCCTTGTCTAATCAGCAATTTCGTAGCCTGATGGATGCTATCATTCTTGAAATAATCCTTGAAGAGCACTGCCCTAATTGATTTAGTGCCTTGCTCTTTAATGTGAGTTTTAAGATCTTCAATGGCCTCATACAAAATTTCTAAAAATTCGATTGGCGAGATAGATTCAGAATTAAAATACATTCCATGTTGTCCTGTATGGGTCATATTACCTACAACCAAAATATTTCCTTTTAGAATTCTAGATAATCCATCTTTAAAAATAGCCAGCAATTTTGAAGAGGAATCCGTTCTAAACATATCTTAGGCATAGAGTTCGACACGTTGGATGAGTGCAATTCCAACAAGGGCATCATCTTTAAATACTCCGATATAATATGGTGTTATGGTGGTTGGTGCAGCTTCCTCCAAGGCATTTAAATAGGGCATCTGAAGAAATATGTCATGTCTAACCAATGCATTCCACGCTGGTGGAATTTGAGCCGTTGAAACGTAGCGTTTAAAGTGTGTCAAAGTAGGAACTGGATCTTAAAAATCAGTGGATATAAAAATAAGTGGATTATTTAAATCTCAAAAGATTGATGTCACTAATCTCAATACTTACTAACGAAGAAGTTTTTAAAATTAAAATATTACCAACGTCCACTCGCTCCACCACCGCCCGATCTTCCACCGCCTCCAGAAAAACTACTTCGTGATGAGGAATTGGATGACCTAGAAGACGACGACCTTGATGAAGAATTAGAATACTAAAGAACCTATTTTTCTTAAGATAACTTTTATTGGTTTTAAGAAAGGAGAACTCAAATCCTTGATCAAAGTGCTTCACCATCAAAGTAGCTATGAGGATTGGTCATCCCAATAAAAAGAATTCCAACACCAAAAGAACATTAGTCATGTTGAAATATCTCGAATTTATGATGCTATGCATCGTATTATTAAGATCTAAATTAAGGACAAATGGCGAAACTATTAATGAAAATGCAATAAGCGGAAAAATAGTAATACAAGACCAAACAGTAAGGGAAGACAAGCGCCTAAAAATATAAAAGGAAAAGATAACACGCTTATTGTCCCGAAAGTAAAACTCTGTACACATTAACAAGATCTCTATAGACCTTTTTTAACAGATAAAACCCAATGAAAAAGAAAATACTAAGGAATACTAAAAAAGGCACCAACAAGAAAAACTAAAATCACTAAATATGAAGTGGTATTGGAAGTATCGCTTGAGGCTGAAAACTTTTCTACGTATTTTGGAGCGCTGATCATCTTGATAATCTCATCACCAAAATCAATACTCTCAAAGCAACGATCTTCCTTAAATTCAGTAATCATGATATTCCTTATCAATCGCGAGCTTATAGCATCTGCAAAGATAGGCTCCAAGTCCTAACCCACTTCTATACGTACTTCCCTATCGTTTTCTGAAAATTGAATTAATAAGCCGTTATCGGCGCCTTCTTGTCCCAATTGATTCTGCTCAAAAACTTGAAATGCATAATTCTCAATCGTATCGTCGCCTAAATCGGCGATAGTCAACACAACGATTTGATGCAACGTTTCCGTTTTAAAATTGGTTAATTTTTCTCGTAAAGCCAAAAGCTGGTCGTAGGACATGATATTGGCATTGTCCGTACAGATGTCATTTAATTGCGGGTAGACATGTTGTAAAAAACCATTAAAATAAACGAAACAGCCAACCAATAAAATAAATAACTGCTTCTTTAAAGGGTTACTTATTAGATGGATTGTGCTTCTGTTTGTAGAAGTGCATTGCCATCTTCCAATCCTGAAGCAATAAATGCATTGATATCCTCATTTCTCTCTAAGCCTTTTTCCAACAAAACCCCAAGAGCAATCATAGTCGCAATACGCGTTCCTACTTTTTTAGCTGCGGTGTTGAACCACGGCTGTAAATCTTCGTAGGTAACGTTTTTTGCAAGCTCTTGAATTTCAGCTTTGGTTTTTAACTGTTTTTCTTCAGGCAGATTGGTGTATTTCTTACCAATTTGCTGAATGATATCAATCGCTTTTCGCTGTGGTTGATTGTTTTGCGGTTTTGACATTTGCTCAGTATTCTTAGCTCCTGCTCCCGTATTTTTAGTGGCCTTCGTCCAAGAATCACGTAACCCCACAGTTCTATTAAAAACTAATTTTTCAGAGGTTGTATCCTTATCGACGTTAAAATATCCCAAACGTTGAAATTGGAATCGGTCACCAACTTTAGCATCTTTTAAACTTGGTTCCACAAAGGCGGTTATAATTTTTAAGGATTCTGGATTTAAAAATTCCATAAAATCCTTTTCTGGATGTGCATCTGGTGATTCATCCATAAACAACCGGTCATACACACGAACTTCAACTTTTACGGCGTGTTTAATGGACACCCAATGTAAGGTTCCCTTCACTTTTTTGGAGGTATCTTCTGAATAGGTACAGTGAATTTCTGTAATATTTCCAGCAGCATCCTTAACAACATTTTCGCCTTTAATGATATAGGCATTCTTTAAACGTACTTCTTGACCTAAAGTGAGTCGGAAATATTTGCTGCCTGCCTGCTCTTTAAAATCGTCCTTTTCAATATAGAGTTCTCTTGAAAACGGAACTTTTCGGAATCCTGCATCGGCATCTTCCTGATTATTTTCGGCTTCCAGCCACTCTTCTTTTTCTTCTGGATAATTGGTAATCACCAATTTTATAGGATCCAAAACAGCCATCACCCGTGGTGCGGTCTTATTCAAATCCTCACGGATGCAAAACTCTAAAAGTGCTACATCAATAATATTATCACGTTTGGCAACACCTACGGTTTCCACAAATTTCTTAATAGCATTTGGTGTATAACCACGACGGCGCAAACCTGAAATTGTAGGCATTCTAGGATCATCCCAACCCGAAACCAACTTATCTTCAACCAATTTAAGCAACTTACGTTTACTCATAATGGTATAACTAAGGTTTAATCGGGCAAATTCGCGTTGTTTAGGACGCAAATTGGCTGTATCTACAACTTGGTCCAAGAACCAATCATAAAGTTCTCTATGAGGCTTAAATTCGAGGGAACATAAACTATGGGAAATACTTTCAATATAATCACTCTCTCCATGGGTCCAATCGTACATTGGGTAAATACACCAATCGTTACCAGTCCTATGGTGGTGTTTCTTCATAATCCGGTACATCAAAGGATCGCGCATCAACATATTGGTATGCTTCATATCAATTTTAGCGCGCAACACATGCGAACCCTCTTCAAATTCGCCATCCTTCATTTTTTGAAAGAGTTCAAGATTCTCTTCAACGCTCCTATTCCGGTAAGGTCCATCCACTCCAGGTTGGGTTGGCGTTCCTTTCTGTTCCGCCATCTCTTCAGAAGATTGGGAATCAACATAAGCCTTATCTTCTTTAATCAATTGAACGGCCCAATCGTACAACTGCTGAAAATAATCAGAAGAATAGAGTTCATTGGCCCAGGTATAACCCAACCATGAAATATCTTCTTTAATGGCATCCACATATTCTTGTTCTTCCTTGGTAGGATTGGTATCATCAAAACGAAGATTCACCGGGGCATTATATTTTTCTCCCAAACCAAAACTAATACCAATGGCTTTGGTATGTCCAATATGTAAATACCCATTAGGCTCTGGTGGAAACCTAAAACGGAGGTCCTCTTTAGACATGCCTTTGGCTAAATCTTCTTCTATAATGTGCTCAATAAAATTAAGCGATTTTGTTTCTTCTGACATACTAGCTATTCATTATTTCCTATTCAATATATAAATGCTATACGCAATAGGAATTCCTGTGCAAAATTAAGGATTTTTTTAGTTCTAGAAATGCCTTATTTTTGCGGTTCTAAATAGAATTATGGGCATTATAAAAGTTGAAAACATTCGTGTGTTTGCACATCATGGATGTTTAAAGGAAGAAACTAAGATTGGGAGTGATTATCGTGTTGATCTTAAAATTAAAGCAAATTTACAACCTTCTGCAGCGTCAGATAAATTGGGTGATACCGTAGATTACGTGCTACTCAACCGTATCATTAAGGAAGAAATGCAAATTCCTTCCTATTTGCTCGAAACCGTTGCGAAACGTATATTAAATCGGATTTTTAATGAAGACCATTTGGTTCAAAAAGCTACGGTTTGTGTGAGTAAAATAAACCCTCCTATTGGTGGAGATGTTGAAAAAGTCACGATAAAAATGACACAAAGACGAAATAAATAAAACTAAATAGCTTACCAACTTTATTTTTTTTACATTTGCACTTCCAAATTTGGCATCATGGCCGAGTGGCTAGGCAGAGGTCTGCAAAACCTTCTACAGCGGTTCGAATCCGCTTGATGCCTCAAAACCCTTAACGAAAGTTGAGGGTTTTTTTATGGCTAATTTTTATAAAAAATTAATTAAAGCTCACAAACCTTCTATAGCGGTACTCTCATGATGGTTACCGCATCCACTGAAGCCTCAAGAAAACCTTAACGAAAGTTGAGGGTTTTTATAGCTAATTTTCGTAAAAAATTAGTTCAAGCTCACAAACCTTCTACAGCGGTTCTCATGACGGTTATCGCATCCACTGATGCATCAGAAAAACCATAATGAAAATTGAGGTTTATCTTTATCTAATTTATAGAATGGAATATAAATGAAGCGGATCTTCGCGGTTATCTTAGTATTTGAAATGTAAAAACCTCTCCTATTTTAAAAATCTGAGAGGCTTGGCTGGCTGAAATTCAAAGGGTATTTATCTTAAAAAATAACTTGGCTATTGATGAGGGCTATTTTTTCATTAACCTTATCCATAAAATCATGTAGATATTCCGGTACATTTTCTTTTGATTGGTCTATTCTCCAACTAAAAAGTTTTCCATCTTTAGATAATTCGATAAAAAGTCCGCCCCCATCAGCACAATCTGGACATCCAAAAATATCAGACTCCTCCTTCAACAATTGCTCGGGTATAAATTGATATAAATCCTTGACAAGGGTATAAGTCGCTTGATCCAATTCATAAAAATTGAACTTTTTTAAGGAATAATCATCACTAGAATCCTCATATAATTCGTTCTCAGTCAATTTAAAAACTTCTACGCACTCTTCTCCTCCACACATTCCATAGAAATGACCGAAAATCAGGTAATCACTTCTTTCTTCATTTGCATCATCAGAATCGCAACCAACGAACATGAACGCAATTAGAAATAGAATACTCAAATTTTTCATGATATAGATTTCTTTATAGATGGAAATGTGTGGGAAAGGTTGCGTATTCTTTGAAAAATTAATTGAAATATTGAGAGAACACTAATAAATAAACATCGTAAGTTTGGGTAAGAATACTACTTAAATAAACATAACAATCCCCACTACATCAAAAAATACTGAATTTCAATTAATTCAAGGGATTGATCTGTTCCAATCGGTCTTTAAGAAGTTCCTTTTCTTTTGGAAAGAATGCCTGCGATAATAGCAAAATACCAAAGCCTAAAATGACCAAAGAAATAATCTTTTTAGTTTTAAAAATACGACGTGGCGTCAACTTATTTTTAAGTTTTTTGGCTATCAATATTTTGAAGAGATCAATAATAAAATAAGTCACGAGAATTGTTGAAAGAAAAACAACCACGCCTCCTTTTGTTTCCGTAAAAGAATTGGCAATGATAATAAAACCCAACCAACCTACCAACACCCCAATATTGATGAAATTTAACAGAAATCCTTTCAAAAATAGCTTTCCATAATTCTTTTGAATTTCCACTTTATGGTACTCTCTAACAATCGATCGAAATGATTTGGAAGTTTTAGTAAACGTAATAATACCATAAACTACTAAAATGACGCCTCCAAAAACTAGGAAATTTGGATCGTGCTTAATTTTATCGAGTAATTTATTGGTACTAAAAAAAGCAACAGCAATAAATAAGATATCTGCCAACATGACCCCTAAATCAAAAATAAGAGCACTTTTAAAACCTTTGGTAGCACTGGTTTCCAACAATACGAAAAAAACTGGACCAATTGTGAATGCCAGAATTATACCAAAAGGAATAGCTGAAAGAATTTCGTGCAACATATAACTTGTGTTTCAACAAAGCTACATAAATTTTTATCTTTCTAGAGCTTTGACATTCCCAAAACAGTCACATAGGCTTGGGTATATTTAATACTTTGAACTCAAAGAATCATTGCGTTCACTACGTGTTAATCCATGCGTACAATCCTACCTCCAAACAATTTACTCTCGTTAACAGTTTCCGGATTGCCATAAATATAGACATCTCCTCCGGCCCTTATTTTTATGTCTGCTAATTTTGATACATTAATTATAGCTTCTCCAGCTGCACTAATTGCAACGTACGTAGCTTCTGATTCAGAAGTTTCACCTTGAAAAATACCACCGGTATTAATGGAAATATCCTGTCTTACCGCCGTTCCTGACACTTCAATCTCGCCACCTGTCACAGCTTTTACTTTGTTTTCAGAAACATCCAAATCTATTCTTATAATGCCACCTTCCTGGGCTCTTAACTCAATTTTGAATTGTTGAAAAGTGTCTACAGACGTTACATAAGCACCTTCATTAACATCAATGACGTCAATATCCTTAAAATACAGTATGACCTTGGTATTATTACCATCAAATTTTTCTTCAAGGCGCATTTGTACTTTTAACGTACCATTCTTATTAATCAATTCAACACTATGAGGCTGATGTCCAGAGATGACAGCCTTATTTTCATCGGATTTAATTAACGTAACATTGATTAAATCATATACTTTAAGCTCATTAAAATTTCCTATAGTCTTCTCAATATTCTCCTGAGCCATCGCATTTACACTTACAAGGAGCGCGGCTATTATGAGTGCTAACTTCATAATTACTGTTTAAAAATTTCTAATTCATATTGTATTAAAATCAACGTCAATTTAAGCTTTAGAACGTAGATCTAAACGATTCTAAATACTAATTAAACCTAAATTTTAAGCCACAGTTACGGCAGTTCCTGTAGCAGAAACGGTAACATAATTGCTGGTAGTTAATTCAATATCTACCTTAATCCCAACTATGGCATTTGCATTTAATTTTCTCGCATTATCTTGTAATTGTTGGAATGCTTGTTCTTTAACCGTACTCATGCTTTCGGCAATGGCCTGATAATATTTTTCCATGTTAAAAGTCATTTTCATCTTCTGAATATTTACAGAAATTCCAGAAACAATGCCTTTATATTCTAAGATTTTAAAACCCTCAATAGAGTTGGTCGTTGTCAGAATCATAATAGATTATAATTTAAATTTTATAAAGCACAAAAGAAGATTACAATTCAATACTTTGCGGTTTCCCAATCAGCGTAAAATCAAGGTGTTTTTTAACTAAATCCGTATTTTTAACCTTAACCACCACTTCTTCCCCAAGTTGATAACTCACTCCAGTTTTTTTACCTATCAAGGCATATTGCGTTTCATCAAATTCATAATGGTCATCATTCATATCTCTTACAGAGACCATACCTTCGCACTTATTGGAAACAATTTCTACATAAATTCCCCAATCTGTCACTCCAGAAATAACACCCACAAATTCTTCGTTTTTATGGTTTTCCATAAACTTGATCTGCATGTATTTTATAGAATCACGCTCCGCTTTGGTAGACAGATTTTCCATATTACTGGAATGGTTACATTTTTCTTCGTAAATAGCTTCATTGGCTGATTTTCCTCCGTCAAGATAATGTTGCAATAAACGATGTACCATGACATCAGGATAACGTCGGATGGGTGAGGTAAAATGTGTATAATAATCAAAAGCCAATCCATAATGACCAATATTATCTGTTGTATATTCAGCCTTGCTCATAGTTCTAATAGTTAAGGTATCTACTAAATTTTGCTCCTTTTTACCCTGAACATCACGTAATAATCCGTTCAAAGATGATGCAATACTGTTGCGATCCTTAAAATTAAGTTTGTATCCAAATTTAGAGACAACTCCTTGAAGTGTTGCTAATTTGGTAGCATCAGGCTCATCATGCACACGATAGACAAAGGTCTTTTTAGGTGTTTGCTTTCCAATAAATTCTGCAACTTTCCTGTTAGCCAACAACATAAATTCTTCAATCAGTTTATTGGCATCTTGGCTGGTTTTAAAAAACACGCCAATAGGATTGGCTTGTTCATCCAAATCAAACTTCACTTCCACTTTGTCAAAAGAAATGGCCCCATCTTTCATACGCTTACCACGCATAATTTTTGCCATTTCATCCATTTTTAGAAGAGCGTAACCTACTTTTTTATCGGCATGATATTCTTTTCCTTCAATAGAAATATGTTCCGGAATAAGCGTATCAATTGCTGAAATATCTGCCTTTGTGGTAAATTTCGTATTGTTTTCAATAATAACTTGAGCTTCTTCATAAGAAAAACGGGCATCACTATAGGTCACTGTTCTACCAAACCATTGATCTTTGATTTCAGCATCATCGTTCATCTGAAACACTGCAGAAAAGGTATACTTCTCTTCATTTGGTCTTAGAGAACAGGCATTATTTGACAGCACCTCTGGAAGCATCGGCACTACTCTATCCACTAAATAAACAGATGTTGCACGTTCATAGGCTTCGTCATCCAAAACAGTGCCTTCTTGGACATAGTGGGACACATCTGCAATATGAATTCCAATTTCATATAAGCCATTATCCAAAATTTCGAAAGATAAAGCATCATCAAAATCTTTGGCATCTTTTGGATCTATGGTAAACGTTAGTGCTTTTCGCATGTCGCGACGTTTGGCAATTTCATCTTGGTTAATGGAAGTATCCAAAGAATTGGCATAGTCTTCAACTTCAGGAGGAAAATCATAAGGCAATCCATATTCTGCTAAAATTGCATGGATCTCCGTATTATGTTCTCCAGGCTTTCCTAAAACTTTCAAGACTTCACCTTTAGGAGAATCTTCGCCCTTTTCCCAACTTTCTAGAGATACAAGAACGACATCACCATCCTCAGCTTTATTTATTTTATTTATAGGCACAAAAATATCCGTGTACATCTTTGTACCGTTAACAACTACAAAGGCATAATTTGAATGAATTTGAATCACCCCCACATACTCACTTTTAGCGCGTTTAATGATGTTTGTAATCTCACCTTCAAACTTACCTTGCTTGCGGCGTTTATAGACGTAGAATTCTACCTCATCACCATTTAGAGCCTTATTTATTTTATTGGAAGAAATATAGACGTCCTCTTCAAAGTCAGGGCTAATAATATATCCTGAGCCTCTGGCGGCCATATCTAAAATTCCAGTATGATATTCTGTAGTAACAATGGCTTTGAACTTGCCACGCTCAGTTTCTTCAATTTCCTTTTTAGCCAACAGTTCTTGAAGCTTTTTAATGATTTGATTCCTGCTAGAGGCATCATCCACCTCAAGTTTAGCAGCTATTTGTTTATAATTAAAGGATTGATTTCTATCTTTTTTTAAAATACTTAGAATTGTATTTGTTAGGTTAGAGATCTTGTTTGAAGATCCCTTTCTTCTTTTTTTTGTCATTTATAATGTAATCATATTGAATTTCTAAAGTTAGCGAAATTCGGTTATTCGTTACTTAATTAAAGGAGAAGATTGGTAATTAAGTTTTTACAAAACTACGGTTTATATATTAAATCATTATCACCTTAGTATTAATTTTAAGAAAACTCGCGTTCTTTCTTTTGTATAATTTAAAACGAAGCCTAAAAACAGTTATCCACATTTATATATATAATTATCAGTTTTCTTTTAAAATTTAAAAAAATAATGATGGTTATGATGGTTTGTTAATAGCTGTTATAACTTTTTAGAGTTTTACTTTGATTAGTGACTTATCAGACTTACTTAAGATGATGTTAACAGCATATTATATTCAAACGTTCTGATTTTGAATGCTATCTTTGAGGTTATGAACAACTGTTGACAACCCTACTTCACATCCAATTCCTCATAACATTATTACTTTTTTATGTTTATAGAGTATCTTTTGGATGGTGATAAACTATCCAAACAAAACGACTAACTTTTTTGGTGATTTCATTTAAGTTTTGGTTGGGAAAAATAATCGGATTTATAAAATTTATCTTTTAAATCTTAACGACAAGTTATGAACAAGTAATGAGCAGTTGTTGATTTCATATTGTTATTAGTTTAGTTCCATCATATCATAGAATTCCCAATTATTTTGATTATGGCCCATTATTGAACCTTGTATTTATAGTTTTGTGTAAAGTTCGGCTTCTGTTTTCTAATTCTAGAATAAGCACAATATGAATATTAACATTTTATACTAATAGGATGTGATAATGTGTCGGTAACCCCTACATTCCGTGTTAATTTGCAAGCGGACTCACTATATTATTTCGTAACTTTGGCTTCTGAAAATTAGATAAAAACACAACAAAAATGAGAATTTCAATTGGTAATGATCACGCAGGAACTGAGTATAAAGAGGCTATTAAAAAGCATTTAGAAGAGAAAGGATATTCCGTGAGTAATTATGGAACAAACACTAATGATAGTGTAGATTATCCTGATTTTGTACACCCAGTAGCAAAAGATGTTGAAGATAAGGCTGTAGATTTTGGAATTATTATCTGCGGAAGTGGGAATGGTGCCAACATGACCGCCAATAAACATCAAGGCGTTCGTTCAGCATTATGCTGGACAAAAGAAATTGTAGCGTTGGCAAGACAACATAACAATGCTAATATTTTGAGTATTCCAGCCCGTTTTACTGCCTTACCACAAGTTATTGAAATGGTTGACACTTTTTTAAATATAGCTTTTGAAGGTGGTCGCCATGAAGACCGAATTAAAAAGATTCCGGTGGAACATTAATCCATGGAAGATAATCACTCACATTCTAATAAGAAGCATAGAAACTTAGTTCTTTCTATCCTGTTGAATATCCTTATTACAATTGCGCAAGTTGTGGGTGGCTTGATTTCAGGGAGTTTAGCGCTATTGAGTGATGCACTCCATAATTTTAGCGATGTGATATCGCTTATCGTGAGTTATGTGGCTTCAAAATTATCTCGGCAAAAGGCTTCTTTTCACAGAACGTTTGGTTATAAACGTGCGGAAATTTTAGCAGCATTTATCAATGCCTCTACATTGGTAATTGTGGCTATTTTACTGATTATCGAGGCCTTTAAACGTTTCCATAATCCGCAACCCATTGAAACTTCATTAGTCATTTGGTTGGCATTGATTGCCATCTTGGCAAATGGTTTTAGCGTTATTTTATTGAAAAATGATGCGAAGAATAATTTGAATATGCGTTCCGCATATCTACATCTCCTTACCGATATGATGGCCAGTTTTGCGGTACTAATTGGGGGCTTGTTGATGAAGTTTTACCACTGGTTTTGGGTAGATAGTGTGTTGACATTGTTGATTGCGCTCTATTTAATTTGGGTTGGATTTGATTTGTTGGTTAAGTCTTCCAAAATGTTGCTATTGTTTACACCAGATCATATTGATATCAAAGACGTGGTGAGGGCTGTCCATCAACTGCCAAAAGTAAATAGGCTGCACCATGTACATATTTGGTGTTTAAACGATGAGGAACTGCATTTGGAGGCCCATTTGGAATTTAAGGAAGATATTAGTCTCTCTGAATTTGATTTGATTTTACATGATATCGAAACCTTATTGCATCAACAATTTGAAATTAATCACGTTAATATACAACCAGAATTTAATAAAGAAGATCCTAAACAAATAATTGTTCAAGATTAGTTTTAAAAATATTTTATGTTGATGTTTGAGAACACTAAAAGTAATGCTGAATTGGTAAGAAAATAAGATTTTAAGAATGCTAAATATTACAACAAAGACGTTTAAGGAACTTACCATTGAAGAATTGTACGCCATTTTACAATTGCGAAGTGAAATTTTTGTGGTGGAACAAAATTGTGTCTATCAGGATATCGATTATAAGGATCAGAATGCGTTGCACGTTATGGGTTTGAAAGACGACAAATTAGTTGCCTACACACGGCTTTTTAAACCAAACGATTACTTTGAATACGCTAGTATTGGAAGAGTTTTGGTTAGAGATAGTGCGCGTCATTTAAAATACGGCCATCATATTATGAAAGCTTCCATAACTGCCATTAGGGTACATTATAACGAAACAAAAATTAAAATTTCTGCCCAAACCTATTTGAAACATTTCTATAATTCATTGGAATTTAGGGAAATTGGGGAGGAATATTTAGAAGATGGTATTCCACATATTGCTATGCTCAAGGATTAATTGGCCTCATTTACATAAGTGACCAAAATTTCTACACGTCGGTCATATTTCGCTTCTCCGCCCAACGGAAATTTACGTCGCATCCCCACATATTTCATGCGTTTGGGATCTACTCCTTTTTTGGCTAAATACTTATAAATATATTGCGCTCTTGCCAAGGATAAATTTCGTTTTTTAGTTTTTCTGTCAATGGCATCCCTACTATTTTGAGTGCAACAAACATGGCCTTGAATGGTAAAATAGATATCCTTTCTTTCCAGCAATACTTTGGAAATTTCTTCCAATGTTTTTGTGGATTCAGGAAGTAGATAGCTGTAGCCTGTTTTAAAGAGAATGTTGTCTAATAGAATATAATCACCAATCTTAATATCGCCTGCTAAAGTTTCACTGGCTGTTTTGGTTTCAGTGACCACTTCAGGTCTTGGTGGGAAAAACGGAGTGACAATAATTTCCACTTTTCGGTTTAAACTTCTTATTTCGCTAACGTCTTCTTCTTTGATGAGTTTTAGCAAAATTTTTCCTTTACCGTCTACATTGGTGATGATGGATTCATCAAACTCATTATTTGAAAAAATGGCTTTAATGCTATTGGCTCTATTTTGTGAGAGCGCTAGGTTATATTCGGCGCTACCCCGATCATCCGTAAATCCATAAATGGAAACTTTTTCGATGTCAAGAGTTTCAATTTCGGATAGAAAAATTAAGAGTCTACTGTGTTCACTATCAGAAACATCATAGGCATCAGTTTTGAAAAATACCTCGTGTTTTAATTCTACCTGAGACCAAATTATTTGGGAAAAAAGAAACCCTAGGAAGAAGATTTTGTTCATACTTAATCACTTGAATGATTAAATATAACTAAAATTTCAAGAATCCCATTTTCTTATCGATGTATGGAAATTATTGAAGGTAACCGAGATAAGTCAACGGACTTTTAAGTATTTCTGTGCCTTTTTTAATTTCGGTATTGTGAGAAATGTAATAGGAATACATCCCTTCCCTGTAGAAATAACGCTTTACAATTTCTTCTGCCAATAAGCCCATCAGCTGGGTTTTGTTATCATCAATTGCTTTTGTTTTATAAGTATTTAATGCTGTTAATAAATGCGTATATTCAGGATCAATGACCTCATTTAAAGCTTCCTCTTTCGCTACTATGAGCGCATCATCAAATGCTTTTTCAGTCTTTGTTTCAAAGGTGAAGTTGTTCTCTTTTAAAAAGTTTTTAAATTCCTTGAAATCGGCATCAGTGAATTCAAAACTATTTAAATCGGTCACCTGATGCGAATAGTAATACTCTGTAGCAAAATCGAAGATTAAATTATCATTGACAATGGCGCTCGTTATAGGACTTAGTTTAGTGATGCCAAGTTCTACATCTGGCTGAACCCCACCACCATCAAAAACAGTCCTGCCGCGTTTTGTTTTAAAGGCGTTATAATTCTCTTTTTTCACGCGTGTAGCCTTGCCAAATTCATCTCTATTCCAATAGTCCAAAGATTGGATACAGCGTCCTGAAGGGGTGTAATAACGTGAGATGGTAATTTTTAATTGAGTGCCATATACCAATGATTTTGGACGCTGTACCAAACCTTTTCCAAAACTTCTCGCCCCAACAACCACAGCTCTATCCAAGTCCTGTAAGGCTCCTGCAACAATTTCACTAGCGGAAGCACTTCTTCCATCAATGAGAACCACTACAGGAATTTCGGTATCAATGGGTTCTTTTTGGGTGTAATAGGTCTTATTATATTTTTCGACCTTTGATTTTGTAGTCACCACCAATTGATTTTTTGGTATGAAAATATTGGTCACATTTACGGCTTCATTAAGTAGACCTCCCAAATTGCCACGAAGGTCTAAAATGATTTGTTTAGCACCTGAAGTTTTCAAAGCTCTTACAGCGTTAATAGTTTCTGAAGATGCTTTTTCGTTGAATTTACGCAACACGACGTATCCAGTTTTATCATCAATCATTGAAAAATGAGGCACCGCATGTATTTCTACGGCTTCACGTTTAATGGTTGCTGTTTCGGTTTTTCCTTGGCGGAGATAAGTGACATCTACAGTAGTTCCGGCGGTACCTTGTAAGAGATTGCCGGCATCATCGTTGAAATCGGCCACGACAGTGTTATCTACTTTTATAATTTCATCTCCGGCCTTTAAACCGGCTTTATCTGCAGGAAAATCCTTATAAGGCTCAATGATCACCAGTTTATCCTTTAAGGTCAATACACTTGCCCCAATACCGGTATAATCTCCCGTGTTGTTAATTCTAGATGCTTCCACATCCTGTTCGTTGTAAAAGTTGGTGTAAGGATCTAAATCGAGAAGCATACTTTTGATGGCAGTATCCATTAACTCTGCTGGATTTGTCTCATCAACATAATTCATATTTACCTCCTTAAAAAAGGTGGTAAATATTTCGATTTGCTTAGCTATTTCGAAAAAATCATTTTTAAACGCGGATCCGGTTATAAATAATACACCTATAAAAACAGGAAGTACTATTCTTTTAGTCAATAACTTTTTCATAATCTTAATTTCAAAAGTTTAGGGTTTAGGTAGGGATTGTTGTTTTAAAAAAGCGGCCATTAAAGTATTCATTTTTTTCGAAATAGTTTCGAAATCGGTTTGAGTCTTACCAATGTACAAAATCATAAACGCATATTGTTCAGGACTGTTGTTAAAATATCTCGATTTATTGAGTCGGTAAGCCTCTCTCATTAAGCGTTTTATTCGGTTTCTATGCACCGCTTTTTTGAAATTGCGTTTGCTTACTGAAACCCCCGTTTTTATTTGAACAGGGTCTTCAAAACTGGTCTGCAAATATACCAATCGCAATGGATAGGCCACCACAGAATTCCCTTCAGAAAAAAGTTTCTCAATGAGTTTCTGGCTTTTTAGCTTTTCTATTTTTTTATACGACTGATCCATAGGGTTCCAAAGGTACTACTTTACAGAATAAAAAAACCGCCTGAATCAAGCGGTTTTCTATAAATTAAGTCTTCAGTTAATTAACTTTAAGAACGTTGTTTTTTCTGTTAACATCTGCCATAAACCCTCTAGGATCAATAGTGATGGATGTAATGTCACTTTTTGGTTTTTCAATGTCAAAAGTATAGGTTGGATAGGCCCAGGCCCAATTAGATAAAACGGTTGTTGTATTTGGCACTGGTTTAGATCCTCTGGTCATTCTTAACGGGATATGATATGCTGATGTGCTACCATCTGCATAGCTTATCTCAAGTTCTAAAGGCATTGGCATTAAACCTATCCGCTCAAGCATAATTGTTGTTTTATTACTTTCATCGCTGACCTCTTTAACTGCATAATCAATGGTATTTGTGGTTTGCGTCCAATCGGTTAAATACCAATCCAACTCGAGTCCTGAAACTTTTTCAGCAATTCTAATAAAATCCATTGGTTTTGGATGTTTAAAAGCCCATTCTTTAAAGTAGCGTTTTAAAGTTTTATCAAGATTTTCTTCCCCCATGATATAGCCCAATTGTGATAGGAACAAAGTGCCTTTACTGTAAGACGCTATAGAAAACGCACGATTGTAAGCATAACGATCAGAATGGGTACTTTGTGGTTGTTCGCGATCGGAATTGGCCAAAGAAATATAGGAACGGTAGGAACCACTGAATGGATTCTCACTATTGGTGCCACTAATAGCATCCAATGCTCTATCTTGAATATAGCTGGTAAATCCTTCATCCATCCATGAATGTTTATTCTCATTACTGGCCAAAACAAACTGGAACCAACTGTGTGCCAGTTCATGTGCCGTCACACTTATCAAACCATTGATCGTGCCTTCACCAACAATGAGTGTACACATGCCATATTCCATACCGCCATCACCACCTTGAATAACAGAATATTGATCATATGGATAGTCGCCAACATGGCTACTAAAATATTTCATTAATTGCTCTGTTATTGGCTGTAATTTTTTCCAATTTTCCAAATTAACGGCTGGCATTGAATTTTTGTATAAAAAATGCAACATTGGTCCATTTTCAATCTGAAGGGTATCATGAATATAATTTGGATCTGCAGCCCAAGTAAAATCATGGACATTTGGTGCTTTAAAATGCCAGGTCAAGGTCTTTCCTTTCTGCTTTTTAACAGTCCCTGTTTCGTAACCATGACCTATTTCATTAGGGTTTTGAAGATAACCTGTGCCACCAATGGTGTATTCTTTATCGATGGTAATTTTGACATCAAAATTGCCCCAAACACCATAAAATTCTCTGGCGATATAAGGATCTGCATGCCAACCTTCATCGTCATATTCGGCCAATTTTGGATACCATTGCGCCATGGACAGTGCCACACCTTCTTTATTGTTTCTACCAGAACGACGGATTTGCACCGGCACTTGGGCATTAAAAACCATATCAAAAGTGGTTTTTTGTCCGGGTTGGATCGGTTTATCCAAGGTAACAATCAAAATAGTGCCTTGCGTTTCATGATTGACTTTTTTGCCATCTTGAGTCAAAGAACTCACGTTGATATATCCAATTTCATCAGGGCTCAACTTACTGATTCTACTTTCATACACAGGATCTGCCTTGGTACCTAAATTATTGACCATACGTCCATCAGGATCAGGAATACTTTTTAACCTGGCATCCATTTCACTATCTGGTTGAAAGGCATTGGGCTGTAAATGGTAAAACACTCTGTTCAAAACATCAGGAGAATTATTGGTATAGACCAATTTTTGAGTCCCCGTATATTTATAGGTTTTAACATCCATATCAATGGTCATCGTATAATCTACATGTTGTTGCCAATAATGCGGATTGGAAGATGGAGGCGTCTCGTTTTGAGAATGCCCCTTAGTTTGTGGCATTAACATAAGTAAACTAAGACCTAAAGCGAAGGGATATTTCATTTTAAAAGAATTTAATTAGAGGTTTTTTGCGGTTTGATCGGCTAAGATCATTGCGTTGTAAGCGTTGGTAATTTTTTGCGATTTTGAGAGATCGCTGAATGGTTTTACGTTGGAGGATTCGCCACCAACAATAACTTTAGTGGTGAGTGCCAAGCCAGAATCCAGAATAATCTTTTTAACCTGTGGCGCGGTCAATTTTGGATAATAGGAACGAATTAATGCCGCAACTCCCGCCACAGCTGGAGATGCCATAGATGTGCCTCCAATGCTCTTATAGGTATTATCAGGGTATGTGGAATAAATGTCTCCACCTGGAGCAAAAATATCAACGTTTATTTTTCCGTAGTTTGAAAAGCTGGAGACCATTCCTGAACCATATTTAGAATCTAATGAGCCTACGCTTATAAAATTATCTGAAACTTCAGCCCCAGTGCCAATAGCATCGTTAGGATAGACATCTTTAGTATCAAGATCAGTACCTTCATTTCCGGCAGCATTAACAATCAACACATCTTTTGAAGCAGCATATGCAATGGCATCTCTTACCCAATCACTATGGGGTGAGTAGTACTTACCAAAACTTGTATTGATGACCTTGGCGCCATTGTCAGCAGCATATCTAATGCCCAATGCTACATCCTTATCATATTCATCACCATTTGGAACAGCTCTTACGCTCATAATTTTTACATTGTTTGCCACACCGTTGGCACCTTTCCCATTGTTTCTTACAGCAGCAATAATTCCTGCAACGTGCGTACCGTGGCTTTCAGAGGGTTTTACCGGTTTAACGTTGTTGTTGCCATAAAATTTCTCTACCATGTCGTCAGGATTATCACCTGTTTTACGACCTTTAAAATTAATGTTGAGGTTATAATTGAGACGGTCTGTAATGTCTACTAAACCTTCGCTGATTTCTTTTGTAGCCTCTTTAAGACTCTCAAAATCCATGGTGTATACGTATTTTGCCACAGCGATATATTGTTGTAAGATTTGATTGCTGGTGCTGATGGCTTCCACGTCCTCCTTAGTATAATTCTCTTTTTTGGTTTCCTTTTTCAAGGCATCATCTGCATTTTTGATTTGTTGTAAAAACTGCTCATAATTGGATTTTATCCCAACATATTTATCGTATTCAGATTGGTGCTCAGCTTTTGCTTCAGCATATCTAGAATGAGACGTATTGCCGCTTGCCAATAGCCGTACGTATTCCAATTGCTCGTCGTAGCCATCGCCAAGAAAATTCCAGCCGTGCACATCATCAACATAACCATTGTTGTCATCATCGATACCATTGCCCGGAATTTCTTTTGTATTCGTCCAAATTGCGCCTTGTAGATCTTCGTGATCAATGTCAATTCCTGAATCGATAACCGCCACAATGACGGTGCTGCCTTTTTTGTTTTTGATGATTTCGTCGTAGGCCCGGTCAACACTCATGCCAGGTATGGTATCATTTTTAAGATCTAAATGGCCCCAATGTTGTTTTTCAGCTGAGGTCAATTCAGCAGTTTTTAACGGTAAAGTATCAATGTTTTCTATAGGTGTAGAAATCACACTAGAAGTGGAACCACAATTAAAAAGGGTAGTTGCTGCAAAGGCAGCAATAGCGAATGATTTAAAAAATTTCATATAATCAATAAATTAGTTTGTAAAAATGTCTTCTGAAGAAAAGGTTTGATCTAAACGCACACCTTTATCCGTGTGTTTTACTGTAATAATCTGGTTATGGGCATCGTGCTCTAAAAACAGAAAATAATTTTTGTCTGCCGCGGTGTTCAGAAACAGTTCTTTTTCATCTAAGGTCAACAAAGGTCTGGTATCATAGCCCATAACAAAAGGCAAAGGTAAATGCCCCACAGTTGGCAATAAATCCGCCATAAAAGCTATGGTTTTATCTTTATAGTTAAGGAGTGGAATCATTTGCTTATCCGTATGGCCGTCTGCAAAAAATATATCAAAGCCCAATTCAGAATTTTCTAAAAGTCTATTTTGAGGAAGTGAGGTAAACTTAAGCTGTCCACTTTCTTCCATCGGCAGGATGTTTTCTTTCAAAAAAGAAGCTTTCTCACGATTGTTGGGTTGGGTTGCCCATTGCCAATGCTCGGAATTGCTCCAGTAATTTGCATTTTTAAATGCAGGTTCATATCCCGTTTTATCTTTGTTCCATTGAATACTGCCCCCACAATGGTCAAAATGGAGATGGGTCATAAATACATCCGTTATATCATCACGATGAAACCCATATTTTTTTAAAGAGTTATCTATGGAATTATTTCCCCATAGATAATAATACCCAAAAAATTTATCATTTTGCTTGTCCCCCATTCCGGTGTCAATCAAAATTAGACGATTTCCATCTTCAATCAACAAACAACGTGCTGCAATATCAATCATGTTATTGGCATCCGCAGGATTGGTTCGTTGCCAAAGGGATTTTGGGACGACACCAAACATTGCACCACCATCGAGTTTGAAATTTCCAGATTCAATAGGATATAGTTGCATAATTGTGACTTTAGACTTTATTAAAGTCGCAAATTACTAAAACACTTAAAGTTTGGCCGATTTGTGTAATGATATTGGCTGTTTTTTAACATTTAGAACATCCAACTAATCCCTTAGATAATTTGAAACCACTAAATTTTATTCTAATTTTATAAAAAAGATAAATGAGAAGAATAGTTCCTGCGCCGTTGCGACTTAAAAACATGAAACTTTTGAAGTTTGGACGTGATTTTAAACCAGATCAGGAAGTGATTTTGAGAGATTACCTTGCCATTGAACGGACCCGGTTGGCAAATGAGCGCACTCTTTTGTCTTATATCAGATCTTCGCTATATTTACTTTTGGGTGGTATTGCCTTTTTTCAACTCAAAAACTTTCCAGATTTTAAGTATTTAGCAATTTTGTCATTAGTCTTTAGTGCCATTTTCTTCATTATAGGCATTTATAGATTTACGTTGTTAAAAAAGAGCTTAAAGAATCTCTATTACAATTCTGAATTAAAAGAAAAGAATAAATAATAGGAATAAAATGTCACGCCCTTCCCTAAGGACTTATGCGCATAATCTTATATTTATGTTATTTATTTAGGTTTGATAAAGGCAAAAAAAATAACTTTACTATCTTTCCGCAGATAAAAAAATTATATGGTAGAGTTATCGGGAATTGTCATTTTAGGAATTTTAGCGCAATGGGTGGCTTGGAAATTTAAAATTCCAGCTATTTTGCCTTTAATCCTAATAGGTCTTTTAGTAGGGCCATTTGCCGCAGAATATCTTTCAAGTGACGGTACAAAATGGATTCAACCTATATATAACGGCGAAAAAGGACTTTTTCCTGGAGAAAGTCTTTTCTATTTTGTGTCGCTTGCCATCAGTATTATTCTATTTGAAGGCGGATTGACCTTACGGGTCAAGGAAATAAAAAATGTTGGCCCAGTTATTACAAAATTGATAACCGTTGGTTCTCTTGTCACCTTTTTTGGAGCGGCAGTTGCGGCGCATTATATTTTTTATCTAAGTTGGGAAATGTCTTTTTTGTTTTCGGCATTAATCATTGTGACCGGACCAACAGTCATCACTCCTATTTTGCGACATATTCCTTTAAAGCAGGATGTTTCTGCCGTATTAAGATGGGAAGGCATACTTATAGACCCTATAGGTGCTTTAGTAGCTGTATTAGTATTTGAATTTATCAGCGTGGATGTTGGTGGCGCCTATACAAAAACAGCATTTATTGAATTTGGAAAGATTGTATTATTTGGTAGTACTTTTGGATTTGCCTTTGCACACGGTCTCAATTTTATCATGAACAAGCGTTTGATTCCGCATTATTTGCTCAATGTGTTTGCCTTGGCAAGTGTGTTGGGAGTGTTTGTTCTGGCTGATGTTTTTGCCCATGAATCCGGTCTATTGGCCGTTGTGGTAATGGGTATGGTTTTGGGAAATTCCAATTCGCCTTACCTAAAGGAATTATTATACTTTAAGGAGTCCCTGAGTATTTTGCTGGTTTCCATCTTATTTATCTTACTCGCCGCAAACATTAATATGGAAGATTTAATGTTGGTGTTTAATTGGAATATGGTCGTGCTTTTTGCCATAGTGGTTTTTGTGTTAAGACCAATTGGTGTTTTCTTGAGCACTCGTAATTCGTCATTAAAACTTAATGAAAAGTTTTTTATAAGTTGGGTTGGACCAAGAGGTATTGTGGCCGCGGGAATCGCTTCGTTATTCGGTTTAAAATTGGCAAAAAATGGTGTACCAGATGCTAATTTTATAACTCCGTTGGTATTTATGATTGTGTTGGGAACCGTTTTGCTAAATGCAACTACCGCCCGATATATTGCACAATTTTTAGGTGTTTTTCTAAAAAAGGCAAACGGTATTATAATTGTTGGCGCTTCAAAATCATCCCGTCTTATTGGAAATTATTTGCAACAAAATGGTCGACGTGTGGTGCTTATTGATAATAATTACAACAATGTTATGAGAGCCAAAGAATTGGGGCTTGAAGCTATTACTTCTAATATTTATGAAGCGTCGTTAGAAGATAATATTGAGTTGAATGATATTGGCTATATTATTGCATTGACAGGAAATACCGACATCAACCAATTTGCCATTAACAGATTTGGGAAGGAATTTGGCGAGAATGGGGTCTTTAGATTGATCACTCCAGACGAATTAAGTGACCCGAATTATGTACCAAAAGAGCATATTTTTATCCAAACCGATGATTTTATTTCATTGACTGAAACTACCAGAAGATATCCTGCCATTCATGAAATAGACATAAAAGATAAGGAGCATTACCAAAATCTGATTGAGTTAAGTGGTAAGGATGATGATATTATTCCGATGTTTTTAAAGGACGAAGCTGAGGTATTGCACATTATCTCAGATGTTAATATAGACGACGAGAAATTTACAGAAGGTTGGAAATTGGTTTACTTAGGAAAACCATATGATGTTGAGAAAATTAAAAAAGAAGAGACGACATCTAAAGAAAAAGAAAAGGAAAAAGAAAAAGTCAATGAAAAAGGGACTAACGACGAAAGTTAAGTCCTGCTTTGAGAGATGGTAAGCTCCGTCAAATAGTAGCGGGTAAAAAGCGACATCAATTAATTTGTTACTGAAAGTGGAGGAAATGAAATAACCTATCACAGCAATCTTAAAAAGCAGAACAACATTTTGATTCCATTTACAAAAATTACAGCAACCAGTGTTGGCACCGTTGAAGTCCACTACCAAAATTTTACGATCAATCTCCAACTAGAAGCTGATGAGTGGGTGAGCCTAAATAATCATAAAGATAAAAATCCTGTTTAGAAGCGGTTTTATTAGCTCCTTAACAGGATTTATAGAGTATTTATCACTTTCGGCAACACCAGCACGTTTGGTACGCATTTCAAATTACCGTACCGTTTGGAATTATCGCCCCCTTTTTGACCACTACAATACCATCTCTTATGGCGTAAGTATCGGTTTCAGTATCTTCGATACTAGCGTCACCGTTGATTCTTACATCATTTCCAACACGACAGTTTTTATCAATAATAGCGTTTTTAATAAAACAACGCTGGCCAATTCCCATTGGAATCTCTGATGTGGATGTCAGTTCATCAAGTGTTTGATAACGATCACTGCCCATCATATAAGTGTTTATAATGGTTGATTCATGGCCTATTCTGGCCCGAATACCAATTACGGAATGATCTATTTTTGCGGCATTTATAATACAACCTTCAGCAATAACCGATTTATTTAGAGTCGTTCCGCTTATTTTTGTGGTTGGCAACATCCGTGCCCTGGTGTAGATACGATTTTTATTGTTGAACAAATCAAATTGAGGAATCTCGTCCGTAAGCCCTAAGTTGGCTTCAAAAAAAGAATCAATATTTCCGATATCTGTCCAATAGCCTTCAAATTGATAGCTTAAGGTTTTATGCTTATCAATGGATTGCGGAATAATTTCCTTACCAAAATCATTGGTATCCGGATTATTCATAAGGTCAATAAGCAGTTGCTTGTTAAAAATATAAATACCCATTGAGGCCAAATGATTACGTCCTTGGGCTTTCATTTCATTACTAACTTCTGAAGTCCAATCAGGTAGCAAACTGGCATCCGGTTTTTCTATAAACGACGTAATGATACTATTTTCATCTGTTTTTAAAATACCAAAAGAAGTCGCTTCCTTTTCAACGACAGGTAGGGTAGCAATGGTTATTTCAGCATTGTTGGCCACATGCGCGTCCAACATCTTGTTAAAATCCATCTGATATAATTGGTCTCCAGATAAAATTAAGGCATACTCAAAGTCATGATTTAAAAAGTGGTGCATATTCTGGCGTACAGCATCTGCCGTACCCTGAAACCAAGCATCACTTGTCATGGTTTGTTCAGCAGCTAGAACATCCACAAACGCTTGACTGAAAAAACTAAAATTATAGGTGTTTTTAATATGTTTGTTCAACGAAGCAGAGTTAAACTGCGTGAGAACGAACATGCGTTTGATTTCTGAATTGATACAGTTGGAAATAGGGATATCCACCAATCTATATTTTCCTGCGATAGGAACAGCTGGTTTTGAACGTGATTTTGTTAGTGGATAAAGTCGGGAACCTTGTCCACCACCTAAGATGATAGAAATTACATTGTCGTGGTACATAGTTATAGAATTAATGAATTATAGAGATTAATATATGCTTGGGCCGATGAATCCCAGGAATGATCAATTTTCATGATTAAGTTACGATTCTTTTTGAATCTATCAGTGTCATTGTAAAAATTAATGGCGCGATGGATTGCAAAACTACCCTCGTGTACGGTGGCGCCATCGTGTAAAATTCCAAATCCGTTATCGTCAAAATCTTGAACGGTATCTTTCAATCCGCCAACTTTATCGACAATAGGAACGGTACCGTAGCGCAAGGCGTACATTTGGTTCAGGCCACAAGGCTCCACTCGCGATGGCATAACCAGAAAGTCTGCGGCAGCGTAGACAATATGTGCCAATCGTTCGTTATAGCCAATGTAGGTGTTATAATACCCTGGATAACGGTATTTCAGCTGGTCTAACTGATGTTCTACTGAAGAATCACCAGAACCCAACATCATTATGGAAAGGTTTTTATGCACGAGAGAATTCCCAAAGATATCAGGTAGTAAATCGGCACCCTTTTCACCAACTAATCGACCAATAAACGCAAATAAAGGCAATTCTGGATTGAGATTAAATTCTTTACAAAGCCATTCTTTATTGGCTTTTTTGCCAGCCGTGACGGTTTTTAGTGTATAATTTTTAATTAAGCTATCATCGGTAGCTGGATCCCAAACTTTATCATCAATACCATTTAAAATTCCAACACATTTACCACTTTCATAGCGCAGTAAATCTTCTAGACCATTAGCGGCATGTTTGAGCTCCTCCATATAATTAGGAGACACTGTAGTCACTTTCCAAGCACATTTTATGGCAGAAGCCAACGGATTGATGAGATGTTTCCAATCTAATAATCCTGCTTTTGAAAAGTCAAATGGCGGGATCAGGTGAATTTTGTTATGACTGAACCATCCTTGATACTGTCCGTTATGAATGGTCACAACTGTTGGTGTGGTTCTTAACTTATGGTAGGCATAGGATTGAGACATCATAAAGGGAATCAATCCTGTATGATGGTCATGGCAATGCACAATATCAGGCTGTTGCTTTAGTTGTACCACCCAGTCCAATAAGGCTATTTGAAACCCTAAGAAACGTTCCGTATCATTTGAAGAATATACATATTCAGTATATAATAATCCTGGGATATGAACTAAATAAAGCTCATAGCCTAGTGTGTTTTCTTGAAGCGTGAGGATGTCAAAGTCAAAAGTTATTCCCAAATTGAAGCGTCCGCTAAATACTTTTTTGAATTTATTGGAAGTTGTAAATTTGTTATTATAAAAGGGCATGATGACACTGCTGGTCTCACCCAATTTATTCTGATATTTTGGAAGCGCGCCCACCACATCACCAAGTCCTCCAACTTTGGCAATAGGATAACACTCAGCACTAATGTGGAATATGTTCATTGGTTAGTTTTATAAGTTCTTTAAAACTACAAAATATTTGAGCATATTACTACTTATAAAAAAATAAAATTAAAGGCACTTAAAAACCAGTAAAATTTGTCGAATTTATTAGTTTGACCTTGGTTTGATAGGATTTTTCGAATGATTTAGGAATATTATTGCGCCATTCACACTTGAGAAAAGAAATATTAGTTTTGGTGGCTTATAGAGCTTGCTTATCACTTATCCACTGGAAAGTTCCATATAAAAGCAGACCATCCTGCTCTTTTTAGGATTATGGAATGCTAAAATACATAATGAAGCTCGACGAAGCCAACAAGAATCGGATGGCCTATAAATTAGGTAGTTTCTGCTGTTTCCTCTTAGTTCTATATAATCATGAAACTTTTAGATTTAACGTAGCTCGCCTGAAGCAGTTACACTAAAATAGAAGTTGTCTAAAGCCTACAAATATTATCAATTATGAGGTTCCTGCCTAGGCAGAAATTATTATTTGATTAATCATTCAGTTTCAATACGGCCATAAATGCTTGTTGTGGAATTTCAACATTCCCCACTAAACGCATACGTTTTTTACCTTTCTTCTGTTTTTCAAGAAGTTTACGTTTACGAGAAATATCACCTCCATAACATTTTGCGGTAACATCCTTTCGCAGGGCTTTAATAGTTTCTCTGGAAATAATCTTGGCACCAATAGCTGCCTGAATAGGAATATCAAATTGCTGACGTGGAATCAATTCTCTTAACTTCTCACACATTTTCTTACCGATAGTTTGTGCATTATCCGCATGAATCAATGCCGAAAGTGCATCTACAGGTTGAGAATTCAATAAAATGTCCAAGCGTACCAATTTAGACGTTTTCATCCCAATAGGATGGTAATCAAAAGATGCATAGCCTTTAGAAACTGTTTTTAATCGGTCGTAGAAATCAAAGACAATTTCAGCCAACGGCATTTCAAAAGTAAGTTCAACCCGTTCTGGTGTCAAATAGGTTTGGTTTACTACAATCCCTCTCTTTTCAATACAAAGAGACATCACATTACCCACAAAATCAGATTTTGTGATAATGGTAGCTTTAATGTAAGGCTCTTCAACACGATTAATGGTGGAAGGATCGGGAAGATCTGAAGGGTTGTTTACGGTAAATGGAACCTCGGGATTTTTATTGGTGTATGCGTTATAAGATACGTTAGGTACTGTTGTAATGACCGTCATATCAAACTCACGCTCTAAACGCTCTTGGATAATTTCCATATGAAGCATTCCTAAGAAACCACAACGGAATCCAAATCCCAAAGCTGCTGAACTTTCAGGAAGGAACACTAAAGAAGCATCATTGAGCTGCAATTTTTCCATGGAGCTCCTCAATTCCTCAAAATCATCAGTATCAACTGGATAAATTCCGGCAAAAACCATGGGTTTTACGTCTTCAAAACCTTCAACAATATTTGTGGTTGGCTTTGCAAAATCTGTGATGGTATCTCCCACTTTTACTTCTTTCGCAGTTTTGATACCAGTAATCAAATAGCCAACGTCTCCCGCTTTGACGCTTTGTTTTGGAATTTGAGTCAGTTTTAATGTGCCCACTTCATCTGCATAATACTCTTTATCAGTAGCGACAAATTTAATTTTTTGTCCTTTCTTTATTTCACCGTTAAATACTCTAAAATAGGTCTCAATACCCCTAAACGTGTTGTATACCGAATCAAAAATTAAGGCTTGCAATGGCGCATCAACATCACCTTTTGGTGCTGGAATACGTTCTATCACTGCTTCTAGAATTTTGTCTACCCCAAAACCTGTTTTTCCACTGGCGTGAATAACATCTTCCGGTTTACAACCCAATAATTCTACAATATCGTCAGTAACTTCTTCAGGATTGGCACTTGGCAAATCGACCTTGTTTAAAATTGGAATAATTTCCAAATCATTCTCTAAGGCCAAATACAAATTAGAAATGGTTTGCGCCTGAATACTTTGCGCAGCGTCCACAATTAACAAAGCGCCTTCACAGGCTGCAATAGATCTAGAAACTTCATAAGAAAAATCGACATGCCCAGGTGTATCGATAAGATTGAGAACATATTTCTCACCTTTATAAATGTAATCCATTTGTATGGCATGAGACTTGATGGTAATACCACGTTCGCGTTCAAGATCCATACTATCGAGAAGTTGGTTTTGTTTCTCGCGTTCAGTTACTGAACCTGTAAAGTCCAATAATCGATCAGCAAGTGTACTTTTACCATGATCAATATGCGCTATAATACAGAAATTTCTAATGTTCTTCATAAAAAAAGGGCTAACTAATTTGCAAATATAACTGATTTATTAAGCTTTTGGATGTTTTTTATGCGTCTAAAAACCTTAATTAGTACGGTTTTACCGTAAAAGAAAGTCTAAAACAATTTATATATTGCACTACTAAATAAATTCAATTTGAAAAGCCCCATAAATAACCTTCTGTTTTTTGCTGTTATTTTCTCCGCTACATTAGGTTTCTCACAGGAATATTCGGTTTCTGGGGCTGTCCGTGATGCTCATAATCGGCCCGTTATATTTGCCAATGTTATTTTAATGAAAGTGCAGGATTCTACTCTTGTGAGCGGGGTTTCTACTGATGATAAAGGCTTTTTTATGCTCGATAAATTAGTTTCAGATACGTATTTGATCAAATTAAGTTATATGGGTTTTACGGATTTTTACCAATCTGTTTTGATTAATAAACCTACTGACTTGGGGATCCTAATTCTTCAAGAATCCTCTGAAGAGTTGGACGAAATTAATATTTCACATAAGAAACCAACCCTAAAAAAAGAGCCTGATCGTTTGGTCTTTAACGTTGAAAACACGGCTTTGATAGAGGGAAATATATTTGACTTACTTAAAAGTACCCCAGGTGTTTTGGTTATGGATAATAGTATTCAAGTAAAAAACACAAAACCTACGGTTTATATCAACGATAAAAAAGTGCATCTGAGCAGTGAAGAGTTGGTTCAATTGTTGGAAAGTTCCTCTGCAAACGCAATAAAATCAGTGGAAGTGATAACCAATCCATCGGCAAAATATGACGCCTCAAGTGGTGTCGTTCTGAATATCATCATGAGCAAAAATCTTGCGACAGGATATAGTGGGAATGTTTTTACCAACTTTACTCAAGGTGTATTTCCGCGTTATGACGCCGGAATGAGTCACTTTTTTAAGAATGAGAAAATCAATTTTTTTGCGAACTATTCTTATGCTCATGATAAAATAAATAGATACCAAGAGGATGAGATTAATTATCTAGACAATAACAATAGTATTGAACAAATATTTAAATCCAACACCAACAGGAACACATGGTCACGCACACATAATTTTAGTTTTAATTTTGACTATGACATCAATGAAAAAAACACTTTGAGTTTATCTTCAAATATATTGGTATTGCCCTATTTTGATTATAGAATAAAGAATAACACCAATGTGTTTGATTCCAATGAGAATTTGGATTATTATTTTGATGCCAATAATTTATCCGAAGATGATAAGTATAATTTAGGTTTTGATCTTGATTATGTCCACAAATTTGAAAAATCGGGAGAGAAACTCTCTGCAAATGCGCATTATACCACTTTTGATTACAATAGGAATCAAAATGTAAAAAGTAATTATTTTGCAAATGATGCTAGTTTTTTGGAGACTACACAATTCAGGACAGACAACCATCAGGACACTAAAATCTATACCATAAAAGTAGATTATGCCTTACCTTTAGATCATTCTTCAGCTTTGGAACTGGGCGTTAAAGGATCAAATGTACAGAATGGTAGTGATATTATACAGTTTGATATTGAAAATGGAGTAGAAATTACAAATCTAAATAATACCGATGCGTTTGACTATGATGAAACCATTTATGCCGGATATGTCAACTTTTCTAAAGATTGGGACAAGCTAAGTTTGGTGTCAGGTTTAAGGGTAGAAAAAACCAAAATTGAGGGGTATTCCATTTATGATAATATTACCAACACCCAGGATTATTTAGAATGGTTTCCTACAGCGAGCGTCAATTATGATTTTTCAGAGAATTTTTCTTTATATACCAATTACAAACGGAGTATTGAACGTCCGGATTATAAAGATTTAAATCCGTTTCAATTTTATTTGAATGATGTTACCATAGTTGCGGGAAATCCAAACTTACGTCCAGTTCTTGTCAATAAGGCTGTTTTGGGGACATCTTTGGGCAGAGGCGTTTATACTATTGAAGCGTATTATAAAAATTCAGACGATAAGATCTTTGAGTTGACACTTCAAGATAATGTTAGCAATACCATAACTTATACGCCCTTAAATCTTAAGAAAACAACCGAGTTTGGGTTTGATTTTATTACCTATTTTGATCTTATTGAAAATTGGTCGGTGTATTTTGTCACGTCTTTTTATAATATCAAGGCCGAAGGGATGGTTGATGGTGTAAATTATGAAAGACATTTATGGTCCAACTACACGGAATTCATCAATGATTTTACTTTTTTAAAAGACCGAAGTTTAAAAGCAAATTTCTCGTTAATTTATAATAGCAAGAATCTTTATGGGTTTAGCGAAATCGACCACCAGGTAATTTCTTATTTGTCAATTTCTAAAACGATCTTAAAAAATAAAGCAACAGTCTCTTTATCTATTTCAGACTTATTCAATATGGAGGATGTGGGAATCAGATCACGCTATTTAAATCAGGATAGCACCACTTTTTTTGATCAGGATACTCGAACCATCAAAATAGGGTTTAGATACAAATTTGGAAACACCAATTTAGTTTCCAACCAGCGGATAAAGTCTCATCAAGAAACCGAGCGCTTAAATAAATCGGGAAACTAATTCCGTATCCATATTCTTAATCTTGCCATTCCGCTATAAACAAATTGGTATCATGGCCACCGCCGTTGTTTCTGTTTGAAGAGAAAATTAATTTTTTACCATCGTTAGAAAATACAGGAAAAGCGTCAAAAGTTTCACTGTGGGTAACGCGCTCAAGGCCTTTGCCATCAATCCCAATAATGTATAAGTTAAAAGGGAAACCACGCTCTGCCTCAAAGTTTGATGAGAAGATGATTTGTTGTCCATCGGGCAAGAAAAACGGACTCCAATTGGCATTTCCAAGGTTGGTCAACTGTCTTAAATCGCTGCCGTCTGCATTACAAATATACAGTTCCATTTCCGTTGGCTGCACCAAGCCTTCTATTAGCAAGCTTTTGTATTCAGCAATTTCTTCCTCAGTTTTTGGACGTGAAGAACGGAAGATAAGTTTTGTGCCATCAGGAGAAAAGAATGCGCCGCCATCATACCCCAATTCAAAAGTAATCTGTTTAACATCAGTACCGTCAATATTCATGGTATACAAATCTAAATCGCCGTTTCTCGTGGATGTAAATACGATTTTATCACCTTTAGGAGAAACCGTGGCTTCTGCATCATAGCCTTTTTCGTTGGTCAATTGTGCGGTAATATGACCTTCTAAATCAGCCACAAAAATATCGTAGGAATCATAAATTGGCCAAATATATTTTCCGTCTTTTTTCAAAGGTGTTTCTGGACATTCATCATTACCTAAATGTGTGGACGCGTAAATAATATGTGTATTGTCTGGTAAGAAATATGCACAAGTGGTCCTGCCTTTTCCGGTGCTGAGCATAGGTGGTATTTTATCTTTAAAAGTGTCGTCAACATTCATCAAGAACATTTGGTCACAACTGACGTTCCAATTGGTGTTATTGGATTGAAAAACCAATTGCTCATCGTCAAAACTCCAATACGCCTCAGCATTATCGCCACCAAAGGTGATCTGTTTTAAGGATTTAAAATGCTTTTCTTCCGGGTAGATGAGTGAATCTGAAGAGGTTTTTTCATGGTTTTCCGTTGTCTTTGATGTTGATTTCTTTTCGTCTTTACAAGAGATCGTTGCTAAGGAAATTAATACTATAAAAAAAATGTGTTTCATAAAATAAGGTTTGATTTTAGGATTTCTAAACGTAGTTAATTTATAATAAGTCACTTATAAGTTTTTGGAAATCAGTTAATACAGTTTCTACAAGTAATCCATTAAGGATTGCAAGTGTAACTTCCTGCCATTCCGAAAAAGACCTTCGATGTTGTTCGCCAATAGCCTGCCAAATTTCCGAAGTATGCAAAAAAGTTATCGGCACATCCGTAAAAATCTTATGTAGGTTGCCTATAAGTTTTAAGTTTTACTAATGAAATGGCAATTATTACCTAATTTTATACAAAATTAACATATATAACAATGAAATTCATAATAGCACTGATTATTTTAGTCTTGATCACTTCTTGTAAACAAGAAAATGTCAAAGAAATAAGCATGAAAGACGATATTACCGTATTGGCTTCTGATGGCTATGAAGGTAGAGAGACGGGAACAAAGGGTGAGCAAGAAGCAGCGGCTTATATTTCAGAACGTTTCAAGGCACTGGGACTGCAGCCAAAAGGAACAGAAGGCTATTTGCAACGTTTTAGCTTCAAACCAAAAACAGATCCGCACAGTGAGGTTTCATTTGGTGCTAAGTCTACTGACAGCACCATTACCGGAACTAACGTGTTGGGTTATATTGATAACAAAGCGGAACATACCATTATTATTGGGGCGCACTATGATCATTTGGGTTATGGTGGCGAAGGTTCCTTATATCGTGAAAAAGACAAAGCTATCCATAATGGTGCAGATGACAATGCAAGTGGCGTGGCAGTAATGCTCAATTTGGTAGCGAAATTGAAAAAAGCCAACGCAAAGAACAATTATCTGTTTATGGCTTTTTCTGGAGAAGAAATGGGTTTGTTGGGCAGTAATTATTTTGTGAAACATCCTACATTTGATATTAAAACTGCCAACTATATGATTAATATGGACATGGTGGGACGTTTAAAACCAGACAGTACTTTAGCTGTTTACGGAACAGGAACCTCACCGCGTTTTAAGCAAGTATTGCACGCTGCTAACAAAGGCTTTAAACTGATTAAGGATGAGTCTGGAGTTGGCCCTTCAGACCATACTTCATTTTATTTGAATGACATTCCGGTACTTCACTTTTTCACAGGCCAGCATGAAGATTATCATAAACCTAGTGACGATTCTGATAAATTGAATTATGAAGGGATGGAACTTATTTCAGATTATATTTTTGATGTGATTACAGAATTGGATCATAGCGGAAAATTGGCGTTCAGAAAAACGAAGGATGAGACTTCAGAGTCCGCACGATTTAAAGTGGGCCTAGGTGTTGTTCCTGATTATTTATTCGATGGAAAAGGTATGCGAATTGATGGTCTTAGAGAAGATACACCAGCTGCCAATGCAGGATTGCTAAAAGGAGATATCGTTCAAAAATTGGGAGATAGTACCATTATTGATATATATGGGTATATGCGTGCCCTTTCGGTTTTTGATAAAGGCGATCAAACCAAAGTAATTGTGGATAGAAATGGCGAAAAAATTGAGGCTGATCTCGAGTTTTAATGGGCCCATCCTAAATCCTTCCAGAAGGAGGGAACTTCAATCCCGCCTAAATAGAGTTGAAATCCATTAGTTATATATGCCTATAATAAAATTTAAGAAGGAAGTCCCGATTAAAATGTCTTTGGTTATTTCTGTGCTTATCCAGATTCAAAGACAATTGTGTGTAGGGCGTAAAGGACTTCTTTTGCCAACAACCAGACGCATGAGATTATTTTAATTGTAGACATCTATTTCTTTACCAACTTCATTTGCAGAAAAAAACCTAATTTTGCATCAAAATCTCTACCGTGATAAAAATAGGCGACATAGAACTCCCTGATTTCCCATTACTTTTGGCACCTATGGAAGATGTGAGTGATCCACCATTTAGAGCATTGTGCAAGGAACAAGGCGCTGATGTGGTCTATACGGAATTCATTTCCAGTGAAGGCTTGATCAGGGATGCTGCAAAAAGCCGCATGAAATTGGATATCTATGAAAAGGAACGCCCTGTCGGTATTCAAATTTTTGGCGCCAATTTGGAAAGCATGTTGCAAACCATTGACATCGTCGAAAAATCCAACCCTGATATTATTGATATCAATTTTGGCTGTCCGGTTAAGAAGGTTGTGAGCAAAGGGGCAGGTGCAGGCATCCTGAAAGACGTATGTCTCATGGAGAAATTAACGGCAGAAATGGTAAAGCGCACTAATTTGCCCATTACCGTCAAAACCCGTTTGGGTTGGGATCATGATTCTATCAGAATTCTTGAAGTGGCAGAGCGTTTACAGGATGTAGGCTGTAAGGCAATTTCTATCCACGGACGCACTCGTGCCCAAATGTATAAGGGTAGTGCAGATTGGCGGCCAATAGCCGAAGTCAAGAATAATCCGCGAATGCATATTCCAGTTTTTGGAAATGGCGACGTGGATACTCCTGAAAAAGCCATGGAAATGCGTGATGTCTATGGGTTGGACGGGTGTATGATTGGTCGTGCCAGCATTGGAAATCCTTGGTTTTTTAAACAAGTCAAACATTTTTTTAACACAGGTGAACATTTGGACCCTATTTCTTTGGAAGAGCGTGTCGATGCCGCAAGACGACATCTTCAAATGGCCATCGATTGGAAAGGTGAAAAGTTAGGTGTTTTTGAAACCCGACGCCATTATACAAATTACTTTAAGGGCATTCCAAATTTTAAGGAATACCGCACAAAAATGGTCACGAGCGATCAAGCTGCTGATGTATTTGCCGCTTTTGATGAGGTGCTTGGGGCATTTTCTGGTTACGATTTTGTTTAGGAACTAGAAGCTAGAAGCAGGAAGATCGGAGTTGGGAGAATAGTTATTTGGTTGGTGAGAAAAGTTGCCATGAATACACGAATGATTTTTTTGAAGATTTAATTTTAAACCTCTAAAGAACTCTACTGTCGATTGTGTTACAATCTAAGTGGGAAAGTTTTTTAAATCCAACAAGGCCTTGTTCATCAAATAAGTTTAGATTTTATAAACCCTGAACCCTGTAAATACAGAGCGGGGAATACTATTAATTCTTCATCAATTTTTCATTGATCCTGCTGGAGGCAATTTTGGAAGCAATCAAACCCAAAACAGCAATGGTTACCAAAACCAATACAACATTCAAACTTTGAATTTTCACAGGGTAGGGAAGTGAAGGCGTGATCATCACCAAAGCAAAGTTTTGTTGCAGCACTACAAGTATAAAACCTATTGCAACGCCTAATAATCCACCAAGAACAGTCATCAAACTTCCCTGAAGGAAAAACACACGACGGATGTCTTTAGTCGTCGCCCCAATATTATAAAGCGTGTGCAAAGACTCTTTTTTATCCAAAATCATCATGATCAACGCGCCAATCACGTTAAATAAGGCAATAATGATGACCAGAGTAAAAATAAGATAGACCACTAAATTTTCCGTATTCAGCATTTTATAGAGCGAATCATTTAATTGTGCTCTGTTTTTGATAATCACATCACCATCAAAATTATCTATAATGGCTTTTTTGATGCCGTTTTCATACGCATTGGTGTCAAGTTTTAATTCGATGCTATTGACTTGGTTGTTTTCATAATCCATCAAATACCGTGCATTGACAATATCGGTATACACATAAGTACCGTTCAACTCTTCATTGATGTCAAAAACACCAATATTGACCATATTCAATGAATTGAATGCGCCTTTAATTGAAGTGATTTGGCCAACACCAGGTTTAGGCACATAAACGCGGAGTGTTTTTCCATAATCCAAAACGCCAAAAGAGAGGTTGTGGGCAATTCCCCAACCAGAGACCAATTGGCCACTGCCTTTTTCAAACCATTGTCCTCGGATGATCATAGAATCGATGCTGGTGACCTTCAAATAATTTTGGTCCACCCCTTTTAGTGAGGCCAATAAATTTTTGTTGTCAAACTCAATGATGATGCGTTCTTCAATGATCTTTGAATAAGAGACAATGCCATCAATATTTGCTAAGGCCGTAGCATCTTTTTCAGTGAGTAAAAATGATTTGCCTTGGGCAGGAAGAATTTTAAGATCAGGATCTACAAAAGAAGAAAACTCAAGGCTAAAATCTTTTAACCCGGCAAATCCTGAAAGCACAATAAACAACGCTGCAGCAGCAACTACAACACCTGAAGCGGCAATAATGGTCATAATATTGATGGCATTATTGCTGCTTTTGGTAAAGAGGTAGCGCTTAGCGATGTAAAGCGAAAAGTTCAATTACTTCTTTTTACGTTTATCCAGTAAATCAGCATCCTTAATAGGATTTTCTTCACCTTTTAATGACTTATCAATGCGCTCAATATATTCTAAAGAATCATCTATAAAGAATTCCAAATTAGGCATTCTACGCAATTGATGTCTGGTGCGTTGTGCCAATTCATGACGAATCAAAGGCGTATTTGAACGTATGCCAACTAATAGTTCTGCCCCTTCCTTGTTAGGGAAAATGCTCAAATATACCTTGGCCAAAGATAAATCAGCCGTAACGCTCACCTTACTTACTGAAATGATGATGCCGCGCATGCCGCCTTTTGTAGCAGCACCTTGCAGTACGTCAACTAAGTCTTCCTGCAAAATTCCCGCTATTTTTTTCTGTCTATGACTTTCTTCCAAAATTTGTTATTTTTATAAATCGGGATAAGCATCCCATGACTTAAATTAGTAATTAAAAGCCAAATAGCGGCTTATCAACTGCAAAAATAGAGCATATTTAAGGATTATTGTATTTTTGGGGATACAAAGTTGCGTTGGCGCCACTTGGGGTGGATTAGATTTGGCTTTGGAATGATAATAATAAGATTGCCACTTTCGTGGGAATGCATAAGGTTCCCACCTTCCTGGGAATGTAGATACTCGTCTGCGGTCGGTTAGAAGTTGATAAGTTGTAATTTAAAGAGGTTCCCGCCTTCGCGGGTACGATTATGAAAAAAATAGAACACATAGGCATTGCAGTTAAAGATTTAGAGGTGTCTAACGATTTGTTTGCTGCACTTTTTGGGAAACCCCATTACAAGATAGAAGCTGTGGAGAGTGAAGGCGTACGCACCTCATTTTTCGAGAATGGCCCTAACAAAATTGAATTGTTGGAAGCCACGTCAGCAGACAGTCCGATTGCGAAATTCATTGAAAAGAAAGGGGAGGGGATTCACCATATCGCCTTTGCCGTTGATGATATTGAAGCGGAGCTCAAGCGCTTGGAAGCTGAAGGATTTACCATCCTCAACAAAATTCCTAAAAAAGGTGCCGACAATAAGTTGGTCGCATTTTTGCATCCCAAAAGTACCAATGGTGTTTTGATTGAATTATGTCAAGACATAAAGCCATAAAATTGTTGTAAGATTTTAAAATTAGTAGTAATATTGCATCCTCTTAACCGGTCCTATAGCTCAGCTGGTTAGAGCACCTGACTCATAATCAGGTGGTCCCTGGTTCGAGCCCAGGTGGGACCACTAAAAGCACTCAATTAGAGTGCTTTTTTTATTTAATATATCTTGTATCAGTACGTTACGTATAATTCGACATTTTCAATTCCCCGTTATTTACTATGTTTTTGATACTCGTTTGATACCAGCCCAAATTTGGGTATCATAATTTTCGATTTCTTGTTTTCTTCGTATTTCGTTAGTTCCCCATAACACACTATTTTTCCCCATTTTTTGTAGTGAATTGCAAATCCGTTGTTTATAAATAGTAGCTCTTATAGTTTAGCTGAAACTTTTAAATAATTACGGCTATGAGTGAGATTCATTTTTCGTTAGTGTTCAACAGAAAAAATAAATTAAATAAAAACGGAGAAGCTTTAATTCAAATTTGCGCTTATCACAAAGGAAGACGCAAATACTTTTCTTCAAAAATTTATATAAAGCCAAACCAGTGGGATTTAAAAAGGTTAAAAGTCAACAATAATCATAATGATTACGATTTGTTGAATGATCAATTAGAAAATGCTGTAAGGAAGATTAAAGAGGTCATTAAATACAAAAAAGAGAAAGGAGAACAGATTTCCTTATCTAAAATGGAGGATGTAAGAGATTTCAAACTCTACAGTTCCTTTTATGATTTTATGAAGGATGAAATTGAAAAATCAATACTCAAAGAATCTACTAAGAAAACCCATAGAAGGACGCTTTCCGTAATGAAAGAGTTTAAAAAAGAATTAGGTATAGAGGATGTGAATGTAGCATTCCTTATGGATTTTGAACGATATCTTGACCGACTGGATTTTGGTGTTAATACAGTCTATAAATATTTCAAGAATATAAGAACTTATGTGAATAGAGCCATCGTTTTGGATTTAATAAAAATAAATGATTATCCATTTAAGAAATTCAAATTAAGACAAGTTGATGGTACTCGGGATTTTTTAAGTCCGGTAGAATTAGAGCGATTAGAGAGACTTAATTTTGATTCTGACCTTAGACTACAGAAGGTAAAAGACATCTTTTTAATGAGCTGTTATAGTGGCGCTCGGTTTAGTGACATTGTGATGTTTACAGAAGATAATTTTTATGAAGAAAATCAAATACGCTGGTTGAAATTTAAAATGAAGAAATCTGAAATAAAAAGTGATGCTACAACCCAAAAAGAAATTAAGCTTCCTATTTCAAAAATGTTTTCTTCAAAGCCGGTCAAAATCTTTGAGAAATATAAAGGAACTAAGAAATATCTGTTTGACGATTTTACCAATACAGAAATTAATAAAGCGTTGAAAGAAATTGAGATTGAGTTGAAATCTCGAAAAAAATTGACATTCCATGTTGCGAGACATACTTGTGCAACCAATCTTATTTACCATAGCGTGCCAATATCCACAGTTCAAAAGATATTAGGTCATGATAAAATTGAAACTACACAGTTGTATGCAAAAGTTTTAGATATGACTATTGTTAATGATTTGAAAGGTATTAATTTTGGTGACTGATGGATATTATGAATAGTTAATGAAAATTATAAAACCAAAATATTATTTAAATAAAAGACTTAAGCCTAAAAAAGTAGGTTCAGTAGACGCATATCCGGTATATTTTAGATTTACAATAGGTAAAAATAACCATCGGATTAAAAGTTTTCTAGTTGAATATTTAACCGATGAAGATGAGCTTAAAGATTATAAAAAGGAAATTGATCTAGAAAAGGAAGTCATTAATTATTTATATAATAGATTTCATAACTATTCCTTTGCTAATTTTAATTCTGATGCCTTCTATTTGTGCAACCCTTTAAGTGTGTTGGTAAGCCTTTATATTCATACCCATGTTGATGAGTTCGAGGATCAGGAAGCACTGGAGTTATATAAGGTTGAATTGAGAGATTATCTTTTTTCTACAAGCAAATTCCCTATACCGTTCTTAAATGGAATGGTTGAATCCATTACTTTCAACTCATTAGTTCCTTCAGGTTTTATAGAAAATAAAAACTTGAAACTCATCATAGATAGTTACAATTCCAGCGTGACATTTAATGAGAAATCGCCTTCCGTTTTTTGCATGTTTAATTGGCTTCATACTGATATCAAAGATACTTTTCTTAAAATCTATGGACAGTCACACTTTAAATTTATAGATAAGATTGTGAAATTATACAGTACTTCTATTAATCCATCCTTAGTGGATAATTAAACCTATTGCACTAATTTTTAAACTGTCTTATTTCATTAAAAATTGGGTCATAATCTGAAAATAAACTTAGTTCCTTTAAACGCCTTTCATAGTTTTTTCTAAATCTAACAAATTCATTAATCTTCAGATTGATACACTGGCTAAACTCTTTTCCGTTGTCAAAAGGTAGGAAGCTATGTAAACACTTTTTTGAATAGTAGAAATTGAGATTATTTTTTTGTTGAAGCTTTAGATAATTCTCAATATTTTCAATAGGTGTGCAAATTCTTTCTGTCTTTTTATCTATTCTTTGGTCTTTGAAGGTTTTCAGGATTCTATTCTCGATTTCTATATCATTAGTCATATAAACATAAGATTTTTTGAAATCTATTATGTGATTAAAATAGAAAGTCGAACAATTGGTATAACTATAAATTCTTTTCACTATAAAATTACTTGTCTTTCCAATTTTTAGATAGTTTTTATCGTAAAAGGTCAAGAGATATAGAAATATAACTTTGGAAGCATTTTCCTCGTGAACGACAGTATAATATTGTTGTAAAACCTTATAAGTTGCTGGATATTCTAATTTAAAAGACTCTTTAGTCAACAACCATTTGCAATAAGATTTTTCATTAAAAATAAAATCATCAATCTTAATTCCTTCAAATTTACCAAATGCCATTACATTAGGATTCTCAGATTTATTATCCTCAGTCTGTGATAATTTTTGAATAATCTCAGAATATAATTCCTTGTGTTTTTCTTTATTTTTTATTTTTTTGTGAATCCACTCGCAGTACCTTCTATTATTCTCAATTACAAAATCAACTTCGTAATCTTTGTATTTTCCAAAAGTAAAAATCATCGTATTGCTATAATTTGTGTTTAGGATTTCTTAAGTATAAACATGGGCGGGAAATATCAATATCTTCTATTAATTAACCTCAAACAAATTTACTTTTAATAAGTATTGTAATACTTTACCACTCTGTAGATATCATTAGGGCAGGGCCTTGTTGTTAAATATACAAAATTCAGTAATGAGAGGCTACATATTATTTTTGTCTTAAATACTCCATTTACTGATGTAAATTTTTTTTTTCGTGCCGTCTTAAAAAAAAAAATAAATATAGGGAATAGAAAATTTGTTTATTACCGAAATTGAATGTTAATTTGTGAAGAATAAATACTCTTGGGGAGTTTTTATTAAAAATAAGGAATAATAAAATAATTTATTACGTATGAGCGAAGTTCAAATTAAAACAATCTCAGTTTCTAAACAGGAGTGGGAGAAGGTCATGAATACATTAGATGTATTGCATGAGAAGGTTTCAAGATTAGTTTCAATTGATAGTAAGGAGTTCCTTACTAAAAAGGAAGTCATGAATATCCTAAAAATAGGTCGTACTACACTTGATCGTTATATTGAAGAAGGCTTGTTGCAGGAGGTGAAACTCGGTAAAGGAACTAGAGGGTACATTAAACAGTCTGAGATAGACGATATAATGGGAAAAACAAAAAAGTGTTGATTTACGAGATCAACACTTTTTGCATGTATAATTGTTAGCTTATACTTTTCATTCAAGACGTAAATATAAGCATAACATTCTTAAAATAAAATTCTTAGATGTTATGAGTGATAAAAAATCAATTTTAAAAGACACTTCATCTTTTAAAATTAAACCTGTTAATCAATGGATTAACCTTGCCAAAATCGAGACCTCTCTTTGGGTCAATCTGGCATGAATATGAAGTCGCAATCGCTTTTGCAAATACTGGCAAAGGCAAATCCATCAATAGTTATCAAATTTTTGATGCCATTTCAAAAGGTCATCCAGTTCTAGGTCTGGCCACAACTAAGTCAAAAGTTTTATATTTTGATTTTGAATTGTCCAGCCGTTCTTTAGTGACTAGATATACCAACGACAATGACGAACCTTACAGTTTTTCTGATAGTTTTTTAAGAGCAGAAATAGATTATAGTACTATAGATATCCACAGCGTTTCTATTGAAAATGGGATATTGGACCAAATTGAAGCAGATGTGGTTAAACATAAGCCAACGGCTATATGTATTGATAATATTTCCTTTATATCAGCAAATAATGAGAAATCTAAAGATGCTTTAGAGTTTTCAAAAGGACTACTCAAAATAAGTAGGTCATTAAAAGTGGCCATTTTAATACTTGCCCATAGACCAAAAAGTCAAGATATATCAGCCCCTATTAACTTAGATCACCTTGCAGGTTCAAAGGCATTAAGTAATTTTTGTGACCAGTGCTTCTCCATCTGTGACTCTGTACAAGGCACAGATATAGTCTATATAAAAGAATTGAAAAACAGAAATAGACGCATCATTTATGATTCCGAAAATGTGATTGAATGCAGAATTGTTAAAGATGACAAGTTTTTGAAATTTGAAAAAATGGGAATCGGCATTGAGGCTGATCATCTTTTTAAAGTCCAGGATAAAAGTGCCTCTAAATTAGATGACATTTTAGCTCTGAAAGAAGAGGGCTTGTCTAATGTTAAGATAGGCGAGAAACTTGGAATATCCGAAGGCACAGTACGTAATATCCTAAAAAAAGAAAACTAATAATTACGAGGTAATTACGAGCCTATTTAACACTTTGATAGATTGGTTATCAGTTATTTAAGAGGTGTTTTTTAACAAACTCGTAATCGTAATTATTTTAGTGCATACCCACCTCGTAAATTACGAGGTGATGCACACCAGCGTTACGATTACGAGAATGTTAAAATTTCGCTGTAACATATTGATTTTTAAACTTTATTGTCTGAATATGCCTCGTAATTACCTCGTAAAAGAAGCCTTATTTATAGGGTTTACCTCGTAAATTCTAAATATTTTACGAGTTTTTAATCTTTCAAGGTTAGGTTTACTTAAGAAGCCAAATACACATCTAAAAAACTATTAAATGAACTGTAAAGAAGCAAAAAATATAGACATCGATTCCTATCTGAAAAGGCATGGTCAGAAACCTGACAAAAATTATGGGAATTACTCAATGTACTTTTCTCCATTGAGAAACGAAACAACGGCATCACTAAAAGTTGACCGGATAAAAAATCTATGGATGGACTTTGGTGCAGAGAAAGGTGGAACAATTATCGATCTGGTCATGTATTTAAATAATTGTTCAATAGAGGAAGCGCTTAAAATTCTTTCTAATGATATTTTTTTATTTCACCAGCCACCAAAAATTGCAATGAAAGAAAAAAACTATTCAATTGATAAAGTGACAGAAATAGAGAACAGCAACTTGCTACGATATCTCGATAAGAGAAAGCTCAATCATGATTTTGTTAAACAATTTTGTAGCCAAGTACATTACACTTTCAGTAACAGAAAAACGGCGTACGGAATTGGATTTAGAAATGATCTGGGGGGATTTGAAATTAGAAATGAAGGCTATCAAGGTTGTCTTGGTAAAAAGTCTATAACATCTATTTTAAATAACTCGAAAACGGCTTCCCTTTTTGAATCGTGGTCTGACTTCATGGCATATCTCTCACTCAAAAACAGGATACCAGAAGAGGATTTTATTATTTTAAATAGCACTTCTCTGGTAAAACACACAAAAAAATTATTGAAAAATTACACCATCTTAAAAGTGCTTTTTGACAATGATGATTCCGCAAGGAGAGCTTTAAACTTTGTACAAGAAAATGCAGAAGGAAGAGTGATAGATTGTAGCGTACACTACTCAGATTATAATGACTTGAATGAGTTTTTAATAAATTATAAAATAACGAAATCGAAAGTAAAGCCGAGCGATTGAGGTAAGAGCTAGCATGATAGGAACTAGCATGGTAGAAATTAGCAAGACGGAACGGGGCAGAGCCCTGTTCATCTTGTTCTGCGAAGCCTAAACCCTTTAAAATAAAGGGTTTGCAATTCATGAGAATTGCTATAAATATATTTAAAATATATTTTTTTTGAATGAAATGATTTAATGTTCTGATTGTCAGCGATTAATATGCGTGCTGACATATATTAACTAAAAAATAATTATGAAAAGTAAACCTCAAAATACAACAACGATCTCTTTATCAATTTCTGATAATCAAAGGTTAACGGCGTGGTGTCATGTACATTCTATTGCCAAGAAGGAATTTGTCTCAATTATATTGAACTACTTAGAAGTCAATGGTGTTAATCCGAAAGTGCATAACGTCCCAAAGACTGAATTGGAGAAGATGAATAAAAGGATTAACCAGTTTTTTGCATTTATAAAAACTCAGGAAAAAGAGTATTTACGTCCTGCATTAGAGGCCATTGTAGCTACAGAAAGATCCTTAAAATCTGATATCAAAAATCTTGTAATAAAGTCAGATTTGAATAAATTCTCTGACTCAATAGATGATGATAATATTGCAGATCTTATAACAGAGACAAATACATCAGAGATAAAAAAAATTCTAGATAAGCTTAATAGAATAGAAAAAAATTCGAAAGAGTTTCAAGAAGCCATTCAGGCAGATGTGACTGCAATAAAAAATAAAAGAAGATTTTCAATTTAGACACTATGCATTTAAAAATTCAAGGTGGTGGAGATGGGAAATATTCTAATCAAGGAAGCTGTTCTTCTTTGGTTAGTTATTTAGAGCATGAAGATTTAGAGAGGATCAAACAAGGACTTAAGGCAGAACCATTTTTCAATCATTCAGGTGAAGTTAGTGGTAATACTATCATTTCGGAAATAGATAATAACAAGAAGAAATTATGTAAAAACGATTCTAAATTTTTCATGATTACCTTCAGTCCTTCAAAAGAAGAACAGAAACACTTAGGCTTAAAAGAAGAAAATAAGTCAGAAAAGATTAAAGATTATGTTCGTAAGGAATTAATGCAACAATATGCAGAGAATTTTAATAAAGGACTTAACGCAGAAGATTTAATGTACTTCGCAAAAATACATCATGAGCGCATAAAGAGTGCTAACGATGAGAACCTGCATGTTCATATTCTAGTTTCCCGCAAAACATTAGATGGTAGATTAAAAATATCTCCGCAAACTAACCATCGTAATACAAAATCAGGAGCGGTGAAAGGCGGTTTCGTACGAATAGATTTTTATAAGAATGCAGAAATGGCATTCGATAGAAAATTTCTTTATCTACGAAAAAAAGAGGAACATTTTGATTATAAAAAACAGTACAAAATAGCTAAGCCAGATGAGTTAAAGCTTTTGATTGAAAGCAAACTCTTATATAATCAAAAGCAAAGTGAACAACACCTGAGCTTTTTCAATTTATTAAAAGAGCAAGATTTCGATTCTGACCTTATTGATCATATGCTGAAAGGTGGTCGAGTCCAAAAAGATCAATCAATCTATTCAATAGCTTTAACCAATGAAGGCCAATTTCAATTGCAGTCTATAAAAAGAACCCTAGATTCATTAAAACAGAATCTAGAAATTACCAATGAAGAAGAAAGCTTACGAAGCAATAGAAGAAAAAGGGGCAGATCTTGGTAGATTTTAGCCGAAAGCCATAAGGTTTTGGCAGGTGGAAATAGACATTCGTTGCATCAGCTATTAAACCTGCTTATATAAAAATACATTTATACAATTATAGTATTGTGTAAAAACACAAAACTATATTTTCGGATAGAACAATGCTTAAACAGGTAATTCCAGAAACAAAACGTTAGAATCACAGTTAAACACAGCATTGTTGAAAATGGATAGCGTGTTATAATACGGGATGATACATTGTTTTTTTTTATTTCATTGCAAAAAATAAGTAGAGATGTCATTCTTTCTTCTCTTCACGCATAACGAGTATTGCATTCATCGAGAGATAAGAAAACAAGAAAGATAAAAATAGACATGATACCTGTTTTTAGTGTATTGATTGCGAGTTGGATATTGTTTTATACAAATGTATAAAGCTGTTTTTATATAAAAATAGGTTTATATAAATATATAAAAATAATCAGGATCAAGTTTTCTGAAACGAGTAAAACATCCATATTTAAAGATTTAAATCCTTAAATTTGTACTTACTAGAGAAACTTAAAATAGAGAATATAAGTAAATAAATAATAACATATAAAGCGTTTAGCTTTTGATTTGGTATCAGAAAATCGCCAGTTTTATACCCGCCAATATCAAAGCAAGACGCCCACGTTTCTGCGTGGGCTGTTCTTGTTTGGTGGGTGGGTGTCTGGCGATACCTCTGATACCGACAAGTTCAGTTCCACGCTTTTTTTATATCCAAATTATGAAACAAAAAGAAGTAATTTTTTATGAAGAGTTAAGCCTTGAGGCAAAAGAATTAGCTAGAGAATATTTTGCAGTCAGGAGAGTTAATGGGATTGAAGGCTTTATACTTTCAGAAGAAGAATTTATTGATCGTTATAAGGGAACGAATGCCTACAAAGAATTGAAATCAAAGTACTACCATCCAGTTTACACTATAGATGAATGCGATAGTTGTGCTAAGCCTTTTGATATAGACGTAGAGAGTAGAGATGACTTAAATAGGCAAATCAAAAATCCTCCTAAATTATGTCTTGGTTGTAGGAATATGAGTTTCAGTTTAGGTCAAATCATTGCTATTGGGCTAGGTAAGGATGTTTTTTAACAATAGTGATAGAGTTCTTTTATTTGAATCAACAGGGGGAGTCTTTAAAACTGTAGGAAAATATATTAAAAAGGAATATGTTTATTGGTTAGGAGAAATAGACGGAGCTAGTTACTTCTATCTAATTGTTGCATGCAATCTGATAAAATGACAAATACATATAGAAAATACCTTGATCAATTTTTTGAAAAATTTCTTTATTACCGGCATATGAGCGGACGAACTAATAAAGTGTTTCAAAAAGACATAGAAGATTGCACTTCAGAGCAAGTTGACATACATTTCGCTTCAGCTCTAATTATCAGCGATTGGACTGATCCAACAGATAATGGTTGGGAAATAAATTTTCAACCAGGAGTTTATATAGAAACGACAAAAAGTAATTACGAATCGGAAATCAGAAAAATATTATCACGACAACTTTGCCTGCTTTATGCTCAATCTTTTGAGTCATTTGAAAGGTATTTGAAAGATTGTCTCTTTGACAAAATCGGTCGAGACGATACGATTAGAAAATACGTAATTAGCTTACTTCCAAAAACTCAAAAAGATTCAATAACAAGAGAAAGAATGCCAGGTGGGGACAATCTTTTTAAGGTGCTCAAAAAAGTAGGTGGAGAATCATTTAAAGATTTCTCATCAGAAAACAATTTAAATATTAAATTCAAAGAATTGTGGACGATTTTGTCCAACGTAAGACACTCTGTAACTCATAGCGAATCCCTAATAAGCTTGAGGTTAGTGAATAAATCCGATCATCATACTGAAATATTTAATTTTCTATTCAATTCAAATTCCATATCTGAAGACACCATTTCTATTGAACTAGATTATAAAAAATTTGAAAAGCTTATAAAACGATTCTCCGAATTTGCATATCAAGTATTTAAAGTACTTAGTATTGAAGAAGGGCTAGAATTAGAAAATAAAAGGAAGACGATATAAAACAAAACCTATTAGTAATTGTTCAGCGGAACGTTCTTGTTTATCGTCATACAGTTGTGCTTTATTTAAATAAAATCTCTAAAACTATAATAATATGTACTTAAAAAATGATAATATCATTGTTGGATTACTCAAGAATTTAATTAAGAAAAACACCTTCTATCATTCGGAAGGATTTAAAGTCTTTGACGATTATTTTTTTGAGTTTGAATTAGATGTTTCTGGATTTGACGAAGAACTAATAACTAAAGGACTTGAAGAACTGTGTTCTAAACCTATATGGTATAAAATAAAACAGGCAGAAGTTCTTTCTTCAGAGATAAATAATCCAAGCTATAATTTAGCTGATGAAAAGGTGAAGTTTCATATTTTAAAACAAAATTTAATAAAATTTAGAGATTTAACTTTAAAAGAAAAATGATACTTAAAAAACTAAAGTCGCAACACCATTATTTTGACAATTCAAATCTTTATCCCAATATTCGACCGTTCTTAAGTACAAAAACATACCATCTATCTTTAACAACCAGTTATTACCACAATCAGCAAGAGCAATAGATATAAATTACTATTTTTATAAGTTGATTATAGAAATTAGAAAGTTATAAATGAACGCCTCACAAATAGAGAAAAACGTAACCGCCTTAGTTGAAAATTTTAATAAAGAAGAATTTGTATTCGATTTATTACAAGCCTATGGTATTTCAAAAACTTCCGTCACCCGATTAAAGAAAGGCGATTTTAATCTTTCTAAAGTAGAGGGCGAAGTGCTTTATAAAAGTAAAATGCTTTTTAAGGAAGTTACATCTGGATCCTTATTACATACCATTGATGAACTAACAAAGACGCCAGAATCTCTAAAACACAACCCACGTTTTGTAATTGTAACGGATTATAAAACCTTATTAGCAAAAGATATTAGAACAGGTTTATCCTTAGATACTCCTATTCTCGAAATCCATAAACATTACGGATTCTTTTTGCCTTGGGCAGGCCAAGAAAAATACGCTCAAACTAATGAGAATTATGCTGATAGAAAAGCCTCCTATCAAATGGCGAAACTCTACGATATTCTGGTTACTGAAAACCCGAATATCTATGATGATGGAGGCCATAATCTAAACATCTTTCTATCGCGATTACTATTTTGCTTTTTCGCAGAAGACACCGATATTTTACCTATTGAAGGCATGTTCACGGACACTTTGGGCCAGCACACTAAGAAAGACGGATCTGACGTGAACGTGTTTTTGGACAGGCTTTTTAAAGTATTAAATGCGGAAGACAATACCAAGGAGGTATCACACTTTACAGAGTTTCCTTATGTCAATGGTGGCTTGTTTAGAGATACAATTGTCTCTCCAAAATTCACTAAAGAAGCGCGTAAAATTACCTTAGAATGTGGCGATCTGGATTGGAGCGAAATCAATCCGGACATTTTTGGTTCCATGATACAAGCCGTTGTAAATCCTGCCTATCGGAGTGGTTTAGGGATGCATTATACGTCTGTGCCAAATATTATGAAGGTGATAGAGCCTTTGTTTTTAAATGAGCTATATAAGGAGTTTGAAAAATCTAAAGACAAACCAAAAAAACTACGCAAACTCATTTACCGTATTTCAAAACTTAAGATATTCGATCCCGCCTGTGGGAGTGGTAACTTTTTAATTATTGCCTACAAGGAATTACGCAAGCTGGAAATCCAGATTTTACAAGAACTACATAGTTTAGAAACACAGCATTCTATTGTATTTACAGAAGTAAAACTCTCCCAGTTTTATGGGATTGAGTTAGACGATTTCGCGCATGAAATGGCCATTCTCTCTTTATGGTTGGCAGAACACCAAATGAACAAAGTGTTTGTAGATGAGTTGCAAGGGTTCGGGCAAGCTAAACCTATTTTACCTTTAAAGGAAGCTGGCAATATTACCCAAGGCAATGCCACGCGGTTGGATTGGGAAACCATTTGCCCAAAAACACATTCAGACAAGGGGCTTGCGGAAGTATATATTTTGGGGAATCCTCCTTATTTAGGGCAAAGAAATCAGAAAAAAGAACATAAAGAAGATATGGATTTTGCCTTTTATGGTCTTAAAAATTACAAGAATCTTGATTATATATCTATATGGTTCTTAAATGCATCAAGATATACTGATTCTAGTCTAATTAAATTTGCTTTTGTTTCAACAAATTCTATATGTCAAGGTACTCAAATAGAAATGCTTTGGCCAAAGATATTTTCATACGAATTAGAAATATTTTTCGCATTTAAGGATATTAAATGGACTAACAACGCCAAAGGTAATGCTGGTGTTACGGTATCTATTATTGGTCTATCAAAACCAAATAACAGTAAAAAAATATTGTACTTTAATGATACAAAAGTATTCGGAGATAATATTAACCCATATTTAATAATAGGTAATTCCATACTCATTTCAAAGAGAGGAACAGTTCTGTCAAAAATACCTAAAATGGAAGGTGGGAATCAACCTAGAGAAGGTGGCCATTTTATCTTATCAAATGGCGAAAAAGAAATATTTATCAAAGATAATCCCAACACAATTAAATATATAAGGAAATTAACAGGCTCAAATGAATTTTTAAATAATATTGAACGATGGTGTATATGGATAAGAGAAGATGAAGTTCAAGAAGCTGAAAAGATTGATGTTTTAAAAAATAAAATAAATTTAGTTCGCGAATTACGTATTAACGGAAACACTTTAGAAAGAAATTTTGTTAATTATCCGTATAGGTTTATTCAAAATAAAGAAGCAAAGAATGGTCAGATAATAATTCCAGTTGTTTCATCGGAGGCACGAGATTATATTCCCATTGATTTTATAGATAAGGATGTTATAATTCTAAATTCAGCAAACGTAATCTATGATTCTGAAACATTTGTATTTGGTGTTTTATGTTCAAAGATTCATAACATATGGGTTAAAGCAGTTGCCGGGAAATTAGAAAATCGAATACGTTACACAACTGGTGTTTGTTATAACTCTTTTCCCTTTCCAGAAATTACTTCCAAACAAAAAGAACAAATCAACCTCCACGTTTTTGAAGTTTTGGAAGAACGTGAAAAACACTCCAGTAAAACCTTGGCACAATTGTATGATCCAGACAAAATGCCTAAAGGATTAAAAGAGGCGCACCATCAATTGGATTTGGCTATTGAGCGGTGTTATCGTTTAAAACCTTTTACCAGTGATACCGAACGATTGGAGTATTTGTTTAAGGAGTATGAAAAGATGGTGAATAAGAATACGTTGTTGGAAAAGGATAAAAAGAAATCTAAAGTAAAGAAAGCGTAATGGAAAAAATTCTAGACAGCTTATTAAGTTTATCTACGGAGAATGAAATTGTAGAGTTCAAGGAGGCTAAAAATCAATATAGCAAAGATAAATTAGGCCAATATTTTTCAGCCTTGAGTAATGAGGCTAATTTGGCAGATAAGGGTAAAGCATGGTTAGTTTTTGGTGTGAAAGACAATAAAACAGTGGTAGGTACCGACATTACCGATAAACAACTTAATGAATTTAAAACGGAAATTGTACAACATACGTCTCCTAGATCTTCTTTTATAAACGTTCATAAAGTAGAGAAAGATGGCAAAACTATTTTAATGTTAGAAATTCCACCTGCACCCCAAGGACAGCCACTATCATGGAAAGGTCATTGTTACGGCAGAGATGGTGAAAGTTTAGGCGCATTATTATCTGATGAATATGATAGAATTAAAGCTCAAAACATATCTAAAGATTGGAGTGCTGAAACAATTGAATCAGCTTCTATTTCAGACTTATCAGAAGAGGCTATTGCTCAGGCAAGAATACAATACAAATCAAAAAAGCCAAGCTTAGTTAATGAAATAGATGAATGGACAAACGACGTATTTTTAAATAAAGCTAAAATTACGATTCAAGGTAAAATTACAAATACTGCCATTCTTTTATTAGGAAAACCAGAATCTGAACATTTCATCAATCCTGCAACATCGCAAATAACATGGATATTAAAGGATGGCGATAATCTAGAAAAGGACTACGAGCATTTTACATGTCCGTTATTGTTAAATGTAGATAAGATTTATAATAAGATTCGGAATTTAAAGTACCGTTATATAAAGGATGGTACTTTGTTTCCGGAAGAAGTAGATCAATACGATCCCTATATAATTCGAGAGGCTTTAAATAACTGTATTGCACATCAAGATTATACTTTGGGTAGTAAAATAGTGGTTGTAGAAAATGAGAACGCATCTTTGACATTTGCGAATGCTGGAAGTTTTATTCCCCAAAGTGTAGAAAAAGTTATTAAAGCAGACGCACCAGAACCTCATTATAGAAATAAGTTTTTGACTGATGCCATGGTCAACTTAAATATGATAGACACTATAGGAAGTGGCATTAAGCGTATGTTTACGATTCAGCGTAACAAGTATTTTCCATTACCAGACTATAATTTAGCTCAAAACAAAGTGCAAGTGAAGATTATAGGAAAGGTATTAGATCCAAATTATGCTCGAAAATTGGCGCAAATACCCGATTTGTCTTTAGAAGAGATTATCCTTTTAGATAAAGTAGTAAAGAATAATGAACTTACAGATATAGAAATAAAAACGCTCAAAGCAAAGAAGTTAATAGAAGGAAGAAAACCTAATTTTCATATCTCCTCTAAAGTGGCGTCTGCTACAAATCAAAAGGAAGACTACATAAATCTAAAAGGTTTGGATAATGATTATATTCAAAAAATTATAACAGACTATCTCGAGAGATTTGGGAGCGCAATGCGAAGTGATTTAGAGAATGTCTTAATGAATAAGTTGTCTGAAGGATTAGACGATTCACAAAAAATAAATAAAATTAAAAACAACTTACAATCCCTTAGAAATAAAGGAATAATCGAGGTTAAAGGAAAAATATGGAAAATGTCTAAATAAAATAACTAGACATTTTTTAGACATTTATTTAGACATTTCTAGACATTTAAATCCGTCAATCCCTGTTATAGCAAGCGATTAACGAAATTAACTTTAGACATTTTAGTTAAACTTTAGACATTTATGCCAGATATAGTACACGTTACTTACCAACAAACAGGAAAAAGTAAAAGCACCAATGCTTATGGAATGCGCGAAATGCAACAAAAAGCGTTTGAAGCACGCTCGGCACAATACATACTTATAAAAGCACCACCAGCTTCTGGTAAATCCCGTGCCTTAATGTTTATTGGGTTGGATAAACTCATAAATCAAGATATTAAAAAAGTCATCGTAGCCGTTCCTGAGCGTTCTATTGGGAGTTCATTTGCCAAAACAGACTTAATGAAGTATGGTTTTTTTGCAAACTGGGAACCTAATCCGAGATATAATTTATGTACACCTGGCGTAGAGAAAAGTAAAGTAAGCGCATTTATAAACTTTTTAGAAAGTGATGAAAAAATATTAATCTGTACACACGCCACCTTGCGTTTTGCTTTTGATGCCATTGAAGAAAAACAGTTAGACGATTGTTTGTTGGCCATAGATGAGTTTCATCACGTGTCGGTCGATGGCGATAATAGATTAGGAATGGTTTTAAGCGGTATCATGGAGAAATCTACGGCACATGTTGTGGCCATGACAGGATCGTTCTTTAGAGGGGATAGCGTGCCTATTTTATTACCTGAGGATGAAGCCAAATTCACAAAAGTGAAATACGATTATTACCAACAATTAAATGGCTATAATTATTTAAAGTCACTAGGTATCGGCTATCATTTTTACCAAGGAAAATATACGTCCGCTATTCATGAGGTTTTAGACGAAAATAAGAAAACCATTATTCATATTCCAAGTGTTAATTCTGGGGAATCCGAAAAGGATAAATATGAAGAAGTCAACAGAATTGTTGATGGCATTGGCGAATTGGATTATCAAGATCCAGATACTGGTGTTTTATATGTTAAAAGTAAAACGACAGGAAAAGTTTTAAAAATTGCCGATTTAGTTCACGACAATCAAAAGGACAGAGATAAAATACAAGACTACCTGCGCAACATCTCAAGTGTAGATGATATAGATATTATTATAGCCTTGGGGATGGCCAAAGAAGGCTTTGACTGGCCGTATTGCGAACATGCATTAACGGTGGGTTATAGGGGCTCTTTGACAGAGATTATTCAGATTATTGGAAGGGCGACACGAGATAGCGAAAACAAATCACACTCACAGTTTACCAACTTAATTGCGCAACCTGATGCTGAAGATGACTTGGTTAAACTGTCGGTAAATAATATGCTAAAGGCCATTACTGCATCGTTGTTAATGGAGCAAGTATTAGCGCCCAATTTTAAGTTTAAGCCTAAATATCCAGAGGAGGATGAAGATCAAGATGGCGTTGAAGAGGAGGACGAAGATTATATCAAAATTAGAGGTTTTAAATTACCAACCTCTCAGCGTGCAAAAGATATTATAGAAAGTGATATCAACGATTTGAAAGCGCGTATCATGCAAGATGACCAAATGATTAAAGCCATGCCTGGCAATGTCGATCCCGAAGTCATCAATAAAGTATTGATACCTAAAATCATTAAGGAAACCTACCCAGACTTATCAGATGAAGAAGTAGAGGCAGTACGTCAATATGTGGTCGTAGATTCAGTGATCAAAAACAGTACGATTGAAGACGTTGGCGATAAACGATTTATCCGTATGGCAGATAGTTTTGTCAATATTGACGATATTAATATCGATTTGATTGATGCTATAAATCCGTTTCAAAAAGCCTTTGAAATTTTATCTAAATCGGTAACTGCATCGGTGTTTAAAGCCATTCAAGAAACCATTGATGCTACAAGAATAACCATGACCGAAGAAGAAGCCATTATTTTATGGCCTAAAATAAAGAACTGGATTGCAAAGACAGACGAACAACCAAGCATTCAATCTTTTGATCCACAAGAAAGACGATTAGCTGAAGCGATTATATTTCTAAAAGAACAAAAGCGAAAAGCTACAGCAAGCAATGAGTAAAAAAATAACATTAGAAGATATATTTAATGACGATGAGTTAGGAATTTTAGATTCAAAATCCACAACCTCTAACGTTAAAACAGAAGATGAACGCCTCATTGAATCGTTTCAAGAAATTAATGTTTTTTTTGAAAAAAATAACAGAGAGCCAGAAGCCACAAACGTCACCGAATTTAAGCTTTTGTCACGGTTAAAAGCGTTACGGCAAGATGCTAAAAAAATTGAAATTTTGAAATCTTATGACACTCATAACCTGTTAAATACCAAAGTAGAAGTGACATCTGTAATGGATATTTTAAACGATGATGATTTAGGCATATTGGATACCGATGAGACTTTATCCATTTTTAAATTGACGAACGTACCGAGTTCTTCAGAAAGAGCAGAATCTGATTTTGTAGCCCAACGTAAAGCCATGAAAGACAAAGATTTTGAAGCATATGAAATTATGTTTAAGAAGGTCCACAAAGAACTGCGGGAAGGAAGTAGAAAGCTATTTTCTTTTGAAAATGCCGATAAGAATTTGAAAGCAGGTTCTTATTACATTCTAAATGGTATGTTATTATTTTTAGAAGATGTAAAGTTTGAAACTGATAATGTCTCTCTACCCTCAGGCAATAGGCTCCGTAAAGATGGCCGTACACGTATCATTTTCGAGAATGGCACTATGAGTAATATGTTATACCGTTCCTTGGAAAAGGCACTTTTACACCAAGAGAATGATGGTAGAATTGTTTCACATACAGAGACAGAAATTGAGCAAGAATTATTTGATAATGTCAATGCATTAAAAGAAGAAGATCAAGAAACAGGATGGATTTACATATTAAAATCCAAATCGACGCATAAAGAATTAGCGTCTATAAAAAATTTGTATAAAATAGGCTATTCCACAGTTCCTGTTGCTGAACGCATAAAAAATGCCTCCAAAGAATCTACCTATTTAATGGCCGATGTTCACATTGAAGCATCTTATAAAACGTATAACATGAATGCTCAAAAATTTGAGAGCCTCATCCATCGGTTTTTTGCAGAGGCATGTTTAAATATAGACATCCATGACGACATAGGAAGACGAATGACGCCACGAGAATGGTTTGTGGTGCCTTTGTCTATTATTGATAAAGTAATCCATCTTATCATCTCTGAGGAGATTGTTGATTATAGTTATGATAGTGTTCATGAGACTTTGATGAAAAAGTTATGATTAAGCTGTTTTATAAAACATCATTTGTAGGAAAATATATTGAAAAGGAATATGTTTGAACTATAAAAGAAATAGACACAGCTAGTTGCGTCTATTAAATTGTTAGCCACAAGATGAAATAAACCTTATGAATAGATTTGATAACATTCCTAAAGAATTACAAAATATTGAAAATTTCAGGGAGGACGTAAGTATCCTAGTTGGTAAAAATGGTAGTGGAAAAAGTACTCTATTAAATCAACTTGCCAAATATTATATTTCAAGGAATAAAAAAGTAATTGCTTTAGCTAATTCTATTCACGATAAATTCAATTTTAGTCATAGAAATTTTAATATACTTCGAGGTCGTTCAGGAAGGAGGCAAGTTAGATCTACAGTAAAAAAAGCTATGGAAGTTATTGGAAGAGATAAGAATAGACTTCGAAATACAACATTAGCTCTTTCTTACGTTGGTTTTGCACCTACAATTGGGTTCAAATTGGAAAATTTTAACCCTCAAGCTTTATGGAATAGTGATTTGAATATAAGTAATACTGAAAAGGAGAGATTAACTTACTTAATTGAAACATCTGGAAGAGAAAGAAGGAATGACGAGATAATTTGGCTTGATACAGATAATTTAAATTACAATTCTTATGACAAATCAAATCTTACGGAACTATTTAAATGGGAATCTCTATTAAAAAAGATTAAGGTACTTTCAAGAATTGAAGTTTATTTAAGAAAAGGAAATGATGAAATATCGGTGCTTGATGCAAGCTCAGGAGAATTATCACTTATTACATCAATTATATACCTTTCAACAGCAATAGATGAACAAACTGTTATATTAGTAGATGAACCAGAAAATAGTTTACATCCACTTTGGCAGAAAGAATATACTAAAACGCTATTAGACCTTTTTTATCTCTATCAACCTAAAATTATAATAGCTACCCATTCACCTATTGTAGTTAATGGTGCCGAATTATTTTCAGAAAATACAAATGTTTTTAAAGCTCTCGATTTTACATTTGAATTACAAATTAAAGAACCATTAAATGTTGAAGAAATCTATTATCGTTTTTTTGATATTACTACGCCAGAAAATAGATTTTTATCTAATAGATTAGTTAGATTATTAAATCTATTAGCTGAAAATAAAATTACTTTATCTGAATTTACAATTGAACTAGAAAACATTCGAGAGACTGTTTATGATGAAAATCAAAATGAAGCGCTCTCAACTGTTTTGGGATTAGCTGGAGAAATAGTTTTTAATAACAATCAATCAAATTAAGAATTGGAATTAGCGGAAGAAGACATAGTAAACATTGAAAATGCAGTTGCGCAAGGTGGGGACATTTGGAATAACCCACTTGTAGCAAATTTTAAAACAAAAGTAAAAGAATATTACAGAGATTTTGAAAATGAACAATGTTGTTACTGCAAGAAAAATTTTCAAGGAGAATTTAATATGGTTATAGACATAGAACATATTCTTCCCAAAGGAAAAGCTGAATTTAGAGAATTAATGTTCATAACGACTAATCTGAATATTGCTTGTAAAAGATGCAATATGAAAATAAAAGGCAGTAAAACTGATTTTGTATTTGATATCAATAATTCCGCTCAAAATCATATGGACAGCGCTAACTATAGATTTATACATCCCAATGTAGATACGTATTTTGACCATATAAATTTTTTTCAACATATTGAAAATGACAAAAAACTAATAAAGTATAAGATTGTTGCAAATAGTGAGAAAGGAAAATATACATACGAGTATTTTAAACTTAATGAATTAGAAATAGACTCTATAAATCAAGCACAAGGATTGGTAGAGAAAGCGGAATTTTCAGAAAAAATTGACTCAACTATTCAAGATAGATTAAGACAAGCATTTAAGAATATCTAACAAAGCCAGTGGCTAACAAAGATGTATATAAAAAATAGGCTAAACAGTAATAAAATCAAGGCTTGTGGCTTTTATCAAACTTTGTGCTTAACCGAATGTAAGGTGCTTCGAGATTGCCTACTTTTCATATACTAAACGTTGTGATTCATGCATAGAAAACTTGCTATAATGAAAATTTAACATAAAAAATTTAAATGACTGACGACTATAAAGAAGAGTTTTTTGCAAGGTTACAGAAAAGTGAAATTTACTGTACTCTTAAAAATAATTGCTTAGAAAAAGACAACGAAGTAATTGCTCTTGTAGACAATGCTGTTTCATATGCCTTGCAAAGAACAAAAACAATTATTAGACATATGGGAGAATTTACACTACATGATGGTGACCATTTGTTTAGAGTTTTAAATCTTATGGAAAGATTACTAACCAAAAATAATATTCAACATCTTTCTTCTCCAGAATTGATGTTATTAATACTCAGTGCTTTTTTTCACGACATAGGAATGTCGCCTAATGAAAAAGAAGTTATTACATGGAAAAAAATATGGGATACAAACCCAATTATTGAAGAAAATGAAAAAAAATCATTTAACCAATTTAAAAGATTTTATTCAGCAAGACCAGACCAACAAGAAATAATTTCTAAACTCATACTTCAAGGAGATCAATCAAAGGCAGAAATCATAAAGGCATACCTTATAACTGAGTATATAAGACAAACACATGCTGATAGAGCCAGAGAAATTATTGAAAATGATTGGAATAATAAGATAAAATTCAGAGACGCAGATTTAACTGTTGAATTTGCACAAATATGTTTTAGCCATAATGAAGATGCATTATCTGTTCTTGAACTTGACAAAAATTTTCTTTGTGGAACGGATATATATGCGAACTTACCCTTAGTTGCTGTAATTCTTAGGTTAGCAGATATTTTGGATTTTGACGCTAAAAGAACGCCTCCAATTTTATTTTCTCATCTCTATGTTAGACACCCTGTATCAATATCTGAATGGAATAAACACAGAGCTATTCAATCTTGGGAAATTAACCCAGAGTTAATTCAATTTAGTGCCAAATGCACACATCCAGCAATTGAAGCATCAATTCATGAGTTTTGTAATATGATTGACCATGAGTTAAGCGTTTGTAATAATATCATCTCTGAAATAAACACATTCAATAAAAATAACAATAGAGAGTTAATAATCAAAATCCCATTTAAAGTCAACAGAGAAAAAATAAAGACTAAGACTTCCATTAGAAATGAGCCTTTATATATTTATCGAGATACTAAATTTAATCTTAGCAAGAATCAAGTAATTGAACTTTTAATGGGTACAAAACTTTATGGAAATCCTGAAGTTGCATTAAGAGAATTGCTACAAAATTCTATTGATGCTTGTCTACTAAGAGAAGCTCAAGAAAGAAAATGGGGAAATCCATATACACCTCAAATCCTTATTAAATATTATACAGAGAATGAAGAAGATATTTTAGAGGTTATTGATAATGGCACAGGAATGGACCAGTACATTATTGATAATTATTATTCTAAAGTTGGTTCTTCCTTTTATAAATCAACTGATTTTTACAATTTGAAAGCAGAATCAAATGCTGAATTTTATCCAACTTCAAGATTTGGTATAGGAATATTATCATGTTTTATGATTTCAGACACATTAATTGTAGATACAAAGAGAGTTTATGCTCCACACAAGTCAAGTGAAGCTCTAAATATAACAGTTGAAGGACAAGAAAGTATATTTTGGATTAAAAGTGGTAGCAGAGAAACCCCAGGTACAACCACTAAACTTATTCTCCGAAAAAATAAAAATCCATGGAGAAAAATGACACCAGAAAAGTTTATAATAAATGTTGAAAATGTAATTCCAAATCCTCCATTTGAGATTAAAATAGAAACATCTTCTCAAAGTAAAGTACGTAATAAAGAAAGTTTTAAAGAAATTACAATTCACTCATTACAAGACTATTCATGGAGTGAGAACGAAAATATTCGAACTTTTGATATTAAAATTAATAAAGAAAAAATCGGAATAATTGGAACAGCATCAGTCGCAATATTGGAAAGTAATAATCAGCCGAAAGAGAAAATAGAACTGAATTCAAAAGATGTCGACATAGAAGGAGAAATATTTAAACTAGAAAGAGAAATTGAACTATCAGAAAACTCGATAAGAGAAAGATCTAAATCAATTACAATTGGTGATGATGGAGAAATAAGAGAAAATGATTCTACAAGGTTATATACCCAATCAAAATCAAAACTTTCCTTACATGGAATAGAAATTCCTACTACTTTATTCACTGAACCATATATGCTAAAAAACAATCAAGTAAAAATATCCTGGCCATTTCCACTTATTTTGATAATTGATATTTGTGGAAATAGAGATTTGGATTTGAACTCTCCAAGAACTGAAATAATTGAAAGTGAAAAATGGTTTGAATTTGAAGAAGAATTGGCTTATATAATATGTAAAAAACTGAAAAGTAAAGTAAGTATCAATTATTGGAATCAATTAAATAAAATCTTTGTTAGCCGAACTAAAAATGAAGCTTTCTTGAGAGCTCTTGATAGACTTGAAAAAAGTACGAAAGAACAACACGTGTCCTATAGTTAATTGCTGGTTTTAGCCAATTTACGAAAGTTCCTGAGGACTTTCTATCTGTGATTTTTAACTAACTTTAGTGCTTAAAACGCGCAACTAATACACAAACACGTTATAGCCAATGTGATCACGGTTCTCCTAACAACTTACCATTTGAAATTAAAGTATGGAAATAAACATAAAAAATTGCAATAATATTGAAAGTGGAAAAATAAAGATTTCCAGCAATAAATTAAATATCAAATTTGGAATTAATGGTACAGGGAAAAGCACAATTACTAGAGCTATTAAGTACAGTTTAGAATCGCCTGAACTCTTAAAAGAATTAACACCTTTTAAATTTAGAGGTCAAGAAATTGAAATTGTCCCAGAAGTAGAAACTAGCGAAGAAATCAAAAGTGTGCTTATTTTTAATGAAGAATACCTAAATCAATTTCTATTTAAGGAAGATGAATTAATTTCAAATAGCTATGAAATCTTCATTGAAACACCTGAATTTAAAAGTTATACAACTCAAATTGAACAGTTACTATCCGAAATCAAAAAAGTATTTTCAGAAAACACAGAGCTTGATAAAATAATATCTGATTTTGAAAATTTATCAAAAAGTTTTGCGACTACGCAAACTGGTCTTTCAAAATCTTCAGCTCTTTACAAAGGCTTAAAAGAAGGTAATAAAATTGAACATATACCTGAAAAACTCAAAGGATACAGTAAATTAATCCAAAATAAAAATTGTGTAAGCTGGCTAGATTGGCAGAATAAAGGTGAACAATTTCTTGAAATATCTGATAACTGTCCTTATTGTACATCTTCAACACTTGAGAATAAGGAAACGATAAAGTCAGTATCAACATACTATAACAAAAATGTAATAAAGAACTTCAATGTAATTATTGAAGCATTACAAAATCTCGGAGAATATTTTTCTGAAAATGCAAATACAACATTAAAAGGAATAACTGAAAAACAAACAGGATTAGAAGATTCTGAAATGAATTATATTGTTGTTGTGAAGCAACAAATTGACGATTTATTAATAAAGCTAAAATCTCTAAAGAATATATCACCTTTAAGTTTTAGCGAAGACCAAAAGGCAGAAGAGAAATTAAAAGAATTAAAAATTAACGTTGATTTATTTGATAGATTAAAAGCAGGTAAGACTATCGAGATAATAACATCCTTAAACGCTTCACTTGATACAGTCTTGAAAAAAGTTGGGACTTTACAAGGTGAAATAAACAAGCAGAAAAATCTTGTCAAAAAGCTAATTCAAAAACACCGAGACGGCATCAATTCATTCCTAATGAATGCAGGATATAAATATACTGTTGAAATTGAGAATAGTAATTCGAATGATTACAAATTATTATTAAAACATATTGAATCAACTGACGTAATTAATGGAGGAAAACAGTATTTAAGCTTTGGAGAAAAAAATGCTTTTTCGCTTGTTCTTTTTATGTACGAAGCCTTACATAAGAAACCTGAACTCATTATTCTCGACGACCCAATTTCTTCTTTTGATAAAAGTAAAAAATATGCTATAATGCATATGCTTTTTAGAGGTAAAAGTAAAGACTGCTTTTTAAATAAAACAGTACTGATGTTAACTCACGACCTTGACCCAGTTATTGATACCGTGAAAGTTCTTAAAGAGTTTAGCAATTTATCCGAATCAAATTTTTTATCTAATAAAAACGGTCAACTTCAGGAAACAAGAATAAAAAAGAATAACTTATCCTCTTTTGCCCAAATTTGTATAAAGGCTTTAGAATCAGAATTGGATGGAGTAATAAAACTAATCTATTTAAGGCGTCATTTTGAAATAATAGATGATTTAGGGAACGAATATCAAGTACTATCTAATTTATTTCATAAAAGAAAAAAAGAAGAATGTACTGACCATAGAAAGGAAATTGGGAATGATTTATTATCTGAAATAGACTTTAATTCTGGAATAATGAAAATAAAAGAATTTATTCCCACTTTCAACTATGATTTATTGGTAAACTCATTAAGTGATTTTCCGTTTTTAAAGAATTTATATTTGAGTTCTGAAAATAGCTACACCAAGTTAAATGTATTTAGACTGATATATGAAGAAAATCTTGAAGAAATACCAAGTGTATTAAGAAAATTCATCAATGAAACATTTCACATCGAGAATGAATTAATTTGTCAACTTGACCCAAATGATTATAATTTAATTCCTGATTTTATAGTTGAAGAATGTGATAAATACGTGGCTGAAATATAAAATACTGGCTATAGCACCGTGTCCTATAATTAATTGCTTCTATTCTATTTACGAAAATCCTTGCAGATTTTCTATTTGGTTTTTATTTACTAAATTCCGTGCTTAATCACACAACTATCATATGCATAGTCATTTAAGATCTCGTCTTTGGATTGTCGATAAGGTTCTGCAAGTTTTAAACCCATTGATTGCCCAAAAGAACCTTTAATAAAATCAAATAGAATTATTCATTCTTACTATAGTGGCTCGTATGTAAATGATGAAAATGAATTAGAAAAAGAGATTGAATTAAATTTGCAAGAGCGATTTCCAAAAGAAGAAGTTGAAATCTGTTGGCTCAATAAAAGAGAAATTTTAAGTTTCTAAATTGTTTCTTTATAAATGAAGAGAACAAAATGTGAAATGCCATTTATTGATACTATTATGATACCCAATTCCAATATAATATTGTAAAATCTTAATCAACAGGCGTTTAATGATTTCTAATACAGCCCAGGTGGGACCACATCTTAAGAATGTAAAGCCTTATAAACGTTAAGTTTATGGGGCTTTTTTAATTGAAGCGAATGAATTGGGAGGCTAGTTTTGATAACGAACCAATTATTTTTAGTTGTTGATAGCATTCGCTGCATTACTTCTTTTCAAAGGTTGGCAGTCTTTTTCCAATTTTGTTTCCCATTTTTGGTTACTTCGGTTCGATTTGTGCCAGTGATTTCGGTTTCATAGTGCCAGGCATTTCGGTTCAAACTGTGCCATTTTTGCCTGTGTGTTAATAACCCATAACGGTTCGATTTGTGCCACTTTGAAAGATCAAGTATTAATTACCTTATCGCTTAAAAGAATGCGATATGGCCAACACACTTGATCCAATGGACTTAAAACAAATCATTTCCCTTCATCTGGATGGGTTCAGCAACCGTAAAATAGGTGCTACCCTCGGGATATCCCGCAACACGGTAAACAATTATGTGCGGCTGTTCAAGGCCAGCACCCGTTCCTTAGAAGAGCTTTTGGCCAGTGACAATGTTGCCCTTGAGGCACTCTTCCCTTCCAGTACCACCATAGCCAATCCCCGCTATGAGGAGCTCATGTTGTATTTTGACGGCATCAATAAGGCACGGAACCATCCGGGGTTTACCTTTTTGTTCCATTATCAGGAATATCTACAGACCGCTAAGAAGCCCTATAGCTATACCCAGTTCATGGAGCATTACAACCGTAAATATGCAAAGGTGAGGGGATCCATGAAATTGGAACATGATCCGGGCAATGAGATGTATATCGACTTCGCGGGCAAGAAGCTGCAGATCGTGGATCGGTCCACCGGGGAACTCATCCCGGTGGAAGTCTTCGTGGCCATCCTCCCCAACAGCCAGTACACCTATGTGGAGGCCTGCCATAACCAAAAGAGAGCGGATTTTATTACCTGCTGTGGACATGCCTTGGAGTTTTATGGCGGCGTTCCCAAGGCCATCGTCTCCGACAATCTAAAGTCGGCCGTGACCCGTGCCAGTCGCTATGAGGCAGATATCAACCGTAGTTTTAAGGACTTTGCCAGGCACTACAACTGCGTGATCAACCCGACCCGTGGCTATTCCCCGCAGGACAAGGCCCTTGTGGAGAATGCCGTCCATCTTGCCTACCAGCGCATCTATTATCCCTTGCGCAATATGACCTTCTTCTCCCTCAACGAGCTCAACAGGGAGATCCGCAGGCTGTTGACGGCCTATAACAATCTATTGTTCAAGAGAAAGCAGGCCAGCCGCTTGGAGCTCTTCCA
>NZ_AUHD01000009.1 GCF_000423005.1 Gelidibacter mesophilus DSM 14095
TTTCCGCGCAATGGAAAATCCTGGATGGTTACTTCTTTGTGAAAACCATGTGCTATCAATACCCTGGAAGTCTGCTCTTTCGGTGGGGTGTTTCGCTCTTCAAAATAGAGATGCATTACTTCGCCGTTCTTGGTGTTCTTCACAAGGTCGAAGTGGTCAATCAAAAATTCAGGAAGAATCAATTTCAATAGGTCTAGATAGTTGTCCAAAGCTTGTTTTTTAAACAAAAATCAGAATTCTATTTCAATTCACACACAACTTTTGAGAATGATCCTATCGCAGCTTTAGGCATTAATGAGCAATCGTCCTGAACTCAGGATCAACGAATTCAATCTGCCTTCTTTTAATCAATATCAATTAAAATGGGTACGGAGTTTTTCCGTCTATGTGAAAATTGTTTGTGGAAACTGCCAGGAATGAAAAAAAGCCATTATTACTACTTTTAATAAGCAACGGCCCCTGAATTAGGATCAAGAAAATTTATCCTTTTAGCGCGACCCGTCATAAAAGTTGCTTTTAGACGGAACAACATGACATTCTTAACTCCACATAGCAAAGCTCCAAATTGTTTGTTTAACAGTCGACTATCCCATTGTTTAGATTGCATATCCGTTTCTAAGTAATCTGTAAAAAAATTTAGTAGTTGTTTTAGATGGTTGCTCTGTAAATTAAGTTTGATGATTGTATTTTAGGTTTTCAAATTTATTTTCAGCCATAATAATTGCTAATTTAAATTGTACGTGTAGAGGAGTGGCCAATATTTTAAAAAAAGTGATTTTAGAGCCTATCAAATAGAAATCAAAGACTTACAGCTTTCCAAAACAATTAGATAGTTAAAATATAATAAAAGTTGCCTAATTTGGGTGCTTACTTATCTCAAAATATTCATCAATCTCTTCCATACCACAAACTCAAAGTATTAACAATTTTAATCAATCTACGTTCATATCTAAGTTTGAATTTATAAAAATAAAATCTATATTTGTTAAGGACATCATAACATTTCGTTAATGAAAGGCCAAAAAAAATGAATATTAATTAATTATTTGATTTAATTATGAAGGTAAAATTAACTGGATTTTTAACACTGCTAATGCTTTTTCTAGCACAGTTGAGTTTTGCTCAAGGGAAGGTGGTTACGGGAACAGTGACCGATGACAAACAGCTTCCACTGCCGGGTGTGAACATACTCGTCCAAGGCACCTCTAGGGGGGTCGTTACCGATTTTGATGGAAAATATTCCTTGGAAGTGGCTGAAGGGCAAACTTTACAATTTACCAGTGTGGGATTTGAAGATCAATTGATAAAAGTTGGAGCGTCCAATAGAATTGATGTTTCCCTAAGAGAATCTGCGACGGCTTTGGATGAGGTTTTTGTGGTCGCATACGGCACCGCTACAAAAGAATCTTATACCGGATCAGCTTCTGTTGTGAAAAGTAGTGATATTAAAGATGTTCCAACTGCGTCCTTTCAAGATGCGTTGGCCGGTAAGGCTGCAGGGGTAAATGTTACCAAAGGATCAGGGCAAGTAGGGTCCTCAACAAGTATTCAGATTCGTGGCATTGGTTCCATGAATGCTTCTACGCAACCGCTTTATGTAATTGATGGTGTTCCTGTTTCTTCTGGGAATTCGGGCCAATTGTCAGATCAAATTGTGGTTACCAATAATATCATGAATACCTTGAATCCGAGTGATATTGAATCGATCTCTATTTTAAAGGATGCTGCGGCATCTTCACTATATGGTTCTAGGGCAGCTAACGGTGTGGTGATGATCACCACGAAACGAGGAAAAAAAGGAGAACCACGAATTACAATTAAATCTTCAACCGGTTTTAGTCCCTCCTGGGCAACTGACAATTATGAGCCTGCGAGTACTCAGGAAAATGTTGATTATTTATATCGAGTTTTCCATGACTATAATACCTCGAGCGGAAAGAGTGAGGCTGTTGCAAATGCAGATGCTCTAAGACGCTTAAATGTAAAGTTCAATAAACATGGGTATTATTTTGAAACCAATGGCACCGGGGTAGGAGAAAGCCTCATGATTAAAGGTATGACCGATGGCTTGGTAAATAGGGAAGGTCAATATTATGATTGGGAAGATGCTTATTTCAGAACAGCTGTAAATCAGAGCCAAGATATTTCAGTAAGTGGAGCAAGTGAGAAAACAAATTATTATTCTTCTTTTTCTTATAGTAAAGATGAAGGTAGAGTTAAAATTAATGGAAATGAACGGATTTCAGGAAGGGTTAATTTAGAACAGAAAATTGGGAAATATATTGAGTTTTCGGCCAAAGTAAACGTTGCTCAAACTGAATTGACAGGTTTCAATGATAGTCGAAATCTTAGTTCTAACTATTATGAGCAAACGCGGAATCTCCTTTGGGGATTATACCATCCTACTAATTATAAGACTGGAGAACCATGGACTGCGCGTTATGGAAGTTTGGCGCAGAACAACGTATATTATGATAATGAATGGGAAAATTCATCAACAACACTAAGAGTGAGTGCCATAGAAGGTCTGAAAGTGAATATTCTTCCAGAGCTTAATGTGCAAACTCTTTTTTCTTACGACAATATTGAAACTAAAGATCATTTGTACTACAGTCGATTACATTACAATGGACAGGGTCTTGGAACTGTAGATGAAATGTCCACAAATTCTAGAAGAATAGTATCTTCTACCACTTTAAATTATTCCAAAGATTTTGGTTCCCATAATTTAGGTTTTTTGGCGGGTTATGAAGTTGAAAAGAATCAAACCGATTATATTCGGGCTTCCGGGAAAGACTTGCCATCAAGTAATTTACACACTGTAGCTACGGCAGGTGACACAGATGCGAGCGCTTACTATTGGGGCAATAATATGATGTCTATTCTTTCCAGATTGGAATATAGTTTTGATAAGCGATATTATATTTCTGGTTCGTTCAGACGTGACGGAAGTTCAAAACTTGGCCCAGATTCGCGTTGGGGTAACTTTTGGTCTGTTGGCGCTTCTTGGAATATCAGTAAAGAAGCTTTCTTAGAGAATGTAGATGCCATCAGTAATTTAAGCCTGAGAGCTTCCTATGGCGTTAACGGTACCTTGCCACCTTCTAATTTTGGTTGGAGATCGCTTACCGGATATTCTGCAAAATACATGGAAACCGCTGGTGGGGTTCTGAGTAATGTCGCTGACGAAAGCTTGTCTTGGGAGACCAATTATTCAACAGACGTTGCTTTGGAATTTGGATTGTTTAAAAATCGACTGTATGGAACTATCGAATATTTTACTCGAGATTCTAAAGACTTATTGCAGAGTGTCCCAATTTCAAGAGTGACAGGTTTTAGTTCTACTCTAAAAAACATAGGGTCTATTAGAAATAAAGGTTTGGAATTATCGTTAGGGGGTGATATTATTCGCGCAAACGATATCACGTGGAGTGCCTCGGTCAATGCATCATTTGTCGATTCAAAAGTGCTTGAATTGAGTGAAGGAGCAGATATTATATGGGTAAATGATAGCGATGCTACAGCCCAATACATTTACCGTGAAGGCGAATCAACATTAGCATTTTATGGTTATGAATATGCTGGTGTCGATCCTGAGAATGGAATGAGCAGATATTATGTAAATGATAGTGAAAATCCTCAAGCTGGTGACTTTCTTCTAAATGGAAGAGGCGCTACCTATGATTACAACGACGCAAATTACACCATTATAGGGGATGGGATTCCTGATGTTTACGGGGGCTTAAATACCGAATTTAAATATAAAGGGGTTTCCTTGGGCTTAGATTTTATCTATAAAATAGGTGGAAAACTTTATGATGGCGCCGAAAAGGATGTTTCTGATGATGGCTATTACTGGGAAAGAATCCGCTCGCAATATGCCTATGACGATATGTGGACGGAGCAAAATCCAAATGGAAGTTTACCAAAAGTAAGGGGAACAGACTTAACAGATGCCATACAGAAAAGTGGACGACATATTTATGATGCAAGTTTTCTTAGATTGAAAAATATCAGATTAAATTATGATCTGCCAGCCAGTTTGATTAAACCAATTGGATTTGATAACATCCGGTTATATGTTATTGGAACAAACTTGCTTACTTTTTCAAAGTATACAAATGCAGATCCTGAAGTTGGTCGTTATGCTGCAAGAGGTTGGGAAACCCCCTTTATGAAGAATTATACCTTTGGTATTGAATTATCATTATAATTAATTAAAAAAAAACTGAAGAAATGAACACTATAAAATCTTTCATAATTATTATTCTATGCCTTGGGTTGAGCTCATGCGATGATGATTTTCTTGATGTAACCCCAAGTAATTCCGGAGATGCTTCAACATCCATTCAAACCCTTGCAGACGCAAAAGTTATGCTTACCGGAATAATGAGTAATATGACTTCCTCTAGTTATTACGGTCGTAATTTCATGTTATATGCTGAGGCTAAAGGAGGAGATCTCACAACTTTCTCTATGGGTAGAGGGTTGGACGGACTTTATTCTTTTAACCATTCGCCTACTAGCGGATCATATTCTAGCTTTTGGAATAGTATATTCAATAGTATCCTTCAAGCCAATAATCTTATTGTGAATATTGAAAAGTTGGAAGATGCCGGGTCAGAAGCTGATTTTGATGATGTAAAGGGGCAAGCCTTAACAGCAAGAGCGTTAATGTATTTTGATTTGGTTAGAATTTATGGAAAACCATATTCCTATGATAAAGAATCTTATGGAGTTCCTAATATCCTCGAACCTTTAGATGCATTAGCACAACCTTTGCGAGCGACGGTAGCAGAAAATTATAATCAAATTATATCTGATTTAAAAGAGGCACAACCGCTTCTTTCAAAAGGCAAGACCAACGGTTATTTAAACTATTATGCCAATCTGGCCATGCAGGCAAGGGTATATCTTAACATGGAACAGTATCCTGCCGCTCTTGTTGCCGCTCAAGAAATTATAGATTCGGGAGTATATTCTTTGTATTCTAACAATGAATGGGTTGATTCTTGGACAGGTCAGTTTGGGTCTGAATCCATATTTGAATTGGCTATCCTTCCCAGTGAAGCGGATTTAGGGAACTCTAGCCTCAGTGTTTATTTAAGAAGAGCAGGACATGAATCTTCAAGTGCCATTGGTCAATTTATAGCCAGTGATTATTATTTGAACCGGTTGGGAGAAGACCCCAATGATGTGAGATGGGGTATCCTTTCATACGATGAGGTAAGTGAAACGCATATGGGGGCGAGTTATAAGTATAGTGGTGATATTAATTTAGGTGGAGATGGCAAGTCTACGCCAACCTCGGTAAACATTAAAGTTATTCGGTTATCCGAAATCTATTTGATGGCTGCCGAAGCGGCATTTCATTCAGATAAAGGCTTAGCGGCCACCTATCTTAATGAGATTCGAAAAAGAGCACCAGATTTGGCTCCTGCAACTGCCGGAACGATAAGTATCGATATGATTCTGGATGAAAAAAGTAAAGAATTGTTTACTGAAGGTCAGCGATTTTTTGATTTGTTAAGATTAGATAAGGAAATAACCTTTAATGACGATCTTGGAGGAGTTCCAATTTCAACTAGAGCAAAAACAATTGATCGCTCATTTTATAAAACTATTTTACCAATCTCCCAAGAAGAGATCAATGCAAACCCTGAAATTGGGAATCAACAAAATCCGGAATATTAAATTGTGTTACAAATAATTTTCAATGATTTGTATTTAATCAATAAATACTAAGGTATTGCCTATAAAGTTCACTACCTCACTAAAAAGCCTAAAAATCAATGATTTTTTAGGTTTTTTTCATTGGAGGAGAAAGCCATAAAAACATTGAAACAGCTTTAATGGCATTATTTTTCATGAACAAAAATCTCGTGAAGGAAAAATAAGGTGGGTAGTTAATTTTGCTGAGCAAAGGATTCTTAAAAGAAAGAAGTGGTTTCTATCATTATATAAGTAGCTTTTCATTGATTTAAATTCGATGCTCTCAAAAGAAAGACTATGTTTGAACTCCAATCTCAATCAAATACGGGCGCATCTGAACGGCTCCAAGAAAATAATCCTTGACTCATACGTTCTTATAGATTATATGGGGTAATCATAAATTCAAATCTTATGAAAACACTGACCTTCTTTATTTCCATTTTAATTGGAATAGTTTCCCTTACGGCTTGTACAAATGATGATGCAGAGGTTGCGTCTTACAGTACAGGATTTATTAAGTTTGAATATGAGAAATCCACTGTAATCAATGGGGTGACAAAATTAAAGGATACCATCATAGAGTTCACATCTATTGGAAATAATCCTGACGAAGAAGATCTATTTGGCTATTCTAATCCTTCTACGCCTTGGGTAATAATGACACGGTTAAACCCGAATAATTTTTCAAATCTAGGAACAATTTTCTTCTCAGGGACAAATATAAATCTATTGACGATGCCTTATACCTTTCGTCCTGAAGATGTAAAAAACGCCCAGATTAACTATGTTGTGGATCAAAAGATCATTACCGATAATACGGGGCAGCAGTTTTCAGTTGCCAATACATATGCTGGTACCACGTATTCTGATAATTTTAAATTAACACTTTTTTCTAAAGACAACAACAGGTTGCAGGGAAATTTTTCAGGAGAACTTATAAATCAAGATGGTGAAAGTATCACTATTAAAAAAGGATTATTCGATATCCAAATTGTGGAAAAATAACTATTCCGGGATACTTCTATAAAATTGAGTTTTTCAACTAGTGGAACGGAATTTAAAAATCATGACGGTCTAACTCATATGAATTTTTTTGACATTCTAATCGCTAGCATAAGAATGCAGATGCCATAACTAATTCATTTAATCTTCATTCATTTGTTCTACAAAGAACTGTTTTTTATGATGACTAACGTAGAATGGGCGCAATTGCGCTAAATATTAAGCTTTCCAAAAAACTCAGAATAGAAGAAATCAATTGCAGAAAATCTCTACCTTTTTAGAGGAATGATAAGCGCATTAATTTTTAGCGTGAAAAATGTTTTTGTTTTCCTATTTTAGTTCTCATAAACCTTCATGGCTAGATCCAATGTGTACCTGATACTATAAAAAATGAAAAAAACAGGAGTTGCTATAGTGCTTATTTTACTGATCCTTTCTATGATGGGGTGTAAATCCCTAAAACAGTCGAAGAAATTTAACGTCATACAAAATGAGGTTTTTATCGATTCGATGATGAATAATGCACTTGATAAAAATTTCTTCCCTGGCGCCCAAATTATTGTGGGGGATAAAGATTCCGTTTTTATAACGAAGAATTATGGCTATCATGATTATTCAAAACAACAACGAGTCACCTCAGACGATGTGTACGATTTGGCTTCTATGTCTAAAGTTTTGGGAGCAACACTTGTGGCCATGCGATTGGTTGGAGAAGACAAAATTGATTTAGACGATAAATTGGGCGATGCGGTTGTGAATTATAAAGATACACCCGTTTCTGATTTAACGCTTTTTGAATTGTTGACGCATACTTCTGGATTAAAATCAGGAATTATATTTTACAAAAGCCTTATGTTTACGCTAGATGGATCACCATTTTTAAATGATGAGAAATCAGAAGTTTTTGTTGATCTATTTGATAGTATGTATGTCAATAAAAACATTGTTTACGATAAGAAATATCTCGCTTTTGAAAAAACGGACGGTTATATTCAAATCTATAAAAACATGTGGTTGAACCCTGAGTTTTATAAAACTGTTTCTGATAGCCTTGCTTTGGCGCTCGTTAATCCGCGAGGGAGCTACGTGTACAGCGATCTAAATTTGATTCTTGCACAACAAATGATGGAGGCAAAGACTGGATTGAAACTGGATGTACTGGCGAATGGTCTTTTTAACGACTTAGGAATCTCAAAAATAGGTTACAATCCTTTGAAATGGACTTCAAAGGACCATGTGATCCCAACCGAGATTGATAATTTATTCAGGAAAGATACCTTAAAGGGCTATGTGCATGATGAAAGTGCGGCTATTTTTGGAGGTGTTTCGGGAAACGCCGGCGTATTTGCAAATGCAGCATCCGTCTCTGTAATCTGCCAGATGTTATTGAATAAGGGAACCTATCAGGACAAACAAATTCTTAAACCCAAAGTGGTGAAAACGTTTAAAAGATCGCCACTTGCCAAAAAGGGAATTTATCGTGGGATTGGTTTTGACAAACGAAAACCTAATGAATTTTATAGAAAGGATGATTTTGGCCACACGGGATATACCGGGACGTATTTCTTTTTGAATCCCGATAATCATCGGTTTTTAATTATTCTTACCAACCGTGTCCATCCAACACGGACCAATCGACAGATGTATGAAGATGATTTCGGACCTAAAATTTGGAGACAAATAAATAACCACGATTAAGAGTGAAACTTTGGCAGATCGAAAAGAGGTATTCCGTATAATCATTTAAGACTTATTATTTTTTCTCAGGTGTAACGAAATATAGCCGATTCCTGTGCATTAAAGAACTTCAAAATCTATGAAGCAGCAAACTGACTTCAGCCCTCCAAAGAAAACCTTTAGAATACTCAAAGAAATATAGCAATACGCGTTGCAAGGTTTCTATAATCCTTATAAAAATCGTGCATTCTGCGGATGTTAAGGAACTAAAAATCTTTTTCATGCTGAATTACTATGGTCAAGAAGCTTATAATTAATCAAATGATTTGGGAGATGCTCTTAGTTTATCTAGATTTGATGCATTCGTTCAGATATCACCAAATTAAAAAATGTGATGGACGGAAAATCCTATTTAAATGCTATGATTCTCAAAATGATCAAGATAATCAATTTAAAAAGGAAATCAAAAAACCTATGACGAAGCAGCAATTACGCACCTTTTTATTTTTGTGCATCACAACTCTATTTGTAAATGCACAAAACGGAAACGTTGATTATTCCGGCAACCATAAGCCCAATAACGGACCTAACATTATTTTTATCTATGTCGATGATTTAGGCTATGGTGATTTGGGTAACTTTTGGCAAAACCAAATTACTGGGCGTCCAAAATTGTTTACCCCTAATCTTGATGCTTTTGCAAATGAAGGGGCCATGTTGACGCATCATTATACGTCTGCTCCTGTTTGTGCTCCCGCAAGGTCATCCGTGCTGGAAGGCTTGCACCAAGGTCATGCAACGGTTAGGGATAATCATTTTGATAGTCCGATTAAAAAAGGATTGACTATGGCTGAGATGTTGCAAAAATCAGGATATCGTACACTTCACGTTGGCAAGGCAGGATTGGCAGGAACTCGTGGAGACCATGAACCCAATCCTCAAACTCTAGAGGCGCATCCCCTAAAAAGAGGGTTTGATCAATTTTATGGTTACTTGTATCACATTCAGGGCCATCAACACTATCCCCAAAATGGAACGACACAACAAAGGGCTTATTTTACTGATGGCTACACCAATGTTTTAGAAAACACAGATTTGACCTATACAACGGATGTTTTTACAGCAAAATCAAAGCAATGGATTATGGATCACGAATCCCAGCGATCAGAACAGCCATTTTTTTTGTATTTGGCGTATGATGCTCCTCACGCCATGTTGCAGGTTCCAACTCAGAAATACCCGAGCGGCGGCGGCCTAAATGGAGGATTGCAATGGACTGGTGATTCGTCAGGAAAGCCTTTAGTCAATACTGCTACTGGCGATAGAGATTCTTATATCCATCCCGATTATGCCAATAGGGATTGGAAAGAAGCCGAGAAAAGACATGCTACAATGATCAGAAGAATTGACAATGCGGTTGCTGATATTGTTCAACTGTTAAAAGATTTGAATATTGATAAGGAAACGTTAATTGTATTTACCTCTGATAATGGGCCTCACGATGAACCGGGGAGTGGTGGTGAGTTTGTTCAGGACCCAGAGTTTTTTCAGTCGTATGGAAACCTTAATGGCATAAAGCGCGATTTATGGGAAGGTGGTATTAGAATGCCTACCATAGCGAGGTATCCCGGAGTGATTCCGGAAAAGTCTGAAGTGACATTTCCGTCAGGACAGTGGGATTGGATGGCGACCTTCGCAGAACTCGCAGAAGTGGCGATTCCTGCTTATACCGATGGGGTTTCCTTAGTGCCTTCCTTAACACAAAACAACGCCCAACAGGTAGATAAAGGCTATATCTATGGCGAGTATGCTGTGGGCGGAAAAACACCTTCCTACAACGATTTTGAAGCGTCAAAGCGCGGAAGGAAAAGAGGACAAATGCAATTCATCCGTATGGGCGATTATAAGGGCGTTCGCTATGATATAAAGGAACATTATAACTCACCCTTTGAAATTTATAATGTTGTGACCGATGAACGAGAAAGCATGGATTTGGCAGCTTCTATGCCTGAATTGCAGCAAAAAATGTTGGATCAGGTACTTCAAGGAAGAAAGAAATCGAATAGTGCGGTCAGGCCTTATGATTTAGAATTGATCCCTAGTGTGAAATTATCAAAAGTAAAAAGAGGTTTGCACAAAAGGGTATTTTCAGGAGCGCATGATTGGGTGCCAAATTTCGATTTAATGGAGCCAGTGAAAACTTCGAGATCTAAAGGAATTGATGTAAGAACGAACGGATTAATTTCAAAATTTGGGTTGTCCTATACGGGTTATATTAAAATTCCCGAAGATGGTGCTTATACCTTCTACCTAGAGTCCGCTTCAAAATCCCATGTGATGCTGCATGAGATTCATTTATTGGACAATGATTTTAATTATAGTGCTGATGCCGTGTCAGAGGAAGTATATTTAAAAGCGGGGTACCATCCTATTCGCGTTTTCTATCAACAAAACGATTCAATTTCGCCAGCGGTCTCGTTAAAATTGCAAGGCCCATCAATGCCTAAGAAATTAGTTACTAAAAAAATGTTTTATATCGAAAAAAAAAGTTTGTAGAACTAAACTTTGAGGATTAAAATTAGGACCTCAATGTTTTTATTTGTTTATGGAATAAAGCTTCCAAAATATCTAATAATTTTAGAGTAATAGTAAGTCATTAGACAATTAACATGTAGAGGATGTTATTTTATTTTAAGAAATTTATACATAAAAAGCGACCTCATAAAAACTAAGTTTATTCAATCGCTTTTTATTCGTTTATCTAAAAAGAGTGACTTTTTCTGAATTGAGGTAAAAGATGAAGTTTCTTTATTTCAAATAGAGTATCAAAATGTTAAATCTAATTATCCCACCAAATGCGTGTCAATAAATCGACGGTTGGTACATTGGCGCCATTTCTTTCATATTCCGCATCAGGATAATCAAAACGTCTTATAAATTGTCCTCCCAATTCCGTGTTATGATTTGCAGGAATTGTGAAATCTTCATAATTATAATCGATTCTTCTGGCGTCGACCCAGGTTTCAGGGCTTAAGAACAATGCAATGTACTTCTCTTTAAAAATAGTCTTTAAATCTAGATTTCCCGCACCCACTGCTACTATCGGATTTGATAGGTAACTCGAAATATCTTCAGCCGCAACCCCTAATTTTTCCATATGGGCTTTGATGCCTTCCAAATAGGCGTTATAAGCTTCCGTTGGGTTGTTGTCTCTCAACTGCACTTCTGCCTCAATAAACTTCGTTTCAGGGTAGGTAATTATAAACAAGGGCGAATCTGGACTTGAATAATAGCCATCTGTGCTCAAATAAACCTCAAAGGGGATTGTACCATCACCGATTCTTCCAACGCCATTTGTTGTTCCCACGTAAGTGCCATCCGGTAAAGGATTGGTAATTAAAGGTAGCCTTGGATCGAAAACTCCAAAGGTAGTGCCGTTCATGGCATCTACTACTTGTTCCGAAAGCCAACCGTCCAAATTAAGACCGGCATTGTTTACGGCCACCTGGCCCCAAGGATTTCTCTGTTGAAATGTAGTCAATTCTGCATCGTCTTCATTTGACGTGTAAGACTTGCTTAAAGCCTCTATAATTCCTGCTTTATTATAACCCGAAGTTCCTGAAAGATGGTTCATGTACCTTGCTTTTAAAGCATAGGCTGTTTTTTTCCAAGCATTGATGTTGCCTCCATGGATAAAATCATTGGAACTGGTCAAGGCTTCACCTTCATTAGTTTGATTGAAGGATACAATGGCTTCGTCCAACAAAGTGATAATTGTGGTATACAACTCTTCGTCGTCGTCATAAGTTGGCACAATGCTTTCAAAAGAGAATGCTTCGCTATACGGAATATCTCCATAAACATCTATGGCCATTCCAATATTAATAGCCATCAAAGTTTTGGCTACACCTACATATTCCACGGAATTACTCTCTTTTGCGAATTTTTCCATATCATAAATATCTGAGCTAACCCCGTAGATATTATTCCAAATGGTGTTTGTACTTATTCGATCCTGTATGTCAGTCGTACTCCCCGCATTGGGAGACGCAAAATACTGCACATAATAATTGGAAGTATAAGCTACCCGATAAACATTTATGGCGGTATTATACGTGACATTGGCGAGCAATCCCTTGATGGGTGGCGTGGTTGCACCGTTTGGGTTTTCATTAATATCTAAATAATCATCGCAGCTTATGGCTGTGAATATGATTATTAAGAATAAGAATATTTTATTTTTCATGTGTTTGTTTTTTAATGTTAATTGACAGATGGAATGCCTATGGGTTGTTTAAAACGTCATGCGTAATGTGAGTGCATAAGACCTTAATCCAGGATACGCCCCTAAACCTGCGAAACCATCAGCATTGCCTTGGCTTTCAGAAGCTTCGGGATCAAAGCCAGTAAAGTCAGTTTTTAACCATAAATTGGTGCCACTAGCCGTTAAGCTTGCGCGACTAATGACAGTTCTATCTAATAGAGATTGGGGTAATTCATAGGTTAATCTTACATTTTTAAGACGGATCCATGACGCATCCTGAATGAAGTTTTCTGTAGACCCACGGTGTCTGAGTCTGTAATAACCATCTCCATAATCTTTTCCATCAGGTCCTATACCTTGTCCTAAATACACAGGCGTGGTGTTAGGCGTGCCGTCGGCCTTTACGCCTTCGAAAACTATGGTTTGATCTCTATTCTCTGTATACGGCGCAATTCCAAAAGCTGAAAAGAAGTTGTCTAAATTGTTGAATTTCTCAAACCCTTGTCTAAAGTCAAAATTAAAACCTAAGGTGAAATTTTTGTAGCTTACTTCATTGCCAATGTTCATCATCCAATCAGGAGTGGAATTTCCTAAAATCTTTTGGGTGGTATTGATTACTGGAAAACCATCACTTCCAATCAATAGGGGTCTGCTTTTATCTAAAGTTAAAGCATCACCATCAGCTGGGTTTTCGTAATATCTGGCATAACTTCTACCAAGAATATTTCCATAAGCCTCACCGGCATATAATACTTGAGATGCTGAACTTCCTGCATAACCATAGTTACTATCTAAAAATATATTTTCGATACCCTCTTTAATGGAAATGACCTCATTTTTGTTTGAAGAAAAATTGACGTTAAGATTCCATGAAAAATTTTCATTTCGTACAGGTGTGGCATTTAGCATTATCTCAATCCCTCGGTTTTCTATCTCTCCAGCATTGGTTGTATAAGAACTATACCCACTAGAATAAGAAAGAGGAACGCCTAAAATTTGGTCTGCTGCATTTGATTTATAAACTGTAACGTCCAGTCCAAATCGATTATCGAAAAATCGTAATTCGGCACCAAATTCAATTTCTGTAGTCAATTCCGATTTCAGCAACGGATCTGCTTTGTTACCAGGTCTTGTCCAACCTGTCACGTCGCCCACCGGAAAGTTGTTGGCTGTAGCTCTATAAACATCTGAAGTTAAATAGGCGCCAACGGCATCTTTTCCAATCTGTGCCCACGAGCCTCTTAACTTACCATAAGTAAACCAACTAGGCATTTCAAAACTTTCTGAAAAGATATAACCTAAACTTACGGAAGGATAATTGAAAGATCTATTATTTTTTGGTAGGGTGGACGCCCAGTCATTTCTATCGGTTACGGTTAGGAACAAGAAATTATCATAGGCCAAACCAAGTTCGCCATAAACACCAACCGTTCTCGTTTCACTAATAAATTGTGAGGTCGTTATTAAGGCTGCATTGCTTAAATGGTACAAATTATAAACTTCTAACTCATCACCATTTGTCGTTACTCTATCGTAACCACGTTGAAAAACATCAAAACCAGCTCTTAAGGTCAAATCGAATTTTTCGCTTAAGGCTTTGTTGTAGGATACCATTAAGTTTGAAGTTAGGTCTTTACTCAAAATTCGAGTTTCATAAATATAACCATCGTTATTATTCTCATAATAGTTTTCACCCTCAATACCAGTTCTGCCTGGAGCTGTTGCGGTACGTTTATCAGAGTAATAATCCAATCCAAAGCGATAATTGATGTTCATTCCTTCAAAAGGCGTATAGTTGAAACCAATATTTCCAAAAAAACGATCGACATTATCGACGTATTTATTCACTTTATTCCCATAAATAGGGTTGTTTCCGCTTGATCCATCAAATCGATAGCCTTTCATGGTCCCTATTAAAGGGCCTTCTGTAAACTCATAGTTTTGAACATCCACTCTTTGCGCCCAATAGGTCAATCGTTCATTAAAATCACTGGTATGCACCTTTGGACCACCAGAATTGACATAATCTATGGAGCTAAATACTTTGAATTTTTCGGATACTTTAATGTCCCCAGAGATTTTAGCACCGGTTTTTTTGTACGAAGAAAAATCTAAAACCCCTTGTTGGTCGAATCTTGAAAATGACGAATAAAATGTTGCTTTATCACTTCCTCCAGAGGCGCTAAAATGCAGATTATTAGAGTGCCCAGTTTTGTAGGCATTTTCATAATTATTGAAAATTTCTGCGGGATGCGTTGGATCTATCGCTCTTGCTTCCGCTACGGTAGGACCCCATGAAGCCCAAAAGCTGTTAGGATCATATTCACCCTTATAGCCTTGGGTGTATTTTTTTTGTGTTTCAGGGAATTTGTTGACTTCATCATAGGTTGTACTGGTGGAAAAGCTAAATATGGCTTTTCCATCCTTTCCTTTTCTGGTGGTAATGATAATGGCGCCATTAGCTGCCCTTACACCATATAAAGCGGTTGCTGCGCCACCTTTTAGAACTGTTAAATTGTCAATGTCTTCCATGTTAATATCAGCACCCCTATTGGTGGCGCCTCTACCGCCACCGCCGCCAACAGTAAATTGGTCATTACTTATTGGAACACCGTCCACAATAAATAAAGGTTGATTATTAGCATCTGGATCTAAAGAATTGATCCCTCTTATTATAATTCTTGAGCCCTGTCCTGGCGCGCCTCCTTGACTCGAGATTTGAGCTCCTGCGATTTTTCCTGATAAAGCATTTACAATATTGCTCTCGGGCGTTTTGATTAAATCTTCGGATTTTAATTCTTGAACGGAATAGCCAATGGATTTTTTCTCTCTAGAAATTCCCATTGCCGTTACCACTACTTCGTCTAAAGCGGCGGCGTCCTCTTCTAATTTTACGTTCAGAATGGTTCCTGAAATTGTTACTTCTTTGGTTTTAAACCCCAAATAGGAAAATTGTAATACGTCGCCTTGCGAGGCAGATATAGTATATTCTCCGTCAAAATTAGTTGTACTTCCTATGTTTGTACCTTTAACCTGTATCGTTACACCAGCTAAAGCCATTCCGTTGGTATCAGAAACTAAACCACTAACCGTGATATTCTGACCGAATACAAATGAACATGCCGATGTAAAAAGAATAAGAAAGGAAACTCGTAATTTTTTTCTCATAAGTTTATAATTTTATTAATTAAAAAGTAAGTCTATTAAATAAAATGTAAAATGTGGATCGCCATTTGGATGATATTTTTATTCGGTACAACACCTAATACATAATGGGGAGATGCGGAAATGTTAAAAATCTTGTAGTTTTAAATCTCATCCTATAGGTGATTAATTTTGGGGATTCAGTGACGTTCCTTTAAATTTTTAAGATTTATTTAACGAATATAGTATTTTTTTTAAAAACATCATAAGGATAATTGAAAGTTTAACGATAAGAATTTGGAGTGCAGCTCTTAGATGATAGGATTATTAACCTATTGAAAATAAGTAAATTGAATTTTTTAAAATAATTTGGTCTACCACCAAACCTAACTGAAGTTTGAAGCAAGTAGAGTAGTTTAAATCTTTCAGATTTGGTTTAGCTGACTAAGACGAATGAGAGCTTTTTGATATAAGTTTGGCTTAGAAATTTGTAGCTAAGCCGCTAAAAAGTGAGGCGACCTTGGTTGGTTTTTAAAATAATGAATTTAAATTTTTTATAAACGGCTAGTGTTTTTAAAATGTTTTTAACCTCTACGTTTTGTGGAGATAGTTTGATTGAAAAAATGGTAACAGCGCGGATGGCAGAAGATTATGCCAAAACCTCTTAATCCCAGAAGTGAAAAGAGTATCACATTTCAAGATTATAATAGCGATGGATGTATGAGATCTCGTAAATAATAAATGCCACGACAAGACATTTATGAAAAATCCTGTTATTGGTTGTCATGGCTACTAGGCAAAGCGCAACATGACTAGCAATACGGATATAATATTCAGTAGTCGCCCAAATGTAATAGTCAGTGCCTTTTATAAGCGTATCGACCAAATCGGCCAAAAAGCATATTGCAAGCAAACCGAAAAACCATTTCTTTCTTGAATAAAACTAATCTTAATAACCATCGTAATCCCTCAGATCTTCGGGATATAATAAGGCGCAGATCATGAAAAAAATCAAAGTATAACAAATGACAAAAAAATAGTCCCTAAAATGCCATTGAACGAGGGACTTAAGATTAAATTCCCACCACCAAAAATGAATAAGCAAAAGAAAAATGTAAAACACCCATAATAAATGCACGCTATATAATTTTTTACGGCCAGGGTGCTGAATAAATCGTACGGATCCCATAATTAAATGTGTGAGTCCCAATCCTAAGATTATGCCGATGACCACCTTTATATGCTCAAAAACCTCCATGGTCACGAAATTAAGAAACTTTGATTTATTTTGGGTCTATCAAAGCGAAAATAACACGCGGCTTGGATGAACCTCACCAATATACTAGTGCTTATGAGTAGGGAAAACCATTGCTTTAATTCGTTTCAAATTGCAATTTGACGGCTCAGTCACTCTTGATTATGAGCGGACTCTAAGGTCTAAATAGCCAATCGCTAGCACGTTGTCAGATGGGTTTGTTCTTGGACTTATATGCAACTTACAACGTCAATCAGCTTGTTTTATGTCGCTTTTTGGTCTTTTTTATTTTGACCTCAATTGTCTTCTTTTTTTTGGCATTGCTTTTTGTTTGCTCATCTTGATGTCCAAAAGGCGAGATGGTATTTGTCACTCCTTCCAAGATCGATTTGACTACATACCCTCCGATGCCTTTATACGGAATCCGATCGTAATCAATCTCTGCCACACGTAATTTTCCGTTTTTCTTAGGATTGAATTTATGTATTGCAGAACTTGCTAGAAAAGACAAGGTGTGCTCAGTCAACTTATGTTTTAACGGGATATCCACATGAAGATCAGAATAACGCATGGTAAGAACGCCTGTTGAGTGGTTTGGAGTGGCGTTAACAAAGAACGTCATCCCTTCCATGTGGCCTCTTTCAATACTGACATGGGCGGCAGGAAGCAGAATTGGATTAAACAAATCAAGTCGCGCTGAGCCTACAGTGCCCTTATAAGTGAAGGCATCATCATGACGGTTATAGGGCATGGTCAGGCTAAAATCAATAGTTGGGTTCCCTAAAATTTTAGAAGTCAATGCTACGGTTAGCGGTGTCCCAGAGGCGAGGCTATCCGTGATTGAAGTGATGTGTTTTACCCGCACACTCAAATCGGTTAAATGAACAACAACAATGTCCTTTGCATTTTTTGGTTGTATTCCTTTATATGTCAATGAGCTGTTGTTAATTGCAATCTCACCAATATGGATGGGGACCTTTAATTTTTTTAGGAGCTGTTGCGGCAATAAAGGCCTCTTATGGGTGTTTTCAGGTTTTTGTTTGTTCTTTAACAAGTTGGCGTGCAGGCCATCGATATTCACTTTTTTTGCACTCGCAAAATGATTTTCTAGGTAGCTATTGATGCTAAGGCCATCCACGGTAAGATACTTGAAAGAGATATCTCCAAGGTTATCAGCATATTTCCTTTTAGAAGCTACATATTCCAGACTTTTAATTGGCAGATAGGCAAAATCTACCAACTTTAAATTTTGCTCGGAATTATTAAAGTCTAACGATCCCAAAGTAATTTCAAATTCATTTTTGGGCAATCTTAAGCGTTGCTCTTTAAAATTGATTGCAAGGTTTTCCGTTTGAAGATCGAACAGATCGGAACCGTCTTGACGTTTATTAAGTTTTAATCCGTTAAGTTCAGTATGATCACCCAAAATTGCAGAGATGGTATCCTTGGTTTCAGCGTTTAAGAGATTGATTTGATAGTTGTTGACTTGAATCGCTCCTAAGGTTATGCTTTTTAATCCTTTTAATTGTAGAGAATCTAAAACTCCGGAAGAGGGTTTTTGAGAGACAGCCGCAGATTTTTCATTTTGTTCTCTTAAGTAAATGTTGGTGATGACGTCCTTAACTGAAATTTTCACAGAATCCATACGTCCATCCCAAAAAAGAGAATTCATACTGAGACCCATCAATTCTATTTCAGAGATATGCATAGCGGAGAGCAATCTTTTAGGGATGCTTCCGCTCTTAAACTTTTCGTAATAAACACTATCTGGCTCAAAATTTATGCGTTTAATAGAAATTGATCCTTTTGTAAGACTTAAATTGACATCATCGATGCTTACAATGAGTTCTTTTTTAGAATTGATGGAATTAACGGCCATGGCTACTGTTTTACTAGCGGCCCTATCAAATAGGCTTCCTGCAAAAAAAATGCCAATTAGAATACTGCCTAAAAGACCCAATAGAATGATCCATTTTGCTGAAATTTTGGTCATGGTTACGCTATTTAATCAAATTATACGTATGCAATCTTTCAATGCTCAATTTAATCTATATGTGCTTGATCTCATCTTTTTCGGGACAGCAAATCGATAGTCCAATTCTTGTTTTAAAGCGGATCAGTCAACAAAATTTATATGCAGACCACATGGGTAGTGACAGAAATAATAAAAAAGTTCTATAGGCAATAATGTATTCCAATTTAAGTGTTTCAGATTTTTTTATGTAACCTTCTTTGCTGCATTGGAAATCATTGCGATTGTCCAAAATAATTGGATTTCAGTTTTCGGATATATCCAGATTCATGGGCTTTCAATATCTCTAATGTAATCTCCTTTTTAAGAGTATTTTTTGGCGAAAGTCCAAAGCCATACTTGTCCGGTTTGAATAAGCTTCCAACAACTTCCAAAGATTTGTTGTGATGTGTGAATTGGTAATATTCTAAAATTGGCGCGTCTCCCACGATCGCATCTACAGAACCATCTTCAAGTCCGTCCACCATAGCGTCAATATTCAAGAAAGGAATGTAATTAAAGCCTCTTCCGTGAATAAAATCTTCCGTTTCGCTATCTTTGAGCACACCCACTTTTTTGCCATTAAGATCTGATAGCTGATTGATTTCATTTGAGAGGGATAGGGTGGTCATTACACTTGTAATAGATGAGGTGACATAGGCAACGACCAAGATGCCAACAGCTAGCCAAATTGCTGCAAATACCCTTCCAACCCAGCCAAAAAGGTTTTTTCTGCTTAATTTTCCTGAGGTAAACATGAGCATCACTTGGTAAAAACTATCAGCTAGCCCATCACGCCAATTTTTTGTAAACTCTTTATCAAATTTACGATCAAAAAGGGTCATCAGTATGGTCAGGAAAAGCACGAGAACCACTAAAACAAAATAAGAGGTTAAATGCCCGGCATCACGAAGCCCATTTATTAAGGCATTGGAGCTGGTGGCAGCCTTTTCTTTAACCATTATTTTTAATCCAGCATCAAACCAAGGCTGCGTAAAGTCAATCTTTTGGGCACGCTCCTTAGTAATCGTCAAGTTTGTTACGGCTACGCTTACAGAGTCAGAATTAGTTGCCACCACCAAGTCGTGAAAGTTGTCGTAGACTTTGTAAGTGTAATTCGTTTTCAGGTTTTTCGCAATATGCTCCCACAAATCTATGGCCATTCCAGAAAATTCTTCATCTGTATTTAGGACGAACGGGGGACTTATATAAACGCCTACTTCTATGGTCTTAGGAACATTTTCGTCTAGATCAACATTTAATTGCACCTGCTGACTAAAAATCAGTGAAGTAACAAATGCAACACATATAAAAGTGACAAAGCGTTTAAGATGACTCATAATGACAGCTGATTACTAAAACAATGAATTATTAAGGCTTTTGCTTAAAAAAACGCGGTTAATCTTAAACCAGCAGAAATATAGTCTAATTTTTCTTTCTGTGTAATTGAATTAATATTTGAATCAGGATCTGAAACGTCATCAACGGCACTATAAGTAAACTTAGGTTTGGAATAATGATAATCTGAATACAGGGTAACACCTAGCTCTTCGTTCAACATATAAGTTAGGCCTAGTCCGCCATTGACCTTAAATGCTGTGGCTGGTTTGTACCTAAGAAATTCAAATTCGTCGTTTAGGATATTGCCATCGTTATCAATGTCTTCTACCTTAAAGGACAATTTTCCGGTGGCTCCTGATAGTACGCCTGCGCCCACTTTGGCATGCATTAAAAATTTTCCACCAAGTGCGTGTGTAAAATGCGGACCAATCGTAAAGTTTAAAGCCCCAATAGATTCGGTGACAATAGAGGAGGTGCTTGTACCAAAATCAGGATCAGTAATGGTACTATCAGATGTACTAATTGGAAAACTTACAAATGAAAAATCAGCACCAATACCCCAATTTTGACTGAAGTAATAGGCACCTTCCAATCCTGCTTCAAAACCATTTTTGGAATGAATGCCCAGCTCATAAGCTTCAACCAAGTTACGTGTGGCACCAGCATATCCAACCTTTAAAGAGAGGAAAGAAGGTCTTTCCAATGGATCTTCAAAATCATACTTGCCTGGTCTATCGCCATCGTTGCCATAAAATTTATCAACAAAAAAGTAGCCAAGTTGGGTAAATAAAATACCAATTCCTGCCCCAGCCAATACATCAGAGATCCAATGCCTATTATTTAAACCTCGTCCTATTCCAGTAAATGTACTCATCGAATAGCCTGCAATACTGTACATGGGGCTTAATTGGCCATATTCCTTATGCAAAAAGGTAGCATTCATAAAAGCATTGGAGGTATGCCCTGAAGGGAATGAATTATTGCTGGAACCGTCTGGTCGTTCCACTTTAGCGGTATATTTTATGGTGTTAACCAAAATTCCCATAATAACAGCACTTGCTGCATATGAAATGGTGGCTCTTCCCAAATTGTTTCGTCCTTTGACTCCTGCAAGATTGAGCGCATAGACGCTTACCGCAGGCACATATTGCATGTAGTTATCATAACCATTTTTAAATGTGGGTATATAGCGATTTCTGATTTCCCTATGTTCTCTCTTTCTCCCCAAGTAGCGGCACTGGCGGTAAAAAACAGCGCAGGAACAAAACCAATTCTGAACACATCACTTTTAAAAAATGATTTCTTTTGTGGTGCAATAAACAGACTGTCTTGTGCCAAAATGGGAAAATCAATCCTAAAATTAGATGGAGTTGACAACGTGTCAAATTCATTATAAAACACTTCATTATCGATGAAATAGTTGTCTTTTGATGAAAAATGAAATTCTTCAGTCATTAAAGCCGGATCAATAATAAACGGTGATTGTCCCTGGGAATCAATTGCACTCAAGATTAATAATAGTAATAGGAAGCTTGTAATGTTTAATTTGTAAAACTTTACCATAATATTTTGAAATAAGAATATTCAATCGAAAAGACGAAGTCATCATTTAATTAAGCGTAATCAAAAATAGAAACCCGAATTACTTGGTATAAAGTGGTGTCCTTTTAGCCAAATAAGTCAAGGTTATTTTGTACGCATCCTCAGTTTCCCAAAAAGATTCATGATCTTTTGTGAAAATAGTGTCCCCCTTATCGTTAAAGATATTCATGGTGATGGTAGTAGTATAGTTTTGGGTAGTGGAACTATAGCTTCCTGATTTAACGTTAGTGCCAGAATCGTCGAATAATTTTCCTACAAAGGTTTTTGCCGGTTTTTTATTGTTTGTCTGTATATTCGTATTTGACGAGGAATAACTGGACTGACTTGTTGCTTCAACAGCCACTAATCCTTGAATGACATATTCTACACCTAAGATATCGCATAGTTCGCCCATGGAATAATTTTGTTCATCATTGGCACCTATTCCGGCTTTAGACAGCAGCCTATTGGTGGTCATAACATCTTGAAAGGTCAACATGCCCTTGTGAGAATTAAAAACAGTAAAGGTTTCTTGTTGAATTTTTTTTGACATGGCAATTGAACCATCATCCTGATTTTTAATGAATGCAAATGGCAGGATGGCCACTTTATTGTGATGGTCTTTTAGATTACTAGATTGGTTGTAAAACTCAACCCTGCCAGAAGCAAAGGTGATTTTAGAGATTTTGTTCTTAGGCACTGTGTAATCAATGGTTTCGTTTTGATAAGTGAACTTTATATCCGCTTCCTCAATAGCATTTACTTTACCAATCATTTCAGTGCCATCTATTTTTAGAATAATGTCATTTTGCGCTTGAAGGAATGCGCTTGAGAATATAAAAAGGAAAATTAGCGCTGATGCGTGTAGAGTTTTTTTCATCGTTTTTTAAATAATTTATAAATGTAAGAAAATATAACAGAGAAAGAGCCCAAATGTAGAGTATTACTAGTTATTGAGTAGTTAGTTTTTTAACGTGCTAACCGCGTAATGATTCTGAAGGATCGTCACTTACAAAGAGGCCCACTATTAACTGTAAAGCCATATGAAAATTACCTAGTGGTATAACCACCATTTGCAAAGATAGTCTGCCCAGTAATCCACCATCCATCAGTCACTAAAAATTCTATGAGTGGCACGATGTCCTCAATTTTTGTGAGACCCCCCAGTGCCGACGCTGATTTGTGATAGACCACCGCCTCCTGGGATTCCTGACCGTAGAAAAAAGGTGTGTCCATAGGTCCTGGAGCTACATTGGTAACTGATATTTGACGGCTGCCAAATTCTTTTGAAGCCATTCTTGTAAAATGCTCTACAGGTGCCTTTCCACCAGCGTATGTAGAATAGAGGCCAGTATAAGCAGCCAATAAAGAGGTGGCAATTGTACAGATTTTGCCATTATCATTTAGCTTTTTTCCAGCTTCCTGAATAAAGAAATAGGCTATTTTTGAATTGATGGCAAACATTTGGTCATAGTCCTCTTCGCTAGTTTCCAAAAATGGTTTTTTGAGCACCATTCCTGCGGTGTTGATAGCAACATCAATACCTCCAAACTGTGCTATGGTTTCGTCAAAGAAGTTTGAAATATTTTCAACTTTGGTCAAATCTGCCTGAAAAAGAAAACCTTGTCCACCAGCTTTTTTTACTAGAGCCAATGTTTTCTCGCTTTGAGCTTTAGACTCTTCACTGTTATAATGAATGGCTATTTTCGCCCCTTTTGATGCAAAGGTACTGCTCAATAAACCACCCAAGTTTTTTCCTCCACCTGCAATGAGTACGACTTTGTTTTTTAAATCCATTTTAGCCATAGTATAGTGTTTTAGTAATAATTCACTCAAAACTAGAACTCATAGACTGAATAGTCATTCAGTTTTTGTTAAAAAAAACACAAAATTATTTTTTGATGGCATCCCAAGCCATTTGTAGAAGTACTGTTTTATAGGTCTCATCAATTTTAATATGAAGTTCGTTGGCAGCTTTGATCCAATAAGCTATGGCACTGAACACAAAAAATGTCATATGTTCTGCTTTAATATCCTTAAAAAGGTTTTCTTCAAGACCTTTTCTGTAATGATCATCAAAATGATAAAACTGGGACATCGCTTTTTTTTGCGTCGTAGTTTTTATAATGGGAGAGAAGGCATATTGACTTATAAAGTTGAATTTTAACGTATTGTCAAGGAAATAATCGATCATCCGCCCGTAATAGTTCATAAAGGTGGCTCTAACATCCGGATTATGACCATTGTTGACAAAAACCAATTGGGCCTCTTCTTCTTTTATGCTTACATAAATTGCGTTGATAATATCTTCTTTGTCTTTAAAATATTTGTAGACCGTACCCATTCCCACTTCTGCTTTATCGGCAATTTTTGACATGGGTGTACGTTCAAGACCACGTTCTATGATGAGTTGCAGGGCAGCATTTAATATTTTTTCTGTTTTTGTCATTTCAATCCATTGAGGTCACAAAAATACAATATTCAAAAAAAACGATAAATTATTGAGGGATCTCATCGCTATCAATATCTAGACGTTGATCTATTTAATTCTTTGGTATTACATTTTACCGATAATTATAAAACGGAGTGCTCACTATCATCTTTAGTAATAGTCATTTTTATAAGACATCTGAGTAAACCAGAAGCAGTTTGTTTAGAATCTTAAAATCATCTATTTTCAAATCTTATTTTGTGATTTTGCTTTGAATAATTAAGAGGCATATTAAATGGATTTCATGATTTAAGTCATGAGAATTAACAAATCAAGTGATGATATTTGGGAAATGTTTTTTCGATGAAATCAAAATAGGTTATGGATGGATCTCCTTTTGCTTTACGGAACGAAAACGCTATTTTTGTTAACTATCGCGGAATTTTTGATCATCGGCCTTCATACGGTAGCGGAGATCTCATTTGGAGCAACGATAGCACTGATCATTAATAATACAACCCTTGAATTTAAACCATTTATGGATTAAAATATAATTAGAAAAGAATATGTCAAAAAAATCAACCAATAAAGGCATCTATATTGCCACAACTGAACCTAACATTGGGAAATCTATAATCTCATTAGGATTGATGCAATCGCTTTTGGGAAAGGCCGCGAAAGTGGGTTATTTCCGGCCTATTATTGACAATTTTGAACCAGGTAAAATAGATAACCATATTAATACGGTGTCTAAGTACTTCAATTTGGATATAAAATTTGAAGATGCCTATGCTTTTACGAGAAGCGAGGTGATCAAGAAAAAGAATAAAAACAAAGACGACGAAATTATAGGCCGGATTATTGAAAAATATAAGAGTCTCGAAAATCGTTTTGATTTCGTTTTGGTGGAAGGGACCAGTTTTATTGGGGAAGGCTCCATTATGGAATTTGATATGAATGTTTTGATTGCCAAAAACTTGGGCGTTCCAGCAATCATAATAGGTGGTGGTGTGGGCAAAACCCTAGATCAACTCGTTGGGAATCTACAAATGGCCTACGATTCTTTTAAAGATAAGGGGGTTGAGGTATTGTCTGTAATTGCCAATAAAATAGAGCCGCAAAACCTGACGCTGGTGACTACGGAATTAAAAAAGTATTTTCCGAAAGACGTTATCGTCAATGCCATTCCATTAAACCATAGCCTCGCAAATCCGTCCATCAAAGAAATTGTGGACACCCTGGACGCCAAAGTACTTTTTGGAAAAGAATTCATTAATAATCAAGCGGGAAATTTTAGTGTGGGTGCTATGCAACTGCGCAACTATCTTATTCACCTAAAACAAAATGCCTTGGTGATCACCCCAGGAGACCGTGCTGATATCATTTTGGGAGCCTTACAAGCAAACATTTCTGATAATTACCCTTCTATATCTGGGATTGTCCTTACTGGTGGACTCATGCCGGAAGAACCTATCCTCAAATTGATTGAAGGACTTTCAGACGTGGTTCCGATTATTTTGGTGGAGGGCGGAACGTTCTCCGTAACCAATCGTTTGGGTAGCATTCAATCTCAGATCTATGCTGAAAACACAGATAAGATAACGACTTCCATTAAGGAGTTTGAAAAATATGTAAATGTAGAAGCGCTTGTAGAGCGTCTGATTACCTTTGAAACTAACGGGTTGACGCCTAGAATGTTTCAGTATAACTTGTTTCAAAAGGCAAAATCGAGCAAGAAACATATTGTTTTGCCTGAAGGACTTGATGAGCGTATTTTAAGAGCTGCTAAACGGCTTGTTGACCTTGATGTAGTAGCCATTACCTTGCTCGGTGATAAAAAACAGATTGATGAGAAAGTTACCATCCTTGAAATTGGCCTGGATTTGGAAAAAGTAAACATCATAAATCCTATTGATTCTGATCAATTTGAAGCGTATTCAGAAACACTTTTTGAACTTCGGAAACATAAGAACGTCAATTTGGCCATGGCTAAGGATTTAATGGAAGATGTATCCTATTTTGGAACCATGATGGTCTATAAGGGCGATGCCGATGGCATGGTTTCTGGGGCGGCACATACCACGCAGCACACTATTCTTCCAGCACTTCAATTTATTAAAACTAAACCGGAAGCACCAATTGTTTCTTCCGTATTTTTTATGTGTTTGGATGATCGGGTTTCTGTTTATGGCGATTGTGCCATTAATCCGAACCCAACCGCAATCCAATTGGCAGACATTGCCATTTCTTCTGCAGGTACCAGTATGATTTTTGGGATTGATCCAAAAATTGCCATGTTGTCTTATTCTTCAGGGACTTCTGGCGTGGGAGAGGATGTGGAACGAGTAAGAGAGGCCACAAGATTAGTTAAGGAAAAAAGACCAGATCTTAAAGTAGAAGGTCCTATTCAATATGACGCGGCGGTAGATATCCAAGTGGGGAAACTGAAGCTTCCAAACTCTGAAGTGGCAGGACAGGCCAACGTTTTCATTTTCCCTGATCTGAATACTGGAAACAATACTTATAAGGCAGTGCAAAGAGAAACCAAAGCATTGGCCATTGGACCTATTATCCAAGGTCTAAATAAGCCGGTTAATGACTTAAGCCGGGGTTGTACCATAGACGATATCTATAATACCGTTATTGTGACGGCAATTCAAGCCCAAGGCATTTAAGGTTTTTTCAATGAGAGACCGTGATGCTGATGCTATTAACAATTAAGACTGAAAAATATAAATATTTAAGCTTGTGCTAATCGCGTCTATATTTATTTGCTCAACAAAGACTGAAAAAAAACAACAATATGAAGATATTAATCATCAATTCCGGAAGTTCATCCATAAAATTCCAATTAATGGAAATGCCTTCCGAAACATTGATTTGCAATGGATTAGTGGAACGCATCGGTTATAAAAATGCGACTATCAGTTATAAAGCCAATGGCGACAATCTGCATCAAACACACACTATTGAAACGCACAGGCAAGGTTTGGAGCGCGTTGTAGAACTGTTGCTTGATCCTGAAAAAGGCGTCATTACCCACACCAATGACATTAAAGTAGTTGGTCACCGTGTGGTTCACGGAGGCAATTCGTTTTCAGATACCACATTAATCACTGCGGAAGTTAAGGAGAAAATCCAAGAATACGCCGCTTTGGCTCCCTTGCATAACCCAGGGAACCTTGAAGGCATTCTTGTAGCAGAAGAAATATTTCCTGCCGCCAAACAAGTCGTCGTTTTTGATACTACTTTTCATCAAACCATTCCCGCAAAAGCTAAAAGATATGCTATCCCAACGAGTTTGTATGAAGTGCACGGCATTCAGGTCTATGGTTTTCACGGCACAAGTCACCAGTTTGTTTCAGAAAAGGCGATTGCATATTTAGGGTTAAAATCCTCAAAAATCATCACCATTCATTTAGGAAATGGGTGCAGTATGACTGCGGTTTTAGACGGTAAAAGTATAGATCATAGTCTAGGGTTTACACCGTCTAATGGATTGATCATGGGGTCAAGAAGTGGGGATATTGATCACGCAATTATTTTTCATTTGGTCAATCATTTGAATTATAGTTTAGATGAGGTAAAAACTCTGCTTACCAATCAAAGTGGGATGTTGGGGCTTACTGGGCACATGGATTTAAGAGATATTCAAGCCGAGGCTGAAAATAAAAATAAAGAATGTCAATTGGCGTTAAGCATGAATGCTTATCGTATTAAGAAATATATAGGCGCTTATACGGCAGCAATGAATGGCTTGGACGCCATTGTTTTTACGGCAGGGATTGGAGAAAATTCAAGTGTGATCAGACAATTGGCTTGCGAAGATTTAGAGGTTTTGGGAATCATTCTGGACAGTTCTAAAAACGATAAAAGATCTGCAGAACTAAGAGAAATTAATACCGCTGAATCTAAAGTAAAAATATTGGTGATTCCTACTAATGAGGAACTGGAGATTGCGAAGCAAGCTTTTGAATTGGTGGAATAAGATGGGTTTGTCAACTTTAAATTGCCTTCTATTGCAAACAAATCGCTTGTGGGATAAATAAATATTAAATTAAGGATAAAGCACTATTTTTATTCCAGTAATTCATATTTTACCTTTTTTTAGTAATCTGAGTAAACGCTATGGCCAGCACAACAAAAGTTTTTGTATTGAAATATGCAGTGCCCTGTCTTGCGGTAATCGTTATTGCGATTCAGGTGTTTTTTATGAATACAAGAAATCTTAGTAAATGGAAAGGCGGTGGGTATGGCATGTACACTGAACTCCATTATGCCAGTAATCAAATTTATATCCCAGGTTTGTCTGTTGATTCTTTATTAAAAAACAATCGGGAAATGAAGGATGTGCTTGGTTATTTAATTTTGATGCCAAATAGACATAACCTCAACAAAGCCGGAGCGCTTATCTTAAAAACAACCCATAAGGATAGCCTCCATATACAAGTTTGGAAGCCAAGCATCAATTCTAGAAACAGGCTATATACAAGAGTTTTGATTGATGAAATTCATTTGAAAAAAACAGACTTTTGAATTATTGGGCAGACATAAAGATGAGATTGAAAGATCCGCTTCTACTAGGAGGCCAATTGCTAATATTGATTTCAGCTGCCTATATATTTATTATGGCAGAGCAAAACCGCAGATGGAAAGTTCCTATACTTTTTATTATACTCATCAGTTGGTTTTTATTTCGGAATAGGAGGAACCAGCCCGTGATTTGGATTGGCCTTACCGTATTTCTTTTAGTGGATCTCTATCTCGACTATTTTTGGTTGGCCAACCATCATTTCATGCTGCTTTTCATGGTACTTTCAGTATTGATTTATAGCTATCATAAACGCGATGCTATTCTTCTAAAAAACGTTCAGATGCTACTGGTGATCGTAGTGATGACCTCAGTCATTCAAAAAGTAGTGTCACGCCAGTTTATGAGTGGCGATTTTTATTATTATATGCTCAATAGAGGTGCTGTCTTTAAACATTTCATTAGTTTCTTTCCTGAAAGTGTAGCGCTCGCCAAGAGTAATTCAGAAAGAATTTTTGAATTGCATGCCACTGACCCTAATAATGCTAAGCGTATAGAATTAAACAACATCTTCCCAAACCTTGGTCAGTTCAGCCTTATTTTTGCGTATGTCTCTGTTGTAATAGAATTTGTGGTTGCTATTGCTATATTGGTGAAGCCCAGAGGCTTTTGGACGCATTTATTTTTACTAGTGATGATTCTTGGAATTCTCTGTACGCGTTTCGAAACAGGTTTTATGGCGTTGCTTGCAATCTGTGGAGTGTTTTTAAGTAATAATATCTATTTAAGATTATTATATGTTTTGATTTTTATGGGATGTCTGGTTTTGGTGATCACGAAACTTGGGTTCCATTAGGTTATTGAGTAAAATTTGAACCTCGTTACTTTTTAGTATGTTTGAGGCCATGTGCCTTAAATAAGTCTCATTTAAAGAAAGCGTAGTAATTACAATCTTACAACTAATACATCTATCCTAATTTCTTAGTTCAATGAATCTCAAAGAGCAGTACATTAACATGTATAACAAGTCGGTACGTAAAATCTCCTCTGATAATTACGAAATGGATCCTATGATTCATTCTGAAACTGATGACCGTTTTGGTCTATCGCTTATCATAAGACCTCCGATTGCCGTTAAAACTAAAATTCAGGAATTTCTGAATGAACTTAAAAGCATTGAACCTCATCAATATTATTACCCAAATTCAGACATCCATATTACTGTGATTTCCATAATCTCATGTTATAGCGGATTGAAATTATCAACTCTAAATGTTCCCAAATACGTTAAGACAGTAAAGAGAAGTCTCAAAAATAAGCAAGGTTTAACCATCAATTTTAAAGGTGTTACAGCATCGCCATCCTGCCTTATGATTCAAGGATTTATAGAGAACGGTAGCTTAAATGGAATTAGGGAGAGCGTGAGGGAATCCGTTAAAAACTCAAATTTAGAGCAAAGTATGGATGAGCGCTATGTGATTCAGACTGCGCATGCTACCGTATTTCGATTTGGTGAGACTTTAAAGAAAAAGTCGGAGTTCTTGAAATTGGTAGAAAAGTACAGAAATCATGACTTTGGGACCTTCCAGGTATATAAACTTGAACTTACTTACAATGATTGGTATCACAGGAAAAAGTTGGTAACAAAGCTTCACGAATTTAAAATGGCAAACAGTGTGCTAAAGGCTTAAAGAGAATAAAACAATATGATTTCAGTATCTATTTCAAAATTTCAGTAGTATTATTAAAACAAATTATAATCCTTAAGTGATTAGTAATTAGGTGATTTGATTTGTCATTTTTTTGGAGGATAAAAACATGGTGTTAAAACGATTATTTTTTCACTTTTTATTTATGATGTTTTAATAGAAATTGTATATTTGCCGACCGTAAGACGAATAAAACTTGTTTTAATTATTCTTACCATTTTCAGAACATCAGTTCTTGAATGGGCTCGTAGCTCAGCTGGATAGAGCACCTCCCTTCTAAGGAGGCGGTCACAGGTTCGAATCCTGTCGGGCTCACGCCTTTGAAACCCCACTAACAGTGGGGTTTTTGCATTTTATAGCGTTTTCTGATAGCTTGTTTTTTATTGGTTATTGTGTTAATTTATGGTAAATCTGTAGAAAAAAGTAACGTAAAAAGAACGTAAACTAATTATAACTTCGAATGAAGGCTTCTATTAAATTAGTTATTACAGAAAAGAGAACCGCTGATGGTCATCCAATATACATTTTTTTGAGATATGTCCTGAACTAAAATTTTCAACCATTTTTTCACTATTGTTTAATTTTACAAGAGGAAAATTTCTTTTTTTCGTTCTTCTCTTTTAGAACTGTCAACCTCTTGCATTAAGAAAAGCTATGGTGTGGTTGGCAAAAAGTATATGGAGATCTCTATTACTAACAGATACTTGTTAGATTGAGCTTGAGATTACAATCTTTCAAAATAATAAAAATTATGGACCAAAGTATCTGGACACAATTCAAAGAGGCCTTAATACAATTTTTAATTGATTTTGGTCCGAATGCAATCTATGGGCTCTTGACCATGGTTATCGGTCTGTTTGCTATCAAATTTATCATGCGCATGCTTCGTGTTTTTCTAAGAAAATCACAAATTGAACTTACGCTACAGACCTTTATCCAAAGTCTGGGTGTTTTTGCGCTTTATGCACTGTTGATCTTTCTTGTAGGCCGTATTTTAGGTATTGAGGCTTCTTCGTTTTTGGCTATGTTTGGAGCTGCTGCGTTGGCTATAGGCTTTGCTTTGCAAGGTAGTTTGGCTAATTTTGCTGGTGGGGTACTTATTCTCGCGTTCAAACCTTTTAAGATTAATGATCTCGTGCATATCAATCAGCATCTCGGTTATGTAAATCAAATAGATATTTTATATACCCGTATCAAAACCTTTGACGGGCGCATCATTACTTTACCAAACGGACAGGTTGCAAATAACGACATGGATAACCGTTCACTTGAACCTTACCGTCGCGTTGAAATAGATCTTAACTTCTCTTTTGAAGAGAATTTTGATGTGCTGCGCGAAATTATTACAAATGCTTTAGAGGTGCACCAAGGTCTTGCTAAAAGTGAACCAATAGAAGTTTGGTTGATTGGAATGGGCGATTATTCCATGAAAGTGTCAGCGAGATGTTGGGCAAATTCTGAGGATTATTGGGCTGTTTATTTTGATCAAATGGAAGCCGTTAAAAAAGCACTTGATAAAAATAATATTCATCTTGCAATACCAAAACGTACTATTTATCAAGGAGATGTAGCACATAAAGTAGAGGCCTATTAATGGTATAAGGGATTTTATTGTTTATATTTTATTGTCTCAATAGGCAATTTTACCTGAAACGATAGCTGTCAATCGTGTAGTTGCATTGAAAAGTCCGTGTTCTTTATGAGATAAGCCCAGTATTGATTCTTGCTCGAAGAACAATCAATTTTAAATGGAGAGTAACATAGGTTACATACAATGACTCATTGTTGGCCTATCTTTGGTCTTTGACTTTTGTCACCACTTTAGAATACATAATCTAAATTTAGAAGAAATTATGAGAAACCAGTTTTTAATGATCCTTTTTATAATTGTAGGATCCGTTTTTTATACACCGTCAACTGCACAATCCCTGAGTGTTTCAGATATTGAAAATTCTATCAAAAACGATGGAAATTATGCCATTCTCGTTCCAAATGCCCGTTATTTTCAGGCTGCGGTGATGACCGGTAATACCCTTAAAACTAAGTATCCTAAAATTAATTTTGAAGTTGTAATCATTAGTGCGACAGCGAAAGATTTAGCTACCGACGAAAGTTTGTTGTCTTTTATTGAAACTAGCGAAAAAGCGGGCATCCGAATCGTTGTTTGTGAGTCTGCGATGAATCATTTCAAAGTGAAAAAATCAGATTATCATAAGTCTATTCAAACAACACCAGACGGTTTTGTTTATTTATTGGGCCTACAAGAGAGCGGATATAAGACTATCACATTGTAACATTTAAAAACATTGGTTGGCCTTTTGTGTTGACTATTAGTCAATTATAAAAAAAATAGCTCGCTTAAAATTGCTGCTCTTGATTTTAGGCAGTTGAAATGATCTGTATGTGCCATATCATGATTGTGCGGTCGTCGCTGGCTGAAATTAAATAATCATTAGCGGTACTCCACATTAATTTATTGACAGAGAATTGGTGTCCATCGAAAGTTGCTCTATCAATAATTTCTATAAGTTCAAGTGTTTTTGAATCCCATATTTTAATGGATTTGTCGCGGCTTGCCGTCGCAAATAGAGTAGCCTCTGGGTTGTAGACAATATCATAAATGGCCCATTCATGAGCCTGAATTGAGGTTATGAGTTCGTAACTTCCCACGTCCCAAATATTTAAAAAACCATCTTTCCCTCCAGTTAAAAGGAGTTTTCCATCTGGACAGAACCGCGCAATATTTGAGGACAATTGATGCCCAGGAAAAACCATTTTCTTCAATAATGTGTTTAAGTCAAGAATATGAATGTTGCCTTTTCCACTAGTAATTGCTATTTCAGAAGTCTTATAATTAAAATCAAGATGACGTACTTTATCTTCAGACAGATGGATCAATTTAATTAAGGTTAAACTGTCCATGGAATAAACCGCCAAAATTCCGTCGCCACCAAGCGTATAGATGCTATTGGTTTGTATGGAATAGCTGATGTTAAAAACCTGAGCGCTATGGCTGTCTAGTGTTTTTATTTCTTGATTGTTTTCTAAATCCATAATATGAACAGTGCCGTCTGAGCCTCCTGTCAACAACCATTGTTTTTCTCTAATATGACAAATGGCATATAAAGGTGTTGCAAAACGACCGATTATTTTATCATATTGATACGTTTGTAAATTCCACTGAACAACAAGGCAATCGACACTTCCTGAAAAAATAAAATGATCTTGTGTTCCAGGAGCTAAAGCGTATATCGCTGCTTGGTGTCCGGTGAGATGTGCTATTTTATTTATTTCAATAGTCATGTAAAGTTCTGTTCTTATAATTCTTAAGATTACGAAACGGTAATAATGCTTCGCAGATCAATGACGCAAGATAAGCAACTAATTTACGCCATAGGAATAGAATTAGCATTGATGGTTAAATGGATTATCTTTCGTTATTTGATTTTCATTCTTGATGAAGCAATTTTACCAAAATTATTACTATGGTGACCTTGGAATTTTGGTTTCTATTTTTGAGTGCAATTCTGTTGTAAAAGAATTTTCGATAAATTCAATAATTGGCCTTTGAGAAGCAACATCAAACATGCTACAAAACAAAACCAGAGATTCTTTTCCCTCCAACTTGTTGAGTATGACTCACAAGAAAACCCTCAAAAGAGGGTTTTATATATAGTAAAAAAATATTTTTTATTATTCCGGATTGTCCATAGTAGCATCTCTTGCCAACGGCGCTTCATCTGGCGCGTCAGCCAAATACTTGTCAAGATTGAATAAGGATTCATCTGTGGCTTTTGGTCCGCCAGCAATCTTAAGTTTATCCAATAGGTCCATCACCATTTTTTCTTCTTCTATTTGTTCTTTTACAAACCACTGTGCGAAGTTATAAGTAGCCCAATCACGTTCTTCATGCGCCAAATTGACAATTTCATAAATGGCCGTCGTATTATCAACTTCATGTTTAAAGGTTTTCTCAAAACAGTCTTGTAAGTTTTTCGGATCTGCAGGTGGCGCCTTGATTGCTGTTATTTTAACCGTGCCGCCGCGCTCCATGATGTATTGCATCACCTTCATCATATGATCACGTTCTTCCGCAACATGTCTGAAAAAGAAACTGGCAATCCCACCATAACCTTCAGAGTCTGCCCAACATCCATAACTCAGAAATATCTGTGCTGCTTCAGCTTCCTTAGTAACTTGCTTATTTAAAATGTCTTCTATTTTTTTTGATAATCTGTTGGTGTTCATGATTTTTAAATTTTAATGATCTATAAAGGAAGACATTTTATGATAATGGGATTACCTCATTTGCAACAATTAAGTGTTGTATAGGATTTGCTGCAGAATTTCGTTTTTGGGATATATTTTTATTGGATAGCACTATGGATAGTTTTATTTGTTCATTAATTTTATTAATAAATTAAACAAAATTATTATGAGCACAGAAAATTTACATAACGACGACGCCAAAAAGAAGATTAAAGAGATGGCAGAAGACATCGATTTCACAATGATGGCGACAAATTTGAAGCAAGCACCTTTACATATGGTTCCGATGAGTACTAAAAAAGTGGATGCGCAAGGGAATATTTGGTTTTTGAGTAACAAAAACAGCACCCACAATCAGAATCTATTGAATGATGCCAATCTGCACCTCATTTATGCCGATAAAAGCGATATGCAATTCCTCAACGTTTACGGCATGGCAACCATTTCCACCGACAGACAAATGATTGAGGAACTTTATAGTTCCACCGATGATGCGTGGTTTGAAGGAAAGGACGATCCGAACATTACCGCTATTTCGGTGAAACCGACAGAAGCGTATTATTGGGATCCAAAAAATAATAAATTGGTTTCTTTGGTTAAAATGGGCGTTGGGGCTATTACTGGCAATCAACCAGACACCATGGACTTTGGTGAATTAAAACCATAACAGCTATAGCTCTGACATAAGTTTGAGTTTTTTATTTGAAATGATTTAGCCGCAAAGTTCGCCAACTGAAAACACATAATGTAAGTTCATTTCAGGAATTAAATTATGCTAAGCCAGTTCCAGCAAGTGCAATGACTACTCATTAGTGCTCTATGTGAGAACTTTGGCTCCTTGAGGTTAGTTAAATATTTTAGTTCATATACAAATACACGCATTTGAAACTCGTTAAATTCACAAAAAAAGGTATTTATTGTATCCCCGGGAAATTCTATCTCGATCCGTGGTTGCCAGTTGATTATGCCATCATTTCCCATGGCCATGCTGACCATGCGCGTAATGGAATGACTTATTATTTATGTCAAACTGATTCGAAGGCCATTTTGAAGCACCGTTTAGGTACAGATATCCGCGTAGAATCCTTAAATTATAATGAACCTAAGATGGTCAATGGAGTGCAGGTGAGTTTTCATCCTGCGGGACATGTGATAGGCTCTGCTCAAATACGTTTGGAATACAAAGGATTTGTGGTGGTTTTTACTGGCGATTATAAAGTAAAGAATGATCATTTAACCATTCCTTTTGAACCCGTCAAGTGTCACGAGTTCATTACAGAAAGCACGTTCGGTCTGCCAATCTATAATTGGTTGGCTGAAGAACAATTGCGCCAGCAAATGCACGATTGGGTTTTTAAGAACCAATCACACAATAGGACAAGTGTATTTTTAGGGTACTCATTGGGCAAAGCGCAGCGCATCATGAAATTGATGGAAGGTGTTGATAAAATGTATGTGCATTCGGCCATCCACAATTTGAACGCTGCCATTGAAAGCTCAGGAATAGCGCTTCCGCAGACGGAATTGCTTACCTACGATTTTAAGAACGATGAGCTTCAAAATAAAATAGTGATCCTCCCTCCAGGATTATTGGGCTCAAAATTATTGAAGAAAATTCCCAATGCGGCTACTGCAATTTGTTCGGGGTGGATGCAAATTAGAGGGAACAGACGTTGGCAAGCGGTTGATGCAGGATTTGCGGTAAGCGATCATGCGGATTGGAACGGTTTGTTGTCTGCCGTAAAAGCCAGCGAAGCAGAAAAAGTCTATGTAACCCACGGCAGTCAAGCGACTTTTTCAAAATATTTGAATGAAATTGGTATTCCATCGGCAGAAGTAAAAACAGAATACGGTTCTGAAGAAGATGATAAGGAAGTGGTAACTGAAAAAACGGCAGTCTCATGAAGCATTTTTCAGAACTTATCAGCGCCATTGAAATCACCAATAAAACCAATTCTAAAATTGATGCTTTGGTGGATTATATGAACGTTGCTCCAGAGAAGGACAAACTTTGGATCATTACCCTATTCACAGGAAAACGTCCTTCAAGACCTGTAAAAACAGCACTTATGCGCCAATGGTGCCTAGAAATTACAGGCTATCCCGAATGGTTGTTTTTAGAAAGTTATAGCAGTGTAGGCGATTTGGGAGAAACCATCGCATTAATGTTGCCAGATCCGACACATAAAATTGAAAAAACCTTAAGTGCATGGATGGAAGAATTGGTGGCGTTGCGACCTCAATCGGACGCCAATAAAAAAGCTTATGTTCTTAACGCTTGGTCGGGATTGGAAATGCAGGAACGTTTGATCTTCAATAAGCTTATTGGTGGAAGTTTTAGGATTGGCGTTTCCAAAAAAACCTTGGTCAACGCATTGGCAAAGTATTCTGGCATTGATGCCAACCAGCTCATGCACAGTATTATTGGCAATTGGAACATCAACACTATTAGTTTTGACGATTTAATTAAAGGTGAACACATCAATTATGACAATTCCAAGCCTTACCCATTTTGTTTGGCTTATGCTTTAGAAAAGGAGCTGCCTGAGTTAGGAGAGCCTCAAGATTGGCAAGTAGAATATAAGTGGGACGGCATTAGAGGTCAAATTGTTAAGCGCAATGGCGAAATATTTATCTGGTCGAGAGGTGAAGAACTGGTGACGAGTCAATTTCCGGAACTGGTAAGTGCCATGACCACCTTCAAGGACGATTTTGTTATTGACGGCGAAATATTAGCTCTTAAAGATAATGCCGTTTTGCTGTTTAATGACTTGCAAAAACGACTGAATAGGAAGACCATAAGCAAGAAAATGTTGGAAGAAATTCCGGTAGGATTTTATGTGTATGACATTTTAGAATGGAATGGAAAGGACATTCGTAGTAAGCCAATGGTGTACCGTCGTCAAATCTTGGAAAATTTAGTCACGTCGGATACTTTACCTCATTTTATTGTAATTTCCCAAGTTATTACTTTTAAAAATTGGCATGAATTGGATGCGATAAGAAATCAAGCACGTGAATTCAATAGTGAAGGTTTGATGCTTAAACAGAAAGACTCACCGTATCACACCGGTCGTAAAAAAGGCGATTGGTGGAAATGGAAAGTGGACCCACTCACCATTGATGCGGTCATGATCTATGCACAAAAGGGCAGTGGACGACGAAGTTCAAAATATACCGATTATACCTTTGCCGTTAAAAAGGACGAGGGATTGGTCACGGTTGCGAAAGCTTATTCTGGACTGACCGATGTAGAGATCACTGAAATTTCAAGATTTGTCAACAAAAATGCCATTGAAAAATTCGGACCAGTGCGTACCGTCAAACCTGAATTGGTTTTTGAAATTGCCTTTGAAGGCATTGCCTTTAGCAATCGTCATAAATCTGGAGTGGCCTTAAGATTTCCACGAATTTTAAGATGGCGTCGTGATAAAACTGTTGCTGATATTGACACTATAGAACAAGTTAAACTCTTAATCACCAATCCTACTTGAAAAACGTTCAGGACTCACAAGGTTATCAAATTATTGCCGATTGGATGCAGAAGAAGGGGCAGAAGCCATTCGCTTTTCAAGTGCAGACCTGGAACTACTATCATAACGGATATAGTGGGATGGTGGTAGCGCCAACGGGATTCGGGAAGACCTTTTCTGTATTCTTGGCGGTGGTCATTAACTATCTTAATCAGCCCGAAGCCTATAAAAAAGGCATAAAGTTGCTTTGGATAAGTCCGCTGCGCTCCTTGGCAAAAGATTTGGCAAAAGCCATGACCATCGCTGTGGAAGAAATTGGCTTGGATTGGGAAGTGGAAGTTAGAAACGGCGACACACCCCAGAAAGAACGCCGTCGCCAAGAACGGTTGATGCCAGATGTGTTGTTGACCACGCCCGAAACGCTTCACATTTTATTTTCACAAAAAAATAACTCCCGATTTTTTAAAAATTTGCATTGTGTGGCGGTAGATGAGTGGCATGAATTATTGGGCTCCAAGCGCGGCGTATTGACAGAATTAGCGATCTCCAGAGTATTATCCCTCACAGAATCGCTACAAATTTTTGGAATCACAGCCACCATTGGTAATTTGGACGAAGCTCAAGAGGTCTTGATTCCTTATAAAAAAATCAAAACTAAGCGCGTTATCGCCAAGGAGAAAAAGAAAATTGAAATCATTACCGTACTGCCCGACGAGATTGAAGTTTTGCCTTGGGCAGGACATATGGGTGTGAAGATGGCTTCTAAAATCATTCCGATCATCTACGAAAATAACACCACGCTTATTTTTACAAACACCAGAAATCAATCGGAAATTTGGTATCAGCAAATTTTAAAAATTGAACCCGATTTGGCGGGACAAATTGCCATTCATCATGGCTCCATTGACGCGCAATTGCGAAACTGGATTGAAGATGCCATTTCCGATGGACATCTCAAAGCAGTGGTATGTACGTCTTCTTTAGATTTGGGCGTAGATTTTAAACCAGTGGATTGCGTCATTCAAATTGGATCTCCAAAAGGTATAGCGCGGTTTATGCAACGGGCAGGTCGCAGTGGCCATTCACCTTATGAAACCTCCAAAATCTATTTTGTGCCCACACACTCGTTGGAATTGATAGAAGCCTCCGCATTAAAGCAAGCCGTAAGAGATAAACGTATTGAGGCACGAGAACCTATGGTGTTGACTTTTGATGTGCTCATCCAATACATGGTGTCTTTGGCAGTTGGTGAAGGCTTTAATGAGAACGAATTGTTTAAGGTCATTCAACAGGTACACGCCTTTCATTATATGACCGAAGAGGACTGGCATTGGGCACTCCAATTTATTACTGAAGGCGGAAATACCTTAAAATCTTATGAAGAATATCACAAGGTGATTATTGATGACGACGGACTCTATAAGGTGAAAAGTAAGCGGGTTGCCATGCTCCACCGTATGAATATTGGTGCCATCGTGAGTGATGCTATGTTAAAGGTAAAATTCTTTTCTGGCGGTTATATTGGGATGATTGAAGAATATTTCATTTCTAAGCTAAAACCGAATGATCATTTTATTCTGGCAGGACGGGTTTTGGAATTGGTCAGCATCAAAGACATGACCGTCTTAGTCAAAAGAAGTAAACGTAAATCTGCCATAACCCCAAGTTGGATGGGAGGGCGTTTGCCGTTGTCTTCTTATTTAAGTCATTATCTGCGTGAGAAACTATCGGAGTCCTTACATCCGAAAACAAGTGAAAAGGAATTAAAATTTTTACATCCTTTGATTTCCCAGCAGGAAAAAAACTCCCATATTCCAGGGAAGGACGAATTCTTAATTGAAATGATTGAAACCAAAGATGGGCATCATGTGTTTATGTATCCATTTGAAGGGCGACTGATTCACGAAGTTATGGCAGCGTTGATCGCTTACCGATTGAGCTTGATAAAACCGCTGACCTTTACCATTGCCATGAACGATTATGGTTTCGAATTATTGAGTGATCAGGCCATTCCGATAAATGAGGCCACAATTAAGGACATTTTATCCAAAGACAATCTCATGGAAGATGTCATCGGCAGCATCAATGCTTCAGAAATGGCCTCCAGGAAATTTAGAGATATCGCCGTGATCTCCGGGCTGGTTGTGCAGAGTCAACCAGGAACTAGAAAAAACAACAAAAGTCTACAATCGTCGTCAGGATTAATTTTTAGAGTATTGGAAGATTACGAACCTCAAAATCTGTTATTGCGCCAGGCCTATACCGAAGTGTTTAATGAACAATTGGAAGAAGTGCGCTTAAAAGAAGCTTTTGAACGTATTTCTAAAAGCAAACTTATCCTTAAATTTGCAAACTCTTTCACCCCATTGAGTTTCCCGATTAAAGTGGACAGTTTACGGCAATCCTTGACCAGCGAAGATTTGGATGCGCGAATAAAACGAATAAGGGATGAGGTGCTGAAGCAAACGCAACTATGAGTATAATTACCAAAGACATCACGGTTCAAAATGAAATTATAACGTTGACCAACCAACGTGCGCTTTTTTGGGAAAAAGAGAAGACTTTGGTGGTATCAGATTTACATATCGGCAAAACGGCACATTTTAGAAAGGCGGGTATTCCTATTCCATCTGCCATTTTGGACAATGACTTAAACAGATTGCAAACTTTGATTGAGCATTTTAAAGTGGATATCGTTTTAGTGGTAGGTGATCTTTTTCATGCCGAAAACAATACCGACATTGATCAGTTCCAAAAGTTTATTCAAGACCATCGCAGTGTCAGTTTTGAGCTTATTAAAGGTAATCACGACCGATTAAAGGATAGTTTTTACGAATCATTGGGAATTACTGTTTTTAAAACGCATAAAGATGTGGCTGTTTTTCGCTTTGTTCATGACGAACAGCATTGCAAAGAAGCTGTTTTTTGTGTTTCAGGACATACACATCCCGGGGTGACCATTAGGGGCAGAGGCAAAGTGTTTATTAAACTTCCGTGTTTCGAAGTGTCTGAACACCGCTTGATTCTTCCTGCTTTTAGTGAATTTACAGGCTTGAACACGAAACGAACGGTAGATTCCGCCGTATGTTACGGTTTTACTGAAAAATCTGTATTTGAGCTATGATTTATTTTTTTTGCGCTCATCTTGATTCTTATTTAGTAGTACATTTAAACTTTAAAAACTAAAGAGAATGAAAAATATATTGAGAGCCCTTGCTGCTGGATGGGGTGCAAAGAAATTAGGTGGCGGGAAGTGTGGCTGTATAGGTACAGTAATATTATTCATTATTATATACGTCCTGTTGGGACCAGTATTTAATATGATTTAAGCCAGTTTTTTAGCAAAAAATCAAACAGACTATATGTTAAGCTGAATGGTGCGTTCTTGGAGTTTCTCCAACACAATCGTTCAGCTTAATATTTTTAATTCACTTTCGAGCAGACTATAACAGTTTTTTCATTGTTGACATCCGTCGTAAAGAAAAGATACTGATTGCCACCATCTTTAATATTAAATAACTTCCGAATATTTTGAACGGTATCAGGGAAATTTCGGGTGGTGATATTAGCCTTTTCAATAGCGAGTTTTTTCATTTGCTTTTTACTATAAGGAATAGATTTTAGAATCTGAAATGCCCTTCCGGGAAAATCAAGCAAGGCGTCGCTCGTGTATAAATGTGAATGTTTGTGGAGTTTTTGAATTTCAAATGCCGAGGTCAACACGTTGAATGCACCAGATTTCATCACTGCAGCATTTGGCTCATAGAGGTAGGAGAGCGGTTCGCTATAAACGGTAGCAACCTGAGCTTCATCTTCAATAAAAAATTCAAAATTCTCTGAGCCGCTATTCTTAAGATTGATGGTTTTAATTTCTATTTGGCCAGAAAATCCGTGCTCCAAAACCCATAGTAATTCTTTGACTTCATTATTAACGGCAATAATATGGATGGTCTTTACGTATTCTAACTCGTTTATTCCTATAGTAAGATCCAATAGGGGAGAAGTTTTAATCAAGATGTTTTTGGTGTGCGCCCATAACAACCCTAAATGCTCAGGAACATTAGGCAAACAATCCTTTAGAAAGAACACTTTTCCTTTGCGATCATGCCGTCTGGAGGGATCTATATAAATCCAATCATAATCTTTTGAGGAATTTTGGAGATAGGCTAAGCCATCTTCTGCAATTGTATCAATATTACGGACATTGAGGGTGTCAAAATTGTGGTTCACTATGGTGCTGAGATCATTATTGACTTCGCAATGCGTCACCTTTTCAAAAAAATTCCCAAAATAATAGGCATCAACACCAAAGCCACCGGTAAGATCAATAAGGGTTTTACCCGAAATTATCTGCGATTTATATGCGGCGGTCAGTTCAGAAGATGTCTGCTCAATATTGAGTTTATTGGGATAGTAAATATTGGAATGCTGGAACCAGGTTGGCAATTTTTTTTCGCATTTGTTTTTCGCTTCAATCTGCTCTACCACTTCGGCCGTAGTAACGCCATTAAAAAAAACACCTTTTAAAATCAGAGCCGTTGGATCTGATTTAAGGTTTTCATTGATATACTCTTGAACACTCGATTGTAAAACGGCAAAATTCATTCCCTATAATTTACGGCAAACTTAACTATAACGGTTAAAGATTCTTGGTCAAGTGCTTTACGATTTTATATTCTGATAGAAATTCCTTCGAAATGACCTTAAGTGTTGTATATACTGGGACGGCTAGAATCATCCCAGGGATTCCAAAAATTAATCCTCCAATAATAATAACAAGAAAAACTTCCAATGGGTGGGACCGCACACTTTTGCCAAAGATAATGGGCTGAGAAAAAAGATTATCAATGAGCTGCGCAATGGTGACACCTATGAGAACTCGGAGTAAAAGCGGTAATAAATCGGAAGAAAAATCAACCCCTAGATTGTTGGAAACCACGACCAATATCATAACCACACCACCAAGAAGTGGCCCCAAATAAGGAACGATATTAAGAAATGCACAAATAACGGCAATGGCAAGAGCATTTTTAACATCTAAATTCCACAATAACACCAGATAAAAAACGGCCATGATGGTTGTTTGGATCAACAGTCCTATAAAATACCTTGACAACAACTCTTTCGCTTTATCCAAAACCCTTAAAAAGCGACGTTCTTTCCCTTCCTCAGCAAAAATGGCCACAGCATTAGAAATCATGCGTTCATCTTTCAATAAAAAGAATGAAATGAATAAAACAGAAAATAATCCTATAAAAAATTTACCGATATTATTCACAAAGACATCCACAAAACTGACTACAATTTCAGAGTCAAATTCCCTCACAAATTCTGTACGTTTAATAGCTTCTATGATGTTGATTTTCTCCACGCCAAGATATTCGCTCGCCTGAATACTAAGTTCATTCAAATCAGTTTTAACCATTTCAAAATCAATCTCTGATATATTTTTGCTCTGTTCGAGGATTATCGGAACGAAAAGCCATAAGATTAATGCGAAAAGTGAACCAATGAGCAACAGCGTTATAAAAGCCGAAAGGTTTCTGCCAAATTTTAACCGGTGCTTAAAGAAATAAACCACTGGCCTGAAGATGAGAGATATCACTCCTGCTATAAATAGATATAGTAATAAGGATTGTATTTTATAAAGCAAAAATAAAAGTAGCATAATGCCAAACACTGCAGCTAACGCCTGTAAAATTCCTTTAGAAATGGTTTTCGCTTTCATTTTTTAAATATAATTCAAATTTAGGAGGTGGTCGCACTAAAATTTAACGGTATCAAAAGATTTTAGTGCTGCAAACTTAAATAAATGTCAAATTTGTTTATTTTGAAGTTGTTTGGTTATTTCGTAAAGTGCGATGTTAGCGGCCTGAACAACGTTCATGCTACTATTTTGACCAAACATATCAATATGAATAAGATGATCGGATAATTTTAAACACCCTTCTGAAACACCAAAATTTTCATCGCCAATGAGCAATGCTATAGGTTGACTGGTCTTTAATGTCATATCAACTAGGGGCGTGCTGTTATCTGTGATTTCTAAAGCGATGATTTGGTAGCCTAAGTTTTTAAGATCTTTCAACGTTCTCGACGGCTCTTCAGACCATTCAAAATTCACATACTTTTCAGTAGCTCTTGAGGTCTTTGCCATCTTTCGTCCAAAAGGAATGGGTTGGCCAGAAAAAATCAGCTTTTCAATTCCAAAAGCATCCGCAGTTCTAAACAAACTACCAACATTGGACGCATCTGATACATTTTCGCATACTAATGTAATTGGAAAGTTGTGCGGGCTAAATTTTGAAGTGTAATGCGTGAGCTGCATAAGGATTGGAGATTATCGATTTACCATTTTAGATTGGACCATGCTGAAATCTAAAATCTGCAAGTGTTGATTATTCTAGTTTTCAAAAACATATTTAATAATATTGGCGCCCATTTTTAGAGCTTTTTCTCTGACCTCAAAAGGGTCGCTATGGACTTCTTCATCTTCCCATCCATTTCCTAAATCGCTTTCATAAGTAAAAAGTAAAATCAATCTGTTCTTTTCAAAAATTCCAAAGGCTTGAGGTCTTTTACCATCGTGTTCATGAATTTTTGGTAATCCCTCCGGAAATTTATAAGGGGAACTAAAAATAGGATGCGTTTTTGGCAATTCTATTAGGTCCTTATTCGGAAACACTTTTTTGAGTTCTTTCACTAAGTAAGGCTCCATGCCGTAATTGTCATCAATATGTAAAAATCCTCCAGATAAAAGATAGTTTCTTAAGTTGTCAATATCATTCTCATTAAAAAACACATTCCCGTGTCCGGTCATGTGGATAAATGCGTATTGATAAATGTCAGGACTGTCCGGTTCTACGGTTTGTGGTTTGGGATCAATTCTCGTATTGATATTCCTATTGCAAAAGGTGATTAAATTGGGTAAGGATGTAGGGTTGGCATACCAATCTCCACCTCCTTTGTATTTTAGAACGGCAATCTCCTGTGCCTGCAATGGCGCTGTGAAGCCCATGGTTAAAAACAAGATTGCAGTGATTTGCTTTGCTATTTTCAAACTAAATGTCATGCACCAAAAATAGAAATAAAAACAATGATAGCTTGATAGAAGTTTTTATTTATGCGTTTTATTAACGCTCAATTAAAATGGTTCGAAACGCTTAGAATTCATTAAAATCCTTTTTCATAAATCTAAGCTTCATTCGAAAAAGCAATGCTGTGGCATGCTACAATGGCTGCCGTTTCCGTTCTTAAACGGGTGTTTCCTAAAGTAACAGGTTTGAATCCTAAGGTTATGGCCAATTTAATTTCAGTGGGACTAAAGTCGCCTTCAGGACCAATTAAAACCAGCACATCTGTCTGAGTTTGTAAAGCATTTTTTAAAGAAATGCGTTCGGTGTCCTCGCAATGGGCGATAAATTTTTGTCCGTGAAATGATTGTGAAATAAAATCTGTAAATGAAATAGATTGCTGCAGCTCGGGTAAATAATTATGCAAGGATTGTTTCATGGCAGATTGGAGAATTTTCTCAAACCGATCCGTTTTAATTACTTTGCGTTCACTGTGGTCGCAGATAATGGGCGTAATGACATTGACACCAATTTCAGTTGCTTTTTCTAAAAACCATTCGTAGCGATCGTTCATTTTTGTTGGAGCAACAGCCAAATGAACTTTATATTCTCGAGAAGCTTCAAAGGATTTCGAAATAATAACAGCCGTGCAATTTTTAGCATCTGCAATCGTAATTTCCGCAACAAATAACCAGCCCTTTCCATTGCTGATTTGAAGTTGGTCGCCACTACTTTTCCGAAGCACTTTCACAACATGCCGGCTTTCATCTTTTGAAAATGAGATTTGAGTGGTTTCTTCGTTAATATCTGGATTATAAAAAAGCTGCATCGGAAGGAGAGTTGAGTGTTTTTAGATTTTAAGACGGGAGGAAGCGGTTACGCTCTGTTCTGCAAAATCGCCTTCCAGAAATTTCAAATAACCAACAATGGCAATCATCGCAGCATTATCCGTAGTAAATTCAAATTTTGGAACATAAGTGGTCCACCCAAATTTCACCTCACCATCTTTTAAAGCTTTTCTAATGCCAGTATTTGCTGATACGCCACCTCCAATGGCAATATGGTTGATACCTGTTTGTTTTGAAGCCAATTTCAATTTGTCAATCAAAATTCCGATAATGGTAAATTGAATGGATGCACAAATATCATTTAGGTATTCCTCAATAAAATTTGGGTTGGCATGTGTTTCTTTCTGGATGAAATAAAGAATGGCGGTTTTTAATCCCGAAAAACTAAAATTTAAACCTTCTACTTTAGGCTTGGTGAATTTAAAAGCCTTCGGATTTCCCAGTTTTGCACGTTTATCAATTTCCGGACCCGCAGGATATCCCAAGCCTAATATCTTACCGCTTTTATCAAAAGCTTCACCAACGGCATCGTCAATGGTTTCTCCAATGACTTCCATGTCAAAATGAGAGTTCACTTTTACTATTTGGGTATGTCCTCCAGAAATAGTCATTCCTAAAAAAGGGAAAGGTGGTTTTTGAAACCCGTCTTCATCAATAAAATGCGCTAGAATATGGGCTTGCATGTGGTTCACGTCAATTAACGGAATGTTTAAGCCGTAGGCCATTGATTTGGCAAAAGACGTTCCTACCAATAAGGATCCCATCAACCCAGGACCACGTGTAAAGGCTATGGCACTTAGTTGTTTTTTATCAACATTGGCACGTTTTAAGGCTTGTTGAACAACCGGGACAATATTTTGCTGATGTGCCCTAGAAGCCAATTCTGGAACAACGCCACCATAAGATTCATGGATACTTTGACCGGCCACCACATTGCTCAAAATTTTGCCATTGAGCATTACGGAAGCGGCAGTATCATCACATGACGATTCAATTGCGAGAATATAAATATTTTGTGTAGTCATTAATAAGAATTAGGCACAATAATTGCTAATTTTGGCTTCAAAGTTATAACTTTTAAAACGTATCAAAAAACTTTTAAAAATAGCATCCAAAATTGTGGCAATTTTTATATTGCTGTTCATCATTTTGGTGCTTATTCTCTCTATTCCACCCATTCAAACATTTTTAGGTAAAAAGGTAACCAAACGCATCAATGACGAATTTGGAACGCATATTTATATTAATAAAGTCGGACTTCAATTTAATGGCGATGTAGAACTTAAAGGAATCTATATTGAAGATTATAAACAAGATACATTAATTGGAATAGAAGAATTAAATACGTCTATTTTAAATTATCGAAATCTTTACAAAAGCAAATTGAATTTTGGAGATATTGACATCAATGGTTTAACCTTTAACGTCCGGACTTATAAAGGTGAGGATGAGACCAATTTAGATGTTTTTGTTGCGCGTTTTGGTGAAAATAATCCTAGGCCTGATAAAGTAATATTTCTATTGTCTTCAAGTGACGTGTCCATTTATGGAAGCACTTTTAGAATGATCAATGACAATTTGGAAAATGCTAAAATTCTGGAATTCAATAAGCTCAACTTAAACGCTACGAACTTATTAATTAATGGAAGTGATGTGAGCGCCCGGATCAATACCCTTACCTTTAGGGATAGTAGGGGACTGACGGTTAAAAACATGATCACCAACTTTGAGTATACGCTAGATCACATGACTTTTGCCGATCTCGCTATTCAAACGACAAACTCCGCGCTGTACGGCGATTTAACCTTTAAATATAAACGAGAAGATTTACAGGATTTTACAAATAAGGTAGATGTTGTGGCGAGTTTTAAGAATTCTGATGTGATGCTCAATGAGCTAAACACTTTTTACAATGAGTTTGGAGTGGAGGACCATGCTAAATTTAGCGTGAATTTGAGCGGTACCTTAAACAATTTGAATATGATGAACCTCAGGCTGAACACAAGCAGTCAAACGAAGGTTTATGGCGATATTAATTTTAAGAATTTATTCAATATTGAGAGTAATACTTTTGAAATGGATGCCGATTTCAGCAATCTGTCGTCCAATTATTATGATTTAAAATCGCTTATGCCTAATGTTTTGGGCGCCTCCATCCCGAGTATATTTTCTAAACTGGGTGGGTTTACTTTATATGGGAAATCTAAAATCACATCCACCGATATTGTTGCCGATTTAAAGATCAATACGGCTCTGGGACATATCGAATCAAATTTGAACCTTTTACGCTTTAACGATATTGACAACGCGAGTTATAAAGGAAATATTATTATTGAAAATTTTGATATTGGAGTAGTCTTGAACGATCCTAAGGTTGGGGAGACCACCTTTGATATGGAAGTAGATGGAAAGGGTTTTACACTTGAGAATTTAAAAACAAATATTCAAGGGCATGTATTGAGTCTTAATTATAACAATTACAGCTATGAGAACATCGATATTTCCGGACAATTGGGGAATAAGATTTTTAATGGTGTTTTGGTGTCTAATGACGAAAACCTAAAATTCAAATTCAACGGATTGGCGGATTTGTCAAAAGAAGTGAGTGCGTTTGATTTTACTGCGGATGTGGAGTACGCTAACCTTAGGGCCTTAAACTTTGTAAAGAAAGATAGCATTTCCATTTTTAAAGGAATTGTTATTATGGATATGGATGGCTCTTCTATTGACGATGCCTTTGGAAATCTTACTTTTCAGAATACCACTTATATCAATGAAAACGACGATTATTATTTTGATGATTTTGAGATCACCTCAAAATTTCATGACGCTGAGCGCATTATAGAAATCAATTCGCCAGATATTATTGAAGGCGAGGTGCGTGGTATTTTTAAAATTAGGGATATCGGGAGGCTGGTGGAAAACTCTATAGGCAGCATTTATACCAATTACATTCCACATAAGGTCGAGACCGAACAATATCTCGATTTTAATTTTACGATTTATAATAAAATTGTAGAAGTCTTCTATCATGACTTGGAGCTTGGGAAAAATACTTTTGTAAAGGGACGGATTGAAAGTGATCAGCGCGGCTTTAACTTGACCTTTAAATCTCCAAAAATAAAGTTGCTCGACTATTTTGCCAATGATATTCAGGTGAATATAGATAATGGCAATCCTCTTTTTAATACGTTTATAGAAATTGATTCCATCAACACTAAATTTTATAACGTTTCAAAGTTTAACCTTATTAACGTTACAGTAAGGGATACACTGTTTATTAAGTCGGAGTTTAGTGGCGGTAAAAAAAACAATGACCATTACAATCTAAGCTTATTCTACACCATTGATGCCGAAAATAAATCTGTAATAGGATTTAAAAAATCAGATATCACCATCAAGGAGAATAACTGGTTTATAAATGAAGAGAAAAACCAGCTCAATAAGGTTGCTTTTGATAGAGACTTTAGAGAATTTGATATTTCTGATGTTCTCTTTAGTCACGACGATGAAGAAATTCAATTGTCAGGCGTACTAAGAGATTCTACCTATAAAGATTTGAAACTTAGTTTTAGCGAGGTGGATCTTAACAAAGTAACCCCTACGCTTGATAGTCTTAGTTTTGGTGGCATCCTAAATGGTCACCTAGATGTGCTGCAACAGAATGGCGTATATGTGCCCAATTCAAATATTAGTATTGAAAATTTCATGTTTAACGAATACATGTTGGGAGATTTAAGTGCAGAAATTGAAGGTAATCAATCGCTCACCAACTATACAGTCGATTTGTTTTTAAGAAATGACAATTTAAAATCGTTGGATGCTACGGGTAATATTGATGTAAGCGCCACCAATTCCAATATTGATTTGGATATCATATTTGCGGAGTTTGATTTGGAACCGCTCAACGTTTTTGGAGCAGATGTTATCAACCGTATCCGCGGTCTAGCATCAGGTGAAGTCAAAGTTACTGGAGATTTGAAAAAGCCACAAATTGACGGGAATTTGGTTTTGGATAACGCTGGAATGTCAATCCCTTATTTGAATGTGGATTATGCGTTCGATTTTGACTCAGAAGTTACCTTAAAAGATCAACGCTTCGTTTTTAATGAGGTTGTAATGACCGATTCAGAGTATTTTTCAAAAGCAACCTTAAACGGTTTTATGTCGCATCAAAACTTCTCGGATTGGAAGCTCGGATTGGTTATTGATACAGATAGATTATTGGTGCTAAACACTGATGATGCGGAAGATGCCCTCTATTATGGAACTGCATTTATGAGTGGTAAGGCCAGTATTTACGGACCAACAGATCAGTTAATAATTGATGTTGAAGGAAGTACGGCACAAGGTACCGTTTTCAAAATTCCGTTGAATGATGTGGAAAGTTTTGGAGATAATTCCTATATCCATTTTCTGAGTCCAGAAGAAAAGGCGGCACGTTTAAAAGGAGAGGTTATAACAGAAACCAAAGTGAAAGGATTGGAACTTAAGTTTGATTTGGATGTGAATCAGAATGCCGATATTGAAATTGTTATCGATAGAAGCTCAGGAAGCACGATTAGAGGAAGTGGAGAAGGTAACCTGTTGTTTGAAATCAACACCAACGGCAAGTTTAAAATGTGGGGCGATTTTTCTGTGTTTAAAGGAATCTATAACTTCTCTTATGGTGGTCTGATTCAAAAAGATCTTACCGTGGAACCTGGGGGCAGTATTATTTGGGAAGGGGATGCGTTAAAGGCACAAATCAATTTAAAAGCCATCTATAAAACGGAGGCCAATCCATCAATTTTGTTGGACAATCCAATTAATAGAAGTATTCCGGTTAATGTTGAAATTAATCTTTCGGGGCAATTGGAGCAGCCCACTCCAGATTTTGACTTGACATTTCCAAATGCGAGTTCTACCGTAAAATCAGAGCTTGAATACCGATTGGAAACTAAGGAAAGTAAAGAAAACCAAGCCTTGTTTTTATTGGCTACAGGCTCCTTTGCAAGTGAAATTAGTTTGGGTCAACAGGCCTACGGCACCATTGCCGATCGTGTAAACAACTTGTTTAATGACTTATTATCCAGTGATGATGATAAACTCAAGCTCGGTTTGAATTTTCAAGCCGGAGAACAAACACCAGATTATAAAACAGATGATCGATTAGGGTTGACCCTCAGTACTAAAATCAGTGATCGTGTATTGTTTAATGGTAAAGTTGGTGTGCCAATAGGTGGTGTTAACGAAACAATTATTGCTGGTGATGCAGAGATAGAACTGCTTTTAAATGACGATGGCACTTTATCGGCCAAGTTTTTCAATAGAGAGAATAACATTCGGAATTTTGGGGAAGAGATTGGTTACACTCAAGGGATTGGATTGTCCTATAATGTAGAATTTGATACTTTTAAAGAATTACTTTGGATTATTTTCACAGGAAAGAATAAGAAAAAAGAGTTACCTGTAGAGAAGAAAAATAATACTCAAACCAAAGAAAACCCGCTTCCAGCTTATATCAAATTGAGAGAAGAAGATGATGAAAAAGTGAATTAATCTCCATGTTAATAAATAGTTTTCATATAGTTATTAACGAAATCGATTGAATTTTGTTTCGTCTCTTAAAATATAATTAATCCTATCATAATTTAAGATTTAGTTTAGTAGTTTTACTTTTCTAAACTAATTAAATGTCAAAAATTATAAAAAAAATTGGGGTGATGACTTCTGGAGGCGATTCTCCAGGAATGAATGCAGCCATTCGTTCCGTAGTCAGAACCTGTGCCTTTCATAATATAGAATGTGTAGGAATTTATCGTGGTTATGAGGGCATAATGGAAGGGGATTTCAAGACCATGGATGCACGTAGTGTTAAAGGTATCATCAACAAAGGCGGTACAGTACTTAAATCTGCCCGCTCAAAAGGATTTAGGACCCCTGAAGGTCGCAAAATAGCGCATGAGCAACTTGTTAAAGCTGGTATCGATGGGCTTATTGTGATTGGTGGAGATGGAACCTTCAATGGAGGATTGGTTTTTAATAAGGAATTCGACTTCCCAGTCATTGGAATTCCGAGTACGATAGATAATGACATCTTTGGAACCACACATACTATTGGTTTTGACTCGGCTTTGAATACGGTAGTGGAATGTATCGATAAGATTCGTGATACTGCAAGTTCTCATAACCGACTCTTTTTTATTGAGGTCATGGGGCGTGATGCCGGACATATCGCACTAAATGCAGGTGTTGGTGCAGGGGCGGAAGAAATTCTAATTCCTGAAGAGAACCTGGGGCTTCACCGATTGTTGGAATCCTTGCATAGAAGTAAGCGCTCTGGTAAATCCTCAAGTATAGTTGTGGTTGCGGAAGGCGATAAAATTGGAAAGAACGTTTTTGAATTAAAGGATTACGTTGAAGCCAATATGGACGAGTATGACGTTAGGGTTTCTGTTTTGGGCCATATGCAACGAGGTGGTTCTCCATCATGTTTTGATAGGGTTTTGGCCAGCAGAATGGGGGTGAAAGCTGTAGAAACCTTATTGGAAGGAAAAACAAATTATATGGTTGGCCTTCTCAATGAACAAATGGAATTGACTCCTTTAGAACAGGCGGTCAAAGGAAAGTCTGAGATAGATAGAGAGTTATTGCGCGTTTCAGAAATTATGACTACATAAAATTTGGAATTGCTCAAACGCACCATCGTGGTGCAGGCCGGATGTTGATTAAAAATCTTTAGCAACATTCGGTATTTAGAATAATAATATTAATATAAAAGAGAATAAAATGTCAAATTTGAAATTAGGAATAAACGGTTTTGGAAGAATTGGGAGAATTGTATTTAGAGCAACTTTAAATAAACCAAATGTAGAGATTGTAGGAGTGAATGATCTATTAGAAGTAGAACATTTAGCGTATTTATTAAAATATGACTCGGTACACGGAAGATTTGATGGTACTGTTGAGGTGAAGGACGGACATTTAGTAGTGAATGGGAAAACTATTCGTGTTACTGCTGAAAGAGATCCACGCAATCTTAAATGGGATGAAGTGGGTGCAGATGTGGTAGCAGATTGTACCGGTATTTTTACAACGATGGAATCAGCGCATTACCATATTGAGGCAGGCGCTAAGAAAGTAGTTATTTCTGCGCCAAGTAAAGATGCGCCAATGTTTGTTATGGGGGTTAACCATAAAGATGTGAAAGCTTCAGATGTCATTGTATCCAATGCGTCTTGTACCACAAATTGCTTGGCGCCAATGGCTAAAATTGTTGATGATAATTTTGGTATTGAAGAAGCCTTGATGACTACAGTACATGCCACAACTGCTACACAATTAACAGTTGACGGACCTTCTAAAAAAGATTTTAGGGGCGGTAGAAGCGCATTAATGAACATTATTCCTGCTTCAACAGGAGCAGCGAAAGCTGTAGGAAAAGTAATTCCTAAGTTAGATGGCAAATTAACTGGGATGGCGTTCCGCGTACCAACCGCAGATGTGTCAGTGGTAGATTTAACGGTAAGAACGGTAAAGGAAACTTCACTGGATGCCATCAAAAAAGCGTTTAAAGATGCTTCTGAAGGGGCGATGAAAGGTGTGGTTGGATATACTGATGAACTTGTGGTTTCTCAAGACTTTGTTGGAGAAACGAATACCTGTGTATTTGATGCTGATGCTTCGATTGAATTAAACTCAAGATTCTTCAAATTGGTGGGATGGTATGATAACGAATTTGCATATTCTACAAAATTGGTGGAATTGGCACAACACGTTCATTCTTTATAAATAACCATATAAAATCCGTATGAGTTTCACTATTTTTATGTAGATTGAAATTTATACGGATTTTTTTTATTCCATAAATTTATGATATTAATAGTTGACAGCGGTTCTACAAAAGCCGATTGGATTTCAGTAGACAGTAGCGGTAAGCAACTTCAGGAGAAAATTAGGACCGGAGGTTTGAATCCTGAAATTCTCAAAGAAAAAAAGCTCTATAAAATTATTAGAAAGAGTGAGGAGTTGATGAAGCATAAGCGCGACGTTACCCATGTCTTTTTTTATGGGGCAGGTTGTGGTACTGAAAATCCGAGATTGCTTTTAAAACGCGTTTTGGAAGACATTTTTGTAAATGCGGAGATTGAGGTTACAGAGGATACTATGGCTGCTGTAAGAGCAACATTAAGTCATGATGAGGAAGCTGCAATTGTTTGTATATTGGGTACAGGGTCCAATTGTAGTTATTACGACGGTGCGCATATTGACCAGCGCATTCAGTCCTTGGGCTATACCTTAATGGATGATGCCTCAGGGAATTATTACGGCAAGCAATTGGTGCGTGATTACTACTTCAATCACATGCCGGAAGCTATAAAAGTATCTTTTGCGGACAAATATAATATGGATGCTGATTATATCAAATACAACCTTTATAAGCAACCTAGTCCTAATGCTTATTTAGCAAATTTTGCAGAGTTTATGTTTTTGAATATTGATTCAGCCTATATCCAAAATATGATTAGAGAAGGTATCCGCCTCTTTGCCAAGAATATGATTTTTCAGTTTAAAGAAGAAGTGAAAACGGTTCCGGTGCATTTTGCTGGATCCATAGCCTTCTTTGCTAAAGATCAAATTCTCGAAATTGCAGAAGAAATGGGTTTTAAAGCAGGAAATTTTGTGCGCCGTCCCATTGAAGGTTTGGTAGCCTATCATACCAGAAAGTTGTAAGTCAACTTAAAATTATATAGATGAAGAGCAGTGTAAGTTTTGATACCTCCACTGCTTTTTTTATAGCGTTGAATGGAGCCAGTATTCTAATTTAATTAATTATGAATTATAATAATAAAAGATTTAGACCCGTTCAGAACTCTGCAAATGGAGAAACATCAGAAGAAACAATTTTTGAGTACCAACATCACGGTAACATTTTGACCTCTGACTACCAAGGCGGCCAAATTGTAAAAGGACATTTGATAGGCTTGGTAGACCAAGAAGGCAACATCGAAATGCGATACCATCTGGTCAATAAAAAAGGGGAATTGATGACTGGAATCTGTACGTCAAAACCTGAGCTGACAAAAGATGGAAAGATAAAACTCTATGAAAAATGGAAATGGATTTCAGGAGATCTATCAAGTGGCACATCTGTTTTGGAAGAAATCTAGATACGAAAAATCCCCAATCAGATTAAAAATAGGGGACTTAGCGTGTTTTTGTTTTTAATCTCTTAAGGTTGAATTGCCCAATGCAAGCATCATTTTAACCGTCTTGGAATTTGGCTTTTTTTTTTTTTTGAAATTGAAGACTTAAGTTTTCAAACTACTTCACCGCAATCATACTGATTTCTACATTGACAAATTTCGGCAAGTTAGCCACTTCAACCGTTTCTCTTGCCGGTGCAGTAGCGTCTTCAAAGTAACTTCCATAAACCTCATTGATTTGTCCAAAATTATTCATATCACTGATAAAGATAGACGACTTTATAACATTTTCAAAAGTCATATCAGCCGCCGCCAATACCGCTTTTAAGTTTTCCATAACTTGCTTGGTTTCTACACTAATAGAATCAAGAACGAGTTCATTGGTTTTTGGATCAAAAGCAATCTGTCCTGAAGTGTACAAGGTGTTTCCTGTTAAAACAGCTTGGTTGTAAGGGCCTATTGGAGCTGGGGCGTTGGGGGTGTTGATGATTGTTTTCATAGTAAATAGAATTTTTATATTATGTTCCTGAAAAGGATATTGGTTTTTTATTTTCTGAATTTTCCTAGAGTCTCTTATCAGGTGAACGTTGTTTGTCGTATTTGATATCCTTCAATAAACTCGATTTGATCCCTATGAAAAAGTTCCACGAGGTACGATCGCTAAACGGTATCCAACTAAAATTCATTCGCCAACTCTTCAAATCACGCTCAAACCTCAGTTGCGTATAGGTAAACCCTTGATTTTTGAAATCATATCCTGAAGAGACACCAACCGTCCATCGTGGTGTTAAGTCGATATCTCCAGAAAACATCAAGGAATTCGACGAAATCTCGCTTTGTCTTGCATTATTGGAGTAGTTTACCGCATATGCCAAGCGCAAGCTCCAAGGAATGGTGAAGTTATAAAATTCAGATTTCTTCTCATTACTGCGGTCGCGATCTTCATCATCTAAACGTTGATCTGCAAAGTTCTGGGGTTTTCCAAATAAATCATCAGCACGTCCACCGCTGCTGATAGACTCGTCTATGGCACGTTGGTCGGGCTCTTTACGACCCGAAAAAGTCTCGCTACTAAGGCTGTAGCTCAAGTTCATACTTGCTGAGGTTAGCCTGAATAAACTTCCGCCATTGCTGATATTAAACTGGTCTACACGCCGATTATTGTTATCAAGTGCATAAGGGTCTAAAACCATCCCAAAATTGACACTCATTTTATTATCAAACAACTGTGTGCCTCCAGAAACTCTAACAGGACTCCATTGCAAGGAATCGCCAGCAAAATTATAGGAGGTTGAAAAATTAAGGTTGTTCAGTAAAATGATTTTTTTAGGTTCCGCTTTAGTGGAATCTCTATCCCTGACTTTAGCTTCAAAATTATTTCCTAAACTCATTCCCAAAGAACTTGAGAAATTCTTATTTGGTGCGCCATACATGGATTCTTCAAATCTACTGTACTCAGCTCGTGTAAGATCCCCATTCGCCGTGATATAATCAAAAGAATCATAATACTCATCAAATGAAGGATTGATATTATAACTAATAGAAGGTCTCATAATATGCCTAATGGCCTTAATTTTGGTGTCCTTGCCTTTCTTTTCAAAATTAAACATTCCATAAATAGTGGTACCTACACTTGTGCTGAAATTGTAGGTTCTATAACTATCAAATCCCTTTAAATCTTCCTTTAAGATCGCGTTTTCATCTTCATCATAATATTTTCGGATTGTATTGAGCGTCCAGTTTTCTTGAAAATTAGTATTTGCACTAACGCTAAAATGCTTAAAAACCTTAAAGTTTGTCGAAACAGGAATGCTATGTTGAACGCCAACACGGGCGTCATCAAACATTTCTTTTTTAAAGAAGAGCGAATCTGTGGTTCTTATCCTGTTTTGGGCATTGACATTATATTGAAAGTTGATGTTATCAATAATTCCCTTCTTAGTTCCAATTTTCGGTTCAAAAGGGTAAATTCTGCTCACACTTCCCGTAAAGGTTGGTAAGGTCATGTCAATTTGTTGGGTTCTTGTATTTTGTGAGTGGGTAGCAGTGACGCTCATGTTGACCTGAGGCTCTCCAGTAAAGGACTTTGAATAGGATACAGAAGAAGATAAGGTGTTGTTCAAAAAGTTGGAGGCATTCATCTGATTCACAGATTCCTGATAATATTTACTACTACCTAAGTTGACCGCGGCTGAAAATCGAGAACTTGGATTTGCTTTCGCATCCTGAGAATGTGACCATCTAATGTTATAAATAGACGATTTTGAATAATCTGGGAACCCACGTTCACTATTGATCAAACTTTCATACCTAATACCAAGATTTCCCCTGAATTTATAGCGCGCTGCATAGTTGGATTCCGATCTAAACCCGTAGCTTCCGTTGGTATAATAATCGGCATACAAAGCCAAATCAAAATAATCACTTATGGCAAAATAGTACCCCGCATTTTGTAGATTATATCCCCGCTGGTTGTCCTGTCCAAAAGTAGGGAAGAGGATTCCTGAGGTTTGCTTTTTTGTTAATGGAAAATAGGCGAATGGCATCCCAATTGGTGTGGGTACATTATAAATATACATGTTGGTAAGGCCTGTAACTACCTTTTTGTTTGGAACAATCTTAGCCTTTCGCATTAAAAAGTAAAACTCTGGATCATCTTTATCCTCTGAAGTGGTAAATTTTCCACGATTGATGAAATACACTGAATCATTTTCCTTTTTGGTCACATCAGCAATAATGTAGCCGCCACTTTGTTCCGTCCGGGAATTGAAGATGAGTGCTTTTTTGGTTTCTGTATTGAAGATGATGGAATCTGGCTCTACAAGATTTGCGCCTTGCTTAAATGTTGGTGCCTGTGTATAAACGCCGGCAGAATCTTTTATTCGTCCCGCATACACCAAGTTCTTATTATGGTCGATAAGAATAATACCCGCCTTAATTTCCATATCTTGATAATAGACTTCCGCTTCATTGTATAAGGTCGTTTGTTTTAAACGTTGGTTAAGCGTCACATAATCTTTGGCCTTATAATTGACCTTTGCCGTCAAAAATTCTTTCTTTTGAGGCACGGTGTCCTGAACGATGCTATCCGTTTGTTTTATGTTTGCTGTAGGGGCCAACAAAGAATCAACATTGATGGAAACCCTCATGCTATCATTCTGCGTTTTTGGCAATATCGGCGTTTGCGTTTTAGGGAGGTCCTGGCCGAACCCCAAAGTGTTAATAAACACTGTAAAACTCAAGGAAAAAAGTATGTGAAAGCTTTTTGTACGCAACGCTTTTAAGTGTATTTTTGTAAAAGTATGGCTCGGTTTTTGAAAAGCCAAAATTACATATATTATTTTTGGATTAATTATTATTCATTCAAAATTTAAAATTTAAAATAAACCGAGTTTTTTATTCGTTATGACCTTTATGAGAACGCTATTTCAGTATAAATTCGTATTACTATTATTTTTATTTACGTGTTTTTTAACATCGGCATATGCCTTTCAAAAAAACAATGACAAATTTGTGGTGGTCCTAGATGCCGGCCATGGTGGCGATGATCCCGGCAACGTCGGAAATGGCTATAAAGAGAAAGAAATTGCCCTCAATATTGTATTGACCATTGGCAAGTCTTTAGAAAAACATCCTAATATAAAGGTGATCTACACACGTAAGACTGATGTTTTTGTGCCGTTAAGAGATCGTGCAAAGGTGGCCAACGATGCTGATGCAGATCTATTCGTTTCCGTACATTGCAATTCACATCATTCCAGTGCCCATGGAACAGAAACATTTGTTTTAGGTCTGCACGCCAATCAACGCAACTTTGAAATTGCAAAAAAGGAGAATGAGGTTATTTTCTTAGAGGAAAACTATGAATCCCACTATGATGGATTTGATCCTAACTCTCCAGAATCTTTTATCGGACTTACCCTAATGCAAGAAGAATATCTTGATCAAAGTACCCAATTGGCAAGATTTGTACAAGATAACTTCACTAAAACCTTAAACCGAAATGATAGAGGCGTAAAACAAGCAGGGTTTTGGGTATTGCACAACACCTATATGCCAAGTGTGTTGGTGGAAACAGGATTTTTAACCTATAAACCTGAAGGTGCTTATTTGAATTCTACAAAAGGACAGAATGAAGTGGCACTATCAATTTACAAAGGTCTTATTGATTACAAAATGATTCTTGACCGGAACGTAGGCCAGAACGTTTATAACAATGCCGCAACAGCTGAAGCCGTTAAAGATGCGGTAGATAATGAGGTCGGCACTGAAGCAGCATCAAAAAAAGTCTATCCAAATACTGTATTTAAAGTGCAGATAGCCGCAAGTTCTAATAAAATAGATCCAAAACCATTTAATTTTAAAGGATTGAAAGACATTTCCAGAGAAAAGGAGGACAAATTGTTTAAGTACTTCTATGGTGAGACTTCCGATTATACCGAAGCACAGAGAATGGCAGAAATAGCAAAAGCCAAAGGTTATCCCTCTTGTTTTATAGTGGCCTATCAAAGAGGAAAACGCGTGAACCTATCAGAAGTGATAAATTCTCCCTCTAATTAAAAAGATTCTTAATATTTTTATTCATAATTTTGTCTGCATCTAAATCTAAAAAACGTTGAAAATATCAAGAGAAGTTAAAACTGCCATATTGGTAATATCGGGGATTCTCCTAATGGTATTTACCTTTAATTATTTGAAAGGTCTTAATATTTTACAAAAGCACAATCGCTACGTCACCCAATTTGATTATAATGCGTTGAGCACCTCGTCATTAGTAACCATTAAAGGTAATAATATCGGTAAAATTGAGGAAATCACTTATGACGATAAAACAGGAAAAACGCTTGTCACCATTATTGTAACAGAAGATGTGAAATTTTCTACAAACAGTAAAATCCGGATGTATGAAACAGGTCTGATGGGAGGCAATGCCTTGGCTATCGTACCTATGCCTGGTCCTGAACTTGCAAAGAGTGGTGATTTTATAGAATCTGAAATTGAGGAAGGACTGATAACCAGCTTAACCAAAAACTTTTCAGGAATTAGTAGCAATTTGGGTGTCACCTTAAAAGCTGCCGATTCTTTAATGAATAATTTCAATCGATTGATCATTAATGATAATGACGATGGAATAAAAGCTGCAATTGCTGAACTTAATAAAACCATTTTATCTTTTCGCGCAATGGCTGAGGCTATGAACACCCTGGTGGTAAAAAATGATGCTTCGTTAGCTTCTGCAATCAAAAATTTTGATACCTTATCAGGAAATCTTGCGGATATTACTACAGAATTCAAAAAAGTTGAGATATCCAAAACATTTGCAGAACTTGATCACACCCTTCAGGAGGTAAATAATTTGTTGGCAAGTGTAAAAGATGGTAAGGGAACAATGGGCAAACTGCTCAATGACGATAAGTTATATACAAATCTTGAAGGCGCTTCGCTCCAACTAGAGCAGTTGCTTCAGGATTTTAAATTGAACCCGAAACGTTATGTGCATTTTTCAGTTTTCGGTAAAAAACCAAACCGTTTTGATGCCGAAGGAAATATCATAGAAGATGAAAAAACACAACCAGAAGAAGTCCATGTAGAATTAGAGAACAACTAACCATCCAACCAACCAACCGATAATGAACTACATTCCAAATATCCTTTTTGCCATAGCACTTATTGTAGGCATTGGTTTCTTTGCAAAAAATGTAAAAAAACTCATCCGCAATATTAAATTGGGTCAAGATGTTGATGTCAGTGACAACACTTCGCAACGTTGGAAAAACATGGCAATGATTGCACTTGGCCAAAGTAAAATGGTCAAAAGACCAATTGCTGGCTTTTTACATGTCATTGTATATGTAGGGTTTATCATAATTAATATTGAAGTTTTAGCGATCATTATTGATGGTCTGGCAGGTACACATCGCATCTTTTCTTCTATTGGCCCTTTGTATGGGGTGCTTATTGGTGCATTTGAAGTTTTAGCTGTGTTGGTCTTTGTATCCGTGATTATCTTTTGGATCAGAAGAAACATCATTAAGATTAAACGTTTTTGGGCAAGTGAAATGACAAGTTGGCCAAAAAATGATGCCAATTACATTTTGTATATAGAAATGGTTTTGATGGCATTGTTTTTAATAATGAATGCTACCGACTTGAAATTTCAAGCCATGGAAAATGGCAATATAATCAGTCAATATTTAGCGCCAATGTTTAGTGGATTGTCGGAAGGCACCATTCATATTATAGAACGCAGCGCATGGTGGTTACATATCTTGGGAATTCTAGCATTCTTGAACTATCTTTATTTTTCAAAGCATTTACATATTCTTTTAGCATTTCCAAATACCTACTATGGCAAAACGAAGCCTAAAGGTCAATTTCCGAATAACGCAACCGTTACAAAAGAAGTAAAAATGATGATGGATCCAAATGTTGATCCATTTGCAGCACAACCAGAAGTGGAGGGCGATGCAATTCCAGCAAAATTTGGTGCGAGTGACGTTCAAGATTTAAATTGGGTACAATTACTCAACGCTTATACCTGTACGGAATGCGGACGTTGTACAAGTGAATGCCCAGCTAATATAACAGGCAAAAAACTCTCTCCACGTAAAATCATGATGGATACGCGTGACCGATTAGAGGAAGTTGGCAAAAACATTGATGCCAACAACGGTGTATTTAAGGATGATGGCAAACAATTGCTGGATGATTATATTACGCGCGAAGAGCTGTGGGCCTGTACCACGTGTAATGCTTGTGTAGAAGCTTGCCCTGTGAGCATCGACCCTATGTCAATTATTATGGAGATGCGGAATTATTTGGTGATGGAGCAATCTGCCGCACCAATGGAGCTTAATAATATGATGACCAATATTGAAAATAATGGCGCCCCATGGCCTTATAATCAAATGGACAGATTGAATTGGAAAAACGAGTAATTTTATAAGAGTTTGTAGGTTTTAGGTTCAGACGCTATAAGCATTTAGACCCATCATCATATAAACTCATAAACATATAATAATGAGCGAACAACTTATTGTGCCAACAATGGCAGAATTCATGGCTCAGGGCAAACATCCCGAAGTTTTATTTTGGGTAGGTTGTGCTGGAAGTTTTGATGATAGAGCAAAAAAAATAACCAAGGCATTTGTCCGTATTCTAAATAAATCGAACGTAGAATTTGCCGTTTTAGGAACTGAAGAAAGCTGTACTGGCGACCCTGCAAAACGTGCAGGAAATGAATTTCTTTTTCAGATGCAGGCAGCTACCAATATTGAAGTGCTGAATGGTTATGAAATTAAGAAAATAGTGACCGCTTGTCCGCATTGCTTCAATACCATAAAAAATGAATATCCAGGACTTGGTGGCAACTATCAGATCATGCACCATACCCAGTTTCTGAAATCGCTTTTAGATGAAGGACGTCTTACCGTTGAAGGCGGTCAATTTAAAGGCAAACGGATTACCTTTCACGATCCGTGTTACTTGGGGCGTGGTAATGATGTTTATGAAGCACCAAGAGATTTATTAAGAAAGTTGGATGTGGAATTGGTGGAGATGAAGAGTTGTAAATCACGCGGACTTTGTTGTGGCGCTGGAGGTGCACAAATGTTTAAGGATGCTGAACCAGGAAATAAAGAAATCAACGTAAAACGTACAGAAGAAGCCATTGACGTGAAACCAGAAATTGTGGCTGCGGGATGCCCTTTCTGTAATACCATGTTGACTGACGGTGTGAAAGCTACTAATAAGGAGTCTGAAATTGCGGTGATGGATATTGCGGAATTAATTGCAAATGCACAGGATCTATAATGCCTACTGAGATATTTTTATTGAACATTTCAGGACAGGATAAGCCTGGATTGACTTCAGGTCTAACTAATGTTTTAGCGCAATATGGTGCTAAAGTATTGGATATTGGTCAGGCCAATATCCACGATACGTTATCCTTGGGCTTTCTTTTTGAGGTGGAGTCTGGTGATAAATCGGCTGCCGTTTTAAAAGATTTATTGTTTAAAGCCTATGAGCTTGGTGTAAAAGCTAAATTCAAACCCATCTCATCTGAAGATTATGAAAAGTGGGTGAGCAACCAAGGTAAAGATCGTTATATCATTACCATTTTGGGTGAAAAATTGACTGCAGAACAGATTTCTACGGTAACCCAAGTTATTTCCGAAAAAAACCTCAATATTGATGCTATCAAAAGGTTAACGGGTCGTATCTCCTTGATTGAACAGGATGATTACCCCAGAGCTTCCATACAGCTTTCCATTAGAGGTAAAATTGAGAATAAAGCAGAATTTACTAAAAAATTCATGCAAATTTCTCATGATCTCAGTGTAGATATTGCTTTTCAGGAAGATAATATATACCGACGTAACAGGCGTTTAGTGTGTTTTGATATGGATTCCACATTGATTCAAGCGGAAGTCATTGACAAATTAGCTGAATTGGCAGGTGTTGGAGATGAAGTAAAAGCAATTACAGAATCTGCGATGAATGGCCACATTGATTTTAATGAAAGCTTCAAAAGCAGAATGAAACTTTTAAAAGGTTTAAGCGAAGATGTGCTTCATGATGTTGCTGTTAATTTACCGATTACCAAAGGTGCTAGAAGACTGATTGATACCTTGAAAAAATATGGTTTTAAAACGGCTATCTTATCTGGCGGATTTACTTATTTTGGACATTATTTGCAAAAGGAATTGGGTATTGATTATGTATATGCCAACCAATTGGAGATTATAGATGGCAAACTCACAGGTAATTATCTTGGAGAGATTGTTGATGGGAATAAAAAAGCAGAATACCTCAAGGAAATTGCGAAAAGGGAGGGTATAGATATCGCTCAAACCATTGCCGTTGGCGATGGCGCAAATGATTTGCCAATGCTTAATCTCGCTGGATTGGGAATTGCATTTCATGCAAAGCCAACAGTAAAGAACAATGTGCCGAGTTCGATATCGAGTATAGGCCTAGACGGTGTGCTGTACTTATTGGGCTATCATGACAGACATATTGATTTAATTGAATATCCCACGGTAGAATCCTTACCGTTTTCATAGTGTTATTATACAAACCGAACGCAATTATATCGTGAAAATGTCCAATGGTGGCTTTTTACAATTAATGACTTAAGTCACAATAGTTTGAAAAGATTCTAAATAATTCAATACCTGTTCCTATGTTCACCAATCAGCAAATCAACTTAGAGACTTTGCCTTCTATTGATGACGTAGACTTCAAGCCTATTTCAAAACAGTACCTTAAAATTATTGTTATAAATAGAGTCTTTCTTTATCTTCTTATAATGGCAGGACTGTTTTTTGCCAAATTTATGGTTAAGGAAGATAATTTCCATTCGTTATTTTGGTATGCTTTCGCGTTAGCCGTGATATTTTTCATTCTTAATTTGATTACAGCACTCATGGCTTTCAAAAAACGAAAATATGCCATAAGGGAGCAGGACGTTATTTATTCGCAAGGACTTTTGGTGAGTTCAATGGCTACGGTTCCTATTTCGCGCGTTCAGCATATAGAAATTTCCCGAAGTTGGTTGGCCCGCAAATTAAATTTGGCCACCTTAAAAATTTTTACAGCAGGCGAGTCGGGTATTGATTTAAAGATAGATGGCTTAGACTATAGCGAAGCGCAAAAAATCAATGATTTTTTAAGTAAAAAAGTGAATGGACCCGATTGATTTTTATCAACCTTCACGGCAATCCCCCAAAGGAATTCTCGTCATCTTTGCCCTCAATACGGTCAAGTTTATAAGACGTTTCTTCGTTCTGTTTGTGGCATTTGGCTTGTCATTATCAAAAAAGGAATCGTTTTCATTCTTATCAACAACCAATCTCACGCTCATCATTCTCGGAATCTTTCTAGTGATTTTTGTATTTGCCATTCTCAAATACCTCAATTTTAAATTCCATCTTGTTGAGGATGAATTTCATTTGTCAGCGGGCATTATCAATAAAGACGCGACCATTATTCCAAAGTCTAAAATTCAGAATGTTTATATTAAACAAAATTTTATCCAGCAGCTTATTAATGTGGTGTCCTTAACCATCGAAACTGCAGGTGATGATAAAGCTGAAATTGAAATTAACGCTTTAGATAGAACTACAGCTCTTGATCTTAAAAAACAATTATTTAGCAGGACTCAGGGTGTTGACCCCAATTTAGTTGGCCAATCCTCTCAAAACAATGTGTTTTTCAAGGCTTCGGTTATGCGGTTATTTTTGGAAGGCATCTCTCAAAACCATATAAAAAGTCTGTTGGTCATCGTTCCTTTCTTGTTTGGGTTGTATCATGAATTCGAGAAATACCTTCAAGATTTCGGAATCTCTGATCGTTTAATTTCGTCGGTAAATTTTGAGACGGGCAGTTTTCTCAACCTTATTTTAGCCAATATCTTCATTGTAATTCTTGCAATTTTGGTCTCAATGGTGTTTTCCGTGCTCAACACCTTTGTCTCTAATTTTAACCTAGAAGTTGTTGAAAACAACGAGACGCTTGAAATTAACAAAGGACTGTTCAATAAGTTCTCACTGATTTTGACACCAGTTAAAATTCAAAATATCATTGTTAAAACAAACCGGCTAAAACAGTATTTAGGATTGCATACGGTCTCTATAAAACAGGCTATGGTAAACAAGAAACAGCAAAGAAATTTTAAGGTCGTAGCTTTAGAGAAGCCTCAAGTGCTGCTTTTAATCCAAAAGATTTTTACGCGGTATAATGGTGAAGGAACGTATAAGAAACCCAATATTTATTACAAACGTTTGCTGATTTGGCGGTCTTCTTTTTTTGGAGCATTAGCCAATATTCCAGCTTTTTTAATTTTGGGGAATTCATTTTGGCTAATTAATAGTGTCATCATTACTTGGATTGTTTTGTTTGTCCATTTCACCTATAAAAAGGCCAGTTATCAAATTACCGAAGAATATCTTACGGTCAATGGCGGGTTTATTGATCGGGTGCACAATATCAGTGAACTTCATAAAATCCAATCGGTTGAATTAAAACAGAGCATTTTTCAAAAACGAAAGAAGATTGCCTCCCTCTATATTGCTACGGCCTCCAATCAGGTTAAGATACCTTATATCACTGAAGATACAGCGAAATCAATCCATGATTATCTCCTGTTTAAGATTGAATCCGCAGGTAGAGATTGGAAGTAATTGCGTACTTTTGTAGTCAGAAAAAATAAAACTATGTTAGTTGATTTTAATACTTTGCCCGAAGAATCTAAAGTGTGGATTTACCAAGCCAATCGCTCCTTTACGGATGATGAGATTGTAGAAATAGAATCTAAACTCGATACCTTTCTGTCAAATTGGGCCGCTCACGGTAGTGATTTGCAGGCGGGATATCTCGTGAAATATAAAAGATTTATCGTCATTGCTTTAAATCAAAATGTAAATAATGCAACAGGATGTAGTATTGATGCTTCTGTTCATTTCATCCAACAATTGGAGAAAGATTATCATGTGGATCTTTTAGATAAAATGAATGTGTCCTATAAACAAGGTGATTTTATTGCTTACAAGACCTTATTGGAATTTAAAAAAATGGCCAAAGACAAAGCGGTTTCAAAAAACACAATCGTCTTCAATAATTTGGTCAATAATATTATGGAGTTTAATGAAAACTGGGAAGTTCCAGCCAGTGAAAGTTGGCACGGTCGGTTTTTAAACTAAAATCTGCACGGTTTTGAAGAGTGGCATTTGTTGAAGTTTAGGTCTCCAAAACGTGCTATTGTTATGCTAATTGTTAGCATTTGTCTCTATTTTATCTGTGATATAAAAATATATTTAGAAGACTGATTCTGAATGGATCATTACTTTATATGCCATATTTTGTAAAGTAAACCTCACTCTTTGTTCTTTTATGGATGTGGCGCTATTCCTTTTCTTAAACAATTGATTGCTTCATTATAAAACTATCTTAAAGTATTGTTAGCTTCAATGTAAAAGTGGTATTTTGCGGCTCCATTTATGATTGTTATTAAGACCCTAAAAAAGACTTCTATTTATATGCGCTTTATAGTTTCCCTCATTATATTTTTCTTTATTTCGTTACCCATTTTCGCACAAAAATCAGTAAACCCGTTATTCGCAAAAGATACTATAGCTCAGCAAAAATGGGTGGACAGTATATATGACGGGATGGATTTACGTCAACGTGTAGGACAATTGTTCATGGCAAGAGCGGTCTCCAATAACAACAAATCCAATGAAGCTCAGGTTGCCAGATTAATAAATGAGCAACAAATAGGTGGTCTTATCTATTCTACGGGAGGTCCTGTAAAACAAGCCCAATTAAATAACCGATACCAGGCCATTTCAAAGGTGCCTTTGCTTATTGGAATGGATGCGGAATGGGGACTGAGCATGCGCTTGGATTCTACTTACGCTTTCCCTTATAACATGACGCTTGGCGCCATTACCGACTCAAAAATTGTGGAGCAAGTAGGCCGGCAAATTGGTGAACATAGCAAGCGCATTGGTGTCCATTTTAATTTTGCACCCGCCGTTGATATCAATACCAATCCTAAGAACCCAATTATAGGAAATCGTTCCTTTGGAGAAGATAGAGATAATGTGACGGCTAAAGGTTTGGCATTTATGAAAGGCATGCAAGATGCTGGGGTGTTGGCCAATGCAAAACATTTTCCTGGTCATGGAGATACGGATACCGATAGCCATAAAACACTACCCACTATAAATTTTAATGAAAAACGGATTGATTCCATCGAATTATATCCTTATAAAAAACTCATTCAAGAAGGGTTGTCGAGCGTGATGGTGGCGCATTTAAACGTGCCAAGTCTAGAACCTAAAGCAGGGACGCCATCATCTTTATCGAAGCATATTATTACAGATCTTTTAAAGGAGCGTTTGCAGTTTGAAGGTTTGATTTTTACAGATGCTTTAGAAATGAAGGGCGTTTCCAATTTCAGCAAGCCTGGAGATATAGATCTTGCTGCCTTTTTGGCTGGAAATGATGTGCTTTTGATTTCTGAAAATGTACCAGTTGCCATTGATAAAATAGTGGCGGCCTATGAAACCAAACAGATTACTGAAGAGCGATTGGCACATTCTGTCAAAAAGATTTTAATGGCTAAATATAAAGTTGGTCTTCATACATTCAGCCCGATAGGAACGACGCATCTTGTGGAAGATCTTAACCGGTTAAAGGATGATTTACTTTACGAAAAGGTTATGGAGAACGCTATAACCGTAGTACGTAATCAAAAGGAAATTCTGCCTTTAAGACATTTGGAAACCAAAAAGATAGCTTATGTGGAAATGGGCGATGCGCTTGATAATTCGGCATATCTCGAAGAATTGAGGAAATACGCAAAGGTTCATCAAGTTAAAGCCGCAAGGCTCGATGAACTGATCACTAAACTTCAAAACTATAATACGGTGATTGTTGGGTTTCATAAATCGAATGTCAATCCGTGGAAACCTTATCAATTTTCAGATAAAGAAATGGTTTGGCTTTACGAGATGGCACGAACCAATACGGTAATCTTAGACGTTTTTGCAAGACCGTATGCGCTAATTGATCTGCATTCAGTAGAAAATATTGAGGGCATTGTGGTCAGCTATCAAAATAGTGAAATTTCCATGCGTAAATCTGCACAACTCTTATTTGGAGCAATTCCCGCAAAGGGAACCTTACCGGTCTCTACTGGAGAACATTTTAAAGTTGGTGACGGTTTTATTTATAATGGCATCCAATCTCTGAGTTATGGTCTTCCGGAATCTGTTGGAATGAGTTCTGAGAAATTAAAGAAGATCGATTCGATGGCGAACATTACAATTAACCATAAGGCAGCACCAGGATTACAAATTCTAGTGGCACGAAAGGGTAAAGTGGTGTATAATAAAGCCTTTGGCAAACACACTTACGAAGGTAAAGAAAAGGTAGATTTGGATGATATGTACGATGTGGCCTCACTCACAAAAATATTGGCAACGTTACCACTTTTAATGGAATTGGAAGAAAAGGGCATTGTCAATACCGATACAAAACTTTCTCAAATTCTTCCTGAATATAAGGATTCCAACAAGAAAAATGTCACCTTAAAGCAAATGTTATCACATTATGCCAGGCTAAAGCCTTGGATTCCTTTTTATACGGCAACTTTGGATGCTTCCAAAAAACCGGATCCAAAGTATTACAGAAGAGTATCAAGCCCTATGTACAGCGTTAAGGTGGCTGATGAAATGTATTTGAGACATGATTATCCGGATACCATTCAGAAATTAATAAAGGACAGTGACTTGTTATCAAGTTTAAGTTACCGATACAGTGATTTTCCCTACTTTATCTTAAAGAAATATATTGAAGAATATTATGGGAAAGGCCTGGATGAATTGGTTCAAGAGCATTTTTACCAATCTTTAGGAGCTAATCATACCACATATAATCCATCGGCTCTCTTTAGCAATTCCCAATTGGTACCAACTGAAATTGATAACTATTATCGCCATCAGACCATTCAGGGCTATGTACATGACATGGGTGCGGCGATGCAAAATGGTGTAGGTGGCCATGCAGGTGTTTTTAGCAATAGTAACGATGTGGCAAAAATTATGCAAATGTATCTTCAAAAAGGTTATTATGGCGGAAAACGGTATTTAAAGGCAGAAACTATTGATAAGTTTAATTACTGTTATTATTGTGGAAATGGTGTTAGAAGAGGCATTGGTTTTGATAAACCGCAATTAGGAAGCAAAGGTCCAACTTGCGGCTGTGTTTCGTTGTCAAGTTTTGGCCATTCAGGATTTACGGGAACGTATGCTTGGGCAGATCCTGATGAACAGATCATTTATGTGTTTTTGTCCAACCGGACCTATCCAAATGCCACTAATAATATTTTACTGAAAGAAGGCATCAGGACTGAGATACAACGCCTCATTTACGAGGCAATTATTGACTAATTGGAGTAAAAAGTTATAGGTTGAAATTGTGTTAAGTACATTAATTTAGTAGTTAAGTAATTTTAATAGAATAGAAAATAATAACTTTATAGGCTTCAAGCATCTAACATAAAACTAAAATAATGAAAATAGGAATCGTATGTTATCCAACCTTTGGAGGTAGCGGCGTGGTGGCAACCGAGCTCGGTTTGGCCTTGTCCAAGCGAGGTCATGAAATTCACTTTATCACCTATAGCCAACCTGTAAGATTGGATTTGTTGGGCAGCAATGTGCATTATCACGAAGTAACCGTTCCGGAATATCCTTTGTTTTTATACCAACCCTATGAACTAGCTTTATCGAGTAAACTCGTAGATATGGTGAAGCTTCATGAGATTGAAATTTTACATGTCCATTATGCTATTCCACATGCTTATGCGGCCTATATGGCAAAAATGATGCTTCAGGAAGAAGGGATTTATATTCCTATTGTAACCACCCTTCATGGTACGGATATTACGCTAGTTGGAAGTCACCCGTTTTATAAACCTGCAGTTAGTTTTAGCATTAACAATTCTGACGCCGTAACTTCCGTTTCTCAAAGCTTAAAGGACGATACGCTGCGCTTGTTCGCAATTAAAAAGGAGATCGAAGTGATTCCTAATTTTATTGATTTTAGCCGTCATAAATCCGAATTTACAGACTGTCAAAGGGATGTCATGGCAAAGGAGGATGAAATGATTATTACCCATATCAGCAATTTCAGAAAGGTAAAAAACATACCTGATGTGGTAAAGATATTTTACAATATTCAAAAGAAAATACCCGCAAAATTGATGATGGTTGGTGAAGGTCCAGAAAAAGCAGAAGCTGAGAAGTTATGCGAGAAGTTGGGGATTATGGATAAAGTGGTGTTTTTTGGAAACAGTCATGAAATTGACAGAATTTTATGTTTTAGCGATTTGTTTTTACTGCCATCCCAAACTGAAAGTTTTGGTTTGGCGGCTTTAGAGGCAATGGCTTCTGGAGTGCCTGTTATTTCTAGTAATACAGGAGGAATTCCAGAAGTAAATATTGATGGCGTTTCCGGATTTTTGAGCGATGTCAATGATGTTGAGCACATGTCAAACAACGCCATTTATATTTTAAGTGATGAAGAACGTCTCAAAACTTTTAAACTTAATGCCACTAAAGAATCTGCTAAATTTGCCATAGAAAATGTTGTGCCTCAATATGAAGATATTTATGTGAGGACCTTAAAAAATTGTGAACTAGTAAAATAAGTTTTATCTTTAAAAATTCTGCCTGCAATCTGTTTGTTGGGAGTCTAAAACTTCCCCTATGTATGATTAATATAAAAGTCAACTCTTTACCAGTAGATTTGGTCATAAAAGATTTGGCTACAGCCTTTCAATTACCCTTCCAGCTTAACTGTAGAGAATATCTTGTTAAGCTTTCAGAAAATATAGGTGAAGGGTATATTATGGCAATGATGTTAGAGTCAGGGCTTGGTATCATCGAGTACCATTGTAAATTTAAAATGGATGTCGAAATTCATTTTGTTAAGGATTTTACTCATCCCCTGAAGTTTTTATACTGTACCAAAGGGAGTTTCAATCATCGTTTTTCCAATGAAGATACGCTTCATGACCTTCACCAATACCAACAGGCAATTGTGGCAAGTCAAGGTTTTAATGGCCATATCATAAGTTTTAAAAAGGACGAAGAGGTCAATCTTTATAGTTTGGAAATGGATAGGGAGTCTTTTATGCTCTACGATCAGTGCCCGCCAGAAGTTTTTAAATCTGATTTAAAAGAGATTTTTGGAGATGTGCTAGCCAAAAAAAGCTTTTATCATGAAGGCTATTATAGTTTGGCGCTTGCCGAAGTGTTTGAGCAGATTAAAAACTTTAATGATAATTATTTTTTAAGAACTATTTTTATGATCAGTAGTGGGTATCAATTGTTGGGAAACCAGATTGCCCAATACCAAGATGATCAAAATAATGAGGAAAATAGGCATGTTTTAAGACAGTATGAAGTGTCGAGAGTAAAGGAAGCCGTTCAATTCATCCATGAAAATATTGAACGTACAAATACTATCAGTGATATTTGTAAGGAGGTTGGCCTTACCGAAGCCAAACTACAGGAAGGTTTTAAAGTTCTGTATAATTCCACAATCAACAATTATATTAATGATGTGCGCATGAATCTTGCTTCACAATTATTAAGAAGTACCAACTTTAATATCTCTGAGATTGTGTACAAGGTGGGTTTGACGAGTAGAAGTTATTTCTCAAAAATCTTTAAGGAAGAATACCAGATGACTCCAACGGAATACCGTCAAAAGCATATTAAAACACCATAAAAAAACCATCACATTGCATTGTGATGGTTTTGCTATTATTGTAATCTTCAGTTAGAGAAGATTGTTTTAATTAAAATCGGTATCTGATCCCTAATGCAATATCAAAGTCTAAATCGTCATTATAGTCATTTCCAAAAGCAAGCTCTGGTCTAAAATCAAGAGATAGCATTAAAGGAATGTCAAAAACATATTCAATTCCTATGTTACCAGCGATAAAACCGAAAGTTTGATTGTCTTTTACCTTTCTATCGTTATTGTCATAATATTTGTATCCATAACTCCCAAGACCAGCACCAGGACCCGCATACCAATTGAAGCCCCCATCAATATTCCAAACCCACTGGTAAATCCCTGCAAGTTTAAAACCATCGTAGTCATCACCGGTTCGAATCCCTAAATCTAATTCTAATCGGTTGTTAGAGCCTAGGGCGCGTTGGTAGGAGACTTCAGCACCAAAACCATCACTATCACCAATACGTAAACCAATGGCATTGTCAGCAATGTCTTGTGCATTCATAAATACTGTACCTCCAATAAAAGCAATAGCGATTAAAAATATTTTCTTCATAATAGTTATTTTAAAATTTTACCAAAATTACATTTTGAATTGATATCTGTAAGAAAATATAACGCCAATTTTATGTTAATATTGGCAAAATACTCCTAATTTTAGATCAAAATTTTAATAGCCCTCTGAATTTTTGTAAAACAGATGATTAAAGACCTGAGTACCCCATTACAAAATCTCAAAAAACAGTTGCAAGGACAATTGTTTACAGATGATTTAATGAAAGCCTTATATGCAACAGATGCTTCTGTGTATCGAAAATTGCCGTTAGCTGTTGCCTACCCAATTGACGAGGCCGATCTAAAGCTTTTGATACTTTTTGCGCACTCCCATAAAACATCTTTAATCCCCCGGACTGCAGGTACCTCTCTGGCAGGCCAATGTGTGGGCGAGGGTATTGTAGTGGATGTTTCAAAGCATTTCACTAAAATTATTAAGGTTGATGAGGCGGTCAAAACGGTTACTGTACAGCCAGGAGTCGTTAGAGATGAGCTCAATAATTTCTTAAAATCGTTTGGTCTTTTTTTTGGTCCAAACACGTCTACCTCCAATCGGTGTATGATTGGCGGCATGGTGGGGAATAATTCTTCAGGCACTACCTCAATTCAATATGGGGTTACTAGGGATAAAGTGTTACAAATGAAAACTTTGTTGAGTGATGGGAGTGAAGTCATTTTTAAAAATCTCAACAAAGCAGAGTTTTTTGAAAAGACCAAACTCAATACTTTAGAAGGAGGAATTTATAAAACGTTATATAAGGAGCTTCATCCGGAAGAGGTTCAAAAGCGTATTGTCGATAATTTTCCAAAACCTGAGATCCATCGCAGAAATACCGGTTATGCTATTGATGAGCTATTAAAGAATGCGATCTTTTCTGAAAGTGCTGAAGACTTTAATATGTGCAAGTTGTTATCCGGCAGTGAAGGAACTTTGGCATTTACAACAGAGATAACCCTGCAATTGGATGCGTTGCCACCAACAGAAAGCATGATGGTTGCGGCTCATTTTGAGAGTATAGAGAAATGTTTGCAGAGTGTAGCACTGACCATGGAGCATCATCTTTTTACTTGTGAAATGATGGATAAAACGATTTTAGATTGCACCAAACAGAATAAAACCCAAGCTGAAAACAGAACTTTTATAATTGATGACCCCAAGGCTATTTTAATGTGCGAGGTACGGGCAGACTCGTTTGAATCCGTTCAAAAACAAACGGAGCTACTTGTTAAGGATATTCAAGAGTCTGGATTGAGTTATGCATACCCCGTTCTTATTGGACCGGAGATAGAAAAAGCTGTGGAGTTGAGAAAGGCAGGGTTAGGACTTCTAGGAAATATGATTGGTGATAAAAAATCAGCCGCCTGCATTGAGGACACTGCCGTCGCATTACCTGATTTGGCCAATTATATCAATGAGTTTACAGTTTTGATGAAGGGCCATAACCAAGAGGCTATTTATTACGCCCACGCGGGAGCAGGAGAATTGCATCTCAGGCCCATCCTCAATCTTAAAAAAAGTGAAGATGTGGCCATGTTCAGGCAAATCACCACAGATGTGGCTCATTTAGTGAAAAAATACCGAGGCTCTATGAGTGGTGAGCATGGTGATGGAATTGTTCGGGCTGAATTTATTCCGTTGATGATTGGTGAAGAAAATTATCAATTATTAAAGCGTGTGAAAAAAGCTTTTGATCCACTGGATATCTTTAATCCGGGAAAAATTGTGGATGCCTATGCCATGGATGAGAACCTCCGATATCAAGCCGATAGAACGGAGCCAGAAATTGATACCCTTATGGACTTTTCTGCTTCCTTGGGTATTTTGAGAGAAGCTGAAAAGTGTAATGGATCAGGAGATTGTAGAAAACTCCCAGAATTTGGCGGTAGTATGTGCCCAAGTTATAGAGCAACCCGAAATGAAAAAGATACAACGCGGGCAAGGGCAAATGCATTGCGTGAGTTTTTGACAAATTCAGAGAAAGCGAATAAATTCGATCATAAAGAATTAAAGGATGTTTTTGATCTTTGTTTAAGTTGTAAAGCGTGTGCGAGTGAATGTCCGAGCAGTGTAGATGTGGCCAGTTTAAAAGCCGAGTTTCTGTACCAATATCAAAAGGCAAATGGCGTGTCTTTAAGAACAAAACTGTTCGCCTATAATAATGATCTGAATGCTCTGGGAAGTATGTTCCCTGGACTCACAAATTATGTTTTTAATAACAATTTTACCGCCTCGATCTTAAAAAAGACATTTAAGATAGCGAAGCAAAGATCGCTACCTTTGATTTCAAAAAAGAGTTTAAATAAATACATACAAAACATTGATATACAATTAAATGAGCATGTCTATATAGGGACTATTCATTTCTTCAATGATGAGTTTACAAACCATCTGGACACACCGATTGGTCAGGACGCTATTGCACTTTTGAAAGGTCTTAATTATCAAGTGAAATTTGTTTCACATTCAGAATCTGGGCGCGCATTTATATCTAAAGGACTCCTTGAACAAGCTAAAAAAGTAGCCAATGAAAACGTTGCCATTTTTAAAGATTTGGTTTCTGTAGAAACCCCTTTAATTGGAATTGAGCCTTCTGCGATTTTGACGCTTACGGACGAAGTTCCAAAATTGGCAGATGATAAAGTCGCAGCAAAACATATTGCCAAACACACGTTTTTGATCGAGGAATTTATTCAACAGGAAATCAATTTAGGAAACATCAAAGCCTCACAGTTTACAAAAGAAGCTAAAACGATCAAGTTTCATGGTCACTGTCATCAAAAGGCTTTACGCAGTCAATTGTCTAGTTTTGCGGTTCTGAATTTACCGGAGAATTACAAAGTCACCATAATCCCAAGTGGCTGTTGTGGAATGGCAGGAAGTTTTGGATATGAAGAAGAACATTATGAAGTAAGTATGCAAGTGGGAGAGCAAACCTTATTTCCTGCGGTTAGGAGAGCTCCTGAGACGACATTGATCTCCGCAAATGGAACAAGTTGCAGGCACCAAATATTGGATGGTACCCAAAGAGAAGCGTTGCATCCTATTACCATTTTGAGGCGTGCACTTTTATAGTAATTGGCACTAATTCCTACCATTGCTTCAAAAAACTAAACTCTAGCTAGGTTTGGCTTGAAGAAAAGAGGTTTAAAATAAAAACTGAAACTCAAAGATACTAGCAATTGATTTTCAGTTTATTATAAAAATGTTAGTTAGAGTTATTTTTATGAGAATTTTTCCTACAATCTTGATCCTTTTTATTTCATTTTCGATTCATGCGCAAAAATTATTGGAAACTCCTCCAGGGACACTAAGAATAAATGACAGTGTGTTTATGGACAAAGGACCTGTAGATAATTTGATGTATTTAGAGTTTACTAATAGTGTGCAAGAACTATGGAGTTACGCTCTTCATGACTCTTTAAAATCTTTAGAACTTGGAAATATAGACAGATCGCTTGGCACACATTCATTGAATGAGAATCAAAATAAGGAGATTTATGATAGAGTTACTATAGCTCAAAACTTGGAATTATCAAAAGAAGTTGATATTTCTACGTACTTCAACCACCCAAAATATAGATATCATCCAGTAATCGGAATATCGAAAGATTTAGCCGAACTGTTTTGTGAATGGCGAACTGACCTGGTGAATTTAAGATGGAGTAAAGAATTAAAAGACAGTCAAAATTATAAGAAGATTAAATATCGTCTTCCAACGCTTAAAGAATACATGTTGGCAAAGGATTATTTCGAAAAAAATTATAAACTTCTAGAAATAGACGAAAGATTACCTTTAAAAATAGATCTGAAAGAACTCAGAAATCAAGATAAATTCATACTATTCAATAATTCAGAATTCACTTCAAGAGATCAAAATTTTAGAGAAGAGTTAATCACGTCGGACCAAGCGAATCAAACAGAAGAAAAATATGTGTTTTTCCGTTGCATATGTGAAGTGGAAAAATAGCTATAGCCAGCGCCATATAGCGCAAATGGCAGGTTTTATAGAGAAAACGAAATTAGTTTTCATATCAAATAGAATTGTAAGGCCGAAAATACTTATATCTATTATCGCGAACTGCTTGATGTTATTTGACACCGTTCATTATAACATTTATGCATAGATTAATAAAAATCATATCATTTTTTGAATTGGACTCCTGTTTTTATTTTCTATCTAAGTCATTACAGATTGAAAATGAGCGATCCATATAATAATCATGAAGATTTCTTAAGGAATTGTTACCTTTCTGCAATTAAAAACCCTAAAAACGTTTTAAAATTCTATTTTTGTTTCTCTCAGAATACATTTACATTAGTATAAAAAAATATTTATGGCAGGAAATTCCTTCGGAAAATTGTTCAAACTCACAACTTTTGGTGAGTCTCACGGCGTTGCAATTGGTGGCGTTATTGATGGATGTCCATCAGGAATACAGTTAGATTTTGAAGCCATTCAGTTAGAAATGGACCGCCGCAAACCAGGACAGTCTGATATTGTGACCCAACGAAAAGAGTCCGATGTTGTTGAATTTCTATCTGGCATCTTTGAAGGTCAAACAACGGGTACTCCAATTGGTTTCATTATCAAAAATACCGATCAAAAATCAAATGATTATTCACATATAAAAGACGTTTATCGTCCAAGCCACGCAGACTATACCTATGATAAAAAATATGGTGTTCGCGATTATAGAGGGGGCGGACGAAGTTCAGCAAGAGAAACGGCGTGTAGAGTTGTGGCAGGTGCGATTGCAAAACAAATGTTGAAGGAGGTTAAAATTCATGCTTACACCTCTTCAGTTGGAGATCTGTTTTTAGATAAACCATATCAAGATCTTGACTTCTCGAAAATTGAAAGTAACACTGTGCGTTGTCCTGATGAAGCCATTGCAAATCAGATGATTGAAAGAATCAGGGAGATTAGAAAGCAAGGTGATACTATTGGTGGAACAGTCACTTGTGTGATTCAAAATCTGCCCGTAGGACTTGGAGAACCTGTCTTTGATAAATTGCATGCAGAACTTGGCAAAGCCATGTTATCAATCAATGCTGTAAAAGGATTTGAGTATGGCAGCGGTTTCTGTGGTGCTAAAATGAAAGGCAGTGAGCACAACGATCAATTTAATCCAGACGGAAGTACTAAAACCAATCTGTCAGGAGGCATCCAGGGAGGCATCAGCAATGGTATGGATATTTATTTCAGAGTCGCATTCAAACCTGTGGCCACTATCATTCAAAAACAAAACACCCTCGACAATAAAGGCGCTATTGTAGAAATGCAGGGAAAAGGAAGACATGATCCTTGTGTGGTGCCACGAGCCATACCCATAGTAGAGGCTATGGCGGCGTTGGTTTTGGCCGATTACCAACTCCTGCGCAGGCAGGAGTCTCATGAATAAATTGCTTTAACTTGAATGCGGGAGACAACAATCGTCCACTATTCAAACCGAAAACAGATCCGACCACGCGCCTAAAGTTGGTAGATAGCCTCAATAAAAATATGGACGCTCATTGCTGAAGGATTAAATTATAATTATTAAATAGATTCCTGTCTTCGCAGGAATAAAGCATATGAAAAAACTAGCACTACATTGGAAAATCATCATTGGAATGGTCCTTGGGGTAATCTGGGCATTGTTGTCCAGTTATATGGGTTGGAGCTCATTTACTATCGATTGGATTGACCCGTTTGGTATTATTTTTATCAATTTATTGAAACTAATTGCCGTCCCTTTAGTTTTGTTTTCCATCATTAGCGGTGTAGCCAATATTGGGGATCCCTCGAGTTTAGGGAGAATGGGAGGGAAAACCTTGCTCATTTATATGTTGACCACCGTTTTGGCAATTTCTCTAGGGCTTTTTCTTGTAAATACCGTTAAGCCGGGAAAGCTTATTGACGAACAAAGCCGAATAGACAACCGAATTAATTACGAAATCTGGGCAGATTCTCAAGGCCACGAAATTAAGGATGGCATCAATTATTTAAAAGATCCAGAGTTTTTTGAGCGTGCACAAGAGATTTCAGAGCTCACCAAAAGTGAATTGAAAGAAGTGTCCTTAGCTGATAAAATGGAAACCGTTGAAAAACAAAAAGAGAGTTCCCCTTTGCAGCCTTTGATTGATGTTGTTCCCGAGAACTTTTTCTTCTCTTTGTCTAACAATGGATTAATGCTTCAAATTATATTTTTCGCATTGTTTTTTGGGGTTTGCCTCCTGTTTATTCCTAATGAAAAATCGCAACCCGTCTTAACCTTGGTGGAAGGGATAAATAGTGTATTTTTAAAAATGGTGGATTTGGTGATGCAGGCCGCACCGTTTTTTGTGTTTGCCTTATTGGCTGGAGTCGTCAGTAAAATGGCAGGTGATGATATTGGGAAGGTTGTCGAAATTTTTAAAGGGCTAAGCTGGTATTCACTAATTGTAGTTATAGGGTTGGTCCTGATGATTTTTGTCATTTATCCGCTGATCCTAAAATTATTTGTAAAGAAAATATCTTATAAAGGTTTTTTTAAAGCTATGAGTCCGGCGCAAACATTAGCTTTTTCTACGTCCAGTAGTGCAGCAACGCTTCCTGCTACCATGGAGTGTGTGGAGCAAAATCTTGGTGTTGACAAAAAAATAAGCAGTTTCGTGCTGCCTATCGGTGCCACGGTCAATATGGATGGCACCAGTCTTTATCAAGCAATAGCCGTGGTTTTTTTAGCGCAACTACACATGATAGATCTTACGGCCGGTCAACAGTTTACCATTGTAATCACAACTACTTTGGCGTCTATTGGAACAGCGGCAGTGCCTAGTGCTGGTTTAGTGATGCTTATAGTCGTTATGAATTCAGTAGGTCTTAATCCTGCGTGGATTGCCATTATTTTCCCAGTAGATCGTATTCTGGATATGTTGAGAACTGTTGTTAATGTTACAGGAGACGCCACAGTTTGTACTATCGTCGCCGATGGCGAAAATATGTTGCATTATCAAGAAAGTAAAGATCCTTCGGAAACATTTGAAGTGGAATCCTAAAATCAAATATGTGCAGCACGCCGTCTATTAATTCTATTTTTTATCACTGAAAAGTTGAATAGAATAATGGATAAAAGAATTAAGAGATAGCACATGCCTTCCAATACGCTAATTTTTTCATCAAAATAGAAAATGGCGAACATAAAATTTATAAGAGGATTCAAATAGATAAAAACGCCCACTACAGAGGAATTCAAACCTCTTAGCGCATAAATATTAAGAAACATGGGAATGATTGTAAATACTATGGCAATCAAAGCTAACATTCCGTAAAAGAAAGGTGTTTTCTCATTTGGAGATTCATAGGTAGCTATGAAGGGCAGCAGAAAAATCACTGCAAAAAACACTTGAATGGTTAATACTAAAAACCGATCCAATTCCTGGTTTTTACGCTGCAATACCAAATATAGCGCGTAAGTAAGCGCAATGATCATACTGTAAAACAAATCCGTAATATTGCCTAAAGAAAGGAGTAAACAGCCTGTTAAACTCAAAATCACAGAGGCCCATTGTAATTTGAACAGTCTTTCCTTCAGAATTAAATAGGCCAGGACCATGGTTAAAATTGGGCATATGAGATAGGCCAACGACGTTGCGCTGACGCTCACGTTGTTCATCACATAAATATAAATATACCAGTTTAAGGCCAAAAACAGTCCGCTCAGAATGTTGACGATGACGATACGTCGTTTATCTGTTCCTCCTAAGCCTTTAAACAGGTTGAGGTTTGTTTTTAATACTTTGGGACGTAATACTAAAGATACGAAAAGCATGATCACCACTGACCCAAGGGTGCGATAGCTCAGGATGTCAAAAGCTGAAAAATCATCCAAAGATTTTAGCACAAGACTAAAAAATCCCCAAATAGTAAAGGCCGTTATGACTGCAATATAATATTTTGAATTCATTGCGCTATTTTTCAGTAAGCGTACAAAGGTATTCTAAAAAATGACCGCAATCGTGTAAAATTACTTTAATAAACGACGGTCCTATTAGGATATGTTTTATGCCTAAATTCTCATTAATTAACTAATTTTTACCATTTTGATTACCGCTTAACAGAACATTATTCGATAAATTTGTTAAGATGTGAGAATTTTATGGCAATTATAAGGCCTAAAATTCTTTTAAATTTCAACGTATGCAAAAATTATCCATTGAAGATATCATATCAAAAATAGAAGCAGAAGAATTGTTCCATGCGGTATCCGAAGATTATTCGTTTACCATAAAAATTGATGACTATGTGCCCTATGTCTGTGCTGCAGTGCACAACGGACATCAATTCCGAAAGGAATTATGGGAAAAATGCCTGCATACAGAGTATGAACGGTGGTATGAGGAAGACCCCAAGACAAAGACCATGCTAAAACCCCATCCTATTGTCATTTCAGGTATGGATTCTAGGTTTGAATATGATTTGAACAGAGATCCCGACAACGCCATTTACGAGGATGCCTGGGGAAAACAACTATGGGAAAATCCTTTGACGGCCGATGAGAAATCGACCAGTCTCAATAAGCATCAGAATTTTTACAAAGTGGTTTACGCACTTATAAAGACCTTAGAATTGAAGTTTGGATGCTGTGTTGTTTATGATTTGCACAGTTATAATTGGAAGCGTTGGGACAGAGAGGTGCCAACTTGGAATTTGGGAACTTCAAACATTGATAACAAACGGTATGAAAATGCTGTGGAGGCATGGAGAAAGCAGCTATCACAAATTAAGTTGCCAAACGCTATTCCAACCACAGCCAAAGTTAATGATACGTTTCAGGGTAACGGCTATTTTTTAAAATTCATTACCTCTAATTTCAATAATACGCTGGTTTTGGCTACTGAGGTTGCTAAGATTTACTGTGATGAGCTAGGTCAGGTAATTTATCCTGAAGTAGTTTCCGCAATTAGAAAGGGCTTAAAAAAGCAATTGCCGGAACATGCTTCCAATTTCTATAATATTTATTCTAATTAAATGATTAAAGAACACGACATAGATGCTGAATTAGTTGAAACTATTTGTAAAGACATTCAGGATAATGTTCCTGTAAATGCCGCTTTGCCAAAAAATGGCCTGTTGCATATAGACAAATTGTTGCCATTTATATGTGTTTACAGATACAAAGAACAAGACGTATACTTTTCAAGACTTTTGAAGACACAAGCGTCGTATTTAATTGCAGAAGAAACTATTGAAATTTCACATCTTTTGGAAGCCATACGATTGATTACTTCAGAAAAGTTTGATGCTTTTTTGATCTTGGAATTATGGCCCAATAAGCAATCCTTAAAAAGTCAATTCCAGATTTATGGACCAAAAGAGAAGTCAATGGAAACCATCAATGCGCTCAGCGATGGTTTTAACGAAATAAAGAAAACATTGTCAAAGGTGAGTACCAAAGTCATTCATACAGAGTTTAGACATCCAAAGCAATTGTCTCCCTTATTGGATGTAAATACCTCTAAAAAGTTGGGTGCCCTAATTATTGGAATCTCAGTGCCAGCGGTCTATCAGAACACAGAAACCGATGCGCTGTACTCTTTGTTTTTTAGGAAATTCTACACCATATTTTCTGAAACGATAAAAAGAGCAGTATATGAATTTATACGAGTGCAAACCACCGATGCGTTTGAAAATTATTTAATGTTAGGCAAAACTCATATAGATGCTGCAACTATCACTTCTGATACCCAAATTGCGGAAATCAGTGAAAAAATGTCATTTCTATTAAGTGTCACTCCAGTGAATAGCAACGAGGAATGGGATAAGTTCGAGCAAAATGACTTTAAGACTCCCCCAAAATTTAAATATCGGTTGATTGCGATAGATCCTGAATTGGAAAAGCGCAAACTTTATAATATTCCGATAGATCTCGTTGAAGATCCTACAATAGCCTTTATCCTAAGGGGTAAACGTCTTGAAATTGAGAAACAATTGACAATGCTGGAGGAGCGGGGTACTGATAATTTTAAGTTTATCGGACAAAGTCTCTACGGTGTGATCAGGGAAGATGTTTTGGAAGCAGCGGAATTAATTTTGAAAACTTATCCCAAGGGAGAAGTCATTCAAAGCTCCAAACGTTTTAACAGTGCGGAATTTGCAGAGCGTGCCCAACGGGAAATTGATTTTTATGCCCAAAAATTCCCAGATTTAGAGCTCGGAATAGAGGTTAGGGATGATGTTGCCGGCATTATGGTATCAAAGTCAAAATTGCTGATCAATAATGAAATGGATCTAGACGCAAGTAGGTGTGATGCCTTGATTCAACACGAAATCGGAACCCATATATTGACCTATTGCAATGGAAAAAGTCAACCTCTAAAGCAGATGTATGAAGGTTTTGAAGGGTATGATCAGTTACAGGAAGGATTGGCGGTAATTGCTGAATACTTGGTTGGTGGGTTGACCGTTAATCGGTTGCGACTGCTGGCGGGGCGGATTATTGCTGTACAATCTTTGGTAGAAAATGCCAGCTTTACAGAAACCTTTGAACTGCTGAGAAGTTCCTATGCTTTTCCTAATCGTGTTGCCTATTATATCAGCATGCGTGTTTACAGAGGTGGAGGGCTCACAAAAGATGCCGTATACTTGGCCGGACTTATGGATTTGATGTCCTATTTGGAACAGGGAGGGAGGCTAGAGCCACTTTATACGGGCAAATTCAACACTACCCATATTAAATTGATTGAAGAATTACTTTACAGAAATGTTCTGAAGCAACCTATCTTACCAAATTTTTTAGAACGAAATGAGGTAAAGGAACGCTTGAAAAAGTTAAGGAACGGGATGAATATTGTTGATCTTGTAAAATAAAATCAATAAAAATGAAAATAGGATTTATAATAAATGACCACGCCACGGAAAAATGGAATTATACAACCCCAGCGTTAGGTTTTTCGGCCTATAAGAGAGGGCATGAAGTTTTTTTTATTGGTGTGGGAGAGCTCTCTTATGCCTCAAAAGGACATCTTAACGTAAGATGTAAAACTATAAAAGATAGAGTCTTTAAAGGAGAGGAAACCTACTTTAAGGCGGTTCAAAAAGAAGAATTTGTTAATTTATCTTCTAATGATTTAGATGTGTTGTTCTTGCGGAACAATCCTGCTGATGAAATTAACGAGCGTGATTGGGCTTATAATGCGGCTTTTATATTTGGAGAAATAGCCATGCGTAACGGTGTTATTGTACTCAACCACCCCAGTAGTTTGGCTGGTGCTGTCAATAAAATGTACTTTCAGCATTTTCCAGAAATTCTACGTCCAAAAACAATTATTACCAGAGATCACAATGAGATAAAGGAATTTTTCAAGGAACAAAAACAAAAAATGATTCTCAAGCCTTTACAAGGATCTGGCGGTACCAATGTGTTTATGATGGATAAGAAAAATGAACACAATCTCTCTCAAACTATTGATGCTATTTGTCGAGATGGATTCGTGATTGCCCAAGAGTACCTCACAGAGGCCACTGGAGGTGATACGCGTTTGTTTTTAATGAATGGTGTGCCTTTACAGGTAAATGGTCAATATGCGCTCATGCAACGTGTCAATGCATCCGGTGATATTAGAAGCAATATTCATGCTGGGGGTAAACCTGAAAAAGTGAAAATGACCGATCAGATTATGGAACTTGCAGATATTGTTAGACCCAAACTTGTCCAAGACGGCATGTTTTTGGTGGGAATCGACATTGTAGGCTCCAAGTTGATGGAGATTAATGTTTTCAGTCCAGGTGGATTGAATGTGATGGGCCAAATGTACGAAGCTGATTTTGCGACACCTGTAATTGAAGCGATTGAACGAAAAGTCTATTATAAGAGCATGTATAACGATTATCTGTATAATAGCCGATTGGCAACCTTGTAGAATTCAGAGGGCATACAGAATTATCTTGAGGTAAATTAGTTTCGAAATTTGAAATTTGAAGGGTTGAACCTATGCGTTTTTTATTTTCCTAAATTCAAGTTTCAATGTGTAATGAATTCCTTTTGTTGAGAGTTACCATTAGCAGATGAATTTGACACGTTTGATTGTTTAATCAAATATTTAATGACTTATAACGATTATTTTATTTGATCATGAGTTAAAGTTTTAGATTTACAGTATCAAATTAATGTGCTATTAATCAAACTATTATTCCCTCAATAATAGTTGAAAATTTAAAATTACCGTTGTTTAAAGCAGCTGCTGAAGATTAAAAAAAGTCCTCGATCGAGGACTTTTTTTTTATAAAAACTTTGACTTTAATTCCTTTGTGGGGATCATGCATTCTTCTTTCTTGCCGTACCATTGGTATCTGTTCTTGGCAATATAATCATACACCCAATTCCTGATAAATGCTGGGACAATTAGAAAAATGGCCAGGACATTTCTAGGAAAACCTAATTTTGAGGCAATTTTTAAGGCCGCTGTTGATTTATAGGAAATCCCATTTTGAGGCGAATAGAGCAAGATTGAATCAGTTTTTGTGGTGTCAATGGTGAACTTTTCAAGGACAGCCTGACCAATCTCACTTTGTAATGCGGTATAACGAAATACATCATTCTTATCATGTTTAATGACATATTGGACTGACGCATCACAAAGGTTGCACACCCCATCAAATAGAATTAGTTTCTTGTTTTTTTCTAAATTTATGGACATGCTATTTTATCTTTTAAACTATTATACTGAAACCGATAACCGATGGCTGCCAACTCATTTAACCGCTTCTACCAGTTCCAGCTGTTCCACGCTTACATTTGTCGTAAACATACCGTAGTTCACTACAGCCTTGTTTTTTTCAAGTTTATCAATGCTTCCAACGGCGCGTCCATCTTGTAATCTTACTCGATCACCAATTTTGAAAATGCGCGTTGGTTTTGGTGCAGCCTCCACTTTTTTCTTGGCTGCTTTCTTTTTCTGCCGAATGACTTCAACTGTCTTTTCAGCTTCCTCTATGACATGTTGCTCCTTCGCTTTCTGAACTTTTTTAACTTTAGCCGATACTTTTTTTCGTTTGGAATTTTCAATTTGAACCACTTTGAACAATTCCGCCATAAGTTCACGTTTTTGATTGTTATTAAAATACCGTTCAGAAAGGTCATTCATTTTCTGACCCAAATAAATCAAACGTTGGTTGCTGTCATAAAGCTCTTGATAATTTTCAAGCTTTTTTTGAATTTTCTGATTGGTTTCTTCAAGTTTCTCTGCTTCACTTAATTTCTTTTGTTCATTGACTTTAAGCGATCGCTCGGTTTTTTCAAGTTTAGAGCGTTCTTTTTGAAGTTTTGCTATGGTAGCATCAAATCTTACCTTGCCGCGTTCTATCTTCTTTTTTGCCCGATTGACCAAGCTAAATGGAATGCCATTCTTTTGGGCGACTTCAAACGTAAAAGAACTACCGGCTTGGCCCAGTGCTAGTTTAAACATGGGTTCCAGACTTTTCTCATCAAACATCATATTGGCATTTTGCATATAAGGCAATTCATTGGCCAAAAGCTTGAGATTGGAGTAGTGGGTAGTTATAATGCCGTAAGCCTCTCTATGGTAAAATTCCTCCAAGAAGGTTTCAGCCAAAGCACCTCCCAATTCAGGATCACTTCCTGTTCCAAATTCATCAATTAAAAAAAGGGTGTTCTTGTTGCATTTCTTTAAGAAATAATTCATTTGTTTTAAGCGGTAACTATAGGTGCTCAAATGGTTTTCAATGGATTGGTTGTCGCCTATGTCTGTTAAAATCCGATCAAAAAGACAAACTTTACTGCGTTCATGGACCGGAATTAAAAGTCCGCTTTGCAACATCACCTGCAACAAACCGACTGTTTTTAAAGTGATGCTTTTTCCACCGGCGTTTGGACCGGAAATAACAATAACTCTATTGTCAGGACGTAATTCAATGGATTGTGGAAAAGTTTTTACATTTTTCTTTTGATTGGCAATATAAAGTAGCGGATGAATGGCATCTCTTAAAATATAATCTCTATTTTCAGTGATTTCAGGTAAAATGGCGTTAATGGATTGTGCGTATTTAGCTTTCGCATAAGTAACGTCAAGCGAAGTTAAAAATTCTTGATAATTCTTTAATAAACCGCGAAATGGCCTTGTAAAATTGGTGAGCTGCTTAAGTATTTTTGTAACTTCTTCTGTTTCCTCAAATACCAAATTGCTAAGCTCTCGAGTGTATCTAAAAGTTGCTTCTGGTTCAATATAAACAATACTTCCTGTTTTGCTTCCACCCAAAATAGCACCTTTTACCTTGCGTCTGTACATGGCTTTGACTGCTAGCACACGCTTGTTTTCTACTACAGACTCCCTAATATCATCCAAATAATCCAAAGTGCTGTAAGAGTTTAAGGCCGATACAAAACTCTGGTTGATCTTTCCTCTTATTATATTGATATCCTGTCTAAGCCTAAATAATTCCTGTGAAGCATTGTCTTTAACATCCCCAAAACGGTCAATAACAGCATCTATTTCATTGATCACTTCAGTGTTGATGGGAATGGCAGAAGAAAATTCAAAGAGGTTAGGGTAGTATTCCTTAAATTTCTTTAAGAAACCAATAATTTCATTACTTGAAATAGAAATGGCTTTAATTTTTTTAAAGCTTCCTGTTTCCAAGTATGAGTTTTCTATTTTGAGCAGTTGAAGCTCTTTGGTAATGGGTTCAAACCCATGATTTGGAATGCGGTTGTCATTTTCAAAAGAGGCCAAAAAGTCATTGGTAAGCTGCAAGGCGTTTTGTAGGTCTTCCTTTTTTGAATAGGGAGCGGTCAACAATGCCTTTTCGGTACCTAAATGCGTGATGCAGTAGGTTGCCATTTGACTTAAAACCGTATGAAATTCAATGTCCTTAAGCGTTTTTTCGTTAATGTGCATTCCGTGTTTTAGATATTTTTATTGACATCAAATTTAAGGAAATTTAAAGTTTTGAGAGTTATATTTTAACAGATACAAAAATCAACTTATTTTTATATAAACGAAACGCAATCATGGAGGTTCATATACACCCAAGTTGGAAAAAGCAACTGCAACCAGAATTTGAAAAGGCATATTTTAAGGATTTAATGGCTTTTGTGGACCAGGAGTATGAAAAACATACCTGTTATCCAAAGAAAGAGGACATTTTCAATGCTTTTAATTGGTGTCCATTTGATCAAGTAAAGGTCGTTATTATAGGTCAAGATCCCTATCACGGTGCAGGTCAAGCCAATGGTTTGTGTTTTTCAGTAAATGATGGGATTGCGCATCCGCCATCCCTAAGAAATATTTTTAAAGAGTTGGGCGATAATGTAGCCAAACCCTATCCAAATTCAGGAAACTTAGAATCTTGGGCTAAGCAAGGTGTTTTGATGTTAAATGCCACGTTAACAGTTCGTCAAGGAATGGCCGGGAGCCATCAAAAAAAAGGATGGGAAACTTTTACGAATTGCGTCATACAAACAGTAAGTAATCAAAAAACGAATGTTGTTTTCTTGCTTTGGGGAAGTTTTGCCAAACAAAAGTCAAAGCTTATAGACGCTTCAAAACATTCGATTATTGAATCAGGGCATCCGTCGCCTTTAAGTGCAAATAGAGGATATTGGTTTGGAAACAAATGTTTTAGTAAGACTAACTTCCTGTTTGAGCAAGCTGGTGTGCCTCCAATTGATTGGTAATTATAGTAGGAATTCTTTTAATTGGTTGTGCCTTAACCGCCGATTTTTGCTTTGTTTTATTGCAGCTAAATGCAAGTAGGAGAAAATTTAAAACCACTAACGAAGTAATAACTAAAGTAATTATCGTGATCATAATTGTTAATTTATGTCAGAAAACTGTGACGATTTGGATTTGCGAAAGTAACAATTTTTTCGATAAAGTTAACCTTAAAAGGTAAAAAACTTAGTTAAAAGGTAAAATCGATAGAAATATTTCAAATATTTTTTACAATATCACGATATGGTCTTTGTTCTGAAAGAATGTCTAGCTTAATTAATTTTTGCTGGACTCTTTTCACGGTAGCTTCGTCTAAATTAGATTGTGACCATTCCGTTAAAGTAAGCCATTCTTGAACATCTTCGAGTTTTAATTCATAGCGGTTCGAAATCATTCTATCAATACTCGGTATTTCCTTAAAATCAATGGTGGTATTATTGATAATCTCTAGGATAATTTTAACGATGGACTCATTTGCTTTCAAAAGCTCATTTCGTACGGCAATAACAAAACACGGCCATGGCGTAGGGCAATTTGCAATTCGTCTGAAAACGCCAGAATCTACTATGGGTTTGGTCATAAACTTTTCCCACATAAAATAATCAGCATCGCCATTGCTCAGTGCTTTAACGGCACCTTCCAAATCTTGTATGACTTCAAATTTTAGATCTGTATCTAAATTCCAGCCATTATTTTCGGCGTTGATATACGCCATGAGGTGTGAGCCTGAACCATATCTGCTAATGGCACAACGTTTACCTCTTAAGTCTTCAACAGATTTTAAATCAGAATCTGCCGCTACATGAATTCCCCAAATAAGGGGTGTTTCTACAAAAATCTGAACAATTTTACTTGGATTTCCTTCTGCAATATCCTTAACAATGCCTTCGGTAAGAATCACGGCCATGTCTATGTCTCCAGCTCTCAGGGCTTCGCTCATGGCACCAGTACCACCAGGATAGTCTTCCCAACGCAGGTTGATATTCTCCTCTTTATATTCTCCATTTTTGAGCGTTAAATACCACGCAAGATTAAAATGTTCCGGTACACCACCAATTTTCACTGTCGTCATTGAAGATCTCATTTTTAAATTCTGAAAGCCCAATGGAAGTTGGGAAGAATTTGTTATTTTCTAGTTTTGTTTTTAAAATCCTAGCACATTTAAAATTATTCTACCAGTTTGTCTAAGGTATAAGTAATTAAATTATTTACAAGACTTGTTGGATCCTTACTAAATTCGCCAGTCGCCCTATTGGCAATTATGGCGTTCAGCGATAAAGCTTTATGGCCCAAGAGCGCTGATAAGCAATAAATTCCTGCGGTTTCCATTTCCAGATTGGTAATGGGCATATTATCATAATTAAAACTCGCCAATTTTTCATTCAGATCATCGTCTTGCACAGGAAGCCTTAAAACCCTCCCCTGAGGTCCGTAAAATCCAACATTTGTTGCTGTAAAACCTTTGATAGTTCTGTCTGAACTAAATTTTTGCAACAATTCATCATTACATTTTACAATATATGGTTTTGATTTTAATGGGCTCCAATGGGTATGTTTTATGAGTGCTTCTGAAATTTTATGGTTTTGAATGTTCTCATTTTTGTAAAAATGCAACAAGCTGTCAAAACCTGCGGCATAACCACTTATCAGAAATGAATCTATGGGGATTTCTTTCTGAATAGAGCCTGAGGTTCCAACTCTGATGATTTCTAATGTGGTCAGCTGATCTTTAATTTCACGCTTTTCCAAATCGATATTGACCAAAGCATCCAATTCATTTAATACAATATCAATATTATCAGTTCCAATTCCGGTTGAAATGACTGAAATACGCTTTCCTTTATAAGTTCCGGTCTGGGTGTGAAACTCTCTTTTTTGGGTTTGAAATTCTATGGCGTCAAAGTGCTCAGTAATTTTTCCCACACGATCAGGATCTCCAACGGTGATGATAGTTTTGGCAAGATGCTCGGGTCTTAAATTAAGGTGGTACACACTGCCATCCGGATTGAGTATAAGTTCTGATGCTTTTATAGACATTACGTAGTTTTTATGAGTTTGTTTTGAATCTTACTGAATTTAAAATCCAGCTTTTTAACGCCTCCAAAAATCATTGGAGCCGTTAATTCTGATGAAAAATCGCGCTGCCCTAAAATAGCTTCATGACCTTTCCTATTTAAAACAAGTTGCTCCGCTTCTTGTACATAAAACATTTCTAGCGAATCAATCATTCTGTTGATTTGAAGGTCTCCAAAGCCATAATAGCCTTGAAAATTGAGGATGTACCCCATTAAATGGCGTTTTGATTTTATATTATGATCTAAAATCATATGAAGAGTATGCATTTCTAAAGTTGAAAAGCCTGTTCTATAATCTGGAAAACGTTCTAAATGTGCTTTTAAACAGTTGCTCAAATACGGAAAAGACGACTTTTGAACAATAAATGGCTTCAAGAGATTGTGATCTTTGCCGCAATAAATACGCCATAAAGAACCCATTAAACTAGTGTCCGCTTCTGTAATTGCGATTTTATCTTGATATAGTTTCCGGAGCTGATCGGGTTTTAAGTCGGCAAGTGCCTTAAGATCCTTTTCTCCTTTTATCCGTCCACTACACACTAAAAATAGTGGTAAATCTATTTTTTTATTCTTTAAGATGTTTATGACAGCCATAAGATTGATATGACAGAACAAATCATATTCAAACCATAATATAATTTCATCGAACTGATCAGTATGGTTTAAAATATCCAACTCGTCTTTTAGCTCGTCTTCATTGATTTCAATATCATAAAAATTTAATAGAAATTCCTTTCGAAGGTTGAAAAACTCCTCAGAAACAACCTGTTCTGTAGTTGGTCCTTCACAAAGCATTTCCTGCCAAGTTAGAAAATGACCTTTAATCTTCAGATCTTTCAAATAATCCGTCAGATTATTGCCGTTGGTAATATGTAGAATCTTAGATGCCATCAGCCACCAACACGTTTTACATTAAATCCCTTTTCTTTTAAAAGCTTCATGATTTTATCTCTATAATCGCCTTGAATGATGATTTTATCATCCTTAAAACTTCCGCCAACACTTAAAGTTGTTTTAAGTTCTTTGGCTAAAATTTTAAAATCTTCCGAAGCGCCATTATATCCTTCTAAAATAGTAATGGGTTTTCCCTTTCGCTTCTCATATTTGCATAGAATTGGATCATCCTGTAACCAAATATTGGAAGGTTCAGCTTCTGGGGTTTCTTCCGGGGTGTGTTCTGGAAACAACTTTTTGAGTTGATCTTGTATATCCATTTTTTGTAGTCTCAGTATTGGTTATGGATTATCGGTTGTGGGTTATCTGTAATCAGTAATCGGTAATAAGTTCCAGTTTACCTCGCCAACTGCTGACTGCCATTTGTCAACTGAAGACTGCCAACTATTTTTTAATCAATCCTAATTCCAATAAACGTTCATGTAAAAATTCGCCGGCTGTAATATCTTCAAACTGTTTGGGATGGTCTTTATCAATACAGCTCTCTAGGACGTCCAATTTCATTTCGCTGATAGGATGCATGAAAAAAGGAATGGAATACCGTGAAGTTCCCCATAATTCTTTTGGCGGATTCACCACGCGATGGATGGTTGATTTTAGTTTGTTATTAGTATGACGAGACAGCATATCACCAACATTGATCATCAATTCATCTGGTGCCGCAATGGCATCAAGCCATTCTCCTTTATGATTTTGAACTTGTAGACCGCGACCTTGCGCACCCATTAAAAGAGTAATTAGATTAATGTCGCCATGAGCTGCCGCACGAACTGCATTCTTAGGCTCTTCTGTAATTGGAGGATAATGGATAGGTCTTAAAATGGAGTTTCCGTTATATATATAATTATCAAAATAGGTTTCCTCTAAATCTAAATGCAACGCCAAAGCTCTTAAGACGTATTTGGCTGTTTTTTCAAGCATTGCATATGCTTCTTTACCAACTTCATTAAATTTTGGCAATTCGGTAACCGTGACATTTTTGGGATATTCTTTCATTCGAACCGGATCGTCCTCCACATACTGACCGAAATGCCAAAATTCTTTTAAATCGCCTTGTTTTTGACCTTTAGCACTTTCTTTTCCGAAAGATACATAGCCACGCTGTCCGCCAATTCCTGGGATTTCGTATTTTTCTTTTTGGTCCAAAGGCAATGAAAAGAAATTTTTAATCTCTTCATATAAATCTTCTACTAATTTATCGTCTAAAAAATGGCCTTTAAGCGCTACAAAACCTATTTCTTCATAAGCTTTGCCTATTTCATCAATAAACTTTTGCTTTCTAACCGGATCTCCAGAAACAAAATCCTGAAGATTAACACTTGGTATCACATTCATTTTTCTATATGTTTTAGATTTAACTGCCTGTATTACAAAAGTAACGAAATACTGTTAAAAGTACTCGCTTTATTACGCTAATTATGGACTGATTTGAGGCCAATCTCTCGATTTTTATTTACATTTGAGTTTTAAATCTAGAACCTTATGTTGACATCTACCAAGAGTCATATCAATTACGATAAGAAAAATCTTGACGACCGAATACTTCTTCAACTTTATAAAAATATGTTGAAGCCACGATTGATTGAAGAGAAGATGTTGATTCTCTTGCGCCAGGGCAAAGTTTCCAAATGGTTTTCAGGTATTGGCCAAGAAGCTATATCTGTTGGCGTAACAATGGCGTTGCAAGCAAACGAATACATTTTGCCAATGCACCGAAATCTCGGTGTGTTTACCACTCGTGATATTCCGCTGCACAGACTGTTCAGTCAGTGGCAGGGAAAGGCGAATGGTTTTACGAAAGGACGTGATCGTTCGTTTCATTTTGGTACGCAAGAGTATCATATTGTGGGGATGATTTCACATTTAGGTCCGCAATTGGGTGTGGCAGATGGAATTGCTCTGGCAAGTAAACTAAAAAATAAAGGTCAGGTAACGGCCGTCTTTACTGGAGAAGGAGGGACTAGTGAAGGTGATTTTCATGAAGCGCTGAACGTTGCCTCGGTCTGGCAATTGCCTGTGATCTTTTGTATTGAAAATAATGGTTATGGCTTGTCCACTCCAACGTCTGAGCAGTATTACTGCAAGGATTTGGCAGATAGAGGTAAAGGCTACGGTATTGATTCCTTTATTTTGGATGGAAACAACATTCTAGAAGTCTACGGGAAAGTTTTGAAATTAGCGGAAAGCGTGCGTAAACGTCCCCGTCCGATATTGCTCGAGTTTAAGACCTTTAGAATGCGCGGTCATGAGGAGGCAAGCGGCACCAAATACGTTCCTCAAGAATTGATGACAGAATGGGAAACCAAAGATCCGATCACTAATTATAGAAATTATCTATTAAACTTAGGCATTTTGACTAGCGCCATAGATAAAGAACTACATACTACTATTAAAGCAGAAATTGACGAAGCGCTTCAAACTGCAGGTGAAGAAGAAGCCATAGTTGCTGATGAAAGCGTAGAACTTGGAGATGTTTATAAACCTTATGAATACAAGCATATTGATGCGGATTTGCCTTCAGAGAACATTCGGTTCATTGATGCTATTTCGCAGGGTTTAAGACAAAGCATGCAGCGTCATCGCGATTTGGTCATTATGGGACAGGACATTGCCGAATATGGCGGAGTCTTTAAAATTACAGAGGGATTTGTGGAAGAGTTTGGAAACGAACGTGTGCGCAATACGCCCATTTGTGAATCGGCCATTGTTGAAGCGGGGATGGGCTTGTCTATTGCGGGGATGAAAGCAGTTGTTGAAATGCAGTTTGCAGACTTTGTGAGTTCTGGCTTTAATCCGATTGTGAATTATTTAGCAAAATCTTATTACCGCTGGAACCAGAATGCAGATGTGGTGGTAAGAATGCCTTGCGGTGCAGGTGTTGCGGCCGGACCTTTCCATTCTCAGACCAATGAAGCATGGTTTACTAAAACGCCTGGATTGAAAGTGGTGTATCCGGCATTTCCATATGATGCGAAAGGTTTGTTAGCCACGGCCATAAATGACCCTAATCCCGTTTTGTATTTTGAACATAAAGCTTTGTACAGAAGCATACGCCAGGAAGTGCCAACGGAATATTTTACCATTCCTTTTGGAAAAGCCTCCGTTTTAAAGGAGGGTCAATCCATAACTATCATCACTTATGGGGCTGGGGTACATTGGGCGTTGGATGTCCTAGAGAAAAACACAGACATTTCAGCTGATCTTATTGATTTAAGAACACTTCAACCTTTAGATACTCGAGCAATTTATAAGTCGGTCAGAAAAACAGGACGCGCCATCATTCTTCAGGAAGATTCCATGTTTGGCGGAATTGCAAGTGATCTGTCAGCTTTGATTATGGAAAATTGTTTTGAGTATTTGGACGCTCCAGTAAAACGAGTAGCAAGTATGGAAACGCCCATTCCTTTTATCAATCAATTGGAAGATCAATACTTGGCGAAAGGGAAATTTGAGATGGCTTTGAGGGCCGTTTTGGAATATTGATATTCGTGAAGACTAATCTAAAAGTTAAGGAAATTAAATAGCTAAATTGCAATCACCATAACTTTTCAAATATTACTTTTTTTTCCTTAACTTACAGAAACAAAACTTCACTTTTTTAAAACGAAATATTATGAGCGAGATAAAAATATATTCAGGCAACTCTCAAGTAACTGTCATGGAAATCAAAAATCTATTGGAAAATGAACACATTGAATATCAGGTTTTGAACAAATCGGATTCTACTTACCCTGGAATTTATGGTGACATAGAAATTTACGTCTCTGAAGCCGATGCGAATAAAGCCCAAGAGTTAGTAGGAAATGTCAAGTTGTAAATACGATTGCATCTACATAGAAAAAGTCCGCTCTAAGCGGACTTTTTTAATAGCTTTTAGTATTTAATTTCTAACTTTTCATCTTCTCAGCATAGGCCTGAACTTCGTCTAGAACCCTTAAGAGGTTTCCGCTCCATAACATTCCAATCTGCTCTTCTGTATACCCACGTTTAACAAGTTCTAAGGTAACATTAAAAGTTTCGGAGGCGTCATTCCAGCCTTCGATACCGCCGCCGCCGTCAAAATCACTGCTGATGCCCACATGTTCAATACCAATTTTATTCACCATATAATCGAGATGGTCAATAAAATCAGCTACATTGACTGCTGGTGGCACATCTTTCATCGTTTTCATTTGCGCTTCAACCAAAGGCTTAACTTTTTGTAAAACATCAGAATAAGCATTACGCTCATCTTCAGATAATTCTTTAAGATCATCCCAATCCAAATATGCCACGTTCATGGAATCCATGATTTTTAAAGCCACTTCCTTTTTAAAGGCCGTATGTTTTTCGTTTTTTTCAATATCCAAATAGCCAGCAAAAGCAACGGTTTGGACAACACCACCATTTTTCTTTAACCACTCTAATTGTTCGTCATCTAAATTTCGACTGTGGTCACACAGAGCTCTTGCTGAAGAATGCGAAGCTATAATTGGTACTTCTGATAGCTCAATCATATCTCTCATGGCTTCCTTGCTTGGATGGGATACATCTATCATCATACCCAAGCGGTTCATTTCCTTAATGACTTGTTTGCCTAGATTGCTTAAGCCGTCGTGAAGCCAAATTGAATCTAATTCACCCGTATTACTATCACTCAATTGACTGTGGCCGTTATGTGCCAAGGACATATAGCGTCCGCCTAAATCATAGAAGCGTTCCACGTTTTTAATATCCTTACCTACCGGGTATCCATTTTCAATTCCGATCATGGCCACTTTTTTGCCAGATTTTACAATGCGCCTTACGTCATCAGACGTTAAAGCCAGTTCAATTTGGTCTGGAGCAATGTTTTCTACCAACTTGTGGATGGCATCAAATTTACCCATCGCCGTCTCATGTGCCTTTTTAAAACCGGCATCATCCAATTCCTCCTGCCCTGTGTAGACAATAAACCAAGCGACGTCCAACCCGCCTTGATCCATTTTTGGTAAGGTGACTTGCGAATCGAGATCTTGTGTATAATTTGTGGTATCAGTGAAGTTTTTGACATTAAAATCACAATGTGTATCAAGGGTGATAACCCGTTCATGTATCGCTTTTGCACGTTCCAAAAGAGCTATGGAATCTTGTTTTGAATCGGTTTCGGTCATTGATTTTTTGTCGTCTTTACAGCTCATGAAAAGCGTGATTAAACTTAGGGTAAAAATTGTTTTTCTCATAGGATGGTTTACTAAAAATTGAAATGACAAGTTACAAAAATGTATTTATGTTGTATATTTATTTTATGCAAATCCGATTTCTGTTTTTGGCGTTAGTGGTCCTTGGTTGTTCTGAAAAAAAAAATGAGGAACCCAATTATTATTGGGATTCGATTGTTGTAACGGCTTCTGCTTACAATTCTACGGTCAGACAAACTAGCAAAAATCCGCACATCACTGCTTTTGGGGATAGCTTAAAACCGGGCATGAGATATATTGCGGTCTCCAGAGACTTGTTGCGGAAGGGTCTAAAACATAATACTCCTGTCGTAATTGAAGGGTTTGAAGGCATTTATTTGGTAAAGGATAAGATGCATTATAAATGGCGTAATCATATCGATATTTATATGGGAGAGGATATTGAAGCCGCAAAGGAGTGGGGAAGAAGAAAAGTGTGTATTGATTATAGGTTGCCTATTGAAGATTAAAAATAATTAAAAAACCAACCTGTTTGATTCTTATCAAACAGGTTCGGTAAATTTTCGTGAGAAATAGTTTGAAATATCTTTCTTGATAGTCCAATTTATAAGCAAATCTATAATTATTTTGTATCTGCCTCAGATAGCAGAAATGGATAGGCTTCCTTGATTTCTTTCAGTTCAGAAGCGGTTAATTTGTCTGGAGCTTTTCCAAAAAAAAGCATATCCATAAACTTCTCTAAGTTCATAGTATGCTTTTGAAAGTTCGTCTTGAACCGCAATAAATGTCTCATAATTAGAAGTTTCACTCGTACTTAGGGATACCACCGCTTTTTTAGGGTGGTCAGATAATAGGTTCATTTCTTTACCATTGCAATAGCTACAAGTCTCCTCGCCATTATTATCTATGAACAATTTTGTCAGATCTTTCAACTCGTTTAATTCAATAATTTTATCGTCAACCATCAATTCATTCTTTGAATTTAAATTGATTCTTAATATGTTACGTTCATTAATTTCTTCAGAACAGATTATGCCTGGAGGGCAGTCAGGTGGGAGTTTTCTATGAATGCCCTTATCGGTAGAAATCGTGGTGGTCACCAAAAAGAAGATCAATAATAAAAAAGCAATGTCTGCCATGGAGCCCGCATTGACCTGTGGCGCTGATTTTTGTGAATGTCTCATAATGTGAAGTTTTTAAGGATATGTTAACGGAATCACAAAATTGATGCCAACTGATATTCTACCTTATCATGGCCATGAATTATGGCCCACGCAAATGGCTCATTTTCAAAACGCAATTAAACACGTTTAATTTTTTCACACCAATAAAATGTCGGGTTTCTATCTGAATTATGAAGTTTTATGTGCTGGAGAAAAACATCACATAAAGATTATGATGGGATAATTGAAAAAATAGAAAGTCTTGGATTGAAAAAAGCGATTAAATAAATGATAAGTTTATTTAACCGCTTTTGTTGATAAGTGTAAATTATAAAACTGTGGCCTAAATCTATTTGACCTTTAATAATTATAAAAATATTACTTCATAATACGCGTCAATTGGAAAAACTTCTGATAACTCTCAGGTATTGTGTTAATATCCAATAAAGAACCAGGTTCCATAGAAGGATAAATTTCATCAAAAGTTTTCACTTCCGTGAGCCCCATTCTTTTACTTATATGGCCGCGTGTCAATTCGCTAGGGTCATTTAAACCAGCTGCGGCAACAAGTTCTAGGAAACTGTGTATTGTTGCTTCGTGATATCTTTTGGCTCTAGGCCATTTATCTTCCACTACCAATCCTTTGACTAAGGAAGCATTTTGTGTAGCCACACCAGTCGGACACGTGTTTAAGTTACATTGTAAAGCTTGTATACATCCAACCGCTAACATCATAGCACGCGCACTATTACAGCCGTCTGCACCAAATGCCAACGCTCTTGCCATGTGAAATCCTGTGATGATTTTACCTGCCACAATCACTTTAATATCTTGTCTCAAGTTAAAGCCAACTAAGGTGTCATGAACAAAAATTAAGCCTTCGCGAAGTGGCATTCCCATGGAATTTGAAAACTCAACGGGTGATGCACCTGTTCCTCCTTCACCACCATCAATAGTAATAAAATCAGGTTTTATTCCTGTATAAACCATCGCCTCACAAAAATCCATGAATTCTTGTTTTCTTCCTACGCATAATTTAAAACCAATTGGTTTGCCATCAGACAATTCTCTAAGTCTTTTAATAAAATACATAAACTCAATAGGATCTGCAAAGGCTGTATGAGATGGGGGAGAGTGCACTGCGATTCCTGGTTTTACGTGTCTTATCCTGGCTATTTCTTCAGTATTTTTTGCTGCTGGTAAAATGCCTCCATGACCAGGTTTAGCACCTTGGGATAATTTGATCTCAATCATCTTTACCTGAGGTCTTGAAGAGTTTTCTTTAAAAGTTACTTCATTGAAAGTACCGTCATCATTTCGACATCCAAAATACCCAGTACCAATTTGCCAGATGAGGTCACCGCCATTTTCAAGATGGTAATCACTTATTCCACCTTCACCTGTATTATGGGCAAAATTACCCATTTTGGCGCCTTTGTTTAATGCCAATACTGCATTTTTACTCAATGAACCAAAGCTCATGGCTGAAATATTCAAAAGGCTTGAAGAATAAGGTTGTTTACACTCCTTGCCTCCAATTAATAATCTAGGAAATTCTCCAATTTCTTTTGGGTTTTGTTTGGCATACATCGAATGTTCCAACCATTCATATCCTGAATGATAGAGGTCCATTTGGGTTCCGAAAGGCTCAGTATCAGTTTGACCTTTAGCCCTTCTATATATTAACGATCTTAAAATCCGGTTTAATGGTCTTCCTTCTGTATCAGTCTCAACAAAATATTGCATGATTTCTGGACGGATGGATTCTAGAATGTATCTTGCCCGACCAATTAACGGGAAGTTTCTTCGGATGGTATGACTCTTTTGGAAGATGTCAAAAACACCCAACATTATTAAAGGAAGCACTAAAACAAAAGCCCATAAAATAGGGCTCCATAAAAATGCAAATCCAACAATGGCTACTACTATGATAACCGAAATTAAAATAAATTGTTCGCGAACTTTCATCTCTTAAATTGATTTAAAGTACAAATATACTACTACAAAATTGGATTGCATACTAAAACGAAATAGTTTAAAACAATTTCTGCATAATTTAATTCAATATTCGAAATTGGCGCTAAAAAATGATGTGATTTTCTAAGATTTACACACTTATTTTAATTGAAAATAGTTATCTTTTGGAGCATATTAATGACCCTTTTCAAACTTACTCAGGTAATTAACTCTACAGAATTTAAACGCCATTACCGATGATAGCAGCCATAACACTTTTTTTAGTCGTTTCACTATCGGCATTAATAACTAAAATTGCTACTATTTCTTTAATCCATACTGGGCTTTCTACAGATAGCGCCAAGTTTCAAGCGCGCTCTGCCTATACTGGCGTTGGATTTACTACCTCCGAATCTGAGAAAATTATGAGCCATCCCGTTAGAAGGCGCATTGTTTTTAATTTAATGATTATAGGAAATGCAGGGATTGTAACGGTCATGTCGTCTTTGATATTGACGTTCATATTGCCAGAAACCTTAGTATCAAAACTCTACGGATTGTCCGTTGTTGTGGTGGGGATGAGCTTAATCTGGTGGGCTATAAAAAGCAAATGGGTGGACAGAGCGCTGTCTGCCTTGATTGTGAGAATGCTGAGACGTTATACCGATATGGAAATACAGGATTTTGCCGCAGTTTTGCATTTAAAAGATGATTTTAAGGTAAGCGAAAAGTTGATTGGTAACGCGGATTGGATGGCACATAAATCGTTAAAAGATCTCAATTTAAGAGAAGAAGGTCTTACCGTTTTGGGCATTGATAGGCATGGGATTGATTATTTAGGATCGCCAGGTGGAAGCGCGGTAATTTTGCCAAAAGATGTGGTTACCGTTTATGGCAAGTCAGAGGTGATAAAAAGTGTTTTTAAGCGTAAACAAAACTTTAGTGCAGAAGTGGAACATCAGACTTTTATGAAAAAAGAAGAAGACCGTCTTAAAGAACAGGACCATCCCAAAAGCAAGAGCTAATACAGGGCACTTTAACAAAGTTTTAATCTAGATCACCAAATTTGTTAATCATGGTTTTTATCTTTGCAGATGAGGAGTAAACCACAGGAATTGTAAATATAGAAGGACACCATTTCTTTAATAGCCCATTATAGCCCCTTAATAGTTTTTATACCAAATTAAAAACTCACACCTCGAAATTCCAGCAAAGGATTTAATGACACAAAAACTATCAAACTCGATCTTGTACCTCATGAGCCTCTCTGCAGGTCTTGTCGTGGCCAACCTGTATTACAATCAACCTCTTTTAAATCTTATCTCTGAGACTTTTAGCGTTACTGAAGCTGCAGTCAGCAATGTGGCACTTGCTACCCAATTGGGGTATGCTTTTGGTTTGTTGTTTATTATTCCCTTGGGAGACAAGCTCTCGAACCATCAAATTCTTCAAATTGATTTTGTTCTTATGATTCTTGCACTTATTGCGGCGGGGATTTCTCAAACCTTGTTTGCGCTTATCGTCAGCAGTTTTTTTATCGGATTCACCTCTGCAATTCCGCAGCTCTTTGTGCCAATGGCTGCGCAAATGACTGATGAAAAGGGGAGAGGCCGTGCTATAGGGATTGTCATGAGTGGATTGTTGATAGGGATTCTTGGAAGCCGTATCATTAGTGGTTATATTGGTGAAGCGTTTGGGTGGCGCGTCATGTATTATGCCGCAACGGTGTTGATGGTGCTCCTTTTTGCGGTTTTAAGATGGAAGCTGCCTAAATTAACCCCAAATTATCCTGGCAGCTATGGAGATTTAATGGTGTCGCTCTGGCATTATTTTAAGACAGAGCCGTCGTTACGATTAGCAGCATTAAGAGGAGCGCTTGCGTTTGCAGGACTCAGCGCTTTTTGGACGACTTTGGTCTTTCTTATGGAAGATGCGTTTGGGTATGGAAGTACTATTACTGGGGCTTTCGGAATATTCGGAATCGCCGGAGCACTGGGCGCCACTGTAGTGGGTAAGCTTAACGATAAAGTCAACAAAAATAAGATTATTCTTTATTCATCAATTTTGATAGTTCTATCTTGGTTAGTTTTCTTGCTGTCCGAGCATTCTATTACCGGATTGATTGTGGGAGTTGTTTTGGTTGATTTAGGATTGCAGGCTTTGCATATCACCAACCAAAATATAATTTTTTCTAAAAATCCTGAAGCGCGCAATCGGGTTAACACCATATATATGGTAGGGTTTTTTATTGGCGGCGCGTTGGGTACCACTCTAGGTGCCATGGCTTGGCAACACTGGAGATGGACGGGCGTAAGTTGGCTTGGTATGCTCTTATCGGTGTCCATAGTACTTGTGCACATTATGTTTAAGAAAAAAATAATATAAAAGAATTATGAAAACCGCACTAGCACTACACTTCGTTTTGATACTATTACTCACTCAAAGTACTATGAACGCACAAAACTGGGAAACACCAATTATTGAAGGCTACGGAAAAATAGTCCATTACGATAATGCACAAAACAAGCCTGACCCAAGTAAAGTATATAAAATCATATTTCATATTAAGGAAGGTAAGGAACGGGAAGCTGTTAATGAAGGTCTTTGGAAAATAGCGCGACTTATTAATCTCATGGGGAGTTATAAAGTGCCTCAAGAAAATTTAAAAATTGTGGCAATTGTAAGCGGAACTGCGACGCCCTTTGTGCTAACGGACAAAGCGCATCAACTAAGGGCGCATCGTGACAATCCAAATTTGGACTTGTTAAGTAAATTGAAGAACCATGATGTAAAGATTTTGGTTTGCGGTCAAGCTTTGGCAAAACACAAGATTGAGGCAGAGGATGATTTAAATCCTTATATTGAAATTACCACTTCAGCTTTAGTGGCCATACCAAGCTATCAAATGGAAGGTTATATGCCTATGTTCTAATCTTCTGGAAATAATTGGGTATTAATCACTGTAACAAAACTTTAATACAAATTAGTTCGCTATGTTATGAACTAAGTGTATATTTGGTAAAAAGTTAGTCATGGCCATTGCAAAAGTAAAACTAAAACTTATTGAAGAGATAGGTCTTCGTTTGGAGACAAAACTACGTATTGCCCCTTTGGCAGCTCGTATATATGCATTATTGACCTTGTCCTCTTTTGAAGGGTTGACATTTGAAGAGATTCGCGAAATCATTGGTTCCAGTAAAAGTTCCACCTCGGTAAACCTGAATGTGCTTACCCAGTTGAAACATATTGAATATTACACAAAATCCGGCGATAGAAAGCGCTATTTTAGAGCTTCTAAATATTTTCAATTAACAAATCTAGAAGCGTATCACGAGTCTTTGGAAAATGAGATTAAGTTGGTTGAAAAGATCAACTCTTATAATAAGATTCATTTTCCAGAAAAATTTGTAAATGAAAAATCACTGGGGGATATCGCAAAGGACTACCTCCTTAAAACTCAAGATTTAGTAGCGCTTACAGTTGAAAAGATTAAAGCGCATCAAATTTCTGAAGAATAATTTAGAGTTTCCATTCATTCCATTTTATCCTAAAACTAAACTTTAACAATAGTTTATACTTATTTAGTTCGTAATGATATGAACTAATCGTATATTCGTTGTTAACCATTATTTATCACTATGAAAACTTTAAAATAGCGTTGCTTGCAATATTTGCAACAGCAACAATAAATGCACAAAGTCTCGTTGAGACTCAAGTGCCAAAGAATTTTACTGAAGGTCTTTTAAAAGTCTATCCCAATGCTGAAGATATAGAATGGGAAAGAAGCAATGATAATTACAAAGTAGAATTTAAAGTAGGAGATCTAGATCGCACAGTCCATTTTAATAAGACCGGCAATAGGGTGAGAGTTGAGGCAGAGATGGTAAAAACTGAATTGCCTGCAGCCCTTGTTGAGGCAATTAAAAAAGATTATTCAGATTTTATTTTGGAATCCGTTTATTCTATTACTAAAAACAACATCACCACTTATAAGGTCATGCTTCAAAAAAGAGATTGGGTTGAAGAAATTATGTTGAGATACAGCGTTTCCGGTGAGGTTTTAGGTGTAGATAAATATTGAATTTTTGTATGATCTAAAAAAGGTATGGTTGTTGAAAAGAATCCTTCATTCAAAAACATAGAAATAAAAACTAAAAAAAATAACATGAAATTTAAAATTGCCACACTAGCACTAATCGCTTTTACGATGATGAGTTGTAATTCTGTAAAAAAAACAAACACTGGAGCTTCCTCGAGCCCGAATTCCGGAAGCGTAGGTGAGGCTGGGTCAAAGTCCATTGAAGACACCAAATGGATTATTACCACCTTGGAAGGTCAGGATATGTCAGAAAGAGAAAAAAATGGTCAAATAATTCACTTCACGTTGCATTCTAAAGATAATAGGGTTAGCGGTTTTTCAGGTTGCAATTCCTTTATGGGGACTTACAAATTGGAAAAAGACAATCTGATCTCATTTTCTCAAATGGCGTCAACGCGTATGGCTTGCCCGGATACCAAAATCAATGAATCGCAGATTTTAAGCATTTTTGAGACTGCAGATAATTTTACGATTTCAAACGGGAAGTTAGCGTTAAACAAAGTTAAGAGAGCACCTCTAGCAGAATTTAAAAAAGGAGTTATGGATAAGGAACCAATTGTTGAAAAATATTGGAAGTTGAAAACCTTACAAGGAAAGGACGTTAAAATGGCGGACAACCAAGAACGTGAGATATTTTTCACTTTAAAATCTCAAGGTAACCGAGTTACAGGATTTGCTGGATGTAATACCATCAATGGTGAATATACTCTTGAAGAAGGCAACCGCATTCGGTTTAAGGGTATGCTGACTACTTTAAAGGCGTGTCCTAATGTGGCAATCAATGAGTCTGAGTTTTTAAAAGTCTTTGAGCTTGCAGATAATTATACTATCGTGGATGACGTATTGAGTTTAAATGTGGGCAGAAGAGCGCCATTGGCCGTATTTGAAGCCGTTTATTTTTAACTACCGTCTTTTAATAGACTTGAGTTTATAAAAAAATAATTTAGAGTAAAGTATTTATTAATCAATTTAAAACTTGAAAAATGAACACCACCTTAAAACAATTAAAAGATATCACTTCGGAAAATTGCGTTACAGTAATTATGAATTCCCACAGAACGAAACCGGACTATCTTAAAGATGAATTGACGCTTAAAAACCTGATCAAAGAAGTTGAGACAAGACTCCTTGCAGATACGACCAAACGCGATGCAACACTATTAATAGATAAATTACGGACACTGGCAAAAGGTATAGACCATAGTCATAATTTAGACAGTTTATTTCTTTTTGTAAATCACGATATTGCGGAGTTTACCAGATTGCCAATAAAGGTTGTTGATCGTGTTGTCATAGATAATACCTTTGCCACAAGGGACTTGGTAAGATCGATGCACGCAGAATCCCATTATTATATTTTGGTTTTAAGTCAAGACAAAGCACGATTAATTGAGGCATTGAATGATCAAGTGGTCAAAGAATTTAAATCGCCTTTTCCTATTGAGAACCAAGAATTTTTTACTAGAAATAAAGCAGAAGCCGCTACGGCATCGCGACAAACAAATTTGATAGGTGAGTTTTTTAATCGGGTGGATAAAGAAGTCAATGTCATTAGAAAACAGAATCCACTACCGGTTTTAATTACTACTGTTGAAGAGAATTTCGCGGAATATTTAAAAATGGCAGATGAGCAGCAGACAATTTTCGATACGTTTTTAAACAAGAACCGAATGGAAGAGAAAGATCATGCCATTGTTTCTGAAGCTTACAAGATTATTGAAGCACACAACACTAAAAGAAATACTGATAGAAAATCAGAATTGTTAAAAGCAGTCTCCGAGAATAAATTTTTAAGTGACACTAATGAGATTTGGAGAGCTCTTTCTGAAGGTAAAATTCAAACTCTTTTCATAGAGCAAGGGTTGTTTCAGCCTGCAATACTCGAAAATGATGAGGTTGTTTATGTTTCAGAAGACCATAGAACCGATAAGGATGTTATAGATGACATTTATGATGAAATGATTGAGTTAAATATGAATTATGGCGGTGACGTTGTATTCCTTCCTAAAGGAGAGTTAGCCAAGTTTAATGGTTTTGGTGCAGTAACACGCTATTAAAATTAATTGAAAATTAAAAATAGGCATTAGTTGAAAAATTAGTAATTTAACTAATGCCTATAATTATTTAAAGAGCTATTTAGTAATTCTACTAATTGTCAAACTAAAAATATTATCATCATGGGTGCTAAAAAAAACTTAATTGTAATTACTGGAGGTGCCGGAGGCATAGGGCAAGCATGTGCTCAAGCTTTTAGGAATCAACCCATAATTATAACAGATTATTCTCAAGATCAAGTAAACAAAACTGTTGAAAGCTTATCTAATGAAGGTTTTGATGTATCGGGGATTGCTTGTGATATCACGGATAAAAATGACATTGAAAATCTTATTAAATTTGTCTCTGAAAAAGGAGCGCTTAAAGCTATGATTCACACTGCAGGGGTGAGTGGAACGGTTAAAGACCTGAAAAAAGTCTTTACCATTGATTTGGTTGCAACAGAGCTATTGATTGATGCTTTTTATAAACTTGCCGAAAAAGGATCTGTGGCGGTATTGCTCTCTTCTATGATGGCGCACACCGTTCCTGCAAATCCAGAATATGATAAAGCACTTGCAAATCCGCAAGCAGGAGATTCGTTTGACATTGTAAGCAAGTTTGTTAACGGTTCTTCGGATAAGATGTATGATTTTGCAAAACGCGGTGTTCATTTGCTAAGTCATAAAAACGCCACCAAATGGGGAGAAAAAGGGGCAAGAATTGTTACTGTCTCGCCTGGGGTTATTGAAACCCCTATGGCATTAAAAGCTGCCGCCGAACACCCTGAGAGAATGGAGATGATCAAACAGGCAACACCTTTAAAACGAAATGGCCAACCGGAAGATGTGGCTGGCGTCGTTCAGTTTTTAACAACAGATGCGGCCAGTTTTATTACAGGAACTGATATTTTGGTAGATGGCGGCGTGATCAAGGTTATTGCAAAAATGTAATCAATTTTGTGTAAAACAGTGTCATTATCATAATGCAAAAACGCAAAACCATATGGACCATTGGACATTCCACCAGAACTTCTGAGGAGTTTTTGGACTTGCTAAAAAATGATCAGATCGCTCAACTTATTGATGTAAGGCGCTTTCCAGGCTCACGGAAATTTCCCCAATTCAATACTCAGAATTTAGAGGATACATTGTCGGCAAACGGAATTGAATATTTACACCTAGAGGCATTGGGAGGCAGACGCAAGGCTTTAGAGAATTCTAAAAATACGGTTTGGAATCACCCGTCCTTTAGAGGTTACGCTGATTATATGGAAACCTCTGAATTTGATGACGTTTTTAAGATATTGGAAACTTTAGCATCTGAAGATAGATGTGCTATCATGTGTTCTGAAGCGGTTTGGTGGCGCTGCCATCGCTCAATGATTGCAGATCGGCTCAAAGCAAATGGTTGGCAGGTCATCCATATTCTAGGACAAAAGCAACACCAGGAACATCCGTTTACCAGACCTGCGAAATTAGAAAACGGACAACTGACCTATCATTAAAATGTAAATGTAAAAATCACACATGATTAAGGATAAAAACACAGAACACCATATTCAAAAGAGTAACATTCTAGTCACCGGTGCTTCCGGTACTGTTGGTTTTGAAGTTTTAAAGCAACTTCTTGAAAAGGAAAATTATAATGTTTTTGTTTTTGATAAAAAAACGAAACTTTCCGAAGAAAAGTTAGAACCGTTGGCACATCAAATGGTTCTTTTATATGGTGATATTTCAAATCCTAAAGATTTGGAGTCCCTAAAAAATATCGATGCCGTCATCCATTTGGCGGCCATTATTCCACCGCTTGCGGATGAACACCCAGAATTGGCCCAAAAAGTCAATACAGAGGGCACTCAAAATCTAATCCACCAATTAGAAAAACACTCGCCCAATGCATTTTTCATGTACAGTTCCAGCATTTCTGTTTATGGCGACCGTATTGAGAATCCCTATATAGAAGTTGGCGATGCCTTGATCCCGAGTGAAGGAGATGCCTATGCCAAAACTAAAATTTTAGCAGAAAGAAGTTTGAAAGAAAGTAAACTCGACTGGACAATTTTTAGGTTGGCTGCGATTATGGGCAATCATAAAATATCAAAATTAATGTTTCATCAGCCTCTTAATACGGCTTTAGAAATTGCGACTCCCAGAGATACGGCGAGAGCTTTTGTGAACGGGATTGAAAAACAATTGGAACTTTCAAAACGGATTTTTAATTTAGGTGGCGGTGAAAGTTGCAGAATAAGTTATGAGCATTTTCTAGAGCGGTCGTTCGCAATCTTCGGATTAGGAAAATTGAGCTTTCCAGAGCACAGTTTCGCAGATAAAAATTTCCATTGTGGGTTTTATGCTGATGGTGATGCTCTTGAAGAAATCGTCCATTTTAGACAAGATTCTTTGGAGGATTATTTTAAAATGGAAGCAGAGAAAGTGTCAGTTGTAAAGAAAGCCGCGGCCTCCATATTTAAGGTGCCCATTAAATGGTATCTCTTAAAACAATCAGAACCATATCACGTCTATAAAGAAAACGACCAAAAGGCAATGGCACATTACTTTAATTAAACACAGAAGATAACATTATGAAGACCTTATTTTTATATATAGCTCTAATAACTGGGTTCTTTGCCAATGATAACCCGAAATTGACCATCAATATTACCAATATCGAATCCATTAAGGGCAAAGTGGTTATTGGTGTTTATAGTTCTGGCAAGAATTTTTTGAAAGATGGAGCTGAAGTAAAAAACTATACCTTTAAGGTAGATGGCAAGTCAAAGCAGATTGTAATTACGGATCTGCCAAAGGGTGATTACGCCATTTCAATGTATCACGACGAAAATTCGGATGATGAGTGCAACCTTAATTTCCTTGGAATCCCTAAGGAAGGCTACGGATTTTCTAACAATATCAAACCGAAGTTTTCAGCGCCAACTTATGAGGATTGTAAATTTTCATTGGTAAAAGACGAATTCTTAACTATAAAACTTATCAATTAGAAAATAGTTGTCAAATCATTTTACTATATTTAATACGAACCAACTTAAATAAATAAAAATATGGAAGCAACATTTTTAAAATCAATCAAAAGCGCATTAAAATATTGGTATATTCCGTTATTGGTGGGCATCTTTTTTGTTATTGTAAGTATCGTGTCGTTCACATCCCCAGGAGCTTCATTGTTAACCTTATCTTTTCTTTTTGCAATTTCATTTGTATTTGGTGGGCTTTCAGAAGCTGTTTTTTCGATTGTCAATAGACACCAATTGGAAAATTGGGGTTGGTCTTTGGCGTTTGGAACCATCACATTTCTAGTAGGAATTTCACTTATGATTCATCCAGCATTATCCATTAGTGTGATGGCGTTTTATATAGGTTTCATTATCCTATTCCGATCCGTATCTTCAATTGGTTTTGCTATGGATATGAAAAGATATGGTGAAAAGAATTGGGGCTTATTATTGGTATTAGGAATTTTAGGAACTATCTTTTCTTTTATATTGATTTGGAATCCGCTGTTTGCAGGTATGAGCATCGTAGTCTTGATTGCGTTGAGCTTTTTTTTCGCAGGTCTTTACAGCATTCTTCTTGCGTTTCAATTAAGAAAACTTCACAAATCATCTAAAAAAATATCGCCAGAATTAAGAAAGCGATATGAAGAATTATCGAGAGATATTGATAGAGAATGGGGCGCTTAATATTTAATTAAACTGAAAATAAATAATTCACCTGGTGTATCCAGAGTTGTTTTTAATGGTGAAATGATGCCGTAATTCAATATGGAGCGTCAAGAATAGAGATGGCTTTTTTAGTCAATTAAATTCAATGCGCCATGGTGAACGATGGATTTTTAACCTTGAACGCTCATACAACATTTAAAAACTTATTATGAACATAAGAAACGCAACCTTAGAAGATTTAACAATTATTCATGAAATTGAAACCTTAAGTTTTGCAGATGACAGTTATCCGCCATTTGTTTTAAGACAGTTGTTCGATATTTCCCATGAGTATTTTCTGGTTGCGGAAGATGATGACAAAAAAATCATGGGTTATGTCATTGGGAACATCAATAAAAACAATGGTCGCGCTTGGTTGCTGTCTTTGGGCGTTCATCCTGATGCCCGAGGTAAAAAGATGGGAAGATTACTCACTGAAAAGTTAATTGAACTGCTGGAGAACGACTTGAGTACAGAAATTTGCCTAACAGTCCATCCCGATAATGCTTCAGCAAAAAAAATATATGAAGATCTTGGCTTTAAATCTGTGAATACTTATGATAATTATTATAATGATCTTGAAGCTCGGTTGTTGATGAAAAAGCAATTGATCACCTTAAGATTTAATGCTTAAAAGCAGCACAAATGAAACAGAGTATAGTCATTATTATCATACTGATCTTATTTTTTAGCTGTAAGGACAGTGAGAAAACAAATGGCATTGAGCAGACGGCCACCAACAATGCGCAGTTGTATTTTAATGGAGCTATCATCACCATGGCTTCTGATGAGGTAGCGTATGCGGAGGCACTTGTTGAGGAAAATGGCAGGATTGTTTTTGTTGGAAGTCAGAAAGATGCCGAATCAGAATATGAAAATGCTAGCAAAATAAATCTCAATGGAAACACTTTGCTACCTGGTTTTATTGATCCGCATAGCCATTTTGGGATGGTTTCCAATACCATGGCGCAGGTTGACCTTAATCCAGAACCGGTAGGAACGGTGGTCAATATTGACGATATCCTGAACAAATTACAAGCCTTTAAAGAAAATCACAATATAGCTGATGGCGAATGGATTTTTGGTTGGGGTTACGACGACGGAGAATTGGCTGAAAAGCGCCATCCAACCAAAAGAGACATCGATAAGGTGTTGCCAAGCAATCCGGTGTATTTGCAACATACCAGTGGGCATATGGGGGTGGCAAATACAATGGCACTTGAGAAGTTAAATGTCAATGCCGAAAGTAAGAATCCAGAAGGCGGAAACATAGAACGTTTTCCAAACACTAAAGAACCAACAGGTTTAGTGCAAGAAACTGCCATGTATCCGTTTGTGGGAAATATGTTGGAAATACTGGCGAAAGATCAATCCAAATATTTTGATACCACACAAGAATATTATGCATCTCATGGCATTACTACAGCTCAGGATGGAATGACTGATAGAAACACCATTCGCTTCTTTCAATCGCAAGCCGATGCAGGAAAATTGAATATTGATCTCATTTCCCTGGCAGGGTACGCAGAATTGGATAGCAATATTAAAGACAGTACTCTTCAATTTAAAAACTACAACAACGGATTTAAAGTACAAGGCACAAAAATTGTTGCCGATGGTTCGCCTCAAGGTAAGACCGCTTTCTTTACTAAGCCTTTTTTGACTGAGGTGCCTGGTTGTTCTAACGATTGTAGGGGTTTGCCAAGTTTATCTCAAGAAACCATCAATACATTATTTCTTACAGCATATAAAAATGACAATCAATTATTTATTCATTGTAACGGTGATGCCACAGTGGATATGATCATTGAAGCACATGAAAATGCCTGTAAACAATTAGGTCAACCTTTGGATAAAGATAGAAGAACCATTATCATTCATGCGCAATTCTCACGGCCTGACCAATTGGAGATGTTTGTGAAATACAAGATGGAACCTTCATTTTTTACCAACCATGCGTTCTTTTGGGGCGATGTTCACGTAGAAAATTTGGGTAAGGAAAGAGCACATTTTTTAAGTCCGATGGTTTTTGCACATCAATTGGGATTAAAACCCACCAACCATTCGGATGCTACTGTTACGCCAATCAATCCACTTTTTACAATTTGGTCTGCGGTAAATCGTGTATCACGTTCAGGAGCTGTGATTGGCGAAGATGAGAGAACAACGCCTTATTTGGCAATTCAAGCCATTACCAGCAACGCCGCCTATGAATATTTTGAAGAGGACTTGAAAGGTTCCTTATCTAAAGGTAAGCTTTCGGATTTCGTGATTTTAGACAAAAATCCGCTAAAAGTAGAACCCATGGAAATCAAAAATATTCAAGTCTTAGAAACGATAAAAGAAGGAAAGACTATTTATAAACGGAAATGAGACGGAGCGTTACGTTGAATCAGCTTTTTGAAAAGTAGATGAATCTTCGTATTCATCTAGCAATTTTTTCCTTAAAATCACCATCACATCATATAAACACACCTAATAGGTTTTAAGACCTACCAGGCCGGCAAATCACACGCGCAAAAAATTAATTATCATGGACATAGCAATCGTAGGAGGTGGAATTTCAGGTTTAGTCTCAGCTTTTGAGCTCAGCGAAGATCCCTCTCTAAACATTACCCTTATCGAATCAAGTGACACTTGTGGCGGAAAAATGAAAGGCTACTTCAATCCCGACAAACAACGTTTTGAAGAACATTCCATTAGGGCATTGAGCTCCACTTATTTTGCGCTTTTTGATGTGTTTTATCGGGCAGGCATTTTGGATACCTTGACTGCGGTGGATAATTATATGTTCTATGAAAGCAAATCGGGTAAAAAAGTAGCGGTGGACCGTACGGACAACTTGACCTTGGAAACGTTCAAGGCTCTTGTAAAAACCTTTGATTTATCGCTAACGGACATGATGGGATTAGCCAAAAAAATCCTGCATCATGTGAATGCTTCCAATGAGGAGCGTGGGAAAATGGCTTTCCAGAAAGCAGGAGAGGTTATTGAAATTGATGATTTTGATGCCCATACCCAACAATTCATCATCAACTGGTTCGGGATCTTGACGGGCGCACGTATGGAAAGTAAGGCCGTGGACATCATGGACAGTTTTTTGCTCATGTTCATGCCCATGAGCGAGAGTCCGCATTTGCCAGCAGGAAAACATTCAAAGTCCTATTGTTTTAACCGGCCAACCTCGGAAGTGGTGGCGCTGCTGGTGGAAAAACTTAAGCAACGGGGCGTTAAATTTATTTTTGATACGCGCTTGACCAATGTGACGAGGGATGACAGTGCAGATAAAATTGTATTAAAAATGGCGTCTGATACGTTAGATAAACCATCTTATGATGCCTGTATCATGGCCGTACCGCATGAAGTGATGTGGAACGTGGGGTTGATGCCCCAGGTCAAGAAGACTTTCAACGATGAATGGTCTTTTGGCACACAGTTCGCCATGGACCATTTGCCCGAAGCCTTAACCGATTTTGCCGGAAAATCCTATAATTTAAGTTTTGATGCGCCGTGGAATATCGTGTTTCAGATCCAGCATCAAGACGGATTTTGGAAAGAGGTCGAGTTTCCCACATCTCATCCCTATAATCTGTCGGCTACCTGTAGTTCCCCTTTTAATAAAGGATTACTTTATGGCAAGCGTTTTATGGAATGTACGCCTACAGAAGCAAAACACGAAATTTTGTACCAATTGGGAATTACGTCGGAGGCAGAACGGGAAGGATTGGTTGCCCATGCCGCGATTGATCCGGTCTATTTAAAATACACCGAAGACTGGGAACCTTACGCCTTACTGGAAACAACCTCTTTGGGCATATTGCAGGATAACGGAAAACGTTGGGTTGATTTGGCGCAGATCTACGTGCGTTCTGCAGAGGATGAGGAAATCCAGGTAAAAACAGCAATGGACGGAGTATTTCTGGCGGGCGAGGTCGTAAGTGTGCCGGGGAAATGGAAAATCCCGACCATGGAACAAGCCGCCATGTCTGGCAAACAAGCGGCCAAGGCAGTGTTTGGATTTGGAGCTATGGACAGAACGGTGACCATGGAATTTGCCACCCTTGAAAGTACAAAAGGATTTAAACTGATGGAAGGTATTTTGGCTGGACTGACAGGATTGGCCAAAATAATTCCGACTAGTAAAAGTAAGAACGATTAGAACAAAAAGCCATGAGCAAGGAACAAAATAAAGAAATCGTATTGGCCGAACACCCCAAGGGCGTGCCTACAAAAGAAACGTTTAAAATCAACGACATTGACCTGCCCAGCCCCAAAGATGGGGAATTGCTGCTCAAAACCATTTATGTGTCGGTTGATCCGGGCAAGCGCGGTTTTATGGATAAAGGTGAGGACAATGCTGCGGGTAAAAAGTTTCAATTGGATGAAGCCATTACAAGCCGTTCGGATGCCCAGGTTTTAGAAAGCAAATCTGACGCTTTTAAAAAAGATGATATCGTGCACGGCCGTTTGGCGTGGAAAAAATTTCAGGCCGTACCGACAGACGGGCTGGAAAAGGTGGATCCGGAACTGGCACCCCTCCAAACCTCTGTAAGTGTATTGGGCGTGACAGGCCTGGCCGCTTATTTTGGATTACTGAAAATCGGAAAGCCCAAAAAAGGGGAAACGGTGGTGGTCTCGGGAGCTGCCGGTTCTGTAGGAAGTACCGTCGCCCAAATTGCCAAGATCAAAGGGTGCAGGGTTGTCGGCATTGCAGGTTCAAAAGCAAAGATTGATTATCTGGAAAATGAACTGGGCATCGACAAAGGTATCAACTATAAAAAAACAGTGAATATGGAAAGTGCCATCAAAGAGGCTTGTCCTGATGGGGTGGATGTGTTTTTTGATAATGTGGGAGGCGATCTTTTTGATGCGGTGTTTGCGAATAGCAACCGCAAATCGCGGATGGTTATTTGTGGACAGATAGCAGAATATAATGATGATGACCAGCCAGAAGGACCGAGGCCGCAGCACCTGCTCATTAAAAAATCGGCAAAAATTGAAGGTTTTGTGGTATTCGATTTTGAAGATGAATTTGACGAGGCGAAAAAACAGTTGGCAGATTGGTACAACAGCGGCAAATTGAAATACAAGGAAAATCTGGTGGAAGGTTTTGAGAACATTCCCTCAGCATTCATCGGTTTGTTTTCTGGTGAAAATATCGGAAAACAAATGGTGAAAGTTTCAGAGGAAGAATAAATAAGGAGTCGCAGTGGTATAAAGGAGGAGACCTTTTAAAAGTCATTTCAGCCTGCCTTGGAACATCCGATCTCGCATGTAGCGTTTTGGCTCTAAAAGCGAAGCGGTCTTGAATCCCAGTTCTTTTCCCAGCAACACCCGAATAAAACTAGAAGCCTACAACAATGGCCTAAAATAAAATATCATTAATAAACACTTATATGGATACATCAAAATTTTTTGACTTAAAAGGAAAAACCGCAATCGTCACTGGCGGGGCAAACGGCATCGGGAAAGCGAGTTGTGAGATACTGGCTGCTTTTGGCGCCAACGTTGTGGTTTCCGATTACAATTTGGAGGACGCCAAAAAAACGTCCAAAGAAATCAATGGCAACGGCGGAAAAAGCATTGCTATCGATTGTGACGTAACCAAAGACGAAGCTCTGGTTAATTTAGTGGACAAAACCATGGCGGAATTTGGAAGCATCGAAATTTTGGTAAACAATGTTGGTGGAGGCGGTGCAGGTAAGGAAAGCCCGTATGATATTGACGTGGAGCAGTTTAAAAAAGTGTTCGAAATGAACGTTTTCAGTATGTGGCGATTGTGCCAATTGGTGGCGCCCCACATGGAAAAGGCGGGCTACGGCAGTATCATAAACATGTCATCCATGGCATCCATTAACAAGAGTCCGGCCATTAGTGCTTATGCCTCTTCCAAAGCTGCCATCAACCACATGACGCGTAATTTGGCATTCGATTATGGTCCGGCAAATATCCGAATCAACGCCATTGGCCCTGGAGCCACAAAAACACATGCCCTTAGTACGGTGTTGACCCCCGAGCTGGAAAAGGCAATGTTAAAGCATACCCCCATCAAAAGATTGGGAGAAGCGGAGGATATTGCAGGCGCCGTCCTTTATTTTGCAGCACCTATCTCCAGCTGGACCAGTGGACAGGTGATTTTTGTCAATGGTGGCGGTGAACAGACCTTGGACATGTAAAGCAACATATCACATAAAAGCTTAAGTTTAAAATGTATTGATGTTACGGGCGCAGTCGAAATGCTTTCAATAGGAGCGGCTCAATCTTCGACTGCGCTTATTATTTGAAACTTGATGCTTCAAAACAATGGAAAAAGCACTGCAGAATAAATGGGTTTTATTAATCACCCTAGCCATAACCTGGGGAAGCGTTTTTATATTGATCAAAAAATCATTGCTGGTTTTTGATCCCTACGAAATTGGTGCGGTGCGTATGGTCATTTCAGGAATTGTTTTGGTGAAATTTGCCTTGCCAGCATTGCGAAAGATGTCAAAAAGCACCTTGCTCTGGGTGGCTGTTGCCGGATTTTTCGGGAATTTTTTTCCCACCTTTTTGTTTCCAATGGCCCAAACCCATGTGAGCAGCGCCATGGCGGGAATTTTAAATGTTTTGGTACCTATCTTTGTCTTGCTGTTTGGGTTTTTGTTCTTTGGGATCAAAAGTAGGACCATTCAAGTGGTTGGTGCCGTGTTTGGGTTTTTGGGCGCTGCCATGTTAGTTTATTTTTCGGGAACCACTAATGAAGGCACCCAATTTTGGTATGCCTTACTCATTGTTTTGGCTACCGCTTGCTTTGGACTTTCCGCCTTAATCGTTAAATATAAATTGGACCATGTTCCCTCACTTCAATTATCCAGCAGCGCCATCACGCTGTGGATGGTCCCTTCTTTTATCGCCTTATTGTTTACAAACTTTTTTAAGGGTTTTGAATCCAATTCAGAAACCTGGGAGGCCATGGGCTATTTGATAATATTGGCCATTTGGAGTACTGCCATCTGTGGCGTTTTGTATTATAAACTTATTCAGAGGGCGTCTCCCATTTTTGCCAGCACAGTGACCTACCTGTCGCCTGCGGTTGCTGTGTTCTGGGGACTGGTGGATGGTGAAAAATTCACGATCTGGTATCTTGTAGGAGGCGTGCTGATTTTAATTAGTATCTATTTAATTAGGGAGCAAAATAAAAAACCGCAACCTTTGCCCAATTAAGCAAAAATTTAGAATGAGATTGCTTTAATTTGTAGATAAAATGTTCCAATTATTTAAAAACAAATGGTTTCTCCTTGCGATTATCGCGTTGACTTGGGGAAGCTCCTTTATATTAGTTAAGAAATCTTTGGTCGCATTCTCGCCCTATGAGATTGGTGCCATTCGTGTTGCAGTCTCTGGATTGATTTTGGCAGGAATTGGCATTCCTGCTATTATTAAAATGCCGGGTAAAACTTTATTTTGGGTAGTTGTTGCCGGATTTTTTGGAAACTTTCTACCGATGTTCCTATTTCCTATTGCACAACAGGAAGTGAGCAGCTCTTTAGCGGGCATATTAGATTCATTGGTGCCTATGTTTGTATTGGCCTTTGGATTTATGTTTTTCGGAATTAAAAGCAGGTGGTCTCAAGTTGTTGGCGCCATTATTGGATTTATTGGAGCAGCAAGCCTTATTTATTTTTCCGAAGCCAATACTGAAGGTTCCCAATTTTGGTATGCCATGTTGGTCGTGTTGGCCGGAGCGTCTTACGGGATTAATGCGTTGTTGATCAAAGAGAAAATTCCCAACCTGTCATCCCTAAAGCTTACCGCTGCAGTGTTTACATTTTGGGCCATTCCTTCTGTGGTCATCTTGTATTTTACGGGGTTGTTCCAAAATTTTGAGATGACGCCGGAAAGAACTGAAGCCATCGGGTATCTTGGTTTTCTGACAATTTTCGGTACCGCTATTGCAATGTCCCTGTATTATAAACTCATTCAAAACACTTCCTCTATTTTTGCAAGTTCTGTAAGCTATTTATTGCCTATCGTTGCCGTAATTTGGGGTATTTTGGATGGTGAGACATTCACCTTTTGGTATGTTATTGGAGGCGTATTGATTTTAATAGGTATCTATTTAATTCGCGAGAAGAAGAAAAATCCGCAACTGGTGCCACGCAACTAGACGTTTATGAAGGGGTTGGTTATTGTATAATCCATTTGTGAATTTAGCACAAGCGAAAACTTGTCTTATTCTTAAGGTTTTTTTATGCCTGAATATTTGTAAATGCTTTCAAAATTCATTATATTCTTCACTTCGGAAAAATAACGCCAAAACTTCGGTTTTGCTCCATCATTTAACGGAGGTTCGCGTTATTTCTTTTGCGGCAATATCGCAGTTTTTCCATTCCATAGAATTATTAATTGTTTGAAAAAGCACCGATGAATTTCGATGTTTTTACAAATATAAAACCGTATGAATATATATGAACAAAAAACGAAACATGAATAAGAAACGCGTTGGGATCATTGGCGCAGGACCAAGTGGATTAGCGCAATTGAGAGCTTTTGAAGCAGCTAAAAGTGCTGGATTGGAAGTGCCAGAAGTAGTATGCTTTGAGAAACAAAGTAATTGGGGTGGCATGTGGAACTATTCCTGGCGTACGGGCGTAGGCAAGTATGGCGAACCAATACATGGCAGCATGTATAAATACTTATGGTCCAATGGTCCAAAAGAATGCTTAGAGTTTTCAGATTATTCATTTGACGAACATTTCAAAAAGCCAATCTCATCCTATCCTCCAAGACCAGTATTGTTTGATTACATTCAAGGAAGAATCAAAAAGAATAAAGTTCGTGACTATATCCGATTTGACACAACGGCACGCTGGGTCAACTACAACGAAGACACTGAAAAATTCGAAGTGGTTTTTGACGATTTAAAAATTGATAAAACTTACACTGAAGAATTTGATTATCTGGTTGTGGCATCTGGACATTTTTCAACGCCAAATATGCCCTATTTTAAAGGCATAGAACAGTTTCCTGGTCAAGTAATGCATGCCCATGATTTTAGAGGTGCTGATCCTTATAGAGATCAAGATATTCTAATTATTGGAAGTAGTTATTCTGCCGAAGATATTGGTGTGCAATGTCACAAACACGGTGCGAAATCAGTCACATTGAGTTATAGGAGTAATCCTATTGGTGTTAATTGGCCAGAAGGCATCAAGGAAGTGCCTTTATTGACCCATTTTGAAGGAGATATTGCCCATTTTAAAGATGGCACAAAGGAATGCTATGATGCAGTAATTATGTGTACAGGGTATCAGCATAAATTCCCTTTTTTACCGGATGAGTTGCGCTTAAAGACTAAAAACAACCTTTATCCAGATCATTTGTACAAAGGCATTTTCTATAACAATCTTCCACAGCTGATCTTTTTAGGGATGCAAGACCAATATTATACCTTCAATATGTTTGATGCACAGGCGTGGGTGGCGAGAGATTATATGATGGACAAGTTGGCAATGCCGTCAAAAAGAGAACGTCGTGTGGATATTGACCGATGGTTAGAGGCCAATGATAAATTGGAAAGCAGCTTTGATCATGTCGATTTTCAGAGTGCTTATATTCAAGATTTGCTGGACCTCTCTGATTATCCAGATTTTAACGTAGCTGATGTAGGAAAAATGTTTAAGGAATGGCTTAAGGATAAGGATGAAAACATTTTAACCTATCGTGACAAAACTTTTCAAAGTGTAGTTACAGGAACTATGGCAGAGACGCACCATACTGAATGGATGGATGAATTGGACGATAGCAAGGAGCGGTATTTATTTCAGGATGAAAGCGAAGAGGCTTTAGAGGAAACTGTTGAAAAGCAGCCCATATAAGCACTTTGATTATTTTGAGCTAGAAATATGTCAAAACCTTGGGTTGAATACCTTGCGTGCTCTTCCTGAAAATGTTAATTTAGACCTCACAGATGCCAAACCGAACGCTTCGGATCTGTGAGGTTTTTTTTGGTTTTGAATGAAATTATGATGAAGAAATATATTACTTTAACTTTTGATCTCAATCAGAGTTGTTTGTGTAATTGGTATAAATAGGGTTTCAAAATATGAATTGGATTTTACTCGCAGAAATAGCATATGCACTTTTGGTGATCATTGTCATTTTAAGAGTGTTGCTTGATACTCGAAGTAGTACAAAGGCTTTGGCATATATTCTATTTATAATTTTTGTTCCGTTCATTGGAATGATCTTTTATTTTACGGTGGGTATCAATTACCGAAAGCGAAAGCTCTATTCGAAAAAAATCGTTGAGGATGAGCCTTTTCGAAAAAGTATTAAAAGCAAGTTACATGCATATTCTGAATCTATTAGTCATTCGGGCTTATTGGCTTCAGAGTACCAAAACTTGTCAGAGTTTATCCTTCGTTCCGGCAGTAGTCCCCTAACAGCTAATAACAGAGTCAAATTACTTATCAACGGCGAAGAAAAATTTCCGGAACTATTAGCTGCATTAGAAAACGCCAAATCCCATATTCATATTGAATATTATATTTATGAAGATGATGTTACAGGAAATTCTGTGGCTGACGTTCTCATTAGGAAAGCACAAGAAGGTGTTGAGGTTCGTTTTATGTATGATGATTTTGGTAGTCGGCTTGGAAGGGCATTCATCAAAAAATTGGAAGACGCAGGGGTTCAAACCATTCCATTTTACAAGATCATCTGGTATGCTTTTGCCAACCGGCTCAATTATAGGAATCACCGGAAAATAATTATCATTGACGGCACAACCAGTTTTATTGGTGGTATCAATATGAGTGATCGCTACCGTAATGATTTTCAAAAAGAAAACCACTTGTTTTGGCGAGATACCCACCTGATGATAGAAGGGGTGGCAACATCCTATTTACAATATTTATTTTTATGCGATTGGAATTTTTGCAGTCCACACCGTTTAGATTACGACAAAGTTTATTTTCCTGACCAATCAAATCACGAGGTTTTAGAAGATGAAGTTGTTCAGATAGCAGCGTCCGGTCCAGACAGTCCACAGCCGCTTATTTTTTATTCTTTATTGGAAGCAATTGCTTCTGCAAAGAAATGTATTTATATCACCAGCCCTTATTTTATTCCAGGTGAAAGTTTAATGGATGTATTGATTATAGCCGTTCAGAGTGGCTTGGACGTCAAAATTTTAATCCCGGGCATCTCAGACTCCAAAATGGTCAATGCTGCGGCAGGTGCTTATTATACAGAATTAATACAGTATGGTGCCAAAATCTATAAATATAACAAAGGCTTTGTTCATGCCAAGACTATGGTTATTGACGATAATTTAGCCATAGTTGGGTCGGCAAATATGGATTACAGAAGTTTTGATCTCAACTTTGAGGTCAATGCAATGGTCTACAGTAAAACAATTGCAAGACAACTTACCGAAGTATTTGAAGAGGATTTAGCGGCGTCTGAACTCATCGATGCAGAACAATGGTTAAGTCGTCCAAAATACATGAAATTGTGGGAAAAAATGGTGCGCTTGTTATCCCCATTTCTCTAAATACTTCTTTATTAAAGATTTAACACAACTTTAATTTTATATAGTTCGTAACCACACGAACCTTTTGTATATTTGAGGTTATCAGTTTTAACAATGTTAGGCTATCATTCCACTAAAGCAACAAGGTCTGTAAGGACTTTATGGATGATATCTCAACTCTAAAAATCGAACACTATGATGAAAACAAATTACTCTTTTTCAGCCACTGCTGAAACTAAAACGGAACTTCTAGAAAAACCAAGATCTCTTGGTAAAAACTTGAACAACGCTCTATTATTAACAATAATAATGATATTGGGTGCAGTGGGGATGTCTCAAGCGCAATTGGCGGAAGGAGATTATATGATTGGAACAGACTTGGGTAGCGGCATCACCAGCACCGCAAGTAACGGTTTGTTTGGTTTTAACTTCGGTTTAAATGAAGGGGCAGGCTATAATGTTGGGCTCGCTCCAAAGGTAGGCTATTTTGTAGCCGACAATTTCATGATTGGTGCAATTGTAAATCTTGGATTTACAAAATCAGCCAAATCTGAAGGAGCTTCTGAATCGACACTTTATGGTATCCAAGCCTTGTCAAGATACTATCTTGCTCCGGGAGAAAAGGGGGTAGATAACCTTCTTAGAAACGGACGATTTTTCATGGAAGCCAATGCAGGTTTTGCTGGGGTAAATGTTAAAGAAGGACCTACAACCAATGGTTTTGCTTTTGGATTTGGACCTGGTTACTCTTATTTCATTACGGATAATGTAGGTTTGGAAACCTCATTAAAGTATAACGGACTTGTTGGTGGAGGAAATACTACCTATCAGCATAGTTTAGGTCTTAATGTCGGATTGCAAATTCATTTGCCATCTTCCCAGGCTAAAAGAGCGGTGAACGACAACCAATAATATTTGATCAAAAATCAGGAGGGTTTCATTAGAAATCCTCTTTTTTTTTAATGATTATAGGGTTTATTTCAATGGCATCACCGGTCATCACTTATTATAGATTATAGGTATGACTTGGGCTAACACAAATCGCAATTGCGATAAAAAAGGAGCTCTCTATTTCTTATTTTTATTTGAATCAGAACTGATGCCTTTAGGTCAATAAAGAAAATCTTTAAATATAAGTAATCAAATTTACACATGAAAAATTTAAAAGATCAAGTGATTATAGTTACGGGTGGAGCAGCCGGAATTTGAGGCGCAATCACCACTGTTTTGACAGAAAGAGGAGCGTCCGTTGTGGCTATAGATCTCAATGAAGACGCCGGCAAGGACAAAGAACTATCAAACCCTGAACAGATTGTATTCATGAATGGTGATATTTCGAAAGAAGCCGTAGCCAACGACGCTGTAAAAATGGCGATTTCAAAATTTGGAAAGTTAACAGGGTTGGTTAATAATGCACACGCATCAAAACAAAAGCCTTTCATGGAACAGACTGAGGAGGATTGGGCTCTTTCTATGAATACCGGATTATATGGCACTTTAAATTTTATGAAAGCGGCCTATCCTGAGCTTAAAAAAACAAAAGGAGCCGTCGTGAATTTCGGATCTGGGGCCGCATTGCTTGGTCAGAAAAATCAAGTGAGTTATGCTGCAGCCAAGGAAGCCATCCGCGGATTGTCTCGGGTAGCCGCTAATGAATGGGCTGAAGATGGAATACGGGTAAACATCGTATGTCCGCTCGCATTTACTGAAGGTGTAGCCCAATGGAAAGAATCCCACCGTGACCAATATGACGAAGTGGCTGGTAAGAACCCGATGCAGAGATTTGGAGATCCGCAGAAAGATATTGCGCCTATTATAGCATTTCTTTTAAGTGACGATAGTCAGTACATGACTGGTCAGACACTTATGGCGGATGGTGGAGATATTAAATTGAGATAATACATCATAGGCAAGCACATGTTTTCTCATGCGCTGGTCCGTTAGAAATTGTCAATTATTTGGCACTCTTCATTTAAGTATTAAAAGCACATAACACATGCAAGAAAAACATATTGTCATTATTGGTGGAGGATTTGCAGGCGTGAATTTAGCAAAACAATTAGGAAATAAGGAAGGGCTGAAAGTGACTTTGGTCGATAGAAATAATTATAATTTCTTTCCACCTTTATTGTACCAGGTTGCTACAGGAATGTTGGATATTTCGAGTATCTCTTTTCCGTTTCGCACCTTATTTATTAATTCTAAGAATTTGGCATTTAGGATTGGAGAATTGCAAGAGATTGTTCCCAACCAAAAAAAAGTCATCTTATCCACCGGAGACCTTCATTATGATGCTTTGGTGCTTGCCACAGGCACAAAGAGTAATTATTTTGGTATGGAGAATATTGAGAAAAATTCTTTACCAATGAAAACGGTCAATGACGCTATTAAATTGAGAAATTATCTCATTATGGAAGGTGAGAAATACACCTATTGTACCAATGTTGACGAGAAACGCAAAATGCGGAATATAGTCATTTCTGGTGCAGGACCTTCAGGCGTTGAGATTGCCGGAATGATTGCCGAAATGCGCAATCGTAAATTGAGGGATATTTATCCTGAATTGGTCGATGAAAGTTTAAATATATATCTTGTTGACGGCGCACCAACGGTATTGCCGCCAATGCGTGAAAAATCTCAGAAATACACCTTAAAGACGCTCAAAAAGATGGGTATCAACGTGAAGTTAAATAAGATGGTGTCTGATTTTAAGGACGATAAAGTTTTTTTTAAGGATGGAGAAACCATTGAAACTAAAACTTTGATTTGGACGGCTGGGGTGACGGCTATGAAATTTAAGGGAATCCCAGAAGCTTGCTATGAAAAAGGAAATCGGTTAATTGTGGATGCATTTAATAAAGTTGAACAAATGGATCATATCTATGCGATTGGTGATACCTGCATTCAAACTACAGACTCCAATTTTCCGGAAGGTCATCCGCAACTAGGCGCGGTGGCGCAACAGCAAGGAAAACATTTGGCGAAAAATTTTGTGGCGATGGTAAAGAATGAAGAAATGACACCTTTTGAATATAGAGATAAGGGTGCAATGGCAATCATTGGCGACCAAAAAGCAGTTGCGGATATGACTTTTCCAAAAACTACGCTTACGGGTTGGTTGGCTTGGTTTTCTTGGTTGTTTGTGCATTTGTTTCTGTTGGTAAGCTATAGAAATAGGTTTCGGACATTTTGGAACTGGTTCAATGCCTATCTCGGAAAGGGTCAATCTCAAGGTATAATGATCGGAAAAACACCAGAAAATGCGCCTTTGTCGGATGAGATTAAGGACGAAATTACTGAGGTTTAAATGCTCTGAATAACTCATTGCATCCTTATTCGATAATTAACAATTATAAAGAGACTTGACATCTGCAATTATATAAAACTAACTACACTATTAAAATTGAGCTCCTTGCTATCTTTTTAAAAGGAAGTGCATGTCAAATTTAAATTGAGTTAAAAAATTTTTCAAATGGGCTATAAATAAATTTGAAAAGAATTAAACTAGAGTCAGAATTATAAATGATCAAAAAAATTGATCTCATAACATAAATTAAAACTTACAACACATGAAAACGAATATTGGAATTTCAAAAGAAAACAGAGAGAAAGTAACAGAGATTCTCGCTAAATTATTAGCGGATGAATTTGTTCTTTACACCAAAACATTAAGAGCACACTGGAATTTGGAAGGTCATGATTTCCATACTAAACATTTATTTTTTGAAGAGCATTACAATAGTATAAAACGATTTACGGATAGTGTTGCGGAACGAATTAGAAAAGTAGGGCATTATGCTCCAGGAACTTTAAAAGAGTTTTTAGAACTTACCCATCTTACTGAGAAATACTCTGGATCGAACACGAGCCATGATTATTCTGCAGCTTTGTTGGAAGATCATGATGCCATTATCCAATTTATTAGAGAGAATCTTTCTAAAGTGGAAGACGATTTAAAAGATGCTGGGTCAGCCGATTTCTTAAACGGATTGATGCAGGAGCATGAAGAAATGGCTTGGATGCTGAGGGCAAGTATTGCCAAAGCTTAACTTGGTAAGAGTTAAAATTTATTTAAGGTCAGATTTTGAAGTTTTTCAAAATCTGACCTTTTTCTTTAATACGTATTTAGAGTAGGGCAGGTAGTGCTACTTTGGAATTTATCATTGGATATTTGGGTTAATTCCAAATGCAATTAAGATAAAAATGGATCTTTTGGGCAAACGACTAAAATATGCCAAGAAGGAAGTGGCAAATCAGATTAAAAGAGGTGTATTTGCGCATGGGTTTTCAATTTTATGGTAATAGATGTGTGAAAAAGTGTTTATTTTATCCAAATTGGTCCTTCTAATTGAAGATTAATATCAGAAAAACATTTTTTTTCTCAAAATCAGGCCAAGTTCTTTAGCTTTTTTCCATTGAAAGTGTATCTTTGAAAGACTATAGATATATTAAAGTCCATTTAAATAGATGATAAAAAACTTAATAATTTCACCACTTCAGAAATTTGTAAAAATTGAAAGTTTTAGTGGCATTCTTTTAATGTTTGCTACTGTTCTAGCTCTTATTTGGGCAAACTCACCTTTAGGAGATTCATATACTGATTTGTGGCAATACGAGATTGGTATTGTGACAGAATCATTTGAATTTCAATTGCCTTTAATCCTTTGGGTCAATGATGGTTTTATGGCCATTTTCTTCTTTTTAATAGGTCTAGAAATCAAAAGAGAATTAATTATTGGCGAGCTCAATTCGGCAAAAAAAATTGCTTTTCCATTGATTGGTGCGCTTGGAGGTATGGTAATTCCCGTGGCGTTCTTTTTGATTCTAAATCAGAATCCTGAAACAGTAAAAGGTTGGGGGATCCCGATGGCTACAGACATCGCTTTCTCTTTGGCGATACTCAATGTTATAGGGAAAAGTGTGCCGTTAAGTTTGAAAATATTTCTTACCGCCTTCGCTATTGTAGATGATATTGGGGCTGTTTTGGTCATTGCGATATTTTATAGTGGAAGCATCAATACAGTACTTTTGCTGATAGCCTTGGCGTTATTGGGAGTGCTTTATTTTCTATCCTACAAAGGTTATTACTCAAAATATGTTATGGTACTCTTGGGTATAGCCATTTGGTTCTTGTTCTACTTTGCAGGAATACATCCTACAGTTGCTGGAATTATGTTGGCGTTTTCTGTACCAATCAGACAAAAGATAGATACCTCCACGTTTTTACAACATCTTGATATTGTTTACAAGGATATTAAGAATTCTGTCGTCCTTCAACAACCAATCCTTTCTAATGAACAGTTGGAGAACATTAATGATTTGCAAGATTGGACTGCGAAATTCCGTTCCCCATTGCAAAATTTAGAACGTGGCTTACACGGTTGGGTAGCGTACTTTATCATTCCTATTTTTGCGCTTGCCAATGCAGGGGTTATGATTGATAGTTCAGTAGAATTGGAAACCGCTCTCGTTATCAATATAATCGTTGCTTTAATATTAGGAAAAAGCATTGGTGTGACCTCATTCGTGATGTTGGCTAAAAAATTAAAAATCATAGAAGTTCCTAGAGATATCGATTTTAAACAAATTGTAGGTGTTTCTTTCTTAGCAGGAATTGGATTTACGATGGCTATTTTTATTGCAAGTTTGGCATTTGTCAGTCATCCAGAATATGTGGATTCTGCTAAAATTGGCATACTTATAGGCTCGTTTATTTCAGCCATTATTGGTTTTGTACTTCTAAAATTTGGATCTAAGAAAAAGAAAGAATTGCACTACTAGTTCTAATCATGCACAGCCACAGGCAGAATTTTTAATTTTTATAATCCTTTTTTAATTTTTATTGACTAAGCGTCCTATCATAGCCAATTGTAAATAGAAATAAGAATATTCAATAACACTCTTCGCGTCAATCATATATAGTACCGTATTTCATGACAGAATTTTTTGATACTTACCAATCCCATATAATTTTCGGATCAGTTGTTATTGTAAGCGTACTCATTCTTCTGATATCCACAAATGTGATCATTAAGTGGTTGCTAAGAAAGGAAGCGAAGTTAACTGATGTTCCGGTAAGATCATTAAAAATTTTAAAACGGACCCTGAATACCCTTTGGATAGTTTTAGGGTTTATTGCCTTGAGTTTTATTTTTGTAGACAAGGAGAAAAGCTCCACCTTAAAGGCTTACTTCCAATTGGCAACTCATTTAGGCATCGTTGCAGTGGCAACCATCGTTTCTGCAACCTTGGTCAATTTATGGTTTAAGCGGAAAATAGAGGAAAAAATCGCTTATCAATATGACCCAACTAGCTACAAATTTTTGCGCTATGTTGCCGTTTCTATGATTTGGTTTGTAGGTATTTTGTTTGGGTTATTGGCTTTTCCTTCATTAAAAGGTGTAGCTCAAACCGCATTGGGAGGCGCAGGAGTACTGGCGATAATTGCAGGCGTAGCGTCGCAGGAAGCACTGGCCAACTTAGTGGGGGGCGTTTTTATTATCTCTTTTAAACCTTTTAAAATTGGCGATGTTGTCAAGGTAAGTGATACCATGGTGGGGACAGTTACTGATATCACCTTGCGCCATACAGTGATCAGGAACTTTGAAAATAAGATGATCGTCATTCCAAATGCCGTAATCAATAAGGAAAAATTAATCAATTATGATTTGGGCGAATTAAAGTGCTGTGAGCATATTGAAGTTGGAATTTCTTATGACAGTAATATTGATGATGCCAAACGAATCTTGAGGGAGGAATGTGAAAATCATCCTTTAATTTATGACAATCGATCAGAACTTGATAAGAAAAATGGATTGCCAATGGTGAGAACGGCGCTTACCAAAATCAACGACTCTTCTCTTACAATACGAGCTTGGGCATGGTCCAGTAGTTTCTCGGATTCATTTTCCATGAAGTGCGATGTTTTTGAAAGTACTTTTAAACGCTATAAAGAATCAAATATAGAACTTGCTTACCCTACAAGAACCATATATATGGTGAACGAAGAGGAAGTTGAAGAGACCGAAAATAAATAGAATTTTCTAACTGGCCAGCACAGAGAGAAACAAAAATTTGCTTATTTTTTAAAGATTCTCGGCTTATTGATTTTTTTCAAAATTTAAATATCCACCTTCCAAATCATAGATGGTTTCGAATCCCATTTCCGATAATATTTTGGCAGCTTTCCCACTTCTATTTCCACTTCTACAGTAGATATATATAGGTTGGTCTTTGTGGAAGTTATCGAATTTCTCATCAAAACCCTCTGCCAAAAAATCGATGTTCACTGCTTTTTCAATATGTCCTTCTTCAAATTCTTCCGCAGTTCTGACATCAACGAGTTGGACTTTCTTATCAGAAACATCTTCTTTAAATGAAGAAGGAGACAAAATAGTAAGGTGATCCGCAGCTTTCTTGCCTTGATCTTTACAGGAAAAACTCACCAATAGAATAAGAAATATTAATTTTTTCATAGTTAAGGTATTTAAGGATAGTAACGTGAAAAATTATGTCTCAACCAGTATTTCAAAGAAATTATCTTATCGTACTTTAAAGTTGAGATATTCAAAAGTATTCATTTTTAATGAGCTCTAACTATGTACCTAAAGGAATTTACTATAAGATTGCGAAACAATTCATAGTTATAAGAGTAATAAATTTCAAAATAGTCTCTTTGCCATACTTGGTTTAGAACCCATTATTTCTCAATTCAAGGTGATTTTAGACGTTTTAAATTCAAAAAAAGGCCAAAAATAACAAGATCATTAGGTGGAGTATAATTTTGTGGCCAGTTAACTTTACTGGAATTTTAAATACGCCACATCCGGATGGCTTCACCTTAAAAAATTGGAATTCCTGTTAATTAGCTTTTTTTAGAAGGTACGGAGCAGGTGATTCCTGTATTTTTAATCCCTAATTTTTGTAAAATAGTTTCCAGTAAACACCATTTTGTAAATGCTGATTGAATCAAATTTACACCAATAAATACAGTCAACCACATCCAATTTGGGTTGACGTAAACGGTTAATACCACACTCAATAGCACCATTGTGCCAACGATAACTCTAAAATATGTATTTAACATTTTATTTGATTTTAAGTTTAAATATGTCTTTCTATTGGAACTACAACGGCTCTTACAGCATTATTGGTTTCTACCCTCGAATTGAATTCTGCAATGGATTTGAATAAATCTTCAATTTTCTCATCTTCTGTAAAGGAGAAGAATAAACGCGATTCATTACTCAATTTTTCACCAGAAAACCAACCCGAAGTCATGACGACTGAAGCGCCATTTTTGTATCCGTCAATATCAGAACTACTAAAGTTTTGAATATTCGCATTTTTGAAGAGCTTTAGAACATCTTTTCTAAATTCTTCGACTGATGTAACGATTACTAGTTTCATTTTTTTGTTTTACATTATATTGCTTAGGTACCGACAGTAGAGATAGCTTGCAAGCTATCTCTACTGCCTTTACGTAATTATTTATAATTCTTCTTTTCAATCATATAATACACCAATGGCACCACCAATAGGGTCAATACGGTGGAAACAATCGTTCCGCCCATTAATGAAATGGCCAAGCCTTGGAAAATGGGGTCGAATAAGATTACAAAGGCACCAATAACAACTGTTCCGGCGGTAAGTAAAATAGGTGTCGTTCTCACCGCTCCGGCCTCAATAACAGCTTCTTTTAGAGGTACGCCTTCGGCGGTCCGTAAATTGATAAAGTCAATAAGCAACACCGAGTTCCGCACCATGATTCCGGCCAATGCAATCATTCCAATAAATGAAGTTGCCGTGAAAAACGCGCCCATGATCCAGTGGCCCAATATAATTCCTATTAAGGATAAGGGAATGGCAACCATCATCACGATAGGCGCTTTAAAGTTTTGGAACCAACCTACAATTAAGATGTATATCAAGATAATGGCTCCTAAAAAAGCAATCCCTAAATCTCTAAATACTTCCAATGTAATTTGCCATTCGCCATCCCATTTCACCGTATAATTATCTTCAAAATCGGGCTGACCCAAGTACATTTCATTAAGCTCATAACCTTGAGGCAACGGAATTTCTTTCAACTTTTCTTCCATACCCAAAATAGCATAGGCCGGACTTTCCAAATCGCCCGCCATATCGGCTAACACATACACCACACGTTTTTGATTTTTGCGATAGATGCTTTTTGCTGCGATAGTTTCATTAATGGTTACCAAATCGGCAATCGGCACCATGTTTCCTTGTTTCGATCTGATTTTTAGTTGTGAGATATCAGATATGGTGGATTTTTCCTTTTCATCTAAAGCCAATATCAAGCCTACTTGATTGCTGGCGTTTTCATCGTATAACGTGGTAATGGCTCTGTTGGACAAGGCCATATTCATAGTATAGGCAATTTGCTGTGGCGCTATACCGTATAACATGGCTTTTTCCTTGTTGATTTCAAACTTGTATTCAATCTGATCATCTTCAACCATCCAATCAATATCCACGACATCATCGGTATTTCTTAGGATCTCTTGAATATGATCAGCAATCTTGATCTGCTCATTATAATCCGGGCCATACACTTCAGCAACAATGGTAGAAAGTACAGGAGGTCCTGGTGGAACTTCTACTAATTTTACATTCGCATTATATTTTACACCGATTTTTTGAATATCAGGACGTAACAATTTAGCAACGTCATGACTTTGCGCTTTACGTTTGTTCTTATCAATTAAATTCACTTGAATATCGGCCATATTGCTTCCACCACGTAAATCGTAATGACGCACCAAACCATTAAAGGTAATAGGGGCGGAGGTGCCAATATAGTTTTGATAATTCACCACTTCTGGTCGTGTCGTTAAGTATTGGGAAATTTCTTGAGCCACTACTCCGGTACGCTCCAAGGTGGTGCCTTCTGGCATATCAATGACCACTTGGAATTCATTTTTGTTATCAAAAGGCAGCATTTTTACGGCAACCGAATTGGTAAAAAACAGCACCATTGTTCCCATTAAAACTGCAAAAGTCCCACCTAAAAACAACCAACGTTTTGCTGTACTGTCTAATAAAGGACGCTCTAGCTTGTTATAAAGTATATAAATAAACGTTTCTTCTAAAGGTTTTTCTACTTTTTCATCTTTCCCTTTCACATCTTTTTCTCTTAAGAAAATGTATCCCAAATAAGGCGTAATGGTCAATGCTACAAACAGCGATAATATCATGGCTATCGATGCTCCAATTGGCATAGGTGCCATATAAGGGCCCATTAATCCGGAAACGAAAGCCATCGGTAAAACAGACGCAATTACGGTGAATGTTGCTAATATAGTTGGATTTCCAACCTCATTAATGGCGTATAAAGCGGCTTGCTTAAAGGGGAGGCGCTTCATTTTGAAATGCCTGTGCATATTTTCCGCAATAATGATGGAGTCATCCACTACAATTCCTGTTACAAACACCAAGGCGAAAAGTGTAATTCGGTTGAGTGTGTAATCCATCATATAATAGCTCAACAAAGTCAAAGCAAAAGTAATTGGTACGGATAAGAACACTACCAATCCACCACGCCAACCCATCGCAAGCATCACTACAAGTGTTACTGCAAATATGGATCCTATGAGGTGCCATAGAAGTTCTGAAACTTTATCAGAAGCCGTTTCACCATAGTTTCTGGTAATTTCGACATGAACATCATCAGGAATTAAGGTGCTGCGTAAATGCTCCACTTTATCAATAATGACTTCCGCAATTTTCATGGCATCAGCACCCTTTCTTTTGGCCACTGAAATAGTAACTGCTGGATACTCTGATTTGAAATCGTCCGCTTTTTCACTGCCTTGACCAAATCCTAAACTCACATAGTTTTGTGGGACTTCTGGGCCATCAAAAATATTGGCGATTTGCTTTAAATAAATTGGTTGATTTTGTTGTACGCCAACCACCAAATTTTCAACATCTGTTACCGATGCTAAGAACTTACCTGTATTTATTAGGAATTCTGTATCGTTTTTATCAAAACTTCCAGAGCTTAATTGACTGTTGTTAGCCTTGATCATTTCAGAAACTGATAAGAAATCTAAGCCGCTAGCCGCTAGTTTATCTTTATCTAAAACCACACGTAATTGACGGTTTCTACCACCAATCTTATGAGTGATGGCCACATCGTTCACTTTTTTGATTTCGGCTTCCAATTCTTGTGCTATCTGGCTTAATTGGTAGTCGTCGTAATTTTCACTCCACAAGGTTAAACCTAACATTGGAACATCATCAATAGCTCTTGTTTTTACCAATGGAAATGTGACACCCTCAGGCATTTGATCCATGTGCTTATTGATTTCGTTGTATAATTTCACAAACGAACGCTCAATATCTTCGCCTACATAAAACTGGACGATCACCATGCCTTGTTCTTGCATTGAGGTAGAATAAACATACTCCACGCCCTTAATATTCGATATTAATTGCTCTAGGGGCTTGATGACGCGAGATTCTACTTCCGTCGGACTTGCACCTGGGTAGCCCACAAAAATATCGGCCATAGGCACGTCAATTTGCGGCTCTTCCTCACGCGGAATTAAAAACGAACTGTACACACCAACCACGGTAAATACAATCATCAAAAGCACTGTGAGCTTCGATTGTATAAACACTTTTGCAATTTTACCTGCGATACCTTCTTTCATTGAACTGTTTTTTTCATTACCTCCCAAGAGGTAATCTTAATATTGTTATGCTTTTGTGTTCTTCATACTTACAAGATTTTCGATTTCGACTACACTCAGCCAACAAAAAAATCTTGCAGGATTAAACTGAAAACTGTGACTGATTACTGAATACTGATTTTCGCTCCATTAAACAATTTCCCTTCCGCAGAAATGATATAGGCTTCATCTGAACTTAACCCAGACAACACTTCCACCTGATCTCCATAGGTTCTACCCAATCGCAACCAGCGCAATATGGCCGTATTACTTTGGCTCACAGTATAAACTCCTGACAGTTGTCCGTTTGTAATAATAGCTTCGTTTGGAATTAGAACCAGTTCCGTTGATGCTTGTTTTTCAATTGGAAATTGGACACTTACAAACATGCCGGAAAGAATATTGGCTTCCGTTTTATCTAAATCGATCTTTACTAAATATTGACCGCCTGTGTTTTTTGCAGATGTACTTACTTCAATCACTTTGCCTTTCAACGTTTGGTTTATAGACATTACCAAAACGCTCACTTCTGAATTTTTTTTGATTTGCGAAATATCTGTTTCAGGAACCATGGCCATAACTTCGAAATTACCTGGCGTTTCAATGCTTATTAATGGAACACCCGGGTTAGCCATATCGCCAGTTTCAATGGTCTTACTCGTTACTGTTCCGCTAAATGGTGCAGTAATATTACTATAAGCAAATTGTGCATTGATTTCCGCTTTCATTTGGTTGGCAGCTTCCAACCGTGCTTTTGCCATTTCAAAATTAGCGGTCATATCATCCAATTCCTTTTGAGATGCACTATTGTCTGCAAACAAACTTTGAAATCGGTTGTAATCTTTTTTTGCATTGTTGAATGCTGCTGTTGCTTCTGTAATACCAGCATTTACTTGTCCTTGTTTAGCTTGTAGATCGGCATTGTTGATGGAGACCAACAATTGCCCTTTAGTGACTTTATCACCAACATTGACGTGTACTTTATTAACGTATCCCATCATCTTGGTGCTTAAATCGGTACTGTTCGTGGCTTGGATCTTTCCGCTTACTGATAAAAAAGGACTATTTTCATTTGCTGTTATTTGATTTACAGTCACAGGAATTGCTGGGAACGTGTCAGCAACTGCTTTTTGATCGTTACTACCACAATTTGTTAGAAATATAGAAGCTGTAATGACGCTTAGGAGATACATGTATTTTTTCATTTGATTTGTATTTATTTTTACCTACAAAGTTTTTGAAATTTTGTAGGATGGTTGTATTTATTGCTGCCTGTGAGGGCCTACTTCAAACAATTATTATTCTTTGGTTAAAAACTGCACATACGCTTGTGCATAATTGTATTCAAAAATGGTTTGGTAATACTCAAGACGCTTTTGGGCGACTTGGGTTTCGGCGATTAATAAATCGGATGTTTTTTCCAAGCCTTGTTTAAATCGATTTGTTCGGATTCTAAAAGATTCTTCAGATTGTTCTAAAGCTAAGGATGTAAGCGTTAATTTATTTTCAGAATCCAAAAGTGCCCGTTTTGCCTTATTCAATTCCAAATTCGTCTGTGATACATATTGAGAGTATTCCAATTTTGATTTTTCAAATTCCGCCCTACTTTTTTGTGCTTTTCCGAAGCGTTTGGAACCTTGAAAAATATCCCAAGATAATTGCGCTCCAAATAAATAACCCTTGGAGTCCCCTCTAAAAATTTGATCGTCATAAAGCTCATAACTTCCAAAAGCGTTTAATCGTGGTAGGAATGCCATTTTGTCCGCCTTATTCATGGATTCGTAGGCATTTGTAGCCAATTCCAAAGCTTTAATATCTGATCGATTTTCAGAAATATTTTGATTGCCAATAGAGGGAATGGAAAGACTTAAACTATCTGATGGGGTATAGACCACATAATGTTCATCATTCATTAAAAATGATAGGTAGTTGGAGGCATTCTGCACATTGCTTTTTGCCATTTGCAATTGGTTTTGAACCTCCGTGATCCGTACTTCAACATTCAATACGTCAGCACGTTGCAAATACCCTTGCTTAAAACTATTGTCTGCTAACGTTTTGTTGGCACTGGCGGCTTCCATCGCTTGTTCTAAAACATCAACTCCTTTGTAAGCTAACTGCAATTGCATATACGCTTTCTCTACTTCAAAAGCCAAATAATCAGTTGTACGCTCTGTTTTTAAAGCCATAGCATCCATTGTTGATTTAGCAGCTTTGCGTTGATAAATACCGTCTACATTGATGATAGGCTGTAGGATTTCAAATTTGGTGGCAAAACTCTGAACTTGAGAAGGTTCATTTAAAATGGCCGGATTAAAATCGCTTTGTGTTAATATGCCTTGATTCAATTTAGAACCAAAAGCCATTAACGGGTTGGTGGTGGCTATTCCCGTATGACTTGCGGTAATGTTTGGGAGATAAATGGCATTGGTTTGTCTGAAATCGGCTTTTGCAGCATTAAACTCTTCTTCAGAGATTTTAATAGCGGTATTGTTTTCTGAAACCTTAAGTAAAACATCTTGTTTGGTAATGGCAACCACAACCTGTGCTTGGAGATTGGAGTTCCAAAACATACTAAATAGTATTACAATGTAAAGTATTCTTTTCATGGTATTTGTATTTCTTTGGCAAAACTAGGCTCTTATTTCAAGTTGGTCAGTAACCTATGTTACCAAGTAAAAAAAGCACTCAATTTAGGATGAGTGCTCTTTTCTAATTAACCAATAAACACTGATCACTACATCAGTATACCAAACTAAATTTTACTATTATCTTAATATGAGCTAAAGATAGTTTGCATTTTAAAATCACTTGGTAACTTTTGTTACTTAGGGAGTTAGTGATTTTAATTTCTATTTAGCAATAACTTGACGGGCGTTAGCAAGAAAAAGAATTTAGATTTAAATAGTTATGACATAAGCCTTCTTTTATAAATATCTCTTTTTGATTTTTTCATAATACTCGTGTAGGACGTTTGTAGTTCTTTTGTCCAATTTGTAGTCTATGGTTTCTTTAATTTTTCGAAATGCTAATTGCATACTTTTCTATTGGGCAGTAAGGTTCGCTATTGATTAATTTTTGCAGATATCGATTTTATTCTAGCTTTTCACTAATGGATTTAGTATTTTTTGAGTGTTATAAAAAACAGTTGATGAAAAATTTGTTAGGCACGTTATATTATGTTATTATGAGCCTTGCTAAATTATTACGACTTGTTGTTTTCCTAATTATAACAAGCAAACTTATCATTATTGAAATAAACCAATTTTTATATGTCTATTAAAGTCACTAGAAAAGAGAGTGCCTCAAGATTTTTGGGTCTTGTTGTAAACAAAACCGTATTTTTAAGTGCCCTTGCCGTAATTGTTTTTTCTGTTGGATTTACCCTAATTTTTCAGGAAGAAGCCGATTACTATTTTGGTATGGCGCAAACTTTTGTCTCTGCCCATGGGGGTTGGATATATACGTTGGCAGTCAATTTGTTTATTGTCTTTTGTTTGTATATGGCTTTTGGCAAGTTTGGTGCCATACGTATTGGGGGAGATAAGGCGAAACCTGAGTTTAGTTTGTGGGCTTGGTTTGCCATGCTCTTTAGTGCCGGAATTGGAAATGGGTTGGTGCTTTTTAGTATTGCAGATCCTGTTCGGGATTTTTTAAATCCGCCGCGTCTGGCAGGGCATGAACCTGCTCTTATCGCACAAGAAGCAATCAATTTTTCCTTTCTCCATCACGGTATCCATGGCTGGGCAATTTACTCGGTTGTAGGACTTTCTTTGGCTTATTTTACCTTTAATAGAAAAATGCCGCTTACCTTACGTTCGGCATTCTATCCCTTATTGGGAAATTGAATCCATGGGTGGATGGGAGATCTCATTGATATCATGGCCGTGATTACAACCCTTTTTGGTCTTGCAACTACCATCGGATTTGGTGTAGGACAGATTAACTCTGGACTTACCCATGTTTTCGGAATTCCGAATTCATTATTCTATCAAGTGCTCATTATTGTGGGCGTTACTTTAGCAGCCACTATTTCGGCTTTTAGCGGTGTGAATAAAGGCGTTCAAATGTTGAGTAAGCTCAACGTAAGGGTAGCGTCTGCAATCTTTATTTTAGTGCTTATCTTAGGACCAACCACATTTATTTTTAAATCTTACATTCAAAATATTGGTAGTTATTTGGTGCATTTCATAGATATGTCCACTTGGACGGAATCGCTACAGGGCACCGACTGGCAGAAAACAAGAACCATTATGTATTGGGGCTGGTGGATTTCCTGGTCGCCATTTGTAGGAACTTTTATCGCCCGAATTTCTAGGGGACGCACCGTAAAAGAGTTTATTCTTTGCGTATTGATACTTCCAGCATTAGTTACCTTTTTATGGTTCAGTGCTTTCGGAGGTACAACCATGCGTGATATCCTTCTTGGGGATACCGCCATGATTGCCGCGGTCAATGACAATATTTCTACAGCCTTATATGTGTTTTTTGATAAGTTTCCATTGGCGATGGTGCTGAAAGTGTTGGGTGTCATTTTAATTTGTAGTTTTATAATAACCTCTGCAGATTCAGGAGCTATTGTGGTAGATAGCATTACCTCTGGTGGTAAATTGAAAACCCCTAAATATCAGAGAGTGATCTGGGCAGTTGCCACTGGTATTATTGCAGCCGTATTAATGTATGGTGGCGGATTGAATGCACTTCAAACTGTGGTAACTATTTCCGGACTGCCTTTTGCCATCCTATTGATAATGATGTGCTTTTCCTTATATCGGGGCATGAATGAGGATTATGAAAAATCAGAACGTAAAGAAAAGCTCCTTGAAAAGAAATCCTACAGAAAAAATATTCTCGATTTGGTAAATAAGGAACGGGAAGCCAAAAATTTAAAAAAGATAGATCCAGAATCCGAACCTAAAAAGAAACCAAATATTACTGATATTTAAACGCCATCAATCAGAATTGAAATAGCGGATTCTGATTTAATGATTTGAAATAATACTTTGAAAAATAAACCCTAAAATCATATGACAAAGAAAATAAAACTGGAAAACGAGTTAAAACTGATGGTGGCTTTAGACCTTACCGAGATGGATCCCATCTTATTGGGTTATGTAAGCTTTCTTTGTAAGGTATGGAATATTGAACATGTCTATTTTACCCACAATGTTAAACATTACAAATTATATGATCTTTATGATGAATTTATAGAAGAAGGGATTACAGTAGAGGATATCGTGGATCGTGGATTGCAAAGAGCTATCGAAAAACATTATACGGGGTCCGTGCCACATACGGTTTTGATTACATCTGATGATTATACAGAGAGTATTCTTACTCATCTTGCCAAAGAGTATAAAATAGACATTATGGTCACTGGGAATAAGGATGAGCTACAGGGAACAGGTGCCTTAAGCCAAAAATTGGCACGCATGCTCGATGCCCATATATTATTGGTGCCAGAGGAAGCAAAACACAGGATGAAAAATGTCCTGGTTCCTACGGATTTTAGTTCGGCATCAGCAAGATGTTTTGCAGTGGCTGATAGTTTGGTTCAGCGATCAGGTGGTCAAATTGAAGGCTTGCATGTTTATAATATTCCGTCATTTTTCTTCCCGTATATCAATACGGAAAAAGCCATTGATAAAACCAAATTACATCTCAAGGAAAAAGTAAAACAATTCCGAAAGAAATATGACTTACGTGGTGATATTCCTTTTAAATATACCGATAGGGAAGGACTTTCAGTGGTGGAAGCGATAGAAATCCACGCAGAAAAGGGCGAGTTTGATATTGTTGTAGTCTCTGCAAGAGGAGGCAATAATATTACGTCTTTATTTCTAGGAAGTACAACCAACGATTTATTGATAAGAAACAGAAAAATGCCATTACTGGTAATAAGGTAAGTAGAGGTTCTAAGTTCCTAATGTGGTTTGCAGCTTCTCTTGATGCTATCTTGAGAAGCTTCCTTTTGAATTAGAAGATATGCATTTGTAATTAAAGGGGCCAGGGTTATTGCATTCTTAGGATAATGTATTTTAATATGATGTCATCTCTAAATAGAATCACGATAACTAAATTTCATAAGTATTTTTGATGTCTTTTACCAAATCTTCCGGGGTGTCTGCACTTATGATGTATTTTCTGGACTTGGTGATAACCTGAATCATCTTTTTTCTGTCTTTGACAAGGCTAGAGCAATCATCCATCGTATTTCCTATAAATCCAAAAACGCCTTTGCTTCCGTAGGTCATTGTTAAATTTGAATATCTTAAAAAATTCACATCTAAAATGTCTGTCTTAGGAATTTGAATTTGACCGAAATTCTTTTTCAAGGTGAACATATCATTTCTAACAATTATTTTATTCAATGAATTGCTGTAAAAGAAAACGATGGTTGCCAAAATTAGCAAACTGAATATCATGCCACTCAATTGTCCATAATCGTTATTAGACAAGAATAAGCTCCATATAGCCAATGCTAGTAAAACGAAGGCACTGATGGTTGCAGTTTTAACGTAAAGTGAACTTTTGCTATAGTAAATTCTCATTTTATCCTTAGGTATTAGATTAGAAAAAATAAATTGGGTATTTTTAATAAATTCTTGTAATTATAACTCTTAGATAATAGATAGTTAACCGTCTTCAAATCATTCAGTTGTCTATTCCAAACCATTTTTTTTCTTTTCGGAATAGAATATAGGAATAAACTATAGGTACTAGCGCTATTATTATGGTGATGACAACAAATACGGTAAAATTGTACTGTTGCTCTAGAATTAAACTGGCTAAAACCACAATAATTCCGCCCACAAACCACAGTTTTCCGCCCAATTCGTGCGTTTTTTTCCAAACTGTTTCGCTTTCAAGAGTCCAAGGCGTTCGTATTCCAAAAAAATAATTGGCTTTAATGGTTTTAAAATAGTTTCCAAAAACAATATATAAAACACCGACAAAAAGTACTATATAATTTGGATTGTATAAAGTCTCGTTTTTGGAAGAGTAGAGGATATATATAGCTAACAGGGACATAAAAGTAGTGGCTAAAAACTTCAGGGTGTGCAATTTTTTTCACATGGTTTTCAGTTTGTTTTTTGGATCAATTTTCGGAACCACTAAAAAGATAACATATACCAATAAGGGGAGCAAGATAGGAATAAGAAGAAGTTCAACTTTATTGCCATAGCGGTCTACCTCGCCTTTAACATTCCAGTGCATCGGAACTTTTTCGGGTAATTGATTCCAGATAGAGGCTAAATAAACAAAGGGTAATACTACAATGGTAAGGAGCGGCAATTCTTTTTTAAGGGCCATAGTTTATTTCTTTAATGTGAGTATCCAATTTAATAAATCTTCTAAAATGCTGGTGTTTAGTGAGTATTCTACAAATTGCCCCTTTTTCTCGCTGGTAATTAAATCTGCTCTTTTCAGAATCTCAAGATGATGTGAGATACTTGGTTTGGAAATATTGAATTGTTCTGCAATTTCCCCTGCATTCATATCTTTCTTTTTTAATAATTCAATTATTTGTCTGCGAGTTTCATCATTTAGTGCTTTGAATAGCGCGTTCATTCATTTAGTTATTTAGATAAATGTCTAAATAAAAATTTCATTATCCTAATTAATTTGTGCTTTCTTTTAGGGTTTTTCTGCAGTTTAGAAATCTTGCAGGATTTCTTTCTATCTGGAATAGTTTGATGTATGTTATTTAGGTAGGAAAATAATGAGGCCGAACTATGAATTATCGTTTAAAGTGATTCCTTCTACTCTCGGGGCGTGGTGGTTTGTTGAAGATATAATATTAATGATAGACTCTAGTACTAATTTTCAATTTGCTGAATAATGGCATCATAATCATAACCCGCTCTTTTCATAGCACGTCTGGCAGATTCCATAGCGATTGGCGCCGGATTGGGTGGGTGAACAGGAACTTCTTTAGTGGTGCAGAGTTGGATTAAAAGTGCCTGTGTATGGTCTTTGGTCAACCGCTCACAGACCTCATACAGGCCTCCTGGTTTTTCTTCTGCCAGATCATGTTTTTCCAAAAGATACCAGATAACGTTTATCAAAGACATTGTAGGGGGTGGTACCATTAAGGCAGTGATTGCCCCGTGCTCCAATCGGAATTGTGGAAGAAGCACCTTCATCAGATCCGGATTTGACTTTTTTGCTGCTGGGAAAAGAATTTTCTCTTCCATCTTGATATGCCGCAACAATTGGGTTCGAAATTGATGGTAATAACTCATATCAATGCCTTCCGGGTTTTCAGTTGCTTTAATCAACAACTTTTCAATACGTTGATGATCTTCAGTGAAAAATTGGTATAAGGTTGTGTTCATGGATGATAAAGGGATGAGATTAAATTGCACATCTAATTTTTAGATGAAAGAAAGCTTTTACTGTACCAAATATAATATTTTCGGAATAAGGAGATTTTGAATTGAATAGCTCTATTTTTGGAGTGTCCAATTTCACCATCAGCCAAACCTAAGTTAACTAAGAATATTAACTGTAAATTTTTGAGGTCAAATAAGGTCATTCATACAGACAGTCTAAATTGTGTTGATCTTGACCTCCATATATGATCTGTTTTTTTTCTTAATCTCAAAAATTCCTAAATTTTGATCACTGTTTGCCTAGTATATTAATAAGCTTAAGGTTCTAAAATAATTTTACCCCGTACATTCCTGTCCTGACTTTGTATCTGTGCTTTTTTGGCTTCTGAAAGCGGGAAAACTTGGCCAATCTCCGTTTTTATTTGTCCTGCTTCTACCATTTGAGTGATTGCTTCAAGTTGTTCTGGGTTTGGCTGAGAAGCCATTATTTTAGCCTGAACCTTATAGTGTTGCATCAATTCTTCAAAAGGCTCTTGTACCAAAGAGACAAGAATACCATTTTCTTTGAGTACTTGATAGGACCGTTTATGCGTATCCCCTCCAATGGGATCAAAAACCACATCCATATCTTTTACGATCGTTTCAAAATCTTTAGATTTATAATCAATAAAAGCATCTGCTCCTAAATTATTCACGAAATCTTCATTGCTTCCCGAAGCTGATCCAATGACATAGGCACCTTTAGCTTTTGCCAATTGTACGGCCATTGAACCCACACTCCCTGAGGCTCCATGCACCAAAATTTTTTGACCATTCTCTAGATGAGCATTGTCAAATATGGCTTGCCATGCCGTTAAAGTTGCCATTGGTAACGATGCTGCACTTATAAAATCGACATTTTTTGGTTTTCTTCCTAATTCTATTTCTTTTACAATGACATATTCGGAGTAGCACCCAATAAGAATTTTTCCATAAACGGCATCTCCTGCTTTGAATTTTTTAATCCCACCTCCAATATTTTCAACGGTGCCTGCAAAATCAGCACCCACTATCAGCGGCAAGTTCATGCCAAATTTTTTACCTTTTCCATTACGGATTTTTATATCGACCGGATTTACTGCAGCAGCAATGATTTTTACTAATAACTCATCGTCCTCGGGTTCTGGACGCTCTACCGCTACATATTTTAAGACATCTTCATCACCATAATCATTAATCTGTATTGCTTTCATTTTCATGTTTTAAGAATTTAGGATATTTCCAAGTCATGGAAATTCATCATCTCTGAAGATAATCAATTCTAAGTGGATGAACGAAGGCGAACCTTTTAAATAGCGCTTTTTTGTTAAGAACAGGATTCACAATATGTTATGCGTTTGGTTTTCAGTGATTTAAAAAGAATACTTGGCGTTTGAATTGATTTATCTAAACTGATACAAATCATATATTTAAGAAATAATCGAAGCTATCTTTGAAATATAACATCTCTACAGGTCAAAACAAAATTCTTTTTTAGACCGAACAAAATCGTTTTTCGCTGAAATAGGCGATATGACCTTTTTTGCAGGTCGGTTTTTTAGGGAATAGTTTAGTAGGCCTTTTGAGATGAAGGAACTGCTCCGGCAATGCTGCAATATGGGTAACCGGCAGTTGTTTTTGGTTGTGGTAACCGGCTTTATTTTAGGGTTGGTTTTTACAATGCAAATCAAGGCCTACTTTGACACAGTTTGGTGCAGAATCATGGATGCCGTCCATAATCAGTTTATCTATAGTTAGGGGAATTTTGAACAATTTTATGAGTATTATGTGAGCTGGTCGGAGTATTTTAAAGTCCAATTTAAGAATGATGAACACGGTGAGTCCCGCTATGTAGTTCAGGGTAAATAACCCACTCTAAATGTTAATGAGTCCACATTTCTGCATTTTGAACTAATAGCCTAAAACCGTTCCCTATACCTTTGTTCTCATATCCTTTTGACTTCCGTAGGGTTTGATGTTTTCTAACATCCAATTTGTATAAAAATAATCTTATAGAGCTTATGGTCAATAGAAGGAATGATTTATTTAAAACTGAAAATCTATGTCTTTAATTACCATTATATTAAATATTTTACTGCCACCCTTAGCTGTTTTTTTAAAGCATGGCATTGGGTCTGCATTTTTCATTAGCATTCTACTTACACTAATTGGCTGGGTTCCTGGAGTGATCCACGCTTTTATTGTTAATGGAAAATAATCCTGTAAATGTCTACGATGAATAGTAGGCTACTCATGTCCATTCCGTCTCTTTCAGAGAATACGTTTATTGGGGTATTGGGTGAACTTTTTTAGTCTTAAAGAAAAAACGTTCTTTCTTATCTTTCTGACCACGTTCTGTATTTATGTGGCCGTCATTATTTATACACGGTTATTTGGCAAATGAAATTTCTCCAAAATGTCAAGTTTGATTTTACCATGACTGTGGCTGTCGGATTTATGATTACCACAACAATTTTGTCAAATAGTGTAAGTTTATTAGAAGGTGCTGTGGGTCTTCTTTTTCTATATGTATTTCAATTGACAGTGGTATTTCTCCGCAGGTATACGTGGTTTCGGAAAGTGATTGACAATCAACCCACCTTAATAATGGATGGTGATCATATCTTGAGAGAAAATATGAAAGCAGTGAGCATTACAGAAGGTGATTTGCGCTCTAAGTTAAGAGAATCCAATGTGTTTAAACTCTTAGAGGTTAAAGCGGTTATTTTTTGAATCAACGGGCGATATGCTGGTTGTGCACAGAATTAAGGATGATGTTGTTCATAACTGGCTCTTGGAGGATTTACAACGTTAAGTAAAATCTATTCATAAAGGTGTTTTCAGCATTCAAGTCAAGATGCTTACGTAATACGACAGTCTTCTAATAGATTTATTTTTATATTGGAGAAACAAACAATTAAAAGATAAATAATTATGAGCTTAGACAAAGATAATAACAAACATCGGGGCTATACAGAAGATAGCAAATTGAACAGTGGAGACGACAGTCTAGAAGGTAGATGGAGTAATATTCAGGCCGATTATCGAAAGAAAAACCCGAGCATCACGGATGAAGATGTCAATTTTAAATCGGGAGAATTTGACCATATGATCTCAAATATTGCACGTAGAACAAATAGAAGCAAAGAGGACATAAAAAGCGACATCCAAAATTGGAAGATGTAAGGCATTGTTAAAGGTTAGGTTTGACCCATATTCCATTAAAAAGTCTAAGCGAAATCGCTTAGACTTTTTAATGGAATAATTTCTAGATTTCAAGACCTGTCAAAAGAACTTAAAGAGAAAAGTAATTCTTGTTATATTAAACTTCAAGATGATTTATTTTTTAAGTCTTTTATGAGATCGCTCATTTTTATCTTGAACTAATTTATAGATCAAGTAGCCAAATTGGAGTCCAACTAAAATAACCTGAGCCTTTCTGTTTCTCATTATTACTGAGGCAGCACCTAATAAAAAAGTGGGTTTCATATATTGAGGTATTAAATGTTATTTTTAATGTTTGTCTATTAGTGATCACAGTTGACCATCCAATTAATTCCAAATTTGTCTGTGCATCTCCCAAAATGTCCCCATTCTCTTTCTCTAAAATTATGGTGGACCTTTCCATTTTGAGAGAGTGATTCAAAAACATCTTTTGCCTTTCCTAAATCCTTAAAATCAATACTCATGTGTATTTGATTTCCATGATTGATTGGGGTGTCCGGTGAAGCATCATAAGCCATAAAATTGACACCTTTTCCTTTCAATTCCGCATGTTGTAGCTTTTGACGATAAGAGGAAGGTACATCTATTTTTTTGTCTGCGTAAGTTTGTCTGTTTTGGATTTTTGCATCAAAAAGTTCAGAATAATAGTTGAGGGCTTCTTGACAGTTGCCGTTAAAGGCGAGGTATGCTTGTACATTCATAATTTTAAGTTTTAACTAAATTACGAACATCTTGCGGAAAGTCTTGACCCAAATCCATCAGTCTTTAGTGCAAATCATTTATAAAATTTATAAGAATAAAAAAAGAGGGCCTAAAAAATTATGAGAAATGGTTATTGAGGATTTTCAAGACCCTTTTCGACCTTTTCTTTAGACCATTCTTTTTCGTCTTCCGTTACGCTGAGTTCCTCTTGGTTATCTTTCTTTTCAGGCGCATAATTTAGCTTTATATACATGGGGAAGTGATCAGAGCCAATATTGGTTCCTCTTGCAATATCTATAAGTGTAAAATCTTTAGTATGAAATACGTGATCCAAGGGCCAACGTAAGAGTAAATATTCAGTGCTGAATGTGTTGAAAAATCCACGACCTCGTCTAGGATCAAGCAATCCGCTAACTTTTTGAAATATTTTGGTTGTTCGCGACCAAGCCACATCATTTAAATCTCCAAACACTAAGGTTCGCAAAGGGTTGTCTTTAATTTCCTCTCCAATTAAAAGAATCTCAGCATCCCTATTGGTTGAGGTTTTGCTTTCGGTTGGGCTGGGTGGTCGTGGGTGAAGACAATGGATTTTGACTTTCTGGCCATTCTCTAAGATTACAAATCCATGGATAGAGGGAATATCATCTTTTATTAAATATTTAACTTCCATATCTTCTAAGGGAAGTTTTGAATAAAGATGCATTCCATATAAGTTTTTCAAGGGTACTTTTACAGCGTGTTTATAACTGTCTGCAAATACATCCAATGCTTTTTCCCATTCTTCATCAGACTCTAAGGTTAAGAATACATCCGGATCTTTTAATTTAATTAAATCAATCAACTTGTGATAATCACGATTGGTCATTAACACATTGCTAACCAAGATGCTAATTTTATTATTGTTGTTTTTTACACCGGAATAATTAAGCACCTGTTTGGGAGCTAAGATGGTATAAGGGAAAATCAGCCAGCATTGATATATAAGACAAATCAGCAATGCGGATACGATTATAAAATGCCACTGCTGATCAAAATCATACACAAATGCAGCCAAAATAATATTAAATAAAATCAAAAAGGAAATCTGTATTCTGGGAAAATCAAATCCGCGAATCCACCAGTAATCAAATTTTGTAACTGATGCCAAGCTGGGGATACAGAAAAGCAGATTTAGGCAGAACGTAATTAATTCAGCTGTAGACATTTTTGTGGGTTGATTAGAAAATAAACCTCTAAGGTAAAAAAAGCATTCCTTATGATCTTAATTATGTTTGATTTTAAATATAAAAAAAATAATACGGTAGTGCAGTCGGTCAGACCTATTCCTAAAACTTGTATATAGGAACCGGAAGTAGTGTAGTTAAGCTCCAAATTTAATAAGGAAACATCTTGTTAGATACTTAAAAAGTACTTATTATTGATAGTGTCAAGACCCGTTTTTCTTTTTTTCAATATAAATTTAGAGATGTTTTATGGTGTTTTTCTACCGCCCGAAAGTGATTAGGGATTTCTTTTTCCGAAATAATCAATTCAACATTGTCATTATCAGGATGTCCTCCAATTTCAAAATTGATGTCTTCACTAAATTGACGTAATTCAGCCAAAAACTCAGGCATTAATTTGCTTTTTATTAGCTCAGTGAGATGAGATAAAAGGAGAAACTTATTTTGATTTTTATTACACCAATTTCAAAATCTTTCAGCTATTTGGTCTTCTGTTAAATTCAAGATATAGGTTTTAAATTGAGGTGAACCCAGTACTCTGTAAAATTACTTCTTTTTCAAACGACTTCGGAGCATGCATAACACGCCTAGCTCTTCTTTGGAGAGGTTTTCGGCCTGTTTTAATAATGTGTTTATTTCCTTTTCAAAATATTTCAAGGTGCGCCCTTGGGTATAGTCTTCAATAATTCTTGGGTCTATGTAAGAACTGCGCGCTACGGAAGGTGTATTTCCAAGACGTTCTGAAACGCGGATCACCGCCTCCTTGATGTTTTTATCCAATGCTTTTTGGTCTTTTTTGTCCACGACCCCCAATTCATCCAAAGCGATGGCGGCAATCATCGTTCCGGCCCATGTTCTAAAATCCTTTGCAGAAAATTCTTCGCCCATAACTTCATGGATATAAGCGTTCAAATCATCACTTTTTACATCAATGATATTGTCGTTCTCGTCAAGATATTTAAATACTTCATAACCTGGCATATCATCAATTTCCTGCACTATTTTGGCTAGCTTTTTATCAACGATATGTTTTTCTTGATCTTGCCCGGATTTTCCATTATATTTAAAAATGATCTCGTCGTCGTTAATGGTGAGGTGTTTATGACGCAATGTGGTCAACCCGTAAGTGGCATTCTCTTTAGAATAGGTTTCACTTCCAGGTCTGAAAAAAGCCGATTCCAATAACCTAAGCATCGTTGCCATGACTTTCTCACGGTTCAATTTTCGCTTTCGTAAATGTTGTCCTGTAACGCGGCGCATATGTTCCAATTGATCTGCAAAATCAATAATACGGTCAAACTTCTTGGAATTTTGTTTTTCAGTGTATTTGGCGTGGTAGATATATTGTTTGCGATCCTTGTCGTCTCTGCCTGTCACCAGTAAATCTGATTTTCTATTTTCCTCAATTTCCACATCGGTCCATGCCGGTGGAATCACAAGTGAGATTATCCATTCCTTAATTTCTTTGTCTTTAATGGTTTTCCCATGCTTATCTTTATAGGTAAAACCCTTGCCGTGTTTTTTTCTGTAATACATCGCGGAATTTTATCTTAAAAATAAAACAAAATATTCTTAGCGGATTTAAAATTGTGTTCATTTTAAGAGTTTTTAGCAAAAATTTTTGGCAAGCTTTGATGTTAAGATGAAATCAATATTTTGGATAGGCTTGGATTCAAACAGATTTGAAAATTACCTATGAATAAATTTGAGTGCATTGTCATTTAACTAAGCTTGAGATACTGCTTAATTAACTTTTAAAGTGTCAACGGACTTCATTTTCAGTGAATCGAGATTAACTTTTTCTATGCGTTGCTGCATTTTTTCGATGTCATCAACTGTCATTCCTTCTCGGATCGAATCTTTGAGCATAGTCATGCGTTCAATGTCTTGTTCTGAAAGCCCGTCGTTGTCATCTTCCATCTCTTTGAGATCTGGTCCTTTTCTACCGAGCTTAATTTTAAAATCATCACTAGACCCTTTGATAGTCACAGGAATACCAATAATGCCCAAAGGTGGTAAACCTATGCGCATTTTTATGTTGAGTTGACCATCAAGCGAGGTTTGGCCTTCCGTTTTTAATCGAAAGGGTTTTACCTTAAATTTAAATTTTTCTAAGTATAGGATGTTATTTTTTATGGCAGAATTGATGGTGATCTCAGGGACTGCTGCGTCATTCAATTGTTCAAAACCAGATTCTTTCGATAAATTTCCTAAGAGTTTATACCCTTCAAATTGAATATTCTGTGCTTTTAAAACACCTTTACCCTCAAGCGATGTTAACACCGGCATCATTTCATGATCTAATGTTCCTGACAATTTATAGTTCGCAGAAACCTGACCTGACGCTTGCTCAGCAGCTGGAACTAATTCTTTAAAGAGTTCTATAGTTTGATATGCTTTTTTTATGTCAAGATGTTTGGCATCCAACGCCATTGAAAACATGGCTTTCTGATCATTTACCGGTTGATAAAACCCTTCGGCGTGTGCTGAACCATTTACCATTCTTAAATCGCTATTTTTTAGAAACAGAGCTTCGTTTTTTATACCTAATGTACCCGAAAGTTAGGTGATGATCAAGTCGTTATATGTAAGCGTATCCACTTGCATTTGAAAAACCAGATCTAAATCTTTTGGTACTTGCATCACTGCGGTAACAACTGTTTCTTTAGCTGCCGTGCTGTCCATTTTAGTTTCAGTCACTTCTGCTTGAGATTTCTGTGGTAATGGTTGATTTTCTCCTTTCGGAAAGAACTCGGTGATGTCAATATGCGATGATTTTAATTTTATATCGCCACGTAAAACGCCTTTTGATAAGAGTGCATAATCCAAATAACTCTGAAAAAAGCCATTCATTTCCAAATTTGATGTACCATGTTGGAGGTCCAATTTAGAGAATGCCATTTTTTCATTGAGAAAAAGAAATTTACCTTCTGAAATCTGCATAGGGTATTGCAATACATCAGCTTTAATTTCAATATTCTCAATGTCCAGAGTGCCAGAATTTGCAGTTGGTAGGTTGGTTTGCGGAAGGCCACCCTCAGGATCGGCCAACTGTCCTTGTAAACTCAAATCAGCAGTCACTATTCCGTTCGAGATAAGAAATGGTAAATCCGCAACTTGATTAAGAGACGTAAAATCAATAGTACCGTTAGCGGTAATTTGGTATTCAGGTTGATCAAAATTCTTAAAAAAGCCTTTCGCCGTAAAGTTGTTTTCAAGAAAGCTAAAGTTGAGCTTTTTAATGGTCAATGAAGACTCTGAATAGGAGTTTCCATCATTGAGAACTACAGCCTCGATATTGATATTCTTAATAGGTTCAGGATGTCCTGGCGTTTTTAACGATCCGTTATTCAGTTTAATAGTGCCGTTGGTTTTAGGGAATTTAGAAGCTGAGGGTTGATAAATGCCATCAGCAATCCAGTTTGAAAAGATGACGCCATTAAAGCTATAACCTGGGAGGTCTAAAATTTTATTAAGAGTGGTCAGATCCATGTTCGATTGAATATTGGATTTGACATATAAGGAATCTGTTTTTCCTTTTAGCGCTAACTTCCCATTGGTCAACTCATTTTTTAATTTAAAACTCAAACTGTCCAAGTTAAAATCAACCAATTCATTTTCTAGAGACCCATTAAATTTTACAAATAATTTCTCAACGGCATCCTGAGCATCGGTGTGCGCTATTCTGCCGTCAGTTATACCTGCTTTAAAGGAGATACGCTCTTTTTTTAAACTATCGGGAACAGTTCCAGAATGTCCTTTAAGGTAGACCGTGGCGTTCATGTCACCTGTTAATTCCATCTTTTTGGACCATTCGGTAAAGTTTGGAGGAAGCGCACTGATTACATTTTGAATGTTGCCGTTTTGAGTCTTAAAAATGAAATCGTAAGCAAGGCCGCTGTCAAAGACATCCAATGTGCCGTTAAAATTGACATCTAGAGTATTTACAGAAATTGTGTTATCGTCCAAATTGATGGAAAGGTTTTTTGTATCATAGATAGTAAAGGATTCTGCTCTTAACTTTTTACCTTTTATATATTCTATATTATCAAAAACCACATCAATACTTTCAATGGACAATCGAGATCCCAGTTCCAAGATTCCTTCTTCCAAGCCACCTTTGCCTCTGTAATTAAAGCCATTTGATATAATTGTGATGCCAATGTCTTCATCTTGATAAATAATATTGGCATTTTCAATCTCGAGTCTTTCAAGATTTAGATTTAATCCCAATGCCGTAGAATCCTTTTCTTCAATTGGAGAGTCAGTGCCTTGATAGACATCATAATTGTTCTTGCCAAACCGATCTTTCTTTATCTTGATATGACTATCGGTCAAATAAGTTTCATCAACTTCGATTTCTTTTGAAAAGATGAGTTTAAACACGTTGATTCCAAATCCTAGTTCTTTAGCACTAATTAAGGGCTCATTTGAAAATGGTTCAGAACCCGCTAAATGAATATCTTCAAATGAAAATGTCAATGCCGGAAAATGTTTAAAGAATGAAATATCAGATTCCTTAAAGTGGAATTCCGTTTTTAACTGTTCATTGATTCCTTTTTTTAATTCTTGAGAGATAAAATCATTAAAAATACTTGGGATAGCAAACATAAAAATCAGGAGAACCACAATTGAAATTAGTGTTCCCTTTAATATTTTGATTAGAATATTCTTCCGTTTATGTGCTTTCTCCATTTAATAAAAGTTACAATGATAAATTATATTTGATAAGTGTAGTGTGACCAATCCCTTAAGATCAGTCACTTAAAAGTACTCATAAGCGCGCAATTTACCTACAAAATCAATCTAAAAATTCTATCACGATTTTTTAAAAGGAAATTAAAAGCAATGAGAAAAATGCTCCAATTTTAAGTAATTCCAGCTCATAAAAAAATGATCAAACCTTACTTTTAGTGTTAACGATAGTCTTCCAAAAATTGTAGATCGTCTCTATAAAATGGCAATCTATTCGCCACCAAAAATCGCTTTGTTATTTTCTTGAAGCACATAACCTTTCCAACTGATGAGTGTGTACTGCGTATTGGACCAATTGCCTTCATTCGTTTTTTTTAGTAGAATTCCTTTGTTTTTTGAAGGAAGAAAAACTTCTGCTTCAGAATTCTTATCGTTAAATAGTACATAGGCCGATTTGCCTTCAGTCAGTGCAGCCTCTTTTAAAGGATTCAATTTGATATTCAGAGTCGTTAATTCCAAACAGGTTTCTTTTAATTCGGAATAGGATTTTCCGTTTTCATACAAACATTGTGCTCTTCATTGCTTACAGTCTGTCTTTGTCAGAGGCGTGGTGGATGAATAGTCTATGAAATTTACATCCTTGAACATCGTACCATTTTCATTCAATTCTCCATAACCTTCTACCAATTGGTTGTCTTTAAGCATAAAAGCAACCTGTCTAGTGCTTTCTTTACCTTCTGATTGGAACGTATAATCGGCAACAAGCTTTCCGTCGTTAAACTCACCTTTAAAAGTCCCCGTGTTTTTGTCCTTTTCGGCAAATGCGTAGGTGAGATTTCCTTCAACCGGATTGTCTGCTTTTGTGATTTCCATAGAAACCATACTACCATTTTCATGGTACGTATAACAACCCTTCTCTAGCGTGGGTGTGATGACCACTTCTTCGACAATACTTTCTTCTGTAACCATTTTATTCAGTTTTTCTTCCTTGTTTTTACAGGTGAATAGTGTCAATGAAATAAAAGTTAGCAGCATCAATTTTATCGATACTGAAATACAATGCGAGTTTTTTGAAGGTGTCATAATTTTAATGTTTTAGTATTAATCAATTTTTTTTAATACAGCTAAAACCCCTGAAGGATTTGAAAGCGTCAATCGGTTATTTTCAATAGAGTATGTTGTGCTACTTAGAAGCGCTTTTAAAAATTCAGATTCCTTATTTTTTTCTTCACAGAGCATTTCAGTAGTAGCCACTTTGATGAATTTAAGCAAATCTTTTTCAGAAAAAAGTGAGCCGTGCATTTGGTTACAGCCTGCAAATCCGTGGAAGGTGTTTTCAGCCGTATTCATCTCTAAAGTTGGAAATTCTTTGGCAAAATCTGCTCTGGTTAGTGTATTACCATTTAAGGTTTCAAGTACCCAAGTATCGTGCAGTCTATAATCCGTAATATAAACGCCGCAGCCCTCAAGTTTAACCACGTCAGTTTCGTTAGATGCATGTTTTTCTACAGTTACGGAATAGGGCAACACTTTTCCAGACATGGCATTCTTACACTCTTTTTGAATAATTTGAATGCTCATTCTTCCAGATTCTGTGTCCAGATTATAGCGTTTCACATTAGCATCTTGAGCCAATATAGGCTTGGAATGTGGTATAATTATAGAGTCAGAAGGTGTTTTAAAAACAATCTGTGTTTTACTTATCGCCACGCCCCAAAATGGTTCGGTTCCGTTGGCTTTAAAATAAATGGAAGGAGCAGCAGAGTTTTTAGATGATTTCATAGTTTCTGATGTAATGCCCTTGGTTTTTTGTGTTTTTTTGAAACGCATCATGGAAACCTCATCAATCATGAGGTTCAATTTTCCTTCGGCATCAAAACGATATCCATTTATTTTTTTCATCATTGCTAAAAACTGAGGCTCACCCTCACCACAGTACATCATGGTGGTTGGTCCCGGATCGCCAAATGATATAGCGCTGCCATTTAGCGAATATGAGGCGGAAAAGCCGTTACAACTGCTGTTTCCGATAACTTCAGAAATAGATTTGTTAAAGACGATTTCTGGCTTTTTATCAGGAAAAAGACCTTCAAATGCAATCCTAGGTCCAGAGAGATATTCCAATTGCCAAGTGTGGTCATAAAGTTGATCACTGCTGGGTATTTTTTTTTGATTGCCACACGACATTATGAAACCAAGTATTAGTGCCAATAAGGGCCATTTAATTTTCATTTATTTCAATTTTAAGGTGATTATCATTGAGAAAATTTTGATAGGACGATAAAGAAAAACCAGACAAAATCATTCCAAAGGCAAAGAATCGAATAAAGTTATGAAAAGATTTAACATTTAGTATTCTCAACCTTCGAATTAATTTAATATCTAGTATTGAGAATTTAAAGATGGTTTTGGTCTTTCGGCATATTTTTTTAAACTCGGGTGGTAGCTAATAGCACTTATCGTTCAAAAGTTTACATTTATCGTACCATGACTACAGAGGGGAAATATTATAAAACTCTTGTCTTTTTAAAGAAATGGATAGTATTTTTACACGACCATTTTATTTTTAAAACGCAGAAAACACAGTAGTAAGCAAAAACTAATAAAAAATTAAAAACATTGTAAAATGTAATATGATAAAAACTTATAAAATAAGTGTTTGTTTAGTAATGCTCATCGCACTATTGTTTTTTAATTGTGCCACTCATAAAACTTCTATTGCAAAAACTGATGCTATAACTCTAAGGGACATAGATCCTGTTTTGAAAGTTTATATGATCGGTGGGGTAGGGATCTCAGAAAATGATGAAGCCCCAACAGCCCTTCAATCCTTAGAAATTGAAATTAAAAATGCAACCAAATCTGATCTCCTACTTTTTTTAGGTGACAATGTCTATCCAAAGGGAATTCCTAACCAAGATGGTCCAGAAAAGGAAGCCGCAGAACAAGACTTGTCCTTACAAATTGACCTTGCAAAAAAATTTCCTGGTCGGGTCATTTTTATTCCCGGTAATCAGGATTGGTACAGTGGTGTTTCAGGATTAAAGCAACAAGAAAAATTAGTGGAAAAGGCGTTGGGGAAACACTCCTTTTTACCTGAAGATAGTTGTCCAATGAAGAAGGTTAAAATCAACGACGACACTATTTTACTTGTTTTAGACTCGCAATGGTATATCACAAACTGGGATAGACACCCAAAAATCAATGAACATTGCAACCTAAAAACCCGTACGGATTTTTTAGATGAATTTAGAAGTGAAATCAAAAAAGCAAGGGGTAAAACGGTATTGGTGGCCATTCATCAACCTATGTTCAGCAGTGGTCCACATGGTGGTCAACATAGTCTGAGCAGTCATTTAACCCCTGTTCCTTTAGTGGGCTCTTTAAAGAATTTAATGAGAAATACCAGTGGGATTTATAATACGGATCTATCCAATGTGTTTTACAATGAATTAAAACGGAACTTGGTGGCCGCTTCCCAACAAAATAATTCGGTTATTTTTATTTCCGGACATGAGCAAAATCTGCAATATCTGGTCAAGGATAACATCCCTCAAATCATAAGTGGTTCAGGGTCTCGAACATCTGCCACCAGATTGATTAAGGGCGCTAAGTTTGCCTATCCTGACAATGGATTTGCAGTACTGAATATTTTTAAGGATGGTGCTTCCGAAGTGAAGTTCATTTCCGCTAAAGATCGGGAGGTAGTCTACCAAACCGAAGTGTTCAAATCGGATTCTAAAATAATTTCGAGTGGATTTCCTATAATCCGTCAAGATTCAATTATGGCCTCTGTATATTCCGTAGAAGAGACTAAAAAAGGTGGTTTTTATAAATTCTTATGGGGAGAACGCTACCGAAAATATTTTAGTGAACCAGTAACTGCGAAAGTAGCGTATTTAGACACCCTAATGGGTGGACTCACACCATTGCGCAAAGGTGGCGGAACACAGTCCAAGACACTGCATTTAAAAGCAGCGGATGGCACAAGATTTGTCATGAGAGCGGTTGAAAAGAATGCCGCTCAATATATACAGTCCTTTGCATTTAAAGACCAATATGTTGAAGGTTCTTTTGAAAATACGGTTTCAGAAGCGCTTGTAAAAGATGTGTTTACGGGGTCTTATCCCTATGCTCCATTTATAGTAGCATCGCTGTCTAAAGATTTAAACATTCCGTACTTAAATTCCAATTTATACTACATTCCCAAACAAGACGCTTTAGGTAATTATAATGACGAATATGGCGATGAATTGTATGTGTTTGAAGAACATCCTTCTAAAGGCCATTTGCATTTGGCTACCGGAAATTTCACCGGAAATATTATAAGCACTACAGATGTTTTACTAAAAATTAATGAAGATGAATCTAAAATTGTTGACGAACCTTCCTATATAAAAGCACGTTTATTTGACATGGTGATTGGTGATTGGGACCGGCATCACGACCAATGGCGATGGTTGGAGTTTCAAGAAGATAACAAAATGGTTTATAAAGCATTGCCGAGAGATCGGGACCAAGCCTTTTCGAAAATGTCCGACGGTTTTTTGCTTGGTGCTTCAATTTATTTAATTCCAGTAGCCAAATTACTGCGGAAATATGCATCGGATTTAAAAGATGTCAAAGGATTTAATATCGAACCCTTTCCTTTGGATATGGCTCTCATAGTCCAATCTAATAAGGAGGTTTGGGATCAACAGGTTGCGGCAATTCAAAACGATCTTACTGATGCCGTTATTGACGATGCTTTTAATACAGTTCCTAAAGAGGTCCAAGGCGAAACCATAGAATCCATTAAGGAGCTGTTAAAGGGACGAAGAAGAAATTTACAGAGTATTTCTGATGCTTATTATAAGCTTATCAATGAATATGCAGTGGTTGTTGGCACCAATAAAGAAGACTATATAAAAGTTAATGGACTGGAAAATGGCGATGTAGAAGTTACTGTATTTCGAAAAAAGGGAGATTCCATTAAAGAAAGTTACCATAATAGAACCTACAGTCCGAAATTAACCAAGGAACTTTGGATTTATGGCCTGGACGATTCTGACACTTTTGAAATAACCGGAACCATTAAAAAAATGAAAATTGGTATTATAGGCGGTCAAAATAACGATGAATATATCGTTGAGGATGGTAAAAACATTAAAATTTATGATTATAAATCTCGGCCAAATACTCTAAATGAAGTTGGTAATGCCTCTGTAAAATTACAAGATAATTATTCCGCAAATGTTTACGATTATAAAAAACTAAGAAACAATACCAACCGAATTATTCCTTCGATGGGTCTAAATCCCGATGACGGATTAAAATTAGGTGCCACTAATGTCTATACAAGATATGGTTTTGAAAGGAATCCGTTTACCAGTCAGCATAAAATGGACGTCGCCTATTATTTTGCAACCAGCGCCTTTGAGTTTAAGTATCAAGGTGAGTTTGCACATATTATTGGCAATTTAAATTTGAAAATCGACGCTCATTATCAGAGTTCTAATTACACCTTTAACTTTTTTGGATATGGTAACGAAACCATAAATTTGGATGATGATCTCGGTTTTGATTACAACCGGGTACGCATGCGCGAGTTCTTGATCAAACCATCATTTATTTATAGAGCCAACGGTGGCAGTAAATTTAGTTTAGGGGTAGGTTACGAATCTGTAAAGGTTGAAAATACTGAAAATAGATATGTTTCAGAAAGTCCAGAAGTACCAAGTTATATTTTTGAGAGCAATCAATATGCCAGCGTAACAACTAAATTCGAATTTAAAAATTATGACAACAATGCCTATCCTACCTTAGGTTTTGAATCACGTCTTGAATTTGGTTATAAGATTAATCTACATCATGACAATATAGGCTATACCTACCTTATTCCTGAATTAAGTTTTACCCATAAACTTGTATCTTCAGGAAAGTTTGTTTTAGCCACTCGGATTAAAAGCCAGATTAATTTTGGAGAGAATTTTGAGTTTTATCAGGCCGCTTCCATTGGTGGTACGGATGGATTAAGAGGGTTTAGAAACCAACGCTTTACAGGCAACCAATCCTTTTTTCAAAACACGGATATAAGATATAGTTTTGGGAAGTTCAGAACCAAAATCTTACCTATCCGAGTAGGAGTGTTTACAGGGTTCGATTATGGCAGGGTATGGTTAAAGGGCGAGGATACGCATAAATGGCATAATTCTTACGGCGGCGGTTTTTTTATCTCAGGTGTTGATATAATCTCCGCCAATCTTGGTGTTTTTCATTCTATGGATGGCTTCCGTGTGGCTTTTGCGTTGGGCTTTGCTTTATAATTCTTAGGTTTTTATAACACTTCCTAAAAAGTAACGACTTATGTTAAGCACTTTATCAAGAATTATTTATGTTCGTCAATTTCCTTTCTGTTTTCGGCCAATAACAATGATTCATAAAACCATAGACCCCTAAACCAATAGTTAAAAGCCAAGCTATTAAGTTGAATATTACAGCATCAAAAAATAAGAGGATCGGAAAGATGATTATCAATGCTTTGAATCTCGCTAAGAAAGGTGTGATCAACCAAGTTGCAAAGATGATGATATGAATCTCAAATCCGATATTTAAAAACAGCGTATTTAAGAGATGGAAGATACAGGCAATAAAAAGATAGGCATACCAGATTTTACGATTGATTAATAAAAATATAATTCCACTCAGCTCAAACAGCACCGCAGTATAATCCATTATTTCAGTCAACCACCACGGAAAATGTAAAACCATTGGTGCCAAGAGCTCGGTTCTTCCAATGGAGTAATAGGAAGCATAAAACCATGAGAGAAACCCTGACGAATAAATGTCAAAATCTACCCATACGAATGCTTTTTCAAGTCCGGCCGTGAAAAAACCAAAGACGACAAAAATGGCTAAAATCGCAATCGCCAAACTTTCTGATTTTACAATTTTATCCGGAAATAAGGCTTTTTTAGTACCGCAATTGGTAAAAGCCATTACAAAAGGAATCGTATTCAATAGGATCCCGTGATCTATTTTGCCGAAACTATATAGGAAACCATTCTCAATTAGTGCTATGATTCCAATTAAGATGAAAGCTATTCGAGTTTTAATCCCTATAATGACACAAACGCCTAACAGTATATTTAGGTAGAACAATGAACTGAAAAATAAGACAGAAGGCCACGCGTCAAACAGATTCGTGAAATTAAGGATGTTAGGTCTAAATAATGAGTGGGGAAGTTCACTTAAAAAGCTAAGATTTTTGATTCTTCCAATAAAAATGCTACCGATTAAAATTCTAAAATAATGAAGATTATCAACCTTGGTATTTCGAATTAATCTATGGAAAATTAAACGCAGGTTTTCATTTAATATAATAAGTCTTTTCATTGACTAAGATTTTATTTTTAAATGAGTCCAACACTTGAATATTATAATTTCTATAGATAAATAAAGAGTCATCAAACCCTATTTTTTGCAATTTCTTTTTATAGAAAGTTTTAACATTCGGTAATTCTGAAGACACGAATCTATTGAAGTTTCTGAATGTTATAGGGAATTTAGTTATCGTAATTTCATTAGAGACGGAATCAAAGCCAAAATCACTTTGGGCAATGTGGTTGATATACCATTCTGGAATTGGCGCCAAAAAGGATTTAATCTCCACTTTTTTTAGAACGCCATTTTGTTTAGCGTAGAGTTCATAAGCTGCAAATGTTATCAATTCATCTTTATAAATCAGTCCAGCTCCTGAAGGCATAATAATAGACGGAAAAATCTCCAAATTCCGATTTTTTAACTTTATAATGAAGGGTGGGATTAAAAGAGCAAACAAGACTACGGTTAAAATCAAATACTTAAGGTTTACCCATAAAGTCTTTAAATATTCCATGATAGCTTTTAAATAATATTTGAATGTTACACTGAGCAAGCTAATATAGGTCTAAAAGTTTTTATCAAATTAAATAGTTTTATTAAAATTCAATTGTCTACTTTTTTTTCAAATGCACCACATCGTATATGTATAAGTACTAAATTGATCAGCAGGTTTCGCAGTGTTTCTATATGTAGAGCTAAAAATGGATGTACTAAATTTTTTAAGAGAAAAGTATAAAGTTTATTTAGGTTACTTTGCGGAAGGTAGATGTTGAAACGGAATCTTTGATTAATAATTTTGATGTAATATGATTTATATAGTTGTTTTAGTTGTGACCTTGATATTTGGAATTCATTTTTATAGAAAATCCAAACGCCAGAGTATTCAGCCTTTTCCTTGGCATTGGCGCAAACTGTTGACGGATAATGTTCTTTATTATAGAAAGCTATCAAAAGACAGGAAGATTACTTTTGAACAGCGTATGATGGAATTTCTAAGTGAGGTTTATATAGATGGCGTCCAGATTGAATTGGAGGAATTGGACAAAATTTTAATTGCCGCAAGTGCGGTAATTCCAGTTTTTGGCTTTAATGAATGGCATTATACCAATTTAAGTGGCATTCTTTTGTATCCAGATAATTTTAACGAGGATATGCAATTTAGCGCTCAAGACGATTCACGTAATATAGGAGGCATAGTTGGCAACGGAAGGTTTGAGAAACAAATGATTCTGTCCAAGAAAGCATTATATCACGGTTTTAATAATACCACTGATAAAAACAATACTGCAATTCATGAATTTGTTCATCTTATCGATAAGCTGGATGATAACGTAGATGGTGTGCCAGAACGCTTATTAGAACATCAATATACCATTCCTTGGTTAAATTTAATCCACAAAGAAATGGAGGCCATAAATGACAATAAATCTGATATTCGAAAATATGGAGGTACCAACCAAGCGGAATTTTTTGCGGTAGCTTCGGAATATTTCTTTGAGCGTCCAGACCTGCTTAAAAGGAAGCATCCAGAACTTTATAAAATGTTGGTGAAGTGTTTTAATCAGGCAAGGCCTTCATTAAAAAAAAACGATTAATAAATGTTTTAAGTTCCAGTTGCGTAAAAAACAGCTATGGAATAGAAGCGTTAAACGGGATTTCCATAAAATTATGAAAACATTGATAAAACTATTGTGGGTTTTTAGTCTGAATAACTATATTTTCGCTTTTTTAAAATAAATTTAAATTCAAATCTTATGAAAGAACTTATTGAGAACATGCAGAGCACTTACGAATCGTTTGAAAGTGACGCTAAATTACAGTCAGAAAGCGGAAATAAATCAGCAGGTACAAGAGCGAGAAAATCGTCATTGGCCTTAGAGAAATTGTTAAAAGAATTCCGTAAGGTTTCTATTGCGGAATCAAAGAAATAATTATGTAGAAGCCTTACAAACTTCTATTCAAAACAATTAGAATGTAATGCTTCTTATGAGAATGAAAACCCTTCAATTTTGAAGGGGTTTTCTTGTTGTATTTTAAAATGTAAAGAAAAAGAGGTTCTCAAATTGGGGTTCAGATCCGCGTGTCATACGTAAATAAAACGGGTCTTGATCATGGTGTTAGTTGAAACATGAAAGATGCTCACACGGTTGGAGTTATTGTGACAAATGATGGTTGTAAAAACTAGGACGTGCTAGCGTGAGCTGTGGACAAATGAAGATTTATGCATTGCAAATGAATGCAAGCGAGAAATCTATTATTCTCTAATTATTCAACGGAAACGCGATTCCTACAGCAAATGCTCCAGCGTATTGTTGCACTGATGGTTGAAAGTAATAAGAAAATCCTAAATCCACATTATTGTTCTTTCCCAATTCAAGTCCAAATGAAAAAGGAATATGGTAAATAATGCCACTTTTGTCAAAAGTATCATAGGTTGTGAAGGTATCAAATTTTCCAATTGAAGTCCCTATGCCAACTTCAACGTAAGGTGCCACCCAAGGAATTGGCGCACGTAATCTTACTTTTCCACCAAGTAAAAAGGCTTTTGTTTCAGCTTTTTCATCCGTTGGATTGTCATTTAGATCTTTTCCATTTGAGTTTGTTAAAATGAAGCCTGCATACGGCCTAAATTCAACCCAAGAAGTAACTTTCATTATCAGTTCTCCTTGTGCAAAAAAACCAGTGTCAACAATTTCGTCAACGCTATTGTACGGAGCGCTTAATCCATATCCAATTTGGGCATTTATTGATTTTTCTTTAATAAATTGTGCTTCGGCTAAATTTGAAGTCAGAATTATAATGATGAGCATTAAAGCTTTTTTCATAATGTCTTACAGTATATATTTAAAAGTAATAAACCTATCTATACCTACGTTTTTATGAATGTGACAGTAATTGTCGCCACCCAATTTTTTCATAAAATACTGTATTGATACGAATTTCCAGCCGCCAATCTAACACCTTTCCCTAAAATATTCAATAGATGGATCTAGGTGTTTTGCAGCTTTTTAGAAGGCAGTATTAACCGCTTTCCTGATGCCTATTCGTTTGTCCGCTGCTGTTCGCTTTGCATGTCCATCCGTTTGCTTGTTTGTAAGGAGTGCCCATAAAGAGCCCTTAAAATGCCAACAAAATGTATATGAGATACATGATTAGAAAATATAAATTCCATCACAAAGCAGGTTGAGAATTAAGCAAAGTTCAGTTCTCCAGAATTCTATAATTCAATCCTGAAATTTGTACCTTTGACGCCGCTTATAAAAGTGAATTTATGCCTTTGTAGTTTATCAATTAAAACTATATTTCTGCACTTTTAATGATATTGATCGACATCAATTACAAATGTGTTTTTGAATGCTAAGCGATTATTCAAATGTCAAAATAGTATAGACACTAGGATCAGTGTCTCTTTAAAATAAAAAATGATTACTACAGATACTACTTTAAAACTTTTAAAAACCCATTTCGGATACCGTAGTTTTCGGCCTAACCAAGAGCGGATTGTCAATGATATCATCAATGGCAAAGATGTTTTGACCATTATGCCAACGGGAGGAGGGAAGTCGGTATGTTTTCAGTTGCCAGCCTTGGCACTTCCAGGAACGGCCATTGTCATTTCGCCTTTGATTGCTTTAATGAAAGATCAAGTGGATGCGCTTTTAACCAATGGCATTTCAGCTGCATATTATAATAGTAGTCAGGAGGTTTCGGTACAGAATGAGACTCTCAAAAAATTGCAAAAAGGCCACTTAAAATTGATTTATGTTGCACCAGAAAGCTTGCAAACCCTTGCGCCATATTTTTCAGAGATAGATGTTAGCTTAATTGCGGTTGACGAAGCGCATTGTATTTCATCTTGGGGTCATGATTTTAGACCCGCTTATACCAAATTGGGCTACCTGAAACGGCAATTTCCCAACAAACCGATCGCTGCATTTACAGCGACTGCCGATGGCGCTACGCAACAGGATATTCTTAAACAACTGAATATTTTGAATGCCAAAGTGCATCTGTCCTCTTTTGATCGGAAAAACCTTTATTTAGAAGTGCGCCCCGGAACCGATCGCATCAATCAGATTACACGATTTTTAAAGACACGACCCGAGGAAAGTGGCATTATTTATTGCTTGAGCCGAAAAAGCACGCAAGAGGTCACCACAAAACTTAATAAAAGTGGATTTAAAGCCAAAGCGTATCATGCTGGGCTTTCTGCCGACAAGCGAAACAACATTCAGGAAAGTTTTATTAATGATGTCACCCCAATTATTGTGGCTACCATAGCTTTTGGAATGGGCATTGACAAAAGTAATGTGCGTTGGGTCATCCATTACAATTTGCCCAAAAACATTGAAGGCTATTACCAAGAAATAGGACGTGGTGGACGCGATGGACTTCCTGCGTATAACATTTTGTTTTATTCTTATGCTGATGTCGTTCAGCTTAGAAAGTTTACGAATGGTGCTACCAACGCTGATTATCAAATAGCAAAATTGGACCGGATGCAGCAATTCGCCGAGGCTCTCAGCTGTCGTCGCATTGCGCTTCTTAATTATTTTGGAGAGCACCACACGGAAAACTGCAATAATTGTGATGTATGCAAATCGCCGCCGCGTTATTTTGACGGCACACTTCTTACCAAAAAAGTATGCTCAGCGGTTTACAGGCTTAAAGAACAAGAGTCAACCGGGATGGTCATTGATGTGTTAAGAGGTGCACAAAATGCTCAGGTTCTAGGAAAAGGGTATCAGAATATCAAAACTTACGGACTGCTAAAAGATATGTCCTGGTTAGATTTGCAACAGTATATTATTCAGATGTTGAATCAAGGAATCTTGGAAATCCGCTTTCATGAAAATGGGCGGTTACTCTTGACGCCGTTGGCCAATGCTATTTTATTTGATGACCGACCTGTGCGTTTGGCCACTCCTCCAAAACAAGTATTGGCAATTAAGGCAGATCGCCCCAAGCATACATCAGATTCCAAACTATTTCAAAAATTACGTGAACTCCGCTCAGCGATTGCCAAAGAAGCGAAAGTGCCAGCATATGTCGTCTTTAGTGATGCGACTTTAAAGGATATGGAAGCACGACGGCCAAAGACCAAATCAGAATTTAAAGAGATATCAGGGATTGGTAAAGTGAAGGCTGAACGGTACAGTCGCTACTTTTTGAGCGCCATCGCTGCGTTTGAGTCAGACAAGGCCTAAAATAGTCCTTTTCAAACTTGAAAAGCCGGACTTAATTAGAGAAGGTTTGCGTATCAATGTCGATACCCATTAATTTGGCCGGCACTCTTATCTTAATGGGACCAATGGTAGCATTGAATTTTTCATTGGAAAGATATAAACGATGCGAAGTTGGTGTTATTTTATAAAGTGCAATCCCTTCAACTTGATGTCCCAGGGTAACAATATCCGAAATTTTTTCTGAGATTTCCCCTGAAAACACATCTAGACTATGTTCAGGAATATTATGGATGGTACAAACAAATGGTGCTTCTGAAGTACTATATCCCACAAGGTAAATTACTCGTTCATCAGGAGAACTATCAGCACCTGTAATAAGGCCGTTAATTAGGTAGCTGCTTTCTAAAATTGCGCTATGGGTGCCACTGTTTTTTGGTACCGCATAAACATTCGTCGTGTTGTCTTCCCAGTTTTTTGTAAATATAAGCAGCTTATCTCTATACGAAATTAGTCCTTCGGCATCCCAATTGTTTCTGTTTGGTTGCCGCGTAAAATCAAGTTGATCGGCATAGGTAAAAGCTATAATTTCTGCCGTAACGGCATTTTCAGCAGCATTATAATCTGCTTTTGAGATTTTATAGATTTTTAAATCAGTTCGGTCTCCAGAGTTATTTCCAATATCGGCAATATAGATAAAAGAGGCATCTTGGGCGATATCTTCCCAATCAACATTGGTAGCATTGGTTATTTCAACGGTTCTTGTGATTTCACCGGTGGTGGCATTTACTTCATATAATTCTGCTTTTCCACCACTGTCAGTATGTGTCATGAGGATGTTGTTATAAAAAAGAAGACCGGAAGTTTCGTCTAGGGCAGGTGTTTCTAAGATTGTGATATCTTCGGCAATTTGTGCGCTGGCAGTGAATAAACCAAACCAAAGCATGAGACTTGTTGCAATATGTTTCATTTAATTTAAAAGATCTGTTTTGAAATTTAGGTCCGTGTTCTCGAGCGAAAAACTCAATATTTATTGCACTTCTGATTTAGGCGTTAAGGATTTTAATGTAGTGCAAATGTAGGGTTGTACTCTGTAACGCATCAATTCTATTAGAAATAAGTAATCACATTTATAACATCCAATATGTGCAAAATTTCCGTGTTTATTTTGGATCAAATAGTCTTTACTAATGCAAGCGTGTAAAAATACTAAAAATAACAAAGACATTCTGTAGACTTTTTCTTAATTAGAACAGGCATTAACTTGAACTTACTCATTGTAAACTCAAATTATCACATTTAAACGCAGCAAGATTTACGTTTAAGGGGGTATTACCAAAAAAGCTCGAAGGCCTTCCGACAAAAAAGTTTGCGTAGCATATCTTATCAAAAATAGGTGATTCCCATAAGACGTGCGTGGTACATTTTGGCTCATAACAAATCAATGTGGTATCACCAAAGTGGAACATTTGTGTCAGGTGCAAAATGAAAATTTTAAAAATCAAGCGCACCTAACCTAGTAGATCGATGCAAAATGGAGACAAAGAGTTATTCAATCGTTACTTTAGAGAAGATATATGAAGTGTCTATATTTTTAATGACACCTATGAACTTCAAAAGATAATCAGCTATAACTACAGAGCATCAGTCTCCTAATTTCTTCAATAGTTTCTTGAACATTATAGCAGCATTATTGAATGCATATGGATAATTTTTGGGGCTGTTAATTTCTTTCGAATAGAGTACGGTAAATACACTCTTTTGGGTTGTCCTTGAGTTGTTTATTGTTTGTTTTGCATTAATAAATTGTAACTTTGCCAATGAATCCCCATTTCATTTAGAATGACTTATATTTTCCAAAAAATTGATCGTATTTTTACCCATATATTATTTAGTGAAAAAGATCCTATAGATAGAGCGCGCATTAAGATGCTTACCTATATTTTGATCTTGTATCCTTTATTTACGGGTATCCTTATCATGGCCTACCTCATCACTGGCGAAACTTTGCACCTGATAAGGGTAATTGTTGTTTTTAGTGGAACGCTGTCATTACTAGTGGTACTTTATGTTACACATGTTTGGAGGCTTGTATCACATGTTGTACTATTTATCTGTGGTCTGGTTATTTGGAGTAATCTATTGGTTTTCGATCAAGGTCTTGATCTAGAAACAATACAGTGTATTTGGCTGGGATGTATGCTAAGCTTTTACATGCATGGCTCAAAATGGGGATGGATTTATTCGACGCTTTATATTTTGCCAGTCGTTATTTTTACGACGTATAATAGTGAAGGCTTATTTAGCTTAGGTGTCAATAATCCTGTGCAAAGCCGAATTTCTTATCTATTTGTTGTTTTTTATAATTTCCTGCTTATCCTATTTCTACATTATTATTTCTTTAAGGAGTTTAATCGGAAATTCCTGAATTTGACCAACACCAAAAATGAGCTTAGAGACCTCAATAACAGGCTTAAATTAAGTCTGTGGGAAGTTGAACAATTGTCCAATGCCCGAATGGAGTTTCTTTCAACAATGTCTCACGAGTTGCGAACTCCTTTAAACGGCGTCATTGGTATGTCAAATATATTGTTGCTCCAAAACCCCCCGGAAAGATCAAGAAGAGAATCTTGCGCTCCTGAAATTTTCAACTGAGAATCTCTTATCTCTCATAAACAACGTTCTCGATTTTAATAAATTCGATTGGGACAAGATGGAATTGGAAAGGATTTCATTTAATCTTTCCGCGCTGATCAGTAATAATTTTCACAGTTTTGAACAGAGAGCACAAAAAAAATCACTGGAAATGTATCTTGAAATGGATCCAAAATTAAAAGATATTAGTGTGATTAGCGATCCAACCAAGATTACCCAAGTTTTATCGAATTTAATGAACAATGCCCTAAGCTTTACAGAGAAAGGTTCTGTGAGTTTGTCTGTGAGTGCCAAACCTATATCTAACACTACATTAAAAGTTTATTTCAGTATACAAGACACGGGTATTGGAATAGCAATGAATAGACAGGAGAGCATTTTTGAACCATACGTGCAGGCAGCCTCAAATACCACACGGCACTACGGAGGTACAGGACTGGGGCTGCCAATAGTAAAGAAAATTTTGGCCATGTTTAAGAGTCAGCTGCAGTTAGAAAGCACACCAAATATGGGTACAAAAATTTCTTTTGATATAGATTTAGAATATGAGGTATCAACTGAGTCGGTAGTGACAGATCAGTTAACTGGAGATGTGGATATAGGACATCTCAGAATTTTGGTAGCTGAAGATAACGAGGTAAATAAATTGGTGATCAAAAAAACTTTAGAACAATGGAATATTGTTCCAGAAATTGCAAAAAATGGCGCCGTTGCCTTAAAGAAATTAAAGCAGGGCAATTTTGATTTGATACTGATGGATTTATTTATGCCGATAATGGATGGTTACGAAGCAACTGCTAAAATTAGAAAACTAAAAGACCCAAGTAAGTCAGATATTCCCATTATCGCCCTTACAGCCCAATTTGATGAGAAAGTAGCTCAAAAAGTTTTAAAAGCCACCATGGACGACTATTTATCCAAGCCATTTAATCCTGATCATCTTTACGAAAAATTAAAGATGATTGCAGATAGCAAAGTTGAAATATTCTCTTAACGATAATTCCTTGCAATTATGAAAAGATGGACTTTAGCGCTGTTTGTTTACAACTATTGAAACCTATGTTTCAATGTTAATTAAATTATTGAATCATTGAGCATAAAGATCCCTATCGAGCGATGATCTCCGCCAAGCTTTTTAAAAACTAAGAAAAGTTTTGGTTCCATGCAGATATATATGGATTGCTTAAGCCTATAGGTTTTAGTCTTTGGTTATAGCTTTTTATCGATGAATAAGTTAATGGGCTATTATGAAAACGAGACGATTAATTTTACATTCAATTGATTTCGAAAATTGTTAAATTCAAAAAATTTTAATGATAAAAATTTTTTAAATTAAAATATAAATTATGTTTGTGCCCCTAATTTAAATTGGCAGCACTTTTTAGACATCATAACTAGAAAAGAAACAAAATATGTAAAGTTCTAAATTGATTATTTATTCATCAGAATCCCAATTCTCACATTTTAACCTATGAAAAAAAAATTATTCCTAGTTATTTTACTAGCTGGTCACTTCCTATATGCACAAGTGGGAATTGGCACAGAAACCCCGGATCCTTCTTCACAACTGGATATCTCTGCCACGAATCGTGGTGTATTGATTCCTCAAGTAACGCTAACCGGTTTATCTGATATGACAACCATTACGGCCGGCAATGTCAATAGTTTATTGGTCTATAATACCTCGACCACCAATTCGCTTTCGCCGGGGTATTATTATTGGTTTGAAGGCGCATGGAAAAGATTGGCCACTGATTCTGATTTGCCAGAACTTGAGGTGAATAATGGTTTAAGTATTGACCAGAACACTGGTGCTATTCTATTAGGTGGAAACTTAAATAAGTCCACCGCAATCATGACCAGTGCTTCAAATACCTTGGCCATTGGAGGTTTGGTAAAAGCTTCTCACAACAATGATATCGTGGGTATTGATAAAACTTCTGGTGTTTTAAAGCAAATGAAAGCTGCTATGCCAACCTTCTTGTATATGCCATCCATCTCTTTGCCTACGGCTGGAACTCATATCGTTAGCGGGGACGGCACGGCTTTTCAGTAACTGCCGGTGTATTTTCAGTGAGTTTATATGCGCGATACCTAGAGCAATTTGGTGCTCCTGAAATTTCAAATCCAACAAGGACCACATCACTTCCTGTTTTAGCCGCCAATGAAATGGATTATTATATCACAGGTTATGACAAGGCTGTATTTGAAAATATTACTATAACCGATGCAGGTATCTTATCTTATAAGGTAAAAGCTAATGCTGTAGTTTCTTCTCGTACGTTCATGAACATTGTTTTTGCAGTAAAGCCTTAATCCTTATTTTATTAAATAGAGTGCCATGAAACTATATATTAGAATACTACCGCTAATGGTGTTGTTGCTAGCTGTGGATCAGCAAAGTATGGCCCAGTGTTTTCCAAATTTACCGGCCACAAGTGCCTTTGCAGATCCTGCGACGAGTGCAAGTCCTAATGCCAATAGAGTCTTTTGGCTTACTTGGGGATCAACCTATGCGGAAAGTATTGGTGCATATCCATACGGTAAGCCGGGAGTTCAGCTCAACGTCGGGTCTAAGACATATGGGAGTATCCCTCTTGGTGCAGGACGCTTTATGTGTGTTGAAGCCGAGATTATGCTTTTAGATGTCTCTGGAGTTGCGGCGTCTAGGAAAAAAATTGTGTCTTATATTCCAGGAACTTATCAAGCTTCAGGACAAGAGGGCGATTTTCTTGACATCTTATACAACATAGGGGGACAAGGAGTGTCTAATGGAAAACCCAACAATAAAATGGCTTCGGGCATTATAAATGATTATAATCTTGGAAGAACCGTTAATATAGTCATTAAAGTGAAGGCTACTACAGATGGTAAACCGGTAAGAATACGGGGCATGGTATTAGCAGATGCCGAGGCATTGGAAGATAAAAATGAACATATAATTGCATCTGGCGATGGGAATTGGACGGTCGCGAGAGTGCAAAAAAACATTGGTCAAGGAGAATATGTGATGCGCAAGGAGAACAATTCTTCTGGAACAAAAAGTATAATTTTTCAAAAGGGAAATAACAAAAGAACTGGTGCCGTCGCTTTTCTTAAATATAATAATTCCGCTTATGCTTCAGAAGCGGACGGATATGCTGTAGAATTTTCAGCAGAATTTCAAGGGGCCGGAAAAACGGCGATTGCCTTTGGCTTATTGACATCAGGATATGATTTTGGAGATGCTCCTGAATCTTATGGAAAACCAATTCATCTCATCGATGATATCTTTTTTGGTCCGGATGGGGTGGTAGAGAATGGTCCTGCCGTTAACATCAATACAGCTGCATACACCCCAGGATCATTAACAAGTGAGAAAAGACGTTACTTAGGAAGCACGGCACCAGATGCCGATTTTGATACGATGTTTTCCATAGATGCACTAGGTGATGATAATTCTGGTACGGCAGGTAGCAATGAAGAAGATGCCTGACCCTTACAGTTCAGACGTTTTGCGGCTGAAGAATACTATAAACCAGGAGACAAAATTACCGTTAACATTCCTTATAAAAACGGTGTTGCTGGAGATAAAATTTCTGGTTGGATTGATTTTAACCTGAATGGAACTTTTGATGAGAATGAACGCGTTACAGCTAACGTTACCACCTCTGGTAATGGGAATGTAGTTTTACAATGGACGGTTCCTCAGTCCCGTAAAGCCTACAGCACTTATGTGCGCTTGAGGTATTTTGGTGCCATTGATGATGCTACTAAATCAACCGGGAATGCTTTATACGGAGAAGTAGAAGATCACCGCATCTATATTCTTACTCCGGTAATCACCAATCCCATGTTAAAAAATCAAGGTATTTAATTAGAGCCCCACTCTTTTATTTATGGTACAACCTACTTTTATGAAACATTTTTATCTTATTATTTTTTCCGTAACATTTTGTTTTTCTGGTAAAGCACAGGACAAGTCACAAGCTATAACCGTTATTGGTGGCACGGGCGTTTATATCCAATCAGGTACAGCAGTTGCCGCATCAGAATTCAATTTAAAATCGACATCCAACAGCTTTTCAAGTTTATTTTTAAATGAACCCTTAGGGTCTTCTACAGTGGTCAACTACGATCGATTTGTAAACGTTATGGGATCTTCTGGAGTTAATGGTGGGAATGATTTAATTTCAATGCCAGTCAAGAAAGATGGGACAGTAACTTATTCGGAGTTTTTAAGCTATTCAAATGGTTTATTATCAAACACAGATGTGTTACCGCAGCATCCTACTTTTCTAACTACATATGCCTTTGGAACTTATAATAATATCTTAAAAAAATATCTTAATTATGATGCTTTTACCGATGGCATGGTTGTTCTTAAGAGAGGCGCTGGATATCGTGCAGCTGCCAAAAGCACTGGCCACACCGTAAGATTTACAGGTACGGTTTCCACAGTAACAGAAACTGTAGACATTACTACAGCTGGTAAAAATAGATGGAACTTGGTCGGAAATCCGTACCCTACGTATCTCGATTCACAAAAATTTTTAGATGAGAATATTAATAAATTGGACGAAAATGCGGCGGCAATTTATGGTTACAATAGCGGAACAAGAGAAGGTCCTGGTACTATTGGGAACTTCACGATCATAAATAGGTTGACGTACAGGTATGAAAACATTGCACCTGGTCAGGGATTTCTGGTTGCAAACAAGCTTAACACGCTATCTAATCAACTTTTTTTTACGACGGCCATGCGCGTCTTTTCAGGAAATGATGATTTTATATTAGGACGCAATGCCAATTCTAATCTGATGATTAGATTAAAAGCAACCAATGGTTCTGATGCGTTCGCTACAGAGATTTATTTTAATTCGAGTTCAACTTTAGGGGTGGATCCGGGGTATGATGCTGCTCTGTTTGATGGCTTGGGGTCTGGATTCACGATTTACTCTCGTTTGGTTAAAAATGATACAGGACAAAGCATGGCGATTCAAAGTATTGGCTTGAATGATTTGGATGATGTGATGATTCCCTTAGGTTTAAAAGCACCAATGAGCAATAACATTACATTAGGTATTGAAACCTCCACGCTATCGGAAAATATAAGCGTTTATTTGCACGACAACCATAAAAATAATGTAACGTTATTAAATGACAGCAATTACAGTTTTAAAACTGAAAAAACCATTTCAGAAACCGGACGTTTTTACTTGCAATTTCAGAATAAAGCATTATCAAATAGTGATAGTGAAATGAAAGAATTGAAAATTTTTGCAAAAGATCGGATCCTTTTTATTTATGGTCAACTTCAGGCTGATGCCAAAATATCGATATATGATCTTCAAGGACGTTTGGTTTTCAATACAATAATAAAAGCTTTCTCAGAAAAAAACACGATAGACGCCAAAAGTTTAGGTACCGGTATCTATGTTGTGAAATTAAGTAATGGCACACATTACCAAATTAAAAAAGTACTCATCAATTAGGAGTATTGTAACTATAAACAATCTATGCTCATGTACTATGTTAAAATCGCACAAGTTTGACATGATCCTTTATCCGTCATAACAACTAATTCGACATCGTAAAAATAAAACGCCGTAAACACTTGTGTTTACGGGGATCTCCAGCCAAAAAATGGCCAATTTCAATAAAAGCAAAATTTTGATAATCAATTTATTGAAATTATTACCATAAATTTACTCACCGAATTACGAACCTGTTAAGAATGTGGGGAAACTTGTTTCCATCTGAAACAATTTCCATAATGCAGAATTCCTCACTTCAATCCCTAGAGAGACAAAATTATAGAACTTAGATTCAGTATTCTATATAATAAAAGTCATTAGCTAACAAAAAACTTTAAGGAGCTATTCGTGTATTAAAAACTTATTTTCCTCATGTTTTGAATTTACAGCTACTCAAATGGTATAGCGTTGAGACGGAAAGATTATATAAATAGGTGTCAGTAGCTATCACAATCACATTATTATATTGACATATCCATTCTGAAATCGAGTTCGACAATTCAGATGGCACTATTTTTTTGACTTTTTTCTTTGTTTGTCCCACCAAATATAAAGCACAAAAATAACCAAGCAGACTGATGATCCCCATAGAAGACCTGTTTTAAGGCTATCTGTACTTTTACCCATAACAGCAATAAAAATTGTGAGAGGTGTGATGCCAATTAAACTGGCTCCAATAAATCTCCAATAACCCATATTCAGCAGACCTCCTACAAAACTGATGGCATCATTGGATAAAAAAGGATTGATGCGGGTAACGATAATGGCCCAAATACCATAATCCTTTAAGAAATCCTCTATCTTTCTAGCCGATTTTTCACCAATTAGGCGGGTCACGAAGCGGTCACCTAAATATTTTCCTATAATATAGCCAACTGATGACGCGGCATACACGGAAATTAGAATAATTAAACTACCCCAGATGGGGCCATACGCCAGGACAGAAACAACCATCAGCAAAATACTTGGAATGACTAGGAGAAACATTTGGACAATCATGGCCAGTACCAATAATATTGGTCCAAACCATCCAAAATCATCCACCCAAGATTGGATGCGCTGTTCGTCATTGCTAGTCAGAACCGACCAAGCGTCATCAAAGAATCCTTGTACTTGAGGAACAAAAAAATAGGCTAAAATGACGCCTCCAAATCCTAAAATGGAAAAGTATAAAGGTAATTTACTTTGCTTTGCACTTCTGTTGTTCTTGGATGTTTTTTTCATATGTTGCTCGTTAATTTGATTTTAGTGATTATTCCACAAAAATATAATATCTCAGGATAAGTGTTGAAAATGCCATTTTTCTGTAAAATCTACCTGGTAAATGCCGTAATTAAGACTCAAGTTTCATCACATACCACCATTTGACATATTCTTCTTTCTCTATTTTATTTGAGTTTTTTGAATTTCATTTCTTTTGGGATATTTTTATTCGGTATTGAGATTATCGGTGTGGTCGATTACAATTATTTTAGAGCGTTAATCTTATCAGAAAATCATGAAAAAACCCAAAGAATTTCCTGAGCAGAGCCAAGATCAACCTGGCCTGGAAAGTCAAATGCATCCTGAACCGCAAATTATTAGATCTAATTATAAAGGTTCAGGAAAATTAAAGGATAAAGTAGCGATTATCACGGGAGGCGACAGTGGCATTGGACGGAGCGTTGCCGTCCACTTTGCTAGAGAAGGCGCTGATGTAGCTATTGTATATCTAAAAGAGACCAAAGATGCCAAGGAGACCAAGAAGATGGTGGAGAAAGAGGGGCGTCGGTGCTTATTGATAAAAACCGATTTAAGATTGAGTTCAAATTGTAGTAAAAGCATTAACAAATGTTTGAAGAAATTTGGAAAGCTAAATATTTTGGTCAATAATGCTGCCATGCAATTTCCACAAGATACGATTGAAAACATCACAAAAAAACAGTTGGAAAAGACCTTTGAGACCAATATCTATGCTTATTTCTATATGGTCAAAATGGGTTTGCCACATTTAACTGAGGGAGATGTTATTATCAATACGGGTTCCGTAACATCATATCGAGGCAGTGATCACTTAATTGATTATTCCAGTACTAAAGGGGCTATTGTGAGCTTTACACGATCGCTGTCTGCACAGTTGGCCAAAAAGAAGATTCGCGTCAACGGGGTCGCCCCTGGTCCAATTTGGACGCCTTTAATACCGGCCACTTTTGACGATATTTCAGATTTTGGCCAGGACACGCCCATGGGACGGGCCGGACAACCCAGTGAGGTAGCGCCAGCTTACGTTTTCTTGGCTTGTGAGGATAGTAGTTATATTACCGGACAGTTTATTCATGTCAATGGCGGTGAGATTATTGGTGGATAAAAAAAACCGATAAAAACATGGGTTGTTTGCCATGAAATAAACATTTTATATCATTTGATCAATTTTAAAAATATCCAAAATCGCAGAATTATGATAACTACCCACCCTAGATTTTAATGCTATGAATTTTGAAGAAATTATCGGCATACTCGCGGGAGTCTTTACCACATTGGGTGTTCTGCCACAGATTATAAAGGCCATCAGAACTAAAAAAGTAAACGATGTGAGTCCACTGATGTTTATAGTGTTATGTCTTGGGGTTGGTTTCTGGATCGTTTACGGGATTTTAAAGATGGATTGGCCCATTATCCTGACCAATAGTATTTCGTTTATTCTAAATGCAATTATGTTATATATTATCTTCAGCCAAAAAGAAAAAGTATAGTCTATGGACTCATAAATGTCAAAGCGTGCAAAAATTTGCGTCCATCGCAGTTCGTTTAATCATGATCATCCAAAATCAATTCCAAATATATTGGAAAGTGGTCAGACGAGATTTCGGGAAGACGTTCCAATTTCCTAATTTGAAATTCTTTGGTCACAAAAACGTGGTCTAATGGCCATCGCATTAGGAAGTTATCAGCATTGTAACTATTGTAAAATCCACGTCCAACTCTAACATCATAAAGCTTGTTTTTAGTATCCGTCAAATCATCAACATAACTCCATACAACATCATTGAGATCTCCAGCTACAATAATAGGTAGTTCTTGATCTTCAATGTGATGTCCCAGTTTTTTTAAGGCATGCTCTTGCTGACCTTCATTATCGGGTAAATCTTTAAAATATGTTGGTGGCACAGGATGGGTAGCATGGAATATAATATGTTTTTTTTCAGTAAGCGCAATGGTGCTTACAAAAGACGGCACATTTTTATTGTTTAAATAGTTGACTTCTATATTTGTTATAGGTAATTTACTGTAAAGAACCATTCCGTATGCCACTTCGTTTGGGGTATGGTGCGAATAGGGATAATCCTTTTCCAATACTTTCAATTCTTTGTCCCACCAGGCATTGACCTCCATGGCCAATACTAAATCGGGTTTTTTTGATTGAATCAAATCGATCAAGGGTTGTGCCTTTTTATTGGTCATTTTTACATTTGATAGTAAGATACTTAATTGGGTATCAGACGATCTTATATTTTTAGCCCAAGGCACATCAACAGGAACCAATTGAGTATAATTGATTAAAAATATACTATGGATCAACAGACCTATAAATAGACCAAAAACCAACAGGTAATTAAACCATTTCCATTTTTTAGTCGTTATCCATAGAAGAATGAGGCTGCTGAGTGAGGCGATGAACAATTGAATACGAGGAAAGTCAAGCATCTTTAAATAGCGGATTTCCACATTTCTGAAGATGGAAAGGATAGAACATAATGCCAAAACAGATGAAAGTACGTAAAGTAAGGTGATTAGGAATTTTTTCAATTGGTTTTATTTTTAAAAGCTATTGGTTCAATCACCATATAATATATCGTTTTAAGGCTTACTTCTTACACCAGACAATAGTATTTTGTCAAATCGTTCATCACTGTTGCTGTTCGATTTGTGCAAAACTGAAATGTCTCCGGTGGATTCAAGCACTACAGCAAAGACTTGGTTATAATTGAGCACATTGGCCTCACGCAATTTGGAAATCAGTTGGTTTTCTTCTATTCGAGCATACTTTAAATTTTCATAAAGAATGTTATTGCCATCCATAAGGAGCAATGGTGTATTAGAAATTAAATTGTTTAAAACCGTAAATTTTCGTTGTAGCCATGAAAATACGAATGCTATAAAAAGCAGTCCAGCTATGGCAATAGAACCGTGAACATAAGATGTACTTGAAGTCAGAGTAGAAGAAATTATACTACCTATGGCTACCGTAAAAGCGAAATCATAAGCCGTGAATTTAGCAAAGGCCCGTAAGCCAATCAGTCTTGTTAAAATGATAATTACTACAAAAATAAGGACGCAGCCCATTAAAGTCTGCAAAATAGGGTCGTCGTTGCTATAAATCCAATCCATAGTTTTTAGTTAAAAGTTTTTTATGATGTCATGTGAAAATATACACAGCATCCGTTAAATTGAAGAACATCCAAAATACTAAAATTTTGGTTAATTAAATGCTATCAATAGATTTTTAAGAGGGCAAACACCAAAATTGTGATTGACTTGCACAGTAATGTTTTTGCTCTATAAATACACCTGCAATGGCTTAAAATTCAAACTAAGAGCTATTTAAGAAACTACGATTTTACACTTATAGTGTTTTACATAAAATTCATAGTGTTTAAGGTATAAAAAATATTTATTACGCTAACGTATTATCTGATATATCGTGAATTTTAAACTTTACAAATAGTAATATAAAAGAGATCTTAATAAAATTTTATAGGTCAGTAGTTAGTTGCTTATTAATTCTGTCTGATATATTTTGTCTCTTTGCACCATTTTCACAATAAGATTGTTGAATATTGTGGCTTTGCTCTGTGAGCGGTTTATTCTAAAACAAAACTCATTAAAATACCTGTTTAGATTGTCAGGACTTACCCAGGAATAGGTTGTTCTTATCCAAGATTTGACCTGGTGTATCATTGTATGGAGCGCTTTAAAATTTAATCCCTTGTTACTTTCTATTTGTTTGATGTTGTAGGCTTTTGCAATGGGCCTGTAACCTCTCCATTTATCCGTTGTAACATTGGCTTCCCGGCTTATATGG
>NZ_AUHD01000010.1 GCF_000423005.1 Gelidibacter mesophilus DSM 14095
GTCGGATTATTTTTCTTGTTTTGTCCTTTGCAAGACATTGTAATCAAAGCTAAAATTATGAGGTATTTCTGCATTTTTTTCAAATTGTGGGCAACTCGTTATATGTGGATAAATATACCAATTATTCCGGTTAATTTTCTGGATAAGTGGAGTTTTAGTTCCTGTTTATAAATGTTGCCCTAGCTGCTCTAATGCATAATCCAAAGGACTTTTGATGTTCAATAAATCTTTCTTGGCAATATGGGTATAAATCATCGTGGTCTCTGGTTTACTGTGCCCTAATAGCTCTTGGATATGCCTGATTCCAACACCTTGCTCTATTAAGTGGGTAGCATAACTATGACGCAAAGTGTGCGGGGTTATTGATATGCTAATCCCACTTAGCGCAGCACTTGTTTTTAAAAACTTTCTAATGCTACTTGCCGAATATTGCTCGCCCGGCAAGCCTTCAGTAAAATATACTTGGGGCTTATAAAACTTCAAATACTGGTGCAATAAGGGCAACATGCTTTCGGCTAAAGTGATATATCTGTCTTTGCGTCCTTTTCCGTTTTTTACAAAAACTTGTCGCCTATCAATACTTATATCGGATATTTTTAAATTAATGAGTTCGCTAATGCGTAATCCTGATGAGTATAATAGGGCGATAATTGCTCTATGTTTTAAGTTTTTGGTGTGGGATAGTAATGCCACAATCTCTCTTTGGCTTAATATATTGGGCAGATGCTTGGAACGCTGTGGTCGTTCTAATTCAAGATTTTCAATCTGTGTTGAAGGTTCAAAAAGTATAAATAGCTTTAAAGCACTGATGAATTGCCGCTGCGTACTGATACTGTAATTCCGCGCAATGAACACCGATTCAATAAAAAGCTCAACATCCCTGTTTTTGAGTTCGCTTGGTACTTTGTCTGTGCAAAATTCGATAAAGTCTGCAACATAAAAAACATAGGTGTTTATTGTGCTTTGACTATACCGTTTGCCTTTTAAATACTTATAAAAATTATTGAGAAGGTGCTTTTGAACATCGGTTAAATTTCTTTCGCGTTTAAAAGGTTGGTTAGGGACGTTTTTGATATTTCCTTTTTTATAATCCATGTCATCAATGAACGCTTGATTTTTAAAAAGATTAAGTATGAGCAGGTAGTGCTCTTGTGAATCTTCTACATGCCATTGCTTTTTTGAACTGCTCCACTTTGCAGTAGGGATCTTTCTTATCGTAGCTATCAGTTGGGAATGGTAATCAAATGTCACGGCAATATAACGTTGCTTATCATAATGCACTTTAGCTAGCTTTATATGTGGTAATCGATTCATAATAACATCAATTTGAGAGTAATCTGATTGCTATTCAAAACCTATAAAGTCGATTTGTCCTCGTTATTTCCTTGTTTTGATGTGTTTGACATTTCTCATAGTACATCATAAATACATAGATTGACATGTTTTATATGCTTAAATTTCAGTTGTTTATCGAAGATAGCTTATAAAATCATAATATTAAACGGAATGAGTTTAAAAAACTTGTAGAGTTGCGAGCATTTGAAAGGTATTGATTGGTAATTGATCTTTTTATTACTTCCAATCCCGTAATCTGTCGAGATACAGATAGGATTCAACAAATTTTCGATGTGCAGGACTTGTCATTTTTTCGAACAATTGTAATGCTGAAATATAGCTGGCCAAATTGCCATTGGAAGAACTGAACTTGCCATCTTCAACAAAACTCACTAAACTATCATTCTGCACTTTTAAATTTGGGTAATCCTTCTGCAATTGCTCACCACCGCCAATCCACGTTACAATTTTGTGTCCGTCTGCAATTCCGGAGGCACCAATAAGCTGTGCGCCGGCACAATTACTTACGGTATAAGTGGTTTCTTCGTTTTTCTCTTTTATGAAATCCACAATATTTTGATTATGGATCTGGGCGTACATATCATAAGCACTCGGAACGAAAAGCGCTACTAATTTTGGGCAGTTTTCAAAAGTATAATCGGGAACAAAACGCATGCCTTCCTCAGTCGAAATGGGGTTTGAAGTTTCGGCAATGGTAATCACGTTAAAAAGTTGTTTCCCATCTTCGCTTGGTTTTGCAAAAACATCGGAGGTTGCGATAACTTCACTTTGAAGCACCCCATTGTACATCAACAGTCCTATGGTTGGCAGCGCAGCATTAAAAGGCTTTAAATGCTTGCTGAGTGTGTCCGTGGCAGATTGATTTTTAGACGTAAGGGATGGATTGGTTTCCTGTTTCTTCTTATCGGTGTTGCAGTTAAAGAAAATCAATAGCAACGTAATTGACAGTAATTTTAATGAATTCATAATGTTTAGTTTATGATATTAGCAGTTTTGTATCAGAAGATGTTAAGTAATATTGACGAAAGTACCACTCAATATAGTATCGGGAAATAGCATGAAATTATACAGAAATAATCAACCTAGAAATTTTAGATATTATAATTCCTATTTTTAAATTGATTCCTGTTTTAATTTTGAAATTGACCCTTTACAAGTTAAGAAATTAATACACCTTATTTGTTTGTGGTGTTCATCTTTTTTGCTCAGAATTTGAAAGTTTTTATTCCATCACAATTCAGAAATGGATGTAACAATTTCAATAAAATCAATACGAATACTCACTAACTGTTTATAATGAAATTAAAGAGACGCTTTAGTGATTCGTCGTTAAATTTTAGAAATTTATCTAAAAACGATCTGCTTCTCGCTATCGTAATTGGTTTGGGAGCAGCCTTTACTATTTATTCGTTTTTTTATGTGGTAAAGGAAAGTTTTAGGGTGATCTCTTTCGGATTCATGAATATTCCGAACATCGTCCTCGAATCCATTAGGGATTTCTACAATCTTTTTTTTGCGGGTTTATCTATGATATTCGGAAATTCAATTGCCATCAGCTTTTTATTAAGCAAACCTCAAAACGTGTTTTCGAGAAGTAATACCAAAAGAAACAGGATTCTTAACGATCAGATATTCCTGAATTTGAATTTCGCATATTGGTTTGGTAAAATGGGGCTTTTATTTGGCGCAGGTTCCATGAGTCTTTTTGATTTTCCATATCGCCCTTACTTTTATTTTCCATTGCTGCTATTACATGTGGTCATGTATCTGGAAACATGGAAAACCTGGATTCAAGTTTTAGGATTAAAAGGCTATAAATGGATGTTGATCCATTTTTTAATACTGTTAAGTTTGAGTTTTGCCATGTCCAAAGTGGACGTTGTAAATTACAAAGCTATTGATGCGGTCAGTCTTGAAATGAATCCAAAGGTTGATCTACCGCAATCTTATTTCTCAGAAACTATAGGAAATTTTGATAGGCTTATAAACTTTAGGCTACTATTAGATAAACACGATAATCTTATCATCATTGATGCACATATGAATCGTGTTAAGATCAATGAACTTCAAAACGTGTTGAATAGTGAAAAAACTTCAAGACGAGAAGAACTTGTCCCCTTTTTAAAAGTGGGTCTTTCTATTGATAAAGCACTTGAAATGAGGCATGTTGTTGGTTTTTTGAATGTGCTAAATGAAGCTGATTTTTGCATGGTCGTCTATTTCGTGAAAAATGAGGACGTGGCCTCAGAACGATTTGTGTCTAAAGGGCTTCCTGTAAGACATTGTATTCCTTATTTTTATAAAGATGAATTGACCACTCCAATTACAACTCCCAAACCTTATTCGGTATTAGATAATCCTTTGGAATATTTTAATGACTATTATGCTAGTAAAAATAAATTGATAATCGATATCGACAATCAGATAAAGGTAGATGGAATCATTGTTCCAAAGGATTTATTAGTCGAAAAGCTCAAGATCAGCATCAATGAAAACACGCTTTTTGAATATAATTATACCATGCAAACCAGCTTTCAGAATTATTTAACTGTGCTTTCTGCACATTTTATGGCGGCAAAAAGTATTAGAAAAGACCATCAGACGCTTGAATCTGGATTAGATTTTTATAACAAAAATTATGAGGCCTATAAAGCGGAGCAGGAACAACTTAAAACTGAGTTTCCTATTGCGAAAATGGAACGCATCCGCTAAAAAACGGTATCTAAAAACAAGCGAATGCTCTCTTGATTGGCACGGATCAATTCACTTCGAGCACTTTCAATATCGCTAGGTTTTTTATCTTGTGAGAGTTTGAATTTGCCTTCCCAATTGGTGATTTCTATTTCAAACCCCCTGACATAACTTATAAATTGCGCCATCCTAGGATTGTCGCGTTCTAATTGATAGCGATGTGAAGGTGCTTCCAAAAAAGAAGTCATATCCATCATAGATTGGATGATGATTTCTGGATCAGTGATTTCCGTGACCTTGCCTTTGATATGGACCATAATATAGTTCCACGTTGGCAATTGTGTGGTGCTGTAAATACTTGGTGAAATATAACACTGTGGGCCTGAAAATACGACCGTAACGTCGTTGTCGTTTTTTAATAATTCCGCTTGCGGATTAAATTTGTCTAAATGTCCAATCAGTTTTCCTTCAGAATAAATCAACGGCAAATGTGAGATTATGGGCGTATTGTCCTGTACAGAAACAAGCATTGCTAAAGGATAGGTATTCATGACTTCAATCATATGGTCACGATTGTCGTCTTGATGTTGTTGTGGTGGATAGTTCAAAATAAATGCGCGTTATAATAGTCCCTATGCTTCGGGGTCTTAATTTAAGATAACAATTGATAATTATCAACTTTTAGATTAAAAATTGCTGAAGTTATGGGTTTTTACATTAATCTGTTTTTTCAATCTAGCGAGTTTGCTCTGTAGAGCTGCGTTTGCAGTATAAGGAGTAGAATGTCATTGATTCTCATGTATGCTATGAATTTAAATCACAAATAATTAATATTGAACAATTATGAGAAGAATTCTTTCATGCAGCAATCTTATGATTTTTCTATTCATTCCAATTGAATAAAAATTATAATGATAAAATTCCTGAAAAGGTATGTTTTTAAATTTTTAGAATACTTTACAATTTAAAAAGATAATCGCATGATCATTTCATAAGATTAAAGAATTCCGATAGCAGAACTGTGGGCAGCGGGTGTATTTGAAAAAAAGTTGTTGCGAATTAATAGAACACAATAAAATTATTTGCTTAAGTTAAAAACTCAACAGGAATTTCATCATGAAGATATAATTATCAAATTATGAGTTCAATGGAACCTATTTTTACAAGTCTATGCAGTGTGATATAACAAAAAACTGCCCATAAAGCAATTTAACTTCATGGGCAGTTATTAACCATTAGAATTACGTAGCAGCTTAATCTAAGTCATCCATCAACTCAATTTGTGCTTTTATGGCTTTCTTAAGCGCTTCCGCTAACTCCTGATTCCCGTCAAGATCTTGTGGACTGATTGTGATAATACCATCTTTATCGTTATCAGTAGCCATAGAGATATCTACCATCGCCAATACTGCATCAAGATCAAAGTTAATGACAACTTCTTTTGTGTCATTATTTATAACCAACTTTTGGTCAGTGTCCTCGTAATCAATTTCAATTTCTTCTTCAAAATCATGCCAAAACACAAAAGGTTTTCCACTTATCTCTCCGGTCAGTTTCATGCTTTTACCAAACAATTCAGAGTTGGAATTTTCGCTTTTGTCAAATTCAAATTCGATTTCTTCGTAAATGCCATTCGGAATTTGAATATCAATCAATTGAAAACTGTTTTCTGATAATAAATCAATTTCAAAAGGGCCTTCCAGTTCGATATCATCATCGCTACCATAAATACCTTCTTGGAGCTCAAGTTCAATCTCTTTAAAATTCACGAGAAATTTTGAAAGGCTCACATTTTCACTCCCTCTATTTTTTGTCTCGGTATAACTCGCTTTTGCACCAATTTTTAAGATGCCTTGATCTGGAGTAAGGTTGGTGTCATCATCAGATGAACAGGCAACAAATACTGTTGCCATTGAAAGTGCAACGGCACCAGATGTCATTTTTTTGATTAAATTCATTGTTTTTCGTTTATAGGTTATAAGGGTTTAACGTCCTAAAAACTCTTTATTATTTCTAATATGTTAAAGATTTCTCAAAGTAGTTGATGAGTGTCAGGAAGGTTAACAAAGGAAGTCATACCATTTTGGCTTCCTGGCTTTAACATTGGATTGTAAAAAACACGTTTTATAAGACCAAAAACATTCGTTAATTTATTGTAATACATTGGATATTAACATGTACTTTTGCGCCCTCAAATAAAATTTGGTATGAAGCGCATAAATGAATACAAGAAACTCTTTGGAGTGGAAAACGAAGTCGAATTAAAGACTTTAAAAAAATCTTACCGTGATTTAGTGAAGGAATGGCATCCTGATAAATTCCAAAATGGAGACGCTTTACAAGAAGAAGCTGAAATACAAAGCCGAAGAATCATTGATGGGTATCATTTTTTGGTGAGCATTGCACCCGAAACTATTGCGTCCAATTTGGCTGAATATACCGAAACAATAACCAATTCAGGAATCGCTGATTACCAACACAAAGGGTTATTGATGGAAATCACCTTTATGGACGGGTCAACTTATGAATATTTTGGCGTGACCAAACAAATCTATATTAAAATGATCAATAGCGATAAAGTGAACCGTTTTGCAAAACGGAACATCTATCCAAACTATACTTATAGAAAATCGAAAAGAATTTTAGAATCCGCTCAGTAGAAAGTGGGAGATGGATTGCAAATAATTAGCGCTACACAACAACTCATTAGCAAAGGGAACACGTTATTTTATACGTATTCCCTTTGTTTTTTTGGTAATTTAAGAAAACAATCTTCATGCGAAGGATAGGAAATGCTGCTGATGTTCGTTAAGCTCTGATTTTAAAGGTGTTTGGGGTGTGAAAAGTTTTTATTTAGGCTGTAAATGCTTATTTTGCATAAAACCTCTTAATTATGAAAATAAGACTTCCGCTTTTGTATTTTGCAGTTTCACTCTTTATAACTTCATGTTCTGTACAACAAAAAAGCACATCGATCCATGATGATGGTCAAATCGATATCGTTTTTGTACAGGTCAATGATGTGTATGAAATAGCCCCGCTGGCAAATGGAAAAGAAGGCGGCGTTGCACGCGTGGCGAGCTTGAAGAAAGCGGAAAAGGAAAAAAATAAAAATACCTTTCTGGTTATGGGGGGAGATTTTGTGAGTCCATCCATATATAATGGTTTGAAATATGAAGAAGAGCGTATTCGAGGCAAACAAATGATTGAGGCCTTAAATGCTGCCGAGATGGATTTCGTCGTTTTTGGAAATCACGAATTTGATATTAAAGAAAGCGAACTTCAGTCCCGAATTGACGAATCAGAGTTTACTTGGGTTTCTTCAAATACATTCCATAAAAACGGCGATACCATTCAGCCTTTCGCAAAATCTTCTACAGTACCTTTCCCCGAAACTTACATTTTAAAGGTTTCAGATGCCGATGGCACCCAAGCGAAAATTGGAATTTTAGGGTTGACGCTTCCGTTTAACAAAACCTCGTATGTGCACTATACTGATCCTATTGTTACGGCAAAAAGGTTATACGCTCAAATAAAGGACTCTGTGGATGTCGTTATTGCTTTAACCCATTTAGATCTTAAGGATGATATCAAACTTGCACAAGAGATTCCAACTTTGGGGCTGATCATGGGAGGGCATGAGCATGATATGCAGTTTGAAAAAGTGGGTGACGTGTATATTACGAAGGCTCACGCCAATGCCAAAACTGCTTATGTAAACTCTTTAAGTTTAAATAAAACCAACGGTAAATTAAAAGTAGTTCCAAAATTAAGATACCTTAATGAAGACATAGCGCTTGAACCACAAACGAATGCAGTTATTGAAAAGTGGATAAAAATTGCCAATGATAACTATAGTTCTTTAGGATTTGATGCTATGGAAATCGTCCTAGAAACCAGTGAACCGCTGGACGGGAGAGAGCTTATAATTAGATCGCAACCTAGCAATTTAACGGAGCTCGTGCTGCGCGGTGTACAAAGTGCCGTTCCTCTTGCGGATGTTGTTCTCGTGAATGCTGGGGCAATTCGTGTGGATGATATCTATCATGCTCCAGTGTTTCAATATGACATCTTGCGAGCTATGCCTTTTGGCGGAGAAATAAGAGAGGTTGAGATGAAGGGCAGTTTGCTTCAGAAGATTTTGGAGGTTGGCGAAAGTAATATAGGCACTGGAGGTTATTTATTAAGAAATGCCAATCTCAAGAAGGTCAAGGATCACTGGTTTATTGGCGAAAATTTAATAGATAGTGACACGGTGTACCGCGTAGCGATGTTGGGCTTTTTGCTTACAGGGATGGAGACTAATCTAAATTTTTTAAATGAAGATAATCCAGAGATCCTCAAAGTGTATCCTATTGAAACTTCAAATGGCCATCCTCAATCTGATATTCGATTGGCCCTTGTACATTACTTAAAAAGCTTAGCCAATTAAACATAGAGAAAAAGCATTATTGCATCATACTTCTTTCTGATCTCAATTTTGAGGTAGTTAGGTTGGAAATAATTATGTTAAATTTTAATTCAACATTTGAAGCAATCTAAAAATTTTGTATATTTATAAAACAATCATATCGGGGTGCTTAATTCATTTAAAAATAGCTGAGAATATACCCGTTGAACTTCAAAAGGGATAACCTCTATAGAAGGAATATGATTTGCAAAGGGAACAATGTTTTAAACACTTGTTCCCTTTGTTTATTATAAAAGGTCTAGCTCACAACATTTTATTTTCAACAAATCATTCTTTCTGTAAAAACGAAATCCATTTAGTGCGTTCCCATTCAAATTCATTTTAATAACAACGATATTCAATTCTTTTAAAAAAGCGGGCGTCAAGACAACATGTACCAAAAAATACGCTTAACTTCGTGAGTGGAATATTTTTATCGGCTTACTTATGGAGCTTTGGATACGTTTTGTTTTAAAGGAAAAGCGTAAGCCAAGTGCGAGCCTTTTTCTTGTTTCACCTTCAAGAAATTGAGCTTTAACAAAAATGGTTGGCTGAAGATTTAAAGACAGATTCATAATAATGACAATAGATTTAAGAAGTGATACGCTCACAAAACCTACAAAAGCAATGCGCAATGCAATGCTGCAGGCTGAAGTTGGGGATGACGTTTATAAAGAAGATCCATCGGTAAACCTACTTGAGGATAAACTATCCACGATGTTTGGGATGGATGCGGCCTTATTTTTTCCTACCGGTAGTATGGCCAATCAGGCGGCCATTAAACTGCACACCCAACCTGGAGAGCAGTTAATAGCTGATAAATGGACACATGTGTATAATTTTGAAGGTGGAGGCGCTTCGTTCAACAGCGGCGTTTCTTGTAAACTGGTGGATGGGCACCGAGGGATGATCACGGCCGCACAGGTTGAAGAAAATATCAATCCTCCAGATTTTTACCACAGTCCGTTAACGAGCTTGGTTTGTTTAGAAAACACAACGAATATGGGCGGTGGTGCTTGCTATGATTTTTCAGAAATTCAAAAGATTCGTGCTGTTTGTGATACGCATCACCTAGGATTTCATTTGGATGGTGCGCGTATCTGGAATGCTTTGGTGGCGCAAAACCAAGATCCAAAAATCTATGGGGAGATTTTCGATACCATTTCAGTTTGCCTAAGCAAAGGACTTGGCACGCCAATGGGCAGTGTGTTGCTAGGAAAAAAGAAGTTGATGGATAAGGCCATGCGCGTACGTAAAGTTTTGGGTGGTGGCATGCGACAAATAGGATTTATGGCGGCAACCGGCATCTATGCGCTCGATAATCATATCGATAGATTGCAGGAAGACCATAAAAGAGCTTCAGAAATTGCCAAAGTACTTTCAGAGCAATCTTATGTCAAAATGGTAGAGCCTACAGAAACCAACATTGTTATTTTTTACCTGAAGACACCTATTTCCGAAAAGAAATTCATGGCTGACTTACTTCAAAGAAACATTAAAATCAGTACGATGGGTCAAGGTAAATTACGCATCGTGACCCATTTGGATTATACTGAGGAGAGGCATCATCAATTTTTAGATGCTTTAAAAAAATTAAACTACTAATTTAAAACGACATGCTTTTGAATATTACAGCAGCTTATACAGATCTTTACCAATTGACTATGGCCCAGGTCTATTTCAAAACGAAACCGGATGGGCGCGCGGTTTTTGATTATTATTATAGAAGCAATCCCTTTGATGGTGGTTATGCCATCTTTGCTGGATTGGAGGATGTGTTGAATATTTTTGAAACCCTAAAGTTTTCACCTTCTGATATTAGCTATTTGGAAACTCATGGATTTGAAAAAGAATTTTTGGATTATTTACGGGATTTTCGCTTTCGTGGGACGATCATTTCAAGTAAAGAAGGTGATGTGGTTTTTCCAAACCGCCCTATCTTACAGGTTGAAGCCAATATTATAGAAGCACAGATTATAGAAACCCTTTTATTGAACATCCTAAATTTTCAGACGCTGATTGCTACAAAGGCTAACCGCATACGGCATAGCGCAAAAAATGAAATTTTACTGGACATGGGCTTGCGTCGTGCTCACGCTACGGGTGGCTACTATGCGTCTAGAGCTGCGGCCATAGGAGGTTTTGACAGCACCAGTAACGTGAAGGCCGCTGAGGATTATAATATACCGTCTTCAGGAACAATGGCACATTCTTTTATACAAAGTTATGAGGATGAGTTGCAGGCTTTTCGTGATTTTGCAAAATATCGCCCTAAAAACTGTGTGTTCCTAATTGATACCTATAACACGCTTAGGATCGGATTGCCCAATGCCATTACCGTGGCCAAAGAAATGGAAAGTAGGGGAGAACAGTTGTTGGGCGTCAGATTGGATAGTGGCGATTTAGCTTATTTGTCTAAAAGAGCACGAAAGATCTTGGATGATGCCAATTTGGGATATGTGAAAATTGTAGCTTCCAACCAATTGGACGAATATGTCATCAAAAGTTTAAAAGAACAAGGTGCACCCATCGATATTTTTGGTGTGGGTACCAACTTGGTGACTGGTAATCCGGATGCATCCTTGGGTGGGGTGTATAAATTATCAGAATTTAATGGCGAGCCTCGTATCAAGCTTTCTGAGAATATTATTAAAGTGTCCTTGCCTTCCAAAAAGCAAGTGTACCGAATGATAGATGAAAGCGGTATGTTTTATGGCGCGGACGCTGTGGCAGTTTTCACAGAAGAAAATGTTACCGAAATGGTACATCCATTTGATTCTAGGAAAAGTTTAGACCTTGGTCGTTTTGAACATGAACCTTTGCTGGAAAAAGTGATGGAAAATGGCAAAAAATTAATGCCTCCGCGAACGGTTACTGAAATTGCCGCCTATTCAAAATCGCGTTTGGAAAAACTTCCTGAAGAATATAAACGTTTTCAAAATCCGCATATTTATAAAATAGGCCTTAGCGCAAAATTGAAGCAAGAGCGCGATGCTTTGGTTCAAAAACATAAATTTTAAATTTGAAGTTGAAGTGACCTTTTTGGCGTAAATAGTAGGACGATTTTTATGCAGAAATAAATAATGTTTGATGTTATGAGTGTCTGAAATGGGGTTTTAGTTAAGCACCATCATTCTTTTAAGGCGTCATTTGAGTTTGTTGAAAACCCAGCATTTAATTAACTTTACTGCAAAATAGTTCAAAAAATAAAGTGTACATGAAAACTCTTCTTATCATCGATGTTCAAAACGATTTTATGCCAGGCGGATCCTTGGCCGTACCCGATGGCGATAAAATAGTACCAATAATCAACAGCATTCAGCATAAATTTGACTTGGTGGTGGCGTCTCAAGATTGGCATCCGCAGGATCACGTGAGTTTTGCTTCCAATCATGAAGGCAAATCAAATTTTGATGTGATTGAAATTCATGGGAAACCTCAGACATTATGGCCCAATCACTGTGTGCAAGGCACGGATGGTGCTGATTTTCATGCCAATCTCGACACTCAAAAATGGGAAACTATTTTTAGGAAAGGAACTGATAAGGACATTGACAGTTATAGTGCCTTTTATGACAACGGACATTTAAAATCCACCGGCTTGACAGGCTATCTAAAAGAAAAAGGCGTTTCCCAACTCTTTTTATGTGGTCTTGCAGCAGATATCTGTGTTTACTTTTCCACCTACGATGCCTTTAAGGAAGGTTTTGCATGCTTTTTTATTGAAGATGCCTCGCGTCCATTAGATTTTGAAGAATTTGAAAAATTAAAGGAGAAGATGACGTATTTGGGAATCCAAATCATTTCTTCGGCAGACATTTAATGCAAACGATGAGGTCCGGTCTTCCTAATGCAAATCGCGTTGATTTCATTGGGTTTTTCGAAATTCACACAACACTACAACTTTTTTAAACAATTTTATAACTCTCATTATTCCACAATTAAATCCTTGATATGAACAAATTTTATTTCAAATCCCTTATCGCGTTGGGTTTCCTTTTTTATGTGAATCACTCACTAAAAGCACAAGTTTTAAGCACTACCCAAATTGATAGTTTGGTCGAAAAAACAATGAAAATCTTTGATGTACCAGGAATGGCGGTTGCTGTTTTAAAGGATGGTAAGGTTTATCACAAAAACACCTATGGTGTGCGCTCCCTAAAAATGAATGCGGCTGTAGACGAAAATACACTTTTTGGTGTGGCTTCAAACACCAAAGCGTTTACTGCGGCAGCGCTAGGTCAGCTTGTGGATGCTGGAAAGCTAACTTGGGATACCAAAGTGAATGACGTTATTCCTGAATTTAAACTTTATGATGCCTACGTTACCAATGAGTTTACCGTGCGTGATCTTATCACCCATAGAAGTGGACTCGGGCTTGGCGCTGGGGATTTAATGGTTTTTCCGGCGACCAATACCACCACATTACCGGAGATGATCCATAATATGAGGTACCTCAAACCGGTATCTTCATTCCGTTCAAAATATGATTATGACAATCTGCTCTATATTATCGCGGGTGAAATCGTAACGCGTGTTTCCAATACCTCTTATGATGATTATATTAGAGAAAATTTCTTTAAACCTCTAGGAATGGATCGTTCTTTGCTTTCTATGTCTAAGATCGATGCTGATGCCAATCGGATTGATGGTCATGCGCCGGTAAATGGAAAACTTGAAATTACCGGCTATACCTTTACGCAAATTGCAACGCCGGCTGCAGGAATATATGCCTCCATCAACGATATGAGCACGTGGGTACAAGCACAATTGGATGAAGGGAAATATGGCACGCAGCTTAAAGACAGTCTTTTCAGTAAGAAAACCCACCGTGAAATGTGGACGCCACAAACCCTGGTAAGAACCGGAAGTGGTCCTTACAATACGCACTTTCTGGCTTATGGGTTGGGCTGGTTTTTAAGTGATGTCAATGGCTATTTTCAGGCCACACATACGGGAGGTTTATTGGGGATTGTGAGCCAAGTCACCATTATTCCGGAGCTTGATTTGGGAATCATCGTGCTTACCAACCAACAGAGTGGTGCAGCGTTCAGTGCGATTACCAATTCGCTTAAAGACGGTTATTTTGATATCAAAGGGAAGGATAGAATAAAGGATTACAATGAGCGTCGTTTGGCAGGTGAACGTGAAGAAGATAGCATCGTTTCAGCGGTAGAAAAGGAGATTGCTGCGCAACTTACAAATAAAACTACAAAGCCTGACCCATCAGATTATATTGGAACCTACCAAGATCCTTGGTTTGGCGACGTGGTGATCAGCAATAAAGACAAAACGCTACATTTTAAGTCGGCTAAACTTTCTGATTTAACAGGAACTATGGCGTTCTACAAAGGAACCACCTTTGCCGTCCGTTGGAATGATAGATCACTTAAAGCTGACGCCTTTGTGACTTTTAGTTTAGATATTGAAGGTAAGGCTAATGGGTTTACCATGAGCCCTATTTCGCCATTGACTGACTTTAGTTATGATTATCAGGATTTAAATTTTGAGAAGGTAAAATAATAGGAATTTATAAAAGATGGCTTTAGGGCCCATAAATGAACGCATCAAACCTAACAGGTTTCTAAAACCTGTTAGGTTTTTTTTGTGTGATTGACATCCGAGGCTATCTGTTTTGATAGGATAATAGAAGTTGTTAACTGTTGATTTGAGTACTTTAACCATACTCCATTCAGTTAATTATAATTGTAAGACCATTAGACCTGTCAGGTTTTTAAAACTTTTCAGGCTTTTCTATAGTAAAAAAAGAAAAAGTTCTATAACATCAACTTCATAGAACTTTTATCCAAATAATTTCAAAATACATGTGTATCGCTAATTCTAAATATGAGATTTAAGCCACTTTCTTTTTAGGTTTTCTTACTCTTATAAAAGCAACAATCGCAATAATGACCACCACCGCAATCAAGATATAAATAAACGTTGGAACAGGAACAGGATCTCCTGCGGCATAACTATGTAAACCCGTCAAATAATAATTCACACCATAAGAGGTCATAATGATAGATCCAAAAGCAAACACACTAGCAACGTTTAACGTATATCTGCTTTTCAGTCCAGGCACCAAGCGAAGATGCAATACGATGGCGTAGACGATAATGGAAATTAAGGCCCAAGTTTCCTTAGGATCCCAAGCCCAATAACGGCCCCACGATTCATTTGCCCAAACACCTCCTAAAAAAGTACCAATAGTCAATACAAACAAGCCCATGGTCATTGAAATCTCATTGATATAAGTGAGCTCTTTAATACGAACGTCGATTTTAAACGCACTTCCTTTCGTTCTAATAATCATTAAAATCAAGGCCATAAAACCTAATACTGCGGATAGAGCCAAAGGCGCGTAACTACTCACAATCGTGGCTACGTGAACCTTTAACCAAAAGGAAGATTTCAAAACGGGCATTAAATTGGTTATCTCCGGATTTAACCAATCGAGGTAACTCACAAATAGGAGAGAACCCGCAAATAACGTGGCTAAAGGCAATGCAAAATCCGATTTTCGAAAGGTGAGCAAACCACAAAGCATGAGTACCCAAGCCACAAATACCATCATCTCGTAGCCGTTGCTCCAAGGTGGATGTTGAGCGATATACCAACGCAAAAGAATGTTTCCTGTAAATACCAGAAAACTGATCAATGAGATCACAATAAAAATTTCCCAAAGCACATTGATTACTCTTTTCTCAACGAATATTTTTGAAAGTGCCAATACCAACATGATCAAGCCAATTGTGAAAAAGGCTTGGAATAACCAAAAATTGAGGTTCATTTGGTTGTACCATAATTCGGCTTCAATCCGCTCTTGGGACGGAATGATGTCTTTGCCCAAGGTGGTTTGATACGTATCAATATAAGACAGTTTATTTGTAGCTTCTGCCCATTTTCCGGAGGCTATATCATTAAAATAGGTGCGGGTAATATTTTGTACGAAAATCCCGTCTTCTGGAGGGAAGTCATTAAAATGATGCGTGTAGCTAAACCATTTATCTTTTTCGTCAAGACTATTTGGAAAAATATTTAAATAATTTCCCGAGAAAATATTAAATAAGATATTGAAGCGCTCATCAACTTTGATAACTTCCTTATCAAATTCATTGTGTTCAGCAGGTTTCTTAGCATGGGCATCTTCTGCCATTTTTGATAGGACATAATTCCCTTCCGGATTTATTAAATGCTCGAAGGAAATATAACCGTCGTCCGTAATTTTAAGAGGTTTAAAGAAATCGCCACCTTTTTGGGCATCGATTTTAATGACTGGAATTTTCTGCCATGCACCCGGGGAAACGTGCATCGCTAAAAAAGCCTGATTGGCATCCAAACTTATGGTTTTATCCTTTTCTTTATAGGTATAAGTCGTTTTGCCGTAAATTTTACGTAGAAATTCAGACGCCAAAGTGTTGATAGGTTTGATTCTGCCGTCCATATCCTGAACCAGAATACGTCCGAACAGATCAGAATGCTGTTTGTCGATCACTTGGGAAGCCACCAATTCTGTTACAGAAGGAATGGAATCCTTTTGCATTGGCGATTGCGCAAACGTATTGAAGGAGCTAAACAGCGCAACCACAAGTAGCGGAGCAACGTTTTTTAATTTCTTTAATTTTTGGGTGATTACTGTATAGCGGGTGCCTTTTCCGAAGAGGGTGAAGAACATCCCGATCATCAATAAAAAGTAACCGATATAAGTAATAGTGGTGCCCAAAACGTCATGATTTACCGCTAATAACGTACCTTTTTCATCGGTATCATAACTGGCCTGATAGAAGCGATAGCCACCATAATCCAAAACATTGTTCATGTAAATACGAAATGGCATTTGAACCTCACCATCTAAAACGGTAACCTCACTGGCGTAAGACGATGGACTTTCAGAACCGGGATAACGTTCCAATTGAAAATCGTTTAACTTCACCTCAAACGGGATTTCAATAGGCATGGCACCATAAGAAAAGCTAAGATTAGTATTGTTTATATTTAATTCATGAGAGGTTGGTAAAAAGCCTTTACGATAGAGCAGCATGACTTCTTCCGTTGTATCACCAACGGTAACATTCAGTACGATGGCATCATCTTTTACAGGATCGTTATCTTTTGGTTTTTCTGAAGTACTTAATAGTTTGATCTGTCCATGATTATGATATGACATCGGCACAAAGGATAAGTCGCCATGCCTGTATAGCGTTTTAAGCGACATGGCCTGTAGAGAATCGCCTTTGATTACACCTGCTTTTTGATCGGCCATCACAAAGAAATCCAGCGGATGGGGCGCATAGATCTTAAATGCTCCGTTTTCTTCGAGAATGTTGATAATGCCTTCTTCATCGGCTTCAAATCCGACTTTATGTTTATGCGGACCAATGACTTCAACTTCGCCTTTGCTTAAAAAGATGGTTTCTCTGCCGTTACCGGAAGTAGTCACCATTTGTAATAAAGGAGCTCCTTTTTCGGGATCATCTACAATCTCTGGTAAGGCATCAGCGACAAACTCTTTGAGGGAGATGTTGATTTTTTCGTCCTCTAAATCTGTGTTGATAGAAAAGCTATTGTCGATTAATGTAGAAAACTCCATCTTTTTCTCAAGATGTCGTGTCTTATTACCGTTTGAAATATGGACTTGTAGATAGTTTTTATCAGAGATGATCATATTAGAGCTTTGCCCTTCCCGTATTCGCATAATGCCACCATAGGAGTCATAGCGGGTAATTCCTGCGCCAATGATCACAATGATAAACGCAAGATGAAAAACGAGCACCGCCCATTTTTCTTTGCGCCACATCTTATATTTAAAGGTATTGGCTAAAAAACAGAGCGCTAAGCCTACCATGACCAATTCAAACCATAGCGAATCATAGATTTTAATCCACGCGGTGTCCGTTCCGTAGTCGTTCTCCATGAACGTTGCGGTAGCCATGGCCACCGCAAAGATCAAGAGTAAAAGTAATGCTAAAACTGAGGACGAAAAAATGCGGTAAATAAATTTCATAGTGGGAAATCTGGCTTTAAAAATAAAGCCTTTAGAGATAGATTGTAATCTGTTTTTTGGATCTGATTGTTAGTTGGCGCTGACCACTTTATTGGAACCCATTTTATCTTCACGCGCTTTTGCCTCTTCAAGCCACTTTGGCAAAGCATTGGATTTGAATTTTTCTTTATCCTCTCTTAGTTTATCCATATCGAGACCAATATATTTTTGGGCTTTCGCTTTGGTTGAAATATCTGGCATTTCCACTGGCTCATTATGTCCTAAAGTTGCCAATAAACGCACCAACATTACACGCGCCTCTTGTGCTTCAGCAAGGCCACTACCTAAAACACGTCCTACTTCTACAGGAGAGTGAAAGGATGCCCCATGAGAGGCCGCTGAATAATCCCAGCGCCATTGTGCGTGACGGATGCTCATAAGAATATCTTTCATTTGTGCATCTGTGGCGCCCAGTTCCCAAGCCTTACCGGCTTCAACGTGTGCTTTTACCAATACATCCTCTAACTTAAGTCTATTCTCATTGGCTTTGCGCTGTCTGTCATAAACATTTTCAATTAATTTATCTGATTCTTCTCTATGGCATACTTGGCAAGAGTTGGCAACATTATTTAGAGGCGATTGCAAATGGTGATCTGTAAATTTCTGACCCCCCTCACTTTTATATGGCATATGACAATCGGCACATGAAACCCCACGATCAGCATGCACACCCGTTAAATACGTTTCATAATCGGGATGTTGGGCCTTTAGCATTGGCGCTTTACTGATAGCGTGCGTCCAATCTGAAAATTCGATATCATCATAGTATTTTTCCATGGCCTCCACCGTAAATCCGTTTTCCCATGGAAAAGTTAAATAATTGACCCCTTCCAGACCTGGTTTTTTCTTGTCAAAATAATATTCTACGTGACACTGTGCACAAACTAAAGACCGCATTTCTTGGTGCGTTGCTTTGTTGATATCTTTGCCCATAGATTGGAAAGCCTCCACTAATGCGGGTCTTGTGATGCGTAACTTCATGTTGTCAGGATCGTGACAATCTGCACATCCAATTGGGTTGACCACTTCTGAAACATTTTCTGCCCAAGTACCACTGTAAAATTCTGCCACTCCTTTTTCATTCATCAAGCGCGGCACATCTGGGCCCTTACATGTCCAACAGGTTGCAGGCATTGGTCCGTCTTCTTTATTTTCCGGAGCTGCTGTACGTAAGGTATTGTGAATATCATCAATAGCATAATAGTGTCCACGGCCTTGAGAATAATCTTTTGAGAAGGCGTACCCTGCCCAAAGTACTACCATTCTAGGATCTTCCTCCAAGACATCACGCATGGCTGAACCTCCTTGATAAGTAGAAAAAGAGGTGTCTGCCGTTTGTAGATAAGATTGATATTCTCTTGGGTAGTTTTTCCCCCATTCTGCATTTCGTGGCTCATTTTCACCAATTTTCACATTTGGAACATATTGGTACTTGGCCTCACTTTTCCGATTAATAATACTTGATGCGAGCAGTCCTAGTAAAAAGACGACTATGATTGTGACGATGAAGAGTACTTTGTTTTTCATAATAGTTGTGGTTTATTGGTCTTCAATTTCTTTTGCTAACCATTCCGGAATGACCATTTCATCTTGATCAGTGGGGAGTGGAGCAATATTATATTTTACTGTTGACAAGCCATGGATACGACCGTGTGGCACTTCTTGATGACAGGACCAACAGGCTCTATCTGTTCGGTTTTCTCTATGGTTATCAAGCCAACCATCATATTTTACCTCCGTAACTTGTTGAATATGGCATCTGATACAATTGTTTTGAACGACTTCTTCTGAGGGTTCGCGCATCGTAATGACATCAGGCTCTGCTCTAGCCGTAAAAACTGCCGAATGGTACAAACCGTCCTTGGCTTTGAAATAATAAGAGTTGAAAATATTGTCCTGAGGTACATGACAACCATTGCACGACACCCATTCTCTATGGGAACTGTGCATCCAACTATTGTAAACAGGCGTCATCACGTGACAGTTTACACAGGCTTGGGGATTGTCTGACAAATAAGATACAACTTCAGCTTCCCTTACTAAGAAAAATCCCATACCTATAATTGTTGCAACGGCAACAACCGCAAATGTGCGCCATGACGAGCCCTTTTCTGGAAAAAATTTAGAAATAAACTTCATATACTCATGAATTGTATGTTAAAAATAATCTATCGCTTCTAATGCAGAGCTGATATTTATCATATTTTTAATAAAAACCAAATTTGAAAATGCAAGAGGTCCAAAAAAAGTTGAGAATACTCGCCAGATATTTTCATCTGTGGCTTTTTTCAGATTTTAACATCTTATTTGTCAGTACCTAAGATGCGAAATTATTTTTGAAGACCCTATAAATATGCTTGATTAATTCGTTTTTAAAAAGGATTTAGATTCATTCTAAAATACAATGTATCCATCAAATAACTCGTAGGTTTCGACATTTAAAAGAAAGCATGTGTTTTAATCCAAGATTTGGATGGGTATATGACTATAGGATGGCAGTGATGTTTTGTGCTAATACATTCTCATTTCTACTTAAAAACAGTTGGGATTTTCAATAGCTGTTCTTGAAATCAATTCAACGAATCTCTCATCCTCCTTAGCTTTCTATTGCCCAATCTAATTTTTACTTTAAGCTTTTGTTTTCTCGCTTTTTTGCTGTTTTGATCTTGAACAAATTGCAGAAAGAATTTAGATCCTGCTCCTTCATAAGTTGTTTTTTCTGGTAAGGATAGACCGTCGTTACTTTTTAGATTTCTATATGGCACCGATAACCATAAATTCACATGTTCCTTGAGTTTGATGCGTCCTTCTGCAAATACGTGGATGGCGGATGATTGTATTTCAGTTTTGGGAATAATAATTTCCCCATTTCTAATTTCAAACGTTTGAACAATAGGTCTGAACCTTAAATTCCTGAAGCGGTCGCTTTTCATCAATGGCACATTTTCCATGACAGGTTGGTAGTTGTATATTTCCAGACCTTCCAAATCTAAATTGAGAAATCCATTTAAGGAATCCATATTCAGTTGGCCATTATTAGCGACGGTACCATTGGCAATAATACTGTAATTTAAAAGCCCTGCAATGTGTTCTGCCGCTCTTAGATCGTCATTTTTAAAATAATCAAAACGACTTATGAGTTCTTTAAGATTGAGATTTTTAGCGGTCATTTCAATGGTGACTGGGGTGTTTTCGCTGTTTTGTAGATCTACAGAAGCATTGATGGTCATGGTGCCCTCATAAAAATTGAGGGCGGTATCCTCAATGTTCAACCGACCTTCAGAGTCAAATAATAGACCGGATTTAAAATTGGTAATACTAAAGTTATCGTATACCAAAGTGTCCACCCTGATATCTATAGTTGGATAAAAGGAGTAATTAATTTTCCTTACGATGTCTTTCCATTTTTTAGGATTCACATCCTTTGCTTCTCTTTTTTTTGTCGTGGCTTCTGAACGCTCTAAAAATTCTTCAATACTGGTTGTTTCCAAATAGGGCGAGTAGATTGAGAAACTTGAACTGTGTCTTTGATCTTCTTTTTTACCATCTATAAACTGTGTGAAGTTGTCTATGGTGCCCTCAAAGACCACCGAGCTTTTTCCTGGAAGTTGGATGTCCAGTGTCTTTAGCGTTGCGAGGTCATTATCTATTTCCAAATGCAAACTGTCAACTGGAATCTGAATATCGGCCGCTTCAAAATCGACTAGTGTGCCTCCAATTTTTAAATCGCCAAAGGACTTAGAATTCAAAAGTGTTAAATTTTTAGCTTGGCCGTTATAATTTCCATGAAACTGAAAGTTTCCTGACTTAAAAACAAAGTTTGTGGTTTTTAGGTAGTCATTCAGGTTCTCAGATTTCCCTTTTACCTGGACATCAAAATTGAGGTTAAAGGGATTGTTTTTCAGTAATTCCTCCCGGTTGTTATGGGCGTTAATTTCTCCTTGAATGTGTGCTGTGCTCTCCTTATAATTAAGATTGAGATAATTCAACTTCAAAATAGAATCATTTTCAAAATTTAATTGAGCCTCTATATTTTCTGTAATTAGCCCTTTGTATTTGAGCGAGTCGATAGCAATCTCTATTTTTGGATTAAATTCATTGAGATCCTTAAATAGCGTGTGAAGTCCTTTTTTAGATTTTAAAGTGCTGCTATTATTCTCTTGTTTGAACGAATTAATAGTGTTCAGAAGTTCATCGCCATCAAAAAAGGGTGCCGTTGCTTTTAAAACTATGGTACCACGTTCCGGAATATCGTCCAATAGAAAATTCGGAAATTTATGAATACTTCCGCTGAGTTCGATAGAATGTAGTTCATCAATTTCAATATTGAATTGCTCTAGGAGGATATCTGATTTGTTTACATAAAGTGCTAAAGAATCGATAACCACGTCCATTTTAGCGGGTGGGTAGTGCAATTTTGTTTTGGTCAAGGTCAAGTCGCCCTGAGCGTTGTTAAGCAGTTCTTTGAGTGCTCTTACATTCCCATTGACCTTACCATTAAATTTGAACTTACCGGAATCAATTCGGAAGAGCTCAATATTGAACAAATCGGTAAAAACAGCTAATGAACCCTCTGAGGTGGCTTGAGCATTCATATAAATCAGGTCGGTGAGTCCGCTTTCTGGTGCGTATACCTTCATGGTGCCTTTAAGGTTGGTAACGGCATCATCATAATTGAAATTGAAATTTCGTAGTAAGATGGTTTCAGAATCCTTCAGCTCTATTTTCGATTTCACATCTGTGATCTCTACATCATTATAACTCATGGCGCCAATATTAAAATCGAATTGCGGATGAAATTGGCTGTAAATCGCTTCTAGCGTTTCGTATAAATCTTTGCGATCATCAATTCTGGATTTGGAAGGTGGCGCAGATGATTTGGCCATGGTAATCACATCATTGATATTTATCTGGTTTGAATTTAATGAAATCTGGCTAGTAGTGGGATATATGGGGGATTTTGACAGCAGGCCGGCAATGTTTTTGAGTTTTCCTCTGAATACTAAATCTTCTCCATTGGTGAGATTGACGATTAATTCTCTTAAAATGGCATTTTCATTTTCTAATGCCACTGAAATGGTCTGCACTGGTAATTGAAGACCGTTCTTTTTAAGAATTACATGGGTGTTTTTTAGTTTGAAATCGCCTCTTGATTTATTCAAAATTTCATAAGGCTTTGGAATATCTCCTGAAATATGAGCATCCAGTTTAAAATGGCCTCCTTTAAAATCGAAATTGTCTGTTTCAATAATTTTTGCCAAGGTTTCATTGCTGCCCTTTAAACTGACAGAGGCTTCAATGAAGTTAAGGGAATCAGGGGTACTCTGATAATAGGAGTTCTGACTTTTTACTTCAATATCATCTAAATTTGCATTGAGGCTCTTAAAAACAACTTTAATATCCTTAGGCGTTTTTTTTACGGTTTTTAAACTATCGGTGGTATAAATATCATTGGTTAAATATCCGATGAAGTCGGCGTTTTTTAAGTGAAACTTATCCAAAATGGTAATTTCATTAGTAAGACTCGAGAACTCGGCGGCAATATCAGGGTTATTGCCATAGGCGAACTTTCCAACTAACTTGATGCTGCTTTCAAAAGGCTTTTGGATTTCGAAACCATTTAATTTACTGGTCAAGCTATCATTCAATAAATTTTTAACAGCTTTAAAATCGGTTTTTGGATTTTTTAGTTCGAATTCATATACAGTTGCTTCTGACAAATCGAATTTAGCGATGAGTTGGAAGGTCTGGGCATCGATTTGAAGAGGAAAGTCTGGAACATGAATGGTTTCGTTGGTAAGATTAAGACTAAATTTAGGATGTCCAGTGATATGTGCTGCCTTAAAAAAACTACCTTTTGTGGTGTTGAAACCCATCTTATTAACGGTAAGATCGATGTTAGAATAACCCTTGAGCTTGTCGCCATCGGTATTAAAGGCAGTTTTAAGATTATGAACGTGAACGTCAAAATGCTTATTTAAAATAGTGTCCTTCGCACTGTATTGGACATTTTTTAAGGTGATTACTGCGCCTTTAGGATTGATCCATTTTGGGAACTGTAAACCATAATTGTCTGCTTGTTTATCGCGCTTTAATTGCTGATGGTAAGCTATTGATTTTTCTGAAATAACTTCAGAAGTGAATATGGCATTTGTGAGCTCAATTCTTCTAAAAATAAAATCACCCCGTAACAGATTGCCTGCGCCAATAATCATTTTTGCTTCTTCAATTAGAAGTGAAGACACTTGACCTGAAATACTGTCTCTATGGGTGTGGTGGATATCTTTGAAAGTGAACCCGAGGTTTGGAAACCCACTTAGAAAACGCGCATTGACTTTTCCAATTTTTAAAGTGCCTGAGGTATTCTCAGCATACCATTCCTGTACCATATCCAAAACACGATCTCTGTTGAACCACCCAATTGTAAATACGCCTAACGGCAACAGTACAATAATGGCAAGCGTAATGAGGATGCGCTTTAACCATCTTCGTTTTTTGGAAATTCCAATCTTTGTTTTTGGGTTTTTCAAGTTTGAAGTTTATTGAAAAATAAGCAGAATAGTTGGGTTGCAAAACATAAGATTGAAAATAGTTGGCACAATTAAAGCAGATACAAGTGTGGGTGGTTTCTAATTGTCTTATAATTAACATGTTGAATAATGCTGCTTCATCTTTAAAAATGTTTTAGGAAAGGATGTTTGGCGATTCAGAAGCAGTCCATTAGAAAGAACTAAGCTTTCTGTTGAGTTATAGAACTGAAGCGCAAATAAAAAGTAAGCTTAAAATCTTTACGAGATTAGATATAATTTTATAATTTGCTACCTTAATAAATCAGATAAAAATGTTACAAAGAATATCAAAATTCGGTTTGTCAATTTTAACGCTATTGTTGCTGTTCAATTGCGCCGAGAAGGCTGAAAATAAAAATTATTTGACAGAAGATATAGACGCTGTTAAAAATGAATTTGCTCCAGACAAAAGAGTGGCTTTATTTGCTGTTAACGCAGATAAAAGCGGTAGCACCTATGTTTTGAAAGGAGAAAGCAACTTACCAGATGCCGTTGCGAAATTGAAAAATCAGCTTTCAGAGGCTAAAGTGGACTATGTGGACAGCATTCAACTTTTACCAACAGCTGATTTGGCGGATAAAACAATGGGTTTAGTGACTATTTCTGTGGCAAATTTGAGAAGTAATCCTGCACATTCAGCGGAATTGTCCACACAAGCAACCTTGGGCACCCCAGTTAAGATTCTAAAAAAGGAGGGGAGCTGGTCCTTAATCCAGACTCCTGACCTCTATTTGTCATGGGTAGATAGTGGTGGCGTAGAACCAAAGTCCCCTGAGGAGTTGGATCTTTGGAAAACGAAATCTAAGATGATATATACGAAGATGTTCGGTAGTAGTTACTCAGAGCCTTCTACAAACTCACAAGTGGTCTCTGACATTGTTGCTGGCGGAATCTTGGAGATTTTAGGTGAAGAAGGTGCGTTTTATAAAGTTATTTATCCAGATGGACGCATTGCATTCATAAACAAAACGGAAGCTGAGGCTTATCAATCGTGGTTATCACATACCAATCCTTCCCAAGAAAATTTGGTGGCCACCTCTAAACAACTCATGGGCTTACCTTATCTATGGGGAGGTACCTCACCAAAGGGTGTCGATTGCAGTGGATTTACCAAAACAATATATTTCCTAAATGGCATTATTTTACCAAGAGATGCCTCCCAACAGATACATACAGGTGAATTAATGGATGATGAGAAAGATTTTAAGGACCTTCTTCCCGGCGATTTATTGTTTTTTGGTAAAAAGGCTACCGATTCTACGGCAGAAAGAGTGATTCATGTGGGTATGTGGATTGGCAATAACGAGTTTATCCATTCTGCAGGTCGTGTTAAAATAAGTAGTGTGGATAAGGATGCACCAAATTTTGACAAGTATAATCTTGATCGCTATTTACGTACCAAAAGACCACTTAATGGTAGTAAGGAAGGTCTCATCAATTTAAAAAACACACCGCTATTTTAGAGAGGTGATCTACTTGCTTTTTTAGAGGGTCTGAGACCTGATTTAAAAGCTTCGTGAAAATAACAAAACCAAAAAATCCTGATATCTTCTGATATCAGGATTTTTTTTTTTACGAGATTCCTGTCTCGGCAGGAATTTGATTATTCTTCAGTCAACACCCAGTCGCCTTTAGCTAAAAAAGGTTCCGCTTGTTTGTACTTCAACGACTTGTTTTCGCCACTGAGCACATGCTTGATGGTGACTTTATCATTACGACCAATTTTCGGTTTGTCCCGTACAATGGTTTCCACCACTTCTTGACGTTGGGTATTTCCTGCAGCTCTGCTTTGAGAGGAGCGTTCGTCCAAATTAGGGATTTCTTCTTTATTGGTTTCTAATTTTTCTTTAGAACGTGTTTGGCGCGCTTCCTGAATGGCATCTGTGGTTTCTGATGGCAATTCTCCTTTAAATAAGAAGGAAATCACATCTTTGTTCACTTGGTCAATCATCACCTTAAACAATTCAAAAGCTTCAAATTTATAGATCAATAATGGATCTTTTTGCTCATGTACTGCCAACTGAACGGATTGTTTCAATTCGTCCATTTTACGTAAATGCGTTTTCCATGCATCATCTACAATGGCCAATGTAATGTTCTTTTCAAAATCATTGATCAGCTGTTTCCCGTTGGTTTCATAAGCTTTTTCAAGATCGGTTACCACTTGTAAACTCTTTACACCATCCGTAAATGGAACGACAATACGCTTGAATTTATCGCGCTGTGTTTCGTATACATTTTTAATAACAGGAAACGCCATATCAGCATTACGCTGCATTTTCTCTTTGTAATGTTGAAAAGCTGCCTTGTATATTTTACCGGCAATTTCCTGTTCAGACATTTTCCTGAATTCCGCTTCCGTAATAGGAGAACTCATTGAAAAATAACGAATCAGTTCAAATTCAAAGTTTTTGAAATCGTTGGCCGCTTTATTGGTTTGGGTAATGATTTCTGAGGTATCAAAAATCATATTGGCAAGATCCACGCGCAAACGCTCACCATGTAAGGCATGACGACGACGCTTGTAAATAACTTCACGTTGGGCGTTCATCACATCATCATACTCCAATAAACGTTTACGAACTCCAAAGTTATTTTCCTCAACTTTTTTCTGGGCACGCTCAATAGATTTTGAAATCATGGAATGCTGGATAACTTCACCTTCTTGAAGGCCCATTCTATCCATCATCTTAGCAATACGTTCACTACCAAAAAGTCGCATTAAATTATCTTCTAGAGACGCATAAAACTGTGAGCTTCCTGGATCTCCCTGACGCCCGGCACGACCACGTAACTGTCTGTCCACACGACGTGAATCATGACGTTCTGTTCCTACAATGGCTAAACCACCAGCTTTTTTAACTTCCTCGCTTAACTTGATATCCGTACCACGACCTGCCATGTTTGTGGCAATGGTCACTTGGCCTGGCTGTCCTGCCTCTGCAACAATATCAGCTTCTTTTTTATGGAGTTTTGCGTTCAAAACATTGTGTGGCACTTTTCGTAATGTCAACATTTTACCCAATAACTCACTGATCTCAACATTGGTTGTTCCAATCAAAACAGGGCGGCCTGCCTGTGATAATTTGGTCACTTCGTCAATCACCGCGTTATATTTTTCACGTTTCGTTTTATAAACCAAATCATCGCGATCATCACGAGCGATTGGTCTGTTGGTTGGAATTTCAACCACGTCCAGTTTATAGATTTCCCAGAACTCACCAGCTTCAGTCAATGCCGTACCGGTCATTCCTGATAATTTACGGTACATTCTGAAGTAATTTTGTAACGTTACCGTGGCAAATGTTTGGGTGGCCGCTTCAATTTTTACGTTCTCCTTGGCCTCAATAGCTTGGTGCAAACCATCACTATAACGACGGCCGTCCATGATACGTCCCGTTTGTTCATCAACAATCATTACCTTATTGTCAATCACCACATATTGAATGTCTTTTTCAAATAGGGCATAAGCTTTCAATAATTGGTTTAGAGTGTGGATACGTTCTGACTTGACGCCAAAATCTCTGAACAATTCTTCTTTCGCTTCCGCTTCTTTTTCTTTGGAAAGGTTTTGATTTTCAATTTTTGTGATTTCCATTCCGATTTCTGGCATGACGAAGAAATTAGGGTCGTCCTCACCGGAAAGAAATTCTACACCTTTATCAGATAATTCTACCTGATTGTTTTTTTCATCAATCACATAGTACAGTTCCGAGTCTACCTTAGGCATTTCACGATTGTTGTCCTGCATGTAATGATTTTCTGTTTTTTGCAGTAATTGTTTGATACCTTCCTCACTTAAAAACTTGATTAAAGCTTTGTTTTTAGGAATTCCTCTATAAACACGGAGCAATTTAAAACCACCTTCTTTGGTGTCGCCTTCTGCAATCAATTTCTTGGCTTCCGCCAAAACACCGGTCAGGTAATGGCGTTGTGCAGCAGCAATGGCATCAACTTTTGGTTTTAGTTCGTTAAATTCATGACGTTCTCCTTGTGGGATTGGTCCAGAAATGATCAACGGCGTACGGGCGTCATCCACTAAAACAGAATCCACCTCATCTACGATTGCGTAATGATGCGGACGTTGTACGAGATCATCAGGCGAATGTGCCATATTATCACGTAAATAGTCGAAACCAAATTCGTTATTTGTTCCGTAGGTAATGTCGGCGTTATATGCTTTTTTACGTGCAGCAGAATTAGGCTGATGGTAATCAATACAATCAACGCTCATCCCATGAAACTCAAACAGAGGAGCCATCCACGCACTATCACGTTTTGCCAAGTAATCATTCACCGTTACTAAGTGAACACCTTTACCAGCAAGGGCATTCAAGTACATTGGTAACGACGCCACAAGAGTTTTACCTTCACCAGTCTGCATCTCTGCAATTTTACCCTGATGAAGTGCCACCCCACCAATAAGCTGCACGTCATAGTGAATCATGTCCCACGTAATAGGTTTTCCGGCGGCATCCCAAGAATTTGCCCAAGTTGCTTTGTCATCCTCTAGGGTCACATAATCTTTAGTTCCTGAAATTTCACGGTCAAAAGCACTAGCTGTTACGGTTATAGAAGTGTTATGTACAAAACGTTTGGCCGTTTCCTTAACAACACCAAAAGCTTCTGGAAGAATAGCATTTAATACGTCTTCAGTAGCCTTGTAAATATCATCTTTGATACGGTCTATTTCTAGATAGATATCTTCGCGTTCATCAATGTCTTCTGTTGCTTCAGCGTCTTTTTGAAGTTTCTCAATGTTATCGTTAAAAGGCTGTCGTGCTTCTGCTATTTTAGATTTGAAATAGTCCGTCTTTGCCCTTAATTCGTCGTGAGACAAAGCTTCCAAAGCTTTTTCAAAGGTTTTAACTTGTTCTACAATAGGAGTGATGGCTTTGACATCCTGTTTGGATTTATCGCCAACAAAGACCTTTAATACTGAATCTAAAAAAGTCATATGGTATTTTTGTTTACACTGCTATCTTTCTTGTTGCTCGAGGCAGGAAAGCTCAGGGTACGTTAATATAAATATGTTGTTTGTATGTTGTGTTGCTTTTTTATGGCTCACAAAGATACGGTTTGTGCTATGGTAATTAAAAAATAGCGCACAAAAAAAGTCTCATAAGGAGACTTTTTAACAGTTTTTTCTAATTTATTTAATATTCGTCCTCATTCCAGAGGTAGTCTTCATCTGTTGGATAATCTGACCAAATTTCTTCAATCGAATCATAAGAGTCTCCTTCATCTTCAATCGCTTGTAAATTCTCTACCACTTCTAAAGGTGCACCAGTACGGATTGCATAATCAATTAATTCGTCTTTGGTGGCTGGCCAAGGCGCATCACTTAAATAAGATGCTAGTTCTAACGTCCAATACATTTGTTATTCGTTTTAAATTTTTGCAAAAATAATTTTTTTGTTGATAAAATCAAGTAAAAAATGAATTATTTAATCACTAATAAAAAGAGCGTATAATTTTTACATAATTTCTTGATTTATAATATATAAACAAAAAAAATGTAACCGCCTAATTTCCTTAAGATTCTTTTTGTGGAATCCATTGGATTTCTTCAGCCTTCAATTCATGAGACAACTTTCGTGCCAACACAAAAAGATAGTCAGAGAGACGGTTTAAATAAGTTAAGGATTCGGGTTGAAAAGGTTCTAAGTCATTAAGTGCAGACGCTAAACGCTCCGCTCTACGGCACACCGTACGGGATATATGACAGAATGACACTGTTTGATGGCCGCCAGGCAACACGAAGTGCGTCATGTCTGGCAGGCTTTCGTTCATAAGGTCCATTTCTTTTTCTAAACGTTCGATATCCTCAAACGAAATTTTCGGGATATTCAAGCGTTCTTTTCCGCTTTTAAGGATCGCTTTATTGGGATCTGTAGCTAATGTTGCACCCACTGTAAATAACCGATCCTGTATAATTATTAAAACGTCTTTGTAATGTTGGGCGATGTTTTGGTCTCTGATCAAGCCAATATAAGAATTGAGCTCGTCCACGGTTCCGTAACTGTCAATGCGAATATGGTGTTTGGGTACTCTTGTGCCACCAAATAGGGCAGTAGTGCCCTTATCACCTGTTTTTGTGTAGATTTTCATGCTGAACGATTTTTAGATTTAAAGTTCTTTATTCAAAGTTACGGGATTTAACTAGTAATGAAAGAATAGAATGGACGTAAAGAATCAAAAAATATAAAAATATAAAAATCAAAAAAAAGATAAAAAGAATGAATTATGGATAGGTAATGGAATGGACTTTAGTCTATTTTTGATTGAAACTCATTGATTAAGTGGCGATAGATCTGCGGAAATTTGCCCGTAAGTCAGTCGGGTCTATAGAATCCGTGCGAATAATTTCTGGGTATTTTCGCATACACTGTCATTGCGGAGGGACGCGAAAAATGTTATCTTTAAATTGATAAAGGTCAACTCTAATCAGAGAAGTTCAATGCAATGTACTAATTCCTAATTCCTAACACCTCATCTCAATTCCGCTCGTCACTCTCAATCAACCCATCTCGTAAACGTATGATACGTGCTGCACGTGCGGCCACGTCTTCTTCGTGGGTAACAACGATGACGGTATTTCCTGCTTTATGGATATCGTCGAATAATTGTAGAATTTCCAACGAGGTTTTAGAATCTAAATTTCCCGTTGGCTCATCAGCGAGGATAATGGACGGCCTATTGACCAAGGCTCTGCCTACGGCCACACGTTGACGTTGACCTCCAGAAAGTTCGTTGGGTTTGTGGTGAATACGATCTGCCAAGCCTACATTGGTCAATACTTCAGTAGCACGAGCATAGCGATCCGCTTTTGAGGCTCCAGCATAAATCATGGGTAAGGCCACATTGTCTAAGGCCGTCGTTCTTGGCAGTAAGTTAAAGGTCTGGAAAACAAAACCGATTTCTTTATTTCTGATTTCAGCCAACTGATCATCACTCAATTTGCTGACATCTTTATCATTAAGAATATACGTACCGGCTGTTGGCGTATCTAAGCAACCTAAAAGATTCATTAGGGTCGATTTCCCAGAACCTGAAGGTCCCATGATCGCAACATAATCACCACGTTCAATGTCCAGGTCGATGCCTTTTAATACATAGACGGTTTCTGATCCTAATTGGAAGTTCCTGACGATATTTCTAATGTGAATGACGTTTCCCATGGGTATGTTTATGGTTCAAAGGTTAAAGATCAAGGTTCAGAAGAATTGAGCATGCCTGAATTTGGTTGGTAATTCAGGATTCCAAATTCCAAACTGTGAACTCAACTCTGAACTCTGAACTTTTTAAAGTTTGCAAGTTAATTGATTTACGATTAGTTTGACGTTCAATTCGCCGACTTGTTACACTCTGATCTTAAAATGTTCTTTAAATTGTTCTTTTCTAAAAAACACAAGACCCCAATTAAAGGTATCCACGGTTACTGTTACTTGTGGATGATTTTTGATGTTTTCCCAAGCTTCGGTCATGCCTTTTGACCAGTAAATATCGTCAAAAATAAAAATGGAATTATTATGGGCTTTGGGTAAAAGTTTTTCAAAATAAGTCAAGGTTGCGTCTTGGGAATGGTGCCCGTCAAAAAAAATCAAATCCCAAGTATCTTTATTTAAGTTTTCAATTACCGATCTAAAATCGCCTTGAACGGTGTTGATATTCGAAAGCTCAGGCTCAAGCAAATGCTGATGGGCAACTTTTAAGATTTCTGCGCAGCCTTCTATGGTCGTAATTTGAGATTTTGGATTTGCCAGTGCCATGGCATGAGTGCCAATACCAAGATTGGTGCCCAATTCTAAAATAGTGTTTGGCTGAAAATATCTGACGATTCTGAAGAGCAATTCCGAAATTTTAAGTGAAGTGCCAGAGGTTTTTGCGATAGCTTTAATGCTGCGCTCATCAGTCGTGAATACCTTAGATCCTGATCCAAAATCGGTTATCTTGATTGTTTCAGGATTTTGAAGCAAATTAGAACGGTATGCTTTTAGGATCTTGTATTCAGCATATTCTGATTTGTCATAAAAACATTTGGTAATCAAATTATAAACAAAGGGGGAGTGCGCCCCGTGTTGGTTGCTTGATTTTAGTAGGAATTTTATGTAGGAAATAAATTGATGCAAGGTGTTTGTTTCTGGTTTCTATGGTTTCCCGCCTCCGCAAAAGCTTCGGACGGGCAGGCTGGTTTCTATTGTTTCAAGTTTCAAGTTAAAAAGCTATTAACGTTTTGGAATTATTTTTTAATGGAACGCTGATGACGCTGATTCTACGGATTTTGACTGATTTTATTCTGTAACAAAAAATAAAAACAATAAATATCCAACAGTCGTAACTCCTGCACCTTCGCGGCTCTCCGAGAGACTTCTTTTAACCGCAAAGATCGCAACGTTTACGCAACGAACGCAAAGAGTCTATCTTTATATTAAATATGCCAAAAACCAATACTTATAAAAAGTAATAACGCACAATATAGGAAACTCTGCGTCTCCGCGGCTCTGCAAGAACCACGAGAAGCGCTAGAACCACAAGAATAGGACTTATTCCCCCAGTTTCTCAGATAATTCAAACCATCGCGCTTCCTTAGCTGCCATATCATCAATTATTTTCTGCAAATCCAGCGATAACTTATTGATTTGATCTTGACTTAAGGAAGTGTCCAGAAATTTACTTTCAAATGATTTTTTGTCCAATTCCAGAGATCGGATTTTGCTTTCCAAAGATTTCAGTTCTTTTTGTTCGTTGTAGGACAACTTGTTGGCTTCATTCTTCTTCGGGTCTGCTGCCATTGTTTCAATTTTCGCAGGTTCCACATAAGGCGTTGAAACTTCATAATCGCGGTAATCAGAATAATTTCCGGGAAAATCCTCCACTTCACCGTTGCCTCTAAAAACAAATAAGTGATCTACAATCTTATCCATAAAATATCGGTCATGCGAAACGACGAGCAAGCATCCAGGGAAATCCAAGAGAAATTCCTCAAGGACATTTAAGGTCACAATATCCAAATCGTTGGTAGGCTCATCCAGTATCAAGAAATTCGGATTCTGGATCAAAATAGTACAGAGATATAAACGCTTTTGCTCCCCACCACTTAGTTTTTCGACGAAGTCATATTGTTTTTTGCGGTCAAACAAAAAGCGTTCCAACAATTGTGAAGCACTGATCTGTCGCCCTTTGGTCAGCGGAATATACTCGCCAAACTCCTTAATGACCTCTATTACTTTTTGGCCTTCCTTTATTTTGATCCCATTTTGGGTATAATATCCAAATTTGACGGTGTCACCAATAATGACTTTTCCAGAATCGGGTACAATTGTCTGCGTTAACATATTTAAGAAAGTCGATTTCCCGGTGCCGTTTTTCCCAATGATCCCAATCCGCTCTCCATTTTTGAAAACATATTCAAAGCCGTCTAAAATCACCTTGTCGTTAAACGCTTTCGACACTTTATGAAATTCCACAATTTTACTGCCAAGGCGCTCCATATGGATTTCCAGTTGCACCTGATGGTCGTTTCTGCGCTGATGGGCTTTGGCTTTGATATCCTGAAAATCGTCAATTCGCGATTTTGATTTGGTAGTCCGTGCTTTCGGTTGACGGCGCATCCAATCCAATTCCTTTTTAAAAAGTTGTTTGGCCTTACCAGTTTCAACCGTTTCATTGAGAACGCGTGCTTCTTTTTGCTCTAAATAATAAGAGTAATTTCCTTTGTAGGTATATAGTTTGCCATGGTCCAATTCAATAATTTCATTACAGACCCGCTCCAAAAAATACCGATCGTGGGTGACCATAAACAAAGTCATCTGTGCTTTGGCAAAATATTGCTCCAACCACTCGATCATTTCTAAATCGAGGTGGTTGGTGGGCTCATCCAATATTAAAAGATCCGGTTCGTTGATGAGTGCTGTTGCCAATGCCAAGCGCTTTTTTTGTCCTCCGGACATGGTTTTAATCTTCTGACTCAGGTCGTCCAACTTCAATTGCGAGAGGATTTGCTTAAAGCGCAACTCAAACTCCCAGGCGTTGTGTCTTTCCATACCTTCAAAGGCATGTTGGTAGGCATCAGCGTCTTCGGTATTTTGAAGGGCTTTCTCATAATCTTCGATGATTTTTAAGATAGGCAGATCAGAATTGAAAATGGTATCTTCAATGGTCATCTCATCTTCAAATTGGGGCGATTGCGATAAAAAGGACAATCGCAGGCCTTTTCTGATCACCACTTGACCATTGTCCGGTTGGTCTATTCCAGAAATAATATTTAAAATGGAGGTTTTGCCACTTCCATTTTTTGCCACGAATGCAATTTTATCATCTTTATGGATGCTAAAGGAAAGGTCTTCAAATAGCGCAGCGTCGCCATAAGTTTTTGATATCGATTCAACAGTAAGGTAATTCAAGGTCTATTTTTTTGCAAATAACGGAAATAAAACACAAGGGATTGAATTTCGGTCGTTTTAAAAGAATAATTGAGAGGAATGACTTAAGACCGCTTCGCTCTTAAAATTATAAATCAAGATTTAAATAGGGAGGTGAATAGGAATTGGTATAGTTAATTTTAACTTTTTAGCACTAAGATTTTGTTAGTCGTTCTTAAAATCAGTAGCGAGAAATAGCTGGGTGTTGGATTATTGAAATAGATCAGAAAGACATGCGGAATGAGCTTGATAAGCGTAATAAATAATTTAGTGATAAAAAGGGGAAAAAAAACTCCACATAAAGTGTCAGGTACATCAGTGCTTCAATGGACCTCGCTCTAGCAACCAAATATCAATAGGGTATAAAGCTGCCCAATTGTTTCCTAAAACATGAGTTTAGCAACTGAGGTGGTTTCTAAGCATTTCATACAAAATAATATTACTCACCACGCGATTTAAAGAAGGATAGAGGACGTTTTTATAAAACGTTGTACTTTCAATCTAAGCAGATTTATATAAATAGATTTTATTTTAAATCCACCTCGATGCGATTGTAAGGGATCATCTCATAATATCGAAAGTGCTATTTTCAAAGCGTACGTCGCCAATATTCCAAAAACATGACGATTTGTTTTGATATTCCTAGTGAAAACTTATATTTGTCAAAATACATTTGACCCTTTATGAAACGATTTTTTTTGGTTATGGGATTAATTCTCAGTAGTTTGTTAACGTCCTGTATTCCTCAAAAAGACCTTGTATATCTCCAAAATAAAAGCACTGCTACAGATTCTATTCAAAGAATGGTGGAGCAACAGAAGCCCTATCGTGTTCAGATCAATGACATATTAAATATTCGTCTTAAAGTATTAGATCAGGAAAACGTCAATATTTTTAATCCCATAGGTGAGGAAAACTTGAACGCTAGTGCAGCCGAGCGCGCCTATTTTGATGGCTTTACAGTAGATGTCCACGGAAGTATAAAAATACCTGAGTTGGGTACTGTTAATGTGCTTGGGTACACTACCGCAGAGATCGAAGAGCATATTAAGCAAAGATTGCTGGATGAGCAATTCAAAGAAACCGCTAATATGTTTGTGACCGTTAAACTTTCGGGACTACGCTATTCGGCCATGGGAGAAGTAGGGTCGCCGGGGTCGCAAATACTATTTCAGGAACGGGTGGATATCTTTCAGGCCATTGCCAATGTGGGTGAAATAGAAATGACCGGCGATCGAAAGGATGTTTTGATCATCAGGCAATATCCTCAAGGACAGCAAATCCATCATTTGGATTTGACCGATGTGAATGTTATGAATTCGCCATATTATTATATCCAGCCCAATGATATGATCTATGTGAAGCCGCTCAAACAAAAATCTTGGGGTACGGGAACGACTGGTAGAGAGACTTTAGTTACAATTGTATCTGTATTGAGCCTTGTAACCACAACCATTTTATTACTTAGACTGTAGTTTTTCATGGAAGAACACGATGATTATTCAGAACCAAGAGGTGTTACCTTCGATTTTAGAGGCTTCTTATTTAAAGCACTTAATCTTTGGAAATTAGTACTATTGAGTATTGGAGCCGCTTTAATTATTGCCTACCTAATTAATGTAAGAAAGCAAAATATCTACCGACTTGATTCTTTAATTTCGGTAGAGACTGAGCAGAATCCATTTTTTACAGCAAATACTAGTATTTCTTTTAATTGGGGCGGCGTTTCTGGTAAAGTGGGTAAAATTATGACCTCTATTAAGACCAGGACTCATAATGAATTTGTGGTTGATTCTTTGGAATATTATATGCTATATCTAGAACAAGGTAAATATCGCATGGAAGATATATACAAAGATGCACCATTTGTTGTAAAACTTGACAAAACCAAAGGTCAGCTTTTAGAATCGCCCATAGGTATTCGCTTTTTAAATGAGAATCAATTTGAAATATTCATAACCTTTAATGGTACGGTGGGCAGAGTTCAAATACCTACTGATAAGTCCATTTATCAAGAGCGGGTACCCCAAGGAGTTTTTCAAAAAACCTACAGTTTTGGACAAACCATAAATCTACCGTTTTTCAATGCCACTATCAATCCTAGACCAAATCATATTCCAGAAAAGAACTCAGAATATTTTATAAAGTTCTTAAATTTTGATGGGGTAGTCAATGGGTTTCAAAATGGTATCAAAATAGAACCTTTCTCAAAAGAGTCTGCTTCTGTATTGAAATTGTCCTTGACGGGGAATAATAAATCCAAAATCGTGGATTATCTCAATGCCACAACGGCAATTTTGAGTAAAATGGAACTCGAACGTAAAAATTTGTACGCCACCAATACTATTAGGTTTATTGATAGTAGTTTAAATGCTGTTAATGATGATTTGAAGGACGTTACGGATGAAATGAATACCTTCAGGAAAAAGAACAAGGTTTTTGACGTCAGTGATGAAATGCAGATTATTTCTGAGAAATTAAAAGGATTGGACATCCAAAAAGAAGGAGAGCTATCCAAGCTTAATTACCTTAATGCCTTAGAAAATTATTTACGTACTAAAACTGACTACACTAAAATTGCTGCACCCACCTCCGTAGGGATAGAGGAGAATAATATTTTAGCGAGTGTTTCTAAAATAACTGCGCTCGCAATTGAGCGTCAAAACTTGGAATACACTACTAAAGAAGGAAGTATCTTATTTAAGGATATTGATAAACAGTTGGATTCTGAAAAGAATGTGCTTTTGGAAACTATTGACGCTACCAAAGGCACCATCCGATTGCAATTGAACACGCTGTCCAAAACAATTGGCAGATTAGAAGCTCAGTTGAGCGGACTTCCTGAAGATCAACAACAGTTTTTGAAAATTCAGCGCAAGATGAATATTAGTCAACAGTCTTATGATGTTTATTTGTCAAAACGTGGCGAAGCAGCTATAGTAAAGGCTGCCAATGTTTCTGATATCACGGCTATTGACGAAGCTAAGGATATTGGGGGTGGACTTATAGGGCCAAATAAGTCACTCAACTATATGATGGCATTAATGGTTGGTTTTTTTGCGCCAATGTTTTTAATATTTATAATATTCTTATTGGACAGTACCATTCACGGATCTGATGAAATAGAGCGCTTGTCCAATATCCCAATTCTTGGTCTAATAGGTAAATACAGTTATAAGAACAACCTCGTGGTTTTTGAAAAACCTAAATCGGCGGTATCGGAATCTTTCAGGTCAATCCGCTCCAGCTTGCAGTTTATTTATAAAAAGCAAGGAAAAAAAGAAGGACGAGGAAAAACAATTATGATTACCTCCTCAGTAAGTGGCGAAGGAAAAACTTACTGTTCTATCAATATTGCGACGGTTTATGCGCTATCGGGGAAAAAGACTTTATTACTTGGTCTCGATTTAAGAAAACCGAAAATATTTGATGACTTTAACATTACAAATGAAAAAGGCATCGTCAATTACTTAATTGGAGATAATACCTTTGATGAGGTTAACTACAGCTCGCATATAGAAAACTTAGATGTTATCCCTTCTGGACCCGTACCTCCAAATCCTTCAGAACTATTGATGGGCGATCGCATGAAGGCGCTTATTGAACTTGTCCGCGATCGCTATGATATGATTGTATTGGATACGCCACCGTTGGGATTGGTGACCGACGCGTTGGAACTCACGCAGTATGCTGATGCCACGTTGTTTATGGTGCGTTTGGATTACACCAAAAAGGGGATGTTGGGCTTAATTAACGCAAAATATAAAATGGGCGAGGTAAAGAACATCAGTTTCGTTCTTAACTTTTATAAGCATAAAACCAACCATAATTATGGCTACGGGTATGGCTATGGTTACGGTTATGGATATGGCTATGGCGTTTATGGCAATGCCTATCATGAAGGTAACTCGAAAAAATCCTTATTAAAGCGTATCAAAAAATTTATAAAAATCAATACCTAATCTAGCTTTAATGTCATCTTTCAAACAACCGCTTTTAAACGTGCATTAGATGTATTTATCGGGAGTTGTTTGGTGCCATTTCTTCTAGTCCCTATGTTGTTACTAATCTTAATAGCAACTTGGGAAACTGGGCAATGCGGTTAGTATTTACAGGATCGGATTGGTCAGTATGGGATGCCTTTTAAAATTTATAAAATCAGGACATTAAAAGACGGCATTCACCGCCTAGGACATCTTGACGCAAGCGCAACTACTTTGGTAAGTTTTTAAGACGTTATAAATGAGATGAATGGCCGCAGCTGTTTAATGTTTTAAATGGCGAGATGAGCTTTGTTGGACCAAGGCCTGATATTGCTGGCTTTGCTGATAGATTGAAAGGTTTTGATCGCATCATTCTACATATCAGACCGGGAATTACTGATCCAGCAACTTTAATATAAAGACGAAGAACTCCTCTTGGCACCACAATTAGACCCTGAACAGTACAATAGAACGATTATTTGGGTAGATAAGGTTGAAATCAATAAAAAATACATTCAAAATTGGAGTTTTTCAGTAGATTTGCACTTCATTTTAAAATCCATAAAAAACTCAAAATGACAAGCAACCCAAAAATTACGGTATTAGGATTAGGATATGTAGGTTTGCCACTTGCGGTGGAATTTGCTAAAAAGTTTCTTGTTGTCGGTTTTGACATCAATCAGAAGCGTATTGACGAGCTCAATCTAGGTGTGGATAGAACCTTAGAAGTAGAGAATGAAGATCTGAAAGCTATTTTGACTACAGACCATAATGCTAAAAGTGGTCTGCTTGTTTCAAATGATCCTTCAGATATTAAGGACTCTGATTTTTTTATTGTTACAGTGCCAACACCAACAGATGCACTTAACAAACCAATTTTTACACCGCTAGTAAAAGCTAGTGAAACAGTAGGAAGAGTGATGAAGAAAGGCGCCGTGGTCATTTATGAATCGACGGTCTATCCTGGAGTAACAGAAGATATTTGTGTGCCAATTTTAGAAAAGGAATCAGGTCTTAAATTTAATGTTGATTTCTTTGCAGGCTACTCTCCGGAACGTATCAATCCAGGAGATAAGGTCCATACAGTGACTCAAATCCTAAAAGTTACCTCAGGCTCTACGCCAGAAATTGCTGTGATTGTTGATAATCTATATAAAACTATCATTACTGCGGGTACGCATATGGCGCCAACCATTAAGGTGGCAGAAGCGGCTAAAGTAATTGAGAACTCACAGCGTGATATCAATATTGCCTTTGTGAATGAACTTTCAAAAATCTTCAGATTGCTTGATATAGATACGAAAGCGGTTTTGGAAGCAGCAGGTACCAAGTGGAATTTTATTAAAATGTCGCCAGGTTTGGTTGGCGGACACTGTATTGGTGTCGATCCGTATTACTTGGCACAAAAGGCCATTGAATCGGGCTACAATCCTGAAATTATATTAGCGGGCCGTAAGATGAACGACAGTATGGGAAGCTATGTGGCTCAGGAAACTGTTAAAATGATGATCAAGAAGGGCGCCAAAATAAAAGGTTCTAAAGTTTTAGTTTTAGGAATCACTTTCAAAGAAAACTGTCCCGATATCAGAAACTCTAGAGTGATTGATATCGTTAAGGAATTTGAAAGTTATGATGTCAATGTGGATGTGTTTGACCCTTGGGCTTCTTCAGATGAGGTGAAGCATGAATACGGGTTTGATTTAATTTGTTCAGATACTAAATTGGCTTCTTCTTATGATGCTATTGTACTCGCGGTGTCCCATAACGAATTTTTACAATTGGACATCCAAAAATTAAAATCAGATATCGGCGTTATTTTTGACGTCAAATCCTTATTGCCAAAAGAATCTGTTGACGCGAGGCTTTAATTAGATCACCATCAATCCAGAATCAGATCATAATTACCCCAGAATTAAAAATAATGTACACACACACCCATCATACTGAAGATTTATCTAAACACAGCTTTTTAATTACTGGAGGCGCAGGATTTATTGGTTCCAATTTGGTCCAGTACCTCCTGCAACACGGTGCGAAGAAAGTACGCGTGCTCGATAATTTTTCAAACGGATATAGAGAGAATCTTACCGAGTTTATGGCTAATCCTGCTTTTGAATTGTTGGAAGGCGATATCAGAGATGTGGACACCTGTCATCGTGCAGTAAAAGATATGGACTATGTATCGCATCAAGCGGCGTTGGGCTCCGTGCCAAGATCTATAAATGATCCTGCGACTACTAATGATGTGAATATTTCAGGTTTTTTAAATATGATGATTGCCGTAAAAGACAATCCTAATGTGAAGCGCATGGTGTATGCCGCTTCAAGTTCTACTTATGGTGATAGTAAAAGCTTGCCAAAAGTAGAGGAGACTATCGGGAAGCCTTTATCACCTTATGCCGTTACAAAATACGTTAACGAATTGTATGCTGATGTGTTTGGTAAAACTTATGGCACCGATGTGATTGGGTTCCGTTATTTTAACGTCTTCGGACCAAAACAAAGTCCGAATGGTGCTTATGCCGCTGTGATTCCGTTGTTTATGCAGTCTTTAAAAGACGATGTGGCACCAAAAATAAATGGTGATGGCGGACAAACCAGAGACTTTACCTTTATAGATAATGTGATTCAGGCGAATGTGAGAGGTATGTTTGCCTCAAAAGAAGCCGGTAATCAAGTATATAACGTGGCCTGTGGAGAGCGTATCGATATTAACTATTTATGGGATTCCCTTAAAACGGCAGCTGACTCTCAGTTAGAGCCTATATATGGCCCAGAACGTCAAGGTGATGTTAGAGATTCTTTAGCAGATATTTCAAAGGCTGAAAACTTATTGGGATATGAACCAAGATATACGGTCCGCGAAGGACTTAAAATTACTTGGGATTGGTTTGAGGGGTCTGTTCCTGCGCGGGGGTAGGGTTTGTGATGTTGGTTGTTTAGTTTTTAAACACCCCTTTCAAACTCCCCTTTCTTTACCTTTGTTGCACTACGGTAAATTCATTCCAACTTGCTTTTTTTCAAACTCCGCTTTCAAACTCCCCTTTCTTTACCTTCGTTGCACTACGGTCAATTCATTCCCCTCTTTTTCCAAAGAGGGGAGCCAGATTGTTATTTTTCATTAATATTTGGAGTGTTTTTATTAACGCGTCCTTTTTTATTAAATTAAAAATTAGACCTTGTCCAGGTTATAAACCATTTTAATAAATCCTCACATTTTAAGGCTCCTCCCTTTGGTAAAAGGGAGGTGGCTGTCCTGACGGAGGAGGGATAGTCGGAGGGTTTGTATTTGCACCCTGGCCTATTATTCAGTAAAAGGAGGTGGCTGATCTAAGGCTTTGTTAAAACACTCCCGTATCCCCATCAAAACAGATGGTAAATAATCAAAAACCATCTTATTTTCAAACCGGATTACTTTATATCCAAAGGTTTCCAGGTATTCTGTTCTTTTTCTGTCATATTCCTGAGCTTCAGGATTGAAATGCCCTTGACCATCCAATTCAATAATCAGCTTTTCAGATGCACAATAGAAATCAACAATATAATAGCCAATACTATGTTGTCGAGTAAACCGTTTGTTATCTAATTTTCTAGCTTTTAGTTGTGTCCATAAATATGCTTCTGCAGGTGTTAGTTTTTTGCGCAGCTGTTGTCTGTAATCTTGCAGTTCTATTTTGTTATGTGTGCGTTGTTTGGACATGTATTAAACATACGGATTATTTGGGTAAGGAGATTAAAAATTAGTTAAACTCTTTTTTTCATACTCTTGTTTCAAACCCCCGTCCAGACTTCTTTCCACAAGTTTGAATTATAGTGCCAACACGCCAGCTCGCCCTTTCGCTAAAATAGTCCACGGGACTATTTTCTAACGCTCAGTCGCCTCTTTTTCCAAAGAGGGGAGCGGGATTGTGAGTATTTATTAAGTTTTGGAATATATTTACTAAACACGCTCTTTCTAGTAAGCTTAAAATTAAATATTTGTCAGGTTAATTAAACACACCTAATGACTTTGAATATTTTGAAAAAGTCAAATAAAAAAGCGGACCTTTTTTGGGTCCGCTTTAAATTTGGAATTCAGATTATAATACCTCCAATAGCTGGAGCGCATTATATGCACCATTGTTTAATGGGTATTGAATGCCGTTGATTTCTTGATAAAAGGCCACTTTTAAAAAGTAACATTCTGCTCCAGCGCCTGTAGGTACTGCGGCAGGAGTTAAGGTTACTGTTGAAGAGGTATTGTCAATAGGCATGTTGGAAACTGGACTCAACTGCAGGTCTTTGTCACCCGTTATGAAATCTAAATTCAAGTAGCCTGAAATTAAACTGACGTGGGTGGATCCTTCTGGAACATACAATCTTTGTGCTGGAATAAAGTCAGGTATAATAATCTCACCCGTTGCCATAGTAAGATTGATATCTGACAAAACTACCGCACTCATAATTGCTCTGTTATTGAAGTTAAAGCCTTTTAGGGCCAATTTTCCTTGTGGTGTCGTGATGCCCACTGCAACGTTGCGTGCGCCCCGCGGACTGACGGCATCTTCATTTTTGACCAATGTCATCACACGTGTCAATCTTGAGGTAACGAGACCGTCCTTTGCGTCTACCATTAAATCAAGAATTGCTCGTCTCAGCATTTTGCCGCTTGTGGCTGCCATTCCGAATTCAGACCCATTTTCGCGTGTTCGTGCAAAGGCGGGATCTTTGGCAATGCGAGATTTACTTACACCTCCTTTGGTTCTGACTAAAAACCCATCTCTGCCCTTGTAAAAGGTAAGATCGTCCAGTGTACCTTCGATCTTAATTAAGCTTTTTAATTTTGCCATAATTTTAATTGTTGTGAAAACATTTTTTCTATGTCTTCAGGTTATACTATTCTTTCGTTTGGTATCCAGAACCTAGTTGCGCAAAACATCGGCCGCTGTTTCTTATATGTCCGGTTTTGGATCCGAGACTAAAGTTATGGGGGAATCATCAAGTTCTGATGTCACTTTTGCCGCTTCGTTTCTATGTTTCAGCAATATGTTCGTTTTTTGATTTTTCCTTCATTTGGAGATTTATTGCCACAATTTCCTTTTCTGCCGTTTCTCACTCTTTATGCCGAGATGTTGTTGGCATTCTTTACTATGGAGTATCTATGGAATATCTATGGAGTGTCTATGAGGTAAGTAGGGAGGAGGTGTGATTAAGAATTAAGTATCAACAATTAAGAAAATTTTTGGTGGAAAACACCAGCAATGGCGGAGTGGTGGGTAGTAGAGAGTAGAGGAGGTAGTAGATACTTTTGGAATTCTATTTACCTGATCTGTTTGAATCTTTTGTCAAAAGTTAATCGTTTTGTTGAAACCACAGTAATTTTCTTAGCGTCTGAATGATTTGGGTTAATCAGGTAATTGTATTCTGGTGGTACAATACTGCTGGGTACCTTTAGAACCGCTGCCTCATTATCATAAACAAAATCATCTCCAATGTATTGTGTTTCAAGAGAAGGAGGCTGAATATTCCAATTATCTGGTAAATCTTCGGTGCTTAATTCTAAGATTTCCACTGCATCAGGAATATCAATTTCAACATAATAGCGATCTGTTGGTAAGTCTTCATTAAAGTCTAAATGCACCGAAACTTCCAAAGTTGCTAGGGCTCGTGATTCAGAGGAGTATACTAAACAGGTGTTGAGGCTATTCCAGCGGTAGCCTTCGGTCAGCGCGGCACCTATGCCCTTTAATGTGGTTTCTAAAAATTTTTTTCTTTCAATTCTGAATACTCTCATTAAGCCATATTACCATATTCAAGTCTGTTGAGGCTATTTCTAACTTCTTGGATCCCGGTTAATGAATCGAAGAGGCTTTTTGGAGAGACACCTCCCAGAGAAATATTTGGTTTTTTTAACCAGCGTTGAAATTTATCTTTCTCATTATTGAACACCTCTAAGCCAAAATCGAGCAACTCTGTAAGCACTAAAACGAGTTCGCTATCTCTGCCTGTAAGTAAATCTTTATCTTTCTTTTTTTTATTATAAGTGGTTTGTGCTACCCCCATTAAGTGCAACACTTGTTTGATGGGTAAATTTGTTCTTGTACCTATAACTTCAATTGATTCATAAGGCAATCCATGTCTAATAATCTCTACTCTATCCATTTTTGTGGTCCAAGTGTATTTGTCTTCGGCAACCTCTATGCTCCATTTAGGTTCTTCAGATCTTTTAATTCTTGCACGATCAATACTTTTTTTCGGATCTATTGCTTTTGTAGAGGATGGTGTTTTGTTCTTTTTTGTTTTCATGGCAATATATTTGTTGTGAAGATACAGCAATTTTGCTACAAATTCAAATTCTAGTGTGAGTAATTTTTTGTTGAAGGTGAGTGGTGAAAGGGTAGTGAGTAGGAGTATTGCATTTAGAGGCAAGAGACAATATGCAATGAAAGTTCAGAGTTCAGAGCGTAGGAGGGATGACAGGGTTAGAGGTGTGTTTTAGAGTTTTTTAAATGATAAGAGGGCTTGGATGGAGTTTATGATCTTCGGTTTAGCATTTCACAGACCTGTTCATACGGCAATCCTAGATAATCGCAGGCTTCGGCAATAGTGATCAGTTGATGCTTTTTTTTCTTATGGAGCAATCTAATATCACGCAATATATCTCTCGCATAACGTTCGCTCTTTCCGGTTATCCAACAAATATCCTTACTGTAAATACAAATTCTTTGCATCAGAAGTTTATTTTTAAAATTGAAAAAGTTAAAGAAATCAACACATCCCATAGGCAATGTTCTGTATAAGCCTTAATATGTAGGAATTGAGCGGTGATTACGGCCGGTCATATCGTTATATTGATCTGTCTGTCTTTTTTCACAAAAAGACACTTTTGGCCATATTTAATCTTGGCTATGCTCTACTTGAGGGCGAATAGCACAAGTTGTCGGAAAAGTAAGGATGGATTTGTTCATGTAAGCGGTTTTAGGTTAAGTTTTTTAGAGATCAAAGGAGCTATATTTTGGGGCTTTAAAATCAGTTTTAAAGGTGAATTTCTGTTTGCCTATTTATTGTTGTGATTTAGTCCTCTTATTATATAGTGGAAACTATAAAATAATATGCGATGTTCATAATTACGAGATATCTATTTACCATGTTAATCCTTTTGGGAATAGAAAATCTCCCTTAGAGCAAAACTTCAGCTTAAACTCCTTTAAATATTTGATTAAAAATGGGTTATGAATTGCTTTTGCGTTAAACGGATTGTTTTTTTTCATAAGTTAGAGCTCCAATCGATCTTCATACTTATGAAAGAGACTACTTACTCTAAAATTTGGATGGCAGATGGCATTCTTATTTTTGTTTATAAACCACTTCCTGTCCTTGATTATAGCACAGCAAAGATTGTGGTGAATGAACGGCTTCATTACCAGCAAGACGCTTGCTTTCCGGTATTGTGCGACCTCCAAGGTATAAAGGATGCCGATAAGTCGGCGCGTGATTATCTTGCCAATGAAGGTTCGTCATTATTAAAAGCTGTAGCAATGGTTGACACAAGAGCTATTATAGAGGTGTTACTGCGTGTTTATATTCACCGAAGCAAACCGCTCATTCCGACGCAGTTGTTTGAAAACCATTTTGAAGCTATGCATTTTTTAAAATCCTACCGCTGATGCAAAGCGCTGTCAATATATATCGGCTACAGCAAATCCAGCGGTTACTCATGACCTTGATTGTTGGGGAAGGGACCTATCTTTTGGAACGATCAGAGGAAGATGACGATATTGAAGTGTTGCTTGTGATGGCCAACCTGATGGTTGAAGAGATGGCTGACACTTTGCGGTATGTCGGTTATTTGGATTCTCCCGAAGCCATCAAGGAATATGTACATATGCTATTTGTTCTGGATACCGGTTTTCAGGTGCGGTATGTCAACAACACAGTTCATACGTTATTGGGCCAGGAATCTGATGCTTTACTAGGGGCTTCTTTTTCTGATTTGTTAACGGCAGATTCATTGTCAGGCTGGCAATTGATTGCCCGCGACCTGCTTTATAAAGACAATTATCACGGGACACATGACCTTTCTATCAAGGTTCTGGGTGAGTTAACCAAAAGATGCACTTTTGCTTTTAGTACCGTTTCCATAGCGGAATGGCCTGTATCTTTTATTTTGGTAACCACCTTTGAAACTTCACTGAGTAGTTTATTTATAGAAAATAGGATCAAGGCTCTATTAGGATCAGGAGATTTACGATCGCGTGCAAAAGCGAACCCTCCCTTTAAGCTATCCAATGAAAAGGATGTTCGAATTATTCAGAGCGTCCGGGATTGTATTCTCCAAAATATTTCACAACCGCTCCCTGGACTACGGGTTTTGGCTCATGAATTTGGAACCAATGAGCATAAATTAAAAAATGGTTTTAAGCAATTGTATGGCACTTCTGTTTATCGTTTTTTAACCCAGGAGCGCTTAAAACGAGCAAGTATGCTACTGCAGAATACAAGCCTACCGGTGAAAGGAATTGCTCAAATGATTGGCTTTAAAAACATGTCACATTTTTCAAAAGCATTTAAAAAGCAATATGGGGTCGCGCCGATGGCTTTGAGGAAGTAATATCGATTCGAAATTCAAGATTCAAATTGATTCTAATCCTTCTGAGACTATCAGTTATTCTTTTGAAAACATTACAATTCACGAATTTTATTCTTACTTAAGATTCAGTTATGCGACCACGATGGGATATATTGAAACACTATACTTTAGAGATTGGCATTTATTTGTGTGCGTTCTTATTTGTGTACGCGGCAGTGAGCAAGTTATTGGATTTTGAGACTTTTGAAACCCAGTTGGGCCAGTCGCCGTTATTGAGTGCTTATGCCAAACCTATAGCGATTGGGGTGCCACTATTGGAATTGCTTATTTCGTTATTCTTGGTGTTTAAGCGCACCAGACGGATTGCTCTTTATGGTTTTTTTACCATGATGGTGATGTTTACTGCTTATATAGTCATCATCCTGAACTTTACTGATTTTGTGCCTTGCTCATGTGGTGGGGTGTTGGAGGCGTTTGGGTGGACGGAGCATATGGTTTTTAATATTTGTTTTATTATTATAGCAGTTAGTGGGTTAGAGTGCGACAATATAAACTTAAGGAAATCTAAATCGTTCATCGTATCAATAGTAAGTATTTTCCTTGGAGGAATTATTTCTATCTCGATTTTATATTTGTTATCAGAAAAGGAAATACATAGGAATAATAGCTTTTTACGTAGATATCCTCCTCATCCGGTAAGGACAATAAAAGGGTTGAAGATTAAATATAATTCCTATTATATTGCTGGTGTATCGGACGATCGTATATATCTTGGCAATACCAGTGCTCCTGCTCACTTGTTGAGTGTTGATACGACACTCAATGATTTAAAAACCCATCAGATAGATTTAAATAATAAGCAACAAATTCCTTTTTATGCACCTCAAATTAAAGTGAATGATTCTTATTTCTTTATTATTGATGGTAAGGTGCCTGTTATTTATAAAGGCTTATTAACTGACTGGAAGGCGAAGCTACTGTGGAAAGGCTATGATTATCAAGCTTTTTCTCGAGTTGAAGTTGCTTCATCTGCTCAATTTGTTTTTAGTGGTCTTGATAAGCTCAGTGATCAAAATGTAATTGGCAGGATTGACTTAAGAGCTACTGATACTGTATCTTTTTCTACACGATTGTTGCAAAAACAAATTGATGGCATTTTTGACACAGATGGAATGCTACGCTATAATGTAAAGTTGGATAGATTGCTGTATGTATATTATTATCGGAATGAATTCTTAGTTGCGGATACTCATCTCAATTTAGAATATCGAGGGCGAACTATAGATACAGTTAAACAAGCTTCAATCAAAATATCAACTATGAGCTCAGGTCGAATACGTCAATTGGAAAATAAAGCTTTGATAGTTAATAGATATTCTGACACTTGGGGGAAGTTTTTATTCATAAAATCCGAACGATTGGGAAGGTATGAGTCTAAAGAGATGTTAAATGATGCCTCGATTGTAGATGTGTATGACTTAAAGAAGAGAAGCTATGAATTTAGTTTTTATTTATATCATTATAAGGGAGAGAGTATAAAAAGCTTCACTATTTCCCACAATTTTTTGATAGGACTTAGTGAGAATTATTTGGTGCTGTATCGATTGCAGCCCCACTACTTTAGTATTGAAACAGATTGAAATTGGAAATAATATACGGCCGTATCAGGGGGAAGATCGAAAACCTGAAATAGAGTAGATCTAAACAGTTAAATTTACAAAATCATGAAAACAAAATTTTTAAGATCGATTTTACCAGCATTTGTATTTATGTTGGCAGTAGTAAGTGCTTTTGCTTTCAAAGGCATTGAAGAAAAGGCTCTCTTAGCTCCAGAAACGGGCTGGATTAATTTGCCTGGTACACCATGCACTGTTGCTGTGGAATGTGATAATAATCCTTTGCTAGAAGAAGTCTGTACTGTTATTTATAATGGGGTAAGACATCAGGCGTTTGGGAAACAAGACCCCAGCTCTATGAATTGTGCGAGGGTTCTATACAAATTGCAGCCATAACAATTTAAATGGATAAAAGGTGTCTTGAAAAGACACCTTTTATAATTATTTTTTCAACCATTTTGGTTCTAGGCTTTCTTTTAAATGATAATCGAACCAGTTTTTAGTTTTAATAGTTAGGTCTTTTAAATGATCTTCGTTTAGAATAGTGTGACCCTCGTTTGGATATATTAGTAAAACAATGTCTTTCTTTAAGCGCCATAATGTAGCAAATAATTTAATATTATATGAAGGAGCCACCATTTGATCTTTATCTCCTATAAACAACATTAGAGGTGTTTTCATCGTTTTAACGTTCATAATTGGTGACTCATTATCAAATTCACTATTTGTAAAAGGAATTTGGTTTCTAAATTGCTCACTTTCAAATCGTTCCATGTTTGAGAGGTTAGAGGAATCTATATCTAAGTAGAAGCTCAACAAATCTGTTACACCGGCACCTGCAACTGCTGTCTTAAACCGATTTGTTTGACTAATTATATAGGTGGTTTCAAATCCTCCAAAGGAATGACCTATTAGACCAATTTTATTTTCATCAATCGAAACCGATTCTTTTGCCTTGTCAACTGATGACAGCACACTATTAAGTGCAGATTTACCGGGGTTGTTAAGTTCATAGGAGATATCTGGCATTAATACAAAATATCCTTCAGAAGTGTAATTTGTAGTATTTAGACCCCCATAATTTGTAATGGAAGGCAATGTGTATTGATGTAATGAATCTGATTTTTTCTCATAAATAGAAACAATCAAAGGATATTTTTTATTCAAATCATAGTTTGCAGGGTAAAAAAGTGCTGCTTTCAATTCTGTGCCATTAGTTCCGAAATAGTGGATTAATTCTGATTTACCCCAATAGAAAGAATCTTGTTGAATGTTTGAGAAAGCAATCGTGAATTGTTCATTTTTTTTGTTAAGTAACATTAACTTAGGTGAAACATCAAATGAACTTTCAGTAAATAGGAATGATTTTAAGTCTTCGGTTCGTTTTATATACCCTAGTTTACGCTTTTTACTAATTAAACTTTTAAAACCTTCTTCTACCGACCATAAACCAAAACCTTCATTATAAGTTTTATTGTCCATTGTGCTAATTAATATCCCGCTTTTTATATCTTGGTAATCTGAGCCATAACCAAAAAAACTATCACGTATTAATTTAGATGCATAAGTATATATTCTGTGTTTAATTTGATCATTGGAGCCATTTGTTAATTTTGCCGAATAATTGCCTTCAATTGATAAAAGCCAAATGTCAAATTCGTCATAAACCATTATTTCTCCATTAGTGGTCCAGCCAGCAAAACCATGAGCTCGATGTGTATCTAGCCTATCACTTTTTGACTTATTAAATTTAGAGTTTAAATTTTTAGTGAGACATTTATGTAATCCTGTTTCTATATTATAGCTCCACCAGTTTTTATCTTTGAAGTATGCAATATGTTTACTATTAGGTGATGTAATTAAATGATTATGTATTCTTAATTGTTTTTCAAGAATTTTCGTTTTAAATCCAGAGTCCAAATCCATGATATAAACGTCACTAAATCTATCCCCAAATTTGTACAACGGTAAATAGCGATTATTGTCTAAAAGTACTGCTTTATCTAGGTTATTAGCTAAACCACATACTACTAAAGAATCATTTTCTATTCTCTGAATCGTATTTAGTTTTGGTTCCCAAACATTCCATTGATGGTAATTGGCAATCTTTCTATTAGGAAACTGCTTATCAGTTGACTTCCATATTTTTACGTCGTTATCTATATCCAATTTCTCTGTTTTTGCTGTGTCAAAGAATACTTTGTCTCCATGATCAGAAATAAACAACTTTGTTTTAGCAACATGTCTACTCTTTAAAAAACTTTCAACAGATGTTGAAGCTAATGTATATGCTGTTGGTCTTTCCTCTATATCACTGTGTAATATAATTTTGTTAATCTTAGATTCTTTGTCTGTAAGGGCATATCCAAAAGCACTACCCGTTTTATTCCAAGTCAATTGTTCCACTTCAAAATCCTGATAAATTGATAAAGTTTCTGGGTCTTTTAAATTTGCCAGTCTTAATAATTTGATGATTCTATTTTTATCATTGCTTTGTAAAATAGCTATATTTATGCCTAAAGGATTGATACTATAGTTAACGATATTCTCAAATGAATGTTCGTAACCTGTCTCTAAATTTTTGACTTTCATTAAACTTGATATTGGTGTTTTTTGAATATATATGAGATACATACCGTCTTTAGAAAAATCATATTGTATTACATTTATATAGCTCAAGTTTCTGCCAGTTTTTGTTTCAAGAAGTTTTAATGTATTTGTTTCCATATAGCCAAACCAATCGCCATTTGGTGTTAGATGCTCGTTATAACCATTGGGAAGGACATAGAGATTCTTTGTTTTCGTATTTGTCAAGTATAAAGTATCTTTGCTATTTTTATAAGATTTTTTGTAGGACACCCAATTTCCATCATACGATGAAGTACCCATATTAAGAGTATGCCATAATTTATAATCTTCTGGTGTGAGATTTTTCTTTTCCTGGGCAAGATTAATCCAACATATGAGAAATACTATTTTGAAACACACAAGTTTTGATGTCATATTTATTATTTTTTAGTTCGCTTGATTGTTAATATCCTGCATTTTGAGGCAGTAGATTTGGATTGAGCAATAGTTCAGAATCTGGCAGAGGCCACAAGATATCAGTAGCATCCCAGCCTTGCTTTGTAGGAGTTAACGTCGTATTAAAGCGCCCCGTGCGTTTTAAATCGAAAAAGCGGTGTCCCAATTCGCTGAAAAACTCGATACGACGTTCTTTTATTGTAGCGTTTAGAAGTTCATGTTTAGTTTCAGCTGAAGTATTCGATAATGAAGCGCGATTACGAACTTTATTGATATCATTTCTTGCACCTTCCAATTCGCCTAAGTGGGCTTGCGCCTCTGCTCTTATTAGGTAAAGTTCTTCTATACGAAACATTATGGAATATTCACTTGATTCCCCGTCCGTTACAATTTGTTTGTATTTATAGGGATAGTACCAAATGTTTTCTTCGCTTTTGACATGTCCTGTCCAGACTTCTTTACGTAAATCTTCGGGTTCAAAAGCATCCATTAGCACGTTGCTCAATGCGCGATTGGGAGGTGGAGCTAATGTAAAAATGAAGCTTTGAGCTTCATAGGTTGGAAGCCCTTCTTGATTACGCATGAGTTGCCAAATGGTTCCTGAGCTATTTTTTGAGAAGACACTTTCAAGCGATTCTATCCAAACGAGACTTTCTGAATTGATAACCGCATTTGCTTCATTTTTAGCATCCTCCCAATTTTCATGGTATAAATGTATTCTAGCTAAAAGTGATTTGACAGCATTGTACGAAGGACGCAATTTTAAAGGGCTTGGAGTTTTGGAAGCTAAAAGTAGTTTAGCTTCTTCTAAGTCGGCAATTAATAAACTATATATTTCAGGGGTTGTCGATTTGTTTACTTTTGAATTTATTGTATAATTAGTTGTAGTGATATAAGGTATTTCACCAAATATATTGTTAAGGTAAAAATGGATAAATGCTCTTGTGAAGAGAGCTTCACCCAATATGCGCTCTTTATCATTTATAGGAATAGCTGTTGAGCTCTTAAGTCTTTCAAATACAGCGTTAGTTGCATAAATTAAGTTATAGCTTCCATTCCAAATGGACGTTACAGACGCATTGAAACTGGTAAGATTATTTTGAAAGAAGACGAACTCTGGAATACCGGTATTATAAGTTTGTAATTCATCTGAATAACTTCCTAGTAATATTGAAACGCCTTTATTGTTTCCACAAACCAAGGTGTTGTTTGATAGTTCACTGTAAATATTTGAAACTGCTGCTTCTGCGGAACTAATGTCATTAAACACTGTTTCTCCAGTTAACTGGGAATCTGGCACATCAATTTCAATAAAATCTTCACAATTTAGGAGTGTTATTCCGTTGATTATAAGTATTATATAGGCGAAGTTTAATTTTGTTATAGTTTTCATAATGTCGTATTAAATAAGGTTAAAAATTTAAATCTAAACCAAATGTAAAGATGCGTAAAGGAGGCAGCCTTACAGACTGGTTTTCTGGGTCAGGACCATTATATTTGGTAATTGTCAATAGATTTTGTCCTCGAATGTTGACACTAGACTCCACAATTGAGGAAAATGATTTTGGCAAAGTATAGGATATAGAAAAGTTTTTTAGCCTTACAAATGAAGCATCGCTAAACGCTGCATCGCTAGTAGTAAATCTATTATACGCTGTAGTTATATTTGCATTTATTCCTGTTGAATATGGTTGTATGTTGCTTTCATCTCCAACAGCTGACCACGCATTATTAAACTCCACTGACAAGTTGCTCGCAACACCAGGCAAATCCCCTAAATAATTATTGTTCCTTCCCAGTTGCTGGGTAAACTGGAATAGAAAATCAAATTGCCAATTTTTATAATTGATATTATTTTGAAATCCGCCGAAGAATTTTGGGGCGCTGCTAATTATTTTTTTTCTATCATTTGCAGAGGTGAGTAGACCGTCCCCATCTACATCTTCAAATTCATAAATGCCAGTTTGAGGATTCATACCTGTATAATGATAGACTTTGGTTATATCTAAAGGCTCTCCAATTATAAACTTATTCCGATAAGTGGAACCTTCTAAATTAGGAAAGGCAATTAGCTTATTTTTTGGAACAGTGAAATTTAGAAAAGTTGTCCAATTTAAATTATCACTACGAACTATTCTACCTTGCATTTCAAATTCCCAACCTATGTTTTGTACAGTAGCATCTAAATTTGCTGTTACGAGAGGGAATCCTGTTGTACCGGGTAGCGGAATTCCGACTAATTGATTTGAAGAGCGGTTTTGATAGTGTGCTATAGAGAGCATTAACCTGTCATTGAAAGCTCCTAATTCAATGGCTAGCTCCATTTTTTTATTAGTTTCCCAACTGAAATTGGGATTAAATAATCGGGTTGGTTTCAGTCCAGTATTTCCTTGGTAGTTTAACCCCGATAAACTATATGTATCTAAAAATTGATAATCTCCAATTTGATCACTACCGGTAGTTCCATAACTTCCTCTCAATTTCCCGTAACTCAGCCAGCTTTTATTTTGATTAAATATATGTTCCTCTGAAAAGAGCCATGCAGCGCCCAGAGCCCAAAAATTAGCGAATTGTTTTCCAGGTCCGAAACGACTAGATCCATCTCTGCGTCCAGTAAAGTTTAGAAAATATTTGTTAGCCCTAGCATAGTTAAAACGTCCGAAAACAGCATTATAACGGTACTCAGTATTATTTGTTCCTAATGCCGAAATATTTGAAGCTGCTGCTAAATTTTTTATTAAGTTATTGTTGGAAATGCCCCGAGCGTATAATCCGTTTTGTTTTCTAGTTCTATTCTGAAAAGTAGTTCCAATTAAAGCATTTACTGTTCCAGATAAAATAGTTTTATGAAATACTATTTGAGGTTCAATATTCCAGGATTGCATTTTAGCGTCATTTAAGGTAAGAGAGGATTCTTTACTACTTAAACCATAAGATGGGTCATAGATGGTATGAGGAGAGGCTTTAGATTCTTGAAGTTGAGAATCGGAAAAGCCTAGTCCTAATTTGAGCGACCATTCTTTTGATGGCTGGTATTGTAGCATCGCGTTTGAAATTAAATTATTATTTTGAGCCAAGTATTTTTCATTTATATAACGATAAGGATTATCCCAAGTAGAATTTTCCCAATTAAGAGTGCCGTCAGAATTAAATGGTTCGGGAGCATTTGGCGCTAGAGTATAGGCCTGTCTAGTGAGGTCTGTTGCTAACAAATCATTCGTGTCAGCTAAATAATTGCTGGATAGTAGTAATTCAAATTTTTGATCGGTAGAACTGTGATTGATGTTAAAGCTTACCGATTTTTTACTGAATTCAAAATCACCGGGAAATACAGTTGTCTCTTTGTAGTGAGTCCCACTTAGCAAAAAGCTGGTATTTTCTGCCCCACCAGAGAATGTTGCTTGAGTGCTATTGGTATATGCTGTTCCGCCAATAAGTTCTTTTTGCCAATCAGTATATTTATTTCTATCCCAAGTGCCGTTGATATCATAAGCATAAAAAGGGATTTCAGTAAAGCCGTCATTTATAAAAGCTTGCTCACGGACGATTAGGTATTGCTGGGTATTCATTAATTTAAGTTTTCTTGAAACACTGCCAATGCCAGAATAGCTGTTGATATTTAATTTTGTCTTACCAGGTTTTCCTTTTTTCGAGGTAATGAGCACCACACCATTTGAGCCACGAGATCCATAAATGGCTGTTGCATCTGCGTCTTTTAACACTTCTATACTTTCTATATCTTTTGGATTGAGACTGTTTAATGGATTAATACCGTAGCCAGTAAGAACAGCTCCTGATATTAACGTGCTTCCAAGATTTTCTGTGCCAAATGGAATGCCATCAACCAGATATAATGGTGTATTACCATCCGCTCTTAAACTATTCGTGCCTCTAATTTGAATATTAAACGCACCACCTGGTACTCCAGTAGATTGTGTTATATTTACTCCTGCCATTTTTCCTTGCAAGGCTGCCATTGGATTGCTAATAGGTTGCGTCTCAATCTCCTTGGCGGTTATACGTGCAATACTTCCCGTTTTTTCGCGATCTGTAGTAGTATAGTAACCAGCGTTAATTTGCACCTCTCCTAAAGCGGTCGCATCTTCTTGCAATGCAACATCAATAGTGGTACGGTTTTGTATGGGGATAGTAAGTGTAGTATAACCCAAATAGGAGACCAGAAGGGTGTCTGTTGGTTTGGCGGTAATGCTGTAGCGCCCGTCAAAATCTGATACTACACCATTTTTGGTGTTTTTAATAAGAATATTTGCGCCTGAGATGGGCAAGTGGCCATCGGTAACTTTGCCAGTGACCAACAGATCCTGAGCCATGATGGGCAAAGTGAAGATTAAGAAAAGAAGATTACAGCTAAAAATGCGCCGCCATCTTACTGATTTATGATTATTTATCATAGTTTTGTATTGGTTAATGGTTTGTAACTATTTAACTTGTAGACCTGCTCAACTGTCGTCGAAAACTGGGAGCGGGTCTTTTTTTGCTAGAAGCTAGGAGCTAGGAGCTAGGAGTTGAGGATTGATTTATTTCACAGGCATATTGTTTAAATTTAATTTTAATAGCAGTTAAGAATTAAAGGGAAGTAGGCCGTTGTTTTGTTTTTAGGGATCTCCAACCTACAACGGCCCTTTCCCAGGACTAATTCTACTACTCGTTTTCACTATAATTAAGGGTGCTGCTACTAATCCTTAAGGTTGGAGATATTCAGTTTAAAATTGATTATGTCATATAATTCTGCTATGTGCTTCGTTCAGAACTCCTGATGATATTGCTTTTTTGTTAATGTTTATTTTTTCAGACTATGTATAGACACTTATAATTATTAAATGAATAATAGCATATCACATTTATATCTGCTTATTGCAGATCTAAGAGGTTTTGTAAGTGGAGTGTCCGATCCGATGGCTGATGCCAGTAGATTACCCTGACGTTTGGTAACGAGAAGGCGTGGGACTCAACTTACTGCATAAGAGGTACTGGCATACCATACCACAATAAGCGAGCCCACGCCCGGGTCGTGAGCATCTTGCTTATCCTCTCGTGGTTTTAAAAACGCCAGTTTTCTTATGCGAGGTTCAAAGCGTATGCTTCTAATAACTTTCTTTAGAAGAAACGCAAATATATTATATATCGCTTCAAATATACTAAAATAAATCAACTGAGCACGATGATGCTCAAAATAAATTAATAATTTATCTTCTTTTGTAATATGTCCTTAGAGAAATCAGATAAAAGTAAGAATCCAAAAAAGGTTTATTTGGCTGATAAATATATTTGCAATTATATTTCTGAGGAGTTGTTTGATTCAAAATTATCTTTAAGGGAACTGGGGCGTATCCATGGAATTCATCAGCATGTTGTTTCAAAAATAAATCAAACAAATGGATATAAGATACCGTTTTCCACAGTTATAATTATATGTTTTTATAGAGGAATTGAGCTTTCTAGTTTCCTTAAATCATTAGAGAAAAAATATGATCAAAAGTTGGATGATAGTTATATAGAAGAATGAATTAAGTGTATTCCAATTTAATAATTAGAATTATTCGTTCTTGTCATAGCTTTGAACTTTGTATTATAATTTCCCTTTTCTTTATCTCCGTTGCACTGCTGTAAATTATTAGGCCAACCGGCTTATTCAAACTCCCCTTTCTTTACCTCCGTTGCACTACGGTAAATTCATTCCCCTCTTTTTCCAAAGAGGGGAGCCGGATTGTTAGTATATATCTAATCTTGGAATTTATTTACTAAACACGTCACTTCTAGTTGGCTTAATATAAAATATTTGTCAAGTTAAATAACCACACTTAATTAACTAGCCAAAATGGAGAGCTTATTTTAAACTTCAATTTTATAACTATTTAGAACACGTAGTTCCGTCTATTTTTTTATATTCGTTTTTTGATTCCAGATGGGTTAATGATAAATGGACATCTTTAATACTCAATATATAATATGACTAATTTCTTGATCACTGGTGGTGCTGGTAATATTGGTAGTGCCTTGGCTACTCAATTGGCTAAAACCGAGAGTTACAACATTACCATTGTCGATAATCTGTCTACTGGGCATGTCAACAAAATACCAAAAGCTGCCAACGTAAGTTTTATCAATGCCGATGTCAATATCTATAATGATATCCATCCCGTTTTTGAGCGTTTTGACTTTGATTACGTATTTCACTTTGCAGCAGTTGTTGGGGTAAAGCGTACTTTAGAGCATCCCATTGGTGTATTAGAGGATATTGAAGGGATTAAGAATGTTTTAGCCCTTTCAAAAGATTCAAACGTGAAGCGTGTGTTTTTTTCCAGTTCGTCTGAAGTTTATGGCGAACCTTTTGAAATCCCGCAAAATGAAAACACCACGCCTCTCAATTCGCGGTTGCCCTATGCCATTGTTAAAAATGTTGGCGAAGCCTTTTTTAGGTCTTACGAAAAGGAATACGGTCTGCCTTATACTATTTTTCGATTCTTTAATACCTATGGGCCGCATCAGAGCCTGGACTTTGTGGTGCCTAAATTCTTAAAAGCTGCTTTGGCAGGAAAGCCTATAGAAATTCATGGTGATGGTCTACAGACCCGTTCGTTCTGTTATATTGATGACACTATTGCCACTTGTATTGAAACCCTGCATGAGGACTATAAGAACAGTGTGTTGAACGTGGGGAATGATCGTGAAATGACCGTTTTAGAACTTGCCAAAGAAATCATTCAAGTGACAGGGTCTCAGTCTGAAATAATCCATTTACCGGCTCTTACAGAGGGTGATATGAGACGCCGTTGTCCTGATGTCACCAAAATGAAGGCCATTTTACATCGGGAATTGACCACCTTGCACGAAGGTTTACTTCAAATGGTCGATTTTTATAAGTCACAATCAAAAAGTTAGCTACAACTCCATATTTTCTTTTATATTAGCTCAGTAAAAAATGTTTTTTTTCTCATGACACCACAAGATCAATGGTTGTACACCATTTCTTCAAAACATAAACTTATTGACCTTAATTTTAAGGAAATCTGGCGTTATCGGGATTTGCTGATTCTTTTTGTGAAGCGGGATATTGTTACGGTCTATAAACAAACTATTTTAGGGCCCTTATGGTATATTATCCAACCCTTGTTCACATCGGTTATTTTTACCTTAATATTCAATAACCTCGGACAGATTTCAACTGATGGGGTGCCCCCGTTTCTATTTAATTTAGCAGGCATTACTGCATGGAATTATTTTAGGGAATGCCTCACAGGAACTTCCAGTACCTTTACAACCAATCAAAGCATTTTTGGGAAAGTATATTTCCCAAGGGTCATTATGCCCATGTCCATTACCATTTCAAATCTTTTAAAGTTTGGAATTCAAATGGGCATTTTTATCGGATTTTATAGCTATTATGCATTTCAGGGGCAGACTTTGGGCTTTAATAACCATATTTTTTTACTCCCTGTTTATATTGTGATGATGGCGCTCTTGGGTTTGGGTTTGGGCATGATTATTTCCTCCATGACCACCAAATATAGAGATTTAACGGTTCTTGTTAGTTTTGGCGTGCAGTTATTGATGTATGTTTCTGCGGTGCCTTATCCTGTCAGTGAAGCAAAAGCAAAGTTTCCAAGTGCGGTGGCAGTTTTTGTAGAATACAATCCCTTAACCCAAATTATTGAAGGGTTCAGATACATGCTTTTAAATACAGGCACCTTCAGTTGGTCAGGTTTTGGATATACTTTTGTAATTAGTATCGTGTTGTTCTTAGTAGGTTTAATAATCTTCAATAAAACGGAGAAGTCGTTTATAGATACGGTTTAGTTTTGAGGTAGTAAGCTTGAGGTATTAGTGGTGAGAGGGTAGAGGTGAGTATTTGAGAGGTGAGAGGATAGTTTTGAGAATAGAAAAAAGAGGTTAGAAAACAGATAACCGAATATCGATAACAGAAAATGAGCATCATTTTAAAAGCCGAAAATATTAGCAAGCAATACCGATTAGGTTCTGTAGGTACAGGCACCATCAGTCATGACTTGAACCGATGGTGGGCTGGGATTCGCGGGAAAGAGGATCCTTATTTAAAAGTGGGTTCTGTGAATGATAGAAGCATAAAAGCGGATAGTAACTACGTATGGGCATTACAAGACATCAACTTTGAAGTACAGCGCGGTGAAGTATTGGGTATTATCGGTAAAAACGGTGCCGGGAAGTCAACGTTGTTAAAAATTCTATCCCGGGTCACCACCCCCACCACAGGCGAAATCAAGACCAAAGGCCGTATTGCCTCACTTTTGGAAGTAGGTACCGGGTTCCACCCAGAAATGACCGGCCGTGAAAATGTTTATTTGAATGGTGCTATTTTGGGAATGACCAAAAAAGAAATCACCAGTAAATTGGACGAGATAATTGCTTTTTCTGGTTGCGAACGTTATATTGACACACCTGTCAAACGCTATTCTTCGGGGATGACGGTGCGCTTGGCCTTTGCGGTCGCCGCACATTTAGAGCCTGATATTTTGGTGATCGATGAGGTGCTGGCGGTGGGGGATGCCGAGTTCCAGAAGAAAGCCATTGGGAAAATGCAGGATATTAGCAAAGGAGAGGGACGGACGGTGTTGTTTGTGAGTCATAATATGGCGGCGGTAAAAAGTTTGTGTACTCGGGCGATTGTTTTGGAGCATGGGGCGATTGTTTTTGAAGGAAAGGTGGATGATGCGGTTGATTTTTATATTTCAGAAGCAAACGCTATTGGTCACAAAGAGGTTTATTTTAATAAATCGCATCGAAGAGGAATTACAGATCATAGGCTTTCGATGATTAAAATAATAGCAAAAAACGAGAAAACAACGATTAGAGGAGCTCTTAAATTTGATATTTATTTTGAAGTATATCAGAATATACAGAAGGCAGTTTGCTTAACTGGGTCAATATGTGCTCTTGACGATACCGCTATTGGATCGTTTTTTACTCAAAACATGATTTTAAAGGAAGGAAAACATATTGTTGAGCTAGAATTGCCGAACCATAATTTATCTGTTGGAGTATATTATTTAAACCTTTCTATTTCCAAAGGGAGTGTCGAAAACTCTAATTTGGAGAGAATGGATCATGCGTATCAAGCGATAGCTTTTGAAATTTTACAAATGGAAGACGATGGCGATTATATTTCCAACTGGAATGGCAGTTGGGGAAATTTATTTTTCCAATCCCATATCAACCTAACAACTATTGAATATAATGTCTGAATATAATAGTTCTTATATTGGTTTGCGCCCTGATTTAATTAAATACATCCCTGTAGGAAATCATATCGTGTTGGATGTTGGATGCGCTTTGGGAGTTAATGGCAGATATTTATTAGAACATCATAAAGCAAAAGAGGTTTATGGTGTTGAGTATGACAATGATATGGCCAAAGAAGCTGCTCAGCATAATACAAAAGTGTGGCGTGGAGATTTAAACAAATGTGCTTTTCTCGACGAGATTATGAGTAAATCATCAACTTTTGATTATATTCTATTTGGTGATGTTTTAGAGCATTTATACGATCCATATTATGTTTTAAAGCACCTGGTCTCAAAACTAAAACCGAATGGTCAGGTGATTATCTCTCTTCCAAATATAGCTCATATCGAATTGTTCATTCAAATTTATATTAAAGGCACATGGCCAAGAAATGAGAGAGGCATATTTGATAAGACTCATTTGCGTTGGTTTACAAGAAAAGATGTTTATAGCTTGGTATCCTCTGCAAACCTAAAGGTTTTAACTTATGAACGTAAATACAGATCTCGTGATGCCATGGGGTCAAAATTTAATTGGAAGGCTAAAGTTTTGAAATTTTTAAATAAAGATTTGGTGACTTTTCAACATATTATAGTGTGTCAACATGCCTAAAACTTATATCATAATTGTAACCTATAACGGCATGCCATGGCTAAAAAAATGTCTAGATAGCTGTGCGGCCTACGCTGTAATTATAGTTGACAATGCTTCCACAGATATAACCGTTTCTTTTATTGAAACCAATTATCCAGATGTTACAATATTTAGGCAAGCAGATAATTTAGGTTTCGGTCAAGCCAACAATATTGGCATTCGTTATGCATTGGATCAAGGTGCAGAACATGTGTTTTTATTGAATCAGGACGCGTATTTAGTGGATTCAGTTTTAGATGAATTGGTTGTCTTTCAAAAACAACATTCTAACTATGGTGTTTTAAGCCCAATTCATATAACAGGTGATCAAAAAAAGCTAGATAACAACTTTTCTAATTTTATGCTCAAAGAAAAAACGGGTCAGTTTTATTCTGACTTTGTTTTGGGAAATAACTTGGCTGCTGTTTATGAAGTGCCTTTTATCAATGCAGCTGCCTGGTTAATTTCTCGCAAATGTTTGGAAACCGTTGGAGGATTTGACCCCTTGTTTTTTCATTATGGAGAAGATGAGAATTATTGTCAGCGAGTTGTATTTCATGATCTTAAAATTGGAGTATTGCCACAATGTTATGTTATTCACGATAGAGAATATCGTCAAAAAAATAAATCAAGAATGTTTAGCAAAGCATACTATAATATGGCTGAAATATCGTATAAAATAAAACTGGCGAACATATTGCTACCGTTTACAATAAAAAAAAGTATAAGAATAGTCGAACGAGGAGTTTTTAAGATGTTTATACAATTAAGAATAAAAAAAGCTTATGGTTTTTCAAAAGAATTTATCCTTTTGAAAAGCATCTGTAAAGATATTGAAGAAAGTAGAAAAAGAAACTTGTCAAAAGGATCTCATTATTTATAGGATTAAATTTTTTAAAGGTGTCAAATAAACATTTAGTCTCAATAATAATTCCAACATTTAATCGAGCAAGCATGCTTCTTGAGACTCTTGATAGTGTTTTGAATCAAACATATTCTAATTGGGAATGTATTGTGGTGGACGACGGAAGTACTGATGAAACATCTCATTTGATTAAAGAATATTGCCTTAAAGATGCGCGATTTCAGTATCACCACAGGCCAAAGAATAGATTAAAAGGGGGGAATGCAGCACGCAATTATGGGTTTGAAATGAGTAAAGGCGATTATGTAAATTGGTTTGATAGTGATGATATTATGTTGCCTAATAAAATAGAATTAAAGTTGCAATTGTTGTTAAATTCATCTTGTGACTTTGTGGTTTGCAAAGGTGCGATATATGAAAATTTACCAGCAATTGATCCCATTCCGTGGCCATTACATCTAGGAGGTAATATTATATTCAATCATGTGTGTGGTCGCATTGCTTTTGTCACCAATGGACCTTTGTTTAAAAAAGATTTTTTATTGCAAAACATGCCTCTATATAATGAAAGTCTTCTGATTAGACAGGAGTGGGAGTTTTTTAATAGATTATTGATAACCAAACCCAAAATAGAAGTTATTAAAAAACCTTTGTATTTATTTAGAATGTCACAATCAGGTATTAGAAGAGGGAGGGATGTTTTAAAGATAAAATGTAAAATTGAGGCAGAACGATTAACATTTTTAAATTTGAAAAATAAAAATTGCTTAAACAATTTTGAGGATTATCAATATCGTAAGATAATGATAAGACGATGCATAACTTTCTACAGTGCCTTTCAAAGTAAAGATAGGTTCAAGGAACTTTTTTTTACTTTGAGTACAATTTTTTTAGCAATTGATTTCAACTTCTTAAAAACACACTTACAAGAAAAGTACAAATCATAATATGACAAAGATCTAAATATAAAATTACCTATTGAGAACATGAATAACTTTTTTTTAGTCATACCCACACGAGATAGAATAGATTTTTTATCTAATTTGCTTTTAGATCTGAATGAATTCTGTAATCATATTTCGCATGTTGTAATTGTAGATCAAAGTATAATAAAAAATGATGTTCATATTTCATCTTTAAACTTAAAATATAAATATACCATTTTTGAAAATGATAGAAAGTTTTCCGTCAACCATTCAAGAAATTTGGCGTTACGTGCATATAAAAATGAAGAATGGTTGTTTTTTCTAGACGATGACTTACGTATTCCCGCATTTGCATTTAATCAAATAGTTCAGGAGTTAGCCCCCAAAATCATTGATGTCCTAATTCCTGGTATCATTAGAAATGATCTATACACGAAGAAATTCGAATATGATTCCATTTTTGAAACACTTGCGAAACCGCATGACTTTTCAAAAAGTAGATTTCGTCTACAAGTAAGTTCTGGATTAAATATTGTGAACGCTGATGTTTTTAAAGAGGCAGGTTTTTATTTTGACGAAAACTTTACAATTTGGGGTGATGATTGGGATTACGGCTTGCGTTTATTAAAGGCCGGGGCAATTATATATTACCAGCCTAAAATACTTGTTGAACATCTTGACACTTATTCAGGTGGTCAGAGAGATAAATCCAAGAGCATGGACGTTAAGCTAGAAAAGAGTAAACTCTATTTCTATTTAATACATAAGCATTTTTCTAAAACTGCTTTTAAGAGAGAATATTATCTAATTCTATTGCAAAGTCTAAAGTTGTTTGCAAAGGGTAACTTTAGAGAATTAAGAACACATTTGAAAGCATATAATCTTTTTAAGAAAATGATTTAAATCACTATGGATTTTATTAAGGATTCAATATCCATCCTGATTTCGACTAAAAATCGATTGGAAGATTTAAAAAAAACTTTAAATAATATTAATCATCTTATTGGTCGAAATGATGTGATCTGTGTTATTTATGACGATGGGTCGACAGATGGAACATCAGCCTATATTTCTGAGTACTATCCTGATATTATACTTTATATCAATATCGTTTCAAAAGGATATATCTACTGCAGAAATAAAATGCTTAATGCGGTTACAACTGAATTCGCTATTTCTGTTGATGATGATGCTCATTTTATAACGGAGAACCCATTGGGTTTAATAACTGAGTTTTTTGATAAAAATCCTAGGGTAGGACTTCTGGGTTTTAGAGTATATTGGTCAAAGAATGAAATTTTTAATCACTTCACTACAGAAATACCTGTCAGAATGCAAAGTTTTGTTGGTTGTGCACATGTTTGGCGGATGCAAGCTTGGAAAGATATTGCCGATTATCCTGAATGGTTCATTTTTTATGGAGAAGAAAATTTTGCGTCCTACGAATTATTTAAACAAAAATGGGAAATATATTATTTGCCAGAAGTATTAGTACAGCATCGCGTTGACTTACATGAAAGAAAAAACAAAGGAGACTTTGGTTTACGTCAGAGACGGTCATTATGTTCAGGATGGAGTTTATTTTTTTTATTTATTCCTTTCTCTAAAATACCTCGATTAATGGCTTATACCATTTGGATGCAATTGAAGCTGAAAGTTTTTAAAGGTGACATTACGGCTTTAAAATCAATTTTTTTAGGTCTGATAGATCTCGCGGTAAAAATGCCTAAGAATTTGACTCATCGGAATGCTTTAACTGAGAAAGAGTATATTGCCTATAAATCAATTGAGGAGGCAAAAATTTATTGGAAACCAGAATAAATTCGGACTAGATATATTAATCTCCTAATCTTTTAATTCATAGTTGAAATGGTTCAACCTTTTATAATAGCCGAAATCGCCCAAGCCCACGACGGCAGTCTGGGGATGGCACATGCTTATATTGACGCGGTGGCCAAAACAGGATGCCAGGCCATCAAATTCCAGACCCATATTGCCGAGGCTGAAAGCAGCATCCATGAACCTTTTAGGGTACAGTTTTCCAAACAGGACGCCACCCGTTTTGACTATTGGAAACGTATGGAGTTTACTTTAGAGCAATGGAAAGGTTTAAAACAGCATTGCGATGAGGTGGGGCTTGAGTTTATAAGTTCCCCTTTTAGTAATGCTGCGGTCGATCTGTTGGAACAGGTGGGGGTCAAACGCTATAAGATTGGGTCTGGAGAAGTCACTAATTTGCTGTTATTGGAAAAAATTGCCCAAACAGGTAAACCCGTGATTGTATCGTCGGGCATGAGTTCTTTAAGGGAACTTGATAAAACGGTGGCTTTTTTAACCGAGCGCAACGTGGACGTTTCCATCTTGCAGTGCACCACGGCTTATCCGACAAGTCCTGAAGAGTACGGCCTCAATGTGATCCAGGAACTAAAAGCGAGATATGGCCTGCCCGTGGGGTTTTCGGACCATTCGTCCTCCATTGAAGCGTGTATTGCCGCCGTGGCGCTGGGCGCTGAACTTTTAGAGTTTCACGTGGTGTTTGATAAGGACATGTTTGGGCCCGATGCCAAAGCTTCCTTAAATTTCACTGAAGCCACCCAATTGGTCAAAGCCGTTTCCAATATCTCGACGGCCTTGTCCCATCCCACTGACAAGGAGAACACAACACAATTTTCAGATCTTAAACAGATCTTTGAAAAATCGCTGGCGGTCAATAAAAATTTGAGAAAGGGAGCTGTGGTTCAGTTTTCTGATCTGGAGAGCAAAAAGCCTAAAGGGTTTGGGATTGATGCGTCCTTATTTGGGGAAGTGGTGGGGAAACGTTTAAAACATGATCTATCGAAATGGGCGTTTCTAAATTGGGGGGATTTGGAATGATGGGTTGTGATGATTGGATTATTTAATGGGTTTGGGATAGGGATTTTATCGATTTCACGGATTGTTGGCGGATTAGAAAGTGGACATGGATTTATCGGGTTTTCCTTGTTGTTTTGTTTTTGGAGTATGTCTTTAAGAAAAATAATTTAAAAGTACATTTTGGTCAATCATTTCTTAAAAATCTATAAAATTTGTATTATTACGGATTGAAAGTACCAAACCATTTATGACCAACCGAAAAATAGCTGTTGTCGTAACGGCAAGACCATCTTACAGTCGTGTCAAAACGGTATTAAAGGCCATTCAGGACCACCCGAATTTGGAATTACAGCTTATCGTGGCTGCTTCGGCCTTGTTGGAGCGCTACGGGTCTGCCGTTAATTATATTGAAGCGGATGGCTTCACTATTGCGGCCAAGGTATTCAATGTATTGGAGGGCGAAAACCTCACCGCTGCCGCCAAGACCACTGGCATAGGCATTTTGGAATTGTCCACCGTATTTGATAATCTAAAACCGGATATTGTGGTCACCGTGGCCGATCGGTTTGAAACCATGGCTACCGCCATTGCCGCCAGCTATATGAATATTCCCCTGGCGCATATTCAGGGCGGGGAGGTGACGGGCAACATTGATGAAAAAGTACGGCACGCCATTACCAAATTGGCCGATTACCATTTTGTGGCTTCGGAAGCGGCAAAAACCCGGGTGCTCAAATTAGGGGAGCAACCCGATTATGTGTTTAACACCGGATGTCCTTCCATCGATATCGCCAAGCTCATATCGAAATCAGACAGCTTAAATTTCAATCCCTATACCCGATACGGTGGGGTGGGGGCCCAACCCGACTTGTCCAACGGATATGTGGTGGTGATGCAACATCCGGTGACCACCGAATACAAGGATTCTAGGCGTCATATAGAAGAAACCTTGGAGGTGGTCAGCCAATTGACTTTACCGGTATTGTGGTTTTGGCCCAATGTGGATGCCGGTGCCGACGGGACTTCTTCGGGCATCCGTGCCTACAGGGAGCATCATGATCTACAACACATCCATTTTTTTAAAAACATGACCGGCGATGATTTTTTGACGCTCCTAAATCAGTCCGTCTGTTTGATTGGCAACAGTAGTGTGGGCATCAGGGAATGTGCCTATTTGGGGGTGCCGGTGGTTAATATCGGGACGCGGCAGCACCGTCGGGAACGAGGTGCGAACGTTATTGATGTACCTTACCAACGGGAGGCTATCTATAACGCCATTCAGCAACAGCTCAACACTAAAAAAACGGCTCCATCTTTAGTATATGGCGATGGTAATGCGGGAGAGAAGATTGCGGCGCATTTGGAGCGTTTGCCACTTCAGTTCCATAAAACGATTATGTATTGATGAACATATTGGGTCTTATACCAGCACGCGGCGGATCAAAAGGTGTTCCCGGAAAGAACATTAAACTTTTGGGAGATAAGCCTTTATTGCAATACACTACGGATATAGCAAAAGCTTCAAAGCGTTTGTCCAAGGTTGTGGTGAGTTCCGACGATGATCACATCATTGGTGTTGCAAAGGCTTTAGGCGTAGAGGCACCCTTTAAAAGACCGGCTCATTTGGCGGAAGATACCACACCAACCCTTCAAGTAATCCTGCATACCCTTGATTTTTATGCATCCCGAAACGAGTTTTTTGATGCGGTGTGTCTGTTGCAAGTAACGGCACCCTTTAGAACCGTAGCGTTTATGGATCGTGCTATCGAACAGTTTATTGAAAAGAGAACGGATTCCTTGATTTCTGTTTTGGAAGTTCCCCATGAATTTAATCCGCATTGGCTTTTTGAAGCGGACGAAAATCAAATACTGCACATTGCAACCGGCGAAAAAGAAATCATCACCCGCAGGCAGGAGTTACCAAAAGCTTTTTATAGAGATGGTAGCATTTATATTACCAAGACGGAAGTTCTTCAACACCAAGCGTCATTATACGGAGAAAGCACGGCTTACATCCAAGCATCAAAAGAATTTTATGTTAATATAGATACGCAAGCCGATTGGGAAAGAGCCGAACAAATGGCGGAGATTTTTAATAACTCATAATGTATAAATTGACTTTCCCATGGTGAAGCAAAAGAAAATCCTTTTTATAATCCCTGACGGGGTGAGTTTAAGGAACTTTGTTTATACCTCTTTTTATCAAGAAGCCCAATCGACTGGCATCACGATAGTTTTTTTAAACCTGACCAGTTTTTCATTGGCGACTTTGGGATTAGATGAGGTGGTGCCTCAACCCATTAAACAACACCCATTGACGGACAGTTTTAAGAATGCCAAAAAACGCATAGAACTGAACCAATTCATCAAACGGTTTAAGGATCCCGTGTACCAGAAGTATTGGTTTGATCTGTCGTACCGAAATTTTTCTGCGGTAGTAAAAAGCAGCATTACCCAACTCTTGGTGACCATTTTAAATTCGGCTAAAGGATTAGGCATTTTAAGAAAGCAAATTCGATTCTTGGAGCGTCAAACCTCCTATTACACGTCCTGTAAAGAAATTTTGGAAACTCTGCAGCCCGATTTGGTCTATTGTGCAAGCCAGCGTTCCATCTTGGCCATAGCGCCAATTGAAGCCGCAAAGGCCCTTGGCATCCCGACCATAGGATTTGTGTATTCATGGGATAATTTGCCAAAATCCATGGTGGATGTTGAAACCGATCATTACCACGTATGGAGCGACCACATGCAGCAAGAACTATTGACTTATTATCCTTTTGTGCGTCGTGATCAAATTACCGTGACGGGAACTCCACAGTTTGAACCTCATTATAATTCAGTTTCCATACCGTCAAGAGATGGCTTTTATGCACAACATGGACTAAATCTGGCCAAAGACTATATTTGTTTTAGCGGTGATGATATAACGACCTCCCCACAAGATCCTCTGTATTTGCGGGACGTGGCACGAGCAGTGAGGACAATGAATACGAATAATGACAGGTTGGGAATTCTTTTTAGACGGTGTCCGGTGGATTTTAGCGATCGTTTTGATGCGGTCCTCAAGGAATTTGAAGATGTCATTATACCGATTTCGCCTTTATGGAAGTCGGTGGGTGAGGGATGGAACACCAAATTGCCGACCAAAGCAGATACCGTTTTATTGGCAACTATGGCAACGCATTGTAAGGCAGTGTTCAATCTGGGGTCTTCAATGGTCTTTGACTTTGCCATCCATAACAAACCCTGCGGTTATATGAATTATCGTTATAATACTGAATCCATGTCTGAAAAAGGCGTACATGTTTACGATTACGTGCATTTTAGATCGATGCCAAACTCTGATGCTGTTTTTTGGATCGATTCACCACAAATGATTTCGGAGTCGATTGAGAGGATGTTGAAGGACAGTTCAGAGGTGGTATCCCATGCCCAAGCTTGGTTTGAACATATTAATAAAGCACCTTTTCATGAAACATCTTCGCGTATCGTGACCAATATTTCCCAACGACTTCAAAAACCTGGAGTATGAGGTCCGTTGCTTTTATTACTTCAGAATATCCGCACCCCAAAGTAAAACATGCTGCTGGGATCGGCACCAGTATAAAAAATTTAGCAGAAGCGCTTGCGGAAAAAGGACTAGCGGTGCACGTATTTGTTTACCATCAGGATACCGATGACATCATCAATGATGCCAGGGTAACGTTGCATTTGATCAGCTCCAAAAAGTTTAGGATAGCCCAATGGTTTTTCTATAGAAAACACATCCAGAATCATGTCAATAAAGCCATAGTACGGTATCAAATTCAGATCGTCGAAGCACCCGACTGGACAGGCATTACGGCCTTTATGAAGTTTAAGGTGCCTTTGGTCATTCGTTTGCACGGGACGGATGCCTATTTTTGCCATCTCGAAAAGAGACCTCAAAAGTTTAAAAATTTTATGTTTGAAAAATTAGCCTTAAATGGGGCTAAAGGCTTTATAGCTCCTACCAATTATGCAGGCCAATTGACCGCTGGGATTTTTAGTTTGAGAAATGATACCATTACAACCATCCACCATGGATTGAAAATGGAAGATTTTGAGAATAATGCGCCAGCTGTTTTTAAAAGAAATACAATTCTTTATATTGGTACAATTATCAGAAAAAAAGGCGTTTTGGAACTTGCGCAGATATTCAATAAAGTGTTGGAAGTTAATGAAGAGGCGGAGTTGGTGTTAATCGGTAGTGATGCTCCAGATATCCAAATAGGAACAGGTTCAACCTATGCCTTAATGGAGCAGCATTTTTCAGAAAAGGCAAAACGACGTGTGCGCTATTTGGGGAGAGTAGCTTATAACGAAGTACAAGAGCATATAAAAAATGCCCATGTGTGTGTGTTTCCGTCTTTTGCTGAGACCCTTGGTATGGTGACCATTGAGTCGATGGCACTGAAAAAACCGGTCGTTAATACCAATATCGGATGGGCGAAAGAGCTGATAGACGACGGGAGAAATGGTTTTCTGGAACATCCTTCTAATTTTAAGCAATATGCTGAAAAGATAGAGATGTTATTGAAGGATGAAACCCTATGCCAGCAAATGGGAGAGGCAGCTCGAAAAAAAGTGGAGCTCCAATTTGATATTATTAAACAGGCTCAAACAACCTTAGAGTATTACAACACGATAGTACTATGACTTTAAAAAAATCGATTAAGAAAACGATTAGTAGGTTATTGCCCAAGGGCATTTTCAAGGAAAAATTGAAGATGTTTTGGTATAATGCTCTGGCTAGCAAGTCCATTAAATATAAACTTATTGAAAAAAAGAATTCCAACTTAATCTATGAAACTATATATGAAGGTTTGAATTTATTTACATATGAACCCTTGTACACTATCACTCCTGATTTTGATAATTATCAGCACTTTTATAAAATAAAATCAGGAGACGTTGTTATTGACGGAGGTGCCAATGTAGGTATCTTGTCATTGCTATTCTTGATGAAAGTTGGAGATAAAGGTTATGTTCATAGTTTTGAACCAGACCAATATAATATAGACAAGTTAAAGGCTAACTTTTCTTTAAATAACTGTTCAGATAATTATAGAATCCACAACGAGTTAATGTGGAATGAAGAAACTGAAATTGATTTTCAGGAATCAGGAACTGTTGCGTCTTCGGCATTATGGTTTTCAGGAACCGATGGTATAGTAAAAAAGAAAACAACATCCCTTGATACATGGGAAAAGATAAATAAGCTAGAGCGGTTGGATTTTATAAAGTTGGACATTGAAGGAGCTGAAATACAAGCTATTGAGGGTTGTTTAGCGTTAATTGAAAAATATGAACCCAACTTTGCAATTGCGTCTTATCATATAGTTGACGGGAAACCCACATATTTGATGTTGGAGAATTTTTTTAAGAGCATTAATTATCCATGTTTAACGAAAAGATTTGGAGGTTATGAAATCATCACTTTTGCTGGATCACATGTAGCCAATCATTTTAAAAATTAAAATATGATTGTTTTATTCCATAAAAATGATAAATGTATCAGAGCTTTTGATTTAGATTCCGAATTGGACATTATTATAGACGAATATGATATGATCAAATGTTTTTTTGATCTTGCGTCAAAGTTTGAAAACCGATTTGTTATCTGGTGTCATTTAGATATGGAACCGTTTGTTTTATTTAAAAATATAAGTAATTTATGTAGTCATAAACTTGTGATGGCTTCTTATAATAATCAAGAAGAAAATTATTTACCTCAAGAAATTGGTTATGTGGACAGTTCTCCTTTTGCTAACCCCAAAAAAGAGGTGACATATCCCACTTGGATGATGAGTAGTTGTGTTGGTGTTATCCATTCTGAAGTTTTAAGAGCTTTCAATGCTAAAATGTTTAAAGATGAATCTTTTGATTATTTATTGAACTCCATTGCTAAACGAGGACAATCAAAAGGTCTCTTTTGTTATTCTGCACCTCAATTTTTAAATGGTAATGCACCTCAATTAAATATAAATAAAGCGTCTGTTTTTGAGGTTTTTAAATTTGTAAAACAACATTTCAAAACCCGTTGGACTGCAATTTTATTGTTCAATTTCTTTATTTATGAAAATAAACTGTTTGTTCTACCATTTTTAAAGTCGCTATTAACTTCAAAAAAATGCTTGCATTTGGAATTAGCTCATATAGAGAATTCGACTCAAGCGAAAAGTAATGAATTGAATTATGATGTCATCATTCCAACTATTGGTCGAAGATCCTATTTATATGATGTTTTAAAAGATTTGGCAAACCAAACGTTAATACCTAAAAATGTTATCATTATTGAACAAAATCCAATTATTGGTAGTGTTTCAGATTTAGATTATTTACAAAATGAAACGTGGCCATTTGTAGTTAAACATCAATTTATTCAGCAGACCGGAGCCTGTAACTCAAGAAATCTAGCACTAAAGGACGTGGTTTCTGAATATGTATTCATGGCAGATGACGACATAAGATGTAAGCCATATGTCATAGAAAACGCTTTCCTAACCATGGTTACATACAACTTTAAGGCAGCTACTTTAAGCTGCCTACAAGAAGGACAAAAAGACACTGTTAAAAACACTATGCAATGGTTTACATTTGGTTCCGGCTGCAGTATGGTGAATTCAGCCATAGCAAAGAAACTTGAATTTGATACGGCATTTGAATTTGGTTTTGGAGAAGATAGTGATTTTGGAATGCAGTTACGTAATCATGGCTGTGATATTGCTTATCTACCTTTTTCACAATTACTCCATTTAAAAGCCCCTGTGGGCGGTTTTAGAAACATAAATAAACAGGCATGGACAGAAGACACCTTACAACCCAAGCCATCTCCTACAGTTATGCTTTACAATTTAAAACATCAAACATTGCAACAACAAAAAGGTTATAAGACACTTTTATTTATTAAGTTCTTTAACAGACAACCTATTAAAAATCCTTTTTCATATTTTAAGCAGATGATAGCTCGCTGGAACCGAAGCGTATTTTGGGCAGAACAATTAATGAATAAAACTCAATAAATGAATTTTTCGCTCATCATCTGCACCTACATGCGTCCAGATGCCTTGTTAAACTTATTGGATTCAGTGAAAGTTCAGTCCCTTTATCCTAATGAAATTTTAATCATCGATGGGTCGCCCACTACAGAAACTGAACAACGTTTAAAACTGAATAGCTTTAAAAATTTAAGCTATTATAAAGTTGAGGCTCAGCATCTGGGGCTGACCAAACAACGTAATTACGGGATTTCAAAGGTCGACCAACAATCAGAAGTCATTTGTTTTTTGGATGATGATACCATTTTGGAAGTCGATTATTTTGAACAAATGGTAAATACTTATGACTGTTATCCCAATGCGTTGGGCGTTGGGGGCTATATTACCAATGAAGTAGAGTGGCAAAAGACAGAGGGAAACAACACCTCAAAACGGTTTTATTATGACGGTTGGATGCGTAGTGAACCTTTACGATTTAGGGTGCGACACTGGTTTGGGCTCCATCCAGATACTCCACCTTGTTATTTGCCCACCTTTTCCCATGGACGTTCGGTCAGTTTTTTGCCTCCATCAGGAAAGATCTACCCCGCTGAACTGTTTATGGGCGGCGTATCGTCTTATAAAAGATCAGTTTTTGACAGTTTATCTTTTTCTACCTATTTTGAAGGCTATGGCTTATATGAGGATGCTGATTTTTGTCTGCGACTGGCTAAAAAAGGGGCATTATACGTTAACACCGCGGCCAGGCTGGAACATCATCACGATCAACTGGGACGTCCAAATAAATACCACTATGGAAAAATGGTAATCAGAAATGGTTGGTATATTTGGAGGGTAAAATATTCTGACCCTTCTTGGAAAGCGCTACTTAAATGGCATTTAACGGCTATTTTACTTTTAAAGTTGACTTTTTTGGGCGTGTTGACCCAAAAGGATAAAATGGGAGCTTTTAATGAAGGTCTCGGCCGATGCGTTGGCTGGTGGAGTCTATTTTTCAACAAACAAAAACTGACATTATGAAACTCGCAATATTCACCTTAGTTCAACACAGTTTTAAGGATGGTCGTTACTATGGCTATGCTCCTTATGTGAATGAAATGAATCTCTGGGGCAAGTATGTGGAGGAAGTGGTCGTGGTGGGAACCAAGAAACCAATTAACGCCGTTGATGATTTGGATACAGCCTATCAGCATCCCCACCTGAAATTTGTACCCGTCCCTAATTTCAATATTCTGGGAATTATGGATACCTTTAAAACACTGATTAAATTACCCTATATTTTTGTGAAATGTGTCCAAGTCATGCGCCAAGCAGATCATATCCATTTGAGATGTCCTGCCAATGTGAGTTTGGTGGCTTGTTTTGCACAGATTTTTTTTCCCAATAAAAAAAAATCCACCAAATATGCCGGCAATTGGGATCCCAATAGCAATCAGCCTTGGACCTATCGCTTGCAGCAAGCCATCTTGCGCAATACGTTTTTGACCCGTAATATGCAGGTGCTGGTATATGGCGAATGGCCCAATGAAACCACGAATATCCATCCGTTTATTTCGGCAACCTATTATGAAGATGAAAAAGTAGCCTTCAACCCCAAAGATTATACCCAAACCTTAAGTTTTGTATTCGCAGGGGCCTTGGTTGTGGGGAAACGACCCCTGTTGACCATTCAAATTATTGAGCGTTTGCACCACAAGGGCATCCCTGTGCTGCTGCACATGTACGGCGACGGCCTCTTGATGCCGGAACTGCAAGAGTATGTTAAAACCAACGGTTTGGAAAGCGTGGTGGTTTTATATGGCAATCAGGATAAGCGTGTGGTGAAAGCTTCATTGGTGGAAGCCCATTTTAATATCCTTCCATCCAAAAGTGAAGGTTGGCCCAAGGCCGTCGCCGAAGGGATGTTTTTTGGCTGTATCCCCATTGCCACCCCAGTCTCTTGCGTGGGCTGGATGCTCGGGGAGGGGTCACGGGGCATCTTGATAGAGGCTGAATTGGAAGCGGCGGTGGAGCGGATTGTGACTGCCGTAACCACTTCCGATCTGGATGCCATGGCGAAAGCTGCTTTAACTTGGTCGCAACAATACACCTTTGATCGGTTGGAGGCGGATATTGGGAGGGTGCTTGCGGGGAGTTATAGGTGTGAGGTGTGAGGGATGAGGGATGCGGTTTGAGGGTTGCGAGTTGCGATCAAAAGGGCAAATCCTAGATCAGCGTCATTGCGAGACGCGACCAAAGGAACGTCGCGGCAATCTGTTCAATGGGAAGCCTTTAAAAGTATGGACAGCACTTTTAAAAAATAGCAAGCTAACATCCCCATAACGCTAAGAATAACCACTAAAACAAAAGAAAAAAGCATGCGCATATTACAACTCATAGACAGTTTGGAAGCCGGAGGGGCGGAGCGCATGGCGGTCAACATCGCCAACCTGCTTTCTGGGACCATTGACCGTTCTTATATTTGCGCGACCCGGCAGGAAGGGTTGTTGAAAGCATCCATCAAGCCGGAGGTGTCCTATTTGTTTTTGAATAAGCAGCGTAAGATTGACGTGTCCGCCATTAATAACCTAAACCACTATATCCGAAAGGAACAGATTGATATCATCCATGCCCATTCCACATCTTTTTTTATGGCCACGCTCATGAAATGGCAGCATCCCAATTTAAAAATCGTGTGGCACGACCATTATGGAAATAGTGCCTTTTTGGAACACCGCCACTTTGCCGTGCTGAAATTTTGTTCCCGTTATTTTGCATTGATCTTAAGTGTGAACCGGGATTTGGAAACCTGGGCAAATACCCATCTGAAATGTAAAAAAGTGGCCTATCTGCCAAATTTTGCCATCCGGGAAACAGAAAGCACGCCCGTCACGCAACTCAAGGGAAATTCCGGAAAGCGACTCTTGTGTTTGGCAAATTTAAGGCCCCAAAAGAATCACCATACGCTGTTGCAGGCGTTTAAATTGGTCCTTCAGCAACATCCTGATTGGACCCTGCATTGTGTGGGCCAAGATTTTAAAGACGCCTATGCTGAATCGTTATTTCAGTTGGTGAAAACCTTGGGGTTGGAATGTCAGGTGTTTTTTTACGGCAGTTGTCAGGATACCAGCGCCATTATTCAGCAGGTGGATATTGGAGTCTTGTCCTCAGTATCAGAAGGGTTGCCCTTAGCGTTACTGGAATATGGCTTGGGCGGATTGCCCATCGTAGCAACCCAGGTTGGCGATTGCAGCAGCGTATTGCCCGTAGCATGCCAGCAATTTTTGGTCGCACCCAACCATCCCGAACTATTAGCGAAACAAATAATGGTGTTGATGTCTGATGAAGCGCTCCGCCGTCGTACGGGGACATTGATACATGGGCATGTTTTGGAGTATTTTTCGGCAAGTGCGGTAGAGGATAAATTGACCGCCTTGTATTCCCAACTCTAAAAAAATACTGTATTTTGCGAGCTCTTTATATGTTTATCCCATGACTGCCAAACGACACTATCGTTACCGCTTTACCAATGATGCCTATGTGGCCTTGATTGCTTTGCATATTGTGATGGGCATATTTATCAATATGATCCCCCAGTTTTCCAAATTGTATTTCGCTGTGGTCTGTACGTTTTTTATCTTCAAGATCATCGTGGCCCCAAAACGCGATAAGGTGGTTTGGGTAATGTTTGGGGCAGCTTATTTGGCGGCCGCGGAATCCTTGTTTCGAATGACCGGAGGAGGTCTGTTCTACGAATTCTCCAAATATTTCGTGATTCTATTGATGGGGATGGGCATGTTTTACGATGGGATCTCAGGAAAAGGCTACCCCTATTTTATTTATTTGATTCTTTTGGTGCCGGCGGTGTTGGTGGCCTCTACCACCTTGGGCTATGATCTTAATTTTAGGACCAGTGTGGCTTTTGTGCTGAGTGGCCCAGTGTGCTTAGGGATTTCGGCGCTCTACTGTTATGACAGGAAGGTCAGCAAGGAGGTCCTGCTCCAAATTGTGGCTTGCATGAGTTATCCCATCGTCACCATGACCACGCATTTATTTCTATATAACCCGAGTGTCAAAGAAGTTTTGACTGATACAGGATCTAGTTTTGCTACTTCTGGAGGATTTGGTCCCAATCAAGTGGCCACCTTACTTGGATTGGGAATGTTCGCTTTGACGGTGCGATTTTTCATGAAATCACCCAGTTTGTTTTTAAAGATATTTAATCTCCTGCTTTTATCTGCCGTATCTTTTAGGGCCTTGGTTACCTTGAGTAGAGGTGGAGTATATGGAGCCATCATTATGATTTTAGCTTTTTTGATCATCTATTATGGCAGTGCTAAATTTCATCAAAAACAACAAATTGTAGTATCCATCTTTTTATTGATATTCGTAACCTTCATTATCTGGACAGTCAGTCTCAATCAATCCAGTGGTTTGGTTGGCAACCGTTATGCCAATGAAGATGCATTAGGTCGTGAAAAAGGGGATATTTCAACAGGGCGTGTGGATATTTTTGTCGATGAATTTGAAGGTTTTGAGAATCATCCATTTCTCGGGGTTGGGGCCAGTGGCATGAAGCAGTCACGCTTGGATGATAGTGGACTAACAATTGCCTCGCATAATGAAATCAGTCGTTTGCTTTCAGAACATGGCATATTTGGCGTTTTGATCTTAATAATTTTAATTTTGAAGCCGCTGGATTTCAGGAGCCGGCATCGCAACAACATCTTTTTCTTTTCTTTTTTGGGCTTTTGGTTCGCTACCATTAACCACTCCGCCATGCGGATTGCCGCACCTGCTTTTTTATACGCCTTATCACTATTACATGTTACCAATGAAAAACCTACTCTACGTCGGAAACCATCTCAAGAGCTCACAGACTAACACCAGTTACAGTGCTGTTTTGGGACCTTTGTTAGAACAGAGCGGGTATCAGGTACGTTATACTTCTGATAAAACCAATAAAATGTTGCGGCTTTTAGAAATGTTATGGACTACTTTTAGGGCTCGAAAAAAGACAGACCTTGTCTTAATTGACACCTACAGCACCCAGAATTTTTATTATGCCGTTTTGGTTGGTCAATTGTGTAGGCTATTAAAATTGCGGTATATCCCTCTTTTGCATGGTGGCAACTTACCAAATCGCTTAAAAAACTCACCTAAATTATCTCAAAGACTATTTAAAAACGCCTATACCAATGTCTCACCTTCTTTATATTTAAAACATAGTTTTGAAGAGTTTGGGTATCAGAATGTAGTTTACATTCCAAACACCATAACAATAGAAAATTACCCATATCATAAAAAAACCTTTGATGTTCCCAGGCTTTTATGGGTGCGTTCCTTTTCTGAAATTTATAATCCTAAGTTGGCAGTTGAAGTTTTGTATGAGTTGATACAACGCGGCTATGATGCCACCTTGACTATGGTTGGACCTGATTCTGATGAGAGTTTGTCTCAAGTGAGAGCCTTGGCAGCTACATTAAATGTCCCAGTTAATTTTACCGGAAAGCTTTCTAAAAAAGCGTGGATTGATCTTTCTACAGATTATAACGTGTTTATGAATACGACTAATTTCGATAATATGCCGGTGAGCGTGATTGAGGCCATGGCATTGGGACTTCCTGTGGTGTCAACTGATGTAGGTGGGATGCCGTATTTGATTGATAGTGGCGTTGACGGGGTGTTGGTAGTTCCAAATGATAAAGAGGTGATGGCTGATGCTATTGAGACCTTTTTCGAGGATAGATACCGAACTGACGCCATGGTTGTTAGAGCTCGAGAGAAGGTGGAAGGATTTGATTGGGAGAAGGTGAGGGAGCTTTGGGGGGAGGTGTTGCAGATTGAAGATTTTTAATTGACGATTGTTGAATGTTGATTTTTGAAGTTAGGAAGGTTTGAATATTGAGTGTTGAAGTTTGGATTCTTCAGGGATTGAGGATTATGACCCTACCGTCTATAAACTCTTTTCTGAGCTTAAATCCACCTTCCCTTAAAAAAAGGGAACTCGTCTTTTGTGATGGCTTGAATGTAAATATTGCGGATTGTTGAAGGTTGAAGTGAAGTGATAATATTCCGAAGTAATAACTTAGAAGTTACTCACGCGTCTTTATCTTTAAATAATAGCTTTCGTGAACGCTGCATATTTGATGCGGTCGCAAACTTTCATTTCAAGTAGCTCTCGAATGAAAATACAAAAGCGGGAAACCTGTAACTCGAAACTTTTTTAATGATGACTGATAAATGATGACTTTTATCCAAAATAACGAATTACTCTTGTAGAATTCTCAAGACTTATTATCTTCGCTTTAAGATTATTTTAACAAATGCCAAAAAACGCCATTCATTTTCAAATCTCAGAGCGTAAACTCCTGCTCCGTGGTATGGATTTGCTTATGGTTATTTTTGGTTTGTATTTGTTGGGGCTCTTTTTTGATTATGCCTACTTGAAAATCTGTTGGGAAAACAGTTTGGCTATTGCTATTCTTTTATTTTATTTGGCGGTATTTGGGACTGTTTTCGAAATCTACGATTTACAGAAATCCAGCCAGTTGGACGTCACTTTTAAAATTATTGTATTTACCGTTTCTACAAGTGTTTTGTTTTACTTTTTGACCCCAGTGTTAACACCTTTTCTACCTGAAAAGCGCCTCCAAATTGTTTATTTTTATCTTACCATCGCCTTTTTTATCTTTTTATGGCGGATGGCCTATGTGACCTTAATTGCCTCCCCACGATTTTATAAACGTGTGCTGTTGGTGGGTGAGCCGTTTTATGTTGAGGATTTTGTCAATGCGTTGAGCCAATCAGACCCTAATTATAAAATTGTGGGTTTTATTAATTGTGAAGTGCCAAAAAATGAACCGATAAAATTTAAAGGGGTCACAGAATATGGCGCATTGGAGCTACTTAAAACGATTGAAGATCAAAATATATCAGAAGTGGTTGTGGCCAGTTACAATTCCGAGAATATTACGGTAGATGTCTATAATGATCTCATGTTGCTGTTAGAAAGTGGTTTTACGATTAGAGAATATTCGCAGGTTTATGAAGAAATTACAAATCGGGTCCCTGTTCAGTTTATAGGGAAGGATTTTTATAAGTATTTCCCATTTAGCCGAAGCAATCAAAACACCTTATATCTGTTTTTTCACCGTCTATTTGATATCCTCTTTTCATTGATAGGCCTGTTTTTTGGAATTCTAATTTTGCCACTAATTGTTATAGGTAATCTATGCGGCAATAAAGGGCCTTTGTTATACCGACAAGAACGGGTTGGGAAGAATGGAAAGCTTTTTGAAATAATCAAGTTAAGAAGTATGATTATTAATGCGGAAACCAATGGCGCCAAATGGGCCGAATTGAATGATGTTAGAATTACCAAGTTTGGAAAGTTTCTCCGTAGAAGTCGTATTGATGAAATCCCCCAGTTCTTGAACATTATTAAAGGCGAGATGAGTATGATTGGGCCACGACCAGAACGTCCAGTTTTTGTTGAAGAACTCGCAAAAACGATACCCTTCTATGAAACGCGACATATTGTAAAGCCCGGTTTGACGGGATGGGCGCAAGTGAAAACCCGCTACGGCGCATCAGTTGACGAAAGTCTTGTAAAGTTACAATATGATCTTTTCTACATTAAACATAAAAGCTTTTTCCTCGATTTGAATATTATGGTGAAGACTTTGAGTACTGTTTTGTATTATAGAGGACAGTAGGTGGTGGGCAGTGACGATTGAGGATTGACGATTGTTGATTGATGATTGTAGAAGGTTTGAATAGCGAATATTGAATGTGGAATACCGAATGGGGAAGTTTGCAGACTGAAGACTGAGGACAGAGAGACTGATTAACTGATATCGGATAACGGATAACTGAGAAATTGATAACTGGAAATAATAAAAACAAACAAAAACATTATGACAGCACACGAAATTGACTACAGAATCTACGGTGAAGAAATGCAATACGTAGAAATAGAACTTGATCCTCAGGAGGGCGTTGTAGCTGAAGCCGGTAGTTTTATGATGATGGATGACGGCATAAAAATGGAAACTATTTTTGGTGATGGATCTGAACAAAACAAAGGATTTTTAGGCTCAATCTTAGGAGCCGGGAAGCGTATCCTCACCGGAGAGAATTTGTTTATGACCATGTTTTATAATGTCCTTCCGGGAAAGCGAAATGTATCTTTTGCATCGCCATATCCAGGAAAAATTATTCCTATTGATCTTACGGAATTCGCAGGCAAGTTTATCTGTCAGAAGGATGCTTTTTTATGTGCGGCAAAAGGAGTGAGTGTGGGCATTGAGTTCTCAAAAAAAATGGGACGCGGCTTTTTTGGAGGAGAAGGGTTTATCATGCAAAAGCTGGAAGGTGACGGTTTGGCATTTGTGCATGCAGGAGGTACGATGGCCAAAAAAGTGCTTCAAGCTGGAGAAGTGTTGCGGGTGGATACAGGCTGTTTGATAGGGTTTACCCAAAACATAGACTATGATATTGAGTTTATAGGAGGGATTAAGAACAAATTGTTTGGTGGCGAAGGCCTTTTTTATGCAAAGCTCCAAGGGCCGGGAACCGTTTACATACAGTCTTTGCCATTCAGTAGGCTGGCAGCGCGGGTTTGGGCAAGCGCTCCGCAAGGCGGTGGTAAACAGAAAGGTGAAGGCAGTATTTTGGGCGGATTGGGGAATATTTTGGATGGGGATAATCGTTTTTGAATCAACGTGGGCTTTTATAATTTGTTAAAGTTATCTTTACGTTGTGTTCCATAGGTTTTTTTTACTAATTTTAAGCAACCTTAAATATAGATGCCTATTATTGAAATCTACCTAATATTTATAACCTAAACTAAAAAATCATGGCAAGAGCAATGTTTGAGTACACTAAAACGGTACTTAGCAAAGTTAGTTTTGATCCCGCACTGTTCTGTAGAGAAGTTCAAAAAGCTATTCACCGCTTACTACCTTACGAACTTGAAGAACTAGAGATTTTCATTAGATCTCTGATACAGCAGAATCCCAACTTAAATCAATGTTTAATCTATTTAAAAACATAATAAAAAAGCGACCAATTGGTCGCTTTTTTTATGGATGAAATCAAAATTTAGTTCTATAGGTTTTTCAAAGTTGTCTAAGACCTTATTGCTAAGATATGCCTGGGCCTATTTATTTTGGGAGCGGACTAATTATTTTAACATTTTGAAAAGCAATAGCCCCACGGATAATTCCGGAAATTACGTCGTGCAAAGCCTCAATAATTTGCATTTTTAACTCGCTTCTATGATAAATAATACTCACTTCACGGGCCGGAGAAGGCTCTGTAAAATGATGGAGATTCTTTTTTAGATTGTCATTGAGTTCAAGAGTATGTAAATAGGGGAGCAGCGTCATGCCCAATTCTTCATTTGAAAGCTTGATCAAGGTTTCAATACTCCCACTTTCCAACTGAAAACTATCATCAGTCTGATCCTTAAAGGCCTTACAAAGATTGATGATTCCATCCCTAAAGCAATGCCCATCTTCAAGCAGTAACATATCATCAATTTCAAGATCGGACACTTCAATTTTTTTCTTGCTATAAAGTCGGTGGTGTTCTGGAATATAACCAACAAACGGCTCATAATAGAGCACGCGCTCCTTGATGTTTTCAATTTCCAAAGGTGTCGCTGCAATAGCCGCATCTAGATGGCCTTCTTTAATTCTTTGGATAATATCATCCGTGGTTAATTCTTCAATTTTAAGTTTCACCTTAGGGTATTTCTTAATAAATGCCTTAAGGAACATGGGCAGCAAAGTTGGCATGATGGTGGGAATGATTCCAATACGGAATTCGCCACCAATAAATCCTTTTTGTTGATCTACAATATCTTGGATCCGCTCTGATTCATTCACGATATTTCGAGCTTGATGGACAATTTTCCGTCCAACGTCTGTGAGTTCGATAGGTTTTTTACTCCGATCAAAAATAAGAACATCGAGCTCTTCTTCTAGTTTTTGAATTTGCGTGCTCAATGTCGGTTGGGTAACAAAACATTTTTCGGCTGCTTTTGTGAAGTTTTTTTGTTCCGCAATTGCCAGAACATAAGTTAATTGGGTAATGGTCATGGTTATTCATTTAAACTATAAAAATATATAAACTATCTATAAAAGCTATTATAAAAATGGTTAATAAAAGCTTAAAATCAATTGGCAGTTTTGAGTTGGCAGCCTTCAGTCTTCCGTCACTTGGCATCTCATCCTCCGTTCGCGGTCGGCGCTCCGGCACCAACCTGTCGTTCTTCGCCATTATCCTTTCCTAACCTACCCACTCCTCCCCAATTTTTCCAAATCAATTCGTATCTTTGCCATTGCAAACAAAAAATAAAATACAATGCAAGACGGCTTATATGCAAAATTCATCACCAACAAAGGTGATATTTTAGTGAATTTGGAATACAAAAGAACCCCGGGCACAGTTGGTAATTTTGTGGCGTTGGCGGAAGGAAATTTAGAGAATTCTGTGAAACCACAAGGCACACCTTATTATGATGGTTTGAAATTTCATCGTGTGATTCCTGATTTTATGATCCAAGGGGGATGTCCTAAGGGCACAGGTACTGGTGATCCAGGATATAAATTTGAAGATGAGTTTCATCAAGACTTAAGACATGACGCTCCAGGCGTTTTGTCAATGGCGAATTCAGGGCCGGGATCTAACGGCAGTCAATTTTTTATAACCCATATCGCTACACCATGGTTGGATGATAAACATACCGTTTTTGGGAATGTTATTGAAGGACAGGATGTGGTGGATGCCATTGTTCAGGGCGATCAAATTGAAAAATTGGAGATTGTTAGAGTAGGTGAAGAGGCTGAGGACTTTAATGGTGTTGAGGCTTTTAGAACCTTTGAAGGTTCAAGAGAAGAGCGCATTGCTCAAGAACGTAAGGCAAACGAAGCGGAACTTGACAAATTGGCGACAGGTTTTGATAAAACCAAAAGCGGTTTGCGCTATAAAATTATTAATAAGGGAACTGGGAAGGCCGCAGAGAAAGGTAAGACCGTTTCGGTACACTATAAAGGCCAATTGGCTGACGGAACTGTTTTTGACTCGTCCTACAAACGTAAACAACCGTTAGAGTTTCAAGTTGGTGTAGGTCAGGTAATTTCTGGATGGGATGAAGGCATTTGTTTATTGAACGTTGGTGATAAGGCACGTTTGGTCATTCCTAGTGATTTAGGCTACGGCGCGCAGGGTGCCGGAGGTGTAATACCCCCAAATGCCATTTTGGTTTTTGATGTGGAATTGATGGATGTGAAATAAACTTGCATGTATATACCAATAAAAAACGCAGCTCTAGAGCTGCGTTTTTTATTGGTTCAACCACTGTCGCTTTTTGACGAATTGTAACTTCGAATTTTCAAGCAAGAGGAATTGAGAGCTGTTTGGCAATCGAAATTATCAATCAAAGGGCGTGTCTCCGAAAACTAAATTTTCTATATGCTCACTTCCAAATCCTAAAAAATGGTATCAAATTTTTATAAAACAAAAATAAAGAGGTGTAAAGTGAAAGCAATTTATTCAGAATACACCTGTCCGCGATGAGGTTTTAAAGCATCTCTCAAAGGTTTCATTTGATCTTCAGAAACTACCAGATACGCAATGGCGTGGGCGTCATTGAGAACTTCAAATCCTGAAAAGAGGTCCATATAGTTTTCTGCTTCAATAAATTCATTGAGATGTACAGCGTGGTGTTCAGCGATCTTTAAACCGTCGGGACCTTTAAAATCCCAGATTAATTTTAGTTTACGCATGGCTAACAGAGATTCCTTTTTCAGCAAAGTTCTTAAAATCCTTCATGTATTGCAAGGTCTGTTTCTTAAATGTTTTTGGCATTAGCCAAATCATCATGCGCATCTTAAAATTTAGAGGTACAAATTCATTGACACTCACCCATTTGGTGAAGTTTTCAGGTGTGGGACCAAAATAATTTTCTTGGATATCGTCCAGACCATCTATATTATAAGTGCTATGCACTTCATAAGGCAGGTTTTTATGTGTAATGGTTTCAATAAGTGCCATTTGATTTTTTCCTACCTTATAATGGGTCTTCATTTTTGACCCAAAGGCACCCGGAGTTCCGGAGACATGTTCAACGGAAATAAAACCGCGTTGCCAATGCTTCAGGTTTTCAATGGTGTCAAACATTTTTGTGCAAATGTCCAAAGGCACTTCAATCACTATGTCTACAGTATATTTCATGGATTGAGATAAAAAATAGATAACGTCTAAGTAAAGATAATTGGTTTTTAGAAAAAATAGAAGTCTTTGAGACCAACAGTCCAAAAAGTATGTTGAGATGTTATTTACGGTGAAATTGAGGTAAAATGAATCGGAAATAAATGGCATCAACCATCTGGATTGCCGAATATTATCAACAGCATCATATACTAAATTTAGATGTGCATCGTTTGAAAAAAAAGCAACTTGTTTAATGCGCTAATTATATTATTTTTGCAAATAGTGTCAACCTGGTTCTAACAAAAATGAAATAGCACTTTTTAATGCCGCTTATTTCAATCTAAAGAAATCAAAATAGCATAATGAAATTATATGTCAGTTTAGTAATGCTTTGGCTAACCACCTTCGCTAATGCACAAATGTCTTCTAAAGATATATTGTTTACTGTGGAAGATGAGCCTATCAAGGCAGAAGAATTCATGAGAGTTTACAATAAGAACTTGGATTTGGTGAAAGATGAGAGTCAAAAGGATATTGATGGTTATCTCAAGCTCTTTGTGAATTATCAGTTAAAGATAAAAGAAGCTAAACGTTTGGGATTGGATCAGGATGAAAAATACATTAAGGAATTTTCGTCCTACAAAGACCAATTGGTTAAAAACTATCTGTCAGATTCCAAAGTTACTGAAGCGCTCACCAAGGAAGCTTACGAGAGAATGCGTTATGAAGTAAAAGCAAGTCACATTTTGATTCGCTTAGAAGAAAACGTGACAGATACTTTAGAGGTCTATCAGGATTTGATGAAATTGCGCAATCGTGTCATAAAGGAAGGTTTTGAGACTGTTAAAGATGACGTGCATAATGGCAAGACGGTTTTTGCAGAAGAGTTAGGCTATTTTTCGGCCTTTAAAATGGTTTATGAATTTGAGAATGCCGCTTACAACACTAAAGTAGGTGAGGTTTCCCAACCTTTTAGAACCCGATTTGGCTATCATATTGTGAATGTAGAAGACAAGCGCCAATCATTGGGCGAGGTTACCGTAGCACATATTATGGTAACGCCAAATGAAAAGGATAGCCTGTCAGCTCCTGAAAAGCGCATCACCCAGATTTACAACATGATTAAAAAGGATGAGGATTTTGAAATCTTGGCAAAACAGTTTTCTGACGATAAAAGCTCTGCCAGTGACGGTGGAAAATTAGCACCGTTCTCTGGTGGCCAATTGAATGCTCCAGAATTTGAAAATGTGGCTTTTGGAATGAAAACTATTGGTGACGTTTCTAAACCTTTTGAAACCAATTATGGCTGGCATATTATCAAGTTACTGGATAAGAAGGGAGTTCCGGCCTATGATGATGTCAAATTTGATATCGAAAATAAAATTCAGCGCGATTCTCGCTCCAGCCTCATCAATACAACCTTGGCAAATGATTTAAAACAAACGTATGACATAGTGCCCAATCCTAATGGCAAGGTATATTTCGAATCCATCTTAAATAATAATTTTTTTAAGAACGCTTGGGTATTGCCTAAGAACTTTCAAAAAGATGAAGTGTTATTCACCATTGAGAAAGACACGATACGCTATGACGATTTTGGAAAGCGCCTCATGAGCATCCAGAGAGTTTATACGGAGAAGTCCATGCCTTTTAAAACCATCATTGAAAAGGAATACAAAAACTTTGAAGAGGATGCCATTTTAAAGTACCATAAAGAAAATTTGGAGTTTGTTAATGAAGAATATGCCCAGATCTTGGCAGAATATAGAGACGGTTTGTTGTTGTTCGATCTTATGGAGAAAGAAGTCTGGAATGCCGCTGCTTCTGATAGCATAGGACTTCAAAAATATTATAGTGCGCACAAGGATAACTATTTTTGGGAAGATCGGGTGGATGTTGTGATTGCGACATCGACTAGAGAAAAGGATATCAAAACCGTGGCAAAACTCCTTAAAAGTGGGAAGTCCTCAGAAGAAATTAGCAACCAGTTAAATACAGATCAGGTGCAGAGGGTCATGTTTACCAAGGGCATCAAACCTGCAGACGACCCAAGTTTGCCTGAAGAGGAGCTTATTAGAACTGGACTTTCAAAAATTTACCATTATAACAGTGCCTATCATGTTATTAAAGTCAATGCCTTGCTGCCAAAGACCAATAAAACGTTTGATGAAGCCAAAGGTAAGATTATCAGTGATTATCAAAATGCTTTGGAAGCCAAATGGCTAGAAGATCTCCATGAACGTTATGAGGTTGATATCAATGCCGATGTATTACAGAAAGTTAAATCTCAAATTAATGAGGAACCTTGATTAAAAAAGCCATTTTAGTAATCGTAACGAGCTCCTTTCTGTTCTCTTGTAATTTTTTCAAGCAGACCGATGATAGGATTCCCGTGGCTAGAGTTGGAGAATCGTTTCTTTATGATGAAGATGTCATGGATTTAGTGGCAGAAGGAACCTCTGTAGAAGATAGCACGCTTATCGTGAACGGCTATATTACGCGATGGGCCACACAGCTCCTGTTGGTTGAAGGGGCAAAAAGAAATTTGCCGGAAGAGATTCAAAATGATTTTAGCAAATTGATCAATCAATATCGTAATGACCTGTATACCAAAGCCTATGTGGAAGCCTTGGTAAAACGAAATATTGATACTGCCGTATCTACTGCAGAGGCACAACGGATTTATGAAAATAATAAAGAATCCTTTAAACTTAATGAAGAGTTGATCAAATTGAGGTATATCAACATCTCACAAAGTGCACTCAATAAAGACGATATTGAAAAGCGCTTTAAAAGGTTTGATGAGAAGGACCAACGCTATCTCGATTCTTTGCACGTTCAATTTAAATCGTACTCGTTAAATGACTCCATTTGGGTAAAGGTCGCTCAGGTAGTGGAAAAAATTCCGGTATTGAGCAGTGACAACAAAAAAGAACTGTTAAAAAAATCTAATTTTATACAGCTCAAAGATTCAATAGGCCTATATTTGATCCAAATTAATGAGGTCTTGCAACAAAATGATTATGCGCCATTAGAATATGTAAAACCTACGGTAAAACAAATCATAATGAATCGTAGAAAATTAGAACTCATCAAGCAATTTGAAAAAGATATCACAAAAGATGCCATTAAAAATAACCAATTTGAAATTTACAACTAAGCTTAAGCCACTTTTGGCATTAGTAGTCCTATTATCCTATACTTTTAGTTCAGCACAAGAAATCATTGAAGAAGGGGTTGTGGAAAAGGAAATCGTAAAAGATACCTCTTCCCAGGAACGCATCAAAATTGATGGCGTAGTTGCTGTTGTGGGCGATTATATTGTTCTGGATTCAGATCTCGACAAGCAATTTGCCCAGTTGGAAGCTTCTGGTGTTTCAAAAGCCGATTTGCCTACCCGTTGCCAATTGTTCGGGAAGTTATTGGAGGATAAATTATATGCCCATCATGCCATTCAGGATAGTATTGTTGTGAATGATTTGGAAATCCGTTCTCAAGTTGATCAGCAGTTCAGTTATATCTTGGAGCAAATGGATGGCAGCATGCCAAAAATGCTAAAATTTTACAATAAGGACACGGAACAAAGTTTGCGAGACGAGATGTTTGAAATCAACAAAAGTCAGCAACTTGCCGGGCGTATGAAGGAGAAAATTGTAAAGGATATTGAGGTGACTCCAGAGCAGGTAAGACAATATTTTAATGACATCCCTAAGGAGGAGCGCCCGTTTTTTGGAACCGAGTTAAAGGTGGCTCAAATTGTGGTCATTCCTAAAATTTCAGAAGCAGAAAAACAAAAGGTGGTAGAAAAACTGAAAGAGTTTAAGGCCGATGTTGTAGAAAATGGTGCCAGCTTTACTTCAAAAGTGGTTTTGTATTCGGACGATATTGCGTCCCGAAAAACAGGAGGTTTGTATACGTTGAACAGAAAGCGTCCACAAATGGTAAAAGAATTCAGAGATGTGGCCTTCTCAATGCAGGAAGGTGAAATTTCTGAGCCATTTGAAACTGATTTTGGATATCATATTATCCTATTGGAAAAAATCCGTGGTCAGGAATATGATGTGCGCCATATTTTAATGCGTCCAGAAGTGACCCAAGCAGCCATAAAGGAAGCTAAAGAAAAAATTGATTTGATCCGTCAGCGTATAGTTGATAAGGAAATTACTTTTGGTCAAGCCGCAAGGGAGTTTAGTGATGAAGATGAAACACGTAATGATGGCGGGCAATTAATCAATCCACGTACCCAGGATTATAGTTTTGAATTGACCAAAATGGACCCTGAACTATATACGCAAATTGAAAGTTTAAAGGATGATGAAATTAGTTTGGTACTTCAAGATGAAGACCGAATCAATCCTATCAAATTTAAACTTCTCACCGTAACAGACCGAATCGATGAACACGATGCTGATTTTGCCAAGGATTACCTGAAGATCAAAAACTTGACAGAACAAGACGAGCAGTTTAAAGCTATTGAAAAATGGGTAACCGAGAAAATTATGGATACCTACATCAATATTAATGGCGACTATAGAAACTGTGAGTTCAACAGTAATTGGTTAAAAAAGGAATAGTATGTCGGATGTTGCTGCCGTAGAACAGTTTGTAAAAAAATATCAAGCCTTAAAAAGTGAAGTTGCCAAAGTAATTGTAGGACAGGATGAGGTGGTGAACCAAATCTTAATTTCTATTTTTTCTGGTGGACATGCGCTCTTGATTGGTGTTCCCGGATTGGCAAAAACTTTAATGGTCAATAACATTGCCAAAGCATTAGGTCTCGATTTTAAACGCATCCAATTTACGCCAGATTTAATGCCAAGTGATATTTTGGGCAGTGAGATTCTAGACGAAAACAGACATTTTAAATTTATTAAAGGTCCCATATTTGCAAACATTATTTTAGCAGATGAGATCAATAGAACGCCTCCTAAAACTCAAGCTGCCTTATTGGAAGCTATGCAGGAACGTTCGGTAACGGTGGCAGGACACCATTATCAATTGAGCTTGCCTTATTTTGTGTTGGCCACCCAAAACCCGATAGAGCAAGAAGGCACCTATCCTTTGCCAGAAGCACAATTGGATCGGTTTATGTTTGCCATTTCTTTAGATTATCCATCCTTTGCTGAAGAAGTAGAGGTAGTTAAAGCAACGACTTCTGATCATAGGGCAACGGTTAACCCGTTATTCTCCGCTCAAGCAATTATCGAATTCCAAAATTTAATCCGACGGATCCCTGTAGCAGATAACGTTGTTGAGTACGCCGTGACCATGGTGGGCAAAACGCGGCCAAAAGAAGCGACTGCTTCGGCTTTGGTCAAGGAGTTTGTAGATTGGGGTGCGGGCCCAAGAGCATCGCAAAATCTCATTTTGGCAGCTAAAACCCATGCCGTCATCAATGGTAAGTTTTCACCAGATATTGAAAATGTACAGGCGGTTGCAAGTGGCATTCTTCGTCATCGCATTATCAAAAATTACAAGGCGGAAGCTGAAGGTATTACGGACGATCAAATTATCAAGAGTTTATTCTAACCCGCATTTTGTTCTAATGCCATTTTGGGTACACCCTTAATTTCCTTTAATGAGAAAAGAGCGTAATTTCGGATTGGATTTAGTAAGAGCCATTGCTATTGCTTTAGTCGTCTTATCTCATGCAACGTTTCTTTTTGTTCGAGAATCCGATAATTTAGTTGTGATCTTGATGCGGACCATGGGCGCCGTGGGGGTCGATTTATTTTTTGTGCTAAGTGGTTTTTTAATTGGTGGCATATTATTAAAAGAGATCGATAAAGGCCATACAAAATTTCAGAACTTGGTGATTTTTTGGAAACGACGTTGGTGGCGGACCTTGCCCAACTATTTTCTAGTCCTCCTAATCAACATCGGTGTTTTTTATGTTTTCTCAATTGATTTACCAGAATCTACCGGTTCATACTTTGTGTTTCTACAGAATTTTTCGACGCCTCAATCCTACTTTTTTACAGAATCTTGGAGTTTGTCCATCGAAGAATACGCGTATCTAATTTTACCTTTCGTAATGTTTTGCGGCTTTTTTATATTTAAAAACCGTAGTCATTCTGTTTTTTTATGGGCCACGCTTGTGGTGATATTTATTGGGTTCTTGGTGAAACTACATTTTTATATGTATGTTGAAAATGTCAATCATAAGAACTGGAGTGGGATGTTCAGAAAAGTAGTCATTTATAGATTGGATGCCATCTATTTAGGATTTTTGTTAGTGTATATAATGCGACATTGGCCAACCATTTTTCAAAAATTAAAAATTGAACTTTTGTTTTTGGGCGCCATTGTTTTCGCCGGAATGCACCTTCTCATTTATACCATGGATTTGCAGCCGGAAACCCATTTGTTTTTTTATGTGTTTATGTACCTGCCACTAATTTCTATAAGCTGTGCGCTAGCCTTCCCATTTGCTGTTAGTATGAAGCGCAGCACCACTTTTAATCCGCTCATTTATTTTGTAAGTACGCGGTCTTACGCCATTTATCTCATCAACTTTTCAATAATTTTATTGAGTATTCGCTATATAGTAGACATTAGTGGGGCCGCTTTGCTGCTAAAAATTACGTTGTGTATTGTATTTTTGTTGTTGACCCTTAGTCTTTCAAATTTGCTTTACATTTATTTTGAGAAGCCAATTTTGAATTATCGCGATAGAAATCTGCGCTAAAAATGTTACTATGGACATCCTCATTAATTTCATCGGACTCATAAATTACCAATTTAATATAATATCAGTTGTTATTTTGTCAAATTTCAGATTATCAGCCTTGTTTGTCAAGGTTTATTGAATAATGTTCAATGTTTTTTAGATTCTATTACAGATTTTTAAAAGTCTTTGAAATTTCGTAAATTTGCAGTCCGAGTCCTCGGAAATTAAATAAACATCAACCTTTAAAATATATTCTATGGCATTTGATATTGACATGATTAAAAAAGTTTACAAAACTATGCCTGAACGTGTGGACAAAGCGCGTCAGATTGTTGGTAAGCCTTTAACTTTATCTGAAAAGATTTTATACGCCCATCTTTGGGACGGAGAGCCAACAACTGCTTTTAAGAGAGGCAAGGACTATGTGGATTTTGCTCCGGATAGAATTGCATTGCAGGATGCCACGGCACAGATGGCGTTGCTTCAGTTTATGCAAGCTGGTAAGCCTAAAGTTGCAGTGCCTACTACGACGCATTGTGATCATTTGATTCAAGCAAAACAAGGTGCAGTGCCAGATTTAAGAAGAGCGAATGAAACCAGTAGTGAAGTTTTTGATTTTTTAGCTTCAGTATCTAATAAATATGGTCTTGGCTTTTGGAAGCCAGGAGCAGGTATTATTCATCAAGTGGTTTTAGAAAACTATGCATTTCCTGGAGGAATGATGATTGGAACTGATTCGCACACCGTGAACGCAGGTGGGTTGGGAATGGTTGCCATTGGTGTTGGTGGCGCAGATGCTGTTGACGTTATGGCTGGAATGGCTTGGGAATTAAAGTTTCCTAAATTAATTGGCGTCAAATTAACAGGTAGTCTTAATGGCTGGACGGCATCTAAAGATGTGATCTTAAAAGTGGCTGGAATTTTAACTGTAAAAGGTGGTACCGGTGCTATTGTTGAGTATTTTGGACCTGGTGCTAAGAATTTATCTTGTACAGGAAAAGGAACCATTTGTAATATGGGTGCTGAAATTGGTGCAACCACATCAACTTTTGGATATGATGATTCTATGGAGCGCTTCTTAAGAGCTACTGACCGTTCTGAAATTGCTGATGAAGCTAATAAAATCCGTGAGTATTTAACTGGCGATGATGAGGTTTATGAAAATCCTGAGCAGTATTTTGACCAAGTGATTGAAATTGACTTAGACACATTGCGTCCTCATTTAAACGGACCTTTCACACCAGACTTGGCAACTCCGGTTGGAGAGCTTGGCAAGCTTGCCAGAGAAAAAGGATGGCCAATAAAAGTAGATTGGGGTTTAATAGGTTCTTGTACCAACTCCTCTTACGAAGATTTAACCCGTGCTGCTTCAATTGCTAAGCAAGCGGTTGATAAAAAAATAAAAGCGAAATCGGACTTTGGAATCAACCCTGGTTCTGAAACTATTCGTTATACAGCAGAACGTGATGGCATTTTAAAAGTATTTGAAGACTTGAATGCTACCATTTTTACCAATGCTTGTGGACCTTGCATTGGTCAGTGGGATAGAAGCGATTTAAAAGGTGATGAGAAAAATACGATTGTACATTCGTTTAACCGTAACTTCTCAAAGCGTGCCGATGGGAATCCAAATACACATGCCTTTGTTGGTTCTCCAGAAATGGTGGCCGCAATAGCAATTTCGGGCCGTTTGGATTTTGATCCAATGAATGACACGCTTATCAATGAAGATGGGGAAGAAGTGAAATTGGATGCGCCACAAGGCATTGAATTGCCACCAAAAGGGTTTGATGTAGAAGATGATGGCTATGTTGAGCCAGTTAAAGATGGCAGCAATGTGGATGTATCAGTAAGTCCAACTTCTGAACGTTTACAATTATTAACACCATTCCAACCTTTGGGAAATTCTATTAAAGGCGCAAAATTGTTGATCAAAGCCTTCGGTAAATGTACGACAGACCATATTTCTATGGCTGGACCTTGGTTGCGTTACAGAGGGCATTTGGATAATATCTCAAATAACATGCTCATTGGAGCAGTAAATGCCTTTGGTAAGAAAACAAACTTTGTTAAAAATCAGTTGACAGGTGAGTATGGTGGTGTTCCTGATGTCGCAAGAGATTATAAAGCTAAGGGAATTCCTACAGTTGTTGTGGGAGACCATAATTACGGTGAAGGTTCTTCTCGTGAACATGCAGCCATGGAACCAAGACATTTGGGGGTTGCAGCGGTTTTAGTGAAATCTTTTGCACGTATCCATGAAACAAACCTTAAAAAGCAAGGAATGCTAGGCTTGACATTTGATAATGAGAATGATTATGATTTAATTCAAGAAGATGATACCATTAATTTCTTAGACTTAGATCAATTTGCTCCGGACAAAGCTCTTAATTTGGAGTTTGTTCATGCGGATGGCAGTAAGGATGTGATTAAAGTAAACCATACTTATAACCAACAACAAATTGATTGGTATAATGAAGGTTCGGCTTTAAACTTGATTAAAAAGCAAAATGCTTCTTAAGCTTAGTGACTAAATATTTTAATAAAACTCCCAATGTCTGTTGGGAGTTTTTTGTTTTTTTAATTATGAAAATTTCAAAAAGTCAACGTAACAATATTATTTTTTTGGTCATTATTTTGATCATGATCATTCCACAAACCCGTCAACCTATTCAAATTTTATTGCAAAAAGGTTTGGCTAAGTTCAGTCCTTCAGTTGTCGATAAAGAAGATCGCGTGACCCTAACTGATTACAATTGGCAATTGGTAGATGAACATGGATTAGGTTATGACTTTAATCAAGCCAAAGGAAAAGTAATCTTTATCAATTTCTGGGCAACTTGGTGTCCGCCGTGTATTGCCGAAATGCCAAGTATGGAGAAGCTTTATCAAGCGTATAAAAATGAGGTGGTCTTTCTCTTTGTTTCAGGTGAAAGTCAGGACGTCATTTCAAAGTTTAAGGAAAAAAACGACTATCAATTTACGGTCCATTCGTCGATTAATGCACATCCGGAAATTTTAGAGGCGACTTCAATCCCGAGAACATTTGTGATAGATCAAGAAGGACATATCGTTATTGATAAAACGGGAGCTGCAGACTGGAATAGTCAAACCGTAAGAACACTTTTGGATGATTTGCTAAAACCTGAATAAGACTTTAAAAAAGGCTTTTATAAATGCTATTGAAAAAAGAGATTTCATAATAGCGAGGTCTTCTGAAAAACGGGTCTCCTCATCTAAAAATCGGAACATGGTCCGAATGGAGTTTTTAGAATAAAAACGTTCAAAGATCCAAACGCCTTTTTCGTTTTCATCATGAAGGACTTTCAGGAATATTTTGTCGTAAAACTTAAATTTCTTTTTGAACATGTTTTTTGAAGGAGGCTTTCCTGATTTGATGTTTGCAATCAATCGAGCCACGTTTTTTTCGGTATGCTTAAACGAATAGCCCGTCGATCCTTTTATCCAACCACCACCAGTGCCAATTTTTGTAACATTTTTAGTGTGATAGTCCCAAAATGGGAAATCTGTCATTGGAATATTGCCCACTTCTGTCTCTAGAATTTTGTAGGCTTCGATGTTCAAAGCCTGATTAAGATACTCTTTAATGGCCTCTTCATAAACCTGGATTTCCACCGTGAAAGGTGTGAAAAAGGTATATTCAATAAGTGCTTTAGTTTCAGAAAAAGGCAAGACATAGATAAAACTTGTCGAATCTCTATATTGAAACCTATAGTCCATCATAGTGAAAGCATCGGGCTGAAAGCTTGGTGTATCAGTTTCAATGAGCCATCCCTTAAAATGCTGATGGATAAGTGTGTGTTTAGAGAGGTGTAATCTGAATTCTTTGGGTATTCTACTATCAAACACATGATTTGCCGAATAATTATTTTTAAGGCCAATAACCTTTGAGATCGCATTTTCTTCAATAGTTTGAACGCTATCTGAGATAAAGCTGAAGTTATCTTTTATGGACAGTTGATTTTTCGTCCAATTATAGAAATCTATCGCCCTGATCGTTTTGTAACTGTATTCTTTAAGGGGGAGTCGTAATGAAATTGTAGGAGATTCAAATTTAGCCGTATGCCAAACTTTTTCTACAACGTCATCAAATTTCCCTTCACCTTTTTCCCAAAAACTCCAGGTTTTGTCGTTTTCTGTTTTATCGGAAGGATCAATAAGTCCTATCTTATAACTTTCAAAAAATGGGTCTTTTGAAAGCTTTAGGGCCAACTGCAAACCGGCAAGACCATTTCCAATGATGAGATAATCAAAAGTGTCCTGCATAGCTAAAATTGACCTTGGGTATTATTTTTTGAAGTATTTAAAAGGCACGACGAGCATGCCAAAACATTCGCCATCTTCTTTCCCTCTGTGTTTGTGGTGCATTTTATGTGCGCGCCTCACGCCTTTGGCATAACGATTATTAGCGTTTCTAAAGATTTTAAAGCGCTGGTGTATAAAAATATCGTGAACCGTAAAATAGGCGATGCCGTAAGCTAAGATGCCAAGCGCAAGTGGAAGACAATACCAAAGACCTTCGTAACTCCATAAATAAAACAAAATCATGCTCACAATGGCATAGAAAATAAAGAACGCATCATTACGTTCAAACCAACTGCCGTGATCTTTATGGTGATGGTCTTTGTGCAAACTCCATAAAAAACCGTGCATGATATACTTATGCGTAAACCAGGCATTAAATTCCATGATGGCAAACGTACCGAAAAATATAAGTATCCAAAGAAAAACTTGCATGTTCAAATTTACATTAAATTGAGTTGATATTTGACATAACTTCTGGTTAGAAGCTCAAATTTCTTGTAATTTGGAACTCTAATCCGTGTTGATTTGATATCTAGTGCGGGCGTGCTTTTTAACTTTTTGAGCAATTGGTTATAATAGCGGTAGGCCATAAAAACGCCAAACTTTGCTTCAATGGGCAGTTCTTTAATTCCTTTTAATCCCAGGGTAAAATCATGTTCTATGTCGTCAATTATCTTTTGTTTGGAAGTTTCATCCAATTGGTTCAGGTTGGTGTTGGGAAAATAGGTGCGACTTAAATCTTCATAATCCGCTTTCAAATCTCTTAAAAAATTCACTTTCTGGAAGGCAGAACCCAAGCTCATGGCGCCCTCCTTCAAATTTTCATATTTTTCCTGATCTCCTTTTACGAATACTTTTAGGCACATAAGCCCAACTACATCCGCAGAACCATAAATATACATTTTGTAATCGGACTCAGTCAGATAATCCGTTTTGTGCAGATCCAATCGCATACTTTTCATAAAGGAATCTACAAGATGTTTATCAATATGATATTTGTGGTAGGTTTCCTGAAACGCATTTAGAATGGGGTTGAGACTGATTTTATGTGCAATCGCAAGTTCCAAATCTTCTTCAAATCGATTAAAAAGCGCTGTTTTATCATAATCATGAAAAGAATCTACAATCTCATCGGCAAAGCGCACAAATCCGTAAATGTTGTAAATATCCTGCCGGATACTTCTGGCCAACATTTTGGTAGCGAGAGAAAATGAAGTGCTGTAAGAGGCCGTGACTGCCATACTACATTTATGTGAAACAATATCAAATAGCGCTTTCATGGGCTTTCAGGTTATGGTGTTTTTTAATAAGTTCAGCCACTAATTTTCCAGAAATCAGTGACGGCGGGACTCCTGGACCTGGAACCGTGAGTTGCCCAGTAAAATATAAATTGTGTACTTTTTTGCTCTTTAGTTTAGGTCTCAAAAAGGCCGTTTGCATGAGCGTATTGGCCATTCCGTAGGCATTGCCTTTAAAAGAATTATAATCCTCTTTAAAATCATTGACACAAAAGGACTCTTTAAATATAATGTTATTTTTAACGTTTTGCGATGTTAAATTTTCAAAACGCTCCATAATTTTGTTAAAATAAGTAGATCTTAATTCTTCTGTATCCGTCAATCCTGGTGCAAGGGGAATTAGAAAAATTCCTGCTTCTTGTCCTTCAGGTGCTACGGAAGCATCGGTTTTAGAAGGAAAACTTGCATAAAATAAGGGATCTTTAGGCCATTGCGGTGTATCATAAATTTCTTTTGCGTGTGCCTCAAAATCCACATCAAAAAATAAAGTATGGTGGTTAACATTTTTTAGCTTTTTATCAAAACCCACATAAAATAGAAGGGAAGAAGGTGCAAAAACCTTTTTGTTCCAATAGGCTTCGGAATATTGACGGTAGGTTTTATCCAACAATGTTTCCGAATGATGATAGTCGGCACCGCTCAGTACAATATCGCATTCAAACTTTTTACCATTGGCAATAATTCCGATGGCGTGATGGTTGGAAACCTCAATTTTTTCAACATCAGTTTCCGTTTTTATGGTAACGCCCAAATCCATGGCGAGTTGCTCCATTGCCAACACCACTTCATACATCCCTTTTTTGGGATGAAAAGTGCCAATTCCAAAATCGGCGTAATTCATAAAGCTATAAAACGATGGCGTATTATCAGGCTTTGCACCTAAAAACAATACCGGAAATTCTAAAATTTTAGCCAACCGATCGTTTTTGAACTCTTTACGAACATCCTTTTTAATTGTGCTAAAAAATTGATCTAATTTTTTAATAGTTACAGGAGTCATCAACTCAAAGGCTGATACTCCTGGTCTATATACTAAATCTTTAATGGCAACATCATAGTTGTGTTGCGCATTGGCAATAAATTTTTTGAGCTTTTGGGAGCTTCCTGGTTCTTCTTTTTCAAATGTTTCGCAAATTTTTCCCAAAGTATCTTCAATAGTAATGAAATCGTCCTTTGCAAAATAAACGCTGTAAGCAGGATTCAGCTTTTCCAATTGATAGTAATCTGAAGGCTTTTTGCTGAAATCGGCAAAAAAGCGCTCAAACACATCGGGCATCCAATACCAAGTGGGACCGATATCAAAGATAAACCCCTCCTTTTTTAGCTGTCTGGCTCTGCCTCCAATAGTTTTGTTTTTTTCAAAGATGGTTACTGAAGTGCCAGCCTTGGCAAGGTAACATGCTGCAGATAATGCAGAAAATCCGGAACCTATGATTGCAATACGTGTTTTCATTGTTTAACAAAAGTACAAAAAAGTTAAACAAAAAACAATTTTATAGAATTAAATTGCTGCTATTAAACTGTCTATTGTCCTAAATATTTTTACAGATTGAGGTAAGGATTGGTTTTCAATATATTGGGTCATGTGCCCAAGTACCCATAGATTATGGTCCTTTTCTTTTAAAAGTGTTGAGTCGAACTCTGTGAGGTAATTTGACAGTTCATCCTTTTCAGGCTTAATGGTGAAATAAGAAATAAAAGTGATTTTGTTATAATAAGGAAGCACATCGCTTAAACTCATAATAGGAACACTTGGCCCCAAAAAAATAGAACGATGCCCGCGGGATACCAACTCATAATTGACAAACATGAGTCCGATTTCGTGAATTTCATTGTCGGGTAGAAAAAGAACGAAGGCATTGTTGTGTACTATTTTATTCTCCGCTTGTATGAGTTCAGTATTGACCAACAATTTTTGCTTAATTAATGACGAAGCAAAATGTTCGTGGGCAGGTGTGATGGTGTCGGTTTGCCATAACAAGCCGATTTCCGAAAGAAAAGGCATAAAGACCTCATAGACAATTTCACGAAACGACTTTGTATTAAGGAGTCCGTTGTAGGTTTCATAAAATAGATCTTGGTCAAAATCTAGCATTGCCAATTTGAATGTGTTGATGGCATGGTTTTTAAGCAGACCTTTGCCCGCTAGTTCTCTGACCTGTTGATGAATTTCTAGTTGTGTTAATGAGGCAATTTTCGAGATTTTATGGCCGTGATTATTCAAAAAACTAATATTCAGCAATTTTTGAAGATGACTTAAATTGTAAAATCTGATATTGGTATCTGTGCGTTCTGGCTCGAGCAGTTTGTAGCGCTTCTCCCAAATTCTAATGGTATGGGCCTTAATGCCCGTGAGATTTTCTAAATCTTTTATGCTGAAAATGGTCTTAATATTGTTCATTCTTTTCTCTAAAGTATGAAACAAAATTAAACTAATTTATGATATGAAATCAAAGAATATGTTTATAATAGGAATATGGAGAAAGGAGGGAGGATATTTTTGCTTAAAGTTAATTTTTTTATGTGCGCACGAGAAGACTCGAACTTCCACGACCTAATGGTCACCAGCCCCTCAAGCTGGCACGTCTACCAATTCCGCCACGTGCGCATTAAATATTATAATATGGGATGCAAAATTGAAGCAGCTGCTTAATTTTATGTTTTGATTGGTATTCAAAACGCATCCAAAAGAACTTTAGCGGTGCAAATATAAAAAATCAAATATTTTTTATGCGATATTTTCAATTTACTTTTAATTGTTTGCCATTAAAATTGTTAAATTAAACGATACGGATCAACATAAAATTCTGAACCCTTGGTTATACAGCGGTTTTTTCGATAATTCTCATCATATGCGCAAGTAATTCATCTCTCCATGATTCTTTAGGCTATATCGCTCTTTCCGTAATTTCCAATATCAATTTTTTCTTTACAGGCAATGATTTATGCAATAGAGAAAAGAGCTGTTGTTCCAAAGTTGTAATTTTATAGTTCACCATAAATCAGAACATTATGAAAAAATATAACCATCTAGCAGCCCTTTTTCTTGTCTCCCTATTAATGATGGCATGCGATTTTGGCAAAAACAATTCGCCGGATCACAGCACTACAGGAAGGGCGGTTCCTGAAAATGAAGATATAACCAATACCACCAATTATAAAAATACAGGAAACTTTGATGCCATGGATGAAAACTCTGTTGGAAATGATAAGGTTGCCGATAGTTTAAATGAAAATTGGAATTTGGACAATCCGAAGCGGAAGGAAAATTTATACTTAACCTTTGATATGTCGCAAGATCAGATTCAGAAATATGAAGCAGCATTGCGAACTTGGAAGGAATCTGAACATGATGATGCCTTTAAAGTACTATCCGCCAATGAAAAAATCAAAGAAGAAAATAGAATTTTAAAGGAGATTCTCGACGATTCGCAGTACGAACGTTATAAGAAATGGTCGAATTCCAATGATTTAAGAAATTAGATTGTCTTTAGGGCTTGATTTAAAATAAAGTGTGGGTAAGGCTCTATATATGAGCTTTTACGTTCTTTACGTGAAGTTAATATGAGAGATGAATTCATAGGAAACGCTATTTGTGCCTTCATGTAATGGCTGTGCATATGAAAACAACTCTTTAAAGTCATCCTTAATTTAAGAAAACGTTATCAAGTTAAAATTTTCTTTAAATGAGCATTGCATATGAGATTAGGATACCTAATTTTATTTGAATAACTTAGAATACAGTTATTTGCAATTACTAATTAATCTAAAAACATATAATTATGGCTGAAATTAAAATTGAAAAGAAAAAACCAATGTGGCCCTGGATTTTATTGGTCCTCATTATTTTGGGAATTATTGCGTATTTGGTTTATGATAATCAAGATAAGATTGATTTAAATGATGATTTTGATGATGGCATCACCAATGAGCAGGTGTTGGACAGTCAAACTTCACCACAAGATCATTCTCAAACTACTGATTATTCCAGTAACACTTACAATCAGTATGCTGCATTTGAAGGCTCTATCAGTGACTCTACCCGGATTGCAGTAGATTCATCATACACTAAAAAAGCTTACTACAATCTTACCAAAGCCGTAGTGAATGTGGCTGACGAGAATAGTGTGGAAGATTCTAAGGAATTGAAGGATTTAAGAGAATTTTCAATGCTTATTACTAAGGTATCAAGTCCTTTAGGTAAAAAAGAAGATGCTAAAAACTTTAAGACCGCTGGGGATAAAGTTGTAAAGGTTTTGGAAGATATTCAATCCAAAAACTTTCCAGGCTTACAGTCTGAAGTATCGGATTTGAAACAAATTAATGAAAAAATTGATGGGTATGTCAATATGAACAGTCAGCAAACACCTATTTATGAGTTTTTGCGAAAATCAAGGGACATATTAAGAACTATGAATGAATAAAATAATAAAGTTATGACAGATCAAAATAAACACCTCTATTATATAAATGAACTTTCTGATTATAAAATTTCAGATGGATATCCGGACGTTAGAGGATGGGATGTAAAGGATATTGATAATCGTGTGATTGGTAAGGTCGATAATCTTTTGGTTAATAAAGAAGCGCAACGCGTGGTCTATCTTGATGTCGATGTCGATCAAAGTATTATTGACGCAAAATATGACCCTTATGGAAGGCCAAATCAAACAGAAGTTAGAGAATTTGTCAATAAAGATGGAGAAAACCATATTATTGTGCCTATTGGTTTAGTGGATTTAAATGAAGATTCAAATTATGTTTACACGGATGTTATTGACCATCGCACCTTTGCGGAAACAAAGAGATACCGAAAAGGAGATAACATTAACAGAACTTATGAAAATCAAGTATTAGGATCTTATGGGCGGAGAAAAAATCGAGAAGAAGCGGTTACTGACCTGAATTTGCTTAAGGATGAAACCCGACTTCGGGAGATTATCCGAGATGAGATAAGAAAATATCATCATGATGCCGATAAGAATACGAGCTATAAAGCCTCCGAGCCATTCAATGAGCCAGATGATTTTGAAGAAGCGGTAATTGTTTCTGATGAAGAGTTGGCCTTGAAAAAGCGATTGGAGGATAATCAAGTCAGTGATGACGATAATTTTTATGAGCGAAAGGAGTTTTATGACAAACGTTTTAAAAACCATACATCCCGTTGGTAAACTTTCAATAGCAGATTATTTTTAAATAAAAAAGAGGATTTACAATTTGTAAATTCTCTTTTTTCAGTTTAAAGCCAATCTAATTTCTTGGAAGATAAGTGAATTTTATAAATCCTTAAAATTAGTCAACTATCAATTGAGCACATCCAACGGCATGCGCGAAAGAGGATTATGTTGCTAGGTCAAAAAATTTCAAAATAAAAAAAATGAGGAAAGAATTTAAAAAAGCAGACTTACCACCGTTCCTTGGTCTTCAGAACTCTGTAATTGAATCTTACCGCCATGCAATAACATGATCTGTTTACAAAGACTTAAGCCAATCCCGCTACCGGTTTTTTTAGTGCTGAAAAATGGCACAAAAATACTGTCCATAATTTCCGCGGGGATTCCGCTACCGTTATCGGTAACTTTTATTTGACCAACACCTTTATGGCTTAAGTCGGCCGATACTAAAACTTGGGCATTCTTAATGCCTTCAGTGGCATCAATCGCATTCAGAATTAAATTGATGAGTACTTGTTCTATAAGATACGTGTCGAGCTCAAAAGTCAGATTAGGGTCATCCAGCTTAAAAGCGAGTGTCACTAGTTTATCTTCCAATGAAGGCTTCATGAGTTCGTTGATGCTATCAAACAGAACGGAAGCTTTTATTTTTGATTTGTTGACATGCGTTACTTTGTTTAGACTGCGATAGGTTTTTGCGAATTTCATCAAGCCCTCGCTTCGTTTTTTGATACTCTTTAATCCCGCATTGATATCCTCTAATTCCAAAGTTTCAGGCTGTGATTGCTCCATGGAATCCTGAATGTTTTTCTGAAGCGTTTCAGCCAAAGAAGTGATTGGTGCTATACTGTTCATGATTTCATGGGTCATCACACTCAACAGTTTTTTCCAAGCTTCACTTTCATTTCTGTTTAAGGTCTCTTCAATATTCTGTAGCACGATGAGTTTAAAAGACGCATCATCCATTTCAAAAACGGTATCAGAAATCAAAACTTTTAAGGTTTCCTGTTGCATTTCCAACGTCACAGATGCCGTATTGGAATGGTAGGTCTCAAACAATTCGTCATAGATTTTAGGACGCCTTTTTTCAACAAAGCTGATGTTCTTAAAGTTAGGGAAATCCAAGGTCTTTAATATGGAGTCGTTGGCCCAAAGCACAGCGCCACTTTCCACATTATAGGCGATAATCCCGATATTGACCATCTCCAGTATTTTTTGTAGGTAAACAAACTGGGCCTGTCTTTCACTGTCTATGGTTTTAATGGTTTTGTTGACCATATTGAAACCTTTGTGCAATTGGCGTATATCCTGCGGACCTTTGGTTTCTACAAACCATCTTGAGAAGTCACGATATTTAACCGATTCAAAAAAATCGTCCACTTCCAAGAAGCGCTTTATGACAAATTGATACAAATTATAAACAGCAATTCCTGAAAAAATAGCCCCTCCCACAATTGCGTAGGTATGAATCAAAACAATGCCAAAAGCCAAGAGCATGAGTGCGATGAGTAGCCCTATAACCCGAAGTGTCAGCGTAAATAAATAGCTTTTATAAGTCATGCTTATGGAGTCTTCGGTATAGTGCAGCGCGGGTGATCCCTAGTTCTTTGGCGGATTTAGAGATGTTTCCATTGTTTTTTTCAATTACCGCGAGGATGGTGTTTTTTTCAAGTGCATCTAAATTAGTTTCATTTTGACCCATCGTTTGCTGAGGTTGTTCAATAGCAGAAAAGGTCAAATCGTCGGCTTCCAAAGTTTGGTGTTCTGCCATAATAATAGAACGTTCCAAAGCATATTGCAATTCGCGCACGTTACCACTAAAGTAATGGTTTTTTAATTTTTGAAGAAAACCTGGAGATAGACTAAAAGCATTCTTTCCATATTTTGCAGCATAAAAATCGACAAAATAGTGCGCAAGGAGCGTGATGTCTGTCCCTCTTTCACGTAAAGGCGGAATGGTAATATCCACCGTATTGATGCGATAAATTAAATCTTTTCTAAAACGGTCCTCATCCGCCAAATCTTTAATTGAGACGTTGGTAGCACAAATTAACCTGATATCAATAGGAATGGGTTGGTTGGCGCCTAAAGGTGTGACCTGTCTGTTTTGTAAAACCGTGAGTAGTTTTGCCTGCTGTCTAAGCGAAATATTGCCTATCTCGTCCAAAAAAAGCGTGCCACCTTGAGCCGATTCAAACCGACCTTTACGATCTTCCCGCGCATCCGTAAACGCCCCTTTTTTATATCCAAAAAGTTCGCTTTCAAAAAGTGTATCCGTTAAGGATCCTACATCAACTTTTACAAAAGGTTTGTTTTTGCGAAGGGAATGGTCATGAATGGCTTTGGCAATAAGATCTTTCCCGGTTCCGTTTTCACCTAAGATTAATATATTGGCATCGGTAGGCGCTACTTTGTTTAATTTGACAAACACATTCTGCATCGGTTCGCTTTCACCTATAATTTGGGTTTCGGCATTTAGATGTAGTTTTTGTGGTTGCTTCTTTTTTTGTTTTCCAACATGTTCGCAGACGGTTTCAAGGATTTTAGCGTTTTGCCAGGGCTTTACGATAAAATCTGAAGCACCTTCTTTTAAAGACCGAATGGCCAAATCAATATCGCCATAAGCGGTAATAAGGATCACATCGATCTCAGGTTTTTGTTTTTTTATTTTGTTCAACCAGAAAATCCCTTCGTTACCGGTATTTACCAAGCCGTTAAAATTCATGTCCAAGATGACCAGGTCAAACGCGTTTTCTTGCATTAAACTGAGGATGCTATTGGGGTTTTTGCTGGTAGTTACTTCTTTTACTTTTGATTTTAGCAAAAGCCGAAGCGCGATAAGAACGTCCTCATCGTCATCAACAACTAATATTTTGGCGTTATGGAGTAGCATAACTACAATATTAATAAATTCAAGTCTTTTAATGATGAATTCTCAATCCATAATTGTGAATTAATAAAAGTGTACCAGCATCGAACAGGAAGTGTCTCAATACCGAACACTTTCTCATCGTACTAATATGAGTATTGTGCTGTAAATAAGTGAGTTATGTTTTTGGCATTATTTTGAACATGTATTAACTGTAAAACAACATATTATATGGACATCCAACTGGAAAAAAAGCGCTTTTCAACTCAAAAACTACTTATTATAGGTGGCATTATTCTTTTAATAGCACTCATCGTTTTTGTCATTTTCTCCTCAATGGGAGGTTCAAAGCTCAATGTGGAAAAAGAACGGATCAGTATTAATACGGTTGAAAAAGGTGTTTTTCAGGAGAATATTCCTGTCAACGGCATTGTGATGCCAATTACAACCATCTATTTAGACGCGTTGGAAGGTGGCCGTGTGGAAGAGAAATTTGTAGAAGATGGCGCCATCCTTAAAAAAGGCGATCCTATTTTGAGATTATCAAACACTGATCTAGAATTGAGCCTCATCAATCAAGAAACACAAGTGTACAATCTATTGACCCAAATGCAGATCTCGCAAAATGCAGCCCGTCAGAACACCATCAATAAACTTAACCAAAACACAGATGTGGAGAGTGGGTTAATAGAGGCCAAAAGGCTTTATGAGCTCAATAGCAAATTGTACGAGAAAAAAGTGATTGCAAGGCAGGACTACATCAAGGCAAAAAACGAATATGATTATCAAAAGGAACGAATGCAGTTGTCCAAACAAATATTAAGTGAGGATTCGATTGCCGTAAAACAGGAACAAAGCCAAGTACAGAATAGTTACGCACGTACACAAAACGCATTGGAACTGATGCGCAGAAAAGTAGCGGACTTAGTCGTAAAAGCACCTGTTGATGGACAAGTGACGTCCTTGGATGCTGAAATTGGCCAATCAAAAAACAAAGGGGAACGTTTGGGACAAATTGATGTTTTGAGCGGATTTAAAGTCCGCGCAGATATCGATGAACATTATATCTCTCGAATTTATAATGGACAAACAGGGAAGTTTACCATGAGCGGGAAAAGTTACAGTTTGAGCATTAAAAAAGTGTACACGCAGGTGACCAATGGGAGATTTCAAGTGGATATGCAGTTTGAAGAAGATATCCCGGACGGCATCCGTCGCGGGCAGACTTTGCAGATTCGGTTGGCTTTAAGCGACGAGAAACAAGCAGTGTTGATTCCGAAGGGCGGATTTTTTCAACAAACTGGCGGCAATTGGATCTTTAAGATCAGCGAAAATGGAGACACCGCCTACAAGGTGGATATTACTTTAGGCAGTCAGAACACAGAGTATTATGAAGTGCTTAGCGGCCTCCAACCCGGGGATAAAGTTATTACCAGCAGTTATGACAATTATGGAGACGTGCAGGAATTGGTATTGAAATCCCCCTAAACCCCCGAAGTGGGACTTCTAGCAAGACCTGCAAGATAGGAGCCAAGCGGTCCTTTTAGGTCTTATAACGAGGAAATAACCAATCTCCTTGGAGATCTGAAAAGAAAATAACCAATAGAAAACCAACGATAATTATTACAACCATGATAAAAATAACAGATTTAGAAAAGTACTACGCTACCGAGGAAGTCCGAACGATTGCGCTCAACAAATTGTCCTTTAACGTAAAGGAAGGGGAATTTGTGGCTATAATGGGTCCATCCGGTTGCGGGAAGTCCACCTTGTTGAATATTTTGGGACTGTTGGACGATCCGGACGGTGGCAGCTTTATTTTTAATGACATTGAAGTCTCTGGCTTTAATGAACGGAAACGTGCTGAACTGCGCAAGCACAACATCGGCTTCGTGTTCCAAAGCTTTAACTTGATCGATGAATTGACGGTCTTTGAAAACGTGGAGTTGCCGCTGATCTACACTGGGGTGAAAGCGGCCGAAAGAAAGGAACGTGTAGAAGCGGTTTTGGAAAAAATGCAGATTATGCATCGTAGAAAACACTTTCCGCAGCAATTATCCGGAGGACAACAACAGCGGGTGGCGGTAGCCAGGGCGGTAGTGAACAATCCTAAACTCATCCTTGCCGATGAGCCTACCGGGAATTTGGACAGCAGCAATGGTAATGAGGTAATGGCCCTGTTGACCGAATTAAACGAAGCAGGAACTACGATCATCATGGTGACCCACAGCGAACACGATGCTAAATACAGCCACCGTATCATCCGTATGCTCGATGGGCAGAAGGTGACGGAGAATATTTTGATGGAGGCCCCCTAATCCCCGAAGGGGTAATGCTTACTCGAACGGGAGTATAAATAAAAACTAAGAATTGAGTCATTGCGAGGCACGAAGCAATCTAACTGACAGAGATTTTTAAAACATAAGAAAAATGATACGGAATTATTTCAAAATCGCATGGCGAAACATCTGGAAGAACAAACTCTTCTCTGTCATTAACGTGATCAGTTTAGCCATTGGCTTGAGTGCGTCTTTTGTGATTGGCCTCATGGTGTATTATGACTTTACTTTTGATAACTTCCATAAAGATGGAGATTTAATCTATCGCATTACTACGGTTTACGGTTCTCCGGAAGGGGAGGATTATAATTACGGGGTCTCCGTGCCATTGATTGCAGAAGTCAAGGAAAATTTATCGGGGATTCAACTAGCGACTGCTTTCTTTACGACCGAGCCGAGTAGGGTAATGAACACGTCCTTTTCAAAAGCTTATAACAATCCTGAAAAAGTAATTTTTGCCGATCCCGATTTTTTTAAGTTTCTTGATTATGAATGGCTTGCGGGCCACCCCGAATCGGCCATGGCATCTCCCAATCAGGTGGTGCTTACTGAAACGCGGGCCAAAAAATATTTCCCCAATAAAAGCTATCAAGACATCTTGGGTGAAACGCTTGTTTATGACGATTCCGTTTCCACAACGGTTACGGGCATAGTCGCCAATTTTAAAGAACGCACCGACTTTACTTTTGAGGAAATGATTTCCTTGGAAACCGGGAAGCAGTCTTATCTGAAAGATCAAATAACGGACGGAAATTGGAACAGCACAAGTTCCATGACCCAATTGTTTGTCAAACTCAACAGTAAAAATGCCCTTTCTACCGCAAAAAAGCAGCTTAACGATATCGCCAAGAAAAACGAAAGTAAAGATGCAGTGAAATATGGCGAATATCGCAGCTTTTATATGCAACCCTTGAAGGAGCTCCATTTTGGCGAAACCGATGGCATCTTTGATTTTACGGAGCATGTCGCCAACAAAAAGGTATTGCTGGGTTTGTTATGGATTGCCGCATTTTTATTGCTTTTAGGATGCATCAATTTCATCAATCTCAATACCGCGCAAGCCACGCAACGTGCCAAGGAAATCGGGATTCGTAAAACTTTGGGCAGCTCCAAAAAACAATTGGTATTTCAATTTCTTTGGGAAACCTTTTTGCTGACCCTTATTTCGGGATTGTTCTCTATTGTTTTGGCCGCAGGATTGCTAAACGTATTTGAAGATTTTACGCCGGAAGGACTTCATTTTGGATTGTTTGCAGATCCGCTGATCATCGCATTCGCAGGTGTTTTGATTGTCACCATTAGTCTGCTTTCAGGATTCTATCCGGCCTTGGTGCTCTCGTCATTCAAGCCGATCTCAGTATTGAAAAATCGGGTGTTTTCGACCAATAACCATATTTCACTGAGAAAGGGATTGATTGTTTTTCAGTTTATTATTGCCCAAGTCTTTATTATTTCAACGGTTGCCGTAGGACGACAGATCCATTTTTTGATGAAAAAGGATATGGGCTTTAAAACCGAAGCCATCACCAACATCAGAACGCCTTGGATGGATTCTTCCCTTGAAAAGCGTGAAGTGTTGATCCAAAAATTAAATTCCATCCCGCAAATAGAGAACGTAAGTCTTGGCGGTTCGCCGCCGGCATCTTTTAACACCCATGCTACTAATGCCATTTATCGGGATGGAAAAAAAGAAATACGTAGCGATCTGGAATTATTATATGGCGATGATCAGTATTTGGAATTATACGACATCCATCTTATGGCAGGTCGCCAACTTCGTAATGATTCCATCCATGAATATATTATCAATGATACTTATCGCAAATTATTGGGATTTGAAACGCCGCAGGAAGCAATCGGCAAAATGGTTAGCCAAGGGGAAGAGGCCGTGCCCATTGTTGGAGTGATGGAAGATTTTAATCAGCGATCCCTAAAATCGAAAATTCAGCCCATGGCCTTTGTGGGCGATTGGAACCGAAAGCGCTATTCGCAATTCAATACGCTGCATCTTCAATTGAACAAAGCAAGTTCCGACAATTGGCCAACCGCGATTGCAAAGGCCGAAGAAGCATGGAAAAGAATGTATTCCGAATCGGACTTTAAAATGGAATTTATAGACCAATCCATTGCAAAGTTTTACCTACAGGAACGCAGTATGACCAAGCTGCTCAATTGGGCGACACTTCTTTCGGTCTTGATCAGCTGTCTTGGGCTATTGGGCTTGGTGATCTATACCACCGAAAGACGGGTCAAGGAAATTGGGATCCGCAAGATTTTGGGAGCCTCATTGGTACAGCTCAATGTATTGCTTTGTAAGGACTTTTTAGTGCTGGTCCTTTTGGCTTTTGTCATTGCGGCACCTATTGCGTGGTATGGATTACATAATTGGCTTCAGGATTATGCCTATAAAACGAATTTGAGCTGGTGGATTTTTGCGGTCAGCGGATTGGGAATAAGTGGATTGGCTCTGGTAATTATGAGTGTGAAAACACTTTCTACGTCCAGTAAGAATCCGGTAAAAAGTTTACGAACCGAATAAAAGCCCTCTAGCCCCCGAAGGGGGAACGCTTACTCGGACGGTATTATAAATAAAAAATTCAGAACTGGGTCATTGCGAGGCGCGAAGCAATCTAATTGTGAAGTCTTTAAAACATAAAATTATGATCAGAAATTATATAAAAATCGCTTGGCGAAGTCTTCAGAAGAATAAACTTCAGACAATTATCAACCTATTGGGCTTAACCGTGGGTACGGTGTGCTGTTTGAGCATCCTTATCTATGTGATCGCCCAATTTGGGTATGAAGAACAATTCTCAGATTCGGAATCCATTTATAGAATTAATACGGTCATCACAGAGCACGCTAATGGCGAGACGTCCGCAGGGTCATCGCCACCCATTGCTATGGCGATGAAAGCCGATTTCCCGGAAGTCGTTGAGGCCTGTAGAGTTGTATATTTTGGCGCCGGTAACGACGGACTTTTAAGAAATCCAGAAACGGATCAAGCCTATTATGAATCCCGAGGTTACCTGGCAGATTCTACATTCTTCAAAGTATTCGATTACCCTTTTGTTGAAGGCACTTCAAAAGGTGCTCTAACAGCACCAAATTCAATCGTGCTTTCTGAAACCTTGGCCAAAAAACTCTTCGGATCAAAAAATGCCTTGAACAAAACTTTGATCCTGGGAAGTGGGGCGGCAGAACAGACGCTTAACATAAAAGGTGTTTTTAAGGATGGTTTTGGAAAATCGCACTTAAATCCCAACTATATTTTGACTATGGATTCCGGTGGATTAGGCCAACAGGTATTGTCCGTCACTAATTTTGCTACGGAAAATTTCGCTAAAAGTTATGTCAAATTAAAGACGGGAACAAAAGCATCCCGTGTGGAAGCAAAACTTCCGGGATTTTTAGAACGACATGGAGCGAAGGACTTTGCTGAGGTTGGTTTCCACAAAATATTATCCTTGCAAAAAATCACGGATATTCATCTGTATTCAAAAGATGTCAGATTTCAGATTGGGAGCGTTTCGGACATTAACTATTTGTATATGTTGCTTCTTTTGGCCCTGTTCATCCAATTGGTGGCCTGTATCAATTTTATCAATCTCAGTACGGCCCACGCCAATAAGCGGGCTAAGGAAATTGGGGTGCGTAAAGCCATCGGTGCAGATAGGAAGGATTTGGTACGGCAGTTTTTAGGAGAGTCCGTGCTGCTGTCACTTGTCGCTTCGGTGCTCAGCATTCCACTAACCGCGCTGGCATTACCTTACGTAAATACCTTGACCCAAGGTGACATCGGTTATGTCAATCTCTTCGATTGGCGACTTTTAATAGCACTCTTGGTTTTGGGGGTCACGACGGGGCTTATTGCTGGCCTGTATCCTGCGCTTATTTTGTCAGCCATTAAACCTGTAAAAGTTTTAAAAGCGTCCGTAAATCTTAATTTGGGGAATGGTTATTTGCGAAAAGCATTGGTGGTGTTTCAGTTTGTGGTTTCTATCGGCTTGATTTCTACAGTCATCATCATCACCCAACAGGTAAACTATGCCCAACAGATGGATATGGGTTTTGATAAAGAGAATCTGATTGCGATCCGGTTGGGAACACAAGATCTTTCCGAGAACTTCGGTGCCATTCAATCCAACTTCCAAACGATAAATGGGATTAGTAAAGTTGCGGGTACCAATTATTATCCGTCGGCATTTATCATGGGTGATATGGGGTTGATCCTTCCGGGAGGAAACTTGGCCGATCGCACCATCGTGCATTATAATGGGGTGACACCAGAATACCTCGAAACGGTCGAAACTGCGCTGCTTGTTGGTCGCACCTTACGCTCTAATGATGGTAATCAGATTTTGGTCAACAAGGCAACGCTTGATGCTTTCAATATTTCTTTGGAAAAGTCTGTTGGTTCAAAGCTTGTGAACTCCAATGGTGGCGAAACCGATGAATTCGAGATTGTAGGGGTGACGGCCGATTTTAATTTTGGAAGTTTAAAGGATAAAATAGAGCCCATGTTGCTCTACAACGAAACCGAACCCGATTGGGTGCTGCTCAAAGCAGACACCCAAAATTTCGAGGCTCTTCTTAATAACCTTGAAAGCGCTTGGAAAACCATAAATCCCAACACGCCGTTTGTGTTCACTTTTGTGGATAAGGAAGTCGAGAAATTATATGCGGAAGAAAAACGCTTGGGCAAAATATCGGTGGTGTTTACGTCTTTGGCCATATTGATTAGTTGCTTAGGATTGTTCGGTCTGATTTCTTTCGTGGCAGAGCAGAAGAAAAAGGAGATTGGCATCCGTAAAGTCTTGGGTGCAAGTGTGCAAAATGTAGTCCGGCTATTAACCAAGGATTTTTTAAGGTTGGTAGGTATTGCTTTTATCATTGCGACACCATTGGCCTATATCGTTATGCAAAACTGGTTGGAGGATTTCCCATACCGAATTGCCATCGAATGGTGGGTGTTTGTGATTGCAGGAGCTGCGGCGTTGATTATAACGCTTTTGACCGTGAGCTTTCAAGCCATAAAAGCAGCGGTTGCGAATCCGGTAAAAAGTTTACGAACCGAATAACGTTAATCAGACCTCACAGGTTTCAAAAACCTGTGAGGTCTTAGAAAATATAAAATTATGATCAGAAATTATTTTAAAATCGCGTGGCGGAACATTCGCGCGAACAAACTCTTCACCGTATTAAATATCGCGGGGTTGGCCATTGGTATTTGTGTGTGCATTATCTTGTTTTCCTTTGTGAATACAGAGCTTAGTTTTGATAAGATGTATTCTAATTCTGATGACATTTATAGGGTAAATATGGAAACTTCAGAAGAATACAATTTTGAAACCTGGGCGACCATGCCTAACGCTGTTGGCCCGGCATTGGAGCAGGACATTCCTCAGATAAAAAGAATGGCGCGACTCATTAAAGATGATTTTGGCGCTACGGCATCCTTAAAGATCGGCGATAAGAATTTTACTGAAAACAACCTCTATTTGGCAGATTCTTCGGTTTTTAAAATGTTTGATTTTGAATTTCTTCAAGGAAATGTTGAAACTGCTTTTTCAAAACCTAAGTCGGTTGTGCTTTCGCAGACCACCAAAAAACGTCTGTTTGGTAACCAAGAAGCAATGGGGCAACTTATAACCGTAAATAATCATGACACTTTGGAAGTTTCAGGAATTTATGCCGATTTACCCAAAATCAGCGTGATGGACTTTAATATGGTCTATAATATTATGGACTCCTGGATGGGCACCAATGTGTACTGGAGCAATGCCAGCTATGAAACCTTTGTCCAACTTGAGCCTAATGCGAATATTCCCGAAATTGAGAATCAAGCCTCCGCTTTAATCGATAAATATGTGGATAAAGAAGACCAATATTTTACGAAATTCTTGCTGCAGCCGCTCACAAAAATCCATTTGTATTCGGCGGAGGTCAGAGAAGGGTATTCAACAAAATTGGGGAGCATCACGACCATTAAAAGCCTCCTTTTCTTGTCTTTGCTAGTACTTTTTATAGCCTGTATCAACTATATGAACCTTGCCACCGCTAATTCTCGAAAACGGGCAAAGAGTATTGGAATGAATAAGGTTTTGGGCGCCAGCAGACGCCATATGCTATCCTTGTTTTATGTCGAAACCGGAATTATGGTGTTTTTATCCATTGTGATCGGGTATGCTATTTCTTTTTTGATACTCCCATTGTTTAGAAGTATTACGGGGAATGAACTCGGGTATCAAGATCTATTAGCCGCACCAATTTTAATCGGATTATTAATTATCTGGATTCTGGTCACGCTCATTGCAGGTAGTTACCCAGCAATCTCAATGTCGAGTATCTCTCCGCTTATTTTGGTGAATAAATCTAAGACAAAAGGTGCGGCTTCTGAGTTGGTGCGCAAAGGATTGGTAGTCTTTCAATTCGCTGCTTCTATTGTCTTGATCATTGCGGTGACGGTTATCCTTCAGCAGATGTCCTTCATAAAAAATAAAAATTTGGGTTATGACCCTAGCGGAATCGTTGCGGTTTCGGTCAGCTCTGCTGAAACTGGGCAACAAATTCAAAGTTTGATTAAAAGTTTGGAACGACAGGTGGCGGTGGAAAGTGTTTCTGCCGTACAATCCATGCCCGGCGCCAATGAGAGTGGACGGGCGGTGCTCAAATTGGCTACGGACAATACAGGAATGCCCATAGCCAGTTGCCGTACGGATGGGAATATTGTTCAAACCCTAAAGCTAAATGTTCTGGCTGGGACTGAACTTCCAGAGACAATTACCGAGGGGGATTCCATTATTTATACCTTGATCAATGAGAAAATCCTTAATTATTTGGGCTATCAGACCCCTGACGAAGCCATTGGGAAAATAATCCATACTGAATTGGGCCCGAGAGCCCTAATCACCGGCGTGGTGGAGAATTTCAATTTTAATTCGCTTAAGGAAGATATTGGTGGTTATATGTACTATAAATCGCGCAGGGCTCCAGAAGGGATTCGCACCCTTTTAGTGCGCTATAACTCACAAAATCTGTCTCAATTTATGGAGCAATTGCAGTCAACTTTCAACGAAGCCTTACCAAACACAGCGTTTGATTATCAGTTTTTGGACCGACATGTGGCGCAGTTATATGCATCTGAGGAAAGGACAGCGCGTACGGCGACTATTTTTTCAGCCCTCGCCATTTTTATCGCCTGTTTGGGTCTGTTTGGATTGGCAGCATTTACAGCAGAGCAACGCCGAAAGGAAATTGGGGTACGGAAGGTGTTAGGTGCCACAGTTACTGGCATCACTCAATTATTGTCCAAGGATTTTTTGAAATTGGTTTTGGTGGCGTTTGTCATCGCGGCTCCAGTTGCGTATTGGCTAATGCACAAATGGTTATTGGATTTTGCGTATCGGACGGAGATAACCTGGTGGGTTTTTGTTTTTGCAGGGCTTGCTGCCCTGTTGATTGCATTGCTGACCGTTAGTTTTCAAGCCATAAAAGCTGCGGTCGCCAATCCGGTAAAAAGTTTGAGAACAGAGTAACGTTAAATAGACCTCACAGGTTTCAAAAACCTGTGAGGTCTTAGAAAATATAAAATTATGATCAGAAATTATTTTAAAATCGCGTGGCGGAACTTTAAAAAAAACAAAGTGTATTCGTTTATAAATATTTTCGGATTAGCACTTGGCCTTGCGGTGACTATGATTATCGGCTTATGGATTGTGGATGAGTTCAATTATAATTCCCATTTTAAAAATAGCGATCAGATAGCACAAGTCATGCAAAATAACACCATCAATGGCACAATCGAAACTAATGAAGGTTTACCATTGGCTTTGGAATTTCAATTGCGAGAAAACTTTGATGATGTTTTTGAATTGGTAGTTATGTCATCACGAAGTGACGAACGTTACTTAAGTGTTGGTGACAAAGTCTTCGCGACTAACGGACGATTTATGCAAATTGACGGTCCAGAGTTATTGGAGTTGGAAATGATTGAAGGATCAAGGAAAGGGCTCAAAGATAGCAACGCCATTCTTTTATCTGAAACGACAGCGAAAAAACTTTTTGGAAATTTATCCGCCATAGGAAAATCTGTGGTGTCAAATAATGAATATCCTATGATGGTTACTGGGGTTTATAAGGATATTAGCACCAATAATAGCTTTAGTGATCTGCACTTTATAATGCCATTTAAACATTGGATGTCTACACAATGGGGATGGCTTGAAAATCAGGATTCTAATTGGACTTATAATCCCTTTTTCATTTATGTGAAACTATCAAAAAACGCCGACTTGGCAGCTTTAAATGCTCGAATTAAGAACGTAAAGAAAGACAATCGTTCTGGTGGGGATTCCTTTAACTCGGAATTGTTTGTCTTCCCAATGGTAAAGTGGTATTTGCACTCTAATTTTGAAAACGGACAACAGGTTGGAGGACGTATTGAAAACATCTGGCTTTTTGGAATTATCGGTTGGTTTGTATTAATTCTCGCCAGTATTAATTTTATGAATCTTAGCACTGCAAGATCAGAAAAACGTGCGCTTGAAGTAGGGATTAGGAAATCCATCGGCTCCACTCGAATACAGTTGATATATCAATTTTTGAGTGAATCGTTTTTGGTTGTTTTATTCGCATTTGTCATCGCTATTGGGTTGGTGATAGTATCACTGCCTGCATTCAATTCCATCGCAGGGAAAGATGTTGTGTTTCCTTGGTCAAATGTCCTTTTTTGGATGATCTCGGTCATTTTTATTGGTGTCACAGCGTTAATTTCTGGCAGTTATCCTGCATTATACTTGTCGTCTTTTAAACCCATCAAAGTATTGAAAGGTACTTTCAGGTTGGGCACATTTGCAGCAGTTCCTAGAAAAATACTCGTGGTAGCTCAATTTACAGTTTCTATTGCACTAATCATCGGAACCCTAATAGTAAAGAACCAAATTGCCTATAGTAAAGATAGACCTGTGGGAATTGAAAGTGCGCATTTGATTCAAATACCATCTTCAAGCAAAAACTTCTCAGGAAAATATGAACTTATTCGTAATGAGTTTATGGCTTCTGGTGCTGTCACTGAAATGGGGTGGGGGACGAGTCCAACTACTAGCGTATGGAATTATGCATCGGGTTATGATTGGGAAGGGAAGCCTGCTGATTTTCAAGAAAATTTTGCCCTAATGGCAGTTTCTTTTGATTATATAAATACCGTAGGAATGAAAATAATAGAAGGGCGTTCATTTTCTCGGGATTTTGCGACCGATTCAAATGCTGTGGTTTTAAACAAAGCGGCTGTCGAATATATGGGCATTCAAAACCCTATAATAGGCAAGTACATTCGACACAGTCATCCAGGCCCGCAACAAGTCCCAATGCAGATTGTGGGCGTTGTAGAAGACGTGATCAATGAGTCTGCTTATGACCCAGTGTCGCCACAGATGTATCAATTTGGTCGTGGCACTGGCGGTTTCTATTATTTGAAACTAAATTCAGAAAACAGTACTAGTAAAAATCTAATACGCATTGAAAAAGTATTTAAGGATAATTTCCCGAACCTCCCTTTTAGATATGATTTTGTAGATGAAGAATACGCACAGACTTTTGTGGCCGAAGAACGGATTGCTAGCCTTGCTGGGGTCTTTACGGTTTTAGCTATTGTGATCAGTTGTCTCGGTCTGTTTGGATTAGCGGCTTTTGTTGCAGAACAACGAACCAAAGAAATTGGGGTGCGGAAAGTACTTGGAGCAAGTGTCTCCAATTTATGGATTTTATTATCTAAAGATTTTATTCTCTTAGTGGCAATCGCACTTCTTATTGCTACACCTGTCGCCTATTATTTTATGAGCGAATGGATTGAGAAATTCTCATATCGAACAGAGATATCCGCAGGACTATTTTTTATTGCCGGTTTGGGCGTTTTGCTGCTGACAGTTATAACAGTAAGTTTTCAAGCCATAAAAGCAGCGATGGCAAACCCGGTGAAGAGTTTGAGAACAGAGTAACGTTAATTAGACCTCACAGGTTTCAAAAACCTGTGAGGTCTTAGAAATATAAAATTATGATCAGAAATTATTTTAAAATCGCATTCCGCAACCTTTGGAAAGATCGGACGTTTACAGCGCTCAACATTGTCGGACTTACCGCAGCCTTTGGCGTGGCCATCTTGCTGGGCATGTTTGGGGTGTTTCAACTGTCTTTTGACCGTTTCCATAAAAATGGCGATCAACTTTATCAGGTATATTCCGAAGACCAAGACCCCGATGGTGTTGATGCCAATATCTCAAAATCGGAGCCTTTTGCAGCTGCGCTCCAACAAGAGGTGCCCGGGGTTGAGAAGATTACCCGATTTAACGGGAGGGGAATTTTGATCTCCTCTGCTGGAAAACAATTCCAAATGACAGGTGCTTACGTGGATCCCGATTTTTTCGAGATGTTTAGCTTTCCAATTATTAGTGGCGATAATAAAAACCCGATTACTTCGGAAACTTCCATCGCCATCACGGAAAAAACTGCCAAGCTTATTTTTGGATCTGAAAATGCCATCGGCAAAACGGTCACCATTTTGAGGGATGGAGAAGAGGTTCCGTTTACGGTCAATGCCATTGTGGAGGATTTTCCAGAAACCAGTTCTTTGGGATTTGATGCGGTCTTGAATTTTAAAAGCCAACCGAGAGATTCCTATGCAGAAACCATTGGGCGATGGGATATGGAAAACCATGAGGTGTATATGCAATTGGCCAAGGGCATGACGCCTGTACAATTTGAGAATAACACCGTCGCTTTTACCAATCTACATTATAAGGACGAAATAGAGAGTGCCAAGCGTGACGGTGCTCAACCCGATGCCAGCGGTCATTTTCGTCAGCAAAAATTGGTCTCGGTATTCGATCTCCGATTTGCAAACTTTAATCAAGGCCCTGTAAGCATTGACCAAACCATGCCCTTTTTGGTTTTAGGGATTGCCTTGCTCATCCTGTTTATCGCCTGCGTCAATTTCATCAATATGAGCATTGCCAAAAGTGCGCATCGTTTGCGCGAAATTGGAATGCGCAAAACATTGGGTGCGAATATGCGCCAATTGTTCTTTCAGTTTTGGGGGGAGAGTATTTTGGTGTTTTTGATGGCCTTTGGTTTGGGGGTTTTAACGGCGATTTTGCTTTTAAAGCCTTTTCAAACCTTGTTTAGAACGAAAGCGTCCTTTGCGAGTTTGGCAGAGCCTTCGGTGTTGATAGGCGTTTTTTTGACCGTGGTTTTAATAACGCTTCTCGCCGGTGGCTATCCCGCTTTATTAATGAGTCGCTTGGGAACTTTACAAAGTTTAAAGGGTAAACTGGAGAACAGCGGAAAAAACCGGTTGCGCAACAGTTTGATGGTGTTGCAATTTGGTATTGCCATCCTCTTGATCAGCGGAACGCTGGTACTCTGGCAACAAGTGGAATTTATGGGAACTAGGGATTTGGGCTTTAACAAGGAGCAGGTCATCGCCTTTCCGCTCAATGGAAAACGTAATGACCAACAAGCGATACAATTGATGCGTGACGCACTTCAAAACAAGCCAAACATCATTAGTATTACGGCTTCAAACAATATTTTGGGTCTTGGCAAGGATGGTACACGCGCTACTAGCGTGCTTGGTTTTGACTACAAGGGTCGCGGGGTGTCAACCCACATGGTGGTTGTGGATGCCGATTATGTGGAGACCTTGGACCTTGATTTGATAAAAGGACGTTCGTTTCATAAAAATTTGGCCAGTGATAGTTTGTCCATTATCATCAACGAGTCGATGGCAAAACAGCTGAATGAAAAGGAAATTTTAGGTTCCAGGGTTATTTTGGACGATTCCGTGGCCTATTCTGTTGTGGGTGTGCTAAAGGATTTTAATTTTCAGGAACTCGACCAATCCATTGCGCCAATGACGCTTTTTGCTTTTCCGGATTCGAATTTAAGAAACGTGTATGTAAAAGTGTCATCACAGAATCTAGAACAATCCTATACTGATGTGAAAGCAGCTTGGGCGTCTATTGAACCTAATGCAGAGTTTCAAGGCTCTTTTTTAAATGAAAACATTGAAAGAACCCTCCGGAATGAACGCACCATGACCACGATGATCGGCAGTGGAAGTCTTCTCGCCATTTTATTGAGCTGTATTGGTCTCTTCGCCATGTCTCTGCTGATCGTAACGCAAAGAAGAAAGGAAATAGGCATACGGAAAGTGGTTGGCGCCAGCGTGGCAACCATCACTGTTTTATTGACCAAAGATTTCTTGAAACTCGTAGGCATTGCGTTTTTAATAGCCACACCAATTGCTTGGTATGCCTCATCACAATGGTTGCAAAACTATGTGTATCGTATTGACTTAAGTTTTTGGCTGTTCTTGTCGGCCGGAATGATTGCCTTGGTAGTTGCGGTATGCACCATAAGCTTTCGCACGATACGGGCAGCTTTAAAAAACCCGGTGGAGAGTTTGAACACGGAATGATCTTCTTAGCCCAGATTGAGGGATGCTTTCTCGGATATAGTGAGAAATTGTGCAATTGGCAGTCTACAGTCCAATTATTAAAGAACTTAAAAACAACACCAATACTAAAAATCAAATATTATGATACGTTTAATTTTCATATTAGTAACACTCACTTTATCAGGTATTGAAGCTGCTGTTTCGCAGAATTCAGTAGCGGTGTCCAATTTTGATAAGATGATAATAAGTCCGCATATACAAGTGACTTTAGTTCAGGGTTATGAGGAAACCGTGACGGTGGAAAGTAATAAGGTAAGTGATGAAAAACTTAATATTGAGGTCAATGGCAAAACCCTGCGCATTTATCTGGAGGATGCCAAAGAAACCACCAAGGAGGAGATAGTTCAAGAAAATGGAATGAAAATGAAGCGTCCCATTTATAAGGGAACCGTCGTTATGGCGACGATTACCTATAAGAACTTGGACGAGATTTCAGTGAGGGGCGAAGAAACCCTCGTGTGCAAAAGCGTCTTGAAAGGAAATAAATTCGACTTGAAAATTTATGGAATATCGCACATATTTCTAAACGATGTCAATCTAAAGAAACTTCACACGACGATTTATGGTGAGAGTGAATTGGTAATCAAATCAGGAACTATCCAATGTCAAAAATATACGGCTTATGGTGAAAGCAAAGTAAATGCCTTAGCGATCTCAAATGAAGAAACGAAAATCTCGGCCTATGGCGAAGCAGAATTTAAAATCAATGCTTCAAAAAAAATAAAAATCACATCTTATGGTGAAGCTTCTCTGGAATATAAAGGAGATGCCGAAATTAATAAAGGTTTAAATATAGGGGGTGTGAGAATTAAGAAAGCTCTCTAATGCTCAAAGGAAGAATTCAGGTCTGAATCATTGCAAGGCACCTATTGGACTCACTGGTTTTAATAACCTGTGAGGTCTCTAAAAAAGATCAAAAATGACCAAAATCAGATTCCTAGTCACCCTTTTGTTTTTTTTTATTAATGAGGGGCTCCACAACAAAAGAGCAGTGAAAAAGGAGTCAGCAGTATGTAGTCTTGCCCTCAAAATGCCAATAAAAATTGTTATAATCAATAAAAAACACAACCATGCTATTAGAACTAAACAACATATTCAAATGGGTCAATCAAGGTGGAAAGCGCATTTTTCTTCTCAGTGATTTGAATTTTAATGTAGAGGAGGGCGAGTTCATCTCAATAATGGGGCCGTCTGGTTCCGGGAAATCGACCTTGCTCAACGTTATTGGCATGTTGGACGGATTTCAGGAAGGTGAATACAATTTTTTGAATCAGCCTGTCCACGCCATGAAGGATAAAGAGCGCTCTAAGCTGTACAAGGAATATATCGGTTTTGTATTTCAGGCCTACCATCTCATTGATGAATTGACCGTTTATGAAAATATTGAAACCCCTTTACTTTATAAAAACATAAAATCTTCTGAACGGAAAGCTTTAGTTGCCGATATGCTTGACCGATTCAATATTGTTGGGAAAAAGGATTTGTTTCCTAGCCAATTGAGTGGTGGGCAGCAGCAATTGGTAGGTATTTCCCGTGCCTTGATCACTAAGCCCAAGCTTATTTTGGCCGATGAACCCACCGGGAATCTGAATTCAAAGCAAAGCGAAGAGATCATGCAGCTTTTTAAAGAACTTAATCAAGAAGGCGTTACAATTATTCAGGCCACACATTCTGAAAGTAATGCGGCTTATGGCTCACGAATTTTACATCTTTTGGATGGAAGACGGAATCCTCATTAAAATAAATTATGAGTCCCCTGAATCCTATAATTAGAAAACATTTTGACCTTATGAATTTTTAACTTTTTAACAGGACAATTTTTTGTGGGCTCACAAACTCATAAATGTTTGAGAAATGATTTGCTAAAACCCATCAAAAGAGAGAGTTTTGTTCTTTATAAAAAATCAGAGCGCCTAATTTTTATGGAGAATGAAAAATTTATTTTCTGCCTAGAAGCTGTTCCAGATGTTGATGATAGCCATAGCACTGAAGTAGTCTTGTGTCTAGAAGACATTGCCTTACGCCAAGGTATCACAAGTATTTATAAGGCCTGCGATACCATTGAGGGTTTGGAAGAAAGCCTGAACAACCTGTTATACGAAGATCATAATTTTAAGGATTATGAAATTGTATATCTCGTTATTCCGGGAGAGGCCAACAATATCCGCATCAATGATTATTACTACAGTATTGAGGAAATTGCTGAACTTTTTGAAGGCAGAATGAAAGGTAAAATCATACATTTTGCCAACAAAAAAATCTTGGACCTCACCGATGAGGAATCGCAGTATTTTTTGGACGTTACTGGAGCGCGTGCTATTTCAGGGTATGGATCTCAGATTGACGCCATTTCCAGTACCAATACTATAGATCGTGTGTTTTTTAGTTTGTATCAAGAAGATGATGATCTTAAGGAAGTGGTTGAACAATTATTTCAAAAGCATTATAACCTCTGTAAACTGCTTGATTTCAGATTGTATTATTAGAGGACGCTACAAATTTTCTTTAGTCTGAAATAAAATTCTGTAGGTGTACTGCATGTCGCTTTAGCATCTAAAATCCTCGATACGAATGTCACGTAAGCCTCCTAAAGATTGTGAGAAAAATAAATCGTTATCTACTGTACGAATACGGCAGACCTGCAGCTTTGATATTTTAGTTCCTAAGGATTTAGTTTTGTCCAACGGATCGCGATAAGAATCACTTTGATTCATAAATAAGCTATATAACTCTAAAAGCGCCTACAGACGTAAAAGCGTTGGTCTCAGATTTATTTAGTATTGAGAAAGAAGCGGTTTTGCTATAATTGCTATCTTAGCTTATAAATTATTTTTCCTTGAATACTGTAACACAATTTATTTCCGAAAACTTAAAGGAACTGCTACAGTTTTTAAAAAGTATTAGTTTTTCAAGGGCCATCCGTGTAGGTGTTGCAGTTACTCTCCCAGTACTTATAGGTATAGAATTGGGATATTTGGAAATTGGGATTGCCATAAGCTTTGGGGCCTTTTGGAGTTCGCCAAGCGACGTTATTGGAAGTTTTCGACATAAACAGTTCTCAATACGAGCTGAAGAAGTGTTCCCATACTTGCGATATACCACCGATTTGAGTTTCTTCTAGCCATTAGATTGCGAGGTTGTTATTACCGTTCATTTGGATTTTAATCTGCCATAATTGAACTTTGATATAGCTTTGAACAATGATTAATGTGAGATAATTACATGGCTGTATGAGATAGAATGAGAGCGTCAGATCTATCATGGTTTTTCGGGTTTATTAATGGTTGGCAAATGCCAATGGTATCTTACCGAGAGTAATCGAAAAAGCACAATACTCACCAGACAAATGACTTCCACAGGCATTTTGGGTAAACCCAATTTTAGCAACAGGAAAAATATGACGCCTCCAAAAATACAGGTGGTGGCATAAATTTCTTTTTGGAAGATAAGCGGAATGTTACTTAAGGAAACATCTCTTATAACGCCACTAAAACAAGCTGTGATGGTTCCGAGTGAAATACTAATGATAGGATTTAAGTCGAGTGCAATACCGGTCTGTATACCAACCACCGTAAAAAATCCGAGTCCGATAGAATCGAAATTATGGTAATCTTTGATCACACTTTTAAAAAAGAGTACTGCCATGGTACTTATCAACACAACAACCGCCGAACTCAGGTCGAGCATCCATTTGACGGGCACTTCACCAATAAGACATCACGCAACGTTCCGCCTCCCAAAGCGGTGATAAATGCAATAATAAAAACCCCAAAAACATCGAGTTTTTTTTCCATAGCGGCAAATGTGCCAGCAATACTAAAAGCCGCAGTTCCGGCAATTTCAATGATTCTCAGAGATTCCATTGCTCAGTTAGTTTTAGGTTAATTTGTGTTTTAAAATAGTAAACTTCAATTTCCGCCCTGCCTCGGGCACTGCTTTAGCAGAAAGTGAAGGATTGAATAAGCTCACAATTTAGTAAAACCAAATTTATACAAGCATGAGAAGAATATTATCGATTTTCCAGTTGTCTTCTCAGTTTACCTTCCACATCGGTCAACAAGGCATGAAAATCATCACCATATTCAGAAGCGAAGGGATCCTTGCCCGGTAGGCCTAGACGGATACTGACCTGCTTTTGTTGGGTTTTTTTATCTTTTTTATCTTCTAAATAGATATCTGCCCATTCTATTTTGTCATAAAATCGACTGAGTCGTGAAATGCATTTGTGGATGGTGTCTTTTATAGCATCACCTATGGTGATGTCTATAGCTTCAATGTTAATTTTTATTCCGGAAATTGTATCTGAGTATTGCATAGGTTTAATTTTTAAGATGATGTTATACGTCTTCTACAAATCAGAGATCTGAATAAAGTGACATAGAACGATAAGAACTTTGAACAAGATGTCTTCTTTTTTTATAGAAAGACTATAGTGGTCCAAATGATATCGTCCTATGTTCTAACTTTACTAAGTCCGTTTAGAGATCTAATGGATAGGCAGTTTTTTTCTCACTGCCAATTTCACGATCTTTATCTCAACATGAAATCACGATTGCGCATTCAATTTAATTATTTTAGATATGCAGAATACATCCAAACCAATTTTTCCTGTTCGCGAATATAATCGCTCATCAGGGCATTGGTACCTTCGTCTTCTGCATCTGCAGATAACTCTAGAATTTCCCTTTGTAGGATGATTATGATTTTGAAGGATTCAAGCGTATCTTTCATATCCTGAATTCCGTCAGCTACTTCAGAGCTTTCTTTGATTTTTGCTTCTTTCTGATAGATAGAAAATTTGTGGTTTGGGGTATGCCCAAGCGTCCGAATACGTTCTGCCACTTCATCAATCTTTATAAATAAATCTTCATAAAGCTCTTGGAACTTGTCGTGTAATTCAAAAAATTTATCACCTTTAATGTTCCAATGATAGCCTCTAACATTTTGATAAAATATTGAATAATCCGCTAAGAGCTCATTGAGTTTTTCTGCAAGTACTTTGGATTTTGCAATGTCTAATCCAATTGAATTTAATTTTGCCATTTCCTCTAGTTTTAAAATTTATGTTCTTATTTATTTGTGATTGAGATCAACCAATATCTTCACTTCTGAAGGATCCTTGGTAAGGGCCTCAAAACCTTTTTCTACAATGTTGTCCAGCGAAATCACACTGGTGATAAGTTTTTCTACGGGCAATCTTCCACTACTAATTAAAGCAATGACCTGAGGAAATATGTTACGATAGGCGGCGGTTCCTATTATGGTCAATTCTCGTAAGGTTTGATTTAGAGCATCGTGAGTGACGTCTTTACCAAATAGAGCAACCAATACGGCCGTTCCTCCATTGCGAAGGCTGTCTATGCCTGTGTCAAATGAAGCTTGGGCACCTGCAGCATCAATAAATATATCAACACCATGACCCGTCATTTCTTGAATTTTTTTAGGAATATCTTTATCTCTCGCATCAAACGTATGCGTGGCGCCAACTTCTTTAGCTTTTTTCAATCTGTTCTCTGACAGGTCAGAAACAAAAATTTTGGAAGCCCCTGTAGCCACAGCCACCTGAACCGTGAGCAACCCAATAGGACCCGCACCCGCTATCAAAACCGTGTCGCCCATTTTCATTGCACTTCGTTGCACGGCATAAGCGGCAACAGCCGAAGGCTCTACAATGGCAGCTTGCTCAAAAGTCATGGAATCTGGTATTTTATGAACCATATAATCTTCTACCACCACATATTTTGCAAAACCTCCGTTAGACGTCAACCCAACAAATCCAAGCGGTTCTGAAAGATTATATTCTCCAGTTACTATAAAAGGACTCTCCGGATTTCTAAAAATTGGTTCTACGGTCACTCGGTCTCCTTTTTTGATGTTTTTTACGTTTTGTCCAACCTCTTCAACGACTCCCGAAAATTCGTGTCCAAGGGTTGTTGTTCCTTGGTGGCCATTGAGTGGATAGGGTTTGTCAACTGGGATTAGTTGCGGTCCATTATTGTATTCGTGCAAATCAGAACCGCAAATTCCAGTGAATTTTACGGCAATCTTGACTTGATTTTCCTTGGGAGAAGGAATTTCAGTTTCTTCTACTCTTATATCTTTTGCTGCATGCCAGCGCGCTGCTTTCATCATTTTCATAGTTAGTTCTTTTTAAGTTAATACTTTCTATTTAACTGTCTTATAATATTTTGAAATAGTCTGTATTTTTCAGTACAAAACTACTCCAGGTTTTAAGGATTTACGATGGTCCAAATTGAACCATTTTTAGTGGGGTGTTTTTTTAAGTTTCCTTTTTCAACGAGCTCATTTAACTGTTTTTCACTTTCAACTCTTGGAGTGCCTGAGAGTTCTGAAAATTCTTTCGCGGTAAGCGTAGGATATGTTTTAAAGAGCGTTTCCCAATTTTTACTGTATTCACTTTTCCTAGCGTTAGGATTCAATTTTAAAATAGCCATTTCGTAGAAAGCATATGGTCTGGTACCATAAACCGTTTCAGAATTGCCAGCCTCATCGACAAAAAATATGGTAGGGAATCCTCTTACACCTAATTTTCTTCCTAATTTCAAGTCTTCTTCAAACAATGCTTTTGCGCTAGTTTCAAAATCAGTTTTTAATTTTTCTATATTTAACCCCACTTTTTTAGCAGCATCTTCCATATGTTCCCATTTCGCAATATTTTTTTTGTGTAAAAAAATCATTTCCTTCATTTCCCTGAGGAACAACATGGCTTTGTCATTGTCTTGCATTTGCGCTGCCTTAAACGCAATTGATGGAGGATAGGACGAGTCTAAAGGATCTTCCAACCAAAGATCTCCATCAATTGGCATATCATAATGTAGGCTCACTTCATCCCAGTGACTTGCTACGTCAGAAGGTTTTCCAATGCCGCCACTATTATAATTCCAATCAGGTAATAAGCCGCCCATTCTATAATCCATTTCTATCACATCACCATATTCCAATTTTAGTTTGCGCAATTGTGGTTCAATGCCCCAACACGACGAGCAGATAGGGTCTGTGTAATAAATGAGCTTAACAGATTTTTTAGTGGATTGGACATTATTATTAGTTGCAGTTTCTTTGTGTCCTTCAGTGGTCTCACACATTCCAGTTTCTATATCACATAAAAGCGGATTGCTTTTTAAGGTTTCGTTATTCATGATTTCTTGTTTAATTCTTAATTCGTTTTCTTTACAAATAACCGGTAAAATATGTACTTACCTAATTTTTAGTATCTTAACTTTTTATCGGTAATTACAAATATACGGAAAATAAGTGTATATTTGACACATATTTCCTTTTAGAAATTACTTTCCAAAAGGAAACTATGAAAAATGTTTAAAACGCATTTGAAATTAACAGAACGTTTTGGTGTTAATGATATAATGAGAGCCATGAAAAAAAAAGCAGTAATCAATGAAACGCACGCTTGCCAGATCAGGAGACAAGCTATCAGTGATACGATGAGCATTTTATCCGGAAAATGGAAATTCCATATTTTAGGGACACTCATAGAAGGCAATGAACTAGGGTTTATGGACTTATTGAGAGAAATTGATGGCATTGGAAGTAAAATGTTATCCAAGGAACTTCAAGATTTAGAAATGAACAATTTGATCAGTCGCACCGTTATGGATACCAAACCCATAACTGTAAACTATGCGATTACAGAATATGGTGCAACACTATCTCCACTGATTAATGAACTGGCAAAGTGGGGCATTGCTTATAGGGCCTCCATTCATGGGTCAAAATAAATGCAAATTGTTTGCAATAATTTTTTATTTAAATAGACTTATTAAGGGGCTTTAAGTGTAGATAGGAATGCAAATGGTTCGGTTTTCAGAATTTACAGTGCAATAATATTTTGAGTTAATGCCGCTCGTTATATAGTCAGACGTCAGTTAGCTTTTTTTACTTCTTCGGAAGCTGCAAATTCTTCCATTTTTGTGATCAAATTGTTTTCAACCGTGTAGATCTGAACCCATTTTTGTTTTAATTCCCTGCCTGATCGTTTTACCCTTTGGTGTTCTCTGCCAATGACAACCACCATATTCCCTTTTACAATATATTGCTGAGGTTCAAAGTTGATGATTTCGGTTCTCTCCATAATAGTTGTAAAAAACGTTTTGACGCCTTCTTTTTTTTCAAAGGATCCGGCAGGAATAATGTGTGTTCCGTGGTAAATCCAGAGCGTATCGTCAGAAACTGTGGCTATGAATTTTTCTATATCTCCGCTGCTAAATGCGGAGAACATTTTTTCTACTACTGCTTTTGCTGAATTTTTCATAGTTCTTGGTTGATAGTTATCGTTATTCTACAAGTGTTTTTAGGAAAAATTTCCCAGTGTATAGAAAAGGTTTGCTCATGCTTTAGAAATTACAATAAACACCGTAAAGAGGTCTTGTTTTATTGGACAACATTTACGGTGTTTGAAAATATCAATTTAATATCTAGTCAGCGCTAATGAGCTTTAATCTTTTGATGTAGTAAGGCTTACTGACACTCGTCAGGATCTTTGTACTTTTCTAAGATACGGTTGAATAACTATTATTGTTTGGCAAACTGTAAGTGAACAATAATCTCTACATCTTTTCCAACTCCCGCCGCAGTTGGGTCAAATTTAATATTATAATCAAATCTGTTGATTGTGGTTTGTGCCTTTAATCCTAACTTCTCACCTTTATCATTTTTTACGGTGCCACCATAGTGCACATCAAAAATCACATCTTTCGTCACATCTTTTATAGTTAATTTCCCGTATAGTTTATATGCATTCGCGTTGGCAGTCGCTTCGATTTTTGTGCTTTTAAATGTCATATTGGGGAATTTTTCCACATCAAAAAAATCCGCACTTCTCAAGTGGTTATCTCTATCTTCTACACTTGTATTTACGCTATTAACTTTAACATTGAAATCAAAATTCGCATTGTTAAGTGCTTCTCCTTCGGTAGTTAAATTTCCGGTGTATTCTAGGAATTTTCCGTTCACAATACTAATACCGGAATGTGAGATATTAAAATTAATGGAAGAATGGTACGGATCCACTTTCCATTGGGTTTGTGCAAACACACTTGTACTAAAAGCGGTCAGAAGTAGTAAAATAATTGCTTTTTTCATAATTGTTGGATTTTTAAATTAATTAATATTTCAATATAAGTAAAGTTATGGGAATAACACCCTTATGTGTTAAATTGTGTTAATGGCCAATGAGGAAGTTTATAAGGCATAGTTGCGAGTTTTTTATTAATTAAAAGGATGGATTTGGTTTCTCATAACCGGGATGATTTAGCTGCATAATTTCCGTTAGTTTATCAAAATATGTGAAAGATTGAATAATAATAATTCTTTATCATATTTTAAGTCGCACATTGCGTTTTTCCATAAACCCTACAATCAAAATAACCATTAATGAAAACATTAAGGATTTTAAAATACCCAAAACACCAATCGTAAAAATACTGGGCCACTGAAACCCTGATAGTAACATGACGGGATAAATTAAATAAGGCATGAGGTAACAGGTTAAGGTACTGGTGCCCGCTGGCTTTATTGGTTTTATCCAATCATATTTACCCATTCTATCCACTAGGATAAATAGGCTAGCGTAGGTTATACAACTAATTCCGATACAATGGGATGTCCAAGAGGGCGTAGCCATGATTTTTGAAATTATAAACTCAGTTCTTAAAATGAAACCAAAACCTATAAATACTATGCCAAAAAGGAATAAAGTGACCAGGAACTGATTCTGGTTGCGGACACTCTCACCAAGTTTGAGATAGAGTAGGGTACAGAGCACACCGGCCATAATAAGTGCATGATTGGAGGCGCTTATAATTAATTTAAAAGCAGGTAAGTTTATGAAATAGTTATTCTCTTGTATGTTTAGAAACAGAAGCCCTATAAATATAAGGACCAAGAGCCAGCTTTTTCTCTCCAGATAAAGAAAAAGTATACTATTCAGAAAGTAAGCCCAACCGATAAGACCCAGGATTCCCCACCATCTTATTTGCATACCTGTGATCTCTTCAGGATTTCCTCCTTGATAAGTCCAAGCCAGATAGGCTAACAGTAGTACACCTATAGATTTTAGTGTCCAGATGGTTTGTCTATTTAAATGAGGCAGTCGCTTATAATCCATCCATATCAGAAAAATTCCCAGTGCCATTAAAATCTGCCAGATATTTTTATCTATGGGCATGGTTTGATCGTTAATTACACCATTATTTACCATATAAAACCCCATAATGAGCAGGGCCATAGTTCTACCTAGTATATGTAACAGGATAACAGTCTTTGAATCCTTCTTTTTGAGTCGCACGTTGATGGCCAATGGGATAGAAAGACCTACAATAAATAAAAACAACGGGAAGATAACGTCTGAGAAACCCATCCCATCCTCAGTTGCAGCCGTATGGCCTAACCAATCAGGGATTCCGGTCAAAGACCAAATATCGTTTACAAATATCATAAGAAACATGGTCAATGCCCTTAATACATCTATGGTTCGAATCCTCATCGTTTACGATTGGCAGCTTTTGAAGTACATAGATTATAAACTTTAGCCATTGGGAGTATTTCCTTGGATTAAAACACAGTTATTTATCCTCAAGCAGGCATAAAATACCTTAAGACTTCACGTGGGTATCAACCCATGTCTCAAAAGCTTCCATGAAACTTCTCAAAAAATCTTTAGTAGAGTCGTTTTTCAACTTTCCATTATCGTCAAAAAGCTCTGCGGCGTTACCAATGTAGGCTTCAGGCTGTGCCATAGCGGGTACATTTACAAACGTTAAGGACTGTCTCAAATGGTGATTGGCTCCAAAACCACTGATAGCGCCAATAGAAACACTTATAATCGCTGCAGGCTTACCGTTCCACGAATTTTCTCCATAGGGGCGGGATCCCACATCAATGGCATTTTTTAACACCCCTGGAACCGAGCGGTTGTATTCTGGAGTAGCGAAGAGAAGTCCATCTGCAGCTCTAATTTTCTCCCGTAATGCTACCCACTCTTTTGGTGGTGATCCTTCTAAATCTTCATTGAACATTGGAAGACCCGATATATCTAATAGTTCCATTGATAACGATTCTGGAGCCATGGCCATTAATGCTTTTGCTATTTTGAGATTGAAGGATTCTTTACGAAGACTTCCTACAATCACTGCGATTTTGTGTTTTTTCATAATTTTGATTTTTAACTTTTAATATTGTTAAATGTTCATTTTCTTATTAACGAATTACTTTAATTGCTAATTTTTTTGATTAAAAAGATTGAACTGGAATAAATTGGTAGTACATTTTATTTAATTTCTATGTCCTATTTCTTTGATGTGCTTTAGAAGGTTAGTCATGCGCAATTAAAAAAACGTCAATAAGAAACCAGATATTTATTCCTGCTCCGTAATTTTTACGATGATCAACCAAAGCTCTTTTCTGTATTGGAAAAGGTATCTATAGAAACCAAATTTAATACGCATAATATACGATTCTTCTTTTACAAAGCCAAGATTTTTGCCATCATTATGCTGTCAGAATGATAGCTTTCACGGTGATTGAAAATTATGCTTTTTGCCTGAATGAGCCCATCTTATTTCTATGGTAAAATAATTAATGGTGTTTGACCTTCGTAAACTAAATCATTAATTAAAAATCGCCTAAAAAGCTGGTCGGTTAAAATACGTGAGTCTTTTTGAACAATCAGTATTTCATCAATTTTGTTGTTAATTACTGCTTTTATACCGTCCAATCGGTTATTGGCTTCGTAAATTGCAAAGTTTGTAGTGAACCTGTCAGCATAGGTTTCTGATAGATTCTGTAACTTTTCATTTATGAGGCTCGTGTCTTCATTAGGTTTAGCCAAATGAAAAAACGTAATGCTCGTATTTTGGTGGTCTATAAACTTAAGAAAATTGTCCAGCTGCTCAATATTCAAGAATTTTTTTTCACCTACGGCTACAAATATTTTTTCGTGCGAAAAGGAATCAATTCCCTTGGGCATTGCAACAACTGTGTTTTCTGTATTTCCAATAATCCTAAGGGCGACGCTTCCAAGAAATAATTTTTTTAGAATTCCCGTCCCTTTTAGTCCTATAAAAACTAAGTTTTCAAAAGGTTCAGCCAACAGTTCGGGCAAAGTAATTTGAAAATCAATTTCAGAAACATAATAGGCAACCTCAATTGAATTCGGAATTAAGACGTTTGCAAGCGTTTTTAATTTTTCAAGAGCTTGGTCATTCTCTTGCCTAACAATATATTCTCTGGCGTCTTTTTCTGCAAATGCCGGTAAAAACGGATGGGTTTGATGAAGCAACAGAATTTTTGCATTTGTTTCTTGGCTCCAATCGCAAGCATACTTAATCAGATTGCTCGAATACTCAGAAAAGTCAATGAGCACTATAAACCGTTTGTTCATTTTTTATGATTTTATGGCGTTGTTCAATTTTTTAGGGACCATTGTAATTGTAAAGGGTGAAGCCACACTCAGGAGGCCGATCCTTTGTTGTTATCTTAGTTTATAAGTTTATGAAACTCTTCAACTCTACTCTGGTCGCCTTGTATATAAATTATGTCTCCCTGTTTAATTATTTCGTCAGGCTGTACACTTTCCAATAATTTATCCTTTCTTTTAATGGCCAATATATTGATGCCATAGAGTGCTCTTAGGTTCAATTCCTTTAGTGGTTTTCCTAAAATCTTATTGCTATCTGATCTCATGCGCAAACTTCTGATGTTGAAATCTGCCAGTTCACTTGTCCTGTAGGTTTTAGGGCCTTTTAACTCGCCTTTAAACAACTGATAATTGTCGGCCCTGACCTTATGGATAAGCTGGACGATATCGCCTTCAGGAACAAGAAAATTGTGCAGGATGTGTTCAAATATTTGTATGGATGTTTCAAATTCCTCCGGAATTACCTCATCGGCACCTAAGGCCAACAATTCAGAGGTTTCTTTAACATATCGCGTCCTGACCACTAAATATAATGAATCAGAAATTGCACGTATATTTTTAATAATATTTTGAGTGTCAGTATTTGCAGAAATTGCGACTACAGCTGCTCTGGCGCGTGAAAGATGGACTGTTTCAAGAATATGGTCATTTGTTGCATCACCAAAAATGATGGGCAAACCTTTTGCCTTTTCCCGCTTGACTATTTCAGCATTAGTTTCTATGACAATAAAGGGAATGTTACTCGCCGTAGCCGCCTTAGCTAAATTGCTTCCATTGATTCCATATCCAATGATCACTAAATGATTTGATAAGGTGGGTTCGACAATTTCTTCGATCTTGCTTGCATCCAGATCTCTTTTTAACCCTAGCTTTCTTTTAACACCCAGAACTTTATCGGCAATACGCTCGGAAAAAATAATGACAAATGGCGTTAAAATCATGGATACGATTGAAACGGACAAAAAGTATTGGTTGGTTTGTGGGGTTAATAAATTATATTGAATGCCTATCTTAGAAAGAATAAAAGCAAATTCTCCAACTTGAAAAAGCGCCAAACCCGTTAAGATGGCAGTTTTGGTAGGATATTTGAGAATAGCCACGGCTATGGCCGCAACTGATGATTTTAATATAAGAACAATACATACCAAAAGTAGGATGATAGGAATATTGCTTAGGAAAAAACTCAAATCGAGCAGCATCCCTATAGATACGAAAAAGAAACTGGTAAAAAGCTCACGAAAGGGAAGAATGATACTAGTGGCCTGATGGCTATATTCTGATTCTGAAATGATGAGTCCCGCGATAAAAGCGCCTAAGGCCAGAGATAATCCTATTTCTGCCGTTAGAAAAGCAATAGCAAAACAGAGAGTGATCGTGACCAAGAGGAAAAGTTCTTTACTGTTGGTCTTTGCCACGGCATGCATCAATCTGGGCACTACATATCGTGCACTGACATAAGTGAGCACAACAACTATGGCCGATTTAACCAATAACATCAAAATATCCATGGTGATATCACTAGATTCTCCAGCAATCATTGGCGTAACCAACATCATTGGCACCACTATGATGTCTTGAAATATTAGAATTGCCAAAGCATTTCTTGCATGCGGTGCAGAAATTTCTTGGCGATCTTGTAATGTTTTTAAAACGATGGCTGTACTTGATAGAGAAAATAGAAAGCCGACAAATACAGATTCGTTCCAAGAATTTCCCAAAAAATGATAAACTAGGGCTGCAACACCTACGGTTAGTCCTACTTGTAAAAAGCCACCGATAAAAACAGTTTTTTTAATGGACACCAGTTGTTTAATGGATAGTTCCATTCCAATAACAAAGAGTAACAAGATTACCCCAACCTCAGATAGCGTTTCTACTTGCTCTACGGCTTCAATAAGACTCAAGCCATAAGGTCCTATAACGATTCCTGTCAATAGAAAACCGATGATAGAGGGGAGTTTTAGTCGCTGAAGCACAAAAACGATAACGACTGAAAACACTAGTAGTATAAGGATATCTTGTAATAATGGCATACGCTTTTGCTATTGTTGTATTTAATTTGTTTGAATTGATATTTTCCTGCGCCTCCATTTCCCCATAAGTACAGGAGTTGTTAAAGATAAACTAATGACGATTAAATATGAATCGATTTATCACTAAATATGTCTTATTTGTTGAGCTTCGCTATTTTATTCAGATCAAGGAAAAAACTAGCGAAAGCTATGTCCGAGATGATGTGCAGACCATGTAGAGTTGTAGTTATGGTATGAGATTTATTGAAGAAGAGCCTAAAATGGCAAGATTGTAAATAGCTAATGCTTCGTTCTAGTTATTTTCATTTGATAAAAAAATGATCGGTCAGTACCTGGTAGTAAATTGTATATTGTACAGTTGTAATTTGTAAGCAGTAATGGGTCCTAAACAATACATTTTTGCCGCAACCCAAGCAGCTCATGGTGGAATAGTTTTCAGTTTGCCCCGAAAACATACCAAAAAAAGGGGCTGGTACTCGCCCCGATCATTCCGCCTTTCGGCTTAATCTTTTAGCTCTGTAAGCCAATTAAGTTCTTGAATCTTGCTGTCAATCTCTCTAAATGACCTTCCGGTTTGATCCATTTCAGTTTGTAGTTTTTTAATATCAATAGTTGTTTTAAGATCCGTAGCGCCACTATTTTCCACTTGTGCAGCGTACCTTATATGTCTTAGTTTCTCAGAAAGCATTTTTAAGGCATCCCTTTTGGCAAGTGCTTCCATCAAAGAACCTTCGTCTTCAACGGTTGTTTCATTATTGGTTTTATTAATTCTTATGATTATAGCTTCTAAATCTTGTATTGATTTTCTCAGTTGCGCTAATAATTTATCAGGATCTTCTTGAGGTCGTTTATCATCCGAAACAATAAGCAGGGGTCTAATTCTATTTTGAAGATGTTCTATTTTCTTCATAAGATCTGCTCTTATCAAGAGTCCTTCAGCAAGTTTCATTTTTTTGATTTCTTGTGTCATCTGTCTTTTTTTTAAGTTTAGTAGCGGATTAATCAGTTTTAAAACAAGTAAATGCTTTAAACAATAAAACCAAATGTCAAGTTGTATTATTTTTTTGGACCATGAGGGCCTACATTATGCAATTCATAGGACTGAGAGTACACTTCTATACTATTGCCAAATGGATCTTCGGCAAAAGCCATGATATAAGGTTTTTCATCAGGATACATGACTTGAGGGGACATGGTTATTTTACCGCCTCCTGCTACTATTTGTTCTAATAATACTGCGGGTTCTGGATGCTGCACACAAAAATGTGACAAACCCATATTAAAGGAATTGCTTGTTGTTTTAGCGTCATTATTTAATTCAAATTCAAACAGTTCAAATCCCATTCCGTCGGCACTTGAAAGGTGTGCGAAGCTAAAAGATTTCCATCCTTTTCCATACACTAATTTGCTGATTCTTGATAAATTGTCTTTGTTATGTTCAGAAACTTTAATGGGACCAGAAATATGGTACCACCCCATTATTTCAGTATAAAATTCAATCGCTTTTTCAAGATTTGGTACGGTTATACCGATATGAGAAAAATTGATAGGATACATTTTGTTCATGATTTTTCGTTTTATTTCTATCCCATTGTATTGACAATAAGACCGATATGTGTAAAAAAGTTAAAGGCACCAAACAGTAAGAATACCATTCCGAGGCCATATAATAATATGTAGGAGATTTTCAAGGTTGAAGTCAGCGTCGTGTTTCCTTCTGAAAAATATTTAAATACCGTCGGCATTAATAGAGATGCGACCCCTGTAAAGGCCCATAATGCTGAAATGAAAATAGCCTCCACTAAAGGGTAGTCTGCAAAGTAACCCGTTAAAGGTTCTTCAGCGGGGGCCGAAAAAAGTTGATAAGTGACACCGGCAAAACCGATGGCAATTAAAGCAAGTCCTAAACCATAAAAGAAATATTTAAATTGTTTTCCTATTTTACCAATAGGAATGAGAGCATTTTTAGTTTCAATTAATAAACCTGATTTTTTCCAGAAATAGAAAGAGAAAGCCAACAGAATTGTGCCAAAGGCTAAAGAGGGTTCTCCAAAAACAATGTTATCAAAAGGAAAATAGGTTGCTAAGGGCCAAGTAAGTGTCATGTGAAGCCCCGTAAGAAATAATATCATTCCTAAAACGCCTAAATTCAATGACCAACCAATAGGTTCTATTTCCTTTTTTTGTATGATGTCTTTACCAATTGTGGCAAGTGAGCAGAGTGCTGCACCTACTGCCACGGCCATAATGGTATTGTAAATGGGCATATTTACCCAATCTATGATGAGTCCTTGTTCTTCTTGCATTTTATTTATATTTCTGATAGTTATAATTCATTGCCATCTGTGGATTTTAATTCCTCATGCTTTTGGTTATCCAAAACCAAATTTTCTGTGCAAACCTCGTGTGCTTGTCCGCCAGTGCCTGTGGTATTGGGAGAGGTTCTCGATTGAAAAAAACATTTGATTAATTTTTTTCCAAAAGGTATTGCCATAGATAAACGACAATCTGCTATCTATGGCAATGTTTTAAGTCAATTAAAATGATTTACAAATCTTATCCATGGGTAGGTTTTGGCGCCCATCTATCATAAGGAGTCAAGTCAAAATTGTTGACTTCGTCCATGGTCAATCCAAGTGCTTTTGCTACGCCTTGCCCATATTCAGGGTCGGCTTTAAAACAGTTTCTGATATGTCTGATCTGGATAAATTTTTCAGCGCCGCCCACCTGAGCTGCAGTATTATTGAATAATAAGTCTTCCTTTCCATCCGCCTTGATAATACGGAACAAATCACCAGGCTGAGTGAAGTAATCTTCATCATCGTCCCTGAAATTGTGTGCATAAGCACTACCGTCCAATTCTAAAGGTGGTTCTTTTGCCTCAGGCTGTTCTTGCCACTCACCGTAGCTATTAGGATTATAATGTAAAGTGCCCCCATGGTTGCCATCTACACGCATCGTTCCATCTCTGTGATTGGAATGATAAGGGCAGGTTGGTTTGTTCACCGGAATTTGATAGTGATTCACGCCCAATCTGTAACGTTGTGCATCTCCATACGAAAATAATCTTCCTTGTAGCATCTTGTCAGGTGAGAACCCAATTCCAGGAACAATATTTGTTGGATTAAAAGCTGCTTGCTCGACATCTTGGAAATAATTTTCTGGATTTCTGTTCAACTCAAATTCACCAACAGGAATCAGCGGGAAATCTTTTTTGGACCAAACCTTAGTCAGGTCGAAGGGATGGAAGCGGTATGTTTTTGCTTCTTCTTCTGTCATCACTTGAATAAACATTTTCCATTTTGGGAAATCCTTCTTTTCAATAGCATCAAAAAGATCCCTTTGAGACGACTCGCGGTCAATTCCGACGAGTTCAACGGCTTCTTTATCAGTATAGTTTTCGATACCTTGTTGCGTTACAAAATGGAACTTTACCCAATGTCTAATATTCTCCTTGTTGATCAAGCTATACGTGTGGCTTCCAAAACCGTGCATGTGTCTGTAACCCGTAGGGATACCACGATCACTCATTATTATGGTAACTTGGTGTAAAGATTCGGGGAGTAAAGTCCAAAAGTCCCAGTTATTATTTGGGCTTCTTAAATTGGTTTTAGGATCACGTTTTACCGCACGGTTTAAGTCAGGAAATTTCATCGGGTCACGAAAGAAAAATACGGGCGTATTATTTCCAACCAAATCCCAAATGCCTTCTTCAGTATAAAACTTCAGAGCAAAACCTCTGATGTCCCTTTCAGCATCTGCGGCGCCTCTTTCTCCAGCTACGGTAGAAAATCGGCTAAACATGTCTGTCTTTTTCCCTACTTCATTAAAAATATGTGCTTTAGTGTATTTTGAAATATCGTGTGTCACAGTAAAAGTTCCGAAAGCACCTGAGCCTTTTGCATGCATTCTTCTCTCAGGAATGACCTCTCTATCAAAATTTGCCATTTTTTCAAGAAACCAAGCATCCTGCATCAGCATTGGACCCCGAGGTCCTGCGGTTTGCACGTTCTGATTATCTCCAACTGGAGCTCCAGTCTGTCGGGTTAGTTTTGGTTTTTTATCATCCATTGGTTTAGGTTTTTTAAATTAGTTATTTATTTAATCAATTTACAAATATTTCCGTTACTTGCCAGAGCGCTCCAAAAGTATTTAACAAGAGTTTAACCGTTATAAATTATTTGGTGCGATCCCATAATAAAAGAAGTTTTATTCATCAACGGGAATTGCATATCATTGCTTGTTATGATGTATTATATCACTATTTGGTACCATAGAAATTCTATTTTTGTTTAACATTAGGTCCTGTTTTAAATACGGTTTTTTAAGACTAGCACAGGAACTGGCGTTCGATAGCCAAGCACATTTGTCAAAGGCTTAGAAATCAGTCTGTTAAAAAAATTGCGTTTTTGGTTAATAAATGCCACCATATCACTATCGTGTGTATCGATAAAATTATTGATTCCATCATGTACTGATGTCTTTTCCAGTTCATGAAAAGTATGTTCGACATCTTTAAACAGGGTTTCCAGCAATTTTTTATTGCCTAGTTGTAAAAGGTTTAATGTCTCTGACTCCTTTACATGTAAAACCTGAATATTGGCGCTATGCATTTGTGCAATATTTATTAAGTACGTGAGCTCCCTTCGTTTAAATGGCGTTTTAAAATCGGTGGGGAATGCGATTTGCTTAGGTGGCATAAAATCTACGTCTTCAGGGATTGCTAATACAGGGCAAGTTGTTATGTTTTCCATTATATTGATGGAGTTCATACCAAAAACAACTGTTCTGGAACTGGTACTGCCTTTGGTTCCCATAACAACGATATCAATATCGTGCTTTACAATGGTATCATTTACACCTTCAAGTAAGGAACTGTGGCTTGATATGGTATGGTAGCTATGATTTGGGCTTTTAGCTTGCAGATCAAGTGTGTGCATCAGGTTTTTAAAACCTTCTATAGTATTTGGTGCTTTGATGTCATAAGAAAGCTCTCCTGCATAATTATGGATGTGACTGTTGATGCGATACCCGACTTCACGAAATGTATTCAGAAAATAAAATGTGCATTTGTGTTCCGAATAAAGCTCCAACGCATATTTGGACGCATCGAGGGCATTCTTTGAAAAATCCGTGAGTACCAATATACGTTTGTCCATCAGTAAAACTGAAGTGTCTGCACCAGAAGCGCATTAATTTTTATTAAACACCAATATAATCATTTTTGAGTTATGCTTAACTCACTCGCTTTTCTAATGGCGAGCTTTCTGTCAGTAAATAAAACCTCAAATATCTTAAAGACCCTTGCACTTTAAATGTCGCCTATAGAATTATAGGAAATAAAAAACCAGTAAGAATACTACATTCTTACTGGCAAGTCATAGAGTTTTTAATTGCTATTAATTTTCAAATACGGTTTTTCCATCTTTTGATAATTCATAATGATCTCCTTTACCTCTCAATTCATATGTGTCATTATGATACCAAATTCCTGAGGCTGCCTTCTTTTGGACTAAATCTATTTGGTCGCCACCGTTCAAATAGGCTTTAACGGTACCTTCTGAATTATTGAAGGTCATATTTAAAACATCACCGCTGGTGCTTTTGGACTCAACATTGACAATATCATCTTGATGTTCAAAAATAACGTTTCCATTTTTTGAGAGTTGGATGTCGTTCCCTTTACCTCTCAATTCGTAATTTTCATTTTTATACCAAATACCTGAGGCGGATTTTTCCTGAATCAAGTCAATTGTTTCTCCGTTATAAGTTATAGTGGCTGTTCCTTTTGTGTTGTTATAAATTATGTCTAATGTTTTTCCGTTCTTGTCAGTTGAAGTAGATTTTACAATATCATCAGCAACAGTTTCTGTCGTTGGGCGTTCTGCATTATTCTGTTTAGGTGTTTCTTTACAAGAATTTAAAAATAATGTGGCTAATACGCCCATAGTTAAAATATGCTTTGTCATGCTTTAATTAATTTTTAAAAGTTTAAGTTTTATTTCTTATTTCCATTGGTTGCAAATACTTTGCCATTTTAACTGGAACCTATCGATATTTACTATTTTCCTTACTGAAAATCAAAAACGGTTTGAGAATCAACTCAAACCGTTTTTATTGGGTCTTTAGAAACATAAAATTGCTTTTCCATCAACCTCTGTTAGTGACGAATTGTCTTAAGCCTGTTTGATAAACTGTACGTCTACCACTAATCTTACTTTGTCAGAAACTACGATACTTCCTGCTTCGGTAATACCGTTCCAAGTTAAATTGAAGTCTTTTCTGCTAATCTCTCCATTAATTTCAAATCCAGCCTTAGTTTGTCCATAAGGATCTACTGCAACACCATTAAATTCTGCATTTAAAGTAACTTCTTTAGTGACATCTCTTATGGTGAGATTACCAGTTAATTTATTGCCATCAAATGATTTTGAAGTGAATTTCAAGTCTGGAAATTTTTCAGAATTGAAAAAATCGTCCGATTTTAAGTGCGTATCCCTATCGTCATTTTTGGTGTTGATTGATGCTGTTTTTGCGCTAAAATCTAAACTAGCGCCGTTGAAATCATCACCATTTGTTTTTGCAGTTGCCTGAAAATCTTCAAAATGACCAGTTACTGTTGAGATCATCATATGCTTTACTTTAAAAGCGATTTCTGAATGTGCGTTGTCAATTGACCAATTTGTGTTGTTATTCATTTTTTAAATATTTAAGTGTTAATTTTTATTTATTACTGTTTTAATACGTCCTGAATGTCTGTTAGCTTCTTAAACATGGCACTTGCAAAAGGGCATAATGGCAGAATTTTAACATGTTTTTCTCGCGCCATTTCTGCTACTTTATATAGCATTTGCTTACCAATTGATTTGCCTTCAAAATTTGTTTCTACTTCAGTATGGTCAATGATTATAAAATCTGAACCAGCGATGGAGTAGGTCATTTTACCGGCCGTTACGCCATTTTCAGTCGCCATTGCAAAGCCTTTGTTTTCTCTTTCTACAATACGTATTTCCATGTGATATGCCTGCTTAATTAAAGACTCATTGGAACTTCCATTAAGAGAACGCGGGCATTCTCTGTTGCTTTGACCTTAAAGGAATCTGTGTTCCAAATCCCCATGCCGTCTCTTCTGGAAAGCTTGACATCATTGATTTCTACGTCACCTTCAAGAATAAACGCATAGACCCCATTTCCTTCTTTTTTGATGCTGTAGTCATCGGAACTTCCTTTGGAGAAATCTCCTATATGTAACCAAGCATCTTGATGGATCCATACGCCTTGATCCTCTTTGTTAGGAGAAAGTATCTGATAAAATTCATTTTTCTTTGCAATATCCTTAAGAGAGATTTGATCATATTTTGGCTTGACATTTTTTTCGTTTGGAATGACCCAGATCTGAAGGAATTTCACTTGTTTGTCACTGTTTTTATTTTTCTCTGAATGGGTGACGCCCGTACCTGCACTCATGGCCTGTACATCACCTTCTTTAATGACGGTGGAATTTCCCATACTGTCTATATGTTCCAAATCGCCCTCTAAAGGAATGGATATGATTTCCATATTATCGTGAGGGTGAGTGCCAAAACCCATTCCTGCTTGTACGCTATCGTCATTAAGAACGCGCAATACTCCAAAATTCATTCGTTCTGGGTTGTGGTAATTGGCAAAACTAAATGTATGACGGGAATTTAACCAACCGTGAGCAGCGTTTCCTCGTGTGTCTGCTTTGTGAATTATTGTGTAGAGGTCAGTATCTAAATACATATCTTTATTGTCAGTAAACATATAATATTATGGATATTTTTAAAGGTCAAAATCTTCTAGAGTTCTCTGATCGGTTCAAAACCGATGAAGATTGCAAGAAATACTTAGCTTCAATTAAATCAAATATGGGCTACAAATGCTTGAGATGTAATCATACTGCCTGCCAAGTTCGCAAGGATTTTGCAAGACAGTGCAATATCTGCGGACATATTGAATCTACCACGGCCAATACGCTTTTCCACAAGGTTAAATTTGGAGTTCGCAAAGCATTTTTTATTTGTTTTGAAATGGCTTCATCAACCAAGAGCCTATCT
>NZ_AUHD01000011.1 GCF_000423005.1 Gelidibacter mesophilus DSM 14095
GAGGAATACAATATTGTAGCAATCAATACACACAAATACTCAAAAGAAAAAAGATAGATATTAGTATGACAGAAGAAAATCATTGTTACGAAAATGCAATGGCAGAACGTGTAAACGGTATCTTAAAAGATGAATTTTATCTAGACCAAACCTTTGATAACGTAGCGCACGCAAAGCGAGCTGCAAAAAATGCAATTAATTTATACAACGAAATAAGATTACACTTATCTTTAGACTATAAAACACCTAATATGGTATATAAATTATCAGCGTAAATTCAATTTTAACCTGTAGCCATATTTTAGGACGAGACATTCGCATAATATTAGTGCAATTAATAATAGGATGAATAGTAAAGAAAAATCATTTAATTGGAGAAAAAAGCAGGGAGAAGCTATTTTAAGAAATCAATCCAAACGTGCACCAATTATATGCTCAAATGGAATTAAGGTTAAAAGCTCTCAAGAAAAACGTATCGCTGATTATTTAATATTAAATAATATAGATTTTGAATACGAAAGAAAACTATCAATCGGTTATAAGACATATTATCCAGATTTTTATTTGATTAATCAAGATACATATATTGAGTTTTTTGGTTGGACACACATTCCTTCATATCAGAAGAAAACTGAAGAAAAAATTCAGATGTATGAAAACTATAATATCAGTTGTATCTATTTGTATTTAAAAGGAAGTAGGTACTTAGAAGATAAACTCGCGGAAGAAATACAGAATTTATAAAATTAAAAAACTGCTTACAACACAGTGTCCTATGAAAAGCTTTTATCCAGTTCTTCAAATATAATATTTAGTTTTTAATTGTCTCATATAGATGATAGTGTTGTAGGCTTGCATAATTGGGTCTGCGCGTAAGGCCTGCCATGATGCTACTGTCTAACAAAACTTAAAAAAGAATGGTTAATTCAAATATTAATCGTAATATTGCAATTAAACAATGAATATTTATAAAATATGTACACAGAACAACAAAAAGAAATCGCTTTATTCGCAAAAGTTTTCGGCCATCCTGCCCGAGTTGCTATTTTACAACAATTGTTTAAAATTGATGCTTGCTATTGCGGGGATCTATCCGAAGAAATTGGTCTGGCCCAGCCTACCATATCACAACATTTAAAAGAATTAAAAACCTTAGGACTTATTAAAGGAACAGTTGAAGGTGTCAAAGTCTGCTATTGTATAGACCGTGAAAACTGGACTAAAATGAAAACGGTAATGCATCAATTTTTAGATCAGGACATTCCTAAAGCAGATTGTTGCTAAATTTTTTTCATTCAATCCATCGTTAAATCGCAATAAACAAATGTAAGAAAATGAAGTTATCAGAAATTAAACACCAATTGAATACACTGGACAATATCGCGTTTCAATTACCCAATGACGAATTGGTTCCTAACCACTTTCACGTCACAGAAGTTGGAAAGATCACCAAACATTTTATCGATTGTGGCGGAACCGTGAGAAACGAGGAGATCGTTAATTTTCAACTTTGGAACGCCCAAGACTATGACCACAGATTGCATCCGGAAAAATTATTAAGCATCATTGAACTATCCCAACGCATTTTAGGGATTGACGATTTAGATATCGAGGTGGAATATCAAGGTAATACGATTGGGAAATTCGGACTTGACTTTGATGGTAAAAACTTTTTGTTGACCAATAAACAAACCGATTGTTTGGCAAAAGATCAATGTGGAATTCCTGAAGAAAAACCCAAAGTAAACCTATCTGATCTAAAAAACGAATCCTGCAGGGCTAGCAGTGGCTGTTGTTAAAATAAACATTGAATATTAAGAAAATGGCAATAACAAAACCAACTTTGTTTTCAGAAATTGAACACGTAATTCAGGGGTTAAGCTCTCAAACAATTTCAGTTGAACGTAAAGCAATTTTACAGCCGCTGGCGGAATTTATTCAGGCTAAAGTTTCAAGCCATCAAGAAATTAGAATCAACTTTATCTGTACCCACAATTCGAGAAGAAGTCATTTATCACAGGTATGGGCACAAACTCAATCTTACCATTTCAATATCAAAAATGTATGCTGTTATTCAGGTGGTACAGAAAGTACCGCACTTTTTCCAATGGTTGCCGAAACTTTGCAAAATTCTGGTTTTCAGATTAAAACGATTTCAAAAAACGAGAACCCAATTTATAACATTAAATATGCGTACAACGAACATCCAATAATCGGATTTTCAAAAAGATTGGATGACGATTTTAACCCCAAATCTGAATTTGCTGCAATTATGACTTGTGATTCAGCAAATGAAGCCTGTCCATTTGTTCCAGGTGCTGAAAAACGCATTCCGATAACTTTTGAAGACCCAAAAGTTTTTGACAATACACCACAACAAGCAGAAAAATATAATGAAAGAAGTGTGCAAATTGCAACCGAACTATTTTACGTTTTCTCTCAGATAAACCTTTATACATGGCAACAAAAAAATTAAGTTTTCTCAATAATTATTTAACGCTATGGATATTCATTGCTATGCTCTTGGGCGTGGGAATCGGCTATTTCTTCCCATTCTTTCCAAGCATTATTGATTCTATGAGTCGTGGCACCACTAACATTCCCATAGCCATAGGGTTAATCTTAATGATGTATCCGCCTTTGGCTAAAGTGAATTATGCGCTTTTGCCCAAAGTTTTTAGAAATACCAAAATTCTTTCCATTTCACTTTTTCTAAATTGGATAATTGCTCCCGTTTTAATGTTTGTTTTGGCAATTACTTTTTTACGTGATTATCCAGAATATATGGTAGGTGTTATTTTAATCGGATTGGCTCGCTGTATCGCCATGGTTTTGGTTTGGAACGACCTTGCTGAAGGAGATAGCGAGTATGGAGCAGGTTTGGTCGCTTTAAATAGTATTTTCCAAGTTTTTGCCTATAGTTTCTATGCTTGGATTTTTATAACGGTTCTTCCACCGTATTTTGGATTTGAAGGGGCTATTGTCGATATCTCAATTGGTACGGTGGCAGAAAGTGTAGCTATCTATTTGGGACTCCCCTTTTTAATGGGAATTTTAAGTAGAGTGATTTTGGTAAGGTTAAAAGGAGAAAAGTGGTACTCAGAAAAGTTTATTCCTGCCATTTCACCAATAACGCTAATTGCGTTATTATTTACCATTGTCATTATGTTCTCGCTCAAAGGAGAGTTAATTGTTGAAATTCCAATGGACGTTTTAATTATTGCAGTGCCTTTAATTATATATTTTAGTTTCATGTTCATCATCAGTTTTTTCTTTACTAAAGCAATGGGAGCTTCATATAAGGAAAATGCAGCCGTCTCATTTACAGCAGCAGGAAATAACTTTGAATTGGCGATTGCAGTTGCAATAGCCGTATTTGGACTAAATTCTGGACAAGCTTTTGCAGGAGTGGTGGGCCCTTTGGTTGAAGTTCCCGTTCTTATCTTTTTAGTTCGAGTTTCATTTTGGTTAAAGAAAAAATATTATCCCAATCAAAGTATATGAGGTTATCATACACAGAAAGAAAGACAGTGGGTAACATGGTGGGTAGGTTTAGCTTCTGAGACTTGAGGGAAAATACGTTGGTGCCGAAAATCAGGGGAACGGAATTTGGAGAGTATTTTATAGGGACGTATTTTTAGGTTACTTTAGCGAAAATAAAATAATGGATCAACAAGTATCAATTGGACGAAGTCAAAACCTTGTATAAAGCTTGTAATTTTCACTTTGTAAACTATGTGCCTTAACAAACAGGTAAGCCAACATTTTCAAAAAGCGAAGCAAACGTCTTGATTAAAAGCAGACTCACTACAACTCAACTGACCTATGAAAAGAAAAGAAATTTATTGGCTCATTGGAACAATAGCCTTCGTGCTGATTATGAATTTTGTTCTTTTCGGAACTGACGGATTTCAATCGGACACTACGCTTGATTTAAATATTCACGATACCTATTTTGTGATTGCCAATGTTCATTTTGTGTTTTTGTTTGCCGTTTTAATCTTTTTTGGCGTTTACCTATTCCGCACATTCAAACGGAGTTTTGAAAATTTAACGGCAAATCTAATCTTAATGATTTCTACCCTTCTGCTAATTTTAGTTTTAATAGGAATTCACTCACTAGTGGACGCTTTAATCCTACAAACTTCAACCTGGACAATTGATCCACCTCTGAGTGCTGGAGCCCCTCATCCTGAAATTGAACCGAAGGAAAGTGATTTTGAAATATTGGCAAATGCGCTGTTTTTAATTCAAATAGTATTACTGATTTTCCTAACTTTTTGTGGCTTTAAAACTGGACGTACTTATAAACAAAACGGATAGAAAACACTATGCACAACTCATATACATAAACGTGACCCATAACTCAAAAATGAAACATTTATATTTAAAAAAATTATTTTTACTAATTTCACTAGTCACTATAGTAAGTTGTCAGAAAAAAGATGATATCACAGAAGATTCAATAGTCTGGGAATACAATAAAGAAGGAGTATTTACTGATTCTCGTGATAATCAAGCTTATAAAGTAGTAAAGATTGGGAATCAAATTTTATTTGCTGAAAATTTAAAATATCAGATTCCAGGAAAAGAAATAACTGATAAAACAGAATGGAAAAGCAACTTTGATTATGATGGTTGGTCATTTTATTGGAATGATTTGAATACCGGAAATTCTTACGGTATATTATATCAGTGGGAAGCAGCAAAATCAGCTTGTCCAAATGGTTGGCATCTGATCACTAATAATGAATGGGATGAGTTAATAAACTATTTGGGAGATGAAAATAACACTATTACTGGAAATGAATATATAGCCTTAGGAAAGTTGAAAGAAACAGGTAAAGAACATTGGTATGGTACCAATGAAAAGGTAACTAATGAAAGTGGTTTTACAGCTTTAGGGGGAGGTTATCGTGATTCAGATGGTGATTTTAGAAGTGTCCTAATTGCTGGGCATTTTTGGACTTCGACGCCCTACACAACATCTAATGAGAATACAGAAGCATATTTAAGATCAATGGGATATACCGATGGCAATATTTTAAGTAATTATAGTGGTAAAATCAATGGATTATCTGTTCGTTGTATAAAAGATTAAATAGTGAACATACGTATATTTAATGTCAAAATTTATCGATACTTTTTCAAAAAAACCTCTTTGAGGAATTAAAATCTTATCTTTTGTGAATAATATCTTAAAAACCTAAAAAAATGATTGACAGCATACTTCATCCGAAACACATCAATTACGCTTCAAACTTGAACGATGCAAATTTAAAGCAAAAGATTGAAACCGTTTTTAATCAAGGTGCTTTAAACTTTGTTGGGAAGTTCACAAGTCAAAATGAGTTTTCAGCCTATGATAAATGGTCGGTGGTAACGTGGTATGTGCCTAATTTTAAAAGGAAGGCGGCGTACTTAACAGGTACAATTTTAAAATCAGAACACGGGTCCTTGCTAAAATTAAACATCAAACCAAACACCCTGCTGTCCGTAGTATCCTTGCTTTCTTTAGTAGTTGGCATCTTTATCATCATAGCTGCAGGATCAAATACGCGCTTCCTAATTATTGGATCCTTTATTGCTTTGGTTGGGATTCTCTATTATGCGATTGGCATCTTTTCCATAAAAAGACTGCGCAGCAGTTTTGAAACGGCTTTGGATTTACAAAAAGTTTAAAGATGCATCAAATCTTTAATGAGAAGTGTTATAACACACGCTACTGACCAACTTAAAAAACAAAACCCTCATAACGAGGGTTTTAAATTTAAAAAGCTAACGTTTATATTCTAATGCCTTAGAATGGTAATGGACGTTCTCCCAATTGCACGGTTACCCATTTTAATTGGGTCATGTCTTCAATGGAGTATTGTCCATTCTCCTTACCGTGGCCACTGCCTTTAAACCCACCAAAAGGGGCGTTAGGATCGTCATCAAAGGAGTTGTCATTAATATGAACGGACCCTGCTTCAATTCTGAGAGAGAAATCAAAGGCTTTCTGTAAATCGTTGGTAATGATGCCAGAGGACAGTCCATAAAAGGTGTCATTGGCCTTGGCTAGAGCATCTTCATAATCCTTAGCGCGATAAACAGACACAAGAGGGGCGAAGGTTTCATCGTCTGATACGAGCATGTTTGAAGTGACTTCAGAAAGCACGGATGGATTCCACATTTGATCGTTCAAATGGCCGCCAGTGTGTAATATGGCGCCTTTCTCTACGGCATCGTCAATATGCTTTTGAATGGTTTTCAGAGCATCTTTAGAAATAAGCGGTCCTACGGCGGTATCTTCAGCGTTGGGATCTCCAACCTTGATGGTCTTGACATGTTTTACAAAGGCTTCAATGAAGTCGTCATAAATAGGATCTTCAACAATAATTCTTGAATTGGCCATACAGACCTGGCTTTGGTTGAAAAATATTCCAAAGGCAGCTGAACGCACAGCATAGTCTAGATTGGCGTCCTTTAGGATGACCAATGGGCTTTTCCCACCAAGCTCCGGAACAAATCGTTTTTGGAATTTCCCGGCAAGCGCCTGAAGCTTGTTACCAACTTTAGCCGATCCGGTAAATGTGATCAACTTAGTGCGCGGATCTGAAAATAACGTATCCCCCAGATCTTCATCGGCCGTTGGAATCACACTTAAGACACCCTTAGGCAATCCGGCTTCATGGAAGATTTCAGCAAATAGGAGGGCAATTATTGGCGTGTAAGGCGAAGGCTTAAGAATAAAGCTGTTCCCCGCAGCAATAGCGGGCGCTAGTTTTTTACTATTTAAGAGAAGTGGAGCGTTAAAAGGCCCTATTCCCACAACCACACCCAAAGGCATGCGATAGGTAAATGAAATCCGATTTGGGTCTTCAGCAGGCATAGTTTCTCCACGGATCTGTCGTGTTTGGCCAGCGGCAATCCTAAAGGTGCTGACAATATAGTCCACTTCATACATGGCTTTCCCAAACACATTTCCACCTTCGTCAATCAATGCTTTGGCCAATTCAGATCGGCGACTTTCAGCAATGTCAGCTGCTTTGAGGAGGATGGCTTCCCGTTCCTTGGCCGTCGTTTTGGCCCAACTTTTTTGAGCTTTCTCTGCACTCTCCAACGCCGTCTGAATATTTTGTTTACTTGCTAAACGAACCTTAGCTAACACCTCATTTGTGTACGGATTAATGGAATCGATAGTTTTTTGATCGTCTGTCTCTAAATACTCACCATTGATATAAGGGGCATAGACTTTCTTATAGTTGAATTTTAATTTCATGTGATTTCTGTTTATTTAATTTGATGTTCTAATAACTCTCAACTTAATAGTTTTTATAGTCATACTAGAATTCTAGGTTCTAATATTCTGTTAATTAACAAATCGAGCGCTCAAAACCAAAAACCTTGTTAAAGCTGACTTATAAAAGTGCTGGCTAAGATCTAACGATTACAAACCTTTTGGAATGTCATGATCACGATTACAGTTTAAACTAAAATCTTGACCAAATGGATTGCCATCTACTTCTCGCGATTAGAATGCTCAGACACAAATATGCAAGTAGGTTAAGATGGGTTTCAAGAACTTTAGAGAGTTTATTTTTAATTGTTGGGTAAGCGTATATTAGGGTTGTTTATGGTTTTTATGCATCAATAGACTTTGCAAATCTTAAAATTATTCAACCTTTTAAAATGCGAAGCTTACAAGAAGTGTCGTACTTTTATTCTATTTTTAAGGGGATCAATCAATTTAAATCACTTTTATGAGAGCGATTTTAAACTCATTGCCATCGGTATTTTAGGAGGAGTCGTATTAATTCTTGTATTAAAACTGGTTTTACTAACCACCGGAAATACGGCCTATTACTTACTGTTTAATTTTGACTATATTCCAGTAATTCAAGATTTAAAGCCCGTGTGGCTGTTTGGCTATCTCTTTCATTTTGTAACCTGCATTGCCAGCGTGATTGGGCTTTTTTATATGGCAAACACGTATCAAAAAAACATCTTGCTTTACGTGCTTGTTTATGCCATTGGTGGGGGCGGGCTGTTTTTTCTGACAGCGCTCTCTGAACAACCTCCGGCAGCTAACGATTGGCAGGCCTGGATTTTCTGGACCATTGCCCACGCTATATTTGGGTATGTTGTAGGAGCCTTAGTCAAGAAATGGTTTTGAAGACTTCCTTTCCTGATTGATTTGTCATAATGATGTCATAACAAGTGGATCTTCTTGAGGTTGATGATCATCTTTGAAAGCTATTGAAAATTACATTTTTAAGGAGACGTGTTTATAAAAAAGCGCTTCAAATTTTAAGAAATATTGATCGTTGTTATTGTAGCGCCAGAAAGAATGCCATCCTCCCGATCTTTCTGGAGTGCCAGCGGGATTTAAAGGAAATTAAATAAATGAAAGCCATTACAGAAAACCTATATCAACACGTCGCGTTCTTGACCTCCATATATCCTTATCGGAATTATAAAAACAGCGAGAGCCTTCAAAAAGCAGCAGCCTATATTGAAGCAGAAATTAAGGAAATTGGTTTACTGACATCGCGACAGCAGTGGCAAGCCAAAGGGAATGACTACGAAAATATTATCGCTGCCTATCAACCCAAAAAAACCAAACGCTTTATCATCGGCGCACATTATGACGTGTATAAGGAAATCGCTGGAGCGGACGATAATGCCAGTAGCGTGGCCGGCTTATTGGAAATCATGCGAATGCTAACTGAAAACAACTTACAGTTGGATTACGGAATTGATTTTGTGTTTTTCTGTTTGGAGGAACCTCCGTTTTTTAAGACAGACAAAATGGGAAGCTATATTCACGCCAATTCCCTTGCCCATGACCTCAATAAGTATATAGGGATGATTGCCCTTGAAATGATTGGTTACTATCGCGAAGAAAAGAAGGCTGACAACGAGGTTTCCATCTACAAAAATCAATTAATCGTTTCGGGAATTAAAAGCTTTGATGCCTTCAATAGGACCATCTCCCTCCTTTTGAAAGCGAATGGCAGCATGGACTCTCGCTGGATCTCCTTTGCCGATAAGTATCCAAATAACGGACCTTCAGACCATCGTAATTATTGGCAATTCGCTATTCCTGCAGTTATGGTTATTGGCACTGGAGGCCATGGAAATCCAAATTATCATACCGCTACAGATACCATTGAAACCCTGGATTTTGAAATCATGACCAATGCGGTCAGTAGTATTGCCTATGCGTTATTTAACTTTACGGAATAAAATAAGAACAACAGAATAGGTTTTGGCTTTTCTTGTGCTTAAGACTAAGTTTATGGTTTGGTTTCAGATATTGACTACTGGCGCAAATGCGCCACTAATGCCAGGACAAAATGTTCTATTTGTTTTAAATTGTAGCAACCGCTCTTCCTCCAATGGTAATGTCTGTTTTATCTGAATAAAGCTATTAAACCCTTGTGTGCTGAAATTAGCTATCATAGTGATGCTGTCGCTTTGGTTTATAAAAATTCACTAATGAGAGAACTATTTTTATTTAAAAACCTCTTTAGGAATCGACATTGGTTAATAAGTACAAATTTTAATAAGAAAATAGGATGACGGATAAATTAAAAAACATCCAACGTTATATCATCAACAATCCATTGTAATAAAAACTGACAAATTTCATGATTAATCAAGAAAAAAAATGATTGAATGTTTCATCTTAACGAAAATAGGGAAAACTCTCAACGTCCCGCTAGTGCTTTCCACTGATTTCCTACATCTTTAATATTCCAGCAGACATTCTAATATCAATACTATCCCTATCTTGGTGTAATGCTCTTTTTTGATGCTATTTTGAAATATATTACCTTAGTGACACTCCATTCGCATTCCTACTTTTATAAAAAAGCGCAAAACGGCTTGTATCCACTGCTCATAATTGGATAGTTGCTTGTTTTGGGCTGGTATAAATGCCTTATACCTGATAAATACAAAACATTATGAGAACACTATTTTGTAAAATTAAATCGTTGTTATTTTCATTTTTTCTAATAGTTGCGGTTATAGGATGTAATACAAACACTAAGGATAAGGTACCTCCAAAAAAACAGACCTATTAGTTTCTCAAAACGTAATTTCCGCTGAAATTGATTCTATTAATTCGGATATAAATAACGGAGATTATGGATTCATTGACCGTTTTATGGTCATTCAAAATGACACGTTATTGGCAGATTTTAAATATGACCAAGACTATGAAACCGTAGTTAAACAATATGACACCACCAATCATCAATACAATTTCAATAGTACGGACTGGCATCCTTTCTACAAGGAAAGTGAATTGCATACACTTCAGTCTGTCACTAAAAGTATGACCTCAATCCTGTTTGGTATGGCGTTGGATTTGAATAAGGACTATAATGTGAATACCAAGGTAATGCCATTGTTAAGAGATTATCATATTGAATTTCAGGATAAACGAAGAGATAGTATCACCATTGGCGACTTGTTAACCATGCGAAGTGGTATAAAATGGAACGAGGAGACGGACCATAATGATACTACAAATGACTGTTTTAGGCTAGAATCAAGCGACAACTGGATAGCATATGTTTTGAGCAAGCCTATGGATACTTTACCAGGAACAAGTTTCGTTTATAATGGTGGTGGGACCGTATTATTAGGTAAAATCTTGAGAATTATTACAGGTAAACGCATTGACAAATGGGCTGAAGAAAAATTGTTTGAGCCCCTTGGAATCACAGATTACTATTGGAAAGAAACACCTGATGGAGAAATTGACACCGAAGGCGGATTATATCTTAAAGCAGAAGACTTGGCCAAAATTGGTGCTTTATTTCTAAATAACGGAAAGTGGAATGACCATCAAATTGTATCTGAAAGTTGGGTCAAGGAATCGACAAGTCCCATAATTGAGGATGTCAATCCCGACGGCAACGTCAGAAGAGGCTATGGTTATCAATGGTGGATCCCTCAACAATCTCATGGTAGAAGTGAGATATTTGCAGGAAATGCCTATGGCGGACAATATTTAATGATGGCACCAAAATATAATTTAATCATCGTATTTAATGGCTGGAATATTAATGAAAAGCCAAAAAAGTCAACTTGGAGGGTTTTGCAAGACAGAATAATTCCAGCGCTTAAGTATAAATAGATGAAAACGAAGAACGATTATAAAATATAGCTAATAGGGTGCATAATCAAAAAATTTGGGCACCTGTAATTTGTGGATTTAAAACTGGGTTACCATAGATGGACGTAAAATCGAGAACCTCGGGACTCGTGCGACAGGCACGGGCGGGTAAGCCTAAGAGCTAATTAGAAATTGACTTTTCGATCGAGGCAAACCTCGGGATATTAAAACCCACTGATGGGAATAAATCTTTAAAACAGAAAAAAGTTTGAAATTCATAGGTCAAAATAAGGAGTATATAGAGCTAGTTGAGATTAACAAATCGAACGCAAACCTACTTAACGATACCAAAGAAAGTGAGTTATCACTGATTTGGTTTAAAGCAGATCACAATAAAGTGACTATTGATGCGGTTGATTATGTTTTTAAGACGAATGATATCATCAGTTTGACTGAATTTCATACCATCAATGCAGAAAGTCTACAAGAGGCTACTTTCATTAAATGGAATAGGTCCTTTTACTGTGTGGTAGATCACGATAGTGAAGTAGGATGCAAAGGCATATTATATTATGGCGCTTCTACGGTTCCAATTATAAGTCTTGATGAAAAGCACGTTGATATTTTAACCACCTTATTTAAGATGCTATATATTGAAATGGAATCGAGAGATAACTTGCAATTGGAAATGCTTCAGATGATGCTCAAACGCCTTCTCATTTTATGTACACGTATTTATAAAGACCAAAACTTGGTGTCTAATCTGAGAACACAATGTATTGACACCATTAGGAAATATAATTACCTGGTAGAACAACATTTTAAGACAAAGCATACGGTAAAGGCCTATGCTGATCTGTTATTTAAATCTCCAAAAACACTGTCCAATCTATTTAAAAAATACGGTGATACAACACCGCAACAATTTATTCAAAATAGGCTGATGCTTGAAGCAAGACGGATGTTAACATATACCGAAAAGCCTATTTCTGAAATAGGTTTTGAACTGGGATTTTCAGACTTACAAAGCTTTAGTCCTTTTTTCAGCACACAAGAAGGCCATTCTCCACAAAAATTCCGAAACAGGGAAGTATTGCCAACAAAGTAGGTAGTATTGATTAGCTCCCAAACGCCCTTCCAAATTACTTTTGTACTGTAACAAATTAATAACTATTAAAACAGTATAAAATGAAAGATGTCACTAAGATTACCGTCCCAAGTAGAACAGATGTTAACGAAAAGAGTCAACAGATCTTTGATCAAATGGAGTTTCAATTAGGAATGGTTCCTAATTTATATGCCACCATTGGCTATTCCAGCAATGCCTTGGAAAACTTCTTATCCTTTTCAGGAACTGCAGGAAAAGGCAGTTTCACAAATAAAGAAATAGAAGCGATTAAGCTTGCTGTTTCTCAAGCTAATGGTGTGTTTATTGTCAATCGGCCCATTCGGCTATTGCTAAATCCCACGGATTTTCAGATGAAGAAACCGTCCAGTTAAGAAACGCCACCATTGCAGACCCTAAGTTAAAAGTGCTTACCACCATGGCAAAACAAGTGGCTGAGAAAGCAGGATATATTGATGCTGATGTGAGAGAAGCTTTTTTCGATCAAGGCTATGATGCAAAGGCACTGATGAACTTCCTTGCTGTGGTAACCGCCATTACTTTTACAAATTATGCCTATGCGCTTACTAAAGTTGATGTTGATTTCCCTTTGGTAGCCAACTAAAACCATAGGCCCTATAATAAATTGCATAAACACAAAACTTGAATTAACCTCCAGGATAAGTAGAATAACGGCTCGTGGTAGAAAAGAGCCGTTATTATTTTAAATGAGAAATAAATGTTAAACGCTTTTTTAGTTTTGCACTTTAATTAGAACCAATGGCAAGAAAAAAGGAATATAATGAAGAGGCGGTCGTCGAAAAAGCACCGGAGCTATTTTGGCGCAATGGTTATGAAAACACCTCCATGCAAATGCTCGAAAAGGAAATGGGCATCAATAAGTTTTCCATTTATTCGAGTTTTGGAAGTAAGAATGGCTTATTTCTGGAAAGTCTTAAATGCTATAAGCAAAGGCTATCAACTTTGATGAGCAAGTTGGAGAACTCCTCCAACGGACTACTAAGCATCAAACTCTACTTTTATGATTTTCTCGAGTTTTCGAAGGACAATGAACTTAGCAAAGGATGTTTGGTTACGAATGCAGCTAACGAATTGGGTGAAACTCCAGATATTGAAATTCAGGAAGCTTTAGTCCAGTTTGCCAATGGCGTTAAACTATTGTTTACCACTATCTTAAAACAAGATTCCGAGAAAAATGAATTCGTAGTCGAAGCACAAGCCAATTATTTACTTATTGCTATGTATGGACTATCATCAGCAAGTAGAGTATTCACTGCAATCCAATTAGAAAACTATATAGAACATACATTTAAGAATCTCTAATATTTTTTTATCCCAAAACTAAACGGGTGTTTAGTTATTTATTAACAAGTAAAAATTCACAATTATGTCAAGTTTAAAAATTCACAACATAGACACTGCTCCAACTGAAAGCAAAACATTATTAGAACACTCTCAAAAAGCAAACGGTATGATCCCAGGATTGCATGGCGTATTGGCTGGATCTCCAAGTATTCTTGAGGCCTACCAAACCTTACATAAATTGTTCACTGATTCTTCTTTCAACAATGAAGAATTGACGGTGGTATGGCAAACCATAAACGTAGAACATGCCTGTCACTATTGCGTACCGGCACATACAGGAATCGCGAAAATGATGAAGGTTGATGATGCTATTACGGATGCCTTACGGAATGGAACACCACTTAAAGATGCGAAATTAGAAGCACTACGAACCTTAACATTAACCATTGTTCGCAATAGGGGACATGTGACCCCAAAAGATTTAGAGGCGTTTTATGCTGTTGGTTATGGCGAAAGACAGGTCTTGGAAATCATATTAGGCTTGTCTTAAAAAATAATCAGTAACTATACCAACCATATTGCAAATACACCTGTAGATGCACCATTCCAAAAATATGCCTGGTCTAAGGACGATGTGGTTTCCAAATAATACTAACACTTGCTTTAAGTCTTCCGCTACGTTGTGGAAGGCTCAGCAATCAAATAATTAAAAAATGAAAGAGAAATTAAAAATAGATATCGTTTCTGATGTGGTTTGCCCTTGGTGCACCATTGGTTACAAACGTTTAGAAAAAGCCATTAACGAACTTGGCATTCAGAATCAAGTTGAGATAGAGTGGCAACCTTTTGAGTTAAATCCGAATATGCCTGCCGAGGGCCAAAATTTAAGGGAACATATTGCAGAAAAATATGGGTCTACTTTAGAGCAACAAAAGGCCTCACAACAAAACATGGCCAAAGCGGGAGCAGCGCTCGGTTTTACATTCGACTATTTTGATGACATGCGCATGGCGAATACTTTTGATGCCCATGTATTATTAGACTATGCCAAAGCTTTTGGTAAGCAAACCGAATTAAAAATGGCCCTCACAAAAGCCTTTTTTAGTGATCGGAAGGATGTGTCAAAAAGAGAGGTTCTTAAGGAAGTATTATTGGAGGTTGGTTTAAATGTTGAAGAAGCTTTCTCAAAAATAGACGATGTCAAGGTGCGGGACGAAGTCAAAAGCCAGGAAGCGTATTGGCAAAGTGTAGGAGTCAACTCTGTACCAACTATTGTGTTTAACAGAAAAAGTGCGATTACCGGTGCTCAACCTGTCGATGTGTTTAAGCAAGTGTTAACTGAGATTCTTGATTCTTCATCACAGGACAGTTAGTCTTTCGATTTTTAAATTGAATGTCAAGACAACAAAATGAAGAACAACAGAAGAAAATTTATTAAAAACTTGGGCATTTTGGGAACAACGGGACTTATGATGCCCAATATTATTCTCGGAAATACTCCAGAAAATCAAAACTATATGTTAGAAAAATCACGACCAAAAGTTTTATTCTTTGATGTGAATGAAACACTTTTAGACCTCACTGAAATGAAAACCGTAGTAGGTGAAGCATTAAACGGAAGGGAAGACTTGTTGTCCTTATGGTTTACGACGATGCTACAATACTCTTTAGTGACCACGGCGAGCGGAGAGTATGAACATTTTGGCAACATAGGCGCCGCGGCATTACAAATGGTTGCAGCAAATAACGGAATCACCCTTTCAGAAAAAGAAGCGCGCCAAACCATATTAAAGTCGCTCAGAGCCTTACCGGCACATCCGGAAGTTAAAGCCGCATTGACGTCGTTAAAAGAAGCAGGTTATAAATTGGTCTCTTTTACGAATTCTTCCAATGAAGGCGTTAAAAACCAGTTTGAGCATGCGGGATTGACTGAATACTTTGACGCCATGTTAAGTGTAGAAGATATTGGGAAATTCAAGCCGTTTTCTGATACCTACGCCTGGGCTGCTCGTAAAATGCAACTAAAGCCTGAAGAATGTATGCTTGTAGCCGCTCACGGATGGGACGTTGCAGGTGCATTATGGGCGGGATGGCGTGCTGCATTTATTGGCAGACCAGGACAGCAAGAATTTTCTCTGGCACCGAAATCAGAAATAGTAGAATCAGACTTAAAAAAGGTTGCAGATATCCTGTTAACTTATAAATAAAACCACTATTCATTAAATAAAAAACATCATGAAAATTTCATTATTAGCTACAATATTAAGTTTATCCTTACTGTCATGTGGTGAAAACAAAAAAACAGTTGAGACTAGCAACACAACGACATCACAAGAAGAAACCGTGCCAACGTTTCAAAATAAAGGCCATGAACTGGTCTATACCATGGCACATAAAGTAGGCGATTACAATGAACTTCTTGCCAAAAAAGATGTGGTTTACACCTATACCTATCAAACGCCAGATGATAAAAAGGATGTGGTTACTGAAAAATATCTATTTAGCGGAGAGTTGTCCTATGGCGCTTATAACATTCATGAAAGAACTTTTCCTCAACTTGAAGGCTTGGTTGAACAAGGCTACGACGGCCATGAGTTTTGGCTAAAGCACAATGGAGATGTCTTAAGCGATGACGCTCTTTTAAAAGGCGTGAAGTTCAATAGACCAACGAATTTCTATTGGTTTACCATGATGCCTAAACTGTTGGATGAGGGCTTGAAGTATGAGTATTTAGGTGAACGCTTAGTCAATAACAATGCCTACGATATTGTCAATGTCACTTTTGATGATTCAGAAAAGGAAGCTACTGATACCTATCAGCTATTCATCAATAAAAACACAGCCATGGTGGATCAATTTTTATTTACCGTAGCCGATTTTAATGTTTTGGAGCAACCTTATTTGATGGTTCTTGAATACGAAAATATTGATGGGATGTTGTTGCCATCAAAAAGAAAATATAAGAAATCCACTTGGGATGCTGAAGTGCTTGACGGTCCGTGGATAGAGGTGAATTGGTCAGATATCAAATTTGGTAATGGCTTGACGAAGGAGGATTTCAAAAAATAAAGTCTTTAAAAAAGCATAGAATGGTAGAAAGTAGATCTAAAAAACGCTCTAATCTAGTTTCGGGAATGTATTTCTAATTATCCATCGCGACATGGCGTTACAGATAGTAATTCCTTTTCAATTGCGGTCCTGATGATCCATCGTTTTTACTATAAGCTGAGCTTCCTTCCTTAAAATTTTAAAATGCTCTCATCATATTCATGGCTTTAGAACTGCTTAGGAAAACAATAGTCAGAAAAAAATCACGTATCTTTAGCATTCCTAATTTAAGCTAATATCCCATTAAATCTATGAAGTATTTCTTTTCCTGCCTTCTTGTTGTTCTACTCTTTGGTTGTAGTGAAATCGATTCTAAGGACGAAAAAGCGGTTCGTAAATTTGTAGAGCGATGGAACGAATCCCACACCCAACTGAAAGCGGCATACTTAGCGCGTGACTATATGGATATGGTCAATTATTACGGGAAACAGCGCAGCAGGGTTCAAGTGCAACAGGATAAAACCTTGTTATTTGAACAATTTCCAGATTATACTCAAAGTGTTTTAAAGGATGAACTTGCCATCACCAAAGAGGCTGGTAAATATTTAGTGACGTTTAATAAACACGTCAGTTATGATGGTATTGAAGCTAATTACGAATCGTTTCTTACAGTGACCATGAAAAATGGCGCTTTTAGAATTCTACGGGAAGGCGTTGCTGAAAACATTAAGGATCTTGATGCGCCTATTTTTCCTAAGGCTCGCGAAAACATCCGTATTCTTGCCAATACCAGACAATTGTTTGGCGATTTTGATGGTGATGGACTCTCAGATTATGCTACGGTAATTTCTCCTGAAATAAGTTCCAACGTTAACGGTGTCGTAGAATGTAATGGTGGATGCGACAGCGTTATTGTCTTTAATAGTAAGGCTATAGAAGACATCATGATTGAAGGAGCCTCCCAATCACAGCTAGAAAACCTTAAAGACCTCAATAGTGATGGCGCAGATGAAATTGGTTTTTGGGATATAAAACCCACATCCAAGAGCCTCTATGTTTTTGATGCCGCTAATTCTATTTTACTTACTGATCCTATTGTAATTAATACCACAGTTCATAAAAACCTCAAACTGATTGACGTTTTTAAAAAATCAGGTGCCAATAAAATTACGGTTACTCGTAGTGCTCAAGTTGACGGAAAATGGGTTTTACAGACTGAAGTGATTACATTGAATTAATTCAAATTCTTACGCAAAAGGTTTTTCAATCACGGATTGGACGAATTATCCAGAATTTATTTTAATCTAAAAAACGGATATCCGAGATGACCTCTAATCCACAGACCTGCCCATCATGCTGTTGGTGAATTAGGCTTTGGGTGCATAGTCAAAACCAAAATTTCGATTATGGACGTCTGCCTGATAAGCAAACGACCATCCCAATAAGAACATTCTTAGCTTTTAGCTTCCTGCTTGAATCCAATAAACACTGTGGTAGATACCAGTAGCAAGCCTAAATACCATGAATTGGCAATCAAATCAAAATAGGAAATCTGGCCCTGCGCAAAACTTAAGATCATCAAAACTTGCGCTCCATAAGGCAATAGTCCTTGGGTGATACAGGCGAAAATATCCAATATCGAAGCCGTTTGTTTATTGTCCAGGCCGTATTGGTCGTTGATATTTTTTGCAATAGATCCTGATATAATGATGGCTACCGTATTATTTGCAATGGCAACATTAATACTTGAGACCAAGGCGCCAATCCCGAATTGGGCGGTTTTCTTACTTCTGATCAAAGCTTTTATCTTTACCAAAATATAGTCAATCCCACCATTAAAAGCCACCAACGCGGCCAAACCTCCCGTCAATAGAGAGAGCAAAAATATCTCGGTCATGTCTGTGAAACCTACATAGACGAGTTGCGTGAACTCAATGAGTGAGAAATCGGCATAAAATAAGCCTAGTACGCCTGCTGTGACAATTCCTAAAACTAGGGTAACAAAAACATCTATTCCAATTACAGACAATATAATGACCATAAGATAAGGGGCTATTTTTATTACGGAATAACTATAATCTACCGTTTCTTCAATATGGGCGTCTAGGCCTATGCCCTCAAAAATAAGAATGGCACTGGTCACAAGTGCTGCTGGTAAGGCAATCTTGATGTTGGCTTTAAATTTGTCGCTCATTTTAACACCCAAAGATTGTGTGGCTGCAATGGTTGTATCTGAGATGATGGACAGGTTATCTCCAAACATGGCGCCACTTAATAGAGCGCCACAAAGAATAGCTAATGAAAAACTACCAGTATCCGCAAATCCAACCACAATAGGAGCTAAAGCAACGATCGATCCCACAGACGTTCCGGTTGAGACCGAAAGAAAAGCAGCAATAACAAAAACGCCTACATAAATGTATTGGTTATTGATGAGGTCCATTCCTAAATGCACGATGGTATCGACACTTCCAGTAGCATTGGTAACGGCCGCAAAGGCACCAGCCAGTAAGTAAATCAAACACATGGTAAGGATCTTTGGATCACCACAACCTTCTAACAGCGTTTTTATCTTAATATTTATGGGCTGTTTAAACAGCAAAAAGGCAACAAAAATGCCTGCAAGAACAGCGAGGGGAGCGGGAAGGGCATAAAAATCATCCTGAATAATGCCCACACTTAAAAAGATGCTGATAAATACCAAAAAGGGCAGTAAGGCTTTAAAGCTTGGCTTTGTAGTGGTCATAAGTCTAGTGTTGCAGAATAGCAATAAGCTTGTGACAGCAAAATAATTAGGAATGGTAACGTTTTTTCCAAAGTATTTGGCTTATCGCTTTAGCACCTTGCTCGTTAATGCAGGTTGCTACCTCTTAATTGAGATTCTTGATAATTAAGTGCAAAAATAGGCGATTAGGAGCGTTAAACCTAAAGTTTTTAGTGACAAATTTCATGGAATATGACGAATGCAATTGTTATTTATTTGAAACCCATTCATTCAAGAATGGGATTGGTTTAGAGGCGTTAGATTTCAACGCGCTCAATGATCAAGAACAGAAATTCTATAAATGATGAACCAAACTAAATTCTCCTCTTTTTTATGAGGAATGGCTTCTATTTCAGAAAAGAAGGAAAAGTTCCGCCCCTCCGTCGGGCAGGTGTGGTGGTTTTAAATGCGATGAAAATAGTGTTCAATCTCACATACAGTCTATCTCTTCAAAACTAATCTGATTCCCAGATACGTTTTTGAGCCGTTCCAAATGCGCCCAATTGATATATGCCAAGGGCGGTGGCCTTAAACTTCATAGCTTTAAAATTACCTTGTGCCAAACCATCCAATAAAGAGACCTTGGCAACCCCTAAGCTGATGTGTGGATTATAATTCTCATAACTATGGGCACTCACGAACTTGGGGACATAGGCCATGGTAAAATCGTCTATGGGAGTGCCATCGGCATTTGGTACATAGGAACCTTGGGAACCCTCAGTAAGGATATAAGGTTTTAAAAAGGTGATGGTCTTTTCATGGAGGGTCATGAGTGGTTGACTTCTTTCAATGCCAATGGAAGCGAAACTCTCGGTCTTTTCATTTTTATACTGAAGTTCGTCAGCCCACAGACTGTCATTTGCTATGGATTTATAGAGTCCGTTTAAGGCTTGCTCAATTTTAGGAAGTTCGCTTTCCTTAACATAACACTGCAATAAAGTGATGTGGGGAATATGCTGGTAGTTTAAAGTAATGTTGTCAGGATTATGGGCCAATATCGCACGATTTAATTCAATAGAATGGTCATAAACATCTTTTGGTAGGGTGAGCAATACCCCAATCGCTATGGTTTTTTCTTGCTTTTGAGCACATGAACTTATTAAAGTAATGACTAAAAAAGCTATCATTATGGAATATTTATTCATTTTTAAGGATATCATTGAGGTTCGAGATTAATAGGTTGGAAATTTAGCAATGAGTTAGTTTGTGTTCTTAATTCCAAAAATGGAAATTTAATGTTTTTCAGGTTAGCATGCGCTGGACGCAACAGCGCTATGATGTTTTTGTAATGAATGACCTTTCAAAAATACGATTTTGACGTTTTTTGAAACATTGCTACGCAACTAAATTTTCCTCCTTTTTTAGGAGGAGTGGTTTCTGCTCATTTAAAAATTATCCCTCCACAACCAAACGCTGTTGTTTTGCTGTTTTATTAACTTTGAAATGCAGCAACACTAACATCGCTGCAAAAGCCACAACGGTAATCAGTGACAACATTCCAATTTCCGATGCTATGGAGGCCAAATCGCCACCATAAAAAGCAATTCTTCTAAAACCACTCAAAAACTGAGTTACAGGAATGAATTGCGCCACACTTGTAATCCAATTAGGTATTGCTTCCGTTGGCCATGTAAATCCGCTTAATATAAAAGCAGGGGTGGAGATGACCATTAATAACTCCGTCGCTTTTAATTGACTAGGTATGGCAATGGAAAACAGCATGCCTATCATCATGGACGCTAAAGTCAATAAAACGGTCAATACCAGCATAGGCAAATTGAAAATATCTGCAGTGATCTTGAAATACGGAAAGTACATGGCCACCACGAACCAAATAAATGGCAACATGATCAAGAATGGCGTGGCTTTCAATAAAATCAAATATAATGCTGATTTCTTTTTTTCTACAAGACTGGCAAAATAACCATCTTCAAAATCCCTCGAAAATGCTAGGGCCATCGCTAAAAAGATGATTTGTTGCATAATGGCAGCCAAAATGCCTGGCAGCATAAAGTTGACGTAGTTTCCTGCGGAATTATAAAGTTTATTAAAGTTGATCTTAAAGGTTTCATAAGAAGCTTTAGCCTGATCGGGATGCATGCCCTGCTTTTTGAGCCCTTCAATTTCCATACCCGCATTTAAGGTCATCAATACCATATTGATATTATTACTTGCCGTGTTGGCGTTGAGGATGTTGGCCATATTGAGATCAACTCTAATTTCAGGGTGTCTTTTTTGCAGGACGTCACTTTCAAATCCAACAGGTAGAGTGATGACGGCAGCATATTGTTCAATGGGCATTTCATCAATGAGATTGCCCGGCGTTAGTCGCACATCTTTCACCAATAAGCCGTCATTGTCCACAAAAGCGTCAATAATCTTGTCTGTCGTTGGACTTTGGTCCTGATCCACAATAACAATTGGTAAATCGACAACTTTTGCCTGTTGATACACATAACCAAACAAAATACCGTAACCAATAGGCGCCCCAAAAAAGATGGCCATTAGGACGCCATTTGAAAAAATCCGCTTGAATTCTACTTTAAGTAAGTTCTTAAAAGTTTTCATGGGTTATTGTTTTATAAGAATGGTGGCGTTGGTATAAAACTTTTGATCGCCTGTGTCTGAAGTAGGCACCACTTTCAGTTCATAAATTGACTCTGAAAGCTCATAAAGAGGTGATGTGCTCGTAATATCTGCATATTGGGCCAACTGTTTGATGGCCACAATTTTGGCGCTTGTTTCTTGTTTGGTATAAGGATTGACCAAAGTCAACGCTTTCCCTACTTCAAAATCATAAATCCTTGATTCAGGGATGGTGAATCGAAAATACATGCCGTCTGTTTTATAACCGTTAAACAAAGCATAACCAGGAGTCAGCAGTTCGCCTTCCTCCAAACTAATGGTTTCAATTGACATGTCCGCAGGTGCAATTACGTATTGCTCATCAGAAGCTGATAACACTTCATTCTTAGCACCCAGTGCTCTATTTAATTGACCTTGGGCTTGTTCCAATTGTTCTGATCTGGCGCCTTTTCTTATTTCGTCACGCTTGGCTTCCAAACCTTCTACTTGAGCCTTTGCCATGCGCAGTTTCATCTTGACTTCATCAAATTGCTGTTGGCTCACCAAAGAGTCTTGATACATGTTTTGCAATCGGTTATAGGATTCTTGGGCAAATTCCATTTGTGCCTTTCCTGAATTTAACTGACCTTCAATTTGATTGAGCTGTTCCGTGGTAGCACCGTTAAATGCCAGATCCAACTGTCCTTGTGCAGCCTTAATGGCCCCTTCTGCTTGCATCAATTTAGCGCTGACTTCAGGAATGTTCACCAAGGCAAGAGTATCGCCTTTTTTGACCTGCTGTCCTTCCTCCACGTATATTTTATCAATTCGGCCTGCAATTTTGCTGCTAATTGAAATGGTTTCAAATTTTACTTTTCCTCTGTTGGGAGTAATCGCATCATTCTTACAGGAATTTAGAGTGAACAGGGCGATTACGCTCAAAACTATGTTTGTAATTGTTTTCATATTCTGATTATATATAGTAGGGTTAGTATGTTAGTACGCCTTTGGCATGAAGCATATTTGCCACGGCACGACGTTCTTTAAAGTAAGATTCCTGTAATTTGAAATTAGCCTTTTCAACATCATTCAGGGCATCCAGCACATCATTGATAGACGCAAGATTGTTACGGTACTGCTTATCGACCATTTCATAGGTGTCATCTGCCAATTCAATTTCTTTATGAACTATTTTAGTGTTTTGCAATGCCGACTCATAGGTCAATTGCGCTTTGGTGACACTTAATGCAATCATTTCTTCGGCATCTTCTATTTGGTCTCTATATTTCTGACTTTCTAAAACTGCTTTTTTACTTTTTAATCGGGATTGATTGCCATCAAACACATTCCATTTAACGCCGGCCCCAATAAACCATCGCGGATCTAATATCGATAAGTCATCCTCTAGAATTTCGTAATGCCCCTTGATGGCCACTTTCGGAATAAAATTGCTTTGGGCCATTTTGGCTTGATAAAGGGTAGCTTTTTCTGCTTCTTCCAAAGCTTTTACTTCGTTGCGTTTCTCTGTAGGAGCGGTATCAGTCATGGTAAATGACCCTAATTGTGGATCGAGCAATTCTAAATTTGCTTTTGATTCGCCTGTAAGCTGATGGAGCACTTCAATCAACAGGATATTATTATGTTCAAACTCCAATTGTTTGGCGGCTAATTGTTGTTGGGCAAGTTCCAGTTTTTTTCTACTGAGGGGCGTTGTCAACCCGTTCTCAATAGCTTTGGTAACATAAAATACTTGTTCATTTAAATATTTTTCTGAGGTAATGAGTACTTTTTTGGAAGCTTTTACAAGTGCTAATTTATCATAGGCTTCTATGATGTTCAATGCAATTTTATCTTTTTCTGCCAAGCCTACGTAATTCAATGAAGTTTCCTTATGCTGACTCGCCTTTAGGGCATTACTAGCTTCGAATCCACTAAATAACACCCAGTCGAGATCAACTGACGATTTTAGAATATTTTTGTTCTGAAGGTTTGGAATGTCCTGAAGTGGAATATTGTCAGGAAAGGGCGTGTTGAACGGTAAACCCACAGCTTCCTTGATCACCAGTTTTTGAGTGGCCATTAGCAAATCCTGAGTATCATCATCCAACGAAAGATCGTCATTCAATCTTACAAAACTCCCATTGACGGTAATTTTTGGTAAGAATACAGATTTGGCCAGCTGTTGGTCTACTTGAGCCTGTTCTGCATCGATCCGATAAGAGTTTAACTGATAGCTTTTGTTCAGGCCTTTTTGAATCAACTCTTGCAACACCGGATCCAATTGCTGCGCTTTAATACCCGATGAAACGGACAGAGCCATGACCATCAGAAATAGCTTTAAGACGACTTTATTTACGTTCATTATAAGTGGTTTTTTATAAATATAAGACAAAGTTGAGGATGTTTTGTTGGATTTCCTTTGACATAGGTCAAATAGTGTTAAGATAGGAGTGATGGATGAGGTTGGTTGAGGCATGAGGAATTTATTTGGTAAAATACGAAATTTGACCAAAGGTTGTGCAACGGGGAAGGGGGATGAGGTATTTAAATTAGGGATTAGTGGGATAGAATTGTTGCAATTAGTTCAGCGGTGAAAATCCGTCTCTATAAATCTAAAATCACCCTTTTCTGATTCTGCTCAAAGTTTCTTGACTCATTCCTAGATAAGAAGCAATATGGCCTAGAGGCACATGATAGGCAATATCTGGAAATTCCGTGAGCATATAGTCATAACGCTCTTTGGCCGTTTGAAATTGGATGGCATTGAGCTTATTGACCACACGAGTCAACATTTCAATTGTTACGAGTCGGCCCATTTTTTCCATTTTAGGATATTTGGCAAACAACTGATCGATGTCTTCTTTCGAAATACTATATAAAGTGGCGTCTTCCAAAACTTCTAAATAATACAAACTTGGACTTTGCTGAAAAAAGCTGTCCACGCTTGACATAAATTTGCCAATACCAAAAAACCATTGGGTAATTTCTTTTCCGTTTTCATTGAGGTAATAACTACGACCCATGCCCTTTTCTATAAAATATAAGGTTTTACAAATCTCACCTTGCCGTACGAGTGTATGATTTTTCGGAACCGATTCCTTCTTGAAATGTACGAGGATATCTTTTAACTCAGCCGCTGTAAACGGAACTATGGAGCTTAAAAAGTCGGAAATATTCATGTGCCTTTTAAATCTGATAGGATTTTTCACAATATAAGTAAATTACAAAACAGAAGAAGCGTTCTAATTGATGAATTTATAAGACTTATGATCGGCAGCAGAGAGTTTTTGTATTATTGCAAAAACTAAATTTAACATTTTTATAAAAGGGCCTACTCAACTGTATTATAAGCCCTGCTAATTCTCAGAATGCTCCAAAACATATGGAATTCTGCCATCTAATCTTTCTGGTTAAAACAACTTAGAGGCTTCCATAAAAGAAATGCTTCTCTTTATTCCAAATAAGACGCATGTTCTAAGTTCCTAAAATACGGTCAGTATCAGCTTTCTACTGATAACTAAAGTAGTTTTTGGAAATGACTGTTTTCTTTTTCATTCCCATTGAATTAGAAATCAAGAGCCTTAGCCTATGAAAACCCCCGAGAAGGAATAAACAATCCATTTCGTCACTCCTTCTGAAAACAAATGGCTAATTTTGCCGTCTTTTTGTTTGCATAATTCGTGATTAACGAGCTTATGTTTTCGGCTTAGCTGTTAAGTTTTAATAATGTAAAATTAAAAAGAATTTCGAATATATGAAGGCTCGCCAAAACGAGCAGGTCACATAAATGTCTCATATTTTAAAAATTATGGAAACAAAAGATCAAAACGGACTTAACAAAGCTTCACGAACGCTTTTGCTCGTTGGTGTCTTATTTGTGGCCATCAATCTCAGGCCCGCACTTTCCAGTATTGGGCCGTTAATCAATATGATCCGTCAAGATGTTGGGCTTTCAGATACCTTGTTGGGCTTGCTCACCACATTACCCTTAATAGCGTTTGGTGTTGTTTCAACAATTACACCGTTATTCACTAAACGGTTTGGAATCGGAAATACACTTTTAGGGGCGTTGATCTTATTAACCGCAGGAATCATCATCCGTTCCGTGGGCGGGATATTTGAATTGTATCTGGGTACCACTTTATTGGGAATTGCCATTGCTTTCGGAAATGTATTGATTCCTGCATTGATTAAAAGAAACTTTCCGCACAAAGCAGGATTTGTGACCAGTTTATATTCTGGAATCATGTCACTTGGTGCTGCTTTTGCCGCAGGATTAAGTGTGCCATTGGCCATCGAACTCAATTTGGGATGGCGCGGTTCATTGGCCGTCTGGGGAATGTTGGCAGTGTTGGCGTTAATTATTTGGATTCCTAATATAAAACGCATCAATCGGACCGCACCACGTCGAAGTTTTAAAGAAGCCATTAAGAAATTGAGTGGCTCCGTACTGGTATGGAAATTGGCGCTTTATATGGGGCTCCAATCTTTTGCTTTTTATGTGATTTTAGCTTGGCTACCCGCTATTCTCATAGACCGAGGATTTGATGCCGCGTACGCCGGTTGGATGCTTTCCTTATCACAGGCCACGGGAATTGTTGGAGCCATTATAATCCCGCTTTGGGCAGGTTCAAGAAAAGATCAACGTTTGGTCATTGTGTCGTTGATAATTGTTGAAGCCATTGCTTTGATTGGGTTGATGCTGCCGGGAATTGGAATGGTTGAACTCTGGGTTGGACTTGTTGGCATGGTGCTTGGCGGTACTTTCGGATTAGCGCTGTTGCTGATCGTTCTCAGGTCAAAGGATGCAGAAACCGCTGCGGAACTCTCAGGAATTGTGCAGTCCATTGGCTATTTTATTGCTGCAACGGGTCCGTTTATTGTAGGGGTCATTTATGATTTAACATCACAATGGAACTACGCTTTGATTTTGTTGATAATCGTTGCAATTATCAAACTTGTCATGGGTATTGATGTTGGAAAAGATAGAAAAGTCTAGTGTGTTTATAGTATCACCTTAAAATATTATTATTCTTAATTTTATAGATGGCTTAAATCAGGACGAAGTAGAATCATTCCACAATCAAAGGCTCCAAAGTTTCCCAAACCGTATGTGCCAAGATCTTATGACCTTCCACATTTGGGTGGATGCCATCGCCTTGGTTCAGAGAAGCAATCCCACCCACATCCTTCAAAATAAAAGGAATAAATTCCAAATTATTCTTTTCCGCCAAGTTGGCATAAAGTTGTCGGAACTCGGAGGTGTAGTCCTGTCCCATGTTTGGAGGCAGTTCCATCCCAGCAAGAATGATGGTGGTTTCCGGGCTTTTTTCCTTCACCATATCAATGATAGCTTGTAAATTGGCGCGCGTTTCAGATAATGCTACGCCGCGTAATCCATCATTAGCACCAAGTTCCAATAAAAACACATCTACTTTTTGTTTGATCACCCAATCAATTCGACTTTTACCTCCGGCGGTCGTTTCACCGCTGACACCAGAATTAATCACTGTATAATTCAAATTTAAAGAATCGATCTTTTGTTGCAACAACGCAGGGTAGGCCTCAGTACTATCATCCAGTCCGTAGCCAGCGGTAATACTATCTCCAAAACACAGAATAGTTTTAGAACTGTTCACTTGTGTTTCCGTCGCTTCGTTTTGTTTTGCAGTCTCCGTATTTTCGCTGGTTTTTTTAGTTTTGGCATCGTTACAGGAAAGAAGAAATAACGGGATGATAAAATAACAAAACTTTATGAGTTTGTAAGACGTTACGGTTGGTAGAATTGAATGCATTTGTTTATTTTGAGCCTTGGACATAAGTCGCTATTTAAATTAAAATTTATATGCCAAAGATATTAAAGATTACCGGGCTGGAAAAGACATATACCAGTGATAACAAACAATTAACGGTCTTACACGATATTTCTTTTGATGTCGAAAAAGGTCAGACCTTTTCAATTGTCGGTCCATCAGGAAGTGGGAAGACCACCTTACTCGGGTTATGCGCGGGCTTGGATGAACCAAATGCAGGCCGTGTTGAGTTATGTAGCGAGGACTTGAGCCGGTTAAATGAAGACCAACGCGCACAATTGAGAAATAAGGAAGTCGGCTTTATTTTTCAGAATTTTCAATTGTTGCCTACCTTAACTGCGCTCGAAAATGTGAGTGTCCCATTAGAATTGCAAGGCTCAAAAGAAGCAACTAAAAAGAGCATGACCTTATTGGAAAAGGTGGGTTTAGGCGATAGGGTCCATCATTACCCATCCCAACTCTCCGGTGGAGAGCAGCAGCGTGTGGCCTTGGCGCGTGCTTTTGCAAATGCACCGTCCATCTTATTTGCCGATGAACCTACGGGGAATTTGGATGCCGAAACCGGCGAAAAAGTAATCCAGTTATTGTTCGATCTCAATAAAGAAAATGGCACCACCTTGGTCATCATTACCCACGATTTAGAATTGGCGAATCGGACCCAACAAATCCTGCGACTTAAAGGCGGGAAAATAGTAACCAATGAACCGACTCCTATACTGTGAACGACGCTCCATTCAACACCAAACTACAGACATCTTGGCTTTTTAAAATGGCTTGGCGTGATGCCAAGGCAAGCAAAGTGCGGCTATTTTTATTTATGGCCTCAATTATCCTGGGGATTGGCGCTGTGGTGTCCATACAATTATTCAGTACAAATCTGAAGGACAATATCCAAAGCCAATCAAAAACCCTTATGGGTGCCGATTTTATAATCGATTCCAGACAGGTCCCGACCGAGCGTGCACAAGCAATAATCGACTCTCTCAAACCTGATGCTTCTGAAGTGAATTTCGTTTCGATGATTGCCTTTCCAAAAAATGGCGGCACCAAGTTGGTGCAAGTGCGCGGATTGGAAGGCAGCTTCCCGTTTTATGGTCAAATGGAAACGCAACCAACCTCTGCTGCAACTACTTATCAGAGTTCAGGTGGTGTATTGGTTGATGCCACACTGATGCTTCAGTTTAATGTCAAATCAGGAGATTCCATCAAAATAGGGGAACTCACCTTGCCCATTGCAGGAGCCTTAAACTCAATTCCGGGTAGCTCTGCTATCTCTGCTTCCGTGGCACCTCCGGTGATCATTCCAAATCGTTTTATTGAAGCTACAAATTTGTTGCAGTTTGGAAGCCGTAAAGAATACCAATATTTTTATAAGGCTTCAGATACTTTAGATCTTAACCTGCTTGAAACCAGATTGGAACCATTATTAGATTTAGAAAACGCCGATATAAAAACGCATATTGGCAGTACCCAGCGTTTAGGAAAACGCTATGACAATGTGGGTAAATTCCTGAATCTAGCCGCTTTTATTGCCTTACTTCTGGGCTGCATTGGCATTGCCAGTTCTGTCCATATTTATATCAAAGAAAAATTAAGGGCCATTGCCGTCCTGAAATGTATGGGAGCTTCACGATTGCAAAGCTTTTTGATTTTCGGGATTCAAATTGCAGCGATTGGAATTGTAGGTGGGCTCATTGGATCATTGATCGGCGTCGGACTACAAGGCTTGTTCCCATATCTGTTGAAAGACTTTTTGCCGTTTACGTTGGAGATTTCAATTTCTGCACAACCCATTATTATCGGAGTACTGCTCGGTTTGATGATGTCAGTACTCTTTGCACTTTTGCCACTGCTTCGTACTTGGTACGTGTCACCATTAGAAGTGTTGCGGGTAGATGAAAAGGCCACTCAAGAACCTCTAAAAATACGGATTCTAGTCTTTGGTGCCATTTTGGTCTTTCTCTTTTTATTTTCGTTCTGGTTGATTAAAAATGCGCTGTACGCTTTAGCTTTTGTAGGTGCAACTGTTGTCACCTTTGCTGTTTTAGCAGGCGTAGCACTATTATTTATTAAAACCATTCGGAATTATTTCCCTAAAAGTTGGGGGTTCACGGTGCGTCAAAGTCTGCTCAATCTCTTTCGTCCCAACAATCAAACTGTCGTTTTGGTCGTGGCTATTGGTTTGGGAACATTTTTAATTAGCACCTTGTATTTTACAAAGGATATTTTGTTGGACAAAACGGAAATAGGGCAGAGCACAGAAAATGCCAATATCATTGTTTTGGATGTCCAAACGGAGCAGCGCGATGCGGTGGCAGAAAGCATTTCCACAAAGGACTTGCCCGTACTCAATAACATTCCGTTGGTGACCATGCGGATGCACAGCATCAAAGGCCGATTGGTTAATGAACTCCGACAGGACACTGCGCGCCAAGTTCGTGGTTGGATCCTAAACCATGAATTCAGAACCACCTATCGGGATACTCTGACGGCTTCGGAAGAACTGGAAGCCGGCACATGGATCCCGCGATTAAAGCAAGGCGATCCGGTGGTGATTTCCATTTCAGATAACCTTGCCAGCGATGCAAAAGTTACGGTTGGTGATGTGATTGTATTTAATGTCCAGGGTGTTCTGATGGAAACTACTGTTGGCAGTATCCGAAAAGTAGATTGGGCACAGATGCAGCTCAATTTTACCATTGTATTTCCTGCGGGTGTGCTCGAGGATGCACCACAGTTTAATGTATTGACCACATCGGTAAAGGATGAAGCCAGTTCAGCCGCCTTGCAGCAGGATCTGGTTTCTAGATTCCCCAACCTCACCATCATTGATTTGCGACAGGTTTATAATTTAGTGGAAGATATTTTGGAAAAGGTCTCATGGGTCATTAATTTCATGGCGTTTTTCAGTATCCTTACGGGAATCATTGTGTTGATTGGCTCGGTCAGAACCAGCAAATACCAACGCATTAAAGAAAGCGTCTTACTGCGGACCCTTGGTGCAAAAAACAAACAGATTCTTCAGATTTCAGCCTTTGAATATGTTTTTTTAGGCCTTTTGGGAAGTCTTGTCGGTATTATACTGGCCTTGGTGAGCAGTTTGGCCTTGGCTTTGCTGGTGTTTAAAGAACCTTTTGTGCCATCCTGGATTCCTTTTCTGGTGTTCATACCGGGCATTACACTTTTGGTTTTAGGGATTGGGCTAAGTAATATTAGAACTGTTTTGAGAAGTTCACCTTTGGAGGTATTGCGTAGGGAAGGGTAAAGGATGCAATTTCCTTTTTAGAGACTCAAAGCAATCTCCATAATAGACCGCACTGCGTGCATTAAATTTGTAACTTGCATAAAACCCATACACCTAAAAATATGTTTAATATATTAGTTCCATTAGCGGTACAAACACCTACAGGTACACCTAATCCAAGCGACAGCAGTCCTATAGATTTTTCAAATCCCTTTGAAATCATTGTATTTGTTATTGCACCCATCTTACTAGTCATCTTCTATTTATACTATAGAAAAAAGAAAAAAAATGATCGTGAATAAAGGTGTGGAATACTATCTTAATACTTAATACTACTCAAACGTATGTCGTTTCTCCGCTGTAGATGACGCATTGAGCAGTTCATGAAACAGTTTGATATTATTAAAATCGCGCGTGATTGCTTCAGATACCGCAAGGCCAGAAATACCGGTAGCCAATACCTCTTTAACATCATCCGTAGTGATGCCGCCAACGGCAAGCACTGGGATTTCGGTTTTTAAGACGTCCATAATGGCCGTATAGCCGTTGAGACCCAAAACTGTGGGAATGTTCGCTTTGGTGTTTGTAAATCGGAAGGGTCCCAAACTGATATAATCAACGTCCTTATTGATTAAATTTTTACAATCCTGCAAGTTATGTGCCGAGCCGCCAATCATTTGCCAAGTGTACAAATACGTTCTGGCAACGGTAGGGCAGACGTCGGTACTTCCTAAATGCACCCCATCGGCTTTCACGGTTTTGGCTATTTTGTAGTCGTCGTTGATGATCAATCGGGTCTGGAAATGCGAGGTAATTTCCCGAGCCTCCTGAGCCCATTTCAAATGTTTCTTTTCTGAAATATTCTTTAATCGCAATTGTACCAATTCTGCACCAGAAGAACAGGCTTTTTGGATGTTTTCCAAATGTTCTTTGGGAGTGTTGCCTTGAGAGATATAATGTAATTTGGGAATGATCATTTTTCAAATATTTTTGATTGCGTATTTATTTATGGCAATATTAATGTTTTACATGGATAAACCCTGCCGTATGTTGGTTATAAAATATAAATTTTGACAAACCTATAATTCAATAACCTAAAAAGGAAGCGTATGAAAGTTCGTTAATTATTCTTATAATTATTGATATATTTACTTTCCCAAATCATTAGTATGCCAAAAATAGTTATTCGGTTTTTATTCTATTTAATACCTTGTTTTTTATATGCCCAATGTCCGGTTGGAGATGTTCATTTGAATAATCAAAATGATGTTAATGACTATATATCGAATTTTGGAACTTGTGAAGTAATTAATGGAACATTATCTATTAGAGGAGATACAGCAATTGATATCTCTGGAATCACAGCAATAAAGCGAATAGAAGGTTCTTTAATTATTGATTCCAAAATGACGAGTATTGCAAATTTCAGCAATTTAGAATTTGTTGGTGGTGATTTTGAAATTGACCATAATGATGTTTTGGAGACTATTGAAGGCATCAATAAATTACATACTGTTAACGGTAATTTTTTAATTACACAAAATTATACGAGTTTAAAAACCATTAAAGGATTTAATAGTTTAGAAAAAATTGGAGGTAACTTTCAAATATCTGAAAATCATTTTCTCGAAATGATAGCTGCCTTTGATAACCTGATAACTGTGGGTGGTTGGTTTCTGATAAGAAGGGCGGATAAAATGCAAAGATTAAATGGGTTTAATGCACTAACAACAATTGGAACCACTTACAATTCATCATCATTTAAGGGCAATCTCAGTATAGAGAGAAATGAAATCCTATCTGAAATAGATGGATTTAGGGCATTGATTGAAGTGGTAAGGGACATCGATATACTGAATAACAGAAATTTACTACGTGTGAAGGGGTTCACCAATCTTCAAAAAGTACGATCACTAACTTTCATGACAAACCGATTATTGGTTGAAATCCCATTATTTAACAGCCTGACGACCATTGCAGGGTCTTTGAGTATTTATGATTCGGTATTGGTTGACATTGATGGATTTAATTCTATTCAAACGCTTGGATGGTATTTGATAATTAGCCACAATTCTGAGCTTAACAAAATAACAGGTTTTGCAAATCTTAATAAAATAAATGGCGAATTTGCCATCACAGGCAACCCTGAATTAAAGAGCCTCATTGGGTTCAAGAACTTGGTTGAAACTTCAGGAATTAACATTGCGTACAATGTATCTATCGAAGATTTAAAAGGTTTAGAGAATTTATTTACCGTGGGCGTCATTGGGGGTAATGGTGTTTCAATAAGGGGCAATGATTCTTTGTCAGACTGTACTGCGATTTGCAATTTACTGTCCAACGGCACGGTATCTGGTGATATCTATATCGCTCATAACCCTTCAGGATGTAGTAGTGAAGTAGAGGTCAGGACAGAATGTTCTCCAGCCGGAGGAGACGGACGTTTAGCCATTTGTATGACTAGTAGTCCTGTTGATTTATTTGATAGTTTAACTGGAGCGCCAGATTTAGGAGGCGTATGGACACCCGTTTTATTGAGCGGTAATGGACTCTTCAATCCATTATTAGATCACGCTGGCGTTTATACATATACCATTACTACGGGAGTTGGTACTTCAGAATCTTCGGAGGTTACGGTTAAAATTGATAATGTGCCAAATGCAGGAGGAGACGAAAATTTAACTGTTTGTTCGAACATGACTTCGGTTGATTTGTTTGAGAGTTTATTGGGCACACCAGATAAAGGTGGCGTCTGGACACCAAATTTGACGGACGGCAATGGACTATTCGATCCCGCTTTTGATGCTGCAGGTACTTATACTTATACAGTTGCCAATTCATGTGGTACAGCTACCTCAAAAATAACTATTGCAGTTGATGTATTTCCAGATGCTGGAGAAAACGGAAGCCTGGATATTTGTATCGCTGACAACCCTGTGGACTTGTTTAATAGTCTAATGGGCACTCCAGATCCTGGAGGCATTTGGACACCCCAATTAGCAAGTGGAACAGGTGTGTTTGATCCATCTAAGGACACGGCAGGGATTTACTCTTATACTTTGTCGGGCGGAGTTTGTGGATCGGTCACTTCTGATGTTTCAGTGACCATAAATACGCTGCCAAGTGCTGGACAAAATGGACGACTTGACCTTTGTATGAATAGCAGTTCTGCGAATTTGTTTGATAGTTTAGGTGGTTCCCCTGACATAGGTGGCATTTGGTCTCCAACGCTTTCAAGTGGTACAAGTATATTTAATCCTTCAGTGGATGCTTCGGGAGTTTACCTCTACACGGTCACCAATGGCGTTTGTGGTACATCTACAGCTGAAGTTAATGTTCTGGTTGATACACTACCCAATGCGGGAGAAGAGGGGAGTTTAGAGATTTGTAGGAATAGTAATTCCGTAGATTTATTCGCTATTTTGTCTGGAACACCCGATACCAGTGGCGTGTGGAGTCCTTCATTATCAAGTAGAACAGGAGTTTTTAATCCTGAAATAGATAATGGAGGTGTGTACACTTACGCTGTGGTTAATGGTTGTGGCTTGGTATCATCAGAAGTTGTGGTTGACGTCATTAATTTCACTCCCATAAGTGATTATGACGTTAAGATTAAAGAATTTAGCGGGAATAATTCGCTGGAAATTATGGTAAATTCTAACGCGGACTATCAATATTCATTGGACGGTTTACAATATCAAGATAGCTCTATTTTTGATCATTTAAGTGGTGGCGATTACACCATATATGTTCGAGAAATTAATGGCTGTGGAATGGTGCAAGAAACAGTAACCATTTTGGATTTTCCGAAATTCTTCACGCCCAACAATGATGGTTTCCATGATGTTTGGACATTAATAGGAAGCACCACTAGAGTTTATGATCTTTATATCCATGATCGGTATGGTAAACTTTTAAAGCAGATAAGAGCTTCAGGAAAAGCTGCTTGGGATGGCACTTATAGAGGTAAAAATTTACCATCAGATGATTATTGGTTTAAAGTTGTTTTTGAGGATGGCTTTGTTAAGACCGGTCATTTTACTTTGAAAAGATGATCGATTGCCCTAAACACATTACATTCTAATGTATATTCATAGAGCTACGTCGTTAAAATCTATAGATACTCCCTGCGAAAAAACACCTCTATAACAAAACATCTCAAACCCTCCAAAGCATTCTCCCCGAAGGTTTAAACGAACATAGTGAGCGATTTATGAACTCTATTTAATTATTTTTATCTATCTTTAAAATTCAATTACCCGCATTGAGGTAATGAATTCTCCCCTAAAGAGTTTATGATAGTATAGCTTTGTACGCATGGCTTGAAGCCTTTTGTTGACCACATTTTTTAATAGATTGATTGCATTTCTCCCCACAGGCCTAAACCTATTTTCTTGCTGAAAACGGTAAGGTTACTATTAGGTTACGCAACCCATTCAAGTTTCAAACTTGGCGAAAGAAGTATTGAATTGAGATCTTCCCACGGTCTTTAAGTCTGAACATAAACTTTAATACATGCACTATGATCCTATCTCATATTTCCTTTTGCTCCTGAGTGTTTGCTTTCTAACGTCTTGCTATTCCGTTAGATTACGGAATGTCAATGGCACACCACAACCGGATCCATTTTCAGACCGAGACGATTACTACCGCGGAATGGCGGTCGTGGAGGTGGACACAACAATTGGTATCAACATGACCTCAAAAGATTTTACCTACCTCATTAAGGAAAAGGAAGCCTGTGAATCAGGAAAAATCAACATCATTGAGTATCGCAGTACATTTGGTGGACTTTTACTTAATGCCATCACGTTTGGTAAAAAGCGTAAAGTGAAAATCAAATATGTGTGTGAAAAACCTTAAACTAGAACATCATGGCAAATACAAAATCAAAGCTATTGACAGAATGGGATACCTTACATAACAACGGCCCTTTTCCTTTGAAGTTATTGTACCAGACGAAATTGGAAGGCGAACGGGAGATGCCGAAAAAGCTGGACCGTTATAATGATGTCGCCTTAGAAATTCAACGATTAATAAGAGAAAGTCACCATGCTGGCGAGGGTTTCCGTGCCTACGGTTCGGCCTGGTCCATGAATACGATTGCCAGTCATAAAGACCGCATGCATTTTAATGGCTTCATGAATCTTTCAATGCCTATCCGTGCCGCTGATTGCCATCCTAACAACACCTACGATCCTACAAATCTGTTTTTATTTGAATGTGGCAACACCATTAAAGAAGTTTCTGAAACCTTGGCTGAAAACGGCAAATCGCTCAAAACAACGGGCGCAAGCAGCGGACAGACTCTTGCAGGCTGTGTGTCGACCGGCGTCCATGGGTCTGCGCTTGATTCAGGATCAGTTCAGGATTATGTTGTCGGGCTTAATTTGATCATAGGTCCCAATCCCAATGACATTGTCTATCTCGAACCGAAATCCAAACCCGCCTTAAGTGATGCGTTTATTCAGACCTTAAACTCACGGGTAATACGATTCCAGGCGAAACCGATGCACAAGGAAAGGGCAATCGGCCTTATCATTATAAAGTATTTATCAATCCATACACTGATGAGCAGGATTGTGTGGTAGAAATCATGTACAAGAAACCCTTTAGAGAACCCTATCCAGATCCATTCCCGGTGATCAAGGAATCGCTGTATCGCGATTTAATCCATCTCTTTGTAAAGCTTGCCGAAAATTTGCCCAAAAGCATTCCGTGGTTGGTGAAGCGTTTACGGGATACCATTCTGCCTCCGGTAAATGAGGAAACTACGGGCATGCTCAAAGAGATCTTTTGGGATGCGCCATACCAAGGTCCAGCGTTTGCCTGTTCTTTTGGCATCCACCATAAAGATTCTGAAAAAGCCATGCAGCTTTTAGGGAAATTGACCCGCGATGAAGGGCCAATTCCAGGTATTTTTGCCATGCGCTTTGTAATTGACGGGGTGCTTTGGAAAAAAACGGCAAGAATTATAAGTTTAGAAGAGTATTCCCGAAGGATGATACAAGTCTTAAAAGCGAATAACATCCCATTTACGATGCATTGGGGAAAAAGTGCCGATTGGGAGTTTCCGGGATTGGTCAATCACATGTATAAAGGTGAAACAACCGAATGGATCGCGCAACGACAAAAATTATTAACACCACAAATGCAGGTGCTATTTTCGAATCGGTTTTTAAAAACGGTTGGATTGGACGCTTCGGTGTAAAACTCCTTTGATAGAACGCTTAGAATTGTGTATTTCAAAATATTTGGAGAATGATCCAGAATATTCAAACTCTGCTATTTTACAACAGATAGTTTATAAATCTGAAATTTACTTGAACATAATCACTAACGATCTAATACCATTAAGGTGTTGTTATATCTATGATGATGTCAAATAGCGCCGAAAAAGTGCTATTTCGTAAAATGCTAAAAAATGTTCTATAATTTATATTATGTAAAATAGAATATTGTCAAGTCAAGAATTCTCAAATTACTCCTTAACCTCTTCCAGTTTGCTTACACGTCCTGTATATTCAATAGAAGTCCGCGCCGAAGATTCTACTCTGATAGTACTTCTATTATTTGGATATAACGTGATCTGAACCTCGTAACGGTCACTGTGTCGGTATTCGTCTTCAATTTTAAATTTAATGTCCACTGTGTGTTTTTTGTCATTGTTGATGACTTCATATTCTTTAGGCACATCGTTGAATTCAATCCCGTTATGGTTGCCATTATAACCGCCACCAAAGTTTTGTTCCCCAAAAAACGGTAAAAATCCTTGGATGCTATCACCTTTAACTTTTAAATAATTCGCGTTTGTGGTGATATCTATATTATTGGCACTATTTCCTGGTCCCATGAGTCTGGAATTTGCAACTCTATTCATTGCTGCAGTTGCTGTTGGAATAGCGCGATTGGAAATAATTTCAAAGGTTTTAGCCGCTACTAAATCCTGTAAATTCCTATAATCTTGGTTGTCTTGTTCTGTGAATTCTTTAGTTCCGCCACAGCCCATCAACATTACAAAAAGTGTACTATATAAAAATAAATTTTTCATAGCCATAGTTTTATATAAAGTTATTAAAAAATAATTAAGCGATGGTAGAAACTGTTCATTTTTTTTGGATCATTGCAACCTGCAACAACCTATATCGATGTGCGTACAATGGCAGATACGAAAAAATTGTAAGAAAAATAAAGACCAAAAAAAACTAATTACCAATCCATATAACCCACTTAAACGTACGTGCTGAATTGTATCCAAAAAATCAGTGAACCTCTCGTAAAATCTACGTTCTCAGCGTTCAATAATCACATCAAACAACTCTTCTTATTTTGGATCAAGAATCAATTCAATCCGTTTTATAGCATCCTGATAATGGTATTTGGTCTCCGTATTTGAAACTGAATTCTTACGACTGTTCAATTGGGTTTTGAGGGTGTTCAATTCACCGCGCACCAAAGCCCTCACATCGGATTGGTTCACGTTATAAAACGTCCCATAACGGCTAGGTTTCAATTCTTCCGTCATCAAATACCCCATACGATCAATATAGGCGCGCTGTAAATTACGTCGGTACACATCCACCGTTTGGTTGCCGCTGAGTTCTTTCCAAATGCCTTTACGCGTGTCTTGTAACATTTCCAAAGCTGAATAGTTGTCTTTATTGATGGCCGTTCCGTCAATCAAACGCCCCAAGACATCAAAATCGAGCATGCTATTTAAATGTCTAGCCTGTGCATTTCTATAGGTTTCGGTATAGCCTGAATGATCTATATTACGCAAGATCTGGAAATTGACCATCCAGGTTGGGCTTGCAAAAGCATTTTCCTGAATCCAGGCCATCGCTTCCTTTTGATCCGATTTTGAGGCGGGCGTATAAATAACGCCGTCTTGGTTTGGTTTTTTAGTGTCTTCATAAACGCCACCAACATGGGTGGTGACGTGACCAATATATCGGTTCCAAACCCCAAGCAACTCCCCTTGCAATTCCTTTAAATCGTCGTAATCATTGGTTTGATCACTGGTCCATTCTGGAAGATGCTCTGCCACATACTTTAGGTTTTTAAGTCCGTAGGTACTGGCTTTCATCGAATTATTTCCAATGTCTTCCGTTTGTGCAGAAGGATCAAAGCGACTGCTCTGTTTCCCATATTTAAAGCGCGGATCATCCGCTTTTTCCATGACCCATTTGTCCAACGTAGGCGTCTCCCCTTCTGTAGTTGCTCCGGGAATCATGCGGTACCCCCAATTGGTGACATAATGGTCATAAGGCCCTATCTGACGGACAAATCTTATATTCTGGTCGCCTGGCTGTGCAATATAATTGTAACGGGCGTAATCCATGATACTCGCTGCGATACCATGTTCTTGGGTAAACGCACCGTTACGGTAGCTTTCCACATCATAGGCATGACTGGCCCCCATATTATGTGGAAAACCTAATGCGTGACCTACCTCATGAGCTATGACCATACGCATCATTTCTCCTATTTCATCATCACTGGTAGCCAAGGTTCGCGCGGACGGATTGCTAGCGCCAGTTTCCAACATATAACGATTTCTATAAGAACGCAAATGGTTATGGTACCAGATGATATCACTTTCAATGATTTCTCCCGTTCGCGGATCGGAGACGCTTGGCCCAACAGCATTTCGTGTGGTACTCGCCACATATCGCACTACCGAATATCGGATGTCCTCAGGACTGAATTCTGGATCTTCTTCATAAGTTGGTGGGTCTTTGGCGATAATCGCATTTTTGAATCCAGCAGTTTCAAAAGGTTTCTGCCATTCTTCAATCCCCTGTTTGATGTATTTACGCAATTTATCCGGTGTTGCAGGATCTAAATAATAGACTATCGGTTTTATTGGCTCTACCAACTCCCCTCTTTTATAAGCTTCAGGATCTTTAGGTTCCAAGCGCCAGCGGCGGATGAAGGTTTTTTGGTCCGATTTTAAGGCCTCACTACTATAGTCATAATGACTCACTGTAAAAAAGCCCACCCGAGGATCGGCAAGGCGTGGTTGCATTGGTGTGGACGGCAATAAAACCATAGACTGATTCATTTGCAAGCTAATTGTTTCCGTTTCGGGAAGCATTGGTGGTTTTGATGCATTATAAGTAAAGTCCTGTACGATTTCAATGTTCAATGGAAAGCTTTTTGCAGTGGTGATAAAACTTCGCGAATCATCCAAATTTTTGACTTTATAAGTCTCACGCAAACTGCTTGACAATCCGCTAATGGCTTTGACATCGCTGGTGTAGAATTTGGTAACGTCAATCACAACGGCAGATGAATCCTTGCTAAAGGCTGCAATATCAAACGCGTATAGAACAGGTTCGTAATTGTTGGCCTTCACTGAAATGTTGATGGGCAGACTGTCAATGGCCACCGCATTATAGGATTTCACTTTGATCAGGATCTTATCCTGAAAACGCTCCCAAGCGATCAATTGTTCATTGGCCTTGGAGCCAGCGTTAACATACCCACCACCCAAATTTGAGGGCAATTTTGACATTCGGCTCACGAGCAGCATGTCTTTATTCAACAAACTATCTTGGATTTCAAAATAGTATTTATCCTTTATTTTATGAATTTTAAACAGTCCTTCGTCGGTCACAGCTTCTTTGGTAATGACTTTATCGTAAGGTTTGATAGCTTCCTCTTTCTTCTTCTCCGGAACCGGAGCTTCGACTTTATTCTTTGCGTTTTTTTTGTTTTTTTTGGATTGTGCACTGGCATTCAAAGGATTGAGTAGCCCTCCAATAAGAAGTGCGAAGAGACATAATTTCTTCATAGAATTTATTCGTTAAGTTAAGAGTTATAAAGATAGAAATAAGTTTTGGAAAGCGAGGTGTTTTTCTCGCAGAGGCGCAGAGTAGAAAAGTTCCAATGAGAAAATTATATGTTCCATTAATCTTCTAATGGCGTCGAATGGCGGAAAAATAAAGGAGGGCTCTATCTCGCAGAGACGTAGGGACGCAGAGGGTTTGAGGGAATTTATCCATTTGTAGAACCTCCAGTGAGAAAATTCTAATGAACTAAAAATGATCTGTAGTGATCTGTGTTTAAAAATCAATGAGCATCAGCAAATATCTGAGCTCCATATTTAATGTGGAGATGCAAGACACCTGATAATTCCGGCGAATTTATCTCCAAAAATCACATTAAATCAGCGTGATCAGAAGTCAACAGAAATTAGTCTTCAGGCGGGTAGCCATGAATTTCTTCAAAAACGGTATCAAAGTTTTCTCTGATGTAGGCACGTAGTTTCATGCGATAATCATCGTGTAGCCATTTCACAAAGTTATAGGTACTTTTACTGATACATTGGGTATAGCGTTCCAATCGGTGATTGATATCATCTTCCAACAATTTCATCAAAGCCAAGGCATCATAAACGTCTTCACTATTTTCAACACAAATTTTAGTGTGATGGGCAATGGATTGTTCCAAAAGAACCTTTGAGGAATCGCCATTATTTACCGAATCAATATAAGCCTGTTTCATATCAAAATACACCTCTTTTGAATTGGCGAATTCCTTACGGATGGCATCGGGCATCTCATAACGAAAATTGGCTTCAAGATCATCATCGTTGATGATACTATCCAAATAATAATTTGGCGAACCAAATATTTTTTGCCAGTCAATGTCCGCGCCCCAAGGTCCAAAACGGTGCATATTGTTTCCTAAATCGATGATCTTAAACACTTCCTTGTTCTTGTAAATACGAGAGCCACGTCCGACCATTTGATAGTACAACGCCAAGGATTTAGTCGCTCTATTTAGAATAATCGTATCCACAGAAGGCTCATCAAATCCGGTCGTCAAGATACTCACTGAAGACAAAATAGCATTTGGAGTTTCCTTGAACCATTTCAGGATCGTTTTGCGTTCTTTTTTTGTAGCCGTATTATCGAGATGGGCAATGGTATAACCAGCGCGTTTGAAGGCATCATAGATATGCAACGACGTGTTGATTCCATTGTTAAAGATCAAGGTTTTCTTGTTGAGCGAATGCTGCTCATAGGCATACACCACTTTGCGGAGCATGTCTGAATTGGTATATAAATCTTCGGAAGATTTTACGGTATAATCGCCATTGGAACCCACCTCTAAAGAGGTCAGACCAACATTGTACTGATAGGTTTCTGCACGGGAAAGAAAATTATTATCAATGAGCGACTCAATAGTCTCACCAGTGATCAGCTCATTATAGTTGTCCTTCATTGGCAAATCCTTATTGGAACTTAGAGGCGTTGCCGTTACCCCAAGGATAAAGGAGTTTTCGAAATATTTAAAAAGTTTTGTGAATGAGTTGTAATGCGCTTCATCAATAATCACTAAACCCACATCAGAAATATCCAACATATTTTCCTGAAGTCGATTGTTTAAGGTTTCCACCATCGCCACGAAACAGCTGTAATCTGCTTGATCATCCAAATTGGCCTTACTATCCACCACTTTATTGGTCACGTTGAATTCTGTCAACATCCTGGAAGTCTGTTTTAACAACTCAATACGGTGGGTCAAGATCACAACTTTTTTGTCATGATTTTTAAGATATTGTCTTACAAATTCAGAGAAAATCACAGTTTTTCCACCACCAGTCGGCAATTGGTAAAGCAAGTGATAATCTTCAGGAGCCTCGTCAAATGCTTTAAAAACCTTGTCGATTGCCTTTTTCTGATAGTTGTATAAATCTTTTCCTGTTTGACGTTCTAGATTTTCTGAAAGGGTTTTTACAGACATTGGAGTATTGCGCTTAGGTGTTGGATGTATAAGAAGGTGCAAAGATATGAGTATTAGCACGGTCTTCCAATAAATAGTTAAAAAGATATTTGTACTTTGCCCAAGTAAATTATGGAAAAAGACACTCTGCAACAGAATTTTGAAGGGTATTTGAACACATCTATATTGTGGCATAAAGCTGATGTTTATAACATACAACAGTTTGATTTAGAGCCAAATTACACTCTTAAATTTGATGTAAAGGTTCAAGAACAGCTTCGTTTGGGTAAATTGGTGGAGCGTTTTGTGTTCCACGAATTGAATGCCAATGACGATTTTGATATTGTGGCTGAAAACATTCAGATCCGGGATGGTAAGCGCACTGTGGGCGAAATGGATGCGCTTTTAATGACGAAAAATGGTCCTTTACATTTGGAAATTATCTATAAGTTCTATCTGTTTGATCCTAGCGGAGGAGCTTGCGAGTTATCACATTGGATTGGTCCCAATAGAAAAGATAGTCTGGTTCAGAAATTGGATAAACTGAAAAAAAAGCAGTTGCCACTCCTCTATCATTCTAAAACTCAGATTGTGTTAAACAACTTAAAATTAAACCTCTCTGAAATCAAGCAGCAGGTCCTCTTTAAAGCGCAATTATTTTTACCTTTTGATTATAATGAGTTTCCTTTCGGCACTTTGAATCCGTCATGTCTGAAGGGTTTTTATTTGAAATTAGAGGAACTCCACCACATTGAACATGCTCAGTTTTACATCCCTCCCAAAGGTGATTGGCTAATGGATTGTAATGCCGATGTGGATTGGATGGATTTTTCAGATTTTCAAGTTGAAGTTAGCCATTGGACACACAAAAAACGATCGCCTTTGTGCTGGTTACACCAGAAGGGGAAGTTTTCAAAATTGTTCGTGGTTTGGTGGTAAATGCATCGGTCTCAAGTAAAATTGACACGCACTGTACGGACGTAACGGTCCGCCCCATGGAGTCGGTTTAATATACGTAGCACATCTCGTGTCTACAATTAAAAATTTTTGACACGTTACGATAGCTATTGGGGCCACACATTTTTTCTATAAATGTTATAAAAAAATAGGTTGCTATCAATGTCATGAATGCAATAAACTTTCCCTTTGTATTAAAAAAACCAATAAACTGTTCTGTTTACGAAATTGTTATTTGGATAGTCAATTTGAAACCAGTCCATTATATTTTGGATATTTATATCATAGAAATCAGTGGCTAAAAACCATTCTTGAGTTTTAATACAAACGTTAAGGGTTTCCTCCAAATTCTTGCAGTATCTCCTGAAAAGGTTTTACCTTGCAAAGGTTAAAATTAAAAATATAATCAATTTAATTTGAAATATGTGCTCTGTTGTTTACACTAAATAAACGCTGTAATAATACGCACAGCGTCCCTAATCATCAATAAAAATAACCAATACTAACTAACCCCAAATTTTGAAAGTCTGTATCGCCGAAAAGCCAAGTGTAGCACGCGAAATTGCTGCTATTTTAGGAGCCAATAGTAAACATGACGGATACTATGAAGGCAATGGTTATGCAGTAACCTATACATTTGGGCATCTCTGTACCCTAATGGAGCCCAACGATTATAAGCCGCATTGGAAAAGTTGGGATCTGAACAATTTACCTATGCTCCCTGAAAAGTTTAAAACTAAGGTGGTCAGCAATTCTGGAATTGAGAAACAATTTAAAATTGTAAAGAAGCTGTTTGATAGCGCTGATGTCGTTATTAATTGCGGGGATGCGGGACAAGAAGGAGAATTGATACAGCGTTGGGTTCTAGACCAGGCGAATTATAAGGGAAAAGTACAACGCTTATGGATTTCCTCGCTGACCTCGGAAGCCATAAAAGAAGGTTTTGAGAACTTGAAACCCTCAGAGCAGTACGATAATCTTTTTTATGCCGGATTTTCCAGAGCTATTGGCGATTGGCTTTTGGGGATGAATGCGACACGCCTCTACACCTTAAAGCATGGGGGTTATAAGCAGGTCTTATCTGTGGGCAGGGTGCAAACCCCAACCTTGGCCATGGTGGTCAACCGATTTAAAGAGATTGAAAACTTTGTGCCACAACCCTATTGGGAACTACAGACCCTTTACAGAAACACCTTGTTCAGCTATGAAGAAGGCCGCTTTACCAAGATGGAAGATGGTGAAATTCTGGCAAATAAAGTTAAGGAACACGAATTTGAAATTGTTTCAGTAGTCAAGAAAAAAGGCAAGGACTATGCGCCAAAGCTGTTTGATTTAACCGGACTTCAAGTATATTGTAATACCAAATTCGGATTTTCGGCGGATGAAACACTTAAAATTGTACAAAAACTTTACGAACAAAAAGTAGTGACCTATCCCCGAGTCGATACGACATTTTTGCCAAACGATATCTATCCTAAGGTTCCGGGAATCTTAAAGAATCTATCTAAATACACTCCGTTAACTAGCCCGTTATTAGGTAAAAAGATTAAGAAATCTTCCAAAGTTTTTAATGATAAGAAGGTTACAGATCACCATGCTATTATTCCGACTGGTGTGGAAAGCCATTTGCAATATAACCAACAGCAGGTCTATGACATTATCACCAGACGATTTATAGCTGTTTTTTATGAGGATTGTACCGTATCTAATACGACTGTGATTGGCAAGGCTTCCGACGTGAATTTTAAAGCCACAGGAAAAGAAATCTTGAGTAAAGGTTGGCGTGTTGTTTTAGAATCGGCAGACAAAGAACAAAAAGCCTCAGATACGCTCCCTTCCTTTGTTAAAGGTGAAAAGGGACCTCATGAACCTTCTTTCTTAGAAAAACAGACCAAGCCACCCAATCAATTTACGGAAGCTTCCCTCCTACGTGCCATGGAAACTGCAGGCAAGCAGGTAGATGACGATGAAATGCGCGAACTGATGAAGGAAAATGGCATTGGCCGTCCTTCTACCCGTGCGAATATTATCGAAACCTTATTTAAACGGAAATATATTGAACGTAACAAAAAACAAGTGTTACCAACATATATTGGCATTCAATTGATTGATACCATTCAAAATGAATTGCTCAAATCGGCAGAATTGACCGGGATGTGGGAAAAGCAATTGAAAGATATTGAAAAAGGAGCTTATAGTGCTGCCCAGTTTATCGCCAACATGAAAAAAATGGTGGATGCTTTGGTCTATGAAGTCCGAAGTGAAACCCAACGCGCAAATATTTCCCATGTAAAAGTGGCACAAAAATCCGAAGCTAAAAAAGAGGCACTTAAGAAAGCTGGAATCACCGCAGAAAAGTGTCCGAAATGTAAAAAAGGACATTTGATCAAAGGCAAATCGGCTTATGGGTGCAGTGCTTTTAAAGAGGGCTGTCGCTTTGTTTTACCATTTAAGTTTAAGGACAAAAAGATTTCAGAGAAACAATATGTCCGTTTGCTCCAAAAGGGATCAACGGTCAATTTAAAAGGTTTTAAAACAGAAATTGGAGAATTGGACGGTCTGGTAAGATTTGATGCGCAATTTCAATTGATTTTGGAGCCGAAGAAATCGATCAAAAAGACAACTCCAGATAGCGTAATGTGTCCCAAATGTAAGAAAGGAACGGTCATAAAAGGAAAAACAGCCTACGGGTGTAGCCATTACAAAGACGGCTGCAATTTCAGGTTTAGCTTTGAAGACGTTCGCCAAAAAGCTACAGGCAAAACAATGAGTAAAGAATTGGTTTATAATATTTTAAATGAAAACATCTAAACCAATACAACATGTCCATTTTATACTTCATAAACCTTTAGGCTATCTCAGCCAATTCATGAGCAATGCCAAACATGAACGCAATAAGAAGTTTTTGGGGGCGCTCTATGAGTTCCCGGAAGGACTCATGCCCATTGGACGTTTGGATAAAAATTCTGAAGGGTTATTATTACTGACCACTGATGGAGTATTAAGCCATATCATTTGTAGCACGCCAATTGAAAAGGAATATTATGTTCAAGTAGATGGTGCCATTACTGAAGCGGCAATTGCTGATTTACAAAAAGGGGTAACTATCGGTTTTAAGGGCGTTAAGTATGGTACTCTGCCCTGTAAAGTTAAAAAGTTGGAAAATTTACCCGATTTTGCCGAACGCTCTAAAAAGATAAGGGATGTGCGCCATGGCCCAACCTCATGGATATCAATTACTATAACCGAAGGAAAGTTCAGACAGGTCAGAAAAATGACCTCTGCGGTTGGATTTCCAACTTTAAGATTGGTGCGTACGCGAATAGGTCACATTTATTTAAACAAAATGCAACCTGGAGATGTTATTAAAATTGATGAATTAAATGTTGATTAAACGCGTTTTACTCTTACCGCGTTCATTCCTTTCATACCACGTTCCAATTCAAAACTGACTTTGTCGTTTTCAGCGATATCATCCAAGAGTCCGCTCACGTGACAAAAGTATTTTTCGTTGTTTTCTAAATCGATGATAAAACCGAAACCTTTAGAGCTGTCATAAAATGAAACTTTACCTTGTCTTACAGGATCTTCCTCTTCGCCCTCTTCTTTCTTGGGAACACCTAAAACGATGTCTTCAGCTTCTACCTTGATCTTGTCTGCCGGATCTGGTGGTGTATCTGTTAAATTGCCGTAAGCATCTACGTAAGCAAATTGGATACCATCGGTTCCACCTTCCGCTCTACGGGCTTCTTTTTTCTTCTTTTTTTCTTCACGTTTTTTAGCACGTGCTTTTTCTTTTTCAATTTTGTTAAAGGTCTGTTGCGACTTAGCCATTCTTTTTTTTAAATATGTTTTAAGGGTTAAATATGAAATTCCAGAGGAGACTTAGGATAGGTAATTCTTGAAATTATGTATGTCGAAAGCGTACTCCAGTGATTGCAATGTACATGAGAATTTAAGGAAACTGGCCACTAAATGTCTATATACCTTACAAATATAAGAGATAGATTTGAAATATTGGGCTTCAAACCGTTATTCTTTGCGCTTGTAAGGTCTAATTATTAATCCTAAAGGCTTGTCATAGGTTAAATAGTTGGCCATCCAATCATAAAAAGCCATAATCTTATTTCTAAAACCTACCAAAGACATGATATGGATAAACATCCATACCAACCAGGCAAAGGTCCCTTGAAACTTCCACTTTGGTAAATCCACGACAGCCTTCTTTCGGCCGATGGTTGCCATAACTCCCTTGTTTTTATATTTAAAAGGCTGCATGGGTTGCTGCGTGGTAAGCTTGACGATATTATTTGCAAGCAGTTTGCCCTGCTGTTGGGCTATGGGTGCCAACATAGGTAATCCTTTAGGATTCTCTGCCGTGACACAGCTTGCCACGTCACCAATGGCAAATATATTCTTGGTGTTTTTTACTTGATTATAACCGTCCACTAAAATCCGATTTCCTGCTAAAGCACCTTCAGGAAGCCCATTAATTGGCGCTGCTTTCACGCCGGCAGTCCAAATAACGGTATCTGTGGTAAAGTTAGTACCATCAGCAAGGGTCAGAATTTTTCCGTCGTATCCGTTCACTTTGGCGTTTAAGTGAACGTTGACGCCTAATTCCCGTAAATAGAGCAAGGTCTTAGTTGAAGAAGCTTCAGACATTGCCGACAGTAATTCCGGAGCAGCTTCGTAGAGGTTGATCTGCATCTTTGACATATCAAGATCTGGGAAATCCTTTGGTAAAACGAAATGCTTCATTTCCGCCAACGCCCCAGCTAACTCAATTCCCGCAGGTCCTCCGCCAACAATGGCTATATTCATGAGGTCGTCAATGGATTGGTCATTTTGGTGTGCGAGGGCTTTTTCTAAATTTTGGTAGATATAGCTGCGCATATTTAACGCATCTGGAATGGATTTTAAAGTCAGTAACTTATCCTTTACAGGTTCAAAATTGAAAAAGTTGTTAGTACTTCCAGTGGCAATAACTAAATAGTCATAGCTGATGGGACCAATTGAAGTTTGTAGGGTTTGTGTGTCAATAGAAACATTCTCAACCTTTGCCATTCTAAAACTAAAGTTCTTCTGGTTTCTGAAGATCCGTCGTACAGGATACGCAATACTATCGGGCTCCAATCCGCCTGTGGCAATTTGATACATGAGCGGTTGGAAATTATGATAATTATGTTGGTCGATCAATAGAACTTCAACAGGTTTGTTCTTGAAGGTTTTCGCAATGGTGATTCCGCCAAAACCTGCGCCAACAATAACAATTTTAGATGTGGCTTCTATATTCATTAAGTAGAAAGCTAGTGAATAAACAGCATCAAAAGTCATGATGTGTTTAGTTGTGCAAAGATAGGAATAGCAACGTCTTTCTCCCTATTTTATTTGGCATAATTTGGTTGGAATTGAATGTGTTTGCAAGCACTAGTAAAGTCTGTGGTTTCTGGCAATACTGAAGAATAAACTGTGCAAAAATCTTTAAATTAATAACTTAGCGATTATTGTTTGAAAAACCTTGGATTTATGCCGTTTCAATTAGGTGAAGTGTAATATATTATCTAAATTTATCTATAGAATCCAATTAAAACTACAGCATAAAAATGACGTTCATCAATGACAATATTATCCCAGGAAATCACGGCAAAACGTTTAGAACGAATATTGAAGACCCTTCCGACAAAGCAAAGCTAGAAGCGTTGATCCTGCAAATTGACGGTGTGACCAAAGTAATTTTTAAAGATGATTATCCTACAGAGTTTACGGTACACACTAACAAAGTAGTGACTGTGAATGAAATACAAGAGAAAGCGAGTCAGTTGGAATTTCACGCGATTGCAAAAGGGCCTTTCTTTCCTCTATTTTAAGAATTTATTCTTTTCCTATTTCACCAGAGTAATGCTAGCCGTCACTCCGGTCAATAGATTCCACTTTTTTGAAGATACTTGAACGCCATTGTCGTCGAATACTTGGAACTCTGCGGTGTTGGGACCGGACTCACCTTGGTTGAGTGCAACAAAGTCTATCTTGTTGACGCCTTCAACTAAGGGCACATCAAAACTCTTATAATTCCCGGTTAATGAAAGATCTGGGATAAAAACAGTGCCATTGACAAAAACCCTCACCCGGTCGCCATCTGGATATTCGTGGTCTCTACATCTTATATTGGCCTTTTTGCCAGTAATTGCGAAAGTACCCAAAAATTGATCCTCCATGGATTCCATCTTAAAGCCTTGTTCTACTGCCTTCTTATTCCATTTTTTATCAAAAATTTCTCCAGGATCGCGTAAGGTGCTGTTATCGAACATTGAAAATTCGGTTTCCTTTTTTTTGATGGTGATGGGATTTTCAACAGCCGGTTTTTCTTCCTTTTCAATCGGTTCAATCTTTACCGGTGTAGGTTCTGGTTCTTTCTTTTCTTCCTTTTTTTCAACTGCAGGAATAGGAATGTTCTTAATGGGAAATTCTTGAGCGGTCATCTGAAAGATCACTGCGAGAAAAAAAACGCCTAAAAGAGTATATTTACGAGATGCCATAAGATAAAAAAATAGTTTGGAGTTTAAAATCAAAAACCGTACCTCTCAGCGAAACTAACGATTAATTCTGACTCTAATTTTAAAGGAAACGTTAAAACTTACCGTTAAAACTCAACCTTAACTTTCTATTATATTCTTCCATCAGCCATTCTTTGTAATTTTTGGTACTGTTCATCATACAATACGAATACTGTTTTATTCTATAAGAAATGTCATCCTGCAAATATTTGATCAAATCGCGTGCGTCAAAAATAGTTTCGGCATTGGCGATGCACATTTGCGAGTGTTGCTCTATGGAGCGTTCAATAGTTGTGATGGATTTATTGCCTTCAGCAATGGCCTTTTCGTATTCTGCCTTAACATCAAACGCAATGGATTCAGATTCACGGAAACGTTCCCTTATAGAGTCTGGCATGATATACACAAAGTCGCGCTCAATATCTTCATCATTCCGAAGGTTTTCGAGATAAAAATCAGGATACTTAAAAATATGCTGCCAATCTACAGGCTGGTCCCATGGACCAAAACGAACGGCATTATTCCCAAGATCCAGAACCATAAAGGATTTCTTATCCTTCAAGACTCGAGATCCCCGGCCTATCATTTGAAAATAAAGAGTAAGAGAGCGCGTGGCACGATTAAGAATGACGGATTCAACAGTGGGCTCATCAAATCCTGTGGTCAAAATACTCACGGAACTAAGAATACCATCAGGGGTGTTCTTAAACCAATTTAAGATTTCCTTACGCTCCTGTTTGCTACAGGTATTATCTAAATGCCTAACGTTGTAACCCGCGCGCTTAAACGTATAATACACTTCTTTTGAAGTGTTGATGCCATTATTGAAAATCAACGTTTTTTTGCCCTTGGACATTTCTTCATAAGCAAACACCAGTTTGCTCAACATATAAGAATTAGTGTATAGAGATTCTGAAGATTTCACGGTATAATCACCGTTGATTCCAATCTTTAAAGTATTGAGTTCGACATCGAAATTGTACAGTTCAGCATTCGCTAAAAATCCATTTTTTATCAAGGTTGAAATATCGTCGCCAACAATCAACTTTTGATAATTGTCCTTCATAGGCAATTTGATATTAGAACTTAAAGGCGTGGCGGTGACTCCAAGAATAAAACAATTTTCAAAGAATTTAAACAACTTTCGGAAGGAATTGTAATGGGCTTCATCAATAATAACCAAGCCGATATCTTCCAATCGGAGCTTCTTATCATTGAGCCGGTTGTTTAAGGTTTCTACCATTGCCACAAAACATTTATATTGGTCTTGATCTGGAAGCTCCTTCACATTGCTGTTGATCACCTTGTTGTCAACGCCAAAATTAGTCAACATTTTTGAGGTCTGTTTGCAGAGCTCAATCCTATGGGTAAGGATCACTACTTTTTTATTATGTTTTTTAATATAGCGTCTGACGATCTCCGAAAAAATAACCGTCTTCCCTCCTCCTGTTGGCAGTTGGTACAACAAATTAAAATTGTCGGGAGCAGTTTCCATCACCTTAAAAATCTTATTGAGATCAGCAAGTTGATAATCATAAAGATCCTTTTTGGTTTCTACTACATTAAGTTGCTCTAAGGTTTCTGACATAAAAAAAGGCGTTCGAAAAAAATTTTCACAAAATTAAGGTTTTATAAGAGTTATTCTAGGCTATTGTTGAAAATAATTAACAAGTCTTGGGGTCATATGTAGTGGTTTTCTGATAGTTATACCAATTTCTCTTCCAATAAAATGAATCAAAAACAAAATTGGCAAAACTACAATTGAGATGAAAAATGAGAAAAATAACAATCTGTAACGACCAACAATCTTACAACTTCTAAAAGGAACAAAATTTATACCGAAAATCAGCATTAGCTCGAATTCGTTCTGGTCTGAAGCAAATCGAGTTTAGTCAAAAAAACAATCGTCTGAAACAGATGTTCAGACGACCATTTTTATCTGCGCTTGCACTCTATTAAACTTTTAAGCTATCACGAAACACAAATTAGAAACCAGAAAAAAGTCTAAAATATATGGAGGCGTTTAGTTCCGTCTCATTTTACCCGAAACCTCATCAATATTTATAATGAAGATCATTGGTAAATTCTCGTTGATCACCTTACTGGAAAACTCGCTGATAAAGCTCAATTCTTTCAATTCCTTTTCGGCAACCAATTCTTTAATTCCCAGTGAAAAAACGTGAAGGTAAGACTTGGCATCGCTACCAAAAAGTTGCTCAAATTTTCCATGGATCATTACTGATTTCCATTTGGTAAGGCCGTCTACATCAACAACATTTAATGCCACTTGATTGTTCTTCCGCATCGCATTCATCTTATGGCCTTCAGCCGAGTAACAGATGATCACATGTCTTTCAGCATCATAAAAATAAGTGATGGGCACCACAAAAGGCCTATTTTGGTAGATATAGGACAAGTGTCCTAAATAGTCGTTTTTAAGAATATATAAACAATCCTTTTCCTCTAAATTATCCATGATAGTGTTTGTTTTAAAAGTCCAAGATACCACTATCCCCTGTCGTTAACAATGATATATGTCAGTTTGAACTGTTTACTCACGATCAACAGAACATTGTTTTAATATAAACGCGCTAATTTGAGTTAATTACCCTGATAATTTCTTCTTTTTGTAACACTCCAGATTGTCGCCACACCTGCATGCCCTCTTTAAATAGTAACATGGTTGGCACGCCTTTTACTTGATAATTGGCCGCTAATAAAGGGTTTTTATCAACATCAATTTTTACTATTTTGATCTTATCTCCCAGGTCTGACTTCACCTGTTCTAAAATTGGCGCTAGACTTTTGCAAGGCCCGCACCACGTGGCATGAAAATCGACTAATACTGGAGTTTTTGAATCGATGATGGTTTTAAAATTACTTTTCATTGATATGCTGTTTAAATTTTACAATATTAGTTATCTTCATCTTTGGGCTTTCGAACCCCCTTAAGATTTTCCAATTTTTCATCTGTCCTGCTTTCTTCGTCGCGTTCATTAGGATCAGGGTCCCATTCCTTTTCTTTGGATGGCGCGTTATTTTTTGAATCAGGATTTCTTTTTTCGTCCTCCTGTCTGTTATTTTGCTTTTTAACTTTAGACTTTTCCATAATTGGTACTTTTTTTGGTGTCGTATTTTTTAGATTCTGAATACTGGAATCATTTCCAAATTCTCTCTAGTTCACAATTTAGTAATAAATAAAAAAATCTCATCATTCTTAATGATGCGCGATCGTATTTCATGAAATGGAATACAAAGGTAAGATTAGACTATGAAATAGAAAAGTTCCCAAACTTTGTATCATTTGGGAACTTTCATTAAATCAATTATGGCATTCTACCACTTATCGATTTCATTCTTTAAATCTTCCTTAGATTTGCCGTATTTCTCTTGTACTTTTCCGGCTAACTTATCGAAATCGCCTTCGGCTTCCGTATATTCATCATCGGTAATTTTGCCATATTTCTTTTTGAAATCACCTTTTATTTGTTTCCATTTACCTTCAAATTGATCTGAATTCATAATATTTAAATTTTAGAGTTAATATTTGTTTTGTTCTTCCATAAAATTAGATAAATCATTTTCGTTGGGATAACTCAAAAGCCGAAAACCTTGATGCTATACAAATTTGGGACTAATTTAACAATTGCGGAGTCTATTTAAACATGGAAAATAAAGTTAATAACCCTAAAATATATTTGCATTTAGTAGTGTTATAATAAATATCTTTGACCCCAAATTTTTTCTATGAAATATTTCTTTTTAATTGCACTTTTGATGCTTAGCTCAGCTCAATTTGCCCAGAACACCAGCATTGGAATTGGAGAAAAACTAGTTTTTACGGCGTCTTATAATATGTCTGGATTGATGACTGACATTGCCCAAGTTACCATGGAAACTGGTCAGGTAAAAACTTCAAAAGCAACACTTCTACATCTGAAATGTACCGCAGCCACCTATGCGAAGTGGGACAATTTTTTTAAAATCAGAGATCTTTATGAAAGTTATGTGAGTCCAACCAGCTTGACACCATACCTATATAAGCGCGACATCAGTGAAGGCAATTACTATAAATTTATGCAGTACACCTATAGCCATAAAACGAATTCAGTTAAAAGTTTAATGCGAAAAAAGAATAGCAAAGGTCAAACTTATGATAAAATCGCCACGGTCAAAATTAACGGTGGCACCAAAGATATTGTAGCAACTATTTACCATATTCGAAATTTGGACATCCATAAAGCTGCGCAAGGCGATACACAGAGTTTCAAGGTTATTTTTGATAATGAAGAAATGGTTATTAATGTGAAGTATGTGGGAAAAGAAACCATCACTACTGCACTGGGCAAAAAAGAATGCTACAAGCTTGCATTGTCCCTTAAAAACAAGAATGTTCTGAAAGGTGGGTCTAACGACAATTTATTATATCTTACGGCAGATGCCAATAAAGTTCCTGTTTATGCCAAGTTTAAAATTCCGGTGGGCAACGGCGAACTTAAAATTAAATCAGCAACCGGATTAAAAAATTAGATCATGAGACAACTCTTTATTGTTTTAGGAATCATAGCGGCAGTTTTAGCACTGGTTTTGGCTGTAACGCCTTTATCGCAAATAGCGTTTTTACCTGCACTTGCTGCATTGATTTTTGGAGGTATTGCTTTATATATCTCCAAACAAAAGCAATTACCAAAAAAATCTGTGCAATTGATATTTTTAATGACCTTAATTTCATTGGTTTTAACCACGTACAAAGCTGTTTTTAACTCTGCAGAAATGGGCAACACCGAAGAATTAGAATTAAAAGAAGAAGCATCCGTAGAAGATTCCAAACATATTTTAGAAGAATTGGAAATAGAAGATATGGATATTGAATTTGATGAATCCAATCTCGATACCACAACTACTGAAGAACTTCCCGACTTAGAAGGTTTATTAGATAAATAAGTCTATTTTCTGAAGAAATCAAAATACGGCTCAAAATTGACGTATGGCTTCTTGTATTCCCTTTGTTTAGTTACTAAATTAATCCCTATTAAATGAAAGTCCTTTTCATTGCCTCTGCCCTATCTCTCGTTGGTTCCTGTGCGAATATTAGGCACAGTCAAAAAATTGAAATCTTAAAAGACAATATTGTTTTTGAGGATCCTCAAACTGTTATAAAATACAGTCATACGATTACGCCTGATGAATTAAGTGTCCATGTTTTTACTTTAGCATCACAGAATTTTGAAGGTCGTGAAACGGGGAAAGCAGGATTTCAAAAAGCATCAAAATTTCTCAAGGATTTCTATATGGATAATGGAATCTCATCACCTTTGGGAACGGATAATTATTACCAAAGAATCCCAAAATCACATTTTTCAAAAGATAGTCCCAGCACACAAAATATTGTGGCCTTTATTGAAGGTTCAGAATTCCCTGAAGAAGTCATTATTATTTCCGGACATTTAGATCATTTGGGTGTTACTGAAGATGGCATCTTTTATGGCGCGGATGATAATGCTTCAGGTTCTGCCGCTCTTATGGAAATTGCCCAAGCTTTTTCGCTCGCTAAAGAGGCAGGTCATGGCCCCAAGCGAAGTCTGCTCTTTTTGCATTTAACGGCTGAAGAATCTGGATTGTTGGGGTCAAGTTATTACGTTAAAAATCCTATTTATGCTTTAGAAAATACCGTAGCAAATTTAAACATTGACATGATTGGGCGGATAGATAAAATTCATGAAGAAAAGCAAATCGACGATTACATTTACATTATTGGCGCTGATAGAATAAGTACAGAACTTCACTATATCTCCGAAGCAGCGAATTCACAATTCACACATTTAAAGCTGGATTATAGATATAACGAAGAAAATGAATCCAACCGTTTTTATTACCGTTCTGACCATTATAATTTTGCCTCGCGGAATATTCCCATTATCTTCTATTTTAATGGAGAGCATGAAGATTACCATCAGCCTACGGATACTGCCGAAAAAATCAATTTTCCGTTATTGCAGAAACGAACCCAACTCATTTTTTCCACCGCTTGGTATCTTGCCAATTCCAAAGAGCGACTTAAAGTTGATAAAATTTGAGACGTTATGCATCAGGACCATGCAGGATACTTAAAGTAACAATCGAGAAGTTAAGACATCTATTCTTCTCACCACCGACGCCAAAACGGCCATGAAATTTGTTTCTTTCCAATATTATGATGTCAATGTAGTCAGCATCCACTTTGGTGCCATTAACAATAAACCTTAAAACACTTTGGTTTTCTTTAAAGGCAGGACAGCCACTTGTAGTTCGTCTCGGCTTTTAGCTTTTTATAGAGCATGTTCACCAAACTATAAAAGACCGCCTAAGATTAATGGTCTTTGAGAGATCCTGAAGGTTCGCAAACTTATATATTTGAATCCTAATAATTAATAAATCATTAAGATTGGTGTTTAAGTTCTGCAAATTAAAAAACATTTGCTTTGTTAAAGTTTGTTAAATGAATTCAGGTTTAAAAGTAAAATTCTTGTGATTTTCGTATTATCGCATTTCATCTCTAATTAATTTAAATCTTAATGAAAAAGTCTCTTATTATTGCATGTATCGCAATGGGCATTCTTAGTTGTGGTTCAAGCCAACAAACTGTGCCGATTACAGAAAAAATAGTTGAAATTGATCCAACAGTATATGGTAACACCATAACTGCTGATGAATTAAAAACAATGTTATATACTTTTGCTTCAGACGAATTTGAAGGGCGTGACACCGGCAGTAAAGGTCAGAAAATGGCGGTTGAATACCTAAAGCAACATTATGTCGCACTTGGTATTCCTTCTCCAATTTCAGAAGGTGATTATTTTCAAGAAGTACCTTTGCTAAATCAGAAGTCGCCAGAAACTTCCATTACAGTCAATGGTGCGGCATTTGAAAATTATACTGATCTTGTAACTTCTGGATCAGCGGCAACACAAACCATCAACGCATCTGATATTGTTTACGCAGGCTACGGAATTGAAGATGACAACTATTCCAGTTACATAGGTGTAGATGTGAAAGATAAAATTGTTTTGATAAAAGTTGGAGAACCTAAAAATGCCGATGGTACATATGTCACTTCTGGAACTAAAGAAGATACTAAATGGTCCGTTGGAAGACAGGCCCTTGGTTCTAAAAGAGAAGTTGCGAAGCAAAAAGGAGTGAAAGCTGTTTTATATATGGACGATGCCTATTTAAAAATGGCTTCCAATTATATGCAGGCTGCAGCTAAATCAGGTCGTGACAGTCGAATTGGTTTGAAGGACAAGCAGGATGTAATGGTGCAAGTTTTAATTAGCAACAAATTAGGGAAAGCACTTTTAGCGGATATTGAAACGAATGATATCTCTAAAAATCTAAAGGCGAATGTCGAAATTAAAATCACCAGCAATTCTGAAGATGTAAATTCTGAAAATGTGGTGGCATTCATAAAAGGTTCAGAAAAACCAGATGAAGTTTTGGTTATTTCAGCTCATTTAGATCACGAAGGGATCAAAGATGGCGAAATTTATAATGGTGCTGACGATGACGGTTCTGGTTCTGTGGCTATTTTGGAAATCGCAGAAGCATTTAGAATCGCACAGAAAGCAGGCCATGGTCCAAAACGTTCTATCTTGTTTTTACACGTTACTGGTGAAGAAAAAGGTTTGTTGGGTTCAAGTTATTATACTGATGTAGATCCGATTTTTCCTTTGGAAAACACGATTGCCAACTTGAACATTGACATGATAGGAAGAATCGATCCCAAACGCAAGGGAGACAGGAACTATGTCTATTTAATTGGCTCGGACAAATTAAGTCAGGAACTTCATAATGTTTCAGAAGAGGTGAACAAAAAATATGCTAACGTCACTTTAGACTATACGTTTAATGCCGATAACGATCCAAATCGTTTTTATTACCGATCAGATCATTATAATTTTGCAAAAAATAATGTGCCAGTCATTTTCTATTTTAACGGAACGCATGATGACTACCACAAAGCGTCTGATACTCCTGATAAAATTGAATATGATTTATTGGAAAACAGAACGCGACTTGTATTTTATACCGCTTGGGAATTAGCAAATAGAGATGAACGTGTTGCACTTGACAAACCAATTGAATAACACAACAGATCTTTAAAATTAACAAAGGCAAACCAAACGGTTTGCCTTTTTCTGTTTACGGCTTTTGAAGTCCTTTTAATATTATAATTCCTATTCTTGAAATAATAAATACAAAACATCCAAATAGCGTAGTCAAAAAAGAAACTTTTAATCCTCCAGCAATCATCAATGAATTTACTGAATCATTAAATCCCTCAATGGCATCAAAAGCTTCAATCATTCCCAAGATTGACCCTAGAAAGCCCAACACCAAACCTAACAGACTCACGTCAGCAATTAATCGGGTCATTTTTTTCGATGTCATTGGCTTTTTTTTCAAATTTATGAATCCAATGCTCATAAAAACTATGGACAAGATAAGCGCTATTAAAATAAGCGTCATAATAAAAGGACCACCCTCATTAAACCGATCCGCAAATGGGTTATTCATGACGGCTGGAGTTTGAGAAATTAATTTTAGAAACATCATACATCAATTTTAAATTAAACATACTACAAACTTAAACCACATTTCCTAATAGGTTTTTATAATGCGACCGATGACCGATCGAGCGCCTTAAATGACGGTTCGGTTGAAACGGGTGCTAATTCTGTCGTTCATCTCCAATTTTCAAATTCGCATTAAAATTATAGTATTATTGTATATAAAAATTAACCGTGCGGCACAAATCACCTATCTTAAACACATTGATCCAAGCACTCATGCATCTTCTTTTTTGGTGCGGTGTTCTTGTTTTTTTTATGTACTTCTTTGGTTTTGACAGCAGCGATATGAACTATATACTTTCGTTTTCATTGTTTTTAATGCCAATTACAATGGCGACCACATACATTTCCATCTATAAATTAATCCCACAGTACCTTGTTAAAAAGAAATATCTGCTGTTTGGTCTTTACAGTCTATATACGCTCATCGTATCGGGATATTTGATCATAGTTTCTATCTTTTATGGCCTGATATACCTTTCCCATTTTAAGTATGAACAGATGGCACCTATCAGCAGAAATCTGTTTTTTGTCATGATTGCCGTATATCTGGTCGTGTTGGTGGTAAGTGCCTTTAAATTGTTGAAACTTAATATAAGGCAATTGGAACAGAAAAAGAAATTGGAAACCAAAATTCTGACCACCCAATTAAAACTAAAAGAACAGCAACTCAACTATCTTAAAATGCAAATTCATCCCCATTTCCTGTTCAACACTTTAAACACCATTTACGGCTTTTCTTTGAAGAAAGCGGACGAAACACCTGAAATGATTTTAAAACTCTCTAACCTTCTCGATTATCTGCTCTATCAGTCAGATAAGCCGTTTGTTCTATTGACCAATGAGATTCAACATATAAAAGACTATATAGCTCTTGAAAACATGCGTTTTAACAATACGCTCAACGTGAACTTTAATCTTCATAACATTTCAACGTCTTATAAAATTGCACCTATGCTGTTACTTCCGTTTGTTGAAAATAGTTTTAAACATGGTAGTTTAGTCAATGGCGTATTGCAGATATCAATTGACCTCATTTGTACACCAGATCAAATCATCTTTAGGATTGAAAATACGAACACTACAAAAAACACTGAATTAAAAGGTATAGGCTTGCAGAACATCAAAAAACGTTTGGATCTGTTATATGAAAATAACTACGATTTAAATATTCTACAGCAGGAGAAAATGTTCAAGGTCTGTCTAAAATTAAAACACAGTTAATGGGAAAAACAAAAAACATATCCTGTATAATTGTTGATGACGAAATCATTGCTCGAGAAATTATAGCAACCCATCTGTCAAAAATTAATAACATAACTATTGTTGCGAGTTGCAATAAAGCCGTAGAGGCGTTTAAGGTTATCAATAACCATAAGATAGATCTAATATTTTTAGACATCAATATGCCTGAAATCTCAGGAATTTCGTTTGCCAAATCCATAAATAGTGAAATCAAGATTATTTTTACGACGGCCTATCGGGATTATGCTGTTGAAGGTTTTGAGTTACAAGCCGTAGATTATCTACTAAAACCTATCTCTTTTGAGCGTCTTCTAAAAGCTGTAACTACCTATTTTGAAGTGCATTCAAAATCACAAGCTCCTGCCCCATCTCGTTCAAATATCACGACGTTTATGTTTGTTCGCTCTGATCGGCGTATGGTAAAAATTGATTTTGTGGATATTTTATACATAGAAAGCTATAGTGATTATTTAAAGATCCATCTCGATAATGAGGTCGTGGTTACAAGAGAAACCATAACAGCCATAGAAGCCAAGCTACCAAGTAATCAGTTTCTCAGGATCCATAGGTCTTTTATAGTCTCAACCGCTCATATCAGTTCTTTTACCAATGAGCATGTCGTGGTTAAGAACACAGCTTTAACGATCAGTAGAAGTTATAAAAAAGAGGTTTTAGGTCAGCTTGAGCAGTTCTAATTGGCTTATAAATTCATTTCAACTAAAAAAGCGTCACAACATCGTTCAAATAGTGTCAATAAGAATTTAACTTGTATTTTTAATAGGAATTGAAACAGAGTTGTTTAACAGAATAAGTCTTAACCTATTAAATTTTTTCAAATTGAGAAATTTTCTATACAATATCGTCCCAAAACTAGAGCCCTTTGATTATTTATTGCATCATGATAAACAGTTTATCAATCAAGAATGGGTGTTGATCAATGGTATTGAGGATACCCATGCGATGTATGTGTTTAAACCTAACAATGAGTTGGTCATTTCAGAAAACGACAAAGTAACAACTACACGATGGAGTTTTATAAATTCTAATTTCATTTCTATTACTACTGCTGATGGCATTGTGCTTATAAAAGCATTCTATAAGGATAATGACATGCTTGTGCTCAACCAGAAGTCATCTGAAGAATATTCGTTTTTTATTAATTCAACGGAATATTTAGATGTCATCAACTCTAAAGAAGATGTCCAAAAATTTTTAAAGCAAAAATATCTGAAAAAGGCGTCCAAGATTATTTCTGAACATGAGTTCTTCTATATTCAACGCTCTAAAGAATATGGACCTTACACGATGAAAGAACTATTTAATAAGGTAAAAGATAGAGCCGTCAATGCCTATTGCTTGGTTAGGGACGTGAATGAGTCTGATTATACCAGTAAGCTACGAATAAAAGATTTACTTCAAGAACTTTAAATAGAAAAAGCGAACACTCATGTGCTCGCTTTTTTGTTTTTTAATAGTTAGATACTATTATTTTAGATATGTAAAGCTCTATCTTCGGTGGCAGCTAATGCCGCTTCCTTAAGGGCTTCCGTATAGGTTGGATGCGCATGGGACATACGCGAGATATCTTCTGCTGATGCTCTAAATTCCATGGCAACAACAGCTTCGGCAATCATATCTGCAGCACGAGCGCCAATCATGTGGACCCCAAGAATTTCATCTGTTTCTTTATCTGCAAGTACTTTTACAAATCCGTCCAAATCCATGCTGGCTCTACTTCTACCTAGTGCACGCATTGGAAATTGACCTGTTTTATAAGCTACGCCTGCTTCTTTCAGCTGTTCCTCTGTTTGTCCAACAGACGCCACTTCTGGCCAGGTATAAACCACACCAGGAATTAAATTATAATTAATATGAGGTTTTTGTCCCGCTAAGGTTTCTGCAACAAAAACACCTTCCTCCTCAGCTTTATGGGCCAACATTGCTCCTTTTACCACATCGCCAATGGCGTATATGTTTTTGACGTTGGTTTGCAAATGCTCATTGACTTCAACTTGGCCTTTATCGGTCAGTTTTACTCCAGCAGCCTCGGCGTTTAGACCATCTGTATAAGGTCGACGGCCTACAGAAACCAAGCAATAATCGCCTTTAAATTCAACTTCTTCACCTTTTTTATTGTCTGCTTTCACAATCACTTCATCACCTTTTCGCTCAACAGATTTTACCTTATGCGATACATTTACATTGAACTTGGCCTTCTTCAAGACTTTATTCAATTCTTTGGATAATCCGGAATCCATGGTTGGGATAATACGATCCAAATATTCAATAACCGTTACTTCGGCACCAAGTCTTCTGTAAACCTGTCCTAGTTCCAAACCGATTACTCCGCCCCCAATAACGATCATGTGCTTTGGAATTTCCTTAAGCTTTAAAGCTTCCGTTGAAGTGATGACTCGCTCTTTGTCCAATTCAATAAACGGCAGGTTTGAAGGCTTACTTCCTGTGGCGATAATGGTGTTCTTGGCTTCAATCTCTAGGTCTTCTTCTCCTTTAATAGTAATATGCGTAGCGTCCTTAAAAGATCCTAAGCCTTGATAGACATCAATCTTGTTTTTTTTCATTAAGAAATCGATACCCCCTGTCGTTTGATCAACAACAGATTGTTTACGGGCTATCATTTGTTTTAGATTCACTTTGATATCCCCAGGAATGTCAATACCATGTTCTTCAAAATGTTTAACGGCGTCTTCATAGTGATGAGAAGAATCCAAAAGTGCTTTACTTGGAATACAACCCACATTGAGACAGGTGCCCCCAAGTGTTGCATATTTTTCAATAATTGCAGTTTTCATGCCTAATTGTGCGCAACGGATGGCTGCTACATATCCTCCAGGACCAGAGCCTATAATGGCTACATCATATGAATTCATAAAGTTGTTTTTTGATATTACTTAAAATCAACTACAAAAATACAATTTTGATTTACGTTTTACGAATTACGACCTACCATTTTTAAAATCTATAATTTTAAATTGTGGACTTCAGTATTTATTCTGGAAATCCTAGCATATGCCCCATGCCAACGGTAAAGAGCCACCACCCATAAATGGCATGCTCAATAGAAACCAATAAGGTGGATTTAGTTTTCTCATAAGTCAATGCGAAAAGAATACCACCCAAAAAGGTCATCACTATAACCAAAGGGTTTCGGTAGAAAATATGCGCCATGGAAAAGACAATGGCATTTATAAAAATAAAGAGCGTCCTGCTTTTAAAAAGCGAACTGTAACGTTGAAAATATAAGGTACGGTAAATAAGTTCTTGTGGGTAAACTGAAAACATGGCATAGGCGAACAATATAACCACCCAAAGTTTTGGTTTTTTGTACAACACATGGAACAATTCTGATTCAGCAGTCAGAAACATGTATCCAATAGTTAAAAATGCAATGACCAACAACTTAATGAAAACATGTTTCCAAAACGACTTCCATTTTAAGTTTGGTGCCATTTTAAATTTATTGTCCTCAACTTTCAGCAACACGAAAATTACATATCCAAAGCCAGAAATAGCAAGAAACGCTTTAATTACAAAAGGATAATCCAACGCAAAACTTACCGGCAAGATTATAAAAATCAAGAAAAATTCAGTGAGTTTGTATCTGACTGACTGCATTGATCTACATGTTTATAGCAGTGGTATGTTTGACTTCGTTAATAACAAACATGCTATGGGTACTGCCAATATGGTCGATAGAAGTTAATTTATTGACCATGAATTCCCTAAAAGCTTCCATGTCTGACACAATAACTTTTAAGAGATAATCATAATCACCACTAATATGGTAACATTCCATCACTTCTGCAAGATTAGTGACTTCTTTTTCAAACTTAACCACATAATCCTGTGTGTGTTGTATGAGTTTAATATGACAGAACGCCACAAAGCTTTTATTCGCTTTTTCCTTTTGAACCAAAGCGACATATTTTGAGATAACACCTGCTTTCTCGAGCTTTCTTATCCGCTCATAAACTGCTGTGACAGAAAGGTTGAGATGTATGGAGAGCTCCTTATTAGTTTGTTTACTATTGGTTTGAAGAAGTCCCAGTAGTTTTTTATCGATGGCATCAAAAGTCATAAATGAAAAATTTTCAGTTGAAATTGAACAAATGTAGAAAATGATTATTTAAAATCTATATAATTTCAGTTTATTAGATTATAAATCTAAATAGTGTTATATCTATTGATAAATAATCTGAATTACTGCATATTCGCATCACAATTAACTTAAATAATACAATAGTCATGGCATTTAAACCAGCAAATAATATACAAGATTTACAATACTTTGGAGAATTTGGAGGCGTTAACCCTTCTATTTCTGATTCGTCAACCTACACCTTCCTCTCTGCAAAAACCATGTTTGATACTTTTGAGGGCAATGCCGATGGATGTTATTTATATTCACGCCATTCCACCCCTTCCAATCTCTATTTAGGAAAAGCGCTTGCCGCCATGGAAGGTACGGAAACCGCAACTGTTACCGCTTCCGGAATGGGAGCCATTACGCCAGTCTTGATGCAACTTTGCGGTGCCGGGGATCATATTGTGTCAAGCCGAACAATCTACGGCGGAACCTATGCATTTTTGAAAAATTTTACACCACGACTTAACATTAAGACATCATTTGTTGACATCACTAAATTAGATGTGGTTGAAGCCGCTATAACCTCAAATACAAAAGTTATTTACTGCGAGTCCGTGAGCAATCCATTATTGGAAGTTGCAGATATCTCAAGTTTGGCAAATTTGGCCAAAAAGCACGGTCTAAAACTTATCGTGGACAATACGTTTTCGCCTTTATCCATTTCTCCAGCACAATTGGGGGCTGATGTTGTGATTCATAGTCTAACCAAGTTTATCAATGGCTCCAGTGATACCGTTGGTGGGGTTATTTGTGGAACTCAAGAGTTTATCGACGATTTGAGGAATGTCAATGATGGTGCTTGTATGCTATTAGGTGCCACCATGGATAGTTTAAGAGCTGCTTCAATTTTAAAAAACTTGAGAACTTTGCATATTAGGATGCAACAACATAGTCTGAATGGCATGTATTTGGCCGAACAGTTTGAAAAAGATGGCTTAAAAACGGTATATCCTGGATTAAAATCGCACGCATCTCACGATTTGTTTAAATCTATGATGAATGAAAAGTATGGATTTGGAGGGATGTTGACGGTTGATGTGGGGTCATTGGACAAAGCGAATGCCTTAATGGAATTGATGCAAAAGGAAAACTTAGGGTATCTTGCCGTCAGTCTTGGATTCTACAAAACACTATTCTCAGCTCCTGGTAGCTCGACATCTTCAGAAATTCCTGAGGACGAGCAAAAAGAAATGGGCTTGAGTGATGGGTTGATCCGTTTCTCAATTGGTTTGGATGCGGATATTGAAAGGACATATGAGATGATGAAGGACTGCATGAAAGAGTTGGATATTTTGTAATTAAAGACACAAGTGCTCCATGATATTTTCAGCATAACCATCTCTAGCCAGAAATAGAATCCAAAGATTTTTTATCACATCTGAGTAGCTAAATTCCGTTTGTAAAGCTCTCATTATCGAGGGAATCTCAAGGCCGTTAAAAATTTCGCATATAAAATGAAATCTTACGAATGGATGTACTTGTGTTTTCTATAGTTGTTAAATTTTTACCGGTCAAGGTTTTCACTCGAGTTGGCGAAAATTATTGAAATGGAAAAGCCTTGTAGCTATTGCTTTTACAAGACTTTCCATTTCTTTTTGTTGAACCCGTATTTAAGTTATTTACTTATTTTGCGCTATATTTTCTAAAATCCATTCTAGTTCTGGATCCACATTATTTAATCGGTCTTTGTAAGTAGGTAGAATCTCAACATCTGGTTTTACACCATAACCATCGCTCATAGTCTTGATAGTAGCGTCTATATACATAAGACCAAATTTAGCTTGCACTTTAGAATTAGGCAATTCGTAGTATTCACTAAACCCAGCAACTGTTCCATTGTATGCGCCTCCCGTTTCTTCACCTACAAAAGTTGCGCGTTCTTCTCCATGCAGTTTTGCCGATAATACAGCTGATGCCGAAAATGAATTCCCATTGATTAACACATAAATTTCACCTTTAAAATTTAATGGTTTTGGCACCTGCTCTTTAGACGGTTTAAGCTTATAATAAAGAACACCCTCTTTTTTTTCTGTTTTCAAGACCTCGATAGCTGCAAATATTGGTGCACCCAAAACAAAGACACCCTTGACCAAATTAGGTGTTGTATTACTACTCATCGTACTTTTTAAAAGCGGTGTTCTAGAATGTACTTCACTTGGATTGATCATGGTGAAATTTTTATCTGTAAGATAGGAATACAAATAAGCGATATCATTTAAACTTCCTCCAAAATTATTTCGTAAATCAATTATTAAAGTTTCTGTCTTTAGGGAATCCATGATTTTAAAATTCTCATCATAAAAAGCTTCATAATTTCCGTTTGAGAACCCTCGAATTTTTAATAAGGCCACGGTACTATCCTTGCCTACAAAGTTTAGATTTCGTGTATATTCATTTCTTGAAACTATATAACCGTATTTTTGATTATGCTTTTTTTTAGCTTTAGATTCTATCTTTTTCGCCTTACGTTCTGCTTTAGTGAGCTTAACTTTTTTCTGGTCTATGGATTTTAACGCATCTGATTTAAGAGCGTCATTTTTGGAAGCCGTAGAATCATTTTTTAACACACGATTATACACTTTGACAAACGTAGAGTCAGTGTTTCTCAAGGTGAGCGTAATACTATCAAAAAGGCCTTTATCATTTGTATAATACCTCATAAAACGGGTACCTACTATTCTATTATGAAAAGTGGTATTATAACCATCAGAAGCTATAATTTTTTTATAATTACTAATTAAATCCTGAGGCTTTTCATCTTCAATTTTTAAAACTTCGGCGTTGATTAATACAGAATCATTTCCTCTAGCATTAACAATAAACAACTTCTCATCTAAATATTCAAAATCTAAATTATCGATATCAAATTTGGTTTTATTGAAGGCTTTACGCTCTTTTTTTGTTAATTTAATACTTGGTGGAGAAAGCGACAAATGACCTTGACCTACATATTTAGTAACTACAGATAACTCCTTATAAAACGCCCAACTATCCATTGGTTTATCAATGGCTTTTTTTAAGCTATCGAACTTAAAATCTAAAACTTCTTTAGAGGTAAACTGATATAAATGTGGGTGATCTCGTTGTAGTTTTTCGTAAACTTTATCTATATCTTCATGTAAGCTTTCAACAGAATGCTGTTTTGTGACGTTCAGGATGTGCTTTTCAACACTAGCACAAGAGGTTATAACTAATGCAATAAATAGTTGTACTAGAGTCGTACGCGATTTTAAAAGTTTTTTGATTTATAATGCCATGACAATATTTGTTTTTCGTTTCTATTAATACAGACGCAAAACAATTAAGAAAGGTTGCCTAGGCTTGGAACTATTTTTTTATAAGTACCCAATGTACAGGGATTAAAGCGTGTTGAATAATTTGATTTGCATAGGTTTGTCGAAAATCGTAACATTACGTACTAGAACCTAACGCAAATTAAATAATCTCTTCTTAATGGAAAGCCAAGATATTAAACCAAGAGTACCTCAGGATGAACATATCGTTGAAAATAAAGAATTGAACATTTGGGAGGCTCTAATTCCTGTTTTTGCTCTAGTGGGGATGTTAGCATATAACGTCTATATTTATGGAGGTGATGCGTTAGGTGGATCCAATCAGTTTGTTCTATTATTGGGCGGTGGTGTGGCAGCGATTGTTGGCGTTTTTAACAAAGTCACTTTTTCACAAATGATTGAGGAAGTTTCCGAGAATATAAAATCAACGGGAAGTGCCATCATCATTCTTCTCATGGTTGGCGCGCTTGCTGGCACATGGCTCATAAGCGGTATTATTCCTACCATGATCTATTACGGACTTCAAGTTTTGAATCCTACGATATTCCTAGCGGCCTGTGTTATTATTTGCGCCATCATATCTGTGGCCACGGGCAGTAGTTGGACAACATCGGCAACCGTCGGTATAGCGCTCATTGGGATTGCACAAGCTTTGGGTGTTCACCTAGGAATGACTGCGGGAGCCATTCTTTCAGGGGCTTATTTTGGTGATAAAATTTCTCCGATGAGCGATACTACAAACTTGGCTCCGGCCATGGCGGGAACGGATTTGTTCACTCACATTAGATATATGCTTTATACCACAGTCCCCACATTAACGGTTACTTTAGTTGTTTTTGTGGTTATTGGCTTAAATATTGACACCACAGGCTCTGCTAATACTCAGGATATTTTAACCGCCTTGGATACATCAATCAATGTCAGCCCATGGCTCTTTGTCGTTCCAGTATTGGTTATTGTGCTGATTGTAAAAAAGACACCGCCCTTAGTTGCACTTATGGCTGGTACCTTACTGGGTGGCTTGGCGGCTCTTCTCTTTCAACCAAATATTGTGGCCTCCATTGGTGGCGGAAGTTCCTTAAATTTTGAAACGGGCTATAAAGGTCTTATGGATGCGATTACGGTAGATACGGCAATTCCTACAGATAATGAAGCATTAAAAGGATTGTTCTCTTCAGGAGGCATGTCGAGCATGTTGGGCACCGTTTGGCTAATTCTTTGTGCAATGGTATTTGGCGGAATTATGGATGCCATTGGAGCATTAGCTGCCATAAGTAAATCACTTTTAAAATTATTCCATACCACTTTCGGACTCTTTGCAAGCACCGTCGCCAGTTGTCTAGCCCTGAACCTTACTGCAAGCGATCAGTATTTAGCAATTGTAGTACCAGGAAAAATGTATGCGCAAGCCTATAAAGACAAAGGATTGGCGCCCGAAAATCTTTCAAGAACGCTTGAGGATAGCGGAACGGTTACCTCCGTATTAGTACCATGGAATACGTGTGGCGCCTATCATAGTGGGGTTCTTGGCGTGGACACAATGCATTATGCTGGTTATGCAATCTTTAATTGGTTAAGTCCTTTTATGACGCTTATATTTGCGGCTTTTAGAATAAAAATCAGACAGCTTGTCGCTCATAAATAACCTTTCCTTTTTATCAACTATTTTCAGTACCTAATTAAGCAACTGTTTAGAACTGAAACAACTAATGTTGATATTGAATTAACTATTCATAAAATTTATAACAATATAATTTTATATAATCATTATCTATGGTGAATATGCCTATTTATGGATAGTTTTGCTGTAGAAATAATATTAATCATAAAATTATATAATATGGCTTTCGTAGGAAAAAAATTTCCAGATTTAAAAGTAAACGCAATGAATGAAATGGGTGATACATTCACCATTAATGTTCTTGAAGAAGCAAAAAAGAATAACAAAAAAGTACTGTTATTTTGGTATCCAAAGGATTTTACTTTTGTATGCCCAACAGAATTACATGCTTTTCAAGCTGATTTAGCAGAATTTGAAAAACGCAATACGATTGTGATTGGCGCATCTTGCGATACTCCTGAAGTTCACTTTGCATGGTTAAGCACATCTAAAGATAATGGTGGTATTGAAGGTGTTACCTATCCAATTTTAGCCGATTCCAACAGAAACTTAGCATCCACTCTAGGTATCTTGGATATCACAAATGAAACCTATAATGAAGAAACTGGTATTGTAACCGTTGAAGGTGACAATGTCACGTATAGAGCAACGTATATTATTGATGAAGAAGGTACTGTTGTTCATGAAAGTATCAACCATATGCCATTGGGTAGAAACGTTAAGGAATATCTTCGTTTAATTGATGCTTATACGCATGTTCAAGAAAAAGGAGAAGTTTGTCCTGCAAACTGGGAAGAAGGTAAAGATGCCATGCAAGCAAATGCAAAAGGTACTGCAGAGTATCTAAAAGCACATTTAAACTAGGCATTTAAAGAGTTGGAACAAATATCCCTGCCTTTTGGCAGGGACTTTTATTAATTATAAATTTATAGTTATGGTCAAAGAATTAGAACAAGATAATTTAGGACAATTAGTGTCAGATAATGAGACTGTAATTGTTCAATATTCAGCAAGTTGGTGTGGTAATTGTAGAATTATGAAACCAAAATTTAAGAAACTTGCAACAGAAAATGAAAACATGACCTTTGTTATGGCTGATGCTGAAAAGTTTCCGGAATCTAGAAAACTAGCAACTGTAGATAACTTACCTACATTTGCCATCTTCAAGAATGGTGCTTTTGTAGATCAGGTTCAGACTAACAAATTTGAAATTTTAAAAGATTTAGTCAATGAAGTTACCAGTAATTAAACATCTCACCCAATTTATTGAGGATAATGATGAGGATTTTGTGATCGAAACCATTGAAACATTGGAAAACCTTACCGAGGTATCTTCCTTAAAAGACGAAGAGCTTGACGTTATTGGAGAATTAATCTCTAATATGTACGGTGCGTTGGAAGTACAGAAATTGGTTAAAGAAGGGGCGCCTAAAAAAGAAGCGCTAAATACTTTTATGTCCCGTGTATTGGGTTCTATAGATAAATAATATTAGTCTATCAAAAAAACCATTTCAAATAAATGGATCTTTATACCTAATTTTTAAGTAAAACCCGTTAAATACGTAATTTAACGGGTTTATTTTTAGAATAGAACTACTATTCTATTTGGCCATTCCAGGTAAGAGTACGGCATCAATAACGTGAATTACGCCATTAGATTGGTTCACATCTGCAATAGTTATTTTTGCTGAATTTCCGTTCTCGTCAGTGATATAGACCTGCTTTCCTTTGGCCCAAGCGGTTAATGTACCACCAGCCACTGTTTCAATTTTTGCTTTGCCATCAGCTTCCTTAATTAATTTAGCGATATCCTTGGCGTTCCATTTTCCTGCAACAACGTGATATTTTAAAATTGATTGCAATTTCGCTTTATTTTCAGGCATTAGTAAGGTTTCAACAGTGCCTTTTGGTAAAGCTTTAAAAGCAGCATTGGTAGGAGCAAATACTATAAATGGGCCTTCACTGGAGAGCACTTCTACTAAATCGGCAGCTTTAACTGCAGCGACCAGAGTCGTATGATCTTTAGAATTTACGGCATTTTCTACAATGTTTTTTGTTGGATACATTTCAGCACCACCTACCATTTTTGTTTCCTGCTTCATCAATTTCTCCTGAGCAATGACAGATTGGCCAATAAAAATTGAACCTAATACTAATGCGATACTGAATAATTTTGTCGTTTTCATAATGTTGATTTTTTAAATTGAATAGTTATATTTTTCATTCAGCTTATCTACGTTGTTTTATGAAAGTCGGTTTTATTAATTTTATTTTTGGACCAATTGATTCAAATTTTCCATTTTAAATAGATAGCTTTATAAAGCTATTTTTTGTATCTTAATTAGTCATATTTGAAATTATGTTAGACACTGATTATGTAAAAGTTTTTTCAGGAAGTTTCATTATTGTTCAATTGGTGGTGGATCGGTTGGAAAGTGTAGGCATAAATGCCATTATTAAAGATGAGTCTGAATTAGGAAGATTGGCAGGATTTGCATCTTCAATACAAGGACTGCAAGAACTTTATGTATCTAAGGAAGAGCTCGATCACGCTATTCCAATTATAGCAGCGGTAAAATCTGAATTGGAAGCATAAAAAAACCCTGAATCTCTTCAGGGCTTTACTATGGTTTTAAGAATAAAATTATGCAGTTACGGCATACATTTTTTCTCTGTGTTCTTGGATCTTCTTATCGTCCATATACTCATCAAACGTCATATAACGGTCAATCACTCCATTTGGAGTCAGTTCGATGATTCGGTTTCCAACAGTTTGTGCAAACTCATGATCATGCGTCGTAAATAATATAGTCCCTTTAAAGTTCGATAGGGAATTATTAAACGCCGTAATGCTTTCAAGATCTAAATGGTTGGTAGGTTCATCCAACATTAGAACGTTAGCTCTCATCATCATCATTCTACTCAGCATACAACGTACTTTTTCACCTCCGGACAATACATTTGATGTCTTCAGTGCTTCTTCGCCACTAAAAATCATTTTCCCCAAAAACCCTCTGATATGTACTTCTTCACGCTCTTCTTCAGTAGTTGCCCATTGGCGCAACCAATCGACAAGCGTTAATTTATTTTCAAAAAAGGAACTGTTATCCAAGGGTAAATAAGATTGTGCTGTCGTTATTCCCCACTGATATTCTCCTTTATCTGCTTTCAAATTACCATTGAGAATTTCATAGAATGCCGTCGTAGCACGAGAATCCTTGGAGTAAATCACTACCTTATCTCCTTTGGTCAAATTAATGTCTACATTCTTAAATAATATGTCGCCATCCAATGAAGCTTCTAGCCCGTTGATGTTTAAAATTTGATCGCCAGCCTCTCTATCACGTTCAAAAATAATCGCTGGATAACGGCGGCTGGAAGGTTTGATGTCTGAAATGTTCAATTTCTCAATCATCTTTTTTCTACTTGTGGCCTGCTTTGATTTTGCTACGTTAGCAGAGAAACGACGAATGAACTCTTCAAGTTCCTTCTTTTTATCCTCCGCTTTTTTGTTTTGTTGCGAACGCTGTCTTGCCGCTAACTGTGAAGATTCATACCAAAATGAATAGTTTCCTGAATAATGGTTGATCTTTCCGAAATCAATATCAGAGATGTGGGTACAAACAGAATCCAAAAAATGTCTATCGTGAGAAACTACAATCACACAGTTCTCGTAATTCGCTAGAAAATTCTCCAACCATGAGATGGTTTCGTAATCCAGATCGTTGGTAGGCTCATCCATGATCAATACATCCGGATTTCCAAATAAAGCTTGTGCCAAGAGGACCCGTACTTTTTGCTTGCCATCCAAATCCTTCATTAAAGTATAATGAAACTCTTCTTTAATGCCCAAATTCGATAACATTGCGGCAGCATTACTATCTGCATTCCAGCCGTTCATTTCTTCAAATTGTACTTGAAGTTCCCCTATTTTATCGGCGTTTTCATCAGTATAGTCGGCATAAAGCGCATCAATTTGCGATTTCAGATTATATAATGGCTTGTTCCCCATAATGATGGTTTCCAATACAGTGTGATCGTCATAAAGATTATGGTCCTGTTCTAAAACCGACATACGCTTTCCTGGTTCCAAATGGACATGCCCTGATGTTGGGTCCATTTTACCTGCCAGAATTTTCAAAAAAGTAGACTTTCCTGCACCATTGGCACCAATAATACCGTAGCAATTACCTTGATTGAAGCTGGTACTTACTTCATCAAAAAGGACACGTTTGCCAAACTGAACAGAAAGATTAGAAACTGATAACATTTTATAGGTATTTAATTTGCTGCAAAAGTAGAAAAAACCTAGCATTTTATGAAACTTAAAGCACTCTATTTAAACACTCTTATTGCTGAACCAATTTAATTGAAATATCAGTCTTTATCGATGATATAAGGATTTCATCTTGTTGCGGAAGGAAACATTTAACAGCGCCTTAACAGCTTGATGCACAAACTATATTTATTTTTGTTTATAATCCAACCAGCTCCAATAACCCTTATGTTTATGAGAATCTACATTATATCATTAATGCTTTTGTCAACGCTTTTCAGTTGCAAAAAAAATGCTAATGAAGTTGATAGATTTGCTTATTTTGGAGGCGAAATTATTAATCCCACTAATGATTACGTTTTATTGTTCTCGCCTAATTCACAGGCAGAAAACTCTGACACTCTTTTCCTCAATCACAACAATCGTTTTTTTACCAAATTAGATCCTTTAAAATCAGGGTTGTTTACTTTTATTCATGGGGGACAGTATCAAATGGTTCTTTTAGAGCCAAAGGACAGTGTCATGTTAAGATTGAATACTATTGATTTTGATGAGTCTCTCGTTTTTACCGGAGAAGGTGCAAGAAAGAATAATTTTTTGATAAAGATTTTTCTTGAAAATGAGGCTGATCAAGCAAATTTCATCAATATCTCCCAATTCGAGCCAGAAAAATTTGAACATTATATTGATTCGTCAAGAGCTGAACGTTTAAATGGACTTGCTGAGTTTTCTAACCAAAGGCAACTTTCAGATATTTTCGATAAAGTAGCAGAAACCAGTATTAATTACAGTTACTATAGCTCCAAAGAGATGTATCCTTTTGCCTATTATGGGTATCGCAATTTAAAAGACTATAAGAATCTACCTCCCCAATTTTATGATTATAGAAAGGACATTGATTATAACATTGGTTCGTTAGGTGATTTTTTTATTTATAATCGCTTTCTCTATTCTCACTTTAACAATATGGCATTGAAAGAATTCTATGTAAATTCTCCCGAAGATGCTGTTTTCAATAGACATTCTGTGGTCTATAATTTAGAAAAATTAAGGTTAATGAATGAGCGTATCTCAAATGACACCATAAAAAATAAATTATTAAAAAATACCACTCGCGATTTCATATCGATGTGTGAAGATTCTACTGCCATAAAAGAAGTTATTGCCTCCTATCTTGAAATGAGCAGTAGTACGGAAGATAAAAATTACATTGAAGGTCTTTATAGCGCTATAAAAAAACTTAAACCAGGTGAACTACTTCCTGATCTGGATTTGGTTAATTATAACAATGAGCAGCATAGTTTCAGTGATTTGATCTCAAAGCCAACAGTTATATATTTTTGGTCGTCAAACTTAAAAATCCATTATAAAAACAGTCATTATAAAATAAGGGATCTAAAGAAAAAATATCCAAATATTGATTTTATTGCAATCAATATCAATGACAATGACAAGAAATATTGGAAAAGAACTTTAGGCGAATTCAAATTCCCAATTGACAGCGAATATCAATTTAAAGATCCTGTTAGTGCCAAACAGACCCTAGTGCTTAATACGGTTTACAAAATAATTGTGGTTGACAAGGAGATGCGTATTGAAGATTCCTACTACAATATGTTCCACAATAAATTTGAGGACAAATTGCAAGAATTGAACCAGTAATTCTGTAAGGATTCAGTTTCCGAGATCAACGAAGCAAACTTTAGGCGCTTCGCTTTTGGGTTTTGGCTTTCGATCCTGCCCAAGAGACGGACTTAGTCGAACCAACAAAATACAATGTGTTTCGGTAGTACCTTTCACTCATAGAAAAAGGCTTCATTATTGAAGCCTTTTTTATGAACTAGGTTGCACAGCATTAGTTTCCTTTTTTGAAGTCTGCTAAAAACTTCTCTAATCCGATATCCGTTAACGGATGGTTTAATAATCCGGTAATGGAGCTTAAAGGACCAGTCATGACATCTGCGCCTAATTTAGCACAGTCAATGACGTGCATGGTGTGACGTACAGATGCTGCTAAAATTTCTGTTTCAAATTCATAGTTATCATAGATCATTCTAATTTCGGCAATCAGGTTTAATCCATCTGTAGAGATATCATCCAAACGTCCAATGAAAGGAGATACATAAGTTGCTCCTGCTTTTGCAGCCAATAGAGCTTGTCCGGCAGAAAAGACTAAAGTCATATTCGTTTTAACACCTTTATCACTAAAATATTTACAAGCCTTGATGCCATCTTTTATCATCGGCAATTTGACCACAATTTGGTCGTGAAGTTCAGCCAATGCTTCTCCTTCCCTAACCATACCATCAAAATCTGTAGCAATCACTTCAGCACTTACATCACCGTCCACCAATTTGCAGATATTGACATAATGCTTCATAATATTGTCAGTTCCAGTAATGCCTTCCTTAGCCATTAATGATGGATTAGTGGTGACACCATCTAAAATCCCCATGTCTTGGGCTTCCTTAATTTGCTCTAAATTAGCAGTATCAATAAAAAATTTCATAAATAAAAGTATGTATATAAGTTGTGTTTAACGTAGCGCAAAGTTACAATTAATAACAAAGATGTTGTAGGAAATTTAATGAAAACATTTCAACACCCTACAGCTGTTTATGTTCTTATAATTTATAGTGCTTCATCAACATTTTTTCATAGACTTTATCAGGCAAGATACGTTTTAAAACAATAGAAAATTTCTGCATAAATTCCCCTACTTTATAATGAATCTTTGGTTTTGGAGTATTTATGATTTTGAAGATGGATTCTGCCATGATATGAGGGTCTTTACCCGCAGTCACATGCGCATTCATTAAATGTAAGGTATCGCCGTAGGTCTTCTTGTACGGTGAATTTTCTAGAATTGGTGCATGATAACGACCCGCAGCAATATTGGTGGCAAAATCACCTGGAGCAACATTGGTCATATGAATATTGAAGCCTTTTATTTCCATTCTGAAGGCTTCAGTGATCAATTCCAGAGCCCCTTTACTAGCGCTATAAACTCCCCTATATGGTAGACCCATATATCCTGCAATGGAAGTTATGTTGATAATGAGGCCCGAGTTTTGAACTCTCATTTGCGGTAAAACGGCTTTGATAACTCGTATAGGTCCGAAGAAGTTAGTTTCAAAGTTTCGTTGGATTTCAAGGTCAGGCGTTTCTTCAATAGGTCCGGTAATACCGGCGCCCGCATTGTTGATCAACACGTCCAGTCGCCCCTTTTCCTTTATGACGGTTGTAATGGCCGCTTTTATGGATTCAGTATCAGAAACATCAAGTTTTACTAAATTGAATTGACTGCCGGTATACCGTTCGGGATTTCTACTTGTTCCGTAAACCGTGAATCCTTTATGCGTTAAAAATTCGCCAACAGATTTACCTATTCCTGAAGAACCTCCTGTGATCAATACAACTTTAGACATTTGGAAATATAAATTATCAATGAAAAAACTAGAAATGAATACTCCTTCAAAAATACAATATAAAGTTAAAAGGAGATTAAAAATTGAAACTGGAGTGGATGACGGGAATTCAAGAAAATATACTCTGAGATTTCTGCTTTTGCAAAAACAAAAAAAGGCAAGTTACCTACATCACACCGCTACGACCACTTACCTTTGCTGCGTTCCCGCCCTGGAGGATTCAGCAGGAGCTGGTTGTGTAGGACTTGCCAGCTGCAAAGATACAATCTTTTCGTACTTTTGCAATGATTTTTCAAACTGAATTTAATTAAATACCTTGCCTAAAAATATATCATGTCTATGTCTTCTTTTAAACTTTTTATAATCACTGTTTTAAGTCTTTTATTATGGACTTGTGGTGACAATCCGAATGGTAAAAAAAGTAATTTTTCCATCACAACGGATGCTAAAAACAACACAATTGCACTCGGGGAAACAATTAAATTATCTATTGAGAACCCAAAAAATAAAACTATCAACAGTATTAGCTACAAAATTAATAAGTCAGAGATAGACGAAAATTTTAACGCCAAAGATATGCCGCTAGGTGTGCATACTATTACGGCAACCGTTACGTATGATGAAACTACGGAAGAAGCGCACACAAATTTGACCATCCTAAACAATGTCGCTCCCAAAATTTATAGTTATAAAATCTTGAATGAATATCCGCATGATATTACCTCCTATACTCAAGGTTTGGAGTTTTATGACGGATTTTTATATGAAAGTACTGGACAATACGGAGAATCAAAACTTAGAAAAGTAGATTATAAAACTGGCGAGGTTCTCAAAAACACCAATTTGGGCAACCAATACTTTGGTGAAGGCTTGACCATTCTGAATAATAATATTTACCAACTCACTTGGAAAGAAAACATCGGTTTTGTATATAGTGTGGATACCTTCGAGAAAACCGGCAGTTTTAATTATGGAAAAAGCAAAGAAGGTTGGGGTTTGTGTAATGATGGAAAATCTATCTTCAAAACGGATGGTACCAATAAAATATGGAAACTCAACCCAGACACATTAGTAGAGGAAGACTATATCCAAATTTATACTAACACTGGTAAGATTGACCGCTTAAATGAAATGGAATTTATTGACGGAAAAATTTACGCCAACATTTACCAACGGAATGGCGTTTTGATCATCAATCCTGAAAATGGTGCTGTTGAAGGCGTTATTGACTTCTCCCCGCTTCAAAAATTGGTCAAGCAGCATCCTGAATTGGATGTCTTAAATGGCATTGCCTATAATCCTGAAACCAAGACCATATTTGTTACCGGAAAAGATTGGGACAAGTTGTTTGAAGTAGAGGTATTTGTGAAATAGAATCCTCATTTTGAGAGCTAGGGAAAATCCCTGAAATTTTCCAATAATAATTTAAATGTAACCTATGCAAACCTTCGAAATACACATCATTGTTGCCCAAGACGATCTGGATAATCTCAACCATGTTAATAATGTGCGCTATGTACAATGGGTACAGGATGTTGCAGAACAGCATTGGCATACAAAAGCAACAGATGACATGCTTTCAGAATATTTTTGGATTCTTTTAAAACATACTATTGAATATAAAAATCCGGCAGTATTAGGAGATGTGCTTAAACTTAAAACCTTTATTATCGAATCTGGTGGCGTGAAATGCGTTCGTAAAGTTGAGATTTATAATAAAAATACAGAGAAACTTTTAGCGTCCTCAGAAACAAAATGGTGCCTCGTATCACAGCAAACCATGAAACCAGCGCGGATTACGGAAGAAATTAAAACCTTGTTTAGTTAAATTTAGATTAAAACCATTGTTAAAGTCTCTTAAGAAGACACTTTTAAAAATTTAGATTGTCTTAATTGATGATAATCAATCTTCAAGCTTAGTGACTAAAATTACCATCCTCTGCTGTTTCTGTTTGTTTTCATCAATTACGGTTTCTCAAAACCTCACAGGCATACTTTATGACTCCGAAGCTCCTGTTGCTGGGGCTCGCATAATGAATATCACCTCAAAAAGTCTGACCTCTTCAGATGCTAGTGGGAATTTTGAAATCTATGCTAAAATTGACGACACCCTCATCTTTAGCTCACTGTTTCATCATACAAAAGAACTCGTTATGACGCCATCACATTTTGAAGGAACACAGGTTTTTGAACTCACCAAATCAGTGAATGCATTAGACGAAGTTGAGCTTCATGGTGCCATTTCTTCCAAAGAGATGGATGCGGAAGAAGAGACCCAAAGAGTCAACAAACAATTTAAAACCGATATCGAAAAAAATCCGCATTTATACAGAAGGCCTAATACCAATAGTGGCCCGATTGACTTTATTGAAATTGGTAGACGGGTTGCAAAACTCTTTAAAAGTAAAACTGCCAAAGAGACGCAAATAGTGGAGACTACTATTAAATCAGCAGATCTTGACACGCTGTTTAAAAGAGATGATTTTTTTAATGACAAATTTTTAGTGTTGAATTTGAGCATTACCAAAGATTACAAACACCTCTTTTTTGCTTATTGTGAAACGAAGAACATGTCATCGTTTCTTCTTCATCCGGACAAAAAAATCTACCTTATCGATAAATTTCTGGAGTATGCTGAGGAGTTTCGAGACATTCTACAGGAAAGCCAAAAGCAGTAAATCAAGAACCTCGGGGGATATACCAGCATTGGCGGGCGAGCATACGAGGGGTACAGATTCCAAAAGAAGTGAAATTCTAAATTTCAAAAAAAATAAAAAAAGAGATTCGAGACGTTAAACTTGAAAAAGGATAAAAGCCTATTGATAGGAATTAAATAAGGGCTTCATACTAATTCATAATCTCAAAAGTCATATTTTTGAAACTCAATATGAATAGATTGCACTAATGAAAAGAAGTCTTTATTTTATTATTACTATTTCTACATTGATCTTATGGAGTTCCTGCCGGAAAGATTTTGATTTTCAGCCTAATGTAGGAGATTTGACTTTTTCAAAAGATACGGTGTATTTAGATACTGTTTTTACAAATATTGGCTCAAGCACCTATAATTTGAAAGTGTATAACCGCAGTAATGATGACATCTCCATCCCTACCCTACGCTTAAGCCAAGGAGAAGCGTCCCTTTACCGACTCAATGTAGATGGAATGTCCGGTAAAGAATTTCAGAACGTGGAACTTTTGGCAAAAGACAGCATGTACATCTTTATTGAAACTACTTTTGATATCCAGAGTGTTGTTACGGCAAACAATCAATTTTTATATACCGATGCCATCGAATTTGACAGTGGTGCCAATCTGCAAAAAGTAGATGTGGTAACCTTAGTCAAGGACGCGGTTTTTATCTATCCCAATCGAGATACTGAAGGGATTGTAGAGACCTTGACATTTGATGTGGATGGGGATGGTGTAGCTGATGAAACCAATGTAAAAGGTCGGTTTTTGAAAAATAATGAATTGACATTTACAAATGAAAAACCTTATGTTATTTACGGTTATGCGGCAGTTGGAGAGAATAAAACTTTGACGATAAATGCTGGCGCTCGTGTGCATTTCCATTCAAATTCGGGAATATTGGTGACTAAGAATGCATCTTTGAAAGTGAATGGTCAATTCAGTACTGATCAAACCACCATGGCAAACGAGGTCATATTTGAAAGTGATCGATTAGAACCGTTGTTCGATAATATTCCGGGGCAATGGGGTACCATTTGGTTATTTCAAGGCAGTAAGCAAAATAGCATCAATTTTGCCACGATAAAAAATGCCACAATTGGTGTTTTAGCGGAAAATAATCCAAATACCACCATCCCAAAATTGACCATTAAAAATTCTAAAATTTATAATTCCAGCAATTTCGGAATCCTTGGACGTGCCACCTCCATCACTGCCGAGAATGTCGTGTTTAATAGCGCCGGACAAGCTGCCTTTGCTGGAACTTATGGGGGCGCTTATAACCTTACGCACTGCACCATTGCCAATTACTGGAACAATAGTTTTAGGCAATTCCCGGCGTTATATGTCAACAATTTTCTTGTTTTGGAAGATGAATCGGTTGTAACCAATGCCTTGACCGAAGCCAATTTTAACAATTGTATTATTTACGGAAATGATAATCCGGAATTTCTTGTAGAGCAAGAAGAAGGTGAAGCCTTCAACTTTAAATTCACCAATTGTTTGATCAGATTTCAGGACACCAATAATCGATTTGCCAACGATCCGAATTATGATTTTAATAATTTGGCTTTATATGAAAATGTCGTATTCAATCAGGAACCCGATTTTATGGATCCAGCTAAAAACAAGATGGTCATCGGACAAGAATCTGCAGCTATTAATGTGATTGGAAACAATCCGTTTTCCAATGGCGTTCCTTTTGATATTTTGAATGTGCCTCGGACTGCATTACCAGATTTGGGTGCCTATCAGCATGTTGTTTTTGAGGAATAACAAAATGAAAAGAATAAAATTAAAGAATGCGATTAGTGTAATAATTCTAATGATTTCCCTAGTTTTAATTAACTTCGGATATTTCGAAGTATTAGGAGATAACTAAAATTAATAGGATTTTTTGAATATTAGGATTCCTATTACTTGTGATTTATTTGCTCAAACTAATTTGGATAAATAATAAACGCAATGAAATTCAATAGAGATTATTATTCGTTCACAATCATAGGGATACTTAGAAAAAGAAGTTGATTACTGGTGAACATTCTGTAACTATAAATCCAACTAAGGCAGTCCTTTTTTCAATATAGTTCTCCGTTTGATATTTAAATGTTTTACGACTAGCCTTACCTATCTTAGGTGTTTATCAGCAGGCAATTTGTGAAGGGTATTGCTTTTTATTATTTGTTGTCATTCAGAAGTCTTGAGGAATCAAATAAAGTGAATTGATACCTATAATTTCCTCTTAGGTTGGAAAGATATGATTTTAACCAAAGTCGAAATGACAGAAAAAAAAATCTGACAAGTTTTTAAAACCTGTCAGATTTTATAAGTAATAGTTTCTATTATTTACGAAAACAAAGGCTTCCCTTTCATCATCGCATTCACTTTTTCAGAGATCGCCTTCATTTTGGTCTCATCTTCATGATTGCTTAAAACTCCATCAATTAAATTAACGATGGTTTCCATATCAGCTTCTTTTAGGCCTCTGGTTGTAACTGCTGCAGTTCCTATTCGGATTCCCGAGGTTACAAACGGCGATTTATCATCAAATGGCACCATGTTTTTATTCACCGTAATATCCGCTTTCGTCAGCGCTTCTTCGGCAATTTTTCCGGTTAAGTTTTTGTTTCTCAAATCAATCAACATCATGTGGTTATCCGTGCCACCAGAGATGATATGGTAATCTTTGGCAACAAAAGCCTTTGCCATAGCAGCAGCATTGTTTTTAACCTGCAACATATAATGCATGAAATCATCGGTTAACGCCTCTCCAAACGCAATGGCTTTAGCAGCAATAATATGTTCCAATGGTCCGCCTTGGTTTCCAGGGAACACTCCTGAGTCCAATAATGAGGACATCATTCTTAAGCTGCCTTTTGGTGACTTCATTCCAAATGGGTTTTCAAAGTCTTCTCCCATCAAGATCATCCCTCCTCTCGGGCCTCTTAATGTTTTATGGGTTGTCGTGGTCACAATATGGCAGTGTGGCATGGGATCATTCAAAATGCCTTTGGCAATTAATCCTGCAGGATGTGAGATGTCTGCCATCAACACGGCCCCAACTTGGTCGGCCACTTGTCTAAAAGCTTTAAAGTCCATATCCCGAGAATAAGCCGATGCACCAGCAATGATCATCTTTGGTTTGGTCTTTTTGGCGGTATCTTCTAAATGGTTATAATCAATCAATCCCGTAGCTTTGTCCACACCATAAAAGGAAGGGTCATAAAGTTTTCCCGAAAAATTTACCGGAGAACCATGAGTCAAATGGCCACCATGCGACAGATCAAAGCCAAGGATTTTATCTCCAGGTTTCAAACACATGGAATATACGGCGGTATTGGCTTGACTTCCAGAATGTGGTTGCACGTTAGCATATTCTGCTCCAAATAAGGCTTTAGCGCGGTCAATGGCAATTTGTTCAACTTCATCTACGACTTCACATCCCCCATAATAGCGCTTTCCAGGATACCCTTCGGCGTATTTATTGGTTAACACTGATCCGGCGGCTTCCATGACTTGATTGCTTACAAAATTCTCTGAAGCAATAAGTTCTAAACCGTGAAATTGTCTTTGTTTCTCAGCTTCTATAAGCTCAAAAATTTGTTGGTCGCGTTGCATAAATTGTGTTTTTTATTATTCCCTATAATAAGGAATTGAATGAATATTATATTTCCCCAAAAATACTAAATACAATAGTTAATTAAGTTAAAAATTGAAAATTTCGTCTTGAGTTTGAGGTTTGTCGGATTCACCAAAAACAACATAACTTTAAGTCTTTTTTTGTTTTTAAATTAAAAAAAATATGTAGGTTTGAATAGATTTAACAAAAAACTAATTAATTGCAACTCTATGTCCTTATCAGCAAATAATCCCGATAGAACGTCGTGGCTTCATGTGGGAAAGAACTCTGATTTTCCTATACAAAATATCCCTTTTGGCGTATTTTTAACACGAGATGACATCATTACCATTGGCACAAGAATTGGCGATACCGCTATTGACTTGGGAGCCCTCCATCAATTAGGTTATTTTGATGGTATCCCGCTGACGGATGATATTTTTCTTCAGGATACCTTGAATGATTTTATTGCAGATGGACGTAAAACTTGGAGTTTGGTGAGAGATAGAATTGCTGCAATTTTTGATAGTAAAAACACCACCTTAAAGAATAATATCAAACATAAGGAGATTGTCTGTTTTCGATTGGATGAAATTGAAATGCAGTTACCGGTTCAAGTTGGTGATTATACCGACTTTTATTCGAGCATAGAGCATGCTACCAATGTGGGAACCATGTTCAGGGATCCTGAAAATGCGCTGATGCCAAACTGGTTGCACATTCCGGTAGGTTACCATGGACGTAGTTCTTCTATTATTCCATCAGGAATACCTATCCACAGACCTCAAGGACAAACGCTACCTGACGGGGCCACCGAACCAGTTTTCGGGCCTTCTAAGTTGATTGATTTTGAATTGGAAATGGCGTTCATTACCACAGATGCGAACGATTTAGGAGAATCAATTCCAGTCAATGAAGCTGAAGAATATATTTTTGGATTGGTACTTTTTAACGACTGGTCTGCACGTGATATCCAAAAATGGGAATATGTACCCTTAGGTCCCTTCTTAGCAAAAAGCTTTGCGTCATCCATGTCGCCATGGATAGTTACCCTTGATGCTTTAGAACCTTTCAAAGTAGAAAGTCCGAAGCCTATTAAACCTGTTCTACCTTATTTAAAATCGAAAGGGAAACGTGGATACGATATCAATTTAGAAGTGGCAATTCGTCCCAAGGATGCCAAGGAAACCATAGTGAGCAAATCCAATTTTAAATACATGTATTGGAATATGTCTCAGCAATTGGCACACCATACCGTTAATGGCTGTCCCGTAAATTCTGGAGATATGATGGGAAGTGGCACAATTTCTGGCCCCACAGAAGATTCTTATGGTTCTATGTTGGAATTGACCTGGAGAGGCGAAAAACCTATAAAAATGAAAGATGGGACTGAGCGTAAATTTATCAATGACTATGATACGGTGGTGATGAGAGGCCATTGTGAAAAAGATGGTACCAGAATTGGATTTGGCGAAGTTTCTACACAATTATTGCCGATTTATAATCCAATGAAGAAAAAATAGCGAGCTTGAAGCTTGAAGTTGGAAGCACGAAGATTAGTAAGTACTAGTTTTCGTGCTTTATTCGTTTTATTAGTAAGACCTAAAACTTAATAGCGGAGCGCGCTTTACGTTTTGATGCTTGAACTAAACCCGCTTTTAGGCGGGATCTGAGGTTTAAAACCTCGAAGCTTGCTTCGGAGTGTAAAAAAGGTTTTCCGTTGTATACCTCGTGGGCTTGCCCCGAGAATATTTATTTGACATTTTCTACCTTTCATTTTTAAATTAGAACTCCCAGCTTCACGCTTACCAACGTCCCACTTTTAAATTTTGGCACGTCATTTGGAATTCTTTAACTTTAAAACATAAATTTCTAGCATTATGAAAGTAAAACTACTTTTTAAAGTATTCATTTTATTACTTGTTTCTTGTAGCAGTAAAAAGCAGATCGAGAAATCTCTTCATTCTGGAAATTATGATCAGGCGATTGAGAATGCCTTAAGAAAACTCGAAAACAACAAAAACAAAGAACGTAAGCAAGATTTTGTAATTATGCTTAGAGATGCCTATGAAAAAGCAGTGGAACGGGACTTAAATACGATTTCTCATCTTAAAAAAGATGGCAATCCTGAACATTACAAAACCATCTACGAAAGCTATGTACAAATGAATGAGCGCCAGGAAGCCATCAAACCAATATTGCCTTTACAAATTGGTAATAAAACCCTGCGCTTAGACTTTAAGGACTATTCCAATAATATTATCGAATCGCGCAACGCCGTTTCTGCATACCTGTATGAAACTGGAGTGTCACTAATAGATTCTAACAATAAACACGATATCAAAGAGGCTTATAGCACGTTTCAGTATATCGATCAAATCAATCCGAAATATAAAGACACACGCAGTTTGATGCAAGAGGCACATAATTTAGGGTCTGATTATGTTCTAGTTACCATTGAAAACCAAACCGATCAAATCATTCCTAAGCGTTTGGAAGACGATCTTTTAAATTTTGATACTTACGGCTTAAACCAGTTTTGGACGGTTTATCATGCCATTGCTGATGCAGATATTGTTTATGATTATGCCATGTCTTTACAATTGAAACGCATTAATATTTCACCAGAAAAGATAAATGAAAAACACCTGCTAAGAGAAAAGGAAATTGTAGACGGTTGGAAATATCAAAAAGACAGAAATGGTAACGTGTCAAAAGACAGTTTAGGAAATGATATCAAGATTGATAATATTATCATTGTTAAAGCAAGATATAATGAATACCGTCAATTTAAATCCACACAAGTTTTAGCTGATGTCGTTTATACCGATTTAATAAATAATCAAACTTTGGATGTGTTCCCAATCAGCAGCGAATTTATATTTGAAAATATTTATGCGACAATTAAAGGTGATGAGCGCGCTTTAGGCCCTGAAGAGCGTGAGTTATTGCGCCATAGACGCATCCGCTTCCCTTGTAATGCTGATATGGTATATGGTACAGGTGAAGATTTAAAACTAAAGCTCAAACAGATTATTGGTTCTTATAAAATGCCAAAATAGTCCTAAGCCATATCGTTGCTATGTTTGACAACAAATTTAAATCATAAAAAGAATATAAAACACTATTATTTAATGGCTATTAAACAATTCATAATTAAAATCTATGGGTTGTGATCATACTTTCTTTTGCAATAATTTTAAGGTTTCCTTACGTTGAATTTTGCCTGTAGCAGTTTCTTTAAACTTAGGTAGTGTATAGATTTCTTTAGGAACTTCTAATTTTCCCAAACTTTTAAATGTTGAGGCATTCAAGTTATTATTTTCGCTTTCCAAAATAAGGATCAATTTTTCACCTAAATCGGAATCTGGTTCAGAAGCGATAAAAAATCGTTTATTTATAATATTGGAAAGCTTAGCTTCAATTTGTTCTGGAAATAATTTCACACCGCCAGAATTGACCATATTATCAATCCGACCAATTATTTCAAATTCAGTTGGGGAATGAAGTTTTACCACATCATTGGTCACCAAACGTTCAGAAGTCAGTTTTGGCGCTTCGATGACTAAACATCCTCTTTCATCTTGAGAAATTGTAACCTTTGGAATAACTTTAAAATATCCCATTTTCTTACTGCCATTCATGGTTTTAACCGCTATATGGGATACTGTTTCAGTCATTCCGTAAGTGGCATAAATTTTAGTTTTTAAATTTTGGATGGCCGCTTCCAATGATTTTGAAATAGCGGCTCCGCCGATAATTAAAGTTTTGATATTATTGATGTCGCCTAGTTTGTTTTGCAATTGCAGTGGCACCATCGCGCAAAAATCATATTGTCGATCATAATCAAAAACAGGCTGAGAGGTAGGATCAACAAAATCGAGTTCCAACCCCAAGATCATGGCTCTCACCAACATCATCTTACCTGCAATATAGTGGGTTGGAAGACACAGCAAAGCTTTTTGACCAGGTTCCATCTTAAAATAATTGCCGGTGGCTATGGACGAATTGACCATCGCCTGCTTGCTCACTTTCATTAGTTTTGGTTTCCCGGTAGAGCCTGAAGTTCTGACATTGATATAGTCCTTCGCATCTAACCAATCCATCAAAAAGTCACCCATAATCTTTTCATAATCCTCACCTTCTTTGACCAAACTGTAAGCGACTTCCTTAAGTTCTTCAGTGTTATATGAGTTTCGGTTTAATTTAAATTTTGAATGAATTTTATCAAATGTTGGCGTCATTTTTATGATTTTATATTGTAATAATGGTTTAGTGGAATTGGTGACTAAGGTATCGTTTTCATCTGAAATCTAAGTGCTGATGTAGATAAAAGAAGAACTTATTCCGTTCCGATATCTTGAATCTCATCTAACACTAAATAATCTTCTTTTGGTGGTGAAGTCACATTACCGAATAGTTTGCCTTTCCAATCGCTCCATTTATATAGTTTTGAAAGTATCAGTAAGACAATAGGAAATATAATAAATACTGGCATAAAAACATCCATAAACTCAGCGGCCTGCGGATCTGATATATCCTTAAAAACAGAATGGGTCTGGAATACAGTCCAATCTGCCGTCACCAATAAAGCGGTGAATAAATTGTTGGCCGCATGAAATCCCAACGACAACTCAAGACCTTCGTCCATCAAGGTCATTATGCCCAAAAATAATCCCGTCCCAATATAATAGACCATGATGATTGGTCCTAACTTATCAACCTCAGGATTTGCAATATGTAATAACCCGAAGACGACGGAGGTAATAATTAAAGGTGTAAAATTTGTTCTTAATGCAGAATGGACTTTTTTATAAGCATGGTTATCAGTCAATTTGAATGCAATTTTAGAATTCAAAAAGAGTATAACTAATCCGGAATACCCACCAAAATATAAGAATGATTGCCAGAATGCAACATCATAAAACTGTAACCATACAATATATCCGAAAATCCCTATCAAGGATAAAATGAATACATAAGGAAAATATTTATGCACAGTTGATACGCCAAGTCCTTGCATCAAATAGCCTCTGAATAAATATTCCTCAAAACTCGTCTGTAAGGGTACTAAAAGTATGGCAATGACAGCCAAAATTAAAAAAGGTTGTAACTTAAAATTAAAAACATAGTCCTCCGGTGACATATAATAATCTATTATTATCAAGCTAGAAGATAAGGTGCCCCAAAATAAAAAGATGACCCAAAACCGTTTCCAATCAATTTTTGGCCGAACGGTTGTCAACGATGTTAGCGACTGTTTGTGTATCCATTTGACTGCAGCAAATAAAAACAGCAAGCCTCCAGCAAAAGGAAGTAAGATGAACACTAAATTAACATTAGAATCAAATAACCCCATAAGATATGCAGGATCACTCATTTTAGAGGGATCTAGCGCATCGTTTTGAATCGTTTTTAAAGTAATTCCGATGCCATGAGGTATAGAGAAAATAGTGACACCAATAATTGCGATAATAACACCTACCACATAACGCCACCATTCATGCAATCCTTTATACGCTTGAGTTATATACATATTAACTTATAAATTAAAATTCCAATCTTCATTTTTATTGTACTGCAATGTACCGTTTTTAACCTGCAACGGACTATCAAAATTATTGGTAAATAAACCGCCAGTTCCAAGTCCTTGAGGTCTATTATTCTGTAAAGTGTAGGTCCATTGTGCAATGGCATTCAGGCCTACATTACTTTCTAAGGCGCTCGTAATCCAATAGCCGACTTCAGCATCTTTAGCAGCTGAAATCCAAGTATTACTACCAGAAAAACCACCCACAAGAGTTGGTTTTAAAATAACATATTGCGGTTGTATGGTTTGTAGCAAATTAGCCTTTTCCGTTACATCAAAAACGCCAATCAATTCTTCATCCAAGGCAATAGCAAGCGGTGTTGTTTCACATAGCTTGGCCATTTCCTCCACTTGACCTTGTTTGATGGGCTGTTCTATAGAATGCAAATTATAATCCGATAAGCGTTTTAATTTTTCTAAGGCATTATCAGGAGTAAAAGCGCCGTTGGCATCCACGCGTAATTCGATATCTTTTGCAGAAAAATGATTTCTAATGGATTTTAAAAGATCCAATTCCGTTTGAAAGTCAATGGCTCCAATTTTTAGTTTAATACAAGAAAAACCTTCATCAATTTTAGAAGTAATCTGTTCTCTCATAAAAGTTTCCGATCCCATCCAAATCAATCCATTTATGGGAATCGCAGCATCACCATTCGTGAATTTTGAAGGGAATAATTCAAAGGCGGTCTCACTTTCTAAATCCAAAAACGCCATTTCCAATCCAAATTGAATACTCGGCAGTTCGACAAGCTCACTGACCAGTTTATCTAAACCAAGATGAATGTTTTGGCAAGCCCATTTTAATTTGCGTTCAAAATCTGGTCGGTCATCTATGGATAAGCCTCGGAACATACCACATTCGCCAATACCTTTTTTGTCTTCTGAAACGATGGTGACGAACCAAGTGTCTTTGGTTTTTAGGACGCCTCTGGAGGTGCCGCTAGGCTGTTTAAAGTTGAGCGTGTGTTTTTGGTAGGTAGCTATCATATTATGCTCAAAAATAGTCAAATATTTTTGTATTTTTAAGAAATGTAAGCGGACTTGTTTGCAGATTGGATTCGTTTCTTAACGAAGCGGCTCATTTGCAAAATATTCTAAAAATTTTAAATTTTAGTAATTCCTAAAAAATGCCTGAATTTCCAAATATTATTCTTTACGCCATTCCGTTTTTCATCATTTCGATGGCATTGGAACTTTATGTCAGCATTAAAGAAAACAAGAAAACTTATGAAACCAAAGATGCCATCACTTCTATTGCCATGGGATTGGGTAATGTGTTTTTAGGGTTTCTCAGTAAAGCCTTAGTGCTATTGGCTTTTATGGTAATTTATGAGAATTTCCGACTATTCACCATCCCTTTTACGTGGTGGAGTTTTGTGCTATTACTCTTTGCTGATGATTTTTCATATTATTGGTTTCATCGCATTTCTCATGAAAACCGATTGTTCTGGGCTTCCCACGTGGTACACCATTCGTCTGAACATTACAATCTGAGCACCGCTTTACGTCAAACTTGGTCGGGAGGTTTTTATTCCTTTATATTTTGGCTATGGCTGCCTCTGATTGGTTTTCATCCAGGAATGATTTTATTGCAGATGTCTGTTAGTTTATTATATCAGTTCTGGATCCACACTGAAGCCATCGATAAAATGCCAAAATGGTTTGAAGCGGTAATGAATACGCCCTCACATCATCGTGTGCACCATGGTAGCAATCCGTTATATTTAGACCGAAATCACGCCGGAATTTTTATTGTTTGGGATAAACTGTTTGGCACCTTCCAACCGGAACTCAAAGACGAGAAAGTAATTTATGGTTTGGTAAGCAACATCAAATCTTATAATCCTCTTATCGTAGCGTTTCATGAATGGATGGCTATGTCAAAAGATGTGTTTTCTGGAAAGAAATCGGTGTTGGATCGTGCCAGATATATCGTCAAACCACCGGGATGGAAACATGATGGTAGCGGAAAATCAAGTAATGATTTACGAAAGGAATGGCAGGAGGCAGTTGGCAGTCGACAGTCGGCCGAAAACAGTGCAAAGTCAGCAACCGAAGCAAGCAAAGTCGAGCTATAAAAATCACCTTCGAATGGATGCAAAATAGGTAGTAACCGATGAAAGGACAGAGGTATTCAATTTCGATTTTATCTGGTCATATTGAGCGTAAGGGATATATAAATTTTATCTGATATGAATTTCAACCACAGAAAAAATTGCAATTCAGACATTTGATTTATCGAATTATGAGCAGATGAATCAGATTGTTCCTGAAGCTTTACAAATTTTCGAGCCCATTGATAGTCTCATCAATAATGGTGGCATCAGTCAACGGGCTTTGGTTATTGATACGGAGATTAGTGTTTATAAGAAATTAATCGCTATTGATTATTTGGGAACGGTAGCGCTTACAAAAGCACTGCTTCCCAATTTTGTTGCGCATCAGGCAGGTCATTTTGTAACGGTGTCAACTGTGATGGAGAAATTTAGTAGTCCACTTCGATCAGGATATTGTGGTGCCAAGCATGCCCTGCACAGCTTTTTTGATACTTTAGGATTGGAACATGACAAAGACAATATAAAAGTAACCCTCATCTGTCCAGGCTTTTTTAATACCGATGTGGCCAGAAACGCCCTAATTGGCGATGGCAAACAGCCAAACACCAAGGTGAATCCATTGGGTGTGGATGATTTTTCAATACGCATGCTCAGGCCTATTGAAAAATAGAAATTGAAATTTATATGGGGAAAAAGGAAGTTTTAGAGGTTTATTTAAAACGGTTTTTACCGAGGTTTTTACATTGGTATTTGCTGAGGAATAAAGTAAAAATTACAACTCAATCCCTTCCCCAATCTCCAACAGCATCAAATCCTTATTTTTATCAAAAAATTTACGTTTGGCCTCTTCATGATCAATTTCAATATACCCAAACGTATCATAATGGTAGCCCATAATTTTATCACATTGAATGAAATCGCTGGCAATTATGGCATCATCTACGCCCATTGTAAAGTTGTCACCTATTGGCAAAATTGCTAAATCGAGCTTAAGGCGCATCGGAATAAGTTTCATATCCATGGTCAACGCCGTATCACCAGCGATATAAATATTTTTTCGCTCGCCTTCAATAACAAAACCTCCTGGTTGTCCGCCATATGTTCCATCGGGAAATGACGAGGTATGGATAGCATTGACATATTTAACCGTTCCAAATTCAAAATCCCACGAGCCGCCATGGTTCATAGGATGAACTTCAAATCCCATGGCTTCAAAATGGTTCGCAATCTCAAAATTAGAAACAATCATCGCGTTGGTGCGCTTCGCAATGGCTTCTACATCTAAAATATGATCTTGATGGGCGTGGGTTAAAAGGATATAATCGGCTTTTAGGGTCCCAATGTCAATATGAGATGCATTTTTATTGGCTGAAATAAACGGATCTACTAGAATATTGACGTCGTTAACTTCGATACCTAAACTAGCGTGACCGTAAAATGTGATTTTCATGGTTTTGGAAATTTTATGCGTTAATTTTTGAGCGACTTAAATATATTCAAAATATTTCTGAAGTTTTCCATTTCGGGATTTTAAAAAGTAAGAATTTAATAGAATAAGGTTGAAAAGATTGATTTACAAGATATAGCCTACTCCCAGTAACACTGAAAATAAAAATGTGGATAAGGCCAAGATTTTAAGTTGGGAGTCAAAATCGTCAGAACTGCGCGCATTCAAGATTTTTTTAATGTGAATCAAAAGCGGGATATAGGAGAATAAAAAGAGAAAATTCCAAAAAGAGGTGTAGTATAAAATTCCAAAAACGATTCCTATAACCATGGCACTGATAATCAACAAGAGATGGTATTTTCTTGATTTTGCCTTCCCTAGTTTTACGGCTAAGGTTATTTTGTTGGAAACTTTATCTGTTTCAATATCTCTCATATTATTCAGATTGAGTACGCCCACACTCAAAAGTCCAACGGCCATAGATGGAAGTATTAAGATATGGTCCAGTTGTTTGGCAAAAAGGAAATAACTTCCAACCACACTTACAAATCCAAAGAAAATAAGCACAAAAACATCTCCTAAACCTCGATACCCATACGCAGATTCTCCCATTGTATATTTTAATGCTGCAAAGACAGATACTGCTCCCAAAGCAAAAAAGAACATGGAATATAAGAAATAACCATGTCCAAAAGCATTGTAAATCAGCAGCACGGTTAATAATATAACGATTAGAATATTGATCTTCAGCCCTTCAAACATCTGATCTGGTGTAATCTTTCCACTTTGTATGGCACGCATCGGTCCTACCCTAGTGTCATTATCGGTACCTTTAATTCCGTCGCCATAATCGTTGGCTAAATTGGAAAGAATCTGTAAAGCTACAGTCACCAAAAGCGCCAAAATTAAAATAATAGCATCAAAAAAACCGTTGTAGGCAGCAAAACAACTTCCAACAACGATTCCTGAAATAGATAGCGGCAGCGTCCGTAACCTGAACGCTGATAACCACAGCTTTATTCTGTCCATTTTAATGTTTTGGGTCGGTTATGGAATCCATTTTTTCTCGAAGTTGGGCTTACGTTTTTCCAAAAATGCGTTTCGTCCTTCAGTGGCTTCTTCGGTCATATACGCCAATCGGGTTGCTTCTCCTGCAAACACTTGCTGTCCAACCATGCCATCATCGGTCAAATTCATGGCAAATTTCAACATTTTTATGGACGTTGGTGATTTTCCCAATATTTCCTGTGCCCACTCATAGGCGGTAGTTTCCAACGCGTCATGTGGAATCACCGCATTGACCATGCCCATATCAAAGGCTTCTTGAGCAGAATAATTCCGTCCTAAGAAAAATATTTCACGTGCTCTTTTTTGACCCACCATTTTGGCGAGATAAGCTGAACCGTAGCCACCATCAAAACTGGTAACGTCGGCATCTGTTTGTTTGAAAATAGCGTGTTCTTTACTGGCCAAAGTCAAATCGCAAACCACATGTAAACTGTGTCCGCCGCCAACTGCCCATCCGGGTACAACAGCAATGACAGCTTTTGGCATGAACCTGATCAAGCGTTGAACTTCCAATATATTTAATCTATGGTAGCCATCTTCGCCAACATAGCCTTGATGTCCTCTAGCTTTTTGATCGCCTCCACTGCAAAAGGAATACACCCCATCTTTAGACGATGGACCTTCCGCGGACAATAAAACCACCCCTATATTTACATCCTCATTGGCATTATAAAACGCATCATATAGTTCGCTCGTCGTTTTTGGTCTAAAAGCATTTCTAACGTCAGGTCGATTAAATGCAATTCTGGCGACGCCGTTACATTTTTTATAAGTGATATCTTGATACTCCTTTACAGTTTCCCATTTGATTTGACTCATACATTCTTGTTTTTAAAGTAAATTAAATAAGATAGATACCATCTTCCTTAATTTCAATTAGTCGTTGTTTATACAAAGTTCCAATGGCCTTCTTAAAGGTTTTTTTACTCATTTGTAAGACGGCTTTAATATCTTCTGGATCAGATTTATCGGTTAAATTGAGGTAGCCACTGTTGTCTTCCAACTCATACATAATCGCATCAGCGTTGGGCTCAATTTTTCTATAGCCAATCTTTTCTAAGGTGATGTCCAATTTATTATCAGGTCTAATTTTCTTGACAACACCTTTCATACGGTCACCCACACTCAATTCCTTATAAATATCATCTTGAAAAATCAATCCTGCATGTTTATTGTTGACAATAACGTTCATGCCAATTTCAGAAGGATGGGAAATGATGACATCAACCTCTTCAAATTGTGTCACGGTCAATTCTTTATTGTCCAAGAAATGGTTTGTTTTGCTGGAGGCAGCCAATCTTCCTGTTTTTTCATCCAAATAACAATGGACCAAATACCATCCGCCCGCTTTCATTTTAAAAGCTTGCTCTTTGAAAGGACAAAACAACTCCTTGACCATGCCCCAATCTAAAAAAGCACCATGGTTGGTAATTTGATTGCATCGCAACATAGCGAATTCACCACGAGTGATATAGGGCCTATCGGTAACGGCCACAAGCCGCTCCTCATTGTCCAAATACACAAAGACTTCAATTTTCTCCCAAATCTTATAGGATTCTGGAACATATCTATTAGGCAACAGCACTTCATTACCTTCTGTGTCGGCAATATAGACGCCTTGTTCAGCTTCTCGAAGTATTTCTAGGGTATTGTATTCTCCAATATGTATCATGGTGCAAAGGTAAGAATATTAGTGTTTATCCCATAAAAAAAAGCGCTACAGTTCTGTATGCTCAGAAGTAACGCTTTTAAATTTTAAAAGATCATATTTTAGTTATATACAGCTTCTTTTTTGAAGTGTTTTGTCAGTAAATAATAGACTACTGCGCGATACTTGTTTCTGTTGGATTTACCATAGGTTTCAATAACCGAATCAATGCCTTTATCTAAATCTGGCCCATCTTTCAATCCTAATTTTTTGATCAGAAAATTATTTTTTACAGTGGCAATTTCAGCAGCATCGGTACCAGATACCGTTGCGGCATCAGCATTATAAATTGATGGACCACAACCAATAGTGACCTTGGTCAACAAATCCATATCAGCATTAACGCCGCATTTTTCTTTTAAATCTGCCGCATACTTTGTAATTAATTCATCTCTTTTGCTCATTTCTAAAATTTTATAGTGTGTTAATTATGAGTATTCAATATAGTAAAAATTAATTTAGACAAAAAATACTAGGCACAGATTTGCTGATTATTTAAGATACTTGAAGTAATCTAGTAATATTTCGTCATTCTTTTGATCACTAGTATTTATTTCAAGAATTGCAGGTCGTTTACTTTCTTTGAAAAATAAATTGAGCGCATTGGTCAATTCATTTTGAGAGGATACCTTTTTATATTTAAAATTATACATTTCGGCCAAGTGTTGCGCTGTCAACTTATGTTTAGTTTCAAAATAGGTATCAAAATTTGCCGTGTTTTTGTGCCCGGGCAGAATTCTGAAAATGCCGCCTCCGCCATTATTGATGACAATTATCCTGAACGAATCTGGAATATAATTGTTCCAAAGAGCATTACTATCGTAGAAAAAACTCAAATCACCAGTTATAAAAGTGGTCGGTCTTTTATTGGCCACGGCACATCCTATGGCAGTTGATGTACTTCCATCAATGCCACTGGTTCCCCTATTACAAAAAACTTCAATAGATCTATGGATATCGAACAACTGTGCATATCGGATGGCAGAACTATTACCAACTTGCAAAATTGAATCATTGGGCATAGATTTAAAAAGGGTATCAAAAACTTTAAAATCAGAAAATGGGAGGTTTTCTGTGTAATTAAAGTGCTTTTTGGCCCGCTCTAATTTCATTGCCATCCAATAATTTTTATAGGAACTTTTAACATGTTTTGCTTTTGGTAAAAATTCACTAAAAAAATAGTTAGGGGTTTCTTTTATATGTTGGGTTAAGCAGAAAAAGGTATCATAGGCCCTGGTTTCACTAATATGCCAGTGTTCTTTGGGTTGGTATTCCCTTAAAAATGCCTTGATTTTTTTAGAAACCAACATCCCTCCAAATGTGATCAGAATTTCCGGTTGAAGTTTTATAAAATCTTCTTTTTGTAAGGGAGCAATGAGTTTGTCAATACTTTGGATAAAAGACCCATGGTCAATATTTGAAGTGGTTTCTGTAAGAACGATAAGGCTTTCATCCTTAGCCAGCATATTTAGCCATTTTTGTTCGATTTTATTAGGTGTGTACTCCCCTATTAGAATCATTTTGCGTTTGGATTTTCGCCAAGCATTCAAACATTGCTCTAGAATATAGGAATCCATTTTGGGAGCTTCCAGTTCAATGGGAATACTTTTGGGAGCTACCGAAAGGGTATCTACCATGTCATATAAAGGCTCATCAAACGGCACATTAATGTGTACAGGGCCTTTTTTTAGAACCGCCTTATTTATGGCATCGTTCAGTTCCTTTTCATTATGTTTTTGAATATCCTTTTGAAGACCTAAGAAGCGCTCCAATTTATCTTCAATATTCTTAAAAATAGGAATATCTTCAGTTACAGGGATGTTGAGCTCATCCTTTAAATCCAACTTTAAATTGGCAGAATGAAGAATGTGGTTTTCAAAAACATTTTTCTGATTGATGGTTTGTCCGTCGCCAATATTTTGAAGGTGTTTAGGTCGGTCTGCGGACAGAACAATCAACGGAATTTCACTATAAAATGCTTCAGCAACGGCTGGATAATAATTGAGCAGTGCACTACCGGAAGTACAAGCGACCAAGACAGGTGCTTCTATTTGTTGGGCAATGCCAAGCGCAAAAAAAGCAGCACAGCGCTCATCGACTATGCTATAACATTTGAAATATGGATCATTGGAAAACCCAATAGTCAAAGGCGCATTTCTGCTGCCTGGAGAGATGACAATATGTTTAATGGTTTTTGCTTTGCAAAGCTGAATAACGGTCTGGGCAAGGGGAATTTTAGGATATTTCATTCATGGATAATCTTGGTACAAAAATACACAATTAGAGGAGCCAAAAGAAGGGTTTTCAACTGAAAACTACAAAATTTTAAAGGTCAAATCTTTAAAGCACGCTTTTAATAACTTGCGATTTATGAACAGTTTCGACCCATTCGGCTTCCGCATTGGAATCTTTAGTAATTCCTCCTCCTACATAGATAAAAATGTTCAGATCTTTGAGCTGCATACAACGTAAGTTCACATAAAGATTGGATACCTTTTTTTGAATACTATAGGCATTGTTTTCTACATTACGTCTATTATTGTTTCTGCTGATGGTTTCGTTTAGATTGAGTTCGCCTAAAAAACCGGAATAAAATTCTCGAGGATAACCTTCGTTTTCAATTATAAACGCTTTTGCTTTTTCTTTTGGAAAACCACAAACTGCCGGTGTTGGATGCAAGGCTTCCAATATTGGTTTTAGGGTTTTTGTTTCCGGTTTCAGTCGCATGGAAATTTCTGTACATAGATGCAAGAGATTTCCAGCTTTTACCGTATTTGGTCCTGAAACTTTTAGGTCTTTAAGATGACCTGAAGATTCGTTTGAAGATGTTTTCTGATTAGTATCAACTGCATTAAGAAGGCTTTCAACAATAAAATCTGTAACAATTTGCTGCTCTTCCTTTTCTTTTTCTTTCCAAATAACGTCAGTCATTCCCTCAAACGCCTGTGTACCCGCCAATGACATTGTTTTTAATTGGTTACCTCTGACGCTAATTAAGGTTTCTGGTGTTGCCCCTAACCATAATCCGACCTTTGGATGGAACCAGCAATACACAAATGCCGTTGGGTAGCGTTGCAATAAGCGTTTGAAAATTTCGATGGGATCAGTTGCTTTCAACGCAATGGATTCCCGTCTGGAGAGCACTACTTTTGAAAAAACACCGGTTTTTATAGCATCAATGCCATGTTCCACCTGTTTTATATGCGCCGACTTATCCGTTTCATTAGGAGTAACAACATTTTCAGATTCTCTTTGCGAACTGAATTTGACCTCCGAAATATCATTTTCATCAATCTTCACTGAAATTTCATGAGCATTTGATGTAGGAATTAAAAAAGCATCTTGATTACTATCAAAAGGCGCAAACACAAATCCACTTTCAGTAAAATTGTTTGTTAAATAGCGCTGGCTATCCTTTTGAAGTATAGCTTTTAACAGGGTGTCATTCGGTTTTCTATAGGCGACAAAGGGTAATTCGTCTTGATAGTGTTTGCTGACAAATTCAAAAAAATCATCCAATGTCATTCTATTTGGTTTTTGGTAAGGTAATAGTAGATAATCTGCAAATGGAAACAAGGTTGTCATTCTCGTCCGTAATCCTTATGTCCAAAAGTTGTGTGGTTCTCCCTTTATGAAGAAAGGTAGCTTTAGCATAGACGAAGCCCTCCTTGACAGATTTTAAATGGTTGGCAGTAATTTCGAGTCCACGCACAAACAAATGTTCTGAGTCCAGGAAAATATGGGAGGCAAAACTACCCACACTTTCGGCTAATGCTGCGGTTGCTCCGCCGTGGAGGACGCCATCGGGTTGATATACTCGCGAATTGACTGGCATACGGGCAACCAAAAAATCAGGACCGTAGTCAATCATCTCAATATTTAGGGTTTCCATTAGGGTGTTTTTACTAGCACTATTGGCTTTTGCCAGAAGTTCTTCTTTTGATAAATGCATATAAAATTAGGGTTTTTAACATCAAATGTAAAGATACAAAACAAACGTCCAAGTTGAAGTTATTTGGTTTCTCGTTTCTAGCATTGAATGGAAATTCATATTTGCGCCCGTTGCCATTCACTTTGCGTTTCTTGCGGTTAACTTTGTGTTCCTCGTGGTTAGATTTTAACGCAAAGATCAAAATCAATAGTGGCTTAGATCTTTTGTAATTAATTTTGCTCGCCTTACAGTTTATAACCTTTCAGCATTATTAAACTGAAAACTCCCATCACTTAATTTATGATTGTATCTTTATAGTTTAACAATTCTCAAAAAATGAAACCAACCGAAAAAGAAATCACCTATCAAACCTCCAACTCCTACTCTACTTTAAATAACCTCACTGAAAACACTAAAAACGTGTGGTTTGTATGCCATGGAATGGGTTATTTGAGCCGGTATTTTTTAAAATATTTTGGAGATTTGGATCCTGAAGAAAATTATCTGATTGCACCGCAAGCGCCAAGTAAATATTATGTAACCTCCAGGTTGAGGCATGTTGGCGCAAGTTGGTTGACCAAGGAAAATACAATTAATGAAACCCAAAATGTTTTGCGTTACTTTGATGCTGTTTTTGAAGCAGAACAGATTACTGAATCCAACAATCTAATAGTTTTAGGATATTCCCAGGGTGTTTCGGTGGCGTTACGATATATTGCGAAAAGACAGCTAAATTGTGCACAAATTGTAATGATGTCTGGAGGCATTCCTAAAGAATTGAACGCAGCAGATTTTGAGTTTTTATCCTCATCAACTCGCGTGTCCTTGATTTATGGAATTGAGGACAAATATCTGGATGAAGATCGCATTTCCTTAGAAAAAAATAGAGCTTTTGAATTATTTGGGCATTGTAATCTACAAATTCTACCATTTGACGGCAAGCATGAAGTCAACATTAAAATGATCAAGCAACTTCTCTGATTTTACCTTCCAAACTTAAAGTATTCAGAGAGTTCATGAGTTTTTCCTTTGAGCATTGCTGAAACCATGTGCATTCCTATAGCCGAGAAGGTGATCCCGTTCCCCCCAAAACCCAAAACGAAATAAGCATTTTTAAAATCAGCATGTTTTCCTATATATGGTAACCCGTCCTTGGTTTCTCCAAAAGTTCCAGCCCATCCAAAATCAACTCGAAAATGATATTTTGGGAAGATTTTAGCCATCGTTTTTTTAAGCTTGTCAGCCTTCTTCTTAAGTAAGGCATCTCTTTTATCAGCATCCACAAAGTCTTCATCTTCACCACCAATCAGGAAACGGTTATCCTCTGTTGTTCTCATGTAATTATAAGGGTCCGACGTATTCCAAAATAAGGTATTTTCCAAATGAGAATGAGAATCTTCGTTTTGTTCACCCACAACAGCATAGGTGGATAAGAGATCCACAATTTTTTCAGGGATGATATCAGTGCTTTCAAAACCATTGCAAAAAATTACTTTTTTGGCTTTTATCGATTTTTGGAATTCCGTATGGATTAGAACATCGTAAGGGCGATATTCAACAGAAATGATATCGGTTTTATCGAAAATTTGTAAACCTTTTTTATAGTTGTAATATAAGAGGTCGTGCGCCAATTGGAAGGCATCGATGCTCCCACCCTGATCTGAAAGAATCCCGCCATACGATTTTTCAAGTTGATAGTCTTTTTCTATGGTTTCAGCTTCCAACCATTTTACAGGAAATCCATGTGACTTCCGTGATTCAAATTCTTTTTGTAACCAAGACACATCTTTCTTTCTTGATGCGAAATACAAAGATTTCTTTTTTTGAAATCCGCAGGTGGATTTTATGCTTTTGGAAATTTGCTGAAGTTGGTCAATAGAATCGAAGCAAGCTTTATAACTCAAAACCGCTGCTTTTTCACCAATCATATCAATAAGTTCATAAAGAGGCTTATCAATCTCATATTGCAACATGGATGTTGTGGCCGAGGTACTGCCATGGCACACCTCACGTTTGTCAACAATTACTGTTTTAAATCCGTCAGCAATACATTGATGGGCAATTAAACTTCCTGTGATGCCCGCGCCCACAATGACAATATCGGTCTCAATATTTTCACTTATAGAGGGGTAGGAATTAATAATCCCGTTTTTAACAAGCCAAAATGGTTCAGAAGACGTTAAGCGCATAGATTCTTATTTAATCTATGCTAAAATTAGTCTATTTTGAACACTCAATTACAAAAAAGAGTAGTCCATTCCCATATTTTAAGTGGTCAAGTTTTGGATGACTTTTTTCACCGGAAGAATTTCTTTAGTATGCTCAATACTAGGTCCCGCTACCCACACGGTTTTATAAGTGGCTTCTTTTGCCGCTTTTTCAGTAGCTTTCATGCCTATGGAAAAACGCACCATCTTTACCCATTTTTTGAGGGTCTTGTTTTTATTTAAAACCGATTCTAACCATGATTCTTTGGTTCCTATTTTTTGTACATACGGGGTGTTGATAACCGTACATGGTGTGCCAGAAATACGTTGCGTCATCACAATGTCTTTAGCGCCATAATCCACGCAGGCATGTTTATAGTCGTCTGTCACCCCTGCTTCTGTAGAAGCAATAAACGGGCTGCCTATAGAAACGCCATCGGCACCATACCCTAACATAGCATCAAAATCTTCTTTTGTTCCAACGCCCCCAGCTGAAATTACGGGTATTGAGCAGTGTTTTTTTAAAAGTTCAATCAACGTTTTTGGGGAAATATCCCCACGATGACCCCCTGCTTCATTATTGACCGCAATAATGGCATCTGCACCTAAAGCTTCTACTTTTTGGGCAAATTTTAAATCGGTAACATCACAAAACACTTTAATGCCCACTTTATGGGATTGAATAATAGTTTCCTCAGGACTTCCCAAAGACGTGATTATAAAGTCACAGCCTTCTTCACATAATACGCGCAATTGTTCTTTGTATTTGATATTGGATTTGTTGACAATCAAATTGAACCCAAAAGATCCACCGGCAACTTTAGCAGCTTTCAATTCATGAATGGCCGCCTTGAGCTCGGGCAAGGTTCTATAATTCAGAGCAGGAATGCATCCTGCAATGCCACCTTTCATTGCCTCTATGACCATGGCGGTATTAGAAACCAAAAACATAGGTGCTTGTATAATTGGATATTTTATATTAAGTAGCTGGCTGAGTTGTGCTGACATTTGATTTATTTAAAGACCTCCTGGATTTGAATCCTTAAAGTCTGATTGATTCAGGCAAATATATGAAAATATGTTATGCGTGCATAATAAATTTGGAGATTGGGTGAATGTGAAAATTTCTTATCAAGGATCATTTTATATTTAAAAAAGAAAAAGACCTCACAGGTTTTAAAAAACCTGTCAGGTCTTGCTGAATGCTTTTCGCTTTGAGCTTTTGTCAGCCTGTCGACAGACAAGATTTTCATCCCGCTCAAAAGCGGACTTGGTTCAACCATCATATTCCAATGTACCTTCGGCTTTTGAAATATGGTTTAACTAAAAAAACGCAACCATATAAAATGATTGCGTTTTTACTTCTAGCTTCAAGCTTCGTGCTTCAAACTTATTATTTCACTTCTTCAAAATCGACGTCCTCAACATCGCTGCCTTCATTAGACTGTCCATTTTGATCTGCACTTCCGGCATCAGGTCCTGGTTGTGCACCACCCTGAGCATCACCTTGAGCTTTGTACATTTCTTCACTAGCTACTTTCCAAGCTTCATTGATTTTTTCAAGGGCTGGATCGATCACTGCGATATCTTTCGATTCAAAAGCTGTCTTCAATTCTTCAAGTGCTTCTTCGATTGGTTTTTTCTTATCGTCGGATAATTTATCACCAAATTCTTTCAATTGACTTTCGGTTTGGAAAATCATCGCGTCAGCGGCATTCAATTTTTCAGCTTTTTCTTTCGCTTGCTTATCTGCTTCAGCATTAGCTTCAGCGTCAGCTTTCATTTTTTTGATTTCTTCTTCAGTCAATCCAGAAGATGCCTCAATACGAATATCTTGCGTTTTTCCTGTAGCTTTATCTCCTGCAGTCACATGGATAATACCATTTGCATCAATATCAAAAGTCACTTCAATTTGAGGAGTTCCGCGTTTTGCTGGTGGAATACCATCTAAATGGAAACGTCCAATTGTTTTGTTATCGGCTGCCATAGCACGTTCACCTTGTAACACGTGGATTTCCACAGAAGGCTGATTGTCCGCAGCTGTTGAGAACACTTGTGATTTTTTTGTAGGAATTGTCGTGTTAGCTTCAATCAATTTGGTCATCACATTACCCATGGTTTCAATACCTAAAGATAACGGCGTTACATCAAGAAGCAATACATCTTTCACATCTCCTGTCAATACACCACCTTGGATAGCAGCACCTACGGCCACAACTTCATCAGCATTTACACCTTTGCTAGGTGCTTTTCCGAAGAATTTTTCAACAGCAGCTTGTACTGCAGGGATACGTGTTGATCCACCAACTAAGATCACTTCATCAATATCATCTTTTGAGAGTCCTGCCGCTTTCATGGCATTTTGACAAGGCTCAATGGTACGTTTTACCAAATCGTCAATTAATTGTTCAAATTTTGAACGTGACAAAGTTCTTACCAAGTGCTTTGGTCCGCTTGCAGTGGCCGTAACATAAGGCAAGTTAATCTCTGTTTGGCTAGATGAAGATAATTCAATTTTAGCTTTCTCAGCAGCTTCTTTCAAACGTTGAAGCGCCATAGGGTCTTTACGCAAATCAATATCTTCTTCAGCTTTAAATTCGTCAGCCAACCAATCAATTACTTTCTCATCTACATCATCACCCCCTAAATGGGTATCTCCTTCTGTCGATAATACTTCAAAAACACCATCACCCAATTCAAGGATGGATACGTCATGGGTACCACCACCAAAGTCAAAAACCACAATTTTTTGGTCTTTTCCTTTTTTATCCAATCCATAAGCCAATGCTGCAGCAGTTGGTTCGTTGATAATACGACGAACTTTCAAACCTGCAATTTCACCAGCCTCTTTTGTAGCTTGACGCTGTGAGTCATTAAAATAAGCTGGCACTGTAATTACAGCTTCACTTACTGTTTGACCTAAATAATCTTCAGCAGTTTTTTTCATTTTTTGAAGAATCATTGCTGATAATTCCTGTGGAGTGTATAAACGCCCGTCAATATCTACTCTTGGCGTGTCATTTTCACCTTTTACCACTTTATATGGTACACGTTCTGCTTCTTTTTTAGATTCAGAATATTTGTTTCCCATAAAACGTTTAATTGAAGAAACCGTTTTTGTCGGGTTCGTCACTGCTTGACGTTTTGCTGGGTCACCAACTTTAATTTCACCGCCTTCTACGAAAGCAATAACAGATGGTGTGGTTCTTTTACCTTCTGCATTAGGAATTACAACTGGCTCGTTACCTTCCATTACCGAAACGCAAGAGTTGGTTGTACCTAAATCGATTCCAATTATCTTACTCATAATATATGTTTTGTGTTGAATTATTAATTTTTTATTTCTCTTTGTATATGTCAATGACTGTGCCATGACAGAAAATATGACAAGCTGTCATTTTTTTAAGAAAACTTATGCCTGCTTATTACCGTCTATAAAGAAAATGATTTGTAATTTTACATATAACCCAAAAAAAAGATTCACATGAAAAAAATTGCAACCTTATTATTTGTAGTCGCTATTGTACTAACGGGCTGTACAGGAGATCAAGGCCCAATGGGACCACCAGGACCTCCAGGAAATACAGGAACTCCAGGTGAAGATGGTGGTATCATCGTTTCTTCAGCTTTTGAAATTATAATTGATTTCAACGCTGACAATAAATTTTCCTATACTGAAAATTATGGTTCTGACATTGAAGTTTTACCTTCAGACATTACACTGGTCTATAGATTATGGGAAACTAGAGATGGAAAAGACGTTTGGCGATTAATGCCTCAAGAATTGAATTTTGAAAATGGCAACCTAGTTTACAATTTCGATTTTACTCAAACCTATGTCCGTATCTTTCTTAATGGCAGTACCAATTTTGAAACTCTAGGTCAGGAATGGACGCAAGATCAAGTTTTTAGAGTAGTTGTCGTGCCTGCAGACAACGTTGATGGCATAGACCTTTTCAACCTTGATGAAGTCATGCAGTCTTATAACATTGAAAATTTTGAGATGAAATAAGCTTGGTGCCAATCTTTCTTAACAAGGGCGCCAATAATCACTTTGTTATCTCTTATCATTTTGAATTTGTCTCACCTTACGTGGGCAGGTTCAAAATGATTTTTTTTCATTCATTTAGCACATGAATAATTAATCTTCTGATTTTTAAGATATTTAAAAAAATGGTTCAGAATTCCTGATACATGGCATCAAATACTGACATGCATCTCTTTAAAAAAAATGGAAGTACTAAGTATCAAGACGCTACATGTAGAGTATTTGTCAGTCATAATCGTGTCTCATAACTCATGATTCCCGAACTGTGTTTTCACATAAAAAGAACCTATATTTGTCAGTCTAAATCGTTATCGTAAATGGAGTGTATTTCTGTATTTGACATGTTGAAAATTGGGATCGGTCCTTCGAGTTCCCATACTTTAGGACCTTGGCGAGCGGCGGAACGCTGGATTAAGGAATTAAAGCAAAGCAAGAAATTTGACAAGGTAGAACACATTACTGTGGATCTTTACGGCTCATTATCCTTGACAGGTAAAGGACATGCCACAGACTACGCCGTGATTTTAGGTTTATTTGGTGCAGATCCAGAAACTATCCCAATAGATAGCATAGAATCGATTATTTCCTCTGTAAAAGACACAAATACCTTGCTGCTCAACAATGAGCTTGCAGTTCCTTTCGATGCCAAGAAAGACATTGTTTTCAATAGGAAATTTTTACCATTCCATGCAAATGGCATTACATTTACGGCAACCATCAACGGTAGAAGATCCAGCTCTACCTTTTACTCTATTGGTGGCGGATTTGTGGTGAAAGAAGAACGAACGGTTTCAAAGAAACAAGATGCAATTTTTGAAAACACATTTCCATATCCCATTCGTTTAGGCACTGAACTGTTAGCGTATTGCAAGGAATTAGACATGCCCATATCCAGTGTTGTTTTAGAAAACGAGAAATCGATTAGAGATATGGATACTATTGATTTTGAATTGAAACGGGTTTGGGAAACCATGTTGGAATGCATGTACATTGGCTGCCATACCGAAGGCCATTTACCTGGTGGATTGAATGTAAGACGGCGAGCGTTTGACATGCATAAATCCTTAAAATGTGACTTACCGTATGAAACCCCGCAAGAATGGTTGGAAACCATTAGAAAAACCGAGGTTAAATTTAGACAGATCCTGACTTGGGTCAGTTGTTTTGCGCTCAGTGTCAATGAAGTTAATGCGGCATTGGGGCGGGTTGTTACTGCTCCTACCAATGGTAGTGCGGGTGTGATTCCTGCCGTGTTAATGTATTATATGGTGATTGAAAATCACGAAGCCGATTTTGAACACATTAAAAAATTCCTTTTGGGAGCTGGTGAGATTGGCAGTATTTTTAAGAAAGGTGCCACAATTTCGGCGGCTATGGGCGGGTGTCAGGCAGAAATTGGCGTGTCGTCTTCAATGGCAGCAGCTGCTCTATGTGAGTTGTTGGGCGGTTCTCCAGAACAAGTCTTGATTGCGGCAGAAATTGCAATGGAGCACCATCTTGGAATGACTTGCGACCCCATTGGTGGCTTGGTTCAAATTCCGTGCATTGAACGGAACGCAATGGGGGCCATCAAAGCCATTAATGCGGCAGAATTGGCATTGGGTACAGATCCTCAAAACGTAAAAGTGCCTTTGGATAAGGTGGTCAACACGATGTGGGAAACTGCGAAAGACATGAATACCAAATATAAGGAAACCTCAGAAGGTGGTTTGGCCATTGGTGTCCATCTTTCAGATTGTTAAAATTTATTTGTTCTCTATATCTTTTAGATGATTTTGTTGCTATATTTCAACTCTTAAAAAATGATTTTCCCATAATTACTTCATGAGGTATTCACCTTTTAAAATACTACTCTATATTATTGCCACCCTTTTGGTAATGCTTGGAGTGACTTATTTAAGTTCTTCCAAAACGGTTGGGGAGCGCAAATCTCAGGAAGGTTTTTTTATTGGTGATATGAACATTAAATATCCTACAAACGAAAGTTTTCTGCAGGACCAAGGCAAGGATCGCTCTAAAATTAGAAGTTTAGATAGTATTGTCGAGAATATAGAAGGCTTGGTCAAAGACCTCGATAAAGAGGAATTGACTCCTGAAATAATTCCGAAAATTCCTGATTTTAAAAAAATAGACACTTCCAAAGTACAACGCCTTACTTATCCTGAAGATAAGTATGCTTTTATTCAACAATTGCGGCAAAATTTAGAAAGCGACAACTGCCGTATTATTCATTATGGTGATTCACAATTGGAAGGTGACCGAATTTCTGCTTATTTAAGAAACAGATTGCAAGGTCTATATGGTGGAACTGGACCAGGATTTGTGCCCATTGTTCAAGTTTACGAACAAATTAGTGCTAATGTCACCCATTCTGACAATTGGACACGACACGCCTATTTTGATCCCACCCAAAAGAAATTCCCTCATAAAAAATATGGTGCTTATTCGTCATTTTCAAGGTTTACGAAGGCTTATGAATCTGTGGACAGTCTACTCCTAGACTCGTTAAAATTACAAAAGGCAATTATTAATATTGGCGTATCTACCAAATCCTATTCTCTATTAAGAACCTTTAGCAAGATTGGCTTACATTATGGAAATACCGTGTCGCCCACTTCTATAAAAGTGTTTAACGATGATGTATTGATGAGCTCCGAAAATTTGATTGTAGATAGTACGTATCACAAATTTGTGATCAACCTCCCCACGACTCCATCCAATTTAAAAATCGAATTGGAAGGTAAGATAAGTCCCGATTTTTATGGTCTTACCTTAGATGGAAGAAATGGGATATCGTTAGATAATGTGGCCATGAGAGGCGCTTCGGGGACCATTTTTGCCAACACCGATAGTGGTAATTTCCAAAAAATGTATCAACAGTTAAAACCCAAAGTTCTCATCTTCCAATATGGCGGAAATTCGGTACCTTATATTAAAGATTCCTTAGAAGTAAGAGAATATGCAAGTTATTTAAAAAACCACATTAATTGGGTCAAAAGAAAAAGTGCCAATGCCAGCGTCATTTTTATTGGTCCATCAGACATGACCACCAATGATAAAGGCCAAATGATGACTTATTCCTTATTGCCTTATCTCAATAAAATGCTTCAAAATATGTGCAAGGAAAATGGCATTGCCTATTGGAGCATGTTTGATGCCATGGGAGGAAAAAATGCCATGCAACATTGGGTGGATCAAGGCTTGGCCGCAACGGACTATACTCATTTTTCACCTTCGGGAACCAAGATTATTTCAGAATTATTTTTTCTGGCCTTGTATTTAGATTTAACCAAAATAAAATGAAATACAGTTTAGTACTACTTTTTATAGGATTTACCACCGCGTTTTTTGGGCAAAATTTTATTTTGGACAGCTTAAAACCACAGTATGGCCATCTGATTAATTTTGAAGAGAATACCTTCAAAATGGCCAGTGAATCTCCTGCATTCAATCAATTTTTTGCTAAAATTGATTCCATTTACAGTGGCAAAAAACAAAAGCTTCATATTTTCCATATTGGCGGGTCACATATTCAAGCGGATATATATTCTAATAAAATCAGGACGTATCTTCAAAACACCAACACCGTGTCCCAAGGTCAACGTGGGTTTGTATTTCCTTTTCACCTAGCACATACTAATAACCCCACGAACTATCGCATTGAAGCGTCAAAGTCAAAATGGCAGGGCTACCGTTCTTCTGTAAAAAAGGACAGTATTGCTTGGGGATTGGCAGGAGTGACTGCTGCTTTTCGAGAAAAATCAGACACGATCGTCGTTAAATCCAACTACCGAAATTACACGAAGCAGCCTTATGAATTCAACAAGCTGCGAGTGTTTTACAACACTTGGAAATCAGATTACAATCTGACAATTACTCATCCAGAACTCGTAATATCCGATACCTTGAATTTAAATAAAATGTATCGGGAGTTTCAATTCAATAAATTGGTGGATGAAGTATCCATTTCTCTGGAATTAAAATCTGACACCATAACGCATCCAGAATTCGCCCTGATGGGCATGGATTTCCGAAATGATGATGACGGGATTGAATACACGAGTATTGGCGTTAATGGCGGCAGTTTTGCCTATTATAACCGTTCGGCTTATTTCGAAAAACAATTAGAGCTCTATAAACCCGACTTATTTATTATTGCCGTTGGCACCAACGATGGGTATATGCCGAAAAGTGAATTTGATGCGGAGGAATTCAGAGCATATTATGAGGCCTTTATTGGAATGATCCAACGCATCAATCCAGATTGTGCCATCTTATTAATGGTTCCCAATGACGATTATTATAAACGAAAAATCCCGAATCCAAATACGGCAATCCAACAAAAGGTAATCATGGAACTGTCTAGAAAGTATTATATGGCCGTTTGGGACCTTTATGAGATTATGGGCGGTTTCGGGTCTTCCAATAAATGGTATCAAAATAAATTAATGCCTCGAGATCGCATCCATTTTACCCAATTGGGCTACAGCCTTAAAGCCGATTTATTTATGGAAGCTTTGATAGATGCTTGGGCACAATCCACACATAGAAATAAAGAAGAACTCTTGAAGCACTATAAAACATTGAATGAATAGGCTATACGATATTTTTACGTTTTCGGAAGATTTTCCGCTGATTTTTACCCAAGCCAATTTTTGGATATTTTTTGCCGTTGCCTATTTTTTGTTCGCCTTGGTGCATAAAAAAATCAAACTTCGGAATTCTTATCTTTTCCTTATTTCACTGTTTTTTTATTATAAAACGAGCGGGTTCTTTATTGGCATTCTAATATTCAGTACGCTGGTCGATTTTTTTATTGGACGAAGTATTTATAAGAGTGAACAACAGACCAAACGTTATATCTTAGTGACTTTGAGTATCATCATAAATTTGACGGTACTATGTTATTTTAAATACGCTTACTTTTTTACAGACTCCTTTAATATGCTGTTCCATACCAATTTTGAAGTAGTCAATTGGTTGGCGCATTGGGGAAACAGCTTTAGTGATCAGAATTATTTCACGGTAGATAAAATCATTTTACCCGCTGGAATTTCATTTTATACCTTTCAAACCATCAGCTACAGCGTTGATATTTTTAGAAAAAAATTAGTGCCCTTAAAATCCATTCTCGATTTCGGATTTTATGTCAGTTTCTTTCCGCAATTGGTTGCTGGCCCTATTGTGAGGGCGGAAAATTTTGTACCTCAGATATCCAAGCCTACGGTTATTACAAAATCGGATTTTGATAGAGGAACTTTTATGATTTTAAAGGGCTTGATCAAGAAAATGATTTTTGCCGATTTTATTGCCATGCATTTCTTAGATCGTGTTTTTGATACGCCAGAAATGTTTTCAGGTTTTGCCAATGTGATGGCCATGATTGGATATTCGCTCCAAATTTATGGTGACTTTTCGGGCTACACGGATATTGCCATAGGATTGGCTTTATTGATGGGGTTCAAACTGCCGATTAACTTTAATTCGCCCTACAAAGCCACGAACGCTGGCGATTTCTGGAAGCGTTGGCACATTTCACTCTCTACTTGGCTGCGTGATTATCTCTACATCCCTTTGGGCGGGAACCGTAAGGGAACCTTGGCTTCCTATATTATTTTTGGTGTCATTTTATGTGGTACGCTGTATGCATTTCAGAATATGTTGGTCGTTTCCATTGTGTTGAGCTCGGCACTTCTTATTTACATCCTCTCACTTTTTAATACCAACGTAAAAAATCAAATCAATACCAATATCAATCTCATGTTAACCATGCTGATTGGTGGTTTATGGCACGGTGCTTCCTGGAAGTTTGTGATTTGGGGTGGATTGAATGGCTTGGGGATTGTGGTGTATAAATTCTGGCGAAAAGTCAGCCCTTATGAGACCAATAATGAATGGTATGCACGATGGTGGAAGATATTAGTAACCCTTACTTTTATCACCTTTACTCGAATTTATTTTAGAGGCGAAAGTATGGACCATATTTCACGTTGCTACAATCAAGTGGCCTATCACATGGACTGGCACTACGCTTGGGATATTTTGGTACATTACCAAATGGTGTTTTGGGTAATGCTAATAGGATATATCACACATTGGTTGCCTGAATCTACAAAAAATAAAATTGAAGCTATATATGCGATGAGTCCCGGATTTGCCAAAGTAATGATTGCAGCAAGTGTAGGTATTATCTGTTATCAAGCTTTTTCTACAGATTTTCAACCGTTCATTTATTTTCAGTTTTAAGAGCATTGAAATTAGATTTAAGTATCAAGTATTAAGAAACTATCTCATTATGGTCTCATCTTCAAACAGTACTTTAATTACATTTGTGAATCACAAAAAAGTCATTTTATATACTTGGTCTAAAATCTTAGTTGTGTTTGGTTCGATATAGTATTTGAGAACAGAAAAGCTATCATAAAAAGTCATAAAGCCTGCGTCATCCTGTCCTATGTCTAAATCTATCCGCTTTGTTCTGAGTTTTTACCACTTAATTCTTATTTTTACATCTTTAAAACATAAAAATTATGTCTGTAGCAAAAAGAGACTATAAAAGAATTACTGTAAAAACCTTGGTCGATATGAAAGCCAATGGTGAAAAAATATCCATGCTTACCGCCTATGATTATACCATGGCAAAAATTGTTGATGGCGCGGGCGTGGATGTCATTCTAGTCGGAGATTCTGCAAGTAATGTCATGGCCGGCCATGAAACCACCTTGCCTATTACTTTAGATCAAATGATTTATCATGCTGCAGGTGTAGTGCGCGCAATTGAACGCTCCTTGGTGGTGGTCGATCTGCCCTTTGGAAGCTATCAGAGTGATCCTAAGGAAGCGTTGCGCTCAGCGATCCGAATTATGAAGGAAAGTGGCGGCCACGCTGTAAAACTGGAAGGTGGAAAAGAAGTCAAGGAATCCATTAAACGGATTTTGAATGCAGGAATCCCTGTGATGGGCCATTTAGGACTAACGCCGCAATCCATCTATAAGTTTGGAACATATACGGTAAGAGCCAAGGAAGATGAAGAAGCCGATAAACTCAAGGAAGATGCCATGATGCTTGAACGAATTGGATGCTTTGCCATTGTTTTAGAAAAGATTCCAGCAAAATTGGCCCAAGAAGTCGCTGAAAGTATTTCCATCCCGGTTATTGGTATTGGCGCTGGTAGCGGAGTGGACGGACAGGTGCTTGTGCTGCACGATATGCTTGGAATGACCCATGAGTTCCATCCACGTTTTTTACGTCGTTATATGAATCTCTTTGAAGATATGACCAGCTCCATTTCACAATATGTGAAAGATGTGAAAGCAATCGATTTTCCTAATGATGAGGAACAGTATTAAAAGTTGTGAGTTATGGAACATAAAAACATTCAAGTTACCCATTCGTAAGGATTAATTATTTATACAGATAAAAACGGCTTTCAATTAAGACAATTCGTGACAAAACATCAAGAAAAAATTCTTTCAAACAAAGATAATCTTCAAGTTCTCTACGAAGACAATCACATCATCATTGTAAATAAGCGTGCCGGTGATATTGTTCAAGGTGACAAAACTGGTGATAAGCCTTTGAGCGAGGTCGTAAAATCTTATATTAAGGAAAAATACAACAAACCTGGAAATGTCTATCTTGGTGTTGCACACCGTTTGGACCGACCAACTACAGGGGTGATCGTATTTTCAAAAACGAGCAAAGCCTTACCACGTCTCAATAAATTATTTGCAGAAAAGGATGCAAAAAAGACTTATTGGGCGTTGGTAAAACAAATGCCTCCAAAACCAAAAGATACGTTGATCCACTGGTTAAAAAAGAATCCGAAAAACAATAAATCCACGGCTCATAGTAAAGAAATAGCTGATGGAAAAAAAGCCATTCTCCATTATAAAGTTTTAAAGAACCTAGACCATTACTATTTACTTGAAATACAGTTGGAGACCGGGCGGCACCATCAAATCCGTTCGCAGTTATCAAGTATTGGGTGCCCAATAAAAGGGGATTTAAAATATGGGTTTGACCGAAGCAATCCTGATGCGAGCATCTGTTTACATGCTAGAGGTCTCTCATTTGTGCATCCTGTTTCAAATGAGCAGATCCATGTAGAAGCTCCATTGCCAAATGATCCGCTTTGGGATGCTTGTTTATAAGTAATTGGTTGAGATTCTAAATGCTGATCTGAAAAATCCTGATTGATCTTGACCCTTAAAAATGACATTTTAATTAATTGATATGTCAAGTGATCGTTTTTTAACTACTTTTATATATCTCAGGTTGAATAGCATAGTGCATCATAAACTCCAGTCAGATTAATGAATTGTAATATTTATTTCTTTTAAAGAACGGTTGGCCATTGGGTAGTCTATAACGAGTAGCGTTCCCTCATTTGGCGCAGATTTCAAATGGAATGTGGAATCCGTAAGCTCTGCCCTATTTTTCATATTCAATAATCCGGAGCTGTCCTTAACATCCTTCACCACAAACCCCTTACCATTGTCTTCTACTCTAATTAGCAAACAATCCTTTTTATAATCTAACGAAATTTTTAGAGTTGTAGCTTTTGAATGCTTTACGGTATTTGAAATAAATTCCTGTATAATTCGGAACAAGATAATCTCATCTTTCGTATTGGAAAACGGTAGTGTTTCACCACTGATAATAAGGTCTGAACTTATTAAATTCATACGGTTGAGGCGTTCAATTTCAGCGGTTACTGATTTTTCAAAACCTCTATTTTGAATAACCTCGGTATTTAGAGATTTGGATAAGGCTCTGACCTCGCCCAAACTTTGTTTGATGATTTTTTGAGTTTCAATATAGGAATCTTTGATGTCCTCACCTATTTTAATTCCCAACATTCCCATTTGCATACTGGCGAGTGCTAACAACTGACCGATATTATCATGAAGTTCTTGACCAATATACTTAAGGGTCTGCTCTTGGATTTCGGCACTGGTTTTGGCAACAATGTCTTCAAATTCTTTCTGCTGCTTTATACGTTCTAACAGTAATTTATTCTTTCGCTTTTGGAAAGCAATAAAAAAAACAATGACCATGGTCGCTAATAATCCCACCACTAAGGTCATATAGCCTATCAATGCAATTTCTTCCTTTCTTATGGTTTCCTCTTGGATAGCGGATATAAGAATGCAAAAGTAAAACCGGAGTAAGTACATATATTAATTATTAATAAAAGTAATATTCTAAATCTACCAAATTCTGAGTTTATGGATTTGAAATAACCATCAAAAATGAATAAAGGAATGACGCAAAGATACCAAAGTAACAAACAGATGCTTATATAAAAAGACGGCAGCTTATAAAAATCAAGGATTCGATCACTCTTGATTAGTTGTAGAAAATATAATAACACATATAAACAAATTATGGCTAGACCGATAGAAAAGTGATATGGCAATGTCATGGTAAAAAAAGCATCAGTCAATGTATAATAAAGAATTGCGAATGAGCTAAAGATTGCAAACGTAGACAATACCGTGATTTTAGCTTTAAAACCCGTTATTAAATTATAGTAAAAAATACTTATAAAACCAATGGCCAAGTAAGCGTAGATATTATACAGCCATATATTGCGACAAAACACACTGTTCTTAAGCGCTATAAACCATTCGTGGTCATAGTTGTTTAGCATTAAATAGCTATACCCTCCAATTATTTCAACAACCACCGTCAACCATAAATAATGAACAAAAATCCGCAACTTAGGATCTTTGACTTTCCAGAAATAATAACTTCCAGAGACCGCTGCCAAAAGTTCAAAAAATATGGTAATTATAGCACGATAAGTAATTATAAATTCTAAAAACACAGCGTTTATTGAGGGTAATTAGCTCCTGGAGGATCACCTTGATTCCCATGATCTAGTCCACCACCACCAGGAATATCGCTCATTTCTGTCTGCATGGAGAAATTAAACATTGATGCATTCGCTTTATTAGGTTTGCCTGTTGGGATAAAAAACATGGTGGTATAGCCAGCCTCCCCGTTTTGATCAGGATGGGCTCCTAAATAAATTCTAACGCCGTTCATTGTATAGCCTAATTCTTTAGCTTCATTTTCAGCATAATCAAGGTAGTTTCTAACTTGATCCAAACCATACCATGACGATCGGTTGTCTCCACCTTTCCTCTTCACGAGAGAATCACTGATTAATTTGTACCTTGGGTTATAAGCTTGATCTAAAGCTTTGGCCTGATCAGAAGTGATATGGCCCTTGGGAGCATGAGGATTTGTCGTCATTTTAGTATGGTCTTGACAACAATAGAAATACATTCCCACAGCGCCGAGAAGTATACCTAAAATGAGAATAATAAAATTTTTCATAAGGAGTTGGTTTTACTTGTTTAGGATTTGAAATTATAGAAATTTTATCTAAAACTCAGCGAAAAACTAGTTAATTTGATAAAATAAGAAGGATTCTGATTGATTTAACTTTGAAAGCTACAGAATCACTATTTTAAACTGAATTTTTTCGTCTGGATTTTTTTGGGACAATCGGTTAATCGCCATTTCAGAAAGTTGCAGAATTCTTGGATAACCTCCTGTAGTTTGGCCATCACGCATTAATAGCATCAATTGTCCAGAAGGTGTTAGTTGGATGGTTCCAGGTAAAACAGGTGCGGTAATGATAGAGTTCAAATTGTTTTCAAGAGTTTCTTCCAATTGATAAGCCATCCGATTGCTATCCTTTGAAATAGTAAATTTGTTATTAAATAATACATTTCGCTGGTAATGATTAAGCAATTCAAAATCAACACTTTTGAACACATGAAGTTTATCAGATTCAAAATGTGATCTTGGTGTTTTTAAAATGGTATTTGATCTATTGCGTTTTACGGGCATGTTTGATACTTGCAAAACGTCTCCAGTCCTCAATCGTTGCTGATTGGTAATGGAACCATAAAAGCTTCTACTTCCCATAACTTGTTCCGTTTGAAACCCGCCCATTACTGCTAAATAGCCTCTACAACCCAATTTTTTTTTACCAAAAGAAAGTACGTCATCCTTTTTGACGAGGGCATACCTGCCATTTTCTATAGACTCCCCGTTGATTTGAGGCTTACTTACCATTCCTGTTATGCAAATGGCGGTGTCTATATGAAATTTAAGCTTTGGCCCTAATAGCGTGAACTCAAGCACAGCAGCGTGATCAGTATTCCCTAAGATAGCATTGGCCAATTTCGCCGAATAGTGATCCATTGCTCCAGAAATAGGCACTCCAAAGTGCTGATAGCCATATCGACCCAAATCTTGAATGCTGTCGTACAGCCCTGCTCTTAAAATTTCAACCATAGCGCACCTCACTTTCCATACTGTATGTGCCGTTTTTAATCTGCGATGAAATCTCTTGATGTGCTTTATGAGTGACTGCAACAAAGTGTATATTATCACCCGGACTCACAAAACAGGGGACTTCCATTTTCGGATTAAAAAAAACCAAAGGTGAATTCCCGATAATATTCCATCCCCCCGGACTTGCATTAGGATAGATACCTGTTTGTTCGCCGCCAATACCAACGGCTCCTTTTTGAATGTGCTGCCTTGGACTAGTTTTTCTTGGGATATAAAGGCGTTTATCCAAACCTCCCAAATATAAAAATCCAGGAAGAAAGCCGATGAAATATACTTTATAAATGGCTTCAGAATGTAAACGCACAACTTCTGAAGTTGGAAGATTCTTTTCTTTTGCAATTTCCTCTAAATCTACTCCAAAAATAGAATCATAGCAAACGGGGATTGTCCAAACTTTTTGAGGTAGAATGCCCAAACTTTTTCTTGATCTATAGTTCGTTTTTAATAATGACACTTCAGATTCAAACTCAGCAATATACAATTTATAGCTTATTAGCATTGAGCAATATGCGCTTGTAATATGAAGTATTGGTTCACTATTCGATTGCAATAGGTACGTCTTGAATATTAGTATATCCTCAAGGATGTCGTGTGCAATATATTGCGGCCATTCCACCAAAATTGTGGTTTCAGAAAAACGCGAATATGTCAATTGATAAGTGTTCAAATCCTACAAAACTTGAATTCGACTATGATGGAGTTGCGCGGTCAAAAATTGTAAATAGTGCGCCGCCTGCGGGTGATCACCATGAATGCAAATGGTATCTGCTTTGATGGATTTCTTTATGCCGTTTATGCTGTTTACTTTATGATTTACGATCATCCCAAGAACGTGATTGCTCATTTGCTGTGCATCTTTAATAAGTGCCTGGGGATGCGTTCTTGGCACCAACGTCAAGTCATCATTATAATTTCTATCCGCAAAAATTTCATAAACGACCTCAATAGTTTGAATTTTAGCCATTTTAGCGATTAAGGATCCATATGGCGCGTAAAGTTTTAGATCCATATCGAAATGCTTCACCAACGAAATAACTACTCCTGCGTAGATTTTATCAGTAATGGCAAGGTTATACAGTGCACCATGGGGTTTGATATGATGCAAGTTATCGCCTTCAATGTCTAAGACGTGTAATAGATGGTTGACTTGTGAAATCAATGATTTCAATAAACTTTTAGGAGATATTTCCATTTTAAGTCGTCCGAAATTTTCTTGATCAGGAAATGAAGGATGTGCACCAATTTTAACCTGATGCTGTTTTGAAAGTCTTACTACAGAAGTCATGGTAGCCTTATCTCCAGCGTGTCCTCCGCAAGCTATATTACAGGAGGAGAGATATGGCATCAAATTGACTTCATTGTTTAGACCTTCACCAACATCGGCATTGATATCTATGAATCTTATAAGGTTTTCTTTAGGCATTAATTTGTAATAGATCGCAGACAGCACTGATTCTGCTAATTTAAACTGATTTTTTTTCAAACGATAATTCGGCGGGTTTTAGGGTCATTGCAGTTTTAGGTCTCTCATCACTCCTGTTCTGCTAGAAAAATTGGAATTTTATTCTTTTTGATTGGACTTTGCGACAAAGACTAAATCAATTCAAGTACCATCAAAATACTCTTTCCTCCTAAAAAAACAGCCACGCCTACAATGACATACCCGATAATGTTCTGAATTATGGTATTCTTATATGTCCCTAAAATACTCGATTTATTCATTACCCACAATAAAAACGCGGCGATAATTGGCAACAACAATCCATTGGTGATTTGTGCAAACTTGATGATTTCAATCGATTTAAATCCGATAGATGAAAACAACACGCCTAGACCTAGAATAAACATCCAAACCGCTCTAAAAGGATGTGATTTCATGTTTGTGGACCATCCCAAACACCCCGTGGCTACATAGGCTGCAGCCAAAGGTGCCGTAATAGCACTTGTTATTCCTGCAGCAAAAAGACCAATGGCCAAAAAATACTTGGCAAAATGTCCGAATAGTGGCTCTAGTCCTTTTGCCAAATCGGCAGCGCTTGAAATGTTCTGGGAATCAATGGCGGCGGCTGAAATGATAATGCACATAGAAACAATGCCTCCTAAAATAACAGCGATTACCGTATCTTTTCTGGCATATTTTAAATCGGATTCATGATGCCATTTTTCTTTAACCAGGGAGACATGCAGAAACAAATTATAAGGCACCACGGTGGTGCCAATCAACCCAATAATAGTCAATACATTGTTTTCAGTGACCTTTGGAATAAAGAGACCCTTAAAAACAGCGGAAAAATCTGGTTTTGTTATGATCGCGGTCAATAAAAAGGATACACTCATCAAAATGACCAAGGACACTAACACCCTCTCCAACACCTTATAGTTCCCAATATACAACACAGAAAATGCAATAACACCAATAATAATACTTAAAAAATTTAAGTTAAAACCTCCATACGAAATCATGGGATTCCCAAAAATGGTTTCCATACCCAAAACACTTCCACTAATGTTCCCTGCCTCATACGCTGCGTTTCCAATGACGATTGCGGAGAGAATCAAAAAGATGGTAAGTCCCCTCAGGATTGGACTTTTAATTTCTGATCTTATGATTTCTGAAAGTCCTTTTTGGGTAATAATGCCTAAACGTGCGGACATTTCTTGGAGCACAATGGTGGCGATTATTGATAAACCCATGGCCCATAGCAAAGTAAATCCAAAATTGACCCCCGCCAAAGTACACACAGTAACCGTCCCAGGACCTATAAAAGCTGCTGCTACTAAAGGACCAGGTCCTATGTTTTTAAACCAGTTTTTAATCACGCGCCACCGTGTTTAAGGCATAAATGGCAAAACTTCCCAACCAATGACCACCTTCATAACTATCCCCCACAATACTCGGCAAGGAGTAAGTAATGTGTGCGTTGGCAATATTTTTGAGATGGGCATATTCCGGTAAATCTTTCGAAATTTCATAAAGACTCCATCCTCTCGAAAAGTTGACCCCATCAAGATGCACGAGTTTTCCATCGGTCCTATCACTTACCTTTCCTGTTTCTAAATTGAAATTCTTGTCTTTTAATTGTGGAAGAAAATCTGCCAACCACGTTTTAAATTCATCGTTGGGAAGCACCCGTTTCATGAGCGCCGCTTCTTCCAAACAAGGTGACAGAAAATCATAGCCACTTGGTTCCCATGACAGCGGGCAACTCGCATCTTTTAAATAGAAATCTTTTGATCGTTGAGCAATTAATGCTTCCAGATCTTCATTACCTACCGTTTTCGCATAATCATAAGCAAATGAAAGCCCGAACGCCGTATTGGTATGTTCACCTACCCGAATAGGGTAATTGAGTTTTGGCAGGAACTCCAAATATTTCTCAACTATCAAATCAGTAAGCGGTTGTAAATTTGTTTCCAGCTCTCTAGCCAAAGGCGCATCCCAAGTATGCAATTCTTCAGCCAATTTCAATAGCCATGCCCAACCATAGGTGCGTTCATAACTGGAATTATGCTTCATATGAAAGTAATCGACTTCTCTTTGAATATTATCTGCAGACATGTTCTGCAGAAGCATCTGCTCTATTTCCCTTTTCTTAGTGAGCTCCGGAAACTGCTTTAACAAACTTACCAAACTCCAATGACCATGTACTGAAGAATGCCAATCAAAACAGCCATAAAATGCTGGGTGAAGAGTTTTAGGGGTTTTTAAATCGGCACTACTTCCAATGGTTTGATTGAGTTTATTGGGGTATTCAACCTGAACGCAATTAAGCGGCAATCCAGCCAGGTTATTCGCTTCTTCCAAATGTAAAATAGGCGCCTGAACTTCCACGATTTCTGAAATTTTTTCAGGTTTTGGAGGTTCTTTTTCTTTGGAATCATTACAGCTGAAAAGGACAACTATTGGAAGTAGGTATTTGAATGATTTGATCATATATTGGATATTGAATTTTATAAAATAAAATTGTCTATTGTATCACTAGATTCCTGCCTGCGCCTGTCTGCCTAACAGGCAGGCAGGAATTGCTCAGCCTAACCACCCTTCTCTATCGAGGCTTCTGTATTGAATGGCTTCACTGATATGAGCGCCTTTTAAATCTTCAACACCTTCCAAATCGGCGATAGTTCTAGCAACTTTTAAAATCCGGTCGTAAGCGCGGGCTGAGAGATTTAAGCGCTCCATGGCAGTTTTTAACAATTGCATGGAGGCCGCATCCAAAATACAGTGCTTTCGGATTTGCTTTGTGTTCATCTGCGCGTTATAATGCACTTTATCAGAATCTTCAAAACGTTTCGTCTGCAGCTCCCTGGCGGCGGTTACCCGTTTTCTGATGTCCACGGAAGATTCGCTTTTTCGATCATCGGAAAGCTTTTCAAATGGAACTGGGGTTACTTCAATATGAATATCAATACGATCCAATAGAGGTCCTGAAATCTTGCTTAAATACCGTTGCATCTCTGCTGGAGAAGAGGTTACAGGGGCGTTGGGATCATTGAAATAACCACCGGGACTTGGATTCATACTCGCTACCAACATAAAAGACGATGGATAGGTGACCGTGAATTTTGCTCGAGAAATCGTCACTTCCCGATCTTCTAAAGGCTGGCGCATGACTTCCAGTACGTCCCGTTTGAATTCTGGCAATTCGTCCAAAAACAAAACGCCATTGTGCGATAAGGAAATCTCTCCAGGCTGAGGATAACTTCCACCACCAACTAAAGCAACATTTGAAATTGTATGGTGCGGACTTCTAAAAGGGCGTTGTGACATCAGTCCCGTATTGTCCTTGACACGTCCTGCTACCGAGTGGATTTTAGTGGTCTCCAAAGCTTCCCGCATGGTCATGGGCGGCAAAATACTTGGTAAGCGTTTGGCCAGCATTGTTTTTCCTGCTCCGGGTGGGCCAATCAGGATGATGTTATGACCGCCTGCCGCCGCAATTTCCATACAGCGTTTGATGGATTCCTGTCCCTTTACATCTGAAAAATCAAATTCAGGGAAATCTAGACTTTTATAAAACTCTTCTTGAACATTAATAATTGTACGCTCTAAGGGGTCGTTTTTATCAAAGAAATCAATCACATCCTTTATGTTTTCTACGCCGTACACTTTCAAATCTGAAACGATGGCGGCTTCCTTTGCGTTCTGCATGGGCAGAATAAAACCTTTATAACCTTCTTCTTGTGCTTTTATAGCTATGGGTAAAGCGCCTTTGATGGGCTGCAAATTACCATCCAAGGATAATTCTCCCATAATTAAATACTCCTCTAAATTCTCCGCTTGAATTTGACCGGTTGCTGCTAAAATTCCAATGGCCAAAGTTAAATCATAACTGGAGCCTTCCTTACGTAAGTCGGCGGGAGACATGTTGATAATGATTTTTTTTCCTGGAATTTTATACCCGTTATTTTGAAGTGCAGCGGCAATCCGGAAGTTGCTTTCTTTGATGGCATTGTCCGGAAGCCCAACCAAATGGTAACCAACACCGTTATCTACATTCACCTCAACGGTGATGGTGGTGGCCTCAACACCAAAAACGGCACTTCCGAAAACTTTTTTGAGCATAGTGGGAATGGTTTGGTTAAATGTATGAAGAATGCCCTTAACTTCAAAGAGGAAAGTTTAAGGAGCGTATTGGATAATGGAAAACATCGTTAATTGATTCCCAAACATCAATCGTAAATGATGGACTGAAAGATTTACAACAGGATCCAAGAAATAAAACCTCCCCTAACAAAATAAAGACAACTTTTACTTATTAGGATCCAAACTCACCGAGCTATTAAAATCCAAGCCCCATTGGATTCCTAAAAGTGCTACCGTTTGCCCTTCACTTATAAAATTCTTTCCAAAGGCACCATTTATCGTAAAAGCCTCGGTAATTTTGTACCTAATACTGCCCATGGATCGTTCTTCAGTATTCTTGTCAGCATCTCTCGTAATGTATTCATATCCAAAATATAGATTATCAAATTCCAAAGCAATTTTTGCCCCATAATCAATGGCATCTTCAATTCTTAATGCCCCAGAATCGAGATCCCGATGTAAACCATCTCTAAGATATCTTAACACGCCATAAATATGTACATGGCCATGTTTTCCCATGGTTGGCATATAAAACGCCAAATCTCCTGTAGCCCAAACACCAAACCGTCCAAAAGTAGCATCAAGATTCTGACTTTTATCCCCCATGAAGTGGCTGTAAGCAACCGCCACATCCAATGCGAACAATGGTCGAAGCTGAAGAGATTCCTCTAAATCAGCAACCATTGCTTGATAACCATCCAAACTGGTTATCGTGGTGTTTCTCTCCTCTAGACTTAAGCCTGGCTTGGCAAAAACCATCATGACTTCCGGACTTGACATCAATTGTTCATAACGTGCGTATTGCGCTTTGATTTCGGAAATTTGATTCTGCGTCTTAACTGATAATAACCGCGTTCTTGCACCAATGGACACATAAGATTGTGGTACTTCAAAAACATTATAGGTGCCGTTCATCAATGCTAATGAAATGGATGCCTTTTTCCAAGCATCCCCAAAAATATTATAATGCGTATAATCATTGACACTGATAGTTTCCTTTTCAGGCTGGTCTAGTTTAAGGTTATTATATGTAAAGAAGTTCATCTTTTCTCGTTTAACATACCAATATGGCTGGAACTCCAAAGCAAAATTAGTATTGCCCAACCCGTCTGTACTGTTTCCTGAGAATGCATTTATAGTTTGGATGGAAAACGCCTGAATATTATCAGGAACAATAATATTGGATGGTGCTATGTCCATTAATACAAAAGCTGGAGCGTTGGGCGGTGACAAGTTTTTTAATGCTGCAGTGGGATTGATATCCGATTGTGCAAATAGTATCGAGGTTACGAAAACACTTATGTATTTAAAACAGTTCATAGCTTAGGTTTTAAGTTAATTCCAATGCGCTCTCTAGGATGTACGTTTTTGTACTAAAAAAAGCTTGTAGCTTAAATGACATATTAAAAACGCCATAATCGCCACCATTAATACTTGGTTCATACGTGTCTTTCACTTGTTTTATGGCTAGATCAAAAGTGGTTTCGTCAGGGAAATCATTAAAGAATCGCAAAAAAGAAATGACTCTAAAAATTTTTCCATTTACGGCGTTTCCATTGTCCAACTGCTTCCAACCTGTATTTTGGGTAGGATCAAAAGGTGTTAGGTATGAATATGCCGATTGATCGTTGATGGTATGATATAAAAACGCATAGGTCATTGGAATGGCCTCCGTTTCAATGCCTACTTTTAGTTTTATAGGACTGTTTGCCCCAACATTATAAGTTTCCATAAGCTCCAATTTTTTGAAATTATTTATTTTTTAAGATGTCAATACACTATCTATAAGCGATTCCAAATCATGACGGTCTTTAATAGTATTGATCCACTTTGAGGTGTCATGATTATCTACAAAGGAATTAAAGGCCTGACTCACTTCTTGCTTATTAACCACAGGCAAAGTATTTATGACTGCTTCTAAATTTGCCAGCAATTGAAGGGGCGTTATTTTGTCTTCACTCAGGATAAATGCAATTTTAGCAGTCAGATCCAAAAACTTCAAATAATTAGCTTTTGTAGTGATTGGCTCAGAAATGTTCAGTCTTTTGAAAACCTCCTTCATAGACCCTCTTGTTTGTGGGCCAGAAATACCATCGATTATCACCGACTTTCCATAAATATACGTCAGTACCCTCTGAAGGTATAGGGTAGCCGATTTTGAAGATTCGTGATAATCTACAGCGACACTCATGTCCATATGCCAATGGTCAGCATGATGCGGATAAAGATGGTTTAAAACAATTCCAAAATGCTTCCGAAGTATGGATTCGATACCTAGATAAAGCAGTTTTTGGTGCACAAAGTTTAAAGTGACCAACGATTTTTCTTTCCAAAATATAGCATCCAAATCAAAAGCACAACCGTGAGCATGCTGTCCAGATTTCGCTACAAATATCCCTGCCGTGTTGATGGCGTCAGGAAGACCTAGCGGACAATGATTAAAAACTTCTTCAAACGTATCTTCAAGAACCTTTAAAAAAATATCATCTATTGAAAAATGGCGTTGTTCACCAATCGTGCCATAAGGGTGATTGGTCAATCTTGCGTAATGCAAAGGAATTCCGTTAATAGAATTAATTGATTTCATGGCTAGTGGTTATAGTTTTTAATTCAGCTTGTATCTCTTCAATCTGATCAGTAATCAGCTTGCTTCGGATCACACGATCATAGTAAGTAATCGTACTTATGCTTAAATGTCGTGCCAAGGTGGGTTCATAGGTTCGCCAGATAGTACCGTTGTCATTAATTTGCTTTTTGACCTTTGCATTCTCCTGATCCAGAAAATATTTGAGCTCTATAATTTGATCAGCATCGGTCAAATCACCTCCCAAAAACGTTTCTACCTCCTGTAACTCAATTTGAAAGGGCAGATAGATGGGTATATAACTCACTAAAGGATCCTTGCTCCAATCCGTCAAGAAATCACTTAAATAATTCGGTATTTTATCCAAATTTAAACCTGTTTTAAGATCGGCTACAATATTATCCTGTTCTCTTTCTTCAATTATAAAATGCGCAATGTCCTTTTCTTTTTTAAACTTTTGAATAAGGTGCCATATATAATTGTTACGCCCATTAACAATTTCAACAAAGATTTTTTTGGTAGTATTCAATGTGGAATCCTTAAGCAAATAAGTGTGCAAGTCTATAGAACTCAACAGTCCGCTATTGTCAATGGCGCCAGCATCGATATAGTGGCCATAGTTTTTAATTTTTGCGGCGGGACTGAGGGCCGGAAACCTGTTGGTGGACGACACCGCCTCATAAAAGGCAATGGAACCGTTATGCAGCTGGGATAAGTTATCGGAGTTATAAAACAAGGTGGAATCTTTTGGATATTTTATCGAGAAAAAAACCCCTCGTTTTCCATTCGTTTTGGCAGTATTGATTATCAACGATGGGAAATAGTGGTTTTTATTGTCAAAAATATGTGTTTTCCAATAGGCATTAAAGGACAAGGAATCTAAGGTCATCGCTGTTTTGCTCTCTAATATATTTCGATAGGTCACCATCGCATAGTACGATCGGTCTTTATATTCTCCCATTTTATTGAAAGGAAAAAATTTTCTAAATCCATCAAAACCAAAGGTCAAGGCCAGATCTTTTGAAGCAAAATTCTCAGTGGCTACTTCGTCAATTTTAGTTCCTATAGCATTGTAATCATTCATGTATTGGCCAACCAAAACGGAATATAGAGATAGCCCCATCATGCCTCCTGATGCTCCAGAAAACGAGATGGTCTGATTAAGGAAATTCGCGTCAGTCTTCATCTGAATTTCATTTAACACCTTCATCGTCCAGATATTTGCCTTTAGACCTCCCCCATGTGCCGCTACAAAAAAGAGCGGCTTATGCGTGCGTTCCCTGAGTTTCACTTTAAATGCTTCCATTTCTAGAAGTTTTTCATGACCTGCTTTCGGGTACACTTTCAGCTCATGAATGGCACTTTCTGAATTTAAGGATATTATTCCAAGCACAATTACCAACATGGTACTCACTGAGGCAATCAGGCGCCTGCGTTGGGAAAAATTCCTTTGTTCTGTGAGGGGCACCAGATGGTGTCTATTTTTCTGTTTTACTCCAGAATTGTATAAGTAACTCTTATCTGTAACGTAGGGGATTTTTTCTAAATCCGTTTGCTGAGTTTTGAAAATAGACAGCATAAAATAATATTTTACCAAACATGCCAATATATAGTAGAAAATAAATAAATAACTCAGTAAAATCAGCATGGCATTGGCCTGTTTCCAATTGTAGAACACCGCAAGATTACTATTGATCAAAAACAGTAAAACCACAATGGCAACTACAAAATAATATCTCAAGTACCCCACGCTACTGCTCAATGCGTTTAGTTTATAATACACCGTTATCACTTGCACCCTAAACACCCGGAATAAAATATACATCAATGCAAGTAAAAATGTAAACACTTGAAGCCACCAATACCCGGTATAGCTAAAATTTAAGTTGACCATCATGACAATCGCAAAGACTATAACCATACAAATACTCAATAAAAGGGCTGTGACTCCAAGTGTGACAAATTTCTTCTTTTCGGCTTTTACAAACTTTACTTCTTCCGCATCATCTTCAACATCAATTAGTTTATCTTGATAGTCATCAAATTTATCGAGCAGAACAATTAAAAATAGTGCAGGGATAACCGTAAAAAAAAGCGACATGCCTTGTATAAATCCTATGGGGAAACCACTAAAAACCAATTTTGGATAAAATGTCTGATAAATGTAGTAATGCCAAATTATAAAAATGACCAAACCCAAAAAGTGCCTGAAAAATTTCGCTTTATAATCCTGTTTATAGCTTCTATCGATTTTGGAAAAAATAAAAATTGCGTAGCCAAACTATTTGTAGGCGTACCATTGGTGGTCGTCACGACTGTCATTAATATTTTCAGCATAATAAATATATCGTGGATAATGGGACAGCACTGACGCAAAAACAGCGATGAGGATAAAACAGCAGATTAACGAGAACGTATCGTTTTCTATCATATCTACTAGTCACGTATTGGCCTGCTCCATGGCCTGAACCAAGAGCAGGATAATCCCAAGAAATAAAAGACTTAAGTATGAGGACTTTCCAAATTTCCCAAAAGCGGAAATAATTTTGTCGACGAAAGCTAGAAAGCGAAGTGCTAATTTTCCTATATTTTTTAGAAACATAATTAGTATTTAAAATTTGTACTCTTGTGGGGATCAAGAATTAATTTTAATTAAGCATAGGGAAACTATAGTTCTAAGCTACAAAAAAATCAGTTGATAATGTGTTGTCTCTTTAATTATTATGCGATTACCGACTTGTTTTCCAAAAAGATAGCTTCTAAAGACGATTTGAAATAAGAATTATCCATTTCCATTTAAAGGCGCGCAAAATAATTTAAAATAGAAATAAGCTCCACCGCTGTTCATTTCAAGAATACTATTCAAATTTCCATGACAAATTTTAAAAAAACCTATCTTAGGTGCATCAACCATTCTATATGAGCAACGTTAAACGTATTGGTTTTCTTTTAGGCCCATTGGCCTTTATCTTAATTCTATTATTTTTTAAGCCTGAGGGACTTTCTACCGAAGCTAGAGCCATCTTGGCCTCTACAGCATGGGTGGCCATTTGGTGGATTACTGAAGCAATTCCTATTGCAGTGACAGCCTTGTTGCCCATTGTGCTTTTTCCGTTATCTGGCGGATTGGATCTGGACACTACAACGGCATCCTTTGGACATAAATATATCTTTCTATATATAGGCGGATTTATTATTGCCATAGCTATCGAAAAATGGAATCTTCACAAACGGATTGCCCTAAACATCATCAATTTTATTGGTTCTGATATTAAGAAAATCATCCTTGGTTTTATGATTGCCACTGCTTTTTTGAGCATGTGGATTTCCAATACCGCAACTGCTGTCATGATGTTACCTATTGGGATTGCTATAATAACCCAGCTCAAGGACAATCCTAATACGATTGAAAATGATACTATTATGTTTGGAAAAGCATTGATGTTGGCCATCGCCTATAGTGCTTCCATTGGTGGCATTGCTACCCTTATTGGCACGCCTCCAAACTTGGTGTTGGCAGGAGTGGTCTCGAATATCTATGATTATGAAATCACATTTTTACAATGGTTTATGTTTGGTTTTCCTATTTCGGTGGTGTTACTCTTTATTTGTTGGAAATACTTAACCAAATTTGCTTTTAGTTTTGAACAAAAGGAATTTCCGGGAGGCAAAACGGAAATAAAGCGCTTATTAAAGTTACTCGGTAAAATAAGTTATGAAGAAAAAATTGTAGCTGCTGTTTTTGGAACGACAGCGTTCTTTTGGATTACCCGTTCCTTTCTATTTGATAAATTAATTCCAAAATTGGATGATACCATTATTGCCATCATCTTTGCCATTGTGCTATTTCTCATTCCTTCAAAAGATAAAAAACAGGCATTACTGACCTGGGAGGATGCCTTAAAACTACCTTGGGGAATTCTTTTGCTGTTTGGTGGTGGCTTGGCGATTGCAAGCGGATTTGAATCTAGTGGGTTAGCAGTCTGGATTGGCAATCAAATGACCGTTTTTGTTGGTTTGACAACCATTCTTTTACTCCTATTGCTGATTGCAGCGGTCAATTTCTTGACGGAGATCACTTCCAATACCGCTACAACCGCAATGTTGTTACCCGTTTTGGCACCCATGGCGGTGATTGTAGATATTCATCCCTTTGTTTTGATGGTTGCAGCGGCGGGAGCAGCATCTTGCGCATTTATGTTACCCGTGGCAACGCCTCCCAACGCTGTGGTTTTTGGATCGGGGTATTTACGGATTCCTGATATGGTAAGTAAAGGTTTTGTAATGAACATTATTTCAATTGTCATTCTTACTTTATTTGTGTATTTTTTATTGCCTATTCTTTGGGATTTGACGGTCGAAGGCTTTCCGAATGCTTTAAAGAGGGAGTTTATTCCTGCAGCACTGAGCACATAGATTGAACAGGTTTTCACGATTTATTGGTGATACAAAGAATACTAACGACAGCGAAAAACAACCTTTTAAATACTAGGAGTTGTAACAAAGAGTTACACAGAGAACAATCAATAGAAAGGTGTATAATTTGTTCCGCTGCGTTTCTGCGATAATAAGCGAAGCTTACACAAAGTTCCACAATGAATAACAATACGAAGCATTCTACACAAAAATTCCGCGCCTCCGCGAAAAATTTAAAATTTATTTTGCTCCAAATTTCTGCACGAACTCTAAAGCTCGTTTTTCATTATAATAAAATTCACCACGTTGTATGAACCCCACATGACCACCATATTTTGGCATTTCTAAATAAAGATGAGGATTATTTTTGGCCGCTTTAACAGGAAAACACTCTGGAGTTAAAAATGAATCATTGAGGGCATTAATAATTAAAGAAGGAATCTTAATATTGGGAAGGAACTGAAGACAGCTACTTTGCTCGTAATAGTCCTGGGCGTTTTTGAATCCGTGGGCTCTTGAGGTATAGATTTCGTCAAAATCGTTTAAAGTCCTAATGGAATCCACTTGCTCTACAGATATTTCATCCGGGAATTTATTCTGCTTAATCCTGAGGCTATTTACCAATCCTTTTTTAAATCGGTCATGAAATGGTTTATTGATTAAGCTATGTAATTGCTTTGCGGAATGTTGCAAACTACAGGGCACAGAAATGCCAATGCATGCTTTAATTTCCGCCGGTATATCGTCACGCTCTCCTAGATATTTCAACGCTAGGTTGCCGCCCAAACTGACCCCAAAAAAGTAGATTTGAGCATAGTTTTTTTCTTTAATGGCATGCAAGATAATCGTGTGCAGATCTTCCGTAGCACCAGAATGGTAGGCATAATATTTACGGTTGGGTTCACCGCTACAGCCTCTAAAATTGACACTGATGGCGTCAACACCATTCTGATTGAACAATTTGGCGGCCCCAGTAAGATAAGGGCGTTGCCCATGGCCTTCCAATCCGCTTAATAAAATTATGACTTTATCAGATTTCCGTTTGGCGTAACTCCAGTCCAAATCGATAAAATCGCCATCAGGCAATTCCAATCGCTCACGCCGTTGTTCTAAATTGACTTTTCTGAAAAGTCCTGAATATACAGTGGCGACAAAAGCTTTACGAAATAAAAAGCGTGCTTTAAATGTGGAATCGAGAATGGGCATGTTAGAGATATGCTTTTAAGTTGAATAAGAAATTTTATGTGATGCTTTTATCAGACTTCCAGATTAGTAAATTTGAAATTCTTTCCATTGAAAAGACCTTTATCGCTCAGTTTTAAGGCAGGAATCACTAAAAGTGCCATAAATGACAAGGTCATATAGGGTGCATTCAGGGTACTGCCCAATTTTTTGGCCATTTTGTCCAACTCAGCATATTGTTTTCCTACGGTTTCTCCATCTTGATCGCTCATAATTCCTGCAACAGGCAATGGCAAAACGTTTTCTTCTAAATCAGAAACAGCGCAAATGCCTCCTTTGTTTTTGATAAGCAAATTTACTGCTCTGCAAATATCAACGTCTGACGCACCTACTGCAATTATATTATGAGAATCGTGACCAACAGAACTGGCTATGGCACCAGTTTTGAGTCCGAAATTCTTTATAAACGCAAGAGCCGGTTTTTGGTTTTGATACCGATTGACTACCGTCATTTTTAAAATATCAGTTTTGACATTGGAGATCAAATTTCCATTTGCAATCATAGCATCTGCTATAATGTCATTGGTCACCAATTGGCCTTCCAATGCCTCAATCACACGGATTCGCTTAGCACCGGATTCAAATCTGAAATCTGAGGTTTCTTTTTTGGAGGTGTTGAAATTATTGAGGTTTTCAAAATGGATTTTTTTAATTAAAGACGTGCCCTTATCAAATACCAATTGTCCGTCAATATAAGTTTGTAAGGTTTTAAATGCTTTTAAATCTTCAACCATAATCATATCAGCGGCATCACCAATTTTTAAAGTTCCAACATCCAAACCATAATGTTTAACGGGATTAAGGCAGGCCACTTGTAGTATTTTGAAAATATCGATGCCCTTGGCTACCGCTCGTGCACAAAGATTATTAATATGATGCAGCAATAGATCATCCGGATGTTTGTCGTCACTACAAAACATCATATGCTCATAATGTTCAGGAAGTAAATTGATCAGGGCTTCAAAATTTTTGGCAGCACTTCCCTCTCGAATTAAAATTTTCATTCCTTTTTGAAGCTTTTCAAGGCCTTCTTCATAAGTAAAACACTCATGATCAGTGGTGATGCCCGCATTGATGTATTTTGTAATAGCATCTCCCAATACGCCTGGAGCATGACCATCAATAGGTTTCTTATAATGTTTTGCCCAAGCCATTTTCTTCATGACTTCTGCATCGTCAAACAGGACGCCCGGATAATTCATTAATTCTGCCAAATATTTAATCTCTGGATTTTCAAGCAGCGTTTTGATGTCATCAGAATCGATGACCGCACCGGAAGATTCAAATTCGGTTGCAGGTACGCAGGACGGCGCTCCAAAATTGAATTTAAAAGGGACTTCTTTACCATTCTTTATCATAAACTCAACGCCTTCAACACCAAGGACATTGGCGATTTCATGAGGATCTGAAACAGTGGCAACCGTGCCATGTTTAACCGCCAAATACGCAAATTCACTTGGTACCAACATCGAACTTTCTATATGGATGTGCGCATCAACGAAGCCTGGAAGAATATAGTGATCGACATCATGATCTTTATCAATGATATTGATGATTTTCCCATTTGCAACGGTAATTTCACCTTTAAAAATTCGTTTATTTTCTATGTCGACTATCTGTCCTTGTAATTTCATTTAGTGTAATTCTATTTTTAAAATTTTTGTAGTGTTCTCGGTAACTTTAAAGCGCTTATCGCCACGTTTGCCAATAACCCAAACCACATCGTCATTGGAAAAAAGAATCCAGGTGTTTTCCTTATCAATTAAAGAGAATTTTTCGTCCTTAAAAAATTTGCTCAACTTCTTTTTTCCATTCATTCCTAAAGGGTAAAAGAAATCGCCTGTCTGCCATTTTCTAAGAGTTAAAGGAAAGTTCAATTGATTGGCATCTATATAAACTATGCTTCGGGAGAGTTCAGATATAGCATCAACAGCTTCTAAAGTCAGGCTTCCAAAAGGCGCTATAATTGCTTTGTCTATTTGTTGAATGGAAATTTGATCTTCTTCAGATGTAGAATCCAATGCGCTCAACAACAAATAGTCGCGATCTTTTAGCAATCTATGGGTTGGAGAAAATACTTGTTTTCCTGACTGGGCCGCCAATAAATTGACGACATCATTCCAAGCTGTAAAATTAAAATCCTTGAGCAAATGAAAGAGATAGGCTTTGGGGTTGGAAAGTCTTTTCAGTTTTTTGATATTTAATTTTATCTGATCATTTACAACTTCCACAACTTTTCTCTGAACATCTACGATCCTATCCTCTACCAAATCTTGACTGTCCTGAAGGTTGGAAATAGTGGTTTGAAAGTTACGAAGCAGCTGAGGGTTCATTTGTTTCAAGGTTGGAATAATATCATGGCGCAGTTTATTTCGGAGATATTTTGTGGACGCGTTGCTACTATCTTCTTGCCATTTCATCTGTTTACCAATGGCATAAATTTCTAAACCCTCCCTTGAAAAAGGAAGCAAAGGACGAACCATTTTATCTGACACTTCAGGAATTCCGGTCAAACCTTCCAAACCAGTGCCTCGCGAGAGATTGATCAAAAAAGTTTCAAGATTATCATCTGCATGGTGTGCGGTTAGAATATAATCAAACTTTAACTGATCTGCCAATTCATAAAACCAATTATAACGCAATTCGCGTGCGGCCATTTGAATGGACATCCCGTGTTCTTTTGCATAAGTTTCCGTATCAAAACTTTCTATAAAAAGATCCAAGTCCAATTCATCGGCCAACTCCAACACAAATGCCTCATCAGCGTCACTTTCAGCAGCTCTCAAATTAAAATTACAATGGGCCAATGACACTTTCAACTTTAACTGATGACAAAGATGTGTTAAAACCACACTGTCCAGCCCACCTGAAATAGCGATAAGCAAACGGCTGCCATGGAGCATGTTCAAATGGTCATCGAGATGTTTTTGAAAGGATTCTAGCATTAGTCAAATTTTATACTCTCAATTATTTTGTAGAGTTCCTGCTGATCATCAGGATTATCGTATGAAGCTACTATTGAAATGGCAAAACCATGGCGTAAGGTTACAAAATACTCCTGCGTTAAGTTATAGCTTTCGTTGAATATTTCCATGCCCATAAATTCTTTTCCACCAATACTTTTAGTATAAGGTTCCTTTTTATAGTTAAGAGCTAAGGACGATTGATCCAGAAGTTGACGTGCTGCTGCGATATAATCTTTGGGAGTTCTCACTTTTGGAAACGCTTTAAGGTTTTCTGCATTAATTAGAAATGATGCATTGCCACTCTCAACTGAACCCACAGGAAATTTAAAAATAGTGAATAAATCAGCGACATTTACTTGTGATGCCTTTAGACTGTTTTTTAAGTTCTGATTCTCGCCAGCCAAAATATCTCGACTGCTTTCACTCATTTGACGCATCTCATCTTTTGACTGGACAGTCCAATCTTCATTAAATGACAAGTCGAAATTAAAAAATTCATTACTATAAATTCCATTTTCAATTTTGCCATAATCAAAATTTTCAGGAATTTGGACATCTTTCTTACAAGATGAAAAAAGACATAAAACACTCAGTATCAGCAGGATATTTTTCATGGGTTAAAATAATTTCAGTTATATAATTAGTTTTCAAGCACTTCTCGCATAGCTTTCGCCTTTATGAGGCATTCTTCATACTCTTCCAAAGGATCACTTTTTGAAGTTATGGCACCCCCTACAGAATAGGAGACATATTTATTAGCGGCATTATATAGAATGCTTCTGATGACCACATTAAAATCGAAGTCGCCCATCGGATTAAAATACCCAATCGCTCCAGAATATAATCCACGCTTGGTATCTTCAAGATTTTCTATGATTTTCATGGCCGATATTTTCGGTGCGCCCGTCATGCTTCCCATGGGGAAAGTGGATCTTAAAATAGAAACAGGAGTTATGGATGACTCCACTTTTGAGGTGATGGTTGAGATCATTTGGTGCACTTGTTCAAAGGTGTAAACTTCACATAATTCGGCTACCTTGACACTCCCTTTTATGGCGGTATGAGACAAGTCATTTCGAACCAAGTCGACAATCATAATATTTTCACTACGTTCTTTCAAGTTGATTTTGAGTTCATCCTTTAATTTTGCATCTATTACACCGTTTAAAGCGCGTTTTGCAGTGCCTTTAATAGGTTGTGAAATCACGATATTGTCTTTCTTCTTCAAATAACGTTCTGGAGATGCCGATAACGCAAAGTATTGATAGTTCTTTAAAAAAGCGGTGAATGGCGCCTTTGAGATGGTATTTAGTTTTTGATACGTTTCTATTGGATCAATAGTTACATTTTCAGCATAAAATTCTTGACAAAAATTGGCTTCATAAATATCACCTCTATGGATATGCGCCAGCATTGCATTCACTTTTTCAAGATAATGATCTTTAGTCACTCTTAATTTTATATTTATTTTGTCTGAAATTAAAACCCTTTGATCTTTCGTGAATTCATCTATTTCTTTTAAATCAGAGTCAATTTCGTCATCCACCATTTTTAGATAGTGCATTTCTACTTTATCGTCTTTAATAAGAAAGATTTTCTTAGGTTGGAAAAAGAAGAGTTCTGGAAAATTCAAGCCATCAAAATTGTTGGATTGTAAATTTTCAAGGTCATTTTTCAAATCATAAGTCAAATAACCAAAAATCCAATCGTCGGTCACCGTTTGGTATTCTTGCAGCTGATCAAATGCTAAATGAGTATCCGTTGTGATACAAGTGAGTGCATCTACCGCCAAAACGGCATCATAGTCGCTGTAATTTTGCTGATGATTATTAGAATCTAACCAAACTACTTCCCCAAATTTCTGACTCCATTGCAAAAGCTGGGTCTTAAAATTGGTTGATTTAATTGTAAAGGTATGTTGTGTTCTCAAGGTTCAAATTTCCGAAGTAAAGTTAATGAGATTCTACAAACTAATTAAGAACTTTGTACTTTAGTTAAAAATATTGAGACCATGTTTCGTTTAAAGAATTCCCTTTTGAAAATTGCCATTCATCCTATCGGTGCCGAATTGCAAAAAATTTCTGCCATCAAGAATAACTTAGAATTTATGTGGGATGGTAATCCAGAAATTTGGTCTGGCCATGCGCCCAATTTATTCCCTATTGTTGGTGAATTAAAAAATGGGATATTCATATTCGAAAATAAATCCTATCACCTATCAAGGCATGGATTTGCCAGACGCAGTAATGACTTTTCGATAGTTGACCAAAGTGACAAGCATTTAAGTTTTAAATTGAGTTCATCAAAAGAGACACTTGAAAATTACCCTTTTGAATTTGAATATTTGGTGACTTATGAATTGCATGAAAATCAAATCAAAATCACCTATACTGTGAATAATACAGATGATAAAATCATTTATTTTTCAGTGGGTGGGCATCCTGCATTCAAATGTCCTGTATATCCAGATGAAACTTATGAGGATTATAGTTTACAACTTGAACAACCTGAAACCTCACCAACGCATTTGCTTAATCTGAAAACTGGTTTGTTTACTTCCCAAACAGAGGCTGTTTTCAAATCGCCAAACTCCATTCCGCTCCATGCCCATTTGTTTGATAAGGATGCGCTTGTTTTCAAGGATTTAAAATCTAATAAAGTCACCTTAACGAGCAAAGCACATGGTGAAATTTTAAGGCTTGAGTTTAAAGATTTTCCGTTCTTAGGGATTTGGGCAAAACCAAACGCCAATTTTGTGTGTATTGAACCTTGGCAAGGTTTAGCGGATTCTGAAAATAGTACCCAAATATTAAAAGACAAAGAAGGCATTGTGGCCTTAAGTAAAGACAAGACCTACCATGCTTCTTACACAATTGAAATACACGAAAACCATCTAGTATAAGTTGATTTTTAGCTTTAACTTTGTGGCCTTGGAGAAAGTTGAGTATCAAGCCTACAACATTGGATTTTTATGTCAATTCACACCATATTATGTAACACAATAAAACACGAAACACTTTGAGCTTTAAAAACCTAAATTTAAATACCCCGTTATATAACGCCTTAGACGATTTAGGGTTTACTGATCCAACACCCATTCAAGAAGAAGCCTTTAACGTTGTAGCTTCTGGAAAAGATGTGGTGGGAATTGCGCAAACTGGTACAGGCAAAACCTACGCCTATATGCTGCCCATCCTAAAGAATCTTCCATTTTCAAAACAGGAAAATCCACGAGTGATGGTTTTAGTGCCAACGCGCGAATTGGTAGTTCAAGTGGTAGAGGAAATTGAAAAGCTTACCAAATACATTAATGTAAGAGTGCTTGGTGTCTATGGTGGGGTCAATATCAATACCCAGAGACAAGCAGTGGCTCAGGGCTTGGATATTGTAGTGGCCACTCCAGGTCGTTTATTTGATTTGGCGGTCAGCCACGTCTTGCCTTTAAAATCCATACAAAAAATGGTGATTGACGAAGTGGATGTCATGCTCGATTTAGGTTTTAGACATCAACTTTTAAATATTTTTGATATTCTGCCTGAGCGTCGTCAAAACATCATGTTTTCGGCCACCATGACTGACGATATTGATGAATTGATTACTGGTTTTTTTATAAATCCAGAAAAAATAACCATTGCGGTTTCGGGAACGCCCTTAGAAAACATTAGTCAAGAGCGCTATGATGTCCCAAATTTTTATACCAAAGTAAATTTATTGGAGCATTTGCTCAGTGATAAAGAGAGCTTTAATAAGGTATTGATTTTTGTGGCTTACAAAAAAATGGCGGATTTGTTGTTCGATAAAATCGAAGCACTTTTTCCAAATGAAAGTTGTGTCATCCACTCTAATAAAACGCAAAATTACAGGTTGAGAAGTATTGAACAATTTAGAGAAGGTACCAATCGATTACTGATTACGACGGATGTCATGGCACGTGGTCTGGATATTGACCATATTAGTCACGTCATTAATTTTGATACCCCTCATTTTCCAGAAAACTATATGCATCGTATTGGTCGTACAGGTCGTGCGGAACGTGAAGGTCAAGCCTTGCTTTTTTCCACCCCTGCCGAACAAGAATGGGTGACTGAGATCGAAAATTTGATGCAAATGGAAATTCCACTAATGGCAATTCCTGAATCCGTAGAAATTTCCACAGAGCTCATTGAAGAAGAGCGTCCACAACATAAAGAGCGTAATAATCCAATTAAACGGGATGAAGATGCCGCGGGCCCTGCTTTTCACGAGAAAAAAGAGAAAAACAAAAAGGAGAATCTTGGAGGTTCTTACCGAAGGGAAATCGTCAAAAAATATAAAAAACCTTTAACCAGAGGTGATAAAAACTATAATAAACGAAACAAGAAAAAATAGTATTCTAAAATCATGAGATCAATTTCATTACTTATAATAATTGCTGCGCTGTTTGTCAATTCAAATAGCTACTCTGCCAAAAAATGGGGAGCAACCGGGCATCGTGTGGTTGGAGCCATTGCGGACCAGTACACAACTAACAAAACTAAACGTCATCTTAAAAAAATATTGAACCATCAGTCCTTGGCTTTCGTATCGACTTTTGGAGATGAAATAAAATCAGATAAACGCTTCAAGGAGTTTAGTATTTGGCATTATGTCAATATGCCACTGGATGTAAAATACGAAGATTCCAAAAAAAATCCGGAAGGAGATTTGGTAAGTGGTATCGCGCAATGTAAAAGGATCATTAAGGATGAAAACAGTTCAGATGAGGATAAAGCATTTTACTTAAAAATGCTGATCCATTTGATAGGCGATCTACACCAGCCGTTACATATTGGTAGAGAAGAAGATAAAGGCGGCAACGATATTAAGGTGAAATGGAACTTTAGAGAATCCAATCTCCATAAGGTTTGGGACAGCCAAATGATTGAAACATACGGAATGAGTTATAGCGAATTGGCAGAAAATGCTTCTTATATCCCGAAAAATGAAGTTAAGGCACTTCAGCGTGGTTCTGTGATTGATTGGGTGAATGATACCCAACATTTAACTCGAGTAATTTATGATTCTATGGAAAAAGATGAGAATCTCCGTTACGAATACTCCTATAAATATTTGGACATTGCACGTACGCAAATGCAGATTGCAGGTATTAGGTTAGCCAAGGAATTGAACGACCTATTCTGAAAGCATCTATTTTATTAAATTTATACAGAGCGCTTCTTTTTGGAGCGCTCTTTTGGATCATTCTCAAAAGTTGTGTGTGAATTGAAATAGAATTCTGATTTTTGTTTAAAAAACAAGCTTTGGACAACTATCTAGACCTATTGAAATTGATTCTTCCTGAATTTTTGATTGACCACTTCGACCTTGTGAAGAACACCAAGAACGGCGAAGTAATGCATCTCTATTTTGAAGAGCGAAACACCCCACCGAAAGAGCAGACTTCCAGGGTATTGATAGCACATGGTTTTCACAAAGAAGTAACCATCCAGGATTTTCCATTGCGCGGAAACACGGTATATCTACACGTAAAACGGCGCAGATGGCTGGATAA
>NZ_AUHD01000012.1 GCF_000423005.1 Gelidibacter mesophilus DSM 14095
GGAAGGGATAAGCGCTGAAAGCATATAAGCGCGAAACCCACCACAAGATGAGATTTCTTTAAAGGGCCGTGGAAGATGACCACGTTGATAGGCCATAGGTGTAAGGGCAGTAATGTCGGAGCCGAGTGGTACTAATAGCCCATAGGCTTATTGTACGCCTGTTTTTTAGTAGAGTACAAGTTTTTTATGTACAATGGCAGTCACTGCCCTTTTTTCAATATGTCACGATATTTGTCACAGAGATCTGTGACGCTATGGGCAACAACGCTGTTGTTGCACCGTAGCTATGACTTAAGGTGGTTATAGCGACGGGGCTCACCTCTTACCATTCCGAACAGAGTAGTTAAGCCCGTTTGCGCCGATGGTACTGCATCTCGTGGGAGAGTAGGTCGCCGCCTTTTTTTGAGAGTCCCTTCATGGCAACATGGAGGGACTTTTTTTGTTTGTAGGGGTCAGGGGCGTCATTGTTATTGACCTAGTTTATGTTTTTTTAAAATAAAGAATGCTGCGCTCTAGTGTTTCCTATACTTTGCCAAGCCCTTATACAATATAATGATGCACTTATGTTCCTGGTTACACAATGGGAATAAGATGAAACTACGGTTGAAGGCAAACATAATAATATTTACAACTCGTTTAATTCGTTATTAATTTTCAGCTTTGAGCCAACAGATTGCAGTAGTCAGGGTAATGCTATTAGGGTACGGGTTTTACAAATGACGAATCATTTGACAAAGAATAACTAATTTCAGTTTCCAGTAGAATGAGAATTCTATATAACTGGTCATTTTAGACTTTGCCACCTCTAACTTTGTAAATTAACATTCTTTTGAATTTCTTTAATCTTGGAATAAACTTTGTACAATAATATAAATACCGCGAAAAAGGAAAAAAATTGCCGCGAGACATGCTGTAATCGCGATAATTAAGATAAGGAGATAAGTTGATTTGTCCTGATTGCTGAATGCAAGGTGAAGTAGTGTTGGTCCTAAAAACATTAGCACTAGACATATTCCTAAGTTTTTAATGCCTTTGACCAATACGTTTTTGTTTGTGCGTTTCGTTTCCATCTTTATAATTTTGATGTGTTGACCTTAAGTCTTTAAAGTCTATTTTAATCCATCCATAACCTATGTAATTCAGAACATGAGATGTTGAGATATCTTTTTCCGAGACAATTAATCAATTTCGGAATGGGTGCTATCATTCAATTTATCAGGTGTATTTGATAGACAAATGGATATGGCTTTCTTTACGTAGTGTTATTGATGAACACATTCGCCACAGTTGTTTTTATCCATCGATTATGCATTCAGATTATCCCGTCAAATGGGATTGAATAGCAGTGATCAAAAATACGAATTTTAGTTCATTGGACCTGCTCTAATGTATAATGGATACTGATCTAAAATATATGATTCTCATTGGTTTCAAACGTTTCACCGAATATCAATTGAGACGATGATTAAACTCTTTTATTGAATCGTATAAATGATCTCCGATACTTCGGAAAGTCTAAAATAGCCCAACGGAAAATTGGCAGGATTTGTTTGATTTACGCAATTTCCTCTCACTGTAGCGGGCTGCGTTTCAAAAGGACCACCACCTGCATCACTATTTTGCTGAAGCAAAATAAACATGTAATTATAGAAACGTTCAGAAATTCCATAATTTCTAATGATTACTTGATCCCCCACTGTTAGATCCTCATTTGAATAAAAACCAAATATCTCATTGCCGTTAGTATACCGATCCTCGTAAACCGAAAGGGCCGAATTATACGGAATATCGCTACTAAATTCAAATAAATAAAAGTTTGTTTCATCCGCAGGATCTGTATAGTAAGCTTTCAATTCAATCTCGTCGCCAGAAAAGCCTCCCTCCGAATTTTGTTCAACATAATCTAATGGAGCGACAGATTTAAGGGTTTCTGTGGCTATAAAAACTTCATCGTTATAAGTTACTTTAAGCGTATAGGAATGGTCAACGACGGGCTTAAAAGTGTTATTTCTATAAATCCCATTATTACCGTCCTCAATGAATTTAAAAATCATGTTGTCTTGATCTGTTATTATAATGGTTGCCCCAGTTGCTGGTGGTATGGTATCATCAAAGTAAGGTGCTGTGAGACTTAACTTGATTGCTTGCTGATTTCCTGCAGAATCTTTTAGCCAATTTATGGAAGCTTCAATGACCAGTTTGGGTTCGGCACTATTGAGGTCTATATCAATAACATCTTCACATGAGGTTTGAAGAAGTAGAATACAGACTAGAAACATGTATATTCTCATGGTTTAAAATTTGAAATTGTATGAAATTGATGGGATAATTCCAAAAAGCGCTAATCTTAACGCCTCGTTTGCACCAGTATCCTGATTTTCCTTAAAGGCTATGGTGGATGCGTTTTTGCGACTATATACGTTATATATACCAAAAACCCATTCGCCCCTCCATCTTTTGCTTGAATTCGGATTTGGATTGAAATTAGCAGAAATATCCAAACGGTGATAATTGGTTAATCGGCTTGAGTTTCTTGCTTCATAATTTGGGATGGTCATGCCGTTATAGTCGTATTGACCATTAGGAAATGTGGCAGGTTGTCCGGTTTGAAATATGAAATTACTACTAAAACTCCATTTTTTATTCCATTCATAACTTGAGGTTATAGAAATGTCATGAGTTTTGTCGTAGGGTGTATTGTACCAGTTTCCATTATTAATACCCGTTTCAATTGGGGTTCTACCGGGAGTCTGTTGTTCTGATTTTGAAAGCGTATAGGCAACCCATCCTTTTAAGCGCCCTTCATTCTTACGGAATAAAACTTCCAATCCGTAGGCTCTTGCTTTTCCATTTAAGATAACTTGTTCGATGGCATCATTGGCTATAAGGTTAGCACCATCTATATAATCTATTCTATTTTGAATATCCTTATAAAAAGTTTCTATTTCCAAAGAATAGATATTCTCCTTAAACGTCTTAAAATACCCTATAGCCACTTGATCCAATAACTGAGGTTTAATATACTTCCCACTGGGGGCCCATACATCTAAAGGCGTAGGAGAGCTCGTATTGGAAAGCAGGTGTAAGTATTGGCTCATTCTATTATAACTTGCTTTAATAGAAGAATTATCATTAAGTTGGTAAGCTAAGGATAATCGCGGCTCCAAACTCATGAAGGATTCAATAACATCAGAGCGGTCATAATTTGTGACACCTATTACTTGTGCTTTTTCGTAAATTTGAAGTTCTTCATTGAAGCTGACGGCGTGATCGTCTTCATAAATGTTCAATTCAGTTTGTCCCAGACGTTGAAAAGAACTAAGTCTTAATCCATAAGATACCGCAAATTTTGAACTCAATTGATGTTCCGCATCGATATACACGGCATTTTCGAAAGCGTATTTTTTTATGAGATCGTATGGATTAATTCCTGAAGTTTCGGTTGTGGGTTTTATTTCTCCAGGATTAAAAGTGAGATAAAGACTGTTTAAACCGTATTCAAGCTTGAATTTAGATGAAATGTAATGTTTAAGATCATATTTGAGATTGAAGTTTTTTATTCCCGAAGTCCAATCGAATTCTACAAAATTTAATGCCAACCCGTAATAGTAATCAGAATATATGAGAGACAAATTGGAGAATAACTTGTCAGAATACAGATGGTTCCATCGGAAATTTAAAACCGTATTCCCATAAGTGTTATCAAAACTATCAGATATTTGAAACACATCCCTACCAAAGTAACCAGAGAGATAAATGTTGTTATTTTGATTGATATTATAACTTATTTTGGTGTTCAGGTCATAAAAATAGGCTTTGCTGTCAAGATCAAATAAAGGAAAGAACAAATGGGCATAACTTGAGCGTCCACCGAATAAAAATGACCCTTTTTCCTTTACAATGGGACCTTCGGCCAATAACCTGCTGGAAACAATTCCTATCCCACCATTTAAATGGTACTCATTACTGTTTCCTTCTTTTTGATAGATATCCAAAACTGAGGATACGCGACCTCCGTATTTGGCCGGAATACCACCCTTAAAAAGTTTCAAGTCCTTAATTGCATCAGGATTGAACACTGAGAACAATCCGAAAAGATGTGAGGAGTTAAAAATAGTGGCCTCGTCCAAAAGAATTAAGTTCTGATCTGCTGCACCACCTCTCACGTTAAATCCAGATGATCCTTCTCCTGCATTACTCACCCCTGGAAGGAGGGTAATTGATTTGATGACATCCACTTCACCCAGGACTACTGGCATCTGCTTGATGGTATTTATAGAAAGGGAATTAACACTCATTTGAGGTTTTCGAATGTTCAATTTCTCCACATTTTCAGTAATGACAATTTCATCCAAACTTTCGGTGGATTCCGTAAGTTTGAAATTGAGCACTTTATCTTCATCAATGGTAATCGTTTCAGAAATACTGTTAAAACCTAAATAACTGATTTGATAATTATAAGTGCCTTTCGCTAGAGTTATGGAAAAGAATCCATATTCATTGGTGATGGTACCAGTTTGGAGTTCTGGAAAGATGATATTCACCCCAATTAAGGTCTCATTACTGCGCTCATCTGTAATTTTACCGCTAAGCGTAAATTTCTCCTGTGCAGAAAAATAGAGTGGCAAACATAACACTAGCCATAACGCCACCTTCAATTTTTTGGTCATCTACAATTTTTCATTAAAAATAAAAAAAGCTCCTCGATAAAAGGAGCTTTTTGTGTTAATTTTGTTTAATTGTTTCTAATTAATTTTAAACAAAACAAGATGTTATCCTCTATATATGCTAAGCTTTATTTTTAAGAATAGCATTAAAAGTAGAACTTGGTCTCATGGCTTCAGTTACCTTAACTTCATTTGGCTCGTAGTAGCCACCAATGGAAACTGGTTTTCCCTGAACGCTAATCAACTCTTCAACGATCGTGCTTTCATTGTCTTTTAGAGCTTCAAAAAGTACTTGAAATTCTTGCTTCAGTTGCATATCCAATGATTGATTGGCCAAAGCTTCTGCCCAATAAAGTGCTAAGTAAAAATGACTGCCTCTATTATCGAGTTCTCCAGCTTTACGAGATGGGGACTTACCATTATCTAATAATTTTCCTGTGGCTTCATCTAGAGTATCTGCTAATATTTGAGCCTTAGGATTGTCATTCCTTTCTGCTAAATGTTCAAGAGAAACTGCTAAGGCCAAAAATTCGCCCAATGAATCCCAACGTAAATGATTTTCTTCTACAAATTGTTCAACGTGTTTTGGTGCTGAACCTCCTGCACCAGTTTCAAATAAACCACCGCCATTCATTAATGGAACAATGGACAGCATTTTTGCACTTGTTCCTAATTCTAGAATAGGGAAGAGGTCTGTTAAATAATCACGCAATACATTTCCTGTGACAGAAATCGTGTCTTTACCATCCTTAATACGTGCCAAAGTAAATGTTGTTGCTTCAGACGGAGAAAGAATTCTAATGTCTAAACCGTTGGTGTCATGATTAGGAAGGTATTGATTTACTTTCTTGATCAATTCAGCATCATGCGCTCTATTTTTATCCAACCAGAATACGGCTGGTGTTTCAGAAGCTCTTGCTCTTGTCACCGCTAATTTTACCCAGTCTTGAATAGGTGCATCTTTGACTTGGCACATTCTCCAAATGTCTCCTTTTTCAACAGGATGCTCAATGATCGTTTTCCCTTCGGCATTGATCACCACAACTTTTCCGTCATTATCAATTTCAAAAGTTTTATCGTGGGAACCATATTCCTCGGCCTTTTGAGCCATTAAACCCACATTTGGTACTGTTCCCATTGTAGTTGGATCAAAAGCACCATGTTTTTTACAAAAATCAATTGTGGCCTCATATAAACCTGCATAACTGCTATCAGGAATCACTGCTAAGGTATCCTGAGGTTTGCCTTGGGCATTCCACATTTTTCCAGATGTTCTGATCATTGCTGGCATAGATGCATCAATAATTATATCACTTGGCACATGCAAATTGGTAATTCCTTTATCTGAATTCACCATGGCCAAATCTGGACCGTTGGCAATTTCTTCTTGTATTGCAGTTTCTATTTCCTTGCGTTTGGCATCAGGAAGTTCCTGTAATTCATCATATAAATTTGCGAGACCATTGCTTGCGCTAAAACCAATTTGTTTAAATTCGCTCGCATATTTTTCAAATACATCTTTAAAGAACACCTTAAGGGCGTGACCAAAGATGATAGGGTCAGAAACCTTCATCATGGTGGCTTTTAAATGTAAGGAGTAGAGAATACCTTTGTCTTTGGCATCTTTTACAGTATCCTTTAAAAATGACATGAGCGCTTTTTTGCTCATTACTGAAGCATCAATGATTTCTCCTTCTTTCAGTTTTAATTGATCTTTAAGGACTTCTTCATGGCCATCTTTTCCAATCAATTTTATAGTTACCGCATCTGCTTTAGAAAGCGTCAAAGATTTTTCGGTGTGAAAGAAATCACCTTGGGTCATGGTAGCTACCTCAGTTTTTGAGTAAGGAGACCATTCACCCATTGAATGTGGATTTTTCTTCGCATAATTCTTTACTGCTTTTGGCGCTCGTCGGTCTGAATTACCTTCTCTAAGAACAGGGTTGACGGCACTTCCTTTAATTTTATCATAACGTGAACGGATATCCTTGTCTTCTGCGGTCTGATTTTCATCAGGATAGTTAGGAATATTAAATCCTTGGGATCTTAACTCAGCAATCGCTTCTTTAAGTTGCGGAATTGAGGCGCTAATGTTTGGTAATTTAATAATATTAGTTTCAGGCTTTGTGGCAAGTTCTCCTAATTCTTCCAAGGCATTAGGCACTTTTTGATTCTCTTTTAAATAGTCAGGAAAAACAGCCAGAATTCTAGCGGCCAAAGAAATGTCTTTGGTAACAACTTCAATGTTTGAAGATGCCGTAAATGATTTTATGATTGGTAATAGGGAGCGTGTTGCCAATGCCGGTGCTTCGTCCGTTTTAGTATAGATAATAGTGGAAGTTTTTGCCATAAGTATGTTGAAATTTATAGTTTAAAAGTTTGGCCCAATTTAGGCTGTGCAAATATACGAAATTGAGTTTAGCATATAAAACTGAAAACGCATGCAATTAAACAATATTGATTTGATGATGCTGCAATAAACCCAGAACGTTTTCTTTCGAGAATTTTGCCTTTGTAATGATATTGTTTTCGGGATTGATGTAAAAGTTTTCTGAAGTGGTCAAATCGGAACTTTTCAAATTGGTTTGTTCAAAAATGGCATGTTTGAAATCACAATGATCAAATAGTGAATTGCTGAAATTTGCTTCGGTAAAATTTACATGATTGAGATTGCAATGGAGGAAACTGGTTTGTTTGAGTTTTAATTTAAAGAATGAAGTGAATTGTAATTGGCACTTTGAAAAGGAAAGCGATAGCAAAAAAGGATTACAATCCTGAAACTGGAGCCCGATCAATTTACAGTCGGTAAAATTTGCTTCCCTAAAGACAGTATGGCTGACATTGGCATTACTAAAATTGCAAGTATCAAAATGACATTCTATAAAATTGATGGAGGAGAGATCAACTCCTGTGAAATTACAATTGGTAAAGCTGCAGTTGTCATATTCAGCTTTTTTTAAGGAATGGACGGAAAAATCAGTATTATCAAAATTTTCCGAGTCTATTAAAGGTAGGATCATGGATGGCATAAAGGGATAAAAGGCGAAGTTAAGCAAAGAATTTAAAAAACAAAAGCCATATCATTGTAGCTAAACTACCTTGACATGGCTTTCTTTGAAATAGTAACATGATCTAATTAGCATTCCTGCTAAATCAGCCGACTAAAACTCACGCTTTACAATCGTCTTTTTCAATTCAAATTTTACTACTTCAGTAAAACATTCTCTAACTTTCAAAATGTATTGACCTGTTAGTGAAATGTTTCAGGGTATTGTTTTCTTGATGTTGTTCAATCGTGCGAATTGTTTTATCAATTGCAAAATCAAAAACATTGCTTCCTACCTTGATATTGACTTTCGTTGCTATCATCTTTGGAAACTTTCAGCTTTTCTAGTTTCTACCTGTCTAAACATGCAGTACTTTTTAAAGCGTCATGGTTTTTTATCTGAACACGTTTGCGAGTGACATTTTAAAGAACCTCAAAAAACAATCTTATAAAGAACGTTACTTTATACGATTAAAAATAAAATCAATTTTTAAAGTTGAAACCAACCCAAAAGTTGTCTTTTATCGTTTTACTAAATTACAAAAAATATGTCCAACTTCCAAGGAATTCAAGTTGTTAGTTTTTAACGGGTTATCAACGTGAGTTATTAACATTTGTTCATAAAAAAAGCCTTGATAACTTCAAGGCTTTTATTAACTGTATGTTCAAGGATTCTATCCTCTTCTTTCTTTAATTCTTGCTTTCTTACCAGTAAGACCTCTAAAGTAGAAGATACGTGCGCGTCTCACTTTACCTTTTTTGTTGACTTCAATTTTTTGAAGTGCTGGAAGATTGATGGGGAAGATACGCTCTACACCAATTGTTCCTGACATTTTACGGATGGTAAACGTCTCTGAACTTCCAGAACCTTTACGTTGCAAAACAACACCTTTAAAGAACTGTGTACGTTTTTTTTCACCCTCTCTAATTTCGTAATACACTGTGATGGTATCACCTGCGCCGAATTGAGGATATTCTTTTTTTTCTACAAATTCGTCCTGTACAAATTTTACTAAAGAATTCATTTCTTTTAATTTTTAAGATTCATCCAAACCAACATTCACGTAAATCGTCAGAGGTTAATCTGAAATTGGATGCAAAAGTAAGGAATAATTAATAATTAACAATTAAAAATTAATAATTTTAAATTCGAAATTTCAAGTTCCAAGTATTTTGTTTAATATTTAATAAACGACAATTTCTAAATGAACGCACACCTGCGAGAGAAAGGGTAAACGGTTACTAATAAATTTTATTAAAAACTGGGACTGATTACTGCATCTTAAGACTTAAAAAAGAACTAATCTTTCAATAAATCAGGTCTTCTGTTCTGTGTATGCTTATAAGCTTCATCTTCGCGCCATTTTTCTATATTTGCAAAGTGGCCAGTAAACAAAATCTCTGGTACTTTCATCCCTTTATATTCTCTTGGTTTTGTATAAATGGGAGGAGCCAACAAATTGTCTTGAAAGGAATCTGTCAATGCCGACGTCTCATTTCCTAAAACACCTGGAATTAGTCGGATTACCGCATCACATAATACAGCCGCGCCCAATTCACCGCCAGAAAGGACATAATCGCCAATTGAAATTTCTTTGGTGATGAGCAAATCTCTTACGCGTTGGTCCACGCCTTTATAATGTCCACAAAGGATAATGATGTTTTCCTTTATCGATAAGGTGTTGGCGATGCGCTGATTCAACGTGTTCCCATCGGGGGTCATGTAGATCACTTCGTCATAATCGCGCTCTGCTTTTAACTTCGAGATACATTTGTCTATAGGTTCAATCATCATGACCATACCTGCTCCGCCACCAAATTGTGTGTCGTCAATAGATTTGTACCGGTCAGTCGTATAATCTCTTAAATTATGAAAATGGACTTCAACTAAGCCAGCATCAATGGCGCGTTTTAATATGGAGGCTTCAAATGGGCTTTTTAAAAGTTCTGGTAAAACAGTAATGATATCTATACGCATGGTGTTTAGTTTATACTCGAGCAGGGTTCAATGGATTATTAAAGAACTCTGCAAGTCTTCTTAAAGTGTATTTGAGTTGTTTTCAAAGCTTATCATTAGAGTACTCTTTAACACGAAATTACTTTCGCAAGGGCTAAAAGGAGTTTTATTATAGTGATCTGTACCATATCGCTTTTCTAAAGTTATAAACAGAACTTATTCAATAGGTAAAATGGAAACGGCCTTGTTCAAATACTTTGCAAAGATGCGAAAAAAAGTATTCAGTCCTCAGTTCTCGTCCTTCAGTCTTTAGGTTTCATTTGACATTTTTAAGACCTGGAGGAATAGGAGAGGTTTGTCGAATTTAAAGGCTTCTGAAAACTCTGCCGGAATTCGTGTGAACAATCGTAATCAGTACAAAAAAAAATCTGCAAAATTAATTGCAGATTTTTAATGCTTTATTTAATGGATTTCTGTTTGTTGATTTCGTCCTGGAGTTGGCGTCTTACTTTTTGTTCACGTTCCAATGCTGTTCGTCTATGCTCTTCAAATTCCTCTTCAGTTTCCATCAATGAATTTTTTGCGAGCTTGGTTACGGTATTACTATTCTTAAATCTATAGATGAAGAAGAGCAATAGCGCAAATAACGCACCAATAATACTCCACATTAAAACATTATAATTGTCTTTGCTCATTTGCAATCCAAAAAGCGCCATGTTATCCTTCTCTTCATTGGTTTCTGCCAATGTTAATTTGGTTTCAGAAAGATTACTTTTTAAAGTTGTGATTTCCTGTGCTAGGCTATCAACCGTGTTCTGGGTAGTTTTCAAATCATTTTGGATGGCTTTCAAAGAATCCAGAGTATGAGCTTTTAATTGGTATAACCAAGTTTTCTTTACGTTCTTAAATTCTTGATAACTATAAGATTTTTGAATGACATATTCAAACTGATTGTCAATTGTGCCTTCAGTTAAAGATAAAGTTTCTTCTTCATCAGAGGATTTTTGCTGAGCATTGGACACTACAAAAAATAGGCATGCGATAAGGGTAAGGCTTAATGTTTTTAAGGGTTGCATTCGTTTTGGTTTTCTGAAATGATTAAATTTTGAACAAGATAAATAAATTGGTAGATGTATGCTAATATTTAAAACAAATAGCCTCACATTTAGGAGGCTATTTAATATACGATTGAATTATAAATTTAGATGTTTGCCTTACTAATAATAGGTATAACGTCTTACCTTCGAAATATATTTTGCCAATCGAATAACTTGGTGGCTATATCCATACTCATTATCATACCAGATATACAAAATGACATTTTTTCCATCAGTTCGTACTATAGTGGCTTTACTGTCATAAATTGCAGGTGCCGAAGAGCCCACAATATCACTGGAGACTAATTCATCGTTCAGTTCATATTTTATCTGTTCTACCAGATTGCCCTCTAACGCATATTTTTTCATAATGGTATTTAGGCCATCCAAAGATGTAGGATTGTCTAATTCTAAATTCAAAATTGCCAATGATCCATTAGGTACAGGAACACGAATGGCATTTGATGTCAATTTTCCTTCTAAAGATGGTAATGCCTTGGCAACTGCACTTCCTGCACCAGTTTCAGTGATCACCATATTTAAGGCAGCAGCACGGCCACGACGGTATTTACCGTGGAAGTTATCCACTAAATTCTGATCATTGGTATAGGCGTGAATGGTTTCTAAATGGCCATGTTTTACGCCAAAACTATCTTCAATGGCTTTCAATACCGGAGTAATAGCATTTGTGGTACAAGATGCCGCTGAGAAAATATCAACTTTATCCGGGTCATAGTCCAAATGGTTAACGCCATGCACAATATTTGGAACGCCTTTACCAGGAGCGGTCAATAAAACTTTGCTCACACCTTTGGATTTTAAATGCCTGCTCAAGGCTTCTTGATCTCTAAAAGCACCGGTATTATCAATTACTAAAGCATTTTGAATACCATATTCCGTATAATCAATATCCTCAGGAGCGTTTGCCGAAATAATATTAACCGTAGTTCCATTTATAATTAAGGCACTATTCTTTAGATCGGCCACTACAGTACCAGAAAAATCACCGTGTACGGAGTCATTACGCAAAAGCGCGGCTCTCTTTTCTAAAACATTTTGATTGATCTCTCCGCGGGTAACAATGGCTCTTAGTCGCATTTGACTGCCCTTACCAGTTTTGGTCATCAACTCTCTGGCCAACAATCTTCCGATTCTTCCAAATCCATAGAGCACGACGTCCTTAGGAGTTATGGATTCAAAATTACTCGCACCTTTAAGTCTATCTACTACAAAAGCTGTGGCATTGGAATATTTTTGATCCTCCAAATGGTACTCAAAAGTTAATTTTCCAATATCTAATTTGGCTGGTGGCACATCCAATGTTTTGATGGCCTGGGCAATTTCTACAGAATCAAAAATGGAGATTGGCTTTTGAACAAATTCACCTGCATATTCATGCAGATTTAAGATTTCACTGACATTTCGGTCAATTAATTCGTTTCTAAATAATACAAGTTCAATGGATTTGTCATACCAAAGATCACTGACTATTTTAATAAATTCAACTGTTGCTTTTCTTCTATCTGCTTGAAAAGCCAATTCTTTTTCATAAGTTCCGTTCAAACTCATTGTTTTAAGATTTAGTGTCCACTGGGAGGCGGACCGTTGTTTTTTGTTGCGTTTATTCCTTGCTAAGGATTTGCAAAAGTAATATATTTCAAACGTTTTCGCTATGTTTTAAAGAAATAAAAAACCCTTTGAAAATAGTCCTTTCCAAAGGGTTTGAATTCGTTTTAATGGATTATGAATTATCTAAAAATAAAGCTTTCCTTTTGCCCAGAACTGTTTATTACCGACAACTTTTTGATACTTTTCTCTAAATTGTCACCATATTTTTGTTTTAGCTTTTGAATGTCATCCACATTATCAATTGTCTGATCATTGATCTCAGTAATTACATAACCTGTATTAATCCCTAAATTTTTGTAAAGCGCATAGTTTCCATTTTTGATGACTGCAACACCATTACTGATGTTGCTTTTTTCTTTAATCTCCCTTGGAATATTTCTTAGTTGCATTTCCAAAAATTCTATGGTTGCAATTTCGGTTTTAGATAATGTTACAGGAATCTTTTTTTCTGATCCGTTTCTTATTAAAGTTAAGTTTACCACATCATCAGGGCGTTTTGTGCTCAAATAGCCACTTAAATCAGAGAATTTTGAGATGGTAATATTATCAATTTTCTTGATGATATCACCTTCTCTAATGCCAGCTTTTTCTGCCCCAGACTGTTCTTCAACACCACTGACATAAAAACCTTGGGTGGTATTGACGTCAAGAGATTCGGCGGATTTACTATTCAATTCGCCACCTCTAACGCCTAAAATACCATTTTGAACATTCCCAAATTCCATAATATCTTCAACAACTTTTCTGGCAATATTGCTTGGCACGGCAAATGAGTAGCCTATATATGAACCTGTTTTGGAAGTAATGGCCGTATTGATACCAATAAGCTCGCCTCGCGTATTTACAAGAGCTCCACCGGAATTTCCAGGGTTTACGGCAGCATCTGTCTGAATAAAGGATTGTGAATTTACACCAGATAAATCTCTCGATTTGGCACTAATAATTCCAGCAGTAACCGTGGAAGTCAAGTTAAATGGATTACCTACTGCCAAAACCCACTCGCCGACTTTCGCTTGATCAGAATCACCAAAAGTTGCAAAAGATAAATCTGAGTCTGCATTAATCTTTAATAGTGCGATATCCGTTTTTTCGTCCGTTCCAATAAGCTCGGCCTCATACGTTTTGTTATCGTTTAAGGTTATTGAAAGTTGTTGTGCACCATTAATGACATGATTGTTTGTAACGATATACCCATCCGGAGAAATAATAACACCACTTCCTGTCCCAACTTGGGCCCTTGCAGAACTTCTACCCATCATCAAGTCTTGAAGCGTCATTGGAGCTCTGCTCATAGTTGTGTTTTTAACGTGAACAACGGCGTGAACGGCATCTGCCGCTGCAACCGTGAAATCTGGGGCATTCATGGTGCCATAAGAAGTTACAGGCATATTGCTGGTCGGAAAATAAGGTAGGCTTGATTCTGTAGTCGCCTCTGTAGTGGCCACAGCGATAGCATGGTCATCCTCAAGATAAAGTTTATAGGCAGAAAGTGTCATGATTCCACCTAATGCAGATACTAAAACTAGGGTTAAAATCTTTTTCATTGTAATTGTGGATTATTAAGAATTTATGATATTATAGATTATAAATGTTTTTATTTAACGATTAAAATTAATTTTTTATTGAGCGACAGCATTTCTTTTAACGGTTTTTAACGTCAATTTTAACGCTGGTTTAACATCGCAATAAACCATCAAGATTTCCTATATTTGCCAAAACCTATGAAACAGACTTTTTATAAATATCAAGGCACTGGAAATGATTTTGTGATGATTGATAATCGTCTCTTAACGTTTGACAAAAAGCATACCAATCGCATTGCACTCTTGTGTAACAGACGTTTTGGCATTGGTGCCGACGGTTTGATTCTTTTGGAAAACCATGACACTGCAGATTTTAAAATGGTTTATTTTAATGCAGATGGGAATGAAAGTTCCATGTGTGGGAATGGTGGACGTTGTATCGTAGCTTTTGCCAGATTTCTTGGAATTATCGAAAACACTACCAATTTTGAAGCCATTGACGGTTTGCATCATGCCAAATTAGAGAAAAATGTCGTTAAGCTTCAAATGCAAAATGTCGCTCATTTGGAAAATCATGATACGCATGTTTTTTTAAACACAGGTTCGCCTCACCATGTGCAAATGGAAGCTAATTTACCACAGCTTCAAATTAAGGAAATTGGTAGTAAAATTAGATATGGAGCGCCATATAATAAGGAAGGAAGCAATGTAAATTTTGTATCGAAAGTGTCAGAAAATGAATTTTCGGTCAGAACTTATGAGCGTGGCGTAGAAGATGAAACCTTATCTTGTGGCACGGGTGTGACAGCAGTCGCATTGGCCATGAATTTTATGGGAGAAACAGAAAAAAATCATATCATCTTGAATACAGAAGGGGGAACGCTTGAAGTGTCTTTTAATAAGGAAGAACAAGGCTATAATGATATTTGGCTTATCGGTCCTGCCAATCAGGTTTATAAAGGTGAAATTTAATGGAAACTTTAAAAGGCAGTCGCATTTATTTACGGGCATTGGAGCCAGAAGATTTAAGCTATCTGCACAAAATTGAGAATGATGAACGCATTTGGGAATTGAGTAATACCCAAACGCCTTATTCCCAATATATCCTGAAACAATATTTGGCAAATGCCTATAAAGATATCTATGAAGTTAAACAGTTGCGATTGATCATTTCCAACTATGAAGGTACTTCTTTGGGAATGATTGATTTATTTGATTTTGATTTCAAAAACAGTCGGGCAGGGGTAGGGATTTTGCTTTATGGGCAAGAAGATAGACAACAAGGCTATGGAAAGGAAGCCCTCCAATTATTGATTGCTTATAGTTTTACACATCTTAACCTGCATCAACTTTATTGTAATATTACTGAAGGTAATGAGGCAAGCATAAAACTGTTCACTAATCAAGGATTTGAAAAAGTTGGTGCCAAAAAAGATTGGATTTATAGTAATAGAACATATAAACACGAATATTTATTTCAACTTATCAATACTTAGATGTATATAAAGAAAATTTTAATTGCCATAGTTTTGATTGGCTTAGTTATAGCTGCTATCATGGCCTATTTTGTCTATCAAACCATGTTTGTGTCTAATACAGCGTTTAATAATGACACTGCTTATGTTTATATTCCAACAAATGCTACTTATAAGGATGTAAGGGCAGAATTGACGCCCCTATTGAAAGATATCTCCAAGTTTGATCGGTTGGCAGAGCGTAAAAAATATACAGCCAATATAAAAGCGGGGAAATATGTCATAAGGAAAGGCATGAATAATAATGATATCATTAATTCCATTAGAAGTAACAATATCCCTGTAAAACTATCCTTTAATAATCAAGAATCCCTTGCACGTTTGGCAGGACGAATTTCTACCCAAATTGAAGCAGACAGTTTAGAATTACTTGCTGTAATGTCTGCTCCTGAGTTCCTAAAGGCGAACAACTTTTCATCCAATACAGCTTTAGGCATGTATATCCCGAATAGTTACGAGTTTTTTTGGAACACATCGGCAGAGCAGTTTAGAGATCGTATGATTAAAGAATATCAACGTTTCTGGAATGATGATCGGTTGGCCAAGGCAAAAACTATCGGTTTGACGCCAGAAAAAGTGATGACCTTGGCGTCTATTGTACAAAAGGAGACGGCGAAGGTTGATGAGCGAAAGAGAGTAGCGGGTGTTTATATGAATAGATTGAATATTGGAATGCCACTTCAGGCCGATCCTACGGTTATCTATGCCATTAAGCGTAAATCAGGTAATTTTGATCAGATTATTAAGCGGGTTCTGTATAAGGATTTAGAATTGGATTCTCCATATAACACATACAAATATCGGGGCTTGCCACCAGGTTTGATTGCCATGCCCGATATTAGTTCCATTGATGCCGTATTGAATTATGAAAAGCACGATTATTTGTATTTCGTGGCCAATGTACAGCAGTTTGGATACCATAAATTTGCAAAAACCTTGTCGCAACACAATGCGAACAAACAGGAATATGTACGCTGGATCAATAAGCAGGGTGTAAATAGATAAAGCATGGCGCGTCATAAGATTACTTTAATTTTAATCTTAACGGTTGTCATACACTCTTTTTCACAATCCTCCATTGAATCCTTTCTTAAACCCAGTTATACGCTCAACAATTCCAGAAGAAAAGCCGTTTATATTTCAGAAGCAGCCATTGGTGGACTGACCTTAATCGGGCTTCATCAATTGTGGTACGCAGATTTTGAGCGTTCTGGTTTCCATACCATAAACGACAATAGCGAATGGTTACAGATGGACAAGATGGGGCATGTTTTTTCTTCTTACCAATTGGGCAGAGCAGGTGCGAATGTTTTAAACTGGAGTGGTGCCAATAAAAACGAACAACTACTTTATGGTGCTACTTTAGGTTTGTCATTTTTAACAGTCGTTGAGATTTTTGACGGGTTTAGCAAAGAATGGGGCTTTTCTTGGGGTGATATGATTGCCAATGGTGCCGGAACCGGGCTGTATATTGGGCAAGAACTCCTCTGGGAGGAACAGCGCATTTCATTAAAGTACTCGTTTCATCAAACAAAGTATGCGGAATTAAATCCAGATAAATTGGGAGATGGATTTTTGGAGGAGCTTTTAAAAGATTATAATGGTCAAACCTATTGGTTGAGTTTTAATATGCATTCTTTTTTTAAGAATGATCATATCCCAAAATGGCTAAATTTTGCCATAGGTTATGGTGCAGAAGGGATGGTTTTTCCTTACGATGAGTCTCATATCGGACTTTCTTCCGGCAACTCAAGACAACGTCAATTTTATTTAAGTTTAGATGTAGATTTATCTCGGGTTGAAACTAAATCCCATTTGTTAAGATCCATATTGGATGTTTTGAACGTAATTAAGGTGCCATTCCCAGCAGTGGAGTTTAACGATGAAAATGGCATAAAGCTTCACGGTATCTACTTTTAAGGACCTTAATCGATTAGTTTTGAGGGTTTAATAAATAGTTGTATCTTTGCACGCTGAAATTTAAGTCTGTTTAAAACATAAAAAGGCTTTACAAAGATTAGGAACAATGTTAAAAAAGATCACTAATTATTTTGTTATCCCTTTTGCAATCTGTGTCATTTTATTGACGACACTTTTTCCAAAAACAGCTGTAGATATGACTAATTTCTCTACGGCCGGATTAGAATTAAATTACACAGTTTCTGAAGATGTCGCACTTTTGTTAAATTCTGAAGAAACTACTACACCAAAACCCCACGATAAGTTTTTTCCGTATTTAGGTAAGTCCTATTTAGGTTTTAAGGAAGCATTGGCTTTTAAAGAATCTCGAGGAAATTATTTTACTGTAAACGATTTTGGCTATTTAGGGAAATATCAGTTTGGGGCTGAAACCTTAAAATTATTGGGTGTCTACAATCCGGAGTTCTTTCTCTACACTCCAGAATTACAGGAAAAGGCTTTTTTAGCCAATTCGGAACGTAATAAGTGGATTTTGAGAAAGGATATTGCACGGTTTGTAGGTCAGGAAATTCATGGTGTTACCGTTACAGAATCTGGCATTCTTGCTGCTGCGCATTTAGCAGGTCCGGGAAGTGTAAAGAAGTTCCTAAGAACCTTTGGTGAATATAACCTTTCTGATGCTTACGGTTCTTCCATTTCATATTATATGAAACGATTTTCAGGTTATGACACATCGTCCATAAAACCTAACCAAAAAGCGAAGGCCAATTTGTAATCAGTCTTTGTGAATGATGAAAATTGCCGGACGTTTGTGAAGGTCTACTTTAATATGCTTCCAATCGTTAATGCTAAAGGTTTTGATGTATTCGGTTGGCAAGGTCAGATCGCACGCTACACAGACTCTAGTATGAGGGTGGAGGGTCGAACATAAATCTTCCAACATTTTATTGTTACGGTAAGGCGTTTCAATAAACAGTTGACTTTGTTTTTGATCAAAGGAGAGTTTTTCTAGACGCCTTAATTCTGCTTTGCGTTCATTTTTGTCAATAGGCAGGTAGCCGTTGAAGGAGAAACTCTGACCATTCATGCCAGAACCCATTAATGCTAAAATGATTGAGGACGGTCCAACCAAGGGCACGACTTGAATATTGTTTTCATGTGCCAATCTTACAATGTCTGATCCTGGATCTGCAATTGCAGGACATCCAGCTTCAGATAGTAAGCCCATTGATTTTCCTTGTTTGCATGCTTCCAAGAAGCTTAGTTTTTCGGAAGCTTCAGTGAACTTATTAAGAATCTTTAATTTTAATGAAGGTTGCGATTTTTCAGGATGTATTTCTTTGATGAACCGTCTTGCCGTTTTTTCATTTTCAACAATATAATCATCCGTAAATTCTAGTATTTTTTTTATTGAGATAGGTAGAACTTCCCAAACTGGGTTTTCGCCTAAATGGGTAGGTATTAAATAGAGTTTTCCAATTGGATTTTCCATTGATGCAGTAATGAATTTATGGTTGCGTTTATTCAGGAATTTAATTGGTCAATCTTTGGGCAATTTTCTCACACGCATTATCTAAAAGTGTATATACCTTTTCAAAATCTTCTGAATCGCCCCAATAAGGATCTGGAACTTCAGTCGGCATGGTTAATCCAGCATCTTGGAGAATTAATTTCACTTTATTTTTGTCTTCGGAAGTTTGCGCTAAGTTGACAACATTTTCATAATTGGAATGATCCATAACATAAATGATGTCAAAATTATCAAAATCCGACCGTTCAAACTGTCGGCATCGTTGATTGGAAATATCGAGACCATTTGATTTTGCAGTGGCAATAGAACGGTGATCCGGCAGTTTTCCTATATGGTAGTTTCCTGTTCCTGCAGAATCAATCGTAAATTTATCTGCGGGTAATTTTGATTCTAGAATGCCGTGAGCTAAAGGTGATCTGCAAATATTCCCTAAACAAACCATTAATATTCGTGTCATGTAGATTTCGTTTTAATGCAATCATTCAGAATGTTGTCACAATTATAATACTGCTAATTATTGAATTTAATCTGGGAGCTTATAATCACAAGGATGGACATTTTTGAAATAAATTTACGCCTCTTTAAACTATGAATTCTTTTTATAAAGCTAGCTTTTTTGATATATCCTCCACATATTTTCTGAACTGTTTATCAGTAGAGGAGAGGTTGTCAACCGTTTTACAGGCATGAAGCACTGTTGCGTGATCGCGCTTGCCTATTTGGGAACCAATGCTCGCCAAAGATGCTTTGGTGTATTTTTTTGCAAAGAACATGGCTAATTGTCTCGCCTGTACGATATGTCTTTTTCTTGTTTTGGACTGTAGGGTATCCACATCCATTTGGAAATAATCTGAAACGACCTTTTGAATATAATCGATGGAAACTTCACGTTTGGTGTTTTTGACAAACTTCTCCACAATTTCCTTAGCGAGGCTAATCGTAATCTCTTTTTTGTTGAAAGAAGACTGAGCGATTAATGAAATAATGGCTCCTTCAAGTTCTCTGACGTTGGTTTTAATATGTTTGGCTACATATTCAACAATATCATCTGGCATTTCAACGCCATCACGGTATAATTTGTTCTTTAAAATAGAAACGCGTGTTTCAAAATCAGGGCTTTGCAATTCTGCAGAAAGTCCCCATTTGAACCTGGATAATAAGCGCTGTTCAATATCCTGCATGTCTACTGGAGCTTTGTCACTTGTTAAAATAACTTGCTTGCCGTTTTGGTGCAGATGGTTGAAAATATGGAAGAATACATCCTGAGTTCCAGATTTGCCCGATAAAAATTGGACGTCATCAATAATCAGAACATCAATTATTTGATAAAAATGAATAAAATCATTTCTATTATTTTTCTTAACAGAATCGATATATTGTTGGGTGAATTTTTCAGCGGAGATATAAAGAACTGTTTTTTCAGGATATTTATCTTTAATATCAATGCCAATAGCGTGGGCCAAATGGGTTTTCCCTAGTCCAACGCCCCCAAAAATTAATAATGGATTAAAAGACGTGCCACCAGGTTTGTTTGCGACTGCTAAACCGGCATTTCTCGCCAGTCGATTGGAATCACCTTCTAAGAAGTTTTCAAAATTGTAATTGGGATTGAGTTGTGACTCGATTTTTACGTTTCTGATCCCAGGAATGACAAACGGATTTTTTAATTCTGGATTTTTATTTTTTAATGGAATATCAATATTTTGAGATTTAACCGCGCTTCTATTTGAACTTGGTATTTTTTCAGTAAAAGGTTGTTTATTGCCATAAGTGTTTTCCATTTTAATGACATACACTAACTTTGCACGATCTCCTAGTTCTTTATTTAATGCAACTTTAAGAATTTTCACATAATGCTCTTCAAGCCATTCGTAAAAAAATTTACTGGGTACTTGGATGCTCAAAGCGTTATCAGTAAGTTTTACGGCAGTAATAGGCTCAAACCAGGTTTTGTATGCTTGGGGTTGGATGTTGTCCTTAATAAATGACAGACAATTATTCCAAACCGATTCCGCAGTTACCTCCATTTTAAAAGTCAATTTTTTTGATGTTAGTCAGATTAGTAAAAAAAAGAGAAATTGGTGTATTCTCTTGAATAATTTCTGAGACAAATATGTGAACAAAATTCTTAAAAAAAAAATCAAATGCTATTGAATATTCAGAATTAATTCCCCATGTTTAAATCTCGATGAAAATACAAAAAATAAACTAAACAATGATGTCAAATCCTTTAAATTCCCACGAAATTCAACTTAGAGTACGATATGCTGAAACCGATCAAATGGGGATGGTGTATTATGGCAATTATGCCCAGTATTTCGAGGTTGGCAGGGTAGAGTGGTTGCGAGAATTTGGAGTTTCCTATAAAAGTATGGAGGATGAGGGAATTTTGCTTCCGGTGGTGAGTTTGAATGTAAGGTATAAGAAGTCAGCGCGTTATGATGACTTGATTAAAGTGAAAACCCAATTGGTAAAAATGCCTTCTGCAACCATTGAATTTGACTATGAAATTACCAATGAATCAGGAGAGATTTTGACTTTAGGAAATACCGTTTTGGTCTTTATTGATGTTAATAGGAATAGGCCTACACGATGTCCAAAATATCTTTTAGACAAACTGCAGAATTAATCGTTTAAAATTTTTATTTCGACACTGTAAATGGCTCTAAAAGTTTCGATGACGCTTTTTGCCTTTTTTAATCGGACAGAAATGATGATGCTACAATCCAATTCTAAGGTTTGATTAACGATTTTCAGGTTTTTTTCCTTGATGACGCGCATGACTTTATTCATGTCTTTATATTCAAATTTGAGTTCGATACTCTTATTTATAGTTTTTGTGACAATTTTCGAATGGTCCAAAGCCATTTGTGCAGCTGTTTTATACGCGCTAATAAGTCCGCCAACGCCTAATTTTACACCGCCAAAATAGCGGACCACTACAATTAATAGGTTTGTGACCTCAAAAGACTGGATTTGGCCGTAAATTGGCATGCCTGCACTATGGTTTGGTTCGCCATCATCATTTGCTCTAAATTGATACTGATCTTCTTGTGTTCCTAATTGATAAGCGTAGCACCAGTGTCTTGCCGAATGATGCTGTTTTCTTAATTCTTCAAGGTAAATTTTGACATCCTCTTCTGTTTTTACTGGAAAAGCATACCCAAAAAACTTACTGTTTTTGTCCTTAAATAAGACTTCAGGTGAGGGTTTGGTTATGGTTCTGTAAATATCTTTTTCTGTCATATCATGCAAAAGTTACTAAATAAATGGCAATAAGCGCCAACCCGATTCCTGCCCAATTCTTTTTGGTCAGGTGTTCTTTAAAGATCCAAAGACCAATTAAAGTGGATGCCATTACAATAGCGACGTTATTGATAGTGAAAAAGGTAGAACTTTCCATATTTGGCGATTGTAGGGCCTTGATGATATAAAATAATGAAGCATAATTGGCAAGACCTAAAGCGATGCCTCCGAGGATGCTTTTCGGGTCTAGCTTTACTTTTCTCTGGAAAGCTTTAATGCTTAAAATGATGATACCAATCATCCCGGCAAATCCGAAAACACAGGCAGAAAACAAAGGGATGTTCTCTTCTGAAATTGACGAATGCTGTAGGTAATTGATATAGGTGTCACTAATTCCCGAACCAAAAAACAGTAGGAGCGGCAATAGGAGATTTTTCTTAAAATTAACAGTGGTCTGAGATTTTACTGAAACCAGAAAGACCGCAATAAAAGCGAGAATGATACCTAATACTTTTTGATACCCAATACTTTCCTGATATAATATAACACCAAAAATAATGGGAATGATTACACTCATTTTAGACGCTACAGATGCCACGGAAAGTCCGTTTTTTTGAGCAGTCCTTGCCATGGTGGTAAAAAGGCCAATGAACATGGCACCCACAATGATACTTCCCAAAAACCAATCAGATTCCAAAATAGCACTGCCAGTAATCGATTTCTTGGTACTGAGCATTCCAAAGCCAAATGCCACTATATAATTGACTATGATGGTTTGGAAAGTGTTAACATTAAATTTCTCCAGTAATTTAAAAACGACAAAAATGAGTAGTGATGCCGCGATACTGAAAATAAGATAGATCAAAATAATTTACTTTTTGTTGTAAACAAAGTGGTTATGTCATCTGTTTCAGGATTGATATGCCATGTATGAATGCCTAATTTTTTGGCAGAAATAATGTTTTCTTCAGTGTCGTCAATAAATAGAGATTCTCGGGCCTTAATATTGTTTTCTTTTAAAACGAACTCATAAATATTGGCATTTGGTTTTCTCAATTGGATTTCATGAGAAAGGTAGAACGCATCAAATGAAGCTTTGAACTCTTCAAAAAATGGAACATTTTCCTTCACCCAATTTATATGTAATTCGTTGGTGTTGCTCAGTAAGATGAGTTTATAGGTTTTATCTGCGGCTAATTTTTTAATGAATTCCAGGCGATGTTCTGGAAAATCTTTTAGAATGCAGTTCCAGGTGTCCAGGGTAGCATTATAATCAAGAGTAGGGAAGTTATCATGATAAAACTCTAAAAACTCTTCTGTTGTCATAAGCCCTTGTTCGTAGAGCGCATTTACGGCATGGATTTCATCAGATAAGCTGTCTATTTCAAACATTTTCAGTGCGGTGGTCAGCGCTCCTTTTTTATCAAGATTGATAAACACATCACCAAAATCAAATATAATATTTTTAATCATTTGTATAAATTTTTAAAGTGTCGTCCAAGATTTTCTCTTCAAAAGTCAAAGTTCCTGATAAATGCGGCGCTTTGGTTCCACTAGTAAAAAAATTAGTTCCCGTGAAAATTCGAGCTTCATCCCACAGATTCTCATCAATAAAAGTTTGAAGTGTTTGTCGTCCACCTTCAATAATCACGGAATTGATATCGCGGTTAAAGAGAATAGTACATATTTGTTGAGCTAAAATTTCTTTTAAATTCCAACTTAAAAACTCCAAATCCCGATGTTCTGTCCCAATGGTTGATTTTTCGTTTTTCTCACTAATGAGAATGGTTTTTGCCTTTTCGTTAAACACAGAAGCATTCTTTGGCAAGCGTAAGTTCTTGTCTAAAACAATTCGTATCGGACTTTTACCAGTCCAATCCCGCACGGTTAAACTCGGGTTATCCGCAATAACGGTATTGGTTCCCACCAAAATGGCTTGTTCTTCCGCACGCCATTTGTGCACGAGTTGTCGTGAAATCTCATTCGTAATCCAAACCGGCTTTAGCTCATCTTTTGTATGTGGAGAGATAAAACCATCAGCAGATTCGGCCCATTTTAGAATGATATACGGCCTTTTCTTATTGTGAAATGTAAAGAAGCGCTTATGATGTTTTTTTACTTCATCTTCTAAAACGCCAACGATCACCTCGCATCCTGAAGCTTTCAGTTTTTCAACACCTTTACCTGAAACTTTATTGAAGGTGTCGATGGTTCCAATAACAACTTTCGGGATTTTAAATTTGATTATTGCATCAGCACAGGGTGGTGTTTTGCCAAAGTGTGCGCAGGGCTCTAAAGTGACATATAGTGTTGCTTTTTTTAATAAAGACTGGACTTTTACACTACTGATAGCGTTTACTTCAGCATGGGCGCCTCCGTACGGGCTAGTAAAACCTTCGCCAATAATTTCTTGTCCATATACAATAACGCATCCAACCATCGGGTTCGGAGCAGTTGTGCCCAATCCATTTTTGCCAATCTCAATGCAGCGTTTTATGTATTTTTCATGTATATTCATCCCCGATAATTATCGGGACAAAAATAACATAATATCATGAGCAAAGACCTTATCCTGATCAGAGAAATTAAAACGGAGGATGATGCACAATTAGCTAAGGTCATTCGTGCAGTTTTGGTTGAGATGGGGGTGCCAAAAATTGGAACGGCTTACGCTGATAAGGCTCTTGATGAAATGACTGCTACTTATAATAAGGACAACGCTACGTATTTTGTGCTTGAAGATTGTGGAAAGATTATTGGAGGCGCAGGAATATCTCAATTGGAAAACTATAACGGTAATATTTGTGAGTTGCAAAAAATGTATTTTTTGCCAGAAGCCAGAGGCAAAGGCCTAGGTGAAAAAATGATGGCAATATGTTTAGAAAAAGCGAAATCTTTTGGTTTCGAAAAATGCTATCTCGAAACCTTGCCTTACATGAAAGATGCTACAAAACTTTACGCTAAATCTGGCTTCAAAAATTTGTATGGACCAATGGGAGACACAGGACATTATTCTTGTAATGTTTGGATGCTAAAAAAATTATAATGCTATTAAAAACACTACGTGAAAATTTTCATACCTCACTAAAAGATGATTATCCGGATACCGAAATCCAGTCATTTTTTAATTTGTTAGCCGAATGTTTTTTGAAAATGAAACGCATGGATGTTTCCTTAAATTTATTCATGCCCATTTCCGGGAAGAAGGAAGAAAAGTTTGAGAATGCTATTAAACGATTAAAGAATTACGAACCAGTTCAATATATTGTTGGTGTTACAGAATTTTACGGATTACCTTTTAAGGTCACAGGAAGTACGCTCATTCCTAGACCTGAAACGGAAGAATTGGTGCAATGGCTTATTGACGACACAAAATTAAAACCTGAAACTCTTTCAATACTTGATATTGGAACAGGAACGGGTTGTATTGCTGTTTCTTTGTCGAAAAACATGCCTTCCGCAATAGTATACGCAGTGGATGTGAGCAAAAAAGCATTGACCGTTGGCAAGACCAATGCGAAACTAAATAAGGTGGATGTTCAATTTTTTGAGTTGGATATTTTAAATTGGAACAATGGTTCATCGAATTTTGCATTTGAAAATATGAGATTTGACATCATTGTATCCAATCCACCCTATGTAAGACATTTGGAAAAGGCTCAGATGAGCCCGAACGTATTGCGGCATGAACCTGGTTTGGCATTATATGTAGAAGATGATGATCCGCTTATTTTCTATAAAACGATAACAGAATTTGCAGCCGCACATCTCGAAAATAACGGACAGCTTTTTTTTGAAATCAACCAATATTTAGGAACTGAAATGGTTCAGCTATTGAAAGATTTCAATTATATAAACATAGAGCTAAGGAAAGATATTTTCGGGAATGACCGAATGATTTCAGGAACTAGAATGTCTTAATTATAGATTTATTGTCTAATTAAGAGGTACAACCCTACAACTTCATTTTAGTCTCTTTGGTTTCTATAAATGGTTTATGCACGAATACATAAATAATTATTTTTCTCTCCTCATCTGAATAGTCTATTTCACGAAGCAAACATCTGCCAATATAAGACCATGGTTATCTAATCCATAGTTGTTTATTCTCATAAATAAGAGGTGGTACCAAAGTTTACCCGTTGATAAGTTCAACCATTGAAGCAATGATTTCTAGGTTGGATGCCATTTCTTGTCCCTCATTTAAAAATTTTGGGGTATTCATAGGAATAGTGGCTGAGGCTTGAATTTCTGGTGATAATACTGCGGAGCAATGAGCTTCCTTAAAACCGGCGCCTTTGAAGATTAAAATGTTTTTGGGATTGATTCCAGATCCTGGTAGAATGGTGAGATTGTCGTTTGCTAATTCTTTTAATTGCTGAAGGATTAAAATTCCCTTTTCAGCAGAGGTGGCCTGTCCTGAGGTTAGGATACGATCCACTTTAAGTGCCATCAACGTATTCAAAGCATCAAAAGGATTTGGCGTCCGATCAAAGGCGCGATGAAAGGTAAAAGGTAAAGGTTTTGAAAGTTCTATCAATTCCTTAGTCCGTTCAATATCTACGGTACCATTTAAATTTAAAACTCCAGAAACAATGCCTTTGCAGCCCAACTCTTTTGAAATTAGGATATCCCGTTTCATGATTTCAAATTCTACATCAGAATAGGTGAAATTCCCACTTCTTGGTCTGATAAGTACAAAAACAGGAATGCTCAGAGTTTCTATGGTGTGTTTTAATAATCCATAAGAAGGTGTGACGCCACCAACCGCTAATTCTGAGCACAATTCTATACGTTGTGCCCCAGCATTTTGGGCATTGATTGCCGATTGGTAATTAGAGGCGCAAATTTCTAATATCATACTTTATATGTTAAGACCTTTCAGTTCTGAATCAATAGGATCAAAACCTGATAGGCGTGTTTTCGTTTTATTTTACAATGAATTCATCAATAAACGTCCAAGGTTTATGTCCTGCTCCTTGTTTACCTTCTGGAATCAGTCCGGAATTTGGAATTTTTAAATAAATATAGCGTGTGGTTTGGTTAATTTCAAGAGTCACATTGAGATGACGATCGTCGCTTTCTGGAAGTTCAATTTTCGAATAAGTGTTATTTTTGTCCACCCTAAATTCTATCGTTTTTGGTGTATAAATCCACATCCAAGGGGCTTGATAAAATCGGGTTTCAATCGAATTTATGTCCATTTCCTCACCCAAATCAATCGTTATTTCTAAATCCTCTCCATCAAATCCCAACCATTCCTTATCATCAACTCTTGTGTCACTTCCGGAAATTCCGTTGATCAAACCTTCAATGCCACTTCCTGAATAGGATTTACTCGGTTGTACGTTGAACGTAATGTTTTTTCCAAGTGCTTTATGGTAAATAATGGGTTGGATAAATGTCGTGCCCAATTTTTTGTCAGTGTTAAAAATCGCCGCTTTTATTATGAGGTCTTTGTCTATGGAAATGGCTTCGGAATACACTTTTGAAGTTATATTCGGCTCTGTGCCGTCAGTTGTGTAACGGATGGTTTTATTTTTGAGGATGGTTTTTAATTCATAGCCATTAGGACCTTGCTCACCTTCCACTTCATATAAATGGTTGGCATAATTAATGTTTAAGGCTTCCAAACGCTGATGGAAATTTTCCACTCGGCTTACAAAATCAGGATAGTTTTTGTTTTCAGAGGGCGACCAAAGCACTTCACTCATTGCGAGAATTCTTGGAAATGCCATATATTCCAATTGCTTTGCGTTTGGAATATATTCTGTCCAAATGTTTCCTTGTGCACCTAAAACATACTTGGACTCCTCTTCAGTAAGTTCTTCCGGAATTGGATTAAAACTGTACACTTTTTCCAAAGGTAAAAACCCACCGCTATTCGCTAATGGTTCATCTTCGTTATCAGATTGTTTATAATCAAAATAACAATGCGAAGTTGGAGTCATGATCACATTGTGATGTTGTTTTGCGGCTTCTACAGCACCTTGTGTGCCTCGCCATGACATGACGGTAGCGTTTGGAGCCAATCCACCTTCCAGTATTTCATCCCAACCAATAATTTGTCGGCCTTTGCTATTCAGATATTTTTCTATTCTTGTGATAAAATAATTTTGAAGTTCATGTTCGTCTTTTAGACCTTCATCTTTAATGCGTTGTTGGCAATTAGGACAGTTTTCCCAATGTTTTTTTGGTGCCTCATCACCACCAATATGAATGTATTCGCTAGGGAAAAGTTCTAAAACCTCGTCTAAAACATTTTCTAAAAACTCAAAAGTTTCATCTTTTGAGCAGAAAATATCTTCAAAGACACCCCATGTTTCCGCCACCTTAACTTGTTCGCCGGTACAGCCCAATTCTGGATAGGCAGCTATAGCCGCTTGTGCATGTCCGGGCATTTCAATTTCAGGTATAATGGTCACATGGCGCGTTTGGGCATAAGCAACCACATCTTTTATTTCTTCTTGTGTATAGAAGCCACCATAACGTTTGCCGTCAAATTGTTGAGGATCGGCATTATAGCTACCCACCAAGGTTTGGTCCCTAAAAGCGGCAATCTCTTGTAATTTCGGATATTTTTTAATCTCAATACGCCAGCCTTGGTCTTCTGTTAAGTGCCAATGGAACGTGTTCATTTTCAACATTGCTAAGGCATCAATATATTTTTTTATGAAATCCACTGAAAAGAAGTGGCGGCCAACATCCAAATTCATGCCTCTGTATTTAAATTGCGGGGAATCGACAATCGTTATACAAGGAATTGAAATGTTTTTTTTAGAGAAGCTTCCATTTTCAAACTCGGCGGGAAGGAGCTGTCTTAACGATTGTACAGCATAGAACGCACCTTGATCAGTTTTAGCTCTAATTTCAATCTGTTTTGGCGAGATGGTTAATTGATAGCCTTCATCATTTAAAATGCTCTCGTCCTTAATAAAGTTGATACTATTATTTTGTTTTAATTTTAGAGTATTGCCTTTTTCAATAAATTCCTTTAAGAAATTAGAAGAAACTTTGAAGCTGTCATCAGATGAAATCCCGACCGAATTGTCCAAAATAAATTCTCCGTTGCTACTTTCAATGTGAGACGGCATTGGAAGAATTTGAGGTTTCTGTTTTACAGTATTTTGCGAATCACAATTGTATAAAATTGTTATAAAAACTATAAGGGCGCCTATTTTCTTGAATTGCATTTTAGTATATTAGATGCCTTAAAGATAAAGGAAAAAAGGCAACTTACGCACCAATTAATTCAATGGATATTCTAAAGCATATTTTAAAACTCAGAGAAGAACTCAATCAGCACAATTATAATTATTATGTTCTTGATCAACCTAGCATTAGCGACTATGATTTTGATATTAAATTGAAGGAATTGCAGGCATTGGAAGATCAGCATCCTGAATTTGCCGATGAACATTCACCAACCAAACGTGTAGGTGGTGCTATCACCAAGAATTTTGAAACAGTGGCGCATGAGCATCGCATGTATTCTTTAGACAACTCTTATTCTAAGGAAGATTTATTGGATTGGGAAGCCCGTGTCAAAAAAGTGATTGATGGCAAGGTTCAATTTGTATGCGAATTAAAATATGATGGGGCGTCCATCAGTTTGACCTATGAAAACGGAAGCTTACTTAAAGCTGTTACTCGAGGCGATGGCGTGCAAGGTGATGATGTGACCGCCAATATCAAAACGATCCGTTCAATACCCTTAAGTTTAAAAGGAGATTATCCACCAAAATTTGATATTAGAGGAGAGATTGTTTTGCCTTTTGAAGGTTTCAATAAAATGAACGAAGAGCGCATTGAAATAGGAGAGGAGCCTTATCGAAATCCGAGAAATACAGCGTCGGGTAGTTTAAAACTTCAGGACAGCGCTGAGGTTGCAAAGCGGCCTTTGGAGTGTTTGCTTTATAATATTACTGGAAATAACTTAAACATAAGTACCCAATTTGAAAGTTTAGAAAAGGCACGCGCGTGGGGATTTAAAGTGCCCAAGGCAGCATCCTTGGTGAATTCTACAGAAGAGGTTCTGGAATTTGTTGACTATTGGAATATCCACAGACATGATTTGCCTTATGAAACCGATGGCGTGGTGGTTAAGATAAATGATTTGCACCAGCAGGAAGAATTGGGCTATACTTCAAAATCGCCTCGTTGGGCGATTGCCTATAAGTTCAAGGCAGAACGCGTTTTTACGCGATTAAATAAAATCACGTATCAGGTGGGGCGAACAGGAGCAATAACGCCCGTGGCTAATTTAGAGCCCGTGGAGTTGGCAGGAACTACGGTTAAGCGTGCTTCCTTGCATAATGCAGACCAAATTGAGAAATTGGATATAAGGGAAGGCGATACCGTTTTTGTTGAAAAAGGAGGAGAGATCATTCCTAAAATAATTGCGGTTGATTTGAGTAAACGACCAGAAGATTCCCAACCAACACATTATATTGAACACTGCCCGGAGTGTGGAACAGAACTGGTGCGCGCAGAAGGTGAGGCCCAACATTATTGTCCAAATTATAATGGCTGTCAACCTCAAATTATTGGTCGTATTCAGCATTTCATTTCTAGAAAGGCAATGGATATTGAAGGTTTGGGAGGTGAAACGGTGGCTTTATTGGTAAAAGAAAATTTAATCAGGGATTATTCTGACCTATACACACTTACAAAAGAACAAGTTCTTCCTTTGGAGCGGATGGCCGAAAAAAGTGCAGATAATTTAATCAATGGAATTGAAGCTTCCAAACAAGTGCCTTTTGAAAGGGTTTTATTTGCTCTGGGCATTAGGTATGTAGGCGAAACTGTTGCAAAGAAGCTAGCTAAACATTACAAGAGTATTGAGAATTTGGCTGAGGCCACCTTGATTGATTTGGTTACCGTTGATGAGATTGGAATACGAATTGCTGAGAGTGTGGTAGATTTTTTCAATTCAGAGCAAAATCAAGAAATTGTGGATCGTTTGAAAAGTTTTGGAGTGCAGTTGGAAATTTCTGCTGAAAAATTGGCTAATCAAACTAATAAACTGGCAGGACAGGCGTTTGTAGTTTCAGGTGTTTTTGAATCGGTTTCCAGAGATGAATTGAAAAAGATGATTGAAGACAATGGCGGAAAGGTGTCAAGTTCCATATCTTCAAAAACGAGCTACGTAATAGCAGGAGATAATATGGGCCCAAGCAAAAGAACCAAAGCAGAAACATTGCAAATTCCCATAATTTCAGAATATGAATTTAAAGATTTTTTGTAGCTTTATTCTTTCAATTTATGCTGTTTAATCGATTAAGTGCGTATATGCTCGTTAAATTGTGAATATTATTTATATTTGTCGAAGTAGTAGAATTGTTTTGTATGTTATTTAGGAAAGTATTGATTAGCGTTTTGATTACTCTGTCGGTGCTGTTTCTGAGCTTCCAAATTTTTACGATGGAGGTTGAAGCAGCGGGAATTAGGGCTTTACTCATAGTGCTTTTAACAATCTTATATTATACTTCAGTTCAAAAGAAACAGTTTTTTTTCCTCACATTTTTGATCACTTTTAGTATTGCTGAAGTTCTAAATTTTATTGGCTGGCTTGTACCTATAATTCCCAATAATAATGTTGATATAATGTATTATGTTGCAAATTCATTATATATTATTTCTTATACACTTTTGGTTGCACAAATTTTAAGTGCCATGCATTTTAAGGAGATTATTAAGAAATTTCCTTTACATATTCTTGTTTTAATTATTTTAGATGTTTTTTGTGTAATGGTAGTGACCAATACGGCCATTAGTAGACTGAATTATCATGAATATTATATGGAGATGGTCTATAATGCCGTTATTATGATCTTGCTGACCGTAGCAGTTATTAATTATATCAATAAGGATGATAAGAAAGCGATCAATTTATTGATCGGATCCATATTTATATTTTTTTCGGAAGTCATTCAGCTTGCCTATTTTTACATCTCAGATATCAATTTACTGAATGTTATGTGTTCGTTTTTTCTAGTGCTTGCTTTTGTGTTTTTCTACCTACAATCCAAGCTTAAGTATGAGCCTCAGGAAGCATTCTCAAATTCTGATCTTAGGATTTAAGTGATCTTTTTGCCAGTTTACCTTTGGTATACCACCAACTAATCAGGTCATTCATGGTGAAGTTGCTGTTCTATAAATTATTTCAAATAAATTGAGAGAGGTCTAAGCTTGAAGGAAATCAGTGCGATAGTTTTTAAAACATACCGCGTGAATTTATAGGTGTTTCTTTTAGAGATATTTTATCCTATTAGATGAATAAAATCATTTTCTCTATCCAAATGCAGTGAATTAGTGTGGGTGTTGTTAGACACTGAAATACTACAATTTTGTTGATGCAATATGAACTAATTTATATTTCAATGGTGGAAATTAATTTTTGGGATAGAGAAGTCGCTCAAAATTTAAAAATGACTTTATCTTTAACAATATAATCGATGAAGTGCTTAAAAATATCGTTTAAATTCGAATTTTTTATTATATTTGTCTACCTACTTATACTGATCTACCATGAAAAAATGGCATGCCTTTTTGCCCAATTGGGGAATATCACTATTCTTAATTCTCCTTATCGTGCTCAATCTTGTTTCTTCGTTTTTCGAACTTTCAATTTTGGTGAAAACCATAACTCTATTGATTGTTCCCATCCTCTTCCTCATATATTTTTTTAAACAGAAAGCTTTGGCCAATGTTTTTTTTACCATTCTAATCTTTGCGTTTATGGGGATTGTCTTTAGTGCTTTTGATGGATTGGAGCTATTTTCGAAATTTTCGGAATCAAGTTTTTTGGGTGCCTATGTTTTACTTGTATTTGTTCTAATTGGCAAGTTAAAAGACATTAGGTTTGAAGGTGTCGTGTCTTGGTATTTACTGTTTATTTTTCTAGTCAACGCCTACCTCATGTACGTTATGTTTTCTTCCGTACAAGATAGTTTTAAGGACAGTGTAATTTTTACCTTGACGATAAGTAAGGGCATAGCGTTATTAATTATGGGACTGTTGGCATTTGCTATTTATCTGAGTCAGGAATCTGAACAGTCTATACTTTTCCTAACCTTAGTTTGTTGTTTCGTGTTTTCTGACGTTTTGAACTTTATTACCACAATGCATATTGATTTTTGGGCTTTTGCAGCCTTTCATAAAATTCTTCAGTCCATTGGACTTTTACTTTTTGTGATGTACGTTTATAATTACCATCAACAGGTTAAAATAGGGGTTAAACCCAACAAATCAAATGCAGTAGCTTCCACAAATCAAGTTACTGTGCAATCTTAAACCAAGATAGATACACCTTCGGCAGACTTGTTTTTATTACTATCAAAATAGAAATCTATTTTGCCAAGATTAATTCCAAAGCAGCCTACCTGATTCACCAATACATTTTGGTCAACACTATTTTTTACTATGGTAGGTTTAGGAAGAAAGGTGTGGGTATGTCCGCCAATTATCAAGTCTATGTCCTTAGTAAGTTTTGCTAACGACATATCGCTAGGTTTTTCAGTATTATTACGGTAATTATATCCCAAATGAGATAAGCAGATCACCAAATCACATTTTTCATCCTCTTTAAGGATTCTAGACATGTCCTGTGCAATTTCAATAGGGTTGAGATACACTGTTTCCTTATACATGTTTTTGTCAACCAAGCCTGATAACTGAATGCCCAATCCAAAAACGCCAATTTTAATTCCGTTTTTAATAAAAGTTTTATAAGGTTTGACGTGCGTGTCCATTATGGTGTTTGAGAAATCGTAGTTGGCACTTATAAAATCAAATTTTGCATGGGGCAATTGTGCATACAAGCCATCAAGACCATTGTCAAAATCATGATTTCCAATAGTTGCAGCATCGTATTTAAGCATACTCATCAATTTAAATTCCAATTCACCGCCGTAATAATTGAAATAGGGAGTGCCTTGAAAAATATCACCAGCATCCAATAACAGTGTGTTGGGACTTTTTGCCCTAATGCCTTCAATTAATGTTGCTCTTCTGGCAATTCCGCCTTGATTAGGATTTCTACCATCTTCTGGCCCAAATGGATCGATATGGCTATGAACATCGTTGGTATGCAATATCGTAATCTTTTTTGGACTGCTTGAAAAAGATTGGAGACCAAATCCTCCCAATCCTACCAAAGCAGAAGCGGCTGTTGTTTGTTGAATAAATTCTCTTCTTTTCATCATAATTTCAAAAAAATTTCATCTTTCAGAAAGCACATTTAATCATTTAATTGTATGAATCGATCGTCAATTACAGGGTTAATAGTGTCCGTTTTCATAAAATAGTCGATTAGGGCATTTCTAATTTTATAATCTAGCACAATCACTTCTTCGCTGCCTTTAAAAAAATCCATCCCATCTCCGCCGTTGATGAGGTAGTCATTGGTGGCAACATAGTAAGTTTTGATGAAATCAATTGGAATTTGATTCAATGAGCTTTTAATTATCTGACCATCTTTATTTAATACTATTTTTAATTTTGAAATGGGATGGGCGCGTTTGGCCTTTGCTAAATACTCTAAAAGTTCCTTAACGTTAGCTCCGGGTAATTTTGAAACTACAATAGAATTCTCAAAGGGCATCAGTTCAAAAGCAGTTCTTTTGGAAATTGGACCTTTTGAAATAATGGATCTAATGCCACCATGATTCATCAAAACGAAGTCAATATGAGATCCGGTTCTTTTAAAAAATACGGGGTCAGCCTCTTCATAAATCACATCAGCCATCAAATTGCCAATGGCCGTATTTAAATCGCCGTCAGATTTTGAATAGGTGTCTACTGAATATCCCAAAATACTATCCAAATCCTTATTGATATTTTCTCTGTAAGGCTTTATAAAACTCTCAATATTCGCTTGAGATTGTAAACTGTCATTGATGTTTACATTTTGACCTTCAATTTTGAAAACATCTGTTGGCGATTTACAGGACATGCTTAAAAACAGCCCTAAAAGAAGAAAAATATTTTTAAAATTCATTGAATAACTTCTATAATGTTAATAGATAAATGTATTGTGTTTACTACCTTTGCCAAAACAAAAGTAAATGATTTTGCACGCATTTAAGGAGAAATCCAATCAAAAATTCATTAACAAATTGCTAAATTCTAAAAACGCTGTAATCCGCAGTAAAAAATTAGAATCTGTTGGAGTGGTCATTGATGCGAGTGAGTTTTCAGATGCGGAAGCTATTAAGAATTTTTTTCATGACTTAGGCATTCAATTGCCCAAGGTTAAAATTATTGTTTTTGTTGAGGATGAAAAGAAAACCGAACGGTTGTGGGGCAATTATTTTAGCAAAAAAGATTTTGGATGGCGAGGACACATAAAGCACGCCGAATTAAAAACTTTTTTGGATACCGAATTTGATGCGCTTGTAGGTTTTTTTAAAAAAGATGCCCTAGAGTTAAAAATGGTCACCGCTGCCTCTAAAGCAAATTTCAAAATCGGTCTTTCGGGAGTAGATGACCGGTTGTTCGATTTTATATTGGATGTCAATACCCAAGATTTTGATGTTTTTAAAGCTGAACTAAAAAAATACTTAACGATCTTAAATAAAATATAATGACAAAATTTCTTGGAACAGGTGTGGCGCTGATCACACCGTTCAAAACTGATTTGAGTATAGATCATAGCGCTCTTGCCAATATTGTTAATTTCAATATTGACAACGGTACAGAGTATTTGGTCATTTGTGGAACCACCGCAGAGAGTGTTACGCTCAATAAACAGGAAAAGAAAGACGTCATTGCTACCATATCAAAAGCGAATAATGGAAGGCTTCCTTTGGTATTAGGGATTGGAGGTAATAACACTGCAGAAGTTATTGAAGAGATCAAAGCTACTGATTTGTCAAATATTGACGCGATTTTATCAGTTTCTCCCTATTATACCAAGCCAACCCAAGAGGGCATTTATCAGCACTTCAAAGCAATTTCAGAAGTGTCGCCAAAACCTATCATTCTATATAATGTACCAGGTCGGACCGCTGTAAATATGATCCCTACAACAACCTTACGTCTGGCGAACGATTTCGAAAATATCATTGGAGTGAAAGAAGCTGGAAATAACGTCGGTCAATATTTACAATTACTAAAACATAAACCTAAAAACTTTTTAATTATTTCAGGAGATGATGATTTGGCTTTAGGCATCGTTTTAGCAGGAGGAGCAGGGGTTATTTCTGTATTGGGACAAGCAGTGCCTAAAGATTTCTCAAATATGATTCGTCTTGGGTTAGAAGGCAAGTCTAAGGAAGCCTATAAATTACATTTTAAATTAATGGATGTGACTGCTCAGATTTTTGAGGAAAACAATCCTGCAGGAATTAAAGCGGTCTTTGAGGCGCTTGGTTTGACACAGGCTACCGTAAGGATGCCGTTGGTTGTGGCATCAAATGCTTTAAAGGAGAAAATCAAAAAAAGTGTAGCACAACTCAATTAATAATAAAAAACGTTAAATTTTACTTAAACGTCCGCTCAGCCTAAATTCAACACTTATTTTAGCTTAAAATATTTTGTTTTATAATACGTTATAAATGTGTACTTTTGCATTCTGTTTAAAAATGACGAAGTGCCATTAAAACATAACTTTAACCTATGACCATATTTAATCAGGCATTCCGTTTAAACAGTGTAAAGAAGAATAATTCTTGGATGAAAAACATTTGTTATACATTATTACTTACTTTAATGCTGTCCTCTTGTAGTGAATATCAGAAGGCTTTAAAATCAGAAGATGTTGCTACTAAATTTAAAATGGGCACAGAACTCTATGATGCAGGTAAATACAGCAAAGCTAATAAATTGTTTGCACAAATAGCACCACAATATAGAGGGAAACCTCAAGCGGAAAAACTGATGTTCATGTATTCCAATTCATTTTATGAAATGAAGGATTATTACTTGGCGGGTTATCAGTTTGAGCGTTTTGAAAGTCAATATCCTAAAAGTGAAAAAGCAGAGGAAGCTTTGTTTCTAGGAGCGAAAAGTTTTTATATGCTATCTCCTGTTTACAGTAAGGAGCAAAAGGAAACCGTGACTGCCATTGAAAAACTTCAGATGTTTATCAACAAGTATCCCGATTCGCAATACTTACCTGAGGCAAATCAGTTAATTAAGGAATTGGATTATAAATTGGAGAAAAAGGCTTTTGAAATAGCGAAGCTGTATAATAAGATTGCCAATTTTGAGTCTGAAGATTACGAGGCTTCCATGAAAGCTTTTGATAATTTCCTATTGGATTATCCAGGAACAACGTTTAGGGAAGAAGCTATGTATTACCGATTTGACTCAGCTTACAAATTAGGAATCAACAGTATTGAGTATAAGCGCGAAGACCGTGTGAAAACGGCTATTAAATATTTCAATTCGTTTCAAAAGGCATATCCAGACTCTCAATTTATGGATGAGGCCGCAAAAATGAATGCTGAATTGCAAGCTGCAGTTCAAACCTATAGTTTAAAAAGTTAATTATAAATAAATGATGGATTTAAAAAAGACTAATGCTCCCGTAAGTTCTATAACTTACAACCGTAATGAAATTGATGCGCCTACAGGAAACATCTATGAGGCCATCTCTGTTATAGCAAGAAGAGCGGAACAGATCAATACAGATATCCGCAGAGAACTTGTTGATAAACTTGAAGAATTTGCTACGTTTAATGATAGTCTTGAAGAGATTTTTGAAAACAAAGAGCAGATTGAAGTTTCTAAATTTTATGAAAAACTACCAAAACCTCACGCGCTTGCGGTACAGGAATGGTTAAACGATAAAATTTATTTTAGAAATACTGAAGATGATATTAACGAAGCATAATTAGGATGTCTATTTTAAGCGGCAAAAACATACTTGTAGGCGTTACTGCTGGTATTGCAGCTTATAAAACGGCAGGCCTTGTTAGGTTATTCATAAAAGCAGGTGCTCACGTAAAGGTCGTGATGACACCTGCTTCCAAAGACTTCATTACACCTTTAACGCTTTCTACCTTATCTAAAAATCCTGTAAATTCTTCATTTTTCGATGAAGATGAAGAGGATGCCGAATGGAATAACCATGTAGAGCTCGGGCTATGGGCAGATATTTTTATCATCGCTCCTGCAACCGCAAATACTATGGCAAAAATGTCCCATGGTGTTTGTGATAATTTGTTGATGGCTACATACCTCTCTGCTAAATGCCCTGTTTATTTTGCCCCTGCCATGGATTTGGATATGTATAAGCATCCAAGTACCATGAAATCCTTAAAAATTTTAAAAGGCTACGGCAACACCATTATTCCTGCAACTAGTGGTGAATTGGCCAGTGGTTTAATTGGTGAAGGCAGAATGGCGGAACCGGAAGATATTATTGCTTTCATTGAAAATGACATATTGAACCAATTGCCGCTAAAAGGTAAGAAAGTACTCATTACGGCGGGCCCAACCTATGAGGCCATTGATCCGGTTCGTTTTATTGGAAATCATTCCAGCGGCAAAATGGGATTCGAAATTGCCAGAGCAGCTGCCAATCTTGGTGCTGAAGTGATTTTGATTTCCGGGCCTACTCATGAAACGGTATCAAACAGTCGTATAAATCGAATTAATGTGATCAGTGCTTCACAAATGTATGAGGAAGTTCATCGTTATTTTGAAGCTGCGGACATCGCTATTCTTTCCGCAGCGGTTGCTGATTATAGACCCAAAAACGTATCAGAAACTAAAATTAAAAAGAAGGACACCGCATTCTCTATTGAATTAGAGAAAACAACGGATATATTGGCTTCTCTAGGCGCGATTAAGAAAAAACAGTTTTTGGTGGGATTTGCCTTGGAAACTAATGACGAATTGGAGAATGCGACGGGAAAATTAAAAGCAAAGAATTTAAATTTAATTGTCTTAAATTCGTTAAATGACAAAGGGGCGGGGTTTGGAGGTTCTACTAATAAGGTTACTTTTATAACTGAAGAACAAGACATCCTTGAGCAAGATTTGAAATCCAAGCGGGAAGTAGCGGTTGATTTAATGAATCAAATTATAAAACAAATCCATGCGTAAACTTATTTTTGTAGTGTTTTTAATTTGTACGACTGTTGGGTTCTCGCAAGAACTGAATTGTAACGTAGTGGTTAACGCACAGCAAACTGGGAATGAAAACGTACAGGTTTTTAAGACCCTAGAGCGTCAACTCACAGAATTCATAAATAATACCCAATGGACCAATAAAATATATAAGCCTCAAGAACGTATAGATTGCAGTATGGTTATTATTATCAATGACTACAGTAATGATATTTTTCAGGGTACTATTCAAGTGCAATCATCCCGTCCAGTATTTAATTCCACCTACAGTACACCGGTCTACAATTTTAATGACAAACATTTCACATTTAAATATCTTGAGTTTCAAAATTTAGTCCATAACCCTAACCAGTTTGAATCCAATTTGGTATCTGTTTTAGCGTATCATGTTTTTATGATTTTGGGAATAGATGCTGATACCTTTGAATTGCATGGTGGTGATCCCTTTTTTAAAGAAGCCCAAACCATTACCAATTATTCCCAACAAGGCAACTTTAAAGGTTGGAAACTGGAAGATGGGCAACAATCACGTTTTGTGCTTATAGATAATATGTTGTCTCCAACATTCAAAGAGTTTAGAACGGTGATGTATGATTACCATCGCAACGGCCTGGATGTCATGGCGGATAATGAAAAGGAAGGCAAGAAGGCTATCGCCAAGGTTTTTGACGACCTAAAAGTGATGAACAACAGGCGCCCAAATTCTTTTTTAATGCGTGTATTTTTTGATGCCAAAGCCGACGAAATCCTAGATGTTTTTAGTGGTGGACCAAAGATGAATGTTACAGATATTAAAGATGTCCTTAACAGGGTTGCTCCAACTTATGCTTCCAAATGGCGTGAGATTAACTTTTAAGAAATTGAAGTTGGATCCTGGAAATTGTTGGGATTGCCTAACCTAGAACCTCATACCTCAAACCAAAACCGATAAAATGCTCACAGCACTTTCCATAAAAAATTACGCTTTAATTGACACGCTACAGGTTCAATTTAATAATGGTTTGACGATAATTACTGGAGAAACGGGAGCCGGTAAATCCATTCTTTTGGGAGGTTTGTCCCTGATACTCGGAAAAAGAGCTGATCTGAGCAGTGTTAAAAATCCTGCTGAAAAATGCGTTATCGAGGCCACATTTGATATTGCCAATTATAAGCTTAAAGGTCTTTTTAAAGCAGAAGATTTGGATTATGAACCTCAGACTATCATCCGAAGGGAGATTCTCCCATCAGGAAAATCAAGAGCGTTCGTTAATGATACGCCCGTAAACTTAGATAGTTTGCAAGTGTTGGGAGAGCGGCTTTTGGATATTCATTCACAACACCAAACCTTACAGTTGACCAACGATGATTTTCAGTTTCAGGTGATTGATGCCTTAGCTGAAAACGGTATTTTACTTGAAGAGTATACCCTTCAATTGAGGCAATTTAAAGCCTTAAAATCAGAATTGGGGAAACTTCAAGATCAAAAAACAGAAGCAGCGAAAGAGTTGGATTACAACTTGTTTTTGCTGAAAGAATTGGAAGACGCTAAATTGGTTTTAGGCGAGTTGGAATCTCTGGAAGAAGAATATGAAACCCTAAATAATATTGAAGAAATAAGTGAACGCTTGTCTACATCTCATGAATTATTGAACAATCAGGAAATTGGGGTCATGTTTCATTTAACGGAGGTTAAGAATCAGCTCTCTAAATTGGCCGATTTCTCTACCAATTACAAATCGGTTTTTGAAAGAGTATCCAGTAGCTTGATAGAATTGGATGATGTGTTTTCTGAAATTGAGGACCTTCAAGAAACGTTAGAAGCAGATCCTAACAGATTAAACGTGGTCAATTCGAAATTACAGATCTTACATAATTTAATTCAAAAACATAGCGCAGCTGATGTTGCTGAATTGATTGCCATTAGAGATGCGTTGAGGGAAAAAGTTTCAATTACTGAAAATTTGGATAGTGTTATCGCAGAAAAACAAGCAGAGGTATCCTTAATCGAAAAGAATCTTGGTGGTGTTGCCTTAAAAATTAGTGAGAAAAGGAAAAAAGCCATTCCTGGATTAACCCAGCAGTTGGAAAAATTATTGGTAACATTAGGAATGCCAAATGCAAGGTTTAATGTGGAGTTATCATTATCCGCTGTTTTTTTGACCAATGGGAAAGATGAATTGAAATTTCTGTTTTCAGCAAATAAGGGAGGCCAATTTAACGAATTGAAAAAAGCGGCTTCAGGTGGTGAGTTATCTCGAATTATGTTGGCCATAAAATCCATTCTTACCAACTATACGCAATTGCCAACCATTATGTTTGATGAGATAGATACCGGGGTCTCAGGAGAAATCTCAAACAAGATGGCAACTATCATGCAACAAATGAGTAAGACCATGCAGGTTTTTACCATTACCCATTTACCACAAATTGCAGCAAAAGGCGATACGCATTTTAAAGTGTTTAAGGAGGATGTTAATGACATGACCCAAACTCAATTAAAACGATTGAATCCTGATGAGCGCATTGTTGAAATTGCTCAAATGTTAGGAGGAACCAACATGTCTGATTCAGCAATTGAGCATGCTAAACAATTACTGAATTAATTTATTAAGCTTTTAAATGCCTATTGGAGTTTACTTTTTATAACAATAGTGAGTGTTGTAGAGTACGAACCATTTGATAATGATCCTTGGCGTGATTAGTTATGTAAGCGTTAATTGTTTTGGCACAAGTGAGCATAGGATTGAAGATTTAGAAATTAAAACTGAGCAATAAGTTTAAAGTTTTATTAACTTTGAACTCTATATCGTTTAGCAATAAACAAAAAACAATCAAAAACATGGCATACAACTTATTAAAAGGAAAACGAGGAATTATTTTTGGAGCTTTGGATGAAAACTCAATTGCTTGGAAAACTGCCGAACGTGTTCACGAAGAAGGCGGTACATTTGTATTGACCAATGCGCCAATAGCAATGCGTATGGGACAAATTGACCAATTGGCCAAAAAGACGGGATCTCAAATCATTCCTGCTGATGCAACTTCTATTGAAGATTTAGAAAAATTGGTAGCCCAAGCAACTGAAATTCTTGGAGGTAAACTAGATTTTGTACTCCATTCCATTGGGATGTCTATTAACGTAAGAAAAGGCAAGCATTATACAGATCAAAATTATGACTGGACCCAAAAAGGAACAGATGTATCGGCAATGTCTTTTCATAAAGTCATGCAAACTCTCTATAAGGCGGATGCGATGAACGAATGGGGAAGCATTGTTGCATTGACTTATATGGCAGCACAACGGGTGTTTCCAGACTATAATGACATGGCAGACAATAAGGCTTATTTAGAAAGTATTGCGCGTAGTTTTGGGTATTTCTTCGGAAAAGATAAAAAAGTACGAGTAAACACCATTTCACAGTCGCCAACACCTACAACTGCGGGTCAAGGTGTTAAAGGATTTGATGGTTTTATAGCCTATGCCGATAAAATGTCACCATTAGGAAATGCCACGGCATTGGATTGCGCCAATTATACCGTTACCTTGTTTAGTGATCTTACTAAACGTGTCACACTTCAAAACCTCTTTAATGACGGAGGGTTTAGTAATATGGGTGTTAGTAATGATGTTATGGAGGCTTTCACGAGAGAATAAAACTTTTATAATTAAATATTTAGTTGTATCAAAGGCCACCAAGCGGTGGCTTTTGTGTTTTGAATCGTTACCTTTGTTCTTTATGGAGCCATTGCATTTTTCATTTATAATTCCCGTTTATAATAGACCAGAAGAGATTCGTGAGCTTTTGGAGAGTTTTACAAAACTCCAAGGCAATTTTGACTATACGGTATGTATTGTTGAAGATGGTTCTTCAATTTCTTCAGAATCAGTTATTGCAGATTTCGCCAATCAATTGCATATTTCGTATCATGTAAAGGAGAATTCGGGACCTGGGGATTCTAGAAACTACGGGATGGCAAGGGCAAAGGGGAATTACTTTATAATTCTAGATTCTGATGTTCTATTGCCTAATGATTATTTGCAAGTAGTCAGCAAAAAATTATCTGATACCTACACCGATTGTTTTGGTGGGCCTGATGCGGCACATACCTCTTTTTCTAAACTGCAAAAAGCCATCAATTTTGCGATGACCTCTTTCATTACCACAGGAGGAATAAGAGGAGGGAAGGATTCTGAGAAGTTTCAGCCCCGTAGTTTTAATATGGGGCTTTCCAAAAAAGCGTTTGAAGCTTCTGGTGGGTTTGGAACCATTCATCCTGGTGAAGACCCTGACCTCTCATTACGACTTATTAATTTAGGTTTTAAGAGTCAACTTATAAAGAACGCCTATGTCTATCATAAAAGACGCATCTCATGGTCAAAATTTTTTCAGCAGGTTTATAAATTTGGTTTAGTCAGACCAATTTTGAACACTTGGCATCCAAAATCTGAACGCCTTATTTTTTGGCTACCATCATTGTTCATCGTCGGATTTCTTCTAAGTCTTGTCTTGTTTGTGTTTCATATTAATTGGTTATTGTACCTTTATATGCTATACATGGCAGTTGCTTTTGTGATGGCCTTTTTCAGTTCAAAAAATCTCATTATCGCTATTTTAGCCGTCATGGCAATATTTGTTCAGTTTTTCGGTTACGGATATGGCTTCTTAAAATCAACGATGGCCATTAAAATTTTAAAAGAAGATCCTCAGGTGAAATTTCCAAAATTATTTTTTAAGCATGTTCAATAAATTAAAATCGAAACTCGCTAAATCAATAAAAAGTAGAAAACTAAATGTTTTTGGGCTTTTTTTTCTGCTGTCATTCTTGTTTTTGGCATTGACTAAGCTTTCAAAAAGTTATACGGAAACTATAGCATTTCAAATAGTATATAAAAATGTTCCAGAGCAGCACCACGTGGACATTGACAGTTCAAGAAGAGTGAACATCACGGTAAATGCTTACGGATTTAATTTGTTGCGATATTCATTTTATAAACCCACTCTACAAATTGATTTTAACACTGATGTGGTATTGAAAGACCAAACTTATATTTGGAATGCTCAGCAAAACGCGCCCAAAATAAGTTCAAAATTTAAAAATTCAGTGGATATTATTTCTATCCAACCGGATACCTTAAAATTTCAGTATCAATCATTGGCTGTAAAAAAAGTACCAGTTCGAGCAGATTTGTCCATACAATTTGCTTCAGGCTATGATATGTCCAAAAAAGTTATGGCAAAGCCAGATTCTATTAAAATTATAGGTTCTGAAAAATGGGTTTCAAAAATTGATTATGTCGCAACAAAAAAAATGGAACTAAAAAATGTGAACGCCACTATTGATAAGTCGATAGAGATTGAAACGGATGAGGTTCTTAAGCATGTCAAATTATCAAATAAAAGTGTTCAGATCAAGGGGCATGTTGAAAAGTTTACGGAGGGCACATTTAATGTTCCTGTAACCATCATCAACTTACCAGCGGACACGAACATTAATTATTTTCCTAAAACCATCCCAGTAGCCTATGCCGTCAGTCTTAATAATTATAAGATGATTAAATCTACAGATTTTAGAATTGAATGTGATTTTAAGGATATTGGTAACACAGAAAAAACGTTTTTGATTCCCAAATTGACAAAAATTCCTGAGATGGTTAAAAGTGCGCGTTTAAAACAAAACAAGGTTGAATTTATTTTGATGCAATAATCAATGAAAATAGTGGGGTTAACAGGTGGGATTGGGAGTGGTAAAACTACAGTTGCCAAAATGTTTCAGGAGCTTGGCGTTCCTTTATATATAGCCGATGATAGGGCAAAGGTATTGATGAACACATCAGAGGCCATCCAAAGAAAACTCACCGCATTGTTTGGCGAGGAAGCGTATATGGACGGACAGCTCAATAGGCCGTTTTTAGCTTCCCAAATTTTTGAAAATGCTGATCTTTTAAAGAAAATGAACGCCATTGTCCATCCAGAAGTTGGCGCTGATTTTAAACTTTGGATGAAAAAGCAACATTCAGCTTATGTGTTGAAAGAAGCAGCGATTATTTTTGAAAACAAGATGGCTTCTGAATACGATTTTATCATTACCGTAGTGGCAGATTTGGACCTCCGGATAGCACGTGTTGTGAATAGAGACAATTCTAACAAAGAAAAAGTGATGGCCATTGTTAAAAATCAATTAACGGATAAGGAGAAAGCAGACCAATCAGATTTTGTGATTATAAGTCACGATTTGGAAGAAACAAAAGCTCAAGTATTGAAAATTCATCAACAGCTCTCTGAATTAATTGACAAAAATTAAACTTTATTTTGTGTTAATGTAAGGTTAAAGCAAGTTCGTCCTAAATGTTAAAATGTTAAATTTGACTGATGGGCAGAAAGCTATTCATTTTATTGGTTGTTCTGATGAGTTTGTCGCTCATAGGAATAATTTTCGTGCAGATATATTTTATTGACAACTCCTTAAACAATGAAGAGAAACAGTTTACATTAAACGTTAAGCGTGCTTTAACCAATGTTTCTAGGATTGTTGAAGATAGAGAGTTTAAGTTGTATAGTAATAAATATCAGGAAATGCTAAACAGTGGCAAAAATCCTGACACTTCCAATATTAAGGGAATTTTATTGTATAGTTATGATGACGTATCCAATGAAACGACCATCTATCAAAATGGAATCCTAGAAGAAAGCTTTAAAGTGCCATCATTGTTCTTTGACATTGGAGGTTTGGATAGTTTAAACGTTAGCAGGGTCACGAACCAAAAAGAGATCAAGGTTTTTAAAAAAAACACTTTCGAAAACAATATTAATATTGCTCCGGAAAGAACGGTCATGGAATACCGTAAAATGGACGAGATTGAAAAGAAATTGTTCGAGATTAGTTATCGAGACTTATTCAATAATTACCCAATTTACAAAAGAGTAACAACAGCTGATATCGCTGGATTGTTAAAGAGGCAATTGGGTGAAAATGGAATTGATATTGCCAATGAATTTGCTATTTATGACAAAGATCTGGCCACTAAAGTACAATCTAGCAATTTTGAACTAGACCCATCTACTTTAGGTGTTCCGATGTTTTTGGATAATAATAATGAAAGCAATTTTCGATTGTATGTCAATTTTCCCGAGCGTAGGAAGTTTTTATGGTCATCCATTTTAACTATGACGGTATTGTCCATAATTTTTACGATAATTATCATTTTAGCCTATACAAATGCGATTTATCAAATTATTAAGCAGCGACAGATATCTCAGATCAAGACGGATTTCATCAATAATATGACACATGAATTCAAGACACCTATAGCCACTATCAATTTGGCATTGGATGCCATGAAAAATCCAAAAATGATTGATGATAAAGAGAAGACCGCGCGGTATTTGAAAATGATTAAGGATGAGAACAAGCGCATGCACGCTCAAGTAGAAAATGTCTTACGCATATCTAAACTAGAAAGAAACGAACTCAATATTAGTAAGGACAGGGTGAAGTTGCACGACTTAATTGAAGATGCAGTGATGCATGTTGAATTAATAGTAGAAGATAGGCAGGGTTACGTTAAAATGCATTTGAATGCTGAAAAATCGTCTATATTGGCGAATGACACACACTTTACCAATGTCTTGGTCAACATTTTGGACAATGCCATAAAGTATTCTGATGAAGCACCAAAAATTGATGTCACTACTGAAAATGTAGGAAACAATATCATATTAAAAATTACCGATCATGGTAATGGGATGTCAAAACAGGTTCAAAAGAAAGTTTTTGAAAAGTTTTATAGAGAACATACAGGAAATGTACACAACATTAAAGGTCATGGATTAGGATTAGCCTATGTTAAACAAATGGTTGAAGACCACCAAGGACATGTTTCTGTTGAAAGTGAAAAAGGAAAAGGTAGCACTTTTATAATTAAACTACCATTAATATCATAAATTATGGAAGAACAAAACAAAAAGATTTTATTAGTAGAAGATGATCCAAATTTTGGAACCGTCCTAAAGGATTACCTGAATATGAACGACTATGATGTGGTTCATGCAAAGAATGGAATGGAAGGTTTTGAAAAATTTAAAAAAGACGATTATGACTTATGTATTTTAGACGTCATGATGCCTTATAAAGATGGATTTACCTTAGCCAAGGAAATTAGAGAGAAAAATAGTGAAGTTCCTATTATTTTCTTGACCGCAAAAGCAATGAAAGAAGATGTCCTTAAAGGATATAAGGTAGGAGCAGATGATTATTTGAACAAACCTTTTGACAGTGAAGTACTGTTAATGAAAATTAAGGCGATCATTCAACGTAAAGCCACTGATACTGTTGCAGATAGTAAGCAATTTGAATTTAAGATTGGAGGTTTTGATTTAAACTCTAAATTGAGATTTTTAAAGTATAAAGATGAAGAAACCGTTAAGCTTTCTCCTAAGGAAAATGAATTGTTGCGCTTGTTGGCACTACACGAAAATGACTTGATGCCTCGAGAATTGGCTTTGACGAAAATATGGAGAGATGATAACTATTTCACCTCTAGAAGTATGGACGTATATATCGCCAAACTGAGAAAGTATTTAAAACCTGATGAAAATGTTGAGATATTGAACATTCATGGTGAAGGTTTTAGATTGGTCATCAATCAGAAGGACTAATACCAAAGATAAAAGCAAAAAAAAAGCCTATCATAATAGATAGGCTTTTTCTTTTAAAAAATTGAAGCGATTATATAACTCTTACGTTTACTGCGTTCAAACCTTTTTTTCCTTCTGTTAAATCAAATTCTACAGCATCACCTTCACGAACTTCGTCGATTAATCCAGAGATGTGTACAAAGTGTTCTTTGTTGTTGTCGTCTTCAGTGATGAAACCAAAACCTTTAGCGTCATTGAAGAATTTTACGGTACCTTTATTCATAATAATATTAATGTTAATTAAGCGGCAAAGGTAAAATTAATTAATTGAAAAACAGGGCTTTTGATTTTTTATTTTAAATTATAAAAAAACTGATGGAGGTTTAATAAAAATGTTAACTCATTTCGCCCTTAATGGATTCTAATATTTCTTTCAAAGAGGTCTGGTAATCAAACCAGATTACGGCGTCATTTTTTTTGAACCAAGTCAGCTGTCTTTTGGCGTATCTTCTAGAGTTTTTTTTGATTTCAGAAACTGCAAAATCCAAAGTCCATTCGTCATCCAAAAATTTAAATAATTCACTGTAACCAACCGTATTAAGTGCGTTTAAGTGCTGTAAATGTTGTAGTTTTTTTGCTTCGTCCAGTAAGCCCTCAGCCATCATTTGGTCCACCCGTTTGTTAATGCGTTCATAAATAGTGGCTCTCTCAGCAGTTAAGCCAATCGTAATGGTCTTAAATTTTCTCTTGGCTTTGTCTTTATTTATAAATGAAGAATAGGGTTTGCCACTCCCAATACAAATTTCTAGTGCTCTAATCATCCGATGCGGGTTATCTAATGCTATGCTCTCATAGGTTTGCGGATCTAAAGACTTGAGTTTGATTTGTAGAGGTTCAATGCCATGCAGAGCAAATTCCTCATTAAGAGTTGCTCTAATGGACGGATTTACTTGAGGGAAATCGTCCAAGCCTTTCGTTAGGGCATCAATATAGAGTCCTGAGCCGCCTACCATCACCACTTCGCTGTGGGTTTCAAAAAGATCGTACAACCTGCTCAATGCTTCCTGTTCGAATGCGCCCACATTGTAATTTTCCAAAACCGATTTGTGATGGATAAAATGATGAGTTGCCGCACTAAGTTCTTTGGTTGTTGGTGCAGCAGTCCCAAGTTGCATTTCTCTATAAAATTGTCTTGAATCAGCTGATATGACCTCCGTTTTAAAATGTTGCGCAATGGCAATACTCAAAGACGTTTTTCCAATAGCCGTAGGGCCAATAATACTTATGAGATAATTGTGATTCAAGTTAAAGAAGTTTATTAAAGAGAATGGTTATTCGTATTCACGCAATAAATGACCGCAGCTGTAGCAGTATTTAGCACCGTCCTTATGCCTTTCGACAGAACAGTTTGGGCAAGCCTCAGTATTTAAATCCACTGCGGTAGGAGATGGAGGATTAGAAACTTTATCCCTGTTTTGCGAAACGTATTCTGCAGAAACAATTCCTGTTGGTACGGCAATTATCCCGTAACCCAAAATCATAATAAATGAGGCTATGAATTGTCCAAGCGGTGTCACAGGGGTGATATCTCCAAAACCAACCGTTGTTAATGTCACAATGCACCAATACACGCTTACTGGGATGCTCGTAAATCCAGAGGCTTCTCCTTCTACGAGATACATTAGGGTACCAAAAATGATGCTCACAATAAATACTGCAAACAAAAACACGGCAATTTTTGCTCTACTTGCTTTTAAGGAATTGGCCAGCATATTGGATGCTCCGAGATATCTTGCCAATTTTAAAATCCTAAAAACCCTTAAAAGTCGTAACGCGCGAAGTGCAATAAATACTTGCGTACCAACAAATATTAACGATATATATTTTGGAATGGTGGATAGAAAATCGACGATGCCATAAAAACTAAAAATATATTTAAAAGGCTTTTTTACGGCAATTATCCTTAAAATATATTCTATACTGAAGATTATGGTAATAACCCATTCAGCAATATCCAAAAAATTATGATAGCGAACATCAAATTCTTTAATGCTTTCCAACATGACAAAAACAATACTTGCAATAATTGCAAAAAGAAGGATAACATCAAACAGTTTTCCTTCTGGGGTATCGGCTTCATAAATAATTTCATGAAGTTTTACTCTCCAATTTTTCTTTGGACTTTTATTGTGCATAAGTTCAAAAGTACTAAAAGATTGGTTATTTTTTCTTTAATACAACTAATGAATTTTTTTGGATATCCAATACCTTGTCAATATAGACTTTTAATGTTCCGTAGTAAATAGGATCATAGAGAGGCTCTGTAAAGTTCAACTTGAAATACACGACTAATTTTTCATCAAGAACAGTCGATGTCAAAATCAGATCACCACCATTATTAGGCAATTTACGATTTAATTGCTTTGGCATTTCTACCACCTCATAATTACCTCCTAAATCTATTTGAACACTATAGAGGTAGGATTGTTTGTAACCAAAATCAATGGGATAAGTTCTTTGTTGTAATTTAAACGGATTATGGTCGAAGAATTTATAAATAAAAGGGTTTATATATATGAGCTCATTATTGGTATTGTTGTCGTTGATCTCAACATGAAAGGTTTCATTGAATTCTTCTGAGTTCTTTTCTTGTGTGATAATGTCGTGCGCACTCACCGTGATTTCTGATTGATGGTCTGCAATTTGATCAATATACATGCTCTGATTTTTGAAATACGTTTTTTTTCTATCGAGCGCATTATATCCTAAATATTTAGCCTTGACATTTCCGCTGACCATCTCGTCATTTACTTTTAAATCCACCCGATACTGAATGCTTGAAGACGGCTTCGCATCAATTGAAATCCAGTCGCTGCCATTTTTAAAATCCAATAACCGTCCGTACTGATTTAAGCATCTAAACGGTAATTGTCCAAAACTTAAATAAGGATCTGTGGCGTCTAACAAATAGGTTTCGCCATCAATTGTTGCCTGAACAATAAGGTAATTGAAATCTGAAATGACAGGATATAAAGTGGTGATAAAGCCGTTATCTCGTGTTGAGAGCAGTACGGGCTTTACTTCAATATTGTTTTCTTCAAGAATGTTATGCAGTAGAATGTTGATTTCAGATACCTTACCGGATTTTGTCTTGATAAGGTTTTTTATAGAAACCTCATTAAATAGCTTATAGTCCCCATTCCAGACATAGTGGTCTTGAACATATTTATAAATATCCTTGGCAACGACCAAGGGGTTAATTTTGTCGGATAGCATACTTGTAACTTCATCTTTCAAGCCAGTGCTTTTTCGTAATTGAGTTCCAATATTTCCATCACTTTGTAATTCATTATCGGCATCTTTCCAGGTTTTTGTAATGTTGTCTATTGTGCCATCAAAACCTCTAAACACCTTAAGTTCATATTCCAACCGAGAAAGATAGTTAGACTTAGTCGTCATATACTCTTCGGCTACAAATGCCGGAATGTTTTTCATTATATAGGTTGTGTTGGCGCAGTCTGCCGAAGCTCCATTGAAGGCGCTCAAACAGTTCTTTACAATCTTGGAATCACTCGAGTCCAATTTTTGGGTGCCCACCAACTTAATATTATATTCATAATTACCCGGAATACTGGTATGGTATTCACTATATAATTTAGGTATTTCATCTTGGAAGTTCCACGGGTAGTATTTATATATATAAGGCGATTCTAATAGATAGCTATACGTAAAAACGGATCCTTCTTGAATATTGGGCAACGTAAATTTAATGATGGTATATTTATCATTATAGGCTTCTTCGAAGATATCTTCAGGTTTCAGATCTGTTTTAATAACCGTACCATTTTTAACATTGTAAGTGGTTGCAAAAATTTTTGTCACCTTTTCTTTACGCCTATTGTCTTTGTAGAGATATATTTTTTCTGTCGCACTTTCAAAGCCTTCTCTGTTCAATATTTTGATTTTCCGTTTAATTTCAGTTTTGAGGGTGTAGCTATCCTTGTCAATATAACTGTTACCATATTCATAGATAACCAAAGCATTTGCTGTGGAATCTGTTTCAAATGTTGTGGTTTCAATATCATTTCTGCCTACTATAAAAGAATCAGAATTGAAAGAAGATTGAGCAAAAGAGAGGGAGGTAAAGAGTAGGAAAGCGATAAGGGAGAGGTGTTTCATTAGCTGAGTGGTATCGTTTTGATCTGTTTGTTTTTTCTGAGATAATTTTGGATAATATGCTGAGTATCTCTAGTATCTTCCATAGGTGTTATAATAGACTCCAAAACTTTTTTATTGGTAATTTGAAAATTGAGATTATAGTAACCATAACCTTTAAAAACACCATTTTCTATGAGTAACACACTGCGCTCATCTAAGGCTCTGCCTTTATCGATAATCATCAGATCCTGATTGTTATAGCTGTTTTTAAATATCAATTCTTGGACTCTTAGATTATAATCGCTCGGGCTTTCTTCTTGAATACAGGCACCCTCACATTTATTAGTTTGATATTGAAAACACTTTGTTTTGTCGGAACCCAGTCCTACTAATTTTGGGCAGAGGTTGTAGGTCTCTACAGCACTAATTAGAAATTGCTTGCCATTTTGTTTATTGGAAAATGTAGTAATCGGTTTTTTTCTGCCATCTGCGTCATCAATCTTTAAATTGAGATAGCCGTGCTCATCTGTAAAACTATAAAGTGCATGAGTAAAAACACTCTGGCGCTTTGCTCTATTGAAAGAGGGCTTGTTCTGTTTTATTTCCGCACTCTCTTTTAAAAGCGCAACCAATTCGCTGCCTGTAGCTTCATAAGTTACAGCTGCAACCTTATTTTGTAATTTCTTTGACTTGGGATTTGTAAAATGCTGATTGACCCTGTTTCTTATATTCTTGCTCTTTCCGATGTATATAACTTTACCATAAGTGTCATGTAGGTAATACACTCCAGTGATAGACGGCAGCTCATCAATAATAGTTTTGAGATTAGTAGCCATTTTATACGTGGGCTCTGCTTTTACTGCATCCTGAATAATTGTTTTTTTTACATCTTTGGCCAACAGTAATTTAAAGAGTTTTACTGTGGCAATAGCATCTCCTGAAGCACGGTGTCTATCGCTTACAGGAATTCCTAAGGCTCTTGTCAATTTTCCTAAGCTATAAGATTCCTGTTCTGGCATTATTTCTTGGGATAGCTGAACCGTACACAATGTTTTGCGCTTAAATTCAAAACCCAATCTGCTAAACTCCGTACGTAGGATACGGTAATCAAATTCAGAATTATGAGCCACAATAATGCAGTCCTCAGTAATTTCGACAATACGCTTGGCAACCTCGTAAAATTTGGGGGCAGTGCGTAGCATTTTGCTGTTAATACCGGTCAAATTGACTACAAAGGGTTGGATTTCCCGTTCCGGATTGATAAGACTGATAAATTGATCAACAACCGTATGACCGTCAAATTTATAGATGGCGACTTCAGTAATGCCTTCCTCGTTAAATTTGCCACCAGTGGTTTCTATGTCTAATATTGCGTAAATAATGCGTGCTGTTTAGTGATTTGTTGTTCAGGTATGTTTTAAATTGTCGATAATAAATATTAGTAATTTCGCTCACCAAAGATACTACTTCCCACCCTAATCATGGTGCTCCCACAGTCAATTGCAATTTGGTAATCGCTACTCATGCCCATGCTTATAGTTTTTAATTGACAATCAGTTATTTTTAATTCTTTGAGCTCGTCAAAAATGGATTTTAATTTTTTGAACTCCTTTTCTATATGTTGTTGATTGTCCGTAAATGTAGCCATTCCCATGACACCTACAATACACACATTTTTAAGTTTTAAGGTATCCTCAGATTTCAAAATGTCTTGCGCGTCCGCTGAGGTCATGCCGAACTTAGAATCTTCTTCCGCAATTTTTATTTGAAGCAGACAGTTGATAACCCTATCATGCTTTTTCGCTTGTTTATCAATTTCTCTCATTATTTTAAAATTATCAACGCCATGGATTAGACTGACAAACTCGGCCATATATTTGACTTTATTCCGTTGGACATGTCCAATCATGTGCCACTCTATATCTTTGGGCATTTCTGCTTCCTTTTCAACCATGTCTTGGATCTTGTTTTCTCCAAAAACCCGTTGTCCGGCATTATAAGCTTCCATAATTTCGCTGACCGGTTTTGTTTTAGAAACAGCAACCAAAGTAACGCCTTCCGGCACTGTTGCCCTAATATCCTGAAGATTTTGTTGTATGCTCATATCATCTATGTTATTCAATTGTTTGTTCTTTGCCAGTAAGCCTGAACCACAAACAAATTCAGTTTTAAAATTCGTAAATAGTGACGCCACTTCTCAATTTCGGCTCTATAAATGTGCTCTTTGGAGGCATTTTAAATCCGTCATCTGAAATAGATTTTATTTCATCAATACGTACGGGAACCATGCCAAATCCAACCCTATACTCACCGCTATCTACGGCGGTTTTCATCGATACAATGTCCTTTTTTCCATTGATATAACCAATTCTTTCGTCGTTTCTTAAATCATGAATTCCTAAAATAGGCTCTAAAATGGTTTTAAACAGAACTTGGGCATCTAATGCATCTAAAGAGGTTTTTATAATATAAGCTGATTTCCGAAGGAAGAGCGAATAAAACTCGCCATCTAAATACATGCTGAAATGATGTAATTTTGTAGGAACGAAAGGCGTTTGGCCTCTGTTTTCAATTCGGTATAACATGTCCAATTGAATCAAAAACTCTTCTTTGGTCAACCCGTTCAAATCTTTAATGACCCGATTGAATTCATGAATTCGTAAATTAGATTCTGGAATGAGGAAACTCATAAAAAAGTTATAAGATTCAAAACCAGAGTTTTCATTGTGTTCAGCTTTTAAGTCTTTGTAAAGCAAATAGGACGATGCGGATCTGTGATGGCCGTCCGCAATATAAATTGTTTCCATCTGCTGGAACTCCTGTGTTATTTTTAGAATTTGATCGTCGTCTTCAACTTTCCATAGCAAATGGGTGTCTCGGTATGTCGTCGTAAACTCAAACTCTGCACGATCCTTTTGAACCCTATCAATAATTTCGGCAATCGCCTCATTATCTGGATAGGTGAGGAGTACAGGTTCTGCATTAAAGCCAACCGTCTTTAAATAGTCTTTGAAAATTACTTCTCTGTATTCAATAGTATCTTCGTGCTTTTTTATGACATTATTTTCATAATCTTCCGCACTGGCTGCCGCTACAATACCGTTAAAAACTTGCTCATCCCTATCTGTAATTTGATATATATAATAGCAAGGTTTGTCATCTTGTACAAAAATAGCATCTTCCTTGAATTCCAAATACCTGTTTCTGACTAGGTTGTAGCGCGCTTCCCCCGAGATTTGTTTGTCATATTTGTAACCAGGGTTTACAATATGTAAAAACGAAAACGGATTGTCCCGCAACCGTGATTCACGTTGCTCCAAAGTATAGCTTTGATAAGAACGCGCTGCTACCAGACTCACTTTATCGCGCGTTGGTCTTACTGCTTTGAATGGGATGATGTTGGCCATTTTTTTGGTTTTTAGTCCGTAGTTATCAGACAACAGACCTAGAGTTTCGTGGTTTTACAAGAATTATGGTGGGATTGTGCAGTTGCTTAAACAACTCAAGGTTATCTTCAAATGTATACTGTGATATTTAAAAATTGGCTCCTGAAGAGGTTCTATTAAGGACAGTAAACTGCCAACTACAAAAACTGCTTCGCTACCTTCTCCGCTTTTCTGCTTTCAGAATAATCATAGAAGCCTTCACCGGATTTGACACCTAATTTTCCGGCGCTTACCATATTCACCAACAGTGGGCATGGTGCATATTTGGGGTTTTTAAAGCCATCATACATCACATTTAAAATGGAAAGGCAAATATCCAACCCAATAAAATCAGCCAATTGTAATGGTCCCATCGGGTGCGCCATTCCGAGTTTCATAACGGTGTCTATTTCCGTAACACCAGCAACACCGTTATACAGCGTTTCAATGGATTCATTGAGCATTGGCATTAAAATTCTGTTGGCTACAAAACCTGGATAATCATTAACTTCCACAGGGTCTTTTCCTAAAGTTTTTGAAAGTTCCATTATGGTTTTGGTCACTTCGTCACTTGTATTATAACCGCGGATAATTTCAACCAACTTCATGATAGGCACCGGATTCATGAAGTGCATACCAATCACTTGCTTTGGTCTAGAGGTCGCAGCGGCAATTTGGGTGATTGAGATGGAGGAGGTGTTGGATGCCAAAATGGTGTTTTTAGCACAGATATCATCCAACTGTTTGAATATTTTTAGTTTTAGATCGCAGTTTTCAGTGGCAGCCTCCACAACTAAATCTGCAGAGGCCACACCTTCGGCCATATCCGTAAAAGTGGTTATGTTGTTTAAGGTGTCTTGTTTTTGAGCTGCTGTAAGATGTGTTTTGGCAAGCATCCGATCTAAATTTTTTGTGATGGTTTCCAATCCTTTTTTTAGTGAATCTGCATGAATGTCTATTAATTGTACTTTAAAACCACTTTGAGCAAAAGTATGTGCAATACCATTTCCCATGGTTCCGGCTCCAATTACTGCTATATTTTTCATTGATAAATTATTTTTATTCTTAGACTTTCTGTCCGCGGACGGAAAGATGAACTATTGTTAGTGTTTGATTAAAAATTATGTGCTTCGAATCCACGTATGAGATTCAGGAACTTTTTGTTCGTTATGATGCCGTATTAAAAACGTAAAAGATAAAATTCGGAACATTTGCCATATTCCTTGTTCAGTCACGAAGGAAAGGACGTGCTTATTAAAACTGATCGATAATCATGGTTGCTACCCTTAAAGCTTCGGTGCCATCGTGAAGTGTAACAATTGGTGTTGTATTATCATTGATGGCGTCAGCAAAGGACTCCAGTTCTTCCAAAATAGCATTGTTGTTTGAAATATCAGGATTATCAAAATAAATTTGCTTTTTGATACCTTCCGCGTTTTGAAGGATCATATCAAAATCACCAGGAACTAACGGCGCATCTTTCATTTTGACGACCTCACATTTTTTTTCTAAAAAATCGACTGAGATGTAGGCATCCTTTTGGAAAAAGCGCGTTTTTCGCATGTTTTTCAAGGAGATTCTACTTGCCGTTAAATTGGCCACACAACCATTTACAAATTCAATACGTGCGTTGGCTATATCTGGCGTCTCACTAATAACCGACACCCCACTTGCCGAAATATTCTTCACTTTAGAATTTACCACACTCAAAATGATATCAATATCATGGATCATCAGATCCAAAACAACGGGAACATCTGTGCCTCGCGGATTAAATTCTGCCAATCGGTGACTTTCAATAAACATGGGCTTGTCAATTTGATCTTTTACAGCTTTAAAAGCTGGATTGAAACGTTCCACATGTCCCACTTGACCTTTTACATGATTTTGCGCAACTAAGGCTCTGATAGTTTCAGCTTCCTCAACTGTATTGGTAATCGGTTTCTCAATGAAGATATGTTTGCCCTTAGAAATCGCCAGTTTGGCACATTCATAATGAGACAAGGTAGGTGTCACAATATCTACAACATCAACAGCATTGATTAAGGCTTCAATGGTATTAAAATATTTATAACCAAATTCAGTTTTAATTTTTTTGGCGTTGCTTTCATCCGCATCATAAAATCCAATCAGTTCGAATTTTTCAGATTGCTGAAGAAGGCGTAAGTGAATTTTTCCAAGATGGCCAGCACCAAGAACTCCTGCTTTTAACATAAATTATACGTTTTATACAAAAATAGCTTTTTTTTGAAGCAGAAAAAAAGAAAAGAGATAGAGAAAAAAGCTGGAAGCACCAAGTCAGAAGCACCAAGCCGGAAGGTAATAAGAAGCACGAAGTGGGAAGTTAATAGCTTGAAGTGTGCTTTCCACATCCACCAGTGCAAAACCAACAAACTGAATACCGTATCAGGGGTTCTAAAGAATGAATAACAATCTATCCTTTCACATTCGAATTTCAATAAAAACAATAGATTTAAAAATTTGGAATTTGCCTGCCTGTCGGTAGACAGGGAATTTGGAATTTGATTTGTCTTTTGCTCTTTTTTGAAGTAGTTTAGCCTAAAATCTAACCACCGCTTTGAAAGATACGTTTAAACATAAGGGGTTGCGGCAGCAACTTGTTGACATTGTAAAGGATAAAGGGATTACTGATGCAAAGGTGCTTAAAGCTATCGGTAAAATTCCAAGGCATTTATTTATGGATTCTAGTTTTTTGGATCATGCCTATCAGGACAAAGCTTTTCCTATTGCCGCTGATCAGACCATTTCACAACCTTATACCGTGGCCTTTCAAACCGAACTCATGCAAATAAAACCCGGAGACAATGTTTTGGAAATAGGTACAGGTAGTGGGTATCAAACCGCTGTATTGTGCGAATTGGGCGCAAAAGTTTACAGCATTGAACGTCAGTTAGAACTTTTTAAAATTACCAGTAAATTTCTTCCTAAACTTGGGTATCGTCCTAAAAAATTAATTTTTGGAGATGGTTATAAAGGTCTAAAGGAAGAAGCGCCATTTGACAGTATTATAGTAACAGCCGGAGCGCCCTTTGTCCCAAAACCCTTGATGAGCCAGTTAAAAGTTGGTGGCCGATTGGTAATTCCTGTTGGAGACCAAGTGCAAACCATGACCTTGTTTATTAGAAATGGACTAAAGGATTTTGAAAAGCATGAATATGGCGAATTTAGGTTTGTGCCACTTTTAGAAGATAAAAATTAATTGGTCCCGTGCTTTTTAATTATTGTTGCAAATGCGCTATTCAATAATATTTAAAAATTTCAATCCAAATATAATGGCATCTCCTTGATAGCCGCTTTGGTAAGATCGTACATAATCCACACGTAAAAATCTAAATTTCTTAAATCCGATATTGTCAATCCCGATAGAAAACTCTTGATAAGGCTGTTGACTTTCGGTTGCGAACGCATGGGCACCAATCACTAAATTGTAATTGAGGTTGTTTAACAATGGCACACGACTTAGAAGAAGGCCTTTAAAATCATGTTCAGCATGCATTTCCAAGTACGAGGTGTTTGTGCTTAGGGCATAATACGGCAAATTGTTGAACACATTGATATACGTGCTTGATGTTCCAATATGAGTTTGGTTGCCATTGGGATGGTAGTAGTCCATGAATCCAATGTCTTTGGCATTAAAGAAAGTGCCTGCCTTGATATTATATTTTAATTCCCCTTTATTTCCAACGCTTAAGCTTTGGGTAACGCGCACTTTAAGTTGATCATAATTATAGCGATTTTCTGAAGCTGCCAATCCTTTTTCATACCCTAGAATAAGCGTTGGGTATTTGCTATCAGGTATATTTATTTTGCTATCTGGATAACTTAAATACTCCTGACCAAAATTAAAACGGGCATTAAGGTTGAATTTTATTAGGTTATGGGTATCAAAAGCGGGAATGCCAAATACCCCTGGAGTTAGAGGGTCGTTACTGGTATAGGCATCGTTTCTATCCGTAAAAAATACTTGATCAGTAGTATTGACTAAGGCTTTCCGGCGTTCATAAGCTAATGAACTATAGATGTTAATGCCGTTGGAAACTTCTTGCGAATAACCAATATGTGCAAAGCTCCTATCATATATTTTCATGTAATTATCCATAAAAAACAAAGAGCTCACGGAGTTTACCAGAGGAGAAATGGGTTGGGTGTCATTAAATTGTTCCGTCATAACACCTCCCGAAATTGACAGAAATGGTTTTTTGACATTGTTGAACTTGTAACCAAAAGAAGCCGTTCCTCTTAAGCGTTCATCAGAAAAACCATATTGTAAGGAGGCATTGGCCGAGAAATAACGACGGTATTCGTCCTGATTTTTCCGATAATAAAAACTTAATTTCGAGTTATAACCTTGAACGGTATTAAATTGAAAATCGGAGAGGGGCGAACTGTAGCCAACTGACCAATCTTCAAACGAATTTTTGTGATTGTAACCGAAAAGGATGTCTTGGATCTTGAATTTATTATTCTTGGCATCAATAGAATCGAGATAGGGTTTTGATTTTCTCACTATCTGAATGCTGTCTTTTAATAAATAATCACCAATTTCTTCGTCGGTTAGCGGCACTGGACGCATACTTCTCCAATAGGTGGAATCTTTTTTATTGGCTTGATCAGCAAAGGATAAAATCTCCTTTCCAAAAGACTTTTTTGTCAATTCAGTTGCAAAATTATAGTTGCTATAAATCGCAGTATAGCGTCCGTCACCTTTAAAACCAAAAAGAGAGTAGCTAAAATCGAGTCCTTGGGAAATCATGACCCAAATTTGGTCTTTATCTGAATATGAGAAATTTTGTTTGATGGTGATGACCTCTGCCGGCGGAATTTGTGCCTGAATCCCAGTAATATTCAATTCTAGGGCATAAATTGTCCATTGATTGTCCACGATATAGATGGTTCCAGAGAAAATCCGATCGTTCTCGCGTTTAGGAATTACCTTAATTTTATTGATGAGGTTTCCCTTGTCATCATAAAAAATTCCTTCTAATTTATATTTATAGTAATTAAACGCATAGTCGGCAATGGGAGATATGATCTGGTTGCCCAATTCGATCGTATTATTATAAAAATTAAAATCAACATCACTGGCCGTATTAAAACTAAATCCGTTGTTGTCACCACTCACTTTTGAAGCGATAATCTTTTCTTTTAATTTATCGGGACGCATATACTCAATTTCCGATATAGTTTCGGATAAATATAAAATACCACTTCGCGTAGAATCTAGGCCTACCATGAAATCATCCATTTCCTGTCCAAAGAATTTTTGAGGTGCATTCTTGATGCGGATTAAGCCTCTCGAATAGAAATCAGCTTTAAAGGCGTTAATTTTTTCTAGATTCACTTTTCTAGCCGCAATGGCCTTTCTCATGATGATATCGGCAGGATTTTCATCAGCTTTAATGACAACTTCATTTAATGAAATTTGTTCTTCAATAAGTGTGGCATCCAACAGATATGGGAAATGCTCAATTTCTACTTTTTTCTTCACCGTTTTATAGCCTAAAAACTGAAATACGATCGTGTAGGTGCCAGATTTAACAAGATTGAGCTCGTAGTAGCCCTCATCATTACTTGTGGTGCCGGTAAATGTGTTTTCTATATAGATATTGACAAAGGGAAGTGCCTCGTTTTTTTGGTCTGTGATGCGACCTTTTATTTGAGAAAAGGCCTGTAGGCTACTCATAACAAGCAAAAAAGCGAGTAAATTTTTAAACATAAAGTTAGGGTTCTATTTCTATAGACGCATTTAATATAGAAATGGTTGCCTATGAACATTTCAAACTTAGTTATAAAAACGTCTTGTATTTGTTATAGCAATCTTAAATAATTGAATTTCTTCAAATGAGAAATTGTTTTGTGGAATCTCTACATTACCGCAGTAAATAAGTGTTTTGGCAGCTAAGATCTACAATCGAAAAGCGGAGTGCATTAAAAATTTTATGTTTGAATAGGGTTTTCCCGATACTATTTATCATAATAAATGCAATTGAAGTAATGGAAATTGGTCTATTCTGAAGTTCTAACTATAGATTTTTTTAATCCGATCAAGATTTCTCTTGTTTTCGCGGTCTCTAATAGTATCGCGCTTGTCATATAATTTTTTTCCTTTACCTAAAGCAATTTCCACTTTGGCAAGGCCTCTGTCATTTATAAACAAGCGTAAGGGAACAATCGCATAGCCTTTGGTCTGAACATCTTTGTTGAGCGATTTTAGTTCTCTTTTGTTCAAAAGTAATTTACGTTCAGCTTTTGGTCTGTGATTGTAGTAATTTCCAAATGCATATTCTTCAATATTCATATTGATCACGAAAAGCTCTCCTTTGGCGTTAAATTCACAAAAACTTTCGGCAATAGAGGCCTTGCCGCTTCTGATGGATTTTATTTCCGTGCCTGATAAAACAATTCCTGCGGTATACTTATCCAAAATTTCATAATTGAAACGCGCTTTTCTGTTTTTTATGTTGATGTTTTTTTGCATAGGAAGCCAAAGATAAAACATTTAAGATAACTTTTGCGGAAGACGCATCCGTAATCTTTAAATTTACAAATTCATATAAAAAATTAAAATATGTTTCGGAAGTTTTTTGTTTTAGTGGTACTGGTAACCTTTTTCAATTGTAAGGAAAAAGAACAGCAAACAATTGATACGGCATCTGCTGAAGCTATCATTCAAAAATCGATAGAAGTTGCAGGAGGGCGTTTATTTGACCACTCAAATATCAGTTTTGACTTTAGAGACATCCATTATAGAGCACTTCGCGACCATGGAAAATTTCAATTGGAGCGCCATTTTAAGGATTCAATTTCTGAAATTAGAGATGTGCTGAGCAACTCCGGATTTGAACGTTATAGAAATGGGGAAAAAGTGCATCTTGTTGATTCCATCGTTTCATTATATAGTGCTTCTGTCAATTCTGTGCATTATTTTGCTGTCCTTCCATATGGTTTGGACGGGAAGGCTGTTCATAAGGAATATTTAGGTACAACAGAAATAAAAGGAAATGAGTATCATAAAATTAAAGTCACATTTTCAGAAGACGGTGGCGGTGAAGATTATGAGGATGAATTTATATATTGGATCAGCAGAGGGCGGCTGACGGTAGATTATTTAGCTTATTCCTATAAAGAGATAGACGGCCAGGGATTTCGGTTTAGAGAAGCTTTCAATGTTAGGGAGGTGAACGGCTTACGGTTTGCAGATTATAACAACTACAAACCTACCACTTCAAATATTGATTTTGTGAATATTGACGCCTTATTCATTGCGGATAAGTTGCAATTACTTTCTAGGATAGAACTTAAAAACATTACGGTAAAAGCACTTAATTAATTGTGAGCACGAGGTCAGTAGTTTTGTCGTTGCTAATCGTTACGATATAAAGGTTGCCATTGTTGGCATCATCAATATCGACATATTTCTTAGTTCCAATCACCGCATTTACAAAATCAGGAATTGTATTGCTGTGGCCTACAATCAAAACCGTTTTTCCACGCGTTGCGGTTTTAAAAGCATCATCATAACCATTGCTTACGCTATAGGTGATCATGTCCAATTGATTTTTTGCAGCTGTAGGCTGCCCTGTCTCTTTGGTCCTGTTGTAATCTGTAGAATATACGGCATCGAACGGAATGTGTTGTAGGATTTCGCTCCAATGCCTTGCTCTTTTATAACCATCCCCAGTGAGATGTGCATCTTTTTCTGAAGGATCACTTCGATCTTTTTCAGCATGTCGAATAAAATAATAGGTGGTGATTTCTGAAGAATGGTTCTTTTGGGCGAATGAATTCACCGACAATAGAACAAAACAGATCATTGCCAAATATCGTATCATGGTTTGTTTTTTAATAAATAGTATCAAGCCAATTCCAGCGCAATTTCAATCATTTCCTTAAAAGTAGTTTCTCTTTCACTTGTACTGGTGCGCTCTCCTGTAACCAATGAGTCTGAGATAGTTAAGATGCTTAGAGCATTGACGTCATGTTTGGCGGCAACTGTATAAAGTCCAGCAGTTTCCATTTCAACGCATAGAATACCAAATCTCGACCATTTTTTATAGGATTCAAAATCATCGGCATAAAACTCATCACTGGTCAAAACGTTTCCTGCCTTTAAAGAGATATTCTTGTTTTTCGCTGCTTCAATCGCTTTTTGAAAAAGGCCAAAATCGGCAGTAGGCGCAAAATCAGCACCACCAAAGCGGAGTTCATTAATTCCCGAAGTAGAAGATGCAGCCATAGCCAAGACGATATCTCTTAACTTGACATGTTCTTGGTAAGACCCAGCACTTCCAACCCTTATCAGGTTTTTCACATCATAATCTGTAATCAATTCGTGGGCATAAATGGAAATGCTAGGGACGCCCATTCCTGTGCCCATCGTTGAAACACGCTTGCCTTTATAGGTGCCCGTATATCCAAGCATGCCTCTAACATTGTTAAAGCGTTTTGGGTTTTCAAAAAATGTATTGGCAATCCATTTTGCTCTTAACGGATCCCCTGGAAGAAGAATGGTTTCAGCTATTTCTCCTTTTTTAGCTTCGATATGCACACTCATAGACGTTGGATTAATTCCTAAAGATAGAAATTAATATTTTGTTGTAGCTGATTTATCGGTCATCATTGCAACACCGGAGGATGTGCCTATCCGATCTGCGCCTGCATCAATATATTTAAGTGCAGTTTCCAGATCTTTGATGCCTCCTGAGGCTTTTATCTTCGCTTGGTCTTTTACTATTTTTTTTATGATTTTTACAGCCGTCAAAGTAGCACCACCTTTAGAGAAACCGGTTGAGGTTTTGATGTAGTCCACTTTAGCATCCAAACAGATTTCGCAAACTTTAACAATTTCATTTTTGGAAAGCTCACTTATTTCAAGGATGACCTTAAGCGGAATTTTACCAATGGCCCTCTTGACATCAGAAATATCCTTAAAAACAGCGACATAATTTTTGCTTCTTAACAAGCCCATATTTATAACCATGTCAATTTCTTCAGCTCCATCATTAATGGCATTTTTAGCCTCAAAAACTTTAGCTTCAGTAGCCATGGCGCCCAAAGGAAAACCAACAACAGTTGCAATTTTTACATTGGTTTTTGAAAGTAATTGTTTGGCCAACGCAACATAGCATCCATTGACACAAACGGCATAGAAATCATATTTTTTTGCGTCGTTGCACAAATCGATGATTTCTCTTTCAGTAGTGGTTGGCTTTAAAAGCGTATGATCAATAAATTGATTAATAGTCATAAGTGTTTTGTAGGTTAAGTGTCGTAAAACTACGACAAACGGTTATTTGTTTAGAGTTTTTTCTGTTTTTTTAGATGAACGGTAAAAAAGAAAATGCGAATTTTCATTAATCTCCTTTTTATGAGAATATTAGATGTTTTGACATTTTTTTGTTCAGCGTACCTCTGCTATACTTACGTTTGAACAGTGCAAAAAGACTACCATTAGCGGAGAAGTTGCCTACTTTTATATTATGTTTAACATTCATTTTAAATTTATTTAAAGTAACCCCCGCACGGTTGCAACCTAAGTATTTGTCTATGACAATTGGCTTGATTTTTATAGGGCCATCGAAGATTTAATACAGAATGTCAGACATAATATAGACAGTGCCATATTTAGAGAGCGTCCATCTTTTTGGACTTGCAGATAATAGGTAGAGCTAATTATAGAAGTGCAGGAAAATGATTGGGAAGTTATGGGTAACTCTCAGGATGATCACTACCGACTATGCCCCAGCTAGTAAAAAACAACCAGAAAGCCGTTTCAAGGCTTCATTTTTTAGATGATTTTGTTTTAACTTTTTCAACAACACTTTCATCGTTATTAAACAACTCATGTACCCATGCAATGGCATCACTTAAATTATTGAAGATTCCATAGGGTTTTTTATAAAAACCTTGCTCATATTCGGCATTTCTCCGCATAAGTGCGGTTTTTGGAATGATGGCAATAGCAATTAGGTTGGGAACTTTCTCCGCTTCCGGATAGATCAATGGGTTTACGCCGTAGGATTTTACGCGATTTGAAATATACGCCATCTTTTTGCCACTAAAATGCTTGTGCACTATGTCGTTTAAAAAGTCGTTGTGATGTGGTTCAATCACGACGCCTTCCCTCACTTGATTGATAATATATTCATCAAAAACAAACACTTCACAATCTTCTAAACTATAGTATTTTATGATGCCCATGTGTTCGATTTTAAAATCAATGTTTAATCTACATCTAATATAATATATGTTTTCCCAAATAAAAAAAAACAGCACTTATCTTTTGCAAGACTTGTGCTGTTCCTAACTAACCAACCAACTATTATGAAAAATCCTTACGGACTTTTTAAACGCCAACATTGAGCATGTCAACGTTTGCTATTCTTGGACTTCGTCTACCAATGCTCCTTGGTTTCTAAAGACCAATTTGTCATTAAATGAATCTAGCAGAATAATACTGTCTGTAGATATGTTTCCTGAGAGGAGCTCCTTACTCAGTTCGTTTAAGACTTCTTTTTGTATCACACGCTTTACAGGGCGTGCGCCGTACTCTGGGTTGAAGCCTTTCTCTCCTAAATACGCAGTCGCTTCCATTGTCGCATCAAAAGTAATGCCTTGCTTTGCCAACATTCTTGTTAGGCCCTTCAATTGCAAGCCTACTATTTCCAAAATGTTTTGTTTTGTCAGTGGTGTGAACATAATAATGTCGTCAATACGATTTAGGAATTCAGGGCGTACGCTTTGTTTCAATAATCCCAACACTTCAATTTTTGCGGACTCCATGGCTGATTCAATATCCTTTGTCGCTTCAAAACGCTGCTGGATAATGTCACTTCCCATATTGGAAGTCATAATGATAATCGTATTTTTGAAATCGGCAACACGACCTTTGTTATCTGTCAATCGGCCCTCATCCAAGACTTGCAATAAAATATTGAAAGTATCAGGATGGGCTTTTTCTATTTCATCAAGCAACACCACAGAATATGGTTTTCTTCTAACGGCTTCCGTTAGCTGCCCGCCTTCATCATAACCTACGTATCCTGGAGGTGCACCAATCAATCGGCTGACGCTGTGTCTTTCTTGATATTCGCTCATGTCTATTCGCGTCATTGCGCTTTCATCGTCAAAGAGATATTCTGCCAGTGCTTTTGCCAATTCGGTTTTACCAACCCCTGTGGTTCCTAAAAATAGAAAGGTTCCAATAGGCTTTTGGGCATTTTGAAGCCCAGCACGACTTCTTCTTACGGCATCACTCACAGCGACAATGGCCTCTTCCTGCCCAACCACGCGCTTGTGCAATTGTTCTTCAAGTTTTAGAAGCTTTTCTCTGTCAGATTGCAGCATTTTGGTTACCGGAATTCCCGTCCATTTGGCCACCACTTCTGCGATGTCCTCATAGGTTACTTCTTCTTTAATCAGAGAACTTCCGGATTGGTTTTCACGTAATTCCGTTTGAAGTTTCTCAAGCGTTTCTTGTGCTTCCTTTATTTTTCCATAACGAATTTCAGCTACTTTACCATAATCGCCTTCACGCTCGGCACGTTCGGCTTCCATTTTAAAATCTTCAATGTTGGATTTTGTCGTTTGGATATTGTCCACCACTTCTTTTTCGCTTTTCCATTTCGCATTGATTTCATTGCGCTCTTCTTTTAGATTGGCGAGGTCAGAGCGAAGCATCTTTAACTTGGCTTCATCTTTTTCACGTTTGATCGCTTCGATTTCAATTTCCAATTGCATGACTTTCCGGTCCAAAACGTCCAGTTCTTCTGGTTTAGAATTGATTTCCATGCGTAACTTGGAAGCGGCCTCGTCCATCAAATCAATCGCTTTGTCTGGAAGAAACCTGTTTGTTATATAGCGTTCAGACAATTCAACGGCGCCAATAATGGCTTCGTCTTTAATTCGGACTTTATGATGGGTTTCGTATTTTTCTTTAATCCCACGAAGAATAGAAATTGCGCTTTCAGTATCTGGTTCATTGACCATTACTTTTTGGAAACGGCGCTCCAAGGCTTTGTCTTTTTCAAAATACTTTTGATATTCATCAAGCGTTGTAGCTCCAATGGCCCTCAATTCACCTCTGGCCAAAGCTGGTTTTAGGATGTTTGCTGCATCCATAGCTCCTTGTCCACCACCGGCGCCAACGAGCGTGTGAATCTCGTCAATAAATAGGACAATATCTCCTTCGCTGGAAGTTACTTCCTTAATAACTGATTTTAACCGCTCTTCAAATTCGCCTTTGTACTTAGCTCCCGCGATAAGAGCGCCCATATCTAAAGCAAAAACCTGTTTGTCCTTAAGGTTCTCAGGGACGTCGCCATCTATAATGCGATGTGCCAATCCTTCAGCAATTGCCGTTTTACCAGTACCGGGTTCACCAACCAGAATCGGGTTGTTTTTGGTACGTCGGGATAGGATTTGAAGAATTCTTCTAATTTCTTCATCACGACCAATCACTGGATCCAACTTGCCGTCTTTTGCCATTTGGTTAAGGTTTTTGGCGTATTTATTCAAAGCGTTGTAGGTATCCTCTTGGCTTTGAGAGGTTACACTTTCACCTTGGCGAAGTTCTTCTATACTAGCGGTCAATGTTTTGTCAGTGACCCCTTGATCTTTGAGCATTTGTGCAATTTTACTGTTCGATTTGAAAACAGCCAAAATTAAATGTTCAATGGAGACGAAATCATCTTTCATTTTTTTTGCAATGAGGGCGGCCTCATTTAATGTTTTGTTCGCTTCTCTAGACAACATTAGGTCGCCGCCAGTAACTTTAGAATAGCTTTCAAGTTGCTTATCCAAAGTTTGTTGCAATAAGTTGACATTGACATTTAGTTTTTTAAGAAGGAACGGTAGCACGTTCTCATCCACTTCAAAAATAGCTTTGAAAATATGCTCATTTTCTATCTGTTGATGGCCGTAACTTTGCGCAAGCTGCTGAGCTTGCTGAATGGCCTCCTGTGATTTAATGGTATAATTATTAAAATTCATAATATGCTGCCCGACAAATCGGGAATCTTGTTTTATATGTTAGTACTTCTATTTTTAATTTCATCCGTACAGGAATAAAATGTAAAATGTTCGTTGTTTGTTGCGTTTCAAATATCCTACCAAGTCACAGAATGCGACAAAATGTCGGTAAAAATTAATAAGTATGCGACTTTTCGTCAGTTTGTAAGATGTTTATACTTTCGCCGACTTTACTATAAAGTTATTTAGATTTTGGGTAATAATAGGTCTGTTTAGAATAACTTTAACGCCAAAATAAATTCATAAGTGAAAAGTTTAGAGAAGACGATAATCGTCAATAAATAATAACGCCAAATATTAAAAGATACTAAAATGGGATTACTTGATAAATTATTTGCCTCCACTGGCTCAACCAACGAGTCGGATAAATCGAAACAACAAAATGTCACGCCTTGGATTGATTTGAACCAGGTTGAACAATTGGAAAACATTGCAGAAAAGTCTAAATCAAAAACACAATATATCTTTAAACACTCTACCCGTTGTGGTGTGAGTCGAATGGTTATCAGTCAATTTAAGAAAAATTATAAGCTGTCAGAAGCTGAGGCTGACCTATATTACTTGGATTTGCTGAATTATAGAGCTATTTCAGCTGAGATTGCGGAAAAATTTCAGGTGATGCATGAGTCGCCTCAATTATTGGTTATTAAGAATGGGGTGGTGGTAGCACATGACAGCCACAGTGGAATCAATACTTTGGACCTAGAAAAGTTTCTCTAATCCCTTAATATTGATTAGGGAATTCAAAAATACGCTTATAATAACAATAAGGTTATCAGTGGTTTGATACAGAAAAAGGAGCATCACATTATTGTTTTTGCTCCTTTTTATTTTAAATAAAAAAGTAACAGCAGTGTTGTTAGGCGTAATACCCTTTTTTATATGATTTTTTTAATGACCCTCAATTTATGGGTATGTATTTTAGTATCTATGTTGTAGATGCCAGAATGGTCCAGCCGATCAATGCGTACTTTTCCATGGGCATGAATGATGTAATTGTCCGGCATCATTATGCCAACATGTACAATTTGGCCTTCGCTATTGTCGAAAAACGCCAAATCACCAGGTTCGCTTTCTTCAATAAAACTTAAGGCTTCACCTTGTTTGGCTTGCTGTTCAACATTGCGAGACAATCTATAGCCATTTAGTTTGTAAACCATTTGTGTGAAACCAGAAGCATCAATGCCGAAGGGCGTTTTGCCACCCCACAAATAAGGGGCGTTCCGATATAAAAAAGCAGTTTCAATGAGGTTCGATTTTGGTTGAAGACCTTCAATGCTATTGCCGTCAAATAGATGGTTAAGAAAGCTTAACCCCGTTAGTGAAGAGCCTAGCGGAATGGTCAACAATTGGTCGTCATTGTCTTGCACAAATTCTATTAAATCAGATGATAATTTTTGAGGACATCCCATCAAAGCGCTATAATCCACTTCGGAAATTTCTAGATATTGATTGTTGTCAATCCACCCTTCACAGCGGTCAAAGTCCAAACGGACCTTACTCCATTTTTTTCGTTTTTCAATAACCTTAAAAACATCGCCATATAACACCTGAGAAACTAATTCCGAAATGTCAGAGGGTTCTATTCTTAAGGGGACGATGCTTAAATTGGCAATTCCGTATGGCATAGAAATGAAATTATCTATTTATTATTTTTATGGATTATTGAATAATTAAATAGAAATCTGTAATTTAAAAATAGGGTCACTAAGAAAGATTTTATCGATAAATTAAACGCGCTCAATCACAATTGCAGATGCACCTCCGCCACCATTACAGATTGCGGCAGCACCAATTTTAGCATTGTTTTGCTCTAATACATTTAATAAAGTAATAATAATTCTAACCCCAGAACAACCTAACGGATGTCCTAAAGAAACAGCGCCACCATTCACGTTTACGTTATGATCATTCAGACCTAAAATTTTCATATTTGCCAATCCAACCACGGAAAATGCTTCGTTAAACTCAAAAAAGTCAACATCATTTATTGAAACACCAGCCTTGTTCAATGCTTTAGGCAAAGCTTTCGCAGGTGCAGTGGTAAACCATTTTGGCTCTTGTGCAGCATCAGCATAACTTTTTATAATGGCCAATGGTTTTAAACCGAGTTCGTCAGCCTTTTCCCTGCTCATTAAAACTACAGCACCGGCACCATCATTAATAGTTGAAGAGTTGGCCGCGGTAGCGGTTCCGTCTTTCGTGAATGCAGGTCTCAATGACGGAATCTTGTCGATCTTTACATTCGTATATTCTTCGTCCTTGAAAACAACAATAGCATCTCCACGACGCTGCGGTACTTCTACAGGCACTACTTCATTATCGAATTTTCCAGCTTCCCAAGCGGCCGCTGATCTTTCATAAGATTGAACAGCAAATGCGTCCTGATCTGCTCTGCTGAACTTATATTCTGTGGCACATGCGTCTGCACAAACACCCATGGCGTTGTCATCATAGGCATCTACCAAGCCGTCTTTTTGCATCCCATCAATCAATGTGGCTGGTCCAAATTTTGTTCCATTTCTCGCATGTAAATAATGAGGAATCATGCTCATGTTTTCCATCCCTCCAGCAACGATCACATCCGCATCACCTAGCGCTATCGCTTGGGCTGCCTGCATCACTGCTTTCATTCCTGAAGCACATACTTTATTAACTGTTGTGCAAGGCACGGTATCAGGAATACCAGCGTAGATAGCTGCTTGACGAGCTGGCGCTTGTCCTGTTCCTGCTTGCACTACATTTCCCATAATCACTTCTTGAACTAGTTCAGGTTTCAGGTTGATTTTATCCAATGCCCCTTTAATGGCAATGGCTCCTAATTTTGGAGCAGGAATTGTGGATAAAGCTCCTAAAAAACTACCGATTGGTGTTCTTGCTGCAGATACAATGACTACTTCTTTACTCATCTTTATAGGGTTTTGATTTGATTGACGCAAAATTAAACATTTTTTAATTGATTTTGGAATGAAACCTGACGTTAAACCAACAAGTCCCTTTATAATTTATTACTTTTGAAAGACAATTGAGACGACTTTGATGAAAAACATTATAAACAAGTGGTACAAGAATCATTCACTTATTTACAAAATTCTCCTGTTTATAGGAACTACTTTTTTAATTGTTTACCTCTTTCCAAAAAGTGGGAAATTTAAATACAGTTTTGATAAGAACAAACCATGGCAATCTGAAAATCTCTACGCACCTTTTGATTTCGCCATTCAGAAATCACCGGAGGAATTAGAAAAGGAAAAATCTGCAATTGTAGAAAATAGTTCTGTTTATTTTGATATTAATGAGGAGATAAAAGATTTTGTATTTGATGATTACAATAAGAAGTTCAACGCTACTTTTAATGATTCTCTGGGACGAAAAAAGACGGAGCTATTCAAAATCGGGAAAACAGTTCTGTCAGAGATCTACAGGAATGGTGTTCTAGAAGAAGACTATAATTACCCTAATGATAAGAACGTTGTTTTGCTGGATGGACAAAACCAAATAGCCACCACCACGTATTCTGAACTTTCTAAATTGGATGCTTTTAGGAGGCATTTGGAGAAGCAGCTTGAGGAGAACGGCAATGTCAAGTTTAAGTCGGTTTTTGTGTCCTTATTTTTTGATTTGATTGAACCCAATTTAAAGGTCAATAAATCGATTACTAAAAATGCATTGGATGAGGAATTGGATAAAATATCTACAACCCGCGGAAATATTGAGAGAGAAACCCTAATTATTTCTAAGGGAGAGTTGGTTGAAGGTCATAAATATGATATTTTGAAATCCTTGGAATCAGAATACGAATCACAGGTTTGGAGTTCTTCAAACTATACATGGGTCGTGGTTTCCTACTCCATTTTAGTGGCATTGACCTTGTTGATGTTGTTGTTGTTTTTGAGAAAATACAGGATTGAAGTCTTTTTGGATAATACTAAAGTGACTTTCATCTTTTTTAATATTTTATTAATGGTCTTGCTGACCACGCTTATTGTGAGTTACAATACCAAGTATGTTTACGTGGTGCCGCTTTGTGTGCTTCCACTGGTTTTAAAGGCGTTTTTTGATGCGCGATTAGGCTTGTTTACTCATGTTTTGACCGTGTTACTGCTTGGCTTTATTGTGCCAAACAGTTATGAATATATGTTTTTGCAGATTATTGCGGGTATTGTAACCATTCTCACGGTATCTGAATTATATAAACGCGCTAATTTATTTATTTCAGTAGGACAAATCACGCTTATTTATATCATAACCTATTTTGCGTTTTTCGTTATTCATGAGGGCAGTATTGTTAATCTGAGCTATGAAGCTTTTGGAATGTTCATTTTATGTGGACTCGCCACGTTGTTTGTGCAGCCTCTAATCTATATTTACGAACGATTATTCGGATTGGTCTCAGATGTATCGCTTTTGGAGCTTTCTGACACCAATGCTAAATTGTTAAAGGAACTGTCCAATAAGGCGCCAGGAACATTTCACCATAGTTTGAATGTTGCCAATTTAGCTGAAGCTTCTGCTAACGAAATAGGAGCGAATGCCATGTTGGTTAGGGTAGGGGCACTTTACCATGACATTGGCAAAATGAAAAATCCTACCTACTTCACGGAAAACCAATCGACCGGCATCAATCCGCATGATGAATTGTCGGCACGAGAAAGTGCAAAGATTATATTTGATCATGTTCTTGATGGCATTGAAATAGCGAAGAAGTATAACTTGCCAGATCGGGTTATTGATTTTATCAGGACGCACCATGGCACCAGTGTGGTGTATTATTTTTATATGAAGGAAAAGGAAATTGATATTGAGACGGACGAAATTGATTTCCGTTATCCAGGTCCAAAACCTTTTAGTAAGGAAACCGCAATTTTAATGATGTGCGATAGTGTAGAGGCAGCTTCAAAAAGTTTAAAGGATCCTTCGTCAACCAAAATCAATCATTTTGTTGAGAATATTATTAATAAACAAATGGAAGACGGACAGTTTTTAAATGCCAATATTACTTTCAAAGAAATTGAATCCATCAAGAAAATACTAAAAAATAAATTAGCTAACATCTTCCATCTCAGGATAGAATATCCGGAATAAAAAATTAAGCAGAAAAAGTTCAAAAAATAGTTGCTTTGTTTGGAATGAAAGGCTAGATTTGCATCCGCATTTAAAGGATGTTCTTTTAAATATATTGGAGAGGTGCCTGAGCGGCCGAAAGGACTTGTTTGCTAAACAAGCGTACCCTTGCGGGTACCCGGGGTTCGAATCCCCGTCTCTCCGCAATTTTTTAGATAACCAATTCGGGGTGTATCACGCTAAGGCGTGACAGGTCTACCCCGGCCTGCCAAAACAAAGGCATGGTTATCGCGCCGCGTTTGGGATGCGGAGGTCGTCACGCTTGAGGCGTGACCACCAAAGATAAAAATTATGGATTATACGGTTTACATATTGTATAGCCAAAAACGTTCAAGATATTATATCGGTCAAACGGATGATATCGAAAAAAGATTTGTAAGACACAATAAAAGTTTGGTTCCATCAACTAAAACTGGTTCACCGTGGAATTTGGTTTTTACTCAAAAGGTAGAAAACAGATCGGAAGCGCTAATTTTAGAGAAAAAAATTAAAAAACGAGGAACCAAAAGATATTTTGAAGATAACCAATTCGGGGTGTAGCGTAGCCCGGTTATCGCGCCGCGTTTGGGACGCGGAGGTCGCAGGTTCGAATCCTGCCACCCCGACAAATTATAGTATCAATCTATAACAAAAACCTGTTAATCGTATGATTTACAGGTTTTTCTGTTTTTAAGAATATCATAAGAATTGATATGTTTTGATTAAAAATGTCAACAAATCGGATAACAAATTAAAATTTCAAAAAGTGTTGACCAGATTTATGACCAACGGTCTGCTAATCAATAAATAAATGTATCTTTATAAGTGATTTGACTTTCGTCTGATAACAACGAATTATTGTTAACTAAAAGACGAAATAATGAAAACATCTACCACCTTCAGTATTTTGTTCTGGGCGGACTTCTCCAGGGCAAAAAATGACCAAGCATCTATTTACGCAAGAATTACGGTAAATGGCAAGCGAGCTACCATCAGTCTAAAACGAAAAGTTTTAGTGTCTGATTGGGATGTCCATAAAAACAGAGCTCGGGGAACAAATCAGAAATCAAGAATTCTAAACAGTTATTTAGATGAAACTTACAATCATCTGTTTAAATGTTATCGCGATTTAATGAATGAGCATAAATTGATTACCGCACAGGTCGTTAAGGCTCGATATTTCGGTAATGACGAAAATAATCGTTCCATTACAGATATTATCAATTACCATAATGAAGATATGGTAAACAAATTAAAGTGGGGAACACAAAAAAATTATTACACTACACAGAGTTATATCTCCAAATTTTTATCGAAATTCTATAAGACCACAGACCTTTATTTACGGGAACTTGATTATCACTTTATCATAAAGTTTGAGAAATATCTCCGGGACTACATACCAGAAGACCATCAAAAGCCAATGGGCAACAATACCGTAATGAAGCATATCGAGCGTTTTAGAAAGATGATAAATTTATCGTTTAAATTGGGTTGGATTCAACGCGACCCATTTATCAATTTCAAATCTAAATTCATTAAAAACGAAAGAGGCTTTTTAAGTCTCGAAGAGCTTCAAGAGATAGAAAATAAACAATTTAGCATTCCAAGATTGGAATTGGTAAAGGATTTGTTTGTTTTTAGTTGCTATACCAGTTTAAGTTATATCGATGTCATCCATTTAACTGCGGATAATATCTGTATTGGCATCGATGGCGAACTTTGGATTTATTACAAACGGGAAAAGACGACAAAGCCCATACGAATACCTTTGTTGCCAAAGGCGATGCAAATTGTTGAAAAATACAAGAGCAACCGTAAATCAATATCACAAGGAAGTATATTTCCTAAAATCTCAAATCAAAAACTAAATTCTTATTTAAAGGAAATTGCTGATGTTTGTGGTATTAAAAAGAACCTTACTTTCCACATTGCCCGACATACATTTGCTACAACGGTTACATTAAGTAATGGTATGCCCATTGAGACGGTTTCAAAATTGTTGGGTCACTCCCGAATATCTACAACCCAAATTTATGCTAAAGTCATTGAACGTAAAGTAAGTGATGATATGCAAAAATTAAGGGCTCAATTCAATGAGATAGAAAATGAATCTATCTCTAAAGTGGTTTCTCAAAATTCATAATTCCAGTTAATTAAAAATACAATGGAACTATCTATAATAAAAAATAAAATCCATAATATTCAAGGAAACAAAGTTATTCTTGATTTTGACCTTGCTGAACTCTATGAAGTAGAAACTAGAGTACTAAAACAAGCGGTTAGACGTAATCTTAAACGTTTCCCCGATGATTTTATGTTTCAGCTTTCAAAAGATGAGTGGAAAGAGGTTATCACAAATTGTGACAACCTTCCAGAGAACATTAAATTTAGTCCTGCCACTCCGTTTGCCTTTACCGAACAGGGCGTGGCAATGCTTTCTAGCGTACTTAACAGCGACAAGGCCATTGACGTAAATATATCTATTATGCGTGCATTTGTAGCGTTACGGCAGCATCTTACAGATTATAGCAACCTTAAAGAACATATAGCCCAACTTGAAAAAGAAATGAATATCAAATTTAAGGACATTCATCAGGCTTTGAATTATTTACTGCAAAAGGACAAGGTACAGATTGAACAGCATAACAGGGAACGAATTGGTTTTAAAACGGATAGGAAAGATTAGTAACTTTTCTTTGCTTATCAGAATAGACAATTTTTATGAATATATTGCTTTTATTAATTCGGTTCAATATGAATTAGTATGTGTCCTAAATTCGGTATTTCTTTTTGTAAATGGTCTTTTAACTTATGAGCAATGTCGTGACCAGATTTTACCGAAATTTCATTATTCACAATTGCGTGTAAATCCACGTGGAATTTCATTCCGGATTTTCTAATAAAACATTTCTCTGTTCCTAAAACACCTTGAACTTCTGTTGATTTTTCTCTAATTTCAATTATCAGTTCGTCATAAAGTTGTTCGTCCATAACTTCTCCTAAAGCTGGACGTAATATTAAATAACTATTATATAAAATGAATCCAGAAGCGAATAAGGCAGCCCAATCATCTGCTGTTTCATAACCTTTTCCATATATGATTGCTATCGAAATACCGATAAAGGCCATTACCGAAGTTATGGCATCACTTCTATGATGCCAAGCATCTGCTTTTAATGATGAACTATTTGTTTGTTTACTTTTTTTAATTACAATTTGAAATGAGATTTCTTTCCAAGCTATTATTAGACCTAGCACAATCAAAGTCCAAGATTTCGGGATTTTATGAGGTGTTTGAATGTTTTGAATACTTTCATAGGCGATTATTGTGGCAGAAACAACAAGGAATGTAACAACTCCAAAGGTAATTAATGGCTCAATTTTGCCGTGTCCATAGGGATGATTTTCGTCCGCTGGTCGTTTTGCATATTTAAAACCTAATAAAACTAAAAATGAAGCAAAAATATCCGTTGTCGATTCAATCGCATCTGCAATTAAAGCATAAGAATTTCCAAAAAATCCCGCAAGTCCTTTAATTAAGGCTAAAGCAGTATTCCCAATTATGCTGAAATAAGTTGTTCGTATTGCGGTTTGTTCGTTATTCATTCTAATTTTAGTTGTCAATAAATTTGTTATATTTATAACAAAGATACTTTTTTAATCACAAAAAAAAGAGGTGATAAACACCTCTTAAATTTTGGTTTCCAAAATCATTTTTCTGCTCCCTTTTAGCTCCTTCAGCTCCAGCATTAACTTTTCGTTGTCGCCTAAAACAAACTTTGGAACTACATACACAAAGCATTGACTTTCTCCATCAGTAATGGAATATGGCATTTTGTGTTTGTAAATAACTTCTTGTTGTAATCTTTGGTAAGAGGCTTTACGCTTTTTGTTTCCGTTGGTTCTATAAACTTTAATGTAGTCAATTTCAAAATCGATTCCAGACCTGTTCTTGACCTCTATAACCAAATACACTTCAGAAGCATCATACGCTATTTTTTGTAATTGGACTTTAATTCCTTTTTTGCGTTTGGTTTCAATACGCTCAAAGTTGGATTTTAATAAATACTCGCTGAATTTTTGAAAATGTGTTATTCTATTTGCATATTCGTTCAACGGTTTAACTTCTGGCTTCTGCTTAATCTTTTCCGGAAGTTCACTGCCAATGCTTTCATTTTCATTGATAAAATAATTCAGTTCTGGAAGTTTTTCAGAATATTTCAAAATATAAGAATAAACGCGACCATCACTTGTAACGGTCAATAGGTTGCTTTCTGTTCCAGGCTTCGCCTGTAACAAACCGAAATACTGCTCTTTCTCACGATTATAGGTGAATACAAAATTGGAAGCTCCTGTAATTCCTTGTCGAATAGGGTTTGGAAAAAACAGGGCAACGTTTTTCTGGTCGTTGGCGTAAATAGTGTCAAGGGGTTGCTGTGCTGAAATTGACATTGAACAAATCAATAACAGTAATGTGATATATGTTTTCATAAGAGTGAGTTTATTAATTGCCCATTATGGGCTTTCCTTGATATTTTGTTTTAGGAAGTCTTAAAATGAGTTTGTAATTATCGGTTATCGTAACCTTTACGTTTTTATGGTTACGTTGGAATATTTTCTTGAAACCGCTTACTTGCGGAACACCAGTAATATTAATGTCGTCCACCATATCGCCAACAATTTCATTGGTAACTTCTGCTCTAAAACTGTTTTCAACATAAATGCCTTCGCTACCATCCTGAAAATCATAGGCTTTCAATTTTACTGGTTGATGATTGATATTCTCAATGTCTATGATGGTGCGATTGGGTTTAAAATTGACAAATCCATAAATAGGCGTATTCTTGGAATAGCGTTGTCCATAAATGGTAGCATCTTTTATCAACCGCATTTGTAAGCGATAATTGGTTTTAACTGTTTGTGTGCCATCTACTCGTACATAAATGAAATCATCGGTATTTTTTGAATTCAAATCCTCATTTTCAATAGGATGCGAAGCAAAAAAGAGTTGATGCTCCAAAGCACGTTCTTTGGCTTCCACGTTCGTTTCTTGCTCTTCAATAGCATCCGTTGTGTCTTTTTCCTTCTTAACAGGTGGTTTTGGTGGATAGTATCTTGGATTAATATTTTCAAACGTTCTATCTGAATATCGAATCTGCCCTTGTTGGTAAATGCTATCTACCATCTGCATTTTTTTCTTGTCCAATAAATCAGGGTCATATACGCCTGTGGAATCCAACAGCCGTTCATCATAAATGCTGGGTGCGTTGGTTTCCCTAACTTCCTTTAAGTCGTTTAGGGCATCCAATTTGGAATCGTATTCCTTTTGGTCGTCTTCCAGTTCCGGTACAGGAATCTGGTTGTTCTCAATGGTCGGTTCTTCGTCCTCGCCCAATATAAGCATTGCATAGCCACCTATAAAAAGCAGGATGCATACCAACACGATGGCAAAGACTATTTTATTTTTTTCTACTTTCATAATTTTCTAATTTTCGTAATGTGCTTTCAAAAAAGTTGGTAATTAGCAGTCCGTGGGTATTGTTTGAAAAGTTTCTATCTACGTGAATCAAATTTCCAATAGTGGTCAACTCATAAGTATCTGTGATAGTACCTCTATTGATTTCAAAAATGGTTTTCGTTTCAAACTTGTAGGGTTCGTTTTGAATATCAACTTTGGATTCGATATTCAATACTTTTTGAACCAACGAGTATTGCAACAAACGGTTATAAACTCCATCGGCTTTTTTCTGTCGGTACAGAGCATCTACAGAACTATTACCCAACCAAAGGGCTTTCTCCAAGTTCTTTTCGTAATTGCTGGCATCAATGTTATAGAAATAAGTGTGAAACAACTCCAATTGTGCCAAGACTTCTACTTTTAAATTTTCTTGTTGAGATACCAGTTTCAAGGGAATAACACTTCCGTCCGAATTGACTACAAAAGCATTATTAACTGTTTCTTTATGCAGCTTTATGACCATCAAAACGGAAATGACGCACGTGAGCACAGCTCCAATAACGACGGTCAATACTATAAAGCGATTGAGCTTTAAGATGTTGTAAATATTCTTATATGGTGTTTTCATCTGTAAATTATTATTGCTTTATCAGCCTGTAAAGAGTTTAAAAGTGAACGAGGTCGCTCGTTTATATAATTTGAATTTCAGCAATACAATAAATCCGATAGACCCTAACTGTAAAAGCGGTGCGAAAAAATTACTCCCCCAATCCGTACCAAATAAGTCGCTCCAGAAATTTGTATTGATTTCGGTATAAAGATTATTCACGAAAACATTGACCAGAAAGAAGGCAGGAACTAACATATATACGCCAGCGTAAAGCTTAAAAAAGTTGTATGCCAACGACCTGAACTTTTCAAAAACCGCCAAGCTGATGACCAAAGGGAAAAAGGCTTGCATTATGCCCAGCAAAAAGAATCGTTCTGCAAGGAATAAGGGGTAAATAAACAAATCCAATAGCCAGAGAAATATTCCGGCAATAAAGGATAGTATTTTTAAGCCGTATAAAGGTGTTACTAATGCTTCATAAAGCATTGCCATTGCTTTTTTGGTGGCATCCCAAGCACTTACATCCTGTTCGATGTCAATATCTTGCATCTGTAAAGGAAGAAGTGCGGGTGCCGTGTCCCGATATTGGTTTTCAATGGCCACCAAAATGGTGTCGAAAACACTTAATACCTGTGTGGAAAAAATGACTAAAATCACTATTGCAAAGTTTTTGGCCAGTTCCGCAGGGGTCAATCCCCACGTATAACCCTCATTATTGGCTACACCTTCATTGTACTTTTTTAGGATGTTGATGAGAAAAAACAAGAGGGCGAGTGTCTTCATTCCTACAATAGTGTATTGTGAGAAATCACTATTTTTTATCGTTTGAAAAATAGTGTCCACAAACTCTAACCCTATGCCTAAAAAAATACCTGACATTAGTAATCGGTTTCTCGGTTATTGATTTTGTACTGCATTTCTCGAAATTGAATAATCTCTCGATAGCGTCTGGTTTTTGCCTCAATTTCCGCTACCATTTCCTTGGATTCCAGTTGTTTTTCTTTAAGGACTTCGGCACGTTCGGCATCGGTCATTTTCAGATTGTCGCTGGACAATATTTGGTCGATATATTCCATACCAGCCATAGAGTTCTGAAGGATGGCATCAAAGGAATCTGAAATGCGTGTAACTTCATTTGGTTTAATAAAAGGGGAATTGAGGATTTCCCTCAAATCATCCTGTACAACATCAAACAATCGTTGGTTGTTTCTTGCCAGTTCCCTGACTGCTTGAAGTTGTTTGATGACATTGTTTACCTTATCGATATTCTCTTTTTGGGTTTTAAGGAATTTTACCGTCTTCATTAAATTGGCGGTTTGTTTACCTGATTCCAATAATGATTTTACAAAAGAGATAAAGTTTGTGTTGTCATACACAGGCATCCCCTGGGCCGAAGCCTTACTTCCAATTAGCACTACAAATAGTGCGGATAACATTAGATTTCTGATAGTGTGTCTCATAATTTTTATTTTTAAGAATTAATAAATATTTTAATGGCTTTCTCCATATTTTGGTGTTCTTCAAAATGTTTCATAATGTCTTCGTTTTCTTTGCCATCCGTGAGGTAAGCAGCAAAGACTTCGGGCGGTACTTCCAATCGGAAAATGTTGCTTTCCTTTCCGATTTTGATGAACATTTCGGTATATTTTCGTGTTCCTGTAAGGTTGTTACGAATGGATTTTAACTGGTTTAAATCGTGACTGGTAAGGTTGAGCCTGTTTTTTAATTCGGCATAGCCTTTTTCATTACGAAGGCTGTAAATTACTTGGGTGTTTTCAAGAATACTCGCCGATGTGGAATTGTTGGGCAATTGGTTAATGGATTGCAGTATAATCCCAATCGCTCCATTTTGTTTTCTAATGGCTTGATAATAGAATTCTACACTTTCGAGTACATTTCCAAATTTGAGCTGTTTGGCAAACTCGTCGAATAGGATGATTCCCCTCTCGGCTTTATTTCTCCAAATGGTTCTTTGAATGGCAGATTTAATCAGCTTCAACATTACGGAAAGGATTTCCTTATTGTCCTTTACTTCATCAAGTTCAAAAACAATCAGTCTTTTATCCTCAATTTTATAGGTCTGGTCTTCACTTACATTGAACAGGAAGCTGTACAAGCCATCATCCACATATTCAGAGAGAATGTGCAGAAAATCGTAGATGTTGAAATGTTGCTCTTGAATATGTAGTTCTTCTAAAAAGGTGTCTTTTTTTGTATCAACGAACTGGTATAAATTTTCCAAAGAATGTGTACCACCCACATTTTGTAGATAGTAGTACCGAAGTACTTTTTTGACCGCCACTTCTTCAGCTTTAGTCGTTGCTTTGCCCGAAGCCAAGAGCTCTAAAAGGAAGATTGCCAAATCTTCCAATCGCTCTGGTGTCAAATCATTGACATCAGAGATATAGAATGGATTGATACCCAAATTTTTTCCCTGTTCATAGCGAAGGATGATATGGTCGTCTGGATAGAGCTTGGCAAATTTTGAATATGAACCACCTAAATCAATAATGACCAATCGAACATTTTGTTCAAAATATTGGCGTAGAATATTGTTTGCCAAAAAAGATTTTCCCTCTCCAGTAGGTGCGAAAATGGCAAAGTTCCTTGCCTTGATGCGTTTCTTCTTTTCATCCCAGACATCTTTAAGTACAGGAATGTTATGTTGTCTGTCATTAAAGATGACACCTGTGGCATCTGACTGATAGTTGGTATTGTTAATGTACAGGCAAAGAGCGTGTTTTAAATCGGTTACGTATAAATCCTCATTAGAAAAATTGGAAGTAAAACAGCAATATGAGTTTAAGAAATATTGCTTGCGTTCTTCGCCTTTTGGATAATAAGGCACTATATCCAATTCTTTGAATTCGGTTTTTATTTTGGAAGCAATTCTTTCTAATTGTGCTTCATCTTTATCCCAGAATATAATATTTAGATGACCCCTAATAATTCTTGAACTATCGTCCTCATTGATTTTGGTAACAATGTCTTCAATCTTCTTTAAGATGACTTTGTTCTGTGTTCCAAAATTGGAACTCTTTTTGAGTTCTTCAATTTTCTTGTCCAACAGCTTTCGCCATTTGTGCTTATCATCCAAATAAATGATTTGGTTGACAATATGATTTTCATTGAGATTCAACCCTAATCCGTCAATAAATCCTTGGTGGAATACAAAGTCGTCCGAAGTAAATTTATCATTGGTCTTGCTACTCTGAACCACATCGCCATAACACAATTCGCTATTGATGGCCAGCACATCAAAATGATGGTCGCCAATTTCAATATTCGCTTTTTTCAATAGAATGTCGGTATCAAATCCTTCGTTGAATCCATTAAAATAAGCATTGGTCAATGACAAGACTTTATCGATACCCAAAGGTATCAATGACACTTTCCGGCTGTTATTTACAAAGGAAACGGCATCGTTAACAGAAGCAATAAATTCCTGAACGTTATGGTCCATTTGCTTATGAATACCCTTTTCGACCTTGCGGAATGGGTTGGTAAACTTCGGTGCGTTCAAAGCTTTGTTGTGCGGAAGTATAAAGAATAGGTAAGAAGAATGTTTAATGAATTCCCGACCTTTAAAATAATCGTGTGTGGCACGTTGCAAAAAGCTTTTGTTCGGAAGTTCTTCCGCCAAATATTCAGCTTTCTGATAGATGTCCTGTTTGTGGATAACCGTGGCAATAGGCAATGATTTAAACGCTTGAAACCACGAACCGTGAATATCCTCAAAATCTTTTTCCGCGAGGGAATAGATTTCAGGATTGTCCACTTGATAGCCCAATACCACATTGCCGTTATTAGCGAACACGATATGGTCTTGAATATCCAAAATAGGATGATATGCCGATAGGTTAATTTTCTTCATAGTACAGACGACTTCCTTTTTTGTTACTAATTGTTTGTGGGAATACCTTTTTGATGTGCATCAATGCAGGGTTTTTGGTAATGTGAGTCAATACGATATACAGTGCACCGTTCAATAGAAATACTGAAATGATAACAGTAAAGCTGAACGAAAAGATGATGAACAGCAATGAACCGATAACAACGGTCATCATTAAAGCGAACAATGATATGGGCAGACCCATAATCACGGCTCGCTTGCGTATGTTTTTATAGACCTCGAATCGTTTCATTACACTACGATGCTAATGAGGTACGTAAAGATGCCCACGACTGCTCCCGCAATCAATACAAAGACCAGTACGCGGGTAATCCCTTTTTTTAAATCGGCATTTTCGCCAAAGAAATGTCCAGCATTAAATAGGAATCCAATTAAAAAGATAACGCCCAAAATAATGGGGAAAATGGTTCGGATAGTATCAGAAACATCGTTTACGGAATCTTCGATACCTCCAATTTGTGCAAAAGTTGTACTTGAAATAAGTAATGATAAGATGGTTACATAATGTGATTTTTTCATAATCAAAGTGATTTAGATTTTACGTCAATTTTGATATTTGAAAAATAGTGTATATTGCAATACAAAGAACTGATAATCAGTAAATTGTGAATAAAATAAGTTTTGATGTCAATTGTTTTTATTTGATGCGAATTGGTATCAAATTTTATGAAAATTGAAAAGTGCGATGTTGATAACTCTAAAATTTTGGAAGTGGGTAACGCCCAAAAACGTCAGTTTTGTGATTTTGATGCTACAATTCTGTGTGATTTTCGGTCAACAAAAAGTCATTATCATCGACCCTGGACACGGTGGAAAAGATACTGGTGCAATCGGTACAAATAGTATTCAAGAAAAGGATGTATCGTTAAGTATTGCCAAAGAGATTATAAGGCTAAATGAAACCCTCTTAAATAACGAGTTTGATATGTATTCGACCAGATATATGGACACTTTAATTTCTTTATCCGATAGAAGTCGATTAGCTGAAAGCTTAAAGGCTGATGTGTTTGTATCGTTACATTGCAATGCCTCTAACACATCGGCAAAAGGAATGGACATTTACGTGCATAATACCAACGATGAAGAAGTACTTATAAAGAAATCTATCGGAATGGGATTGTCCATTTTGGAAGAAAGCACTCTGAAATTGGACTTTAAAAAACGAGCAGTTCGATTCGCAAATTTTCAAGTGCTACGTGAAAATATCGAAATTCGCCCTGCTATACTCATCGAAATGGGCTTTATTTCGAGCACCGATGAAGCAGATTATTTTTTAAAGCCCAAAAATATAAGAGCAATGGCATTGGCCATTTTAATGGGATTGTATAACTATTTAAATGTTGGGTTATGAAGGAAATATTTATGGAAATTGTAAAAAGCATTAGAAAGATTATTATAACTATCTTCAAAGAGATAATTAAAACTAAAAATCCTCAATCCTAAATTTTAGTTTTTTGTCAAAATATAACTTGTCAAAATAATTTTGTAGGGTTGGGTCAGTAAAAACAACATATTCACTTTCACATATTTCTTTGAAGTTCTTTGGGTCTTTTAGGAACATAGCACATACATCCAATTCATCATTGGTTATTAATCTTCCGTGTAGTAATTCTCTATGCTCCAAAAAGTTAAAAATCTTTCTGGATGGATTACTGAAACTATTGTAAAGCACTTTCAAAAAAGTTTCTAAATCATCGACATATATTGACCAAGGGTAAGGGTCTTCATTATTTTTCCTTTTAAGCATTAATCCTAAATCGGTTTGTATGGAAGCAAATCTTTCTGAAGTAACTACAATGCAAAAAATCTCGTGAATTTCATTCGTGATAATTACCTCCGATTTATTTTTCAAGCTAACAATAACCTTTTCATTGTTTAACAATTCCTGTTCAACCTGATAGCATTGGTCATAACCTTTTTGAATACAGTCGTTAAAGTCAGATTTAATTCTTTGGTATGCTTGTTCCGTAACCCTTCGTGGTTCTCTATATCTTGAAGCCTTACATTCAATGATATAGGCGTTATTATCCACAAGGATTAATATATCTTTTTCTTCTGGCTCGTTGTTTATGTAATAGTTGGTGAAAATTTTAATCCTTTTTGATTTTTTGAAGAATTTTTTAAATATATCCAAAGTATGGCTTTCCAAAACAACTTTTCCTCTACGGAAATTTACTTGTTCTTTTTCCTTTTTTGTTTGAGTAAGCGTGGTATAAAGTAAATCATATAGAGCTGAAGGCAATTGTTTTTGATATACGTTTAAATACTGATTATCACTAATTCTTATAATCGGTTTATTTTCTAAAGGATTTTGTTGGGAATAAAATAAATTACTATGATTATCTTTAATATCAATTGAAAATAAGCCACAGAAAATATCAATATGTTTTTCTTCAAAAGAGAGGTGAAAATCTTGTTTGGCAAAAAGTAAACATTGGTGGGGTTTCTCAAAAAAATTCAAAAAACTTTCTTGGGTCTCATTCGAAAGTTCTAACAGCTTATCTGTAAACTCATTCTCTGCTAATAATCCATTTGCAGATTGTCGAGCCAGTTTGTCAAAGCCTTTGTCTAAAATAAATGACTTTGAATTTATTGACTTTGCACGATAAATTAATTCAGAATGATTGCATAAATTAATTAAGGTTTTTAAATCGATTTCTAATCTTTCCTGTATTTTATCTTGATAAGGTTTAAACATCCTAATAACCTTATTTACCTCTTGTTCTCTATAATTTAATATTCCGTTTTGAAAGTAATTTTTGAATGCTAATTCGTGAACAAGTAATTTTTGTCTTTTATCAGAAATCTCATCAAATTCATTTCCCTCATAATTTTCTGATAAATAGAAACTAACTATCTCTAAAAGAATGTCAGCAACTTGCTGAAGTACTAAATCATTTTTTTCTGAATAATGAAGTTCTTCCTTGCCTGCCAATGGTGTAGAGAGTCTTAACATTATCAGATATAAAGAATCTTTTAATTTTGACTTGAATTTTTTTGAAAATCCAATATTGCTTCTTTCTGGATGGTGTCTAATAAAATCAGCAAAAAAACATACAAAGCTCTCTTTTGTATAACGAGAGATTATTTTTTGAATTTCTAATGATTTTTTCTCTAAATCTATTTTCTTCATTTTATCCTAAAAACACTATCCTTAATTTTTCAAATCGTTACAAATGGATTACAACATTTTTTATATTTCATCAAATTCAAAATTAAGATTTTGCAATTCTGGGGTAATCTCTAACGGGTTTCCTTTTTTGGTTTGTCTGCCAGTTTCTGATATCAAGTGTAAATTGGTTTTGGCTCTTGAACAGATAACATAAAGTAGTTTTTTTGAAGCGGCAACAGGGTCTCCAGTAAAAATGTCATTCCAATGTGGGATATACCCATTTAGCAAACCATAAGCAATAACGGTTTCAAATTCTTCTCCTTTAACACCAACGCAAGTATTGATGACGACGCCTGACATTTCTCTATAAAAACTCATAAATGATGCTATGTCACTTGGAACTTGAAACGTTGGGTCTTCAAGACGGCTCTTTATTACATCGAAAAAGGTCTTCCTATTTATAAGAAGTTGTGCGTAAATAGTTTGGTCAATCCCAACAGCCTCTAAAAACTGGTCAAAACAATCATTAAGATAATCGATACCTTCAGTTTCATTGGATGTTATCGAGTTAATCAATTTCAATACATTTCGCTCTGTTTGATATTGTTCGCTGAATTCAGTATTGGTATGTTCTTTAAAGTTTTCAATTACTTCAGAACACCATTTGTATCGCAATGAATATATTTTTGGTTGTGGCTGCGTTAAGAACAACCTCGATAACTTATACCAAATGTTATTTCGATTTTTTGACATTGGTGCTAAACCTGAAGCATCAAAATTTACATCTGGTAGTTTAGCTCTCAACTGTTTTGTGATAGTAGTTATTAACCACCATTGCGGAACCAATACGCATATTTCATCTTCTGGAATTCCATTATCTAAACTATGCTCTATAAGTCGTCCAATTTCATCTACTAAATATCCTTTGTCAATGGTGTTATTGTACGTTATTATACTATCAACGTCTTTATTAGTACCAATAGCTTCAATTTTAATTGGGTTTGTCTGGAATATAGAGTAAAAGTCGATAATTCTTTGTGTGGACCTATAATTTCCAGAAAGCGTAAGTTGCTCAATAGGTAAAGTGTTTAACTCTTCCTGTATTTCTTCCAAACTTTTGGCAATGCCACCCAAAGATGCATAAATTGCTTGGTCTGTATCTCCTACTAAAAATAGATTTGAGCTACCTTCCCCAGTTGTTACAATCGACGAAATAATTGCGTAAAGCAAATCTTGCGTGTCTTGATATTCATCAACACATATAAGGCTAAAAATGTTCGATAACGTTTTTTTTATTTTAGGATGCTTGGTTAAGAGTTTGTATGAATAGTATAGTAGAAGCTCAAAATCAATTAACTTCTCTGTTTGTAGCCTTTCGTGATAATCCTTAAGGACTCTTTTTTGAATTGTTTTTGGTTCGGCAAATGTGCCGTCCCTATTGAATCTGAAATTAATCGGGTCAATAGGTTTTAACTTATGCTTTTCTTTAAGTTCACTTATGATATCCGAGGCATAAGTTTCATCGGCAATTAAATAGCCGTTTTCAAGTTCAGGTAAATAACAGGAATAGGGTTTTATAATCCATTCGAGACAAAATGAATGCAAAGTGCCAGACCAAACCCGATTACTATTAATTCCCATTGCGTTTAATCTGCGATATATTTCTTCGGAAGCCCTTACGGTAAAAGTTAGAGCGACAATCCTTTGTTTACTGTTTACATCAATATTTTTTAGAGCATAAGCGAGTTTATGAATAATCACTCGTGTTTTTCCACTTCCTGGGCAAGCTGTAAGAAGTACATTTCCATCTTTAACAACGGCATCTTTTTGTTGGTCGCTTAAAGTATCTAAAATCATATAAACGATAAAAATTTAGTAAATTGGTCATTAGGAAAGTTGGCTATATAGTCATCAATAACCTGTTGGTCTTCTTTATCCTTAAAACTAATTTTTGTTGCTACATCGTAATAACTATCATTTTTACTACGACTAATTTTTCGTAACCTGTATTTAGCGGTTTTAGCTTTAGAGGCATTATTTAAATGCGAAGATGCAAAAGCAACGGCTTTCAAAATATATTCAGGAATATAAGTATTGTAAACTAAATTATCTGCAACAACCAACGCCAGCCAACCTTTGCCTTTTTTATCAGCCAATCGTAAAACTTCTACACCTGCAATCGAAACTGATTTTTCTTCTAACTTTTTCTTTGAAGAATCAATAGCTGCTTGTTGTTTGAAAATTTCAGGAAGTGATTGTACGTATTCGTGGCTATTCCCATTCAAAAGGAAATCAACTTCAAAGGTGTATTTAGAGTAAAAAGGAATCAAGAAGTCGTTTTTGTCACAAAATTTATCCAATTCCTTTTTTCTTTCAGCTCCACTAATTTGCGATGCCCTACAATGTTTTTCATAAGCAGAATCATCAACTTCATTTGCAGGTAAATTGACAATACTGGCATCCAAGTCAGTTAGTATGGCACAGTTTTTCTGAATTCTATCCTTATGGAAAAGCCTTGCAACATTTTTAAAACCTGTACTTCCAATGTTTACGAGACTTATCCCAATTTCATCGAGCGAAATTCCAAAGACTTTTTTAAACATTTGAGGAATGAGAATCTGTTCTGCATCGCCTTCAACCAAAACAACGCCTTTCGCGAAAAGCAAGTTGCTTCTTATGGCGTCCAAGTACCTTTCGGCTCTTGTTATATAATCATCATCAAGATTGTTAGATGGTTGATATACCAAAGTCTGCATATTTCCTCGGCTTAAAATATTTACTGAACTTATTCGGCTTACAGATGAAATGTGAGTAGAATGCGTTGAAATAATAACCTGTGTTTTATTGGTTTGCACATTATCAAAAAGGGTTTTTTGAATATGCGTATGAATATGTGCTTCTGGTTCTTCTATTAAAAGAAAATTTGCAATTCTATCCGTTCTGATTTTTTCATACTCCAATAGCTTTAGTGATAGGTAAATCATATTTGCACCTCCCAAACTCAACTCCCATATTTTACCCATATAACCTTCTTCATCTGGGTCGCCAACCCATAGTTTGAGTGATTGCAGTAGTTTTTCCATATCATTTGGAAGTTCTGATTTGACATCTATATTAGGGCCGTAAGTAGTACCCACAGCTTCCTTAATACTTTTGTCAATTCCATCTTTCACATCCTTTACTTCTTTGAGAGAACTAATTTGGTCGTTAAGTTTGTTAACGCTATCAATGATGTCCGTTTGTTTTGAAACTTCAATAGTTTTTTCCTTTCCTCGTAATAAATTAATCAATGGATTAGTAGAATAGGAACGTAAGTCGCTTTCGACATCTCGAAGTGCTTTAATGAACGTACAAGAAACCTCGTTGTGCACACTTATTTCCCTCGGCAGAAACGTTCCAAAAATCAATTCTTCTTTATCATCTGGGTTTGGGAATTCAACAGCATCAAAATCGCCAACATACTTTTTATAGGTAGTGTCATCACTAAAATCTCCAGAGCCTCTGCATAAGTAAGACGTTTCATAATCATCAATCGTAAGTTTATCAAAAAAAAGCTGAAGCCCTGCTACACTTTTACCTGCGGTTTGTGAATAATCATATAATTCTTTTCTAAACTGATATTTTGGTCTAAAGTACACCGAGTAACTTCCAGTCTTTTTGCTGCCTTCCATATCTCCCGAAGATTGTACTGCCAGTACCTGTGCTTCTTCACTCGCATCCAGTTCGTCAAAAGTAACCGATAAAATTATCCAATGTCCAGCCCATTTACCCAGACCTCGGTTAAAGTCAGACTCATTAAATCTTATATATCTTGGAAGTTTATCATCAATTAAAACTCGTAAAGCAAAAAAGAGATTGGTTTTACCTGAACCGTTTTCTCCTAAAATAGTATTTATACCTTTTTTAAAAATGAATTTTGATTTATAGAAATTTCTAAAATTCCTAATGGATAGTGAACTTATATGCATAATAATTATTTTGAAACAATAAAAAAGCCAATGATTTCCCATTAGCTTTTTAAACATTAATATTTTAAGCGTAATCGCCTATAAATATACTGAAATGTCTTTTTAAATTCTTACGGTTTCCTACAAATTGTTAAAATTTTATTAAGAATATATCTTTACTTCTGGAAGTCAAAATTTTGGTTTTTTTTCGTAAATTAAGCCTAATTAGAGTGTTATAAACTCTAGTGCAAATAAAATGAGAGCAATTGCAATTTTCTTTTTGAACGTACTTCAAAATACTTTGGGGATGACTTTTGGATGGTTGTTTAAACCAAAAACCAAACGAAATTCATTTAAGGCCTTATCTGATGTTGAAATGGTAAAATATCTTGAAAAAAGAAGGCAATACAAAGGCTATAAAAAACAATGGCTGTATTACAGGTGTAGAGAAGAAGGTTTATTAGAAACCTATTACAAATTGTTCGATACTGAAGTTGAGGGACAAGATTCTGGAACGAAATTTAGTTTCGGTAAATATAGAGGGGAATATGTTGAAGCTATTTGGGAATCTGATAAAGAGTATATCAATTGGCTTTCCCAACAAGAATGGTTGGCTCAATATTTGGATGAAAGCGATATGATACACGAACTACTTCTTTTAGAGGAAGAAAACCAAAATTAGATTTAATCCCTTTTATCACGACTGCTTTTATCAAAGGCAATTAAATTGAACAGTTGTCGCATCCTTGAACGTACCCTATTCCCATAACGTTCCTCCAGTTCTTTAGCATTGAGGTTTGTAGTTGCGTGTGTTTTAGTTTTATGACTTAAAAATAAATCATAACGTGAAAGTAAGATTTCGCCCATTACATTACAATCTTTTCCAAAATGCCTTCCGGTGGGTTCTACACCCAAATCATCAAAACAATAAAACTTTTTGTCGCCGTAATTTTCAATGATGGTGTACCCAATATTATTAAAGGCAAAGGCAATGTTTCGTGTGGGTATAACCTCATACGATTTCTGATGTGGCACAATATGGCGTAACAGTTTCATTAAACTGGTTTTTCCACAACCAACAGGACCAGAAAGCAAAATCCCTTTATCGCGGTCGATGTCTAATTTTTTGCAATTAGCTTCATCCCTGATAAAATAATTACAGAGCTTGAATATAATATCACGGTCTTCTTCAAAAATTTTGAATTTCTTGCCAAAAAGTAGTTTTCCTTTGGCATTGAGATAAATTAGCATTTTATCAAAATCATAAAGCATTTGATTGTCTTTCAGTTCTCCCAAGGTGTATTGAACGCTACCCTCGGTAATGATATGTGGTTTGTGGGGATTCATAATGGTTCATTATAATTTTTGTTGGAACTTGTCTTTAGGTTGTCCGTATTTTGGCTAACTGCAACCATTGTTTTTTCTTCTTTTAGCTCTTCGGCCTTTATCATCCAGTTTCGAGCTGTGGCGTGCCAATCGACAATTTTTGTTTTTCCACCTACTTTCCAACCGATGCCTTGGTAGTGGTTGTAAAATTTTTTGGCTTCCAATTCTGGCCAATTTTCCTTTTCAAAAAAATCAATGACTTCATTTTCATTTTTTGGTTGGTCAAGTTTAGTATCATTTGCTTTGTTTTTTCCTGTTTGTATATGTTTGTTTATAGATACCACCGCTTGTCCATTGCTTGTTCCGATATTGGTAGGGTTTGGGTACAGAGCTTGTCCATCACTTGTCCCAAAATTGAACATCTTGATTCTGCTGCCTTTAAATGGATTATGTGAGGGTTCGTATAATAGGTATTTCCAATGATGTAGTTCTTTGATGCAGCGATGGTAGGTAGTTTTTGAACCAATCTTGGAAAACCGCATCGCTTCTTCTCGATTGATATAGAATTCTGTCGGAAAGTGATAGTTGTTCCATAATTGAAACAATGCCACGTACAAACTTATGTGCGTGGGATTTAAACGGCTATCCTTTGAGAATTGTAAGAATACAGCGTTTAGGTGCTTAATGTAATTGACCTGCTCCAAAACGATTTAGAATTTGTTATGAACTTTATTATTTTCCATTACGCTAATTATTTCTTCGTAATCGTAATAGAGTACACCCCCTACTTTGGTGTAGGGCAATGTGCCATTAATTCTTAAATTCTGTAACGTGCCAGAAGAGATTCCCAAAAGCTTTTTTACTTCAGGGGATTTTAGCCACCTTTTGGTAATATGACCAGATTGGCTATTGAGTAGTTCCTTGATATCATCGAGCAGTTCCATTTTGAATTCTCGAAGGTCGTCTGTGGTAATAATACTTGTGGGCATAATAGAACGGATTAAAAGAAAGGGACTACCGTTTTGCTTTCATCTAAAATGATAGCCCCTGACCTGATTTGACTTTCGTTCTACAAAATTGGGGTAGTTTGCTGGATTTTATTCACAAGTTAGGCCTACTTGGGTGTTTTTCTTCTCTCATTTTCAATGTAATACAATAGAGGGTTTTGGTACTTCTTCAGAAAAAATACCCTATCTAAAAACCACCAAATAAAATGAGATTTTCCATAAAACAAGAAACACCCAAGTTGAAGCATCTTGGGTGTTTTATTTTACGTTATCAGTATCATCCATCCGTTTGGTCAACTGCTTTTTCAGAATATCCAAAAATTTGGTTCTGCCATTTTTACGCATCCGTATTTCCAAAAAAGCCCTGTAATAATCGCCCAAGTCTACTTTAAATGTTTTTTCAACAAAATAGGCAATATCTTTAATGTCAACAGTACCATTATTAATGACATCTGTACTGTGCAAAGCGTATATCAGTTCAATTAAATATATTTTGTGGGCTGTCCAGGTAATTTTGGTTTTACTTTGTAACAATCTTAAACTTGCATAATTTCCATTATTCTCCAATTTATCAATTTCCCGTTTTAAGTGTACAATCAAAAGGTCGTAGGCTAAAATTGAGGCCACGGTACTATCGTGGCTTGTTGCAAATTCTTCATCAACAAAAAAGTGAAATGAGTCTGGGAACAACCGAATATCTGCCTTGCCTCTTAAAAAATATTGCTCATCAAATACAGTAGCTTCCCTGCGGTAATAATGGTAAAAATCAAGATTGTCGTTAAAGTAGGTTTGAAGTTTCTCAATATAATTGTTCAAATACTTTACTTGCGATTTATTGCTTCCCCTGGGTCTTTTACTTTCAATGTTAAATAATTTTACGTAATAAATAAGTTTGCTATAAATTTTTGGTTTAGTACATTTAAAGAAATGAATTTCCTCTAATTTGGTTTCAAATTCATAATCAACTACGATACTTCTAACTGATTTAAGGGTCTGTTTTGCAAGTTTAATCCCTTTTTCAGCTTTGAGTAAAATATCTTGTTCTTCTATTTCAAGAATATCTAATTTATTGTCTAATTTTTTTAATATATCGTCGTAATTTGTCGTCATTCATTCTGGGTATCATTATTTTCACTTAATCTTCTGCAATAGCGTTGCATTTAAAATTGTAATTAATTAAATAGATATAAAGTACTTTAGGAATTGCAAGAACAGTACAAAGAAGATTAACACAATAACAACGATTAGAATACTAATCCAAATTATTTTATCTTTTTTGGTAATACTATTTTTTACAGAGGGTACTTTATTGCTTTTTTTATTTCGTCTATTCCGTCTATTTTCCGACATAGAATATCATTTTTACTATATATCAATCATTTCCACTTCAATTTTTGTAGCCACACAAACCACTTGGAATATTTTATTATCTTAATTCATTAATGCTTATGAATATTTCCTTTTAGCACAAAAAAATAAAGCAGAAATGCGGCTATTACCATAAGGATTATCATAAGAATACCTTTGACCTTATCTCTTTTTGTGATGTCGGTATTCGATGATTTCCGATTTTTTTTGTTTCTTCTATTTCTTCTTTTTTGAGACATTCTTTTATACTATTTCCAATTCATCTTCTGTAATCGAACCGCATTCAGAATGGCTAACAAGGCCACGCCTACATCGGCAAAAACTGCTTCCCACATCGTTGCCAGACCACCTGCGCCCAAAACCAAAACCACTGCTTTTACACCAAAGGCCAACCCAATATTCTGCCAAACGATGCGTCTTGTAGAGCGTCCTATTTTTATGGCTCTAGCTATTTTACTTGGTTGGTCTGTTTGGATGATTACATCTGCGGTCTCTATCGCCACATCGCTGCCCAAACCACCCATTGCAATGCCAACATCGCTCGCTGCCAAAACCGGTGCATCGTTGATGCCATCGCCTATAAAGGCTACTTTAGTATTAAATTGTTTTTTCAAATGCTCAACTTCGTTGAGCTTATCTTCTGGTAACAAACCGCCTTTTGCAGTATCAATACCCATTTCTTTTGCCACTTGTTGGGTTATGGAATCCTTATCGCCGGAAAGCATTATGATTTTGGAAATTCCAGATTCTCTAATTTGTTTGATGGCTTCGTGGGCATCTTCTTTCAATTCGTCTGCAATGATGACATAGCCAGCGAATTTACCATCAATGGAAACCATTACGATGGATTCTACAATGTTGTCGGTTTCAGATGGAACTTCGATATTATTTGAAGTCATCAATGGTTTATTCCCAACTAAAACAGTTTTGCCATTGACCATTCCCCTTAATCCTTTTCCTGCGACTTCGGTTACTTCTTTTGCCTGAAAATCTTCGCCATCGGCTTTATATTCCATTATGGCCTTGGCAATGGGATGGGTGGATTGTTCTTCCATTGCCATTAGGTATTTCATAAATTCGGGTTCATCCCAATCAATGGTTTTTATTTCCTTGATTTTGAAAACACCTTTGGTCACGGTTCCGGTTTTGTCCATTACCACTGTGGTTATCCTTGTCATTTCATCTAAAAAAGATGCTCCCTTAAAGAGAATTCCATTTTTTGAAGCTGCTCCCAATCCACCAAAATAACCCAACGGAATAGAGATAACCAAGGCACACGGACAGGAAATTACCAAGAATATCAATGCTCTATATAACCAATCGTTAAACACATAATCATCCACAAAAAAGTAGGGCAAAAATGTTAATCCAATCGCCAAGAATACCACAATAGGTGTATAGATTCTTGCAAATTTTCTAATGAACAATTCGGTTTTTGATTTACGAGCCGTGGCATTCTGGACCATATCAAGGATTCGGGCAATGGAACTGTCTTTAAATTCCTTGGTGGTTTCGATTTCAATAACGCCATCAAGGTTGATGCTTCCTGCAAATACTTTTTCTCCTTTTGCAATGGTGTCAGGTTTGCTTTCGCCCGTTAATGCTGCGGTATTGAACGAGCCTTTTTCGGACAATAAAATACCATCCAAAGGAATTTTTTCGCCCACACGGACTTGCACTTTTTCGCCAATAGCAACGATTTCGGGATTTACAGAAACATAATTGTTGTTCCTATAGACCAAGGCTTCATTAGGTCTTACATCTAGTAATGCCTTGATGCTTCTCTTGGCTCTTTTAACGGCGGCACTTTGGAACAATTCGCCTACCGCATAAAACAACATTACTGCCACACCTTCGGGATATTCGCCAATGGCGAATGCACCTATGGTTGCGATGGACATCAATAAAAACTCGGTAAAGAAATCGCCATTTTTGATGCTGTTCCAACCTTCCTTTATCACAGGAAAACCTACTGGAAGATATGCGACTGCATACCAGACAATACGTATCCAATCTTTAAAAAAAGCTACGTCAAAATAATCCATCGCAATACCAATAATCAGCATTACAAAGCTGAAAATTGCTGGTACATAAATTTTAAATTTCCCTATACTTTCCGGACTGCTATGGTTGTGGCCATCATTGCGCTTGTGATTATCGGATGAAGTTTTATTTAAATCTCTTAAATTCAGTTTCTTTTTTTTCATTTATATCAATTATAATTTTATTTAAATTCACAGTCATTCCAATCTCAACACCAATTGGGCAAACTGCACCTCTATGGTATCATCGATACCCTCTATTAAGGAATCCAAACCAGTATTTGAAACCAATAATTGTCCGGTTGCACTTATCAGGCAGGACATACTTACTCCTTGTTCTATATGGGTAATGGTTGCTTTAAATTGTGATTTAAAGGATTTCCCTTGATAAGTAACATCTATCAGCCAATTAAAGTTGATAGGGTCGTGCCGTTTTGATAAAAAATCCTGTGATGGAATAGTGCCAGTAAACCGAAGTATTAAAGGGTCTTCCCGCTGTTCTAAAAGGGCATTGATTTTAGGACTATATGTTGATAAAGTCTTAAGGTCGAGTACACCATTGACCACTTTGGAATCATAATCAAGATATAGTGCCAATTTATGGCTTTCTGCCTTGATGGGTTTATCATCAACCAAAGTCATCATCATAATATGACCTTCTTCAGTTGTATAAACTTTTTGGGCATTTACCTTATAATAACTAACCAACAAGATTATTAAAAAACAATGTTTAATATTCATAATGCGCATCTTTACTTGTATAATTTAAAAAAGCAGCTTCTACTTTTGCTTTTAATACTATTAATCATTTTGCTTTAAAAAGCATCATAAAAGCTGCCTGCTATTAATTAAGTTTTCACTTAACTTATTTAAATAAAAAATTTCGCTCATTCCTATAACGATTTACCGCTACTTGTTATCTATATCCTTTTCTCGTTTACCGAAATAATAAATTAGCGCAACACTTGCACCTAATAAGCCAAACAGAGTGTTCTCAAAAATTTGATTCCCATTGATATTTAAAATTTCAATGAAATTATTTATTAAATATTGCCATCAATTGATTTTGTAATTCTGGCTGCTAAACGTGAAAATTGTTATCCCAAAAGGTTGAAGGATAAAAACACCTATGGCAAACCCAATTAAAATGGTAATAAGAATGCTTTTTTTATTCATCGTCTGTCTTTTACGGAAGTAAGCTTACTGGCTCTCAATCCAATTTTTGGCATCTTCCTTTTGGTCTATATTGAAATACTTAATATCGGCATTGGTAAAAGGCTTCATAAATTGTGTTATCCAATTCTGCCATTTTTTATCTCCTACCATTGCTATTTTTTCATAGTCCGTGGCGTGGGCTGTGTCCATTTTTAGGTCTTCCCATAAACCAGGTAAATCCCAACCTGTAAAGTTGACCATCTCAAAATACCACCGGACTTTCATTCCTTTGTCCAGTATGGCGTGGATAAGTGGATGGATTTTTTCTATATCTTCTTTTCTCAATTTGCCCGAAGCTTTTGTTGCAACAATATTTTTTTCTTTTAATTCGATTATCTGTAACATTTTATATAGTTTTTAATTAATAATTATCCTTCTAAATCGTAAAACCATTCTTCCGCCCTTATGATGCCTTCTGATAAAGCTTCTTTTGCTGAAATATCTTTTTTTTCAATTAGTTCTTTTGCTATGGACAGGGCTTTTTCTCGTACAATAGGATTTAAGGTATCTAGGTCAGTTTTAAAATCTTCAAACATCCAGTCCATAGCTTCATTTTAATGGTTAAAAAGTTCCTTTTCTTTTTCAGGGTCTATTTCATCTTTTGACTTTTTGTCCAAAAAATAATCAAGCACAATACCCACGATAACAGCACCTACGAACGCTGAATAAACCTGCCAATTAAATTGGATTATCAATGATAGACTTATAAGTATCGCCAAAATGGGTAAAATCGGCACTCGTCCTATAGCCAAAGGAACTTTAAATGGTCGTTCTTGCTCTGGTGCTTTAAACCGAAGCACGATAAGTGCGACATTTACGGCAACAAAAACAAGTAAAGCGCCTAAAGAAGACATACCTGCTACAATCTTAATATCGCCCAACAATAAAAATCCCGCAACTGCTGCCATAACTACAATAGTAGTAACCCACGGTACTTTCTGTGCATTGGTTTTGGTCATAAACTTTGGAAGTTCTCCGACACTGGCCATTCCAAAAAGCAGCCTACTTATGGATATGATACCACTAAAAGCAGCATTAGCCGTAGCAAAAAGTGCAGCGATAGCCAATACCACAGGCAACCAATTGTTGAGATTGGAAGCTGCAAGAGAAAGTGGCGAATCCACGTTTGCCAAAGCGGAAGGGTCTGCAATATTCAAAACCGTAAAAGCAATAAATAAATAAATTATTGTAGTTATTACCATAGTCATTAAAAATGCACGGGGAATTGTTTTCCCTGGGTTCTTAACTTCCGAACCCAAAGCTGCCATATGTTCAAAACCAGTATAGATAAAGAACAGTGTAGCTGTGGCCGCCAAAGTTCCAGAAATCGATTCAATTTTAAAAAATTCTGCTTTGGGTGGACCAGTTTCCAAAAGTCCAAATACTATCAATAATAACAATCCCAAAAGTTGAATGCTGACCATAATAATATTTGCTGTCGACGATTTTGTGATGCCTGTAATACTAATTAATGACAACACCAATAAAATGCCATAACTTATTAGAAGAGAGGGCATATTAAAAAACGTATTGAAATACCCCGAAAAGGCAAGTAACACGGCTGCAATGGTGGCCGAACTATGAAACGCAATCGTCCAACCCGTGAGAAAAGACGGAATATCAATTTTTGGAAATGCCTTGCGTACAAAAATAAATTCCGCACCAGCATTGGGATAGGTAGAGGACAACTCTGCATAGGACATTGCAGAGACACTAGCCGCAATTGCTGCAAAAATAAAACTCAACCAAAGGTCTGTGCCCGCTTGTCCAGCAGCTGCACCAATCACGGTATAGATTCCTGCACCCACAATCGTGCCAACGCCATAAAAGGTAAGTCGAAGCGTACCCAAAGATTTTTTTAGTTCTGCCATATTTTTTAGTTAAAGAGGGTGGAAAAAACCTGAACTGGACCATTGGGCGCAAAGGTTCAAGGTTCAAGTACTCCCACCTGTTATTTTTTCCTGCATTTTTCACATATTCCTTTCAATACAAGGTTCACATCGTTCACTTCATAATCGTCTGGCAAGCTCTCTTCCGATATTTTATTTGGTAAACAGATTGTTTTCCTACAATCGGTACAATGAAAGTGCATATGTAAATCTGTACCGTATTTACCTTTGGCGTTTTCATCAGAAATCGCATATTTTGCCACTCCGACCCCATCATTAATCTGATGAATCAACCCTTTATCCTCAAAAATCTTGAGGTTGCGATAAAAGGTAGTTCTGTTTGCTGTTTTATTGGTTTCGCTCTTTTGAACAAAAGCCTTTTTCAAATCGGAAAAGGACACGGCACTTTGTTTCCTTTTCAGGAACTTGTATATCTTCGACCTCATTTTAGTAGGGCGAATACCGTGATATGATAATATTTTTTCCGTTTTGGTCATTTTAACCTTGATTCAAAAGCAACCCTTTTTATTAAATTTATTTCTTATAAGCCAAAAGCCTTAACGCATTAAAAACCACAAGTAATGTTGAGCCTTCGTGGATGACCACTGCAATACCGATATTGGCCCAACCCATAATGGTCGATGGGATAAGCAATGCCACAATACCGAGGCTGACCCAAAGGTTTTGCTTGATAATGGCCTTTGCCTTCCTGCTCAAACCTATGGCAAAGGGCAGTGTTTCCAGTTTATCAGCCATTAGGGCAATGTCCGCAGTTTCCAAGGCCACATCACTGCCCGCTGCACCCATTGCGATACCTACGGTGCTGTTTGCCATTGCAGGGGCATCGTTCACACCGTCGCCTACCATTGCGACTTTGGATTCCTGTTCTTTTAATTTTTTAATGGCATTTACTTTTTCCTCTGGCAACAGGCTTCCCCAGGCATCGGTCAACCCAATTTCTTTAGCAACGGCATCGGCAACCTTTTGATTATCCCCGGTTAGCATTATCATCCGCTTGATACCGATTTCCTTTAATTTTTTCAGTGTTTCCTTGGCCGCTTCCCGTGGGGTGTCCATCAGGGCGATGATACCTATATATTCTTTGTTCCTTCTTATGAGCATCGTAGTATTTCCACCACCTTCAAGTTCTTTTACTTTATTCGATATATCTTCGGATGGTTTTGCTTCATCGAGGTCTTCGTACAAGTCAAGGTTTCCAATATAGATTTTATCCTTGCCCAAAGAAGCTTTGATACCTTTTCCGAGAACTGCTTCCAAATCTGACGCATCGATAATATCAGTACCTTTCAGACGCTCTTTCCCATCCCTTACGACGGCTTTGGCCAAAGGGTGGTCGCTCAAGTTTTCAACGGCAACGGCTATCTTTAACAGTTCATTTTCTTCAATATCCCCCAATGGTACTACTTCGGTAAGTTTGGGCTTGCCTTCGGTAAGCGTGCCTGTTTTATCAAAAGCCAAAGCGGTCAATTCGCCCAAATCTTCCAGCGGTCTCCCACCTTTAATGAGTACACCACCACGCGCTGCTCGCGCCACACCGCTCAATACGGCACTTGGTGTTGAAATGGCCAGAGCACAGGGACTTGCAGCTACCAATACCGCCATTGCACGGTAAAAGCTGGCACTAAACGGTTCATCAATGACCAGAAAGGCAAAGAGCAAGACACCAACCAATATCAGTACGGATGGCACAAAGTATTTTTCAAACTTATCGGTCAACAGCTGTGTGGGGGACTTTTGGGTCTGCGCCTCGTTGACCAGTTTAACCAATCGGGACAGGGTAGAGTCTTTGGCTTCTTTGATTACCTTAATTTCCAACATACTATTACCGTTGATAGTTCCAGCAAACACACGGTTTTCATCCTTGATATCATCGTCTGCCGAATAGTTTCTGTCCTTATCTTCCACAGGGATTTTGTCCACAGGTACACTTTCCCCAGTAATTGGTGCTTGGTTTACACTACTTTTTCCGTTGACCACGACGCCATCTGCGGATATTTTACTATTGGGCTTGACCACTATAATATCGCCAATACTCAATTTCTCAATCCCAACTTCTACAGTCTTACCATCTTTTTTAAGCAAGGCTGTTTTTGGTGCAAGGTCTGCAAGCGCGGCAATGCTTTTTCTTGCTTTGTTCATTGCGTAATGTTCCAAGGCGTGCCCAAGGCTAAATAAAAACAACAACAGTGCACCTTCTGCCCATTCTCCCAGAATGGCGGCACCAATGGCAGCGACCAGCATTAAAAAATCAATTTCAAAACCACCCTTGGCCACAGTTTGAACCGCTTCCTTGGCCGTAAAGAAACCACCGAAAAAGTACGCGCCAATGTACAAAGTAAGACTGACCCAATCCGGGATGGATTCCACATAAGAAAGCCCGAAACCTATCCCGAGAAGTGCCCCACAGATAATGGAAAAAATAAGCTCCGTATTTTTACCGAAAACCCCACCGTGGGCGTGCTCTTCTCCTTCCTCGTGGGTCTCGCCCTCCTTGTGCTCGTGGCCCTCTGTGGAAGTTTGCTCTTTAGTATCTTCCTTCTTTGAACGTTCCTGTTTTTTTTTGGATGCTTCGGTGTAATTATTTTCGTTTGAAGAACTCCGCTTAACCTGAAGGTCTTCCTTTTCAATCTGTTTACTTATTTCATCAAAATTTGTTTGCTTTTTATCAAACTCAAGGCGCACCATTCCAGAGGCCGAAACGGAAGCCTCCAAAACCCCATTGATTGCCAAAAGACTTTTCTCTATGGAACGTGCCTGTCTTGTATGTCTGATTCCTTTAACCTCAATGAGCAAATGCCCGTATTTTTCGGTAATTTCAGCACCAGTCCGTTCGGCGAGGGATTGAATGCGGTCTATAGAAATGATATCGGGGTCATAATGAAAACAGAGCTGTGGTGTGTCATCTTCCTTTGTATCGGCAACGTGTACTTTTTCGATGCCCTCTTTAGCCTGTAATTCTTTTATAAGCCGCTCAACACAAGTATCTTTTTCGTTTGGAACTTGCGGAAGGATAACTGGAATTTTTAGTTGTATTTTTTTCATTTTTTACTATTTTTTTTTATCCATTCTTTGGCATCGTCTTTTTCTTCTGGCTTATAAAATTTTATATGAGCTTCTGAAAAAGGAAGCAATGCCTCGGTAAATTGCTCCTGCCATTTAACGCTACCCACTAAAGCAACACGCTTTAAATGCGTTTCATTCGGAAGATTTAATTCAATGCCCTTCCAATAGGCACTTACCGTCCAGCCTTCAAAATTTTGCATTTCAATGTACCAGGAAACTTCCTGATATGCAGTTATATGTTCTGTTAAGACCGGTATCAAGTTTTCATAATCCTTGGCATCCAGCTTATTCTCTGCCACCATATATACAGTAGCCTCTTTTTTATAGATTGTTATCATTGCTCACTATTTATAAATGATAATTGAATTTAAAAACCAAACGTTTAATCCAGATTGTCGCTGCATTTTTCGCAAATGCCCTTTACCACCAAGTTGATATCCTCGGTAATATAGCCATCAGGTAAGTTGATATGAGGGATTTTATGCTCTGTTAAACAGACAGTTTCATTACAATTGTTGCAATGAAAGTGTAAATGAAGGTCGTTGCCGACCTCGCACTCACAATTTTCTTCGCAAAGGGCGTATTTTATAACACCTGTCCCATCCTCAATTTGATGCACAATACCTTTTTCTTCAAACGCTTTCATAGTCCTAAATAGGGTGCTTCTTTCACTGACCTTAAAATCCTTTTCCAAATCGCCAAGACTGATGGCTACCTTTAATTCCACCAAACGTTTATAAGTCATTAGGCGCATAGCCGTAGGTCGTATCCCTTTGCTTTCAAGTAGTTGGACTATTTTTTCCATTTGCAACAAAGTGTTTTATAGGTCGTACCGTTTTAAGGAATCTCCAGATTTAATCTGAAAGGCATCTTCAATATTTGCTATATAAATAATACCATCTCCAGGTCCGTCGGTTTTGGCGTTGGCTATAATTGTTTCAATGGCCACTTGGGCTTCCTCATTTTGGCAGACCAGTTCCAACTTAACCACTGGACTATCTGTCACGTGAAAATCCAACGACGGTCTTGCACCTTTTGACTTAAAGGCGCCAGTTCCTTCTGCTTGTGAAAGGGTCATACTTTTAAATCCATTATCTGATAGTGCTTCAATGACTCTTTGGATTCGGTTCGGTTTTATAAATGCTTTTATTTCCTTCATATTATGAATATTTTAAATCAATTTTGAACCGAGCCTGTTTTCTAATTTTTAACTAACTAATTAAGACGATAAACAAACCCGGAATCAAAATCTTTGATTATTATTGAATTAATGTCCGTGTTCCAGTTCGCCTTTAACCATTTCCGAAGAGAGATTATAAGCTCCGTTTATGACAACTTTGGCGTCCTTTGAAACTTCGGCAGGCAGATTGACTTCAACAAAGCCTAAATCAGTAATACCAACCGTTACGGGTATCATTTTAAATTTCATTTTGTTCGCTTCCATTTCTCCATCTTCATCCAGAATAAAAATAAAGGATTGCTCGCCTTCTTTTATAACGGCGGCTTCCGGTACGGCGAAACCTTTTTTCTCACCTTGCACTATTCGCCCTTCCACGTACATACCCGGCAATAGGTTTTTATCCTCGTTTTCAATATCTGCCAGAACTTCCAAAGCTTTTGGGTCGGTGTTAAATGTTTTACCCACAGACCGAACGGTTGCTTTAAGCAGTTCATCTGGACGAGAGGCCGTAGAAAAATATATCTGTTGTCCTTTCTTGATTTGCTTTATGTCCTTCTCATATATTTTGAAGTTGACATAAATCTTTGAATTATCGCTTATTGAGAACATTTTGGATTGTTGCGCCACGTAATCGCCAAGGCTAATCATTACTTCATCCACATAGCCACTTATGGGTGTGGTAATGGGAACAGCGGAATATATTTGGCCTTCAGCCACTTTGTCCGGATTAATGCCCAACAGTCTCAATTGGGACCGCAAACCATTGACGCTGGATGTTGTGGAACGAAATTTTGACTGCGCCATCTGAAATTCCTTTCCAGAAGAAACACCTTTGTCATAAAGAGTCTGCTTGCGCTCAAAATCCTGTTTCAAAAAGACCAGTTCGTCATTTTTTTCCTGATATTCCTGTTGCATTGCAATGATATCTGGGTGTTCTATATATGCCAATACCTGTCCTTTACTTACATTATCTCCAGGTATTACTTTTATGGAACTCACATTTCCACCAACAAACGGACTGATATTCGCCTTATCCTGTGGGAAAAGTTCCAGCGTACCTGTTACCTTAATGTTGTTCCCTAAATTCCGTTCCTCCAAAGATTTCATTTCCAAACCGATGGTTTCAGCTTGTTGCTTTGTAAGTTCTACAACGCCTTCTTCCTCGCTGTGACCACCTTCTTCCTCTCCTTCAACGTGGCCTTCTTCGCCGTGTGCATCTTCTCCAACTTCATTGGTCTTTGATACACCTTCGGCTTCATTATGTCCAAGTTCAGATTTTTGGGCATCATTACAACTCATAAACATAAGTGTAAATAATACGGTACTAACTAATAGTATATTCTTCATTTCTCTTTTTTTAAGGTTATAAATTGCCCAATTGATATTGCATATCAATGGTCTGCTGGTTATACTGATTGATGTATTGTAAATGGTTTTGTTTAATACGGATGGCACTATTAAGAATGGTGATATAATTGACGTAATCTATTTCGCCTTCTTTAGAAGCCAACTGCGCTGTGGTAATTTGTTCTTCTGCCAACAATAGTGCGCCTTCTTCGTAATATTGCAAAATCTTCTTTGTTTTTTCGAGTGATTTGGTCAATTGTGAAACACGACTTTCTGTAACCGCTTTTTGCTCCAAATATTGATTCTCTGCTACCATTGCGTCTGCCTTGGCTGCCTTAACCCTTGACTTCTGCGGAAAAAACCATAACGGAATACTAATACCTGCCTGATAGGTATTAAACCCTGAAACATCATCCACAACCTGCCTGCCATATGATAAACTGAATTTCGGTAGGAATTGCGATTTTTCAACGCCCACATTTGCTTTACTTACTTCGGCATTTTGCAAGGCATATTGCAACATTGGGTTATTGGCAACCGAAGTTGAATCCAATGTCGCCATAAAATCCAATGGCTCGTAAAAACCATCTACCGTCTCGATGGTTTCATCCGTTCCCAAATATTGTTTTAAGGCACGTTTGGCAATTTCAATATCATCAAAAGCTTGTTGCCTCAACACTTGAATCTGTTGAAATTCGGAAGAGGCTGAAATAAATTCCAACTTGCCTGTTTCTCCAGTGTCATACCGAAGTTGGGCAGCGGACTTAAAATTGGCATAAATACTGTCCAATTGGTCTGCAAAACGCAACTGTGCCTTGTAATAATTAATTTGGTCATAGGCTTGCATCACATTGCGCACCAACTGTTGTTCACTGGCCACATAAAACTTTTCTCCCAAGGCAATGCGCTCTTTATAAAACTTCGATTTTGAAAATCCTGAAAGCAAATCGATATTGCCCTGTTGCACGCCAACGGTTGTTTGCACTCCAGGAAGATTATTGCCATATTCTTCTTTGCCCGTGAAAACTTGTGTGCTACCAAGGTCAAAACTCGTTCCCTTTAGTGCCTTTTCCCGTTCAATAAATGCCTGACTTTCCTTAAGCGATGGATAATTCTGTTTTGCCATAGCAATGGCCTCATCTACAGTCAAGGTTTTTGGCATTGTTCCATTTTGATTGGTGTCTTGGGCAAAAGCAGTTCCAGAAGCCATCAAACCGCCAACCATCAATAATACGGTTACAATGTTCGTTGATTTGTTGACATAGCTTACACCTCCATCGTTATTGTTTCGTTCCTTTCTCGATTCAAGCCAATAATAAAGAATAGGAATAACCACCAAGGTCAGAAATGTTGCCGTAAGCATTCCTCCAATGACTACTGTCGCCAAGGGCCGCTGTACTTCGGCACCACCAGAGGTAGAAATCGCCATTGGGATAAAGCCCATAATTGTTGTAATGGCTGTTAATAAAATTGGACGTAAACGTTCGTGCGTAGCTTCATATATACGTTTTTTTAAATCTGTCATTCCACTGTCTTTTAATTCATTGAACTTATTTATGAGTATGAGTCCGTTTAATACGGCAACTCCGAAGAGCACGATAAATCCGACTCCCGCGGAAATACTGAAAGGCATTCCACGAATCAACAAAACGAAAACGCCACCAATGGCCGCCAAAGGCACTGCCATATAGATCATCAAGGCTTGTGTAACTGAATTCAAAGCAAAGTAAAGCAGAACAAATATTGTTAATAGAACGATTGGGACTACAATCATCAATCGGTCTGATGCTCGTTGTAGGTTTTCAAATGATCCGCCGTAGGTTACAAAATAACCTGGTGGCAGTTTAACATCCGTTTCCAATTTTTGTTGAATTTCCTCGACCATCGATTTTACATCGCGCCCACGAACATTCACGCCCACGGAAGTACGACGAGAGGTATTGTCTCTTGAAATCTGCATTGGTCCGGGTTTATAGCTGATATCTGCCACCTCCTTTAATGGTACTTGTGCACCGTTTGGCAGGTCTATATAAAGGTTTTTTAAGCTATTGATGTCTTGTCGATATTCCTCTGCCAAACGAATGACCACATCGAACCGTTTTTCCCCTTCAAAAATGACTCCTGCCTGTTCTCCTGAAAATGAAGCACTTACATAATCATTCAGCTTATCAACGGTTACACCGTATTGTGCCATTTTCGCACGGTTATATACCACCGTCATTTGTGGCAAACCACTTGTAGCCTCCACATTAATGTCAGCCGCTCCGGGAACGGTCCTAATTACTGCCGCGATTTCCTGTATCTTGTCTGCCAAAACGTCCAAATCTTCTCCGTACAATTTGATGGCCACGTCTTCACGGACACCAGTCAGCAATTCATTAAAACGAAGTTCTACAGGTTGTGTAAACACAAAATTTACGCCGGGAACTACTGAAATTTTTTCTTGAATCTTTTCTATGAGTTCTTCTTTACTATCTGCGGATGTCCATTTACTCTTGTCCTTTTCAAGAATAATATAACTATCGGCAATATCCATAGGCATTGGGTCTGTTGGTATTTCAGCCACACCAATCCTTGAAACTACTGTTTTTACTTCCGGAAACTCATTGATTAAATTCTGAAGTTTCTCTGAGGCCTCAATAGATTCTGAAAGACTGCTCCCTGGTTTTATCAATGCTTGAAATGCAATATCGCCTTCATCAAATTTAGGGACAAATTCTGCTCCCATATTGCTAAAAATAAATCCTGCAATCAAAAGCAAGGCAACCGCGCCTATAACCACACCTGCCCGAAAGCGAAGTGCAAAATTTAATATAGGCAGATAGATACGATTCAGAACCCCCATAATTTTATCACTGAACCTATCAATCTTGTTTTCAAATTTGGCAAACCAACTATTTTGATTTTTAGCAGGTTTTAAAAATAATGATGACATCATTGGTACGTAGGTAAGGCAAAGAATAATTGCCCCTAAAACGGCAAAACCAAATGTAAATGCCATTGGTCGAAACATTTTCCCTTCCACACCGGTCAAAAACAGAATAGGTGTAAAAACTATAAGAACAATTAGTTGACCGAAGAAGGCAGAATTCATCATTTTACTTGAAGAGTCATAGGCGATTTCATCCATTTCAGCTTGGTTAATGGCGGTTGTGGATTTTTTCATCCGTTGATGAATGTGGAAAACCGCTCCTTCCACGATAATCACCGCACCATCTACAATAATCCCAAAATCGATCGCACCCAAGGACATTAAATTTGCCCAAATGCCAAATTGTTTCATCAAAATAAATGCAAATAATAGGCATAAAGGGATTATCGACGCTGCTATCAAGCCACCACGGAAGCTTCCTAAAAGCAAGACCAAAACAAATATGACAATAAGGGCACCTTCTATTAGATTTGTTTTAACGGTACTTGTGGTTGCCTCAATAAGTTCACTTCGACTTAAAAAAGCATCAATATAAACGCCTTCCGGCAGGGATTTTTGAATTTCTACAATACGCTTTTCCACATTTTCGATCACGTCGCCTGGGCTTTCGCCTTTCAGCATTAAAATTTGTCCGCCCACAGATTCGTGTCCATCTTGGGTAAAAGCGCCATAGCGTACTTGGCTGCCATATCCAACCTTTTCAGCGACATCCCGTATTAAAACGGGACTACCGTTTTGAGTAGTTACAACTGTGTTTTCCAAATCGGCGATACTTCGGGCCAAGCCTTCGCCACGGATAAAATTGGCTTGGTTATTTTTTTCTATATAGGCACCTCCAGTATTGGCATTGTTCACTTTAAGGGCTTCAAAGACCTGGTTCATTGTAATACCGAAACTTTTTAGCTTATTGGGGTTTATGGCTACTTCATATTGCTTCACAAATCCTCCAAAAGCATTTACCTCGACGACTCCTGGAACTAATGCCATTTGGCGTTTTACAATCCAATCTTGGATGGTACGAAGCTCCATTGCATCGTATTTATCTTCGTAGCCTTCCTTTACTTTTAGGCTGTATTGGTAGATTTCGCCCAAACCTGTGGTAATTGGGGCCATAAATGGCGTGCCGAAGCCTTCGGGGATTTCTCCGGCAACTTCGGTTAATTTCTCTTGCACTAATTGCCGGGGAAGATATGTGCCTGCCTCGTCCTCAAATACGATAGTAACAACTGACAATCCAAAACGAGACACCGAACGCAGCTCGATAACGTCTGGTAGATTTGCCATTGCCAATTCTACCGGATAAGTAACAAATTGTTCAATGTCTTCAGTACCTAAATTTGGGGCAACTGTAATAACCTGTACTTGGTTGTTGGTAATATCGGGTACAGAACCCAGATTTATAGTGGCCATAGACCAAATGCCCGTACCTACAAGTGCCACTATAAAGAGCCCAATAATAAACTTGTTATTAATGGAAAATGAAATGATTTTGTTAATCATAGAAAAAGTATTAATTCAGTTTAAACATCGCAATGCAAAGAAATGCAATGCGTTTATGATGCGATACTTACTTTGAAAAGCATCACGGTAGGATATAGCTATCCTAAAAAAAACTGAATTATACTTTAGGGGGTTGGAAAAGCGATTCCAGATATCTGGAAGTGAAGTTTACTTTATGTAAGTTAAACTGTTTTTTCTCTTCAAACTTTAGTCGATTGGTTAAAACCGAATTGTTGTTCGCAATAATTAATACTAAAGGGTGACAACATTGATGATGGGAATGGACTGGTGTATTCTCCTTATCTGGGTTATTATGATGCCCTTCATTTTTTGCATCATTGTCAATGTAATCTTCAACTACATATTCAAGGAAAGAGTCTCCATAAACTTTATGGTCTTGATAATGGGTAATAATGCTTGAAATTTCTTTAATTGGTCCACAAAAGTCCATATCAATGCTAATTCCCTGAAAAAAGAATAAAATTGACATTGATATGGAAAAGAATATTTTCATAAAGTTTGACAAAGATACAAATTAATCGATGCACAGGCTGTGCAAAAACTACGGTTGTTCTTTATAGACTAATTTTAGTTAACCTTAAATATAGATTTTACCTCTCTATAAATCCGTTCAAAATTGAGCTTTAATTCATCGGTTGTAAAATGTCGATGAGGATATGGTATTTCCCTTTTAATCACTTGTAGTTTAAATTGAACTCTTTTATCCTCGCCATCAGCAAAAGTTATAAACTCGCCTTGTTTCAAACGAAAGAAAACATCTGCCCTGCGTTTGGAAACTTCTTTTTCGCCTGTGGTAATCCGTGTATCAAAATTTAGATTGTGTCCACGATTTATACTTGTGGTTTCCATACGGACAATCTCAAAGAAACGCTCATAATATTTTGCAGTATCTGGGTCATTAACTTTGCCGAAAAACTGATAGGAAAGGTTACTCAAAATAGCCTTACTCGCTTTGTCTCCATATAGCATATCATTCTGTATTTTATCCTGCATCACGTAAATTGTGGCAATATCATAGCTTCTTAAAGTTGCGGGAATGCGGTGCATATTAAGCAGCTTTATGGTAGGGGCTTCTTCCATCATTAAAAAGGACGACTGTTGACCTCTCACGCTCATTTGCTTGATGACTGTGTGCATAATTGCAGCGATGATAGGCGAGTAAGCCGATTCATATTTGGGATGGTTCACAATGCAGATAACAGCAGGATTATCCTTGCTGTTGATATTCAATGGTACTTCATCTTTTGACAAAGCCATAAACAACTGTTGTGAACCTATCTTTTTAAAGGCATTGGCCAATGTGCTTTTTACACCCGCCGTTTGCTTGTCAGAATCCATTCCGTTGATAAAAGCACTTGCCATACTTCGGGAAGTGATATTTGAACTCACAAAAGTAACCAACTGTTTGGTAGTCATCGATTGAAAAATAGCAATCAAATGGGGCAGGGTGCAATATTGAGGATTGGACGTTTTTAGTTTCCAAATCATTCCACCCATCAAACCTTCAACAGCATCACTAAAGAATTTTGTGGTACTGTTTGTATTGGATTCGTTAAACTCCAAAAGATTTTCAATGAGTACCTTGGATAATTCATTCACACTTTCTTCATTGGGCAAATATCTTGGGGCAATTGGGTTTACACGATAATGGATTTGGTCAAAGGCAATGGTGTAGAATTTAATATCCTTTTCTTTAAATAATGGGTAGGCAATTTCGGTAAGTTCAAAATCCTTGTAATCGTGTATGATACCACAAAATTGATGGGTACCAAAATGCTGTAAAAAATTATAGATAACACTTTCTGTTTTACCGCTTCCCGCAGAGCCAATAATCGATGCACCTCGCTTGATATTTTCGATTTGAAATTTTCCACGACGAAGTTTAAAGCGTACCTGATATTTCTTATCTCCGTTTTTGGGCTCTTCTTGATGAAGAAACACATATAAAACTGTACTGACAAACAATACCGGAACAACAATAAAAAGGATGATATGTGGTATTGACATACTCATATCCCAATAGAACCCGACTGTATTGCTCGGTCAATCCCTTTTTTAAACTTGTTGATTATCTTTAATGCCAACTGTACTTTGTTTGTTGGAATATTCATTATGGGTACACCAGATTTGGCAAGTATTTTATAGGCAGTTGCCTTTTCATTGGTTGGCAATCCCGAAAGAATTGAGAAATACAACTTTGGATTTTTCAGGAATGTTTTACGTGCCTTATAAGTTTCAACATAGTTTCGTTTGTATTGAAATAGAGTGTCAAACGTTTTTTCAGAAGCCTTAAAGAATTTGTCCCTATCAAAACCACGTTTTACAGGTTTGCCATTAAAAACGGTTTCCGAAGCTTTGTACTTGCTACCAGGGGACAAACTGTATTTATTGGACATATCCTTTCTGCTCACAATAATATGGATATGGCTTTGAGAGCCTTCTTTAGGCATCCCTCTAACAATGCGTTTTCCATCTTGTTGATGTGGTGCTTCTTTTTCCAATCGGGACATCGTTTGCTGTAATTTTTTGATGTTGCCTTCTAATTCGCCACTTTTAATTTTCCGGATATCGTTCTTAATTTGAAGTATCTTGGTGGCATAAGGTTGGTTCTCCTGAATTTTCCTATCCGTTCCCTTATACGTACGCTGATGCTCAATTTTGGCATAGTATATAATGTCATCTACAGTAACAGCTCGTCCGTTTATTTCCCGATTAAAAGATTTAGCGTACTCTTTCATCAATTCTCGGGTGTACTTTTTCAGTTCCTCGGAATGATTTTGCAATCGCTTCAATTCATAAGCACTCGGATTGACTGTAATGGAATAAAACTTTGGTTCGGTCTTTTTGAGTTTAGCCGTATTTCCGTCAATTTCTTGGATGACTTCCTTACCTGATATTTCTTCGCCATACTGATTGAAAAAATGTTCCATTTCATCAATGGATTTGTCATCGTTTTCTTTTTCGAGATAAGCGACAAAATCGGAAACGCTCTGTGCATAATTGCCATCTAATGTCTGTTTGGTTACTGTGATATACATTATAATTTTTGTTTAATGTTTTCAAATTCATCTTTGCTTAAATCCAGTTTTAAATAGCCACCTCCAAAACTGCTTTTAACATAAGTGGTCTTATCAATGATTTTTTCTAAATCATATTTTACGGAATGGAATTGTTGTTGAACTTCTTCGTACCGATTTCGATAATGATTCAGTTCCTCATTTTCTGTAATCAATTCCTGTTGTTCAAATTCAAATAATTCTTCTTGTGCTTCTTCCTCTTTTGGATTCTCCTGAAAGAGCAGTTCCAACATTGCATTGGTGGGTTTGGTCTGGTTTTTTTCAATATCCCTAATAATGGCTACAAGTGCATTGATTCGTTTTTTTAAGCTATTCTCTAAAGTCTTCATATTTGCACCCAAAGATTCATTTGGGGATAGCTCGTTCAAATCGAAAAAGTTCATCATTGCTTCCAACGTATCAGTATGTGAATGGGTAATTTCCTTGGAAAATTTCCGAAAGCGAGTTGCCACTTTAGGTTTAATACTAATGGCAGAAAAACTGTATTTCTTTTGATGATTTGAACTCATTTACTGTAAAAAATTGCCGTTTTATAGGGGTTTCAAAAGGATTTACTGTAAAACTTTGTTATTTCTCTATTTTATATAACCAGTAATTATTTGAATATCAAATAATTACAACTAAAAACCAATCGTTAACATCGCCTTGGCGTGTTACCCTCTTGCTTCTCAAATTCGTCCCGCAGGGACAAAATTTTTCAAACAACCTGACTGAAAAGTCAGTTGCTTTTTTTCGGAATAAAAAATTCCGATATGTTTAATTTTTGATGGGTATCATTATCGGCGAAAGTCAAATCAAAATGGGATAACGATACTTTAAATTGATACTGCTAACAGTCTTTTAAAGATATTCTATTTAGATATAATATTGAAATACAGATTGTTTCCAAATGGTTAGTTTTGATACCAAAAAATAGGATTTTTATAAAAAAGTAAATTTAAGACGTCGAGTTTTTGAATATTGGCTCTTGTAAATTTGAAAAAAGTAAAGCACAAAAAAAGACCTCTGAAAGTTCAAAGGTCTTAATTCTTGTTTTTATTTTAGATGTTAAAAACGTACTGATATGAATATAGATTTTTTATCGCTTCTTCGTCCAATATCTTATCATAATCCATATGATGTTCATTGGCGTAGGCTTTAAGGTCGTTCCCAAATTTGCTTTCTATATCTTCTTTTGAAACGGAAAGTAGATGTTGTTGGGTTTCGTCATCGAGGTTGTTATAATTTAGATAAATCATAGCCTTACTTTTTAATATTCGCTTGTAAGCATCAACGTATTATCCACAAAATACAACCGTAGTTCATCCAAAGGAAAATCGGTAAAATTGTATCGGTGTATTTCAAATATATTCCCATTTCCATCGCTGTAAATTATTTCAGCTTCATAGCCTGTATAATCCTGTTCCTCTTCCGATAGCCTTTTAAAATCTATTGTTATAAAATGGCTTCGGTTTAGCAAACTTTTGGCGATTACTGAAACATCGGTAATGAGCCAAAAACACTCTGCTACGTTGGCTAAATATTTCAGTCCGTTTGTAAATCGGGTGCGTATTAATGGGATTTGATAGAACATTTCAGAACCGTGAAAATGTTGCAATCCTTCTTTTATTTCGTTAACTTGTGCTTTCATTGTTATATCTTTTTAGAATTAATGATGAAAAGAAGAGGGCACAAACTAATTGAAAACTGGTATTAGTGCCCTCTTTACTTTTTACTTACTACCTAATAATAGGATTTCATCGGCTATCACTTCGGTAACATAGCGTTGATTGCCATCGTCCGTGGTATAGGTTCGGGTCTTTAGTTTTCCAACAACTCCGATTTCTTTGCCCTTTTCGGCATACTTTTCGATAATTTCAGCAGTTTTGCCCCAAGCGACAACGGTGTGCCAATTGGTATCCGTTTGCTTTTCGCCCTTGCCGTTTTTGTAGTATTCATTGGTTGCCAATGATAAACGGGCTACTTTCTTACCGCTTTCAAGGTTCGTAATGGTTGGCTCTTGCCCAACATTTCCAATTAACTGTACGTGATTTTTAATAGTACTCATAATAAAAGATTTAAAAGATTAATATTTCCCTTTTTGATTTAAACTGAATTAAATTTTAAGGGGTGTTTGTATGATTTCTTTCGTGCTCCGCACAATGGATGAAGTGGGTTTTGTCAAGACTTTTAGGGAATAAATCAGGTGTGTTTGCGACGTAGTAAAATCCTTGGATTTTCAAGGAAGTAGAAACCTTATTTTTGCCTAAAACTTGTACAGTCTTGACAAGTTCCATAATGGTATTAGCAATTCTTATAAAGCCATTTGTGACGAGAGCGTACCGACAGTTAAGCGAACAGAGCAAATGGCTTTATTTTAGAATTGGTTATGCCATACCTGTTTTTCGCTGTCCCGAAAAACAATAAAGGCTTCATCTATTATAAACCCCTTAAAATGTGTGAGGCAAAGGTTCGGTTTTTAAGAATTATCGAGTAAAGACCAAAGTAGGCTTTGCCGTTAATTCTGTTAAGAAAATCGAGGCTTTGACTTTCCGATTACAAGCGGACTGGATTCACGGTTTTGGTTTGGGAATGTAGCGTTCCTTCCCAGCGAAGCGGGAAGGGGAAGCGGAATGGAAAACCAAAAACGGGAATTGGGTCCAAGATTTTTTATAGAGAAGCTCTTTGCCCGAAATGTAGCTTTTTGCGAAATGTAGCGGGAAAGTGCTGAACGGATTATAGAACCAAATTATTCTTTTGAAGTAGGATTTAAAGCGGACTTGACTTTAAAGATGTAGATTGGAATAGAGTTTGACCACTTCCCGAATTTTCTCGGGAATGAGTAGGCAAGTGGAATGGAAATCGGAATCTTTGAAGTTGTGTCCAAGACCTTTTTTGAGTGAAGCGCTTTTCCCGGAATGAAGCTTTCGCGGAATGTAGGGGAATGTGCTGAATGGGATTATAAATCTAATGGCATAAAAAACCTCCCTACCAGAGTAAGAAGGTTTTACAGTTATAATCAATTTACTATTTTTCTTTTTTCAGAACTAATTGATACACACAAGGAATTACCACCAAATTCAATATCGTAGCTGACAACAAACCACCTAAAATTACAACCGCCATCGGGCTTTGAATTTCACTACCAGGTTCGCCACCTTTTAAGGCCAATGGTATCAATGCCAGACCTGTGGTAAAGGCTGTCATTAATATGGGATTCAATCTATCTAATGCACCTTTCTTTATCAATTGAAAGCCTTGGATTCCTTCTTTTCTTAAATCCTCGTAACGTGAGACCAAGAGAATACCGTTTCGTGTGGCAATACCAAACAAACTGATAAAACCTATGGTCGCTGCAATACTTATGATACCTGAAGTAAAATACACAATCAAGATACCACCAATCAAGGCCAAGGGTAAATTGATCAATACCACGAACGCCAGTTTTACGTCCTTGAATTCATAATACAATAAAAGGAAAATGATAGCTACGGCGATGATGGCTGTTATTAAAAGCAATTGTGATGCTTTTGATTCACTTTCGAACTGTCCTCCATATTGTACACGATAGCCTTCTGGCATATTTACATTGTTGCCCACGACTTCCTTTATTTCGTTAACAGCACCACGTAAATCCCTGCCTTGAACATTGGCGGCGACCACAATCTTTCGTTGTACATCTTCCCGATTGATGGTGTTTGGACTGCTTACCGATTGAACGGTTGCCAATTCGCCCAGCGTGGTTTGTCCACCATTTGGTAAACTAATCAAGGTTTTATTGATGTTCTCAATATTGTCCCGAAACTGTTTTTCATAGCGCACCACCAAATCAAAATATTGCTGACCTTCATAAATCTCGCCCGCTTCTTCCCCCGCAAAAGCGATATCTACTTGTTCCATTAAATTGCCTACTGTCATTCCATAAGCCGAGAGAATTTGGCGTTTGGGTTTAATACGAATTTGAGGCACTTCAATTTGTTGGTCAACCGCAACATCTGCCAGTCCATCAATATCCTTGATGTTCTGTTCTACGCTTTTACCAACTTCAAACAGTCGCTGTAAATCTGAACCAAAAATCTTTATGGCGATATTGGCCCGTGTACCCGAAAGCATATGGTCTATACGGTGGGCGATGGGTTGCCCCAAAGTAATGTTGACACCTGGTGCAACACTCAAATTGTTTCGGACTTCTTCAAAGAATTCTTCTTTTGTTTTGTCCTCAAGTACAAAAGGCACATCAATTTCCGAAGCATTGACACCTTGTGCATGTTCGTCCAATTCGGCACGGCCTTGTCTTCTTGTAACGACGGCTACTTCGGGCATATCCAATAGTATAGTTTCGATTAATTTACCTGTCTTGTTGCTTTCTTCTAAAGACATTCCCGGTGGACCGACTACACTTATTACCAAAGAGCCCTCGTTAAATTCAGGAAGAAAACTCCTTCCCAACTGTGTGACCACTAAAAGACTTAACAGAAAGGCAATCACAGTTACGCCAATAATGGTTTTGGGTATTCTTGTGGCACGTTCCAAAAGGTTGCCATAATGCTTTTGTAACCATCGCTCCACGCGTGTACCTTCTGCCTGCTTGTTCAAAAGTTTTTCGTTATCCAACAAATAGGAACATAGAATAGGCGTGACGGTTACGGCAACAACCAACGAGGTCAAGACCGAAGTCACAAATGCTATTCCCAGCGGTTGCAACAATCGACCTTCCATTCCGCTTAAAAAGAACAAGGGGACAAATGATACAATAATAATTAGGGTTGCAATAATGATGGAACTTCTAATCTCTACCGAAGCATCACGCACTACTTTTATGGTCGATTCCCGCTCCGATTTCGGTTTTCTGATGTTTTCGCGCAAGCGTTTATACACATTTTCCACATCGATGATGGCATCATCTACCAATGCTCCTATGGCAATGGCCATACCACCCAAACTCATTGTATTTATGGTGTAACCCAGCCATTTTAATATGATGATGGAAACCAATAATGAAATAGGGATAGCCAGTAAGGAAATAACGGTAGTCCTCCAGTTCATTAAAAAGATGAACAGGATAATCATTACAAAGAAAGCTCCTTCCAATAGGGTTTGATTCAAATTGCTGATGGACGCGTCAATGAAGTCGGATTGCCTGAAAATTTGACTTTTGATGTTGACACCTTTGGGCAGGGTTTTTTGCAAATCTGCAATAGCTTCGTCCAAGCGGTCTGTCAGCTCCAAGGTGTTTACATCGGGCTGTTTAGAAATGGTCAGAATCACAGCGGGATTTGCGTTTAATGAACCATCGCCAATTTTATCAGCTGCACCAATTTGTACGGTTGCAACGTCTTTAATCTTGATGGTTTGACCATTCACTTCCTTTAGAACCGCTTCCTGTAAGTCTTCCAGCGCATACGCCCTACCACTTCCCTTAATGATGTACTGATTGCCATATTGATTGATGACACCACCGGGCGCATTTTGATTTGCTTCCTTAACGTGTTCTACCAATTCTGAGAGGCTCACGTCGTAATACTTCATCTTTTCGGGATTGGCAAATACTTGATATTGTTTGTAATCGCCACCAATAACCACCACGTTTGCAATACCGCCAATGGCTTTTATACGAGGCCTGATGGTCCAGTCGGATAAGGTTCGCAGTTCCATTGGCGAAAGACTATCCGATGTCACTCCCAAGAGCATTATTTCGCCCATAATGGATGAAATAGGTGCCATTGTTGGTGCTCCAATTCCTTCGGGTAGATTTTCCCGTACCATTGGAATACGTTCACTTACAATTTGTCGTGCCCGATAAATATCGGTTCCCCACTCAAATTCTATCCAAACAATGGAAACTCCCGCTGCCGATGACGAACGGATGCGTCTCACATTGGGCGAACCGTTTAAGGCAGTTTCCAGTTGATAGGTCACTAATTTTTCTACTTCTTCAGATTCCATTCCGTGCGCTTCGGTAAGGATTGTTACCGTTGGTGCTGTAAGGTCTGGGAATACATCGACGTTCATTGTACGTGCATAATACACGCCCAACACACTCAATGCAACCGCTCCCAATAGTATGAGCAATCTGTTTTGAAGTGAAATTGATAATATTTTGTTTAACATTTCTCTTCGTTTTTAATGTTCGTGACCGTGTGCAGGTGTTGAACCCGACATTGAAGCCATTTTAACTTGATATGCTCCTGTAGTTACTACCACTTCGCCAACTTGCAGACCTTCCAGTATCTCTACATTTTCGCCATTGCGCTTTCCAAGCTTAACAGGTCGTCTTTCAAAACTTTCGCCTGATAGTTGAACGATAACGGAATAGCTTCCATAGTCTTCCAAGAGAGCATTCACAGGAATCATTGTGTTCTGTGTTGCATTTCCCATCGCTATCTGAACAGGTGTTAGACTTCCTATTGGCATATCGACGGTGGCATTGACTTCTGTAAAAACAGAAATCAAAGGATTTTCACGTTCCACGTCCTTACCAATCGAAAGGATTTTGCCCTCGGCATCAGTTACGTCTTTCCATTGGTTATCATTATCCTGATACCATATACCTTGTAAATTACCCATCGTAAGTCCGTAGTTGGGTGCTAACTGCGCTTTTAAAACTCTGGATTGATGCGTCCCAACGGTTACAAGTGTAACACCTTGTTCTACATAATCGCCATTTGAAACAGTTATGGATTTGATAAAACCATCAAAAGGTGCACGTATTTGTTTGCTTCCGCCCGAGACACCAGACACCAATGATTGATAGTTGGCTTTGGCTATCTCGAAACTGCTCTCTACTTTTTCAAATTCAGATTTCGGGACTATTTTGGATTCGTATAGCTCTTTCTTCCTTTCATATTCCGATTTGGCCTGTTGGAATGTCGCTTTCGCGGAAGCGATATCCGTACTTAAATTATTGGATGCCAAACCTTGACTGTTCAAGCTCATCAACAACTGACCCTGTTTTACCGCTGTACCTTCGGTTAGGTTATTTACTTTAAAATCTACCACACCATTGGATTTTGCCGCCAAGGACTATGTAGAACCTGGCGATGGCATCCAAACACCGGACGTATTGATAACATCGTAAATTTTACCCGTAACGACAGGTGCGGTTTGAAAATCGATTTTCCAAGCCTGCTCTTTTAAGAACGAGATACTTCCATCATCTTCGGCAGTACCCAATGCCATTATGGCTTCATCTGCATTACTATAGACCGTAACATCGTCAATCGTTATTTTATCTGAATAGTCTGGCGTTTTCAATTCAAAAACAAGTTGGTAACTACCAGCTTCTTTTGGTTGAATGGTAGGCGAGAATATGCCTGGTGATGAAGGTGCATCTGCGATATTGCGAATGCCTTTATCGCCCTTAATCAAACTAAGCGTAACCGAACCTTCGCGAACGGGCTGATGCTTGTCCAACACCGTAAAGTGGGCTGCAAGCCTGCTTGGACTGCCTACTATTAAAGCAGGGAATTCTACGAATAATTCTGTTTTGTTTGTCCAAATGGTGTGGTCCAAGCGTGGAATTTCTTCTCCTTCGTGGCTACCATCGGGATTGTGTGCGTGTGCGTCTTCTGCCTTGTTGTTACAAGACATTGCCAAAAAGGCAAGCACTATGAGTATATATTTCATCTGTTATATCTATTTGTTTTTTAGTGGTCTTGGTGTTCCTTCCCCTCATCGTGGGTATGGCTATCCGTTTTCATTTCCATAGAATCTTTTTCTACTTGAAACTCTTCTTGCTCTATGGTTTCATCGCCCATATGGTTGCCGTCTGCATCGTGGTCGTGACCGTGTTCTTCAGTGGTTTCTGTTTTTGATTTCGTATCTCTACAAGATGTCATTGTGAAAATTGAAACTGTTAGAATTGCGAATATTATTTTGGAAATCCTCATAATTGTATGTTTAAAATTTATAATTGATGTTTTAATAATTGTGCTTGAAGCAGTTGCAGTTCCTTTTCCATTTGCAACATTTTATCTGAAGCATTTCTGTAAAACTGAAGTTCTACATAGTAATCCATAAACGAATACTCGCCCAACATATAGGCTTTAAAAAGTAAATCCTCACTTTCTAAATTGCCCATTGTTGTTTGATACTCATTGTATTTTTTGAGCATCAATTCGTATCGATTATAAGTTTCCTGAAACTGTGTGTAAAGCGAAGTGCTAATTACTTGCGTATTGGACTGCTGATACTCATAATTGGCTTCGGCAGCTTTTACTTTGTTCTTGCTATTCCAAAGGGGAATCGAGACACCGCCATAAAAACCAGAATAATGACTACCGCTAACGCCTTGATAATTGTAGCCAAGTGCTACGTTTGGTAGTACTTTGTTTTTTTCCAGTTTTACTTTTTGAAGTGAAGATGTCTCAATAGCCTTTAATTCTTGCAGTAAAGGGTCATTTGATAATTTTTCCTGCCAAAGACTTTCCTCCGCACCAACTTCAATAGGCAATGCAAGTCCTGTCGAAATGCCACTAATTTCATTACCGCCGTTCAACGTTTTGAGTTTTGACAGCAAAATTTGAATTTCGGTTTCAATCTGTTCCACGGCAAACTGCTCTTGAATCCAAGCAATTTTCGCTTTATTCAAATCTAAAATGCCTACTTGCTCGGTATCAAAAAGTTTTTGGATTTGGTCAAAAACCTGCTTGCTCTGGGTTTTTCTTTCTGCTTCAACAGTTTTTTGTTTTTGCAAGTAAGCAAGTTCCAAAAGCGTGTTCTTCGCTTTCAACAAGACTTCCTGTCTCTTGTTAGCATAGGCTGATGCTAACTGTTGCGATTTAGACTCGTTCCATTTGCCACGAGCAGCATATACCGTTGGGAATTCAAAAGATTGCGATAGTTGATATTCGGTATAATCTCCAGTTCTATTGTCGCCAAATGGCAAATAAAAGCCAGAAAGCTGTGGGTCGGGCAAATTATTGTTGCTCCTGTTTTCGAGTTGCTGACTTTCAATGAATGATTGATAGCCTTTTAACTCCGTGTTATTCTGTTCTATTTCATTAAGTAGTTGCTCTATATTTTTATCCTGTGAGAAACCACTAACAAAGAACAGGCATCCGCAAATTGCGGACACGATGTGTTTATTCATTGTGTGAAATTTTAGGTTTAATCTTACCTGTCGGCTGACAGGTCTACATTTATAAAAGGAAACAGTACCGTAGCGATACCGTAGTCCTAAACGATTAACCTAAAGATGGTGGGCCTCGTGAGTCGAGGGAAGAGAGGTAGGGATTAAAGTATTTATTGGGTGGATGATAGACAGGCGATTTACTATTTTGCCTGTAATCAATTAAGAAGATATTTTGGGTTTCAAAAGAACTTTTTGCAACATCCTTTTCAACAACGGTTTGTTGCTCGATTGTATTCCTTTCAAGTAAGACTATATCGCTGGATACCGTGGAATGGATGTGCATATCCATAACGAACCCAAAAAACCCATAAGGGGATTCTTCTTCGTGGGAATCATCATCGTGATGATGATGTTCGCCAGTATGGGCAATATCTGAATGGGAATGAGCGTCCTCGTGTTGATGGTGCAAATGCGGAAAAACCTGATGCAGCATCATTAGGCTAAACAAGCCTAAAAAGAAAAATGCCGCTATTTTATTTGGTTTTTGCATTAGGTACAAAGATACCATTATTTCTTATTTGTGAAAATTTAGAGTACTTCAATCTCTTTTAGAAAAGGTGAAAATCCAGTTTAAGGTACTGGATGAACCTTTTTATAATGTTTCTTTAAACCATTGCATATATTTCATCAAACAATATCTTATCAAATTTTTCCTGTTGCGAAAAAGTTTTTTTCAAGGTATTGTGAAGCATCCAATTAAAGGCGTTATACCCATCCCATAATGTGGGCGTTTTATAATAATCGTGTCCTTCTTCGGCTATCATATCCAATAATTCCCTGGATTTCTTTGAAGGATTATCGTTTTTGTCGCTACATTCATATCGGAACAGTTTCGTTTTTTCCAATATTTCCTTTACGAATGCTTTGGTGTCGATAAGTACGATTTCTTCCATTTCCCTGAATTTTCTTGTGATTTCGTAGTATTCGTTATCCAAGAACTTCTCGAATAGAAAATTCAATTTCGGCATTATTAAATCTGTATTGTTTTTGCTGTGCTTTATTGAAAATGCTATTTCTGATTGAGCAACGTGCAAGCCATTGGTGCATACTTCTCTATAAAATCCAAAATGCCCGGAAGTCTTTTCGCTTCCGTCATAGGAATTTTTGAAACGCAACATCGGTAATATCTTATCCTGTTCATTCTTCAACGAAAACTGATTATGGTCCTCGATTATAAAGTCGGCAATGAAAGACCTGTCATTTCTGTTAATCGTGCGTTTATGATATTTCAGATTGGCATCCAGTAATAGCTGTTCGGCTTTTTTGAAAAACAATTCATTTGGAATATGGCCATAACTGTTCGAGACCACATTCACAATTTTGTCATTGGAAATAACGGCATTTTCAAGTCCTCTTCGAGACTCCATACCAGTAATAATTTTTAACGATTTCATTTCATTTGAAACGAAAATTTCATCTTGTTGTAAACGATTTAAATACATAATATTTGATTTTAGACCTGTCTGAAGACAGATATGATTAAAAAAAGAAAGCCTACTCTTGCGAGCAGGCTTTCACATTTGAAGACATTAGCTTCATTAAAGTTCAAATTTTAGAATCTGTTCTTCAATCTCTGATTTACGTTGTTCCAAAGTGGACTGTAAATGTGTAGTTACCAACTTGATTAAATTCGTGTTGGTCGTCTTGAATTCCAGATTACGTGAGTCCCTTATATGGAAGGAACTCGAACCATCCTGATTGTAATTGAACTTGGTAAGCTCGTTCAATGTTTCCGTCAACCGTTCACGTTGATTGGCCAAACCTCTCAATTTTTCAAACTTTTGAATTCTGTCATCCAAATTAATCTCTGGTTTTTTGGCTACCACGAGCTTTTCCGGTGTAACAGCTTTTCCGATAGCTTCCTCGGTCAACTTCTTTTGAACTTCCTTTTTAACGGTTGCATTTACTTTTTTTGCTGTTCCGTTTGATTTTACTTTTGTTTCCATAATTAAATGATTTTAGATTAAACAATATTTGAGCAAAACCCAAACGGAAGACAAAATTTTAGAGTGGAAAGGAAACGGAATAAATAAGCGAGGGAAGAAGCGATGGCTTTATGCCGTCCCTTTTCCGAAAAATATTTTGCGACGTTTATATTTCGGTAATATTGTATGAATACTCTCTACCTCAAATTTTTCTATAGAAGTTCATCACTTAAAAGACCTATAATGAAATAGTTGATTACTCGATTTAATGTGTTTCCAGAATGATTAACTTAAAGATATTTAGTAGAAATGATAAGGCATAATGAACCAAATTTGAAGCAGTATTAAGAGTCATAAAATAAATGACTTTTTATGTTGGTTTGAAATAATACAAATTATATATTTGCACCATCAGAAAGTAAAGCATTTTACTTTAAGTTCATTTATAATATCGTCAACAAATCGGCTAACAGTTTGGTTCCGGAATCTGTAACTGATTGATATATATAATATTATGGGGAAAGGGTATAATCCTGCCACCCCGACAAAATGGAGGTCGTCACGCCTAAAAGCGTGATCTTTCCGACAATTAAAAGCCTAATAAATCAAAGATTTATTAGGCTTTTTTCATATGTGGCGTCGCCAATGCAGTTTTGCCTAAGCAAGCAAATCAAAAAAGCCGTGAAAACCACTTATCGCAGGGATCAAGCCCAATTGTTGTGTTTATGCAAAGATTGTGGTTAATCTATAAAGGAAGAATTCTACATTTTTGACTCCTCTAAACTGTGCTCTAAAGGCTTTGATCTTTGCATTGAATGATTCTGCTGAGGCATTTGTACTTCTGTTTATAAAATAGTTCAGTATTGATCTATAATTGAGTGTTATCGTGTTCGCAATTGTGTTGAACGCTCTAAATCCTGTATTCTCTACATCTTTGTACCAATGTGCCAGTTTGGTATACGCTATTTCTATTGTTTTGGCTGTATTAAATATGTTCCTCAGTCCCTGGGTCAGATTAAAAGCGATCTTTATATCAGGATATTGAT
>NZ_AUHD01000013.1 GCF_000423005.1 Gelidibacter mesophilus DSM 14095
TAAGGCAGGGCTTCAAAGCTTTTTTTCAATGATCTCCTTGGCCATTTGATGGTCTAGTGCTAGTGTGGCATACATCTGTTTGAGCCGACGGTTCTCCTCTTCAAGCTCCTTGAGCCTCTTTAGTTCTTTGGAGTCCATGCCGGCATACTTGGAACGCCACTTGTAAAAAGCCGCAACGCTCACGCCGTGCTCACGACTGATCTCGTCTACGCTCTTTCCGTTGTCGAACTCCTTTAGGATCTTTGCGATCTGCTGTGGTGAAAATTTACTCTTTCTCATAATACTGTTTAAAATTAAGATAATTATTCTACTTTTAAACAGTTCGGTTTTAAGGGGAGCTTACACACTTACTAAAATAACTTAAATTTTATTACTGAAATAATAGATTTTCATTTGAGTAAAATCTATTTTCATATAGCGCTTTATGATTATTTGGCCTGGAGGGACGTCTTAAAATTAATTCTTTAAGTTCATTTTTAACTCCATATTTTATTAAGGGATATATTGTATCTAAATCATTATTATCAATCTCCAGCTCAATTGTTCCAGCATCTTTGTTTCCCATAATTGTCCAACCAATTGTTTTATTTGAGACTTGATAATCTGATATATCAATTGGTAATGGTTGACTATTACTTTCGAACAATGATATTTTTGAATCCGCATAAAAGGATACTATCAATGAACGTAAAGACCATAGACAACTACCCGCTCCGGAGTATCCGTCCAACAAACTTAAATCATCTTCAAAAAAACCCTGAGTAACTTTCCCTTGCTTGATCGCATTATTTTCAATAAAATATTTCCAAGTAGAATCTAATGCATTTAAAGCAAGACCAGGAGGTATAACTTCGGGAGATAATATTGCGCCTGCAACGATAGGTGCAGGTGCAGCAGCTCTATAGCAAACACTACGTCCCATCATAGGAAATCCATTTCTGCTAAACAAATATTTATAAAATTCAACGAATTCCCTATTAGAATCTCTTATAAAACCTGGATCAAAATCTGGATCAATTTGATTTAACCAGAACAAACTGTAGTGAATTGCCCAACCATTATAGTAATCAAAACCACTTGGTGCGTCAAAGAACCATCCCTTTCCTTTATATGTGTTTGATTTATATCTCTCATATAATCCCACTGAATACTCAATATTATCGGGAATATTTGCCCCAAGCCCTTCCATTACTTTAAAAATCATAATTGGAAAAAGATTCCAATTATTATCAACAAATTGTTTGCCTTCAGCTTCTATGAACCAATTAAATAATTGTTTCTTTTCTTCTCTATTAAATTTTTCCCAAACATAGTCCCTGCTCAGCCATAATCCTAAAGCAACGTCAGCTGCTTCAACCATTCTCTGATCTTTGTCGCCTATTTTGCCCCAATATTCAGGGTGGCTAGGATTAGTTCCACTAACAACTGCGTTTTTAAAAAGGCTTGAAAGTTTGTAATTATTTCCTTCGATATTTACAGATAGGTCGTTCGTTGATGACATATATGATGCTGCCAAAGGAAAAAAACGAGCAAAACCTTCCAAAGCATTCATCCTTGCACCATACCAACTATTTTCTCCGGGATAAAAAACCAAAGCGCCATCATTAGATTGGTATTCTAAATATCCCTTGAAGAAATATTTGAAAAGAGCTTCATAACGCTCAGAATAATTATTGTTATTACTTTCGGCCAAGAAAAGTTTTTTAATTTCTCATCATCCGCTTCATATTCGCTATATGGTTGAATATTGTTATCCCAATCTTCTACACTAAATCTTAAAACATAATAGTAGTAGCCTGAAATTACTAAACTGAGTGAAAGTGTCAGAAAGGCAATCCAAAAATATTTATTCTTAAAAATATTCATTTTACAAAATTAGTTTTTAATGTTTATAAGTTTCTACCACAATTTTATATTTTGAACGTTTCAGATTTTGATTTCTTTTAAAATTATTATTCTGCTATTCTTTGGAGCCTAAAAATTCCGGCATATCTAAAGTTTCTGAATTATTGATGTCTTTTCTGTTTAAAACCTTGTCTATGGTCTTTAATACAATTTTTAAATCCAAAGAAAACGATAGATGTTCTACATAGTAAACATCATATTCAAACTTCTGCTCCCAGCTTATCGTGTTTCTTCCATTTACTTGTGCCCAACCAGTGATTCCGGGAAGAACGTCGTGTCTTTTGTTTTGTCTTTCATTATAATACTTCAAATATTGTGGTAAAAGTGGGCGAGGTCCTATTAGACTCATATCACCTTTGAAAATATTCAATAATTGGGGCAGCTCGTCCAGTGAAAATTTTCTACAAAAATTTCCAATTTTAGTCACGCGCTCCAATGCAGGTAATAATTCTCCATTTTGGTCTTTTTTATCATTCATTGTTTTGAACTTAATGATAGTAAATAGAGAACCTTTTTTTCCGGTACGAGTCTGATAAAAAAAAGGTTTTCCATTATTAACTATAAAAAGAAGTATAATTAGAAGAATAAATATTGGGGAAATAATTATTAATCCAAAAAAAGCGGCCAAAAAGTCAAAAAGTCGTTTTAAAATTTTCTTATATATCATCTTTAGTGCAGATTATTGTAAAGATCTAATAATTCATTCCAAACTATATCTCTTTTGTATTTTTTAATAATATTTGGTCTAGCATTTTTTGCCAACATCATAGTCTTATCAGGATTGTTATATAATTCTAACATGGCATCCTTTAAGGCATTACTATTCTTTGCTGGTATGATCAATCCATTAAAATTATGCTCAATAATTTCATTGCATCCATTAATATCAGTCACAATACATGGCTTTTCCATACAACTGGCCTGTAAGACAACATTAGGAAATCCTTCTCTATAGGATGGGAATGTTAAAATATGGCTTAAAGCAACATAAGGTCTTATGTCTTCAATATTACCTACTTCGTGTATTTTGCCATTATTTTTGATTAATAACTCACTTTTCGGACTGATGGGATCTAATTCTTCCTCTTTATACCCCACCAAAATTAATTGGACATTGGAATGGGATTCAGAAATATTATTAAATGCTTCAACTAACTCATCAATCCCTTTATCTCTCACAATCCGTCCAATAAAGAGGAACACTGTGTCATTGTGATGAATATTAAGTTTGTCTTTGATTTCGTCTACACTCTCTTTGGACACATTCATTTGGTTATAATGTTCTGTATCAATGCCATTGGAACTTCCATTAGCTATGACACGCAACTTTTTTTCTTTGCAAAATTTTTCTTGAATTATAATATCCTTTAAAGCAAAAGAGTTAGGTAGAACTAGTGTAGAAGAGGAGTAGGTTATTTTTTCAACACTATTTAGCAGTTGACGTTTTAAACCTGTAGCTTCTAGTAACGGGAGTCCGGCTACTGTATGTATTCTATGGGGCACACCAGCTAATTTTGCCGCCAACATTGCCAATGTTCCCGCCTTTGGGGTATGTGAATGCACGATAAATGGCTTTTCCTTCCTGAAAATTCGGAACAACTGATAGAGTCCCTTCAAATCTTGAAAAGGAGTAATACTTCGCGTCATCTCTACAGGGATCGCTCTAATTCCTTCATTGTCATGAAGTCTATTGAAATCGCTATTATTACTTGATATGCCGATAACTTCGTAATAGTCACTCATAAAACGTAATTGTCCCTTTAATAATGCCCATAAAGATCCTGGAATAGTGGAAACGCGTATAATTTTTTTCATTCTTAATTAAGCATTAAATAGGTGTTTAAATACCATTTTTGAAAGGTGTAGAAGCACCATGCCTGCATACTCTTATCTTCTTTACCCGAAATATGATTATTAATTAAATTGCAAATATAATCATCATTAAAAATACCTTGAGACTCTAAGAATGCCGGGTCAATGTACGATTCAAGTTCTGCTCTCAGGCTTCCTCTTAACCAATCTCCAACTGGAACTCCAAACCCTTGTTTGGACTTCTCTAAAAACGAGGAAGGGAATTTATCGGCAAAAGCTTCTTTAAGAATGTATTTTTTATTCCACCCTTTTAAAAGATAGCTTTCAGGTAATGAATTCGCTAAATTCCATATTGTTTTATTAAGAAAAGGAGCTCTACATTCAAGAGAGTTAAGCATACTTGTTCGATCAACTTTTACCAACATATCACCTTCCAAACTAATGTTCTTATCTACCATTCTAAAATCGGTTAAGGTTTTAGGATTTTGTTGATTATATTTTTCCTTCAATTCAAAAAAAGTATCCTCAATATTAGTATTAGATTTTAGTAGTAGAGTTTTTTCTTGCTCTGTAAAAGCCAGTGAGATTATATTCCAATATTGATTGCCGTCATAATTGAATGCCTTTAACAACCGGTTCAATCTGAAGCGTTTACCTCTGTTGTCATCTTTAGTATTCAATAGTTGAGAAGATAATCTTAAAATTTGTTTATGTACCGCTTTTGGAACAATAGAGGTGTATTTATTGTTCAATCTCCCCATATAGTATTTATTATAGCCTCCAAACACTTCATCACCGCCGTCTCCAGTTAAGGCCACTTTAACATAATCACTTGCGTGTTTAGATACCAAATATGTCGGGAGCGCAGATGAGTCGGCAAATGGCTCATCAAAATTTAACAAAATCTCATCTATTCCATTTTTAAAATCACCTTCTTTAATAATAAATTCATGATGATTGCTATTAACAATTTTCGCTACAATCTTTGATTTGTCAGTTTCGTCATAATCTTTTCTGTCAAAACCAATTGAGAAAGTTTCTATTTTTTCATTGGAAATTTCAGCTAGACAATGAGTTACTACTGAAGAATCTACACCACCAGACAAAAATGTTCCTAAAGATACATCAGCAACAGATCTGCTCTCAACACTTTCCATAACTTTTGCATAAACTTCTTTTTTTGCAGCATCAAATGAAATGTCTTTTTTCTCAATGTGTGTTTGTTTTTCAATCTCATGGATTGAAAAATTATTAGAATTGAGATCAAAATCAATATAATGATTACTAGATAATTTAAACACCTCCTGATATATTGAATAGGGAGCTGGAATGTAAGTTAACCTAAAATAAACATTTAAAGCTTCTTTAGAAATATCTGGTTTGTATGGGAGATAGCTTAATATAGACTTTAATTCAGATGCATAAATAAAGTCAGTTTTTGTCTTTGCATAATACAAAGGTTTCTCTCCGAAGAAATCCCTTGCAATGAAAACTTTGTTTTTGGCCTTGTCATGAATACTAAAAGCAAACATACCATCCAATTCCTTAAAAGCATCTACACCTTTTTGTTCATAAAGTTTTAGAATGACTTCAGTATCACTTGTTGTTCTAAATGTAACACCTGCATTTTCTAAGTTTTGCTTCAAAGCTCTATAGTTATATATTTCGCCATTAAAAACAATTCCAATTTTATTATCATTGGTGTACATGGGTTGTTTTCCTGTATTTAAATCTATAATAGACAAACGACGCATCGCCATAGCAACAGATGTTGATCCAGTAGAATCCATATAAAAGCCATCATCATCTGGTCCACGATGGAAAATGAGATTATTCATTTTGTATAATTCACTTTTAAGTAACCCTTTATCCTTATTACTGTTATTTATAATTCCGTTTATTCCGCACATAAAAGAGTTGAATTAATTTTTTATAAATTGGTTAAAAATAGAATAGACATTATCAATTTGGTAGTCTTTCGATCTTTTTAAGCTTAATCTACTGTACTTTTCCCGTTGTTCAGGATGATTTCTGTAATATTCTAGAGCTTTATGAAGACCTAAGTGATCATCGTTATTTACTAGAAGACCATATTTTGCAATGTAGAATTCTCCATTTTTAATTTCAATATCTTCATTTTCATTTAACAATTCTAGCGGACCAGACAGACAATTAGTTGAAATACAAGGAAGACCAACAGCCATAGCTTCTAACAATGCGTTTGGAAATCCTTCTGTGAAAGATGATAGGACAAAACAGTTGCTGTTTCTAAAATAATCATCTACATTCTTGACCTTCCCTCCAAGATTTATTTGTTCTATTAAGTCATGTTTAATGATTTCTTTTTCTAAATATTCGTGTAATTCACCTTCACCAAGAATAATTAAATGAACATTATTACGTAGGTTTTTTAAAGCACGAATAATCATAACGTGATTTTTTCTCTTATTTAAGGTGCCAGCCGTAACAATCCTTAAATATTTTTCGTTTTCGTTTAAAGCCTCTGGTGATATTGTCTTTGAAGGGATCTCAATAGGATTATATATAACATCCATTGGTATAGTAATTCCGAAATTGTTTTTTAAATCTTCATTAATATGCGTTGAGTTTGAAAATAAAGCATCGCATCTATTGTAGAGAAGTGGATAAAACACCTTTGAAATAGATAATGATAACTTACTAGTGGTATTGTCAGATGGGAACCCGCGCTCACTAATGATAGTTTTTACTTTTTTATTAAGTATTGAAATGATCCCGTTTAATAGGTTTGGAAATGCAAGGAAAGAAATAGAAATACTTGTTTTGTTATTCTTTATGAATTGATAGTACTTTTTTAAGAATATAAAAAAATCAAAAAACCTTAAATAATATGGTCTGTCGGTTCCATTTTTGGAGAGTAGAATGACATTGACTTCCTTTGGAATAGGAAAATGAATGACATTATAAAAAAGCACCAAACTTACGTCATAATCGTTTTTTAATTTCTTAAGCAATAAGCTCACTACCTTTTCTGCACCACCGCTACCAAATGAAATCATAAGTATGCAAAGGTTTAAATTTTTATTTTTCAAGTCGCTGTTGTTTTAAAATATTGATGAACAATTGTTCATATTCTGAAATAATTTTCTCTTTATTAAATTTTTTATAAACAGAATCAGAAATAATTTTTGGATCCCACTTTTTGTCACCATTAAGTCTTTCCAGAAATTCTTCTTCAGAATTTACTAAAAATCCATTAACTCCATTTTCTATAATTTCTCTTGTACCTCCAGGTGCATTAAAGGCTATTACTGGGATGCCCAAGACACAACTTTCAAGCAATGCATTGGGAAAACCTTCGGAATGGGAACCTTGCAAAAATATATCATTATTTAAAATGATTTCATTTACGTTATCCGAGTAAGATATATGCTTGATTTGAGCTGTGAGTCCTAGAAAATCGGCTTTTTCCAAAATTTTATTTTTTAAAGGACCATCGCCAACTACAGTATAGATAAAAGGAAAATTCAGTTTTGAAAGTATATTCAAGATTCTTAAATGACCTTTAATTTCAGTTAACCTACCAATTGTCAAAAACATTGTAGGTTTGTGTTCATTGATATTTTTATATTTTTCAAAACTTGATTGAGTGATTGGATTATGTATAATTTGTATTCTTTTTTTATCATATTTATAGCAATCTAAAAAATCATTTTTCATATCTATAGACTGACAAATTATATAATCTAATCTAGTAATTCCATAATCACTCAATATAGTCAATTTATGGAAAATTGATTTTGTTTTTTTTGTATTAATCTTAGATGATATTTTATTGATTGCGGATACTCTTCCTACGAATTGGATTTTCGGGAATGCCACGGATATTAGTCCCATTAAGGCATTCATATGACTTATGGAACTTACAACAATATCAGGTTTTTCATGCATTAAAATTCTACAAATCGCAAGAATTGCTTTTAGAATACGATTTTTGTTCAAATAAATAATATCACCGTTTTCGACACTAAATTTGCTATCCTTTTTATAGCCAATTACGATTAATTTAGTAATAAATCTATCTTTGTTAAGATTTTGTGATACGAAAGAAATAACCCTTTCTGCTCCACCAGCATATAGAGTAGGGAGGATGAAGAAAATTTTTTTTTTTGGCATTACTTTTTCTCAATATTTAGTGAATTACCGAATTTTAAATCATATTCTGATGGGGTAAATTTACCATGTCCAGATTCACTATGGAATGTTAATTCTCCAAAATATATTAAATTATTGACAGAATAGAAATCAACTCTTACATAAATAAAGTCCTTCGCAATTGTTTCTGCCAAATTTCTCATTTTTTCAAATGATTCTGGTTTTTCTTCTTTTTTACCATTTTTATATTTCCATACGCATGGTATAAAATTCCAATTTGGATCATATAAATTTCTTTTATGTTCTATATGACGATCAATATCCACTTGAATAAAAGCAAGTTCACCGTTAAAACAATGAAATTTATAATCAGAAGGAATACTTCCATCATCATAAGTCAGTAGTTTTTCAACAATAATTCGAGGTTCAATATTTTTATATTGCCACTCTCTTGAGCTGTAAAAGTAATTTTCTTTTAGTAATCTACTAAATCTTTTGCGTGCTTGCGGCCAATTTATAGACTTTTTATCTTTTACTATAATTCCTCCAGAACTGTCATGGTTTGTTTTTATTATAAAGCTTGTATTCGGTAAATTATCTGGTTTAATATCTTTTGGATCTTTAGTTTGAAAGATTAATGGTATCAAATATTCTGCCCCAATTGTATTTTCAATATAGGATCTCACTTTAAATTTATCTGCTACAGTAGTGTGTAAATCTTTTCTATCGTAAAGTTTGAGCCAATTTATTTTCTCATTTAGAGTTTTAGGATTTTTTAAATCTAAATCGTAGCCCATTTTTTTTCTAAATCTTCTTTTTATTATATATTCATCTGATATGTGTTTTAGAACAAATTCATATATTTTATAAATAGGTCTAACAGCATAATATCCAAATTCTGAATTTCTATAAATTCTAGCTACTTTATAATTAACACTTTTCATTTTGATTAGAATTTAATTTGGGTTAATGATTTCTTTATTATATAATTTAGTCAAAACACTTAAAAATTGAAAGAAAGAAAATTTAATTTAATTAAATTGTTTGAGTATTAGATTGAACAACAATAATTACGTCAATCGTTCTAGAAGCAAATGACAAGATAATATTTCACTATAATACTAACTTTCGACTTCTTGTTTTGAATATTTAAAATTTCACTTTATATTAAAAATTAAGTTTTTCTTAATACGAGATTATTTAATAATAAATAATTCAGCATCGGTAGAGTAAATATTATTTTCATACAATGCTTTGGTATTATCTGGTCTCCATGGTCTCTTTGTTATAAGTTCTTTAAATTTATTTTTAAATGAATACTCTAATAATTCATATGACTTTAGAGAATCATTTTTATTTAACCTTAATGATATTTTATGGTTTGATTTATCGCCAATAATAGTCCAACCTACAGTTTTGTTGGTGATTTCAAAATTTGATACTTCTACAGGTAATAATTGCTCATCTGCTTTGAATAGTGGTCTGGATCTATCAACGTAAAATGCAACAATTAACGACCTCAATGACCATAAACAGCTTCCTGTACCACTATAATTATCTAAGATACGGAGATCGTCATCATAATATCCTTGAGTCATTATTCCATCTTGAAGTGCGTTGTTTTCAATAAAGTGAATCCACGTTAAATCCAATGTTCGCATTGCAAAACCAAGAGAAATTTCGTTAGGTGATAATATTGTGGCGGAAATGATTGGCGATGGAGCAGCCAATCTGTAACATACACTTCTTCCCATCATTGGGAAACCATTTTTACCAAAAAAAAATTTATAAAACTTCACAAATTCAGAATGTGTGCTTTTTATAAAGTCATGATCGAAATTTGGATCTATCTGATCTAACCAAAAAAGAGCATAGTGAATGGACCACGCATTATAGTAATCGATTCCTTTTGGAGGGTCATCATACCACCCTTCTCCTAAATAATGCTTGTTTTTATAAGTTTCGAATAGCTCATTAGCATATTTTAAGTCTTTTTTATTCGAAGCTCCTAAAGATTCAAGTACTTTGATTATAGTAACAGGAAAAAGTTTCCAATTATTATCGCCAACCTTTTTATTGATCGACAGCTCTAACCACCTTACTATTCTATATCTTTCGTCACTTGTAAGATTAACCCATATTTGATCTTTACTAATCCATAATGACAATGCAATATCCGCAGCCTCTACAATACGTTGGTCGTAATCGCTAACATCTCCCCAATATTCTAGGCAAATTGGATCCGTACCGTTCAACAGCCCTTTTTTTAGAATGTTAACAAGATTATAGGAGGTGTCATTCAAAATTACATTTTCTGAACGATTGGAAGATAGCCAAGATGCTGCCAAAGGAAAGAATCTTGCAAAACCTTCTAAGCCATTAATTTTTCTTCCTCTACCGCTAATTTCTCCCGGATAATTAACATAAGCACCTTTAGGAGATTGATATTTTATATGCCCGTAGGCGAAGTATTTAAAAAGTTCTTCATATCGATATTCAGTAGTATTTTTCTTATTTAAAAATGTTTGCTTAAATGCAGAGTCAATATTTTTGGAATTTTCATAGGCTGTTATGCTCTCAGACCAGCCCTCAACAGCCATCGTAGAAATCTTTCCCTTCAAATAAAAGAATATTATGGCGATTAAACATACAAGTATTACTGATACTAGTCGTTTATGATTATTTATGGTCCTAAACTTTTCTATCATTATCTATCTTAAATCTTTTATTTTTTATAAAACTTAACTGGTGAGAAGATTCTTTGCTGTTATCGATAATATAGCCTACAAAAGCAAACAATACAACAAGATAAGGTTGATTTATTACTGTTTGGAGGCTTAGCATTGAAATATACAAAGCTATCAAAAGTGACATTGAAAATAATTTAAGATGTAACTCTAAAGTAAAAGTTTTAACCATATAAAAAGACAAAACAAAAATGAAATATAAAAATGTGAATAATCCTGCATCCACCCAAACCCCAAGGTAAGTGTTGTGTCCACTCGCTTTTGAGGCAAAACTTAAACCGTTGCCAAGTAGTGGATTTTTATAAAGATAGTACATTAAGTTTTCGAGTAGATATCCTCTTCCCGAGCTATCCACCTTTTCGACATTTAAGGTTAAAACATTAATAATATTATCAACTTTAACGATTTGGGCCTGCGATAAATTTAATTCCTTCGTTTGAGATTTTATACTAAATATCCCTAAGTAGAACAGAACAATTCCCAGTCCCAATAGAATAATCCTCATACCTGTGAAAAATTTATAATTGAGTATGAAAAATATAACGATGAAAGCTAATAGTCCTGTTGTAGAGAATGTAATAAATATACTATAAAAAATAGCTATCAAAATCAAAATCTTGACAGCCTTAAAAATATTGTAAGGAGGGGTATAAAATTTATTAAAAAGAATGTAGGCTATTATGCTTGCTAAGGCAGCGTTATTAGCATCTCCGTATAGACCCTCTGCGCGATCTATATCTCTTCCAACCACACCTGCTATATCGTAATTAAAATTTATTTTATAAAAATAAATTGTAAAAAAGGAAGATATAACCATGGAGATAGTTAAAATCTTATAAAATATCTTGAGCTGATCGGGATTACTTAATAAATAGTAAAAACCTATAAAATACATTGGAGCAACTAGTGTTGACAGTATATTTGAGTCAAACCCATAAATTCCTGAAGCTAAAATCGCAAATGAATAGTATACAAGATAGAATGTCAGCCATAATTGGTTTGTTTTTGAGAGACGACCAGTATTTACTTTTAAAATCACAACACCCAAAGTAATCAAAAGAATATTAAAATATGCCAGGTTTTGAGCGATACTAACCGATAAAAATTTAGTTACAAAGCCCTGAATATTCAAACAGCTACTTATTAATGGGAAATAAAAACATATGTAAATAATAAACTTATTCATGATTCATAAACTAATTTATTTAATAAAGACTCGTAGCGCTCAGTAATTACGTCAATATTAAATTTATCCATAGATTTTATGCCTTCATTACTCAATTTATTTCTCAATTCTTCGTTTTCAATAAGTTTCAGCAAACCTTGTTGCATCTTTTCAGTATTTTGATTTTCAATCAGTAAGCCATTTTTATTATTCTCAATAATATCCGATGGACCTGTTAAGCAATTGTAAGCTATGCATGCCATTCCTTGAGACATTGCCTCCAATAGTGCCATTGGTAAACCTTCATATTTAGAGGATAATATAAAAATGGAAGATTCATTCATAACATCAGAAATATTATCTATGAAACCGGTAAAAATCACTTTATCCAATACTTTTGCTCTTTTTGCAAGTTGAGTGAGGTGATTTAATCCTTCCTCTCCCGATCCAGCAATCTTTAAGCGCCAATCAGGATGATTTTTGAATATTGGAACCATTAGTCTTATTAAATTGTCAAAACCTTTTCCATCATATCGATTTAAATTACCAGCCGCCAAAATGATTTTCTTTCTTAAGTGGTTGTTTTCAGTAATAGGTTTAAAACTACAAGGATTTGGCATAACGTAAACTTCAACACCTAATTTTTTGTAATGCGGCACATCCAAATAAGTCAAAACAGTTAATAAATTGGCTAATCTATAAAGATGTTTTCTTGTTATAGTTGTAATAGAACTTCTCTTTTTGTCATATCCTAAATAAGAAGTATGCTCTTGCGCAATTATTTTTATCGAATAGAATTTAGCAACAAGTATTGTAATAAAGTTGGTTGAGGTCGAAAATGAAAGTATAAGATCTGGTCTTTGGGATTTGCTCTTATAATGTCCTAATAAATAAATCATGCTATTTAAAGTATGATTTTTTATTAATTTATTAGATTTTAATTGTACTCTTTTAATATTTGGTGTCAGTTCATAAGCCTCATTTCCTTTGTAGAAGGTTATGAGTGATATGTCATATCTTCTGTTTTTTGCTAAACTATTTACTATTAGTGCCAAGACCCGTTCGGCGCCACCACCACCTAAGGATCCGATTATAAAATCTATTTTCATATCTTTATTTTTATGAGACTTAATAATCGTTTTGAAACATTTCTGAACCCTAAACTTGATAGATAAATTACAGGCGTATATATTAAGACGACTAATACTAAAATTTTTAGAGAATAAATTACTATGTTAACAAAATTGATATTACCCAAATATATAAACTTCTGAAGTTTATAAGTTGTAATCAAGGTAAAAATAAAAGATAATATTAAAATCAAAAAATGTCTCCAATATTCCCAAAGGTTTGCTTTAAATCCATATTTATATAAATAGTAGGGCCGCCAGAGTAAGATGACGATTGTAAAAGCTATTGTCGTTCCCAATAAAACCCCAGCTAAATCGAAATATTGAAGTAGAATTAGCGAGGTTCCAAGATTAATAATACTTTGAATTACAGGAGCCCAAATATCTTGATACAAACCATGGGCATCTTTAAAATGATCTACTGGAATTCTAATTTGCATTATAAACATATTTAACAGAAATAGCAGTAGTACATATTTGCTTAAAACATATTTTTCGCCAAGCCAATACAAAATAAAAGGTTCTGTCACATAATAGAGAACAATTACAGACACACCTCCAATATAAAAACGTAATGCCATCATTTCCCAGAATACTTTATTTATGTTTTTTTTGTTATTTTCTGCAACGAGATTTCCTATTCCCGCCGCTGTTCCCGAAAATGCCGTGTTAACCAATTGTAAGAGTCGGCTAAATATCATTTGATAATTGCCAAAAAAAGCAACTGTTTCAATACTTATGAATGCAAAAATTAAAATTTGGTCCGTACCACCTGTAACAAATGCACCTAATTTATGAAATGATACCTGCTTAACTTTCTTAATGATTACTGGGTTATCCTTGAGTATCGAATTTGTTGTTTTTTGATTCAAATTTAACCATGGATATATTTGTTTTATTTTCTTGCGTAATACATAACTATTAACTACGTAGTAAGCTAATTCTAAAGAGACCCATCCATAAACACTCTCAAAATAGTAAACTATGAAACACTGGATAAAAATTTTTATAAGATTAATAGATTGTGAATATGAAGTTATTATATAATCTTTTTGATCTGCTTGAAGTAGGATGGTATGATAGTTGAAAAAGAAGTTTAAGCCCATTCCAAATAGAAAAGTGTAATAAGTATAATAAACAACAGCTAAAGGGGCTCCAAGCGAACTAAATATTATAGGAAAAAATAGCGATAATAAAAATCCTCCAATTATAATGAATAACCCGATTTTTTTATAAAGATGGCCAAACAAACTTATCAGTTCATTTATACGCTCATTCTCTTTGTCAAATATCGGTTTGTATAAACTAAAACCAACTGCCGCTCCGATGCCTAATTCTGCTAAATTTAAAAAGCCTAAAAAACTACGGAGTGTTTCAGATAAGCCCATGAATTCATCTCCTAAATTATCTAAGAATAATTTTCTTGAGACGAATTGTAAAACCAAAAATATTAAGTAGAAAAACATGCTAAATTTCATGTTTTTCAATGCATGATTGACTCTAGACATTTTTAAATACTTGAAGGATTTCTCTTTGAATCTTAATTCTCTTTTTATTTGTTAAAAGGAATATTCGATAAATAATGGGAGGCAGGTTAATAATAGCATATGGATAAACATTAAATTTTGATGAATCGTAATTTTTTTTCATTATTTTCCTGATATTTTTACGATGCTTACCCGCCTTATCTAATTCGTTATTTCTGGTCAAACCGTCATAATGGTAAGTTAAAAACTCTAATAAGTATTGTTTAGCTAAATCTTGTATTTCATCATTGTATTGAAGTGTATTTTCTACGACATAACTTCCCGCATTTATGGAATTTAATTTTTTTATTGAATAGTTACTCCTTATAACACTTGTTAGGTTTTGATCATTATAAACATATAATGGAATTTCAATATATCCCAGATAAGAAATCTCATTTAAAATATCTATTGTGTAGTAAACGTCTTGATGAAGAACATTTTCTATAAAAAAACGATTTTTCAAGATTGAACGATGATATAGCCTCCGCCAAACAGAAAATCCGGTATTACTAATTATTCTTTTTAAAGCTATAATCCTTTCTTCAATTCTTCCTCCGACAGGATTTTCAGGAATTGAGTTTTCCTCTGTTATATGTGAGGTCGTAAAATTGGTTTCGACTACTTTTAAATCGTTTTCTAAAGCAAATTTGAGTAGCTCATTAAACATATTAGGTTTTACCCAATCATCACTATCTACAAACCCAATATATTCTCCGCGACTTTTTTTAAGCCCTAAATTTCTAGCTATGCTCGATCCCCCATTTACAATGTGGTAAACTACTACACGATTATCTTTTAAAGCGTATTGATCACAAATTGACCCACTCTCGTCAGTGGAACCATCGTTTATTAAAATTATTTCAAGGTTTTTATAAGTTTGATTCAGAATTGACTGTATACATCTGTCTATAAATTTTTCAACATTATAAACAGGAACAATAATAGAAATTAAAATGTTCATTTTTCAGTTTGGGTTATAATCATAAGTCAATTTTTAAAACGCGTTAAAGGCTTAGAAATAAGAGCTTACAAAATTTAATATTAACCATGAATTTTTTCGGGTGGAGGATTTTCTTGGTTATTAAACTTAATAAGAGGGTTAAGTTAATTTTGGCAAATATCAATATTTTTTTTAAAAGATTAATGATAAACTTGAAAAGTAAAGGTTTTTAACGATGTAGCGCTAGTTCATTAATGAAGGTAGGAACTTTGTAGGATTTCTCTTTGTTTTGTTAAAGTTTAGAAGTAGAGATCCAATTTTCAATATTGCGCGTACTTATAACAGATTATTATGCTGTTAGTCGGAAATTTCTTTTTTATTAAACCTTAATTCAAATTTTTTAAAATTTAAGAAATTATATAGGTTTTATAATTTTATAAACGTTCCAAATATAATTAGATAACAAATATGTACATTTTTACCTTTTATTTTTTTAATTAATCAACATCCCATTACTGTAATTCTTTATTTTATGAAATTCTCTATTAAGCTCACTAATGCTTCTATTAGTATTATTTTCTTTTTTTTAACGATATTTTCCTCTCAAATAATATCAGCTCAAAAACTAGCATTTCCAACTGCTCGCGGTGCAGGTGCCTATGTAAATGGAGGTAGGGGACTAGAAGTCTACCACGTAACTAACCTAAATAACAGTGGTAAAGGTTCTCTTCGAGATGCATTGTCTGAGGGCAATAGAACAATCGTATTTGACGTAAGTGGCGTTATACGTCTCACAAGTCCATTAAATTTACAGAATAAATCGAATATCACTATTGCTGGACAAACTGCACCGTTAGGAGGTGTTACGATTGATGGTGATTTGGTTCATTTTTCTGGTGCGGAAAATATAATAGTTAGACACATTAGATTTAAAGGAGGGATTGATTCTAAAGCCTATGAAAGAGGACCTACCAATAGCTTTCAATCCAAAGGGAGTAGTTTGAATCAAATTTTTGATCATTGTTCTTTTGCATTTGGTTTTTTTCAAGCAGCCTCTTGGTATGAAGGTGGAGGAAATTATGAAGTTGATAATGTAACAGTGCAGAGAAGTTTTTTTGCTGAGAGTTCAAGAGGTGTTATGGCAGGGACTATTTCAGGTGGTAAAACGAGAACTGGGAAATTTTCATTTCTTTCAAATGCTTTTTATAATATAAGTCATAGAGTACCCAACATCTCGGGAGATAACGGAAGAATTGATGTCATTAACAACATTGTGTGGTATGTAAAGCATAGATTGATGCAAGCTAATGGTAGTATAGTTTTAAATCATTTAGGGAATTATTATAATTATAATGATACACCAGCTACGAATTATATGTTTCATAATTTTGGTTCAAATACAAATGTGCTACCGAAGATATATACTAATGGTAACACATATGTTGCAAAAAACACTTTAAGACCAATCTCAAATTCAATTTCTCAAATAAATTCTAACAATTCATTAGCGTTTAAATACTTTGTTGGTAAAAATTACGGAGATCAACTTCCAACATCATATTTCACTAACAGACAACATGTTTTAAATGGAGAGCCTTTTAAAGTGTTATCTGGAGACGAAGCTTATATAGACGTTAAAAATAATGTAGGCTGCAATGCCAGACTTAATGAAGATGGAAGTGTGAGTGATAATTTAGATGTTTTAGATGTTGAATGGCTCAATAATATAAAAAATGGTATCCATTCTAAAAAACCATTAAGTCAAAGTCAATGGAAGGTTCCTAAAATAAACTCTATAAAAAGGCCAGGTGATTTTTACAGTTCAAATCCACACATACCAGAAACATTTTTCAAGGCCCACGTTCCTAAAGGTCAAAATCACAATGATATAGCCCCGAGTGGTTATACTTGGTTAGAAGAGTATTTGAATAGAGTAGATGGACATAACTTCGTTATGAGCAGCCAAAAGGTGGCAATAATACCAAGTTCCGGAGAAATTAAAATTTCTGATGAAATACAGTTAACCGTAAAAATTACACCTACAAATGTTGAAAATAAAACTGGAAAATGGCACAGTAGTGATTCTAGGGTAGCTACAGTTGATGCTACTGGATTAGTCACAGCAATTTCTGAAGGTAACGCGAACATTACATTCAAGATAAATGAAAGTAATATGATGGCTACGGCTGAAGTAAGCGTTTTGCCACAACCGGAAGAAGAATCATCAAAAGTAGATGCAGGGCAAGACCAGAGCATATGCATTAGAACTACTGGTGCCACATTAACAGCTACTGGGGGTGCAACATATATTTGGAGTACGGGAAATAAAACCGCAAGTATTAAAGTTTTTCCAAATAAGACTACAACTTATTCAGTAACTGCGTTTGACAGCAATGGAAAAAAAATTGGAATGGATAATGTTGTAGTAAAAGTTAACCAAAGGCCTTATGTAAGAGCTGGAAAAAATGTAACAATAAATCAAGGAGAAAGTACTACATTAACCGCCACTGGTGCAAGTACTTATTTATGGAGTAATGGAGCAACTACCGCAAGTATTACTGTGAGTCCTGATAGAACGACCTTCTATTCTGTCGTGGGGACGTCTGCAGAGGGATGTGTGAATGATGATAGACTTCTGGTCATGGTAAAAAACACAACCTACTATGTGGATAAAAATAATGGGGTTGTTTCCTATAAAGCGCCATCGGGAGGAAGTAATTCTTCACCTAGGCCATCTATGACATCAGTCTCGGTAGGCGCCTCTGGAAAGCTTGGTAAAATTAACGGAGCAGGAAATACAGATGCTTTTGACTTTTTAGTTCATCCGAATCCTACTAATGGAGAACTTCACATTAATATTTCTGGTTTGACTCATATTTCCAATATTGAATTATATGATCTTTCGGGCAAATCTTTTTATAACGAAGTTATTTACGACATTGATCAAAAAAATTATATTAAAACATTAGATTTATCTGACTACACATCTGGAATTTACTTATTACGTTTGGTAGATAATGAAAGATCAATTATTAAAAAGATTATTTTGAATTAGCGTAACTTTATTTTGAATATAAGATTTAGGTCGTCTAAAAAGAAATTTTTAGGCGATTTTTATTTTTGGTTCAATTTAACTTTGTATGATTGTTAAAATAGCGTCAATGTAAAATTGAAAAAGTTGGCTTACATGGTTAATCTATACTTTTTAAAGTTGTGGGCCATTGTGCAATTATACCTATTTCGACATTTACTTTGTCGATTCCTCTTAACATAAATTGCTTAAAGTTCATGTTCTGTTTTATATTGCCAAAAACAGCTTCCACATCCCAATAACGTTGTTTTCTTTTAGCAATGCCCTGTTCACTTGTTAAAAGTGTCCTCGCTTGGGATTTCAATCGTATCAGGTTATGATTACATTCGATAATTCGATTATATTTGGATTTATGGCAAAGACTTCTTAATGGGCATCCATTACAGTTTTGGGCTTGATGCCTATGAAGTTCTTGCTCAAAACCAATTTTTGTTTTCTTTTTATAACTGCCAATATTGGCCATCGCTTTTCTTATGGGGGCAATAATAGGTGTTCGTTTCTATGTAGTATTGGAATTGGTCTGAATGTAAAGGGTTGATTTTCCCTTTCTTTTTGTCCTGCTGTTCATTATGGAAGTAATTATATTTTACATAAGCTGTTATTTAACTGTCTTCCAGACCCGGTATAGTTTTCTTCGCTTCCATAGCCTGCGTCAGCTGTAGGTGTATCTGGTTTTTCGCTGTAGTTCTCAATATGGCTATTGAGGTGGCTTTTTAATGTTACATTGTCTGCCGCGGTCCGTGCCAAGGTATAATTGGTGATGTACTGATTGTTTGTGGAAGCTTGAATGTTATAAGCTGACTTGAGCTGTCCGTTCTGCAAGTAATCATCTTTCATGCGCATAAAAGTGGCATCCGGATCTGTTTTACTGTAGCTGTTCCTTTCTTTCAAAATGGCTTCCTGTTTTTCATATTTGGCCAATTTTTTTTCGCGTAATTTAGCTTTTGTTCTACTTTTTTGTCTATCTTCTTGCCTTGCAGGGCATCGTTTATTTGGATAATGGTCTCTTATATTTTATCAACATTGATAGCTTCAAAGTCTGGTGTGTCCGTGATGTATTGCTCGTCTTTGTAAACCTTTTCCACATAAGACCATAACTCTTTTAACTGCTTTTTGATGCGTTCTTTACTTGTTTTATGGACTTGCCACCAAACAAATGTATAACGATTGGCATTGGCCTCAATCATGGTGCCATCTACAAAGATATTTTTTAGGACCACAACGCCATGTTCTGCCAAAAGCAATACGACCTGATGGAATCTTCTTTAGATGCCCTTGTAGGCGTTTCCCTCTAAAATCATTTATGGTATTATGGTCGGGCCTGCTTTGTCCACTGAGCCACATAAAGTGAATATTCTCGTGCAAAACCTGTTCTATTATTTCGCGAAGAATAAAAGTTACGTAAATACGCATAAATAATAATTTTGAGTAACATGCGTGGATGGTAACTGGATGTCCCACCACCTTTATAGCTCTTTTCGGTTCACTCATATCTACTTGGTCAATAATCATATTTTGAATGCGAACCAGGATGATTGATGGGAACTAGATCATCATAACTTGGTGGTAAAAGACTTAATTGGTCATGGTCATAGATCTTGAAAACTCTTTTTCTGCTAATTCTTAAAGTTAAGAATTTACTAGAAAGACTGCAAAAAATGAACTACCTTTTCAAACAGTCTCTTTTGTTTATATATTCTTGTCCCGTCCTGAAATAGCGATACACTAAAACCTTAGTGTAATGAAAACATCAGAAAACGTTGGGTATACGAGACGTACCCAAAAAGTCTACCCACTTTCTTTTAAGCTCCAGTTAGTTGAAGAAATAGAACAAGGTCTTCTTACAACAAGCCAAGCAAAGACCAAGTATGGTATTCAAGGAGATTCGACCGTAACAAAATGGTTACAGAAATATGGTAACTTTGATTGGGAAAACCAAGTTCCGATAACAATGTCACCCCCACCCCCCCCCGCCCCCCGAACAAAGAATACTAGAACTCGAGGCCAAGGTCAAGCTGCTTGAAAAGTAGAAGGCCAGGGCCGAACATCTAGCTGAACGTTCTGATAAGAAAGCAATTATATTTGATATGCTGGTAGATCTGGCTGAAAAGGAATATCAAATAGATATCAGAAAAAATTACACACCCGAGTTATCGACCTCTTCAAGGAAGAGCACAAAGAAACAGTAGTTTCTACCTGTGATTTGCTCGGGGTAAATAGGCAGGTATATTATAGATCAAAAAAGGCTAGGCACCATAAACAATCTATCGCCCAAAAGGTAATAGCGATGGTGGGGAAGATCCGTATCATTATGCTCAGATTGGGAGGTAAAAAACTATATTTTTTACTAAAAGATCAATTGTCTCCCCTAGAAGTGGGAAGGGACAAGCTCTTTAGAATATTACGAGCCAATCATATGCTGATAACACCCAAAAAACGATAGCATATTACAACAGACTCCCACCATCGGTTTGGGAAACATAAAAATCTTGTAAGTGCCTTGGACATAGAAAGGCCGGACTCTGTATGGGTAAGCGATATAACATATGTAGGAACCAGAACAAATCCATCGTATCTGGCATTGGTTACGGATGCATATTCAAAAAAAATTGTGGGCTATAATGTATCGACCTCCCTTTCTGTGGATGGTTCATTAAAAGCCCTGAAAATGGCTCTGAACAATCGAAAACAAAGACAGTACCCTTTGATACACCACTCTGACAGAGGATTGCAATATTGTTCTAATGACTATCAAAAACTCTTGAACGATAATGATATCACTCCAAGTAGGACCCCTACGAAAATACAATAGCAGAGCGGATAAATGGCGTTTTAAAACAAGAGTTTGACATAGCAAAAAACGTTAAGGACTTTGGTTTAAAGCAGAAACTTATTGCAAGTGCAATAAAAATATATAATCTTGTAAGGCCACACTTGTCCCATTACATGTTAACCCCGATGCAAATGCACCAACAAAACAAATTGAAAAGAAAACAATACAAATCAAAAAAGCTGAACAATGACGTCATTGTTCAGCTTTAATTAATAAATTTAATCCTTTATTAATCTGTATCGGTTATTTAGGACAAGACATATTCTACTTAATTACTTGTGGCGACAGTGTCTTTCAAGAGTTCGATACACCACTTATTATCCATAGAATTTGAGATACTCCAATTAAGGATTTTTCTACTATATACGGCAATTATTGCATTCATATATATAACCCGCGAAACATAGGAATATAATTGATGTCGGTCTGCCATAGCTGATTGGTACGATCTATTTTAAGTTCTCTTAGCAGATCAGGGAACTTATAGCCTTTATGGTCTCAGATGTTGGTTCTAAGCTTTCTGTAGATGGCTTGTAGTCCCATGACCATGTACCGACGTCTTATTCTTGTGACGTCCGAGATGAAAACTCAGGTAGTCGATAATGTTCTCTACCCCATAGTAAGGGTGCTCCAAAAACCAGGCATCTATTTCCTTCACTATTCTTAAATTGAGCAGACTCTCGCTCTTGGGCTTATAATAAAGATTGGAGCGATGATTATTATGAATATTACATTGTTGAATAAGACTCAGCCTTGGATGGGTTTTTACTAATTTTTGTCTTCTTTTAGTAGTACTCATTTGTCCAGGACATTGTTTTAAAAATGGTTTTTCTATTGTAAGTGACGTATTTTACTGTGAAGGGGATCCGATTCGAATCCTCTTTTTCAGATTTGGATACAAAGACCAGATCGGCATTTTTAAAAACTCCCGCTTCCAACTGGATATTTGTGTAGGGTGCAGTTAAAATTTGGCAGCAAGTTCTTCCAGCCTTGTTGTTCTTTGATCGCTTCAACAGCTACTTTGACCTTGAAAGACGTACTGAGTTTTCTTCTTGATGTTTTCATATTGACAGGGTTAAATTACAACTTAATGTCCTGTCCTATATTTGGGGAGTATTATAAAATCCTTTGTACGAGAGATTGTGTTTAACTTCATTTAATGATAATTAATCAAATTGGATTATATATTTATGAAAGGGCTACTTACTTATCTATAAAAATATCATATTTATTCTCAAGTGATTAAGATTTAATCCTTCCCTTAGTATAACAGTTCAGTATATAATGTCTGTAAAGTGTTTAGAGATGCTTATTCCATTTTTTTTAAAGTTTGAAATGTGAATAGTATATATATATAACTTTTTCTTAATTAAAGAAAAAACTATCATAACTCATTAGATATAGAGGTGTTTTGTAGGTTTTTTCTCTTAGGTGTTAAAATGTATAATATAAAATCCGAGACATTCTTTTGAACGTATATATAATTCATTTCATCGTTAATATATTTAAAATATAAGATTAATCTTACCATAATGATCATTAAATCGAATATTTGGGTATTTTGACTTTATTTAATTTTTTATTTTTTTACTTGCTTAAAATTATTGAATTAAAACAATTGAAAGTTCAATAAAACTAAACTTTATTAACCCCAGAGCCATGAAATTCCCAAACTACCTAACAGGTTACATTCGTAACAAAACCACCTTATGCTTATTTTTTATGTTTATCTTTTTATCGGAATATTCTAATTCACAACAATTGGCATTTCCTTCAGCTTATGGATCGGGGGCGTACGTCACCGGTGGTAGAGGAAAAGATGTGTATCATGTGACAAATTTAAATGATAGTGGTTATGGTTCTTTAAGAGATGCACTATCTCAAAGTAATCGTACGATTGTATTTGATGTAAGCGGTGTTATTAAATTGAAAAGTAGACTGGTTGTGGAAGATAAATCGAATATAACTATTGCTGGTCAAACTGCCCCTGAAGGAGGCATCACAATTGATGGAGAGGTATTTAGATTTCAACGAGTAACAAATTTAATTGTGAGGTATATTAGATTTAAAGGAGGTATTCGTTCTACAAATTATGAAGGAGGAGCTACCAACAGTTTCCAGTCAAAAGAGGGGAGTAAAAACCAAATATATGATCATTGTACATTTTCTTTTGGTTTTTTTCAAGGAGGTTCATGGTATGACGCTGGAGGATTATATTCAAGTGAAAATTTAACGGTACAAAGATGTTTCTTTCCTGAAAATGACAGAGGAGCATTAGTTGGAGCACTGACTGGAACAACTTCTACCACAAAAGGTGCCTCATTTTTATTTAATTGTTTTTATCATGTTAGTCATAGAACCCCAAACATTAATGGTGACCTGGCCAGATTTGATGTTATCAATAATGTAGTATGGTACGTAAGGCATAGGCTAATGCAGCCAGGAGGTAGTCAAAGATTAAACCATATTGGTAACTATTATCATTATAATAACACAAAAATAAGTAAGGATAGATTACAAATGTTCGCAAACTCGGATTCTAATCTCCCCGAAATATATACAAATGGAAATATGTATGTTGCACCCCAAGGAATTGAAGGGCCTGGTGTAGAGAGTGTTACTGAACTAAATTCTGATAATCGATTATCTTTTAAAGGATTTTATAACGGAGGACTACAAGTTCCCATGAACCATTTCGTATCAAAAATGCATCCTTTAAACGGAGAACCCTTTAAAATTTTATCTGCTGAAGAAGCTTTTATAAATGTTATTAATAATGTTGGGTGTAACGCTAGACTAAACTCAGATGGTAGTGTAAGTGATAATACTGACATTTTGGATAAAAGATATATTCATAACATGAAAAACAATGTGATGTTACCGCCTAAATTATCATCAGATATGCAAAATTGGATAGTTCCACCTATTCCCTCAGTAGTACGTGGAGCAGAATTTTACGGTACAAATTCCCATATACCAGAGATATGGTTTTCCATCAATGTTCCAAAAGGCCAAGATCACAATGATATTGCGCCAAGTGGATATACGTGGCTAGAAGAGTATTTGAATCAGGTAGATCGTCCAAATAATGTAATTGATGTTCGTGATGTTGCCATTATACCTTATGAAGTAAATGTCCAACTTGCAAAAACACACCAATTAAATCCAATTTTCACTCCAGCAAATGCTACTATTAAAGATGGGAAATGGAATTCAGATAACGTTCATATTGCTACAGTAGATACTAATGGTGTGGTAACAGCCATTTCAACAGGTACTGCTACAATTACTTTTATGAGTGCAGATGGAGGTTTCAAAGCTACTTCCCTTATAACGGTTTTTCCTCCAGCGCTCCAGGCGAGCGCAGGTATTGACCAACGGATGTGTAATGGCGAAAGTATTACTCTTACTGCAACAGGAGGTGCTTCCTATAAATGGAATACAGGAGAGACTGCAGCAAGCATTACTGTTAATCCAAAAGCTACAACCACATATACAGTAACTGCCTATGATAGCACAGGGACCAATTCTGATTCTGATGACGTTAAGGTTACGGTAAATCCACTTCCTAAAGTAAATGCTGGGAATGACATCACTATAAAATTAGGGGAAAGTACAACATTGACCGCAACTGGAGCAACCACTTATAGCTGGAATACCAAAGCCTCTGGTGAGAGCATTACAGTAAGTCCTAAGGCAACTACTACCTATACTGTAACAGGTATATCAAACGGCTGTGAGGCGACGGACAGTGTAAAAGTTATCGTTATAGACACTGTGGAATTAATTGCAAATGCCGGTACAGACCAAAAAATCTGTGCAGGCACAAGCGCAACCTTGACTGCAACGGGAGGTACTACATATAATTGGAATACCGGCGAGACTACAGCAAGCATCACTGTAAATCCAAATGAGACTACCACTTATAAAGTGACAGCATTTGACAGCACAGGAAACAAATCTGATTCTGATGACGTAAAGGTTACGGTAAATCCGCTTCCAAAAGTAGATGCGGGGAGGGATATTACAATCACATTGGGAGAAAGTACGACATTGACCGCTATTGGAGCAACTACTTACAAATGGGATACAGGCGACACAACTGCAAGCGTCACCGTAAATCCTAAATCAACTAGAACATATTCTGTGATAGGAACGTCCAACGGCTGTGAGGCTACGGACAAGGTAAAGGTTACTGTACTTAATCCAATCAAGGTTGTTGCCGACGCCGGTGCTGACCAAAACATCTGTGCAGGAACCACTGCAACCTTGACGGCAACGGGAGGGACTACTTATAAATGGAATACCGGCGAGACTAGCGCAAGCATTACGGTAAATCCCAAAACCACTACCACCTACAGTGTCACTGCCTATGATAACTCAGGCAAGAATTCTGATAAAGATGAAGTGGTCATAACGCTCAATCCTCTTCCTAAAGTGGATGCAGGTAAGGATATTACTATTGCTCTTGGAGAAAGTGCAACTTTAACTGCAACTGGGGCCACCACTTACAGATGGAGTACTAAAGCCTCTGGTGCGAGTATTACTATAAACCCTAAAGAAACCACTACCTACACTGTAGTAGGGAAAACAAATGATTGCGAATCTAGGGATACAATTATTGTAACGGTTGTGCAACCAGAAACAGCCGTTGTAGCCGATGCGGGAGCTAATAAGGTGATTTGTCCGGGCTCTATTGCCACATTGACGGCAACAGGTGGAGATCGTTACTTGTGGAGTACAGGTGAGAAGACTGCAAGCATTGATGTGAGTCCGACTTCTACTACCAAATATTCGGTTACGGCTTACATTGCAGATGCATCCAATAGAGATGAAGTTACAGTTTTTGTAGGCCCAAGTCCTAATGTTAGTATTACAAACGGGAGTGAAGCAACCATACTTGAAGGCGAATTTATAACCTTATCTGCTACCGGAGCCAATACTTATAAATGGAGTAATGGTGCGACCCAGCCCAATATTGCTGTAAGGCCCAATGTCAGTGAAACCTATGATGTGGTCGGATATATTAATGATTGTTCTTCACAAAAATCAATTACCGTAAACGTCTTTGAGAAAGTGGTAGCCAATGCCGGAGAAGATGTAGCTATTTGTCTTACCGAAAATACTGTTCTAACTGCAGATGGTCCGGCTAATAGTGAGTATTTGTGGAGCACGGGAGAGACAAGTAAGAGCATTACTGTAGAGCCTTCAGAAGATACGGAGTATTCTGTAATGGTGTATCATGCCTTGGATTCTGATACAGACAGCGTCATGGTTATGGTGAATAATTGTAATGCTCATCAAATTGTTGAAGATACTCAGGAATTAGAGTTTTTGATCCACCCAAACCCAACCAATGGCGAACTTCACATAAACATTTCAGGGTTGACTAGTTTCTCAAGTATCAATTTGTATGATCTCTCAGGTAAATCTCTCTACAATGAAATCATCAATGAAGGTGATCAACAGAAGTATATTAAAACGTTAAACCTATCCAATTATGCATCTGGTATTTATCTGCTTCAATTGGTCGATAACCAAAAAGTAATCACTAAAAAAGTGGTGTTGAGATAACGCCACTTTATAAAATAATTAAGATTTGAGCCACGGTTAACTACTGTGGCTCACTTGTTTTTATTGGGAACGATCACTTCTATGGTTGCTAAAGAATCACAGTTTTTTATTTGTAATTTAAACTCCTGCTCTTTATAGCTGTTTTCGATAATGTAGGTTTTACAAGCTTCACTTTTGGTGTCGCTCTCTGAAAAATTGACTGAGCCGTGTCTGATCATATCAGAAACTATGGTGGTGTCCATTTCAAAAGATCGCATGACAGATAATGCGTCCTCAGTATAATGTTTTTGTTTGTGGGAAATGTTTTTTGTGGTTCTTGAATTAGGACTATAGTCACAAGAGGTTTTTTTTCCACTTAAGAAAAATGCTAAAATAATTAGACCTATGGAAAAACCTCCCAAATAATAACCTACTCTATGGATAAATTTCATTCTTAAAAAATTAATAGATTGACGTCGCTGTATTTTAAATCAAACCAATCGGCAACCGATTTATTTGTCAAAATACCGTGGTAAAAGTACAATCCATTTTTTAAACCGCGATCGAAACGGAGCGCATTTTCAATGCCGCCGTCATCTCCAATTTTTAAAAGGTAAGGAGTAAACATGTTACTTATTGATACCGAGGCTGATCGGGAATAGCGTGCCGGAATATTAGGGACACAATAATGTACAATCCCATTGCGTTCAAATGTTGGTTGGTCATGTGTCGTGACCTCACTTGTCTCAAAACAGCCGCCCATATCAATACTGACATCAATAATAACCGCTCCCGTTTTCATGCAATTCACCATGGCTTCCGTGACCACAATGGGCGCTCTGTTAGCGCCTCGTACTGCGCCAATAGCCACATCACAACGTTTTAAAGCCTTGATCAGATTTTTTGGCTGTAAGGTTGAGGTGTAAAGTGTTCTGCCTAAATTGGACTGTAAAGCCCTTAGTTTTGTAATTGAATTGTCGAAAACTTTCACATTGGCGCCTAAACCTATTGCAGAGCGTGCAGCAAATTCGCCAACGGTCCCAGCTCCAATAATAACAACCTCAGTGGGTGGCACCCCGCTGATGTTTCCAAACATCAATCCGTTGCCTCCATTTATATTTGACAACATTTCCGCTGCAATTAGAATCGATGCTGTACCGGCTATCTCGCTTAAAGAGCGGACGGCAGGGTAGGAGCCATCATCGTCCTTAATGAATTCGAAGGCCAACGCGGTAATACGCTTTGTAGCCAAGGTTTCAAAATATTTTTTGCTCTGTGTTTTTAATTGAAGTGCTGAAATCAGCAAAGTCTGAGGATTGATCAACTTAATTTCATCTATCGAAGGAGGTTCCACCTTTAAAATGATAGGACAGGAATACACTTTGGCAGCATCTTTGGTGATTTCTGCTCCAGCTTCGCTATAGGCTCTGTCCTTAAAATTGGCACCATTTCCTGCACCGGACTCGAGCATGACCCTATGCCCGTTGGTAACCAGCGCGGACACGGCATCAGGGGTCAAACACACCCTTTTTTCTTGAAAATAAGTTTCTTTTGGGATGCCTATAAATAGATTTCCTTTCTTCTTAAAAATTTCTAGGGTTTCTTCCTGAGGAAGTAATTGTGCTCTGGTGAAGGGGGAAAGGATTTTGCTCATTTGAGTTCGAAATAAGAAGTCAAATTACAAATATTTTTTTGATTGTAAAGATTGAATTTTAACTATTGTTCTAGGAGATTATTATAACTGTGGTTTATTTATAACCCAGAGAGATGTTGCTGAGTTATTTTTTTTCTTTTTTTACACATCTAGCTCTGAATATACGTACATGATTTTTCCGGTTGCTGTTAAATTTATTTGATCCTTGAATTCAATATGAATTTTAACGTCTCCCAGCTCATTCTCAATTTTTTCGACTATTTCATTGAGTTGCAACATTGAATATTTAGAAGATTTCACAATTTTAATCTCTATAACCTCCATGGATTTTTGAATAATTTGAAAATTTTTAATTCCATCTTTATTGAAAAATAAAGATGTAAAAAACTGACCGTCAACTCGTGTTTTATCTCTTTTATGAATGACTCCTAAGGTTCTGCCTGTAACGTTGTCAAGTTTTAAAGTTCCAAACTCACAATCGTCACCTTTTATTCCACGATCTCCTATCTTATAGCGAATTAGAGGCATATAGAAATTGTTCAAAGTGGTGATGACAATATTCCCTTCTACTCCTTGATCAACAGGAACGTCATTATCATCTAGAATTTCTACAAATACATTGTTGTAAAATACAAAAAGACCTTCTAAATCATATATTTCTGAAGCAATTGCTGATCCTTCGCGTGAGCCATAAAAGTTGTAAACATGCGCATCATTAAAAGCTTTTTTAATTTCAGTTCTTATTTCTGGATATAATGGGCCAGTTGTAGTTTGAACCACTGGTGTAAAGTTAATCTTGATTTTATTTTTATTTATGAATTTTGCAATGGCGTAAATAGAATGAACATAGGCTTTTATATATTTTGGTCTAATTTTGTTTAAATTTTGTATGTAATTTTCAATTATATCATCACTTAAAATGAAAGTATTTAGAACTGTGGAATTTTTTACAAAGAATTTAAAGCTGAATGTACTTTTCATCTCATGCATGTCTCTTAAGGCTCCCCATAGATCGACCGAACTTTCATAAATATTTATTTTATTCAAATACATAGAATATAGATAAGATCCCATTCCGTTGTTAGATTGATCTTTGGTTTGGTAAAATTCTAACGGTTCCCCTGTTGACCCTCCTGATGAGTTTTTATAAACATCAGACATTTTTTTATAATTTGGGTTAACAAGAAAATGTGAATTTTCTCTAATAATATCCTTTGACATAATTGGAACTTTTTGAAATTCCGAATAAGTCAATTGCTTTAAGTTTATAAAATGTAATCCTTTGTAATATTCGATGTCTCTAAAAGCTGTTTCTAACACTTTAACAAGCTTGGACTTTTGATACTTATTGTTTTCTACGAAATTAGATATATCTCTAGACTTTAGCTCGTTATGAATGAGCACTTGCTTTTTGTTGAAAGTGTTTTTATATAAAAAAACCAGAGTCTTTCTAAAAAAATTGTCCATAACCGAATGCTGTAATTAAATAATCAAACTCTGTTCTTTTAAACTAGAGTGACAAAGTTAAAACAAATAATTACTAATTCTACACTAATTAATGGAATAAGGCCTGACTTTTTTGTTGATTTATCACATGAAACTTTTCATTTAAAACTATCACATTTTAACAGCCATATCGATTTTAAACTCCTATAATTAGCTGTAAATAATAGAACAGAAAATTATATTGTGAGTTAAACCTGTAGATATAGAAAAGACCAAAATGTAAATTTATGTAATTTCGATGCCACAGAAGTAACTGAGGCGATCAAGTAAAAAAAAGTTTTTTAGCTCTTGATGCAAAAAAAATCTAATTGGAAGAGTTGATTTATTAATTGTTGATTTGAGCTTTGAATCTATAGCTCCTTAGAAATTTTCGAATACCTAGCATAATTGCTTTAAATTAAATCGGTGAGTGAAAATTGAGAAAAAAGAAAGGTCTGGGGTAAATGTTGCCTGCTGAAACTACTCAAAAGGCATTAAAACTTCATTCCAAGACTGAGTTCTGTGAAAATTTTTAATATCCAATAACTACCGTCTTTATTTTAGCTATAGAGCAAGAGCTTGCTCGCTATGGGAGTTATGAAAGATAACTAAATTTATTAGAGAATACATTGAATACTGATAGAAGGAGAAGATATTAATAAGAAAAACGTAACTTCTCAATTTACGACTTGATATCATATTTTTAAATTATACTATAAATTTTTTAAACTGTCACATTGTTATTTTGAAGTCTAAAAGTAATGAGATTTTATTTTAAATAGTTTTCCGGTATTAACCAAATAAGACGGTGTCGATTAAAAATACTCTTTGATTTTCCCATAAAATCCTTTAGGTTTAATTTTAAATTCATCTTCCAGATCCTGCATGGTCTTGCCAGCATCGTTAATTTTGTTAAACATTTTTGCCCTAATCAGATAAATTGAAGGGACAATTATTGCCATGATGGGAATTAAAAATAGAATTTGCTTGCTGTCAACATAACTCAAATCTTCATTAAAAATGGTGAATATTTGGTAAGCAAACATTGCTATCGGAACTAGTAGTACATGGTACCACCAATGTCGGCAAGTAAAAAACCATATTAATAATAAAAAAAGTGGTATAAACTTGTTGGATAGTGTCCAGGCTAAAACAAACACACTGCCATAATGTTTACTATCATATGTAAATAAAAAAGTGTCCCAGACTTGTTGGTCTGGAACACTTTCATATAAATAAAACAAATAAGGTGTAGCAGCGATTAACGTAGCTGTAATACTACCTAAAATAAAACTCTTTTTATCCGTGTTTCGGAACGATAATTCTATTTCTTTCAATTTGTGTTGTTGTTTGTTCATTTAAATCAATAAGATTTGAAGCTTGTGCAGTGAACAATGCACCTCCGAAAATTGCTAAGGCAATCATGTACTTTTTTGTTTTCATAATTCAAGGGATTTAATTAATTATTTGATTCAAAATTAGGTTTAACATGGCATAAAAACTGTTAAACAAATGTTAAAACAAATCGCTCAAGTCCCTTGAACGTTACGGTTTTACCGTACTTTTCAAAATTGGCGCGGGGTGTAGTTGCAAGATTTTTTCACTTTATTTACTGCATTTTCACTTTTTCTTGGTTTAAGTTAGTTTGGGTAGTTAGTTTTAGAGTTCTTGAACCATCTATATTTACTAAAAGTTCAATTTTATTGGAATTTTCAGGGATCAAATTACCCAATTTTTCTGGCCATTCAACAAAAATCCATTGATCAGAATATAAATACTCTTCTATGCCAAAATTTAGAGCTTCTTCTTCATTTTTAATCCTGTATAAATCAAAATGATAAATTAAACCTTTATCTATTTCATAGTCATTGACAATTGAAAATGTTGGACTACTGACGCTAGAAATACTTCCTAATTGTTTTGAGAGTACTTTGATCAACGTCGTTTTTCCGACGCCCATATCGCCATAAAATAAAAGCGTTTTGGAAGTCATGTTTTTTAAAACGCCTTCAGCCACTTTTTCAATATCTTCAATACGATAGTTGAACTCCATGTTTTCTACTTCTGAAATTGGTTTATTAAGCAATATTAATAATTAATTATGACAAAAACTAATGAAATAAGTAGTTCATCGGGTTTTTGTGTATTACATGGATTTATTTAGGGTTCAAAACTACAAAGGGAATAATCATTTCTTCTAGGGATACGCCACCATGCTGGTAAGTATTTCTAAAATAACTCACATAATGATTATAGTTATTGGGGTAAGCCAAAAACAGATCACCTTTGGCAAAGATAAAGGAGCTGCTCATGGTTATAGCAGGTAATAACACAGATTTAGGGTCTTTTATAACGAAGACATCCTTAGACTCGTACGTCAAACTTCTTCCAGTTTTATATCGCAAATTCAAACTCGTGTCTCTATCGCCAATAACTTTAGACGGATTTTTAACATTAATGGTACCATGATCTGTAGTTAAAATTAATTTAAAGCCCATTTGTTGTGCTTTTTGAATCATTTCCAATAATGGTGAGTTTTTGAACCAACTTAAGGTAAGAGATCGATAAGCCTTGTCATTGGAAGCTAATTCTTTAACGACATCCATTTCGGTTTTGGAATGCGAGAGCATGTCCACAAAATTATAGACAATAACGGATAGGTCATTGTTTTTTAGGGATTTGAAATTATCAACCAATTTTTTTCCTGATTGGAGGTTGGTGATTTTATGATATTCCGTTTTTAAATTCTGAAGTCCCAACCGTTTCATTTGCGCTTCTAAGAACTCAGCTTCGTAAAGATTTTTACCACCATCGTCCACATCATTTTTCCAATATTCAGGATGTCGTTTTTCCATTTCGCTGGGCATCAATCCTGAGAAAATAGCATTCCTAGCGTATTGGGTGGCCGTTGGTAGAATGCTGTAAAAAGAGCTTTCAGACGTCTTTTTGTAATAATTGCTCACATTAGGCTCAAATGCCTTCCATTGATCATAGCGTAAATTGTCAATCACAATTAGTAATGTCGGCTGTTTGTCACTCAATTCTGGTGCTATTTTGTCTTTGAACAAAGTATGAGACATCACTGGGGCATCGGTATTTTTTTCGAACCAATCCGTGTAATTTTTTTCTATAAACTTTCCAAATTGTGCATTAGCTTCGGTCTTTTGAGATTCTAGAATCTCTGTCATTCCTACATCTTCAATATCTTCAAGTTGTAGTTCCCAGTAAATCAATTTCTGATATAAATCAACCCACTCCTCATAACTATTGACCATAGACATGTCCATGGCAATTTTTCTGAATTCCTGTTGATAATTGGATGTTGTTTTTTCTGAAATCAATCTCGAATGGTCCAAATTCTTTTTTAAACTCAACAGAATTTGATTGGGATTCACCGGTTTAATAAGATAATCTGCAATCTTATTTCCTATGGCTTCTTCCATTATATACTCTTCTTCACTTTTGGTAATCATCACTACAGGAAGATTGGCGCGACGTTCTTTGATCTCATTCAGTGTTTCTAAACCCGTAAGTCCTGGCATGTTCTCGTCTAAAAAGACAATGTCAAAGTTGGTGTCGTCAATAATCTCCAATGCTTCGGTTCCACTTTTACAAGTAGTGATATTATAGTTCTTTTTTTCTAAAAAAAGGATGTGGGGTTTTAGTAAATCAATTTCATCATCTACCCAAAGAATATTTATATGGTTCATGTATATTTGTTTATAATTAATGATTAAACTCTCAAGTTTGGATAAAGTAAACAAACTCAAAATATTTAACGACCCAATTTACGGATTTATTACGATACCAAATTCGTTGATCTTCGATTTGATTGCCCATAAATATTTTCAAAGACTGCGACGCATTTCTCAAATGGGAATGTCTTATTTAGTGTATCCGGGAGCACATCATACAAGATTCCATCATGCTATGGGATGTATGCATTTAATGCAGAAGGCGATCAATGTACTTCGTTTTAAGGGTGTTGAAATTTCTGAAGAAGAAGAAAATGGATTATTGATTGCAATTCTTTTACATGATATTGGCCATGGTCCTTTTAGTCATGCCATGGAACATAGCATAGTAACCGGTGTTTCTCATGAAGCAATTTCCCTTCTTTTTATGGAGCGTTTGAATATAGAATTTAACGGAAGTTTAACTCTGGCCATTCAAATCTTTAAAGGAGAATACCACAGAAACTTCATGTGCCAACTTATCTCGGGACAATTGGATATGGATAGGACAGATTACTTAAAACGCGATAGTTTCTATACAGGTGTTGCTGAAGGTAATATAAATGCCGAACGTTTGATTGCGATGCTCAACGTTGTGGAAGACGAATTGGTGGTGGAAGAAAAAGGCATTTATAGCGTTGAGAAATTTTTGGTGGCCAGAAGACTCATGTACTGGCAAGTCTATTTGCATAAAACAAGTGTTGCTGCTGAGCAGTTGCTGATGCGTGTTTTGAAACGCGCAAAGGAATTAACCGATAGAGGTTTTGATCTGAAAGCGAGCAGGGCTTTGGATTACTTTCTGAAAAACGAAATCAATAACTCCAACTTTTCTACAGAAACTCTTGATGTTTTTGCGCAATTAGATGATTATGATATTGTTTCAGCAATGAAGGAATGGCAGCATCATGAAGATTTTGTATTGAAGAATCTTTGTGATATGATCATCAATAGAGATTTGTTAAAGGTAAAATTAAAGAATAAGAAACGCAAGATTGAAGGTGTAAAAGTACACAAAGATAAATTAATGAAGCGTTACAATATAAGCGCAGAAGAAGCAGATTATTTTGTATTTACAGGCCAAATTACCAATCAGGCATACGAATTAAAATCTCAGAACATCAATATTTTGCACAAATCAGGCAAAATTCAGGATATCGTAAAAGCGTCAGATCAATTGAATTTAAAGGCGCTCTCTAAGCCAGTAACCAAATACTATATGTGCTATCCTAAGCCAGAATCCATTTCATAAATAATTTTAATAAAGTCGATTTTAAAGGAACAATATGGATCTTATGGAATGATTAGATTTTTAAAACCGTTAATAACTCCATAATAAACAACTTTACAACAAAGAACATTATATGGTACATTTTTTCTATTTTTGCGGTTGATGAAATTTACAGCATTACAAATAGCAGGAATATTAGAAGGCGATATCGTGGGCAATCCGGATGTTGAAGTTTCTAAACTCTCAAAAATAGAAGAGGGTGTTGAGGGGTCATTGACTTTTTTGGCCAATCCAAAATACAAATCTTATATCTATTCCACAAAGGCATCCATAACCATAGTAAATAAAACCTTTGAACCTGAAGGCGCTATTACGACAACACTCGTAAAGGTTGAAGATGCCTACAAATCATTTTCAAAATTATTGGAGTACTATAATCAAGTAAAACTTAATAAATTTGGCATTGAACAACCTACTCATATTGCTGAAAGCACGGTGTATGGAAAGGATGTCTATATTGGAGCTTTTACCTATATTGGAGAAAATGTCACCATAGGGAATAATGTCAAAATATTTCCTAACTCATATATTGGTGACAACGTCAAAATTGATGATAACTCTGTATTGTTTGCTGGAGCTAAGGTGTATTCTGATTGTATTATCGGAAAAAACTGTGTGATCAATTCAGGTGTAATTATTGGTGCTGATGGATTTGGATTTGCTCCAAATGAGAATGGTGAATACACAAAAGTACCCCAAACCGGGAATGTGATTTTAGAAGATTTTGTGGATGTGGGTGCTGCTACAACTATTGATAGAGCAACCTTAGGATCAACAATAATTAGAAAAGGTGTAAAACTCGACAATCAAATCCAAATAGCACATAATGTTGAAATTGGCAGAAATACGGTTATCGCTGCCCAAACGGGAGTGGCAGGGTCTACCAAAATCGGAGAAAATTGTATCATTGGAGGTCAGGTAGGTATTGTGGGACATATAATTATTGGAAATAATGTGAAAATACAGGCCCAATCAGGGATTGGAAGAAATGTTAAGGATGATGAACTTCTTCAAGGTTCTCCAGCATTTTCTTACGCCGACTATAATAAATCTTACGTGTATTTTAAAAACTTGCCTAAAATCATCAAAGAAATTAATGAAAATGATAAAAAAGTAAATGGGAATAGTTAAGACAGAAATTAAGCAAAAATCAATCCAGAATAGAGTCTCCCTTTCGGGCGTTGGATTGCATACAGGGAAAGATGTAACCCTGACGTTTTCACCTGCACCAGTTAATTCTGGTTTTTCATTTAAGCGCCTTGATCTCGAGGGCACACCAGTTATTGAGGCCGATGCTAGTTTTGTGACCAATACACAACGCGGTACATGCTTAGAAAAAAACGGCGTTGTTATTCAAACTTCAGAGCATGTTTTGGCAGCTTTAGTGGGAATGGACCTCGATAACGTGTTGATAGAATTAAGTTCTTCAGAACCACCCATTATGGATGGCTCTTCAAAGTTTTTCGTAGAAGCACTTGAAAAAGCAGGAATTGTCGAACAAGATGACTTTAGGGAAGAATACGTCGTGACTGACGTAGTTTCTTATATTGACGAAGAATCTGGAAGTGAAATCATCATCATGCCTGCCAAGGAGTACCAAGTGACCACTATGGTCGATTTTGGCACTAAAGTCTTGGGAACCCAAAATGCAACCTTAAATAATATCCAAGATTTTAAAGAAGATATTTCAAATGCAAGGACTTTTAGTTTCTTACATGAAATTGAAATGCTTTTAGAGAATGGTTTAATAAAAGGAGGCGATTTAAACAATGCCATTGTTTATGTGGACAAGGAATTATCCCCTAAAACAATGGAAAAATTGAAAGTTGCTTTCAAAAAAGACTCTATTGCCGTAAAACCAAATGGCATTCTGGATAATTTGACTCTGCATCATCCAAATGAAGCGGCGCGACATAAATTATTGGATGTAATTGGAGATCTGGCACTCATTGGGATTCCATTAAGAGGCAAAGTCATTGCTAATAAACCTGGACACTTTATCAACACCCAGTTTGCTAAAAAAATGACCAAAATGATAAGAATTGAGAGAAGGAGCAATGTTCCTACAATCGATTTGAATCAGGAGCCATTGATGGATATCAACCAAATTATGGACATGTTGCCACATAGGCAACCGTTTTTGTTGATTGATAAAATTTTTGAGCTTACCGACACTGGCGTTATCGGAATGAAAAACGTCACGATGAATGAGCCGTTCTTTGCAGGCCATTTTCCTGGAGCTCCAGTAATGCCAGGGGTTCTTATTGTTGAAGCAATGGCGCAAACCGGAGGAATTCTAGTCTTAAGTACTGTGCCTGATCCAGAAAACTACTTAACTTTTTTCATGAAAATTGACAAGGTTAAGTTCAAGCAAAAAGTGGTTCCCGGTGATACTTTAGTTTTTAAATGCGATCTCATTACGCCTATCAGAAGAGGTATTTGTCACATGCAAGGCTATGCCTATGCTAATGGAAAACTTTGTGCTGAAGCAGAATTGATGGCGCAGATTTCTAAAATTAAATAATGTGAATAACCCTTTAAATTATTCAATTAAAACGAGATAGTTGCTGAGTCAATTAAAAGAACATAAAAAAATTAAAAAGAAGGAAATGAATCAACCACTAGCATATGTACACCCTGGAGCCAAAATAGCAAAGAATGTTGTGATTGATCCTTTTACAACGATACATAATAATGTGATTATTGGTGAAGGCACCTGGATAGGGAGTAACGTAACCATTATGGAAGGTGCTCGCATTGGAAAAAATTGTAATATTTTTCCGGGAGCAGTGATTTCGGCAGTTCCTCAAGATTTGAAATTTCAAGATGAAGACACCATCACTCAAATTGGAAACAATGTTACTATAAGAGAATGTGTGACCATCAATCGAGGCACTACTGACCGAATGAAAACCGTGATTGGTGATAATTGTCTCATTATGGCTTATTGTCATATTGCCCATGATTGCATTGTGGGTAATAATTGCATTTTTTCAAATAACAGTACACTTGCCGGACATATTACAGTTGGAGATTATGTGGTTTTGGCAGGAATGACTGCTGTGCATCAGTTTTGTTCCATAGGAAATCACGCTTTTGTTACTGGAGGTTCTTTGGTGCGTAAAGATGTCCCTCCATTTGTTAAAGCAGCGCGAGAGCCGTTATCTTACGTAGGAATCAATTCAGTAGGCTTAAGAAGAAGAGGTTTTACTGCGGATAAAATTAGAGAAGTACAGAATATATACCGTATTCTTTACCAAAAGCACTACAACAATACCCAAGCTTCAGAAATTATAGAAGCTGAAATGGAAGCCACGCCAGAACGTGATGAAATATTGCAGTTCATCAAAAATTCTCACCGCGGCATCATGAAAGGATATTTTAAATCAAACTAGTTATTAATTATTAAAATAAACCCGCTTTGGTGGGCAATATTATGGCAACTACATCAGATATAAGAAATGGATTGTGCATCAGGTACAATAATGACATTTATAAAATTACAGAGTTTTTACACGTAAAACCAGGAAAGGGTCCAGCGTTTGTTAGAACAAAGATGAAAAGTGTAACCAATGGTAAAGTTTTGGAAAACACGTTTTCAGCAGGACATAAAATTGACGAAGTAAGAGTTGAAACGCACAAGTTTCAGTATTTGTATAACGATGGTGAATTTTACCATTTTATGAATCAAGAAGATTATTCGCAAATCAGATTGTTAGAAGCTGCTTTAGATAGAGCGGATTTGATGAAAGAAGGCGAGGTGGTCACTATTCAAATCAATACTGAGGATAATATGCCCCTCTCTGTAGAGATGCCCGCAACAGTTATCCTAGAGGTTACTGCAACGGAACCTGGTATTAAAGGAAATACGGCAACTAACGCTACAAAGCCTGCTACGGTTGAAACTGGTGCTGAAGTAAACGTACCTTTATTTATTAATGAAGGTGATAAAATTAAAGTTGAAACTGAAAAAGGAACTTATAAGGAGCGTATTAAAGAGTAGTTGTCGGTTGTCCGTTTTAGGTTAGCAGGCATAATCAGTGATTCACTACAACAATTAAATATTAAAAAGGATGAAGTTCCCAAAAACACATACGTTAAAGCAAATTTCAGAAATCATCAATAGCAGTTATGTTGGCGATGACAATTTTCCTGTGTTGGGAATGAATGAAATCCACGTGGTGGAACCTGGTGATATCGTATTCGTGGACCATCCTAAATATTATGATAAAGCTCTGAAATCTGCTGCTACTATTGTGTTGATCAATAAAGAAGTAGATTGCCCTAAAGGCAAAGCACTTCTTATCAGTGACGATCCTTTTAGGGATTTCAATAAATTGACCCAACATTTTAAACCTTTCCAAAGTGCTTATAAAAGTATTTCTGATTCGGCGAAAATCGGAGAAAATACGATTATACAACCAAATTGCTTTATTGGCCATAATGTAATTATTGGTGACCATTGCTTGATACATCCTAATGTTATCATTTATGATGACACGATCATCGGTAACAATGTGACCATCCATGCCGGAACAGTTTTAGGAGCAAGTGCTTTCTACTACAAAAATCGTCCAGAAGGTTTTGATCAATTAATTTCAGGCGGACGCGTAGTTGTAAAGGATAACGTCCATATTGGAGCGCTTTGTACTATTGATAGAGGCGTAACAGGAGACACTGTTATTGGTGAAGGATCTAAGCTCGATAACCAAATTCAGATTGGTCATGACACATCCATCGGAAAAAAATGCTTGATTGCTTCTCAAGTAGGAATAGCTGGTTGCGTCATTATAGAAGATGAAGTGACTATTTGGGGTCAAGTAGGTAGCACAAGTGGTATTACGATAGGAAGTAAAGCTATTGTTCATGCCCAAGCAGGAATCAGTAAATCTTTGGAAGGTGGTAAAACCTACTGGGGTAGACCGGCACAAGAGGCTAAAGCTGAATTAAAAGATAAAGTTTATATAAAGAGAATTCCAGAGATTCTAGAACAGTTAAAACATATATAATGTCACCAAAGGAAATTGTCAAATCATTTTATGAATCAGATTTTGCCAACGATCAAAATTTGCTCTCAAAATACATTCATAAAGATTGCCAGTTGCATTGGAACAGCAGCACCGGCTACAGGGTCTTAGATTATAAGGGGTTAGATCTGTTTTTTAAAAATATCGTTTCATCCTATCATTCCATAAATTCCCAGATCAGTCATTTATTGCAGGATAATGAGCAGGTAACCATCCGGTATACTATGTTCGTAAATACCATTGAAGATCCTGAAAATGAGCAACCTTTGGCAAATTTTATCAGTATTTGGGAAGTGAAGGACGGAAAGCTTTATAGAGGCTATGAAATAAGTCAAGCAGCGGATGACAACTTAGAAAGTTACAAATCATATTCAGAAATAAAAGTTTAACAAAGGCTTCATAAATGCTGCCAAATAGATTACTTTTGCGTAGTCTTAAAAATTTAAAATATAATATAAATGAGCGTTTTAGTAAATAAAGATTCGAAGATAATAGTTCAAGGTTTTACAGGCAGTGAAGGGACTTTTCACGCTGAACAAATGATAGAATACGGAACTAACGTAGTTGGTGGTGTGACTCCTGGTAAAGGCGGTCAAACCCATTTGGACAGACCTGTTTTCAATACTGTCGAAGACGCAGTTAAGGAAGCTAAGGCAGATACTTCAATTATATTTGTTCCACCTGCTTTTGCTGCAGATGCCATTATGGAAGCGGCTGACGCTGGTATTAAAGTCATTATCTGTATCACTGAAGGAATTCCTGTTGCTGATATGATAAAGGTCGCAAGCTATATTAAAACTAAAGAGTGTCGTTTAATCGGTCCAAATTGTCCTGGTGTTATTACTCCAGGTGAAGCAAAAGTTGGTATTATGCCAGGTTTTGTATTCAAAAAAGGTAAAGTAGGGATTGTTTCTAAATCAGGAACTTTAACTTATGAAGCAGCTGACCAAGTTGTAAAACAAGGTTTAGGGATTACAACGGCTATTGGTATTGGTGGAGATCCTATCATTGGAACAACTACTAAAGAGGCTGTAGAATTATTGATCAATGATCCAGAAACAGAATGTGTGGTAATGATTGGGGAAATTGGCGGACAATTGGAAGCGGATGCCGCTCATTGGTATAAGGAAAGTGGTAGTAAAAAACCAATTATCGGGTTTATTGCTGGAGAAACTGCACCTGCAGGACGTACTATGGGACACGCTGGAGCAATTGTTGGAGGAAGTGATGATACGGCCCAAGCTAAAAAGAAAATTATGAGAGCATGCGGAATTCATGTAGTGGATTCTCCTGCTGAAATTGGTAAGAAAGTAGCCGAAGTTATGGCATAACCATCAGATACAATTTATTAAGAACCTCACATTTTTGTGGGGTTTTTTTATTTGGAACAGCTTCTTATCCTTATATTTGAAAAGAGAATGATCAATCTAAGGAGCGTGCTACAAGTCAAATGAATAGTGCATTCTCTACTAAATTTATAATTATGAAATGAGCATGACAAAAATTCGATCACTAAAGAATGAAGAGTTGCGAATTACATATAACCACTAAAAAGCAATAAATATCTATATATGAAATTATTAGAAGGAAAAACAGCAATTATTACAGGAGCCAGTAGGGGAATAGGAAAAGGCATTGCCCAAGCGTTCGCGGAACAAGGTGCCAACGTGGCGTTTACATACAGTTCTTCAGTTGAGTCAGCAAACGCCCTTGAAGATGAATTAAATCAATTAGGCGTTAAAGCTAAAGGGTACCAAAGCAATGCGGCCAATTTTAATGAATCTCAAAAATTGGCGGATGAGGTGTTGGCTGAATTTGGAAGTATTGACATTTTGGTAAACAATGCAGGTATCACCAAGGATAACTTATTGATGCGTATGGGTGAAGAAGATTTTGATAAAGTTATTGAAGTCAATCTGAAATCAGTTTTTAATATGACCAAAGCTGTTCAGCGTACCATGTTAAAGCAGCGCAAAGGGTCTATCATTAATATGAGCTCAGTAGTTGGGGTTAAAGGAAATGCTGGTCAGACCAACTATGCAGCTTCAAAAGCTGGTATTATTGGGTTTTCTAAATCGGTAGCTCTAGAGTTGGGGTCTCGTAATATCAGAAGTAATGTCGTTGCGCCAGGGTTTATAGAAACTGAAATGACCGCCAAATTAGATGAAGAAACAGTAAAAGGGTGGAGACAGGCTATTCCATTGAAACGCGGTGGAACTCCAGAAGATATCGCCAATGTGTGCGTGTTCTTAGCGAGTGACATGAGCGCTTATATCACCGGACAGACCATCAATGTTGATGGTGGCATGCTGACTTAGCAATTTTCCACGGAAGTGGAAACTCGAGATTTCAACCTCTTATTTAATGACTACAGAAACCCTACTATACATCATATTAGCTGGAATTATAGCGCTTTCATTAGCGCTTTTTCAGTATGGTTATAAGTTAAAGAAGCGCACAAGGGTTACCACATTTTTAACGTTTTTACGATTTGTAACATTATTTTCTGTTCTTCTGCTATTGATCAATCCAAAATTCGATAAAACGACGTATTATACTGAAAAACCAAACTTGATTGTTGCTTTGGATAATTCAGAATCGGTTAAATTTTTGGGTCAAGATCAAAACACAACGGACTTTGTTTCTCGGCTTAAAGCTGATGTTGCGTTGAACGACCGTTTCAATCTAGAGTTTTTTAGTTTCGGAAAAACCATCCATCACTTGGCAGACCTGACGTTTGACGAAAAACAAACCAATCCAACGCTATTGTTTGATCGTTTTTCTCAAGTTTATGGAAACTCTATCGCGCCATTGTTAATGGTTACAGATGGGAATCAAACCTATGGCAACGATTATGAATTTATGGCCAAAAATTATAAGCAAGTCATATTTCCTGTTATTTTGGGAGACACAACGCGTTATACTGATTTAAAAATTGAACAGCTTAACGTTAATAAGTATGCGTATTTAAAAAATAAATTTCCTGTAGAAATTATTGGAGTTTATAATGGGGAGGATGAAGTGCGTACGCAGCTAATAATATCTTCCGGCAATACGACGGTCTATACTGAGAATTTAATCTTTAACAAAGAGCAGTCAAGCCGCCTTATCAATCTAAGTTTACCGGCAAACAATTCAGGCGTCCACAGTTATAAGGCCGAGTTAATAGCGCTTCCCAATGAAAGGAATACGGTCAATAATATTAAGAATTTTGCCGTGGAAGTGATCGATAGAAAAACGAAGGTCGCGATTATTTCTGATATCATCCACCCAGATTTAGGCGCTTTAAAAAAAGCGATGGAAAGTAATGAACAGAGACAAGCTTCTATTTTGAAACCTTTGGAATTTATGAATTTATCTGATGATTTTCAGCAAGCTATCATCTATCAGCCAAACCAAAATTTTAAATCGGTGTATGAGGAAATCGAAACACTCAATATCAATACGTTCACTATTCTAGGAACAAAAACAAATTGGTCAGAGCTTAATAAATTGCAACCTTACATTCAACAAAAGGTCACCAATCAATACGAGGATTTTCAAGCTGCCTTAAATTCCAATTACAATGTTTTTATTGTTGATGATTTAAAATTTTCAGATTTTCCACCGTTACAAACGGAGTTTGGTGCGACAGTTATTTCTGTACCTACAGAAGTTATTTTATATAAATCGGTTAATGGCATCCAATTAAACGAGCCCATGTTGTTGACTTATGAGGTCAATCAAAAAAGAACCGCGGTTTTAAATGGCGAAGGCATTTGGCGATGGAGGGCGCAAAGTTACTTAGGTGATAAAGCCTTTACCAATTTTGATAATTTCATTGGAAAAATCATTCAATATCTTGATTCAAACCAAAAGCGCTCTCGGTTAAATGTCTCTTATGAATCGTTCTATGAAGGTAATGACAATGTGATCTTGACAGCTCAATTTTTCAACAAAACCTATGAGTTTGACAACTCAGCAAATCTTGAAATTACCGTTAAGAACAAGGAGGATGAACACTCTCAAACGGTGCCATTCATTCTGAAACAATCTAACTATCAAGTGGATTTAAGTGGCTTGAAGGCTGGTGATTATACATTTTCTGTAGAGACACAAAATGAGAACATGTCTAAATCAGGCGAGTTCAAAATTTTAGATTATAATGTTGAACAGCAATTCTTGAATGCAAATGTCTCAAAACTTCAAAACTTGGCAACAACTAATCAGGGATTTTCATCTTTTATTAACGATACAGATGCGCTCGTTGAGCAGCTCTTAAAGGACGAAAGGTTTGCCACGGTCCAAAAAAGCATCAAAAATGTTGTACCTTTGATCGATTGGAAATTTCTACTGGCGATCATCGCGTTAAGCCTTTCTTTGGAATGGTTTGTTAGAAAATACAACGGCTTAATTTAATTAAAAACTATTTATGGAAAGATTACCTAAAATTGCAATACCTGCAATTATTGCTGCAATTGTATTAATTATAATACTTGCAAAATCTGCTGTTACTGTTACTTCAGGACAAGCAGGCGTTTTATATAAAACCTTTGGCGGTGGTGTTGTAACAGATGAACCAGCTCTTGGAGAAGGTTTTCACTTGATAGCCCCTTGGAATAACGTCTTTATCTACGAGGTTAGGCAACAAGAGATTCTTGATAAAATGAGTGTACTATCTTCAAATGGATTGGACATAAAATTAGAGGCCTCAGTTTGGTTTCAACCAGCATACGAAAGTCTTGGTAAATTACACCAAGAAAAAGGTGAAATGTATAAAGAGCGGATTCTGCTACCAGCTATACGTTCAGCAGCAAGAAGTGTTGTAGGTCGTTATACGCCAGAGCAATTGTACTCTAGCAAGCGTGATGCCATTCAACAAGAGATTTTTGAGGAGACTCAGAAATTTGTAAAAGATCAATACATTCAGTTGAACGAAGTTTTAGTACGTGATGTCACTTTACCTTCAACAATAAAAGATGCCATAGAGCGCAAATTGAGACAAGAGCAAGAATCTTTGGAATATGAATTTAGACTGGTAACCGCTTCTAAAGAAGCAGAAAAGGTTATTATTGAGGCTCAAGGAAAGGCAGATGCCAATAGAATCTTAAGTGCATCATTGACCGATAAGATCCTTCAGGATAAAGGTATTGAAGCTACAGTTAAACTCTCAGAATCCAATAATAGTAAAGTTATTGTAATTGGTTCTGGAGATTCTGGTCTGCCTATTATTTTAGGAAACCAATAATAAATTATAAAATATTTATCTGTATTTTCTTAAAAAGTATTAGGATGGTAAGATATATTTTTAAATATTTGTAAAACATAAAAATGAACATGACATTTATTCAATCACATCATCACCATCATCATATTTGCACTCAAGCGAAATGAAGATGTATTGAATAAAATCAACATATTTAAAACCGTTTGAGTAATCAAACGGTTTTTTTATTCTTGCCAAGGCCGGAAACTTGCCCTAAAGATTTACTCAAACAACACTTAAGTTTAATATAAAAAATACCCGCTTTGGTGGGCAACACGATGAGTAAATTAAAAATAGCAGTTCAAAAATCGGGACGTTTACACGACGATTCCATGAAAATCCTTAATGACGTAGGTATTTCCATAGACAATGGCAAAGATCAGCTTAAAGCTTCAGCCAAAAATTTTCCTTTAGAGGTGTTCTATCTTCGCAACGGTGATATTCCACAATATCTTCGGGATGGTGTGGTGGACGCCGCCATCATCGGTGAAAATATTCTGCTTGAAAAAGGTGCAGATGTATCAGTCATCGAAAAACTTGGATTCTCAACCTGTAAAGTGTCAATCGCAGTTCCTAAATCTTTTAAATACAAAGACATAAAAGATTTGGAAGGCAAACGCATTGCGACTTCCTATCCTAATACAGTACAACAGTTTCTTGATAAAAATAATATCAACGCACAACTACATATTATCAACGGTTCGGTTGAAATAGCACCAAATATAGGTCTTGCAGATGCTATTGTAGATATAGTTTCAAGTGGAAGTACACTCTTTAAGAACAATCTAAAAGAGGTAGAAGTCTTATTGAAATCGGAAGCTGTTCTAGCGGCATCCCCACTGATTTCTGATGAGAACGCCGCGATCCTTAAAAAACTACGATTTAGGTTTCAATCTGTTTTGAAAGGTCGCCAGTCAAAATATGTGCTTTTAAATGCACCAAATGAAAAACTCGAAAAAATTATCAGTGTACTTCCAGGAATGCGAAGTCCTACAGTACTTCCATTGGCTCAAGAAGGATGGAGTTCTATACATTCCGTAATTAACAAGAATGAATTCTGGGAAGTTATTGACGAGCTTAAGGCCAATGGCGCCGAAGGAATATTAGTTTGTCCAATTGAAAACATGGTCATCTAATACTATTTAATTCCTTGTTGGAAATCTCAAATAATTGAAAATATGCAAATTATAAAAAACCCTAATAAATCTTCTTGGTCAGCGTTGATTAAAAGACCAACCCAGTCTGTAGAAAGTATAGAAGATACTGTTGTTCAAATTTTTGACGATGTTAAAAGAAATGGTAATGTGGCCATCCAAAAATACACCGCTCTATTTGACGGGGTGGATTCAGAAGTCGTTGAAGTCTCAGAGGCTGAAATCGCATCAGCATCTAAGAACATAACGACAGATTTGAAAGATGCGATTAGATTGGCAAAAAAAAACATAGAAACCTTTCATAAGGCTCAGGAAACAAGCAGAATTGAAGTCGAAACTATGCCAGGTGTTCACTGTTGGCAAGAAAAAAGACCAATCGAAAAAATTGGTTTGTACATTCCAGGGGGAACGGCACCATTGTTTTCAACGGTTTTAATGCTTGCCGTTCCCGCACAAATTGCGAGATGCAAAGAAATAGTTTTATGTACGCCTCCAAATAAGAATGGAGCTATTGCCAATGAAATTTTATATGCTGCACAATTATGTGGTGTGACGAAAATTTACAAAATTGGAGGTATTCAAGCTATTGCTGCCATGACTTTTGGATCAGAAAATGTCCCACAAGTCTATAAAATTTTCGGTCCCGGAAATCAGTTTGTTACCGTAGCCAAACAATTAGCGACAAAATACGGTGTTGCCATTGATATGCCGGCTGGTCCAAGTGAACTTTTAATAGTTGCCGATGATAGCGCAAATGCAGCGTACGTGGCATCTGATTTATTGAGTCAAGCTGAACACGGCGCTGATAGTCAAGTGATTTTGGTTTCTAATTCTGAAACTTTAATTGCTGCTGTAGAAATTGAGATAGCGTTACAAATGGCTGTCTTATCAAGGAAATCCATGGCAGAGAAGGCTATTGAGAACTCTAAATTGATTTTAATTACAGAAGATAAAGAAGCCTTAGATTTTGTTAATGCTTATGGTCCGGAGCACTTCATCGTGTGTTCTCAAAATGAAGCTTTGTTTGTTGATGGCATTAGCAATGCAGGCTCTGTTTTTGTGGGCAATTACACCCCTGAAAGTGCGGGCGACTACGCTTCGGGCACCAATCATACCTTGCCAACCAACGGTTTTAGTAAATCGTATTCTGGTGTCAATTTAGATAGTTTTTTGAAAAGCATGACCTTTCAGAAAATAAACAAAGAAGGCTTGTTAAATATTGGAAAAACAATAGAACTCATGGCCCATGCCGAAGGTTTGCAAGCACACAAAAACGCAGTTTCCATACGATTAAATGATTTAGAGCAATGAACATTCAAGATTTAATTAGACCTTCAATCAAAGCAATAAAGCCTTATTCTTCAGCTCGCGACGAATTTAAAGGTAGTAAAGACAACTTGATTTTCCTGGACGCTAATGAAAACCCTTATGATAATGGAGTCAATCGCTATCCTGATCCACAACAAAGTGAATTAAAAGCCCTAATCTCTAAAATCAAAGACGTTCCTTCAGAATGTATCCTTTTGGGGAATGGGAGTGATGAAGTGTTGGATTTACTGATTAGAATGTTCTGCGAGCCAACTAAGGATAATATTTTGATCCTTCCACCAACTTATGGTATGTATGAGGTCTTGGCAAACGTCAACGCGGTTGAGACTATTAAAATAAATCTTTCTGAGCCTATGTTTCAGCCAAAACCGACCTCAATTTTGGATGACGCAACGATTAACAGTAAATTATTGTTTTTATGCTCACCAAATAATCCAACAGGAAATTGCTTTGAGACTTCCACTATCGCGTTTTTGCTTGATAATTTTAAGGGCATCGTGGTGATCGACGAGGCTTATATTGATTTTTCCAAACAGGAAAGTTGGCTGAATCAATTGTCAAAATATCCAAATTTGGTGGTTACGCAAACCTTGTCCAAAGCGTATGGAATGGCTGGGATTCGATTGGGGATTTGCTATGCTTCCGCAGAAATCATTTCAGTTTTAAATAAAATAAAGCCTCCTTATAATATCAATGAACTCACGCAAATTAAAGCGATTGAAAGTTTAGGTGACTTAACATTGGTAAATAATCAAATTAGCTGTTTATTAGAAGAAAAAGACGCTTTAATTAAAGCATTTGATGAAGTTTATTTTATTGAAAAAATCTTTCCATCTGACGCTAATTTTGTGATGGTAAAAGTTGATGACGCCAATACACGTTACCAACAATTGATTGACAACGGCATTGTAATTCGCAATAGAACCTCACAACCTTTGTGTGACAATTGCTTAAGATTTACCATTGGAACAAAACAAGAAAACGACATACTGATTAAAATTTTGAAAACTTTATAACCGCTATATGCTATGAGGAAAAAAGTATTATTTATAGACCGTGATGGAACTATTATTATAGAACCGGAAGATTACCAAATTGACAGTTTTGAGAAGCTTTTGTTTTATCCTAAAGTGTTTCAATATTTAGGTAAAATAGCCAGAGAATTGGATTATGAAATTGTTTTGGTAACCAATCAAGATGGGCTTGGCACTAATTCTTTTCCGGAAGATACCTTTTGGCCAGTTCATAATTTCATGATTGAAACCTTCAAATCTGAAGGCATCGAGTTTAACGAGCAATTCATTGACCGCACTTTTGACAAAGACAATGCACCAACACGAAAACCAAGAACCGGTTTGTTGACCCAATTCTTTTCTGAGACCTATGATTTGGAGAATTCCTTTGTGATTGGTGATCGGTTGACCGATGTTGAATTGGCTAAAAACCTGGGTGCTAAGGCAGTTTTCATGAATTCGACCTCGGATAATGAACCCTCTACTGAAAATTTTCGTAAGTATATTGCACTGGAATCTACCGATTGGGAACAGATATACAATTTCTTGAAAGCAGCCGATAGAACGGCCAATCTTAAACGCAACACCAATGAAACCAAAATTTCGATTAACTTAAATTTGGATGGAACGGGCGTAAGTAACATTGATACAGGAATTGCGTTTTTTGATCATATGTTGGACCAAATTGCCCGTCATGGACAATTGGATTTGGATATTAAGGTAAAAGGGGATTTGGAAGTTGATGAGCACCATACCATTGAGGATACCGGCATTGCTTTAGGTGAAGTTTTTGCTAATGCTTTAGGGAATAAGCTCGGTGTGGAACGTTACGGGTTTTGTTTGCCGATGGATGATTGTCTGGCGCAAGTGGCCATTGATTTTGGAGGACGAAATTGGTTAGTTTGGGATGCGGAATTTAAACGAGAGATGATCGGGAAGATGCCAACAGAAATGTTTTTTCATTTTTTTAAATCGTTTACTGATGGCGCCAGATGTAATTTGAATATCAAAGCAGAAGGTGAGAATGAACACCATAAAATTGAAGCTATTTTTAAAGCTTTTGCCAAATCTATTAAGATGGCAATAAAGCGCGATATGGATAAAATGATTTTGCCTTCCACTAAAGGTGTCCTATAATTTAAGAATCAAATTTTTAGTACCAAAATCCAATACTTAGTTTGGAATTTGGGATTTGGAATTTTAAAAATGATTTCAATGAATATTGTAATAATAGATTATGGTGCCGGCAATACTAAAAGTGTCCAATTTGCCTGTAACCGATTGGGATATAACCCTATTTTGAGTAATATACCAGATGTAATTAGTTCTGCAGATAAAGTAATCTTTCCGGGTGTGGGGCAAGCAGGTAACGCCATGGAAATGCTTAAAAATTCACAGTTGGACTTGACCATCCCTCAACTGAAACAGCCTGTTTTGGGCATCTGTCTAGGAATGCAATTGCTCTGTAATTCTACAGAAGAAGGTGCAACCAAAGGCTTAGGCATTTTTGATGTGGATGTCAAACGCTTTTCCAATCAGAAAAAAGTTCCACAGATGGGTTGGAACACCATTTTTAATCTTGAATCAAATTTATTTGAAGGGATAAAAAATGATGCTTATATGTATCTTGTGCACAGTTATTTTGCAGAATTGGGCAAACATACCATTTCGCAAACCAAGTATGGCGTAAATTATAGCTCGGCACTCAAAAAAGACAATTTTTACGGGGTACAATTCCATCCAGAAAAAAGTAGCACTGTGGGAGCAGAAGTATTGAGGAATTTCCTCAATTTAGGAAATCTAGAATCATAGATCATAAACAGTAAAATAGTATGAGAATAATACCCGCAATAGATATCATAGACGGCAAATGTGTACGTTTGACGAAAGGCGATTATAGTACAAAAAAAATCTACAATGAAAATCCGCTTGAAGTTGCCAAACAATTTGAAGCTTCTGGAATTGAATATTTACACCTCGTCGATCTCGATGGCGCTAAGGCAAAACAAATAATCAACTACAAGGTATTGGAGCAAATCGCTTCAAAAACAAGTTTGAAAATTGATTTTGGTGGCGGCCTCAAATCTGATGAGGACCTGCATATTGCCTTCAACTGTGGCGCCAAACAAATTACTGGTGGAAGTATTGCCGTAAACGACCATCGTACTTTTGAGTCTTGGCTCGAAAAATATGGAACAACTAAGATTATTTTGGGAGCGGATTGCAATAACAGGAAAATTGCCATTAGCGGTTGGCAAGAAGAAAGCAGTTTAGAAGTTATTACGTTCATTAAAAATTACCAACGCCGAAAAGTGCAATACGTTATTTGCACGGATATTGCAAAGGATGGTATGTTGGAAGGACCTTCATTTGAGCTTTATAAGGAAATTATCCAAGAGTGTTCAAACACGAGCTCCGATCAATCGATAAAACTTATTGCTTCTGGTGGAATTTCGCACATTGATGAGCTTCCCAAACTAAAAGAATTGGGCTGTGAAGGGGTTATTATTGGAAAAGCCATTTATGAAAACAAGATCAGTTTGCAGGAATTGGAGCGGTTTTTTTAGACAATTATCCAATTGTTGATATCTTATTCCTATTAAATCTTATTGAAAACCTCATTTAAATCGCTGTTGTAACAGTAAATATTATGCTTACTAAACGAATAATTCCTTGTTTGGACATTAAAAACGGACGTACTGTCAAAGGCATCAATTTCGTCAACCTCGTTGATGCTGGTGACCCTGTGGTTTTAGCCAAACAATATGCTGAAAAAGGTGCTGACGAATTGGTGTTTCTTGATATTTCAGCAACTTTAGAAGGGCGAAAGACCACTTTGGAAATGGTATTGAAAGTGGCAGAGCAAGTCAATATTCCTTTTACGGTGGGTGGCGGAATTTCATCTATTGAAGATGTCGATTTGCTTTTAAAATCTGGCGCAGATAAAGTCTCTATCAATTCATCCGCAATTAAGCGGCCTGAACTGATTAATGAACTGTCTGATAAATTTGGAAGCCAATGTGTGGTGGTTGCCATAGATGCTAAACAAATCGATGGACAGTGGAGAGTGCATTTAGCTGGTGGCAGTATCCCAACATCCTTGGACCTTTTTGAATGGGCGAAAGAAGTAGAATTAAGAGGCGCGGGTGAAATTCTTTTTACATCTATGGACCACGATGGCACTAAAGATGGTTTTGCCAACGAAGCGTTGGCAAAATTGTCAACGGACTTAAACATTCCTATTATAGCTTCAGGTGGTGCCGGAACAATGCAGCATTTTGTGGACACCTTTAAAATAGGGAAATCTGATGCAGCTCTTGCCGCAAGTGTATTTCATTTTGGTGAAATAGAAATCAAGGATTTGAAAGCAGAATTAAGAAAAAATAATATAGAAGTGAGAATTTAAAAAAATAGCCACTAATTCACGAATGCTTTTCTTATGTATGATCAAAATCCAAGGTTGCATATTTGTTAAATCAATCGTGAGCCATTTAAAATTAGAATCAGGACAAAATCAAAATAACCATGAATTTAAAATATAACTCAGATGGCTTAATTCCGGCCATAATCCAAGATGCTTCAACTAAAAATGTCCTGATGTTGGGCTATATGAATGCCGAGGCCTTCCAGAAAACCCAAGAAACTAAAAAAGTTACTTTTTATAGCCGCAGCAAACAACGTTTATGGATTAAAGGAGAAGAAAGCGGTAATTTCCTCAATTTGGTTGCATTAAAAGTGGATTGTGATAACGACACTTTATTGATTCAGGCAAATCCACAAGGTCCAACTTGCCATAAAGGAACGGACACTTGTTGGGATGAACCGAATGTCTCTAATTTCGGTTTTATTTCTAAGCTGGAAGCAACTATAGAAGAGCGGCGCACGAATGCTAAAGCTGAAGAATCGTATGTGGCATATCTATTTGCAAAAGGCATTAACAAATTGGCTCAAAAAGTAGGTGAGGAGGCAGTAGAAGTGGTTATAGAGGCTAAAGACAATAATGATGATTTATTCTTAAATGAGAGCGCTGATTTGCTGTTTCATTATTTGATGCTGCTCCAAGCCAAAGGTTTTAAGTTGGAGGATATTGAAACGGTCCTCAAAAACCGTGAGAAAAAATGATTCCGAATTTACCTCTGAACCAAAGCTCTCTTTTCAATAGTTATATTTTAGAAACGAAATTATATTATACGCCCTCTTAGAACTACTTATTATAGGAGCTATGTTGTCAAAAACTTCGGAATTATGAATCAGAATTATTTTTACCTTATTACCATTCAATATTTAGGTTTTCGCTATCATGGTTGGCAAAAACAACCAAAGCTTAAAACTGCACATTTGGCCATTGATAAGACCTTAAATTTCGTTTTTGAAAAGAATAAAAAATTCAAGACTCTGGCCGTAGGTAGGACCGATGCCATGGTATCTGCAACTGAAACGGCATTTGAACTGTTTATGGAGGAACCCATTTCAGAATTCGACGCATTTTTGGAATTGTTCAATTATTATTTGCCACAAGATGTGCGGGCATTGGCTATGACCGAAGTTTCAAAGGATTTTAATGTCATCCATAACGCAAAATTGAAGGAATATGTTTATTTGTTTGCCCATGGTCAGAAAGCACACCCGTTTTGTGCTTCTATCATGACCACATTTAGAGATGTCTTAGATATTGAGCTGATGACTAAAGGTGCCAAGCTCTTTGAGGGTACCCATAATTTTAAATCCTTTTGTTCTAAAATTTCCGAAAATGGGCTTTACACGAGAACCATATTCTCTTGTAATCTGGTAGAAAACGATATGTTCAGTGCCAGTTTTTTTCCGTCTGAGTCCTACCTACTTAAAGTGGAAAGCGAAGGTTTTGGTTATAACCAAGTGAGAACCATGATGGGAGCCTTAGTGAAATTAGGAATACATGAGTTCACTCTAGATGATATTGTCAAGAATTTGCAGCCAGAAAGTGTGGAGCAGATCGATTATATTGCTCCGGCTTCTGGATTGATCTTAAATAGAGTGGAATTTGAATAGTACGCCTTACGATGCGATATAGGATTTATTTTAACCAAGCTTTCGTGACAGCACGTTTTGAAAACCAAACCATAAATGCTGCAATAACAATAATGGTCAAGCTTAAAAAAATATCTCTTGGGTTAACAACAGTCAATACATAAAATTGCTGAAAGCCAACCGCAAGAAAAGAAATGATAAATAGCATATAGGCCCATCTTTTTCGTAGCAGTAAGGAGATACTTCCAAAAAGTCCAGCAAAGACTGCAATGGCAAACACTGAAATGTACCACATCGGAAGATCCCAAAATAATTTTTGGTTGTTATTTGAAATACCTGCAAGTTGCTCATCGCTCAAAAAAGCTTGCATAAGATAAATTGAAACGCCAAAAGCATTCCAGAGAAATGCGATGATGGCTACGATCCAAAAAAAGAGAGGGGGTTTGGTTGAAGACGAAAAATTCATAAACTATTGCGTTTTTAGTAATTGATAACACAACAATTTATGAATTTTATTTTTATGAACAGTAACTATTTTTTCTTTAAGACTCTTTGATAGTGAAATTTAATCTTCTATCACGTGAAGTACAGGGGTTTTATTGACCCATTTGCCGTTTTTTGATTCTCCTAAAACATACACTTCTTTTGTCAATTCATACTCTTTAATTGTACGAAGCATATGCTCTTTGGTATCTCTATGGATTTTAATTCCTGTTGTTTTACCTTTATTTCTTATTTCTATATACCAACCGTCTCTAAATTTGATCGGTCTTGTAGGTGGTCTTCCCATTTATATTAATTGTTTGAAGTATTAACTTGCATATTAAACAAAAAATTGCCAATAAGCAAACCTTAATTGAATTTTTCAAAAATAGACTGTTTTTATTGTAAATTGGCAAGAATGTGATAGTAATTCTATATTCATTAATTGAGCAATGCTATCAGGGAAAAAATCTCTACATTTAATGCATAAACGACTACAAGAAATTTCAAATAATGAAATCTAAAAGGAAAAAGAAGTCTTACAAAACTGTTAATCGCTCACCCGGTACGGTACATTACAGAGGCAAGAAGCAATCTACGGTAACGGCTATTGACATCATCAATTATAGCAAAGAAAACTACCATAAGCTTGAAGCTCAAGATGTAGAGAAAGCATTTCATTTTAAAGGAAATGATCAAGTTACTTGGATTAATGTTAACGGACTGAACAACACCACAGAAATTGAAAAGCTGGGCAATCATTATGACTTGCATCCATTAACCTTAGAAGATGTCGTTAATACAAACCATCGTCCTAAATTAGACGAGTTTGATGACTATTTATTTATCATCTTAAAAATGCTCTACTTCAAAAATGGGGATGATTTAATCTATGAGCAACTGAGTATAGTCGTGGGAGCGGATTATGTATTGACATTTCAGGAATCTGATGGCGATGTTTTTGATGATTTAAGAGAACGGATTTCAGCTGGTAAAGGTCGGGTGCGGAACTTAGGTTCGGATTATTTAATGTATGCACTCATGGATGCTGTTGTAGATAATTATTTGACGGTGATTGAAGCTTTTGGGGATAAAATTGAAGATATTGAAGATCTAATTTTTGAGACTGATACAGAAAATTCTCAAACGCCCAATACAATCCAAGCATTAAAACGTGAGGTTTTAAAAATTAGAAGGTCTGTATTTCCATTGCGTGAAGTCATTAACCGTCTCGATAAAATGGAGCACGCCATAATTGAAGAAAAAACCCATAATTTTTTGAGAGATTTATATGATCATATTGTTCAGGTCAATGAAAGTATTGAGGTATATAGAGAGATGGTTTGGAGTTTATTGGATATGTATATGACGATAATAAGCAATAAAATGAACGAAGTCATGAAAGTCCTGACCATTATGGCCTCTATTTTTATTCCATTGACTTTTATTGCAGGGGTCTACGGAATGAATTTTGACAATATTCCCGAACTACATTACAAATACAGCTATTTTATCCTTTGGGGTGTTATGATTCTAGTATTTATAGGAATGTTAGTCTATTTTCGAAAAAAGAAATGGCTTTAATATAATTTACCGCTTACACTACTTTCGTAAAAAAATGAAGACAAATTTGTGAAATATTTATTTTGAGCGTATATTATAGGAAATGCACACGATAACATCACCTTATATCCCAATACGCTATTTCAGACATTGAAAGTTTCTCAAACTTTTAAATAATCTTATACTTTTCCAAATAAAAACCTTTGGTATCCATCCAAAGACCCCACAATTGGAAACCCCATAGATCAATTGGTCGCTAGATCATTGAAAAATGAAAATTAGTAGGATAATTATTCTTAACATCTTCTCTAAAGATCAGAGTACAAAATCAACATAAATATTCATTAAATTAACAATAAAGCGCATTATATGAAAGACGAAATAAATAAATCCTTTGACTTATTATTGGATAAACTTGTAGGATGGATGAATTCCATTGTAGAAAGTCTTCCCAATTTAATATTGGCCACGATTGTACTTCTGGCCGCTTATTTTTTGTCTAAGTACGTCAGTAAGCTGACCATGAGATTAGTAGGGAGTAGGGTCAAGCAAAAATCGGTGAGCAATATTATTGCAAGATTGGTCACCGTAGTAGTCATTATGGTGGGTCTGTTTTTGGCACTGGGGATTTTAAACCTCTCTCAAACACTTACTTCTTTGATTACCGGTGCAGGTGTTCTTGGTTTGGTGATTGGTTTGGCCTTACAAGGTACGTTATCAAATATCATTTCTGGAATTGTCATTTCCTTCCGAGATAAAATTCAAATTGGTAATTGGGTAGAAACTAATGGCTTTACAGGGGAGATTATGGATATCAATCTGAAAAATCTGACTTTAAAAGAATCGGATAATAATATGGTGATGATTCCCAATAAAAACATTTTGGATAATCCCATGAAGAATTATTCATTAACACCTCATATCCGTGTAGACCTTTCTTGTGGCGTTGGCTATGAGTCGGATTTAGAGTTTGTGGAAAAGTTAACCAAAAATACCTTGGAAAAAACATTCGAAAAAATTGACGACAGCAAACCTGTGGAGTTCTTTTTTACTGAATTTGGAGACAGTTCTATAAATTTTAGATGTCGCTTCTGGGTTGAGGGCACTAAAAACGTCCACAAACTAAATGCAACCAATAAAGCTATGATTGCCATTAAAAAAGCCTTTGATGCGGAAGATATCAACATCCCATTCCCAATCAGGACCTTGCAATTTGATAATAAACTTGCTATGGAAAATAATGAGAATGAAAAGCAGGCCTGATCCATTCTAAAAATTTAAAATCTCGAATAGACCAACCTAAAGTCCCAATTGTATTGGGGCTTTTTCGTACATTTAAAACATTAAAATATATTTGATTATGCCCGAAACAAAGACATTCTCCAAAGATTTATTGGATTTTCTTAAACGATTAAAGGAAAATAATGATCGTGATTGGTTTGCTGACCACAAAGATGAGTTCAAAAAATTGGAAACAAGTGCAAAAAGTAAATTTAATGCGCTTTTTGAAACTCTAAAAACACATGATGATATTGATAGGGTTAAGATTTTTCGCATTTATAGAGACGTCAGGTTTTCAAAAAACAAAGCCCCATATAAAACACATTTCAGTGGCTCCTTCAGTAGAAGGAAACCAGAATTGCGAGGTGGCTATTACCTCCATATTCAACCCAATGATGAATCGTTCATTGCAGTTGGATTTTGGGATCCTTCCAAAGAGGATTTATTGCGAATAAGAAAGGAATTTGAAATGGACGACGAAGAAATCCGTACCATTATTGGCAACAAAACCTTCCACAATATTTGGGGAGATTTTACAGGTGATGCGCTAAAGACTGCACCTAAAGGCTTTGATAAAGAACATAATGCCATTGACTTAATCAGGAGGAAACAATTCATATTTACCAAACATTATACAGATGCACAAGTCCTTTCTTCTGGTTTTTTAGAAGAAGTGGATGTGGCCTTTAAAGCCGTGAGGCCTTATTTTGATTATATGAGTAGTGTTCTAAGCACTAATGTGAACGGGGAACCGCTTATATAACTTCAGTAATGGTAAAGCTATTGCCATTAAATTCAATCTGATCTCCCTTGGTTTTATTTTTTAGGAGCATGCCAATTGGAGAACCAGGTGAAATTGCAAAGACATTTAAGTGTTCATTCTCAATTTTTCCCGCACTGATAGAAATATAAAAATTATTGGCAGTCGTTTTGACCAAGCTCCCCAAAACAACGTTTTCAGAAACCAGATTAGGTCTGATCGTCTTTAAACTTTCCAACATTTTTTGGGCATCGGTCAAATGTTGAGAGTTTTTCTCTAAATCATTAAAAAGTTTTCCATTACCGGAATCATCATCTGGATCGCCACCTTTATCATTGCTCTCTATCGAGTCTTTGATGGTTTCAATCTCATTCTTATAATTGGTAATCCGCTTGTTGGCGTAATCAAAACAAGCTTGCAAAACATCACTTTTTATTTTCATATAACTTTTGCCATTTCCGGCTGAAATAGTTGGATATGACTAATCAAACGCTCTTTCACAAGATTCATCATGCGCTTGTTTAAGGCCGATGAATTCTCAATATAAACACCATACTCTTCAATTGTAAATTGACCAATGATCATTCCTTTAATTGAATTTCTGAACTTCATATCCTTATGTATAGCATTTTCGATATAGTCCAATTGTTTGGGCAAAGATAGCTCATAAAACACATTTTTGTGCTTTGTAATATAATTTTTAAATACGGCAATTATAAGTTCATTTTGCAGCTTAAGTAAAGGGCGTAACGTCCCATTTTGAAAACGCTCTTCAGTGCTCATTTCCTCATAGATTAAAGCAGTGGAAATGACAGGTCTAATCGTTAAGAGAGCGTCGGTTCTAGTGTTCATGGCTTTAAGTTTTAATAAAATTATGGATAATGCTTTTTATAAATCACCAATTTGAGAGATCTTGTCAACGGGTTTATTAACAATAGTATTATTCAATGATGCTTTAAGGAGATTCGATTCATTTAAACCTCTATTGAGTAACTATTGAACTACCTTTGGACTATATTTTAAAATTTACTTTCTGATTAGTTAAACCTCTGTCTAATCTTTTAAAGAATTATGCAAAACAAGGCAGGGTTTTATCAGTTAAAACGAAGGTCTAATCCTGAATAATTTTAAAAACAAAACTAAATACATATGAGATTTCATACACGAAAATGGGTAAAACCCGAAGATCTAAATCCTAACGGCACCTTATTTGGAGGGCAACTGTTAGCTTGGATAGATGAAGAAGCAGCACTATATACAGTAGTGCAACTTGAAAACCCAAAAATTGTAACAAAGCTTATTTCTGAGATAAATTTTATGAGTTCTGCCAGACAAGGTGATATTATTGAAATAGGAATGGAAGTTGTTAAATATGGTAACTCTTCTTTGATCTTGAAATGCGAAGCACGTAATATGATGACAAGAGAAACCATACTGACTGTAGATAATATTATTATGATCAATTTGGGGAGTGATGGCAAGCCTGCACCGCACGGTAAAACAGAAGTGGAATTTGTTAAAGATCGATTGAAATAGAAATATAGTTTTGGGTATTTTATATAAATAATGGGAAACCGTTAACAACCATTTTGTAGTATTAATCGTATATTTATTAAAGCCGGTGTCACATTTATTACAATGTAAAAAAACCGGAAATTAGACTGTTTATGGCAGCTTTACTTTTGTCGTTTTCGCTTTCTAAATCTTAGAAATTTAAGAGAATGATGATAGATGACAAACTTAAACTTGCAAGAACAACTTTATAAAACTTGAAATTATGAGAACTATAGTAAAATCGATCACACTATTATTTATGGTTGTTGCATTAGTAAGTTGCGAGGCGACAAGAAATGCAAACAATAAACAAAAAGGAACTGCAATTGGTGCAGGTAGCGGCGCCGTTATTGGTGGTGTTATCGGCAACAATGTGGGTAGTAAAAACAATTCGGCTTTAGGTGCTATTATAGGTGCTGTGGTAGGTGGTGTTGCAGGTAATTATATTGGCGACAATATGGACAAGCAAGCTGACCGGATTGAAGAGGAAATTCCAGGAGCTCAAGTAGAGCGTGTTGGCGAGGGTATTAATGTTGTTTTTGATGAAAGCAGTGGTGTTTATTTTGATACCAACAAATATAATATTAACGCTGCGTCTTCAGCAACACTTAGCAAGTTGGCAGGAATATTTAAAGAATATCCTGATACTGATGTTTTGGTGGAAGGACATACTGACAGTACGGGTCCAGATGATTTTAATATGACCCTGTCTAAACAGCGAGCGAAGGCTGTAACAACATTTTTATCAGGACAAGGCATTTCTTCCAGTCGATTCACGACCAATTGGTACGGTCCTAATCAACCTAAATACGATAATGCTACATCAGAAGGCAGAGCAAAAAACAGACGTGTAGAATTGGCCATTATTGCAAATGACAAAATGAAAAAAGAAGCACAAGAACAAGCTGGTAATTAAAACTTACCTTATTTATTACTAATAGAAAGCGGCCTTATTCGAAATGAATAGGGCCGCTTTTTATAGGTTTCTATTAGTCTTAATTTTTGGGAACTTCAAAAATTGATGGGGTCAATTCAAACAGCTCTAGGTCAAAATAGTTTATGGCTGAGAGAATATGATCAAAAATATCAGACATAATATATTCATAGTTCACCCAACGCTTATCGCTGCTAAACGCATAAATTTCTAAAGGAATTCCTTGAGAGGTCGGTTCCATCTGTCTTACCATAATAGTCATGTCTTTATTAATTCCGGAATGATTTTCAATATAAGTTTGGACATACTTTCTAAAAACACCTAAATTGGTCAGATTACGTCCGTTGATCAACGTTGTTTTGTCAATATTATGCTTGGTGTTATAATCCACCAATTCCTTTTGTTTTGTCTCGAGGTAAGTGGTGATGAGCTGGATCTTCTTTAAGTTTTCAATTTCATCATCCGTTAGGTAATGGATGCTTTTGGATTTGATCAAGATGGATCTTTTGATACGTCGGCCCCCTGAAGATTCCATACCGCGCCAATTTTTGAACGCTTCGGAAATAATGGCATAAGTTGGAATATTGGTGATTGTCTTATCAAAATTCTGCACTTGAACGGTTGAAAGATTGATTTCTATCACATCACCATCAGCACCATATTTATCCATGGTAATCCAATCACCAATCCGTAACGTGTCGTTAATGGCTACTTGAATACTTGCCACAAATCCTAAAATAGTATCTTTGAAAATCAATAGGAGAACTGCCGAGGCGGCACCAATAGTGGTAAAGAATTTCAAAAATGACAAGTCGATAAGGACGGCAAGACAAGAAGCCACACCTATAATCCAAACAAAGAGCATGACCACCTGAATATAACTGTCAATGGGTTTGTCTCTTAAACGCGGTAAGGTTTTGAAATAAGATTCTAAGGTGCGTAAAACACTTCTTAAAATCCAAATAGTCAATAAGATGCCATATACTTTGAGTCCGATAACCAAGAAAGCCTCAATTCTTGGATAATCAGAAAACACCAAAGGAAATAACCTAATGGTAATAAACAAAGGGACGAGATGTGCAATATTTCGGGGCGCTTTATGACTTACCAATAAATCATCAAACGTTGTTTTTGATCGTGAGGCAAATTTTGTAAAAGCTTTTACCAATAACCTTCTGGCAATAACATCTGAAATGAAAATCAGAATTCCCAAGATAAACATCAACGTGAGCAAATTAAAAAACTTTGCCCAGTCCTCCGTAAGACCGAGATTATAATATATATCGTAAAAAAAATGATTGTATAGAAACATTATACAGCTGTTTTCAAATACTTTCTCTCAACATAAAAGGTAGCGAACGGAATTAAAGATGCTAACAAAACAATCCCTAAAGTTTTGAAAGACCATTTTAATTTAGAACCTACCAAAAGAGCCAATAGAACATAGGCTATAAACAATAGACCGTGACCCATCCCTATGGGGTAGAGCAAGGTTTTATAAAGTTCAGGATAAAAGGGTTTAATGAGAAGCATATTGCCAAACAATACCAAGTAGGAAATACCTTCTAAAATGGCGACTGCCTTAAAGCTTTTAATTAGTGTAAACATGAATACTTAAATTTTATGCAAAAATACCCATGAAATCCTATAATAACTAGTTTTTAACGAGAAATTAATGAATATCAAAACAGCTGCAAAGAAGCACATTACTTTTTCTATAACGTACCTGACTGCCCCAATTGAAATGTTATCGGAGGATTAACCTTTGTCCGGTTTTGATATGTAAAGCCACTCCATATGATCCTGATTTTGGACTAATTTAATTCGGGAAAATCCGTTTTTTTCATAAAAGTGTTGAAGATAATCTTCTTCTGTAAGCAAAAAATAGTTTTGCCTAGGGTTTTCAGATTTCAATTGGTTTAACCAAAAAGTACCCAAATTCTTATTCCGCTGGTGTTCTGCAATCCAAATAAATCCCAAATACAAATAGCCCTCGTCAAAATAAGGCTTTGCTTCAGTTTCAAAATATTCAAATTGAGGTGGCGATTTGGAAAAAACAATCCCACCTCCAATAATTGTGCAATGATTTTCTATAATATAGATTTTGGCAGAATTTTTATGAGTTTTCCAAAAAGGAACAATCTCGACCTGCCAATTTTCAGGAAGTAGGTTGAAGAATTGCTCAGGGTTATTTTTTAATTCTCTAAATGTAAACGCATCCATCTCTACTTATAATAAGCCCCATGACCATAATCGGTCTGAATCCTCAAACCATCTATCGCCAATATCAGTTCTATAATACCCATTGTTGACAATCACAGAGTGTATTCTATTGTTCATCATTTTTTGGGCATCGCGCATGGTAATTCCCGTTCCTGTCACTAAAAGCGCAATTCCGGTATTTCCTGTAATCAACCATTCCTCATTGACTTTTTTCAAGTGCATCGGGTGGATCCCTTCCTTCAAATCCTTTTTAAAAACAACAACGGCATCTTTTGAAAACAATTCGAAAGTCTTTTTGTCGTCATAAGGAAAAGGAGGGACCACAATAAAAGCACCAACCTGAAAGCCTTTTTTAGTAGCGATTTGAAAATTTTGGCCAGAAGCTACTTTATAGAGCATTTCTCCAATAGGCTCCGTAATGCCGGCACGTTGAATAAAGATTTGAGGATAACCAAAGCGGGAGGTAAATTCTAAAGGATAAATGCCATTCCCATTGACAATGCAGTTGATATCAATATGACCTAAAAACTTTTGCTTGGCTAAGGTAGCTTCAAATTTTTTCAAAGTAGCATCAAAAACAGGAGACTTGTTGACCCAAAACATGCTGGAGCCCATCTCTCCTGTTGAAACGCCCAGTTCTTTTGGAAATAGTTTCTTATGTTCAAAAGTGATGTTGTAAGGTTTTAAAAACTCTTTTCCGTTGAAAAAAGACGATACAGAAATTTCAACACCTTTTACCTTTTTCTGTAGCTGAAAGTTCCCAAAATCATCGCCCCATGATTTATCATAAGCTTTCAAGACCCTAATAACGTCTAATCCTTCATCATCACTGCCCACAAATAATAATTGTTTAAGCTCTTGAGTCTCGCCCGAAGGTTTGATTACATAAGCGTCTGGATGTTTTTCAACATAGGAAATAGCGTCCTGAAAACTTACAAACTCTTCAAATGGCAGCGTTTTGATTTTATGTTTCTTTAACTCCGTTTGACCAAAGTTCCGATCTAATTCAAGAAGGTCTGTGTAGACGCTTCCCCCAAAAACAATTTTTCCTGAAGCTCTTAATGCTTCGCATTCCTTTCCAAAACCGGTATAATCAAAGATTAGAATATCTGCCCAATCACTATGTTTTTTCCAGTCTTTAACTCTTTTGACAAACCCAGTTCCAATTTCTTTGGAGCCCTTATCTTCAATATACAATTTAACGGTGTTGCCTTCACTTTGGGTGGCATAGGCAATATCTAGAATTTCTCCCCAGCGGGAAATAAACAAGAAGTTTTTTGGTAGGCTATTCTGCTTTTTCAAAGTGTTTTTTTGAGGAATTTGATTCTACGAAATTAGTTTTTTTTTGGTTTCAAAATCATTTTTAAATGAAAAAAGACCGTTATTTCTAACAGTCTTTTTTCGGATTAATTAATCAACTTCAAATGCTATTCATTCGAGCCCATTAATGCAAAGAATTTATCTAAGTTTGGAAGAATTACAATACGTGTTCTTCTGTTTTTTGCTCGGTTGTCATTAGTGTCGTTTTCTGCAAGAGGCTTGAAGGAACTTCTTCCTGAAGCAATCAATTTCTCTGGAGCAACACCATAATCGTCTACTAGTTTTCTAACCACTGAAGTTGCACGTAACACACTTAAATCCCAGTTATCAGCAATTTTACTTGTTTTAATGCTTCTTGAATCTGTGTGACCTTCAACCATTACTTCAACACTAGGTTCAGAATTGATAACATTGGCCAATTTTTGTAAAATGTCATTTGCCTTATTACTTACTCTGTAGCTTGCCGTGTTAAAAAGCATCTTGTCTGAAATTGAAATCATGACAACAGTTTCATTGATGTCAATTGAAATATCTTCATCTTCATTTAGATTACTGCTATCCATAGACTTGTTTAAGTTGTAAGACAATGCAAGATTCATTGAATCTTTTAGAGTTTTAGCTTCAGCAAGTTTAGAAGCGTCTATGTTTTGTAATGTCTTACGCATTGCTTTTTTTGTATCGTTAGAAATTACTGCAACATTGTCAACATTAACGAGCATGGCATCATTTTCCTCTGTAAGCGAATTGATTTTTTTATTGTAGTTGTCAACTCTTGCTTGGATTGCTGAAAATTTATTTTCCAAATCTTCTTTTTCTACTCGAGTTTTAGTAAGCTCACTTTTAATCTGACCGTTTTCTTGTTCTAAAGCGACATATTTCTTCTTAGAAACACATGACGACAACATTATAGCGGTAATTAAAACAATTGAAATTTTTTTCATAATATTAATTTATTGGTTTAGTATATGTACGGACTTCCTCACATTATAGACGTTAGTCCATCTCACATTTTAGATTATTTTAACATTTGGATACTGATAGAGTCAGATTAGGTGGGAGTTATATAATGACCAGAATAATATTCGTTAGAGTGATCTCTAGAAAAGCCCAATATCAGAACAGCTCCATTTAATAATTTTTGGTTTAACATATGACGAAAGCAATTGAGATTTGTGAAATTAAACGCTCTTTTACGCTGTTGCATTATCTTCATCTTTAGTTCCGTTTTCATCTTTCTCCAATCGTATAGGGAATCCTTTTTCTCCACCATACAATTTAATTTCTTGAATATCTGCCGGTAAGTAATAACCATCCTTTTCTAAGGCTTCTTTAATGTTTCTGACGACATTTCCTTTTGTAATCAAGGCCATTCTTCTAAAATCCTTGGTATCTACCCAAAAGAATACTTTTAAGTTTACCGTACTTGTGGCCAATTCATCTTCAATCACAAAATTCTCGTGTTCTTCATCTTCAATGACGTTGGGCTCTTTTTTTAAGGTTTCCATTATCGTTTGTTTGGCCCCTTCTATATTATCTTCATAAGCAATGCCAATTACAAAATCCCATCTGTAAAAACCATCTTCGGTAAAGTTGGTCACGGGCTTCGTCAAGACATCACTGTTTGGAATATAAACATCCTTACCATCAAAGGTTTTAAGTTTCGTATATCGAAATTCTAAATTTTTAACCTTGCCAAAGTTATCTCCAATTTCTACGGTGTCGTTCACGTCAAATGGTCTATTAAAGGCTAGGATGACCCCCGCAATAAAGTTTTCACCTATATCCTTAAAAGCAAATCCCAAAATCAAGGCGCTGGCTCCTGCAGCCGTTAAGATGGCTGTTGCAATAGCTCCCAATCCTGCTGCTCTCAAGGCTACCATAATAGCAAATACAATTAAGATATATTTTATAGCTTGTCCCAAAAATTTACTCATCAGAGGGTCGTGGGTTCTGGCATTAATACGGTTTCTTGCAAATTGGCCGATCCATTTTGCAATTAGAGATCCTAAAACAACAATAAGAATGCCCATACCTATCCCTGGCAATTGGTCAATGAAATTATTGTAAAAATTGATAAAAGAATCCGAAACGGTTTTTGGGTCAGTTTGCATATAGTGTTTGATAACTGGGTTAGCTGATATAATTGATGACCATAGTCACTATATTATTACTTGGATGGCTGTTCGCTTCCATTTTCTTCCAATGCATCATTACCAGGTCCTCCTTGACTGTAAAGCTGATTTTCTTCATCTTTAAGTTTCTTTTGTGATAAATCTTCTGGTAGAGTACGTCCTGGAATATCTAAATCTTTGCCTTCAAAATCCACTGGTCGAGATCTATGATCAGCATCCAATTGGGAATCATCGCCACCATCAGTTCTTAAATTTTTATTTTTTCCACCTAATACATCCTTATCATGCTCTGTTATATTTGAATCATAGGTTTGATTCTTCTTTTGATCTTTTTTATTGTTTTCCATAATTATGAGTTATAAGATTCAACTTGAATTTTCAATGTACATCAAATTAAAAGCTAGGGTTGACCGATTTGAAACGAATCTTGATCCGAATAAGAATAGTTGGTGATGCGCACTCTTTTGAAGCAGATGGGTTCATATTAAATGCTGTAGGAGCAATCATTACCTATTTATTAACCTAATTTTGAGAAAATCAGATAACTTAAATCCTTTAGCCATGTTTTTCAACCGTGGCGTACTGAATCCTTAAAAGGATATATCTGAATCTAAAAAATATCGTATTAATGATATTTAAATCTCATTCAAAATTATATTTAGAAGATGTCCAAACAACCATTATTAACACCCTATTCATTAAACGAATTAAAATTACCCAATAGAATAGTCATGGCGCCAATGACGCGCAGTCGTGCCGACAATCCTGAAAATGCACCAACAGAAGATCTGCATGTTCCTTATTATACCCAACGCGCCACCGCGGGATTGATCATTACTGAAGGTTCACAGGTGTCCAAAAATGCTGTAGGCTATATCCATACCCCAGGGATCCATTCAAAAGCGCAGGTGGAAGGCTGGAAGAAGGTCACCACAGCGGTGCATGAAGCTGGCGGTCGGATTTTTATTCAATTATGGCATGTAGGCCGAATGTCGCATCCAGATTTTCATAACGGCGATTTGCCCTTGGCACCTTCAGCCATCAATCCTAATTCAAAATCCTTTACACCTGAAGGCTTCAAGGCAACCGTCACCCCAAAGGAAATGACGTTGGAAGATATTAAAATAACCATTTTAGATTTCCAAAATGCAGCCAAAAATGCTGTTGAAGCTGGATTTGATGGTGTAGAAATTCATTCATCCAACGGTTATTTGTTCCATCAATTTTTTAACGGCACAAGCAATCATCGCCAAGATGACTATGGTGGAAGTATTGAAAACAGAGCACGTTTTTTCTTTGAAACTTTAGATGCCATTGCCCAGGTCATTCCTCAGAACAGGATTGGTGCGCGATTTAATCCATCACTACATAATATTTTTGGAATGACCATGGATAAAGAAACCATTCCAACATTTGATTATATCATTGAAAAGTTGGACAAAAACTATGATTTGGCCTACATCCATTTATCAGAACCCTTTAATGATGTTTCTGATGTTGCATTTGCAGAACCGCATATTGCAAAGCGCTACCGTCCAAAATATAATGGAACGTTAATGATAAGCACAGGGTTTGACCAAGATTCCGGCAACAAAGTCATTGAAGACGATGATGCCGATTTGGTGTCTTTCGCTAAACTATACATCTCCAATCCTGATTTAGTAGGTCGGTTCAGAGAGCATCTTGCAACGACGCAATGGAATTCAGACACCTTTTATACCCAAGGAAAAGAAGGTTATACCACCTACCAATCAAAAACAAACAATTTAATTATAAATTCATAAGACATGAGTACTACAGATAAAAAGAAAAATTTTGCAACTATTAATCCTACTTCTGAAGAAGAGATTAAAACCTATACCTACATGACTAACAACGAGGCTGAAAAAGCGGTTGAGAAATGTCATAGCGCATATTTAAAATGGCGACAAACCCCCATTAAGGATCGTGCAAAAATTATTAAAGCAATAGGTAAGGAACTAATGAACCAAAAAGATGAATTGGCAGCATTGATGACCGAGGAAATGGGCAAGCTCCTACGACAAGGCCATCAAGAAGTTGAATTATGTGCCGGAATCTGTGAATTTACGGCTACAGAAGGTTTGAATGTTCTGAAAGATGAAGAACGTGAGTTGAACGATGGAGGCAAAGGAATCATTACCTATTCACCGATTGGCGTAATTTACGGCATTCAACCTTGGAACTTCCCAGCGTACCAAGTCATCCGTTATTCTATTTCAAATTTGATGGCTGGTAATGGGATCTTACTTAAACACGCTGAAAATGTTACTGGTTCTGCACTTTTGCTTCAAACAATTTATGAAACTGCTGGGTTGCCCAAGGATTTATTTAAAGTTTTAATCATAGATCATGACCAATCCGATTTAATTATTGAAAACGATCTGGTACAAGGTGTTACTTTAACTGGAAGTTCTGATGCTGGACGGATAATAGCCAAAAAAGCTGGTGAAGTATTGAAGAAAACCGTTTTAGAATTAGGTAGTAATGATGCCTACTTAGTATTGGAAGATGCTGATGTGGCCATGGCGGCCAAAACCTGTGTGCAAGGACGCGTTTATAATAACGGTGAAACCTGTGTTGCGGCGAAACGTTTTATCGTTACTGAAAAAGTATATGACGACTTTAAAACTGCGTTTTTGGAAGGTATGAAAGCGGTCGTAACTGGAGATCCAACAGAAAAATCTTCTAAAATGGGTCCTATTGCACGTAAGGACTTGCGCGAAACCCTTCATGAGCAAGTTGAAAAAAGTGTGGAAAAAGGCGCTAAAATTATTTTGGGAGGAAAAATGCCAAGTGGAAAAGGTTATTTCTATCCTGCTACAGTTTTGGAAAATGTCAAACCAGGACAACCTGCCTATGATGATGAATTGTTCGGTCCCGTGGCGTCTTTAATAAAAGCAAAAGATAATGACGATGCGATGCGGATTGCCAATGACAGTAGATTTGGTTTGGGTGGCGGCATCTTTTCAAAAGATGAGAATAAAGCAATCGAACTGGCGCAAAAATACTTTGATACAGGAATAATAAACATCAATTCCTTCGGATTGGCCAATCCTAATATGCCTTTTGGAGGCATTAAGAATTCCGGATTTGGAAGGGAGCATGGCGGTTTTGGAATGCGGGAATTTATCAATGCAAAATCCATTATGATTCCTAAGAAGAAATAAAACAGTATTTTGTAAAAACACAATAAAATTATAGAAGTGGTTATGGAACAAATAACCGCTTCAACAGTTAAAATTAAGTTGAACACTAAAATCTATAATTATGAAATTTGATAGAACAGCAAAAGCCCACTGGGAAGGTGGCGGAAAAGACGGAAAAGGAACCTTATCAACTGAGAGTGGGGTTTTAAAAGAATCGCCATATGCATTTAAAACTCGTTTTGAAGATGCCGTTGGTACCAATCCGGAAGAATTGATTGGAGCAGCCCACGCGGGATGTTTTACGATGCAATTGAGCTTTTTTATTGTAGAAGAAGGCTTTAAGGCAGAACGATTGGATACCAATGCCAAAGTCTATTTTGAAGATGGTAGCATTCCTAAAATCGAACTGGAACTTAAAGGGAAAGTCCCAGGCATGGATGAAAGTAAATTTAAGGACATCGCTAACAAAGCCAAGGAAAACTGTCCCGTATCAAAACTCTTGAATGCTGATATCACTTTAAAAACAACCTTTGAGAGTTAGGACTATAAAATTTTTCAGATAGAATAGTCTAAGAATGAATCAATAAATACAACAAAATGAATACAACTATAAAAGCCTTTGGAGCCGAAAATGCCAAAGCAGATTTAAAACCAATGGATATTGAGCGCAGAGCCTGTAGCGATGATGATGTAAAAATTGACATTACCTATTGCGGTGTTTGCCATAGTGATATCCATACCGTCAGGAATGATTGGAAAAACTCAAAATACCCAGTAGTTCCTGGTCATGAAATAATAGGACGCATTTTGGAAGTTGGTAAAAATGTGAGCCACTTTAAAAAAGGCGATTTGGTTGGGGTTGGCTGTATGGTGGATTCATGTCAGGAATGTTCTGCTTGTAAAGAGGATCTGGAACAATTTTGTGAAAAGGGCATGGTGGGTACCTATAATGGCAAAGACAAACATTTAGGTGGACATACCTTTGGTGGCTATTCTACTTCTATAACAGTCAATAAGGAATTTATTTTAACCATTCCTGAAAATATTGATGAAAAAGGAGCCGCACCTTTATTATGTGCAGGAATTACCACGTGGTCGCCTTTGCGCACTTGGAACGTCAAAAAAGGCGATAAAGTAGGCGTAATTGGATTGGGTGGTTTAGGACACATGGGCGTAAAATTTGCCAATGCCCTAGGGGCGCATGTTGTAATGATTACAACCTCTCCTGACAAGGCAAAAGACGCGAAAGCCCTGGGTGCTCATGAAGTTCTTATTTCAAAAGATGAAGACGACATGAAAAAGCACAAGAACAGTTTTGATTTTATATTAAACACCATTCCGGTTGGTCATGAGATGGACCCATATATTGCGCTATTAAAGCGCGACGCTACTATGGTGCTTGTAGGTGCCGTTGAGCCTTTGAAGCCATTTCATGGCGGTGGACTTATTGGTGGACGCAAGCGCATTGCGGGATCTTTAATTGGTGGGATCAAAGAAACTCAAGAGATGTTGGATTTTTGTGGAAAACATAATATCGTTTCAGATATTGAACTCATTGATATGAAGGATATTAATAAAGCTTATAAACGGGTTATCGACTCAGATGTCAAATACCGATTTGTCATTGATATGGCATCTTTGAAAAATTAAATAAGACTTTAAAATAAGATTATTTAAAGAGGCGTGTAAGCGCCTCTTTTCTTATTTTTGCGCATTCTTTTTTATAAAATCCCAACACCATTTAACCATGAGTAGTTCAAAAAACACACTCTTTATCATACTCGCTTTCTTCTCCATTTATGTGATATGGGGCTCGACTTATTTATTAAATAAGATTGCGGTATCTGAACTGCCTCCGTTTATGTTAGCTTCCATCCGGTTTATGACTGCAGGCCTTCTCATTTTTGTCATTGCAAAACTGATGGGAAAATCGTTATCCATCACAAAAAAACAGCTGGTTAATGTGTTCATTGCCGGTTTTTTATTTTTGACCATAGGTAATGGGGTCATCGTTTGGGCTTTGAAGTATGTAGACAGCGGATTTGCAGCCTTGGAAATATCAGCACAACCTTTAGTGGTATTAGTTTTGATGCGGGTATTTCAAGGAAAAAAAATTAAGGCCATGTCCATTTTGGGAGTGATTCTTGGGATTATAGGTATCTTCTTATTAGTCAGTCAAAACGAAGTGGTCAGTAAAGAAGGTTCAATTGTTGGCATGGTCATGATTTTCTTTTGTATGGTGAGTTGGGCATCCGGAAGTCTGTTTGTAGGAAATGCTGATCTGCCCAGTAATTATTTTGTCAATACCGGCTATCAAATGCTTGCGGGAGGATTTATGTTAGTCATTGGAAGTTTGTTATTTGGAGAAGTTTGGAGTTTACCCAATACGTGGAGCGAAGAAGTACAATGGTCTATGGTATTATTAATTATTTTTGGAAGTATTGTAGCCTTCACTTCTTTTAATTTTCTTCTCAAAAAAGTCTCCCCAGATAAAGTGGCCACCTCTACGTATGTCAATCCTATTATCGCCTTGTTATTGGGATGGTATTTTTTAAACGAAGTCATTACCACACAGTCCATAATTGCTGCAATAGTATTGTTAACAGGCGTATATTTTATTAACACCAAAAAGAAATTAGTCATTTTTGCAAGGTTCCGTAAGTAGAAATTAAATATCTTTAAGCTTTAATTTGCCATGGATAAACATTCACTTCTAGAAACACAAAGTCGCATTTTGCCGTATGTTCACAATACACCAATCCTAACATCGCATTTGTTGGATGATTTAGCAGGGGCAAAGCTGTTTTTTAAATGTGAAAATTTTCAAAAAATGGGTGCTTTTAAAATGCGCGGTGCCGTTAATGCCATTATGCAGCTTACTAAAGCGCAGCAGGAGCGGGGTGTGGTGACCCATTCTTCAGGGAATTTCGCTCAGGCATTATCGTTGGCGGCAAGAAATTTGGGAGTAACTGCTTATATCGTCATGCCCACTAATGCGCCCAAAGTTAAGAAGGAAGCGGTGTTGGGGTATGGTGGCATTATTACCGATTGCGAACCAAATATTCAAGCGCGGGAACAGGCTGCAACCCAAATTGTGGAGAAAAAAGGAGCAACTTTTATTCATCCTTCCAATGATCTCAATGTCATTTTGGGCAATGCCACGTCGGCTATGGAACTTCTTGAAGCACAGCCAGATTTGGATTTTGTTGTAAGTCCGGTGGGCGGCGGCGGATTGATTGCGGGTACAGCTTTGGCAACCCATTATTTTGGACAGAAGTGTGTAGTGATTGGCGGAGAACCCCTAGTTGCAGATGATGCCTACCGATCATTAAAAACGGGAAAGATAGAATCGAACGATTCAGCGCATACCATCGCAGATGGTTTAAGGACGCAACTGGGCGATATCAATTTTCCTATTATTCAAAAGTATGTAGATCATATTATCCGTGTGGAAGAGGACGAAATTTTGAGAGCTATGAAATTACTCTGGGAACGTTTGAAGATTGTAGTCGAACCCTCAAGTGCAGTGGCTTTTGGTGCGGTTTTAAAAGACAAATCCTATTTTAAGGATAAATCCGTTGGAATTATTCTTTCCGGTGGTAACGTAGATCTTGACACCATAAAATTCTCTTAAATCGGCAAACCCTTTGTCGGCGAAAATTGACGTTGGTATAATCACTTTACCTTTTAACGTTTAATTTAAGCGTTCATATAATTTTTTGTCGTTAAGGCGATTCAATCTGTTAATTTTGAAGCAATTAATAATTGTTCGTCCTATGAGAAAGTTCATTTACCTTTTGTCGTTTTCGCTTTATTTTAGTAGTTTTCATACCGTCAATGCTCAAGAATCGTATGAAGATCTTCCATCCAATTATAAAGAACGCCATCCTATATATGATTATTCTGATAAGGAGTTGAGCAATACGGATTCGATTCCTGACTTTGCATCCAAACCTAATCCGTTGAAGATTACCGGTACTGTATTTTTAAGTGATGGCGTAACGCCGGCGAAAGATGTTATTCTATTTATTAATCAAGCCGATGAACACGGTAATTACGAATTAAAAAAGCATTTTAAAAAACGTTATGTACATCATAGAGGATGGGTAAAAACTGATGCCGACGGACACTACACTTTTTATACTTTTGTACCAGGTAGGGATAGACATAGTAACGATTTGAAAAAAATTCATTTGGCCATCAAGCCACCTGACGAAGTAGAATATGTAGGTGACGATTTCTTGTTTGAGGATGATCCGCTCTTGAAAAAATCCTGTCGAAAGAGATTGGATGAAAACGGGATTGACAGTATTCTAAAGGCCGTAAAGATAGAAAACATGCATGTAGCGACAAAAAACATTATACTGAAAGAGAACAGAAACGAATACGCAAAAAATTAAAAGATTCTCACTAACAAAAAATCCCACGAGTTGTGGGATTCTTTCTTGCAATATTTTAATATGATTAATTTTTCATCTCGTTGACATTGTTTTGGATGTCAGCGATTTCACTTTTAGCGCCGGTTTTTAATTCGTCATATTTACTTTTCACCGTCGATTCTACATCGTTATAAGTGTTTTTTACTCTTTGACCAACCTCATTGGCTTTATCGTGAAGTTCTTGTTTTTTCTCTGGAGATAAATTTTTATATTTCCACCAGGCAAATACGCCTGCTCCAATTCCTAATAAGGCTAAAAGGCCTTTTCCTTGTTGTTTTTTCATGTTGTTTGATTTGTAATAAAGATAAGAAATTTTGAAGGCAATAAGAAGTTTTACAACCGTATTGTGATAACTTTAATATAACGCATTGGCCCTATTTTTTCTTTAAAACCTAGTTGCCATAATTTATGAGTTTGGAAATATTCAAATATAAAGGATTACAATTTCATGAATATTAGCAAATGTATTGAAGAGCGTTTTAAAGACAACTTGTTGATTGCGTCTATTCCCTCTTTTGAAATATAAAGAACGGTGATTTTCATTAAAATCTGGGCAGATATTTTTCCGAATGTCTCACTTCAATGCGTTAAAACATATAAAATTCTTGTTTTCAAAATCATAAAATCTTAAATTAAAGGAAAATAAAGATTATGAAAACGCTGCTTATTTATATAATTATATTATGCTCCACTCCAGTTTTTGCTCAGTTTCCGAGTGCAAGTGTTACGGACCCCAATATAAAAGTACAAGCCGATAGGATAACTGAGGATTACAGTAAACACTTGGCCCTGACCGGGGTTCAAATTCCTTTATTCAAGAATAAAGTGGCCCATTACCTCGTTTTGGCACAAGATATTAAAACAGAAAAAGAAGGTCGTGAACAATTAGATGCCTTAGTGGAAATGCAAGCCGAAGAATCCTTGGCTATGAACGATATATTGACCTTACAACAATACCGACTCTACAAAAAGTTAAAAACTGAAATTCAATCTTTAAAAATGGTGGAGTAGTCGTCTAGTTTTTATGCTCACTGATTTTTTTGGAAGACGTTTTGTATATGAGACAAATCAAACTAGGAGTTTTATTTAAATTCCACCAAATGAATTGTTGCGGGCCCACTTGCAGCTTCATTGGAAATAAAAAGCTCACCATCTTCACTAAAAGTCATGCCTTCTGGTTGTGGAAAGCTGATTTCATCTAGCTTATAGACGGTTTTTAAATTGCCTTTTTCATCAAGGATCAATAACTTCGGATGCTTACCTTCCAAAACATAAATATCATTGGTCTTTGGATGTATAGCTATTTCTGATGGATTGAAAGTTTTGTGCAATTTTTTCCCTCTATATTCTTTTAAGGCTTCTGCATTCATTTCAATTTTATAGGCAGGGGAATTAACGGCAGCAGTTTTTGAGGCCAAAGAAATCTTATAAATACCTTTAAAATCATCAGTAGTATCCTTGTCCTTTGGTGCGGTCAACAAGGAATTATCTTTTGGAGAGTACGTCAATGATTCCATATTATTGGACGCCTTAAAACCCGTTTGATGAGAGCTAATAATTTTGTTGGTGGCGCTCCAATTCTTTATTTCATATAATAAGCCATCACTTTGCATTACATACATAATGTCATTGTTGAGTGCAATGCCTTCATAGTCACCATTTCCAGCAAAAGGAATTTCTTCAACAATTGACTTTTCATCGAGATCATATAGGTATACCACGCCATTTTCATCTTCAACACAAGCTAAAGTATGGCTGTCAATCCACACGATACCACTTATTTCGTCTAGCTCTTTGGGTAATTCCCAAGTTTCAGAGATGTTATAATTATCACGTCCTTCAGTAATTTCTGCATTGGCTTGACTTACTTTAGAAAATCCAATGACTCCAATTCCAATTAAAACTGCAGTAAAAAGGCCGATATATAGGTTTGATTTTTTCATAGTCTGAATTTATAATTCAAAGGTCTGCTTAAAAACTGTAAACATTCGGGAAAACAACTCCATGGCTTTAAATTCGATCAGTTTTAACTATTATTTAGGAAAACTAAGACGGAATGTATGTTGGCCATTGAAAGTATAAGATAACTTTATCCTATACTTTTCTGCTATAGCCTTAGCAATGGCCAAACCAAGACCTGTAGATTTTTTATCAGTGCTTATTTTTTTGAATCTGGCAAATACGGTATCGGAGTCCAGTGGTTCTTTGCCACCAAAGTTACTTATTGAAATTTCTTTTTCGTTCATTTTAATGGTTACCGTATTATTCTGATGGCCGTGTATAATTGCGTTTTTAATCAGATTTGTCAATAAGATAATTGCTAAATCTTTATTTATTAGAAACGTCACATCTGAAAGAGTCTCTAAATCAAGCACCACGTTTTTATGCGCTGCAAAATCAACAAAATCGTCCATAATATCAGCAATCAATGTCTTGAAACTGAGGATTTCTTCGTCTACAAATTGTTTGTTTTCAATTTTCGAAATGAGGAGCAAGGATTTATTAAGTCTTGTCAACCTGCCAAGATTATCTAAGATTGAGGCCATGGTTTGAACATCTTCTCCGGATAAATTGGTGTTTTCAATAAAAAGTTCCAGTTTATTGATGCTAATGGCCAAAGGAGTTTGCAACTCGTGTGAGGCATTCTCAATAAAATGCTGCTGCTCCAAGAAACGTGCTCTGCTTTGATTGATGAGCGTTGTAACGGAGGTATTAAGAAGTTTAAACTCTTCAATGGTCGTGTCCTTGGTTTGGATATGATGATTTTTTTCAATTCTAAAGTCTCGTAATTGTGCCATCAGACTATGAAAGGGTTTCCAGATTTTTTTGAGCATTAAGTTGTTTAAAATAACAATCGTAATCATCAATAATGCGTAAAGAACAATCAAATAGGTCACCAAATCCTGTATCAGATCATCCTCTTCAACCATAGAGGTAATGAACTTTACTTTATAGTAATCATTGTGATAGGCTAGTTTGGTTTCATAGACTCTGACCGGTTCAAAATCCTGTTCATTGAGCATATACATTAAAGTATCCGTGTAGCGTTCTTCAAATCTTTCGTATTGATTTTTAGAAATTGGCGTGATTTCGTGATTCCAAAGATCAATATCTTTATGGTCAAGGATCTCCGGATTTGTTGGCAATCGCTGTAGAAGCAATACTTTTTGGTTTTCGAGTCCATCATCTAAACTGTCATAAATTTCATCCAGCATGGCATAATAGAAGATAAACGCCCAAATGGTGATGAGCGGCACCAGAAGAATGGCCAAGTACTTGGAAGTGTAGTTGAGTAATTTCATCAGATGGTTTCAAGTTTGTATCCTACACCATACACAGCCTCAATGGCAATCGTGGCGTGTTCAAGTTTTTTGCGTAAGTTCTTGATTTGCGAATAAATAAAATCGAAACTATCTGATTGATCAATATGATCACCCCACACATGCTCCGCAAGTGCGGATTTGGTCACTAACCTGGTTTTATTTGTAATGAGATACATTAAGATATCATATTCCTTTCTATTGAGAGTAATTTCATTGGCATTGATAGTCACTTGTCTGTTTTCAGGTTGAATGGTTAGATTTCCAATAGTGATATAAGAATTGCCTTCAAAATGTCGACGTCTTAAAACAGCTTTTACCCGGGCATGTAATTCGGCCATATGAAATGGTTTGGGCAAGTAATCATCAGCACCCAAATTCAAGCCTATCAATCGGTCGTCCAAAGAATCCTTGGCCGAAACGATGATAACACCTTCGTCCTTTCCTGAAGATTTAAGTGCTTTTAAAAGTTCTAATCCGTTGCCATCAGGAAGCGTAATATCCAACAAAATACAGTCGTAATGGTAAACTCCAATTTTATGCAAGGCCGATTTGTAATCAGAAGCTGTCTCCACAATATAGTGTTCGCGTTCTAATGTTTTAAGCATATTCTCCAACATTTCAGGTTCGTCTTCTATAATCAGCAATTTCATATCAAGGTGTTTTAGGCAATTGTAATACTGAAATCTATAATCATTTAGGAATTCCTCTAAAGTATAGAAAAAGAGGGCTACGAGTGTAGCTGTCATCTATAAATTTTTGCAAAAGCTTAACAAAAAATCAAGAACAATTCCTAATTCATTACAGTTTTGAGAGCTTTCTTTGTTTCAAATTAAAATAAATAACGATGAGAAATTTAAAAATAGCCGCATTATTATTGTTTGCAACCGCAGCAGTAAGTGCACAGGATTTAAAAATGAATGAAGTGCCTTCCAATTTACAGACCATTTTTACCAAATCGTATAGCAATGTTACGGACGTTGAATGGGAAAAGAAAGGTGAAAACTTTAAAGTTGAATTTGAAATCAACAAAATGGATCATGATATTTGGTATAATGCCCAAGGCGATGTCATTAAATCAAAAATAGAGATTTCAGAAAGCGCATTGCCATCTGCTGTGGCCTCTACGATTAAGGCGAAATATCCAGATTATAAAATTGATGAGATAGAAGTCCGTGAAGAGGGTGGGAAAACAACCTATGAAATAGAAATCGATAAAAGTTGGTCTGACGAGCGCAAATTAATTGTCGATGCTTCTGGGAAAATATTAAGTGATAACGAAGATTAATCTTTTATTACCACTTTTAGTTAAAAGGATTGAAACCAAGTTTCAATCCTTTTTTTGTTTAAAATCACGAAAGTTTGACCTTTAAAAGCGCAAACTAGGTTTCCACTTCATAGACTATGGATATAGTTTACCTCACAAGTCCATCAACGTATGACAAATCCGTTATTGTTCTATATTTTCAGAATCTTCTTTCTTTTTCCCACTCATCATAAAATTGATAAGAATTCCTACCAATGTGACGCATACGAGTGCAAAAATAACGATCATGAATACGCCATTATTCCAGTTGGCATCTAAAAGTATAGGTTGATACATGCTTATAAAGTTTTGATTGTTAACAGTAAAAATACATCATATTACTTTAAAAAAATATGATTTATATCAGTATTCTTTGGGGTCTCACGTTGCTGCAATTAATTTAGCATAAAACTTTGACTGTCAAATTAAAAATACCTGACAAATCTCTTTTATTGATATGGAATTTGTATAATTTTGCAAATTGTAATAAATCATGTAAAATGAAAACATATATTGTACTGATTTTAGTGCTCTTTTCTCTAAAATCAGTAGCCCAAATTGATTACAAAAGACAGTTGGACAGTTTGACGACCGTTCATAAGGTATGCGTTATTGAAAACAGTATTAGAAACCACCGTATCAAACTGGATCATCTTAAAAAACAAAAGCAGAGCTTGAACGCGCAACTTCAAGAAATTCAAGGTTTTAAATTAGGGCGTACTGATGCCGAAAAAGAAGAGCAGCTTGCTGAAATCAATCCGTTAATTGAGGCCAATGCCACTACGCTGACTGCAGCAGGAGTCCAATTGACCACGCTGATCAATGAATTGGTTATGGCCAATGAGGATGTGAAAGACTTGCAGATTAAGTAACTCTGAAAATAAGAATGTCTTACTTCTACGACGGAAGTGCTTAAGGTGTTTCCAATTTTGTTTGCGTACAGATTTATCGCGCTAGAACCGCGTGTTATAGTGAAAAATCTCAAGTGTATTTGAAAGCTTAAGTTACTTTAATCGAACCTTTAAACATCAAAGATAAAAGTCCACGAGGTTGAAAATCTCGATAATTAGCAACTTAAGCCGATTTGGAATTATACTGTGAAATTTGGCTACGCTCCTGGTTTTGGAGGTAAGGCAAAGGCCACGGCATCATGTTCAAAATGATTCCGGTGTGAGCCATCACAAAACGGCTTATTGGCAGATAAGCCACATCTACAAAGAGAAATCACATCACGACCGCCAAGGTCATAGACATTTCCGTCCTTATCCACAATTTCAAAATCGCCTTCAATTCTTAGTGAGCCATTATTGTTCACTTTTAAAGTTGTTTTACTCATAAGGTTTTATTTATTAGGTTAAAGTGATTATATATAAATTTTAAAAGTTTTTTATGACGTCTTGATAGGTTCCATCTGAAGTTTGAAATTCAATAATGAGACCGCTTAAAGCTACGCCAAGCTTTCATAATCTGCTAAACTACACTAAGTTTTTGAATAATAGGGAGCGAATTGACATTGGTGCTTTCAAAAAGCCCGGACCAAGGATTAACATTTTCCTAACAGCGCAACTTAAATTAATGCTGTAATTTCGTGTTTCTTAACTCTTTTGAGTTTTATTCAAACAAAAATGACTTTACAAAACATGAAATCTTCACATACCGCATATTCAATTTTAGAGCTTGCTCTCGTTTCTGAAGGACATAGTCTTAAACAAACCTTCAATAATTCTCTCGAACTCGCACAAAAAGCCGAAGACTTTGGTTATACACGCTTCTGGCTGGCAGAACACCACAACGCCGTCAACATTGGCAGCAGTGCTACCTCTGTACTTATTGGTTATATTGCTGAAGGCACCAAAACCATCCGCGTGGGCTCTGGAGGAATTATGTTGCCCAACCATTCGCCTCTCATTGTTGCCGAGCAATTTGGGACGTTAGGCTCTTTATATCCCAATCGCATCGATCTAGGTTTAGGAAGAGCTCCAGGAACTGATAGAGAAACAGCCCAAGCCATTAGATCGGATTTTATGCAAGCGGCACATTCTTTTCCAAAAGATGTGGAAGACATCCAAACGTATTTTTCCATAGAAAATATCCCATCTAAAATTAGAGCTACCGTAGCTGAAGGGGTAGAGGTACCTATTTATATCTTAGGTTCTAGTACAGACAGTGCCCATTTATCTGCAAAGAAAGGTTTGCCATATGCATTTGCGAGCCACTTTGCTACCCGACATTTAGAGGAAGCTACCGAGATATACAGAAGGGAATTTCAGCCTTCAGAAACTCTGGAAACCCCGTATGTCATGGCAGGAGTCAATATCATTATCGCCGATACCGATGAGGAAGCTGAAAGTTATGCCACTTCATTAATTCGAATGTTCCTTGGAATCTTTACCGGTAAAAGAGACTATATGCAGCCGCCAACGGCCATGACCCAAGAATATCGGGAAATTATGGAGCATCCACAGGTGCATCAAATGTTGAAATACTCATTCATTGGTAGTAAAGCCACCGTTAAAGCTCAAGTAAAAGCATTTTTAGAGAAGAATAAAGTGGAAGAACTTATTGCAGTGACTAATATTTATGATATCAAACATCGCATTCGTTCTTATGAATTGTTTGCTGAGATCATGGATGAGTTGAATGCTGACTTTAATTAGACATGTATCAGCTTTTTAGGGTATGGATCATTGTTTTTGTGAGATGAATCAATTATTATGATGATAATTAAACACCTTCGTATTTTAACTATAATTCATAAATATGATAAAGCCAAGAACTAAAACCCCAGACCTTTCAATTAATTTAGTTAACGATACCAAGTGGAAACTTAGTGATCAAGATCCTGAAAATTTCACACTTTTGGTAGTTTACCGTGGAAAGCATTGTCCGGTTTGCAAAAAATATCTAGAAACAATTCAAAAACATCTGGAAGATTTTTCTGAGAAAGGCGTCAACGTCATCGCTATAAGTTCCAATTCAGAAAAGTTGGCAAAAGCCAGTTATGAAGCATGGAAAGTTAGTGATTTGCCAATTGGGTACGGCTTTCCGATTGAAGAAGCGCGCAAGTGGGGACTTCACATTTCAAAAGGCATCAAGGATGAACCAGAAATGTTTATTGAACCTGCGATATTTTTAATTCAACCGGATCAAACTCTTTATGCATCTTCAATTCAAACGATGCCTTTTGCAAGACCAGAAATTGGAGATTTATTAAAGGCGATTGACTTTGTGGTCAAAGAAAACTATCCAGCACGGGGAGAAGCCTAGTTGAGTTTTAAGAATATGCCCGATTTGTGCTATAAAAAACAGTGTGTAGCGCTTTCAATTTTTTTACTTTTATAGAGCATGAATACACAAGACGATTCCTTAATTTTCGATTTCAAAACAGAAAGAAGCACCTCTCATTGGTTGGTAGTCAACGATGGCGTTATGGGAGGTGTATCCAAAGGGAAAATTTCAATTAATGACTCAGGCAATGGACTATTTGAGGGATTTGTGTCAACTGAAAACAACGGTGGGTTTTCTTTGGTGAAATATGCGTTTTCAAAAAGAGACGTGTCGCAATTTACATCGGTTAAACTACGATTGAAAGGCGATGGTAAATTATACCAACTTAGAATAAAAGCAGATCAAACGAAGTCATTTTCCTATATCCATCCATTCCAAACTTCGGGAGCTTTGCAAACTATAATGATTCCATTTCATGATTTTTTCGCAAGTTATAGGGGCAGCCGATTAGATATTCCCAATTACGATGGAAAGTTTATGGAAGAAGTTTCCTTATTCATAGGGACTGAAAGGTCGGGAGATTTTACCTTGGAAATTGAACGGATTTGGATGGCCTAGAAGCCGATTTTTAACAAAATTATGACCACTATATTTTCAAACAGGCTTAAAAAAACCTAAACTTCATCTTCAGAATTGTTGGATAAAAACCTAAATCACTAATGTTTATTTAGGAGTTCTAACCGTAATTAATTGAGTAAATGGTGTTATTCCCTGCAAAACTGTGGCTATCTTTGCGCAAAAGATAGTTTATGTCAAAACAATTTTCTGATTTAGGTATTAATGATCAACTGCAAAAAGGTTTGCTGGAATTAGAAATTTCAGTTCCGACAGATATTCAAGTTAAAACCATCCCAGTAGTTTTAAACCAAAAGGAAGATGTTGTGGTTCTTGCAAAAACTGGGACAGGGAAAACTGCTGCGTTTGGTTTGCCATTACTACAATTGATTGATCTAGAAAACACCAATATTCAAACGCTTATATTGGCACCCACAAGAGAATTGGGCCAACAGATTTATAATAATCTAGTAACTTTTGCTAGCTATCACCATGACGTTTCCATCGCATCTGTATGTGGTGGAATTCCTATAAAACCTCAAATAGAACGATTAAAGATGCCCACACATATCGTGGTAGCTACGCCAGGACGTCTGGTCGATTTAATGACACGAGGTGCTATTGATATCAAAAGCGTTCACTATTTGGTTCTGGATGAAGCCGATGAAATGGTAAGCGCTTTAAAAGACGAGGTGGATGCTATTATAAAGGCTATTCCGAAATCGAGAAGAACACTATTATTTACGGCTACCATGCCTGGCGCAATAAAACAATTGGTCCAAAATTACATGTCTAAGCATGTCGTACAGATAGAAGCCGATATGGGGAATGTAGGACATCAGGGCATTGATCACCAATATCTTGTTGTTGAACCTATTGAAAAACTAGAAGTTTTACTACATTTCTTGAATTCCAAAGAAGGCGAACGTGGTATTATATTTTGCAAAACTAAAGCTGCCGTTAATAAATTGGCAAAGAATTTGGCCATCAATAAGTTTTCGTCGGGGGCGCTTCACGGCAGTTTATCCCAAGGCATTCGCGACCGGATTATGGGGCAATTTAGAGAAGGTCATATTGACATTTTGGTTGCTACAGATTTGGCTGCTCGTGGGATTGACGTTAAAGAGTTGTCTTATGTAGTCAATTATCATTTACCAGATACCTATGAGGCTTATGTGCACAGAAGTGGACGTACGGCAAGGGCGGGTGCCAAAGGCTTGTCATTAACCATTCTGCAAAAAGAGGAAGTTGAAGATATTGCCGACTTTGAAAACGAACTGGGTATTGTCTTTAGAGAATTCAAAAAAGCGGATGCCGAGAGCATTGAAGAAAATAACGGGCTTTTGTGGGCCAGAAAGATTTTTAAAACCAAACCAAATCGGGAGGTTTCAGAAGATTTCAAAGCAAAGATAAAAACGATATTTCATCACTTGACCAAAGACGAGCTTGTCGATAAAATTTTGGCGAATTATTTGGCACAAACCCATACAGAAACCTCAAAAGCAGAGGTTTCCAAAAAAATAAAAAGAAGCAATAACGATGGCAAATAGCATAAAAGACCAACAGGATATTTTAGATAAGTTAAATATCCAGAGTTTGCATCCCATGCAAAGAGAAGCGATTGCCGTTATTGGATCAAATACCAATACCATTTTATTATCCCCAACAGGTACCGGAAAAACCTTGGCGTTTTTGTTGCCCTTGCTGGAGATTCTAGACCCCAAAAACGCCGATGTGCAGGTGTTGATTATTGTGCCTTCACGTGAATTGGCCATTCAGATTGAGCAGGTGGCCCGTGACATGGGCTCCGGATTTAAGGTCAATGCCGTTTATGGTGGCCGACCAATGTCGAAGGACAAAATTGAAATCAAACATGCACCGGCAATTTTAATTGGCACACCTGGTCGTATTTTGGATCATTTTGATGCGGATCGTTTTTCGAAAATGAGTATCAAAACTCTTATTTTAGATGAGTTTGACAAATCGTTGGAAGACGGTTTTGAGGAGGAGATGAAAGGCATTATAGGACAGTTGCCAAGTATCAATAAGCGAATTTTGACTTCTGCCACTAAACTCGAAAAAATTCCGGGATTTGTGCGCTTGGACAAGCCTACGACAGTGGATTACCTATCAGCCAAAAGAAAAACGACGCTTTCCATTAAAACAGTGGTATCGCAAAAGCCAAATAAACTTCCAACATTATTGGAGTTGTTGCAATATATTGGCAATCACCAAGGCATCATTTTTTGTAATCTAAGAGATAATATTGACCGGGTAAGTCATTTTTTAAAACGGAATAATATCAGTCATTCCTGTTTTTCGGGAGGGATGGAACAGCAAGAACGCGAACGTTCTTTGATCACCTTCAGAAATGGTACAAGTCAGATTCTTCTCGCTACGGATCTCGCTTCTAGAGGGATCGATATCCCAGAACTCAAATTCATTATTCATTATGAGTTACCTAAACACGAGGAAGAATTTATCCATAGAAATGGCAGAACCGCAAGAGTTTATGAAAAAGGTACTGCTTATATTTTAAAAGGCAGTGATGAGCAATTACCCGAATTTGTCAAGACCTCAAAAGTCATCAAGATTTCCACAAAAGCACCAAAGTCGGCGCCATTATGGGAAACCCTCTTTATTTCTGGAGGTCGTAAGGATAAAATTTCCAAAGGAGATATTGTCGGACTTTTCATGAAACAAGGCGGACTCACGCAAGAGCAACTGGGGACGATTGAACTCAAGCAAGACTGCGCTTTTGTTGCGGTTCCACGAAAAGAAGCCAAACGGATTGTTGACACTTTGGACAATACCCGATTAAAGAAGAAAAAAGTACGGATTAGAGTGCTTTAAATTTAGCACCTCACCCAATGGATTTTAGACAAGCCGCGATAGCTATCGCGACTTATCTAAAGAAAAACTCTTGACTAAAGGTGATCCTTTTATTTGTTAACCGGGATCGCTTTCAGCTGAATGATACCCACAGCATTCAAGACCTTAATAATTTGATAGGTCATATCAACTTCATACCATTTGACGCCAAAATTCGCTCTACTGGCAAATTTATGATGGTTATTATGATAACCTTCGCCCATCATTAAGAAATCAAAACGAAATAAATTCTTGCTGGTGTTTTTCATTTTATAATTTACATAGCCGTAGATATGCCCAAACCAATTAATGATTACCCCGTGAATAGGTGCCATCATAAAAGTAATCGGTAATAGTAGCCATTGCCACCAAGCAGTCACAAAGTAAATAAAGAACAAAACGTAAAGTGCCATCCAAAGAATTCTTGACACGCGGGAACTCGCAAACTTATCAAAAGCTTCCCATTGTGGTACGTTTTTGGTAAAGCGCTGATCCACTTCAATGCGTTGTTTATTGATATCCTGATAGATATTTTTTGTTTTCCACATCATCGCGAACATGTTAGGATCATGTGATGGTGAATGAGGGTCTTGCTCTGTATCTGTGTAAGCATGATGCATACGGTGCATGACGCCATACCCATAAGCACTTAAATAGCTTGAACCTTGAAAAATCCAAGTCAAAACAAAAGTGATGCGTTCTGTAGTTTTTGACATCGTAAACACTTGATGTGCTGCATAGCGATGCAAAAAGAAGGATTGAAAAAATAAGCCTCCATACCAAAGTACCAAAACGAATATTACAATAATCATAGTTTTTTTTTACAAAGATACTGGGATAAGAAGCATCAAACAATGAACCTAAGTCAATTAAAACTGCGTTGTAATGCAGATATGAGGTTTAACTCATGCATCCCATAATTGCAGTTTTTGCCAATAAATAAGCGAAAGGACAAAAACCATTCTAGAATCGAATTTAAATGCGCTTTCTAATTCTGCTTAAGGCTTGGGCAGTAACACCTATATAAGAACTGATGTATTTAAGAGGAATATCTTTTAAAAGTTCAGGACGTTCATTGAACAATTTCAAATAACGCTCTTCCGCGGTTAGATTCAATAAATGCTGTTCCCGTTTGGACTTGATGAGAAATAAGCGCTCCGCAGCCAATCTTCCGATGAGGTTACCAATTTCAGTAGTTTTATAGACCGCTTGTAAATCGTCATAAGAAATGCTTAACAAGGTGGTATCCGTCAAGGCCTGCAGTTGGTATGCTGAGGGTTTTTGGGTCAAAAAAGAATCGTAGGCACTGATAAATTGATCCTTGAAACTAAATCCAAATGTGATTTCCTTTTCCGGATTGTCTTTGGGTATAAATAGCCGTACGACCCCAGATTCTATAAAAGAAATGTGATTTTCTATGGCGTCAAGTTTTAAGAAAACCGTTTTCTTTGGAATCACCCGCCGTTCTAATTTGGAGGTAAAAAAATCCCAATCTGATTGAGAAATTGTGGCTATTTGATCTAAGTAAGCTTTTATTTGATGCAAGTCTTATAATCCTTGGAGTTGGAAACTCAAAGATATTGCTCTTTTATCTTAAAATCAAATCAAATTTTGAATGGAACGCTGATAATGCTGATTTTACTTGGCACTTATTGATTGTGGTTGATATCCTCATTTATTTTGATAAATTATATACCTAGAATTTAGTGGCCTGTTGGCAGAAAATGAGCATTTGGAATTTTGAATTTTTTTTGGATACTTTTTCTCTTCGCATCTTTGCGCCTCTGCGAGAAAACCTCACCCACGAAATTATAATTTGAATATGCATATCAATTGAAATAATAAGCGCATGTCATTTTTCCATTTATCTTTAAGCTATACTTTAAAAATAAAACCTACATTGCCCTATATTATACCTCAGTTGCTAACCAAAATTAACCTATGGAAATTGCCTTATTAATTGTCATTATCATTTTATTGATCGTTCAGAATTCTAAGTATCGCAAAGAAAACGGGAGTCTAACTGATAAACTTCATACGTTAAATGACAAATTGAATCTTTTATTATCGCATTATAAAGATGGAAAAAAACCAAATGATGCGGCATCTGTAGCATCAAGGGCAGTGCCTCTAACAGAAGAACCCGTTGAGGAGCCAGCAATTGTAGAAACACCACCAATTCCATTAGTTGTTGAAGAGGAGGCGACACTTGAAGAGGAAACCTCCGTACCGATAAAAGTCGCAGTATCTGCAATGTCAGCATATAAACCAGTGCCCGAAATAGAGGGTGAAAAAGAAGTGAAAGCTCCAAGACCTGGTATTTGGAAGCGCTTTAAGGAAAGAAATCCAGATTTGGAAAAATTCGTGGGTGAAAATCTGATCAACAAAATCGGGATTCTTATATTGGTTTTAGGAATCAGCTATTTTGTAAAATATGCCATTGATAAGGAGTGGATTAACGAACCTGCTCGGGTTGGGATTGGAATTTTAGCAGGAAGTTTGGTGCTTTTTATAGCCCACAGGCTCCATCAAAAATACGCCCCATTCAGTTCCGTTCTCGTTGCGGGAGCAATTGCTATTTTTTATTTTACAATTGCTATTGCTTTTCACGAATATCAATTGTTTGGGCAACAGGTCGCTTTTGCAATTATGGTCCTCATCACGGCCTTTAGCTGCTTGATTTCCTTATCCTACAATCGTATGGAGCTCGCTATTTTATCTTTAATAGGTGGATTTTTAGTGCCATTTATGGTCAGTACGGGCAGTGGAAACTATATTGTATTATTTACTTATATCGCTATTTTGGATATTGGCATTTTGGCTCTGGCTTATTTTAAAAAGTGGCATGTTGTTCAAGTGCTTGCTTTTATACTGACCATGTTGTTATTTGGAAGTTGGGTGGTTACAGAAATGGACGCTACTGATCCGCCTTATCTGGGCGCCTTAATTTTTGGATTTGCGTTTTACCTCATATTTATTGTCATTACCATCATTAACAATCTGCGGACTAAAGGCAACTTTTCCAAAGTCCAGCTGGTTATGTTAACAGTTAATAACTTTGTTTTTTATGGCATCGGAATTTTGGTGTTATCAGAATTCCAACCTGAATTAAATGGATTGTTTACGACACTATTAGCACTGCTGAACATGGGGTATGCCTTGCTCTTGTACAAGAAATTTGGTCTGGATAAAACAGCTATTTATCTTTTGATTGGTTTGACCTTGACTTTTATCACCTTGGCAATTCCCGTTCAGTTTTCAGGAAATAGTATTACGATGTTTTGGGCGGTAGAAGCGGTATTATTGTTATGGCTCTCACAGAAATCACAAATAAAAAGTTATCGTTTTGCAGCCGTTATAATTCAATTCTTAATGCTCGGAAGTTTGCTGATGGATTGGTTTAACTATGCAAATACCATTGATACTCAAAATTTTATTCTCAATCCTATCTTCATTGCCGGGCTGTTGGTGGTAGGCTCATTTGTGGGTGTTGGTTATTTATTGCGCCATGAAACCGAAAATTTATTAAAATTCGGACTGACTTTCAAACCACAAGTTTATAGAAAACTAACTGGGAGTCTTGCCATATTCACCGGCTATTTTGTGGGCTTGTTAGAAGTGTCGCACCAATCCTATTCGCGATATAGTTTTACTGATTTCTTGGCCATTAGCGTGCTTTATCATTTGTTTTTTGTAGCAGTGCTATGTTTTATGTTGTTTAGAAATAGGAATGCTTGGCGTAAGAAACTTATTAATATCATGACGCTCGTCAATATCATTTTGTTTGCATTCTTGTTGATGAGAATTCCGTTTTTGGAAGTGGAAAATAATATTCTGAACAGTACTCAGCATTATACCGCATATTATCTGCATATGTTGTCACTGGGACTGATTGTGTATTTTTGGTTTTTATTAGTTAAAAGCAATCAAGAGCAAAGAGTTTTCTCACTATTTAAAAAGACATGGACCTTATGGACGGCCGTTTTTGTGTTAGTCATTATTGCAAGTACTGAAGTGATGATACAAGGACTACATTTTATGGATGTTTCATTAGATCACACAAGATTTGATTACCATGCTCTAACTGAAATGATCTCAGCCGCCAGATATAAGATAATAAAAACAGGATTTCCAGTATTATGGGGAATCATGGCCTTTATTTTCTTGATGGTAGGCATTAAAAAACAAATTAAGCATTTACGAATTATTGCGCTTACCCTTTTGGGAATTACAATTATTAAACTGTTTGTGTATGATATCAGTAATGTTTCTGAAACCGGAAAGATTATTGCCTTTATTTTATTGGGAGTACTCATCCTAATTATTTCATTTGTCTATCAAAAACTAAAATTTTTGGTCGTTGACGCAACTAAAACCTCAGAGAATGATAAAATCGATTAAGATTTTTATAATGCTTTTCGTGAGCATGGCCTTTTCACAATCAACCCCAGTAAGTGGTACAGTTGAGCCCGTAAAGGAAGATGGACTGTACCGTATTCGCATTCCGCATGATTTTCGCTCGTACGCCACAGAAGACTTACGTGATATACGCCTTTGGGATGCCAATGGCAATCAAGTGCCGTATTTTGTGCAACCTGCTTCTGATTATAAACTGACGAAAGCTTCCGACTTCACCGAATTCGAGAGGGTTTCTAACTCCAGAATTGTAGATTCCAGCGCGACCTATATATTTAAAAACCCCTATCAAACCATTGAAAGGGCAGTGCTCTTAATAGCCAATTATCAAGGCAGTAAAACCTATCGTTTAGAAGGCAGCCTGGATCAAGAAGAATGGTTTGGCCTGGTGAATAGCGGACAATTGAACCAATTAAATCATCCAACGGAAACCAGTGTCTATAAGGAGATTTTTTTTCCAGTAAGCAGCTACCGCTATCTCAAACTCGTTTTTGACGACCGGTATTCGCTGCCCATTAATCTTTTGAGTATTGGAATGGCCACTACTGAAACGGTCAACATTGTACCCATCACGATGGAACCAATTCCGGTAAAAAGTATTGAATTTATAGAAAAAGAGAAGAAAACCTTAATCCATATTAGTTTTGAACGGCCGGAAGTCGTCGATCAGTTGCGTATGGAAATTCAAGCTCCCGGACTATTTAGTCGGAATGCTGTTTTATATACCTTGAAAGAGCGGGAGGTAAAGCGCAGTTTGGAATCTTACCGGCAGCATTTGCTAGCGTTTTCTATCCGATCGGATAAAGACCTGATTTTCAATGTGCCTTCAGGTTTAGCGCAGGAACTATTTTTGGAAATAGATAATAAAGACAATCCTAAATTGGAAATCAGCAGTCTCCAATTGATGCAAGAATCAGTATATTTGGTAAGCTCATTAAAGGCGAATGAAGTTTATGAGATCACCGCCGGCAACGCTCAATTGAACTTTCCAGATTATGATATTTTTGATGTCACCAACACCACTAAAACGGAATTACCCATTGTTGAAATTGACGGTATATTATACGAAACCCCTAAAATAGTCGCCTTAAAGCCCATGGCGTTTTGGCAACGACCTTGGTTTATGTGGAGCTGCATTGGGATTGCGGCACTCATGATTTTATATTTTGCTTTTAATATGCTGCAGGATATGAATAAGGATAAAAGTGAATAGTGGGTTTTTAAAAAATGAGAATCGGAAATAGAAGTTGAAAAGTTTTAAAATCAATATTTCTGATTGGCATATTTCCGATTTAGATTTGATGCTCAAAGAGAAACTGGAGATTGTATTTATAGAGGATTTAAAGTAATCACTATTTCAGATTCTAATTTTGAATTGAAAGTTCAAACTGAAGCTTGTAATATACTTGTGAAATAAAAACAATTTGCCATCACTTAAAATATCACGACTATGAACAAAATATTTGATACTTATCGGCCAGAAGGATTTGGAACTGTTAACGGATATTTATTCGTTGAAAATCCGGAAGCATTGATTAATTTTCTTGAGAAAGCATTCTTTGCAGAAGAAATCAGCCGGTCCATCAATCCTAAAAATGAGGATATTGCCAATGTGATTTTGAAAATTGGCAATTCCTGTTTTATGATCAGCCAGGCCAGAGGACCGTTTTTAAATATGCGCACAGCATTTTATTTATATGTTGATGATGTGGAGGAAATTCACAAAAGGGCAGTCCAGAACGGAGCAAAGGTGGAATTTGAGCCAGCAAACATGGATTATGAAGACAGACAATCGGGAATAATCGATGCGAGCGGAAATTATTGGTGGATTTCAAAACGACTTGTTAAAAAGGGCTATCACGAATAAAACAACTTGCACATCATAAGATTAAGGCTTACTTTTGTAGCCGTAAATGAAACACTTAAATAACATATTGCGTCTTCCTTTTTTCAGTACTTATTATTACCAAATAATATCTGCTCGGAATGGCTATGTATGTACTTCACTTAAAATCTAATAAGTAAATAATTTTATAACATAACCTAAAGCCCGAGCCTATGCTCGGGCTTTTTTTATTTTAAATACAATGGAAACGATTGCAAAACTCAAAGAAAATGTTGAAATCATTCTTCCTGAAAATGGATTGGAAGAAAAGTTGGAACAGGCTAAAAACGAAAACCGCCAACTCATAATTAAGCTCGGTTTTGATCCAACTGCCCCAGACTTACACTTGGGACACGCGGTTGTTTTAAAGAAACTCAAGGAGTTTCAAGACTTAGGACACCAAATTGTGATTTTGGTGGGAAGTTTTACGGCACGCATTGGAGATCCTACAGGAAAAAATAAAAGTCGGAAACCCTTAACTGTAGATGAGGTGCAGCATAATGCCGAGACCTACCTTAAGCAATTATCTCAGATTATAGATGTTGATAAAGCCAAAATCGTTTTTAACTCTGATTGGTTGGACAGCCTTTCATTCACTGAAGTCATTCAGATTTTATCAAAGGTGACCGTTGCCCAATTGATGCAACGCAATGATTTTAATAAACGATTTACTGAAAACACACCCATTGCCATGCACGAACTGGTGTACCCCATTTTGCAAGGGTATGACTCTGTAAATATTCAAGCAGATATTGAAATGGGAGGAACTGACCAACTCTTTAATTGCACCATGGGCAGGCAATTACAGGAAACCTTTAAAATGAATGCACAAACGGTCATGTGCATGCCTTTATTAAAAGGACTTGACGGAAAAGAAAAAATGAGTAAATCCTTGCACAATACCATCGGATTAACGGATGCACCCAACGAGATGTTTGGAAAGACCATGTCTATTCCTGACAGTTTAATTGAAGAATTTTTGCATTTGACAACGGATTTTTCAGAATCTGAAAGAAAAGCCATCAGCTTGAGTTTAGCAGACGGAGAAAACCCTATGAACATTAAAAAGAGCATTGCTAAAAACATTATCACCCAATATCATAATGACGTGGCTGCAATGGAAGCTGAAGCATTTTTCAGTAAACAATTCCAAAGCAAAAATTTTGAAGAAAAAGTGTTTGAACCTATTGCTTTGGATAGCATTATAACGGAGGAGGGCACCCTTACTTTGGTTGACTTATGCTTTCAGGTGAAGGACGGGTTAAGCAAATCGGCTGTAAGAAGACTTATTGAAAATGGCGCTGTTCAGATTAATGAGGAAAAAATGACCGAGCCATATACCACTGTTTCGATAACTAAGCAAACCAAAATTAAAATTGGCAAAAGAGATCTCTATGAATTGATCTAATAGGTAAAAGAAAAAAGGTTGTCCGTTCGGACAACCTTTTTTTATAACTACATCAGTACACCTAGTTCAAACTTTCCAATAGTTTTTCTGCAACCAGTTCAGAAGATGCTGGATTTTGACCGGTTATTAAATTCCCGTCCTGTAAAACGTAAGGAGCCCAAGCTTCTACATTGGAATATAATGCGCCATGTTCAATAAGCATATTCTCTAATAATACAGGAACAACGTCGGTTAATCCAACCGCTGCTTCCTCCTGATTGGAGAAGCCTGTCATTTTTTTACCTTTTACCAATCGGCTGCCGTCGGCATTCTTAACGTCTTTCAAAACTGCTGGAGCATGACAAACAAAAGCAATAGGTTTCTTTTGGGCGTTGAATTTCTCGATTAACGCAATGGAATTGGTATCGTTCACCAAATCCCATAACGGTCCGTGTCCACCTGGATAAAATACAGCGTCAAAATCGTCAGGATTCATATCTGCCAATCGTTTGGTGTTGGCAATTTTCTCTTTGGCTGCTGCATCGCTGTCGTAACGTTTGGTCGCGTCAGTGGCTGCATCGGGTGTGTCACTGCTCGGATCAATAGGCGCAGCGCCTCCTTTGGGTGTGGCAATGGTAATCTTGGCACCTTGGTCCAATAGTGTATAATATGGACTTGCAAATTCTTCTACCCAAAATCCTGTTTTTTTTCCGGTATCTCCTAGTTTATCATGAGATGTCAATACAAATAATATATTCATGTCTTTTTGTTTTTTAATGTTTGTTAGTCCTTCTGAAACTACTTCTTTGGCGTTTTGATGGTTCGCCTCTTTACAACCTGATGCCATCATCAGGATAATTAAAATTCCTGTGGTTTTAAATGGTCGCATTAACTATCAATACGCCATTTTTACAATCTCTTCAACCATATCTGGTGATAGGGATTTATGCTCACCCAAGCCTAGCCAATTCCGTTCGGTAAATCGTTTGGAAATAGTTTCGGCCGTGCCATCGTAATCTTTGGTATACGCCGACAACTTGGTGTCAATACCCATTTCGTGGAAAAAATCAACGGTTTTCTCAATGGCGGTATGCGCTTTTGAATCGGTATCACCTTCGGTAATATTCCAAACACGCTCCGCATATTGTGCTAATTTTTCTTTCTTAGCCTCAAAATTGAACTTGTAATGGCTTGGCGCGATTACCGCTAAGGTGCGTGCATGATCAATGCCAAATAAAGCGGTCAATTCGTGCCCAATGGCATGAATCGCCCAGTCGCCAGGAACGCCTTTTTGGATGAGTCCGTTAAGGGCCATCGTACAGCTCCACATAAAATCAGAAGCGGCTTTATAATCTGTCGGATCTTTTAAAACCGTTGGTGCCACTTCAATTAAGGTCTGCAGAATACTCTCCGCAAACCTATCCTGTAATTTAGCAGCTATCGGATAGGTCATATATTGCTCCAAAACGTGCGTAAATGCATCGGTTAAGCCATTTGCCAATTGACGTTTTGGAATGGAGGTTATCACCTTGGGATCTAAGATGGAGAATTCGGGAAATAATCCAGGTCCACCCATTGATAATTTTTCTTGGGTTTCTTTTCTCGTAATTACCGCTCCGGAATTCATTTCAGAACCCGTCGCAGGTAAGGTCAACACGGTTCCAAAAGGCATCCCTTTTTCAGTCTTTATGTTCTTGGTTAAAATATCCCACGGCATATCACCTTCAAATAGGGCAGCAGCGGATAAAAATTTGGTACCATCAATGACAGAACCGCCGCCAACGGCCAATAGATAGGAAATATTTTGATTCTTAATTACTTCTAAGGCCTCCAATAAAACGGCGTATTCTGGATTGGCAGGAATACCGCCAAACTCAATGACCTCTACATTGGCCAATGCTTTTTTTACTTGATCGTAAATTCCGTTTGTCTTGATACTTCCGCCACCATAAAGCAGGAGGACTTTAGCATCTTTAGGAATTTCGTTGGTCAATTTTTCTATACTGTCCTTTCCAAAAATAATTTTGGTCGGATTTTTAAATTCAAAGTTGTTCATCTGTGTTTTATCTTTTTAATTCAGATTTAAATTTTAACTACCATTTTGCCTGTGTTCTTGCCTTCGAATAGATCCATAAATGCTTGTGGGATATTTTCAAAACCTTCCACCACCGTTTCGGTATAGGTAAGTTTTTCTGCTGCTAACCATTCTCCCAATTGTTTCATGGCTTCTGGGAATTTTTCCGAATAATTAGAAACAATAAACCCTTGCATTAGGGCACTATTTTTAACTAAGAAGGGTTGTACGCTGATGCTTTTTGGTAGTTCTGTCTCGTTATAAACGGAAATGGCACCACAATTAATGGTCCGTGAAAATTTATTGATATTGAACAATACGGCATCTGAGATTGGCCCACCCACATTATCAAAATAAATATCGATTCCGTTTGGCGCCGCCTTGGCAATCGCTGCTTTCATATCCGTAGTGGTGTTATAATTGATACCTTCGTCAAAACCAAATTTGCTTTTCAGCAATTCTACTTTTTCATCGGTACCGGCAACTCCAATTACGCGTAGGCCCAAATTCTTAGCAATTTGGCCTACCACAGATCCAACGGCACCTGCCGCTCCTGAAACAATTAACGTTTCTCCTTTTTGAGGTTTGCCTATTTGGGTCAGACCTAAATATGCCGTCAATCCAGTCATGCCTAAAATACCTAAATAGGCGCTCAAAGGAGCTTTTTCAGCATCGACTTTCATGAGCTCTTTGCCAGAGGATATTTGTAGGGTTTTCCAATCTAACATGCCCATAACATAATCGCCTTCTTTGAAGTTGTCGTTTTTAGAGGATTTTACTTTGGCAATGATGCCAGATTTCATAGGCTTATTGAGTTCAAAAGGTGGCATATAGGATTTGGCATCGCTCATGCGTCCTCTTAAATACGGATCCACAGAAACATAAATCGTTTCTAAAAGTAATTCGCCTTCATTAACTGTTGGCGTTTTATCGTCTTTTACAAATTCAAAATCTGATGATTTAGGATTTCCTTTTGGTCTGTTTTTTAATAAAATGGTCTGTATCATTTTGTTTTATTTTAGATTAAAATTAATTCTTGTTATTTGTAATATAAGTCCCCGTACCTTTTTTTTAGGACTGTACATTGTGATTCTTATTTTTCGAGTCCTGTGTTAAGCCTACAGCAGTATTCAATCTTGATTCTTAATTCTGAAAGCGCAGCGGTCTTAATTCCTAATACTGCTCCAAGCTGCCTGATAGGCTTCTTCTATTTGATCAGAATTAAACTTAATTATGCCGCGCTTTTGGGCAATCATCAAAAATGATAACGGATTGATGGCATAGGCATATAGCAGATAATCTGATATCGGTTTGATAATACCTTCCTTTTTACCGCGTTCCCAAAGGTCGAGTAGGGGTTGCAAATGTTTAATGCCTTCCTGCAGACTCGGCTCGTCAATGATGGGAGAATTGTCACATTGCGACAGAAACATAGCATTTTCAGATTCCTTTAATTTAAAATCCGCAATCCGTTTCCAAATGTTTTCAAAACCTTCTTCAACGGACATGTGCTCATTATATTCGGCAAAGGCATATTCCGTATAGTTTGCCTTGACTTCAATATAGGTCTTGTTTACCAAATCCTGCTTGTTCTCAAAATACAAATAAATTGTAGCTGGCGAAACATTCGCCATTTTAGCGATTTTACTCATAGGCGTGGCGTGAAATCCGTTGTTGTTAACCAAGGCAATGGTCGCCCGGATCAGTGCGTTTCGTTTAGCAATACTTTTTTGAAGTTGGGCCATGTTGTTTTAATTCTAATGCAAAGATACAAATAAAAGTGAACGTTCATTCTTTTTTAACATGGGTTTGGGAATGGTGGTGTGGAATAGAATGTTCATGTAGCAGTGGAAGCACTTTGTTTTAGGAAATGACTTGAAACTAGCAATTTTGCTTACAAACACATACCTGCCCACCGTTACGACAGCTGGTCTCGCATGTGACGGATGTCATTCGAACTTTTCATAACCGAGAATTGGCTCCTATATATGTTACGGATGGAACGAATTTTTGGACACGAATTACACAGATTTTTACGAATGGATCATTAATACGCATTGATTCCACGAATTAAGAAGAAAAGTAAACCGTACCCTTCGTGAAATAGAATCTGACTCTTTCGAGTAGCAATTGAATGCCAAAATCGATCCGTGTGATTCGTGTTAAGCGTTCGTCGTTTTGGCGCTATTCTAAAATTAGAGTAACCGCATCATTTGATTTTGTCTGCGGCTATTAAGTAGCTGGTTAAAACTTCAGCCATCACTACAAATATTTAATTGATAGTCATAGTTTCATCTTTTTGATCTATGTTTGACGTTGATGAATAATAGCGCTTAATTTCTGCAAAGTCACACCCTAAGTATTATAAATAAAACGAAGTTTATTAACCTAAAGTTTGTTATTTGTTTTTAAACATCTTTAATCAATGGTTGCATCAGATACTTTAGTCACCTACATGTAGATTTTATTGGCAGTTTATGCTGCCGTTATTTTATTTTTCGTGGTACGAGGTGCCCGAAAAAACAAGAATATTCAAGATTACGCCGTTGGAAATATCGGTTTTCCTTCTTGGGTCGTGGGTTTGTCTCTTGCCGCCTCCATGACCAGTGCGGCCACCTTTATTATCAATCCAGGATTTATAGCGCTTTACAGGATTTCTGGGGTGATTTCTTTTGCTTTGGTATTGCCCATTGCGGCATTTATTTCGTTGATAGTATTTACCAAAGGCTTCGCCCGGCAGGGGAAAGCCGTTAAAGCAACCACTATGGCGCAATGGATAGGGAAGCGCTATGAAAGTAAAAACTACGCCATCTTCTTTGCCTTTGTAGCCCTTTTGCTCATAACATTTATTGTGTTGATCAATGTGGGACTTACCCAGGTCATTTCCAAAACATTGAATGCCGATCCGTTTTACGTGCTTATGGGCATCACGGCATTTGTGTTTGGCTATATGATGTTTGGCGGGGCTAATTCTATGGTGTACACCAATACCATCCAGGCCATCATAATGTGTATTGTCGCCCTGATATTAATAGGTTCTGGTGCAGAATATTTTACTAATGGCATTGATGGATTTATCGCCAAGCTTAACGCTATCGATCCAAACTTAACCAAACCCACCAATCCGTCAAGTTTTCTGTTCCGTGATTATTTTGAGATTATTGCAACGCAAATTGTAATTGGTGTGGCCATTGTATGCCAGCCACATATCATCACAAAATCCTTGCTGCTCAAAGATTCCAGCAAAATAAATACCTACCTGTTCAGTGGCATCTCATTTATGATCATCTTTTTTTTGGTAGTGATTGTTGGTTTATATGCGCGCATCAGTTTTCCGGATTTTATGGTGAACGGCACTACCTTAAAGATGGATGAAATCATTCCAACCTATGTGGTCACTAAGTTTTCAGTAGGTGTTGGATTGGTGATTGTCGTGGGATTGATTTCTGCTGGACTATCCACTTTGGAAAGCTTGATTCAATCCTTATCGATTACCATAACGTCAGACATTATTAATCCGTTGTTTAAAGATAAATTCACTGAAAAAACGATTTCAATAAATAAAATGGTGATTGTTGTCTTAGGAATTGTCAGCTTTTTATTGAGCTGGAACCAAATCAAGAATCCAGATATCAGTGTGGCCATCTTCGCCCAAAACGGTGTTTATGCCTATTTTGCCGCCGCTTTCGTACCGGTGCTTTTTGGAACGTTTTTAAAGAATGTTTCCACACGCTCGGTATTTATAGCGAGCATCACCGCCATCGTTGTGCATTTTGGCATCTATTACGGACGGCTGACCCCTTACATGCAGGAACCTGTCAACAATCCTGGAGTTTCAGCGGCTATCGGGATTGTCACATCACTTATTATTGGGTATATATTTTATAAATTAGACGAAAAGAAACAACGTGGACACATTAGACTGGACAGCTAAATGGGCGGATTATACGCCTGAAAAAATCGCGATCACTTCGTATGACACCAATAGAAGTTATACCTATAGTGATTTGAATAGGTATGCCAATAGATTAATTGAGATGCTTGCAGAACTTCAGTTGGAAGAAGGTGATAGGATTGCCGTTTTAGCCGAACACTGCCTCGACTATATGGTGCTCTTTGTGGCCTGTCAGCGCATGGGTATCATAATCGTGCCTCTAAATTATCGGTTGTCCAGAAAAGAAATAGCCAAGCTCATTTTAGATTGCACACCCAGTTTGGTCATTTATAATGCAAATCATCACGATAAAGTAGCCGCGCTTCCACAAGAGAATCTAAAAGCTGTCGCTTTTAATGCGCTCAGAACTTTTTTTGAAAAAGCTGGTAGCGCATCCATAAAAGACGTGCAAATCAAAGCTGATAATCCGCTGTTTATATTTTATACTTCTGGCACTACCGGCGCTCCAAAAGGTGTGATTTACACCAATAAAATGCTGTTTTGGAACAGTTTGAACACGTCCATGCAGCTTGGGATCACGTTTAGGGACTCTACCATTAATATTTTACCGCCCTATCACACCTCAGGTTGGAATGTGTTTGTAACGCCCATCTTGCACAAGGGCGGACATATTGGGATATTGGAAAAATTTGATGCCGAAAAAACCTTATGCTTGTTGGAGCTCAATAAAACGACATTGTTTATGGCGCTTCCAACCATGTTGCTGATGATGCAAAAAACACCGGTTTTTAAAAAGGTCGATCTCAAGAAATTACGGTATATCATTTCCGGTGGTGAAAACGTACCGGCAGAACTCATTTCCTATTGGAAAAAGGAAAAGAATATCTCTATCAGACCTGGTTATGGTTTGACTGAGGCAGGGCCAAGCATTACTTCTTTGCACCATAAAATGGCGCAGCTCAAACCCAATTCCATAGGCAAACCCAACTTTTATCTGGATGTGAAAATCGTCGATAAAAAAGGCGTGCAGGTCAAGCCAAATGAGGTTGGGGAACTTTGTATAAAAGGCGATATCGTCACCCCTGGCTACTGGAATAATTCAGTAAAAACAAGTAGTAAAATAAAAAAAGGCTGGTTTTTTACGGGTGATTTTGCCTATGCTGATGCTGAAGGGTTTTTATATATGAAAGGTCGTAAAAATGATATGTATATCTCTGGCGGTGAGAATATTTACCCACAGGAAGTGGAAGCAGAACTTGAGGCGCTTCAAGATATTGGCAAAGCCGTGGTTTTGAGTATAAAGGATGACAAATGGGGGGAATGTGGCATTGCCTTTGTAACCACTACCAATAAAGACCTTTCCGTTACTCAAATTCAGGAATTTTTAAAACCGAATCTCGTGGCATTCAAGCACCCAAAGTATCTATTTATTCTCGATGAAATTCCACTCACCAGCTTGGGGAAAGTCTCCAGAAAGCAACTCTATTCTTATTTTAACACCCTTAAATCAAATCCATGAAAAATTATAGCTTCTTCATTATTTTTATACTAATTATGACTTCTGCTTTTTCACAAAACGTTCAAAAACCTATGAAAGAAATTCTTTCAGACTACGATTTCAAAACCCAAATGACCACCTTAGAGGGGTTGGAGATTGCTTATATCAAAGCAGGGAACGGTGAAAAAACTTTGTTGTTTGTGCATGGTTTGAGCAGTAATTCAGATGCGTGGTCGAAAAATATTGCCGATTTAAAAAATGAGTATACCTGTATTGCTCTGGATTTGCCAGGCTATGGCAAGTCCTCCATCCCTGATGCGGCATATACGCCTTCGTATTTTGCGGATGTCTTTCAGCAATTCATTAAAAAAATGGCGTTAAAAAATATTGTATTGGTCGGGCATTCCATGGGAGGACAGGCGAGTATAAAATTAGCAACAGCCCATCCCGATCTTATTGAAAAACTCATTCTTATTGCCCCGGCCGGACTGGAACAGTTTTCTGAAGCCAATGCGGCTATGATGAAAACGTTTCTTACCACGGATTCGGTACAAAATACTACTGATGCTCAAATTGAGAATAATTATGCGTTGAATTTCTATAAACAGCCTGAAGCTGTTTCTAAGATGATCACCGACCGAAAAAACATTAAGAACGCATCCGACTTTGAAGCGCACTGCACAGCCATTGTAAAGAGTGTTTATGGCATGTTGGATGACACGGTCTCTAACGATCTGAGCGCAATCACACAACAAACTTTAGTGATTTTTGGAGATAAGGACATGCTTATTCCAAATCGGTATTTTAATCCAACCTTAACTACGGAGGCTGTTGGAACCAGCGCTTTGGAAACTATGAAGCATGCCACTTTAGAATTTATCAGCGATGCCGGACATTTTGTACAGTTTGAAAAACCTAAGGAAGTAAACGCGCTCATTCGCGAATTTATAGATCCTCAGTAATTTTTTAAGAGCAATCACTTTATTCTTTTAAAAAGAAAGCCTCGAGTCTCTTTTTTATTCGTGAAATTAAAATCAGCGTTTTCAAATCTTTTGCTTTTAAACTACAATCCATCGGAATTTAGTGCAATCCGCGTCTTAAAACTCTAGAGTCCAATCAACTAAATAAAAGTCCTAACCTTTGCCATACAGCGCCGGTCTTCACCAAATTTGCGTCCATGAAAACGAAGCTTAAAAAATTTACAGAGTTTAGTAAAACCATTCTTCCCAACGAAGCAAAATATCTCGAAACACAATATTAGTTTGTGGACGGTGAAAAGCTGCAAATTATTGAGCGTATTATCGTCAATGCGCTCTCTCAAAGTAGATTTACTGATTTTGATATTTCCATAGACAAGCGTAAATATTCCTATATCAAAGATTGGATCGAGAAGAAGTTGCAGAGCATAGATGTTGATGCCAACATTGGTTGGCTCATGGCTCTAAATCAAAAGATTCTTACTGATGCCATTACCTCCGATGAAGAAAAAGCGTTCTTGAATTATATTGCTTCCTACAAAACCATAGATTTCAATTTTCATAATCTATATGATCTTGCCAAGGAGTACAAATCTTATCTTTTGGTGCGGATGCGCTATAAAGACCACCAAATTGTAGCCGATTTTATAAAAACCTATAAATCGCACTACAACAAGGCCCAGGAGATTAAAGAAAAATTATATACCGCCACTACTGAAATCACCGATCAATATACGTTGAACAACAATGAGACCATGCATTTGGAAAAATGGCTCTTAAAAGTGTTTAAGGACGATTTGATTAACGGTAAAAACAGATACCAAGCCTTTGTATTGCTTGCTTTTATGTACACCAATTATAACGAAAATGACAAGCTGAAAGTGTTGTTCAACCAAATTGATTATTACTTCAGTCAAGGTAAAATGTACTCCAGGCGTTTGCTGTCCAACTATTATGCGAGCAGGGTGTTGTTACATTCCAAACAGGACGAATTTAAGGAAGCGGAGTTTTATGGCTACCTCTCCATCCGTCACAATAATAATGACACCTTGATGTATCTTAATAATTTGGTGGCTATTTTATTGCGTAACAATACGCCGGAAAAAGCATTTTTTTTATTGGAAAAGCACAAGGACCTTTACAAGGAAACCCATAATTACCATCAAAAGATTGGCTACTGCTCGTATCAAATTCGGGTATTATCAGAACTTCAACAAAACACGCTTGCTGAAGCTACCGCCAAAACATTTTTGAGGAAACACAAAAACGAGGTCTTAAAACACCGTTGGCACCATTTTTTCACGTCTTATATCAGTACTTTGATTACCCAGGAAAACTACGAAGACGTATTGAAGCTTGCCTCAAAATTTGATCTCATAGAGAAGGAAAAGGAACGTCAAAAGCAAAACAATTATGTGCCAAATATCTCCTGGAGTATTTCACTGTCGCGATATATGGAAGGCAAAATAAATTCGACCCGATTATTGGAGGAAATCAAAGCACCACTGTTAGACATCCAGCCCACCACAAATCAAAAACAACTCATGATTAAAGTGATTGATCGCCTCTCCAAAAACTTACCTGAGGCATTTTTAAAACTAAAGTCACACATCTGATATTTCGTAATAGAAGTCCTGTATCTACGGAAGGATGTACTTTTAAAGTTTTGATTGGTAGGGATAGTCACACTTAAAAGCTTCCGTTTTTGACTGCGTTGCTTGTGTATTTCCTAATAGATTGCCTAATATAAATTCAATCAATACTCTCAATATTATGAAAAAACTATTCTTACTATTAACCTTTATTGGTTCTTTTGTGGTCAATGCACAAGATACAGGAACGATCAGCGGATTGATTACAGATGCCAAGGGTATGCCTTTATCTGGAGCAACCGTTTCAATTAAAGCGTTGAACAAAGGTGCCATGACCGACTTTGATGGGAGGTATGCTATTGAAGGCGTGACTGCCGGTTCTCAGAATGTAGCGATATCCTATATGGGGTATGAGACCTCTAACAAAAGCGTTATGGTGACTTCTGGTCAAACCACTCAATTGGATGTGTCGTTAAATGAGTCAGATACGGTTTTAGATGAAGTGATCCTGACCGCGAATAAGAAACCCCAAAAAATCACCGATGTTCCTGCCACCGTAAATGTTATCACGGCCAGAGACATTGAAGAATTCCCAAGTTTTAATATTGGTGAATTGGCGGCAAGACAAAAAGGGGTGGACTTTGTAAGATCTGGTGTTTTGGGCACTGGAATTAATATCAGAGGATTTAACTCGGCCTTCAATTCAAAAAATCTTCAGGTGACAGATGATCGGTTATCGACATTGATCGCCACCGGATTGCCAATGGGCTCTTTTACCACTGTTTCTAAAGATGACATTGAACGTGTAGAAATTCTGTTGGGACCAAACGGAACACTTTATGGCCCAAATGCACACAACGGATTGGTGAGTACCATCACAAAAAACCCGAGAACCTCTGAAGGAACCACTTTTGCCATTGGCGCTGGTAACCAAAGCGTATTTACAGGAAGAGTACGCCATGCACAGATCATTAATGATAAATTTGCCTATAAGGTTCATTTTGAAAGAGCTCAGGGTACTGAGTTTGAATACACGGACAGTGTGTATGTAGGTACCAAAGGGTATAAGGAATTGGATTTAGATCGTGATTTCACCTCTCAAAAATATGGCGCGTCCTTAAATTATAAACCTACAAAAGGGTCAGAACTTACAGGATATTACGGACACAGCAACAGTAGCAATATTGGCGTCACCAGTGCTGGGCGTAACCAAATAAAAGACTGGACAATTGACGAGGCGCAACTTAAATTTGTGTCTAAAAACTTTTTTGCAAACACTTATTACACTTGGAGTAAAACGGACGACACTTACGCAATGAACCAGCGTACCCAAAACTATGTCTCGTTTATAGATAATGGATTCTCCGATGAAGAAGCCCGGGAACGGTCTTATACAGAGCAATGGTTCCAATTGGGCCCAGGTCAAGGTAATGGCATTCCATTGGAGCGGGGCGCCTTGTTTGTGGACGATTCAAGACGATTTAATGCAGAAGCGCAGTACAATAACAATTGGGATGCCTTCTATTTAACGGCAGGCGCCCAATATCAAAAAGATATGGCAGACTCCCATGGTACCTATCTTTTGGATGATGGTGGTATCGATTTATCGCAAACCGGTGTGTACACCCAATTGGAGTATAAGTTGGACGATTCTGGCTGGGGTTTCTTGTTGGGAGGTCGCTTGGATAATCACGATTTATACGGCTCTAACTTTATCCCAAAAGTGGCCATCACTAAGAAAGTCAATAACGGCACCTTCAGAATCACTTATGGAAAAGGCATCGCGGTACCCTCCATCCTGAACCTTAAAGGGAAATTATTTGGCGGTCTCGTATTAGGAAATGGCGAAGGCTTTACCTTGGCCGATGGTACAAAAATCCCAAAATTGGATGTAGAAACCATCAATTCCTACGAGATCGGCTACAAAGGAAAATTGTCTGATCAGTTATTTATTGACACCAATGCTTACTATAACGTGTCTGATAATTTCATCAGTCCTTTGGTCAACGTTGCCGCCAGCAGTCCCGTTACCCATATGGGAGACACACCAATAGGAGAGGTGGTTCCGGGTTCTACCGGCGCAGTGATCCTGACCTATTTGAACTTTGGTCATGTGGATACTTACGGATTTGATGTGGGGTTGAACTACTATTTTACCGATAGCTTTAGAGCCGTGTTTAACTACTCGTACTTCGGACGCACGCTCGATCTTGATGATATGGCCAATGACGGAAATATGGACGGCGTGGTATTAGAAAGTGAATTGCCAATCAATACGCCAAATCATAAATTCAGTTTAGGGTTTCACTATAACAAAGGGAAGTTTTACGGCGCCATCTACGGTAGATTCGTGGAAAAATATGATTTCTTCTCTGGTATCAACGTTGCTGCAGAAACTCAAGATATGAATGGGGATGGGGTGAATGAAATTGTTGAAAATGCAAGAGTAGGAAGAACTTGGAACTACGGCCAATTGGGCGGATTTACAGTGGATGCCAATGCGGGCTATCATGTGACGGACGATTTGTCTTTAGGGATGAACATTACCAACCTGTTCAATACTGAAATTAGAGAGTTTGTAGCGTCGCCAGCAATAAGCACCTTGATTTCCTTTGAATTAAAATACAACATCAATTTCTTTAAGAAATAAGCAGTTCCAACCCATTACGTTTCTATACCATGTCAAAACTACATGCTAATGATATTGAACTTGATTATGAAGATCATGGCGCCGGTAAGGTGTTGCTATTGCTTCATGGTTTGGGATCAACAAAAAAAGATTTGGACGCTCAAGTCCCATTCTTTTCCAAAACCCATCGGGTCATCACCTTGGATTTGAGAGGTCACGGCAGTTCTTCAAAACCTAAAGACGCGTATGGCGTGGGGTTGATGACCGAAGATGTCAAAGCTTTTTTAGACCAACTGAACATCAAAAAGGCAACCTTTGTGGGCTTTTCAATGGGAGGCGCCGTGGCTTTTCAAATGGCGGTCAGTTATCCGGAATATGTGGACAACTTGGTGATTGTCAACAGTGGTCCTGATTTTAACGATATGGGCACCATTGGTGAAGAGCTCCTCAAGAGTAGAACGGCATTTTTGGAAACGAAAGGTTTGGATGAGTTGGCAAAAGAAATTTCATTTAATATGTTTCCAGAAGCGCATCAGTTAGATATGCGGAATGCTTTTGAAACCAGATGTCAAAACAATGATTACAATGCCTATTACAAATCTTTTGTCACTTTGATGGATTGGGGATTGGGAGACCAATTAAAAAACATCGAAGCAAGAACGCTTGTGGTAGGGTCTGATATGGATTATACGCCTGTATCCTTTAAAAAAGATTATGTCGATAGGATGCAAAATGCACGTTTGAGCATCATTGAAAATTCCCGACATGGCGTCGTGATAGATCAGCCCGAAGCGTTTAACTTAGTACTTAACAAATTTTTGGAAGATGAATAAAACGGTATTGATCACAGGAAGTACAAGCGGCATTGGCTTAGCGCTAGCCAAGCGGTTTGCTAAAAAAGGCTATAATATCATGTTTCATGGTTTAGAGTCCAATGGCCAGGAGATTGCCGATAAAGTAGGAGCGAAGCACAAAGTAAAAGTGGGGTTTTCCAACGCCAATTTATTGAAGTCAGACGCTATTGAATATCTTATAGCCGAAACGATAGCAACCTTTGGCGGTTTGCACGTGTTGGTCAACAATGCGGGCATTCAATTTGTATCGCCCCTTGAAGATTTTCCAAATGAAAAATATGAGAACATCATTGCCATTAATATGAATGCGGTTTTTTATGCCTCCAAAGCCGCTTGGATCCCAATGAAAACACAGCAATTTGGTAGGATTATCAATATTTCTTCCGTTCACGGCTTGCGGGCGTCAGAGTTCAAATCGGCTTATGTGACGGCCAAACACGGAGTGATTGGGATGACCAAGGTCATGGCCTTGGAAGGTGCGCCCTATAATATAACCTGCAACGCCATTTGTCCAGGCTATGTCAAAACCCCGTTGGTAGAAGGCCAGATAAAAGATCAGGCCAAAGCCCACAGGATGACCGAAGACGAGGTGGTGGAAAAAGTAATGCTTGTAAAGCAAGCGGTCAAAGCATTTGTGCCGGTGAAAGCTATTGCGGATATGGCCATTTTACTGGCGAAGGACACGTCGACCACCATTACGGGCACGTCGTTTGCTTTGGATGGCGGCTGGAGTGCGCAGTAGGTTTTTAGACGCGTCTTGATAAGTATTGAGGTCACGGATTGAAAGGATTTTTAGACACGGATTTCACGGATGCATTTTAACCAAAAAAAAACGTAAACAGATGAAACGCTATCTATTTCACGAATGCAATAACAGACGGTGATTCTGTTGTACAATCCTTTATTTTGATTGGTATTTATATCACTATGATTTAATGATTTATTTTTTTTGATTAGCTACCTCTTGGTCCCGATAACAATTGGGATTGGGAGGTTTTTTAATTTGGAATAAAGCTATTGTTGTTTAGATTTTTAGTCCAATCAAACGGGCCTTCCCGAATACATTGCGCTCTTCGAAATGAAGGGAAGGTGTCTTTAAGCTCAGAAAAGATATTAAAGACAGAAGGATCTTTTTTTAGTAAATTAATAGTAGCGTTAAATTCTCCTCCTTTTTAAGGAGGAGTGGCTTCTGCTTCCGCAGAAAAGCAGAAGGCGAGGTGGTTAATTGTATGAATAAGCCAATTCTATTTCATAATTAAATGACGACTGTATGCCTGTTTTTTTAACATATTTATTATAAATTTTCTAAATAAAGATTATGTTTGTAGGGCTTCTCTTAATTGATTAGGCTTCAATTTGTTGTATGTTCTGATTTCTGTGTGATTTAGGATTTTGAGTGATTTGTGTTCTGGAGGATTATGGTATGAAGTCGAGTAAATTATAACGAATTAGGGTAAGGGAGAGAATATAACACCATTAGGGTGCAGTTATCCGATCAATAATATTGGATATATGTGCATTATTGGAACATATAAATAGTTCTACGCAATTTGACCAAATCAACGAAAATTGTGCTTAAATTCAAGTTTTTTGATTTTTAAGAAAGAAAAAATGAAACCGAATTTGAAACCGAATTTGAAATTGAAAATAAAACGGCGGAATTAATTACTCTTGCGGAATTGCAAAACGTGCGGAAAAAAAGCGGAATTTAGGATTCACCCAAAACCTGTTCTTTGCATCGAAAATTTAGCTAACCGAAAAGTTTCGGCTGAATAGCAGAATCGCTAAACGTAACGGCTGAACTGTATGAAAAAAGGATTTTCCCAGGTTTCGTCTTTAACGAGGAAAACCAAGAAAACCCAAAGTTTGAGCTGAATAACAAAACGGTAAAACGTGTGGAAAAACATTGCGGAATGAAATCCGAAATTTTTTTGAGATTTTAAGAAAAAATAGAAGAAATAGAATTTTAAAAACACAGCGGAATTTGACTCGTGCGAATAAACACAAACGGAATAAAAACTGCGTAGAACAACGTGTATAATTAATGGCTGGTCCTCGCCTACTTACGAAAATCCTTGCGGATTTTCTATTTGGTTTTTATTTGCTAAATTAGGTGCTTAAACACGCCACTAATCATACACAAAACCGTTAGCTGCAATTAAAAAAACAAATGATAAACAATTGGTTAGAACACAATGAGCAGGTTTCGAGTTATTCATTTAGGTCTATCTATGTAGGTGAAAAAGCAAAATCTGACAATGGCACAATAGAATTTTTACAAGAAAAAATAATTACGTCATACCGAAACTTTGATTTTTACAAGTTCTATTTAGAGAATTCTTCAGAATCGGACATTAGAAATTTTGTTTTGAATCAAGTTATTCCTGCCAATATAACACAGTTTGATAAAAATGTTAGACAAGGTGATTGGGGAGAAATTCTTTCAGCACTAATTGTAGCCTATTTTCAAGATCTCGAAGTTCCAATCAACAAACTCCAATGGAAGTTAAATAAGGACAAGGCAGTATTTGGAACAGATCTGTTTGCCTATAATAAAGGTGACAAAATAACTGATGTATACTATTATGAGATAAAAACAAGACTCAATCCAAAAAACAAAGAGGGAAAAGCTCCAAATAGAAATTACATTACTGTAATTGCCCATAATAGTTTAGCTAAAGATGAGTCAGCTCCGACGGAATCAATAGCTGAGTTTTTATCAAGATTATTTTTTGAAATGGGTAAATTAAACGAAGCAAAAAAGTTTAAGGATATCGTTAAAAACCCACAGAATTATAAACGTAATTTTGAATTATTTTTTATAATTGATAGAGACAATTTTGACATAAAAATTCTTGATGAATTGAATGCATTACCATCTCAACTAGACCCATTAAAAGTAACATTAATATTTATAGAAGATTTGCAATTATTAGTTGAGAACACTTGGAATGATATAGAATCCGCATTAGTAAAACTTCTTAAAGATGAGTGAAAGCATATTAAGTAAGAGCGATTACATTGCAGAGACCGAATCTGACATTGAAGAACTTTTAAAAGATACTTTATTAAGTAATTACAAAAATCAAATTTTTGCTTGGAAATTAAATGCTGAATTTAAGAGAAGTTATAAAGAAAGTTTTTTATATAATAGAGCATTGTTTTTGTCTTCCAATTCTTGTTTGTTAATCAATAATGAAGGTAATGGGAAAATTGCAATTTCAGGCTTAAAAGAAAGTGCTGAGATCTATGCATATTTAAGTGATTTAAGCGACATTAATGAAAAGTATGATAGAGAGTACTTGATATTGAAATCTGCATTATGTTATGACCTTTCTGGTTATCAAGCAAATGCTTTCTGCGTTGCGAGTAGATTAGATTCTTTAGTTTTAAAATCTGAAACTGAATTAATAAATATTGAAATAGACAATCTAATTATTGAGCAAATAATTCTAATTTTATTAAAAAAAATACCTTTAGCTCAAAGTAAACTTCAACTATATAAGAATGATGATTTAGGTTTTTTATTATTTAAAAAAGCACTTAGCAGTTGGTATAGTTATATTTTAAAACTAGATGAGAGTAACTTTATCAGCCAATTTGATGATGCGTATAGGTATTTTTTAAACATTGGTAACACGTATTTATCACACCTGATTTTTTTATTAAAAACAAGGGTTGTATTATTTAAAAATCGCTCAATCTTCAATAATCTTAATCAATATGAATTTATTGAAAGCAGTAAAAATTGGAGGAAATACATTAAGCTACTCGCTTATGACTATTATGCTAATAATAGAATAAAGGAAATTGATAAACGAAAATCAATTTTCGAATTATGGACTTCGCAATTGAGAGCTATAGAGGGTGGTTTAATTGCAAAAGATGAAAATTTTGTTGTGCAAATGCCAACAAGTGCTGGTAAAACTTTTATTGCAGAATTATCAATTTTAAAATATTTGATAAAATACCCAAAGAAGAAGTGTATTTACATAGCTCCTTTTAGAGCGCTTACAAGTGAAAAAGAGATTGAGTTAGCTAAATATTTTACCAAAATGGGATATTCAGTTTCTGCTTTATCAGGTAGTTATGAAGTTGATGAATTTCAGGATTTAATATTATCAGAAACAGATATATTAATAGCTACACCTGAAAAGATTGATTTACTACTTAGACTAAATCCGGATTTCTTCAATGATATCTCATTTATGGTTGTAGACGAAGGCCATATAATTGGTGATTATAGCACAAGAGCAACATTATTAGAGTTTTTAATAATTAGATTAAAAATAAAAATCCCTGAATTAAAGACGTTATTCATATCTGCGGTTATGCCAAGTGAAAACGCAAATGAATATGCCATTTGGTTAAGTGGTAAAGAGGAAAATGTTTTAAGATCTCTCTTGCATAAAGAGAGTCCAATAAATGAAGAATGGGAACCTACGAGAAAATTAATTAGCTATTTCGAATGGGAAGGAAAGAATGGAAATATTACATTTCAAAATGTTATTAGAGAAGATGAAGAAACTAAACTTAAATATGGAGCAAAATTATATTCTTTCATCGTTGAAAAGGAATTTTCTAATCGTTTTCCATTAAAAAACAATAAGCCACAATCGGCTGCAACTTTAGCCTATAAACTTTCTGAAGAAGGCAATACACTTGTGTTTTGTGCTATGGTAACAAGAATAAAATCTGTAGCAAAAGCCTTTTTGAAATTATTATCAAATATTGAAATAGAAGATAGACCAGCAAGATTTATTCAAGATGAAAATAAGGAATCATCTTATTATGCTCAAATTTGGTATGGTAAAGATTCATATATAACTAAGGCTATACATTTAGGAATAGGTATCCATTATGGGGATATGCCTGAACAAGTTAGAAATGCTGTCGAAAGTGATTTTAGAAAAGGACTATTAACTGTATTACTTTCTACAAATACAATAGGTCAAGGTTTAAACTTCCCAATAAAAAATTTAATTTTTTACGAAACTCAAATAGGGCGAAATCTTGAAACTGAAGAAAATATTTATATTCAAAAAAGAGATTTCTGGAATATTGTTGGAAGAGCTGGAAGAGCTGGAAAAGAAACGGAAGGCACTATAGTCTTTATTATAAATTCCTATACTGATAGAAAAAAATATGAGGAATATATTAATAAAGATAATATAGAAAATGCAAATAGTCTTTTCTTTTCTGTTGCAGAGAATCTTATAAAAGAAAGAATATCTGAAACGAAGCTAGATGATTTATTATCAATTCTTTCCGAAACATATCTTTTAGATTTAATGACTGAAGAGATCATAGGAACAGATTATCAAGAAGTTATTGAAAATATAATTAATAATAGTTTGTTTAAAGTACAGTTGGATAAAAGAGATTTTGATATTGAGCCCTTGAAAAAAGGGTTTAATAAAATTTTTAAATCTATTGAAGAAAAAGCATCATTTAAACAGATACAAATTTATAAAACAACAGGTTTATCTCTTAAAAGCAACCTTATTATAGATGAATTTGTAGATAATAACATAGACTCATTAAAAGAGTTTGTTAGAGAAGATAATTATCTAAGTGTAATCAATAGTTTTTTAAAGTTATTGTCAGAAAATAATATCGACGAAATGCATGATTATAAATTAGACAACTTTGTGATTAAACCAACTGATTTTTATGACATAATTGAATACTGGGTAGTTGGGGAATCTATTAATGAGATATTAAAAGAATGGAAAATAAAGGAAATGGAAATTGAGCAATTTCATATTTTTGTTTCTAAGGCTTTGTATTATTTATATCCATGGGGTATTTCTTCTTTTATATCTATTTTGGCTTTTAAACTCAATAAGGAGGTTAAAGAACTCCCTGAAAATATAAAAAGTCTTTCTAGTTATTTAAAATTTGGATTGGATGATTCTACAAGCTGCTTATGTAGGTCGCTTGGTATTAAAGGAAGAGAAGTTTCAAGGCTTTTATATCAGTCATCTAATAAATTAGAGGGTAAAGAATTTATTGTCTGGCTATCCAACTTAAATAGTTTAGAAATTGAAACATTTGTTCTTTCAGATTTTGATAAGCAAAATATTAGAAATGTTTCATTGAAATTGACACCTAATAGCTATAGAGAAATACCTGAAGTTTTTAATTTCAAAATACAAGGTTCAGAATACAATGATATTATGCGTTATAACTCTAAATCAGTTGATATTAATGACTTTTTGACCTATAAGCGGGATGAAGAGAATGAGGATGATCCATATGCAATCTTAGTTTATAATGATGACAAAGAATTAGGTTATATTCCAAGAGAATATGCAAAATTACTTTCTGCCGAAATTGAAATTGAAGAAAGTGTATATGAAATTAAAATATTAAACATTTCTGCATTCAAGAATTATAATGAAATAGAAGTAGAAATGAATAAAAGCAGCTAACAATGTAAATAAAAAATAGGCGAATTTGTGCTAAATTTAAGTGTTTTGGCTCGCCTCAAACTTTGTGCTTAATCGAAAGTTTAGTATTTCTAAATCGCCCACTTTTCATATACAAACCGTCAGACTGCGCAATAACCTCCCTTTCTTAATAACTTTGTTGATTTCCTTTTAACGCATTGCCCAGATCACTTTAAGATATTGGTTATCTTAATGTTATGGATTTTATAACAGGTTTTAACAGGGATCAATTGATAATGATGGACTTTGAGTCATGCGTAGGTCATGATTCATGGGCGCGTACCGTTGATATGTTCGTGGATATCCTCCCAATGGAGGAACTGGGCTTCAGGGACGTGCTCAATTCAGAGGGAAGGCCTCCCTACCATTCGACGGATATGCTCAAGCTCT
>NZ_AUHD01000014.1 GCF_000423005.1 Gelidibacter mesophilus DSM 14095
ACCCATATAGCGTGCAGATAGGCTCTTGGTTGATGAAGCCATTTCAAAACAAATAAAAAATGCTTTGCGAACTCCAAATTTAACCTTGTGGAAAAGCGTATTGGCCGTGGTAGATTCAATATGTCCGCAGATATTGCACTGTCTTGCAAAATCCTTGCGAACTTGGCAGGCAGTATGATTACATCTCAAGCATTTGTAGCCCATATTTGATTTAATTGAAGCTAAGTATTTCTTGCAATCTTCATCGGTTTTGAACCGATCAGAGAACTCTAGAAGATTTTGACCTTTAAAAATATCCATAATATTATATGTTTACTGACAATAAAGATATGTATTTAGATACTGACCTCTATAAAATTTTTTCTTCAAGTGTTAAAAAAGAAAGATTTTAATTAGCACGTTGCCGTAACGAAGAATGGAACGATGGTCAGAAGTTTGGTCTGAAACTCAAAGATGCTGGTAACGCCTTAAACTGATGAGAAGGTGTTCAATATTATGTAATAAATTTTTTATGAAAGTTGATTTGTTGGATGCCATAAACATAACTGGTGGTAAGAAATTGGTAAAAAAGAATTCAAATTTATAAAGATTGCAAATGAAGCTTTTAGACATAGTAAAATCACTGAGTCAGATGGGGATTGTGAAAACTTTATAGAGGACACATTCTTTTCTAAGCATAAGGATATAAGACCATTTTTAATAGCTCTTCCAAGTTTTTGCATTTTTTAAATGCAAAATGGTAGTTGAATATTAAGTGCCTTCTTAAAATATCATAGAGATATCTAAATTTTTTTTAGACATCCTCTTATGGTTTTAGAATTTGAATACATTATCAGAAACGGATTGTTGTTTATCGTGATCATCTTCGATAAAGGTGTTTTTAAATTGAAAAATCAATCTTTATTTTTAATTACTAAACAATGTTTAATCTATATAGTTATGATCGATGGCAATGAATATACGTTTGATTTCCTGAATATGCTTGTAGGAGACTTTAGTATTATAGTGTATCTGGAAATCTTGATTAGGGTTACAATTATTATGAGCTATACCATTTTAATGATTCGTTGGATTGGCAAACGTGCGGTTGGTAATTTGGGAAGTGCGGACATTCTGCTGATTATCGCAATGGGAAGTGCGGTTGGAGATGCAATGCTTTACCCGACGGTTCCTTTAGTCGTGGCAATTTCAGTTATTACGTTGATTGCCGGGTTTCAAAAATTGTATGTGTTAATGGGAATTGAATTTGGAAGTATTCGCAAAGTCACGCATCCACCAGTTTTGAAATTGGTAGAACACGGAAAGTTATTGGAACATAATTTTGAGGTGGATGAAATTGATAAAAACGAAGTGTTAATGCTACTCAGGCAGAAAGGTATCAGATATCTTTCGGAAGTTGAACATGCCTATTATGAGCAGTCAGGAACCTTAAGTGTATTTAAATATGACAACCCATTTTTGGAACATTCAATTTTGCCGGAGTCTCTTGAGGATTATGAAGTCAAAAAATAAGTTATTACTTAACAAATGAATTTTTGAAAATTCACGATTCCTAATTTTGCTTTAGAAGTGCTGGCCCAACGATGTCCTTTTAAATCTTAACTATGCGTTGCTATGCCTTTCCCAATTCTGCTAAGGTTCTTTTAAATCTTATCAAAAACATTTTTAAAAGTAAGCTGTTATTCTAAACCAACAATATCTAGCGAGGAAATCTTTTGGGCTAAAGTTTAGATTGTTTAAGTCAATCATTATTGTAATTCATAGCTATCTTGACGATTCAATATTAATTTATAAAATCTATTATAATGAATAAATTAGCAAAATTTTTGGCATTTGCGGGACTGACAGGTGCCGTGGCATATCTGACTTATGGAATAAAAAGTAGACCTGCATCAATTTCAAATTCCCATAACCCTATAAATCCTTCTAAAAACAATGATGTAAAAGCATCGCGATCACCAAATACTGAAAATCGGAAGACCACATCTAATTTTCAAAGTTCAACTCCTGAAAGAAAGCACTATCCGGATTACTCAGATAGCAGAACTCAAAAGATGTACAAGGATTTGGGAATGACAGATGAACAAAAGCTGCGTTACGAGAGAGACTACCGCACCGTCATGGGCACATGGGAAAAAAACAATCCCAATTATGAAGAAAATGAACAGGATAAAATTGATGAACATAATTCTGTTCTAAAAGCAGTTCTTGATGAGGCGCAGTTTTCAATGTATCGTGATTGGTTTAGAAACAACCCATCATAGAAATTTCAGAATATTCTAATTTACAACAAAGCATAATATTAAAGTCGTTGATGTTTGACTTTATTAATCCTTCATTTTCTTAAACTATCTAATTGATTTAAGCGAATGGAGGTATTATTTTCATTATCTATTCTCTGAAGATAGGAGAATCACTTTAAAGAACTCCTGCCGATTGGCCATATCTACCTACCAAAGGACGAAATTTCATGGATGAAAATAAATCTATTGACCAATAGATACTTACAGGTAGATAAAATTAAAAAAAATTAAATGAGAAAAATGGCTACACCAATCTTAAAAAAAGCGCAAGATACCATAGAGTACCAATACAGAGATTTTATTTTGAAACGAAAACATCCATGCGTCATGGCAAATACCATATTTATGCAAGATGACTATAAACTTAAAATTTATGATGATATAACATCTGATTCGGTGGTTGCACCTGTTCTTTCAGATCTTGATTCCTATATTAAGGATTATGATTTTGATTCTAACGCGTTTGAAACTATACTATTCTGTTTTAAGGAAAACAATTTCAAAACAGAACTACAATTTGAAAATGCCTTATGGAAATTTTTGCAAAAGTTACATGACAATGATGACAAAGACTGGGATACTAGCGTAAACAGAGAACCTGAAAACGCAAATTTCAGTTTTAGTATAAAAGGAAAAGCATTTTATATAATTGGCATGCACCCAAATAGTTCAAGAATAGCTAGGCAAGCACCATATTGTACCTTGGTGTTCAATCTGCATTGGCAATTTGAGAAATTACGAGACATGGGCATTTATCAGAATATCAAAAAAAGAATACGACGTAGGGATAAAAAACTTCAGGGAACAATCAATCCTGTTTTAAAGGATTTTGGTAAAGCCAGTGAAACTAGGCAATATAGTGGAAGGGAAGTAGAAGCTGACTGGAAATGTCCATTTACAAATAAAAAATAAAAACAAATGAACGCAATACATGTAATTCACCCCCAAACAGGTAGTGCTTTTGAGCTTAAAAAAGGAGAAATACTAACTGTTATTGATCCACAGGGTCAACAGGTTTGTGATATGGTCCTGTTTAATCTTAATGATCACAAAGAGAAAATTTCTTCCGGAAAGACTATGGATTTTGAAGAAAGTATACTTATATCAGCAGGGCATTATCTTTGGAGCAATCGGTCACAAAAAATGATGGCAATTAAGGAAGATACCAATGGACGAAATGATTTTCTTTTGGCGCCATGTAGTCCTGAAACTTTCCAGATCATGTATGATAAGCAAGATTATCATCCAAGTTGTCTTGATAATCTTCATCAAAACCTACTTAAATACGGCATTGGTATTGATGACATTCCTACTGCTTTCAATATATTTATGAATGTACAATTTAGTAAATCTGGTAAACTTAAAGTATTTCCTCCAACATCAAAAGCGGGAGATCTCGTTCGTTTTGAAGCTAAAATGGACTTGTTGGTTGGTCTGACGGCATGTTCTGCCGAAGACAGTAATGGTGGAACATTTAAACCTATTCATTATGTCATCACTGACGCAGAAGGACTTATAAATCCATAGGTTATGCTTTAGGATATTTAAATCTTAATTTTAAAAATCAAAAGTTAAGGAAAACCCTAAAGAAAAAGCATTGGAGATTGAAAAGGACAAAGAAGTAAAGAAAGAGTACTAAGACCCGAACATAAAATCAAGATGGCGGAAATCTTTGAGGAAAATCACGTTATCGTTGAGAGTAGGCCAAAGTTGAGAAAGAGAGAAAAGAAAAGAAGCAAGTGACTATTCTATTTTTCTTAAACAGTAAGAGGACAAATCGTATAAGTCCGATGATGAGTTAGGTTACAATACATTGCGCCACGAGGATGGCATCTAATCTTAAACGATTTTGGTTCATATATGTTTAAGCATCCTAAAATTAAAAATCCCGAAAATTTCTCGGGATTTTTGAATAGTAATTAAATTGTTTTTAATCAATCGCTTTTCTGTTAAGACGTTGTTCGGCCATTTTATTCAATTTATCGTCTGCACCGTATTCTTCGTCCAAAGTTTCTTTTAATTTGGACGCAATATCTTTATGACCCAACTCCTTGGCATAGCGTATGGCTGTTCCATATCCAGATATTTCGTAGTGTTCTACACGCTGAGCTTCCGCAATTAGGCCCGCATTGTTCACATCGTCATCTTTCTTTTCTTTGATAAAACTTTCAGCTTCCTTAATTAGGCCTTCCATAGCTTTACAGGTTTCTCCTTTTGGGTCAATTTTTAATTCATCACAGACTTGCTCCAAACGTTTTTTATGTTTCTTGGTTTCTTCCAGATGATCTTCAAAGACTTTTTTTAATTTGGAATCCGATGCATTCTTGACCATCTTTGGCAAAGCCTCAATGAGTTGTGATTCGGCGCTGTACAAATCCTTTAACTGATGCTCAAATAAATCTTCTAATGTTTTCATAATTCTAAAATTTTATATTTAATTATTATTTAAATTGATATCAATTAAAGATAATGCGTAGTTGTTTTCAATATTATTCCATAAGCTAATTTACTTAGCTTAAAAAAGATCGACCTTAAAAATGTTGTGTTGCGTTTTGGTAGTTTAGGCTATATCTGTAAATAATGAAAGCATATAAGTCAATACAGATTGGGATAGAGACTGAGGTTTCTTTATTCTTTATGTATATTTCATTAAAGAATTTTAATCTAATAAATAGAAATTATGAGCGATAAGAAAAAACAGGAAACTGATAGAAAAGAATCGAGTACGAAACATGCCCGTGGGAGTAAACAAGTCCATAGCGAAAGAGATGATTCCACTGGAGATGGTTTTAAGCCTAATGATACCAAGAAATAAAATATTATAAGTTTCGACAAAGAAAATAACAGAGATTATTATGATACGGAAGATAGCAAACTGAATAGTTCCAATTGGTCATTTTGAATGTCGATGGAGTAACATTCTAACGTATTACCGTTATAATAATTATGAAATTAGTGTGAGGATGTCAACAATTACTCTAGTGATTTTGACCAGGTCATAGCGAGTATTGCTAGAAGAACAAATATTACATAGAAAATGACATTCGGAATTGCAAGTTGTAAACTCGAAATCAATGGATGAAAAATCACACCAACACCATCCCCATAAGTGTAGAAGGTCTAAGTTTAATAACTTAGATTTTTTTTTTACAATGACTACCTGGATACTAGAACACTCGTGATACTTAAATGAATTGTATTTTACAATCAAGAATTTTTTAAACCTTTAAATTTTTTAGGAATACTTTGATTTAGATGCTGTTTTCTAAAATATAATAATATCCTACCATCTAGAAAGAGTTTATAATCGCAACAAGAAGTTATCCCTGTTCAAATATTGCCAAAATGTGGTCACAACTTGCGAAAGTAAGGATTTCAACTGCTTGAAATCATAAGGTTTTGTTATGTACCGTTAACGAAAGTTTTTTCGATATCTTCTTCTGCAGCGGAGGTTGAATAAAATGCAATTGGTATTTCAGAAACTTCGTATTTCTTTATCAATACCAATAGACATTCAAACCCAGTTCTTAAGGGCTTGTTCAAATCGAGAAACTGATATGGGGCAAAGAGCAAGTCCGGACTATTATACTATCTCTAAGTGCCATACCATTGTTGTACGTTTGAAATATGGTCTTTATCCTAAGTTCTTCAAGAGCTTCAGTAAAGAATTATTTCCTTTCCATTTTGAATTTTTAAGCAGAATAAAATTGCTAATTAGCGTACGGAATAACTTTTGGGTTATGATTTTTTATCTAAATATAAATCTTGGACCAGTACAAGAACGACTACTGCAATAGGGGTTGCCAAGACCAATCCCCACCCCCCAGTTAAAGTGCCCATTAATAATTGAACAGTGAGGATCATAGCTGGTGGTAAACTTATCATCTTTTGTTGGACTAATGGCGTAATAAAATTACTTTCTAAAAATTGAACCACTATATAAAGAATAATTACGTAAACAGCAGTATGTGGACTATCAAGGAGAGCAATGAGTACAGCAGGAATAAGGGCAATTATAGGTCCAAAATTTGGAATAAAACTAATCAATCCGGCAATCAATGCCAATACCAACCACAGTTTTATACCCAAGGCAGCCAAGCCTATGGCTGTTAATATGCCGACTACCAACATTGAGAACAACTTACCTTTTAACCAGTTTTTAAGTTGCGAGCCAAGATTGAAAATGACTTTTTCTGCTTTGGACTGACCCTTTTCTGGAATTAGTTTAATAATACCATCAATATATATGTTGGGAGAAATTGCTAAAAATAATCCAATAAAAAGAACGACATATATATCTCCTAATATACCAAAGGTAGAAGTGAAAAATTGCCCTCCAAAGGCTTCCAATTTTGAAATTGTTGAATCTGAAGTTATTTTGTTAATTATAAACTGTCCAAATCTTGATTGTTCAAGTTGGTGTTGTGCTGCATCAATTGTTGCTGGAATTGTATCAATAAGCTCAGAGGCTTGATCCTGTATTTTAGCTCCTATTAACCAAAGCAGTCCTGCAGTGGCCATTAAAGTGAAGAGAATAGAAATTGCAATGGACCACTCGTTTGACGTTTTTAAATGTTTCCTTGCTAACCCCGCTAATCCCTGCAGTAAATTGGCTAAAAGTATTCCAGCAAAGACCAAAAGCAAGACAGAAAATGTTGCTTTCAAAATCCAAAGAACTATAAACGTAAATGCCGCTAGGGCAATTATAATCCATATTTTTTTTTGAAACTCTGGTTCTCTATCAAAATTATTACTGTTCATAATTGGGGAGCTGTTTTATTGTTGTAAAATTTTTACTATCTCATTGATTAAAAAAAAATCCAGCACAAGAATGCTAAATAAAAATGACATCTAGGACTTCAGGAATTAAATAACTTTCTCAAACTTCATAAAATTTCCTATTTTAAGTTCTTTCGAGCATTCCAAAATACTGGAGTCGAGCATTCCAAAATACTGGAGTCGAGCATTTCAAATTTCGACTTAATTTTTTCAGAATAGGTGTGCCATTCATTCACCGATTGCAAACGAATTTTTAGTATTTCAAAATTGGCTTTTGCTTTATTTAATGTACCATCACAATGCATCTCTACGCTATCATGATATTCGCCTTCGGATTGAATAGGGATTATTGGATATTCCATTGTTTTGGTTATATTACTTTATTAATAAAGGTCATCTGAACTTATCCGTGATGATGCGTGATTGCTATAAAGTAGCTATAATTATTTTCTTTTTAAGTGAAATTAATTTCTATAAATTGTCTTTGCTTTCATAAATTTCTGTGATTTCTTCAATTGTAATGTTTTCCTTAAAAGAGTGGTCAAGAAATTCTTTTTTGAATTGCTCGATTAACAGGGTGCTTGTAGCATTGCAGGCTTGTAAACCATAGGAGTATGGGCGACACCCAGAAGTATGCATGAAGGACACATCGCTGATTTGTGAAGAGGGCAAACCCTTAGGATCTAATATCCGGTAACCGGCATCAATATCAATCCCTCCTGTATATAGATAAAATTCATCCTCTGTAGTGAGAATCTTATTTTTCATTTTTTCCGTCTTTATAAGTGATGTTTTGGGAATAGATTTAAATTTTGCTTTTGATCTACTTACGAAATTATTTTTTAGAAGGGTAGGAAATGGATAATCTTCATATTCTATTGTTGCCTGTCCGGAGCAATTGACAAACATGGAGTATTCAATTCTTTCTGAGTTTTCAGTTTCATTATTAACTTTTATAACTGTATTCCCATTAGCATTTTTATCCTCAATAATTTCCACAAAACCTTTTTTTAGTGATATGCATCCAGCGTCATAAAGGGCCAGTAAAATCTCGGCTGATTCTAATGGGAGTGCTGCAATAACATTCATCAGAAATGGCATTATATGTTTACTTAAAATCAAATGATCTTCTGCGGAAAGCAGCTCGGCGTGAAAGTTTAGACAGTACATCAAATCGTCTAGGGTTTCCATCCAATAGGTAGGCTTCTCTGATTTCATTTTTTTTCTGGCCTGATTCAATTCCTTGCGCATACCTTCGAATGAGTTGACATATTCGTGCTGATTTTCCATGTGTTCCACAAATTCTTTAATTCCAAAGTTTGATTGTGACAATAGTTTGGTAAGCAAGATATCTCCATCCAAAGATGCTGCTTTTAAAAGTGCGGAACGGCAAATGGTATCAAAAAAAACCGCAATGGATAAAAAACCTGAATCCTCGATTAGAGAAAGCAGCTCATCACGGTTGGTATGTCTGTAAATTTCTCGAATGGGTTTTTCTTGTTCATATTGCAAATGAGGAAGCCAACCTTCGGCAGAATGCATGACGAGATTAAAATTCTGTGCGCCTTTGTGGAGATTGAAGGTGAAACCCTTTTCCGATTTCTGAAAAGATCCGTGACGGTGTGCCAAAGATGTGACGACGTCAAAGGCACTCAAAGAAGCTCCTAAGGTTCCTATGGTGAAATTATAATAAGCATCCTCCTTTGGCAGTATTTTGCAGATAGGCCATGGTGAGGCATAGTATCCATGATCAGGCTTGTCTTTATCCAACCATATATGACCTGTTGAAATAATGACCTTATGAAAACGATTATAGACCCTATTGTTGGAAGCTTTAAGTGATACTTGATCAGTGTTTTTGATAGGGTTAATATCCACGATTTCAATGCCAGAATTTAATTGAACAGGTATGCCATGTGCTTTAATTTTTTCAATAATCAAGTCAAATTGAACCTTCAGGTAATGACCAAGGGCCAGGCGACTATATACTTTTGACTTACTGATTGGAAATTCAGTGACATTTAAATTTTTAAGAATTTCCGTCGGTTGTTTCTTTAACCAATCCGCAAAGCTTTCTTCTAATGCTGGAATTTCTTCCGATGAAATATTAGATAAATTATATAAATCAGTCATTTCAGGATTATAGGGCATTCCCATACCTGAATTATGTGATTTTTCAAAAATTGTTATGGAGTGAAAACGTGACTTAAACTCTTTGCTTTGGTCGGAAAACTGTTTTAAAAAATATATACATGTTGGTCCTGAACCTATAATGGTTACCTTTTTTTTCATAACGTTTCTATGACTATTTGAAAGAAATTTATTTGTTTTATATCTCGTAATGTAATTTTAGATGTGCAAATGAAATTTATGTGTTTTCATAATTACAATTCGATATAAAATTATAACTCTACAAACACTTTACTTAACTTAGAAAAACAATTGTTTAATGCGAATACGGATTAATAATTATTATAAATAAACCTTAACAGTTTCATTTAAATTGTAATTGAATTAAATGAGGTTTTACAAAACATTTAATTTCACTAAATATTTTTGATGTGCTTTCAATCTTTCGTATCAATAAATTACTGTGATTATGAGAAAAATTCTAATGATAATGACTTCTCATCAGGAGATGTTAAATACAGATGGCAAGACGGGATTGTGGATAGGTGAGTTTACCGATCCTTATTATGAATTTAAAGATAAGAAGTATACCGTTGTTCTTGCCAGTCCAAAGGGTGGGAGTCCTCCAATAGATCCAATGAGTACGCTGACAGAAAATCTAACGGGATCCAATAGGCGTTTTATGGACGATGATTTTGCACAAGATGAATTGAAACACACCCTAAAATTATCTGAAATTTCTGCTACAGATTATGATGCCGTTTTTTTTCCAGGAGGTCATGGACCCATGTTTGATTTAGCAAACAATCAAGAAAGCGGGAAATAATTGTGGATTTCATATCATTAAATAAACCTGTGGCAGCTGTCTGCCATGGCCCCGCAGCTTTGGTTTCGGCGGCCAATTTAGATAATTCTATTTTACGTGGGAAAAGAGTGACTGGATTTTCCAACGCTGAAGAATTATTGGTACTGCGTTCAAACGCCATACCTTTTAAATTAGAAGAGAAATTAAAGTGGTTAGGTGCAGACTATCATAAATCTTTGGTTCCATTTACATCACATGTGGAAACGGATGGATGGTTAATTACCGGACAGAATCCCTTATCCGCAGGACCCACGGCTAAAGCTCTCATTGAAATTTTGGAATCTAATAACCTCAATTAAATATAACCTAAAAACCCTCCAAATTTATACTTAAATACTTAAGTATAAATTTTAATCCCTTAATTTCGAGAGATATTGTAATTGTTTTAGAATTTGAGTGCGTTTTTAGGTTTGTAAAAATGTACTCACGGTACGAAATCTTTTATGGCGTTTAAATGGATACAAATAGATGTTGACTTTAATGTTAATTGCTCATTAAACACCAAATTTTAATTTGCAAAATCTAAAGTTTTCAAAATTCTGTTTATTGATCTTGTCCATTTACTATAGACTTCAATTGGTTTGGGATATTCTGTTTCTTTCATAACATCTTCAAATAACCAAGGTGCATGAATCTTATTGTCTTGAATATGATTTAATTCAGGTATCCATTTTGCTATATATTCATTGGCACTATATTTCAAGCTTTGATGTACAGGATTTGTATAATACATTTCAAATGTTTGCATATGCCAATTCAACCAGTTTGCGCTCACATCATAATCAATTAATTTACTTTCAAAATAGGAGGCTCCCCAAGTCCAATCAATACTAAGATCTTTAACAAAATAGCTGGCACAATTCACTCGCCCTCTATTGCTCATATAACCCGTTAAGTTGAGCTGTCTCATATGGGCATCAATAAAAGGGATTCCAGTTTTTCCTTCTTGCCAACGTTTAAATTTGGTTAAGTCATTTTGAAAATCAACTTTCCTGTTTTTGATTCCACTAGTGAAAAAGATAGATTTTCCAAATCGCATGCCTTTGAATGTGAAATAGTCACGCCACACCAGTTCAAAAATGAGCCACCATGTACTTTGGTTTTTTTTAATCTGCTTCTCGTAATCTTGAACAGCTTCATAAATTGTACGAGGTGATAGGCATCCCAGTGCTAGATAAGGTGATAATTTAGAACTGTAATCAAGACCCAGAGATTTGTTACGTGACCATCGATACCCTGTTAAAAGTTCAGATTCAAATGTGTAGTAGTGAAGTCTTTTTAATGCTTCATCTTCACCTCCAATCATCAGAGGGGTGGTATTATCATATTCTGTTTGATGAAAACCAAACTCAGTGGGCGATGGAAATCTGGTAGACGCTGCTTGTGGATGGCTAACCAAATGATCAGGGATTTTATAGGTCTTTCGGAGTTTGGTCAATTTGGAGGTTGGAATCCGATACGCTTTACTGGTCAAAGGTATTTCAGAAATTTCAAATGGAATATCATCTATATTATACAAAGTTTTACCCCAATAAAAATTGAATTCTACCTCATTCACTAATTTTTGCAGTTCATCAATAATTTGTAATTCTTCGTAAGCATATTCTTGTTCAGCAAAAATTGTTGAGACATTGAATTTTTTAATAAGTTTTGGAATTTCTTTAACCGCACCTTCAGAACAAATGATTAGATGACCACCGATAGCTTCTATATTTTTTATTAGATCTTCAATTGATTTTTCTAAGAATTTAAAACGATTGATGTCCGTCTTCCTAAAACCAATTTCTAAAACATCAAACAAATGAGGTTCAAGGCAAAAACAACACACTACTTGATCACATTGTCTTATTGCCTGACACAATACTTCATTGTCTTGAAGTCTTAAATCATTTTTAAACCATACCAATCCAGTTTTCATCAAACTTTGTTTTTTAAATTGTTCTGTAACCTCGTTTTCTGATATTTCTTATTTTTAAAAAAATTTCGCCTACCATTTAAAAATTGTCGGTTATCAATTGTAAAGGTGTAATCTAAAACTGTATAAATTTAACTAATAGGTTATAATCGCCTAAGCACCAAGAAATACTCCTTAAGTGGCAACGTCAGTTAATAAATCTAAGGAGATGTTTCTGTCTTCTGAGTTGTGTATTACTGAGATATTTCCTGTGCTTTCAAATATTACGGCCTTTACATCTTTAAATTCATGAACATTCGCTTCTCTTAGTTTGGCAATTAAATCATCTTTACCAACGTTACATTTCTTTAGGGCTTCAAATAAAATTTTGCCGTTCCACATAATCAATTGTGGCTTGTTCGTAAAAAAACGTTTAAATAAATCGCTTTTTCTGACTAAAAATGAAAATAAGGTCTGGAATGCAATAATTGTTAATAGTGCGACGCCACCTTTAAACAAAGAATACTCTGAGTTAAGAATAATTGAAGCCAATATAGAGCCCACTGCTATAGTTGAGGCGAAATCAAAACTGGACATTTTTGCGAAAGTCCTTAAGCCAAAAACTCTTGTTATAATAATGGTAATTGTAAAAATTCCTAATACGGAACATATCATCCAAAATGTTTCTTCAATAGTCATGATGTTTTGTTTTTTTATTTTAAAATTAATCCAGGAAGATGGATTTAATTAGTGAATAAAAGATTGAAATAACCTATTTTTCAAAATCACTATGGAAAGAGGAGAATTTCAATCTAGACAATTAAAAAAAATGCCCCATGTTGGGACATTTTTTTAATAATTAAGAGTTTTTAATTACTTAAAATGCTCCATACTTTTTACTTTAGCAAGATCTTCCTGTACTTTCATTTTTTGTTGTCTAACAATGGTTGCAATGCTCGCAGGTAAATTGCTATCCTTCAAAACTTCTTCATATTCCTCAACGGATGCTTTTTCACCACGAATAGCTTCTTCAAGCATCGACTCATCATTATCTGCGGAAAATAGAGCTTTAACATCCATCCAAGCTCGATGTATGGTTCCGGTAAAAGAACCTTCATCATCAATATCATCATAATTTACGACCATCTCTCGTTTTAATTGGGCATTAAAGCTTGCTCGGTCTCGAGCTCTGTCTGCAAAAAAAGTTTTCAAACTTGGGTTCTTAGCATTTTCTGCTGCTTTTTTATAACCTTTTTCGGCATCTCTATTCTTTTCTAAAATCTCCTCTAATTGATCTACTAATTTGTCATGTCTAGTGCTCATTTCGTTGTTTTTTATGGATTAATAATTACTTCTAAAATACTATGAATGCCGTAAATTGATTAACTGTAAAAAAATAATCTTTGGCACTATAGATAAAGTATGATACAATTCTAAGTCTTTCAACCTATTGGACTAAGAATCCTATGCTGAGAGATTTAAAAATTAATGAGATTCTTATGCAGATGTTTAGTTGCATCACGAAGAATTCAATACCACTTATCGATTATACTTTAAGCTTTGTATTGCACTCATCAGTACGGAAAGCAAGAGAATGAAAAGGAAAATTAATTAACTATAGAAGACTTTTAATTAAAACTCAGAATAAAACTTAACTGAGTGCATATTGGATGCATACTGGAAAGGAAATCCAACTATTTAACTATTTTAAAATAGATATGAATTGTCAATCTTAAAATGGAAGATCTTGCAAATACTTAAAGCCAAGTTGTTTTGGAGAAGTTCGTACTTTAATACCTCAAATCAATACCTCACATCGTAATATATGCAAGGATATTTTAAAACTTTAAGAACCATTGGAATTCTCAATCTACCATTAAGATTTCTTTTCGCTTAACTGCAAAAATTAACAGAACAGCTATAATGCCGATAGATAGGAATATAATGTTAATGAATTGAAAATCAACAAAAAATGTGATGCCCAATAGCCAGCTGGCAATGTAAAAAATCACTAAAAAATTTATGGATAGTTTCATCTAATTTAAAATATTATGTAAGTAAACATCCCTTACAGTTTAATTTCAAAGATAGATTATGTCGTTCGTCGATTTATTATACAATTATAATAAATGGTTATACATTTTCCATATTTGATAGTTGTTTTATGGTCAACAGTTAAAAAGCTGCGTTAAATGAATTAAATAAGTATACAAGATTTTGTTTATTAGTAATTTTTTGAAATTGAAGATCTTCATAAATCTTATTTGGACAATATATATCTTCAATTCATTGGTCTGTGGCTAACAGGCACATCTTTGGTATTTATAACGGAGTTTTTGCTTAAAGTAGTCAGGAGAAAAGTGGCAAAGGTTTACTTTAGTCCCGCATTCGAGCGTTCATACTTCATCAGGTTTAGTGAACTAAATAAAAAGATGTAAAAATGAATTCTGCCTTATAAATTGTTTGAGCTTGGCAATATTCTTGGCCTTTTTTATAGTTTCTTTCATTGTGCTTGCTTAACAAATACACATGAACCAATATATTGCACATCCTTTTATGAGGTGACTATCTTGTGATTAATCAATTCTGTTATATTTTCTTTATGTAAAACGAAAGATCATATTTGAAATTCAATAATTTGATATCAGTTTGAAGTTTAAACAATCATAAGTATTTCCAAATAAATATAAAAAACGATTTAAATTCCAGTAATGAGTGTGTTCCTTGATTTCACGTGGAGCGAACTTATTCCTCCATAGTATGATAGACATTCTGCACATCGTCATCTTCCTCCAACTTTTCCAATAGTTTTTCAACGTCTTCAGCTTCTTCAGCAGATAATTTTTTGGTCACTTGCGGAATGCGCTCAAAGCCGGAAGATAGAATTTCAATCTCCCGTTTTTCCAATTCCGATTGTATGGCTCCGAAATTCTCAAAAGGTGCGTAGATCAAAATCCCATCATCGTCCATAAAGACTTCTTCTGCACCAAAATCAATAAACTCCAATTCCAATTCTTCTGGATCCAAACCGTCAGCTGCGATTCTGAAATTACAGGAATGGTCAAACATAAATACAACAGAACCAGAAGTACCTAAGCTACCATCACATTTATTGAAATAACTTCGAACATTGGCAACCGTTCTGGTATTATTATCGGTAGCCGTCTCCACCAATATGGCAATGCCGTGTGGGGCATAACCTTCAAAAAGCACTTCCTTAAAATCACCTAAACTTTTGTCAGAAGCACGTTTAATGGCGCGTTCTACATTGTCTTTGGGCATATTGACAGCCTTTGCATTTTGTATGACAGCTCTTAATCGGGCATTGCTATCAGGATCAGGTCCGCCATCCTTAACGGCCATGACAATGTCTTTACCAATGCGTGTAAAGGCCTTGCTCATTGCTGACCAGCGTTTCATTTTACGTGCTTTACGAAATTCAAAAGCTCTTCCCATGCTCTAATTCTATGTTTAAAGTTTAAAATTCTAAGTTTTCCAATTTGAGGTCCAAAGTAACTGACATCTGTTAACCGTCATCAGTTACTGAACACCTCTGGCAAATTTAAAAAAAATCAGGGCATCAATATCAATGTTTAGTGATAAAATGGCCATGTTCAATGTAATTTCTTATTTCTGATATCTGCGAGAATAGTTAACGCCTCATGGATGTAAATATCGGTAGAAATATCATCCATCAAGATCTCATTGAGTATAATGGCGTCTTCACCTACCAATTTCTTTTGGGTGAACATTGTGTTTTTAACCGGGATGCTCGAAAATTTTTGATCAAAGGTTATATTCAAATCCGTCCATAGGTCATTATAGTTTTGGACATCTTTATACAGATATTCCAATGTTAGGGGGAATTCTAAATCTCTGTCAATGTACGTATTCAATAATTCAGTATTCAGCTTATGAATAGCCCTAAAACTGTCATTCCGTTCTATCCTAATCTTACTTTTTGATTGGATTTCTGCCATAGGGAGTTTTTTATAAGGATGATATATCCACATAGGGATTATCGAATCATTGGAGAGAGCAAACGGACTATAAGCTTCATTGGTCTTAAAACCGTCATAGAGTGATGGCAAAATTATATCTGGCACAACACCAACGGACTGATGGCTTTTTCCCGTGACCCGATAGAATTTTTCTATAGTCAGTTTACAGAACCCTAAATCGTCAGTCTCACTCAAAGGTAGAATAACCTGTGCCGAAGCTTTTCCATGACTTGGTGAACCTACAATAATAGCACGATTATAATCTTGCATAGCAGCGGCGAAAAATTCAGAGGCCGAAGCACTAAAGTTATCAATAAGCAAAACGATGGGTTTATTAAAAAATGTGCCATTAAAATCATCTCTAATGGTAAAAGTTTCCCCATTGCCGTATTTTAAAATTGCCAGAGGCCCTTTGTTTATGAACAAGCCGGCAAGTTGTGCGGCTTCTTTCATGGATCCTCCGCCATTGAATCTTAAATCCAGGATTAAACCTTTAACTTTTTCTGTATTAATGATTTGGAGTTGCCTTGCAACATCATAGGCTAATCCATAGCCATTGGGCGTATCAAAATCTGTATAGAAACTTGGTATTTTTAAATAGGCATAATTTGATCGTTTTTTAAGTATAAATGCCGTGCAAGAATTATCCTCAACCTTGAGATCGGTTTTTGTGAGTTGAATATCATGAACGGAACCATTTTGCTTTTTAATTTTAAAAATGATTGTTTCGTTCTTCTCATTAGAGGTAAAAGCAATAATATCTTCATTGGATACGCAAAATGTTTCCAAAGTTTGGGTGGGAGAAGTTAGCGATTTGATAACATCATTTTCATCAAATTTCCCATTTAAAGATGCTGCACTTCCTGGAGCAATGTAGGAAATCACAATATCGCCATCTCCATTTTTCATGGTATCAATACCGAAAGTGTATTGATGATTGGACACGGAGCCCTCAAATTGTGATTTATCTGAATCATTATAGAAAAAGGAATTTGGATCTTGATAATTGGCAAAAGCATTTAAAAACGATTCTTTTACAAAAAGATCGAGGCCTCCATTTTTATGAAGTAACTCATCCAGAAGACATAATTGATTTTCAATGATTTTTGGTTTGACCTCTTTTTCTAAAACTGAGAAGTTCTTTTCTACATATGAACGGGAACTGTCTTGCTCAATCAAGTTATCAAGAATGGCATAGCGAAGACGCTTATTCCAATACTTTTTAAAGGCCGCATCATCCTTAAAATATCCCATTGTTTTAATGGGTTTAAAATAGAGCGTGTCTTTTCCTGAATAATCAAATGCTTCATCTCTTAAAGTTGCGATATACGCTTTGGAGGCTTCAATCCGCTGAACTAACGTCGCACTATACTTTTCGATAAAATCGCATTTTCCAGAAGCAATGGCATCATCGAGTTGATATTCGTCAACTTTGAACTTCGAGATATCAGATTCTTGAAAAAAACGTTTGTTTTCATCCAATCGATCTAAAAACAATTGATGGACATCTTTAGAGAGACTATCGTTTAGGGGCTTTGGACGGAAATGATGCTGTTGGATACGCTGGTTCAGCTCATATATTTGATCACAAAAAAAAGGATCGCTTTGTGAGTAGGTCCATGAAATGATTAAACTGAAAGTAATAGAAACCAGCTTTTTCATCATAATTTAAGAGGCCATTTTTTACTATTCCTGTACTTCAACAATCGCTTCAATGGCGGCGGCCAGTTTAAAATCTTTATCCGTAACGCCTTTGGCGCTATGTGTGGATAATGTAATAGTTAACATATTATAAACATTTTTCCAATCGGGATGATGGTTTTGCGCCTCACATTCAAATGCAATTCTGCTCATGGCACTGAAACAATCCTTGAAATTGTCGAACTCAAATTCAGCATGTAGTGCGTTGTCATAATATTCCCAGTCTGGAAAGTGCAACAATTTTTTTTCAATGGTATCTTCAGAAAGTAGAGACATAATTTCGATTTTTAGTTTCTTAAAATTATAAATTATAATTGATAAAATCTAGAACTAAGAGTTATAATTCATGTAATTATCTAATTCTTCCAAAAGTTCAGTACTACTAATTTGAAGATGTTGGGGAAGTCTATTTGTCTTGGGCATAACCGCTAAATAGCGGTCTTCATTGGTAGTATAAACGTTTTTAAAACGTACTGGTTTTGAAGTGATCAAAGAGGCTATTTCCATTATAAAGTCGTCATGATGGACCAAATCTGAGCTTCCTAAGTGGTAAATTCCATATTTGTTTCTGTTAATGATATAATGGATTTGTTGGGTCATTTTAAAATCAGTAGTCACATTCATTATCAAATTTGGAAAAACTTCTATAGGCGTGTTTTCTAAAATATGTTCTTTGATTTCTTTAAGACGTGGCGATTGTGTTCCAAATACCATTGGTAATCTGATAATGACCACTTTTCGTTTTGGCAATCGCAATAACATATTTTCAATCTTAATCTTAAAATGTCCGTACACGCTTCCGCTCAAAGTTTTATCGTCTTCATAGCTTGGATATTTACTGTAGGCGTCAAAAACATTTGCCGAAGAAAAGAACATCAGCTTACAATCATTTTTTACCACATATTCAGCAACATGTTGATGGGCAATTACCTGGGCATAGAAGTCGCCCCGTAAACATGAAATAATAATGGAAGGTTTGACTGCTTCGAGGATTTCAAAAATATCGTCTTCCTCCACGCGGTATTGAAAAAAGTGTTTATTATTCTCAAATGCCTTATTTGAAATATGATAAGTCCCGTAGGTTTTAAAATATGAACACAGTTCTTTATATAGGGCGTTTCCAATGAAACCACTGGCGCCAAGGATAAGTATTCGGTGTTTGTTTTCTGGAGTCAACATTTATGAGGGGCAATTTTTTAAAAAATAGATAATTTGGTCATAGAGGTAAAATCTTCTAAAGCTTTCATTCCCAGTAACGAATTGCCTTTCATATTTAAACCTGGAGACCAAACTGAAATTGTAAAATGATTAGGTAACAGTGCAACTATGCCGCCTCCAACACCACTTTTTCCAGGTAAACCTACTTCAAAAGCAAATTCTCCGGCTTCGTCGTAAAAACCACAAGTAAGCATTATCGCATTGATCCGTTTGGCCTGACTAGGTGAGAGTTGATTGGTTTTTAGGCAACATTTACCATGATTTGCAAACATGAGAAATGCCTTGGTGAGCTGTTCGCAAGTCATTTCAATTGCACATTGATGAAAATAGAAATCCAAAACATCATCTACGTCATTGGTTAAATTTCCATAGGCTTTCAGTAGGTTGGCTGCAGCGTAATTGTTGTAACCCGTAAGACGTTCAGATCTGGCAACCTCCAAATTAAAGACGATGGTAGAATCATCAACAACGGCTCTTACATAATTTAAAAAATCTTCTTTTGGATTCTCAAGTAAACTTACCAGAATATCGGCAATTACAAGAGCACCCGCATTAATTAACGGATTTCTTGGGATGCCGTTTTCCAATTCCAAAAGTGATAAATGGTTGAACGGATTTCCCGAAGGTTCCACATCCACACGTTGCCACAAGTCTTCAGGATACCGTGATAGAGCCATGGCAAGCGTCAAGACTTTAGAGATACTCTGAATGGAGAATTTCTTGTTCCAATCACCAGTGCCATAAGTTTGACCGTCTAAAAACCGAAGATGAATTCCAAAATTTTGTACATCAATATTTGCTAATTCAGGGATATAGGAAGCCACTAAGCCTCTATTCACTTCATCTCTTAAATTTTCATGTATGGTATCAATGACATTTTGGTAATCAATCATGCATTAGGCTTTATAAAATGGTGTTTTCACAACCGTAGCTGGAACTGCATTTTTCCGAATTTGAATATAAATCTTATTTCCAGCTTCTGAATAGATAACCGGCACATAACCTAAACCAATACCTTTATTTAATGAGGGAGACATCGTGCCAGAAGTAACTTTTCCAATAGTTTTACCTTTATCATCTACAATATCATAACCCTGACGCGGAATGCCTTTTTCATCCAGTTCAAAGCCCACCAATTTATTTTCAGGGCCTTGTTCTTTTTCTGATTTAAGTGCTTCACTATTTGTGAACTCTTTGGTGAATTTTGTGACCCAGCCCAATCCAGCTTCAATCGGAGAGGTGGTGTCATCAATATCATTTCCATATAGACAATAGCCCATTTCTAAGCGCAAGGTGTCACGGGCAGCCAATCCGATTGGTTTGATACCATAGTCTGCGCCAGCTTCAAAAACCTTATCCCAAATTTGTTTCACTTCAGAATTTTTACAATAGATTTCGAACCCGCCGCTGCCGGTGTAGCCAGTTGCGGAAATGATAACATGCTCAATGCCTGCAAAATCGCCAACCACAAAGTTATAGAATTTAATTTCTGAAAGGTCATGGCTTGACAAGCATTGCATGGCTTCAACCGCTTTAGGACCTTGAATTGCCAATAACGAGTAATCTTCAGAAAGATCTCTCATAGTTGCACCAACATCATTTTTAGAAGAAATCCAGTCCCAATCTTTTTGAATATTTCCAGCGTTGACCACTAACAAATAAGATTCTTCTTTCAACTTGTAAATGATCAAATCATCCACGATACCACCATCTTCATTTGGTAAATAACTGTACTGCGCCTTCCCGATGGTTAATTTTGAAGCATCGTTACTGCATGTTTTTTGTATTAATTCAAGAGCATGCGGTCCTTTAATTAAAAACTCACCCATATGCGAGACATCAAATACACCTACGCTTTTTCTGACCGTTTCGTGTTCTGCACTGACACCTTCATATTGAACAGGCATATTAAAACCTGCATAAGAAACTAGTTTTGCGCCAAGGGCTTGGTGGGTTGTTGTTAAGGCTGTATTTTTCATAATTTGATTGTTTTAATTCCATGACCCTTTCTTTCAGTAAAAAGGGGCGGCTATTGTATTTGATTTTTTTTTGTTAAAATGAAAACGATGACAATGATGATGGACAGTATTAAAAACGCATAGCACAATCCTTTTTTTAAGCTCATGCCAAAAACGAAGTTTTCGATTGTATTTCCAAAAACTTTACAATTTCTACCAATATATCCTCCATAATTGCCTCACAAAAGTATCGAAAATTATCTGTTTTAAAAATCAATCTTTCCGATTATAAGTTTGTAAAAAGCGCACTGAGAATTCTTCTTTAAATTATATGACATAGAGACGCACAAGTCTTATCAACTGTATGTGAAAGTTGATAAAGTTAAGTTAAATGCCCTCAGAAAATTGGTGAAGCCTAAAATAATGTTAGATTGATGGTATGGAAAATGTATTAGTAGCAGGTGCAAATGGCACCACAGGAAAACAAATAGTGAAACTTTTAATGGAGACACAATATTTTACACCCGTAGCAATGGTGAGAAAAAAGGAACAGATGACTCAGTTTGAAAACGAAGGAATTAAAACGGTTTTGGGCGATTTGGAGAAAGATGTTTCCCATGCTGTTAAAAATATAGATAAAGTAATATTCGCAGCTGGCTCAGGAGGTAAAAACGTGATAGGGGTTGACCAAGAAGGCGCTAAACGCTTGATAGATTCATCTAAAAATTCTAATATTAAAAAATTTGTCATGCTGAGCTCAATGGGCGCTGATGCTCCTGAAAAAGCGGAGGAGCTGCAGGACTATTTGAAAGCAAAACATAATGCCGATGAACATTTAAAAAATAGCGGCCTAAATTATGTCATCGTTAGACCAGGAACTCTAAATAACAATAAAGCGACAGATCATGTTCAATTGAAGGAAAAACTATCTGAACGTGGAGAGATTAGCAGGGCAGATGTGGCGCAAACCTTAGTGCGAGTACTTAATGAAGATACAGCAAATAACGTCTCTTTTGAAATATTAAACGGTGATACTTTAATTGGGGAAGCTTTAGAGAAACTGTCTGAAAAATAGCTTTCACTCCGATAACATTCTATAAAAAAAGAGGCGTTTGGCCTCTTTTTTTATGATACGGTGTTTAATAACACGGTTTTCAAATCCTCGTAATTTGTTATCGATATGGATTTTTTTTCTTGGTCCATTACGGCTTCAATTTGAGGGGGTAATGCAATAGTTTTACTGATGACCTCTTCTACGACATCTAAAAATTTTGTGGGATGGGCGGTTTCAAGAAACACACAATGCGCATTTGTGTCTTCCTTTAAATATGCTTTGCATCCCAAATAGCCAACGGCACCATGTGGATCGGCTACATATTTAAAATTATTATATAATTCCTTTAAAGCAACTCGGGTTGCGTTATCTGAAAAACTATAAGAGGACAAATTAGATTTTAGAGCGTCAAAATCATTTTTATAGATTTCCTGAATTCTTATAAAATTACTCGGATTACCAACATCCATGGCGTTGCTTATGGTTTGAACGGATGGTTTTGGCTGATATAATTTTGTCGTGAGATATTCAGTCACAACGTTATTTTCATTATTTGAAGCTACAAAATGATAGATTGGCAAGCCTAGTTGTTGCGCCATCATCCCTGCGCAAATATTACCAAAATTGCCACTTGGTACAGAAAACACAATTTTTTTATGCGTTTTGTAAAGTTGCTTATAGGCAAAAAAGAAATAGAACATCTGTGGTAGCCAACGCGCCACGTTAATGGAATTGGCAGATGTTAGTTGCATTTTACTGGTTAATTCTTCATCCAGAAATGCACGTTTGACCATATCTTGGCAATCGTCAAAAACACCGTCCACTTCTATAGCGGTAATGTTTTGTTTTAACGTGGTCAATTGCTTTTCCTGGATATCGCTCACTTTTCCACTCGGATATAAGATAACGACATTCACGCCCTTGACACCTAAAAAGCCATTGGCAACCGCTCCTCCGGTATCCCCTGAAGTAGCCACCAAAACGGTAACTTCTTCGCTATTGTTTTGATTAAAATAACCTAAACAACGTGCCATAAATCTGGCACCAACATCTTTAAATGCCATCGTTGGTCCGTGAAACAGTTCTAAAGTAGAAACGTTCTCATTGATCTTTGCAATTGGAAAATCAAAAGACAAGGTCTCTGCAATGATTGTTTTCAAAACGTCTTCAGGAATATCTGGGCTTACAAATTGCTTTATAGCTTCAAAAGCTATTTCTTCATAGGATAAATTATCAATATTTTCAAAAAATGAAGCTGGTAAACGGGTTATATGCTCAGGAAAATAAAGGCCTTTATCAGGAGCGATACCTTTTATTACGGCAGCTTTAAATGATGCGTTGGGAGCTTTTTTGTTCAGACTGTAATAATTCATAGTAATTGACGGATGACCGATGACGGGTGACCGAAGTCATGCCGATAAGTCACCACTTTTTTAATTAATTTTATTTATAAATGCGATCATCATATTCATCAACTCGAATGATTTTTCATATATGTTTTCGAATTGACTTATATCTAAATAGTTTCTTCTTTTTGATTTATGAAGACAAGTAATGACTTCGGCTAATGAGCGTATGGCCTATCCAATAAATTTCTTTTGTTCAGGATTGCTCTGACCTATCGACCCTTCTGATATGTTTAAGGCTATTGTGTCTGCGGCTCTACTTATTTGAGAGGACAGATTATATTTTTCTTTATCAGGGAAAGTTTCTGATAGATCATCGATTTCTTCACCAAAATCCATGGCTTTTTGCCAAATAATGAGTTTCTCAAATTTAAATTTACTCATAATACATAATGTTTTCTAGATTTCATTTCTGTCATCTGTCATCCGTCACCTAGCTTTATTCTAAAATTCTAATTCCTTCCGTATTAATCCGTGACACGTGCGTTTCAAACGCAATTTCTGTCTTTAAATACACATTTCGCATGGCTTTTTCTACATTTTTGGCATTCTCAAGGCCTTTTGAAAGCGCAAAAATTGAAGGGCCAGCACCTGAAATACCTGCGCCCAAAGCGCCATTATTAAGTGCTGCCGCCTTAATATCAGCATAATGCGGAATCAATTGACTTCTATGGGGTTCTACAATTACATCCTGCAAACTTCTTTTTAAGAGTTCATAATCGCTGGTGTGCAAAGCATGAACAAAACTTCCCATATTGGCCCATTGCGTAATGGCATCCTTTAAAGGGAACTCCTTTGGCAAAATGGCTCTGGCATCAGAAGTTTTGATTTCAATCTGAGGATGGATGATGGTTGCATAAATATCTTCAGGAGTTGGTAATTGCAGCACTTCCAACGGCGAGGAGCTTTTCACCAACGTAAATCCTCCAAAAATCCCGGGAGCTAAATTATCAGCGTGTTCGCTACCGCTGGCCAAAGCTTCACCTTTCATGGCAAAATCAGTGACTTGCGTCTTGTTATAAGGCCGTCCTAAAAGTTCGTTGATGGCAAAAACGCTTCCGGCAGCGCTGGCGCTACTGCTTCCAATTCCACTACCAGGTTTAATGTTCTTGTAAATTTCGATTTCAAAACCGCAATCTGGTTTCGCATCTGCAATCATTGCCAATGCAGAAACACCAGCTACATTTTTAGTGGCCTCCAAAGGGAGATCGAAACCTTCGATTTTGGTAATGCAAATGCCTTTTTTTTCTGTTTTTCTGATGATCATTTCGTCGCCAATGGTGTCCAAACAAAATCCTAGGGTGTCAAAACCACAAGCGACATTGGCTACCGTTGCCGGTGAAAATATTTTAATTTCGTTTTTAATCACAAATACTTATTTATTTTTTGCCACGTCCTTTTAGTCATAAGACACAACTATTAATATTTCCCTATGGCTATTACGCCAACTGCCGACTGAATATTACATATTGAAACCCTAATTCCCAATCCTAATAATATCCGCAAACAATCCCGAAGCGGTGACATCAGCACCAGCACCTGCACCTTTAATGATCATGGGTTGTTCAGGATAGCGTTGGGTGTAAAACATGACAATATTGTCTTTTCCTTTCAGATTATAAAAGGGGTGATCTTTTGAGATTTCCTTAAGACCGACCTTAGCCGTCTTACCATCAAATTCTGCCACATATTTTAATTGACAATCGTTCTTTTTTGCCGATGCATAAAGCTCTTGAAAGTGTGCCTCGTCAGCAATCAATGTTTTATAAAAATCATCAACAGTATCACTTTTCAAATTGCTTGTGGTTAAGAAAGAGGTGTTTTCAATGTCCTCCAAATTCATTTCGGTACCACTTTCCCGTGCTAAAATCAATATTTTTCTGGCAACATCCACGCCACTCAAATCGATACGTGGATCTGGTTCTGTGTAACCTTCTTTTTGAGCCTGCTTAACCACGTCATGGAAATTTGTAGTGTCATCAAAATTATTGAAAACAAAGTTCAAACTGCCTGATAGGACGGCCTGAATAGAGGTTATTTGATCTCCCGAAGCAATTAAATGATTGAGGGTGTCAATAATCGGTAATCCAGCACCAACATTTGTTTCAAATAAATAGGGTGCATTATATTTTACTGAAAGTCTTTTCAGATTTTTATAGTTTTCGTAAGTGCTTGAACAGGCAATTTTATTACAGGCGACAACTGCAATACTTTCTTTGAGATATTCTCCATAAATTTTAGATACGTCTTCATTTGCGGTGACATCCACAAAGATGCTGTTTCGTAAATTGAGTTCTTTGTTTCGTTCTAAGAAACCTTCCAAAGAGGCTTTTTCCCCTGAAACCAAATCCTCTTTCCAAGTTTTCAAGTTAAGGCCGGATTCATCAAAAATCATGGTTCTGGAATTTGATAGACCAATGACTCTTAAATTGATTTTCAAATGTTCCTTGAGATATTTTTTCTGTTGTTTAATTTGCTCTACAAGACGTTCGCCAACATTTCCAACTCCGGTTATATATACGTTAAGTTGCTTGGTTTGATCTTCAAAAAAGCTTTCGTGGATAGTGTTTAACGCTTTTTTTACATCTTTTTCAGCTATCACTGTTGAAATGTTTTTTTCTGAAGCGCCTTGGGCAATCGCTCGGATATTGATGTTATTTCTTCCTAATGCGCTAAACATTCTGCCGCTAATACCTTGATGATTCTTCATGTTGTCACCCACTAAAGCCACAATAGATAACCCTTTCTCAACAATAATAGGATCGATTTTTTTTAAAGAAATTTCATTTTCGAACGCCAAATTAATACTAACCGAGGCGCGATTAGCATCTTTTTCATCAATACCAAAACAAATGGAATGCTCAGAAGATGCTTGTGTGATCAGAATAATATTAATTTTTTCAAGGGCTAAGGTTCCAAAAAGACGTTTTGAAAATCCTGGTATCCCAATCATTCCGGTGCCTTGCAAGGTCAATAAAGCGATATTGCTAATGTTACTGATGCCTTTTGCAGCTTTAGAAAACCCGTTGGTTTTGTCGTTTGTTACGGTCGTTCCAATCGCGTCAGGGACTGTTGTGTTTTTGATAAGGATAGGAATGTTCAAATCTAAAACAGGTTGAACAGATGGGGGATATAATACTTTAGCGCCAAAATGTGAAAGCTCCATAGCTTCTTGATACGATAATCGCTCAATGGGGTAAGCCTGTTTTACCAATTTTGGATTTGCGGTATACATGCCACTAACGTCAGTCCATATTTCTAAACGGTTGACTTTGAGTGCTGCAGCAATAATGGCCGCAGTAAAATCTGAACCGCCACGTCCTAAAGTGGTGATCTCTCCAGATTCTGACTTTGAAATAAATCCTGGAAGTATGGTAATCTTCTGGTTACTGTTTTTAAAATAATCTTGAATCTTGGCGTTTGTAACGTTGAAATTAATTTCAGCTTTGGTAAAATTAGCGTCGGTTACCAAAAGATCTTGACTGTTCTTTCTAAGAACATTCAAACCTTTGCTTTTCATAGTCTCTGCTATGATATAAGAAGAGAGTAGCTCTCCAAAGCTCATCAGTTTATCAGAAGTTTTAGGAGACAGCTCATTGATAAGGTAAATACCGTCCAATAAACTTTTTAAACTCGCCAATTTGCTTTCAATGTACTCTTTTACCGTTTCGTTTTGATTCGGAATAAGCTCAGATAAAATTTTAAGATGGATCTCTTTGATTGTTTTGAATTCAGTGAGGTAACTTTCATTTTTTTGCTGGGCAAATTCCCCAGCTCTCAATAGCTTATCGGTGATGCCGCCTACTGCCGAAACGACGCAAATAACGGATTCATTTTGTGAATAATTATCGAGAATAGTGATGACTTTTTTTATGTTTTCTGCGGAACCAACTGATGTTCCGCCAAATTTTAATACGTTCATGGTCGGTAGTATGATGATTTAAATAAATAAAATGAATTAAAAAAAATGCAGGACGAGATAAAATATAACAATTAACCCCAAAGGGTAATAATGTTAAAAGTAGAATTTCCTTTGGTAGAAATAAAGGTCATAAAAACATTTTTTATGTAGTGTAAAGTATGCATATCTTGGTCTATACCTTTCAAATGTATTATTTTTACTTTAATAAAAAAACTTAAAGACCTTTTTTGGAAATAAAAGGTAAATTATTAAGTATATCATAAAAAATCACTCTTAAAATGAAGATATTCTCAAAAGAACAAATCTATAAAGGCGATGAATTGACAGCTAAAAAGCAAAACATCAGTTCTACGGAATTAATGGAACGCGCAGGAACGCAAATCTTTAATTGGTTTCATCAGCGGATGCAAGGTGCCCAAGTGCCCATTCATGTATTTTGTGGAATTGGCAATAACGGTGGTGATGGCTTGGTCGTAGCTAGGCAATTAATAAATTACGGTTATAATGTGCATACCTATGTTGTGAATTGCAGTGACAAGCGTACCAAGGATTTTTTGGTCAATTATGACCGTATCAAACAAACCACGAAGAAATGGCCAACAATGCTTAATTGTCAAGCCGATTTTCCGCCAATTGGTCCAGATGACATCATTGTAGATGCTGTTTTTGGAATAGGCCTGAATAGACCTGCCAATGAGTGGGTGCAAGGCTTGTTTCAGCATTTTAGGGCGTCAAAGGCCTTTACATTGGCTATTGATTTACCATCAGGACTCTATTCGGATGACGTTCCAGAAGATGAGAATAGTGTGGTTTGGGCAGATTACACACTGAGCTTTCAAAGTCCAAAACTGGTGTTCTTCCTTCCTGAAACTTCAAAATATACGAAACAATGGGAAGTGCTGGATATCGGTATTGATCCTGAATTTTTACAAATGACAGAAACTGAGGTAGAACTCATTGGTAAAAATGAGATGATAACTATTTATAAACCACGCGAGAAATTTTCTAACAAGGGCATTTACGGTCACGGGTTAATAATTGGTGGCAGTTATGGTAAAATAGGCGCAGTGTTGCTTTCAGGAAGAGGTGCATTGGCCTCTGGTGCAGGCTTGGTAACTGCTTTTATTCCTAAATGTGGCTATATCCCGATGCAATCGGCGTTCCCGGAAGCCATGGTTATCACGGATGTCGATGAAGAGAAGATTACCGCCATCGATTTTGACATAAAACCGACCGCCATTGGGATTGGGATGGGTATGGATGTAGATGGGAAAACGCATTTGGCGTTTCAAAAGTTATTAAAATCGAATACCGTAGCCATTGTAATTGATGCTGACGGGCTTAATTTATTGTCCAAGCATAAATCGGATTTAAAACTATTAAAGCCTCAAACTGTATTGACGCCGCACCCAAAGGAATTGGAACGACTCATTGGGAAATGGAAAAATGATTTTGATAAATTGAAAAAAGCTAAAGCGTTCTCAAAGAAATACGGTTGCATTCTCGTCATCAAAGGTGCACATACCATCACGGTATTTGAGGAAAAATTGTATATCAACTCCACAGGTAACCCTGGGTTATCAACAGGAGGAACGGGGGATGTGTTAACAGGCATTATCACCGGACTTATTTGCCAAGGTTATGAAGCTTTAACTGCCGCTTTATTTGGAGTGTATTTGCATGGAAAATCGGCAGACATCGCTGTTGAAGACTACGGCTATCAAAGTTTGACCGCAAGTCATATTATTGATTATTTAGGACAGGCATATCTTGATTTATTTACAAAGCCACCGGTACAACCGCAGCCTGAACCAGAAGAAGAAAATGAGAATTAGAAAATGCAAAAACCGCACTTGAATAGTTAAATTTAAGTGCGGTTTTTAATTTGGATTCGTTGGCTTACTAAATGTTTAAACTGTCAAATAGTTCTACTAATTTTTTACTCGACGGTCTTGGTGCATTTGCATCCACAACGTTCCCATTTGGATCGATAAGAATGAATCTCGGAATACCGTTGATCTTATAATTCTTTACAAAATCTGATTCCCAGTTTTTATCTGAAAACAATTGAATGCCAACGAGGTTTTTTTCTTCTATCATCGTTCTCCATTTGTTCTTAGCTACCTCGAGATCGCCGCCACCACTTCTCATGGCATCATCAATGGAAATACTTAAAAATTGGATGTTTTTATCCTGGTAATCTGCCTCAAGTTTTTTCAAAGATGGTATTTCTGCGATACAAGGTCCACACCAAGTAGCCCATACATCAACATATACATATTTTCCTTTTAAATCTGCTAATGAGGTTGTGCCTCCTTTGTAATTTTCGTAATTCTCAAATGTTGGAGAAGGAGAACCTACCGGAAATTGTTCTCTTACCGCAATCGATTCTGCAAAATAATTTTGGTACATATTCAGCATAGGATCCAAATTGTTTTTGGCCATATTGGTAAGTGTGCTGTCAATGTTTTTGTCGCGATTATAAAATGTGGTTAATTTATTTCTGATATCCTTCATTTCTTCTTTTAGACCTTCTGAACTCAAACTACTCAACTTATCTTGATCCAATAATTCCTTCTCTAGCTTCAATTGTTCGATCAGATAATTATTGTGCTCTGAACCAGCTCCTGAAAACTCCATAGTTTCCTCTAAGTTCTCAGCGTCTGCCTTCAACTCAATATCAAAACCATTTTTTAAGAAAACTGGTGCTGCCACATTCCCATTAAAAAAGCCAAAAACCTCAGGTTGACTGATTTTGAGCGTATCAGAAAAAGAGCCGTCCTCTCCCAGCAGGATGGTTTTGGTTAGTGTTCTGTTTCGCAATAAAATGGAATCACTTGATTTATTGGAGATTTTTCCAGAAATAGTCACATAATCTTTAGGTTCTTCTTTACAGGACACAATTGCGAGTGCACATAAGAAAACAAATATATTTTTCATGGTTATAATTTTAAGCTGCCAAAAGTAATAGTTTGCGTACACAAAGAAGAAAATTTTATTAATTATTAACATTTGTTGTATAAGGCGTAGGTATTGCCCATTTTTGAACACTGAAATTAGAATAATGGACTTAATACACACTATATCTTCAAAAACCTTAGAATTAGCGACGCTAAGTGATATTATATTTTACGATAAAAAGATTGAACTTTCAGAGGAAGCTATTTCTAAAATAAATAATTGCAGGAAATATTTAAATGAAAGAATGGTTGGCCAAGACGAACCTATTTACGGAATCAATACGGGCTTTGGTTCTTTATATAATGTAAAAATATCTAAAGATAAACTCACACAGCTTCAGGAAAATTTGGTCATGTCTCACGCTTGTGGTATTGGAGATAAAGTTCCAAATAATATTGTGAAATTGATGTTGTTGTTAAAAGTACAAGCTTTAAGTTATGGACATAGTGGCGTACAACTGGAGACAGTTTTACGTTTGGTCGATTTCTATAATAATGACGTACTGCCTATTGTCTATACCCAAGGTTCATTAGGGGCATCTGGAGATTTAGCGCCTTTGGCACATTTGGCATTACCTTTAATTGGTAGAGGAGAGGTGTGGTATGATGGAAAAGTGATGACTGCTGAAGCGATGATGAAGCACTTTAATTGGCAGCCCATCACATTATTGTCCAAAGAAGGTTTGGCACTTTTAAACGGTACTCAATTTATGAGTGCCTATGGGGCTCATTTATTAATGAAGAGTTATAAACTTTCTTATTTTGCCGATTTTATTGGAAGTATTTCTTTAGATGCTTTTGATGGACGGATTGAGCCTTTCAATGAATTGGTACATTTGGTAAGACCACATAACGGTCAGTTAAAAACAGCGGCGCGCATTAGGGAGTTTTTGGAGAACAGTGAGCTTATTTCACAGAAAAAACAGCATGTTCAAGATCCATATTCGTTTAGATGCATGCCTCAAGTTCATGGCGCTACCAAGGATACCTTAGAATTTGTGCATAAAACCTTAAAGACTGAAATCAATTCAGTTACGGATAACCCAAATATTTTTATAGAGGAGAATGAGATCATCTCTGGAGGTAATTTTCATGGACAGCCTTTGGCATTAGCTTTAGATTATTTAAAGATTGCAATGGCCGAAATCGGAAACATCTCAGAACGTCGGACCTATCAATTAATTTCAGGTTTGCGCGGACTTCCAACATTTTTGGTGGATAATCCGGGGCTTAATTCAGGATTTATGATTCCCCAATATACCGCAGCCAGCATTGTCAGTGCCAATAAACAATTGGCAACGCCCGCAAGTGTAGACTCTATTGTATCGTCAAACGGTCAGGAAGATCATGTCAGTATGGGGGCAAATTCGGCAACCCAAGCATATACCTTAGTGTATAATGTGGAAAGAATATTGGCCATTGAATTGTTAAATGCGTCCCAAGCCATGAGCTTTAGAAAACCTAAAACCTCTTCACCATTGATAGAGACGTTTTTAAAGAGTTATCAAACTGAAATTAAATTTGTGACCCAAGATGAAATATTTCATGATCTTATCGTGAAATCTATAGATTTCATCGCTGATTTTTCAATTGAAAATGACCTGATTTTCGATTAAGTATGATCACATGATTTGTTTAATGATCCAGAATAGACCTTGTCCAAGAAACCGCATCTTGTAGATCGTGAAAGATTTCAAAGGGTTTGTTGTGTAGGAATAATTTCTCTATTTCAGCATTGGATTTGGCCTTAAAATCTTTGGAGACCACTGCAAACCCCTTTAGATTTTTAATTTTTGAAGTTTCGATGTAGGTTGTAGGATCAACGGCGTAAGAATTGATGCGGTGGGTGATATAGACAAAATCTTTTTTATAAAAAAAAACCTCCACGACCTCCTTTAGCAAATTATTATGTTTTGGTAGCACTGTAAGTCCTTCATTTATAATGACGATCATATAATCCTCATAAATGTGTATGTCACAAAAGTCAAACCTCAATAAATCAGTCATACATAAAGTTATGCAATAACAAAGCACAAACAAAAAAAGCATCTGAATATTTTCAGATGCTTTTTGTTTTTCACGGGATTTCAATTATGATTCCGTTTGTTTTTCAGGTTTTTCAATCTGGATTACCAATTCATTGGATTCCTTGTCGAGATCCATCGTAATGGTGTCACCTTCATTGATATGCGCGGTAATGATCTCTTCGGCTAAGGTGTCTTCAACATATTTTTGAATGGCACGCTTTAACGGTCGAGCCCCATATTGTTGGTCAAATCCTTTCTCAGCAATATAATCTTTCGCATCAGTGGTAAGTTTGAGTTCATAGCCCAAATCTTTAATCCGTAGAATTAATTTCTCCAATTCAATATCAATAATTTTATTGATATGTTCTTTTTCTAAGGTATTGAATACCATGACGTCGTCAATACGATTTAAAAACTCAGGAGCAAAGGCTTTTTTAAGGGCATTTTCAATAATGCTCTTGGAGTTGTCACTGGCTTGAGCAGCTTTCGCTGCCGTTCCAAATCCAACACCTTGTCCGAAGTCCTTCAATTTGCGAGCGCCAATATTAGAGGTCATGATGATGATCGTATTTCTAAAATCAATTTTACGACCAAGACTATCTGTTAGAAAGCCGTCATCCAATACTTGTAACAACATATTAAATACATCAGGATGTGCTTTTTCAATTTCATCCAACAATAGGACAGAATAAGGTTTGCGTCTTATTTTTTCTGTCAATTGTCCACCCTCTTCGTAACCGACATATCCTGGAGGTGCACCAACAAGTCTTGATATCGCGAATTTTTCCATATACTCACTCATATCAATTCTTATAAGGGCATCATCACTATCAAAAAGTTGTTTGGCCAAAACTTTAGCCAATTGTGTTTTACCAACACCTGTTTGACCCAAAAATATAAATGACCCAATTGGTTTGTTGGGGTCTTTAAGTCCAGCACGATTACGCTGAATGGCCTTTACGACCTTAGCAACTGCTTCATCTTGGCCAATAACTTTGCCTTTTATAAGTTCTGGTAAAATGGCAAGTTTGTTGCTTTCAGTCTGTGCTATTCTGTTTACTGGAATACCAGTCATCATCGATACCACATCAGCCACATTGTCCTCAGTTACAACTTCTTTGTGAAGCTTGGTTTCCTCTTCCCATTTTTCTTGGGCGACTGCCAACTCTTTTTCTAAGCGTTTTTCATCATCGCGCAATTTGGCCGCCTCTTCATACTTTTGCTTTTTAACCACGGTGTTTTTAGTTTCCTTAACATCTTCCAATTGCTTTTCAAGCTCTAAAATTTGTTTAGGCACATCAATATTCGTGATATGGACTCTTGATCCGGCTTCATCCAAAGCATCAATAGCTTTGTCTGGTAGGAAGCGTTCAGTCATATATCTGTTGGTCAATTTTACACAAGCTTCTATGGCTTCTGGTGTATATTGCACATTATGATGTTCTTCATATTTCTCTTTGATGTTCTCCAATATCTGAATGGTCTCTTCAACAGTTGTCGGTTCTACAATCACTTTTTGAAAACGACGCTCTAAGGCACCATCTTTTTCGATATACTGTCTATATTCATCCAAAGTAGTAGCACCAATACATTGTATTTCGCCACGTGCCAACGCTGGCTTAAACATATTGGAAGCGTCCAGACTCCCGGTAGCACCACCGGCACCTACAATGGTATGGATCTCATCAATAAATAGAATAATATCATCATTCTTTTCAAGTTCGTTCATCACCGCTTTCATTCGCTCTTCAAATTGTCCTCGGTATTTGGTTCCGGCCACTAAACTCGCCAGATCCAGAGTAACCACACGTTTGTTGAAAAGTATACGGGATACTTTACGCTTAATGATGCGGAGCGCAAGTCCTTCGGCGATGGCCGATTTTCCAACACCCGGCTCGCCAATGAGCAATGGGTTGTTCTTTTTCCGTCTGCTCAAAATTTGTGAGACGCGTTCTATTTCTTTTTCTCGACCAACTACAGGATCCAATTTACCTTCCTCCGCCATTACCGTTAAATCGCGACCAAAATTGTCTAAAACTGGCGTTTTTGACTTTTTGACACCTTTTGTGGTTGATTGGCTAAAAGGGTTTTGTTTGTTATCATCCTCATCATTGGCATCCTCATCAGAAAATGACTCTGCTTTTGGAGATTCTGTATAGTCATCATTGTTAGTTATCATAGATTTGAATTGTTCTTTAACGTTATCGTAATCCACTTTAAGCTTATTCAATAGCTTCGTGGTGGGATCATTTTCATTTCTTAAGATGCACAATAATAAATGTGCCGTATTGATTGAGGTGCTCTGAAATAGCTTAGCTTCTAAAAATGTTGTTTTAAGGGCACGCTCGGCCTGTCTTGTTAAATGTAGGTTTTTCTTTTCATTTGACACGATAGTATTGCTCGGGTTTGCCGGGCTTAAGATTTCTACTTTGCGACGTAGGTGGTTTAAATCAATCTCTAGCGCGCTCAATATATCAATAGCTTTGCCGTTGCCATCTCTTAGCAAACCTAGCATTAAATGTTCTGTTCCTATAAAATCATGCCCTAACCTTAAAGCTTCTTCTTTGCTGTAGGCTATAACATCTTTGACTCTTGGGGAAAAATTATCATCCATAGTAAAATCCTTTCTGCATTAAAAATAGTAAAAACAAGTGTATTAGGGCAAAAACTATACCCTAAATGTTTTTATAATGGCTAAGTGACGAAAAATACTTCAAAATTTCAAAACATTTAACGAGATACTTATCAAATAAAAAAGGGTTGGTATTGTTAATAAAATATACTAAAAAAGCATCAATAAAGTGGCGTTAAAACTCATAAAATGGTTATCTTAGCACGATTTGAAAATCGACGAAAAATCTAATTAATTTATATATGACAGAAGGAGAAAAATTAATTCCTATCAACATTGAAGATGAAATGAAATCGGCCTACATTGATTATTCAATGTCGGTCATTGTGTCACGTGCTTTACCAGATGTTAGAGATGGTCTGAAACCAGTACACCGACGTGTGCTTTTTGGCATGCATGAACTTGGTATTAGATCTAATACGGCCCATAAAAAATCAGCAAGAATTGTTGGTGAGGTTCTAGGTAAATACCATCCACATGGAGATACCTCTGTCTATGATGCCATGGTGCGTATGGCCCAAGAGTGGAGTTTGCGCTACATGTTAGTGGATGGTCAAGGTAACTTCGGTTCTATTGATGGTGATAGCCCTGCAGCAATGCGTTATACAGAAGCGCGAATGCGTAAGATTTCTGAAGACATGCTGGCGGACATCGATAAAGAAACCGTAGACCATAAACTCAACTTTGATGATACATTACAGGAACCTACGGTACTACCAACGCGTATCCCGGGACTTTTAGTCAATGGTGCTTCAGGTATTGCAGTAGGGATGGCTACCAATATGCCGCCGCATAACTTAAGTGAAGTTGTTGATGGTATTGTAGCTTATATTGATAATCATGATATTGAGGTTGATGAATTAATCACCCATGTTAAAGCTCCTGACTTTCCGACGGGAGGAACTATTTACGGTTATGACGGAGTAAGGGAAGCCTTTAAAACTGGTCGTGGTAGAATTGTGATCAGAGGAAAGGCAAATATTGAAGAAGTCCAAGGCAGGGAAACCATTATCGTGACTGAAATTCCATATCAGGTGAATAAAGCCGATATGATCAAGAAAACCGCCGATTTGGTCAATGAAAAGAAAATTGAAGGGATTTCTATGATTCGTGATGAATCTGATAGAAATGGGATGCGTATCGTTTATATCTTGAAACGTGACGCGATTCCTAATATCGTTTTAAATACCTTATATAAGTACACGGCATTGCAGTCATCATTTAGTGTCAATAATATCGCACTTGTTAATGGACGTCCTGAATTATTGAACTTAAAGGATATGATCCATCATTTTGTGGAGCATAGACATGAAGTTGTGGTAAGAAGAACCACTTATGAACTTCGCAAAGCAGAAGAACGCGCCCATATCTTAGAAGGATTGATTATTGCTTCTGATAATATTGATGAGGTGATCGCTATTATTCGCGCCTCTTCCAATGCTGATGAAGCTCGTGAAAAATTGATTGAACGTTTTGAACTTTCAGAAATTCAGGCTAAAGCTATTGTGGAGATGCGTCTGCGTCAGTTAACGGGTCTTGAACAAGATAAACTACGTAGTGAATATGCTGACCTGATGGCAACCATTGAAGATTTGAAAGACATTCTTGAAAAGAAAGAACGTCGTATGCAAATCATCAAAGAAGAGCTGATAGTAGTAAAAGAAAAGTATGGTGATGAACGTCGTTCAGTCATTGAATATGCTGGAGGCGATTTGAGTATTGAGGATATGATTCCTGATGAGCAGGTAGTGATTACAATTTCTCATGCGGGTTATATTAAACGTACCTCATTGACGGAATATAAAACGCAGCATAGAGGTGGGGTTGGGCAAAAAGCATCCACCACGCGTAATGAGGATTTCTTAGAACATTTATTTGTTGGTACCAACCACCAATATATGTTGTTCTTTACTCAAAAAGGTAAATGTTTCTGGATGCGCGTCTATGAAATCCCTGAAGGTAGTAAGACTTCCAAAGGGAGAGCCATTCAAAACTTGATCAATATAGAGCAGGATGATAAGGTCAAAGCATTTATTTGTACTCAGGACCTTAAGGATGAAGACTACATCAATAGCCATTATGTAATTATGGCAACTAAAAATGGTCAGGTTAAGAAAACGTCGTTAGAGCAATATTCCCGTCCAAGAACCAATGGTATCAACGCCATTACTATTAAGGACGACGATATTTTATTGGAAGCTAAATTGACTACTGGTAACAGTCAGGTGATGTTGGCCCTAAAATCAGGTAAAGCCATTCGTTTTGAGGAAGCTAAAACACGACCTATGGGAAGAAATGCATCTGGAGTAAGAGGTATCAGACTTGCCAATGCTAAAGATGAAGTGATCGGGATGGTTACCATTGAAAATCCAATGGAAGAATCTGTTCTTGTAGTTTCTGAGCATGGGTATGGTAAACGAACTTATATAGATGATCCTGAAGATGGAGAAGCAGTTTATAGAATTACCAATAGAGGGGGAAAAGGTGTAAAAACCATTTCTATTACAGAAAAAACAGGGAGTTTAGTAGCTATTAAATCCGTGAGCGATGACGATGACTTAATGATTATCAATAAATCAGGAATCGCTATACGTATGGCGGTTCAGAATCTCCGAGTAATGGGTAGAGCCACTCAAGGTGTGAAGTTGATTAATTTAAAAGGAAATGATTCTATTGCAGCTGTTGCGAAGGTAATGCGTGAGGAAGAGAACGAACAAATTGAAGACATTTTGGACGAATCTACTGACACTCAGGATCCTAAAGAAAATGGCACAACTCTTGATAATTTAAACGACGAAAACAACAATTAACACTTAATTTTAAAACAACTAAAAATGAAAAAACAAACGATAATCGCTTTGGCACTTTTAGTAGGTTCTTTTTCTTTTGCACAGAAAAGCGAGATAAAAGATGCTGAAAAAGCTATAAAGAAAAGTAATTTTGCAGAAGCTAAGACTGCAATTAATGCTGCAGAATCCGCAATTGGAAGTGCAGACGATAAAATGAAAGCACAATTCTACTATGTAAAAGGACAAGCTTATTATGCTAACGGCACCGGATCAAGTGCTGATATGGACACTGCCATTGAGAGTTTAAATATGGTAGAACAAGTTGAAGGTGCTAATGGTAAGTATTCAAAAGATGTTTCAGAAATAAAGCAAGGCATGCTTAATTCCTTTTTGACCAACGCAAATGCTGCGTTAGAAAAAAAGAATTATGCAGCGTCATCTAGTGGTTTTGAAAAGGCCTATCAAATGTCAAAAAAGGACACATTATATCTTTATTATGCTGCAGCAACAGCTGTTAACGGCGAAGATTATGACACGGCTTTGAAGCACTACGAAGAGCTTAAAAACATGGGCTATGAGGGCATTGAAACTGAATATATTGCCACGAACAAAGAGAGCAATGAAGAAGAAGCATTTCCTTCTAAAAGTCTGATGGATATTTCTGTAAAATCTGGTACACATATTAAACCAACCACCAAAAAATCAGAATCCAAGCAAGCGGAAATTGTAAGAAATGTGGCATTGATTTACATGAACCAAGGTAACGATGCGAAAGCAATTGAAGCCATGAAGGATGCTAGAATTGCTAATCCTGATGATGCATCCTTGATTATTTCAGAAGCAAATATGCAGCTGAAGATGGGCAACAGAGAGGAATTTAAAAGTTTGATTCAGGAAGCGTTGGTCAAAGATCCAAACAATCCGGAGTTGTTGTTTAACTTGGGAATTGTTGCAGCAGAAGCCGGTGAAACAGAACAAGCCAAGGGTTATTATGAAAAAGCGATTCAATTAAAGCCTGATTATGTTGATGTTTATAATAACATGGCTGTTTTAATATTAGGCCAAGAACAAACAATTATTGAGCAAATGAACAGCCTTGGAAGTTCTGCTGCCGATAACAAAAAATATGATGAGTTAAAAGCGCAAAGATCTAAACTTTATGAAGATGCTATTCCTTATTTGGAAACGACCCTTAAGTTAAGACCAACAGATTTGCAAGCTGCAAAAACATTAGCGAATATTTACAGCGCTATCGGAGAAACTGAAAAGTATAAAAACATGAAAGCCAAAGTTGAGGAACTTGAAGGTGCTCAGAAATAATAAGCATTGGTAAATTTGGGCATGTACTCTCCTAATGGAGCGTCTGTTTAAAAAATACTGATCTCAATTAGTATTTAAAGCGATTAAATAAAAGATGATTTTATTTAATCGCTTTTTATTTGGTGATTAATCTTTTGAAGCGTCTTCTCGATTTCTTAGTATTCTATTTTTCATCAATTGAATTGAGATGCTTTCGATTATTTTTTAGGATAAAATATGGCTCAAACTATGAGTTAACGATGGGTGGAAGGGAAAAGGAGTAAATGTCATTGCGATAGCTACTCCTTTTTATTTTTTAGTTGCTGAGAGATTTTAAAGAACCACTTCTGAAAAAAATTGTAATTCTTATGATTTTGGAACTAAACTTGTAAAACGCCCATGTTGAATTTCTTCTCGATAGGAGCGTGGTTAGCGGCCTCAATACCCATACTGATCCATGTTCTGGTATCTAGAGGATCAATGATGCCATCTGTCCAGATTCTGGCCGCGGCATAGTACGGTGACACTTGTGCATCATAACGATCTTTTATTTTTTTGAACAGTTCGTCTTCTTGCTCTTTGGTGATCGTTTTTCCTTTCTTTTTAAGTGATGCGGTTTCAATTTGAAGCAATACTTTTGCGGCACTATTACCACTCATCACTGCTAATTCCGCACTTGGCCACGCAACAATTAATCGAGGATCATAAGCCTTTCCACACATGGCATAATTTCCAGCACCATAGCTATTGCCAACAATGATCGTGAATTTTGGAACAACGGAATTACTTACCGCATTTACCATTTTGGCTCCATCCTTAATAATGCCACCATGCTCACTTTTACTGCCCACCATAAATCCGGTGACATCCTGCAAAAAGACTAAGGGGATTTTCTTCTGGTTACAATTCGCAATAAAACGGGTGGCTTTATCAGCAGAATCATTATAAATCACCCCGCCAAACTGCATTTCTCCCGACTTGGTTTTTACCAATTGACGTTGGTTGGCCACAATGCCCACGGCCCAACCGTCAATTCTGGCGTAAGCGGTGACAATAGTTTTTCCGTAACCGGCTTTGTATTCGTCAAATTCAGAATTGTCCACCAATCGCTTGATGACTTCGTACATATCATATTGATCCGTACGACTTCGTGGAATGATACCATAGAGATCTTCAGGATTTTCTTTTGGTTTTAGCGCTTTTGCACGATTGTATCCGGCCTTATCATAATCACCAATCTTATCAATAATATTCCTAATAGTGTCCAAAGCATCTTTATCGTCTTTGGCTTTATAATCTGTAACTCCAGAGATTTCACAATGTGTTGTAGCGCCTCCCAAAGTTTCGTTGTCAATGGTTTCGCCAATTGCAGCTTTTACTAAATAGCTTCCGGCAAGAAAAATGCTTCCTGTTTTATCCACAATTAAGGCTTCATCGCTCATAATTGGTAAATAGGCGCCACCTGCAACACAACTCCCCATTACTGCTGCAATCTGCGTAATGCCCATACTACTCATAATAGCGTTATTTCTAAAAATACGTCCAAAATGCTCCTTATCCGGAAAAATTTCGTCTTGCATTGGTAAATACACCCCTGCAGAATCGACCAAATAGATAATCGGTAATCTGTTTTCAATAGCAATTTCTTGGGCTCTTAAATTCTTTTTTCCAGTAATAGGGAACCAGGCACCCGCTTTTACGGTGGCGTCATTGGCAACTACCATACATTGTTTGCCTTTAACATACCCTATCTTGACAACCACGCCGCCAGAAGGACAGCCGCCATGTTCTTCATACATATCTTCGCCAGCAAATGCCGCAATTTCAATGGATTTAGATTTTGGATCCAAAAGATAATTGACACGCTCGCGCGCCGTCATTTTTCCTTTTTCATGATGTTTATCAATACTTTTTTGTCCGCCGCCCAATTTTACTTTGGCGAGACGTTGACGTAATGCTGAGAGTAGAAGTTTATTGTGGTCTTCGTTTTTGTTGAAGTTAAGATCCATTGCTGTTTTTTAGTTTATGTAAAAATACGAACTTTAAAATATATACAAAGAAGCTGTGAAGGATAAAAATTTAAATATACGACAACTATATTACATGGACTTATCTTCCTAGGAAAACATAATTATTTAAGGTATATTTGCGTTTAATATAAATGATAACTTTATGAAGACCAATAGAATTGTTTATTACGTATCAACTGGATTATTGACCTTATTAGTGCTTTTTTCATCGGGGATGTATATTTTTAATTATGATGACGTATCAGTCACGTTTACAAGTTTTGGATATCCAACCTATCTTATTTATCCATATGCCATTATAAAACTGTTGGGATTGGTTGCACTTTGGGTTCCTAATTTAAAACTTGTTAAAGAATGGGCCTATGCTGGTTTCTTTTTTGCTTTCATTTTAGCATTCTTTGCCCATTTCATGATTGGGGACGGAGAGCAAATATCGGCTGTGATTGCGATGGTCCTTTTGATAGTTTCTTATATCTTTAGCAAAAAATTAGCTAAATAGTATGAAGAACATAATAGCATTTGCGGGAAGCAATAGTTTAAAGTCCATAAACAAACAATTGGCAATCTATGCCGCAAGCTTAGTAGAAGATGCAGAAATTACAATTTTAGATTTGAACGATTTTGAATTGCCATTATTTGGAGTCGATCTAGAAAAACAAATCGGAGCTCCAGATAATGTTCGCAAATTTTTAGATTATATTAGAAATTCAGATGGTATAATTCTATCTCTTGCCGAACATAACGGTGCATATTCTGCCGCATTCAAAAATCTGTTTGATTGGTTATCACGTTCTGAAAAAAAGACATTTATGGGTAAACCAATACTTCTGATGGCAACTTCAGGAGGAGGTAGAGGTGGCGCTTCGGTATTGGCAATGGCACACAGCAGATTTCCATATCATGATGCAAAGATTGCCGCGGAATTCTCCTTGCCATTGTTTGCGGATAAATTTGCTGACGGAAAAATTACCGATTCAGAATTTGACGACGAATTAAAAGAAGCAGTTAAACTATTTCAAAAACAACTTTAATATGGAAATAAAACGCTCAGACAACGGAAAAACAGGATTGTTCTATGTAGAACTTGACGGAAAGAAAGCAGCGGAAATGACCTACAAACATTCAGGAGATCAACAAATCACCATTGTTCATACAGCAGTGAATGATGCTCTAAAAGGGCAAGGGGTTGGCCATCAATTAATTCATGCGGCAGTAGATTATTTAAGAGAAAATAATTTAAAAGCGGTCGCGCAATGTGCTTTTGTGAAGTCTGTTTTCGATAAAAAGAGTGAAGCATTCGATGATATTATAGCTTAATCTCTATTTATTTTAAAAACTTCGACCTCGACCGAACACTAAAGCTATGGGTGATTTATCAAAGGATATTAATTCAAAATTCGCCAATGCCAAAATAAAGGCATTGATCAATATTTTATATACTGCAAATTGGATAACGAGCTTTCAGAATGAGTTTTTTAAACCTCATGGAATTTCACCGCAGCAATATAATATTTTACGAATTTTAAATGGTGCCGGAAAAGCACTTAAAGTTCAGACTATAAAGGATAGTATGATAGAGCGCTCGCCCAACGCCACAAGATTAATGGATAAATTGCATGATAAATTACTGATTGAACGCTTGCCTTGTCCCGAAGATAGAAGAGTGGTAAATATTCAAATTACCATGAAAGGTAAAGCACTTTTAAATACTATTTCAGATTCGTTTAATGATGAATTGGTAAAGAATATTACTGAAGAAGAGGCGCAACAGTTGAGCGATTTATTGGACAAGATGCGTTAATAATTTTGTTGATAATCACAACAGCAAAATATACGTGAGAAATTCTAAAAATTATTTTTCAAATTTTATTATTAACAGAATTAAAAAGCACCTATGAATATACGTGCTTTTCTACTTTTTTCGCTTTTCGATTTCTCAGCATAAAAATGCTGAATGCCACCAAGATCCCAGATCCTGCCATAGCCGCGCCAACCCAGTCTGCAGAGGTATATCCGTAGCCCATGGCAATGGGTAAGCCAGCAAAATAGGCACCCGATGCATTCCCGATATTAAAGGCACTTTGATTGAGTGATGATCCTAAAGTCTCAGAGCCTTTTGATGCCCTGATTATTAACATTTGAATAGGGGTAGATATGGCGAAGGTCACCATCCCAATGATAAAGGTCATCACCAAAACCATGACTTTATCTGAAGCCAAGTAAGTGTTCAGAGAAAGACAGATAACCATTAGCGTTAGAACGATAGTTACAGTATTCAAGGGGGCGAATTTCTCAGTTAGTTTGGCACCTATAAAATTTCCTATGACCATTCCTAATCCGGCAAGAACCATGGCATAAGAAACTACATTTGGCGAATGACCAGCAACTTCAGTTATTAATGGAGAAATATAGCTATACCAAGCAAAAAATCCGCCAGTTCCAATGGTAGTCAATAAGATAATCAGCCATAGTTCTAAACGTTTGAATATTTTAAGGTCACTTAAAAAATTACTTTCGGAAGATTTTTTGAGCGCAGGCATCCAAAACTTTACGCTTAAAACGGCTAAAACACCCACAACACCAACCATCACGAATGATATGCTCCAATCAAAATTTTTACCTAAATAGGTCCCTAATGGAACGCCCAAAAGATTGGCAAAGGTCAATCCGCTAAACATAATGGCAATACCTTTGGCTTCTTTACCTTTCTTTGAAAGTTTCCCGGCTACTACAGCACCAATCCCAAAAAATGCGCCATGTGGTAATCCTGAAAGAAAGCGCACTATCATAAATGAGTTGTATCCAGTAGCAAAAGCGGATAGCGTATTAAAAACGGTAAACCATAACATAAGTACCAATAAAACTTTATCGGCAGGCCATTTACTGCCAAAACCAGTAAGGATAGGTGCGCCCACAACGACGCCTAACGCATAAGCTGAAATAAAATGTCCAGCCACCGGAATGCTAATGTCAAATGCCAGGGCAATATCTGGCAAAATTCCCATGATGACAAATTCAGTCAATCCGATGCCAAATCCTCCAATGGCTAATGATAATAGGGCTTTGTTCATTTATCGATACTTTTAGCTAAAAAAATAATCGGCAAAATTAGGCGATACATTCCTAGTGGCAGAAGAATATATGATAATAATAAGTTAATTGAGGACTTGAGAATTTAAGGTCTGTTTGATTGCTTTAAAATAATGTTTTTACGAGAAAACTTAATGATTTAAGAATGATGAAATTTATTGAAAGAAACGAAAACACAAGATGTGAGAACGTTTCAGATTATTATAAATCCTTTTAAAAATCGTCATTAACAGCGGTTTTTATACTAAAATACTCGATATTTGTAATTCCCTTAAAAATGAAAATTTATGTCAATGAATAAAAATACGGTGTTGGCTTGGGCCACAACAATCATGATTATAGTTGGATTAGCTTTAATTGCTCTTGGCGCTTTTAGGTATGATGATGTGGCAGGCTATGGTTTTGCAGCTGTAGGGATTGGCTTCTTCGCCATCGCCTGGGTATTCAATGCTCTTAAAGGAAGGGTGTAAAGGTTTATGTCATTTGGGTTTTAATTATACAGAATATAATCTGTAATCAGACTTTGGTGAACTATTTTATTAATAACAACTAACTTATTTTAAAAATGAGCGATGATAAAAAAGTAATCTTCTCGATGAGAGGTCTTACTAAAACTTTCAAAGGAGCTGATACACCGGTTTTGAAAAACATTCATTTAAGCTTCTTCTACGGAGCTAAAATCGGGATCTTGGGACTTAATGGTTCCGGGAAATCCACACTATTAAAAATTATTGCTGGCCTGGATAAAAACTATCAAGGTGACGTTACATTTCTTCAGGATTACTCCGTGGGTTTTTTGGAACAGGAGCCACAATTGGATGACGAAAAGACGGTTATCGAAGTGGTGCGTGAAGGGGCTGCAGAAACTGTAGCTATTTTGGATGAATACAACAAAATCAACGACATGTTTGGTCTGGAGGAAGTTTATTCTGATGCCGACAAAATGGAAAAATTGATGAACCGTCAAGCAGAATTACAGGATAAGATTGATGCCTCCAACGCTTGGGAGCTAGATACCAAATTAGAAATTGCCATGGACGCCTTAAGAACTCCGGATGGCGATAAGAAAATTGGCGTCCTATCTGGAGGAGAGCGTCGTCGTGTAGCGTTATGCCGTCTCCTATTACAAGAACCGGATGTGTTGTTATTGGATGAGCCAACCAACCATTTAGATGCCGAATCAGTGCATTGGTTAGAGCATCATTTATCGCAATATAAAGGAACAATTATAGCAGTAACGCATGATAGGTATTTCTTAGATAATGTTGCTGGTTGGATTTTGGAACTTGATAGAGGGGAAGGGATTCCGTGGAAAGGAAATTATTCGTCTTGGCTGGATCAGAAATCGACTCGAATGGCACAGGAAAGTAAAACAGCTTCCAAACGTCAAAAAACATTGGAACGTGAGTTGGAATGGGTGCGACAAGGTGCCAAAGGACGTCAGACCAAGCAAAAAGCGCGGCTGAACAATTACGATAAATTGATGAGTCAAGATCAAAAACAACTTGACGAAAAATTAGAAATCTATATCCCTAATGGTCCGCGTTTAGGGACCAATGTTATTGAAGCCGTTGGTGTCAGCAAGGGTTATGAGGATAAATTACTTTATGAAAACCTGAATTTCAATTTGCCACAAGCAGGAATTGTAGGAGTTATTGGACCGAACGGTGCTGGTAAAACCACCATTTTCAGAATGATTATGGGCGAGGAAACTCCAGATAAAGGCGAATTTAAAGTGGGTGACACCGCAAAATTGGCATATGTAGATCAAAAACATTCCAATATTGATCCTGAAAAATCCATATGGCAGAACTTCAGTGATGAACAGGAATTGGTGATGATGGGAGGAAAGCAAGTAAATTCTAGAGCTTACCTGAGCCGATTTAATTTCTCAGGAAGTGAGCAGAATAAGAAAGTGAAATTGCTCTCTGGTGGTGAACGTAACCGTTTGCATTTGGCCATGACACTGAGGGAAGAAGGTAACGTGCTTCTTTTAGATGAGCCAACTAACGACTTAGATGTGAATACTCTAAGAGCATTGGAAGAAGGTCTTGAAAATTTTGCAGGTTGTGCCGTGGTCATTAGTCACGACAGATGGTTTTTAGATAGAATCTGTACGCATATTCTAGCATTTGAAGGAAACTCAGAAGTTTACTTCTTCGAAGGTAGCTTTAGTGAATATGAAGAAAATAAGAAGAAACGTCTTGGTGGCGATTTAACACCCAAACGACTTAAGTACAAAAAATTAGTACGTTAATAAAAATGCTTGGGCAAGCCCACAAGGTATTCAACGGAAAACCTTTTTTACTTTCCGAAGCAAGCTTCGAGGTTTTCGAGATTTTGAACCTTAGATCCCGCTAAAAAGCGGGATTAGTTCAACCATCAAAACTAAATGCGTTTGGCTATTCAGTTTTGGGGTTCACTATAAAAAATGCCGCTCAAGGAGCGGCATTTTTTATATTCTTAATTAAGTACAATGTTATTTGCTATTTCTAATTGATTTTATTTCGGCCTTAAGCTTATAGACTTTATACATGTTCAGTCCCAATAAAACGAACAGGACGACAGCATTCGCTAAAATGCTCACCAATTTATTCAAATCTTAAGTGTTGGAAAGTTCAATAGTAATGGCAATCATTGGCCAGTTATTTGTTGTCATATAAATGCCCATCCGTAAAATCCTTATAGCTTTCATCTACTTCTGCTTTAAACGCGTCACTTTCAGTCAAGCGTTTATTCTCAGCTTTCAGTTTATACATTTTAATTATGGCTAAAGCAATAAAAAACAAGAAGACTCCAGCAGTAATGAGTAACACTACGGTCAGTTGTTCAGTGCTCACTGAAGCAACTAAAGGTATTTTATAATGAAAAGGATTCATGACTCAATAGAATTAAATCTGGATTGCGAATCAAATATACACTTTTAAATTCTGGAGTAACTATGTCATATTAAAAAAGTTATGAAAAAATCGTGTTAATAAAGCCTTGTTTTCTAATAAATGTGTTTATTTATACCAATCCAACTGAATAACTTCAATGTCTGAATTTTCTTTAGACACAAGTGTTTTAAATTTCTTTATATCACTCATTCCATCTGTACCTCTATAATGGTAAGGATACACTTTTTTTGGTTTAAACTCCAATACAGCACTCGCCGCACTTTCTACGGTCATCGTATAAGGCAGGTTCATGCAAACAAAGGCAATATCAATATTTTTAAGAGTTCTCATTTCAGGAATATCTTCTGTATCTCCAGAGATGTAGACTCTTTGATTTCCCAGCGTTAAAACATAGCCATTTCCTCTTCCTTTTTCGTGAAACTTTAAGGCCTTTTCCCTTAGATTATACATAGGAACCGCTTCAATAGAAAACACGCCAAGATCCTTTAAATCACCATTTTTCATCACAATCAGTTCCTTTACTTTGGGTGCGGGCAACTTTTCTTTCACAGCTTGAGGAACTATAAGAGTCGTAGAATCCAATACCATATTTTTTAGGGTTTCGATGTCTAAATGGTCGCCATGAATATCGGTTATTAACATATAATCTGCTGGTTCTTGATTTTCAAAATTTGTTGCACCTCCTACAGGATCAACGTAAATAACGGTATCGTTATAGGCTAAGATCATTGTGGCATGCTCAATTGGAATGATCGTGATGTCTTCAGGACTCGTGGTCTCATGAAGTTCATTTGCAACCTCAGAAGCTAGATTAACAGCTTTCTCAGTTGTGTTTTTACAATTTAATATGGTAAGTGCAAAAATTGATGCAATGAGGAATTTGGATTTCATTTTTATGAATTTAAGTTCCTTAAAGATACTAACTTTCAAACATATTGAGAATGTATGTAACAAATTAAGAAAATATCCTACAAATAATATAAGGAGTAATAATTTTGAAACTGATAATTTTTAACGAAATTGCTACTCATTAAATTTTATTGATCACATTTAAACCATATACGATATGTCTGATGATTTTGATTTATTAGAAACCAATTCTAACGAAAAAACAGGAAAAGTGGATGTCAATTGGGGGAAAGCCATTGATACCATGAAATCTAAATTAGCGCAAGAAGACGATCCGCAGTCCCGTCAAAAAATCCTGAATGCCACGCTTGATGATGTGGTGCATATGGCAGAGAAAGATAGAACAACGCTTTTAGATGCCATCAAGGATCTTACTGATTATCAGGACGAAGTGGGAATTATCTTTGAAAAATTCTCTTCTCTCAATCCTGATGAGCAACGCATTATTGATGATGCCCAGAAAGCGTTAGAACGTGCTCGGATAGAATTGGAAGATGCGCGCAATAAACCGGATACTTGGTGGAATAACCTTTGGGGACGCAAAAGTAGAATCCAAAAAGAAGAACAGGAGTTTAAGGAAGCTGAAAAATTCAGGTCAGGTGCAGATAATAGAGCTAAGGCCATGTTTCAAGAGCGTATTGAAAGTGCCGATGTGCAAACGCTTTTAAGTGAATTGTCTTATAAAAGTCAAGCCGCTGTAACCCGACTAAAAAATAGGGAAGTTGAAATCAGGGAGGTTGAAGATAAGCTTCAGGTGGCCATTGTTGAGGCCACAAAAAACCATACCCGTGCTTTAGAAAAGAAGAAAGAAGTAGAAGGGAAACTCGATGAGAATTATGCATTGTTAAGACAGGCACGTCAGGAATTGGACGAAATTGTCGATAAACAATCGGCTGATTATGCACAGGCCGTAGGGAAAGTTACCACCTTAGAACAAAAAGTAGAAGAGTTGGAAGGCCTTAAAAATGCCTATACCACATTGTCGGCTAGTAAAGATAGTTTTGTGCATAAGCACAACCTGACCATTAAAGTATTGACGTCTTTGCGAAGCAACTTACAAACGCATCGCGCAAAACTAAAAAGTGATACTGAAGAGCGTCTTAAATATTATGACGGCTATGTAGTGGCTTTAAAAGCACGAACAGATCAAGAATTTGCTGCTATTTTAGAGCATTTGGGAGTTAAAACAGATGAGCATATTGGTGAAACTTTAGCATCAATGCACACTGCAAGTGCCAAAGCACGTCAGGAAATGATGGAAAACATTCCAGTTCACGAAAAAGTGATGCAAGGTGTTTACAGTAGTTATGCTGAGGCTTTACAGGAAATCCGTACGAAAGATGCCGATATCCAAAAGAATTTTGCGGAGCGTTACGGTATTGACATGAAAGAAATTTTTGAAGATTATTATAAAGCTGACGCCACTAAGCCTTCAGGAAATGACGACGCAGGAAAACCTGCCGCCGCACCAAAACGAGAAACCAATAGTGACGATTTATTGTCTTAATAAATTCCCACGAAAGTGGGAATCTCATGAAACAAAAGATCGGTTTTTTGTTCATGGCGTTCCCACGCGAAAAGCGTGGTCAGGTTTTCCGCTGTATCTTTTTTCTGAAAAAGAAAAAAGGATGCCGCTGCAACCCTTAACGCGAATTTAAAAAAAAGCTACATTACGAATCATTCATAATTTTTCATTATTAATTTTTAATTATAAAAAGTGTCCATTAATCACATAGTAACGCCATTAGATTCTGCATACCTCGACTCCAAAGAGCAGTATGTATTTTATCATAAAATGGTCGATTTTGCGCTGAAGGAATTAATAGTGAGTGCGCAGCGTGAACAACTGTGTTCCACTCAAGAAATCATTTTCTTTAAACAGTACGCTGATTTGCTGTTGTATTCCATTGAAGCCATGCGGGTCAAGTATATGTATGACGAGGAAGAAAACATGAAAGTCGATTTGACCGAATCTGGTTTTCCAAATTATTTGGAATTCCGCTATTTGTTCAATGATTTGTCCTTACGGGAAAATTATGTCAATAAGCTCAAAGATGTGAGTGAGTTACAGGAAGAGTTTTTAGATACCTTACTGAGAAAAAAGGAGCCTATTAAAAAAAGCAGATTGTTTCAAGCAGCTTCCATTGTTTATTATACTTCCGTTGAGCAAAAATTTATCTTTAATCGCTTTGTACAAGGTAAAATCATAAAAGCGCCTGAAGATTCAGGCGCCGAATTTATGACCAGTTGGAGCTTTTTTGATGTTGGTTGTAACCGACCTTTTGTCTGTTATATGTACTTTGATTTTGAAGGACCGAATGTTGAAAGTATCAAAGAACAAATCTATGAGGTTTTGAAAAATACGGCAGACCGAGACATGAACTTGGATGTTATGGCTTATGGAATTGATAGAAAATTAAAGGATATCAAACCAAAACACATCAAACGCATTGATTTAGGGCCTTTCCACAATGTATTTGCCAAAGATGAAAACCAGATTACCCATACTATTTTAAAAAGTATTGCAGATAAAGTGGTGCCATTGGAATCTTATGCACTTTCCTTAAGTGTTGACGAAGTATTCTCAGGCAGCGAATTTAGTGAAGGCGGCTATTTCTCAAAACAAACCTTGCAAAAATGGAACGAACCCATTCATAAAAGTTATGTATTGGCGCCACATCGCATCATTCAGTTATTGTACAGTAAAACACCGGAAATCATGAATAGGTTGGCAAAACCACCAATTCAGATTGCGGATTTGAAAATAAGTAAAGTTTAAAATAGAATAAAGACCGCTGCGCTTATAGAATCAAAAATCAAGATTTTTAATTGTGAAGAATTGGAAGTTTTTTTTAAATAAGCAAAGAAAAATTCCTTCCCTTTTTAAGGGAAGGTGGATTAAGTTTCCGTAGTGGAATTTAAGACGGAAGGGTTTGAATCAACCACCTCGTCTTCATCCCCTTATCTTGGGATGAATCCACTCCTCCTTTGAAAGGATGAGAATTTATAGAGATTATAAAATTTAAATATTCGTGTACCCGCCTGAACGGACGGGCAGGTTCGTGGCTAAATTCAATAGATAAATCATAAATCAACCAATGCAACAAAACTCAACATTTCCCATAAAACAAAATGAACTCCATATGCTTCGCGATGAGGCGGCTTCGTATCTTAAAAGTATTCAATGGGAGCAAGGACAACGTGCCAAAAATAAAGATAAGGACGCAAAGGACGATTCTATTCTTCTTTATTTGTCAAGAGCCAATAACGGCTCTAATATGGCAGAGACCACATCGGTGTCCAAAACAATTTTAGAGCTTAAAAAGCGGTTGCTTCCAGATTCCATCGCTATTCCAGTTTTGCTTAACCAAACCTTATATGCCGTTCAGGAAGGGTTGACATTAGGCATCTGGATCAAGGATAGTTATTATAATGCTTCGGGATTATCCAGTTTAAATGAGCGTAAAGCTTCATTGGACAGCATGGGCAAAAGAGAATACGAAAGCAAAATGCATACTGCAACAGCATTTATGTTGTTTTCAGCCGCCTATAATATTTTACACAATCTAAAGCCCTATGCTTCCGACGATTTGAGCGTTATGAAGCAGAAATTCGCAGGCATTCCTGAAGTTTCGTTTTTATCGCCTTTAAAAGGTGTGGCTTGTACCTTATTTTATTATGACAAATATTTGGGACATCCCGATATTATTAAAAGTGATAAGGATGTGGCCGATTTCACTGTGGTTTTCTTTGAAGCATTGATTGATGAAATCCAAATGAGAAAATCAACTTTGGAGCATCAGGAAACCATTGTGGACAGGACTTACAAATTGGAGCATTCCGAATTTGCAATTTCAGGATGGAACAACGTCTTTGCCGGTGCTGCAAAAAGTATAGAATTCAACAAAATTAAGTTTGAGCAGATCGTTGGAAACAAAGACGCCAAACATTTTGCACGCCGTTTAACGGAGCGCATGTTGAGCTATGATGTTACGGCAAAGAAGAATCCGTTTCAGGAATTGGGCGGATTTATGCCCGTTTTTATGGGCTACGGTATCCCAGGAACGGGAAAAAGTATGCTTATTGCCGCCATTGCTACAAAATTAAAAGAGCATTGTGACCATTTGGAAATTCCGTTTTTATTTCATCCTATGCCCGACACCTTGATTTCAACATTTCAAGGAGGTTCTGCCGAGAAAATGGTGGAATGGATGAAACCCATGCAAGATCCTTCAAAATTGATTTTTGCACCTATTGATGATGCTGAAAACAATCTGCAAGAACGGACTGCCCAAGGGGTTTCTGCAGGTGTTAAAGAGGTTATTGGGGTGTTTTTGAGATATACGGAAGGTGCTTATGCCGTAAATTATGGTAATAGTTCCATCGGATTATTTACTAATTTGCCGGAAATGCTGGACAAGGCAGTGATTTCTCGTGTACAGGGACGTTTTAAAATTGATGGCGCACGCACTGAAAACGATTTTTTGGATCAAGATCATTTATGGTGGCGTAAGTTGCAAAAAACGATGCCAGATTTCATAAACATGAAAGATCCAAACAATTATAACTATCTTCAAGATCAGGGCTTGGCCAAAAATATGGGTGAAATTTTGAAATCTGTCGATAAACCTTCAGAAGAACGCGTGCATGCTGTTTATGATAAGGTTGAAAAGCAGTATCAAACCAATGAACACCAGTTTTACGCCAATCTCTACAAAGAAATGCAAAAGGTTTTTCCTTTCTTCTCTTCAAGGGATGTTCGGAATATCCAATCGGCTATTTCATTGCGTTTAACCGATTTTGATTTGGAAACTTCATGGTTCGAAAATCCTGAGGTGTATTTTAAACAAGCATACGAAACAAAGTTTAATATGTTGCAAGAACTCATGCGTTCTAATATGAAAGGGCTTAACTTTTCTGAAATAAGACGTCAGGAAGTTGTCCGTTATTTGGATAATGTTGCCACTATTGCAGATACTGATTTCAAACGACAGGTCGATTCGAGAGTCAACCAACTCAATATAGAAATGGAAGCGCGAAGAAAGTTTGACAATTAATGATGATATGGTAATTTTTTAGGATTTTAGACAACAGACAACAGACAACAGACAACAGACAACAGACAAGACAATGTTAGACAACATAAAAAACATCACCTTTAAAACACTTTCCAAAGCTTGGGCTACTTTGTTGGAAATCAATTATGATTACCAGTTCAAAGATGGCACCTGGAAACGTGTTTCTAGAGAAAGTTATGATCGCGGACATGGCACCGGAATTTTATTATATAATGTAGAAAAAGGGACGATTATTTTAACAAAACAATTCAGGATGCCAATTTACCATACCAACAAAGATGAAGGTATGTCTATTGAAGTCTGCGCTGGGGCTATAGATGATAATGATTTACCAGAATCTACTATAATTAGAGAAGTGGAAGAGGAAGTAGGATATAAGGTTAAAGAGGTTAAAAAGATAATGGAAACTTATATGTCTCCTGGCGCCTTAACTGAAAAGATGTATTTATTTGTTGCGCGCTATTCAGAGGATATGAAAGTCAGTGAAGGCGGAGGATTGGCAAGCGAACATGAAGAAATTGAAGTGATGGAAATACCTTTTTCGAAAGCCTTAAAAATGATGGAATCTGGAGAGATTTTAGATGCGAAAACGATTATTCTGTTGCAATATGCTCAGATAAATAGTTTAATTAAGAATTAAGAATTAAGAATTAAGAATTAAGAATTAAGAATTGTTTTTCTTTAGAAACAAGAAACAAGAAACAAGAAACAAGAAACAAGCCTGCCCGTCCGCAGCGAAGCGAAGGCGGGAAACAAAAAGAGATTCCCACTTTCATGGGAAATAATATGGAAAAACTAAAAGCAGCGCATTTATTTAGAAACGATCTCATCCCCATTAGCGGGAAATTGGTAGAGCGTTACAATCAGTGCCTAAAAAAATTAGGTCTGACTGTAACAAAGCTCACCAGTTTTTCAATTGACGGATTAGGGTGGAGCCCTGAGATTGCTGAAGAGAAAAAGGAAATCCACTATCTTAATAATGGAGAGGCCAATCCAAATGCGATTATCATCACGCCTCTTCAAAAAGGGAAACCAGTATATGTTCCTTTTCATACTTTTGATAGAGATATGATGCAACATATTTTTCGCAATCATGGTGATAGAATCAATGATATTACAAGAGATTGTGCCATTTGTGTGGATTTTGACCAATATATAGATGCATTTTATGAACCATTGGATGTATTAAAATATAAGGATATTTCCATTAGCTTTAAACTGATCAACGATTTGGACAAAGTTCAAAAGCTACAGTTTCAGCTGGTTGATACATTTAAGCAAGGGAACAATTTTATTGATGAAAATTTACATCAGCAACTGTTGGATTCGGCAAAGACCTACGGCGACCTAAGACATCGAAATTTAGAGCTTCATGAGTTGTATTTCTCAACGGATTCTTTTTACACCCGTGCGTTTAACGGAGTTTTTGTTTTACGTGATTTTATAACGCCAATTGTTGTTTTCGAAGATGAAAAATGGCACAAAGAAGCCATAAAGGACACCTCACATGACGTACTGATCTATCACATTTCACAACCAGAATTGATGGATAAACTACGAGATCATTTGATTATTGAATATGATTTAGACGCCGTTGTGAAAACTCCACGTTATGAACGTATTAAAAAATTTATGTTTTCTCAATTATTGAAGGAACCCCAACATCCTATAAAAGATATTTTAGATGATAAGGTATTGTTTAAAGGATATTTGAACAAACTGTCCATTGAAAATCGAAAAAAAGTAATGAGTGTTGAATTGTACCTCGAAAAAATGGAAGTCAACAATCAGCATAAATTGGCAGATATTGTTGATGTTGAGCTTTTTGAGGCCTTACATCAACCACATTCGTCCTTAAATGCAAAACATCAAGATTTAATTTGGAAATTGCTGGTTAATATCTCGTCTTTAGATGTGTTGTTCATGTATTGGTACGACAAAGAACAATTTTATAAAAATTATAAAGATTGGGATGATTCATTGAAAGATTGGGTAATTGGAACGATTCGTAACAATATATAAAGTAAGAAGTTGAAAGCACGAAGCATGAAGTTTTATATCTTTATGATTAAAAAAGCATGCAGTTTAAATTTGAAAATTTATTGATTTGGCAAAGAGCAATGGATTTAGGTGAAGATATGAATCAATTGGCTTATAAGTTTCCTAAAGAAGAGTTGTATAATTTGTCGTCACAAATTAGAAGAGCAGCCGACTCAGTCGCATTAAATATTTCAGAAGGTTCTATTCTACAGTCTGATGCAGAATATAGAAAGTTTTTAGGCTATGCAATTCGATCAATTGCTGAAGTGGTGACCTGTTTACACAAAGCCAATAGAAGAAATTATATGACTGATGATAGTTTCTTAAAATATTATAAGGCCTGTTTTGATTTAATGAATATGACGATTGCTTTCAGAAATAGAATAAATTAGAAATGAGGTATGGAGAATTAAAATCAAAACTCTTGTCTTCAATTACTTACAATTATAAATAAATATAAATCCTTTACTTAAAGCTCCATGCTTCAAGCTTCAAACTTTTAATTATGACCTTAGAAATTATCGTTTTCATCGGCTCAATACTATTTGGAATCCTGCTTTACTGGCGCGAATCTACTGGTAACGGATTGTTTCGTTTTTTCAATAAAATGATGTATTCCAAAAAACTTCAAATGTCACCAATGGATCCTACAGGGTTTCTATACCAGCAAAAATTTATTTTACGTTTGGTGTTCATTTCTATGATTTTTCTTGTGGGAATTTTAATTGCGCGCTTTTTGATTCCAATCGATATTGCGACTATTTCAGTGTTTGCTTCGAGTATAGTAGGCACACTTTTAGGGACTTATATTGGCGGATTTATTTTAAAATCGGAAAAGGTCATTGATGAACATAGTGAGTCCTTTGAAGAGAAATTTGACAATGTTATTGACCAGGGAAGGGATTTTGTTCAAGATATCAGATCTAGAGATCCAAAAGTCGTAGAAGAAGCGAAAAAAGAAATTGAAGAAGATCCTGAATTACCAAAAAAGAGTGCTAGAGAACGATTGAAGGATAAAGGACTAATGTAAAATTAGAATTCTCGATTGAAGATTGACGATTTTTGATTGAGGACTAGGGAGTGAAATTTTATTTTTATTTTGACAACAGACAACAGACAACAGACAACAGACAACAGACAACAGAAAAAAATGATAAAGAACTATTGGAATAGAGGAAGCAGACAAAAAACCATCACTATTATCGGCGCTTTGGTTTTACTATTACTATTGTTTTTCCTTCGTGATGATTACCAACCGTTTCTATTGTTTATAAGAAAATTCTTTTTTATAATTTTAGTGATTGGTTTGGTATTGTTTTTTGGGTTGCGAAGTTTTAGAAACTCCGTTGGGGTTGGGCGTCGCATAGGTGTTTTAGCACTTTTAATTTTGTTTTTTGGTGTGCTTTATGTTGTTGGTTGGCATTTTAAGATGTACGATTACATGAAAACTTACAATGTTTTTAAAGACTTAAATAAAGTGGAGATTAATGAGTTGCCACTGACCCAAAACGAACGCATTCAGCCCTTACGAAATATTTTTTCTATGGCCAATGAATCGGTTGGGGAGACCAAAGATGTGTCTTTGCCCCATTTAGTGAGGGTAGATGGCGAAAACAAATGGACCATGGCCATTCAGCCTTCAGAAAAATACACCATGCAGCAAATCAGCGAGAATACCGAAGAGATATTCTCGGTTTCCAGTACGTCACCATTTCCAAGGTTTTCCAGTGAAAATCGGATTCCTGTAACTTTTTCTATTGGAGAATCCTTGAAATTCAGTCGCAATACCTACAATGCTGTGGTGCAACGTTTCAATATTTTTCAGTTGTTTACTATGGAACCTAGTGATACGTTTTATATGAAAAACGATTCTGGAGATTGGGTAGAAGTGGTAAGTTTGATCAAATGGAAAGGTTTCTTTTTCCCATATCCTACATTTGGTGGCGTGATGGTTATTGACAGTGGAAAACACGATTTTAATGATTATGTAGAACGTGTTTTGATTGGAAAAGGTACCTACATCAGTGCTGAACAAATGAAAAACCATCCATTTTTGACCAAGCAGAATACGTTGTCAGAAAAGGTATCACGGTTGCAAGCAGAATCGTTAAAATTTTTGGGCGGATTTACGGATCCGTTACCATGGAAAATGCAAACTGCCGTAAAAATTCCAGATATGCCAGATGATCAAAATGAACAGCCTTTTGTGACCGATTTCAATTTTAGTGATGTGGATACCAAAACCTACAGCGGCTTGTACCATTGGTTCGGATTGGAGCCCATTGGGGAAGAACGCACTAGTTTAGCTTACAGCGTCTTTGTTCCGGCAGATGGTACCGACAAATTGTTCTATTATGATCATGCTGGCAAAAAACAAGGATATGCAGGAGTTTCTGCAATGCCATTAAAAATGATTGAATCACGTAAAGAATATGATTGGTCGGTTAATAAACCTGTTGAGTTTAGACCTTATATTAAAGATATTGCAGGTAGGAGACGCATGTTCTTTTTAGGTACTGTCTCTGCTGTAAAAGAAGACTCGAAAAAGTTTGATGGTTCTGCAACTCCCGATTTGGCCCTGATTGATAGCGAATATCGCGATGTTATCTGGATTGATGTGAAACACCCTAGTCAATGGGATAAAACCGTTTACGATCAATTAAATGAAGCTTGGAGAGCCAGTGAAGGTATTGGTTATTTTTATGATGAAGTCAAAAACACATCTGATTTGGACATGATGCAAAGGGAAATGGATTCTATTAATGCCATACCAAAAGTTAACGCCAATGACGTTGAGATTAACAGATTACAAAGTCGGATTGATTCTTTGAAATCGGTGGGAAATTGATTCAACAATAGTCATTCCGCAATTAGAAAATTAGAGTTTTCAGATTTTGTCTTTGAAAAGCTCAGTCTCCAAGAATCTGAAAGGTTTTTTTATCTATCCAAATCGCTTCTGTAAATCTGCAACAACCATTTCAGTCTGCTTGTTTTTGTTTTTTCGTTCCAGTAGTATTGGTGGCGCTTGTCTTACTTTACAATCGGCAATGGCACAGCGCTCGCAGGTCACCCCAACATCTTGCGACTTTATTTTTGGATCTTTTAGGAAAGCGAGTTTCCGTTGCAATTGTTTGTTCATTAATAAACCAATGCTGATACTTCTGTAGTGATGCTCTCTAAAAGGATCCTTTGTTGCGGAGGATAATACCAGGTATTGCATCCCATCATCAGGATAGTTTGAAATCTGCAAATCAAAGACATGATCTTCTTTTGTGTTACTAATGGTTTTTAGAACTTTTAAGGAAACCCAACGTCGGCAATAATGCTCATTCGTTTCATTGGCGCGCGGCGAATGTTGGTGTGCCAAATGCAATTCTTTCTTGAGATGAAATCGTTCACTGCCTGCACGATGTGTAAAGCGTAAAAAAAACAAATCCTGAAGATTGAATTCTTTGGGAAGCACATTGGTCAAGCGTTGGTAAAAGGATTCTGGAGATGCGTTAAAACCATCGATAATTTTTAAAAGTAGGGCTTCATCAAATGTTTCTTTTTCAAATAACGTGGATAATTGTGCTGTAATTGTTGCTTTAGGTAAAAGAAGGGCGCCTGCAAAATAAGAGGCATAAAAATTATTCAGAACTTGGTCAAAATTTTCGAATTTGATCCAGGAAAAGGTGTAAAGACGTTCTTTATACTGTAAATAATTATAGGCAATTTCTTTTGCATATATAAACGTGCGTTGTGCATCATCCATTTGGTTGGCGAGCAAAAGTGTCTTCGTTTTTGGAACAAAAACGGAGCGTAAGGTGTCTAAAGATTGATGTTTGTCCAATTCAGTTTCATTAAATGAATAGCCGTATTCCTCAATGAGAATTTCCTTTAATTCGCTGGAATCAATTGGTTTTTCCAAATCAATTTGGTAGGCTTCAGCAAACTTTAAAACGGCCTGTTCAATTTCTTCAAAATAATTATGATTGGCCTGCTGAAAGGATCGTACAGAAGCTAAATAAAAACTTTCCCGACTAAAATTATAATTCTGCGCAATTTCAATGATCGTACTTATAAAGGCATTGACCTTTGCTGGTGCATTGGAGACGATATCGATGAGCGTACTTTCTTGTATTCCAAAGAGATCCAATGGAATTTCCTTTAAAATTTTTGACTTTAAAATATCACCAATAGGAGCGAGGTTTTTGTCAAGCTTTAAAGAGACCATTTGATCGTAAGGCACTTCTAACTTTTCTGAAAGAATGGCAATTTTATCGGGTTTTGGATATTTTTTTCCCTTTTCAATTTCGTTTAAATAGGACTTTGATAGTCCTGATAATTTGGATAGTCCAAAGAGAGAAAGGTTCCTTTCAGTCCTTATCTGCTTTAGCTTTAGTCCAAAAATGAGTTTGATATAGTCTTCTTCCATAAGAACAAATATAATCGTTTTTTGCGAATATCAATTTTTAGCGAATAAAATTATTTAGCGAACGTTCGCTTGTTTTTTTAAAAAGTTATTTCTATCATTGTACTATCAAAATAACAACATTATGGAAAACAACATTTTAAGCTTACCGAAACTTCAATTTTCGAAAGATGTAAAAAATTACTATCCGGAAATCTTAACGGATGAAGCATTAGAATTTTTGTCGGCATTACACGAAAAATTTAATCAGGATCGTCTAGGATTATTAAAATCTAGAGAAGAACAGCAGCAACAATTCGATAAAGGCGCTTTTCCAGATTTCCCAGCAGAAACTAAAAGTATCAGAGAAGGGGACTGGGTGGCAGGAGCAATTCCGAATGATTTATTGGATAGACGTGTAGAAATTACAGGTCCTGTTGACAGAAAGATGGTAATTAACGCCCTAAATTCTGGAGCTAAAACGTTTATGGCAGACTTGGAGGACAGTAATGCACCAACTTGGAAAAATGCTATTGAAGGACAACAGAACCTTATTGATGCTAACAAAAGAACCATTTCGCTTCACGATGTCAAACGGGATAAGTTCTATAAATTGAATGCAGATCTTGCCGTTTTATTAGTGCGTCCAAGAGGTTTGCATCTTAATGAACGCCATATCCTAATCAATAAGGAAGAGGCTTCAGGGAGTTTAGTTGACTTTGGACTGTATGTTTTTCATAATACTAAAACCTTGTTAGAGAATAATACTGCTCCTTATTTTTATTTGCCAAAATTGGAGCATTATACAGAGGCTAGATGGTGGAATGACGTTTTCGAATTTGCACAAGCGTATTTAGAAGTTCCAAAAGGGACATTTAAAGCTACTGTGTTAATAGAAACTATAACGGCTAGTTTTCAATTGGACGAAATTATCTATGAACTAAAAGATCATATTGTTGGATTGAATTGCGGACGTTGGGATTATATTTTTTCCTACATCAAGAAATTCAGAAATCATGACAATTTTGTGGTCCCAAACCGTGATCAAGTGACCATGACCTCACCATTTATGGCTGCTTATTCAAAACTGGTCATCCAATGTTGCCATAAACGAGGCATTCATGCCATTGGTGGAATGGCAGCCCAAATTCCAATCAAGAACAATCCAGAGGCCAACAAGGCAGCCTTGGAAAAGGTTAGGGTTGATAAAGAAAGAGAAGTTAAAAATGGACATGATGGCACTTGGGTGGCACATCCAGATTTGGTTAAAGTGGCGATGGACGAATTTGACAGGCACATGCCAACAGCCAATCAGTTTCATGTAACAAGAGATGATGTTACTATTACAAAAGAAGATTTGGTAGAACTTCCAATAGGCACCATCACCGAACAAGGGATTAGAAAAAACATCAATATTGGACTTTTATATACTGAAGCTTGGTTGAGAGGTCATGGTGCAGTGGCGCTTTATAATCTGATGGAGGATGCAGCAACCGCCGAAATCTCAAGAACGCAGTTATGGCAATGGCTGAAGAATGAAGTGGTTTTGGAAGATGGACAAACGTTTTCAAGAGCACTTTACGATACTATTTTTCAAGATGAAGTTGAAAAACTCGTCAAAGAATTTGGAGAGGAAAACATCAAAAACACAAAATTCAATTTAGCGATAGAATTATTCAACAAATTGGTAACCAATGCCGATTTCGAAGAATTTTTAACCTTACCAGCCTATCAATATATTTAAAAAAAATGTCTCGCAACTACGGGAATAGTGTACGAGACTTAATTATCAAAATCTATAAAAACCTTAATAATCAAACACAAAATTATGAAAAATTTAGCACAAAGTAATTATAGTTCTGCCTTGGACACCGTTAGAAGTCTTAAAGCAAAATACGGAACTACTTGGGATGCAATAAATCCTGAAAGCGCAGCTAGAATGGTTGCACAAAATCGATTTAAAACGGGATTGGATATCGCTAAATATACCGCCGCCATCATGAGAAAAGACATGGCTGAATATGATGCCGATGCATCCAATTACACACAATCCCTAGGATGCTGGCATGGGTTTGTGGCTCAGCAGAAAATGATTGCGGTTAAAAAACATCATAAAACAACCCATAAAAAATATCTTTATCTATCAGGTTGGATGGTGGCCGCATTGCGTTCAGAATTTGGTCCATTGCCAGATCAATCCATGCACGAAAAAACGGCTGTGCCCTCTTTAATAAGTGAAATTTATGATTTCTTGCGTCAAGCAGATGCCATAGAATTAAATGATTTGTTTAGACGACTTGAAAATGGTGAGGATGTCCAAGCTCAAATTGATAATTTTGAAACCCATATCGTTCCAATCATAGCAGATATTGATGCCGGTTTTGGGAATGAAGAGGCCACCTATTTGTTGACTAAGAAAATGGTTGAAGCTGGGGCCTGTGCCATCCAAATTGAAAATCAGGTTTCTGATGCCAAACAATGTGGCCATCAAGATGGAAAAGTAACCGTGCCTCATGAAGATTTTATCGCAAAACTGAATGCCATTAGATATGCCTTTTTAGAATTGGGAGTGGATGATGGGATAATTGTAGCGCGTACCGATTCTGAAGGGGCAAGTCTTACCCAAAAGTTACCAGTAAGCAATGAACCCGGAGATTTGGCATCGCAATATTTAGCTTTTGTGGAAGCTGAAGAAATCGACATTAAAGAAGCTAAGGAAGATGATGTGCTGCTTAAAAGAGATGGTAAATTGGTACGCCCTGTGAGATTGCCAAATGGCTTATATCAATTTAAAGAGGGCTCTAATATTGATCGGGTGGTGTTGGATTGTGTCACCAGTCTTCAAAATGGTGCAGACTTGTTATGGATTGAAACACCAACGCCAAATGTGAAACAAATTGCACATATGGTCAACAGGATTAAGGAGGTAATACCCAATGCGAAATTGGTTTATAACAATTCGCCATCTTTTAACTGGACCTTAAATTTCCGAAATCAAGCTTATGAAGAAATGCTTGCCGAAGGAGAAAACATGACGGCTTATGACAGAAATAATTTAATGGATGCCCAATATGATGCCTCAGAATTATGCTTTCGTGCCGATCAGAAAATCAAAACCTTCCAAATGGATAGCGCCAGAGAAGCAGGCATTTTTCATCATTTGATCACATTACCAACCTATCATACGACGGCGCTTCATATGAATGACCTCACACAAGGTTATTTTGGTGAAGAGGGCATGTTGACCTATGTAAGAGAAGTCCAAAGACAGGAAATACGTAAAGGCGTTGCTTGTGTAAAGCATCAACGCATGGCGGGTTCAAATCTTGGAGATGATCACAAATCATTTTTCGCCGGTGATAAGGCCTTAAAGGCTGACGGAGAAAAAAACACCTCCAATCAGTTTGAAGTTAAAACAACTACCGCTCAAGTTGACGAGAAATTGAGTGTGGTTGCATAAACAATTTGATGATAGAATTATCGAATTTTGAACAAATAAAAATCTCCAGTCTAGTGCCTGGAGATTTTTTATGCGTACTGTTTCTCGTCTAAAAGCTTAGCGAATTATGTTTTTACTACATGTAATTATGATCTGAGTTAAATTAGCTGAAGATGATCACACCAACGTGGTATAACCAATCAGAAACGCGGTCAACAATGAAAATAACAAGGTGAGTATGGCCAAAGGGTTGCTATCAGTCTTTTTTGTAAGGAACCTAAAAATAACAATTAAAGGAATGAAGGTTCCAATAAAAAAAATAGGAATAGTAATCCATTCCATTAAGGCCTTAAACGAATCATTACTCCAGTTTTTTACAAACATGAGATTCATCAATAATATATAAAGCATTACCGTAATACTTCCTATGAACAACCATAAATCGATCCGATAGTGTTTATTTTTTTTCATAATTGGATTGATTGGCTCTCATAAAATCCGTTATTAAATAGGTGATGAGCTTTCCAACAAGGGTTTCAGTTTCTGCAGTTGGAGCGGCTTCACAAATATGTAAATAAGTGGCATTGCGCTGCTTTCCAAAATAACTCACAAAGGCCCTCGCTTTTTTTATGCTAAAACCACTAGGTGATATTGCGCTACTGGGAATGTATTTAATCGCATCACAGTCTACTTCTATTCCAAAAGGCTTATCCGATACATGTTTTGAAGCACGCTCCAGTTCGTCCTTGAATTTTTTGTCTTTTCGGATGATGAGTGCTTCAAAGGTATTGTATTTTAAGGCTTTAAACTTGTCCAAAGTTTTGAAAATGTGGTCTGAAGTATAATTTTCATGCAATCCAAAAATGAAATAGTTTCTTAAAAACCCTTCGGCATACGCATAACTAAAGCCATTGCCACTATGCCTGCCTTCCTCACTTCTAAAATCTGAGTGTGCATCAAAATTTACCACATTAATCGGTTTTTTAAATGCTAGAGATGCACCTTTTAAATTTCCGTAGGCATTGTTATGTCCGCCCCCAATCACAATTGGTATTTTTCCCGACTTTACAATTTGATAGATTAAGTCGGTCACATGTCGGTCAATTTTCTCAGTCAGTTTTCGTGCTTTGACAATGTCATTGTTATCTGTGGCATCGTAATTATCCACCTTTTTCATCTCTTTTGAGAAGTCTAAATGGCCTAAAATAAGCACCTTATTTGGATGGGTAAATGCGTTGCTCTGGATGTTCAACAACACCTTTAGAGTAACTTCCCAAGCTCTTGCTGTACCTCGTTTTCCATAGTTGGCAAACACGCCAATATCTTCAGGAATCCCAATTATAACGTAATCAACGTCCAAATTTGTTAAAGATTCGTATATATGGGTAGAATTGGAAAGTAATTGTATATGTTCTCCAAATTTGGATTCATTAGGTCTTTTATGTAATAAAATGTCTAAATCGTTTTTTTTAAATAGAACAAGTCTGTCCATTTTGGGAATTTAATTTTACATTTGAATAATTAAAAATACATCATTATTTATTCCTTAACAATTAAATAGTACTAAAACCAGAATTAAATTAAGTATCACTAATTAAAAACAAAACTTATGGAGAGTTCAAATAGTAACAAGAATACCGGATTAAAGATTGCCCTAGGTATTTTATTAGCCTTGTTCGTCGGAACAGGATTTTATACCTCAAAATTATATAATGAGAAAAAGGAGAATGAAGCCACCTTAACCAAAGAAAAACAATTGGTTATGAGCGACTTGAACAATATGGCAAAACAGTATGATATTGCCATAGGAGAGAATAAAGTAGCAAACCAAGATTTATTAGATGCTAGGAATAAAATTCAAGGGCTCATGGATTCTTTAAAAATTTCCCAAAGCAGTGTCAATAGCTTAATGAGCTACAGAAAGAAATATTTCTCTTTACAAGAAGAGATGAATGTTCTTTTAACAGAAAACGACAAATTAAAGATCCAAAATTCATTGTTGGCAAACTCTTTGGATAGTACAAATGTAAGATTGGCAGAGCGTACCATGTTTACGGATTCATTATTGGTCCAAAATACAGAATTGGCGACTGTTGTTGAAAATGCTGCGGTTTTACAAGCTGTAGGTCTTAAAGCCTTTGGTGTGATTGAAAGAAATTCAGGAAAGCTAATTCCAACGGAACGCGCACGTCGTAGTGATAAAATCAGAATTTGCTATACTGTTGCTAAAAACACCTTGGTTGGTGCAGGTGATAAAGAACTATATGTGCAAGTTTTAGACCCTAATGACAATGTATTGGGTGCGAATGAGCAAATTCAATTTGGTGAAACTGAATTGAACTATAGTATCATCAGTAAATTTAACTATGAAAATAGAAATCTGAACATCTGCGAATTTGTTGCTCCAAAAGGAGAATTTTCCAAAGGACGTTATGTTGTGAATATTTTCAACAAAAAAGAGTTGGTTTCTACCACCGAATTTACTTTAGAATAAACTCTGAATTATAGAAAATTGAAACCCGAAAGTCTTATGATTTTCGGCTTTTTTTATGTTTTGATTTTTGTGCGTCAACTAACAAAAACCACATCTTGAATTATTTATAAGACAGTGATATTTTTACACAAGTTAAGATATAACCTTCCCTTTAATGATTACGGTATCTATAAGATTGTCCCCAAAAGCATAAGGCAGGTTGTTATAACTTTCTATGTTTTTGGTAATAATTAAATTTGCTTTTTTTCCTCTACAAATACTTCCATACTGGTTTGAAATACCCATGGCGTAAGCGCCATTTATAGTAGCGGCGTTGATCGCTTCTTCTGGCGTCATTCTTAATTTTATACAGGCCGTGCTCACTACAAAATTCATATTTCCGCTTGGGGTAGAGCCTGGATTATAATCTGTGGCCAGCGCCAAAGGAAGTCCAGCATCAATAATTCGTCGGGCCGGGGTGTAAGGAATGCTCAAAAAATAAGAGCAGGAGGGAAGTGCTACAGGCATCGTTATGCTATCTTTTAGAACCTCAATGTCATCGTCGCTCATTTCTTCAAGATGGTCAACAGAAAGCGCCTTATGCTTCACGGCGAGTGCTACGCCTCCAAATGCATTGAATTGGTTGACGTGAATCTTTGGGATAAGCCCAAATGATTTCCCGGCTTCCATGATACGCTCCGTATCTTCCAAATCGAAATATCCTTTCTCACAAAACACATCAATATACTCGGCAAGTTTTGCTTGGGCCACTTCTGGAATCATTTTAGAAACCACAAGGTCCACAAAGCCTTTTTTATTATCCTTAAATTCCTTTGGAACGGCATGGGCCGCAAGTAAAGTGGTTTTTATGGTTGCTAGTGATTCCTTTTTAAGACGTTTAATAACTCTGAGCATTTTCAATTCCGCTTCAACGGTCAGGCCATATCCGGACTTTATCTCTACCGCACCCGTACCCAATTGCATCATACTGTTCAACCGTTTTAAGGATTGTTCATAGATATCCTCTTCTGAAGTGTTTTGCAATACTTCGACAGAATTTAGTATGCCACCACCACGCTCTGCAATTTCTTCGTAAGACAACCCATTGATACGATCTACAAATTCTTGAGAGCGATCACCAGCATAAACAATATGTGTATGCGAATCGCACCACGCAGGAAGCACCATTTTTCCTTTGGCATCAATAACTTCTTCCGCCTCGTAATCAATAAGATCAGACATGGGACCATATTCCACAATGGTGTCATGCTCTATCATGAGATAAGCATTTTTAATAGTGGGAAGAATTTTCATGTCTTCACCTTTAACAATTTTGACGTTGGTTTCTCTAACTTGAAGTAATTCTTTGATATTTTTAATAAGTATGGACATAATATGGGTCTGAAATTTTGAATGAAAGATTAAATAAAGCATAAAAAAAAGCAAGTTATTAAAATTAACTTGCTTTTTTGAAAATTTCTGAAGGTCTAAACTTTTAAACCTTTGAGGTAAGATCTTTATTTAAGTCCGCCAACCATATCTTCCGGTTTCACCCATGCGTCATATTCTTCAGCGGTAACATAACCTAAATTGATAGCTTCTTCCTTCAGGGTCGTGCCATTTTGATGTGCAGTGTTCGCAATCTCCGCGCTTTTATAATAGCCTATTTTTGTATTTAAGGCGGTGACCAGCATCAATGAGTTGTTCAGTAAATGCTTAATGACGTCATGATTAGGTTCAATACCTTGCGCACAATGTTCATCAAAGCTTTTGCAGGCATCCCCTAGAAGTTGCGCCGACTGCAACACATTGGCAGCCATTATAGGTTTAAAAACATTCAATTCATAATGCCCTTGTGTACCGCCAACAGTAACAGCAACATCATTACCGATAACTTGGGCACACACCATAGTTAAGGCTTCTGATTGGGTTGGATTCACCTTTCCTGGCATAATTGAGCTGCCAGGCTCATTGGCAGGAATGATGATTTCGCCAATTCCACTTCTTGGACCAGAGGCCATCATACGGATATCGTTAGCTATTTTATTGAGGCTTACAGCCAGTTGTTTTAGTGCACCGTGTGTTTCCACCAAGGCATCATGGGCAGCCAGGGCTTCAAATTTATTAGGTGCCGTAATAAAAGGTAATTCTGTAAAATTAGCAATGTATTCTGCAACACGTTTACTGTAGCCTTTAGGCGTATTCAGCCCTGTACCTACTGCAGTTCCACCAAGGGCCAATTCGCTTAAATGTGGCAGTGTGTTTTCTAAAGCTTTTAAGCCATGATCTAATTGTGCAACATAACCTGAAATCTCTTGTCCCAACGTAATAGGCGTGGCATCCATCAAGTGCGTACGTCCTATTTTTACAATATTTTTAAATTCGTTAGCTTTTTTGTGCAGGGTGTTTCGTAATTGGATTACACTCGGGATTGTGGTTTCAGCCACTTTTTTATAAATGGCAATATGCATGCCCGTTGGGAAAGTATCATTTGAAGATTGTGATTTATTGACATCGTCATTGGCGCCAATAATTGGATCGCCTTCGCCAATCTTTTTGCCCGATAATTGCTGTGCTCTATTGGCAATCACTTCATTAACATTCATATTGCTCTGAGTGCCAGATCCCGTTTGCCAGATCACCAATGGAAATTGGTCATCATGCTTGCCTTGTAAGATCTCCTCACAAACTTTGGCAATTAAATCGCGTTTTTCAATGGGTAAAACACCCAATTCACAATTTGTATAAGCGGCAGCCTTTTTAAGATAGGCAAATCCATAAATGATTTCTAAGGGCATGGATGCCGGAGCACCAATTTTGAAATTATTGCGGGAACGCTCAGTTTGTGCGCCCCAAAGTTTATCGGCAGGTACTTTAACCTCGCCCATTGTATCTTTTTCAATTCTATATTCCATAATTTTTGATGATTTTAGTACTATACAAAGTTAGGGTTTTTGATATTTATTAGGGTCAAGATACTCATTTAATTAACAATGGTAGTGGCTATTTTAAGCAATGGGATTTTGGTTTGTTATATGATGAATATCAATTAATCTTAGTTTTATCTCAAGTATTTTGATAATTTTAAAACAGATTAATGTTTTATAAAAAATAAGTGTTACAGATGAGTGGACATCCCTTAATGAAAATCTACAAGAACCTCAATATAAAAGAGGAAGAGCTGAAGCTGATAATTAATGCTCATGAGCGCGTAGAATTTGAAAAAGGGCAACTTTTTTTAGAAAGAGGTCAAATGGCCAATGCTTATTATTTCATTGAAGTTGGATTGGCAAGAGCATTCACCTATGATTTTAAAGGGGATGAAATCACTACCGATTTTATAGGGGAGAATGAAATCTTAATAGAAGTGTCTTCTTTGTTTAGGCGTATCCCTGCCCAAGAAAATCTTCAAGCTTTGAGTGACGGCGTCGCTTGGAGAATTGTTTTCAATACATTTCAAGACATCTATCATAAAAGTTCAGGATTCAACGAATGGGGCAGAGCTTGGATGTCAGAGCAGTTGTTTAGTTTAAAACAACGACATATTGATTCTGTTAGCCTGAGTGCAAGCGATCGCTATCTTAAACTCTTGACTCATAAAACGCAGGTAATTCAACAAGCCTCATTAAAATACATCGCATCATATCTAGGAATTACAGATACGTCATTGAGTCGTATACGCAAAGAAATTCTCAGCAAATAGATTTCTTGTCTTATGGCAAGTAGGTTTTTTTGAATTTGTAGTAATTTTATTCAAATCTTAAAACAAAACATTATGAGCGCACACAATCCGGTGGTCTGGTTCGAAATCTATGTTGATAATATGGAGCGAGCTTCAAAATTTTATGAGCGTATATTAAGCGTAAAACTTCAAGAATTGCCCAATCCCACTGAGGATGACATGCAAATGAAGACCTTTGAAGGTAATATGGAGAGCTATGGTGGCAATGGTGCATTAGTCAAAATGAACGGTGTAAAAGCAGGAGGAAATTCGACATTGGTCTACTTTGGCAGCAAGGACTGTACGACAGAAGAGCGTCGAATCGAAAAAGCGGGAGGTAAAATTATCAAACCAAAGATGTCTATTGGAGAACATGGATTTATCACGTTATTTTCTGATACAGAAGGCAATATGGTGGGACTACATTCTATGGAATGATTTGTATTTGGAATTTCGTATTTGTGAAGTTTTAATGCGCTCCACAAATCTGTAAAATAATCAAAAAGAATCAGAGATCATGGTAAAAGGATTTTGGTTCAATCTTCCTGTAAAAGATAATAAGAGCTCAAAAACTTTTTTTAAGGCCATTGGCTTGAAAGGTAACCTTATTTACGACAAAAATGAGCATTTGGCTAGTTTTTGCATTGGACACAAAAAAGTGGTGATGATGCTATTTCCTCGCGAAACATTCAAAACCTTCGGTTGTGGTTTTGACGATAGAAATGGACACCGTTGGTGTACTATGTATATGGACATGATGAAAACGCTTAAATATAACTAATGGTAACACTTAAAAACAAAAACAATGGCAACACTAAATCCTTATTTAACATTTAATGGCAATTGTGAGGAAGCGTTTAATTTTTACAAATCTGTTTTTGGTGGCGAATTTAGCCATTTGGGACGCTTTAAAGTGGCCCCTGCTGAATCTGAATGTCAAGAAATGCCTAAAGATCAAAAAAATAAAATAATGCATGTGAGTTTGCCCATCAGCAAAGAAACCGTTTTAATGGGCAGCGATGGCAATCCACAATTTGGAGAAGTTACAACTGGCACACACATTACTTTGTCTATTGGAACAGATAGCAAGGAGGAAGCTGATCGTCTTTTTAACGCACTTTCAAAAGACGGAAAAATTACGATGCCGATGGCAGAAATGTTTTGGGGTGATTATTTCGGAATGCTTACCGATCAATATGGTTTTGATTGGATGATCGTAACTGAAACGGTTAAACAGTAAGATGGTTTGGAAGTGTTCTATTTATGAAAATGCGCCTTTCATTATTTCAAAACCGCATAAACCAAGGTTATGATTGAAGTTTTTAAAACCAATATTACCGATAAAACTAGAGCGAAATCCGTTCGAAAAGAATTTTTGGTGCGTTTGCCTAAATCGTACATTAATTTTGATCTTGAGGATTGTGATAGAATTCTACGGATTGAAAATTGTACTGTCCATACCTAGGAAATTATTCAAATTTTAAAACATTATGGATTTGAATGTGACTTGCTAGATTGATTAAAAAACAGCATAATATCCAGTTAACTAATCGGTTTTTTGCGTTTTCAGCAATCAAATTTCATTATCTAATAAAATATAAAGATGAAAACCTTAAAATTCTCTACAACCATCAAGGCATCTAAAGAAACTGTTTGGAATGTGCTTTTTACAGATGAAAACTATCCTAAATGGGCAAAGATTTTTTGCGAAGGGTCCACCGCCAAAACCGATTGGAAACAAGGAAGTGCTGTAGAATTTCTTACACCAAGCGGTGACGGAATGTTCAGCACGATAGCACAGAAAGTTCTCTACAAGACGATGGTTTTTAAACATTTGGGAACACTTAGACATGGGAAAAGAGTTTTGAATGATGACAGTTCCATCGATTGGGAAAATGCCAAAGAATCCTATGAATTGTTGGAAGTTGATAGTAAGACTGAATTAATAGTTGAAATGGAAACTACCGAAGAATTTCAAGACTATTTTAAGGAAACATTTCCAAAGGCCTTAAAGAAAATTAAGGAACTTTCAGAATAGCCATTTTTTCATGTAGATAAAATAAGTCATGTAATCCGACGCTTTAGCATTCCATCACCGAACAAACAGAAGTTAAAAATGGGAAAAAACACCTTTCAAAATATTGATGATTATATTTCAGGATTTCCGGATGATGTCGTCGTAATTTTGAACGACCTAAGAGCGTGTATTCAAAAAGCGGTCCGCAATCTGAAGAAGCCATCAGCTATAACCTGCCAGCATTTAAGCTAAAAAATAAAGTGTTGGTCTACTTTGCAGCTTTTAAGACCCATATTGGATTTTATGCTTTACCGAGTGGCAATGCCGCATTCCAGAATGAATTGTCATCTTATAAAACTGGAAAAGGGTCTATCCAATTTCCAATAAACCAAAAAATGCCATTTAAATTGATTGTCAAAATAGTTAAATTCAGGATTGAAGAAATTGAAAAAGATGAAGCAACAACCAAATTATAACGACTATTATGTTAAACGAACAAGATTTTAATACGACAATAAAGGTGGAACAAAGCTCAAAAAATGCCTTCGATGCCATCAAAAATTTTAGAGCTTGGTGGTCCAAAGATATTGAAGGTCGTTCCGATGTTCTCAATGATACATTTTTTTACCACTATAAAGATGTCCATCTATCAAAAATTAAGTTAATTGAAAAAGTTCCGAATAAAAAATTGGTATATCTAGTGGTGGACAACCAATTCAATTTTACAAAGGATAAAACGGAATGGATAGGTTCCAAATTGATTTTCGATATTTCAGAAGGTAAAGGAAAAACAACCATCAAGTTCACACACCAAGGTCTTACGCCAAAAGATGAATGTTATGATATTTGTGATGAGGCATGGACTAATTATATAAATAACAGTCTTTATAAGCTTATAAGTACTGGAACTGGCAAACCAAATCCAAAAGAAGAAGGTGGATTTAATGCTGAAATAGTTGAGAAATGGAAACTAAAATAGGAAATTGAATACTATGATGACTAACAAAATAACAGTTGAAGCAACTATTGATGGTGAACTTCAAAAAATTTGGCGTTTTTGGACACAGCCAGATCATATTGTCAAATGGAATTTCGCAACTGATGACTGGTGCTGTGCAAAGGCAGAAAACGATTTAAGAGTGGGTGGAAAGATGTTTGCACGGATGGAAGCCAAGAATGGCAGTTTGGGTTTCGACTTTGAAGGTGTGTATGATGAAGTGATCGATCAAGAAAAAATCACTTACACCCTTTTGGATGGACGCGGTTCAACAACCATATTTGAAAACCTAGGAGACCATATAAAAGTGTCAACTACATTTGATGCAGAGCAGAACACTTCAATAGAGATGCAAAGAGAGGGTTGGCAGGCTATACTTAATAACTTTAAGAAGTATGTTGAATCCAATTAGCAGGAACTTTTTGGAACCATAAATTATCCATTTTGAATAGTGAAAAATTTGTTGGAGTGTCGCGAATGTTGTGGCGATGTATCGAGACTGACCTCAATCTCTTAGAGTAAAATCAATTAAATGATAAGATTGCATGGATTAAAAAAGAAGGGATGAAATGATAATGCTCAAAAATTACGAATAACTCCCTTTGATAGCAATGGTAACCACTTAAATAAAGATTGAAAATGAAATTATCAGAAACAATAAGTGCTTTGCATCCGTTTATAGGAACTTGGTTTATTGAAGGCACTAATTTGTCCTCATCTCCTCACTCTCCCGATACCCCAGTTACGGGGGTATGGGAAGTGAAAATTATGGAAGGTGGAAAGTTTTTAGAATCGCATTGGGAGTATGATTTTAGATCTAATAAACATATTGGGATAAGTATGCTGGGCACACCCACGGACGATTCTCAGCTGAAAATTTTCAGTTTTGACAATGGCGGGTTTTATCGTGTCTATGATTTGAATATTAAAGATCAGGTCTGGAACATCACAGGAGATACTGAACGAGCAAAAATGCAGTTTGATATCCATTGGAAATCCTACAAAGAATTTTGGGAAATAAAAAAAGACGGAAAATGGCACCCGCTGTGCGAGCGGGTTGGTACCAAAGGATAAATTTAAGCATCAAAGTCCTAAACAGTATAGTTTCAGATATTGAAAAACGCGAGGATGCAAGTTTAACTATAAGGAAAATTATAATACTCCATAAATGAACAAAACCATGAAACCAAAAAAAATTTGGGCCAATTTAGCTGTTGATAATGTGCTGAAAACCCAGAAATTTTATACAAAGTTGGGATTTAGATCCAACGGCAGTCCGACGAAGGAGTTAGTCAGTTTTTTTGTTGGAGACGATGATTTTATTATTCATTTTTTTGAAAAAGACCGATTAAAGTCTAGCTTGGAAGGTGATGTTTCTGACTTGGAAAAAGGAAACGAAATCATGTTCACACTTGCAGCGGAAAGCACGTCTGAAGTTGACACCTGGGTTAACGAAGTTAAAAAGATAGGAGGCAAGATATTTTTTGACCCAAAAAAAGACATAAAAGCCTTATACGACGACAACAACTTTTATGTTTGCGTATTTTCTGATCTTGACGGACATAAGTGGAATGTTTTTTACAATCCTGGCCAGAAAGCTTAACTTCAAAACAACTTGAAGAACTCAACAACTATCTTATTAACATAACTTTCAGAATAAGGAATGGCAATTATTCCTACCTTTAAGCTATTAACAAAATAAAATAGCATAACAATGAAAACAATTAGATTAGGTGACGAAGCTCCAAATTTTACAGCACAGACTACGGAAGGTGAAATCAATTTTCACGAATGGCTAGGAGATAGCTGGGGAATTTTCTTTTCACATCCTGCCGATTATACACCGGTATGCACGACAGAATTGGGTACCGTTGCCAAATATAAAAAGGAATTTGAAAAGCGAAATGTTAAAGCAATAGCTCTTAGTGTTGATGGTCTAAAATCGCATCACGAATGGATTAAAGATATCAATGATACCCAAAATACCACCGTTGATTTTCCAATAATTGCAGATGAAGATCATAAAGTGGCGAATTTATATGACATGATTCATCCAAATGCCGACAGTAAACATACTGTGAGATCAGTGTTTGTAATTGCGCCTGATAAGACCGTAAAATTAATGATTACTTATCCTGCTTCTACCGGAAGGGATTTTGACGAAATTTTACGAGTTATTGATTCATTACAGTTGACGGCTTATCATAAAGTAGCCACCCCGGCCAATTGGAAAGATGGCGGAGACTGTGTAATTGTGCCTGCTGTAAATAACGAAGACGCAAAAACTCTATTTCCAAAAGGATTTACTGAAGTGCGACCATACTTAAGAATGACGCCACAGCCAAATAAAAACTAAGTCTTAACAACCTTGTTAATAAAAGTCAAATTTGGTATTGTATAACATAAACGTTTCTCCTATATTTGCTATAATTATTTAAAATAACTCTCGGCATGTTTACATTTGAACAATATTTAGGATTTTTAGCATTTTTAACCATTCTAACCATTGGATTTTGGTTGATGATTTTTTTATTGACCTTTGTAGTTCCTTATTGGTTGTTTGGTGCATCTTTAGAAAATTTTAAAGAAATGAGAGCTGAGCGCAAAGCAAAAAGAGAAGCAAGAACGTTATAGCAACTATAGACTTCTAGTAAATATAAAAAGCGGTTTCAATTATTTGAAACCGCTTTTTTTGCTTTATACTGAATGCTCTTCAGGATTAAAAATTCTATCCTTCAAAATCGAAATCGCCGCCATCACCACCATTGCCACGTTCCATGTTACGTTGTTGTTTCTTTTGTTGGTTGAAACGATAAGTGAAGGATATATTAAAGCTACGTTGACTCCATTGATACTCTGAAGCACTAATAAATGTAGGAGTGAAGGACTCCATGGATCTTTTTCTGGTATTGAACACGTCACTTACGTTGAAGGCAATAGAGGCGCGATCATCAAATACATCCTTACTAAAGGCTAGATCAGTAGAGAACATGCCATCTCTTTTGTTCTGTGCGTCTTCACTTGGCCCCATATAAAATAATCGTGTTTGCCAATCAATATTACCAGGTAACGTGTATTTGTTATTAAAACGGATAAACCAGCTTAAGTTTTCGGCGCCATAATCCACATCATTATAAAAACCTTCTGTTGTGGATTGATACAAGTTGAAATTACCATTCATATTCCATTTTCTAGATGGGCGGTAAGACAAAGTAAACTCAAATCCAAACCTGTCATTTGTGGCTAAATTGATAGGGGTTCTTCTAATTACAGGAATAACACTTTCGTATTGAGAAGTTATATCCTCAAAACCAGGATCATTCTCATTAATTGTAAAATTGATATCTCTAATGTAGAAATCGCCAGTAGGTTCACTGATAAAACTAAAGACATCAGTTGCTCTTTCATAATAAATAGAAGAGTTTAAAGTGAATTTACTAAATTTCCATAAATAACCTAAATCAACTTTGTTAGAGTAACTTGGATCGATATCTGGATTTCCTTGAAACACACTTGTTGGGCTACTTCTTGAAGGAAATGGATTGATAAATCGCGAGCGTGGTCTTCTGATCCGTCGGTTATATCCCAATTGCATACTCTGATTGTCGTCTATGACATAACCTAGATTGACCGTAGGGAAAAAACCTACATAATCCTTCTTTTGTAAATCGTTGGTCGTTTTTTGGTCAATGGTTACACGTGAGCCCTCCATACGCAGACCCATCAAATAAGAGAATTTCTCACCAACCTTGCTTCCAAACTGTGTGTAAAGCGCATTAATATAGTCACGGTAAACTAAATTGTTACTGACATCTGTATCAAGTTCAAAATTACCATCTTCATAAAATTCCAAACTATAATCGGTGTCCATCTGGTTAAAATTACCACGGTATCCCGCTTCAAATTGACTGTTTTCACCTATTGGATGTACATAATCGGCTTGTAATAAAATTTCATTATTGTCTTGAAGCGTTATTACACGTTCAACAGTAGCACCATCTTGAGTGATAACAGAACTTTCATTTTCACTATTGGTTTCATACTGAAAATCAAAGGTTAATTTATGCTGGCTGTTGTCATTGAATTGTTTATTGAAATTTACAGAATACTGAACGGTTTTATCTTCTTCAATTTCTGGATCAAATCGTTCTGAAACTGATGTAAGATTATTATTGATATCATACTCTTTACTGATGTTGGTACTGTTGTTTTCCTGATCGCTATTTCGGTATAACAAAGAAGTTGTCAAAGACGCTGTTTCAGTAATATACCATTCTAAACCAACGTTGGTGGTCAGGTTTTTGGACTGCCTGTCAGATTCTCCTTCTTCATTTAAAAATGTGTCGGGTTTATCTTCAATAAGATTGCCATTGTCATCAAATCTATTATTGAAATATTGGGTTTCTGTTGATGATTTTCCAGGAGATTCTCTATAGGAGTAAGAGGTGGTATTGAAAAAATTGAAATCACCCGTTCTATAGTTTATATTTCCGGAAATACCTGCTGTTGTGGGGTGTCCCGCATTTGCTGTAATGGCCCCATTCAAACCTTGAAGTTTACTTCTTCTTAAAATAATGTTCAAGATCCCACCAGTGCCTTCGGCATCATATCTTGCGGAAGGGGAGGTAATCACCTCTACACGCTCAATAGATTCTGCAGGAAGTTGACGCAAGGCATCCGTAGAGTTTAATCCCACCAGACCAGAGGGTTTTCCGTTGATTAAAATAGTTACGTTGTCATTTCCTCTTAAAGAGACATTCCCTTCAACATCTACGGAAACTGAGGGAATGTTATCTAAAACATCACTGACAGTTCCACCTCTTACAGTAAGATCCTGTCCAACGCTGTATATTTTTTTATCTAATTTTATTTCTACGCTTGTACGTTCGGCAATAATGGAAACTTCGCCAAGTGCCTGCGCATCAATTGCGATTCCTAAAACACCTAAATCAGTATCTCGGTTCAAGGTTCTATTTGGAAGTGTTTTAGTAGTGTAAGAAATATATTCTACAGAAATATCATAAGTATCCTTTGGGACTTTAATGTCAAATTTTCCTTCCATATCGGTGATGCCACCTGTGACAATTCTATTTTCTTTTTTACTAAAAAAGGCAATTGTTGCATATTCTAAAGGTTGATTGACATCTTTGTCCATGACGACGCCCGTAATATGGACTTCTTCTTGAGCTGCGATGAAGTTTGATGAGAATAAAAAAAGTAGGGCAAATGCGTAGGGTATAAGTTTCATTAATTTAATTATTTTTCTTGTTTTTGGTTTTTTGTAGTTTTTTTATTTCGTTTTTATTGTCTTTAATAAATCGTAGGATGGAGGCTATGGTTTCTTCGGTGTAAAGTTCTTTGACATCAACAAAATGTGTGCTTTTAAGCTCCTCAATCAGGGGTTCTCTCTCGTATTCTTGAAACAATTCAGAATACATAATATCGTTACGTTTTTTATAGAAATCATCAATTTTTTGCTTGACAATTTGTTTTTTGAAATCGTCTATATCTAATAGTTGGACATAGGTGTCCACACGATCCCTATAATCCTCCAATTGTTTTTGCATATACTTCTCTCTTTCCTTCTCCATGGCATCTTGGGTTTGGGCATAAGTAGTTGTAACGCTCAGAATAAGCATGAAAAAAGTAAGCCTCTTTATTTTTGCAACCATGATCTAGTGGTTTTGTAAATTAGAGTGCAAAAATAGAGGTTGGTTTAATGGACTTTGGTTAAAGTTGTGTTAAAGAAACCTCTATAGGATCTGGAGGATTTTCTGCGGAGGTCGACCAATTATGGCCTTTTTGCCATTAATAACTATTGGGCGTTCAATGAGTTTGGGATGATCTGCCAGAGCGGCAATGATCTCTTTATCGGAAAGATCTAGATGTTTAAAATTTTCCTTCCAAATAGACTCGTTAGTCCTTACGAGTTCGATGGGCTTTATTTTTAGAAGTTTAATAAGTTCTTCAAGTTGTTCAAAAGTTAGCAAATTGTCCATGTATTTTATAACATGGTAGTTTGCTTGTTCAGTGTCTAGAATAGCCAATCCTTCTCTAGATTTGCTGCAACGGGGATTATGGTAGATTGATATCATTACAATTATTTTTAATAGGTAAATTAAAATTAAATCAATTGCTTGCCGGAAACACTTGAGTTGGTTTAGTGCAATTTCTTATACAGAAATGTCAAAAGTCTTCAGTTGTTCTTTTAATAGTTCTGGGTTTTTAAAGTGAATGGTATTGATACCCAGTTCCTTTGCAGCATTGATGTTGCGTAGATTATCGTCTATAAAAACAGAGTGTTCTGCGATGCTGTTAAAGCGCTCCAAGGTCAACTCATAAATATCTTTAAAAGGCTTTCTGGTCTTTTCTTCTCCCGAAACCAAAATTCCTTCAAACCAATGTAAAAAATCAAATTTCTTTAGAGCTACAGGAAAGGTCTCATGGCTCCAATTTGTTAATGCAACCACTTGAAATTGTTCGCTGTCGATTAGTTTCTTTAAAATTTGAACTGTACCTTCAATGGCATCTCCAAGCATGTCTTCCCAACGCCCGTAAAACATTCTGATTTTTTCTTCATGTTCTGGAAAAAGCGCAACACGTTCTTCTGTTGCTTTGGCTAAAGCATGGCCTGCATCTTGGTTTTCGTTCCAATCATTGGTGCAAATCGTATCAAAAAACCATTGCATTTGTTCTCTATCTCCGTCAAAAACGTCTAAATATACATATTCAGGATTCCAATCGATGAGAACGCCTCCAAGATCAAAAATAATCGTTTTTATGTTTGTCATTTTTATTTATTTTTAAGAAATGAAATCTTGCCCGTTTATGTCGATTACCAAAATTTCTGAATTTCAAAGTTTTTTAGATAATGAATTACAAAGCTATCGGTAAATTTATGAAACACCAACTAGGTTCGTGTTTTAATGCAAACACATTTAAATTGTCATAAATGCATACTTAAAGCATAAATATATACTGGAAAACTGGAACCATATTAGAGTTTGTCAGTATTTTGCGTCCCAATTGTAATTTTTTATTTTGATATACATTATTTTCCTTTATTTTCGAACCTTAAGGTTTTAAAAAAACTACCCTACAAAAAGTATCAATGGATAAAATTAATATGTTTTGGCATAAAGTTCCTTTTGGAAAAAAGAATTTTGGCGATGTGCTAGGTCCTTATATTGTAGAGCACCTGAGTGGGAAAGAAGCCATGTATACGCCTCTAATACATGCAGGTTTAAACAAAAAGTCCATTTTGATTTATCTTAAGGCCATTTATAATAGAAAGTTGTCAATAAGAGAAATGTTTTTCAATATAAAATATTTTGCCAACCCCAAAGATAATCTTTTAATAACCATAGGGAGTGTCATTGATATGTACACGAATCCTAATTGTAATATTTGGGGTTCAGGAATCATGCATAGGCATAAACATTTAAGCAACGCAAATTTTTATGCCGTTAGAGGAAAGTATAGCCAATTAAGACTTAAAGAACTAGGTTACGACGTACCACAGACCATTGGTGATCCCGCGCTATTGATGCCGCTGCTCTACAAGGCGCGCTCAGAGAAAAAATACGCTTTAGGTATTATCCCACATTTTTTACATTATGAAGAAACCGTAAAGAAAATTGAAAGTGATGCCATTTTAATTATAAATCTGTTAGATCCTATAGAAAGAGTTATTGAAGATGTATGCTCTTGTGAGAAAATAATCTCCAGTTCATTGCACGGCATTATAATAGGTCATGCTTATGGTGTCCCTTCATTATGGTTTAGGCTTTCTAAAGGTTGGATTGGAGGAGATGATATCAAGTTTGCAGATTATTTTTCAAGTGTTGCATTAAATGAATACGAAGGATTTAAAATAAAACAGGACAGTTTTGACGAAAAATATCTATCCAACGTACAATTGGTGTTCACTGAAAATCCGCAAATCACGTTGGTTGATTCAAAAGTTTTGAGAAATATACAGGTTGATTTAATCAAAATAGCTCCTTTTTCAATACTACCTAAATATAAAAATATACAATAGGAATTGATTAGACCGATTGGGGATGACCGTCAATCCACCAGAGTTTAAAATAAGCACTGCCCAATTTTGAAACTTTGGAAATTCTAATTCATTAAGTCATCCCAATTTGGTGAAATACCGTTTTAATTAAAGTTCATTCGGGTTTTCATCTTTCTGACCCATCATCATTAAATAAGACTTTAAAAACTCATCAATTTCACCGTCCATAACGTTGTCAACATTCCCTGTTTCATGCCCAGTTCTTACGTCCTTCACTAATTTATAAGGGTGCATCACATAATTTCTGATCTGACTTCCCCATTCAATTTTCATTTTGCCTGCTTCGATATCTTCACGTTGGGCCAATTGTTTTTGGAGTTCAATTTCATACAACTGCGATTTTAGCATTTGCATAGCTCTGGATCTGTTATCATGTTGTGAACGGGTTTCGGAACATGAAATATGAATTCCTGTAGGCTTATGTACCAATTGCACCTTTGTTTCCACTTTATTGACATTTTGACCCCCAGCACCGCTAGAACGTGCGGTTGTAATTTCAATATCTGCAGGATTGATTTCAATTTCAATAGTATCATCTACCAATGGATAGACATAAACTGAGGCAAAACTTGTGTGCCGTTTGGCATTACTGTCAAATGGAGAGATCCTAACCAATCTATGGACGCCATTTTCACCCTTTAGCCAACCAAAAGCAAAATCGCCTTCAATCTCTAAAGTCACCGTTTTTATACCGGCTACATCACCTTCCTGAAAATTGAGTTCCTTTACTTTAAAACCATTGTTTTCAGCATACATCAAATACATGCGCATAAGCATGCTTGCCCAATCACACGATTCGGTACCACCTGCACCTGCTGTCACTTGAAGAACGGCACTCAAACTATCGCCTTCCTCAGAAAGCATATTCTTGAATTCCAGCTTTTCAATCTTGTCCACAGCTTTATCTAACTGTTCATTCAATTCTTCGGCAGAAATATCACCTGATTTATAGAACTCTTGAAAAACCTCGAGCTCATCAACTAAAGTTTTGGCTGAATTGTAGTCTTCCACCCAACTTTTCTTTTCTCTTATGGATCGCATCACAAGCTCTGCAGCTTTTGAGTCATTCCAGAAATTGGGGTCGAAAGTTTGTTCTTCTTCGTTTGCTATCTCAATAGTTTTGGCATCTATGTCAAAGATACCTCCTCAACGCACCAAGGCGTTCTACAAGACCTTTAACTTGATCGGATGGAGTCATTATTAATGTGAATTTTGCACAAAGATATCATTAAAATTACGTGGGGTTAAAGAATTATTGAGATAAATTTTTCAACTTAAGTCTGGTGTTTTCATAAACAACTTGCCAATCTGAAAATGCAATTAATCGGTATTAGTCTAGTTTTGATTGCAACTTGTTCATTCATAAAAGTTTGAAGGGGTGATAGCTCTAAAACCTATTCTGGATTTTTTGATTTTTATTTAAAAAAAAAGGAGAATTCACAGTCTTGAAGAGATAAAACTCATAACATGGTCATTTTCATCATTCAATTAAACTTATTTGCAGAATTTGTGGGAAATGTTATATTTGCTTAGGTTTTAAATTTTTGCTTTCCCTCAAAGCAAATAGCTTTCATTTTTAAGATCTTCTTATTTTATAACTATAGAGCTTAAACTAGCTCATTACATGTATTCAAAGCTTCAAGACTCAATCAATTATGAGATTAAGCATTATAATTCCTGTTTATAACGCAGAAAAACATCTTAGTAGATGTTTGAATAGTTTACTTGACCAAGGACTACCTGATCAAGACTTTGAAATTTTGATTATAAATGATGGCTCAACTGATGAGAGTCTTAAAATTGCAGAGCAATATGCTCTAGACAATAGTAGCATTAAAGTTATAAATAAAGAAAATGGTGGCGCAGGTATTGCCAGAAATCTTGGAATGGCTCGTGCGGTTGGAGATTATATTTATTTTATAGACGCTGATGATTATTTAATGCCGAATTCATTAGATAAACTATTAACACGCTGTGAAAGTAACAATCTCGATATGTTAACATTTATATCGAAATCCTCCTATTCCTCAAATCTCAAATCTGCCATAGATAACCATGATTTCAATTCTCCATTTGGTGATGCTGTCTTTTCGCCTATTTTAACAGGAGAAGAATACATTGCAAGTATTAATTATAGGAATGAAGTTTGGTGGTTTTTAGTTCGACGTGAATTTTTAATAAATTCTGGCAAAAGGTTTTTGGAAGGCCGTTGGTTGGAAGATATTATCTTTTCCTTAGAACTTATTCTAGAAGCAAAAAGAATTGCACACCTAAGTTTAGATGTACATAGACAGGTGGTTACTGAAGGGAGTGCCATGACTAATGTTGAGTCTGAGCATTATCTTAATATTATCAGGGATATGCAATTTGCCGCTATGAATTTTCAACCTATTATAGAAAAATTGGAAAATAAAAATGCTTCTGTTGATTGTATTAAGCGTGTTAAGGCGCGACAGCAATCACTCGTGTTTTTTTCTATGATCAGAATGCTCCAATCAAATATAAGTTTTGACGAAGTAAAAACAAGAACGAATGAGATGATGCGTGTTGATGCTTATCCGTTAGATTCATTTTTAGGTAAAGATTACAATATATTTAGATATCAATTTTTGACCAGACTTTTCAAGAACGAAAAACGATTCTATTTTATTTTTAAAATGTTCAATCCTATTTTGAAGTCTCGCAAGAATCTAATCTATTCCGTATAAATACTCCTAAATTATTAGAACCACTGTTGAATGTTTTATAGACAGCAATGGTTCAAATCGCCACAGAAATCAATTTACTGATTTAAGTTTATTTAAACATATCCAACCCGGGAATGTTTGGCATCCCATCTTTAGCGACGGCTGCCAATTCAGCGTCATTGATCTGGGTCGCTTTTTCAATAGCTTTATTTAAGGTCATGATCAAATAGTCTTCAAGCATTTCTTTGTCTTGCAACAACTCCTCGTCAATAGCTATCGATTTGATTGTTCTGCTGGCCGTCAATGTTACTTTTAATTTACCGTCGTTACTTTGTTCATCTACCAAAACATGGTTCAATCGTTCTTTGGTTTCTTCAACTTTTTTTTGGGTTTCCTTGAGTTTACTCATCATGCCCATCATATCTCCAAACATATTCTTCAGTTTTAAATTTTATCCTGCAAAATTAAGAAAAGATTTAGACACATTCGAAATGTTGAGGGCACTTAATTTTAAGGTTTTAGTTGTCCGAAGCCGGGCACCAGTTATCAGGTATCAGTGTTCGGTCTATGGTCTTCCGTCGTCTGTCTTTTTCTCTTTTCTGTACTTCAAATTCTTTAAAAACAGTACTTTTGCAAATTCTTTTAAAAACGAACTCATGACAGAACATATGCAGCCACCAAAAGCAAAACAAGTACATAAAATCTTGAGTGCCCACGGCGATGATCGACAAGATGATTATTTTTGGCTTAATGACAAAGAAAATCAGGACGTCATTGATTACCTGAACTCTGAAAACGATTATTATGATGCGGTTACTTCAAAGTATAAGGATTTTGAAAAATCGCTTTTTGAAGAAATGAAAGCTCGAATTAAGGAAGATGATGAGTCTGTTCCTTATAAGTATAATGGCTATTGGTACATTGTGAAATACGAAATAGGAAAGGATTACCCTATATATATTAGAAAGAAAGATACCTTGGATAATCCTGATGAATTGCTTTTTGATGTCAATAAAATGGCTGAAGGTCATGATTATTACAAATTGGCAGGGTTGAGCGTGAGTCCTGATAACACCATGATTGCCTTTGGAGTTGACACTGTTGGAAGACGTAACTATACTTTGCAAATCAAAAGCCTGGTCACCAATGAAATTTTCAAAGATGCTATTGAAGACACAACGGGTTCGGCAACTTGGGCCAATGAGAATGAAACATTATTCTACACCGTCAAGGATGAGAAAACACTGCGTTCAGACAAAGTGTATAAACATAAATTGGGAAGTGGCTCAAGTAATGATACCCTTGTTTTTCACGAGAAGGATGACACCTTTGGAGTGGCTGTCTACAAGTCAAAGTCAAAAAAATATCTCATTATTGCTTGTTATAGCACTTTGACCAATGAATATTATACATTAAATGCCGATACGCCAGATGGCGAGTTTGCAGTCTTTCAAGAGCGCGTAAGAGGCTTGGAATATAGTATTTCACATTATGATGATCACTTTTATATTGTGACCAATGCTGATGGTGCCATCAATTTTAAGCTCATGAAGACCTTAGAAAATGAAACCAAATTCAATCATTGGACGGAGGTCATTCCGCATAGAGAAGCCGTGCTTCTTGAGGATATTGATATTTTTAAGGATTTCTTGGTCATCAGTGAGCGGTCTAACGGATTGAACCATATCCGAATTAAGCGATGGGATGGCACCGAGGATTACTATTTGACTTTTGATAATGAAACCTATACGGCTTACACCTCAACCAATGTAGAGTTTGATACTGAAATTCTTCGGTATGGCTATAATGCAATGACCACCCCCTCGTCAAGTATAGATTTTAATATGGTCACAAAGAAAAAAACCATTCTGAAACAACAGGATGTTTTGGATCCTAATTTTGATAAAGAAAACTATACCTCTGAAAGATTATGGGCTACCGCCTCTGATGGCACCAGAATACCTATTTCAATGGTGTATAGAAAAGGCATCAAAAAGGATGGAGCCAGTCCAGTTTTATTATACGCTTATGGGTCTTACGGGCACACCATTGATCCTTATTTTTCAAGCATCCGACTTAGTTTATTAGATAGAGGGTTTATTTATGCCATTGCCCACGTCAGAGGAGGCGAGTATTTAGGCCGCATGTGGTATGAAGGAGGGAAGTTGCTTCAAAAGAAAAACACATTTACCGATTTTATTGCCTGTTCCAAGTTTTTAATTGCACAGAAATACACATCTCCAAGACATTTATATGCATTAGGCGGAAGTGCAGGAGGATTGTTGATTGGTGCTGTCATAAATGAAGCGCCAGAACTTTATAATGGTGTTATAGCGGCAGTTCCATTTGTTGATGTTATCACTACAATGTTAGATGAATCGATTCCTTTGACCACAGGAGAATATGATGAATGGGGAAACCCAAACGACAAAACCTATTATGATTATATGAAATCATATTCCCCTTATGACAATGTGAAAAGGCAAGATTATCCACATATTTTAATCACTACCGGTTTACACGACTCCCAAGTGCAATATTGGGAACCTGCTAAATGGGCTGCAAAATTAAGATCATACAAGACCGATACCAATAAATTGCTTTTAAAAACTAATATGAAAGCAGGCCATGGTGGCGCATCTGGAAGATTTGAAGCCCTAAAAGAAGATGCGGAAGAGTATGCTTTTTTGTTAGACTTAGAGAATATTAATGACTAATTCGAAAAAAATACCGTACCTTTGCAAGGTTTGAAATTACATTTTTTAAAATTGTAATTGGTAAATAGCGTTTATGAAGAAAAATATTCAGGTATTTGATAACGTATTGCAACTCATAGGTAATACCCCTCTTATCAAATTAAACAAAATGACGGCTGATTATGATGGCGATTTCTACGCCAAAGTTGAAGCCTTCAATCCAGGTCACTCTTCAAAAGACCGTATTGCACTACACATTATTGAAGAAGCGGAAAGACAAGGTTTATTGACACCAGGAGATACAATTGTTGAAACCACCTCAGGTAATACAGGGTTCAGTATCGCTATGGTAAGTATTATAAAAGGATACAGGTGTATTCTTGCGGTAAGTTCAAAATCGTCTCCAGATAAAATTGACATGTTAAAAGCAATGGGAGCACAGGTTTATGTGTGTCCTGCCCATGTGAGTGCTGATGATCCGAGATCTTATTATGAGGTTGCAAAACGTTTGCACGAAGAGACCAAGGGTTCTATTTATATCAATCAATATTTTAACCAATTAAATCTTGATGCGCATTATCATTCTACAGGTCCTGAGATTTGGGAACAAACTGAAGGTCAGATAACGCATTTGGTTGCAGCTAGTGGTACTGGAGGAACAATTTCAGGAACTTCAAAATACTTAAAAGAGAAAAATCCAGCAGTCAAGATTATTGGTGTTGATGCTTATGGCTCTGTCCTTAAAAAATATCACGAAACTCGCGAATTTGATCATAATGAAATCTATCCTTACAGAATTGAAGGGTTAGGAAAGAATTTGATTCCGACTGCAACAGATTTCGATATGATCGACACGTTTGTCAAAGTTACTGATGAAGAAAGTGCACATACAGCACGAGAAATATCACGTACCGAAGGATTATTTGTGGGTTATACGAGTGGTGCAGTAATGCAAGCCGTTAAACAGCTGAATGAGGAAGGCGAATTTAAGCCAGGCGATAATGTAGTTGTTATTTTTCCTGATCACGGATCGCGTTATATGAGCAAAGTGTACAGTGATAAATGGATGGAAGATCAAGGCTTTTTTGACAGCAAAAAGGTTACGACTATGGAAACCATTCAATATATAAAATAATTGAATGATTATGATAGGATCCTATAACATCATCTTAACGTTGTTGTAGGATTTTTTGTGGAATCAAATCTTATAAACAGCGGTTTATAACTAAATTATGCTAAGAAAAGATATTTGGTTAATTTTGTCCAAACTAATTAAGCTAACCGAAGATGATGTCGCCATTAGTCTATAAACCTTTATAAAGGTTGATAAAAATGGCTGCTTATGTCCGAATAATTTTAATATTACATGAAAGACTTATTTGATAAAATTTATAGAGATAAAGGCCCGCTTGGTAAATGGGCTTCACAAGCTGAAGGCTATTTTGTATTTCCAAAGTTGGAAGGTCAAATCTCTAACCGCATGAAATTCCGTGGTAAGGATGTAATTACTTGGAGTATCAATGATTATCTAGGATTGGCAAATCATCCTGAAGTTAGAAAAACGGATGCACAAGCCGGAATTGATTATGGTTCCGCTTACCCAATGGGAGCGCGAATGATGTCTGGCCATACAGACCTTCATGAAATTCTACAAAACGAATTGGCTGAGTTTGTAAGTAAGGAAGCTGCTTATTTGTTGAATTTTGGGTATCAAGGTATGGTATCAACTATTGATGCCTTAGTTGCTAAAGATGATATTATTGTTTATGATGTAGATGCACACGCCTGTATTATTGATGGTGTACGTTTACACATGGGGAAACGATTTACCTATAAACACAATGATATTGAAAGTTTAGAGAAAAACTTGGAGCGTGCTACCAAAATGGCGGAACAAACTGGCGGTGGAATTTTAGTGATTTCTGAAGGGGTATTCGGAATGCGCGGAGAGCAAGGCCGTTTAAAGGAAATTGTAGCGCTTAAGGAAAAATATAACTTCCGCTTTTTAGTGGATGATGCTCACGGTTTTGGAACACTTGGTAAAACAGGTGCCGGAGCGGGCGAGGAGCAAGGTGTTCAGGATGGCATTGACGTGTATTTTGCAACTTTCGCAAAATCTTTGGCCAGTACTGGTGCTTTTATTGCCGCAGATCAAGAAATTATTGACTATCTAAAATATAATTTACGTTCACAAATGTTCGCCAAATCACTTCAAATGCAACTTGTGGTTGGGGCGCGCAAACGTTTGGAGATGTTAAAAACGATGCCAGAATTGAAAGAAAAGCTTTGGGAAAATACCAATGCCTTACAATCTGGACTTAAATCCCGAGGATTTGATATTGGTACCACACAAAGTTGTGTGACGCCCGTTTATTTGAAGGGAAGTATTCCAGAGGCGATGGCTTTGGTAAAGGATCTTCGTGAAAATTACGGAATTTTCTGCTCTATAGTGGTATATCCAGTAATTCCTAAGGGATTGATTTTACTAAGAATGATTCCAACGGCAACACATGATTTACAGGATATTAACGAAACTTTAGATGCTTTTGACGCTATTAGAACGCGTTTGGAAAACGGAACCTATAAAAGATTATCCGCAACAGTAGCGGCAGCAATGGGTGAATAAAATCGTCCAATTCCCTTAAGGGGACTTTAGATTTACGCATTTATAAAATAAAAATCCCAATCGTACGATTGGGATTTTTATACTTAAGTAACGAAGGTTTTTAATACAATAGTTGGGACTTGAATTTTTAAGATTGGAATTTTATTTATTTATATCTTTCCGCACTGTTTTTCGTCGTTTAAAAACTTCAGGTTTAAAATGTTTCCAAATTTGATGAATGGCCAGGTTGTCTTCCAATTCAGGCGTTCTGATACAGTTTTGAATACCTTTTTTAGTAAATTCCTTATAATATTCGTCAAAAATAACAGCCGTAACGCCCTTGTTTTGATATTCTGGATGAATACCTATTAAATAGAAGATAACTTCTTTACTGTGTTTCTTAGCATGCAAAATATGTGTGAACCCCAAAGGAAATAATTTACCCTTGGCTTTCTGTAAAGCTCTCGCAAACGAAGGCATGACGATGGCAAATGCTACTAAATCATCATTTTTATCAACCACAAATTTAATGTATTCAGGATTGACAAAACTGATAAATTTCTTTTTAAAGTATTCTTTCTGGATATCAGTAATAGCTACGAAAGACGATAGAGAGGCGTAGGATTGATTAAAGAGATCAAACATTTTATCAACGTAAGGCATGACCTCGTCTGTTTTGGTAAAACCCAAAGCCTTGAGCTCATAACGCTTCTTGATCAACTCCTGAGCTTTAAGAAAAGTTTCGGTTTTGACATTGGAAAAAGGAAATCGGCTTTCAGAATAAAGTTTTTCGTCGGTATAGCCTAACTCCTTAAAATGATCTACATAATACGGATAATTATACCAGGTAATCATGTTTCCCAAATATTCATAACCTTCGGTCATTACCCCAACTTTATCAAGGTTTGAAAAGCCTACCGGACCTTCAACATAATCTAACGCGTTTGCTTTACCAATCTCGTGGACTTTCTCTAAAAGTGCTCTGGTAACTTCTAGGTCATCAATCACATCAAACCAACCAAAACGCATTTTCTTATGTGTTTGTTGATCCACTTCCAGCCAATTGATAATTGCCGCAACCCTGCCTACAATTTCGCCCTTCTTATATGCAAGAAAGAATGTAGCCTCCGCATCATTAAAAATTGGATTCTTCTTCTTATCAAAGGTTTCCATTTCCTGTTTGATAATGGGAGGCACCCAATTGGATGAGTCCTTATAAAGTTCAAAGGGGAAGGTCACAAATGCCTTTAATTCTTTTTTAGAACTTACTTGTTTTATTGTAATCATAAAGCGGTCTTATAATTTGTCATCCTTAAAATCAACTTCTTTTTTCTGTTGAATTTGTCGTTCTTGGCGTCTTAATTCATCTTTTGCCGAATTCCCATTATCGATCTCTTTGTCCTGATGAAAATCTAAGCGGTAAGACATTCCAAAGTTTACACCAAACACGGAAGGTGTGTCTTTCGTATTAAAAGTTATAGCCGTGTCCAATTGAAAATTCTTGTTCCAAAGATAAGCGCCTCCAAAACGGAATAGATTATCCGCATAAAAATCACTGTGGATTCCTTGGGTTTCTGCAAAAACAACCCATTGAGGGTTAAAGGAATGGGTCAGTGTCAAAATGTATTGAAAATCAGAATAGTCAGTCCCGATTCTGTCCTTGATCAAATTCACAACAAATACCCAACCTCCAACAAAATTATTTTGGGAAATTACAGCAATTTTCGGACTGAAGCCTTCTATTCCTGGTGCAGTGTACGGATTATTGTCGGTATCATAGTTGGCACCAGCATAAACGGCTACTGCCGGAATTAACGACTTCCATTTGAATTGTCGGTTGGCTTTCCAACTGTATAAATTAGGCTTTTCTTCACCCGCTTTTCTGTAGGGATCGTAAATCATATATTTTGCTCCAAAGGTCAAATTTTTGAAATTAGAGCGCTTATTATCAAGAGGGATGAGCGATGCATTTAAAGTTTGAGTGTCATTTTGAAAAGTGCCCTGGACGTTCAGCTCGAGCTCTTCAAAAATCAGACCGTATCGGGCGGCAAAATCGACGCCATATCCCGAAACATCATATTTTAAAAGCGAATGTTCTTCTTTTACTAGATATGGTCCTGCTTCAAATTGAATGACGTTTGGACCTACAGCAAAAGCACTTTGGGAAACTCCTGGACGGTTCGAATTAATGACCTCTGTATATTGACTAAATGCGACATGGGTAAAAGTAAAAATAAAAAAAAGTATTGAAAATTTGATAGGTTTCATTTTCTTGTTAATTAGCCTCAAAACTACATATTTTTTTTGATTCACAATTGATTTTAATCGATTGAAAATACGCGCTTAAGCGGCTTGGAATATTTGATGTTGTTGATAAAAGTACCATAAATAGGCATAATTTATGTATTATTTAAGTTTTTAAAACTGTTTATAAATGCGAAGATTTGTATTTTTGGGTAAAATTTCGATTCATCATGCAAATGGCGTCCTTTACTGGTTTTTTGAGAACCATCTTGATTATTTTGTTGGTCTATTATGGCGTAAAGATTCTTATGAGAATTTTTGCTCCATTCTTGGCGCGCTATATGTCAAAAAAGATGCAGGAGAAATTTGGTGGTCAATTTCAACAGCAACCTCAACAACAAGATAGAAATCGTCCTAAGGACGGTGAAACTGTCATTGATAAGATGCCACATCAGCACCAGACTTCTGATAAAAAAGTAGGGGAGTACATCGATTACGAAGAAATTGATTAATTTCCCGCAATTAAACAATCGTAATACTTCATGGCTTTGTCAATCAAAAGATTTTTACCACATCTTCTCGTTATTATTGGTTTTATTGCACTTTCATTGGCCTACTTCAGCCCGGTATTGAGTGGTAAAAAAATCTTCCAGAGTGATATCATGCATTATATTGGGATGTCCAAACAGCAAACTGATTTTAGAGCTGAGACGGGAGAGGAAACTTATTGGACCAACAGTGCTTTTGGGGGGATGCCAACCTATCAATTAGGGGCATTATATCCACATAATTATATTAAAAAGCTTGATTCTGCATTGCGTTTTTTACCAAGACCGGCAGATTACCTCTTTCTTTATTTTATAGCATTTTACATTCTGTTATTAACCCTTAAAGTCGATTTTAAATTGGCTGCATTAGGTGCATTAGCTTTCGGGTTTTCCACCTATCTCATCATTATTTTAGGTGTTGGGCACAACAGTAAAGCACATGCTATTGCTTATATGCCGTTAGTACTGAGCGGAATTCTACTCGTTTTTCAAAATAAATACATTTCCGGATTTCTACTCACTACAGTCGCCATGGCACTAGAGTTGAGCGCAAACCACTATCAAATGACTTACTACTTATTGTTATTGGTGTTGATATTGGGCAGTGTTTATCTTTTTGATGCCTATAAGAAAAAAGAGCTACCACATTTTTTTAAATCTGTGGGTATAATGGTGTTTGCAGTCATTATAGCGATTGGGTTAAATGCCACAAACATCATGGCCACTCAAGAATATGTAAAGGAAAGCACCCGTGGTAAAAGTGAATTGACCATAAATGCAGATGGTTCACCAAAGGCGAGTTCCACCGGTTTGGATAAGGCATATATTACAGAATATAGTTACGGCTTTTTAGAATCATTTAATCTATTTATTCCACGGTTGTTAGGAGGAGGGAATGGCGAAGATGTCGGAAAGGATTCAGAAATGTTCAAATTTTATACAGGAATTGGAGCAAGTCCGTTAGAAGCTGCGCGAGAGGTCAAAAATACACCCACCTATTGGGGTAGCCAGCCTATTGTGGAAGCGCCTGCTTATGTTGGAGCCGTTGTTTTATTCCTCTTTGTATTTGCGCTCTTTATAGTGAAAGGACGTTTAAAATGGTGGCTTGTTGGTGGTACCATTATGTCGTTACTGCTTTCCTACGGTAAAAATCTAGGTTTCTTAACCGATTTTCTTATTGATTACTTGCCGATGTATAATAAATTTAGGGCGGTAAGTTCCATTCAGGTGATCTTAGAACTTTGTATACCTATATTGGCCATCTTTGGCTTGGTGCGTTTGTTCAATGATTTTGAGAAAGATGAGCAGAAGCTTAAATCATTAAGGATTGCAGCGGGAATTTCGGGAGGCGTGGCCATCTTGTTTTTGCTGTTTAAGGGATCTTTTGATTTTGTAGGCGTTAATGATGGTTATTATAGACAGGTTTATGGCGAATATGGCCAGAGTTTTGTCGATGCGCTTAAAGCTGACAGAAAGACGATGTTTACTTATGATACGTTACGTACCTTGATCTTGGTTATACTTTCAGCTGGAGGCATTTGGTTATTTTTAAAGAAAAAATTATCGCAAAATGTCCTCATCATTGTATTTGCTGCATTGATTCTATTCGATCTGGTAAATGTAGATCGCCGTTATGTTAACAATGAAAATTTTGTATCTGCACTTCAGGTCAATAAGCCTTTTCAAGCAAATGCCGCAGATTTGGAAATCATGAAGGATGATGGGTATTTTAGAGTATTTGACGTAACTTCAGGTGCAGCAAGAGCCTCCTATTTTCATAATTCATTAAATGGCTATCATGCTGCAAAACTTGGAAGATATAATGAGCTTTTCGATTTTTATATTTCGAAGAATAATATCCATGTGTTGAACATGCTCAACACCAAATATATTATTGCCGATGACGATAAAGGAAATGTGTTTCCTTATGTAAATGAAGATGCGAATGGTAACGCCTGGTTTATTTCTGAAATTGAAAAAGTGAATTCTACCAATGACGAAATGATGGCTTTAGATAGCCTAAACACCAAAATTAAAGCGGTTACCACACAGGACTTAAGTTCTGCTAATTTTAATGTAGATTCTACTGCAAATATCTCTATTTCAGAGTATAGGCCTAATTACTTAAAGTATAACTCCAGTAATGATAACGATGGCTTTGCAATTTTTTCTGAAATCTTTTATGCGGATGGTTGGAACGCATATATTGATGGAAGCCTACAGCCACATTATCGTGTGGATTATGTTTTAAGAGGTCTGCCAATTCCGAAAGGAGAACATACTATTGAATTTAAATTTGAGGCTCAAGTTGTCAAAACAGGAAGTACGATCGCTTTGGCGAGTTCAATTTTGTTTGGGTTACTGTTTTTGGGAGGCATTGTATTGCTTCGGAGACAGCAATCTCAGGATCAAAATTAAGTGCCATTTTTGAAATTGGACTGTGTTTCCTGTTTGAGATTCGGACGTAATTGGAATAAAGCTAAAGCTTTTATTGTAAGTTTAAAATGAAAGAGGAGGCATATATATTTCAACAACCATAATTTATTATAAATTTATAAGATTCCTGCGTAGGCAGGGATTTGCGATATGCAAAAAAAAGCACTTATTATTACTTATTATTGGCCACCTGGAGGTGGTCCTGGAGTGCAGCGTTGGTTGAAATTTGTAAAATACCTTCCAGATTACGACATTCATCCGGTGGTTTATATCCCTGAAAATCCCAGTTATCCAATGCTTGATGAGAGTTTGATAACTGAGATTCCCGAAAAGGCAACCATTCTGAAACGGCCTATAAAGGAACCCTACAAATTCGCCGAATTTCTATCAAAAAAATCCACTAAAACAATTAGTTCTGGGGTGATTCCGCAGAAAAAAAAGCAGAGTTTAGTTCAGCGAATCATGTTGTACATTAGAGGGAATTATTTTCTTCCTGATGCCAGAATAGCTTGGGTGAAGCCTTCGGTCAGTTATTTGTCTGAAATTATTAAAAATGAACATATAGAAACCGTAATTACCACGGGACCACCTCATAGTTTACATCTTATTGGGATGCAATTAAAATCACAATTACACATCAAATGGATCGCTGATTTTAGAGATCCTTGGACCACGATTGGTTATCACAAAGAACTAAAACTAACCTCAAGCGCTGCCAAAAAGCATGAGCATATGGAAAAACAGGTGCTCACAACTGCCGACTATATTATCGTAACCAGTGAAAACACTAAGCAGGAATTTGCCAAAAAATCTAATCAGCCAATTCAGGTCATTACAAACGGATATGATCATATGCCGCTTTCGAAAACAACCAAAGATCAAAGGTTTTCTTTGGCCCATATTGGATCTTTGCTTTCTGAACGCAACCCTGAGGTCTTATGGAAAGTTTTAGGTGAACTTATAAAGGAAAATACAGATTTTGAACACGATTTCGTATTACGACTCATAGGTGTGGTAAGTAAGGATGTTCTCAATGTGATCCACCGGTATATTCCCTCTGGAAATATTGAGATTTTGGGCTATGTCAGTCATAAAGAAGCTTTGCGATATCAGAGACAATCGCAAATTTTATTACTGATAGAAATTGATTCTGAGGAAACGAAAGCCATAATTCCGGGAAAATTATTCGAATATATGGTCGCTGAAACGCCTATCATTTCAGTGGGGCCCCGAGATTCAGATGTGGAACGCATTATAAAATCGACCAATACAGGTCGTTATTTTTATTATGACTCTGAAACCGAGTTAAAGGAACATCTGCTGTCCTGTTTTATGGAATTTAAAACTTCGACGCTTTCTTCCTATCCAATTGGTTTGCAACAGTACAGTAGAAAAGCGCTAACCAGAAAATTAGCCGATCTCATCTAGCCACTTGTCTTAAAGTTCAAAATCATTATCTTCGAGTTTTAAACCTCTATGGGAATAGTTACCAACCAATCTTTTAAAAATACAGTCACAACATATCTAGGATTTGCCATAGGCGCATTAAACACGCTCTATTTATATGCTTTCTTTATTTCTGATGTGCATTATGGCTTGGTTTCCTTTATGTTATCAACCGCTACTATTATGATGCCTTTAATGGCTTTTGGTGTCCATAATACCATTGTCAAGTTTTATTCCACTTTTAAAACCAAAAACTCGCTTAATGGCTTCTTAACGCTGATGTTGTTTTTGCCGTTAGCGTGTATTGTTCCAATTGGATTGATTGGTATTATTGCTCATGACAGCATTGCCAATATGCTGTCGCAAAAAAATCCAATCATTGGCGACTATGTTTGGTATATCTATTTTGCCGCCATAGCCATGGCATATTTCGAGGTGTTTTTTGCCTGGTCCAAAACACAAATGCAAACTGTATTTGGAAATTTTCTAAAAGAGGTTTTTCATCGGGTTGGAATTATGGTGCTTCTATTCTGTGTTTATTTTGATTGGATTTCGGTAGATACTTTTATTGTTGGCGTCATTGGGGTTTACGGTTTAAGAATGTTTATTATGATGTTCTATGCGTTTAGCATTCGTTTGCCTGTATTTAAGTTTAATAGGATTGACCGGTTGAACGCCATTTTAAAATATACTTTTTTGATTATAATAGCCGGTTCTATTGCCACGGTTATTCTTGATATAGACAGTTTTATGTTGGGCATGTATATCCCTATTGAAAAAGTGGCCTACTATGGCGTTGCCATTTATATCGCTACGGTTATTGTAGTGCCTTCAAGAGCGATGCAACAGATTCTCCAGCCGTTAACAGCACAATACTTAAATGAGAAGAATAAGGTGGCACTTGAAGATTTGTATGTGCGGAGTTCGCAGACCTTATTTATTATAGGCGGATTAATCTTTTTACTGATCGTGTTGAATATTAATGCACTTTATGATACTATTCCTCCCCAATTTAGTGGGGGACTTATGGTAGTCTTTTTAATAAGTATGGCCAAACTTTATGACTGTTTGATGGGCTGTAACAATGTGGTTTTATTCAACAGTGATTATTATCGGATGGTGTTGCTATTTGGTGTGATTTTAACCCTATTGACCATTGGCTTAAATATGATTTTCATTCCATTGTATGGCATCAATGGGTCAGCTTTTGCAACCTTTTTAGCGGTATGTATTTATAATACCATTAAAATATATTTTGTAAAACAAAAGTTTGATATGATGCCATTCACCGTCAATACGTTAAAGGTGACGTTATTGATAATTGCCATGGTTGGTCTGTTCTACTTTTGGGAATTTCCATTTCATCCGTTGATGAATATCGCTTTAAAATCAATGTTAATTACGTTAATGTATGTCATCTTGATTTATTGGATGAATGTTTCTGATGATATTAGTGGGATGATCCGTAAATATTTGAGAGTGAAGTAGAGGAAGGTTGGTAATCCGAAGTAGCAAGTCTAGATTTGGCACTCGTCAGTTGTTCCTTTATGTTAATCAAGAACCTTTTGATAATCAAAAACGGAAAATCCCACAAGTTGCTTTGAGGCATACTACTTGCAGGACATTCCACAAGGACGTCAAAAATATATCTTTTTATTGATTTACTCTCCTGTGTGTAGATCTTGATCGTGATGGCGAAGTTTGACTTTTCGCTCGAGAGCTCGATCTTGTGCTACTTTGAGTGGCTTTGGTATTGCTACCTGTGTTTTGCGCTTTGTTATAAGTACGAGATTGTGACGTATTTGGTCGTCGTTCAGCGGTGTTTTTATTCACACCTGACGATCTGGAAGCTCTTGATGCTGTTGATTTTTCCATCTGATTCCTAGTGGTTCTAACAGCGTTATCGGTATTATTATTTACTGCTCTCGAAACTCTGCCTACATTTGTATTTCTGTTATGAGTGTTTATAGCTGTACCTCTAGAAACTTTGGTATTGGCAGACCGAACTGTTGAATTTTGTCCTACCGCTCTATCAGTTGACGCTCTGTTGGTGTTTCTTGAAGAGCTACGGTTAACTTTTGCGCTTTCTGAAGTTCTTGTACTAACAGTGTGTGTGGCATTCCCAGAGGTTCTTGCTCTATTGCTTCGAATAGCGTTGTTAGAAACTGATCTCGAGCTACTTCTTCCAGTTGCTGCAGAGCTTCTGCGTGGTGACGCTTCTTGACAGTATCGGTCGCTGTTATGGGAATTGGTGGCCACCGCATTTCTGCGGCCTGAACCTATTGAGCTTTGGCTGCGTGGTGAATATCTCACAGGTTCTCTATAATTATTAGCGTATGGTCTGTAATAATGATGTCTTACAGGTTTGTAATATTGTCTGTATGGTCTTGTATACACAACACGATAATCTCGAGCTGGTATAGCGTAGTACCGATGCCAAGGTCTGTAGACATATGTACGGTTATAAACGTTGATATATCCTGTATAATGGGTATATCTGTTGTAGCGATCATAATGAACATAGAGGCCACCAACACGATTCACATAACCATAAGTGTTATAATTAATATTAACATTGCCAGCTTGGGTAATCCGACCGTAATAATCATAATAGATGGGAATATTTTCTATTTGTATGATGGCCCCATATGCGTCATATTGTACATAAGGACTGTAGTCATAACCAGTATTGAAACTGAAGGATACATGAGAGGTATTAATGGAAATGTTGGTTCCAGGACCATAGTGTGGTGCATAAAAATCAAATTGACCATCTGGGAATACAGAGAATTCAATACCACCTTCGGTAAAAATAAAGGAATTACCATAACCGTTTGAATAAGAATTAGTGTATGTATTATCTTTATGGGTTAAGATGGTTTCTGCATCTACTGATGTCCCCATGAGGAACACTGCAGTAAAAAATAAAGCTAATTTTTTCATGAGTGTTTGTTTTTCGTTAAACATATCTTACCGAATACAAACAATGTGCCAAAAACCCAAGCCTAGTTCTTAGGTGTTGTAAATCAATATTTTAATTAACAGATATATTAAAATGATAGAGGTCAGTATCTAAATACATATCTTTATTGTCAGTAAACATATAATATTATGGATATTTTTAAAGGTCAAAATCTTCTAGAGTTCTCTGA
>NZ_AUHD01000015.1 GCF_000423005.1 Gelidibacter mesophilus DSM 14095
CGACCATATAAGCCGGGAAGCCAATGTTACAACGGATAAATGGAGAGGTTACAGGCCCATTGCAAAAGCCTACAACATCAAACAAATAGAAAGTAACAAGGGATTAAATTTTAAAGCGCTCCATACAATGATACACCAGGTCAAATCTTGGATAAGAACAACCTATTCCTGGGTAAGTCCTGACAATCTAAACAGGTATTTTAATGAGTTTTGTTTTAGAATAAACCGCTCACAGAGCAAAGCCACAATATTCAACAATCTTATTGTGAAAATGGTGCAAAGAGACAAAATATATCAGACAGAATTAATAAGCAACTAACTACTGACCTCTAAAATAAGAAATAAAGACCTATTGGATGGTCTCGCATTGCTTAAAAATGAAGATCTACCTACTTTACTTCTTTTTCCAGATATTACCAGCCTTGAAAACACAAACGATCCGGCGGAAGTATATAAGGCAGCACTTGCGCAATGTGCCGACAGAAACGACCGTTTCCTGATCTGTGATGTCAAAGAATCGAACGGTGATATTACAGAATCGGTAGAAAATTTCCGATTCTCAATGGGAACCGAAAACCTCAAATATGGTGCTGCCTACTTTCCGTCCTTGCAAACGACACTTACTTACTACTATTCTGAAGAGAATATTCACGTAAAACTAAATAATAAAACAATGGTTTTGAGACATCCAGAAGCCCTAATTTCAGCCAACCCAAATAAAGCTGAGACCTCATTATATCACGCTGGGAATGGAAGATATAGAACGCAATATCAAGACATAAAACAGTTGATACATGCCAAACATCTCGCATTACCAACCAGTGCTGCCGTCGCAGGTGTTTTTGCCAAGATAGATGCCACTAGAGGTGTCTGGAAAGTCCCGGCCAATGTGTCCTTGAACAAGGTAACAGTACCAACAATGGAAATCGACAATAATGCACAAAACCATCTTAATGTTGATAGCTCTGGCAAATCCATTAATGCGATTCGAAGCTTTAAGGGAAAAGACGTCATGGTGTGGGGTGCCCGCACTTTGGCAGGCAATGATAACGAATGGCGATATATTCCGATGACACGATTGGCTATGACCATAGAAACCTCTGTAAAGAATGCTTTAGAGCGTTATGAAAACGCTCCAAACGATCCCGAGACTTGGAACAAGGTGAAGGCAATGACCACAAATTACCTCACTACCCTTTGGCGAGCGGGCGCGTTGAATGGTACTAATCCAGAAGAAGCCTATTTCGTAAAGGTCGGGGTGAATGAAACCATGACCGAACAGGATGTAAATAAGGGAGAGATGATTGTAGAAATAGGAATCGCTGCCTTAAAACCAGCAGAATTCTCTGTACTACGGATCTCTCAAAACATGAACCACAATTAATTAGAATGGATGGCGCCTTATTATAATTAAAACGTCGGAATTAAAAAAAAGACTGCCTTATAATAAGACAGCCTTTCAGCAAAAACAACGAACCAAAATTAGTTTGAGCCGATATTTCCTTGCGCCAACAACGTTCCTAAATCCGTAGCGCTTTTATGGACGTTGATATATCCATTGTAAGTTAAAACATCATCGTATCCAAAGACACTATCATCATCTTGTTTAGCAATGTTAGTCATTGACATGCCGCTATTTCCATCTACCGGATTAAGGCTTACCGTAATAGCACCAGGATTATTGATATCTCCAGTATGGATATGCGATGGATGACTGTTACCGTTCATCGTTCCTTTCACATCAATGATCAATAATGCTTCCCCATTCATTCTTTTATAAAAAGTAGCTTCACCATCAACACCTGAATTAGCTACAGTTGCTAAAGTGTAGACCTTTTTATCTCCAGTTAATTCATTTTGTCCAATATCTCCTTGAGCAATTAAGGTTCCTAAATCGGTCGCACTTTTGTGGATATTGATATAGCCATCAAACTCTAATAGTTGATCATAAGTAATTGCTGTCCCATCGTCTAACATCCCAACTTGCGTCATACTGATTCCGGTTGTACCATTTAAAGGCATAAAAGTTACTGCAATGTCTCCACCTTCTGCTGCTGTATTCATATGGATATGTCCTGGGTGCTCACCATTTGCAGGTGTTCCTTCCAACATCACTTCAATCAAGGTTGTTCCATTGACACGTTTAGTAAATTTGGCATCTCCCATAATTGCAGGGTTAGATTTGCTGCCCAAAGTATAAGTTTTAGATGTATTGGTCAATTCATTCTGTCCGATATCGCCTTGCGCAACTAAAGTCCCAAGGTCATCTGCACTTTTATGAAAATTGATATACCCATTAAAATCCAATAGTTCTTCATAAGTAATGGCTGTACCATCACCCAACATCGCTACTTGGGTTTTACTCATTCCCGTAGCGCCATCCAAAGGCGTAAACGTGATGGCAATATCTCCACCTTCAGCCGCAGTATTCATATGAATATGTCCTGGGTGTTCATCACCTGCTGAAGTACCTTCCAACATCACTTCTACCAAGGTAGTCCCATTTACACGTTTTGTGAATGTAGCATCCCCCATAATAGCCGGATTAGATTTACTGCCTAAAGCATAAGTTTTTGAAGCATTGGTCAATTCATTTTGTCCGATATCGCCTTGAGCTATTAAAATTCCAAGTTCGTCAGCACTTTTGTGAATATTGACATAACCGTTATAATCCAATAGTTCTTCATAGGTGATTTCTGAACCATCGTCTAACATTGCTACTTGGGTTTTACTAACCCCAGTGCCGCCATCTAAAGGTGTAAATGTAACTGCAATGTCTCCACCTTCTGCCGCCGTATTCATATGAATATGACCTGGGTGCATGTTACCAGCAGTGGTACCATTCAACATCACTTCTATCAAGGTTGTTCCGTTGACACGTTTGGTGAATTTGGCATCTCCCATATTACTTGGGTTTGATTGGCTGGCTAAAGCATAAGTTTTAGAAGTCTCGGTCAATTCATTTTGTCCAATATCGCCTTGCGCAATCAAGGTACCAAGGTCGTCGGCACTTTTATGCACATTCACATAGCCATTAAAATCCAAAAGCTCTTCGTAGCTAATTGGCGTGCCATCATCTTTTTTATTAAATGTAGTAGAACTCATACCTGATGCGCCATTTATTGGCTCTAAGCTAATGGCAATCGCACCACCTTCTGCTGCTGTATTAATATGGATGTGGGCTGGATGCATTCCCGACGTAGTTCCATTTAAATCTACTTTTACTGTGGTCGTGTTATTTGTGTTTTTAGAAAAGGTCACCATTCCTGAAATTGAAGGATTGGAAACCGACATTAAAGAATAGGTTTTACTATCACCCGTTTCTTGGATCATATCACCGTCGTCGTCGTTACTACAACTCGTGAAAATTAAAAAGGTTACTAATAATGAAGCTAAAATTTTGGTTTTCATGTTTCTTGGTTTTTTGTTAAACAATTTTGCTTTGAATTCTACTTACGAGTTTTTAAAGAGGTCGGTTTTAAAAATTCGGGGTTTTTGTATAAATCATTCACAAAAACATTTAAAACTATCTGATTAACAGGTTTTTAAAAACAAAAAAAAAACTTGATATTTTCATTAAAAAGCCTTTTTTAGATTCATTTCGTGACATTTTACCTCAACCAAAATTCTTATTTTTAAAATTTCAGCTTTTTAATGCCACTTATAATGATCAACAATGTGCATCTATAATTATTAAGACTACTATTATTTTCAGTAAATTAGAACCATTAACAAAATAGAAAGCAATGAGTTTTATAAAAAAAATTGGATTTTCTAACTTCTTTATGCTTGTACTCTGTGCGCTGATCATTGTGGTTGCCGAGTATTTATTTTTGAAAGGCTATCATATGCATGCCATTTTTATAGGCTTATGGGCACCAACGCTTTTAGGAATTGTCATCTTTATAAAACAAATTAAAAATGGACGCTAACGCTATCGTATTTTGGTTTTCTGGATTTGTTGCCGTGTGCGTAGTGATATGGGCTGTTATTGTTATTAGGGCGTATGATAAAGTTGATCGAGACAACAAGTAAAATCGTCTATAAAAACATCCAATTCATCCTTTAAATTAATATGCATCCGCGGAGCATTTAAATGTCCATCTCAACAAACTTTATCACAAAATCAAACTATTCAAAATAATTTATAAACCTATGACCATTCTATATATTCATGGCCTTAATGGCAGCTTGAGCCCAGAAAAACGAGCCATTTTAGAACGCTACGGTGCTATTGAATCGCCAAAAATCGATTATGAAAACAATTCAGATAGTATTATTTGGCTGTATAACCAATTCAAGGATGGCAATATTGATGTCATTATGGGGAGCAGCATGGGTGGTTTTGCGGGGTATCATCTCGCTAAGTTACTTCAATTGCCTGCATTGCTGTTTAACCCTGCGTTGGCGGAGAGAAGTGTGAACCAAAATATCCCTGACATTCCAAAAACCAATAACAGCAAGATACATATTGTATTAGGTTCAAAAGATCATGTTGTAGACCCTAAAGGAACGCTTCATTTTATAGGTGAGTTATTAAGACAGGAACAGGATTACAACATCAGTATCAGACATGATTTAGAACATCGTATTCCTCTAAATGTTTTTGAAAAGGAAGTCATTCTGTATTTAGAGCAATTGTCAATAGGTAATCTAAAAACAAAAAAGAGACTCTTTCTAGATGATATTAGAACCGTTGCCATGGTTTATGACCAAACCTTTGCTTCTGAATTCGATATTGTAAGAAGTTACGACGACTTTGTTGCCTATATCAAAAAAAACGGTATTCCGGAATTCATCAGTTTTGATAATGACTTAGGGCTTGACGATAACGGTAACGTAGCGCCAGATGGTTTAGCGGCTGCCAAATGGCTGGTCTATGAATCAGGATTTGATTTACAATCTTTGCAGTTTAGAGTCCATTCGGCAAATCCTGTAGCTGCGGAACAAATACGCGGACTTTTGTGGAATTATATACGATTTTTGAATAAGCAAAATCCTAATAGAAATCTTAGAATTCCAACCCAATTAAAGCATTGAATCAAATAAAGATCTCTGCATTTGGCATTGATGCCAGAAGTCCTTTTTCACATAACTACTTCTCTTAGTCAAATGTTCCTAAATTTATATAGCAATGACACCGATGCTTCCTATATTTGTAAGGAAATTAGATATCTCCTATGCTCAATAAACTACGAATAGATACGTTTGTCATTGCTATTGTCATCAGTATTATCCTTGCTTATTTTTTCCCTCAACTTGGTGCATCTGACAGTCCGGTTCCAATGAGCTTAATCAGTAGTTTAGGGATTTCGTTTATTTTCTTTTTCTATGGATTGAGCTTAAGTTCTGAAGCGATTAGAAACGGTCTTAAAAACTGGAAACTCCACGTCTCCGTACAAGCCTCAACTTTTGTCCTGTTCCCATTGCTAATTTTGCCCTTTTTCCCTTTAATAGAAGATACGTCTTATGAATTACTTTGGTTGGCATTTTTGTTCATGGCCGCTTTACCCTCAACGGTTTCCTCCTCAGTAGTGATGGTTTCTATGGCCAAAGGCAATTTACCGGGAGCCATCTTTAATGCCAGTATTTCTGGAATTATCGGTATTGTCCTGACGCCGCTTTGGATGTTGCCTTTTGTAAAACAGACGGATGTAGCTTTCGACTTCTCCTCAATTTATCTGCAGTTAATTACCGAGATTGTCATTCCGCTGGTTTTGGGATTATTTTTAAGACGATTCTTTGGAACTTGGGCACAAAAAAATAAACGCACCCTGAATAAGTTCGATAAGTTTATCATTCTACTAATTATTTATAAAAGTTTTGTCCAATCTTTTGAAGACGACATTTTTAGCAGTGTCAGCCTTCTTGAGATGATAGCCATGGTAGTCTTAGTTTTAATTTTATTTTTCGTGGTATATTCCCTCACGGGCTGGATCGGAAAACTCTTAAAATTCAATCATGCCGACCAGATCACCAATCAATTTTGTGGCACTAAAAAGTCATTGGTTCACGGTACGGTTTTTTCCGAAGCTTTATTTGGGCAAACGAATATTGTTGGCATCATGCTCTTACCACTGATGTTTTATCATGCGCTTCAGATTCTGATTATTAGTGTGATTGCTACAAAGAAGGGAAAAGAGATGGGTGATAGTGGGAATAGTGATCAGTAATAAATAAAAAGTCATGTCAAATCCTACAGGAGCGGGCCCATCCGTCTTCCGTCTTTAAATGACAACTGCCTTTATGAAACTTCTCCCCTATTCTGGTATTCTAAACCGTTTGAGCAAAAATATTAAACCCATAAGCCAACAGTCCGACGAAATGGAGTCGTTTTAATACGTTCAATCGACTTTTAGTCTTTTCTTCCTCCTCGAAGTGCGCCAATCCCAAGGCGCTATAGGATGAGCATCCTGCCAGAGTCCGACTTTTGCTTTATCGTTCCGGCACTCGCCAAATACAAATTAGATAATCACATCTATTTTGAGGCCGGACCACAATTTGGGTTGATGCACAAAGCTTGGGTGGAGTACAATTCTGATGTGGATGGAAAGGATGCACGAATTCGTCAGTACAATAAAGATATGATCAACAAACTTGACGTTGGCGCAGTTGGCGGATTAGGCTACCAATTCATGAACGGGAAAGGCATCAGCATCGGAGTCAAGTATTACTATGGTTTTGTAAATGTCTATAAAGATAAATCCGGCACTAAAAACAACTCTTGGTTTTTAAAGGCAAATATCCCCATTGGCGCTGGCAAGAAAGAAACAGCTGCAAATTGAGCTATCAAGAGGAAATTAAGCTTAGTTACAAGAGCATTATTCTTGCAAAATAAAACGAGTTTCCATTACCACCTAAAATTTTGATTGACCCACACCATAGCTAAGATTGCGATGAGGATTGGTTAACCATATATTTCTTGCCCAATTGCTTCTAAAGAAACTACATATTTTTAGGACCTAAATCTTCGCTTGATACGTGTACAATTCAAAATAGCGACCTTCTTTTGCAATCAATTGATCATGGGTGCCACGCTCAACAATATGCCCAGCCTCAATGACCAAAATCTGGTCTGCTTTTCTAATGGTGCTTAAACGGTGCGCAATCACAATAGTGGTTCTGTCTTTAATTAATTCAGCCAAACTTTTTTGGATCAACGCCTCACTTTGGGTGTCCAAACTTGAGGTCGCTTCATCTAGAATAATGATCTTCGGATTCGCTAAAATAGCACGAGCTATAGCCAAACGTTGCCGTTGTCCCCCTGAAAGCTTGACGCCTCTCTCACCAATTAATGTATTTAACCCGTCATCAAATCTATCGGTAAATTCATTGACGTAAGCAGCTTTTATTGCATTTTGTACCTCCGCTTCCGTAGCATTTGGTCTTGGGAACATGATGTTTTCGCGAATAGTACCTTCAAATAAAAATTCGTCCTGTAAAACCACTCCCAAATATTGTCGGTAACTACTTAATTTAACTAACGATAAATCCTGATTATCAATAGTAACTTTGCCTGATTGCGGATTTAGGAATGTTGCTGAAAGTCCGGCAATCGTAGATTTTCCAGATCCTGAACTGCCCACTAAAGCAGTAACAGAACCTGCTGGTGCTTTAAAATTAATGTTGTGCAATATCTGCTTGCCTTCTTCATAGGAAAATGAAACATCATTAAACTCAATGTCACCTTTGATGCTGTTCAATTGAATGGTTCTGTCCTGATTATCTTCTTCAGCAGTCATACTCATAAGTTCCTCTGTTCTATCCAAACCTGCTAATGCCTCAGTTAATTGACTCCCTATATTACTCATTTGAACAATGGGAGCAATCATAAATCCAAGGATCAAGGTGAAAAATAAAAAATCACCAGTGGACATGTCGCCAATCATCATATAATAACCACCCATCCCCATGATTCCTGTGGTGGCAACGCCAATTAAAAAGGTGGAAGAGCTGGTCATTAAGGCGGTTGCCGTTAAACTCTTTTTGACATTCTGATATAAGCGTTCCACCCCTTTTTCAAACACAACATTTTCCTGCTCTTCGGCATTAAAAGCTTTAATAACCCGTACGCCCGCGAGTGTCTCCGTTAATCTTCCAGTTACTTCGGCATTAATTTTACCGCGTTTTCTAAAAATGGGACGGATATATTTAAAGGCTTTCAAGGCTATAAATCCAAATATGGACAATGGCACAAACACGAAAAGTGTCATCCAGGCATTTAATTTTATTAAAATAACCAAAGACACAATGGCCGTAAAAGAACCACCGACCAATTGCACCAAACCTGTACCTATAAGGTTTCTTACGCCTTCAACATCTGTCATGATTCTTGATACCAGTGCGCCCGACTTGGTGTTATCAAAAAAACGGATGGGCAATGACAATACTTTTTTCTGTACTTGAGATCGCAACTCACTGATGAGATATTGCGCTTGCACGCTCAGTATTCTCGTCAGTAAAAAGGAAGTTAGCGCCTGTACTGTAATGGCACTTATCACGATAGCAATTAAAGTATAAAGTTGAGACATATCCTTATTTGGCACCACATCGTCAAGTAATACTTTACTCTGCCAAGGCAACACCAAACCCGACAAACTTCTAAGAACGATGAGGATCAAACCAATAAAAACCAAATTCCGTCGCGGCCAAATGATTGTTTTAAAAGCTTGTACCATAGTGACATTTGGCTGTGATTTCTTCTTGTCTTTTGTGGTTTCTTTTAGATGCTGCATAAATCTTTATAAATAAAATAGATAGCAAAAATACGCATTAAAGCAGGGTTAAATGAAACATTCAACTAAAAGTATTAGCCCTAAAATACGCTCTTCGCTGGAATAGAAATTCGTCCTTGTAACTGCTATAATTAACATTTCAAAACTCACAGGCTCCAGAAACCTTTGAGGTCATTCATTAGTGCAGAGAATATAAAAACAAGTCGTGCATTCGTGCCAAAAAATCTCCAGCTGTCGCTCATTCCGCCAGTGTTCTTCAAATAAATTCCGAAAAGAAATAGCCGTGGTTAAAGTTGTCTTTCATAAGATGCAGTTAACTGCAATCAGTATATAAAAACTAGTAAGCAATGTTCTATCTTTGCCTCACTAAATAATACGATGGTTCCCACGCTCCTTTCATCCCCTTTACAGGGTTTTACAGATTTTAGATTTCGCAATGCCTTCAATCATTACTTTGGCGGGATTGACACCTTCTATTCACCATATATCAGATTGAATGGTAAGCTCAAGATTAAGCAATCCTATCAAAACGATATAGAACCAGAAAATAATACTGGCCTTGAGGTCATTCCGCAAATTATAACCAATGATCCTGACGAGTTTATCTATGTTGCCAAATACGTACAAAGTTTAGGCTATAAAGAACTGAATTGGAATTTAGGCTGCCCCTATCCTATGGTTGCCAAGTCTGGGATGGGTTCTGGCTTGATCTGCAATCCACCAAAAATCAATGAGATTTTGCATAGGGCTCACAACGAAACTGATATTTTGGTGTCCATGAAAATGAGGATGGGGTATGAGAACGCGGAAGAAATTTTGGAAGTTTTTCCTATTCTAGAGCACTATCCGCTTAAAAACATTGCAATTCATGCCAGAATAGGAAAGCAACTCTATAAAGGTCCCGTGGATTTAGATGCTTTTGAGAAATGTATGGGCAACACTACACATAAGTTGTATTACAACGGCGATATCACCAGTGTTTCCGCTTTTAAAGCTCTTGAAGAGCGCTTCCCTACTCTTGATCATTTTATGATTGGCCGTGGCTTAATTGCCGACCCTTTCTTACCCAATATGATCAAGAATAACACGACGGCATATCCTGAAAATAGATGGGCTATTTTTTCAGAATTCCACGATACCATTTATGCGCAGTATGATGCTTACTTATCTGGACCAACACCTATCAAGTTAAAAATGCTAGGGTTTTGGGAGTACTTTTCTCAAGCCACATCAAATCCACAAAAAACATATAAAGCGATAAAAAAAGCTACAAATCCTATAAAATACAAGCAAGCTGTTGCTAAAGTTTTAGAGACTGAAATGGCAATTGCACGTCGCTAGTCAAATCGTATTCCACAGTATTAAAAAAAAACTTAAATATCCATTATTAGGAACCTGAATCAATTTTCGCTCTGAAGTAAGGTGATTTTGTTGTGGATGAGGACCCAAAGCTCAACTTCTTCCGAGGCTCGCCAACGTTGGTCACGTTTTGTTTTTTCAGAAGCTCCTTTCACCTTTTTTTTATAACATTTTTCCAAAAGAAATCTGCCACCTTCGGCAAGTTCCTTTTCTATTGGGTGCCCCTTCGTCACATTTGTTATTTGTGCCAAATTAGAAAAAATAAGCACTAATTTTCCATTAGGCAAAAGACGTTGCTTTGCCGCTTCAAAAAAATCAGGAAATAGATTTTCGTTGTAATAGATGGCTTGATCCATGTTGTCTAAGAGATGAGATTCCGGCAGCCATGGTGGATTAAAAACAATGAGCTCAGTCTGTTTGTCAAACTTCCCAAAAAGAGATCCAATGTCCAATTCCAGCTTTCGAGACAATTTGGTAGCACCCATAAACTCATTTAATCCCACAACTGCGTTCGGATTTGTATCGGTACCAAATACTTTTTGAAAACCCTGTGCAATCATTTGAAAAGAAAGCACACCACTTCCCACGCCAACATCTATAGCTGTTTTTTTAGGCCCATTATAGCGTTTTAACCATTGGTCAAAAAGCTCCAAATGATCAAAACGTGTTGGGAAATAGGTGCCGTAATAGGGATGGATTTTATTTCGTAATAGCGGAATGGAAATCCCGTTTTTGTACCACTGCCAAGCGCTATTGAGTCCTTGTATTTGAGGAAAAGTCAGAAAGAAATCAGCAGTTTCTGGGTAGAGTTTTTCTAACCACCCAATGGCAGGTGCTTTTTTTACGTGCAATCTATGTGCTACAATTTCAATTAAAACAAGATTTGACATTTTGTGATATGCTCCCCGATACGCACGTTGTTCCTTAAAAGTGGTGTTGGGCAATTTATTATTAAGATGCCTTTTCAAGGCGCTCAACAGTAACAGACCGTCAATATAAAACCTTGTTATCAATACAGGCCCATTGGCTTCAAGGGTTTTAATATTAATTCCAATAGATGACGTACCATCAAACACGCCAGCATCATTAATAGAAACCATAGGTTTAGGTTTGTGGATTTGAATTTCTGTAATCATGTTCTAGTTTTGTGTTTGGATGAAAAGAGGAACAGTTTTTACAGATTCCACAGGCATTGATTATCGATAATAGAAAAAGGCTTAAAGAAGAAAGCCTTAAAAATCCGTGGAAGTTATGCAAAGTTGGGAATTAGAGCTAAAGTCAAAAAAGACTTTCCAAAGGTACTTTATTAAAACTCAATACACTATATTAAAACTTAATATATGATTAATACTGAAGCAATTATAAGAAAAGAAAGTTTCTGTAAGAACATAAACGTGAGTTTTTGCAACCGGCGATTGACCCATTTCTATAAATTACACGGACAAACGAAAAAAATAGGACATTAAATCTAGCTTTGTATCTTTGTCAAAATTAGAAATCATATGTGCTTCTGTTCAACAACTAACCACATCAAAAAACATAAAAGCCAGATTACTAGACTTAAATTGATTTATGAGGATGAATTTTTTCTTATAAAAGGACATCCAAATGAGTGAAAATAAGGACTCAGTGAAAGTGGAAGAAGAAACAGTTGCAAGTTGGACTATTTGTACCGATTGCCAAGGACAAGGTAAAAAACGGCGAAAACTTCGGAAGAAAGCCAAACGTCGTTACCAAAGAGCTTGTGAACAATTTGAAAAATCAAAGAGTGAAGAGACTCTTCCTGCTAAACCAACAGGCCACCTAGAGTTGTGCTCAACCTGCTCCGGATCTGGATTGGCCCCGACAACTAACCCTCCTATTGCCGATGAAGAAAACTACCCTCATATTGCCATTATTGGTGGTGGCATAGGAGGCGTGGCGCTGGCAGTGGCCTGTTTGCATCGTGGAATTCCTTTTACCCTTTTTGAACGTGATAACAATTTTGAGTCAAGATCTCAAGGCTATGGCCTCACGCTTCAGCAAGCTAGCAAAGCAATTGAAGGATTGGGAATTTTCAACTTGAAAGATGGAGTGACTTCAACCAGGCATGTGGTTCATACCACAGATGGAAAAGTGATTGGCGAATGGGGAATGCGCAAGTGGTTGCAGACAACAGATACAGAAAATTCTTCAAAACGGAGAAATGTCCACATTTCGCGACAGTCTTTGCGCTTAGCGCTGCTTGAGCAATTGGCAGGACATAATGAGATAAAGTGGGGCCATCAATTGGTGGATTATAAGGAATGTGAAAATAAACGTCTGGCCCTCAGTTTTCAAGTGGACGGAAAAATTGAGCATATTGAGACAGACCTTGTAGTTGGAGCCGATGGTATCCGCAGTTCAGTACGAAATTTAGCTATCACTGAAGACCGAATGCCTTTACGGTACCTAGGTTGTATTGTGATTTTGGGTATTTGTCCCTTGAAAGATCTTGAAGGTCTGGATAATTGCCCATTATTAGACTCAGCCACAGTATTTCAAACGGCCAATGGCAATGAACGAATTTACGTGATGCCATATACGTCAGACACGGTGATGTGGCAACTAAGCTTCCCCATACCAGAAAAAGAAGCAAAAGCCTTGAGTCTCCTAGGTCCTCAAGCACTTAAAAAAGAAGCTTGTAGAAGAACACCGTGGCACGACCCCATACCTCAAATTCTAACAGCAACTCAGGAAACTCAAGTTTCTGGCTATCCGGTTTACGATAGAGAATTGTTAGATACAGAATTGCTGGAAAAAATTGGGCAAGTTACTTTAATTGGTGATGCGGCCCACCCTATGAGTCCATTTAAAGGACAGGGTGCCAACCAGGCGCTATTGGATGCACTCGCATTAGCCCGCGAAATATCAAAAAGATGCAGACTCTCAACACAATGGAGAGACGCCGGATTAAGAAAAAGCGTATTGACTGAATTTGAATCCGAAATGCTAAAACGTAGTGCTTCCAAAGTAAAGGATTCAGCTGCCGCCGCACAGTTCCTTCATTCCGAAATTGCACTACATGAGAGAAATGAGCCCAGAGGCAGGTGTTTAAAGAGAAAAGAAGTATGACCATTGGCCCCACTCCTCTCGCTGAAAGTTGAATCTCCAGAATCAGTGTACTGAAAATGTAGCAGTTTCGAATGCCGAATAGAATTTTGCTGAAGGTGAAAGCAGACTTATACTGATGATAGCGAGATCATCAAATTCATTTTATTTTACTGCGCCACATCCAAACAGAATGGCAATAAAATTTTATCTTAGCCATATAAAAGCGATATCCTTTTTTAATGCGAACCATTGTTTATCTCCTATTTCTTGTTCTGATCTTTTCAGCTTGTAAAAACGACAGCGGAAAAGATTCTTACACTGATATTGCTGATTTCAAATCGGTCCATGAAGATGGCTATGTAGGCGATGTGCAATGCATGCAATGTCATAAAACGGCTTTTAAAGAATGGAAGAAATCTGACCATGATTTGGCGATGAAGATTGCAAATGATTCCACTGTTCTAGGCGATTTTAACGATTTGAGAACAACTTTAGATGGTGTTTCTTATTTTTTCTCCAAAAAGAACTCTAATTTTTCGGTTCATATTAAAGAAATTGATGGATCGGAGCAAGAATATATCATAAGCTACACCTTTGGTGTCCATCCATTGCAACAATATTTAATAGATTTTGAGAACGGCAAGAAACAGTTGTTGCGAGTCACTTGGGATGCCGTAGAAAAAAAATGGTACCACCAATATGCCGGTGATAAAATGGACCCACACGATTGGATGCATTGGACAGAAAGTTCCCAAAACTGGAACACCATGTATGCCGAATGCCACTCGACCAACTTAAAGAAAAACTACAACCATCAGGACGATTCTTTCAAAACCACCTACTCTTCCATAAATGTGAGCTGTGAAAGCTGTCACGGTCCTGGCGAAAAGCATGTGTTGTGGGCAACTAACAGCAATGAAGAAGATGGTGTGGCAAATGCCTACATTTTAAAGGGCAACTCGCAGTTTAACCAACTAAATATGTGTGCGGCCTGTCATTCCCGTCGTGCTAAGTTGACTGAGAACTATGCGCCTGGTCAATATTTTGAAGATCAGTATTTATTACAAGTTTTGGACACCGTCAATTACCACGGAGATGGCCAAATTAAAAATGAAGATTATGTATACGGTTCCTTTATACAAAGCAAGATGTTCCATAATGATGTCAAATGTACCGACTGCCACAATCCACACACCTTAAAACTCAAAATGCAAGGCAACAATCTATGTATGCAGTGTCATGAACCAAAGTATAACGAACCTTCACATCATTTTCATTCTGTAGATCCGAAGAGCTCACTGTGCATAAACTGCCACATGACGGGAGAAACTTATATGGGTATTGACTTTAGAAGAGACCATAGTTTTCGTGTGCCAAGACCAGACCAAAGCGTGGTTTATGGCACGCCAAATGCCTGCATTGGATGTCATATGGATAAAAGTGATACTTGGGCCGCAAATCAGGTGAAACAATGGTACGGCGAGAAAAGACAGGAACATTTTTCTGACGGCATGTTACTAAGCACAAAAAGCGGAATGACTCCAAACGAACGTAAAATGTTGGACGATTATATCAACAATTTAAAATATCCAGCCATTGCCCGTGCTACCGTAATTGACAATTTAAATATCACATCGACGGCGCAATTCTTACCAATATTAAATTCGTTAAAGGATCAATCACCATTGGTACGCTATAATGCGTTAATGAAATTTATGATTTTGAATCCTGCGGAACGCATCTCAATTGCCTCTGAACATATCAAAGATACCTCGTGAGTTGTCCGGATTGCCGCAGCCGAATTACTCAATGGCATTCCACAGGAACAACTGCAAAACTTGGATCAATATGCCTTGAGTATCGCGCAGGACGAATTAAGAACCATGCTTTACGCCAATGCCGATTTCTCTACAGGGAGATTGCGTTTGGGTGATTATTTATTCCAAAACAATGATATTCCCGGCGCTATCAAACAATATGAAACTGCCATAAAGATGGATAGTTTACTGTTGATTGTTTACTCCAATCTTGCCACTGCCTATAGTATGAATGGCGATACAGCGTCGGCCTTCAAAACACTCAACACACTTATTAAAAAGGATCCTAAATCTGGCCGAGCCTATTACCTAAGAGGGCTGCTAAATTTTGAAATCAAACAAGAGGCTTTAGGAATTTCAGACATGAACAAATCAATACAACTGGATCCTGCAAATACGCGAGCTAGTTATAATTTAGCCACCCTATATTATCAAAACAAGGAATGGAACAAAGCCGAAAGCGCCATTAAAGTTGCTCTAAAAACCGAACCTCAAAATGGCGATTATAGATATTTGCTCGCCTTGATTTATCAGGAACAGGGAAAAACCATTCAAAGTACGACGCTCATGCAGCAGTTGCAGAAAGAGCAAGCGCAAGGCAGGAGTTAAGTTTTTGATTTTAAAAACAAAAAAAGACCCAACATCACATTGGGTCTTCTAAAATTAAAATATATTGGTATTTATTTTTTAGACATCAATACGGTATCAATAATATAAATGATTCCATTTGAAGCTTCCACATTCCCTAAAATAACCTGTGCTTTCTTACCAGATCCGTCTTTGATCACATACTGATCGCCATTCATCATCGCCGTTAATTCTTCACCTTTTACAGTTTTAAAAGTATAAGATCCATTGGCACCTTTTATTGCGGCAGCCAATTTATCAGAGGTTATCACTCCAGGAACCACATGATAAGTTAACACTTCAGCCAACATTTCCTTATTCTCCGGCAACATTAATTCGTCACGTTTCTTTTGAGGCAATTTCTCAAAAGCTTGATTTGAAGGCGCGAACACTGTATAATTTCCAGGTTCAGATAACATAGCAGACAAATCAGCGGCTTGCAAAGCTCCCGCCAAAGTAGATAAATCCTTATTCATCATTGCTTGTCCCGCAATACTATTGGCTCTTGCCTGCTCTTTCATTTCAGCTTCTTTGGCCTGCGTTTCCATTTTAGCCTTTTCTGCAGCTTCCATTTCTACACGTTCCGTTTCTATTCTTAATTGTTCCTCCTTCTTTTTTCCGTCTTCACAAGAAGAGACAAAAACAAAGGCTGTTAAGGCAGCAGCAAACAAAATATTCGATTTCTTAAATGTCATAATTAAATTATTTATTGGTTTATAATTATATATACGTATGAAACGCGTTAAGGTAAGGGAATTGATACAACTTTAACATAAAACAGTCAAACCCATGAAAAGTTGTTAAATTTTCTTAATATTAAGGTTAGAGTTATTAATATTCGCATTTAGCGACGTTTGACGTCAGCTAATATGATAAATTTGCAACCCTAGATCATACTTATTGGAAGATAGCATAAACGATAATGAAAAGCCTGCAAAACGAAAGTATAGGGCGCTCAGAATAATTGGAAGAATTATACTAGGCATTCTCATATTCTTGTTTCTATTGGTTTTATTTATCAGAAGCCCTTGGGGACAAGGTATTATTGTTGACAAAGCAACGTCCTATGTTTCCAATAAGACCAATACCAAAGTTGAAATTGATCGTTTGTTCCTCACTTTTGATGGTAATCTTCAAGTTGAGGGTTTATTTCTGGAAGATACCAAAGGTGATACTTTAGTCTATTCAAAATCATTGGAAGCCGATGTTCCACTTTGGGCAATGATTCGAGGCGAAGGCGTTGGTGTGGATGCGTTGTACTGGGACGGTCTTCGCGCCAATATTATTCGTAAAGATTCTGTGACAGGCTATAACTTCCAATTTCTGATTGATGCTTTTGTCACGCAAGACCCTAAACCTGTCGCCACAGACACTACCGCACCTCCGCTCAATATTGTTTTAGGAAAACTTAATTTTAAGAACTTTGATATTGTATTTGATGATGCCGTAGCTGGAATTGATAGCCGATTCAAAATCGGCACCTTGAATGCCAAAATGGAAACTACGGATTTGGAACACATGAACTTCGAAGCCTCTGCTTTGGAACTTTCTGATGCCCGCATCAAATTCATCCAAAGCCCCGTCCCCATCATTCCTGAGGAAGATCCAGCGCCGCTACCTACCCTCTCCGTTGAAAATTTAACTTTGAGCAACGTGTTCGCAAATTACCAATCATATGGTGATCGCATTGCCGCAGAAGTTGATATTGAAGACTTATTCGCAAAAATTCCGAAAGTCGATTTGGTCAATAGCGATTTTGAAGTCGCTACTTTTCGTCTTAAAAACTCGTCCATACTCCTTAATACCGAGACTGAAACGAATGCCGTAACCCAAAAGGTAGTCGAAGTTACCCAAGATATCAAACAAGATATCCAATCATTTGAATGGCCAGAACTAAGACTTGCTATTGGTTCTGTTGATCTGGAAAATAATAAATTCAGTTATTTTGTCGCTTCCGCAGAAGCAAAAACAGGAAGCTTCAATCCGAATGCCATCGTTTTGAATGATTTGAATCTGCAAGCCCATACGATCCAATTAAAAGACAAAAAAGCCGAGCTTCATATTGACAACTCCACTTTTAAAGAGATTTCTGGATTTAATTTGAAAGAATTAAGTTTAAAATTTACTGCTGATGATAATACTTTAAAAGTAACTGACTTAAGAACTGCGCTTAATAACAATAGTTTAAGTGCCAGTATACGCCTGGATTATCCGAAGTTATCGGCGTTGATCGAGTCTCCTGAAAAATCAAAGATCGACCTTAATATTCCGACATTTAAAGTCGCTTTAAAAGACGTCTTCCTCATTCAACCTGAACTTAAAAAAAACCAATACCTCGATACCTTAAGCCAACATTTGTTCACAGGAAACACCAAGGCGAACGGCTATCTGTCTGATATCAAAATTGAGCGTTTGAATGCCAATTGGGCAAACACACGCCTATCTGCAAATGGCAAGATCCAGAACATCACAGATCCGGGGAATATTCAGTTCGACATTCCTAATTTTTCCGCCATTTCTACCCGTTCTGATATCGTTCAGTTTGTTGACGAAACAGAACTTGGTATGAATTTGCCTGAAGATGTGAAATTAGGTGGAACCTTGAAAGGAAACCCTAATGCTATTTATGCCAATGCAACTTTAACAACTACGCAAGGTTTCGCTTCTGTGGATGGACATTTCATAAATGGGAACACCTTAGAATTTGATGCTGATCTTTCAATCGAAGATTACAAATTGAATGAATTGCTCCAAAATGAGCAATTGGGTTCTTTAAGTCTAAACGTAAAAGCTACCGGAAAAGGGAAAACCATTAATGATCTTGACGCCCATGTAGAAGCCACAGTGTCCAGCTTTAAATATAATAATTATAATATCAAAGACCTAAACCTTATTGGGGATATTAAAAATGGACGTGGAAAGGTGACTTCAAAATATAAAGATCACAACTTAGATATGGACCTCTATGCCACTGTGGTTCTAGACTCCGTCTCACCCGAAGCTAACGTAGAGCTTAATATCATTGGTGCAGACCTGAATGCTTTAGGAATTATGCAGCAGGAAGTCAAAACGGGGATGAAAATTTATGCTGATTTTAAGGGAGATGCCACCAATTATGACGTGGCCGCCATTATTGACCAGGGCGTAGTGGTTTATGATAACAAAACCTACTTGATGGGAGACCTTAACGCCCTTGCGCATGTGAGGAAAGATACCACCTCAGTTTCAATTAAGAATAAATTGGTGGATATTTTGGTGCAATCCAACGCAGACCCCCAAACGTTTAGCAACTCCTTAAGACGTCATGTTTTAAGCTATTTCTATAGTGATGAACAAGTTCCGGATAGCATTACCAATCCGGTCAATTTAAAATTACGAGGCAAGATCATCCAAGCACCTATATTGAACGAGGTCTTTCTAGTTAATGTAAAAAAATTGGATACGGTTAAAATTGACGTCGATTACAACGAAAGAGCCCGAGAATTAAAAGCCAATATTACAGCGCCACATATCAATTATAGTGGTTATGAATTGGACAGTCTGGTATTTGCTATGGATACCGATAAAGAAAAATTTGATTTTGACCTTGGCTTCAACAGAATTAAAGCAGGACCATTTCATATCCAGAAAACAAAACTTACAGGAATTCAAGAGAATGGTGAACTCTTTTTGGCATTTACAGCATATCACAAAGAGGATATATTAACGCAGATTACGAGTAAAATTACAGGAGACAGAGAGCTTTTACGTTTTCATGTCAATCCAGATGATTTAATTTTAAATGCAACACCGTGGAATACACCTCAAAACAACGAAATCTTGATCAGTGACAAGAATATGGAATTCAATGACTTCATTTTCAGTCATGATAACCAATCTTTTGAGATTACTGATGACCTGTCTACCATTTCTGAGAAACATATTGCAGTTGATTTTAAAAATTTCAAAATAAGCGAATTCCTAAATTATCTAAATCCTGAGCAGCAATTGGCAGCGGGTAATATCAATGGCGATTTTGTTTTGGTTGAACCTTTTACAAACACTGGGATTATTGCAGATTTAGATATTTCAGATTTGAGTTTTATGCAGGTTGATCTGGGCACTATGAATTTGGATGCCAAATCGCTTGGAAGCAATAGCTATGATTTTAACATAGATATGAAAGATGGTGAGATTGACCTCGATTTAAATGGCGATTATGTGGCAGTTCCGGGCGGGGCCAACCTCGATTTGAATTTGGACATCAATAAATTCAACATGAACGCACTTACAGGGTTTTCTCAAGGGGAAATTACTGAAACAGACGGTAGCTTTTCGGGGAACTTTAAGTTGAACGGTACCCTTGACCAACCGAAATATGAAGGCTCCTTGAAATTCAATGATGCCGACTTTAAGATTAAGATGTTTAACACGGCATTCACCCTTGCCAATGAAACCCTAAACGTCAACAACACGGCGTTTTCAATGGATCATTTTACTATTACCGATGAAAACAATAACACGCTTGTGGCTTCTGGAAAGATAGGAACAGAATCCTTTATCAACCCCACTTTTGATTTACAGATAGTGGCCAATAATTTTCAAGTCCTCAATGCGACCAAAGAAGATAATGATTTTCTGTATGGAAAGGTAACTTTTGATGCGGATGCCAAAATTACCGGTGATTTACAGATTCCTAAAATTGATTTAAAAGCAACCGTAGGTTCAGCGACCGACGTTACTTATGTCTTACCATCTGCGAGCGTCAATGTTGAAGAACGTGATGGAGTTGTCGTTTTCGTCAATCGCGAAAACCCTGATGCCATCTTAACCAGAACCGAAGAAAAAACTGCCACTATTACTGGTTTTGACATGAATGCCTTGTTAAAGATTGGAAAAGATGCCGCAGTGACCATTGTTATTGATGAATCAACTGGCGACAACTTTAAAGTATCAGGTGAAGGTGATTTAAACTTCAACATGAAACCCAATGGAAACATTACTCTTTCTGGAGTTTACGAGGTTCAGAGCGGGCATTACGAATTAAATCTTTACAGTTTGGTGAACCGCAAATTCAACCTTGTTTCAGGCAGCCGCGTGACGTGGTCCGGAGATCCATTTGACGCGAAATTGGACGTTAAGGCACTCTACGAGGTCAAAACCTCTGCATCAGCCTTAATGGCCCCAACATCCTCCAACTTGGATGAATCTGCCAAAGGAAAATACCGACAAGTCCTTCCTTTCTATGTCTATCTCAATATAGATGGACAATTAATGGAGCCCCAAATTAATTTTAATTTGGACATGCCCAAAGATGAACAAGGCGCGGTTGGAGGTCAAGTGTACGGCAGAGTGCAACAACTCAATCAACAGGAAGATGAGCTGAACAGGCAAGTCTTCTCCTTATTGGTCTTAAACCGCTTTTATCCCGACCCTGGAAGTGATGGAAGCACGGGTGGGGTGGCTTCAATTGCCAGAGACAACTTAAATGACGCCGTCTCTGACCAACTCAATATGTTCTCTGATAAATTGTTCGGCAACTCTGGTTTTGAACTTAATTTTGGATTGGATAGTTATACCGATTATCAAGGAAGCACGCCGCAAGACAGAACCCAATTGGATATAGCAGCACAGAAAAAACTATTTAATGACCGATTGATTGTAAGTGTTGGTAGTGAAGTTGATGTTCAGGGCAGTAGTTCTACTGGTGAAGAAACACCAATTATTGGAAATGTCAGTATTGAATATATTTTAACTGAAAATGGCCGTTATAGACTGAAAGGGTTCCACAGGAATGAATATGAAAATGTCATTGACGGACAGATTATAATAAGTGGTATTGCATTGATCTTTACCCAAGAATTCAATAAGTTCGGTGAACTTTGGGATGCCATGGTAAAATCAACAACCAAAACTGAAAAAGAACAGAAGGCTAAGTTGAAGGCGGCTGAAGAAGCCCAGGAAGCCAAAGAAGAAGCCACTGATAACAGTATTGAAAAGAAACAAAATTAAAAAACAGGGTTCGGAATAAATGATTGCAGAAGCTGTTAGAACAGTTTTGAATAATCATTGAGCCCAAGAAACAAATAAAAACAACTTGAAATCCTATCTAAAATACATCTTAATTCTCCTTTTCATATTTGGAAGCTTTTATTCGTGCAGTATTGCAAAGTACATTCCCGAAAATGAGCGCTTATACACAGGTGCAGAATTGACCATTGTTTCGGACTCTATTATCAAAAATGAAGACGGCTTAAGAACTGAACTGGAATCTGTCATGCTCCCTGAGCCCAATTCAAAAATATTGGGCATGTATCTTGGCCTCCGCTATTATTATAAAAATCAAAAGGAACATCCTGGTTTCATCAACCGCTGGTTATATAAAAAGCTTGGAGAAAAACCTATCTATCAATCAGACGTTAAAACATTTGATGTTGAAGAGTTATTATTAAACCGACTTGAAAATCGAGGTTTTTTCTATAGCAGGGCCTCTTCACAATTTGAGGAGTCAGAAAAAAAAGCTTCGGTAAACTATACAGTAAAAGTGCCTGCACCTTATAAGATGGAAAGTTATCAATTGGACGCGATGCCCACTCCAATTTATGGAGAAATAAAGGAATTGGTCAAAGAATCTCCTTTTGAAAAAGGCATGCGTTTCGATTTGAACAGCATGAAATTGGAGCGTCTGCGCATTGACTCAAACCTCAAAAAAAAAGGCTATTATAATTTCAATGATAGTTTCTTAATTTTTGAAGCAGACACCAATAGATATGATAATAAAAGTTTCGATCTGTTCCTGAAATTAAAAAATGCAGTTCCTGAAAAATCCACGGTTCCGTATAAAATTGCCAAGGTCAATGTCTATCCAAATTATGAAACGGCCGATTCCCTAAACACAGAAACTATTCGGTATAATGAGAGAAATTTCATTCAAAAGGAGGTGTTTTTTAAACCAAAATATTTGGATCCTTTTATAAAATTGACAGAAGGTGAACGCTACAGTCCTGAAAAGTCACGTAATACTGCCAGAAGACTGTCAACTATTGGCGCCTACAAATATGTCAATATCCAGTATACGGAAGTTGACTCTCTGGCAACAGACAGTTTAGGACTATTGGAAGCCAATATTTATTTATCGCCACTCAACAAGCGCGCTTTTATGGCCGAGTTGCAAGTGGTCACTAAATCCAATAGTTTTACGGGGCCAGCATTGGCTCTAACCTACAGTAACCGGAATGTTTTTGGTGGTGGAGAAACGTTTAACACGACTGCTAAAATTGGATATGAAGCTCAGATTGGCGGTGGTAAAAAATCAGGGGATAGCAGTTTGGAACTTGGACTGAAAAATGAATTAATTTTTCCAAGAGTTATATTTCCGATTAAAATAAACGATGATTTTTTCGAATATTCCATCCCTAAAACAAAAACATCCTTGAGTATTGATTACCAAGACCGCAAGAAACTATACAGTCTGATTTCTGGAACGGCCCTATTTGGATACCTCTGGGACGCCAATAGATATGTGACCCATCAAATCAATCCAATTTCGGTAAGTTATACGGATCTTCGAAAAACAACACCGGAATTCGAAGAGATTTTAGATGAAAATCCATTTTTAAAGCGCAGTTTTGAACAGCAGTTTATTTCAGGTCTTATCTATACCTTTACCTATAATGAGATGATTGATAAACAAAAAACACATCAAAAATTTCTCAATTTTAATTTTGACATTGCAGGTAATCTTATTAGTTTATTTGGAAAAGAACAAACCCCTGGGGCTCCAAAAACCTTTTTTGGTCTAGAATATGCCCAATACGCCAAAGCGGATGTGGATATACGTTACCATTTCAATTTTTCAAAAGAACAAACCATTGCCGCACGTATTTTTGCAGGATACGGATTAGCTTATGGAAATTCCGACGTCATTCCTTTCGTGAAACAATATTATGCCGGTGGGCCGTATAGTGTTCGTGCTTTTAGAATTCGTTCTTTAGGTCCTGGAACCTATAATGCCGAAGACGACCCTATCAATACAAGTGAAAGTTTTTTCGATAAAACTGGAAACGTCAGATTGGAAGCCAACATAGAGTATCGGTTTCCTCTTATTTCTTTTCTAAAAGGCGCCGTTTTTGTAGATGCTGGAAATATCTGGAATACCAAAGAAAATCCGGTTTTTGGTGGTAAAGATAAATTCTCTAGCGATTTCTTGAGCGAATTGGGGATGGGTGCTGGTGTTGGACTTCGTGTCGACATCCAAAGCTTTGTGATCCGATTTGATTTAGCAGCGCCATTTCATGATCCCTCGCGTCCAAAAGGAGAACGCTATAATTTTGACGTGAGTAAGCCAATTTTGAATTTCGCCATTGGGTACCCGTTTTAACCGCCACCAAAATTTCCTATCTTAGCATGTTGGTTCCTCTTGTATGATATAAATAGAGGACATCGCTTATATTTTAAAATAAAACAAAAATGAACAAAGAAAATACCAATAAATTTATGCTCGAGGCTGTTACAGCAGCACTCAAAGGCATGGAAAATAATGAAGGTGGTCCTTTTGGATGTGTGATCGTAAAAGATGGAAAAATCGTGGGACGTGGTAACAATAAAGTCACTTCCAACAATGACCCGACCGCACATGCAGAAGTCATGGCTATTAGGGATGCCTGTAAAAATTTGAATACATTTCAGCTGGAAGGTTGCGAAATTTATACCTCATGCGAGCCATGTCCTATGTGTTTTGGTGCCATTTACTGGGCTAGACCAGATAAAGTATTTTATGGTTGTAGCCAACAAGATGCCGCTGAAATTGATTTTGATGACGCGTTCATCTATAAAGAAATTGAACTACCCTACGACCAGCGCAGCATCCCTTTTGAACAATTAGACCGAGATATCGCCTTGGAACCTTTCCAAAAATGGAGTAAAAAAGAGGACAAAACGGTCTACTAATTTCCTACACCCTATTTTTAATTTAAAAGTTGGAAGATGTAATTTAATTAATTTTCTTCGACTTAAAACTGTACCTCTACTTTAATCGTAGGTACAACTAATAACCATACTCATGCAGAAAACTTATTACGATCCCGCAGATTTGAAGAAATTTGGAAAAATTACGGAATGGAACGAAGAACTTGGCAACAAATTTTTCGATTATTATGCCAAGGTTTTTGAAGAAGGAAAACTTACCGCCCGTGAAAAATCGTTAATTGCCTTAGCAGTAGCACATACCGAGCAATGCCCGTATTGTATTGATGCCTATACGCAAGACGGCTTGCAACGGGGCATCACTAAAGAAGAAATGATGGAGGCCCTGCATGTGGGCGCTGCAATTAAAGGTGGCGCCACCTTGGTGCACGGTGTGCAGATGATGAATAAAGTGAATAAACTGGAGATGTGAACCGATAACAACTCTTGTACTATATGAGCACGGGGTGAATCGCGCAAAATAAAAAGCACAAAGTTGAAAGGTTTCGAAGTTTTAAACTTTGAACTTACAATTAAGAATTTAGAACTTACGAATGATTAAATCCTTACACCAAAGAAATAGCGAATTAGCGAAAAGCAATAGACAACTCGAAATCTTATCAAACGGTATTTTTCAAAATGGTGATTTGCCAAAATTCAAAGATAAGATTGCCGAAACGGGTCAATTTCCCTTAAAGGCTAAGAAACTAGAAATTCTTCAAATCAATGTTGGTTATATGTGCAACCAAGTGTGTGAACATTGCCACGTGGATGCCGGACCGGACCGTAAGGAAATCATGACGCGTGACACGATGAGACAATGCTTGGAAGTTATAAAAAACACAGGTGCTCATACTTTGGATTTGACGGGAGGGGCGCCTGAAATGAATCCAGATTTCAGATGGTTTGTTGAGGAAGCTGCTAAGGCTGGGATCAAGGATTTTATCGTACGCTCCAATCTTACCATAATTAGAGCTAATAAAAAATATTACGATCTACCCGATTTTTTCAAGAAGCACAATGTCCATGTCATCTCCTCTATGCCGCATTGGACCAAAGGAAAAACCGATAAGCAACGGGGCAATGGTGTCTTTGATAAATCTATTAAAGCTTTACAAGAATTGAATGCAGTGGGATACGGGATGCCGGATAGCGACTTGCGATTGGATTTAGTTTATAACCCGTCGGGTGCATTTCTACCCGGAAATCAAGCCAGTATGGAAAAAGACTTTAAAAAGGCCCTATTGGATGATTTCGATATCAATTTTCACAATTTATTTACCATCACTAATCTGCCTATCGCTCGATTTTTGGACTATTTGATCGCTTCTGAAAATTACGAGGATTATATGTATGCCCTGGTAGAGGCATACAATCCGGCTGCTGTGAAAAACGTGATGTGCACCAATACGCTTTCTATTTCTTGGGATGGTTTTTTATATGACTGCGATTTTAATCAAATGTTAGATCTTCCAGTCAATAGCAAAGTCAAACATATTTCCGAGTATAACGAAGAACTTTTGGAAGGAAGAACAATTATGATTTCGCAACATTGTTACGGCTGTACGGCTGGCGCAGGAAGCAGTTGTCAGGGCAGTGTGACTTAGATGGCAGTCTTCAGTTCATTGCAAATATTCATAATACGATATGGTCGCATTAAAATTAGGATTGTTTAATTCCAAAATCAACAGCTTTTGAATAGGTCCGATAAAAATTCAGAATGCTTTTTTAAAATGAACTCCATTTTCTTCGTCCTATTCCTGTGCGTGAATTTTCAAGTGAATGCACAAAATTCAATTGAAGATCTTCTAAAACAATATAACACCCACGAAATTCCATACATCTCGGTACACGAATTGGCCATGCCAAAAATCCAAGCCATAATCCTTGATGCTCGAGAACTTGAAGAGTATAACATAAGCCATATCGAAAATGCGGTTTTAGTGGGCTATAAAAATTTCAATCTTGAACAAACAACAAAGCATCTCACAGACAAAAAAAAGACCATAGTTGTGTATTGCTCCCTAGGTATTCGCTCAGAAAACATTGCCAAAAAGTTAAAAAAAGTCGGTTATACCAACGTGTATAATTTATATGGCGGTATTTTTGAATGGAAGAATAAAGATTTTAAAGTAATGGACTCTGAAGGGCATGAAACGGAAAACATCCATGCCTTTTCCGAAACTTGGAGCAAATGGCTATTAAAAGGCCAGAAAGTTTATCAATAAAAACAGTTGACAACAGGCAATCATGGTCACACAGTTAACGAAAAGAAGTAATGAAATGCGAAGTATTGATAAAAGACTTTTCGGATGAAGGTATTATCTATGCTACAGATTGATCGCTAAATTCATTTTCAACTCTATTTCTCTTCCTTTTCGCTCATTTTTTCCGAACTTTGCACGCAAGCCCACAGATCATAAAATTTCGGGCCTGCCCGCACGCAATGAGGCGGGAACTTAAACCCTTAAATCTCGAACTTTCCAGCATGGCCTTACTTTCCAAAAAAGAGACGGATGGCGACAACGACATGGCCACTGATTTCCATTTCCCCACCTCCAAAAAAGCACTGATCATCTTCACCCGCAATCCTGAATTAGGAAAATGCAAAACCCGTTTGGCAAAAACGATTGGTGATGAAAACGCATTGGAGGTCTATAAATTTCTTTTAAATCACACCGCTTCTATTGCAAAAGAGGTCAAAGCTGATCGCTATCTTTTCTATTCTGAAAAAATAATTAGAGAAGATCTTTGGGAGCCTGGTGTTTTCAGAAAAAAATTGCAAAAAGGTGACGATTTGGGCCAACGGATGCAAAATGCATTCGCCGAATTATTTGAAATGGGCTATGAAAAAATCGCCATTATCGGTAGTGATCTTTTAGACCTGAATGCCGAATTAGTGAACGATGCTTTTACTAATCTTGATTTCAACGATGTGGTCATCGGTCCAGCAATGGATGGTGGCTACTACCTATTAGGCATGAAAAACCTATATCACCAACCATTTGAAAATAAAGATTGGGGCACTTCTAATGTTCTAAACGACACCTTGAAAGATTTCCAGAACACCAAGCTCCATTTATTAAAAGAGTTGAATGATATCGATACCTTTGAAGACATGCAACATTATGAACAGTTAAAAAAATATCACAAAATAAAATGATAAAATTCATCACTGAAACCACAGAATATCTACAAAATAAAGGTTTTGACAACCCAGAAATAGGCATCATCCTCGGCACTGGATTGGGCCAATTGATTAATGATGTTGACATCCTTCATGAAGTCAGTTATAACCGCATTCCTAATTTTCCAACCGCAACGGTAGAGTTTCATAAAGGCAAACTCATTTACGGTATTTTAGAAGACAAAAAAGTGATCATTATGCAAGGGCGTTTCCATATTTATGAAGGCTACTCGCTTCAAGATGTCACCTACCCTGTTCGTGTGATGGAGAAATTGGGCATCCATACGCTTTTGGTTTCTAACGCATCAGGCGCCATCAACCTCAATTTCAAAAAAGGAGAATTGATGCTGATTGATGATCACATTAATTTACAAGGCAGTTCGCCATTGGCCTTTAAAGGTGTCGAACATTTGGGCGAACGTTTTACGGACATGAGTGCACCCTATAATTCGGACATAAATTCAAAATTCCTAGCCATCGCAAAAAACAAAAATATAATGCTTCATAAAGGTGTTTACGCTTCTGTTGTTGGTCCGCAGTTGGAAACAAGATCTGAATATCGCATGCTAAAAATACTTGGTGCTGATGCCGTTGGGATGAGCACGGTACCTGAGGTTATTGTTGCCAATCATTTGAATTTAAAAGCTGCAGCAGTGTCCGTTTTGACGGATGAATGCGATCCAGACAATTTAAAACCTGTCGATATTTCAGAAATTATTGCCATGGCGGAAAAAGCGGAACCTAATATGATTGTTTTGTTTAGGGAATTGATAAAATCATTATAGCCGTTTTTGGGCGTTACCCTTCCCGATCCATCGGGAGGGTCAGGCTTTAGGCTATATCTTTTGCAATAAGTAAAAGGATGCCGCCTCAATCCTTAACGCAACCCCGTTAATAGGTAAAGATCTTGGACATTAAAATTACAACTAGCAAAATGGGCTGTTACTGAATAGTACTTACATTTAAATTCAATTCAACAACGTGACAGTATTCCAAGCAGAAATTTCAATCTAGGCGAGCTGATCTTTATAATTTAAGGCAGCGCCCAATGCGTAAGCAATTATTAAAAATACGACTATATAATATATTTTAAAGGGTTTACTTTTTAGACGAAAGTTGTTTTTAACGTTTAAATTATGAGATTCCTGCCTGCGCAGGAATTTAGTTATGGAAAAATACATCGACATCATTTTAAAATCCTATTCCGGATACTGGAATTATCTCAAGTATGAGCTAATGGATGTTTATCATTGGGACAACTATTTTTACGGATTAATTGGGATTTCCTTAGCCGTTTGGTTATTGGAAATTATGTTTCCATGGCGAAAAAATCAATCTATTTTCAGAAAGGACTTTTGGTTGGACACTTTTTATATGTTCTTCAATTTTTTCTTGTTGAATTTAATTGTTCTCATTGCCTTATCAAATACGGCCGCAGAATTTTTTAATGATATCCTCGGTCTTGCAGGTTGGCATGTAGACAGTTTACAAGTGTTTAGTGTGAGTGAACTACCAAAATGGTTAGGCTTGCTCATCTTCTTTTTAATCATTGACTTTGTGCAGTGGACCACTCATATTTTATTGCACCGCGTACCTTGGCTTTGGAATTTCCATAAAGTGCATCATAGCGTGAAAGAAATGGGGTTTGCCGCACACTTGCGCTACCATTGGATGGAGCCTGTGGTCTATAATTCGTTATTATATATCCCTGTGGCCATCATTGGCGGCTTTAATGTTCAGGATGTTTCCATTGTGTACTTTTTTTCCATTGTAATTGGGCATTTAAACCATGCCAATTTAGGTTGGGATTACGGTCCGTTTAAATACATTTTCAACAATCCAAAGATGCATATTTGGCATCATGTCAAAGAATTGCCTGAACATAAAAAGTACGGCATGAACTACGGACTGACACTCAGCATCTGGGATTATATTTTTAACACCCATCATTTGCCACATGATGGCAGAGATATTGAACTTGGATTTCACGACGAAGACGATTTTCCAAAAACATTTGTCCAACAGACTATTTACCCCTTAAAAACTAAAAAATGATTTTTTTCGTAGATACTGTAGAGCACCAAAAATCAACATCATGACAACGCTTACAAAATTTACATTTCTGGCGATAATGGCCATCACTTTGAACAGCTGCAATCTCATGGCAGCAGCAGGAATTGGTAGCAGCGGCCAACCTACAAAAAAAGTTGGCGAGCAATTAACGTCTTCCTCTGAAAATTCCGTTGTCAATATAGATCATAGTGCCTGGGATAAAATGCTAAAGAAATATGTTAATGATGCTGGCTTTGTAGATTATAAAGGTTTTACATCAGAACAAGCCCATCTTCAAGGGTATTTGACCATGCTTTCTAAAATGGAACCAAATGAAGATTGGAGCGTTCAAGAACTATTGGCCTATTATATCAATTTATACAATGCTGCAACGGTGGAATTGATTTTAGAAAATTATCCCATAAAAAGCATCAAGGACATTAAAGGTGCCTGGTCGAAAGATTTTGTTAAAATTGGAGATAAAGAAATATCCCTCGGAGCCATAGAACATGGTGTTTTGCGAAAAATGAATGAACCTAGAATTCATTTTGCCATTAATTGTGCGTCCTATTCCTGTCCCAAATTGATGAATGAAGCTTTCACCGCCTCAAAAATCAATGAACAATTAGATAAAGCAACTAAAGAATTTATCAACGGTGATAAAAATGAGATTTCTGCCAACCATCCGAAACTGTCTAAAATCTTCGATTTTTATACTGGCGATTTCAAAGTTGATGGCAAAAAGGATGTGATTGCCTATATCAATCAATACAGTAAAATCAAAATTAATCCGAATTCGCGATATACTTTTAAAGCGTATGATTGGAATTTGAACGCGCAGTAAAAGAGGATGTCAAATTCCTTTCACCTTGTTGGTACATTGGTTTCAAAAAGATGCACAAAAAAAAGCGGATTTTTACGAAGGTTCAACCAAACTAATTAAGCAATTGCTCTTAATTTCTCGCTATAAAACGATATGATCAGCATTGTAATTCCTATCCTCAACGAAGCCAACAACATCATTAAGTTGATCCAACATTTATTGGACACTTCAACTGCCGATCATGTTGTTGAGATTATCATTGTGGATGGCGGAAGTACGGATGGCTCTCAAGAAATGGTTGAGACTTTTATTTTAAATCGAACCGCGGCAAAACCTCAACCTAACTTTTCAAAGAAACTTAAAACGACAGAAGTCTTATTTCTAAATTCAGAAAAAGGTCGTGCTAAACAAATGAATGCTGGTGCAAAAATCGTCAAAGGCAACCTTCTTTATTTTCTACACGCTGATTCATTTCCTCCCAAATATTTTGATCAGTACATAGTTAGGGAGGTAGAAAAAGGAAATGCCGCTGGTTGCTTTCGCATGCAATTTGACAGTACACATTGGTGGCTGCAATTAGCTGGTTGGCTGACCCAATTCCAATGGCGCGCCTGTAGAGGTGGCGATCAAAGCCAGTTTATTACGAAAAAGTTATTTGAGGACATTGGCGGTTTTGATGAAAACTATATCATTTACGAAGATAATATGTTGATCAACGAACTCTTCGCCAGAAAACAATTTGTCGTGATCAATAAAAAACTAAAAACCTCAGCACGATTATATCAGAAACATGGGATTTGGAAAGTCCAATACCACTTTTGGATCATCTATATCAAAAAATGGGTGGGATCAGATTGTCGTGCATTACATCATTATTATAAAAAGCATCTGGGTTAAAACAAGCTATTTCCCCAATATTTGATTTAAAGAACGTTCGTTTCTTCCTTTTTCATTTGGATACAATTCCATGAGATTATCACTTTGGAAAAATTCCTTTGAATTAATGTCCATTGCGGTCAATTTCCCATAAAACGCGGCACCAGTATCTACATTCCAAACATTAATGGCCTGCATGGGCAATTCGGAATTGAAATTAAGGGTTGGCGTATGTCCAATATAGATCTCATGGTAATGTCTGAGACGTTCAGGAAACCACTCAGAGTTTTCATCCACCTTTTTATCAAGGAACAAAGCGCGTTCCCACAAGGTTCGATCAAAATAAAAAGTGCTATCGAGATTTTCATGTTCCACACCTCGCTTGGACGTAAATCCCGCATGCACAAATAAACGGTTCATCTCATCCAAATGATATAACTTCATCTGCTCAAAAAATTTTAAATGTGCTTTTTTTTCCTCATTGGAAATACCTCCATAACTTTCAATGGCACCTTGGCCTCCATGATCTAACCAAATTTTATCAGGTTTACCGGTTTTCAACCATTTCTCACACCACACATCATGATTTCCCTTTATAAAAACACAGTCCTTCAGTTGCATCAACACCCTCAAATATTGGATAACTTGTGCTGATTCGCTCCACCCATCCACATAATCTCCCATAAAAATCAACCGGTCGCCATTAGTGACTTTTGCCCGATCCATTAATTGTTTCAGACCTTTTAATCCGCCGTGTATATCTCCTATAACCAATGTTCTCATAATGCATATTTCTTATAAAACGTTCGGATAACCTTTTCCGCAGGTTTATTCTGAGGTGTAAATCGGTTATCGTCCTTGCCACCTGCGGCGTCATGTCTATGAAACCATTTCCATACAAATCCGCCAGCAAACCATTCCTCATGCCAAAATTCTTCAAATAATGCTTGGGTCAAAACGGACTGTGCTTCAAGATTGACCTGCTTATCCACCCGATCAACCGTCCACGGTGCTCTACCCGCAAAATCAATACTTCGATACCCAAATTCAGTAAATAAAATGGGTTTATTGTGTTTGACAGCATAGGCTTTAATTCCAGATTTGTGTTTTTGCCACCCTTCTTTCGCATCCTCCAAAGTTGGTGACTGTTTTGAATCCACTGGAAAATAGGCATCAATTCCAATGAAATCGAGCGCATCCCAAAATGGCGTGCGTTCATATTCATTCCAATTGGCTGCGTAGGTCAATTTGCCTTTGTATATTTCACGAATCTCCACAATCAAGAGCTTCCAATAGGTAGGTCTTTCACCAATAAAATTCTCCAGTTCTGTGCCAATACAAAAGATTTCAACTTTTGCTTCTTGAGCAACTTTTGCATAGGTAAGTATAAAATCGGAATAAGAGTTTTCTAAAATCTTCCAATCGTCTTCATGGTCCATTTTAATAAAACCCGTAAACTCTCCGCGCCAGACCCAAATTTGTGGTTTCAACATGACCTTGACATGGTTTTTATGTAAGATTTCGACGTATTGCTTCACCCCTTTTTCGGTTTCACCAAACCATTGTCTATCGGTATTAAAGGTAATTTCCGGATGCGCCAGCTCCTTAATAAACCCAAAAGGCATCACCGAGGCATAATTAGCACCGAGATTGACGACGGGATCAATATGTTTCTGATCAATGCTATCTCTTGAAGCAACATAACTGACGCCATTTATTTTTTCTGGTTTCTCAATGGTTGCACTACATGACAGCATGCAACAAAGGGATACAAAACATAAAAACCGAAAAATCATTCTCATACCATTTAATTATTCCTAAATTTAAACAAACTGAAATTAAAATATTAAGTTTTACAAAAAACCTACGACAAACCACTTCTAAGGGCTCAAAATGGAACATATCGTTATCATCGGAAATGGTATTGCTGGCGTTACTGCGGCAAGACATATTCGAAAACTATCCAATCATAAAATCACCATAATTTCTTCTGAAACCGAATATTTTTTCTCACGCACTGCCCTCATGTATATTTATATGGGCCATATGAAATATGAGCACACCAAACCTTATGAGGACTGGTTTTGGAAAAAAAACAGGATCGATCTAAAATTCGGATATGTCAAAAATATTGAAACAGATCATAAGACCTTGTTTTTTGAAGATGGCGACACGCTGCAATATGATAAACTAATAATTTCTACAGGTAGTAAATCCAATAAATTTAGCTGGAAAGGTCAAGATTTAGAAGGCGTTTTAGGATTGTACAGCAAACAGGATGTCGATCAATTAGAAGTATTAGCCCCCAATAAAGAGGTTTGCAAGCACGCAGTGATTGTTGGTGGTGGTTTGATTGGGATTGAATTGGCTGAAATGTTGCACACCCGAAAAATTCCGGTTACTTTTTTGGTACGTGAAACCCACTTTTGGGACAACATGTTGCCAGCAGGAGATGCGGCCATGATTTCTCGACATATTAGGAGCCATGGAATTGATTTGCGTTTAAATGCAAATCTTAAAGAAATTCAATCGGATGAGCACGGACGCGTGAATGCCGTTGTGGTTGAAGAAACTGGTGATATTATCACATGTAATTTGGTCGGATTGACACCTGGCGTTTCCCCAAATATTGATATGGTCAAAACAACGGCTATCGAAGTGGACAAAGGTGTTTTGGTCAATCGGTTTTTGGAAACCAATATAGAGAACGTTTATGCTATTGGCGATTGCGCTCAACAACGCGAACCCATTGGCCAGAGAAAAGCCATTGAGGCGGTTTGGTACACCGGTAGAATGATGGGTGAAACTGTTGCTCAGACCATTTGTGGCAATAAAATGAAATATAATCCTGGACACTGGTTCAATTCTGCTAAGTTTTTTGATATCGAATATCAAACCTATGGTTGGGTTTTTTCAAAGCCAGCAGAAGGCAATGCACATTTTCATTGGAAACATGAAGATGACAACAAATGCATTACCATAGAATATGAGAAGGATTCCAATCAGTTTTTAGGCATTAACACCTTTGGTATCCGAATGAAGCATGAGGTTTTTGACCGATGGTTGACCGAAAAACGTTCAGCAGATTATGTGATGGAACATTTGAAAGAAGCCAATTTCGATCCTGAATTTTATAAAACTTTTGAACCAGAGATTTTGAACAGCTATTCTGAACAATTTAAAATGGCCTAATCATCAGACCTCACAGGTTTTGGAAACCTGTGAGGTCTCTGCACAACTTAAATGAAAAATGAACGACGAACCACTCATAGAAGGCAATTACTATCATATCTATAATTGTGGAAACAATAAAGAGAATATTTTTCTTGAAGAAAGAAATTATGAATATTTTTTAATTTTATTAAAGAAACACGTTCTACCATGTTCAGATATTTTAAGTTTTTGTTTGATGCAAAACCATTTCCATTTATTAGTTTATATAAAAGAAAATCTTGAATCAAAGGTAATTTCACAATGCTATTCAAATTTATTTAATGCTTACGCTAAAGCTATTAACAAGACTTATAATCGAACTGGAAGTTTATTTAGAGATAGATTTTCAAGAATTAAAATTACCAATGAAGGTTATTTAAGGTCTTTAATTATTTACATAAATACAAATCCGTCACATCATCAATTTGTCGATGATTTTAAAACCTATAAATATTCTTCCTATAAATCGACCATGTCAAGACAACCTACTTTATTGAATAGGGATTTTGTGCTTAATTTATTTGATAATAGGGAAAATTTTCAATTTGCACACAACACCAAACAATTAAGAATCAAAGAAGAATTACTTTTAGAATGATAAGAATAAGACCTCACAGGTTTTGGAAACCTGTGAGGTCTGATAAATAAAAAATCAATCATGAGCAATAAATCAAACCCCAGCATGTCTCTTGCCAAACCCGATTCGCAAGCACTTTCCAAAACACAAAAAATTGGAACTGCCATTGGCGTAATTGGGCTTTTCATCATGATATTGGCTTTTTTCAATGTCGATTTCCCTAATAAAACCTTGTTTCTATCCTTATCGTTAGGCATGATCACTGTGGGGACCATCATATTTTCCAACAACGCCTATTTAACAAAACAAGCCGGGATTAAAAATGATGGCGTGTGGTTTAAATCCATTGCATCAAGAGGGTTGTGGGGATGGATATTGGGCATTGTACTTACGCTTTTTTATATCGTTCTTTATTTTAAAGCCGAATGGCTCGGATTGGCTGCCAAAGGTGAAGCAAACAGCGGATTGGTTGCGTTATTTGATCCTTTAAGCCGTTTGTTGAATGGCGGACCAGCGAGCCAATGGTTCGTTTATGGAACACTCTATACGGTTGCTATTTTGGTTTTTGGCTATAAATTCATGTTGAAATACCGCGGCAATAGATATGAGCAGTTAAGAACCGTATCTGTGATGTTCTTTCAATTGGCATTCGCTTTTTTGATTCCCGAGTTTATGGCACGATTGAATTCAGAAACCTTTAGCCTTCCCTATTATGATTTAAAGAATATTTGGCCACTTAACTATTATAATTTCGATAAATACCGTGTGGATTCGATGATTGAAGCAGGAGATATCGGATTGGCATTTCTAATTTTTGGTGTTGTTTCGATATTCGTTATCACACCAATTTTGACTTACAAATATGGGAAACGGTGGTACTGCTCATGGGTTTGTGGTTGTGGCGGACTTGCAGAAACTGCAGGAGATCCTTTCAGACATTTGAGTGACAAAACACAAGTAGCTTGGAAAATAGAACGTTGGGTAGTGCACAGTGTTGTTGTTTTTGTAACCCTAATGACTACCGCGGTGATTTATTCCTATTTAGGTAACGACTCTAGTAAATATTGGTTAACAAAAGATGTTTTTCTACTTGGCGTAGCCAGTTTACTAACAATCGTATTGGCATTGGTCATGATTTTCAAACGCAAAGAATTGGCAAAGGATGCACAATATGGCGCGATTGGTTATTTCGTCATCATCATGGTTCTCATTGGCATGCATTATTTTAGCGGGACCAAAGATGTCTTTTTAATAAAGGCGTATACACTTCAATCCTCATACGGGTTTTTAATCGGTGCGATTTTCTCAGGTGTGATAGGCGTCGGCTTTTATCCTATTTTCGGGAATCGGGTGTGGTGCCGTTTTGGTTGTCCAATGGCTGCTGTTTTAGGATTCCAACAGCGTCTATTTTCGAAATTTAGAATTACCACTAACGGCGGCCAATGTATTTCTTGTGGCAATTGTTCTACCTATTGTGAAATGGGAATTGATGTACGTGCCTATGCTCAAAAAGGTGAAAACATCGTCCGAAGCAGTTGTGTAGGTTGTGGTATCTGTGCGGCGGTTTGCCCTAGAGGCGTTCTGAAATTAGAAAATGATTCTATGAACGGACGGATTAACAGCAATGAAATTCTTTTGGGGAATGATGTGGATTTAATGGATTTGTTGAATCAGAAATAGTGTTCAGTCAGCAGCCCGCCCCTACCGATAAGGAACGTTCGGGGCGGGTCTTAAGTCTTCCTGCCTCCGCAAAAACCACGGACGGGCAGGCAGTCATCAGTTAGCAAATCACTTAGTAAAACTTAGATAAATGCTCTGTGTTACTCTGTGAAAAACTATGCGTTACTATGTGAAACCTTTGTCAAGCCCGCGTAACCAATTACAGAAAACTATTCTTACTTTTGCGCCAACTTTAAAATTTCAAATGCCCAATATCAAAGTCATTATTCCCGCATATAACGAAGCAGATTCCATTGCGCTTGTCATCAATGAAATTCCCTCAATTGTTAATGAAGTAATTGTTGTCAATAATAATTCCACCGACAAAACCGCTGAAGTTGCCCAAAATGCTGGGGCTACCGTTTTATTAGAATCGCAAATGGGTTATGGCTATGCTTGTCTAAAAGGCATGGACTATATTTCAAAGTTATCTGAAAAACCGGAAATCATTGTTTTTATGGATGGGGATTATAGTGATTATCCCGAAGAACTGATCCAAATAGTCGCTCCAATACTTGAAGATAACATCGATTTTGTTGTGGGTTCAAGAGTGAAACGTTTACAGGAAAAAGGGTCCATGACCCCGCAACAGCATTTTGGAAACTGGTTGGCTACTTTTTTAATGCGCATCATGTTTGGCGCAAAATTTACCGATCTTGGTCCATTTCGGGCCATTAAATATAAAAAACTCCTCGACCTGAAGATGCAGGACAAAACTTATGGCTGGACCGTTGAAATGCAATTAAAAGCGCTAAAACAAAAATTAACCTATGTAGAAGTTCCTGTAAAATATAAAAAAAGAATTGGGGTCTCTAAAGTATCAGGAACCATAAAAGGTACTATCTTTGCGGGCGTTAAAATCCTAGGTTGGATTTTTAAATATAGTTTTAAAAAATGATTCTAGAATACTTAATAATAGTTGTTTACACCATTGCTCTCGTACTTATTCTTCTATATGCGCTGGCACAACTAAATCTATTAATTAATTATTTAGCCGCTAAAAAGAAAGTAGACAAATCTGTAGTTTTTGATTTTTCAAAGCCAGAAGAAATCCCTTTTGTAACCATTCAGCTTCCTGTCTATAATGAAATGTATGTGATGGAACGGCTGTTGGACAATATTGCTTTATTAGACTATCCAAAGGATAAATTGGAAATTCAAGTCCTTGACGATTCTACGGATGAAACCGTTATTACTACCGCCGAACATGTTGCGAAATTAAAAGCAACAGGTTTAGATATCCAACATATCAGAAGAACGGACCGCAGCGGGTATAAAGCAGGTGCCTTAAAAGAAGGTTTAAAGATTGCTAAAGGTGAGTTTATTGCCATTTTTGATGCCGATTTTCTACCACAACCAAATTGGTTAAATCAGACCATCCCGTATTTTAAAGATGACGAAATTGGCGTGGTGCAAACCCGTTGGGGCCATATCAATAGAAATTATTCCATCCTAACAAAAATTCAAGCGTTTGCTTTAGATGCACATTTCACCTTAGAGCAAGTAGGCAGAAACAGCAAAGGCCATTTTATGAATTTCAACGGTACCGCTGGAGTTTGGCGTAAAACATGTATTATCGATGCCGGAAACTGGGAAGGAGATACCCTTACAGAGGATTTGGATTTAAGTTACAGAGCACAACTTAAAAACTGGAAATTCAAATATTTGGAAGACGTGGAAACTCCTGCCGAATTACCTGTGGTAATCAGTGCGGCACGTTCGCAACAATTCCGATGGAACAAAGGTGGCGCTGAGAATTTCAGAAAGATGATGTGGCGTGTTCTAAAATCCAAGAATATTTCGTTAAAAACCAAACTTCATGGTTTGTTGCACCTCTTGAACAGTACCATGTTTTTAAACGTATTTTTGGTGGCTGTTTTGAGTATTCCAATGCTCTATATTAAAAACGAATATGCACATTTAAGGTTCTATTTTTACTTTATGAGCTTTTTCGTCATGAGCACGATCATCTTTTTTGTTTGTTATTGGTTAATGTACAAAGAGATTTATGGCAATGGGTTCAAGAACTTTTTTAATTATGTCTTCTTGTTTTTTACGTTTTTCTCCATTGCGATGGGCTTTTCCCTTCACAACTCCATTGCGGTTATTGAAGGCCATATAGGAAAGCGCAGTGAGTTTATCAGAACGCCAAAATTCAACATCAGCACTTTAAAAGACACATGGAAAGGCAATAAGTATTTGCGCAAGAAAGTATCCATGAACGTCATTTTTGAAGGTGCCTTGATGCTCTATTTCGGATTTGGATTATACAGTGCCTTTGTTGTTGGCGACCAAGGTGGCGATTTTGGATTGTTCCCTTTCCATCTCATGCTTTTTGTAGGATTTGGCTTTGTGTTCTTTAAATCATTGACCTCTAAAGTATAGCCTATAGTTATTTGGGCGTTCCCTTTCGGCAAACTTACACTATAGATATTCATCCTAATCACAGCTAGCCTCAGGTCGCGCTATCCACTATATCTTTTTACACCTGTGGCTTCCTTATCGGTCAGCCACTTGCGCAAAAAGGATGCCGTTGCTATCGCTAACGCAAATAAGTCCAACAACAAAATTTTGGCCAAGCATTAATATTAAGCCTTAAAAACAACTTATCTTGCAACGTCAACTAATTCCAATTCTTCCTAAATGAAGACGGACTTTTTATAGCGATTAATGTTCCATCCAACAGTTCTAAAAACAAATAAAGCACCTGTTTTTTTTGCACTTGCAAGTGCTCTACTTTATGCGGTATTCGCGTATGATCTGGTAAGAACGGATGTTTTCAAACTCCTCGTATTATATACCTTTCTCTTTGTTTTATTCTACCAACTGGTAAAAAAACATTCAGGCAATTTTAAACTGTTGGCGTTTTTTGCAATTATTTTGAGAGTGGTTTTTCTATTTGCAACCCCTAACCTCTCACAAGATTTCTACCGCTTTATTTGGGACGGACGCATGATATTAGAAGGTTTCAATCCGTATCTTTTTACTCCAGAATCATTTATTAATAACGTTCAGTTTCCTGTCGCACAAGCCCAAGAACTCTATCAAGGCATGGGCGAACTTAATGGAAGCCACTTTACAAATTACCCGCCAGTAAAGCAATTTATTTTTATGATTGCTGCACTTTTCTCAGGGAAAAGCATTCTGGGCTCTGCCATCGTTTTTAGAATGTTTATCATCGCTGCAGATATAGGAACGCTCTATATTGGCAAAAAGCTTTTAGAACGCTTAAAGCTGCCGGTCCACACTATATTTTGGTACATTCTCAATCCTTTTATCATCATTGAATTGACGGGAAGCTTGCATTTCGAAGGAATTATGATTTTCTTTCTGTTACTGAGCTTATATCTATTACATCAGGGAAAATGGAAAATTGCGGCACTGATCTTTGCATTATCGGTTTCTGTCAAATTGATTCCATTATTATTTTTACCGCTCTTTTTTCGATATTTCACCAAGAAGGATAACCCATTAAACCTCAAGGATGAACTAAATGATAAGTCTTACTCAACACCACTCAACCTCACAAAACTGATAGGTTTTTATAGCATCATTGGTATCACAGTTCTGATTTTATTCCTTCCATTTTATTCTTCAGAATTTGTACATAATTATTCAGAAACAGTGGGACTTTGGTTCAGCACTTTCGAATTTAATGCAAGCCTTTATTATGTGGCAAGAGAAGTTGGCTATAGATTGACAGGTTATAATGAAATTGCTATAATTGGCAAATTCATTCCAATGTTCACAGTTTTAGCTGTTTTAATGTTAACCTTCCTCAGAAAAAATAACACTACAAAACAGCTCATCATAAGCATGCTTTTTGCAGCAAGCATCTATTATTTTATTTCAACCACTATTCATCCTTGGTATCTGGCAACACTTTTAATCTTGTCCGTATTTACCAACTACAAATTTCCTTTGGTATGGTCGTTCATGATTGTTTTGAGTTATTTGGCCTATACCAACACCCAGAACACAGAAAACCTTTGGACCATTGGTTTGGAGTATTTGGTGGTATATGCCGTCTTTATTTGGGAAGTATTCATAAAAAAAGACCTTATCAAAGCAGAGAATCCTCATAAAGTCTATTAATAAGAAGAAAGCGAGAATGCACCATTCCTGCATTGAGAACTATAAAAAAATCTACATAAGAATTGTTTACCCCAAAATCTTTCTTTTTACGGCCCTACCAATAAATCGAACTTTATCGGAAAATGGGAAATTCCCTAAAACTGTTTTCACAACACCTTGTGTAAATCGGGTTCGTTTTTTATAATCGATATGCACATCCACCAAGACCGTTTTGTTCAATTTAGCCGCTTCAAGGGCAGCACTAATAACGTCGTCAATCTGCGCATCATTTTCTATAACTAAATAATCGGCGCCAACAGCATGTGCAATACCATCAATGTTGAAATCGCCCAATACTGTAGAGGTCTTTCTATTATAAGGAATTTCTTGACCTTGAGATATTTGGGAAAGCTCGCCATCATGAAAAACGAAAATTGCAATTCCCAATTGATTCCTTTTTGCGGTCATCAACTCAAGTGCGGTCATCAAAAAAGCGCCATCACCAACAATTCCCACGACTTGTTTGTTAGGATTGGCAAATTTAGCACCTATGGCCGCTGGCACACAATAGCCCATACAATTGAAGTCGGTGGGACTAATTAAATGTTTGCTTTTAAGATTTTGAAATAATTCTACCGTCAAAAAGGTGTGATTGCCATCGTCCAAAACAGTTATGGCATCATCGTCAAGATGTTCTCTTAAACTCTTGAAAAAATGATAAGGATTTACCCGATCGAATTTAAAATCAGACCATTCCTTATAATAAGCTTCCTTATCTTTTGCAATAGCAATAATTAATTTAGGATTGGTTTTTTCTATATTCTTGTTTATCAATTCTGCTACTAAACTTTCTAAAACAAGTTTCGCATCGCCTTGAATGGCCAGTTTACTCTTATAGTTTTTATCAAAAACATTTTCATCGATATCGATGTGGATCAGATTTTCAGGAACTTTTGCTCCAAAACTTCCGGTTGGGATTTCTGCGAATCGCGTACCTACGGCAATTAAACAATCCACATCCTTAAAAGCATTTTCTGAAGCGGGGACAGATGCCGGGCCAAAACCCATTCCTGTAAATAATTCATGATCGCCTGGAAAAACGCTAAACCCCTGTAAGGTTGTTGATACCGGAGCATGGAGTCGCTCGGCAATTTGCACGCTAATTGCCGTCGCCTCTTTTGCGCCCCATCCTAAAAACATGCCTATTTTCTTAGATTCAGAAATGATCCGAATAGCTTCCTCCAATTGAGAACTTGTTACTGTCGGTTTAATTTCAGGTTTTTCATACGATAGGATTTCTGAAACCTCACCTTTAAACATCTGAATATTCGTGGGTATTTCGATAAAAACAGGACCAGGATTTCCAGAAATGGCGATAGTATAAGCCTCAAAAACACTGGTCATAATGTCCTCATGCTTTTTTATATGATAGGTCTTTTTGGTAATGCCGCTCAATACCGAATGCATATCCCATTCGTGAAGCTGATAGCTTTTATCGACATCCGTACGAATTCCTCCAGAGATGACAAGCATAGGAATCCCGTCTAAAAAAGCTTCACCAATCCCGCTTAAGGCATGTGTTACTCCAGCCGCTGGTACAATGACCATGGTGCCAATAGTATCTGAAGTGCGACTGACGGCATCGGCCATAAAGGCACCGCCACCTTCATGAGTGACCAATATAGGTTTGATTTTTGAGGACTTATTTAACTCATCATAAATTTCAGTGTTATGCACTCCCGGAATACCAAATGTATGCGATATCGGTAATTGCTCCAATGCCTTGACCAGTAACCATGCGCCTGTTTTCTTCATAATAAATTATAATTTTAAAGTTTTATTCCTGCTATATGTGCTCCGGCAACTCTACCTGTTAAGATACACGATCCTAAAAAAGTGCCTTCCAATGATCTTGAACCATGGATGCCTCCACCACCAAATCCGGCAGATTCTCCCACGGCGTATAATCCTGAGATAATATCGCCATCCTTATCCATCACTTGCGAGTTGAGATTGGTAGGAATGCCTCCCAAGCTTTTTCTACTTAATATATATTGTTTAACTGCAATCAATGGTCCTGCTTTTGGATCTAAAATCTTTTGGAATTTTGAAGTCCTGATCTTATCTCCGCGATATAATCTAAAATTCACCAATCGGCGTAATTGCTCATCGTTAAAATATTTTTTACCGCGATCAATTTCGTCGTCATAAGCTTTCAAATCCCTTTTTAGAATCTCGAAGTCCACGATATTATTTTTGTCTTGCTGATTCATTTTTTGAACCAAATCATCGAGCGTGTCGGCTATTACAAAATGATCAGATTCTTCAATAAGTCTATTCACTAAGGATTTATTTCCGAAGAGAACATCTTTTATCAGTCTGAATTTATTCCGATTTCTAAATGCCGTCATATACTCAGAACCCGAAACAGCCAATTCTTTAATGGCGATTTTCCAGTTCATAATACTCCATGAATACTGTTCCTTGGTGTTTAGGATATGTTCAACAAAATAAGACGTATCGGTATAAGCCACAAGTGGTGGCGTAAAGCGTTTCCCGGTAGCATCCACCCAAATTGCCGATCGTGGCGGCACTAAACTCAAGCCATCGCGATACTTTCCTTCTTCGGGATGTGGCGTGGGAATTCCAGCAGCGTAATGCCATTGTTTATCTAAATGCGTTGAAGGAATTCCTTTGTGGTCCAAATCCAAATGTATGGTACCATCCGCATAATTGTGAGAGCCATTTAATAAATGATCAGGAGGGGTGTGGAATTTGGAAGGCCAATGGTTCTTTACCAATTTTAAATCACCACCCATAATTCCTCCGGAGGCAATAATGATGTTTTCAGAAGTAATGCTTAATCTCTCATTAGTGATTTCATCAATAACCTCAACACCTTTTGCCTTTTGATTAGCGATCATAATAGCATCTACCTTATGTTGAAACTTTATTTCGAGATGTTCTTTATTTGGATGATTCAATAAGTAGCTGGTAACTTTGTGGGTTAAGTCATAGCCAGTACCCCAAGTAATATGCCATCTGGGCACCGAATTTCCTTTGACATCCATCCCACGTTCTGGCCAATTGACCACTGGAAGAAAGTCGACTTTTTTAGCAACAAGCCAATCATAAATAACAGAAATTGAATGTTCCGAATAAAACTTGGCCCATTGGGCGCCTAAACTAGTGGTTTCATTAAAATTGCCGTAACGCATCCAATCCTCATAAAGCAAGGTGGTAGAATCTTGGATACCCGCCTTCTTTTGCTGAGGCGTACCAGAAAATAAAATACCTCCAAAAGATTTCTTTGCCAATCCCCCAAGATTTTCTTCAACATCCCTTTCAATAATCAGTACTTTTTTATTATTGTCCAAGAGTTCAATGGCTGCAGAAATTCCCGCCAATCCACCTCCAATAATGACATTTTCGTAATTTAAAACATTCATAAATTATGCTATAAAAGCGTCAGATATAATTTTACTTTCCATTTTACCGCCCAACGCCTTACCGCAAGCATGCGTAATGCCCTATTTTAATAGACATAAAATTCCTATTTTCTAAAAAAATGTAAATCAGATTTATTTGAGAAATTATTCAAATGTAAGCGGTGGTTGTTGGAATGTTACTAATCAAACACTAAACTAAGCATTTTCATATGAGATTTGCATCAAATTTAGATAAAAATAGCCTGTTTTTCTTAATTCGTTACAGTTAACCAAAGCAGGCCAGTAACCACATTTTAAAATGAATCAGATTTGATGTCCATAAAATCATGAGGGAATGATTAACTGATTGTTTAAATTTGCCAGCGCTCTTCTTACCATAGAGCTAAATAGCCCATTAATCAAAATAATTTTTAAACCATGAATGCACATCTAAAAGGTGTTTTATTTGTCGCTATAGGCGCAGCTAGTTACGGGGTTTTGGCAACTTTTGTAAAATATGCCAATAATAGTGGATTTGGTACCGCTGGTTTGGCATTTTCTCAATACTTGTTTGGGGCTTTGTTACTGACTGTTCTTGCTCTTTTCTTTTCAAAAAAATCGAAGACTATTGAAATAGAAGGTGTCTCATTGAATGCCAAAGTAAAATTAATGTTGTTTGGAACCTTCTTAGGCCTCACCAGCAGTTTTTATTATTTATCCATCCAATACGTGCCAGTTTCCGTTGGGATTATTCTGTTAATGCAGACCATTTGGATGGGTGTCGTATTGGAGTTCTTCACGGCCCGCGCCTTAGTCAATAAAACAAAAATAATTGGAGCGATTGTCGCCATTGTGGGCACCATGTTAGCCGCAAAGGTTTTTGAAAATGACATTGAACTTAACTTAAAAGGGATTGGTTTTGGCCTGTTGGCGGCACTATGCTTTACAGGAACCATGTACGCCACGAGCAGAGTTGCCTTACACCTGCCCAACATCATACGGACTCAGTATTTGGTATATGGCGGACTCATTTCAATAATCCTATTTTGGAATCTTCAAATTCTACAAGAATTTAATTGGAACGTCTTTATCACTTGGGGAATCTTCCTAGGATTTTTCGGTACGATCCTTCCGCCACTTTTATTTAACAAAGGCTTTCCAATCATCGGCACGGGTCTAGGAAGCATTATTGCGGCGTTAGAAATACCAATTTCAGTGTTCAGTGCCTATTTGGTTTTAAACGAAGCTATCAGCTTTTTACAATGGGTGGGCATCATCATTATCTTACTTGCCGTGATTATGATAAATTCTCGAAAAAATCAGAAGCCAATAAAAGCCTGACTTTCAAGCCTAATAACTGAGGTGAAATTGATAGTATTGTTTCTTGTTTGTATTAAGTCTAAATAAGATTACCTTTGCAAATCAAAACAAAACACTATCTATATGAGTACTACTTTAAAACTCGGATTTCTAATATGCCTTACGACCTTATTCGTGGCATGTGGTGATTCTACAACCCCTAAACAAGAAGTTAACGTCTATACCCACAGACATTATAAGGCCGATGACGAGCTTTTTACCAAATTTACTGAGGAGACCGGTATAAAGGTGAATATTGTAAACGCCAGTGCCGATGAACTGATCCAACGCCTCGAAACAGAAGGCGAAGACTCCAATGCAGATATCTTGATAACCGTAGATGCGGGCAGACTTTACCGTGCACAATCAAAAGATTTGTTGCAGCCTGTTACATCTGAAATACTCGAGGCTAATATTGCGCCAGAGTTTAGAGAAAAAGAAGGCTACTGGTACGGCATGACTTACAGAGCACGAATTATTGCCTACGCTAAGGACAGAGTAAACCCTGAGGATATTAAGACTTACGAAGATTTGACAGATCCAAAGTGGAAGGGCAAAATTGTCATCCGTTCTTCTGAAAATGTTTATAACCAATCGTTGTTGGCCTCTATAATCTTGGCCGATGGTGAAGAAAAAGCAAAGGAATGGGCTGAAGGCGTTGTAGCTAATATGGCAAGAAACCCAAAGGGCAGTGATCGTGATCAAGTTAAAGCCGTAGCTTCTGGTGAAGCTGACATTGCTGTAGTCAACACCTATTATATTGGATTGTTGATTAACGATGAAAATGAAGAAGAGCGCAAGGCAGGAGAAAGTGTTGGTATTATTTTCCCGAACCAAGATGGAAGAGGGACGCACGTTAATGTCAGCGGCATTGGTGTGACTAAATATGCACCAAACAAGGAAAATGCTATCAAGCTTATGGAATTTCTTTCAGAAGAAGAGGCACAGCAAACCTTGGCAAACTTAAACTACGAATACCCAATCAATTCCAAAGCCACTAAAGCTGCGATCTTAAAAAGTTGGGGCGATTTTAAAGCCGACGATGTTGAACTTTATAAGCTTGGAGAAAATAATAGCAAAGCTGTTATGGTTTTTGATGAGGCTGGTTGGAAATAACAGGTATTAAAATCTTTAATCTTCATCAACAAGGTTAAAACTAGCAGAATTAAATGGCAAAAAGAACCACCTATTGGTGGAATAAGTGGACGGGCGGTGCAATTATAATATTACTTTTGGTATTGACCCCCGTGTTCACTATTCTGATCAAGCTCTTCGACAAACCCGGGGAGCATTGGGGCCATATTGCATCCAATTTACTACTCTCCTATTTCGCCAATTCATTTCTTTTGTTGCTAGGGGTCGGCACATTTACTTTTTTAATTGGTGTGAGCATGGCGTGGCTGGTATCAGTATATGAGTTTCCGGGTCGTAAGTATTTTGAGTGGCTTTTAATTCTTCCTCTTGCATTTCCATCTTATATGATGGCCTACAGTTATGTGGGAATTTTGGAATATACCGGACCGGTACAGGCTTTCTTCCGTAATAACTTTGACATCTCTTTTAAAGGTCCCATCATCGATATTATGAATATGCCCGGGGCTATATTTATACTTTCCATTAGCTTATTTCCTTACGTGTATGTCATCTGTAGGGCCTCATTTATGCGGCAATCCGGCGCAATGCAAGAAGCAGCATTTCTTTTGGGCAGCAATCGGATGCGGATGTTCACTAAGATAGCATTACCTATGGCAAGACCAGCCGTAGCTGGTGGAATTGCTTTAGTAGGGATGGAAGTTTTAAATGATTACGGCACGGTGAAATACTTTGGAGTGGACACTTTTACGTCGGGAATTTTCAGAGCTTGGTTTTCTTTTGGAGATATTAACACGGCCATCTATCTCTCAGCAATTTTGACCGTGATTGTTTTAGTGTTGATCTGGCTGGAAACGGTTCAGAGAGGAGGCCGTAATTGGAACGCTGGAAGCCAAAGTTCAAAACCTGCAATTAGAATCAGACCCAAACATAAAAGCACACGCCAGCTATATACAGCACTTTGTTTGATTGTTTTACTGATCAGTTTTATATTTCCATTATTGCAACTGTTTTATTGGGTCTCCCTCACCTGGCACAATGTGGTAGATTCTGAATTTGGGGTTTTAATTTTTAACAGTTTCTCCCTAGCGATTGGTTCTGCTGTGGCTATTGCCGTAATATCCATATTTTTATTGTATGCCATAAGATTAAGCCCTTTACGTTGGACCAAACATATTGCACGAACCGCTTCTTTGGGCTATGCCATCCCTGGTGCGGTTATTGCTGTAGGGGTAATGATTCCGATGATGGGTTTGGATAGAACTATTAATTGGGCAGTTTCAAACCATGTAGGGATGATTTTGTCAGGAACATTGTTTATCTTAGTGGTGGCGTATGTTGTTCGGTTTATGGCGGTTGGCTATAATGCTATTGATGCAGGGTTTCAAAAAACAGGCGCCTCAGTCAATGAGGTGGCACGCTCATTAGGTGCGTCACCTTTAAGAACTTTGTGGAAGATAGACCTGCCTTTGATAAAGAACAGTATAGCAGGAGCGGTATTATTGGCCTTTGTTGATATTTTAAAGGAACTTCCATTAACCTTGATTTTGAGACCTTTCAACTTCCATACGTTGGCCACTAAAGCTTTTGATATGGCAACCAACGAAATGATAGCAGAATCAGCAAACGCCTCTCTGGTGGTGGTTTTAACTGGAGTTATCCCAATTATAGTGTTGAATAATATGATCAGTAGAAAGAAATGAAAACGGTGTAGAAAGATCAATAGCTTTTGATTTAAGTCCTTCTGAAAACAAAATGTTATCCGTATGGCTGCAAAAGCAGAAAAAAAAGAATGACCATGGTGATTATTGAATTGAATAATATTAGTAAACAATATAGGAATGCTGATACCTACGCGGTGGACGGTGTTTCTTTTTCTTTGGATAAAGGCGAAATATTAGCACTTGTTGGCGAAAGCGGTTCTGGAAAAACCACCCTATTGCGCTTAATTGCAGGATTGGAACATCCTAAGTCAGGAACTATTGAGCTCGGCGGAGAACTGATTGTGAGCGGCCGGAAATCCTTGCCCGCAAACAAGCGAAAAACGGGGATGGTATTCCAAGATTATGCCTTATTCCCGCATCTCACCATTTTTGAAAATGTCGCTTTTGGATTAAAAGGTCTCAATAAAAAAGATACCGCACAACGCGTACTTGAAACTATAAAACTAACCGGCCTAAAAGAGGACGTTAAAAAATATCCACACCAACTTTCTGGGGGGCAACAACAAAGGGTGGCTTTGGCTAGGGCACTTGCGCCGCGACCTCATCTCTTGTTGATGGACGAACCTTTCAGTAATTTGGACACCATCTTACGCGACCAAGTGCGTGAAGAGGTGCGTCAGATTATCAAAGCCATGGGGATTACCGCTATTTTGGTAACGCATGATACCAAAGATGCTTTTTCTACCGCAGATAAGATTGCAGTAATGCTCAAAGGAAAATTATTGCAACTCGACACCCCTGATAGTTTGTACAATAATCCGAACTCCTCTTATGTTGCGGAATTATTCGGGAAGTCAAACAATCTTGAAGCAACGGTTACTTCTGGAGGATTTAAAACCCCTTTCGGATTTGTTTCTGGACAGAAAGATTGTCCATTATCCACAAATCGGGATAAAGTGAACTTGTTTTTCAGAGCAGAGGAAACCGATTTTTGTAATGCTGAAGAGCCACATCTTTGTGGCATGGTAGAGCAATGTATGTACTTAGGAGATCATATGCAGTTAAAGGTATGTTGTAACCGATGTAACAAATGCGCAAATGACTGCAAAGGAGAACTTGTACAAGACACCAAGAGTATCTTGCTAAAATCCTCGATACAAACCTGGAAACCTGGAGATATTGTTCGCTTTAAACTTAAAAACTTCAAAGTTAAAGAAACTGATACCGAGTAATATCAAAAGCATTTTAATCCAATATTTTTAAAATGGAGGTCAGAAAACATCACTAGCATTTTTAGCTCTCAAACACTTCAAATAAAGGGGCAACTGGCCACTGAGCCATCGTCTTTCTTGGAATGAAATAGGTGGACAATTATAAAACCACAACCCCATACAGCCTCATTTTTAATTATTTACAGCTGCTCCAGAACTTCTAAAAGTGTTAAAGAAGTCATTTAAGGCAATTTTTATTATTTTTGTTAAATTCTTGATGTCTTTTTTGATAAAAGGCTCAACCAGACCAAAATTATCGGTAATTTATATGGAAACTAACAGTCATCATGGACTTTCATATGTCAATTGATCATTTAAGAATTCAACTGTAACTAATTAACGCCTATATGAATTTAAGACTCATAGTATTCTGCATTAGCCTCATGGTTTCCATGAGTGCATTTTCTCAAAATGACACCATCGTACTGACCAATGGTGATCGGTTGATAGGAGAGATAAAAAAAATGGATCGTAGTGTTTTAAGTATAGAAACGCCCTACAGTGATAGTGATTTTAAAGTAAAGTGGAAAAAAGTAAAATCAATAAAAAGCACTGAAAACTTTTTAGTAACGGCATCAGATGGAACACGCTATAAAATTGAGGGCATTGACACCAATAACGAAGATAATGCGCTTATTTTAAAGGATGATAACGGTTTGGTTGGCATTATAGATATTGTATTCATTAAACCGGTTAAAGATGATTTTGTCTCGCGGTTAAACGCGTCAATCTCGGTGGGATTCAATTTATCAAAGGCTAGCAACTTAAGTCAATTGTCTGTTGCAAGCACGCTAGGTTATACCTCAGATTTCTACAGTATAAAAACCACATTTAATTCCGTTAGAAGTAATCAGGACAACGTTGAGGAAATTCAGCGCACCTTTGGTGAACTTTCTTTTAATTATTTTTTGAAACGCGATAATTTTTTAATTTTCCAATCGGAATATCTATCCAATAGTGAGCAGCAATTGAAGTTAAGAATGACCAACAAACTTGGTTTTGGAAAATACTTTATCCATAATAACCGGATGTATTTTGGTGGCACATTAGGTGTAGCCTATAACAGTGAAAATTACAATGCTTCAGAAGATGATAGAAAGAGTGGCGAGGTTTACGCATCGTTAGAAGTCAATTTATTTGATTTTAATGATTTGAGTCTAGTATCAGGAATCACAACCTATCCAAGTTTAACTGAGAAAAAACGAATCAGAACTGACTTTAATTTAGATCTGAAATACGATTTACCTCTTGATTTATTCGTAAAACTCTCATTTAACTATAACTACGACAACAAGCCTATTGAAGGCGCATCTTATGATGATTATGTTGTCATAACGACTGTGGGCTGGGAACTTTAAGAAACACTTAAACTTATGGTATGCGAAGATAATACTTAGACCCATAGACCAATTATTCAAACTTCGCACACCGCTCATTAGAGCATGTGAGTACCAATCCTATCTCTTAATTTGCTTTTCAAAATGTTGATACCAACCTTGATTCTATTCCGCACTTTGATTACTCTTACGCTTTTCGTTGGGGGCGCCATTGGCATCAGATAACATGGTTTGTTTTGGCAATACCTCATTCAGTTTTTCACCACCTTTGATTCCAAAATCCAAGGTCCGGATTGGGAATGGAATCATGATGTCTTCCTTGTCAAATGCTTTTTTTATGGCAATAATAGCTTCACTCTGACTTTTCAAAAACTCCAATTGACTTTTAAATTCTACCCAGATCATAATTCTAAAATCAATGGAACTCCCACCAAAAGCTAAATAGACCAGGTCAATACTTTTATCTGTATTAATATTAGGCGTATTTTTTACCGATGCTATGGCAATGTCTCTTACCCTTTCTAAATCTTCACCGTAGGAGACCCCCACATTGAGATCTATTCTTTTATAAATATTTTCAGAATCGTTGATCAATGGATTTTGAAATAGCATTTTGTTGGGGATAATGACTTCCTGCCCTTGAAAGGACGTAATTTCTGTGGTACGGATTCCAATATGTTTTATGACCCCGCTATGGCCTTCACAATGGATGACTTGCCCTATCTTAAACGGACGTTTTACGGCCATGAAGAAACCGGCTATGAAATTGGTCGCAATATCTTGAAATGCAAAACCTAATGCCAAACCAATAATACCAGCACCGGCAAGTAATGAGGAAACTGCTTTGTCTAAGTTTAATAAGCTTAATGCGACAAACGCCCCAATTGCAATAATAAGTACGTAGACTACTTTTGAAACAATAGAGGTAAGTGATCTATTCTTTAATGTTCTATCCAGCAGTTTTGTGATCAGATTTCGAATTAATCGACCAATAAAGACAAAAGCAATAAGCACAACAATGGCCAGTACAAAATTGGGCAACATTTTGACCAATTGCTCAGACCATCCGATTAGTTTTTCAATAATGAGATCATAATATTTTTTAATTTCCATAATGTTTTGATTGTGCCATGAAAATAATATAAACTTTAGGGTTTTTGGCGGTTTTTCTGCGTTTTTTTAAGCAGATTCGTTCAAAACCACTGTCAAGGACCAATTAAACTCTTTACGTTTATTCGTTCCGACGAATGAGAAATCCGTTGTCAATGTTCTCAAAACCAATTTTCGGATAGTAAGTCATCGCCATTGGTGCAGAGAGCAAAACCAACGCAGTCTCTTTTCCAATTTCCTTTTTTGTCATTTCTATTAATTGTTTTCCAACACCTACTTTTTGATATTCTTTTTTCACTGCTAAATCCGATAAATAACAAACGTAACAGAAATCAGTTAGTGAACGTGAAATGCCAACCAATTTATTTTCCGACCATGCTGTAATTATCAAATTAGAGTTTGCGTACATTTTGGTTATTCGTTCATGATTAGTGGTCGGTCTTTTTATTCCTGAACTATGATAAACTTCTATGATTTCTGATATTTTTGGAACTTTCCCGATTTTATATTCAATATTTTTCATTCTAAGTGGATTGGTTTTTTTATGAGAGGACCGAGTTTCTCGATCTATATTTTTTGTTGAGCATGGTATTAAACGCTACTTTTTAAATAAATGCACAATGAAGATCATTCCTGAGTCTGATTCCAAAGGCGCATATTCTTTGAATAAAAATTATAACAAAAACGCCAAGCAAGTTATCAAAAAATATTTTTCAACCTTATATAATCACTATGATCACCCAAAATAATTATAAACACTATGAGCTCAGCAATACGAGCGCTGTCATTTGATATTCACCCAAGTGAAGGATTAAAGTAACTATTCAGATAACACATTTTCAAAAGTTTGAGATTGGCAAGTTTTTGTGTTCCGCTGACCCGCCCCGCCCATCGTTCGGACAGGTTTCGCTGATATTGTCAGCTATTATAACCGCATGACTTAAACAGATCTAAAAACACCATTCCTAACTATTTTCTCTAGGTAAGTTAATTTCTTCATATCCTGAGCAAAATGGAAACCTCGAGTTTTCAAAACCTGTCTAACAATTTGCCCTTAGAGGAGATGATTTAACATCATTTTCACATCTCATTTGTTACCTTCGCATTACTATAAAATTTTTATATAATGATGTATTTGAACAGCAGATTCTGCATTTTTCTTTTTCTCTCATGCTTTTCGTTTTCAATCCTTGCCCAAGAAGCCAATTATGGCAATCAACATTTGTTTGATGAGTTTCCTGCTTCTCGCCAAGGCAACAGCTACAGGACCAGTTCTGGTAAACCGGGTCCGGAATATTGGCAAAATTCCGCCGATTACAATTTGGAAGTTACCTTGGACCAAAAAAACCATGTTGTTTCTGGAAATATCACCATCCACTATACCAATAATAGCCCTGAAACCTTAGATTTTATTTGGATCTATTTGGAACAAAATCGTTTTACGGAAACCTCTCGAGGAACATTAACCACTCCAGTTGTTGGAAATCGTTATAATGGTGATGTAGAAGGTGGTTTTGAACTGTCCAACGTTTCGGCAAAAACAGAAACGGGCACCTCCTCAAAGCATATCATTACTGATACCAGAATGCAGCTTTTTCTTGATAAACCACTAGCCGCTAAAGGTGGAAAAGCGACCATTAAAATGAATTTCAAATTCAAAGTCCCTGTTGAAGGCATGGACCGCATGGGAAGACTCGAAACTGAAGGCGGAACCGTTTATGCTATTGCACAATGGTATCCGCGAGTGGCCGTGTTTGATGATGTGGTAGGATGGAATACTGAGCCTTATTTGGGAGCAGGCGAATTCTATTGTGAATATGGAAATTTTGACGTAAAAATAACTGCAGCAGCAGATCAAACGGTGGTGTGTTCGGGAATCTTACAAAACCCAAAAGAAGTACTTACCAAAACACAACAAGAGCGTTTTGCTCAAGCGGAAAAAAGTGACCAAACGGTTTATATCATCAAACCAGAGGAGGTTGGGAAACCAATGGCGCAGACAAAATCAAGCGGCACACTGACTTGGCATTATAAAATGGAAAATACGCGCGACGTGGCCTGGGCTTCGTCAAAAGCATTTATTTGGGATGCTGCACGAATGAATTTAGGAGAAGGCAAAACAGGCTTGGCGCAATCGGTGTATCCAAAAGAAAGTGACGGCAAGGGCGCTTGGTCCCGATCTACTGAATACACAAAAAAATCAGTTGAGTTCTATTCAACCACCTATTATCCCTATCCGTATCACAACGCCATCAACGTGGCTGCCAGTGTAGGCGGAATGGAATATCCAGGGGTAAGCTTTTGTGATTATCAAAGCGTAGGCTCAGATTTATGGGGCGTGACCGATCATGAATTTGGCCATAACTGGTTTCCTATGATTGTTGGTAGTAATGAACGACGTTACCCATGGATGGACGAAGGCTTTAATACTTTTATCAACCATTACAGTACGCTTGCTTTCAACGATGGTGAATACCCATCCTCTGTAGGCAATCCGCGCAACTTGGTTCGGTATCTTACTTTTGAAAATCGTGAAGGCATCAATACCTCTCCGGAAGTAGCTAACGAAAGAAATTTAGGTTATACCGCCTATTACAAACCTGCAGCGGGACTTATTATACTACGCGAATACATTTTAGGACCTGAACGTTTTGATAATGCCTTTAAAAGCTACATCCAGCATTGGGCCTATAAACATCCGCAGCCCAACGACTTTTTTAATCATATGGAAAATGTTGCAGGAGAAGATTTGTCCTACTTTTGGAAAGGTTGGTTTTATGGCAATGGCAATATCGATATGGGCATCTCATCGGTAAAACCACATCAGGGCAATTACCTTATTACTGTTGAAAATAATGGAGAGATTCCAATGCCTGTTATGCTGGAGGTTATCTATACAGATAACACGACGGAACACGTATCTCTACCAGTAGAAATCTGGCAAAGAGGAAATAGTTGGAGCCATCTTCTAAAAACTAAAAAAGAAGTGAAACGGATTGTTCTGGATCCAAATAAATTATTACCCGACGTCAATATATTAAACGACACTTGGAATAAGTTGTAATTTAAACTAAAGTAAAATGCCTCTAAAAAAGAATTTAGAGGCATTTTACTTTAGGCCCGTTTTTATTTGAGACCAATAAGCCCCCCTTTGGCGAACTAAATAAATATAGATATCTTTAAAGGTTTAAGTCAACCATAACACCAAACATCATGAGTACAACAAATAACAGAAGAAGTTTTTTAAAGTTAAGCGGGCTTGCAGGTCTCGGCATTGCCACCGGTGGCTTAGTGAGCTTTGATGCAGCTTCCAAAATTGAAATACCGCCTAATTCTGGAGCTCCACGCTTCAATATGAGTGGCTATGCGGCTCCCAAAATAGAAACCGTCAAAATCGGATTTATAGGCTTGGGTATGCGTGGTCCCGGCGCCGTAAAACGGATGAGTTATATTCAAGGCGTAGAAATAAAGGCTTTATGTGACTTGAGACCGAAACAGGCCGAAAGTGCTAAGAAAATGTTGGAAGGCACCGCACACGACCCCAAAGTTTATAGTGGTAGTGAGACTGCATGGAAAAACATGATTGATACTGAAGATTTAGATCTGGTCTATATTTGCACACCATGGGATTTGCATGTACCAATGGCCGTTTATGCCATGAATGCTGGCAGGCATGTAGGCGTTGAAGTGCCGGCAGCCAAAACCATTGATGAATGCTGGGAGCTCGTTGAAACATCTGAAAAAACCAAGGTGCACTGTATGATGCTCGAAAATTGCTGTTATGATTTCTTTGAATTACTGACCTTAAATATGGCACGTCAAGGCTATTTTGGAGATATCATTCATGGTGAAGGGGCTTACATTCACGATCTTGTAGATTTAAACTTTAATAAAAATGGCTACGAGAACATGTGGCGTTTAAAAGAAAATATTGGGCGTGATGGGAATCTTTATGCCACCCATGGTTTAGGGCCTATCTGTCAAATTATGAATGTGAACCGCGGCGATCAGATGGATTATCTGACATCACTTTCCAGCGCCGACTTCAATATGGGAAAAAAAGCTAAAATTCTCGCCGCAAAAGATGATTTCTACACCCCTTTTGAAAATGCGAATTACAGAGGGAATATGAATACCACCATAATCAAAACAAAGAATGGAAGGAGCATGATGATGCAACATGATGTGAGTTCGCCACGTCCATATTCCAGAATACATTTGATCAGTGGTTCTGAAGGTATGGCCAGAAAATACCCTACAGCTCAAATCGCCAAAGGCCATTCGTGGATAAGTGACGCAGAGTTTAAAGAAATTGAAGCCAAATACACTCCTGAAATCGTGACTAAAGTTGGCGATTTGGCCAAAAGAGTTGGCGGTCACGGCGGCATGGATTTTATGATGGATTGGCGCCTGATTGATTGTCTCCGGAATGGACTTCCTTTAGATCAGGAGGTTTATGATGCTGCTTTATGGAGTGCTATTACGCCGTTGAGTGAAAAATCTGTGGCTAATCGCTCAGCTTCTGTTGATGTACCCGACTTTACACGCGGCAATTGGAAATCAAATGCCCCAGTAGATATCAGTTTAACCGGCGGTGGCACGACCAACGTGCTTTTAGGGGACTAGTCAAGATTAAAAACTAAACGTTCTATATAAAACAGTAAAAGAGGCAATTTCATGAGTTATGAAATCAGCCTCCTTTTTTTATATAACTCATTGATCACTTCAAATCCTAATCCAAGCTCACCCACGCCGCATTTTGCTGATCACTATTAACAGCAGCATGAATAAACTTCACGCCCCTCATTCCATCTGAAACAGTTGGATAATCTGGTGTTTCGATGCTCGAATCTATAATAAGCGCATTTAAATGTGTGGCAAAGTTTTTATAAACATTCGCAAAGGCCTCCAAATAACCTTCCGGATGTCCGGCAGGAATTCGAGACGCCGCTAAAGACAACGGGGAAAGATCATTTCCATTGGGAGTATAAATCGTTTTTGGTCGGTCGATCCATCTTGTAATGAGTTCATTTGGAGTTTCCTGATGCCACTCTATACTGCCTTTTTCACCGTAAACTCTAATACAGAAATTATTCTCCTCTCCTAATGCAATTTGGGAAAAAGACATAGTACCTTTGGCACCATTTTCTAAGCGCAACAAGATATTGCCATCATCATCCAAAATTCTACCCTTGCCAAATTTTCCTAAATCGGCAGCCAGTTCCTTAACTTTTAGTCCTGAAATGTATTCTACTAAATTATGGGCATGGGTTCCAATATCGCCTAAGGCACCACCTACGCCAGACTTTGAAGGATCTACCCGCCAAGAAGCCTGTTTATTTCCTGAATCTTCAACCGAAGTCGCCATCCAACCTTGTAAATAGTGGACTTGCACCTTTCTGATTTTTCCAAGTTCGCCGTTTTCAACCATAGATTTCGCTTGTTTCACCATTGGGCTTCCTGGATAATTGTGGGTTAGTGCAAAAAGCAGCCCTGTAGAATTCACTAACTTTTCCAAAGTATTTGCTTCATCAACAGTTAAGGTCATTGGTTTATCACAAACCACATGAAATCCATTTTCCAAAGCAAATTTTGCAGGTGCAAAGTGCATATGGTTGGGTGTCACAATACTTACAAAATCCATACGGATGTCTTCAGGCAATTCCTTTTCTTTAAGAATCATTTCTTCATAATTGGCATAGCAACGGTCTTCGGGCAGAAGCAATTCCTTACCTGATGCCTTTGATTTTTCTGCAGTGCTACTAAATGCCCCACAGACCAATTCAATCATTCCATCAAGACCTGACGCTTTCCTGTGGACATCACCAATAAAAGAGCCGATGCCTCCACCGATCATTCCCATTCTTAATTTTCTCATGTGTGTAAACTGTATTTTAATAGTTGATTTTAAAGTTACTGGCTCTAATAAAAGAAATCATTCATTATTTGGAATCATAAAATTATAATGCCACCCTCCTAGATTGAATGGTGGCAATAATTTAAGTTGAGTTCACGATTTTAAAAAATATCACAAGCCATACCCCTCCTTCGGAGGGACAAGGGGAGGAATTACAATTCCTTAATCTTAATATTTTTGAACCAAACGTCGTCGCCATGGTCTTGTAAACCAATATAACCTTCGTTGGCTACATCTGCCCAATCTTCATTCAAGCTAGGGAATTTACTTCCCGCCACCAAGGCGTTCCACTCAGGCGTCCATAGATGATATTCGACAACATTGACGCCGTTTTGTTTATGCACAACAGTACCATTGTAAACGGTAATTTCAACTTGGTTCCATTCACCAACAGGTTTAGCATTTTGTGGTTTTGCGGGAATCAAATCGTATAATGATCCTGCTCGTCTATTGCCATCTTTCCCTAGTTTTGCATCTGGATGCTTATCATTATCCAATACTTGCATTTCAGGTGCTGTTTTCCAAATATAATCGAGGTCTTCCTGGCCTAAATAAAAGATGCCAGAGTTGCCCCCCTCAGATATTTTCCATTCTAAGCTCAAAGTGAAGTTTTTGAATTTTTTATCATAGATAATATCACCACCATCCTTACTGCCTGCTTCACCTCGTCCTGATCCTATACAATGGATGGTACCATCTACAATTTTCCAAGCTTCAGGAAAATGATCTTTTTTATACCCGCGCCATCCTTCTGAAGAGGTACCGTCAAAAAGCACGATCCAATCATCCTTGTCTTCATTTTTGTCCATAGTCTCAGTTTCTATTTCGGTAATTTTTTCAGTTTTATCTTTTTCTTCTTTACAGCTAGATACCAAAGGCATCAGTACCAAACTAAATATTACAAGTGCACTTAATTTTTTCATTGGTTTACTCTTTTTAAATTTATTGATTACTATTTATTTTAAATCCTAACTTGTTCTTTTTTAAGAAGGCATATCTGGTAACGACCAACCGTCTCTATAGGTGTGTTTAATAAGCTCTTGAGAATAAGCAACTGCATTCATCGGTTCAGTCCAGTCTTTATCAAATGTTGGATGTCCTTCTTTAATCTTAAATCCATCTTTGATAACCGTTCTAATCTCTTCATTGGCACCAATATTTGTAAATTTCATATTTTGACCATCCCATTCCAAAATCTTATTTAATGCCTGAAGCCTCACGGCCAATACACCCATAACTACCATTTCATTAAAAGGTCCAGCTTCTGCAAAATCAGAAGTTGTAGGTGTTCTACTGTTCGGGTTTTCTTTACATGCACGCACCCAATCCATTTCGTGCGCACCGCTTTTCCATGACATTCCTAGCTCCTCTTCTACTCTTCTTTCTGTTTTAGGGGCAGAAATTGATTTTCCAGACAATAATTCAGGTTCAATCCCATAACAACCTACATGAAGAATATCTTTTGTTCCGTAGAAAAATGTGCCTCCACCGGACTTATTTGGATCTTTGCCTGCTGGCCAATTAGATGGCAATGTAGGCTTGATTCCGCCATCATACCAATGCACATCCACTTCACCTAAATTAATTTTACCCTTTTTCGCTTCTCTTGAAGGAAAAGTATATTTTACGGATTGAGCTACCGGGGCAGAATCATTTAATAATAATGACGAACTCGCTTGCACCTTACTAGGATAACCTAATTGAAGACCTTCAAATACAGGATGCAAAATATGGCAGGCCATATCACCCAAAGCACCAGTGCCATAATCCCACCAGCCGCGCCAATTCCATGGGTGATACACCTCATTATAAGGTCTCATTTTTGCTGGACCGGTAAATAAATCCCAGTCTAAAGTATCCGGAACCCAATCGCCGCGTTCTGGTGTATTTAATCCCTGTGGCCATATTGGTCGATCTGTAAACGATTCAACTCTTGTCACATCGCCAATGGCACCACTCCATAAAATTTCACAAGTTTTTGCAACGCCTTCTCCTGAGGCACCTTGATTGCCCATTTGGGTGGCCACATTATGTTTCTTAGCCAGTTTCGTCAATAGCCGAGACTCATAAACTGAATGCGTTAGAGGTTTTTGTAAAAACACATGTTTACCCATAGTCATCGCATGTGCTGCTGTAACAGCATGCGTATGGTCAGCGGTCGCAATTACAACGGCGTCGATGTCTTTGCCCATTTCTTCATACATTTTACGCCAATCCCAGTATTTTTTTGCGTTCGGAAAAGTGGTGCCTGCAGCTTTGGCATATTTCCAATCCACATCGCAAAGTGCAACGATATTTTGTGAAGAAAGGTTTTTAAGATTCGTAAGCCCCATCCCGCCAACACCAATCCCGGCGATATTCAATTTATCACTAGGTGCTACATGGCCCAAACCACTCACCGCATAAGACGGGATGATACTAAAAGCAGCCGTGGCAGCCATGGACATGCCTACGAATTTTCTTCTGGAAATTGTATTCTCTTTATTAGTTTTACTCATAATCAATAAATATTAAGATGTATTTAGTTGGAGAGGGTTCTCCCTATTTTCAATAAAAGATCTCTTGTTAATTCAATGCCTTTCTCTTCACTGACATTGCTACCTTCAAATTCTACCCCCACAAAACCAGTGTAACCAGCGTCTTTTACAATTTTCAGAAAGCGAGGATAGTCAAGCGTCGTTTCATTGCCTTGATCGTCAAAGTCATAAGACTTGGCACTAACGCCCTTGGCATATGGCATCATTTCTTCGGTACCTTTATATTTATCATATTCTTCAATACAATTTCCTCCCCAATTTCCACCACTATCACGTTTCACACAAAAATTACCAAAGTCAGGTAGCGTGCCACAATTATCCATGTCTACATTTTTCATGACTTGGACCAAAAGGCCTGCATGGGAAGAAAGTCCACCGTGATTTTCAACAATGATATTGATATTTTTAGTTTGACCGTATGCTGCCAATAATTTTAATCCTAGCGTGGCATTTGCAATCCATTCCTCTTCATTATTAGAACCAAATAAATTAACTCGAATAGAATGACAACCTAAATACGCCGCAGCATCTACCCACTTTTTATGATTTTCAACCGCCTGAATTCTCTCTTTTTCTTCAGATGCCGCCAAATTACCTTCACCATCAATCATAATCAAAACATTGTCAACACCATGTTCTTCACTTTTGGCTTTTAAAGCTTCTTGAAGCGCTTCCATCCCCATAGATTCAATCTGTTTGCTATAAAGCCCAGATACATATTCAATGCCCTCAAAGCCCATTTCTTTGGCTTTTTCGGCAAAGTCCAATGGATCTAAAATACCGTCTCCAATGGTTCTGTGCAAGGACCACTGCGCGAGTGATAACTTAAAAAAGGGCTCCTTTTCTTCATCTGATACTTGCGCAATGTCAGACTTCGCTGTATTTTCTTTACATCCAACGAAAACAGTCGTCATAATAAAAAATAAACATAAAGAGATAAAATTCTTTTTGGTCATAATAATTTTGGTTTAATTAGTTTCATAATAAAGAAGGATGAATTTACTAAAGTTTCATCAGAATTTCACTAATTTGATTAAGTTTAGGGATTATTAATATTCAACATCAAAATAATTACGGCTATTTTCCCTAATTTGGTAGGTTATAATAGTTGGTAAATTGAACAAACAACATGATAAAAGAACATTATGACGCTATCGTCATTGGAACCGGAATTAGCGGTGGTTGGGCAGCCAAAGAACTGTGTGAGAATGGCTTAAAGACCTTAGTTCTTGAAAGAGGACGAATGGTCAAACATGGCGATTACCCGACCATGCATGATGAGGCTTGGGATTTGGAATTGCGCGGAGGAACTACAGTAGAAGAAAAAGGAAGACAGGAAAAACAAGCCAGAACCGGCTATACCGTTGCTGCACAAAGCAAACATTGGTTTGTGGATGATATTAAGCATCCTTACAATGAAACCAAGCGCTTTGATTGGATGCGTGGGTATCACGTTGGCGGACGGTCTCTTACCTGGGGACGTCAGAGTTACCGTTTAAGCGATTTAGATTTCACAGCCAATATTACAGATGGTCATGGGGTTGATTGGCCCATACGTTATAATGATCTCGCCCCTTGGTACGACTATGTAGAAAAACATATTGGCGTCAGTGGTGAAGCCCTCGGCATACCACATTTGCCAGATAGTCTCTTCACCCCTCCCATGGAACTGACCTGTGTGGAAAAAGAATTTAAAGACAAATTGGCGAGCAATTACGAGGACAGATTATTAACTATAGGACGGGTTGCTCATCTTACTGGAGATTATAAACGTAAAGGCAGAAGCAATTGCCAATTTAGAAATAGATGCATTAGAGGTTGTCCTTATGGCGCCTATTTTAGCAGTAATGCGTCAACATTACCAGCTGCCGAAGATACCGGCAACATGACTTTAAGACCAAACTCCATTGTCCATGAAATTATTTATGATGATCAACTAAAAAAAGCCACTGGCGTTAAAGTTATTGATGCTGAAACCAAAGAAACCTTCATCTTTAATGCAGATATCATCTTTTGTTGTGCTTCTGCAATACCTTCAGCATCCATATTAATGCAATCTAAATCTGAACGGTTTCCAAACGGTTTGGGCAACGATTCCGGTGAGTTGGGACATAATATTATGGACCATCATTTAGGTGCAGGTGCCAATGCCAGAGTAGAAGGTTACGAAGATCAATATTACAAAGGAAGACGGCCAAATGGTGTCTATATTCCGAGATTTAGAAATTTAGGTGATGACGCTACCAAACGCAAAGATTTTGTAAGAGGCTACGGTTATCAAGGTGGCGGTGGCCGAGGCGGAATGTCAGAACACGTAGCGGAAATTGCCTATGGTGAAAAATTTAAAGAAGCCATTTTAGAACCGGGAGAATGGACCATGGGAATTATGGGCTTTGGGGAATGTTTACCCTACCATGACAATAAAATGACCTTGGATTATGATAAGTTGGATGATTGGGGCTTACCTACCGTTACCTTTGATGCCGAATGGAAAGAAAACGAATTGATAATGCGGGAAGACATTAAACAGCAAGCAGCAGAAATGCTGGAAAAAGCAGGTTTTAAAGACATTACAACCTATGATGTAAGACATGCCCCAGGCATTGGCATTCATGAAATGGGTACCGCGCGTATGGGCAGAGATCCAAAAACTTCGGTGCTTAATGCCAACAATCAGGTGCATGGTGTACCCAATGTATATGTTACGGATGGAGCTTGTATGACTTCGGCAGGATGTCAAAATCCGTCATTGACCTATATGGCATTGACCGCCAGAGCCGCAAAACATGCCGTTGAACAATTCAAATCAAATAAAGCGTAGTTATGAATAGAAGAGACGCACTAAAAGGCTTGGGATTATCATTAGGCTATGTCATTGCAACACCTACCTTAATAAGCATGCTTCAAAGTTGTAGTACGACAGCAGAAAAATGGGTCCCTATATTCCACACTGAAAAGCAAGCTTATGTATTACAGAATTTAGTGGACTTGATTTTACCTAAAACGAAAGACACTCCGGGAGCATTGGACGTTAATGTACCACAGTTTATTGATCTATATGTATCAAAAGCCTCGACCGATGAAGATAAGGCCATCTACAATTTGGGTCTTGATGCGGTTATGGATGAGTTGGGCATTCTACAAGAAACACCTGAAACTGAGCCAATAGATCTAAAACCGGAAGATTTTGATGCTATCTTAGCAAAATACCTGAGAGTTTCAAAAGAACAACGACTAGCGCATATAAAGGAGGAAAACATCGTCTTCATGACCCTCTTGAGAATACGTGATCAAACTGTTTGGGCCTATAAAACAAGTAAGGAAATTGGCAAGGAAGTTTTGGTTTATGATCCTGTTCCAGGGATACAAAAAGGATGCATCTCTGTGGCAGAGGCTACAGGAGGAAAAGCTTGGACGTTATAAAAATTGGCGCCATTAAACTATCGCAAAAAATCAATCGACAAGAAAAATAGAACTATTTTAAACTCACATCCATGTATAAAAGTATCAGCCATATTGTAATGGTCTTAATGGCAATAATGATTGTTAGCTGCAAATCAAAACCTGAAGTCGAAAAAACCGACGCCAATATTGAAGAAAAAGCTACTGAAAACTGGGTTTCCTTATTTAATGGGAAAGATTTAGACGGATGGACACCAAAAATTAAAGGCTATGATCTTGGAGAAAATCTTCACAATACCTTTCGCGTTGAAGATGGTGTGATTAAAGTTAATTATGATGGGTACGACGGTAAGTTCAATGATGCCTTTGGACATCTCTTCTATAAAACACCATTTTCAAATTATAGATTAAAAATGGAATACCGGTTTACAGGAGACCAAATTAAAGATGGTGCTGGCTGGGCCACCAGAAACAGCGGCGTTATGATCCACTGTCAAGCGCCCGAAAAGATGGCTAAAAACCAAAGTTTCCCATTGAGTATTGAAGTACAAATGTTAGGTGGCATTACTGAAGGCGTGAACAGATCTACCGCAAATTTATGTACCCCAGGCACCAACGTGGTTATGGATGGCGAATTGTTTACAGAGCATTGTACAAATTCTACTTCTGAAACTTATCATGGAGAGCAATGGGTGCACTTAGAAGTAGAAGTATATAGTGATTCTTTGATCATCCATAAGGTCAACGGGAAAGAAGTATTGCGATATTCACAGCCGCAATATGGTGGTGCCGATATGAATGACTATGGCGCAGAATACAAATCCAAAATAGGCGAAACCATAAAAGGAGGGTATATCTCCCTACAAAGTGAAAGCCACCCGACGGAATTTAGAAATATTGAATTATTGGAGTTATAGAAAATCACCTAAAAATCGATGGTTATCAGGGGTATATTGCATCTTTATATGTAGCACCACGATTCTCCGATGACATGTTCCTTCTCTGGAGCTCTTAAAATTTCAAATATTTTCTACAAAGATGACGCTTCTATGGAGCTGAAAGGCAATATTGGGAGACCAAGTATTTTTAATTAAAGTGAATTCTCTAAAAAATGAAAACCCAGATTTCCGTCTGGGTTTTTCAGTGACCGTGGTTGGACTTAGATCCATTCTGGCAAAACAGGCCAAAGGATGTTAAGTTTATTGTGACAAAAACATTTTCAAGTACATTTTAATTCATTGCAATATCGGGACAAATGTTTTCTATTGGGGTTTCTACATATTTAAAATTTCATTTCTATTTTATGGTCCAATTGCTAGCTTATTCAAAAGTTAAGCTTAAACTCCTATTTCCTCCGTTTTCAGAGGTCGGAATTATTAAATACCCCGCATCGGAATCCTTGATGTATTCTACTGAAAAGTCCTTGAGGTCTTCTTTATTTAATTTTGAAAGATGAGGGATATAAACCACCGTAGGCGAATTATTATCGTTACTTTCTTCCCATTCCATAGTAAAAGTGCCTGTTTCAAAATTATTGTGATAATTTATTAATTTACCGTTTGTAAAAGCAGGATAGGCCCTCAACAATACTTTTTGGAAAAATGCCATAGTATCAAGCTCATGCGAATAGGACCAATAGGCATGGCCAAATAAATGCGCTTCAATAAGATTCATAGAACTTATCGCAGTAGGAATTACAGATTCAGAATTGTCGTAATAAGCGCCCCACTCTCCTACCCAAACCGGCATTTTTAACTCTTCGCCTTTTTTATTGATTTGGTCAAATATATAGGCTACGCGTGCCGTTGCAGCCAAAGCAGCTGCTTCTGTATCCACCACCAAATCATAGCCATGTGCTGCATAAGCCACTAAAGGATCAGGGCTGCCGTCAGCTAAAGTTACGCATTCAATACTACTGGCCACGCCTGTATTGCCATAATAACTATGTTCTAAAAACAAAATGTGATTGGTATCCACTTCACGAATGGCGTTACTTACCTTTTGATACATGGGTTGTAGATTTGTAGTTTCAAACGCATGCACCAAATCGAAAAGCTGGCTGATTACAAAATCATAATTCTCTGTTGTAGAAATCACTTCAAGGGCTTCCATTCGGCTGGCATCATCCATCCACATCGCACCCAATTGTTCTTCTGTAAGGACTTCGCCCGTTAATTTATAATGCAATTGCCCATACGCACCCAACAACACCATTGTGGATTGCACTCCTGAAGACCCTGGAAATGGCTCATTCATAATATCATAGCCAATAACCGTTTTATTATCAGCATAGCGTTTGGCTATATGTTGCCATAAGTTTGCATAATGATCTTGCAGGCCAATCCCATCTGATGCCGGTTTATTAAGCCAAAAATTATCAAACGACGTTTGTACCGCTTCACTCATCAAATAGCCATCGCTCCAAACCGCACCTGTTGTATGTGGTTTTCCTTCATCTAAAGTTGCCCATTCCGGGGCCCCATCACTATATTTTACGCTATAAAGATCTTGGTGCATATCTAATACCACAAAAATATCATTCGCCGCTGCCCATGCGATTCTCTGGTCTATTTCCTTTAAATAATCTTCGTTATAGACGCCCGGTTCAGGTTCTAATCCATCCCAAATAATAAGGAATCGAATGGTGTTGACCCCTTGCTTTTTTAATTTGGCATAAAGTTCTGGGCCACTTTGAAAAATATAACCGTCCTGTTTATTTTTGCTGCCCACATTCACACCATTCAAAATGACCTGTCTGCCGTAGTCATCAACAAACTGATTACCTTTTACAGTAATGGAACTTGGTAAAATGGTATTATCAACTGCGGTTTTAGTGTTGTTTTTACAACTTGCAAGGACCACAGCGATGACTAACAAAACCACTAATTTTTGAAATTTCTTCATTTTTATCTGTTGTAATATTTCTAAAATAAATGTTTGATTTTCTTAACGAAGCTCATCGGCATAGTATACGGTGGATACCGAAGTGGTGCATCAAACCAATTGGCTTTTTTAATTATGGCTTTATGATGCGAAAAAATATCAAAGGAAATTTTGCCATGGTAGGCGCCAATACCACTATGTCCTACGCCACCAAAAGGTAGTTTTTTATTGGTAATTTGAATAACAGTATCGTTAATAGCGCCACCACCAAAACTATAGGTGTCAATTATTTTTTTCTGAAATTTTTTATCATTGGAAAACACATAAGTAGCCAAGGGTTTGCCATAATTCATAATATGCCTATCAATATCGGCATCCGTTGAATAGGAAATAATGGGTAGAATTGGCCCGAAAATTTCTCCTGCCATTAACTTACTATCTAATCAAGGTTCGTTTACCAAGGTTGGTGCTAGGTAATTGTCTGTATCATTGCTATGGCCTCCAAAAAGAATCTCCTGCCCTACCAACATGTCTTTCAAACCTGAATAATGCTTTTGGCTCACAGTTCTGGAAAAATCTAAGGAGGCTTCGATGTTTTCGCCATAACAAGCGGTAATATTTTCTTTTAATGCTTTGATTAATTTGTCCTTTACCTTTTCGTGCACCAAAATATAATCTGAGGCGATACACGTTTGTCCTGCATTTAAAAATTTCCCCCAAACAATGCGCTTTGCTGCCAACCCAATAGATGCAGTAGCATCAACAATGCACGGGTTTTTTCCGCCCAATTCTAAGGTCACCGGTGTTAAATGTTTGGCCGCACTCTCGTAAACAATTTTACCAACATGGGTACTTCCTGTAAAAAAGATATAATCCCATTTTTCGGCCAACAGGTCTTGCGACACCTCAACACCACCTTCAACAACTGTCACATGGGCAGGGTCAAAAACTGCTTTGATTATTTCTGAAACAATCGCTGCCGTATGTGTGGTTACCTCTGCTGGCTTTACAACGGCGGTATTACCAGCAGCAATTGCACCGATTAATGGTGCAATTGCCAATTGAAAAGGATAGTTCCACGGTGCAATGATCAACACCGCTCCATAAGGTTCTTTATAAATATAATCCGAAGATGGCCAGTTCATCCAACTCGCTGAGACGCTTTCTGGGCTTGCCCAACTCTCCATGTTTTTTAGGACATACTTCAATTCAGCCAATACAAACTGGGTCTCAGCGGCCAAGGTTTCAAACTTTGGTTTTTTAAAATCGGCATATAAGGCATCACAAATAGCATCCTCACGTTTAACAATTTCCTCTTGTAAACGCTTTAGTGTTTTTTTGCGGAACGACACATCCTTTGTTTGTTGTGCCTGAAAAAAATCAATTTGTTTTTGCAGTATTTCCTTTACCATGAGATATTCGTTTACTTCAATTTATAAAATTACCAATTCTTATTTGCCAATTTTAAATCTTGGCTCAAATGGATCAACTCGATTTATCACATCGGAATTTCTTAACATATTCAGTGACTTTAATCTATCACGACCTATCAAAATCATTTTGAATTTAAGAAAGTGGCTCTCAACATTCCCGAATTTTTGGGGCAATCGAAAACCACTTGATCTCAGGGGATATATTATGAGTTGAACTATTTAAAAAATTCTGGGTTATACTTTATAAGGCCTCCAATGACAAATGGAACAATAATGTTGGCTTGTCATATACCGAAGGTTCTGTATGAATTCCTATGGCTATGTTCATACTTTTTGCCGTAATTTCCTTTAAAATCACCAATATTTCCATGTCCTTAAAACCAAGATATTCACCTAAAATCAGACGCTTTTTGTTTTTGAAATTTACAGGTCCTTCAGCAGCATCTACTGTAAAATCGCCTTCAAAAAGTTCCCAAGTAGCATCTGCAATGGGGGTGTAAATAACATTTGCCAGGGGTACACTCTGTGGATCATAAGAGACCGCAGTAATGTTTTCGCCATGCATGATGCTTGCATAAACTAACCCCATTAAACTTTGATCATCTTTGTTATCCACATTATAAGTACCATCATGCACAAACGTAAAGGTGTCCTCATAAGAAGCTCCTAATCCTACAGCATCCAAAAGATTATCAAATGCCGGAAGGAACAGGTTTAATTTATCATCTACCGGACCAGCGCCTTCTTTACCTGAGGTATAGGCTTTTTTCAATCGCCATGATTTTCCTTCGGGTTTTGCCTGACCACCGGTAAGTAAAATCTCTAAAGATTCTTCTATCGTTACAGTCTTTGTTTCAGTAAAGGAACCGTTCGATCCTGTAACGGTCATGACCACTGTATATTCTCCTGCGGCAGCATAGGCATATACCGGGTCTTCTTCAGTGCTCGTAGATCCGTCGCCAAAATCCCAAGTAATTGAAATCGCATTTTCAACGGTGCCATTAAAGGTTACTTGCGTACCTTCTACCAAAAACTGAAAATCAGCTAAAGCATGGTTTTCTTCATCTTTACTACAGCCTAAGAAGAGCATTGTGAGCAATACTACACTCCATATTTTTATATTTTTCATCTCTATATGTTTTTGTTGATCTTACCTATTGGCATTGAAACCTTTCTAATAAGGATAGAAATTACACAAATGCCCATTTTATATTTAGCTATTTTGAAAATTTAATTCTTATCCCACCACACTGGGGTATCAATTTTATTAGCGCCTTGTCTAGAAATAGCCCCCAAAACATTGTCTTTATTTGAACTTAATTCAAAACTAGAATACAGGAATCGTGTTGGTAAAACACCATTAGTAACGCCTTGAGATAAATTAGGAGCTGTCCTATCGGCAATAACTGGGTACCCTGTGCGTCTAATGTGCGACCATCCTTCAAAATAATTGGGCACAAGTGCCAACCACATCTGAGTTCCTATCTGTAGTTCATCATTGCTACCTGTTAACGAAGCGGCTGGGCTACTCATAAAAGCGGTAACTTCTGACGCAACTATTTCCCATTGATTCAATGAGGTTTCAATCCCTTTTCTAAATAAAGTATTGGCTTGAGCTGGGTCATTAGCATATGCCAATGCCGCTTCTGCTCTTAATAACCAAACTTCTGATGCGGTCATAATATATAATTTACTTTCTTTTGAAGACAACGCTATGCCCATATCTGATTTTGTAGAAAAATTAGAATTACCAAATGCGGTATCGTCCAAGCCATTGGTCATTCCACTATAGGCCCCATTGCCATCTTTACTTACAAATACAGACAACCTTGGGTCGTCAGTGCTTTGCAATTGATCTATTAGCAGGGTTGACATTTTAATGGATGGAAATCCTGTGCGCATGGTAAACCATGCGTTTCCGTTGCCTTCTGTTTCAATCATAAATGCATTGTGATCATTAGTTTCCATAAGCGGTTCTGTCAAACATTGTGTAACAACTTGTCGTGATAACGCATTGTCAGCAACGCTCAAACGCATTGCCAGTCTCATACGTACACTATTTGCAAAACGCACCCATTTGTTCAAATCGTTATTAAAAATAGGATCAGAATTAGGATAGCCCATAGCTGGATCTGCAGTTTTCAAAATTGCGATACTCGCCGATAAACTAGTAATCATTTCCTTATAGATCAAATCTTGCGAATCATATTTAGGACTGATAATTCCTTCTGTTTTCCCTTTTCCGCCTTCTGTAAACGGTATTTCTCCAAACGCATCTGTAAGTTTTGCATACCCAAGTACTGCAATTACATAGGCAATGGAATGACGCACCTCATTTTTGGTATCTCCAGTGGAAGTAATGTCTAAGACTTCTTCTATATGTCTGATCACTCCCCCATACATGCCTGAAAACATACTGTTGTATTGACTGTCAAAACCGTCGCCATATTGGTCGGGAAGTCGTGCTGTACTCCCTGCCATAAAGTAATGGCCATACTGTCCGCCAAATCGTGAAACGGACTCATCCGTTGTGCCTTGAAACAAGCTTCTTACTGCCTTTGTAAACAATGCCGCATCATCAATTGAGGTGACCGCATTAGGGTTTTCTCTTAAATCGTCTAAATGATCCTGGCACGAAAAAGATAGCGCCATCACAACCATTATGACTAATATAGGTCTCATTTTATTTTTTATATTTTTCATAATCATCAGGATTAAAAGTTGATTTTTAAATTAAGGCCATAACTTCTGGTGGAAGGCAACGAGGAATGTTCTAGTGCCGCTCCAGTTGGATCGCTACTATATCCGGCTTCCGGATCAATATCTCCAGCGGCGTTATGAAAAAAGAATAAATTTCTTCCGATCGCAGAGATACTCCCTGATTGGATGAATGAATTTTTTACCAAAGAAGTAGGGAAATAATAGGTTAGAATTAATTCTTTGAACTTTACATTACTGGCATCTAAAATTTGATCGGTAGCAATTTCATTGGTAAAGATATTTGAATACTGATTTAACATGGCCATGGTAGGTGTCTCGTTAACAAACCCTGTATTTTCATTTATACCATCTACAATGACTCCAGTCTCTCTTCCTTCCAAACTACGGGCATCCGTACCAAAAAACATTCTGTAAGCCCGTCCATAAGAATAGAATTCACCTCCTTCTTGAATACTTATTAAGGCACTGACTGAAAAGTTTTTGTATTTTAATCGTGTCGTAATACCTCCATACCAATCTGGTGTAATACTTCCTAATTTAATGCGCTCTCCTTTTTGGGCTACGCCATCATCGGTAATTAATTTTCTTCCAAAATTATCCCTTAAAAAATCGTAACCATAGATACTACCAAACTCTTCTCCTGGTCGCGCTTCAACTGACACGGCATTAAGTGAGTTTAATGTTATACTTTCCAAACCTTCATTTAGAGACTCTACTATCGAATTGCTTTTTGTAAAATTAAAACCAAGATTCCATTCAAAATTATCAGTTACAATTGGGACTGAGTTTAACTGAAATTCATAGCCTTTACTTGAAATTACCCCAGCGTTAACAACCTTGGAGGAATAGCCGGATCCTCCTGAAATAGGCACAGCCATAATCTGATCTTTTGTTTTTGTTTCATAGTAGGTGAAATCCAATTGCAAGCGGTTATCAAAAAATCCAAGTTCAGTACCTACTTCCCAAGACTCTGAAGTTTCAGGTCTCAAATCAAAGGATGGCAAACTCGACGGAATTGAACCTACCGTATATGGCAAGGTTACCGTTTGGTCCACATTGTAAACGGCTTGCGTTCTGTAAGGACTGGTATCATTACCTACCACCGCAAAAGAGCCTCTCAACTTTCCTTTGTTAAAAGTGTTGGACTCTATCCCGAACAATTTTGAGAACAATAAACTCATGTTTTCTGAGTGGTACCAATAGGAATTATTTTCCTTAGGCAACGCTGATGAATTATCATTTCTTAAGGTCGCATCAAAATAAAGAAAGCCTCTATAACTAAACTGTCCTAATCCATAAAAAGAATACACGCCCTTTTCTGAAATGCCTTCTGAACTATAAGAATTCTTATAATTACTAATGCGATACAAATTATCTACCTTAGCATCATTCCCAGAAATATTCACATAACTACTATATTCATCTCTATAGCTCGACCCCAAACTAAGGGTCATTCTAACATCAGAAATATTCGTATTATAGGTTGCTAAGACGTCAGAATTCCATACGCGACTTTTGCCGCTATCATGCCCGTAATTACCAAGCCCATTACTTTGATATTGTGATCCTCTTGCGGCATAATTTGTATAATCATAGACGATATAATCCATACCTGATTTTGCTGTTATGGTGAAATTATGGGCCACATCCCAGTTTGCAGAAACAATTCCCTGAAAACGGTCTTTTTCGTCAATATTCTTCACATTATTTTGAGACCAATATGGATTATTGAACGTGTTATCAAGATTCCACTTAATTTCTTGGCCATTGGCATCTACCGTATTATTTTCAACATCACTCAATCGGATATCTCGAGGCATTAAGGACAATTGCAAAGCGGTGTTGGCTCCGTCCTCGGCCAATCCTGGTCTGTTTTTGACTTTAGAGGTGAGGTAGGTCATTTTACCATCAATACTAAATTTTTCGGTCAAATTTGATTTTCCTCTGATATTAATCGTCTGTTTTGACAAAGTATTATCTTCAATAATTCCCCGCCTGTTTTCATCAGTTATAGACATTCTAAAGGATCCCTTTTCTGATTGGCCTTCAAAAGCAACAGAATTGGAAGCAGAATAGCCATTTTGATAAAACTGTTCGTATGGATTACCATGTGCTGAATACGTGTCTGGTTGGCCTAACCAATTTGTATAGGCCTGGCCTTCCATTCTGGGGCCCCAACTCCATGAAAATGGATAATCCAAAATCGGTCTTCCATCTGCACCAATAGGAGCAAAATCACCAAAAGCACCCGACCCATATTCATTTTGCAAATCTGGGGTTAGAGCAACTTATGTAAATGAAAATGAAGAATTTAGCGAAACACCAATTCCCTTTCTTTTACCACCGGATTTGGTAGTCACCAAAATCACACCATGCATCCCTAACGACCCATATGCCGCTGCTGCACCTGCGCCTTTTAAAACACTGATGGATTCAACATCATCTGGGTTGATATCTGAAAGTGCATCACCTCGATCTACGCCACCCCATTGTGAACCGCCACCCGAATCATTACTGATTGGAATTCCGTCAACTACAACTAATGGTCGGTTAGAGCCGTTAATAGTGGTCACGCCTCTCAATAAAATTCGACTCGATCCGTCAACTCCGGTGTTTCCTTGACTAATTTGAAGTCCTGAAACCTTCCCCGAAAGTGAGTTCATCACGTTGTTTTCTTTAGCCATATTGACTTCTTCAGCAGAAACCTGCGACACCGAATACCCAAGTGATTCTTTATCCCTTTGAATATTCAAAGCGGTTATTACAACTTCATCCATTTGTTGCGCATCAGTTTCAAGCAACACATTGATGGTACTTTGATTACTGACCAATATTTCTTGTGGCTTGTACCCTAGATATGAAAACACCAAAAGATCAGTGTCGTTGACGCCAGATATTTCATAGTTACCGTCAAAATCTGTCGTAACCCCTTTGCTGGTATTTTTCACTACTATAGTTACCCCAATGAGCGGCATGTTCGTATCCTTTTCCAGCACTTGGCCCGAAATGGTCTTTTGTGCAAATGAATTTATGGAAAATCCAACCAGCATAGCAATTAAGAAAAATTTGTTCATAAATTTTTGGTTTGATTAATTAGCGTTTAGTATGATTAATGGTTCATTGTCAAGATGTATTCAGCAACTGCCATTTTAGCGGCATCCGATAAATAATCTTGTGGTGGCATTTCCGGATAATCTTCCCGAAGGTTCAAAGGCTTGGTAATATAGTTTACAATCCCCTGTGGGTTATCCACATAAATCTCTTTGATAATTTGAGTATCCACACCAATTAATGTGGTGCCATAAGCATGACAGCCTGCACAAACCCCATAATAAGTAATCTCTCCCAATTCTGCATCTGTCACTGACCGTGGTGGTACAGGAGCGTTGAGCATAAACGTTTTGATATCTTTTGTGTCCTCTATTTCTGGCTGACCATAATCACCCAACCCAAAGGTGCGATATCTATTTTTATCTCTGATTGTACTCCCTGTTCCGCCTCCATAGGCAAAAATATCAGGTCCTTTTGTATCCAATTGGCTCAGCATAATGGCTTTTATTTCTCCAGTAGGGTCGTTACCATTATCAAACATGATATTGTCCAAGATGACCACTCTGTCAGGATTTCCTTCCGCATTGGGATCATTTGCCTTTGGATCTCCAGTTGCTAAATCTACGATGGTGATTCCTGTATTTTTATTTCCGGTAATAATATTATTTTCAACGATAACGTCATCTGCAGCCATGATAAGGATACCTGTTCCTGGTGGTATGCTGGCCACTGTAGATCCGGGAGCTCCAAAATTCTCATGGTTATTATTGACCACAAAATTATTTCTAAAGATGATGTTGAAGGCCGTTTTAATGGGAAGCCCCGGTGTAATAAAAGCCAATAGACCACCTGTATTATTGTGCACATAATTATTCTCAACCAAACAGTGTCTGGAGTTTTCAATTTCTATTCCTGCCACACTATCGAACACCTCATTATGAAGCACGTCAATATTATCACACATCCCAACGTAAATGGCAGCGTCGGCAATTTTACTCAGCACATTATGCTCTATTAGTCCGTTTTTTCCAAACTGAGGAAAGATTCCGTAAACACCGGTATCAATAATCCAATTGTTTCGAATAATAAAATTATTACCAGCCTGGCCCATAATACCATTGCCTTTATAATTTATAATTTTGAAATTTTCTATTAATATTCCATTTCCAGAATAGAGAAAAGCATCATTTATTTCATGTTTTCCATTTAAAGTTGGCCACTCGCCCTTAATGACAACGCCTTGTAAACTAATATCATCTTTATCTATATACACGTTTTCTGAATAAGTACCTGGAAAAACACGAATCAAATCACCTGGTTTAGCCGTTTTCACAGCTTCCTGAATTGAACCCCCATTTTTGACTTCAATAATTTGTCCCGTAAATGCTTTGGCTTGGGCAACTTGGGTGGTGTCACCAGATATACCCACATTTCGATATTTCATTGTGGAAGGCATGGGAACGGTACTTTCTCCACTAGAGGATAAAAACGTCCTTCCCAAGAACATGCCCAGGACGAGCAGTAGAATACCGCCAATAATTTTAAATAAGGTTGCTTTCATGATTATGTTGAATTAAAGTTGGTTATAAAGTTGCTTTTAATCCTGAAGGCAAAGCATCAGGTATTTTTGGTAGAAAGGATTCATCACTTAATGTTTTAAGAAAATCGACAAGTCGGTCTAATTCATAATCACTCAACTGCGGCTCCCAAATATGCCAGTGTATATAGAGCTTCTCTCCTTTAGGCACGGCATGTCCACGACCCTGCGTGTAAAACTCAACGGCTTCTCTCATGGTTTCAAATTTTCCTGAATGCATATAAGGCGCCGTAAGGTCAATATTTCTGAGTGTGGGCACTTTAAAAGCACCGCGCATGGATTTATCATTAAAAGGTATTTCGGCACCAGGATCTAAGGGCAGTCCATCCGGTTCCGGAGTGCCAATAACCGCAAATTGCTGATTGGTAAAAAGTGGGGGCGTATGGCATTCCGCACATCGCGCTACAAAAGAGCGAAAAACATTCATTCCTTCAATTTCCTGATCATTTAATGCCTTGTGATACCCATGGGCATACTGATCATATTTGCTATTGAGGGACACTAAAGACGTTTGAAATGCAGCAAGTGCTTTGAAAATTTCATCGAGTTGTATCTCTTCCTGTTTGCCTCTTTCAGGATAGGCCTCAGCAAACAATCGTTTATAATTATCAATATTATTTAAGGTCCTTAATAAATTCTCAGGAGTATTTGCCATTTCGAGTTCTGAAAACAGGGTGATTTCCATCTGTTCTTCCAAACTGTTGGCACGCCCATCCCAAAACAGACGTGTCAAATATCCAACGTTCCATAATGTTGGTGCTGCTCTATCCAGTTTTATATGGTCCTTTCCTATACTGGTGGGCAACCCATCACCAAAACCTTTGTTTGGATCATGACAGGTAGCGCATGACATTGACCCATCAAGAGACAGTACAGGATCAAAAAACAAATACCGGCCTAAATCAATTTCTTGAGGCGTAAATCCATCCCGTATTTGAGGAAGTCCCGTTTGAAGACCGCCCACGCCCTGGTTATTTGGGGAATCGTATTGTTGGTAAAGGTTTTTGGACATACACTTATTATCTTCAATAAGTTTGAATCCGGGTGGACAATGGCAATTCAGCAGCGCTAAATCGGTGTAGCTTTCAGACCTGTCAGATGCGAAAAAAAAGAGCAAAAGACTAGAGACCAAAAGTCCCGTTAAACTTAAGATTATAATGATACCTTTATTTCCCATTTATACTTTTATTTTGGACAGATAAAGTTGAAGTAACTGTTAAATACGTTTTCATATTTTTCTATGAGCATCTCACCAACATTTGTTTTAAATGTCGAATTATGCACCGCTATGCCCTCAATCATACCAACTATTTGGTAGCTTAAAGTCCCAGGGTCGAGGTTTTTATGAACTTCGTTGTTTTGAATACCTTCAAAAACAATGGCTTGTATGCTTTGCGTATAGGCTTGCGCAGTTTCTCTAAATTGCTCTCTGAGTTCTGGGAAATTTTCACATTCAAGTTGAAAATGGAATAATCTTCGTATCGGATATTTAATTCCATTCTCTCCCACAGACTCCACCATGGTAAATAATCCCACCCCTCGCATATACACCTTTTGAATACGCTGTTTAAAGGTGAGCTCGTGAAATTCGGATTTATCGATAGTCAATTCTTTAAAAAAATATTGGTCAAGCACTGCAAACAATATGAGTTCCTTACTTTGAAAGTGGTGATAGATGCCTCCTTTTGAAAGTTTACTGGCTTCCATAATGTCTTTAATTGAAACCGACTGATATCCTTTTTTTAGAAAAAGTCCATATGCTGTTTGTAAAATCAAATCCTTACTAGGAATTTTATTTTCACTGCTTTCTTGATCTAATTTGATTGTCATAAATGTTTTTAGAGAGGATCTCATTTTCAATAAAAACCGACTAGTCGGTCGGTAAATATATAAAAAATAATATAATAACCTAGCATGGTGCAAAATAGAGTTCAAAAAAGATTTATAGAAAATCAAAAATCTACTTCTCAAAGAAACCAAGATAACTTAAATTCTACTTATTAAATCTAGCGTTTTATAAGTTTTTTACGATTTTGGAGTAAGTAAAAAGCGAAATTAAGTTGCGTTTCGGATTTTTATAGCACAAGAATAAAATTTTAGTAGACATTAGTCTGCGACCATTTTTTTGCTGTACAAGATTTAATTTGGTGACAAAAAAAAAGAAAATGTAATGATCATTTAGGTTTCTATACTGGAACATAGCTAAAGTTAAGGACACTATTGGATCATTCTCAAAAGTTGTGTGTGAATTGAAATAGAATTCTGATTTTTGTTTAAAAAACAAGCTTTGGACAACTATCTAGACCTATTGAAATTGATTCTTCCTGAATTTTTGATTGACCACTTCGACCTTGTGAAGAACACCAAGAACGGCGAAGTAATGCATCTCTATTTTGAAGAGCGAAACACCCCACCGAAAGAGCAGACTTCCAGGGTATTGATAGCACATGGTTTTCACAAAGAAGTAACCATCCAGGATTTTCCATTGCGCGGAAACACGGTATATCTACACGTAAAACGGCGCAGATGGCTGGATAA
>NZ_AUHD01000016.1 GCF_000423005.1 Gelidibacter mesophilus DSM 14095
TACCCAAAATGCTTTTGTAGAGCGGTTCAATGGTTCATATAGAAGAGGTGTCCTCAATAAATACATTTTTGATAACATAGACCAGGTAAGGGAACAGACACAGATATGGATGGATGATTATAACCATCATAGACCTCATGATTCCTTGGGTAATATTGCGCCTATAGAATATGCGAAAAGGCAACATGCCGCTGCCGCGGGGCTCATTTTAAAATAAATTGGCTTTTAAACAGAAATATGAAGAGAAAGCCAATTCATTTTAAAACGGAAAAAATTATATATTTGGATTAACAAACAGTTCTAAACTGGGGAAGCCTACAGTGCATCTTCAATTAGTAAGAGCAACTCAAATTAAATCAGCGAGGACTAGCCCCAATGATTAGCTAATTTGATTTGTGAAGAAAAAATATAAACAATTACATCAGATTGGTGTTTTATAAAGGCAAAAAAGAACTACAATGTCATAGCCTTATCGATTAGTGCATATAAAAGCAAGCTCAGTCTTGAAATTAACGAGATTGCCGGAAAACTTAGCCTCCATCCATTTAAAAATGTCCCTTATCTAGTACAGAACTAAACAAGCCCAATGCCAAGAACCAATTGCTAGTTTGTGGAAAATTGATGCCTGTTGATTGAATGATAGCTTATTTATATAAATTTAAGCTCCACAAAATCAAGAATAAACCTTTGAGGCAAATAGATGTCGCCAATGTACTTATGTGATTCAAAATGTATGTTCTTACCCATGTCAATTAAAGCTATGCTTTTCCACCCCAAGGCATTTGGTGCAATGAAATCCTTTTTTAAGTTATCAGCTATATAATAATAAACAATTCCGGGCAGAGAGCTCTCAATGGCCTTAAAATTGTCTAAGCTTGGTTTTTCAGAACCAATTTCTTCAGAAATAATAATGCTGTCAATATAATTTAATATCCCTAAACTTTCAAGTTTTGCTCTTTGTGTCTTTGATCTTCCATCCGTTATTATTCCGATTCTTCCATTTTTACTTTTTATTGCTTTAAAAATCTCTAGCACACCATCAAACAACTGAATATTAGGCTGATGGTTATGGTACATCTTTAGTAATGAAGTCACTTCAACTCCGTAAGTTTTCGATAGAAACTCAAAAACATTGCCATTACTTCTGTACAAAGAAAATATCGAAGCGAATAACTGTTTCCAATTTTCAGGTTCTAAAGATCTGGCAATTGATGCATATGCGGATCGTAAAAAATCTAACTCATTATATAAGGTATCGTCCAAATCAAAAACAATTACCGTTTCGTGATCAACCTTTATATCCATGAACCAGAACTTCTGCGTCATAGCGCACCATTAATAAATTATCTTCCCAAACATCAAATTTATCATCAATGCTTTTTCCCAATAGATACTCTTCTATAATCCATTTTGAGAAATTGGCACCAGATAAATATGTTAAGGGATATCCTCCACCAAATCTTGGATTTATTTCAATGCCAACAATTCGCTCCTCGTCGGTTTTATTCAGAAAGAATTGAGCTGTAAGACAGCCCACAACGCCATCAATATAACTCAAGTTTTTCTTTACATAAGGCACTATAGCATTATTGCTAGTCAAGGCTTTATAGACCTCCCCATCCCTCACTTCAATTCTCTTTCTGGGAACAACACACTTTAATTTATTATCCTTACCATAATATAGATCACACGTAAATTCATCGTAACATTCCTGATCTAAATACTCTAAAAACATAAGTTTATCATTACTAAAATGATATTCTGTAAAATCTTCTTTTGAGAGAACTATAAAATTATCGATACTCCTACTCCCATCGATGGGTTTAATAAAAAGAGGAAGTGTGTAATTGTCTTTAGAATATTCTTTAGCTACATTAATTTTATGATCTTTAAAGAATTCATGGATTAACCGCTTATTTCTGCACTTTGATACAAATTCGGCAGATGATATAACAACTTCAATACCATGCTTTCTAAATCTATCTCTATTTTGTGCAAGTTCGAGCAATTCTGTGTCAATGGTTGGAACAATTAAGCAAATATTATGCGCTTTACAAAGATCTAATAAAATATTAAAGTAACTAGAATCATCAAGTAGAGGTGCTTTAAAGAAATTATCTGCCACCTGACATGCAGAGGAAAGGATGGGACTGGAGTCAGAAGCATAAACCTTTCCATTAGGATCTATTTTTTTTAGTTCCTTTTGGAAAGATTTTACGAGGGAAACCCTACGGCCTGCGGAGGTTATTAAAATATTCATTGTTCTCATTTAGTAACTCTAATTATCCAATAGATAATTACAGAGGATAAATATAATATAGAAAAAACAAACTCAATCATACAATCAGTATAAAAACTTGATTTATACTGTAACATTTAGTTTGTATCCATTCAAAATATATTTAATTAAACGGGAGAAATTACTATTTTCGCTGAAAACTAAAGTTAATATCGTGAATATTTACTCTTTATCGTTTTAATTAGTGGTGTTTGAACTTAATAATAGATATTTATCAAAATTTGATCGTGTCCCAGATCCCCTTTGACATGAAATTGAATAGTAACCATCATAGTTTACTTAACAATTTTAACTTATGAAACCAAAAATTTGGCTGTCATCGCCACATATGGGTGGTACTGAACTATCCTTTATTAAAGAAGCTTTCGATTCTAATTGGGTAGCTCCATTAGGTCCTAATGTAAATGGATTTGAAATCGATTTACAAACTTATTTAAAACAAGATTGTCAAGTCGCAGCATTGGCCTCTGGCACATCAGCTCTTCATTTAAGTCTTATCCTACTAGGGGTTGGAGTTGGAGATGAAGTGATCTGTCAAAGTAAGACGTTTTCGGCTTCCGCAAACCCAATAGTTTATCAAGGTGCAACTCCTGTTTTTGTAGACAGTGAAAAAGACACTTGGAATCTGTGCCCTGAACAACTTGAAGTAGCCATAAAAGATAGAATTTCGAAAGGTATTAAACCGAAAGCTATTATTGCTGTACATCTATACGGGATGCCCTATAATGTCAATGCAATTAATCAAATTGGTTTAAAATACGAGATTCCAATTATTGAAGATAGTGCCGAGTCATTGGGCAGTAAATACTATGACAAAAACTGTGGGACTTTTGGCGATTTTTCTATATTATCTTTTAATGGAAATAAAATCATAACCACTTCTGGAGGTGGGGCGTTAGTAACAAAGACTTTAAAAGATAAAGAAAAAGCAGTTTTTTTAGCAACTCAAGCAAGAGATAATGCACCGCATTACTTACATTCACATATTGGATATAATTATAGAATGTCAAATATTGTTGCTGGTATAGGACGGGGCCAAATGCGTGTATTAGATAGTCATGTTGAAAAACGCCGTTCTAATTATGCTTTTTATCAAAATGCTCTTAACCAAAACGGTTATATATCTTTTTTAGAAGAACCTGAGCACTATTTCTCAAATCGTTGGCTAAGTTGTATTTTACTAAAAAACAAAGAGATGAGAGAGGGCTTAAGACTCGCTTTAGAAAAGGAGAACATAGAGTCTAGACCGCTATGGAAACCAATGCATCAACAGCCAGTTTTTAAAGATGCACCAAGATATCTCAATGGTGTTTCTGACGATTTATTTGATAGGGGTCTTTGCTTACCTAGCGGGTCTAATTTAACCGATATTGAACTTGACAGAGTTTTGACCGTCATTTCAACGTATTTTAATGTATGATCTACAAAATTTTACATAAAACATCCCAAAGATATGCTTCAAAATGGTTAATCCTGATCATCGATTTGATGATTGTAGCGTTTACTTTCTTTCTTGCATACCTTATACGATTTAATTTTAAAATTGAATTTGATCTCCAACTGATGATGGCTCAAATTCCTTTTGTTTTACTCGCCGCCATAGTAAGTTTTTTAGCTGTAGGTTCTCATAAAGGGGTGGTAAGATTTATTGGCTATAAAGATATTATCAACATCATTATTGGTGCGAATATTTTAGCGACTGTACTCATTATATCTACATTCTTTAGTCGAAAATATAATTTTAGTGAAATATATGATATTCCAGGATCTATTATATACATTCATTTATTACTCAATGTATTCTTCTTAATAGGTTTCAAGTTATTTATTAAATCTGTCTATAACTCCATAACCAATGATTTCATAGCTACTAAAAACGTATTGATATTTGGCGCTGGTAATTCAGGAATGATAACCTATACAGCAATTAGCAACGACCCGACTAATAGTTACAACGTTATAGGTTTTATAGATGATAATGAAAGTAAAGTTGGAAAGAAGATTAATCTTTTACCCGTTTACAGTCTAAATAAAATAACCACGGAATTAGTTTCAAAAAACAACATCAAAGAGGTCATTGTTTCTATTCAAAATATTGAACCTTCGAGATTACTACAAATTACAGCCCATTTGTTTGAACTGGGACTACACGTTAAAATCGTTCCACCTGTCCAGCACTGGATTGATGGTGATTTAAGTATTGGTCAAATTAAAGATGTCAATATTGAAGATTTGCTAGGAAGAGAACCTATTTCTATAGCGAATCCTACCCTGACAGAGGAATATGAAAATAAAATTATCCTGATAACAGGCGCAGCTGGGTCTATAGGAAGTGAAATTTGTAGAAAGATTAGCTTATATAACTTCAAAAAATTAATACTTATTGACAATTCTGAATCCGCGCTCTATGATCTTCAGCAAGAATTTAAACAAGAGGGCTTTGAAAATGTAGAAGCCATTATTGCCGACGTGCGCAATATAAATAGAATCGACCAAATCTTTAATCAGTATAAACCTAAAGTCGTTTTCCATGCCGCGGCCTATAAGCACGTGCCTTTAATGGAAAACAACCCTTTTGAAGCAGTTAGCGTCAATATTTTAGGCACGAAGAATGTAGCAGATACAGCTGTTAAACATAGTGTCGATAAATTTGTCTTAATTTCTACAGACAAAGCAGTTAATCCAACAAACGTGATGGGGGCTACTAAGCGGATTGCAGAACTCTATGTGACGTGTCTTAAGGGAAAAGGACATACAAAATTTATAACTACTAGATTCGGTAACGTTCTAGGTTCAAATGGATCTGTAATTCCATTATTTAAAAAACAAATTTCAAAAGGTGGTCCGTTAACCGTAACCCATAAGGATATTACGCGGTATTTCATGACAATACCTGAAGCATGTCAGCTTGTTTTGGAAGCTGCCGCAATGGGCAATGGTGGAGAAATTTTTGTTTTTGATATGGGTGAGCCTATCAAGATTTATAATCTTGCAACCAATATGATAATTTTATCTGGTTTAAGATACCCTGAAGACATTGATATCAAAATTACCGGTTTAAGGCCAGGAGAAAAAATATATGAGGAACTTTTGGCGGACGGTGAAAAGACAACCAAAACTTATCATGAAAAAATAATGATTGCTAAGTCGCGACATATCGATATTTTAAGCATAGAAAAACAAATAAATAAACTTACTTCTATAAATTCATTAACCCAACCTTTAGAAATAGTGTCAGCGATAAAGCTTTTAATTCCAGAATACATATCAAATAATTCAACCTACGAAGTTTTAGATAATAAATAAAGTGGTTAAGAATACAAACTCAAAAACAAAATAAAGAAACAAACATGAAAACAAATATTGTCATATTATCAATATTATCAATAATAATGGCCACTTCCTGTGCATCACGTAAAGATCTTATCTATTTTCAAGATGAACCTTTAACAGATGGTTATATAGACTCTACAGCTGAACAGTTAATTTATAAACCCGATGACATTTTAACAATTATTGTCTCTGCAGCGGATCCATTAGCCGCAAAGCCTTTCAATTTAACTACATTTACCGAAAGTGTTGATCCTATAAATGCAAATGGTCGTGAGCGCATGCAAAATTATTTGATTGACTACAATGGAAATATTGAATTCCCTGTTTTAGGCACTCTTCATATTGCGGGGATGACTAGAATAGAACTGACCGAGATGCTAAAAGAAAAAATCAGTGAATATGCTAAAGATCCAATTGTAAATATTCGTCTTGTTAATTTTAAAGTAACTATTATCGGAGAAGTCAATCGACCAGGCACATATACCATTGAAAATGAACGTCTGTCCTTAACGGAAGCTCTAGGTTTAGCAAGCGACTTAACAATTTACGGACTAAGAAAAAACCTTCTTTTGATTCGCGAAGTTGATGGCAAAAAAAAATTCGCAAAAATTGATTTGACCTCAGTCAATTCTATCAGTTCTCCGCTTTATTACTTGCAACAAAATGATGTCATTGTAGTGGAACCAAATAACGCCAAAATACGATCATCAAGTTATAATCAAAATAACTCTGTACTAATTGCTGCGATAGGCACATTAACTACCATTGCAGCCGTATTTTTGATAAAATAAAATAGAGCTTAATATAATAACATTTATGGAATCAAATTCGTCAACATCTACTAACGAAGTTAAGAAAACTATTGAACTTTATCTTTCTAGATGGAAATTAATATTATTATTTGTAGTGATTGCTATCGGTTTAGCCTTCGCATATCTTAGATATACCACTTATCAATATCAAGCCTCAGCAACAATTAAAATAAAAGATGACAAACAGTCTCAAAAACTTCCAAGCATTTCAGAATTAAGTAAAGGCAGCCTCTTTTCTGATGGAAATACCAAAATAATGGATGAAATTGAGGTTATGACTTCCAGAACCATAATTTCCAATATCGTTAAAAATTTGGATCTTAATATAAGATACTTTGAACAAGGCAAGATTAAAGAGATAGAAGTTTACAAAAACCCACCTGTAAAATTAAATTTTTTTGCATTTGATTCAATAGTACACCAAGTAGATACTACGTTATTCATTAAGATTAAATCAGCATCACAGTTTTTAATGTTTAAAGATGATGGAAAATCGTTAATTGATAGAAATGATTCTGATGGAAAAATATTTTCTTTTGGAGATCGCATTAAGACTGGATTTGGTGACCTGATCATTGTTCCAAATACTGGAAAAAGAAGTCCAAGTATAGGTAGTAATTTAAAAATTACTATAAATCCGGTTTCTTCAATTGTCAATAAATACCAACAATTAATTTTAGCATCTATCGAAAAAGAATCGTCCGTCATTAAGCTCACATTAAGGGATAATATTCCTGAACGAGGGATAGATATTCTTAATGAAGTTATAAAGGAATACAATAATGATGTCATTAACGATAAAGAGGAGGTCATTCAGGTAACTTCAGATTTTATAAACAACCGATTAGAGTTGGTTTTTAAGGAATTAGAAGATGTAGACTTTACAGCCGAACAACTTCAGAAAAAAAATAATTTGACCGCTCTTGGTTCGCAAGCCAATATCTATCTAGAAAGTGAAAAACAGAATGAATTTCAAATAAACAGTACAGCAAATACTATTCAATTAATTGATTATCTGCAGGAAGAAATAAAAGATAATAATAAGAGTTCTGATCTTTTGCCATCCAACATCGGTATAGCAGATTCGAACATTAATCAAGTAACCAAGACCCATAATGAACTTGTTGCGCAACGCGACAATGTATTGAAAAATTCAAGTGAGAAAAATCCAACTGTAATTAATTTAAATAATCAAATTGACGCCTTAAAAGCAAATTTGGAGAGTTCTTTAGAGAGCATGAAGAAAACAAGCCAGATTACTCTCAATAGTCTAAATAAAGAAGATGCAAGAATTCGTGGCCAGCTTTATACTGCGCCAACTAAACAACGACAGCTTCGCGATATTGAACGCCAACAAAGTATCAAAGAATCGCTTTACATGTTTTTATTGGAAAAACGTGAAGAGTCAGCAATAAGCCTAGGTATGTTCACACCTAATGCCAAAGTGATTGAAACAGCATATTCAACATTTTCACCGGTAGCCCCTAATAAAATGTTGACCTATTTAGGAGCGGTATTGTTTGGATTGCTAATTCCAATAGGCTTTATTTTTGTTAGCGACTTGTTAGATACTAAAATTTATGACAAAGACGACTTACAGCAAATTTTAAAAGTTCCGTATATTGGTGACATTCCTCAGACAAGTAAGAAAATGAAGCTTATAAGCAAAGTTGATTATTCGCCAAAGGCAGAATCTTTCAGGATTTTACGCTCGAATATCGACTTTGTCTTAAAGAATCATGGCGATACTGCAAAAAAGATTTTTATTACTTCTACTCGAGCGCAAGAGGGCAAATCACATACCAGTACAAATTTAGCCTCTTCTATTTCATTTTCGGAAAAAACGGTATTACTTATCGAAATGGATATTCGAGTGCCAAAAATCATGCAATATTTAAAGGAAAAGCCGTCAAGTAAAATTGGTTTATCCGATTACCTAGCTGATAAAAAAATAAGCCCGGATGACATTGTAACCAAATTAAAAGGGAATCCCTATCTCGATGTCATAGCTTCGGGAACTATACCTCCTAACCCCTCTGAACTCTTAATGAGTAAGAGAGTTGAGGAGCTATTCAATTATTTTGAAGATAAATATGATTATATCATCGTTGATGCTTCTGCCGCTGGATTAGTAAGTGACACACTTTTAATCTCTAAATTTGCAGATTTATTTATTTATGTTGTAGGTGCTGATAATATTGATAAAAGACATTTGGTGGCAGTTGCTAAACCACTATTTACAGACAATAGACTACCCAATATGCATTTGTTATTAAACGGAACCAATTTTGATAAAAAAGGTTCAGGGTATGGTTACGGTTATGGAACGGAACCTACTAAAAATAAAAAATGGTATCAATTTTCTTGATCCAATAATCCAGTTAACAAAAGAGACTATTTCGTGAAGATTGAAATAGTCTCTTTTTTTTTATTGCAAGTGCGCCCTTCTTAACGGGAATCAAATATCCGATAGTTATTTTTAAAAGAATATAGTTTAGATATTCACCTTTTTCATTTGTTATAACCTACGTCGTTGTCTTTCATTTTTTAGCAACATGAGCTCCCTGCTCGTTTGTCCTGCAACCGAAGTATTCTCCTCGGCTCTTCTAATTAAATAAGGCATAACATCCTTGACAGGACCAAATGGAACATATTTGGCTACATTATAACCGTTTGCAGCCAAATTGAAACTAATATGGTCACTCATTCCATATAGCTGCCCGAACCATACCCGATTATCACTTTTTTCAATATTCAGATCTGCCATCATTTGCATCGCCAAATAACAACTTTGCTCGTTATGTGTACCTATAAATACTGAAATGGTATCAATATTTCTAAGGATATAGTCCAAACTCTCATTAAAATTTAAATCAGTGGCTTCCTTGGTGGCGCAGATTGGAGAATCATAATCTTTAGCATCGGCTCTCTCACGTTCTTTCTCCATATATGCGCCCCGCACAATTTTTGCTCCTATCATGAAACCTTCCTTCTTAGCACGTTCATGAAGTAATTTAAGGTAATCCAATCGGTCCCAACGGTATAATTGAAAGGTGTTATAAACGATTGGTATGTCAGTATTGTACTTTCGCATCATGTCTTCGCACAATTCGTCGGCGGCATCCTGCATCCAGCTTTGTTCGCTATCAACCAAAATTTCAACATCTTTTTCTTTGGCCAATTTGCAAACTTTATCAAAACGGTTCACTATGCGCTCCCACTCGACTTGTTCTTGCGCTGTAAGCGGCTTTCGCTCTCCTTTCTTTTGAAACAAATGGAACCTTCCAAACCCAGTAGGTTTAAATACTGCAATTGGCATAGACTTTTTCTCGTCAGCAAAATTAATAATCTTTAAGGTTTTTTCCATGGCTGCATCAAAATGGGACTCTATTTCCTTGCCCTCAACGGAATAATCCAAAACAGAACTCACGCCCTTATCGAACATCTTGTCTATAACCGGTAAGCAATCATCTTCGTTGACACCTCCACAAAAATGGTCGAACACGGTTGCTCGGATCAACCCTTCCACAGGCAGATGAGCCTTTAGAGCGAAATTAGCAGCTGCTGTGCCTATTCTAACTAAAGGTTCATGGGAAATCATCTTGAACAAAAAGTAAGCACGCTCAAGCTCTGAATCACTTTTAAGGCTAAAAGCAATTTCGGTGTTTTCAAAAATTTTTGACATGGCCATATTTAAAAAAATAAAAGCAAATTTAATTATTCATTCGCTATTAATTAATTAAAAACTGCTTATTTTCATCCTTTATTAAAGCTATCAAAATAATGACTTCAATTACTACCGATTCATATGCTGTCCACTTTAATGCTACAGGATACAAAGCTCTAAACAACTACCTGAAAGACAATCGTTTTTCGAAAATATTTATTATCGTTGATAATAACACACACGTTCATTGCTTACCACATTTTATGTCAAATCTGGAAACAGATTTGGATTGTGAAATCATTGAAATTGACGCCGGAGAAGTCAATAAAAATATTGATACCTGCGTTGGCGTATGGAATGCGCTCTCTGAATTGGGTGCAGACCGAAAAAGTCTCATTATTAATGTTGGAGGTGGCGTTGTGACTGATTTGGGCGGATTTATAGCCTGTACCTTTAAGCGTGGCTTAAAATATATTAACGTCCCAACCTCTCTTTTGGCGATGGTTGACGCCTCGGTAGGAGGCAAAACCGGAGTCGACCTAGGTGCTCTTAAAAATCAAGTTGGGGTAATTTCTTCTGGAGACATGGTACTTGTAGACACGAGTTTTTTAGACACGCTTCCTCAAAACCATTTAAAAAGTGGATTGGCCGAAATGTTGAAACACGGACTTATTTATGATGCTTCTTATTGGAATAAGTTTTTGGATCTAAATGGATTGACCTTAAATGATTTGGATACTTTAATTCACCAATCAGTTCAAATTAAAAACACCGTTGTAACTATTGATCCACTTGAGAATGGATTACGCAAAACTCTCAACTTTGGGCATACTTTAGGCCACGCCATTGAATCGTACTTTTTGATCGAAGAGGATAAGGAAGAATTGCTTCATGGTGAAGCTATTGCCATTGGCATGATCATGGAAACTTATATTTCATCTGAATTACTAGGATTTCCTGAGGGCGATCTGGAATCCGTTAAATCGACGTTTTTAAATATATTCAAGAGGATACTTATTGAACCTTCCGATTATGACGCCATCATCGACCTTTTAAAATATGACAAAAAAAACGAACATGGCAATATCAATTTTGTATTGCTTGAAAAAATAGGCGTGCCTAAAATAGATTGTCTTGTTGATAACAAGTTGATAATGAAAGCTTTTGATTATTATGCATCATAAATAGCGCTCTTTAATAATATTAAGATGATGTTTTTCATGACCAACAATAATGAAAGGAATAGCTCTCACAGAAAGCGAACTATTGCTTGCTGTGCCAATTTGCGTCCAGGCCTTGTGATCAAAACTATCAAACAAGGTTATCGTTGCCAAACGCACACTTTCATATTCGGACAACAGACTCTCAATATTTCTTTCAGCCGCACGGCTATTTAAAACAAATGCATCTTGATCAAATCCAGGCAATTCAGTTTTATCAGTTCTGGCAATGCACAACGCACGATAGGAGAAGACGCGCTCCGTATCAATTATATGAAGAATAATTTCCTTGACAGTCCACTTGCCTTCAGCATAGCGATAATTCAGTCTATTATCATTTAGACTGCGAATAAATGTGACAACCTCCTTATAGTGAAACCTCAAGAGCTCTAGAACATCCTCATCTCCAAGCTTATCAATAGGCTGATAGTACGGATGATATTCATCTGACCTGAGTTCTCTTTTAATCAAAATTAGCTACTTTATTTTTTATATATAAAAATACCCTTTAATGATTTCTCAACAAAGGGTATGCTTTTTTAGAACACGATAACACCATTACAACTCATTAAAAATAGAGTGCATCAATCGCTTTTTATCATTAATGCTCTCTTCCAATGAAATCATAGTTTCCGTTCTGTAAATACCTTCAATATCGTCCAACATAAAGATAATATCCTTGGCATGAGAGGTGTTTTTTGCTCTTACCTTACAGAAAATATTGAATTTGCCTGTTGTAATATGTGCCACCGTAACAAACGGAATTTCATTTATACGCTCCAAAACGAACTTTGTCTGTGAGGTATTATTCAAGAACACCCCAACATAAGCGATAAATGAATAGCCTAACTTTTTGTAATCCAATGTCAACGATGACCCTTGGATAATCCCTGCTTCCTCCATTTTCTTAACACGCACATGAACCGTGCCTGCAGAAATCACTAATTTTTTAGCAATATCCGTAAATGGAATCCGGGTATTATCAATTAACATATCTAAAATTTGATGATCAATCTCATCCAACTTGAACTTTCCCATTTTTGTGAAATATTAAATTTTTTACAAAAATAATAGAAATTTGTTGAAGATAATACATCAAAAACTACTTAATTTCTTCATATAATTGGTGTTTTTTGTTATTTATCAATACGAAATCGATTTCGACACCCTCATTTAGCTCTTTATAATTTTCAGTAAACACCAACTCCCCATGGGCTTCAATCTCTTTATGGCCGAAAAAACCACTTAAGTCAGCTATTTTCTCGATTTTGGGAATAAATATGATGTGATCTCGATCAAGTCGCTCTTCAAATTGTACGGCAATATCCAAAATTTGATAACTTTCCCCTTTTCTCAACTTTGCGTTTCGGACAATAATGTCATAAAACAACTTTTCATTTTGTGGAATCTTAAAATAGGCCTCCTCACCAACCCCTTGAATTTCATTAAAGGCTATCTCCTTCAACCCGACCCATAGTGAATCCAGGATCAAGGCCCTAACCTTCTCTCGATGGTAATCTTCGTGACAATGACCCGCTTCGAAAAGTATTGTTGGCACTTCTAAAGTTTGGAAAGTATCACCAACGCAATGGATATTAAACGCATCATCATAAATACCTACTTGGTTGGGGATTTGATTTTGGAGGCTCTCATTCATCCTAACTATAATATCCATAGCTTTTTTACGGGTTTCCGTAACAGTACATGCGTTGTCTTGCGCTGGTGATAAAAAGGAAACAGTAGCGGGCTTATTAAAAGCTCCTGCACTAAAAATAGTTCGCTGCCCATGAAGATTGAAACAAAAGCTGGGCTGAAAGTTATCAAAACATGCTCTCAGAACCCTGCTTTCTGGCTGTGATAAGCGCTGGGCATCTCTATTTAAGTCCACCTGATTTGCGTTTAACCGCGTATAAGACCGAGAGCCATCAGGACTCAACATCGGAATAATGCCAATTGTACACGTCTCTAACAACTTTCCAACAAGAGGATGTTCAGAATCTGTCATGATATTCATTAAGTCAAAAACTGCTTTAGTAGTTGTACTTTCATTGCCATGCATTTGCGACCACATCAAAATTTTTTTTTCTCCAGTTCCAATTTTTACAAAATGAATATCTTCATTTAAAACAGATTTACCGATAACAGAAATTTCAAAGTATGCACTGTGTTTTTTAAGCAGATTTATGATATGATCAGCGTTAATATAACGACCAAAAAGTGAGGTCTCACAGTATTGCTGATATTTGATTTCTAAGGCCATTGGAATGTTGTAATTGATTTCGATACAAATGTAAACAAATGATAATTTACAAATGTAAACAGTAATTAATTGTGCAATTGTTTACAATACTATACAAGCAGCATAAATATCATGATGTTTTTGGTGACCATAGAACCCAATGAAAGTAAGACTTTTATGTAAATCAATTATTAATTTGTATTTCAGACAATTAGACACTATTATATAAAATTTTACTTCAACCATATTTAACCCTTTGAAATATTCAATAAGCAGAATTAGCTATCATTCCGATGATTTGTTTACCTTTGTAACTACACTAAAAGACGATACGAGTTTACAATGATAAACAATGATGATTTTGCAAAAAGGCTTCAAAAAGTGATTGATTACTACGCTGAATCGGCCTCCTCTTTTTCGGACAAAATAGGTGTCCAGCGTTCCAGCATTTCACATATTCTATCTGGAAGGAATAAACCTAGTTTGGATTTTGTTTTAAAAATTTTAACCTCCTATCCTGAAGTTGAACTCTATTGGCTTCTGAACGGAAAAGGCGAATTTCCATCACAACCTAATAAAGTACCAATCCCACCAGAAAAAGTTACTGAGCTTCCTATGCTTCAAAAAAATGATTCTGGAGACAAAAGCATCGATAAAATTGTTATATTCTATAAGGATGGCACTTTTAAAGAATTTATAAAAGGCTAGACATTTCTCTTTGATTGGTCTTAATTTATATTTTAAAATTTTTCATTTCTGAATCGCTTTCTTTTTAACTAGTTTTGCGCTTAAACTCAAGACCATGAAATTCCTGTTTTCTTTTTCGCTAATTTTTTTATTTTTATTGACAAGCTGCTACAACAAAGAAAGAAACTGTAACGATTTTAAAACTGGCACCTTTGAATTTACATATACTATAGATGGTGTTGAGAAAACAGGACGCTTTGTTAGAACAGATAGTCTAAACATAGATTATTACGAAAACAAAATTGATACGGCTTCCATTAGATGGATCAACGATTGTGAGTTCATTATGAAGCATATCAACCCTAAGAACATGAGTGAGGAGAAAGCAATCCACATGAAAATCTTAACTACTTCTGAAAACTCCTATACTTTTGAATATAGCTTGGCCATTCAGCATGGTAGTCAACAAAAGCACATAGAAAAAGGAGAAGCAACTAAAATAGACTAAACAGTACCACACCCAATGGTGATTCCCACCACAATTAAGGACATTCTTTGAGATTATTTGAGATTATTTGAAAATCAAGCCAATGATTGGCAATAACTAGAACTCTCAAGCCGTATAGCGTTAATATTTCCCATTTAGCTAAAAATTCTTAATAAACTATAATCTGTAGAATAGTATTATTTATATTTAGCCAACTAAATTTAAAATTAAGAAAACACAAGTCTTTTATTTTTGTTTCAACATAATACCTGCTTTGTTTTCCTATGGTTGTTACAATGTATATGTTCCTTAATAAAAACCAATCACTCCTAATGCTACTTTCAGTATATCTGATTAATGCAACTTCGGTTCTAAGGCGTTCCCTATTTATTATGTCAAGATCAATCCTAAATTATTTTTTTAACTTAAAAACTAAGGGAGCCTGGAAACTGAAAACTAGATCATTGATCGGTTTATTTTTTCAACATGCGCGCTCATCATATAGATGGTTATTTGATTTTAATGCCTTGAAAACTAATTTCAATTTCTCTATTCTCAATCACTGTCACAAATTGTTCTAACATCAAATCAATGAATAAAAAATTCACATCATTTTTATACCCGATTATAACGGCAACAATAGGAAATGCGCTTGTTTTTCTACAACCGAAAAAAGCACGTCAACTTTCGGAAAACAGAATCACCTTGATCCATAAAAACAAGAAGAACATGACTATTAATGAAAGGTTGATGCGCGCTGCTCTTGTGAAAAAGCTCGAAAAAATACAAGATCACAATACCATAGCTCAATTAAATCGAGACTTTTGGATTAACAACAAAGCCATCGAACTTTTTTCAGAAACTGAAGATACATTTAACACAGATTTCATCCCTCATTGCACTTTTATATTCGATTTACTTAAAGTCGAGCTTTCGAATGAATCAGAAGAGTTCAGCACTTTAGTTGAAATTGGAACCGGAAATGGAGACGTATTAAATTATTTGAGTTCAGAGTTTCCCAGTATCAAACGATTTATTGGCATTGATTTGAGTAAAGATCAGATTGAACTTAATAACAAGAAGTTTGAGAACGAAGAAAAACTGGAGTTTGTGGCAGCAGATGCATTTGACTGGATTAAAGACAATGGACGTGATAAAACAATTTTTGTCTCCTCTAGAGGCGTTTTAGAATATTTTATCGAGCCACGTTTGCAAGAAATGTTGAAAACAATTAATCAATTGGGCAAAACAATGTTTATTGCTATCGAGCCCAATGGCGCTGATCACAATTTTGAATTGCACCCTGGCTCCCAGCTTTATGGTCATGAACCTTCCTTTTCTCACAACTATCCTCGACTTTTTAAAAATGCAGGATTTAGTCTATGGCATTTTTCACAAAAAACTTGGTATAAAGCCAGTGACAAGCAAACCTTTATTGGTGCCAAAAACTAAAAATTTAATATTGACCTTAATTCACTTCAATTTCCAAAATCAACAGTATACACCATTTAAAAGATTATGAGAGAATTTATAAGAAAATATGAGATCTGGGTATTTTTAGCTCTTGGTCCTGTGGTGAACGTTATTTTTGTTTATTCCAGAACCATAGGTTTAGTTCCAAAATACTTATACAACAATGGCCGCTTCTGTGTCCTTTTATTTTTCTTGATTTGCTTAGTAAAATATACCAGAGGTAATGCAGGTATAAAGGATATTTTCAAGCCTATGCTGAATTGGAGAGTTAGTCCTAAATGGTATTTATTTAGCTTATTGTTTGCTTTCTCCGTAGGTGCTTTTACATTGTTGCTAAAAGGGCTGTATTCGGGCGTGGAATTGACTTCCATTTTAAAAACAAATTTTGGAGTCTTAAACCTTAGAGGTGTTGTAGCCTTGTTTGTTTGGGCTTTTCTAGGTGAGGTAGTCTGGGTTAGCTACTGCATTCGAGAATTATCTAAAATTATTAACCCTTTTTACGCAAGTCAAATTGTTGGTTTTGTATGGACTCTATGGTGGATTCCTATAGTTATTCTTGGAGAAGGCGTTCTTCCTGGCATTCCAATATTATCTTTAGGCATTTTCATGTTGGGAATCGCAGGGATGTGCACAATTGTTTATGGACATTCTAAAAGCGGGATTTGCGTATTAATATTACAATTTACCCTCAACATCACCCTAAACGCACTATCAATTTCACCTAGCACAGGAGGAATTGCAACCTTCACCGCATTCTCAATTGTCTATTACTTAACAATGTTAGGTTTTATGTATTTTATGAATCCTGTAAAAAAATTCAATTTAAATAGAGTTCAAAATATTTAGCACTTTACAAGTATTAAAATAAACAAGCTTAATTGTTGATAGACTTATTTAATGTCATTAATATCGCTTTGATTAAACTATAACTATGTTATCTATAATAAGATATTATAAGTCATTTAAATCTTTTTACAACTTTTATTTTTGAGGTTAGGTTAAAATTTTCGCGCAGTAAATATGGCCAAAAATAAGATGTCCTTTTTTAAAACAAGACCGATTAAAGTTTAAGTTTGATACGGCTAATTAATAAGGGATTCTTTTGTTTTAACTTAAACTATTTTAATTGAAGGAGACTAATTGATTTTGAACGAAAAAAGAAACAATTGGTCTAATTTCTCTTGAGGATATTTAAAATATTCTTTAAGTTTAATAAATATTCCCTCTCGAAATCCAATATAAATAATTTAAAACTAAAGCTCGTGGTAAGTTTTAGACTGATAGGATATTTTGTATACTAAATTATATTAAATTCGATTTTAGAAATAATAAACTGTCAACATTTAAATTAATAATACTTCACAAATAAAATTGAAATAAGATGAGCAACTCTAGTAGTAATGTGTACGAACTCTTTGAGAAGGCTGCCAGATTATATCCTGATGATCTTTGTTTGATGACAAACGCTGGCAGGTTGACTTATAGAGAAACAGAGGAGGAAGTGGTTCGGATTTATAACTCTATTCTATGTTACGCAAAAGATGAAAATATTTTAGGTGTACCTACCACGCGAGGTAGTGAACAAATCATCTTCATGCTTGCAATTTTAAAGGCTGGCAAAGCTTATCTACCTATAGATTTTGGATATCCTAGGAAAAGACTTGACAGTATAATCAGCAATTCTAAACTGACGTATTGCTTAACTACTAAGACTGATAAAGGCAATGCTGTAGAACTTGGTCTTATACCAATACTAAATAATGAAATTCAAAAATCGCCAAGTTCTCAATTCGTCGAATCAAATATTACTACTTCTCTAACGTATGTCCTTTACACTTCAGGCTCTACTGGAGAACCAAAAGGAGTATGTATGGGCGAAAAAGCCATGGTCAATCTGATTAAGTGGCAAAACAACAATTCTGTTTGTAAAAATGGCACGCGCACTTTGCAATTTGCGCCATTAAGTTTTGACGTATCTTTTCAAGAAATCATGGCAACGTTGAGCAACGGTGGTACTTTGGTCCTCATCGATGATGCTTTAAGACTTGACATGGTAGCACTTTTAGAATATATTGATAAACAAAAAGTTAACAGACTTTTTCTGCCTTTTGTTGCACTACAAGCCTTAGCGGAGGCATCATTGAGTACAAATCATTACCCAGCATCACTTAAGGAAATAATGACTGCCGGAGAACAACTAAAAATAACCCCGCAGGTAATTAATCTTTTTACCAGATTACACAATTGCGTACTCTATAATCAATATGGTCCTACGGAGTGTCATGTAGTTACCGAATTAAAATTGGAAGGAAATCCTAACGACTGGCCAACCTTGCCCACCATAGGAAAACCAATTAGCAACACGGATTTATTTGTGCTTAATAATGAACAAGAAATTTTACCTAATGGCACTATTGGAGAATTATGCATTGCAGGTATATGTTTAGCCGATGGCTACATGAATAAAAGAGAACTAACGGATGAAAAATTTGTAAATTGGAACTCTCCTGATGGTAAGTATACACGAATTTATCGCACTGGAGATATTGCAAAATATTTACCTGATGGGAATATAGAATTTCTTGGTCGTAAGGACGATCAAGTTAAAATTAGTGGCCATAGAATAGAATTGGCAGAAATTGAATTAGCAATCAACTCCATTTCTGGCATTCATCAAACAGTGGTCGTTGCGTTCAACCATTTGGGTGGCCAATCTCAACTAGTTGCCTATATGCAGCCGAATAAGGATAACTTAGATGTATTTGAAATACGTCAAAAAGTATCTGATATTTTGCCAGATTATATGATCCCCTCCTATTTTTTGTTGGTTGAAAAATTTCCAAGAACTTCAAGTGGTAAAATCGACAAGAAGAGTTTACCTACCCCCCAGTATAGTAGACCCAGCTCTGCGCCTCCTTATAAGGCGGCAACCAGCAGAATCCAGAAGAATGTAACTCAAGTGTGGGTTGATTTATTACATATTCCGGAAATTGGTATTGATGACAACTTTTTTGAATTGGGAGGTACTTCCCTATTGGCTCAGAAATTAGTGGCTACTCTATTAAAAGATTACAATTATAAATTGCCAGTAACAAAATTGTACCAATTTCCTAGAATTGCTGAGATTTCGAATTATCTAGATCCCAACAAGGTCACTAAATCAAAAAAGGCACTTACTAAAACCAATAGATTCTCTAATGACGTCGCTGTTATTGGTATGGCAGGTAGGTTTCCTGGCGCAAACACCATCCACGAATTATGGGAAGTTCTCAAAAACGGAAAAGAAACCACATCATTCTTTTCTTTGGAGGAATTAGATCCGAGCATTTCTGAAGAACTACGGAAAGATCCTTTATATGTACGAGCGCGCGGGATTATCCCCTCTGCAAAGCAATTTGATCCGGCATTCTTCGGACTAAATCCAAAGGTTGCTTCGGTAATGGATCCTCAGCAGCGCTTATTTCTAGAAATAGCATGGGAAGTCCTTGAGCATTCTGGCCATCTTCCTAAGCATTATGATGGAAGCATTGGGGTTTATGCAGGCACGGGCATGAATACTTACTATAAGAAAAACATCTTGCCAAACACCGAACTGTTGAATCAAGTGGGAGATTTCCAAGCAAGCACTCTCAATGAAAAGGATTATATAGCCACTAGAACTGCTTATCATTTAGATTTGAAAGGACCAGCAGTCAGCGTGCATTCTGCCTGTTCCACATCTCTTCTTGCCATTGCCCAAGCTACGGAAGCGATAAGAAATGGCCAATGTGATGTGGCTATAGCTGGCGGATCTAGTGTAACGGTTCCAATTAATAGCGGACATTTATATCAAGAAGGATCCATGTTAAGTCCTGATGGTCACTGTCGCTCATTTGATGAAAACGGCAAAGGAACAGTGTTTAGCGATGGTTGTGGCGTCGTCCTCCTTAAAAGCTTAGAGGCCGCTAAAAAAGATGGCGATTACATCTACGGAATTGTTAAAGGTATTGGAATTAGCAACGATGGTGGTGGAAAAGGAAGCTTTACTGCTCCTAGCGTAGAAGGACAATCCGAAGCCATATACAGAGCTCTCAATGACGCCAATATTTCTGCCTCGGACATAAGTTATGTTGAAACTCATGGCACGGCTACTCCTATTGGAGACCCTATAGAAATGGAGGGGCTTCATGATGCCTTTGGCGAACAAAGCCAGAAAAACTATTGTGCTATTGGTTCCATAAAAAGTAATATGGGCCATTTAACGGCTGCGGCTGGAGTTGCTGGTTTTATTAAGACCATTTTGGCTATGAATCATCGTCAAATCCCACCTTCCTTAGGCTTTTCAAAACCTAATCCTGCTATTGATTTTGAGAACAGCCCCTTCTTTGTCAATGATGAATTGCGTGATTGGGAGTCTGAAAAAATTCGTCGTGCAGGAATTAGCTCCTTCGGGGTTGGCGGTACCAATGTTCATGTCGTTGTTGAAGAATTTGAAATAAAGCAAGCCGCTTCAGGCAATAGTAGACCTTTACAAATTTTAACTTGGTCTGCTAAATCAAAAAATAGTCTTGATGGTTATAAATTGGCTCTTGGCAATTTTATCAAATTATCAAATGAACATAAACTAGCAGATATTGCGCATTCCCTCAGTACCACCAGAGATTCCTTTAATAAGCGGAGTTTTGTGTTGGCATCCCATTCAGAAAGTGCATTGACACAATTGTTATCTGACGGAACAAGTTCAATAAAATCTTCTGAATTAAAGTCGACCCCTAGTAACTTGGCATTTTTATTTCCTGGGCAAGGTGCACAATATTTACAAATGGGAAGTTCACTTTACGAAAATGAACCCGTTTTTCGAGAAGCCATTGATCAATGTGCTGCTATTTTAATTAAAGCATTTGATTATGACATTCGAAATATCATTTACCCTGAACAAAACACTGCTGAAGCAGAAGTACGATTAAAGGACACACAATACACACAACCTGCGTTATTCATGGTTGAATATGCTCTATCACAACTTTGGATAAACTGGGGTGTTAAACCAACTCTATTATGCGGACATAGTATTGGTGAATTTGTTGCGGCTCATTTGGCAGGAATATTCAGTTTGAAAGATGCCTTGGAGTTAGTTGCTATTCGTGGAAAATTGGTAAGTAACCTTCCTCAGGGCAGTATGCTATCGGTTAGGACAAGTTTCGATAACTTATCTCAAATTCTGCCCGAGAACCTCTCTATAGCAGCAGTAAATTCCGATCTTCTCTGTGTTGTTTCAGGTGAAGATCAAGACATTGAAGAATTCATGAAAATTCTCGGTAAAAAAGAAATTCCGAATAAATTACTTTTGACGAGTCATGCTTTTCATTCTACTATGATGAATCCAGTTTTAGAAGAATTTGAAGCTGAAGTCAAAAAAATAACTTTAAACATCCCTCGTCTTCCTATTGTTTCAACCGTAACGGGAACTTGGTTAAGCGATTCTGAAGCCACAGACCCAAAGTACTGGGCGGATCATTTGCGTGCTACGGTTCGTTTTTCGAACGCTATGGATACCGTTCTTGAATTAGACAATCTTGTATTATTGGAGGTCGGTCCTGGGCGCGCTTTAACTACATTATCGCAACAGAAAAAGAAGTCCAAATCGGCCACGTCTGTTTCAAGTTTGGTAGTTCCAAATGAAACAGAAAACTCATATCATACAGTTCTATCTGCTTTAGGCCAACTTTGGTTAAAAGGGGTTGAACCTAATTGGGAAGCATATTATGAAGGGCAAACACGTCAAAAGGTATGGTTACCGTCATACGTTTTCGATCGTAAACTGTGTTGGGTAGATCCACCAATTATGAGGGATGTCACTACAAACCAATATCAAGAAGTAGAAATCAATAACAATAATAATCAACCTATACAATCACAGCATCAAATGAATACCGTTGCACAACCACATAGAAAAACAACACTTCTGGAGAAAATATCAGATATCATTTTGAATACTTCAGGAATAGAATTGGAAGCGTCAGAGTACGATCATAATTTCCTTGAACTAGGACTCGATTCTCTTGTATTGACCCAAATGGCTATTACCTGTAGAAATGATTTTAATACGCCAATAACTTTCCGTCAACTAAATGACGAATTAGGCACTCCAAACCTCTTGGCAGAGCATCTCGACAAAACATTGCCAAAAGAGATGTATGCACCAACTCCTGCTCCCCAAACGGTTGAAAATTTTAATAATAATAATAATAATATCAGGCCTCAAGTTTCAGCGCCACCGGTACAGAACACTACGAATAATACCTACAGTAATAACAGTTCAGCTCTAAATCTTATAGGACAACAATTACAACTTCTAGGGAAACAAATAGAGTTGCTTCAGGGACACGATAACCAGCAAACACAAACAGCGCCACCAGTTTTTCAACAAGAAAAACAGTCGGCACCGGCACCGGCATCGACTTCAGCTGAAGTCTTGTCTGAGGATGATAAGAAAGAACATCAAAAACCTTTTGGAGCTTCACCTAAAATAGAAAAGAAATCTTCAGATATAAGTTCAAGTCAGAAATCCTTTTTGGAAACTTTGATTGCCGATTATAATAAAAAAACAGCCGGGAGCAAGGCCTATGCTCAAAAACATCGTCCGCACATGTCTGATCCGAGAGTTGTTTCTGGGTTTAAGCCACTAACAAAAGAATTGGTTTATCCTTTGGTGGTTGGAAAATCTTCAGGAAATAAACTTTGGGATATCGATGGCAACGAATATATTGATGCTTTAAATGGTTTTGGCTCTTGTTTATTTGGTCATCAACCTGATTTTATAAAAGAAGCTTTGCACGAACAAATAGAGCTCGGTTACGAAGTTGGCCCACAACACCCCCTAGCTGGTGAAGTCTGTGAATTACTTTGTGAATTGACACAACATGACCGTTCCGCACTTTGTAATACGGGTTCAGAGGCTGTGTTGGGTGCCATGCGTATTGCCAGAACGGTAACAGGTAGGTCACTGATTGTTGCATTTTCTAGATCTTATCATGGTATAACTGATGAGGTTTTGGTGAGAGGTTCTCGTATTAAGAAATCTTTTCCTGCCGCTCCAGGAATTATGCCAGAATCAGTTCAAAACATGTTGATATTAGATTATGGAACAGAGGAGAGTTTACAAATAATCCGTGACAGGGCCCATGAATTGGCAGCAGTTCTTGTTGAACCCATACAAAGTAGAAGACCTGATTTTCAGCCTGTAGAGTTCCTAAAGGAGGTCAGAAACATCACAAAAGCTTCAAATACAGCATTTATATTTGATGAAGTTATCACCGGATTCCGCATGCATCCACAAGGTATTCAAGGCATGTATGGCATTAAAGCAGATATTGCCACCTATGGCAAGGTTATTGGCGGCGGCTTATCCATTGGAGCCATAGCCGGTAGTAGACAATACATGGACGCCCTTGATGGTGGTCATTGGCAGTTTGGAGATGATTCCTATCCTCAAGTTGGAGTTACCTATTTTGCTGGTACATTTGTCCGCCATCCTTTGGCATTGGCAAGTGCAAAAGCGTCGTTGCTTCATCTAAAGGAAAATGGACCTCAACTTCAAGATGATTTGTCCGCAATGACCGATCGTTTAGCATCAGAATTGAATACATTCTTTAAAAATCAAAAGTTACCTATTGAGATCAATCATTTCAGGTCGTTATGGAGATTATCGTTTTTGGAGGAGATTCCTTACGCTGAATTGGTTTTTGTGCTCATGAGACTTAAAGGAATTCACGTTTGGGATGGTTTTCCATGTTTTCTGACTACTGCCTATAAAGATGAAGATGTCACATTTATAATCGATTCCTTTATTGAAAGTATCAGTCAACTCAAAAAAGCGGGAGTTTTTCAATCTATCTTGGCAGAAGACAATCATACTGATATTAAAACGTCGGCCCAATTGAATCAGCCTCCAAAACCTGGAGCAAAATTAGCCTTAGACGAATCAGGAAATCCAGCTTGGTATGTAGAAAATGAAGGCAGCTTTCAAAAAATCGATTTATAGGAGCCCTATTGAGACGAGCACATATTTAAATAGGATATTTAAAACATAATTCAAACTGATGAATTCATCATCATGATAGAAACCAAAAAGACATTCAACCCTTTTAAAGGGCCAATAGTAGAACGCGTAATTTATACGACTCAACCACAGGCAGAAATTTGGATTGCCTGTAAATTAGGTGATAATGATGCAAACAGAGCTTACAACGAATCTGTAACTCTAATTTTAAATGGCAATTTAAATCTTGCCGCACTTGAGAAAGCCATACAAAATTTAGAAGAACGTCACGAAGCTTTAAGAAGTGTTTTTAGCACTGATGGTCGATTCATGACAGTCTTTAAGAAGAGCGTAATTCAAATTGATCATAAAAATCTAACTGAATTACGTGAGTCCGAAATTCACAGCTCTATTAAGAAATACCTGGCCGCCGAGGCAAATTATGTATTTGACTTGGTAAAAGGACCACTTTTGAAAGTAGGACTCCTTAAGATATCAGAAACAGAGCATCATTTGGTACTTAATGGACATCATATTGTTTGTGATGGCTGGTCCATTGGAATTATGCTTCAAGAACTTGGTGAACTCTATTCTGCCAATGTTCTTAATACAGATCACCACTTACCAGAACCTGAAAGTTTCAGTGCTTATGCCGATTCACAACAGGCCTATTTAGCAAGCAATGCGCATACCATCAATGAAAATTATTGGCTTGATCAATTTAGAGGCGAAGTCCCGCAACTGAACTTACCGACCGATTTTCCAAGACCTCAATTTAGGACCTTTAAAAGTGAACGCTTAGATTTGCCTATGCCTATCGCTTTGGTGGATTCTCTTAAAAAAACCGGGTTAAAGTCTGGATCTAGTTTCGTGACCACCCTCCTATCTGCTTTTGAAATTTTTCTTTATACACAAACCAACCAAGAGGATCTTGTTTTAGGCCTTCCATCCGCTGATCAAGCTGCAAGTGGTAAAACTCAAATGATTGGCCATTGTGTAAATTTATTGCCCTTACGCAGTAAAGTTGATTCAACCATGACTTTTGGTGAATACCTTAAAAAACGTAAGCCTGAACTACTTGACGCTTATGATCATCAAAAATTTAGTTTTGGAGAATTGCTTCAAAAGCTAAATATTGCTAGAGACCCTTCGCGAGTGCCATTGGTTCCTGTAGTCTTCAATATCGATATGGGAATGGATGATGGCGTTTCATTTTCAGGATTAACTTACACTTTAAAAAGTAATCCAAGGGCTTACGAAACTTTTGAAATATTTTTAAATGCTTCCGGGTCTGCCGAACATCTCATCTTGGAATGGTCCTACAACGCAAACCTGTTTAAGCCAGAGACCATAAAACAAATGATGGTTTCTTTTGAGAAGATCATCACCACAATTGTTGACAACCCAAGTATTACGATTGGTGATATTATAAAAGTGGATGCATCAGATTATTCAAAATTGAATGATACAGCTGCCGTATATCCAAGTTTACCGTTACATGAATTACTCATGAAACAAGCTAAAATAAATCCAGATAAAATAGCATTGAAATTTGGTCCTAAAGAAATCTCATATGGTGATTTAGAAAAACAAGTGCATCAAGTAGCTCATTATTTAAAAGCTGAAGGCGTTGAAAATGGAGATTTCGTAGCTGTTTCATTACCTCGCTCCATTGAATTGATGGTAACCCTGGTTGCTATTATGGAATGCGGCGCGGCATATCTTCCTCTAGATCCTACCTATCCCAGCAAACGTCTGGAATTTATGTTGGAAGATTCGGAAGCCAAATTTATGATTACGACGAAATCATTTTCAACAAACTTACAATCAACTACAAAACTGTTGCTTTTAGAAGAGATTTTTTCCAATCTTTCAAAATTTCCTCACACACCCCTACCCGAAAAGGTAGACATCCAAAATATAGTTTACATCCTTTACACTTCAGGTTCTTCCGGAAAACCAAAAGGCGTCCCAATTACACACAAGAACTTGGTTAATTTGCTTTTTAGTGTCTTAGAAAAACCAGGTGTTAAAGAATCAGATGTTCTAATATCAATTACCACAATTTCTTTCGACATTGCAATGGTCGAGTTATTTGCACCACTATTGATTGGAGCCAAATTGATAATTACAAATGAAGAGACCTCAAAAGACACACGATTGTTGTTGGATGTGATGAGAAATGAGAACATTACCTTAATGCAGGCCACTCCTGCAACATGGCAAATGCTTTTATATTCTGGTTGGAACGAAACTTTGCCGATCAGAGCCATTTCTACTGGTGAAGCGCTACCAATGGTATTGGCCAAAAGCATCTCTCTACGCGTAAATGAGCTATGGAACATGTATGGTCCTACAGAAACTACAATTTGGTCTGCAATGAAACTCATTTCAAAAGAAGATCAATTAATTACGATTGGGAGCCCTATGGCCAATACCCAGCTTTATATTCTAGATGAGCAGTATAGATTGGTAGCACCAGGTAAAACTGGAGAACTTTGTATTGCTGGTGACGGCGTTGCCCAAGGCTATTGGAATAGAGACGATTTGACATCTGAAAAATTCATAAACAATCCGTTTGATACCGATTTTGGATCGCTTCTTTATCGAACAGGCGACCTTGCTAAACTCCTTCCTTCTGGAGACATCCATTGTTTGGGAAGAATTGACCAGCAGGTCAAAATTAGAGGACAGCGTATAGAATTAGAAGAAATAGAACAAGCACTCGATTCTTTGAATGGTATCCAATCAGCAGTGGTGCTGATTAGTGAAGACCTATTAATTGCCAATGTGATTCTTGCAGAATTGGGAACTTTAAATGCCAATCAGGTTAATTCTTGGAAAGAAATCTTAAAAGATCAACTTCCAGCTCATATGATTCCGCATCAGTTTATTTCAGTTAAAGAATTTCCGACAACACTAAGCGGTAAAATTGATCGTAAAGCGTTATTGCAAAATCTGCCTACCAAAGAGAATGCCCTAAGTTTTACAGCGCCTGTTACGGACTCAGAAAAAGTAATTGCCTCCATATGGGAAGAATGTCTCAAAATTGAGAAAATTGATATTTTTAGTGACTTTTTTGAACTTGGAGGACATTCAATCATCGGGGTTCAGGTAATGGCCAAACTTGAAAAGGAAACGGGAAATAGATTGCCATTGGTTGCTTTATTAAAACACCCTACCGTCAAAAAGTTAGCGGCCTATATGGACAGTGAATTCATTGTTTGGGATTCTTTGGTGCCATTAAAGACAGAAGGAACAAAACCAGCATTATATGTAGTTCATGGCGCAAATCATAACGTTTTAATGTTTAACGCCTTAGCTCAGCATTTAGATAAAGACCAACCAGTTTATGGGCTTCAATCTCGAGGGTTAAGTGGCGTTGACGAACCTCATGATTCAATTGATCAAATGGCGGCAGATTATATTTCTGAAATTGTTGCATCAAATCCTAACGGTCCTTACGCCTTGGGAGGATTTTCTTATGGAGGAATTGTTGCTTATGAAATGGCCAGACAATTAAGAGCACAAGGGAAAGAAGTTACAATTATCGCACAATTTGATACCTATGTTTATCCTTCTTATTTTTACAAAAACAGCTTCACAAAAAAAGTGCTATCACATCTTTTCCAAATGGGTAAAGTAGTGTATTTAAGCTTTAACATGTTTGCTAGTAAAAAGCACTTTATACGAAGAAAAGAATTATTAAAAATTCAAGTTTCGGGATTGTTCTTAAAATTGAAACATGGAAAAGAGAAGCAATATGAAATGCAGTTTAACGTGCCCTATAAAATGGAGCACAATCATCAAATTGCCACCAATGCCTATACGATCACGCCTCAAGATCTCGTGATTGATTTGTTTAGAGCTATGGAAGAAATTAATTTTGTACATGACGACAAATATCTTGGATGGAAAAAAATGGGACTAAAAGGAATTCGAAAACATATGGTACCTGGCAATCATGTGGATATGTTTGAAGAACCTAACGTAGAAACGTTGGCCAAAAGTTTACAATATGTCTTAGACAATAAGACCTTAGACCGTGTATAGTAAATTATTTTGTGGAACATTTCAACCTAAAACTCGAAACGCGAATGAGAGAGACGTTGATGACGCCGTAAAAATTTATAAAATTGAGCTATTTCAATTTGAAAAAACAATCATCTATTTATCTGATTTCTTGTCTCCTGAAGAACGTATTCGCGCCAACGGATACCATTTTGAAAAAACTAAGAATCAATTTATAATATGCAGAATTTTACTAAAGTTTCTATTGGCTGAACATTTAAAAATTAACATAAATCTTATTTCTATTGAACTTGATTCTCTTAAAAAACCATTTTTAGCATCGCATCCATTCGTTTTTTTTAATGTTTCACATGCAGGCGATTACGCTTTAATTGCCATCTCTAAAAATTCTATTGGTATCGATATCGAATTTATTGATAAGAAATTTGTTTATAATGACATCTTAGCGCATGTTTTTAACAGAACTGAAATAGATGAAATTGTTACCAGTAACTCTGAACATCTTTACTTTTATAGATTCTGGACTCGCAAAGAAGCCATTGTTAAGGCCATCGGAAAAGGTATTGATGATAGTCTTTCAGAAATTACCGTAACAGACGGCTCCCATTCGTTACCTTCTACATTGATTGGTGGGTTTAAAACTATCAATACATTTAGTTTCAAGGTAAACGCCGATTATATTGGAGCCATTGCATTCACTGGAGAATTAAATGCTATTGATAAAATTAAATTATACCCATTGCCATCTCCAGATGAATTAAAGACCTTATTGGGATAAGAATTAAGCGTTGTATAAATTTCCATTACATTAAAAAGTTTTTTTAAATTTTCAAATTATCAGTAAAATTCAAAAATAATGAGCACTACACTAAGGAGCAAAATCCAAAAGAAAATTCCAAATTGTCTAATGTTTTGAGCCTGCATTAGTTTTTGCTGAATCTATGCGCTTTTTAACGGTTAAATTCGGATTGGGAAAGGGGATCATTTCGCCATATTGGTTTTAGTGAGAAAAACTGAAAAACTAATAAGACGAGATATTCTTTATTGGTTAACGATACTTCCTGCCGCTATTTCTTGAATTTTTTGTATTGATGATAAGCCCCTTCAATCTCAGATTCTTACTTAGAATCTAATTTTCTAGCTTGCCACTCGTCTCTCAAATCTTGAGGAGCGAATTGATGGGATCCGTTTATGAGAAAGTCAAACAATTCTACATTTGTCAATCTATAAACTTTTTCATCAAGCACAATTGACATTTAAAAAAATTAAATATACTAAAACAACTTCCCCTGTCCATTTTCTTCTATTGAATCTTCATCATTATCCTCATTATCTGATTGAGAGTTCGTGTTTTTAGGGGTGTCCTCATGAGATATAGTGTCTTCATCAACCACTTCAATGTCTGCCGCTGGCACTTCTTCAGGAGCTTCATAAGGCAAAGGTTCCAAGAGACTGATCTGATTCACTTTATCTCTTGTCAACTGATTGCCCAAAGCCGTTATACCCTTAATGCTGATGAATTCTTCAAGATTAACTTCAAGATTATCTTTTCTGTCCTTGCCACGTTCTTTTGTGAATTCCACTTCTGCAATCGGCTTCCAATCGGTTGAAACAATTTCCAACAGCGATTTTGGGTGTTCAGAGATAAATAATTCTTCCTTTCCCTCATGATCAATAAGAAAACGCTTCACATAATGACGTTCTTTTTCTCCATCAAAATAAATGGCTGAAATAGGTTTTTTGGGAATCCATTTTTCCAGCACAATCATGTCGTCATCAAAACGTGAGGTCAATTCTGGTAAAATAGTCTTTACCATTCCAGATTGATTAATAATCAATAATCGGTCTTCGCCCCTAAACTCACCAATCAGTTCTCCTCTACCATCCACATTCAAACGTTGCACGGTATCATCAAACCATATTTTACGAGGTTTTAAGGTTGAAATGCCTTTCTCTTTAAGTTCTATCTTTTTGATGGCATATTTAGTGACTCGATTTCCCTTCGAGTTTCTTCCTTTGATTAGAATATCTGCAAAATCAAGATCCCATTTCAATTTTTTAACACTTCCCGCCTGTCTCAAGTATATAGTAATTACTTCTGCTTCTCCATTTGGATTTGATGAGAAATACCAAACCATAGAGCCTTTACTGCCATTAGTTAAATCATAGTCTTTATCTCGGGTGACGCCAGTTACGGAAAAACGCTTTACATAGGACGGCCCTTTGGCGCCATCCCGATAAATCATATTATAGATAGTGCGTTTATCCTTTTTATTGAAAACTTCAACATTGATAATATCCTTACCAACAAACGTTTTGGCATCTACTTTGGTAACCATCATCTTACCATCTTTGGTAAATACGATAATATCGTCTATATCACTACATTCACAAACATATTCATCCCTTTTGAGTGAGGTGCCCACAAAGCCTTCTTCCCTATTGACATAAAGCTTTGTGTTTCTGATGATCACTTTGGTGGCATCGACGTCATCAAACAAACGGATTTCTGTTAAACGTTCTCTACCTTTGCCATATTCGTTCTTAAGCCGGGTAAAGTAGGCTATGGCATAGTCAACTAAATGCGCTAAATCGTGTTTTACTTGGGCGATTTGATCTTCAAGGGCATCAATTTTTTGTTGCGCTTTGTCAATATCAAATTTGGAGATCCGCTTGATTCGAATTTCGGTCAACCGCTCTATATCCTCAATAGTTATGGCTCGTTTTAAATGCTTGATATGTGGTTGGAGTCCTTTATCAATGGCGGTGATAACGCCATCCCAGGTTTCTTCCTCTTCAATATCCCGATAAATCCTATTCTCAATAAAAATGCGTTCCAACGACGCAAAATGCCATTGCTCTTCAAATTCATCGAGTTTGAGTTCTAGATTCTGTTTTAAAAGCTGAACCGTATTGTCGGTAGAATGGCGCAACATTTCAGTAACGCCAACAAAAAGTGGTTTGTTATTTTCAATAACACAGCCTAATGGCGAAATAGAAACTTCGCAATTAGTGAAGGCATACAAGGCATCAATGGTTTTATCAGGTGAAATTCCAGAAGGCAGATGCACTAAAATTTCAACCGATGAAGACGTATTATCTTCGATTTTCTTGATTTTGATCTTCCCTTTGTCGTTCGCTTTAAGGATAGAGTCAATCAAAGATGAGGTATTGGTACTAAAAGGAATCTCATTAATGACTAAGGTACTTCTATCCACTTGTGATATTTTGGCCCTCACACGAATTTTTCCGCCACGTAAGCCATCTCTATAGTCGGTGACATCTATAATCCCGGCAGTGGGAAAATCCGGATAAATTGTAAATTTTTTACCCTTAAGATGCTGGATTGACGCGTCAATCAGTTCGATAAAATTATGTGGTAATATTTTTGTAGAAAGTCCTACAGCAATCCCTTCACCACCTTGTGCCAATAATAAAGGGAACATAACCGGTAGATTGACCGGTTCTTTTCGCCTGCCATCATAAGAGGCCTGCCATTCCGTAATTTTTGGGTTAAAAACAACTTCCAATGCAAACTTTGACAGTCTTGCTTCAATATAACGCGACGCTGCTGCACTATCACCTGTAAGAATATTTCCCCAGTTTCCTTGGGTATCAATCAATAAATCCTTTTGGCCCACCTGAACCATGGCATCTGCAATACTTGCATCGCCATGTGGATGGTACTGCATCGTGTGTCCGACAATATTCGCTACTTTATTATAGCGCCCGTCATCTAAGTCTTTCATAGACTGCATAATCCGACGTTGAACAGGCTTAAAACCGTCTTCTATAGCTGGAACCGCACGCTCAAGAATAACATAAGAAGCGTAGTCCAAAAACCAATCCTTAAACATTCCGGTAACTCTTGTAATAGTTTCATTACTGCCATTGTCCTGAATGTTTTCGTCTTCATTTTGTAATTGATCGTCTTCCAAAGTAGATTTAATTAGTAGGTTTAGTGTTGCTTTTAATCATTTTGCTTAGAGACTGTCTGATATAACGTCTTTTCTTTTTAGTAACCAGCGTGACATTAAAAGTTTCCTTTTTTGTATGACCTTTTGAACTTTTAATATATAAGGTCAAGCTTTTATATACAAGATAGTTTTTGAATTTAAAAGCCATCAATCTTGATTTATCAAATTCCAGTAAATGCTCCCTGTAATTAAAATATTCTGATAATAAAAGTCCTTTGTTAATCAGGACCACTTTTACACCATCGCTATCATATTCAAAATATTTTGAAATGGCATGGACGGAGAAAAATAAAATTAAAAATCCAGCAAGTAAAAGAAGAAACGTCAACAATGGATTGGATGTCAAATGACTGAAAGCACTGAAAACCGTAGCTAACATGATAGCAAGCACAATCAGTATAAAATAGACTGATATAATGATATTTTTAACCTTCGCATTATTAGTTCTCATGAACCTCCTCCACTATATCGAGTTCTACTTTAAGATTATCAATAATAAATTCCTGTCGGTCTGGTGTGTTTTTGCCCATATAAAATTCGAGCAACGCCTCAATGGACATATCTTTATCAAGCATAATAGGATCTAAGCGAATGCTGTCTCCAATAAAGTTGACGAATTCGTCTGGTGAGATTTCTCCAAGACCTTTAAATCGGGTGATTTCTGGTTTTGGCTTTAATTTCTCGATGGCATCACGACGTTCTTGCTCAGAATAACAATAAATGGTTTCTTTTTTATTTCGGACCCTAAACAAAGGTGTTTGCAAAATATATAAATGCCCCTCCTTGATCAATTCTGGAAAAAATTGTAAAAAGAAAGTAATCAATAATAAACGAATATGCATCCCATCCACATCGGCATCTGTCGCAATTACAATATTGTTGTACCGCAAATCTTCAATGGACTCCTCAATGTTCAATGCTGCCTGCAACAAATTAAATTCTTCATTCTCATAAACAATTTTTTTGCTCATGCCATAAGAATTTAAGGGTTTTCCTCTTAAACTAAATACGGCTTGGGTATTCACATCTCTGGATTTTGTGATACTTCCCGATGCAGAATCTCCTTCTGTAATAAATAAGGTGGACTCTAAATAGCGATCATTTTTTATATCTCCAAAATGGACGCGACAATCCCGTAATTTTTTATTGTGCAGATTGGATTTTTTGGCTCGGTCCTTCGCGAGTTTTCTTATGCCTGACAATTCTTTTCGCTCACGTTCCGCTTGAAGGATTTTACGTTGGATTTTATCGGCTGTTTCTGGATTCTTGTGTAGATAGTTATCCAGGTGCGTTTTTACAAAATCGTTGACAAAAGTCCTTACCGTTGGCAAGTCACCACCCATATCTGTGGATCCCAGCTTGGTTTTGGTCTGGCTTTCAAAAACGGGTTCCATAACTTTTAAAGCTACTGCAGTTACCACCGATTTTCGAACATCAGAAGCGTCATAATTCTTACCGTAAAACTCGCGCAAAGTTTTCACTAAAGCTTCCCGATACGCCGCTAAATGCGTCCCTCCTTGAGTTGTGTTTTGACCATTCACAAATGAATGGTATTCTTCACTGTATTGCGTCTTGCTATGGGTTAACGCAATTTCAATATCTTCGCCTTTAAGATGAATGATTGGATAGGCTAAATCAGATTCGCTGATATTTTCTTCCAACAGATCTTTAAGACCATTTTCACTATAATATTTTTCGCCATTAAATACAATGGTCAAGCCTGTGTTGAGATACACATAGTTTTTGAGCATCTTCTCAACATACTCGTTGCGATATTTGTAATTTTTAAAGATGGCTTCATCCGGAATGAAAGATACTTTCGTACCCTTTCTTCTGGAAGTATCATCCAATAATTCTTGATTGGTGAGGTTACCTTGCGAAAACTCTGCGGAAGCGGACTTGTTATCACGCGTAGATTCTACACGGAAAAAGTTAGACAAGGCATTGACCGCCTTTGTACCAACGCCGTTCAGTCCTACCGATTTTTTAAATGCCCTAGAATCATATTTACCACCAGTATTCATCTTGGATACCACATCCACCACTTTACCTAGTGGAATGCCACGCCCGTAATCGCGTACTATCACTTTATTTCCCTGTATGGAAATTTCAATGGTTTTGCCGGCGCCCATGACATATTCATCAATGGAATTGTCCAAAACTTCCTTTAGAAGAATGTAGATCCCATCATCGGGTGATGAGCCATCTCCAAGTTTACCTATATACATCCCAGGACGCATACGAATATGCTCTTTCCAATCGAGCGAACGTATGTTATCTTCGGTATAGTCGGTTTCTTGAGACATAAAAGCGTAAAAATTTAGATAGGTTGCTAATATAACATTTCGCAACAGAACATAAAACCGCTATGTGCTAAAGTAATTAACAAAGTTTTTAATAATCGAGCCAGCAAATTGAACTTTTCAAATCAATGCCTCCAATGTAAGTAGGCGTTTTAGCTTTTACTCTTAAATGTAAAATATAAAATTGGAATAATTAGAATTGCGAGTGCAATAACTAATGCGGTAATAAATACAAATTTAAACACGTAATAAAGCACCACAAAGAAGATGATAGCTATAGCTATCCATAAGGCAATTTTCATAGAATTTCAGTTTTTTATCCGATTTAAAGATAGGCATATAATTGACATCAATTGAAAGAAATATTAATGCGAATGCAATAAATTGATAAATTGAAATAATCTTTAAGTAAATATTTTAAAGCAAGCCATTTAACGTTTAATCTACCGACGTATATCTGTTGGTTATGATCGTCCAGGCTTTCAAACCATTGATTTGTTTAAAATTTAAGATCTTTTTTGAGGGGCCTGGCTTATACGTTAAATAAGAAATGCATCACATCACCATCTTTAACCACATAGTTTTTTCCTTCAACACGCATTTTACCGGCCTCCTTGACTTTGGCCTCACTTCCAAAGTTAGAAAAGTCTTCATAAGCAATCACTTCTGCCCTGATAAATCCTTTTTCGAAGTCTGTATGAATAACCCCTGCTGCCTGTGGTGCTGTTGCGCCAACATCAATTGTCCATGCACGCACTTCTTTAACTCCGGCTGTAAAATACGTTTGTTGCTTTAAAAGTTTATAGGCTGATCTAATTAATTTTGAAGAACCTGGCTCTTCTAGACCGATATCCTGCAAGAACATTTGACGCTCTTCATAACTATCCAATTCTGTGATATCCGCTTCAGTACCAACTGCCAATACCAATATTTCTGCATTTTCATCTTTAACCGCTTCTCTCACCTTATCCACATAGGCATTGCCGGAGACTGCAGAATCTTCATCTACATTACACACATACATGACCGGCTTATCCGTGATAAATTGTGCAGGATTTACAAATTCCTCATAATCCTCTTTATCGAACTCTAGCGCTCTAACTGAAATTCCAGCTTCTAAATTTGATTTTATCTTCAATAAAACGGCTTCTTCTTTTTGAGCTTCTTTATTACCTGTTTTGGCTGCGCGTTTTACTTTTTCAAGTTTTTTATCAACCGTTTCCAGGTCTTTCAACTGCAACTCCATATCAATGGTTTCCTTGTCCCTGATTGGATTAACGCTCCCATCAACATGAACGATATTGTCATTGTCAAAACAACGCAAAACATGCAAAATAGCATCGGTTTCCCTAATATTAGCCAAAAACTGATTCCCTAAACCTTCGCCTTTACTAGCGCCTTTTACCAATCCGGCAATATCAACAATCTCTACAGTTGCTGGTTGCACACGTACAGGTTTCACCAACGCCTCCAAGCGCTCTAATCGCGGATCTGGAATATTTACAATGCCTATATTTGGCTCAATGGTACAAAACGGAAAGTTGGCACTTTGCGCTTTAGCGTTAGATAAACAGTTAAAAAGGGTTGATTTCCCTACGTTTGGTAATCCTACAATTCCGGCTTTCATTGAAAAACTTGTTTTTCATTCCCACAACAGCAGGAATATCATTAAATATAATCGCATTTTTTTGCGACTGCAAATTTAGTCAATTATCTGAATTAATTGCATAAAAAAATCCCAAGCAGTACGTGGGATTTTTCATGATTAAATTTTTATTTATGATCAACCTTCTGGGTGCATAAATTTTTGCTTCCCGAGCAACTGATCTTTCGTTTCTATATGGTCGTCATCAGGCACACAACAATCCACAGGACATACCGCCGCACATTGTGGTTCTTCATGAAATCCTACACATTCCGTACATTTATCTGGGACTATATAGTAAATCTCATCACTTATAGGTTCTTGAGATTCTTCAGCGTCCACTTCCTTGCCATTAGGAAGCACCACTTGGCCGTTTAAACTGGTTCCATCTTTATATCTCCAATCGTCGGCACCTTCATAAATTGCTGTATTTGGGCATTCAGGCTCACAAGCCCCACAATTTATACATTCGTCTGTTATTATAATTGCCATAGCATCTTAGTCGTTAAAAATTATAGCAGCAGAAAAAGTGAAGCGATTTAATAAGTTTAAAAATAACTCAGGTGTTTTTTAAAACCTTTTAGAAAAAGATAAGATTTAAACAAATCTCGTTCATTTCATTTTTCTAACTTTGCGATGCAAAAATAACGCCAAAACTATTCATAACCAAATACAGAATGGATTTACAGCAAAGAATTAATGCTTTTGTAAAATTGGGAGAATTTATCGCTCAATTTTCAACAAAAGGTTTTGAGAAAAATGAACATGTCACTGCAAATGCTAGTTTTTTTGAGGGATTTAGACATCAGATTAAATTAGCTCATGAACACAATGGTTGGTTCACTCAAGAGAACATTGCGTTCTGCTTAGATGGGTGGTCTAAGTTACTAAAAGATAGTAATATTAAGACCTGGCTACAAAAGTATCAATTGAAAGGGGTTTCTTCCAAAAAAGTAGCGATTATCATGGCCGGAAACATCCCATTGGTAGGGTTTCACGACTTTCTGTCTGTACTTATTTCTGGGCATCACGTCATTGTAAAGCAATCGTCAAATGACAAGCATCTACTCCCCTATTTAGCAAAATATTTGGAATATGTAGAACCCGAATTTAAAGGAAAGATAACTTTTACAGAGGAAAAACTAACGGATTTTGATTCTGTAATCGCCACGGGAAGCAATAATACCGCACGTTATTTTGAGTATTATTTTAAAGGAAAACCTTCAATCATTAGAAAGAATAGAAATTCTGTCGCCATATTGACCGGTGACGAATCTGACGAAGAGTTAAAAGCATTATCTGAGGATGTTTTTAGGTATTATGGCTTAGGCTGCAGGAATGTTTCTAAATTATTTGTACCGGCAGGTTATAATTTTAATGCCTTCTTCAATGGACTGTATGAATGGCACCCTATTATCAATCAACATAAATACGCTAATAACTACGATTACAATAAGGCCGTTTATTTGATGAGCGAATTTGATCTGTTGGAAAATGGTTTTTTAATGATCAAAGAAGATCAAAGTTATGGCTCTCCAATTGCAACGTTGTTTTACGAATACTATAACGATATAGAGGCGCTCAAATCTCTATTAATAACCAACGACAATAACATTCAATGTATAGTCTCTAAAGGCGTTACGGAAGACTCTCTAGCTTTCGGACAGACACAACATCCGCAGTTGTGGGACTATGCTGACAATGTGGACACTATTGCATTTTTACTAAAAATATAGTGGATAAATTATCAATTTCTTACCACCATTTCACTTTGAATTTAGCACCTTTGTAACTTTCAAAAACCAAAAACAATGAAAATACATAATTTTAGCGCCGGACCTTCAATTTTACCTCAAGAGGTCTTAAAAAAAGCGTCTGAGGCTGTTGTCGAATATAATAATATTGGATTGTCCTTATTGGAGATTTCACATAGAAGCAAACATTTTGTGGATATCATGGAAAATGCAAGAGCTTTGGCTTTGGAATTATTGGGACTTGAAGGCAAAGGTTATAAAGCTTTATTTTTACAAGGTGGTGCAAGCATGCAATTCCTTATGGTTGCCCAAAACCTGCTAGAAAAACGCGCAGGATATTTGAATACAGGAACCTGGAGCGAAAACGCTATTAAAGAAGCTAAGTTATTTGGTGATATTCAAGAGATAGCATCTTCTAAAGATGCCAATTTCAACTACATACCTAAAGGCTATACCATACCTAAGGATTATGACTACTTTCACTGCACCTCTAACAATACAATTTTTGGAACGCAAATCAAACAGTTTCCTAATTCACCAATTCCAATGGTATGTGATATGAGTAGTGATATTTTTTCACGCCAATTGGATTTCTCCAAATTTGATCTTATTTATGCCGGGGCACAAAAAAACATGGGTCCTGCAGGAACAACTCTAGTAGTTGTTAAAGAAGATATTTTAGATAAAGTATCTCGCAAAATACCTTCAATTTTAGACTATAAAGTACAAATTGGAAAAAGCAGCATGTTCAACACCCCTCCTGTTTTTGCAGTGTATACTTCTATGTTAACCTTAGAATGGCTTAAAAACTTAGGTGGTATAAAAGCTATTGAGAAAGTGAATGAAATGAAGGCTCGTGTGATCTATTCAGAAGTAGACCTCAATCCTTTATTTAAAGGTTTCGCTGTTAAGGATGATCGCTCTATGATGAACGCCACTTTCAACTTAGTGAATGACGATTTGAAGGAAACTTTTGATACAATGTTGAAAGAAGCCGGTATCAGCGGATTGAATGGTCACAGAAGTGTCGGTGGATACAGAGCCTCCATGTACAACGCTCTCTCTTTGGATAGTGTAAAAGCACTGGTAGAAGTGATGAGTGAATTGGAAACAAAAGCATAAAGAAGACTGCCGTAGGTAGTCTTCAAAAACTAAAAAACTAATAAACGAAAATTATCATGAAAGTATTAGCAAACGACGGCGTTTCACAAAGCGGAATCAACGCATTAAATGAAGCAGGATTTGAAGTAATTACAACTACGGTTGCCCAAGAACAATTGATTAATTACATCAACGAAAACAAAATTGATGTTTTATTGGTAAGAAGTGCTACGACGGTTAGAAAAGATCTTATTGATTCTTGCCCAAGTATTAAAATTATTGGTCGTGGTGGCGTAGGTATGGATAATATTGATGTTGACTATGCTCGCAGCAAAGGACTACATGTAATCAATACTCCAGCGGCCTCGTCTCAATCAGTTGCAGAATTGGTGTTTGCCCATTTATTTGGCGGTGTAAGATTTTTGCACGATGCCAACAGAAATATGCCATTGGATGGCGATTCACGATTTAACTCACTTAAGAAAAATTATGCCAAAGGCTCAGAACTGAGAGGAAAAACTTTAGGTATTGTAGGCTTTGGACGTATTGGTCAAGAAGTTGCTAAAATTGCGCTAGGAGTTGGCATGAAGGTCATTGCTTGCGATATGTATGTCGATAAAGCAACCATTAAGGTTGATTTTTATGACGGGCAATTTATCAATTTTGATATTGTTACCCAACCAATGAAAGAAATTCTTGAAGACTCTGACTTTATTACTTTACATGTTCCAGCACAACAGGATTATGTAATTGGGGATAAGCAGTTTGAAAAAATGAAAAACGGTGTAGGCATTGTAAATGCAGCTCGAGGCGGAGTTATTGACGAAGTTGCGCTTGTAAAAGCTCTCGAAAGTGGAAAAGTAGCCTTTGCAGGATTGGACACTTTTGAAAGTGAACCAACGCCGGCCATTACTGTTCTAATGAACGGAAAAGTGTCATTAACGCCACATATTGGTGCTGCCACAAATGAAGCTCAAGATAGAATAGGAACCGAATTGGCATCACAAATTGTCAACTTGTTAAAAACTGAAAGCGCTTAAGTTATTAACATCTTAACTATAAAAATGCTTGTTATACAGTGTATGGCAAGCATTTTTTGTATTTTGACATTTCAAATTTAAAATCAGTTAATTATGTCTGGAATATTGGATCTTTTAAATAGTGATCTTGGAAAATCAATTGTAAGTGGCGTTGCTGACCAAGCCAATCAGCCCCAAAGTAAAGCACATGAGGTTTTAACTATGGGGCTGCCTGTATTAATGACGGCAATGCAGCGCAATGCAGCTTCGCCTGAAGGAGCCCAAGGATTGCTGGATGCTTTAAACAATGGCCATGACGGGAGTATTTTAAATAACCTTAGCGGATTATTTGGAGGTGGCGTTGATGACAGCGTCATGACCGATGGTAGTAACATTTTAGGACATGTTCTCGGTAATAAACAGAGCAACGTTGAGAATGCCATCAGTGCCAAATCAGGAATTGATGATGGAACTGTTGCGCAAATTTTAAAAGTTGCCGCGCCAATATTAATGGGAATGCTTGGCAACCAAGCCAGACAACAAAACGTCAATAGTCCAGGTGGGCTTGGTGGATTATTGGGTGGTCTTCTAGAGGACAATTCTCCAAAAAGCGAGCGTAGTTTTCTCGAATCTATACTTGATGCAGACGGCGATGGTAGCGTAATAGACGATGTTGCAGGCATGGTTATGGGAGACAATAAAAAGAAAGGCGGATTAGGCGGTGTTATTGGAGGACTGTTCAGTTAATTGGAGGTTGCAATAATCACTATATTAAAATCGTGCGGATAAATGCCCGATTTTTTGTAAGGCCCGTACTATGAATGAATTATTGGGCATGATTTGTAAATTTTTGTAAATTATAGAAGCAAACAAATTATCATGAAAGCAGTTGCTACACTTATCCTCTTAAGTCTTTTTGTTGTGTCTTGCAACAGTTCTAAATCCACTGCAAAAACGACTTCGAATGGTAATCAAAAAGTTCAGGATACCGTTAGAATAGCAAACGATTCGTTAGAATATGAAATTCTAATCATAGAACCAGGGTTCAATTCCTGGCTTGTTTCTACGGCAAAACCAGAGGGGTTCTATTCTCAACAATACATGGAGAACAGAAATAGAATTTACGTTTCAGAATGGAATCAACGCGTCTTGCAGCCATTTCGATATAACAGCAGTTTATACGAACAGCAAATCGATTATCAACCCCAAATAGATTATGGTTACGAGGTCAACTACAAGCTCTACAATTACTTCATCTACTTTCAGTTAACCTACAAGCAAAGATTGGGACCTTTTACCCCTCGTATTTAAAGGAATTTAAAGTATCTTTGCAGCGCAAAAAAGCAGAATGGAGGATTTCAAAAAAAACTGGCAAATACAGCAAAACTGGCAATTAGTTTTTCCAGCCTTGGGTATTCTCATATTGGGCTATTGCTCTTATAGATTAGCAAATCTGATTGTTGGTAGCATTAATTTGTTTTTGGTTATTATTCTTTCGGTTGTTCTCTTTTCTTTGCTCCTGAAATTAACCTTGTTCCTATTTAAAAAACTGGAAAAAAAATGGATCCTAAAATATCGTTGGGAAATGATTCGGGTATTTATTGTTTTTGCAATTACAGGTTCCTCTTCGGTATTCATTGGAAAACCTATAATGGCCTTCATTGGCATAACTAAAGAAAATCTGAACACAACAGTGTATTGGATTTTATACATTATTGTGGGCATCATCTTTTATCAAATTATGTTGGTCTTTTTTGGATGGTTATTTGGCCAGTTCAGATTTTTTTGGGATTTTGAAAAGAAAATGTTGGGTCGGTTCGGATTCAAAAAATTCTTAAATGAATGAGTTCTCTTAAACAACATATTCTATTTAAATGCTTGACGTTCATTTTAGCGTTAACACTTCTGTTACCTTCTGCCGTTAAGTTAAGCCATATTTTCGAGCATCATCAGCATGAGGTGTGTTATGGTGAAGCAAATGCACATTTTCACTCATTGGATATTGATTGTGAATTTTATAAGTTCAAACTCAATATTCCTTTTACGATTCCTGAAAACTTTGTTGTTTTTATTGATTATACGCCAATCAACGTTTTTAGCACGAAAGAATACACCTTTCTTAGCGAATACCAAAGACTTCACTTTACACTTCGCGGCCCACCTGGGATTAATTTAATTTAAATGCTTCTGAAATAAGTTCAGAAGGTCTTCTTTATTAAATTAATCAAAAACATATCTATGAAATATATTTTCAATGTATTCCTACTATTGGCCATTCCATCTATTTACGCCCAAAACAATTTAACAGGCACCGTAATGGACAAAAAGACAGAGGAACCTTTAATTTTTACAAACATCTATTTACCACAACTTGAAAAAGGTGCCACAACTAACGATGAAGGTAATTTTACACTTACAAACATTCCAAATGGGGCTTACGCCGTTGTAGTTTCTATAATGGGTTATGAAACACTTTCACAAACTATTACCTTTCCTACTTCTGGCGATTTAATTCTAGCTTTGATTCCGTCGGCCATAGAAATGGAAGAAATCATCATTTCTACTCCTTTTCATAAATTACAAAGTGAAAATGTGATGAAAGTCGAACGAAAAACTATTGCCAATCTAAAAGCAAAAGGCGCAGTAACCTTGGCGGATGGCCTCACAACAATTGCAGGCGTTGAAAGTATCACTACAGGTGTCAGCATCGGCAAACCGGTAATTAGAGGCTTAAGTTCCAATCGGGTTTTAGTATATACTCAAGGCGTGAGATTGGAAAACCAACAATTTGGTGACGAGCATGGGCTTGGCTTAAGCGATGCAGGAATTGAAAGCGTAGAAGTCATAAAAGGGCCTGCTTCCCTACTCTACGGAAGTGATGCACTAGGCGGTGTTTTATATTTAAATCCGGAAAAATTTGCAAGAGCAAATACTCAGACTGCAGATGCCAGCTATAATTATTTTAGCAGTACAAAAGGCTTTAATACAAATGCAGGCTTCAAAGCCTCTGGAGAGCGCTTCAAATTTTTGTTTAGGGGAAGTCTTGCCGAGCATGCGGATTATAACACTGCGGACTACAGAGTGACAAACAGCCGGTTTAGAGAACAGGATTTTAAAACAGGCTTAGGCTATCAAAAATCAGGCTTTAAAACCGAACTCCGATATAATGTCAACCATTCTAAACTTGGGATTCCCGGAGAGCTTGGTGAGCAAACTACAAGCAAAACCCCATTGCTCCCATTCCAAGAGGTTACCAACCATGTCTTAAGCTCCAAATCTAGTGTGTTTTTCAATAATTCAAGTTTGGATTTCACCATAGGATTGTTATATAACGATAGAAAGGAGTTTGAAGACCACCATCACCATCATGATGACAGCGTCGACCATGACCATGAAGCCCATGAAGATTTGGAGGCTGCTCTGCAAATGAAGTTGAAGACTCTCAATTATGATGTGAAATACAATCTACCAACTCTTGGGAAGTTTGAAACGATTGTTGGCATTCAAGGCATGAGTCAGAGCAATACCAATTATGGTGAAGAACAATTGATTCCTGATGCAACCACCAATGATTTTGGGATTTTGGCGACCTCACACATTCATTTTGAAAAGTCAGATATTCAAATCGGCGCACGTTATGATCACCGAAATATAGATGTGTTTTCGGGCATAAATAAAGATTTTTCAAGCTTTAATGGTGCACTAGGCTATAAGACAAAGTTGGCAGAAATAATCACTTTTAGGCTGAATCTTGCATCAGGCTATCGTGCTCCCAATTTAGCTGAACTGACTTCTGATGGCACGCATGAAGGCACCAATCGCTATGAAATTGGGAATGAAAATTTGAAAAATGAACAAAATTTTCAAGCAGATTTAGCTTTGGAATATAAAAGTGAGCATATTGAAATTTTTGCCAACGCCTTCTATAATAAAGTGAACAATTATATTTTCATTTCACCAAACGGAGAACTTATTGAAAACACACCGGTTTACACTTATTTACAGGAAGATGCCAATTTGTTTGGTGGTGAAATTGGCTTGCACATCCATCCGCATCCGTTAGATTGGCTTCATCTTGAAAGCAGTTTTGAAACAGTTACGGGAAAGCAAAAAAATGCAGGTCATTTGCCGCTCATTCCTGCCAATTCACTATCCAATACTTTAAGGGTGGAATTTAATACCAAATCGATTGACAAGATATATGCCTTTATGAGATTGAATACGTATTTCAAACAATTGAATATAAGCAATTTTGAAACCGCAACAGATGGCTATAATCTTTTAAGTGCTGGTTTTGGTGGTACGGTCAATCTCTTTAAAAACAATTTGGATATCAGAGTTTCGGGAAGTAATCTCACTAACAAAACGTACATTAATCATCTTTCAAGATTAAAATCGGACGGGATCTACGATATAGGTAGAAATATCAATGTAGGCCTGACCTATACGTTATAAAATTATAAATCCCTTTCAACTGCTGAAAGGGATTTTTTTTATCTTACTTCTATTACTTTAGCCTTTTTACTAAATACATAGATATAAAACCACATAATGGTGAAAGAAGGTATTATGTCAAATCCTGGTAATATTTCTTCGATAAAAGAAAACACACCAGCAACTTTCCCCTTTCTACCTGCATACATTTTAGTCATAAGGTAACCAGATATAGGTGCCCAAATGATATCAACAAAAGTGATCATTCCAATGGCATCAAAGATGACGCCCAGAACAAACTTTTTGTTTTTGCTTAGGTTATCTAATTTCATTGTTTAAATTTTTATTTAATGTAATTATAACAAGAAATATACCAAAAGTGCTCAAGAGAATTTATTACTGATCAATTTTAAAAACTCATTGCGGGTTTCAATCTTTTCAAATTGACCTCTAAACCCGGACGTTGTCGTCACTGAATTCTGTTTTTGTACACCTCTCATCATCATACACATATGCGATGCCTCAATAACAACAGCAACGCCCTGCGGTTTTAACGTCTCGTTGATGCAGTCTAAAATTTGCTGGGTCAAACGCTCTTGCACTTGTAGTCGCCTGGCAAATACATCCACAATTCTTGGCAATTTGCTCAAACCGACAATTTGTCCATTTGGAATATAGGCAATATGTGCTTTTCCGAAAAATGGTAAAATATGATGTTCGCAAAGGGAATAAACTTCAATATCCTTAACGATGACCATTTCATTGTAGGACTCTTTAAACATAGCACTTTTTAAAATCTCCGTGGCATCTTGACTATAACCTTGTGTTAAAAATTGCATGGCCTTGGAAGCACGTTCAGGAGTTTTTAACAGCCCATCTCGGGTAATATCTTCACCTAGGTCTTCAATAATGCGCTCGTATCTCTGTTTAACATCTTCAGTAACTTTGATATTATATTCTTCAAAATGCTTGTATCCCATCGGTTCTAAATTATTTAATGATAAATGTAAAGGAATTATGTGGAAATTAAAACCATTAAATTTTTTAACTTAGGTCCAATTCTTAAATGTTTCTCTAACCCTCTTGGACGCGAAAATATTAATTATGACATGTTTATATGATTATAAATTTATATTGATATGTCTGGATTCCTTTTAATAATAATACCAGTCCATAATTGTACAAAAGCAAACAAAATGCTAACTTGCTTGCAATTATGAGTCTATGATAAAAGCAACCAATATCCACAAATATTACAATGATTTGCATGTTCTTAAAGGTGTGCATCTTAACATTCAAAAAGGAGAAATTGTATCCATAGTAGGTGCTTCCGGCGCAGGCAAAACGACATTGTTGCAAATTTTGGGTACTTTAGATAGAGCGTCGTCCAAAGATCATAGCACTCTTCATATCAATAATGTTGATATTCTAGGCTTGTCAGATAAAAATCTCGCCAAGTTTAGAAATGAGCATATTGGATTCATTTTTCAATTTCATCAATTGTTGCCAGAATTTACAGCGTTGGAAAATGTCTGTCTTCCAGCTTTTATAAAGAAAACAGCAAAAGCTGACGCTGAAAAACGAGCGAAAGAGCTTTTGAACTTTTTAGGATTGAGCCATAGATATAACCATAAGCCAGGTGAACTCTCCGGTGGCGAACAGCAACGTGTTGCCGTAGCTAGAGCGCTGATCAATAATCCAGAACTAATTTTTGCTGACGAACCTTCAGGGAATCTAGACAGTGAGAGTGCTGAAAATTTGCACAACCTTTTCTTCAAATTGCGTGATGAGTTTGGCCAAACTTTCGTCATCGTAACCCATAATGAGGAATTGGCAGATATGGCCGACAGAAAATTAGTAATGGTAGATGGAAAAATCGTATAAGTAAACTACTTTAAATCTGGAATAACATCGACGATAGAATCAATGAGTTTACTAATGGCACCACCAATGTTGTGACCACTTTTATATAGTGGCACATGGCCCAAAACATTGTCAAAATTATTTATTGAGTTGCTTACGACATTTAACGTTGAATCAACGATATCATTAGTATCTTCCATTGCTTGAGGTTTTACGATCGTCCTGAAATTGTTTTAAATCATTTATAGCGTCCTTGCCCAACTTGGTGCCAATGCCAATCACAAAAAGAGCAACCGCTGATTTTAAACCGAATTTTATAATAGATTTCATTTGTATCAAAATTTAATGAATTGCTCTAAATTAACTAATTTAAACCATTCCAAAAACACAAATTTGATTTGAGCTTAAAATTGTTTTGATAGCGTTAAATGAAATTGGCCTAATCAGGTTTAGACGGCTTAAGAAAAATAATGTGGCAAGGAAATTGCGCTATAGGCAACCATAGGGTAAAGAATGAAAAATCATAGCATCCATTGAAGAAAAAAGAATTAAAAGAGTTTTTAGACCTTAAAGTTACTGAGTATAATCATCCACGATTTATAGAAAGTGATCCCATTCAGGTTCCGCATCAATTCTCGAAAAAGGAAGATATTGAAATTGCTGGGTTTTTAACGGCAACCATTTCTTGGGGAAACCGAAAAAGCATTATTACCAACGCCAATAAAATGATGCTCATGCTGGACCACTCACCTTACGATTTTGTGAAAAATCACGAATCTTCTGATTTAGAAAAATTAAGATATTTTGTCCATAGAACATTCAACGAAGACGATTTTATTCAATTTATAAAGAGTTTAAACCATATCTATACTAATCACAACGGTCTAGAATCTGTTTTTTCTAAACATTCAGAACGCTTTTCAACGCAATCAGCCATTCATCAATTTAAAAGGCATTTTTTTGAAATTGAACACTTGCCCAGAACGCAAAAACATGTGAGTGATCCTTTCAGAAATTCGGCAGCAAAGCGTATCAATATGTTTTTAAGATGGATGGTCAGAAATGATAACAACGGTGTGGATTTCGGAATTTGGAAAAGCCTATCTCCTTCCCAACTTTCATGCCCTCTAGATGTCCATTCAGGAAATGTTGCCCGGTCTTTAGGGTTATTGAAAAGACCGCAAAATGACGCAAAAGGCTTGGATGAATTAGACAAGGCCTTAAGGAAATTAGATAAAAATGACCCGGTAAAATACGATTTCGCTCTTTTTGGTTTGGGCGTTTTTGAAGGTTTTTCAAAACCTTAAACTATATTGTATAATTATTTTTGGATTATAAAAACGAAAGATTACTAAAAAAAACACACATGCAAATCCCCCAATTACCCGCTAATGAACTCCAACGCTTGAAAATCGTTTCTGAATATCAATTGCTGGATACCCTTTCAGAAGAAGATTACGACAATATGACCAGTCTTGTGGCTACCATATGTGATGCGCCTGTATCTTTAATTACAATTATCGACAAGGATCGCAATTATTTTAAATCTCACCATGGCGTGCCGTTTAAGGAATCTCCTAGAGATATTTCATTTTGTGGGCATGCTATTTTAGCAAATGAACCTATTTTTATAATTAAAGATGCCCGATTGGATGAACGGTTTATCGGCAATCCATTAATTGAAGCTGCAAGTGCTATTTTTTATGCTGGCGTACCGCTCATAAATCCAGAAGGTTATGCATTGGGAACCTTGTGTATTTTTGATCACAAACCAAGGGTTTTAACTGATTCACAAAAATACGCACTCATTACGTTGGGCAAACAGGTGGTCAATTCAATGGAATTAAGACGCCAAAACTTGAAATTGGAGACTGCAAAATACGAATTGACCAAACACAATATCGAATTAAAACAATTTGCTAGTCATGTGTCCCATGATTTGAAATCGCCTTTAGCCAATATTATTTCATTGACCTATCTTTTGAAAGATGATCTCAAAGGCAAGCATTCCGATTCTTCATTAGAATACCTGGAGTATATTGAAGATTCAGCCTTGATTCTCAAAGACTATATCGATGGCATCCTATTGCATTATAAAGCTGACGAACTTCTCAAGGCAGAAAAGGAAGACGTTCAACTCTCCTTATTAACTGAGGATATTAAGCAGCTTTTGCTCACTAAAAATGATAGTCTTACGCATTCTGGACAAGATGACATTGAAAACATCAATAAGTCAGCATTAACACAAATATTGATTAATTTGGTGGATAATGCTCTCAAATATAATCAAAATGAACACCGCGCAATCACCATTTCCTATGCAGAAGAGCCGAAATTCCATAAATTTTCGGTTTCAGATAATGGGATTGGAATTGAGAAAGACAAGCAGAGTTTAATATTTAAGTTATTTGCCACCATTCCTGATAAAAACAGAAAACCAAGCACTGGCATTGGACTGAGTACAATCAAAAACTTGGTGAATAAATTAGGAGGCGAAATTAATGTAAGCTCTGATTTGGGTAAAGGAAGTGTCTTTACTTTTACAATTGCAAAATAAAGATATACTTGATCGGGTTTGTTCGAGTGCATTGTGGTTTTTCTTATCAGTTTCTTCATTCATGCTGATTTTTATTTTAATTGGAAATAGGTGGCACATTATGCTTTTTTTTATGGCTTCGCGATAGATTTTCTATTTTAACAGTTTTTCAAAATAGCTTCCAATAAATCCATTTATCTTTAAAGGTTTTAAATTTTAACTTTATGAAGAACTACTTTTTATTACTTGCTACCTTTTCTGTAAGCTTGCTTTTTTCGCAAGTCAAAAAAACACCTTTAGACACCAAGGTTGTTACCAACCATTCCGTTGTTATTAATGGTCAAAATCTCTCTTACCAAGCCACGGCAGGCACACAACCCGTTTGGAACGCTAAAGGCGAACCTATTGCGACCTTATTTTATACCTATTATAAAAAAAGTAATAGCGAAAAGGAAAAAAGACCAATCATCTTTTCTTTTAATGGCGGACCAGGTTCTGCCTCTGCTTGGATGCATATTGCATATACAGGGCCAGTTATTTTAAATATTGACGATGAAGGTTACCCTGTACAACCTTATGGCGTTAAACCCAATCCACATTCTATTTTAGACGTTGCCGATATTGTTTTTATCGACCCTGTGAATACCGGCTATTCTAGAATGGTTGAAGATAAGGATGGAAAACTGCCAGACAGAAAGACATTTTTTGGCATCAATGCCGATATAAAATACTTAGCGGAATGGATGAACACTTTTGTTTCAAGAAAAAACCGATGGGAATCGCCAAAATATTTAATCGGTGAAAGTTATGGTGGTCCGAGAGTTATGGGATTGTCAAGAGAGTTACAAAATAGCCAATGGATGTATCTCAACGGTGTCATTTTAGTGTCACCAGCCGATTATAAGATCTATTCTACCGATCAGCCTATTTATTCGGCATTAAATCTTCCCTATTTTACTGCGGCAGCTTGGTATCAAAAAGCACTTTCGCCTGCATTACAGCAAAAGGATTTATTGGATATCCTACCAGAGGTTGAAACCTATGCGATCAACAACTTGATGCCAGCCATTGCAAAAGGCGGTTTTATTTCAGATGAAGAAAGAAATCAGATTGCCGAAAAAATGAGTTTGTATTCGGGTTTGGATAAATCAGCAGTCATTGATCATAATTTAAATGTTCCGACAAATTTCTTCTGGAAAGAATTGTTGCGTGATAAAGGCTTTACGATAGGTAGATTGGATTCACGGTATTTAGGAATTGATAAAATGGCCGCAGGAAATTCTCCTGATTATAATTCAGAACTAACTTCTTGGCTACATTCCTTTACGCCAGCCATAAATTATTACATTCGTGAGGAACTCAAATTCAAAACTGATATTAAATATAATATGTTTGGTGACGTCCATCCTTGGGACCGTCAAAATGATAATACGCGAGATGGCTTACGCTTAGCAATGGCTCAAAACCCCTATTTAAAAGTATTGGTGCAATCCGGTTATTATGATGGTGCAACTACGTATTTTGCGGCTAAATATACGGTAGCACAAATGGATCCTAGCGGGACATTGAATGACCGTGTTTCCTTTAAAGGCTATAGAAGTGGGCATATGATGTACCTAAGAAAGGAAGATCTAAAAACTGCTACAGAGGATATACGGCAATTCATATTAGACTCTGCTCCTAATGGAAAAGCGGCAAAGTACTAAACAGAAAAACCTGATGATTCACTTCATCAGGTTTTTTTTTATTTGCTATAAGGTCGTCTATCCTTTTAACCACGCTTCACGAAGCTCTTTTTGAGCTGTTGTTGAGTTTTCATCTTCTATCAAACTTTTACTGATGGTATAGGCTTGTTTCAATTTGCCTTTAAACTCCAGTTCCTTTCCGTCACGTTCAACTTTAATCTTATAATCGGCACCAGGTTGCCATTGGTACATTTCGCCAATGAGTGCCTGTGCATTTTCGAGTGATAAAATTTTACCGCTTACTTCTTTCACAATATCTCCAGGCAAAAGGCCTTCTTCAGTCCAAAAACTATTATTGGCAACACCTTCTGAAAAATTCAAGGTCATTTTCTCGCGGTCACCGTCAAAAATAAATCCACTGCCATCTTGAATATAAGAGGTTTCAATTTTCTTATCACCTAAAGTCAATCCCACCTTATTGAAAAACACATTGTAATCTATTGGCGTTGTGCCCTCAACATGGTTTTTTAAGAAACTTGCTACAGACGGATAGGTCATTTCGGAAATTTCAGCAATCAATTCAGCATCCTTAAATGGTTTATTTGTTCCATAACGTCCTGAAAGTTCTTTCATTAAAGAGATCATGCTGCGTTGTCCATTACTCTCCTCTCTCATCAAAATATCAATGCACATCCCAATCAAAGCTCCTTTTGAATAGACATTAATATAATTATCCGCATAAGGCGCGTCCAAAATATTTTCACTCATTAAGGTAAAACTCATGGTATCATCAAAATATCCTGATGTTTGGATTTTTTCCATCAGTTGTGCATAAAACTGATCATTCGTGATCAAGCCTTCATAAACTTGAAAGTGTTGCGCGAAATACTCGGTTATACCTTCATACATCCATAAATGCTTAGAGAATGTCGGGTTGTTATAATCAAAATAGTGGACGTCTTCTGAATGCACAGAAAGTGGCGTCACAATATGGAAAAATTCGTGAGATACGATATCAATCATTGATTCTTCAAGAGCGTCAATTGACATGCCTTCCATTAAAACAACCACCGTAGAGGTATGGTGCTCCAAAGCTCCAAAACCTTTTGGTGCACCTTCAGAATCATCTGCCAAATACAAGAAAATATCATAACGTGGCGTGGTATTGATATCACCCAAATAAGCTTTTTGGCCTTTCATCATCTTAAACATAGATGGCTTTAAATCTGCTGCACTATGCGTTTTGTTTGGCGAATACACGCTCAATACAACCTTTATGTCATCCACCATAAACTCTTCAATGCTCAAATCGCCGTACATCATAGGATTATCAGTAATGTCAAAATAGCGCGGTGCAAAATAGCTATTTGTAATTGCAGTGCCATCTGCATTTGGTTTAGAAGCATTCGCCTGTAGTGCAGAGCTGTGTTTGAATGTTGCGGGAGCGGTAACATCCAAAGTATATTGATTATTCTTTAAATTATCGAAATACCCAATAAACCCATGTAAGTTCAAGACATAATTATCAGGCTCTATATTGGTTCCTGCCGGTGAAAAAGGTGTTTCTCCACCTATACCACCTTCGTCTTCTATATCAAAAGTATCATTAACATTATACACAATTTTATCAAGTTGCTGGGCATTGCTGATCACCCAAGTGTTCTCTTCAGGATGGGTAAATTCTAAGGGGTTCCCATTATAATCAAGCGCTTTAAAATCGTCTACAAATCTTCCAAATGCACTGACGCTATAGGTGCCTTGTACCACTTTTGGCAAATAATAGGTTACGGTTTCTTCAGTAAACCGTCCTGGATTGATCACCACAGGAACTTTATCATTGCTCACCGCGGTTAAATTGATATTGGTTACAATAGGATTGCTTACTGCTAAATCATTACTTGTGTTTTTTGATGGGCCACAAGCAACAAGGAGCACGGTCAACGCCAATGTTGATAATAAATGTTTCATAGTCGTTTAAGTTTAAAATTATATAGGCTTCGATGCTCTTCCAATTTAAGAACATGGAAAATAATGAGCATTTCAGAATGAGACAAAACTACAATGCCCAACCTTCCTTTTAGTGAAGTTTATGTTAAATTAGAAATTGTATTTTAGCAGCATGCAGCAGCCATTGATTAGTATATTGACGCCCTTTAAAAATAGTTCCCGATTTTTGGACGAATGCCTCCAATCTATAATCAGCCAAACCTACACGCATTGGGAACTACTGATTGTTGACGATCATTCCACAGACGAGAGTTATAATTTAGTGGCTGACTTTGCTCAAAAAGATGCTCGGATTAAAGTATTTAAAAATTCCGGCGAAGGAATTATTGAGGCGTTAAGGCTAGCACTTGACAAGAGTTCAGGCCAGTTGATCACCCGAATGGACAGTGATGATGTGATGACTCCCAACAAACTGGAAGTGATGTCCCAAAATTTAAAGATCCACGGTAAAGGAAGCATTGCTCTCGGATTAGTGAATTATTTTAGTGAAGACCACCTTGGCGAAGGGTATTCCAATTACGAACAATGGCTCAACGGACTGACAAAAAAAGGTACAAACTATTCTGAAATCTATAAAGAATGTGTCATTCCTTCACCATGTTGGATGGTATATCGCGAGGATTTTATGACATGTGGCGCTTTCGACAGCACGACCTATCCGGAAGATTATGATCTGGCATTTAGATTCTACAAGCACAGTTTAAAATGCATTCCAACGGATCAAGTCCTCCATCATTGGAGAGATTACAGTTCAAGGACCTCAAGAACTGATGACCATTACGCAGCCAACCATTTTTTAAAGTTAAAAGTAGATTATTTTATAAAATTGGATCGAGATATTAATCGACCTTTAGTTTTATGGGGCGCAGGTTTTAAGGGGAAATTTTGCGCTAAACTTCTTAAGAAAAACAAAATGCCGTTTCTATGGATTTGCAACAATCCGAAGAAAATTGGAAAACATATCTATAAAATAGAACTTTATTCCGTCTCTGCTTTAAGCCATTTTAAAAACCCGCAAATTATCATCACTGTAGCCAATAAAACTTCACAAAAACAAATTAGGTCCATTTTAGAAAACCATCACTTGGAAAAAGCTCTAGATTATTTCTTCTTTTGTTAGTAAACTATAGTTATAAACGTTAAATTTCTCAAAATCAGAAGGCGCAAATCCTCGTGTATTTTTTATATTTGACACGCTTGATCGACCTCTAAAACAAAAAAAAAGGAATGCAGTTTAAAAATCCGGAAATCCTATACGCGTTACTGCTGCTCATAATTCCTATAATTGTCCACTTATTTCAACTCAGACAGTATCAAAAAGTCGCTTTTACCAACGTCCAGTTTCTTAAGGATATTACTTTACAGACCCGAAAGAGTTCCCAAATTAAAAAATGGCTGACCTTATTGACACGATTACTGCTTTTGGCGTGTATCATTATTGCTTTTGCTCAGCCCTATCAGGCCAGTACTGATAGTTTTAATACGAAAAGTGAAACTGTCATTTATTTGGACAATTCATTTAGCATGCAGACCAAAGGTAAAAATGGCCCCTTGTTAAACACCGCTATTCAGGATTTAATTGAGCATCTTGATGAAAATGAGAATTTAAGTATTTTTACCAACGACCTTAACTTTCCAAATACAACTCTTAAAGCTGTCAAAAACGAGTTAATGCAACTCTCCTATTCTTCCAATCAACTAGATTATGAAGCTGTTCTTATAAAAGGAAAGAAATCATTTTCTAAGGACAAGGGTAGCATCAAAAACTTGGTCCTAATTTCAGATTTTCAACAAAGGAATGAAATTTTAGCAATTGAGAAAGATAGTCTTGTCAATTATCGACTGGTGCAATTACAACCCAAACACGATAGTAATGTGAGTATTGATTCTTTATACATTTCCAAAATCAATGTAGAAACACTGGAATTGACTGTCAATTTGAGCAACCAAGGGAATCCTATTGAGACCATGTCAGTCTCTTTGTTTGAAAACGATCAACTTTTAGCGAAATCGGCGGTGGCCTTAGATGATAAGGCAGCAACTGTTTTCACAATTCCTAATAATAAAGCTTTTAAAGGAAAAATCACGATTGATGATGCCAATTTGACCTATGACAACACATTCTATTTTAATTTGGATGAAACGAAACGGATAAAAGTATTGGTGATTAGCGAAGCAAAATCTGATTTCTTAAAAAAACTCTATTCCGATGACGAATTTGATTTGACCCTTGTCGATTACAATGAGCTGAATTATAATAGTATTGTGGATCAAAATTTAATTGTCCTTAATGAATTAAAAAGCATACCCAATGCGCTTATCACCTCTTTAAGTTCATTTTCAAATGATGGTGGCAGTATTTTAATTATTCCTTCAGATCAAACTGATTTAAATTCTTATAATCAATTATTTAATAATTTTTTGTTACCGAATTTTACTTCCAAAAATTCAATAGAAAAACGGATTACTAAAATCAATTTCTCTCATCCACTTCTAGCAAATGTTTTCGATAAAAAAGTGGATAATTTTCAATATCCAAAAGTGAATTTATTTTATAATTTGTCCAATTCAGGAGGAGAAAACATATTGAGTTTTGAAGATAATGCTGCATTTTTAAATCATTCAAATAGTGTTTACACGTTCTCGGCTGCATTAAATGAGAGTAACTCCAATTTTAAAAACTCACCTCTCATCGTGCCCGTTCTTTATAATATCGGTAAGCAAAGTTTAAAATTACCACGCTTATATTATTCTATTGGCACTAAAAACACTATTGACATCCATACAACCGTGCATCAAGACGCTGTTTTACGACTTGTAAACCCTGAAACTTCCATTATCCCATTGCAGCAAACCTTTAGTCATAAGGTTCAATTAATTACTGAAGAATCACCGGCTACTGCAGGCATTTTTGCAGTCACGAATAAAGATGACGTTATTCAGCACCTGAGCTATAATTATAACAGAGATGAAAGCCATCTTAATTATATGAATCTTTCGCAAGTGACCAACAGCACAAAAAATAGTTCTATCGCTTCAACAATCGATGACATAAAAAGTATCTCAAATGTTAATGAGCTATGGAAATGGTTTGTTATTTTTGCAATAGCTTTTTTAATTATTGAAATGCTCATCTTAAAACTTCTTAAATGAACGTACTCATAAAATCTGCCACCATAGTAGACTCTAAAAGCGATTTTCACAACGAAACCTGCGATATTCTTATTGAAAAGGGAGTGATTACCCAAATCTCAAAACAAATCAAAAATCCGAATAACATCAAGGAAATTAACCTAGACAACCTACATGTTTCCCAAGGCTGGTTTGATAGCAGCGTTAGTTTTGGAGAGCCTGGCTATGAAGAACGTGAAACCATTGAAAACGGTCTTAAAACGGCTGCACGATCAGGTTTTACAGATGTTGCCGTCAACTCAAATACGAATCCTGTAATTGATAGCTATGCCGATATTTCATTCTTAAAAAGTAAAGCATTGGGCAATGTGGTCAATCTGCATCCTATTGGTGCCTTGACAAAAAATAGTGATGGCGAAGATTTAGCGGAATTATTCGATATGAAAAACGCCGGGGCTATTGCTTACTATGATTACCAAAAACCCATCAGAAATCCAAATCTAATGAAATTGGCGCTTCAATATGCCAGTAATTTTGACGGATTGATCTATTCATTTCCACAGGAATCAAAGATTTCTGGACTTGGAGTTATGAATGAAAATGTAATGAGTACTTCTTTGGGATTAAAAGGCAACCCTGCGCTTGCCGAAGAACTACAGATCGTACGCGATTTGTTTTTATTGGAATATACGGGCGGAAAACTGCATATCCCGACTATTTCCTCAGCCAAATCAGTAGAATTGGTCAGAAATGCAAAAGCCAAAAAATTGAATGTGAGCTGCAGTGTAGCTATTCATAATTTAATTTTAACTGACGATGAATTAAAAACCTTCGATACACGTTTTAAAGTGACGCCACCATTAAGAACACAATCAGATTGCGATGCACTTATTGAAGGATTAAAAGATGGGACTATTGACATGGTGACCAGTGACCACAATCCTATCGATATTGAACATAAAAAAATAGAATTTGATTATGCTAAGAACGGCAGCATAGGTTTGGAATCTGCGTTTGGCGCTTTGAACACGGTTTTTACCATAAAAAAAACCATTGACTTATTAACAAAAGGCAAGAAGCGCTTTGGAATGAAATCCACAATTATTAAAGAGGGCGAAAAAGCAAAGTTGACCTTGTTCAATCCAACTGAAAATTATGCTTTCACGAAGGAAATGATTCTTTCTACCTCAAAAAACGCCATCTTTGAAGGGTATCAACTTAAAGGGAAAGTTTATGGCGTATTTTCAAATAACCAACTGGTATTAAAGTAGCATGCAAAACTCTATTATAAAAGATGGCAAAACATTGGCCATTCTTTGTTACATCACATTTATTGGTCTGATTATAGCCATTATCATGAATTTGGAAAAGCGAAATCCATTTGTACTATTCCACATTAGACAAATGATTGGTTTAATGATCATGCTCATTTTCTCAAATTTGGTAGAACAATATGTCAACAGTCTTTTGGGCACTGCCTTTTGGATTATCACTTTTGCTTGCTGGGTATATGCAATTTATTTTGCCATAAAAGAAGAATCTAAACCTATCCCTGTTTTTGGCGAGAAATTCCAAGAATGGTTTAAAAATATATAATTTACTTATGTCTGCACTCTCCTTACACCACATCACAAGGCCTTCAACTTTAAAAGAAGGTGCACCTGTACTCATCATGTTCCATGGTTATGGCAGTGATGAAAATGATCTTTTTAGTTTTGCCTCTGAATTACCTGAAGAATTGTTTGTGATTTCGGCAAGAGCACCCTACCCTATGCAACCCTATGGAAATGCATGGTACGCGATTAATTTTGATGCTGAAATGAACAAATGGAATGACAACGAGCAAGCTTTGAAATCGCGCGATTTGATTGCAAAGTTTATTGATGAAGTTAAAGAAACCTATCCGATAAATAAGGACAGCGTGACGCTTTTAGGATTTAGTCAAGGTACTATTTTATGTTATGCTGTCGCCTTGACCTATCCTGAGAAAGTAAATAACATTATCGCACTAAGTGGCTATATCAGTCCTGAAATGCTTCCGGACGATCTAGAAACCAAAGACTATGCTCGCTTAAGCTTTTATTGCTCTCACGGTAGTGTCGATCAGGTCATACCGGTGGAATGGGCACGAAAAGCGCCTCAGTTCTTGAATGGATTATCAATTAAAAACTCCTATAGTGAATTCCCTACTGGTCATGGCGTTGCACCGCAAAATTTCTACGAATTGAGAACATGGTTAAACAAGAGACTGGAAAAGTAAGATGCTCAGCATTTCTTGCTGTACCTAAAAAACCAAGAAAAAAAAACTTGATTGCACGTAAAAACTTCTGTTTAAAATACAATTGTGGAATAATTCCCAACGGATCGGAAATCTAGAGTACTTCAATGCTAGACCGAAATTCAGCTTATTGAAATAGATTTGTAATGGTTAGTAAAAACACGTCAATTTTCGTGTATTCGCGGATAAAACATTCGTAAAAAGTAACCACCACAAAACTTTTTTAATTCTAAGTCTTTGTTATTGAATAAATTACAGCTTTATCAGATGGAATCCTTCCCATTTTGCTTTATCTGACGTTCACTTTTCAGCTCTAACAATTCCTTATTAAGTCGTACTATCGAATCCTTAAGCACTTGTTCTCTCTCGATATGCTTCGACATTTTTTCTTGATACGTCTCAAAGATGTTTTTTGAATTGACATATTGAAATACAATCAATAATAACGCAAAGACGAATATATACATGAAAATTTTTCCTTTCATAAATTGTTTAAGTTGATTTCTAAATTATCATAAGCCAAAAAAACATTTTTAGGGAGCTTTTGTTCTACCTCATCATGAAATCCCATCATGTGACTAATGTGTGTTAGATAAGCGTGTTCTGGGTTAACTTTTTTAATTAAAGCGAGTGCTTCCTTAAGGTTGAAATGCGAAATATGCTCTGTTTCTCTTAAAGCATTAACCACTAAAATCTTGACTCCTTTCAATTTTTCGACCTCCGCATCGTCAATGGTTTTCATATCTGTCAAATAAGCAAAATCATCAAATCTGAATCCAAAAACCTGTAATTTATAATGCCATCCATTGATGGGCACCACCTGCAAGTCGCCTAATGGGAATGGTTTATTTTCGATCCTAATAGGCTTCACGCCTGGCGCACCAGCATATTTATTTTCAGTTTCAAAAATATAATCAAAACGTCTTTTTAGTGCTTTTAAAACCCTTTTGTGAGCATAAATGGGGATGTCACCCTGTTTAAAATAAAATGGTCTAATATCATCCAGACCAGCGGTATGATCGGCGTGTTCATGAGTAAAAATAACACCATCGAGTTTATTGCATTTCACATTAAGCATCTGTTGTCTAAAATCAGGGCCACAATCCACAACATAAGTATAATTTTTCCATTCTATCAAGACAGAAACCCGAAGTCTCTTGTCTTTTGGATTGGTACTTAAACATACCGGATGAGTACTTCCAATCACTGGAATTCCTTGGGATGTGCCTGTTCCTAAAAATGTAATTTTCAAAGGTGTTCTGTTTAGAACAAAAGTAAGTTTATTTTTTCTTTTAAGTATGCAATTCGATACCTTTGTCCATTACAAAACTGAATCTATAACATGGAGATTACCTTAAAGGGTGACAAAGAATTTGAAGAAATTCCGTCGTTAAAAACCAAAGCGCTTCGTATTAATCTCAATGAGAATATATATGGAACCTTTGCTGAAATTGGTGCCGGCCAAGAAACTGTGCGTCACTTTTTTAGAGCTGGAGGTGGATCAGGCACCATTGCCAAGGCCATGTCCGCCTATGATAAAGATTTTAGTGACGCCATTTACGGTGTTGAAGATGATGGGCGTTATGTAACAGAAGCGCGCTTGCGCAAAATGTTGACCCATGAAATTAACTTGATTGAACATCGCATTTCAAGGGAAAAACATCCAAATAAAATGTTCTTTTCCTATGCGAACACGGTAACTACCATTGATTTTGCAAAAAAATACAAGGGTCATGGCTGGGTAGGCATCAAATATCAGATTGAGTCCGACGAAGCGGCCTATAACGAAATCATTCTTCATTTACGTTTTAGAGAGAATGACGCCCGATTGCAACAAGAAACCCTCGGAATATTAGGTACAAATCTCATATATGGTGCATATTACAAGTACAATGAACCTAAAAAGTTATTGCGTTATTTATATGACCATCTGGATAAAGACCAAATAGAAATTGACACCATCAACTTTTCAGGTCCTGTTTTTGAGGATGTGGACAACCGATTAATGAGTTTGCAGTTGGTCAAAAACAATATGACAGATGCGGTGATGTTTGCTCCTGATGGCAACAATGTGCTACCAGCAAGTATTCTCTATAAAAAGAATATTTTGGCATTACGTGGTAGTTTCAGACCTGTAACCAAGGTAAACATTGACATGTTTGAGAAATCTTATGACATGTTTGTCAAAGAAAATAAAGTAGACCCGAACAATACCCAAGTAGTTTTTGAGATTACGCTTTCCAACTTACGAGCAGAAGGCGAAATTGACGAACAAGATTTTATGGACCGAGCAAAATTACTATGTTCTTTAGGCCATACGGTTTTGATTTCCAATTTTCAGGAATATTATAAATTGGTGGAGTATTTTTCTCAATATTCTAAAAACAGAATGGGCCTATCCATGGGCGTCAATAACTTAGTTGATATTTTTGATGAGAAATATTACCGTCATTTAAGTGGCGGCATTTTGGAAGCTTTCGGAAAACTGTTCTTTAAGGATTTGCGCGTGTATCTGTATCCTATGGAAAATGAAGACGGCACCTTAACCGATAGTGAAAACCTAAAAGTGCATCCACGAATGAAGGAATTGTATAAATTCTTTAAGTATAACGGAAAAGTGGTTGATATAACGGATTATGATCCTTCAATCCTGTCAATTTTCTCAAGATCCGTACTAAAATCCATTGCTAGCGGTGAAGAAGGCTGGGAAGGGCTATTGCCATCTGGTGTTGCAAAAATTATAAAGGAAAAAAGTCTCTTTGGCTATGAAGCAGAAGAGGTTTTTCGTAAATCCTAGAAAGAGACCTTAGTTTGAAATGCTAAGGTCTTTTTTTTGCAGATTTTTTACTTTAATTTATTCTAAAATCTGTTCTGTATGGATTTTAGCTTTCACTTTGTCTATCACCTTTTCAATTACGCCATTCTCATCAATCACAAAAGTCACGCGATGAATGCCATCAAAGGTTTTACCCATAAATTTTTTTTCTCCCCACACGTCGAAGGCCTTAATGACCTCCTTGCCTTCATCTGCCAATAAAGGGTACGGGAAATCAAATTTATTTTTAAAGTTGGATTGTCTTTTTTGACTATCGGCGCTGACGCCCAATATTTCATAACCTTTATCCTTTAAGTCCGCATAGTTATCTCTGAGATTACAAGCTTCAGTGGTACATGTTGGCGTACTTGCTTTAGGATAAAAGAATATAACTAGTTTCTTTCCTTTATAATCTGATAAAGAAACCGTATTTCCTTGTTCATCCTTTGCTGAAAAATCTGGAGCTTTGTCTCCTGCTTTTAATTTGGTCATAACTATTATTAATTTGATATTTGTAAAAATACAACTAATGACCAAACAAGAAAGGGTAGATTTTGTTATAAATACGTTAAACCAACTCTATCCAAGCATTCCCATACCGTTAGATCACAAAGATCCTTATACGCTTTTAATTGCCGTTTTGTTATCTGCACAATGTACTGATGTGCGGGTCAATCAAATTACGCCACTCTTATTCGCCAAAGCTGATAACCCGTTTGACATGATCAAACTTTCTATTGAAGAAATACGGGAAATTATCAGACCTTGTGGTTTATCGCCAATGAAAAGTAAAGGTATTTACGGCTTGTCCCACATTTTGATAGATCAGCATGATGGTCAAGTGCCACAAACCTATGAAGCCTTGGAGGCATTGCCAGCCGTTGGCCATAAAACGGCAGCCGTAGTGATGTCTCAAGCTTTTGGATTTCCTGCTTTTCCTGTGGACACTCATATTCACCGCTTGATGTATCGTTGGAACCTGACCAATGGAAAAAATGTTGTACAGACAGAAAAGGATGCCAAGCGACTTTTCCCTGAACAGATCTGGAACGATTTGCACCTACAAATGATATGGTATGGCCGAGAATATTCTCCTGCGCGAGGCTGGGATTTGGAAAAGGATATTATAACGAGAACTATTGGAAGAGCGAGTGTGTTGAAAGCGCATCCCCAATATCTGAAATAGAAAAGTTCCAAATTCCAATATCTCTAACCTGAAACTGATAAGTACATGACAAAAACAGCAGTTTTAATGGCTTCTGACAACTCTATGTCTTATACATGTCAATTAATTCGCGCCGACTCCTGTAGATTTGCTGGACCGCACTTATTAACCCGCTATAAATGCTTTATGGCTCTGACTTCAAGTGTGAAAACTTCAGAAGGCTACATATTCTATTGAGGTTAGATAATCTTGATATTCACCAAATTGAAACTCGTGAAATGGTACTATGGTTTTCAAGAAATAAGAACATAACAATCTTGATTGAGCATTTTTAATATGAGATGAGCTATGCTGAAACTCAAGGATTCACGCTTTCGCAAGAATAAAAAAAGTCCCGAAGAGCTAATTCTCGGGACTTTTGCAATCTTAGTTTAGAAGTGCTTCAAACTTCCATTTATTACAATGTATAACACTTAAAGCCTTAGAATAATTCAAAAGAAAATTTACCGTCTCTTCTTTTGGATTTAGGTTCTCATTTTTTGGGGAAATGTTGTCGCCTTTTTGAGAGCATTGAGAGTAAAGTTTTGCCATTATTTAGGAGTATTTGTTAGACTATACACCTATTAACGCAACAAATTCTTATTTAGTATCATTAATTGGTCAAAATTATGTTTTTTTGATCAATGACCTTTCTCAGATTGATTAATGCATAGCGCATCCTACCCAATGCCGTATTAATGCTGACGCCTGTTTTTTCAGAAATTTCCTTAAAACTCATATCATTATACATACGCATGACCAACACATCTTTCTGATCGTCTGGCAGTTCTTCAATCAAGCGTCTCAAATCCGATTCGATTTGTTCTTTAATCATTCCTTTTTCAGCATCTAAGGACGAATCGCTAAGAACTGAAAAAATACTGAATTCTCCTGTATTGTCAAATTTGGGCATTCGGTTATTCTTTCTAAAGTGATCAATAACCAAATTATGGGAAATACGCATGACCCAAGGTAAAAACTTACCTTCTTCATTATATTTTCCTAATCTAAGCGTGCGGATCACCTTTATAAAAGTATCCTGAAAAATATCTTCAGTGAGATCTCTATCATAAACTTTAGAATAGATAAATCCGTAAATTTTTTGCTTGTGTCTGGTAATCAATACAGAAAGAGCACTTTCGTCTCCTTTAAGGTAATTGCTCACTAAAACAGCGTCCGTGATAAGTTCGTATTTCATAATTATTACTTTAATGGCTTGGAATACTTCCTCGCTTGGGGTTAATCTTGATAAAGTAATATTAGAATATAGGCAACTCTGTTTTAGATATTTGTGGTCAAATATAACAACAATCATTCCTATAATGCAAAAATTAGTCTTAAACTTTAACATTTTATTGCACAATAACTTTTTTCAAGGACTGAACTAGATGTAGTATCTTTGCATTCTTATATGTGAAAATGACTATGAAGCTTAACCTTTCAGAAGTAAATCCGAAACAAAATATTATTATTAAAGGCGCCAACCTCCACAACCTCAAAAACATGGATGTGGTCATTCCGCGCAATAAATTAGTGGTCATTACAGGGTTATCAGGTTCGGGAAAGTCAAGTTTAGCTTTTGATACTTTATACGCTGAAGGTCAAAGACGCTATGTAGAAAGTTTATCTAGTTATGCCCGTCAGTTCTTAGGAAGGCTCAACAAGCCAAAAGTAGATTATATCAAAGGAATTGCTCCGGCTATTGCCATAGAGCAAAAAGTGAATTCTACCAACCCTCGATCCACTGTAGGGACAACCACCGAAATTTATGATTATTTAAAATTGCTATTTGCAAGAATAGGCAAAACCTACTCTCCTATCTCTGGTAATCTAGTCAAAAAACATACGACTGCCGATGTTCTCAATTTGGTGAAAACATTTGACGACGGTGAAAAACTTCTCCTTCTCGCTCCAATTATTCTAGAAGAAGGCCGTACCATGGTCGATAAATTAAAAGTATTGCAGCAGCAAGGTTATGCAAGAGTACAATTAGATAACGAAGTGCTTCGTATTGAGGACGCTTTTGAGCATAAAATAAAAACAGAACTATTTTTGGTAGTGGATCGAATTATAGTCAAGCATGAAGACGATTTTTACAACCGACTGGCAGATGCTATCGAAACGTCGTTTTTTGAAGGCAAAGGCACCACAATTATTGAATCCTTATCCGACCATAAGCAAACTGTATTTAACAATAAATTTGAACTGGATGGCATGACCTTTTTGGAGCCCAATGTGCATTTGTTCAGTTTCAACAATCCTTACGGGGCGTGTCCAAAATGTGAAGGTTATGGAGATGTCATCGGTATTGACGAAGAACTGGTCATTCCAAATACGGCACTTTCTGTTTATGAAAACGCCATTTTCCCTTGGCGCGGAGAGACCATGAGTTGGTTCCGGGATCAATTGGTCAATAATTCACATAAATTTGATTTCCCCATTCATAAGCCATTTTTCCAGCTAACAGATACTCAAAAGCAACTTATCTGGGATGGCAATAGATATTTTGAAGGTTTAGACGGTTTCTTCGCAGAATTGGAATCAAAAGCCTATAAAATCCAAAATCGCGTGATGCTTTCCCGTTATAGAGGTAAAACCAAATGTAGCAAATGTCACGGTAAACGCTTACGACCGGAAGCCAACTACGTAAAAATTAATGGTGTGACCATAACCGATTTGGTATCAATGCCCTTAGATCAATTGGCCGTGTTTTTTGAGCAATTGGAATTGGATGATTATGACAGTACCATTGCCAACCGATTGTTGAAGGAAATCAGAAACAGGTTGGCCTTTTTATCGAATGTGGGATTGGATTATTTAACACTCAACCGGAAATCAAATACGTTATCTGGTGGTGAAAGTCAACGGATAAATTTAGCCACTTCTTTGGGCAGTAGTTTAGTGGGCTCCATGTATATTCTAGACGAACCAAGTATTGGACTCCATCCTAAAGACACTGAAAAACTAATTGTTGTGCTCAAAGCTTTGCGCGATTTGGGCAATACAGTTATTGTAGTGGAACATGATGAAGATATTATGCAAGCCTCCGATGAAATCATTGATATTGGACCAGAAGCAGGAACTCTTGGTGGTGAAGTTGTTGCAGCTGGGAATTATAAGGAGATTCTAAAATCAAATTCCTTGACAGCACAGTACCTGAATGGGAAGCTCAAAATTGAAGTTGCAAAAAATCGACGCACCTCCAAATATCATATTGATATTGTTGGGGCTAGAGAACATAATTTGCAAAATATTGATGTAACGTTTCCTCTAGATATGTTGACGGTGATAACAGGTGTTTCTGGAAGTGGCAAAAGTACTTTGGTCAAAAAAATCTTATATCCAGCAATTCAAAAGCATTTGACAGGTTTTGGCGATAAAGCAGGACAGTTTACAGAAATTAAAGGCGATTATTCAAACATCAAACATATTGAGTTTGTAGATCAAAATCCTATTGGCCGTTCTTCACGATCAAATCCGGTGACTTATGTCAAGGCTTATGATGATATCCGAACGCTTTACGCCAATCAGAAGTTGAGCAAAATAAGAAATTACCAAGCTAAACATTTTAGTTTTAACGTTGATGGTGGGCGTTGTGAAACCTGTAAAGGTGATGGTGAAGTAACCATCGAAATGCAGTTTATGGCAGATGTTCACTTAACTTGTGAAACCTGCAACGGCAAACGTTTTAAAAAGGAAGTTTTGGAAGTCACTTTTGAAGATAAAAATATTGATGACGTCCTCAGCATGACCATTGATGACGCAATTCACTTCTTTGAAGCAAACAACCAATCAAAAATTCAAAACAAACTACAGCCATTACAAGATGTTGGATTGGGCTACGTAACATTAGGCCAAAGTTCCTCTACCCTTTCTGGTGGGGAAGCACAACGTATAAAGTTGGCTACATTTTTGGGGAAAGGTTCTAGAAGTGACAATGCCTTATTTATTTTTGATGAGCCAACTACAGGTTTGCACTTTCACGATATCAAAAAACTCTTAAAATCCTTTCAAGCATTGATAGCCCAAGGACATTCGATCATTGTGATTGAGCATAATCTTGAATTGATCAAATGCGCGGATTATATTATTGACCTGGGTCCTGAAGGTGGCCAACGTGGCGGAAAATTAGTGGCAGCAGGTACTCCAGAAGAATTGGTCAAAAACAAAAACTCTATAACCGGAAAGTATTTAAAGGAGAAAATTTAGACTCAGTTGGTATTTGGCAGTAATTAATCGACAGACGTCAATTTTCAATGGGCTATACATTAAAACTGATGCGCTTTTGGGTATTGGTTTCAGATCCCCCCCAAATTCGGGATTAGTTCAACCGGCAATAGCCGATGCGCTCCACTTTCGGGTATTGGGTTTCACTAATAAAACAGGAGAGCCATTAGACCCATAATCAACAAAGCGAAAGGTAGCACTAATGACAAAAACGCAAAACTGATCATATTACTTTTTACAAAGCTCCATAAATACCCCTGTCCATAAAATCGTTTTACGCCCAAAACCAAATAGAAAAATGTTGAAAACATAGTTAAGGTCATGATCCAACCTGGAAAGTCCTTCCAGATTAAATTCGCGATTACCAAAATGCCAAAAACACTGAACAAAAAAGCAAAAAAGTAAAAAGTGAAAACCAAATGATGCACAAACTTTCCTTTTCTAAAGTAAAACAATTTTAAAATAAGCGCAAAAATTGGCAAAAGAATGAACATTGCCAAAGGAATGCTATCAAGAAATGCTTGTAGAATGGATCCTCCACTTTTGGTTTTAAAAAACTTTAAGGTCTGTTTATAAACGCGTTTGGTAAAATATCCGTCACTAGCCTTCAAGCCCATCTTTTTATAAATCTCATCATCCGGAACGCCAGCAATTACCAACGAGTCAATTTCAACCTCACTGATGTCGAAAAACCAACTGTTTTCTTTTTTTTCAACTTTTATAACAGAGTCAAGAAGCTTAGTTTGTGACGAATTTGAGATTGAATTCAGATCTTCATTCTTTAAGGCAAGTTTATAAAGATCACTAGCTTTACTTTGAGATGCCTTATGAATAGAATCTCTAGTTGCTTGAGAGTGTTCAATATCTTTTTTAATTAGAGTATCTAAGCCTTCAACTTGTTTGCGACTCACAAATGAAAATAAAAAGAAAAACACTATTGAAATGAATAAATACATCTGAGCTGGATGTAAATATTTTACGCGCCGGCCCTCGACAAATTGCTTGGGAAGATAGCCGGGCTTAAGCATGAGAGGCATAAAGCTCTTAAAAAATCGCGCGTCTACTGAAAAATAATTGCTAATGGTGTTATTAAAGAGCACATTTAAGGTCAGCTGATCCTTAGCTTTCTGTCCGCAATAAGGACAATGCGGAAAATGGCTCTCGAATTGATGAATACAGTTACTACACTCTTTTAAAGATCTCCGCATAAAGAAACTTATTAAAGGTGATAAATGTAATAAAAAAATGGGGCATTCTTTGAATTCGTAGAGTGCCGTTCGCCATCTTTTTCATGACATGAAATATTATTTCCTATCAATTTTTAAATTCGACTTTTCAATTCGACTTTCTTTAATAAAACACAAACCATTATTCACCAGTGCATCATATTTCTAGGGCTCAAATTTATAACCATATCTCGTGGCTTCCAAAAAAGATGAGAAATAGAGAACATCTAAAGATCCTTTATCGGCAGAAAGATCATTTTCCATCATAATCTGGAGATTTAAATAATCAACCTGAAGCTTTAATTCAAGACGTATAAACTTTACCCTCTAGTTTTTTTCCAATAGGCTTAGTCATGGTTTGCTCTGACAAATTCAGTTTCTCCAAGGCCAATTCCCTTCGGACCTGTTTTATAGTTTTTGTACTACCATCGTGACTCCACCCTGGAGGTCCAAAAACATACATAAATTTGTGTTTTAAATTTTTAGACTTTTTCATATCACGCCAAATATCGGCGTATTCGTGGGTTAAAATCACCCATATATTATAAGAGTCTGGTGGCGATGTAACTCCATAAGTAATGTCAATGCTCTCATCCAGCGGTTTCCATGTGCCAAATATTCTGTCAAACACATTTAAAATTCCACCGTGATTTTTATCCATATATTCAATATTGCATGCGTGGTGCACTTGATGCATGGTATGGGTATTTAAGAACCTATCCAAAAACCCCAATTTAGGTATAAATACAGTGTGGAGTTGAAACTGCCAGAGCGCTTCAATACCTAAACATACCACGAGCATTTCTGGAGGAAAACCAATAGCTACAATCCAAACATAAAACATTGGCTTATAAAAAATAGTAAACCAACCATTTCTAACCGCCGTTCCTAAATTAAAATTATCAGAGGAATGATGCACAATGTGAGCAGCCCAGAAGAACCTGACCATATGATTTTGACGGTGGAACCAATAATACGAAAAATCATCAGCAAGCATACAAAAGATCCAAATATACCAGGCGTAACCGAACGACTCGTAGCCCATTATGTTGGTTCGCACACCATCTACTATTGGATTAAAAACATCATAAACAAAACTAAAAAGAAGAATGATGGTTATTGTCTTAACAAGCGGAGCAATAATTGCTGAGCCCACACCCATCCCAACGCTAGAAAATAAATCGCGCCAGTTGTATAGATCTTTATGATCATGCGTTTTACTGTAAGTAAGTTCTAATAAAATAAGGCCTAAAAAACAAGGGACCCCGTATACAAGGGGATTGGTAAAATCCATATAAATAATTAAGAAAAAGTCTAAAATTCAGACTCATTATTGAGCCGGAAAAGGTAAGTAATAAATTAGTGGCTATTGAGAAAGCGGTCATCAAATTTAAAGCAATTGCCAAAAATGCAAATTACAGCTCGTAATCAATTAGTTAACGGTTAAATTCAATATATATTGTTTCAATAACCACTTTATTTATATAAATAAGTGAAAATTTGTGAGCTCAAAACTACTTCTCAATGTTATGCGAGCAGATTCCATCCCAACAATCGGTATTACTTCTATAAAACACCTAAATAATTCTTAGCTTGAAAAACAGTTTGGTTGGATTTTAAGTTGTCGGTTTTCCGTTCTTTTTCCTATTCAGATTCTTTTGTTAAAAATGAACTCAACTTACTATCAATTTTTCTATCCGTTAGTGCTTTAGTTTTCTTCAGTCAAGATTAGTTTTTATGAAAAACAAATAATTATAATTTATTTCATTTTATAGAGGTCAGTAGTTAGTTGCTTATTAATTCTGTCTGATATATTTTGTCTCTTTGCACCATTTTCACAATAAGATTGTTGAATATTGTGGCTTTGCTCTGTGAGCGGTTTATTCTAAAACAAAACTCATTAAAATACCTGTTTAGATTGTCAGGACTTACCCAGGAATAGGTTGTTCTTATCCAAGATTTGACCTGGTGTATCATTGTATGGAGCGCTTTAAAATTTAATCCCTTGTTACTTTCTATTTGTTTGATGTTGTAGGCTTTTGCAATGGGCCTGTAACCTCTCCATTTATCCGTTGTAACATTGGCTTCCCGGCTTATATGGTCGACAAA
>NZ_AUHD01000017.1 GCF_000423005.1 Gelidibacter mesophilus DSM 14095
GTACTGCATCTCGTGGGAGAGTAGGTCGCCGCCTTTTTTTGAGAGTCCCTTCATGGCAACATGGAGGGACTTTTTTTGTTTGTAGGGGTCAGGGGGCGTCATACACCATTTCAATAATGATTTCATTTAATCCGAAAGTACTTTAAATACACCTCAATTTTGTGTATTTTCAATGGCTGATACCAAATAGCGTAGAATGGATGAAAATAGGGATATTGAGTTAGCCTGGAATTTTGTGAACAATACCAATCAAAGTATTTTCTTGACAGGAAAAGCAGGTACAGGTAAAACTACTTTTTTACATAATTTAAAGCATAATTCTTTAAAACGTATAGTAGTTGTAGCACCAACCGGAGTGGCTGCAATCAACGCCAAAGGCGTCACCATTCATTCCTTTTTTCAATTGCCGTTTGGCCCCATCTTACCTGATGCTAATTCCAACACGTCCTCTGGTTTCAATAAGAAATTTAGTAAAACCAAGATCAATATTATAAAATCGATGGATTTATTAATTATTGATGAGATAAGTATGGTGCGCGCTGATGTATTGGACGGCATTGATAAAACCTTGAAGCGCTTTAGGAATAGAAATAAAGTTTTTGGAGGCGTACAAGTATTGATGATTGGAGATTTACAACAGCTTTCTCCCGTCATTAGAGAGAATGAATGGCAACTGCTAAAGCCCTATTATCAAACTGGTTATTTCTTTAGTAGTATTGTCTATCAGAGCTGTAATGCCATAACCATAGAACTCAGACACATCTACAGACAGGAAAATCCCAAGTTTATTGAGATTCTTAACGAAATCCGGAATAACACCTTATCACCAGCTTCTGCAGAGGAACTCAATAAAAGGTATATCAAGGATTTTAAACCCGATCCAAAGGAGGGTTATATAGCATTGACTACCCATAATAATAGAGCAGAACAGGTAAATAGTGCTGAACTAAAGTCTTTAACCACCAAATCATCTACGTATAAGGCGAAGATTTCAGGAAAGTTTCCCGATCATGCCTTTCCAAATAGCGAAGAACTAATTTTGAAAGTGGGCGCTCAGGTGATGTTTATCAAGAATGATAGCACTCCTGAAAAGCGCTATTTTAATGGGAAAATAGGGAAGGTCATTTTTTTGGATAAAGATGAAGTCGTCGTAAGATGTCCAGAAGATGAATTTAATATTAATACCACTAGAGAGGAATGGGAGAATATCAACTACTCTGTCAATGCTGAAACAAAGGCGATAACGGAAGATAAAATTGGCTCGTTTACACAAATGCCTTTACGTTTAGCTTGGGCTATTACGATCCACAAAAGCCAAGGCTTGACCTTTGAAAAGGCCATAGTGGACGCCCAAGGTGCCTTTGCGCATGGACAAACCTATGTGGCTTTAAGTAGATGTAAATCCTTAGAAGGTCTCGTGCTAAAAAGTAAAATTGATTCGAGCCAAATCATCAATGATCAACAGGTCAGTTTATTTACGCAATCCTCAGCTGAAAATCAACCCGATGAGCAAACGCTACAGTTGGCTAAAAAAGTCTTTCAACTCGAATCCATTCAGGACATATTTGATTTTTATGAATTCTTATATCCTATAAATCGTTTGTTGGACATCTATTATAAAAACCGAGGCAGCGTTCAAGGAAATGTGGAGGCTCCATTGATTTCTATAAAAAATGCGATTACTAATTTCTTAAAGCTAAGCAATAGTTTTAGTCTTCAATTGCATCAAATCTCAGATGATAAAAGTTTACCTGAAACCAATAGTTTGGTTCAAGAGCGATTTAATAAAGCCATTGCCTATTTTAAATCTGAAACTGAAAAAGGGATTGTAGAGGGTTTAAAAGCTTTCAGTTTTTCAACAGATAATAAAGGCATTGAAAATGATCTTATTAAAATTTTGGATACCATCGAAGAACTTGTTACGGTCAAACTCTCTTTTTTTAATGGTTTGGCTGAAGGTTTTTCAACGCAGAAGTTTTTGGAATTGAGGGCCAAATCAATATTCTTGACTAAGGAGAAACCAAAGAAGTCAAGAGCATCCGTAATTGATGGTACGGTTAATATTGAATTATTTGAATTGCTAAGAGAATTAAGAAATGAAATTGCGAATGAAAATGACTTGATTCACTATCAGGTCTTCACACAAAAAGCATTATATGAGATATGTGAAGTGCTTCCCGTCAATAAAAAGCAACTATTAGAAATCAATGGTTTTGGTAAAGTTAGGGTAGATAAATATGGTAGTCAGATACTCGAAGTCATAAAGGCCTATTGTGAAGAGAATGATATTGAAACTGATGAGTCTATTGTTTTGGAAAAGTCTCCAGAACCCAAAAAGAAAACGGCAAAAGTTGGATCTGATAAGATATCCTTAGAATTATTTAAATCTGGGAAAAGCGTTTCCGAAATTGCTGCAGAACGTGAGCTTGCTGAAACAACAGTTTTTGGTCATTTATCAAAATTTGTGGTGTCAGGTGAAGTCAAAGTAACGGATTTAATTTCAGAAGTACATTTTAAAGAACTGACGGAACTCATCCCAAAACAATCTTTCGAGAGTCTTTCAGAACTAAAAGGTAAACTTGATCAGAAATATAGCTATTCTGAAATAGGGTTAGTTTTAGACACTATTAGGGAGGAGGATAAGGATCTTTAGAAACTTTTCATTTATCATAAAAAAAGACCCAACCTATGTTGAGTCTTTTATTGAATTATGATTTGGAATTTTATTCTTTTATTAGATTTCTAGAAATGACAATCTTCTGTATCTCCGAGGTACCTTCATAGATCTGGGTAATCTTGGCGTCGCGCATCAAGCGTTCTACGTGATATTCCTTAACAAACCCGTTGCCTCCATGAATCTGGACTGCTTCAACTGTATGTTCCATCGCCACTTTAGAGGCAAATAATTTGGCCACAGCACTTGATACATCATAATTATTACCTTGATCTTTATCCCAAGCCGCTTTCATCACTAAATGGCGTGCAGCTTCAATATCCACATACATATCTGCTAATTTAAACGCAATGGCTTGGTGATTACAGATTTCCGTTCCAAAGGCTTTCCTCTCTTTTGAATATTTTAAGGCCAATTCATAAGCACCGGCAGCAATTCCTAAAGCTTGAGCGGCAATACCAATGCGTCCACCCGAAAGTGTTTTCATTGCAAATCTAAACCCTGCGCCATCTTCCCCAATTCGGTTTGCTTTCGGTACTTTTACATCGTTAAATTGTAAGGTATGTGTGTCACTGCCCCTAATTCCTAATTTGTCCTCTTTAGGACCAATATCAAATCCTGGAGTACCTTTTTCAACAATAAATGCATTGATACCGTGTGAGCCTTTATGCTTGTCCGTTTGTGCAATTACCAAATACACATCAGCGCGTCCACCACTGGTAATCCAGTTTTTAGTACCATTTAAAATGTAATGGTCACCTTTTTTTATTGCTGTAGTTCTTTGTGAGGTCGCATCACTTCCTGCTTCAGGTTCGCTTAGACAAAAAGCACCCAAAAATTCGCCGGTAGCCAATTTTGTGAGATACTTTTGCTTTTGTTCTTCGTTGCCAAATCTTTCTAAACCATAACATACCAATGAATTATTTACCGATACAATCACCGAAGCTGAGGCATCTATCTTAGATAATTCCTCCATGATCAGTATATAGGAAATGGTATCCATTCCACTGCCGCCATATTTTGGGTCAACCATGATTCCCAAAAAGCCCAAGTCTCCCATTTTTTTGACCAATTCTTTTGGAAACTGTTGCTTGTTGTCGCGCTCAATAACCCCAGGAAGAAGTTCCGAATCGGCGAAATCACGAGCTGCGTCGCGAATTAATTTATGTTCCTCTGTTAGCGTAAAATCCATAGTATAAGGTAATTGTTGATTTGTTAGAAAATGAATGCAAAGATAAGGTTTTACTACTATTTTTTCAATTTGAATAGCTATTTTTACACTTATGAATAAAAATCACTACAACGTTATAGGCGTGATGTCAGGTACATCCTTGGATGGGATTGACCTAGCCCATTGTTCTTTTACATACAGCAACCAATGGAATTTTGAGATATTGGAGGCAGAAACTTATGCATATTCCTCAGATTGGGTATGGAAATTGAAGAATTTGGTAACATTGACCAAGGCCGAATTAGTAGAATTGGATGAGGATTATACAATTTTTTTAGGAGAGACCATTCTTCAGTTTATTCAAAAGCATAAACTTTCCGGGTTAGATGCCATTTGCTCTCATGGGCATACAGCATTACACCAACCGGAAAATAGGCTGACCTATCAAATTGGTAATTTGCCAAATTTAGCAACCTTTTTAGATGAAACCGTAGTGTGTGATTTTAGGGTTGCTGATGTAGTTTTAGGTGGTCAAGGTGCGCCTTTAGTACCAATAGGCGATAAGTTGATGTTTTCTCAATATGAATTTTGTTTAAATTTAGGCGGGTTTGCAAATATCTCAACGGAAATTAGCGGGAAGCGAATCGCCTATGATATTTGCCCTGTGAATATTGTACTGAATCATTATGTAAGTGATTTAGGTTTAGATTATGATGATGCGGGGAAGATAGCGGCCTCCGGGACTATTGACCAAGCCTTGCTACAGGAGTTGAATGCTTTGAGCTTTTATGAAATCGCTTATCCAAAATCTTTAGGATTGGAATGGGTCAAAACAGAAATTTTCCCACTAATTGATGAACGCAATTTGGATACCAAAGATACTTTAAGAACTTTTGTCGAGCATATCACAATTCAAATTTCACAGGTCATCAATTCAAAAAATAATGCCTCAGTGCTCACGACTGGAGGAGGTGCATTTAATGATTTTTTAATGGAATGCCTGTCCGATAAAACTTCCAATGTTATTGTAATCCCCGAAAAAAAACTAATTGACAACAAAGAAGCACTCATTTTTGCATTTTTGGGCGTTTTAAAACTTCGCAATGAAAACAACTGCTTAAGTAGTGTGACAGGGGCATTAAATGATCATAGTTCAGGTAAAATTTATTATCCTTAAAATTATTGCAAATTTGATTCATAGCGATGCTTAGTTTTTTATATTTGTCACGAAAATTAAACGCGGTAACAGCGCTTTTTTGTTCTACATACAATACATCTTAAGCGCCTTACGATTAATGTCTACTAGAACACGAATAAAAAATATACTTAAGTTCAGTTTTGAACGTTTACACACTTATTAATTCAATTTTAATAAATTTTAATATGATATTACAGAGTACTATTCAAGATGGAGTGGAACTTGTTCCAGAAGCAGAATCAGTTGAAAAAACATTGTCCATAATTGAATTGATAAGTAGTGGAGGAACTGCGGGAATTATCATCATGGCCCTTTTGTTTGTGTTGTTGGTTTTTGCAATATATATTTATTTCGAAAGATTATTTGCTGTAAAGGCAGCATCTCAAATAGATTCAAATTTCATGAATCAAATAAAAGATCACGTGTCCAATGGAAAAACAGATTCTGCCCAGATTCTATGTGCCCAAGTCAATACGCCAGTATCTCGATTAATCAATAAAGGGATCAGCCGAATCGGCAAGCCTTTGGAAGACATTAGTACGGCTTTGGAAAGTGCAGGACGATTGGAAGTTTATGAATTGGAAAAAAACGTGAGTGTTCTGGCTACCATTTCGGGTGTAGCGCCAATGATTGGATTCTTAGGTACTGTTATTGGAATGATTTTATCCATCTTTGAAATTGCAAACGCGGGCGGTCAAATCGACATCAAACTTTTGGCAGACGGACTCTATACAGCAATGACTACCACTGTTGGTGGATTGATTGTAGGTATCGTCGCCTATATGGCCTATAACCATTTGGTAGTTAAAACAGATAAAGTTGTGCATCAGATGGAGGCCAACTCATTAGAGTTTTTAGACCACTTGAACGAACCGATTTAATTCAGTCTGTAGTTGATAATCTTTAGTTCTCAAATGCGGGAAGGTTAAGTTGGAAGCCTAATTTATTGGCACTTGCCTGCTGAGCAGACATGAGAAGGCATTAGAAAAATGATAATTTGAGTAATACTTAATTATGAATATAAGAGGAAGAAATAAAGTAACACCAGAGTTCAATATGTCGTCAATGACAGATATTGTTTTCTTGTTATTGATATTTTTTATGTTGGCATCTACATTGGTAACGACTAATGCTATTGACATCTTGCTACCTAAAGCTGGTGGGAAAACGGAAAATAAAAAATCGGTCGCTGTAAGTATTACCAAAGATTTAAACTATTATATCGATCAAAAGTTGGTTGGGGAAAGTGTTTTGGAACTTGAATTAAAGAATGTTCTCGCCAATCAGGAAGAACCTACCATTGTTTTAAGAGCTGAAAAATCCGTTGCTGTAGAGAATGTCGTTAAGGTAATGGACATTGCCAACAGAAATAAATTTAAGGTGATATTGGCGGTTAAGCCTAATTAAGGCCTATTTCACCTGCATTGGAATTTGTAGATTTTATAAAATGAAATGAAATATCTGAAAACCAAACATGAACGCAATTCAGCAAAACTCACCACACTTATTGTGGTTATTCTGCTGTTGCTATTATTTGTGATGGGGCCTCCCTATATGGATCCGCCATTGGAATATGGGATTGCAGTCAATTTTGGTGATTCAGAAGTAGGCAGTGGCGCTGTACAACCGCTTAAACCTGTTAAATCAGAACCCAAAGAGGTGGTCACTGAACCGGTGGTAAAGGAAACGAAAGTTGAAGAAGAAAAGACAGAACCTACAAAATCAGAACAACCAGCTGAAAAAGTATTGACGGAAGACAATTCTGAAGCTATTGCCATGAAAAAACAAAAGGAGGCTGCAGATGCCAAGGCAAAAGCGGATGCTAAAGCAAAGGTAGAGCGCGTGCAAAAAGCAAAGGAAGCTGCCGAAGCTAAAAAACGGCAGGAAGAAGCTGATAAAAAGGCTAAGTTGGATGCCTTGATTGGCGGAGTTAAAAAATCGGAGGGTAAAACCACCGGTGGCGAAGGTGATGATGCTAAACCAGGGGATAAAGGCCAATTAGACGGCGATCCATATGCTCCGAGCTATTTTGGACAACCTGGTACTGGTAGTGGGGGCAGTGGCGGTGGTTACGGATTAAACGGCCGAGGCAAACCTTCAAATAGTAAAGTCGTACCTGATTGTGATGAAGAGGGAAGGGTCGTGGTAGAAATCCACGTGAACAGAGACGGCCGGGTTGTAAATGCCATCCCTGGAAAAAAGGGAACTACAGGAAATATATGCCTCTATGAAGCCGCCCGAAAAACGGCGCTCACCTATAAATGGCCAGCCGATCCAAAGGCGCCATCTACCCAAGTAGGTTTTGTGAAAATCGATTTTAGCGTTACTCAATAAATGACCTATCAAGATACAGTCAATTGGATGTTTCGGCAGTTGCCAATGTATCAAAACCAAGGCAAGACAGCTTATAAAGCCAACTTGGATAATACTCTGCAGTTAGCTGAATATCTTAAGCATCCCGAAAATAACTTCAAAAGTATCCATGTGGCCGGTACCAATGGGAAAGGTTCGACGAGTCATATGTTGGCGTCCATTTTACAAGAATCGGGTTACAAGGTTGGCCTCTATACGTCTCCACATTTAAAAGATTTTAGGGAGCGTATTAAAATCAATGGCAATGAGATAAGTGAGGACTTTGTTGTAAAATTCATCCGCAATCACCAATCATTTTTTGAAACACATGCGTTGTCATTTTTTGAAATGACAGTCGGAATGGCTTTTGACTATTTCTCTAAAGAAAAAGTGGACATCGCTATTGTTGAAGTAGGGATGGGAGGACGGTTGGATTCTACAAATATCATTACGCCAGAGCTGTCTGTTATTACAAATATTGGGTTAGATCACACCCAGTTTTTAGGAACGACGTTAGAAGTCATCGCGTATGAAAAAGGTGGAATCATAAAGACTAATGTGCCGGTGGTTATAGGAGAAACGCAACCAGAAACAGCTCCTGTTTTTAAGAAGCTTGCTGCCCAACGTGATGCCGATATCTTTTTTGCAGATCAGATAGAAGCTTTACAAGATTATAACTCCGACTTAAAAGGCGCTTATCAGAAGAAAAATAAGGAGACAGTGCTGGCCGCAATACATATCATTCGTGAAAAGTCGTTCGAAATATCAGAGGAATCACTTAAGAACGGCTTTCAGTTTGTTATAAGGAACACAGGACTGAATGGGCGTTGGCAAATTCTGCAGGAAGAACCAAAGATTATTTGTGATACAGCGCATAACGCTGAAGGTTTAAAATATACCATGGACCAATTGTTAGAAGAGCGATATGTACAGTTGCATATGGTGTTTGGGGTTGTAAATGACAAGGATGTAACTTCCATTTTATCTTTATTGCCTAAACATGCTATCTATTATTTTTGCCGACCTAATATTCCGAGAGGATTAAATGCAGAAGAGTTACACAATATTTTTGTTGCGAACGGATTTAAAGGTGCCGCTTATGGTAGTGTTAAAGACGCGTTAAGTGCAGCAAAACAATGTTCTACAAAATTAGATGTGATATATGTAGGTGGCAGCACCTTTGTTGTAGCAGAAATAATTTAAAATTTTTATTAAAAAGCTTTTGGGATATCAAAAACTAATCTATATTTGCATCCCGTAATAGGGCGATTAGCTCAGCTGGTTCAGAGCACCTCGTTTACACCGAGGGGGTCGGGGGTTCGAACCCCTCATCGCCCACTAAAGTTCATACATTGTATGGACTTTTTTTATAAACAGCAGGTCCATTAACTCAGCTGGTTCAGAGTGTCACGTCGACAACGTGGAAGTCACTGGTTCGAATCCAGTATGGACCACTTTTATGGTATTTTTGTAAATTATAATATATGTAATTGTTTGATTTACAGGTAAATACATTTTAATAGTTGTTAAATGATTTGATTTAACATCAAAGTTTAGGTGACCTATTCGGTTAGCTCGAATTATTATCTTTTAGGTTTTAATTCTATTATACGTATGGTTTGACTTTCGTTTTTAATGAATATTTAAAAAACGAACTATGCGAACATCAAATTTATCAATTACGTTCTGGCAGAACGTATCAAAGAAGAAATCTGGCAATGCGCCATTATATGCCAGAGTCACTGCAAATGGCATACGTTTAGAGATCAGTTTGGGTAAGTCCATTCCTATTAAGTCATGGAGTAAGACTACAAAAAAAATGATTGGTAGATCAAGCGACAGCCAGCAGGTCAATGCCCATATTGACCAAGTTTACTTTAAACTTTTAGAATGCCAACGGCAATTAAACCTTGAGGGAAAGGTCATAACAGCCAGTGCGATTAAAACCTACTACTACAAGGAGGGCAACGATCAAAAAACTTTAGTTGATTTAATAAACTACCATCAAAGGATTATGGCAAACGTCATTAAGCCGAGTACTCTAAGCCATTATTTTACCACAGAAAAATATTTGCTTGAATTTTTGGAATGTTCCATGAAATCAAAAGACGTAAATTTAATTGATATATCATTTGAATTCATCAGTGAGTTTGAATGCTTTCTTAGAAAAAAAAGCAAATTGAATCATAACGGCGTTATGAAACACTTGACAAGGTTGAAGAAGCTGATAAATTTGGCTATCAAATTAGATTGGTTGGTAGGAAATCCATTTGTTAATTTTAGCATAAGATTTTTAAAGACGGAACGAGACATTCTTAACAAAAATGAATTGGCCGTCATTGATGGATAGGACGGACAAAGTGAACCACACGCAGCGGATGAAAGTGAGCATATCAAAGTAAGTGCTCAAAATCGATTCATTTGTGGTTAAATTTAGTGATTATCTTTTAATTTTTTGCGCATAGATTCTCCTTTTATATCTATTCTATGAGCTGTGTGCACAAGGCGGTCCAAAATAGCATCTGCAATGGTCTGTTCCCCAATAATTTCATGCCATGCTTCAACCGGTAATTGGGAGGCAATGATGGTACTGTGTTTACCGTGCCTGTCCTCTATAATTTCCATAAAAGAATGCCTGTTGATACTATCCAGTGCTTTAAGTCCAAAGTCATCCAAGATGAGCAGATCCTGTTTCTCTAGCTTATTGATTTGCTTTAAATAGGAACCATCGGCTTTTGATGTTTTTAGCATGGTAAAGAGTTTATTGGTATTAAAATACATCACTTTGTAGCCCAATGAACATGCTTGGTGACCAATTGCCGATGCCATATAACTTTTCCCTGCACCTGTACTTCCCGTAATGAGCAGATTCTGTTTTTGTGTTATAAAATTACAACTGGAGAAGCGTTGTATTTGATTTTTATCTAAACATCTTGAAGCATCATAATCGATAGCTTCCATAACGGCACTATATCTAAAATGTGCCGCTTTTGTCAATCGCTCTATCTTTCGGTTCTGCCGGTCATCCCATTCACTTTGGATGAGATACGCAACTAGCTCATCATTGGTATAGGTAATGTTCTGTGGTGACAAACTCCCGTCGAAGGCTCTATACATACCGTATAGCCTTAACTGTTTCATGTGCTCTAATGTCTGTGCGTTCATTGTTTATGGTTTTATTTATAATAATTACTGCCTCTAATGTTATTGTGACTGGGGATATCCGGTTGCTGTTCGACATCTTCATTTAAAGTGTCCCATCCGTTTTTAAGGATGCGTTCTATAATGTTATAGTTGTGCGCACCATAATCCAGAGCGCGTTTGCAGGCATTGTCCAGTCGTGCATTGCCCACTTTTTTTGTAAGATGCAATATGCCCAGACAGGATTTATAGGATTGCTCGGGATGTTGTTTTTTGTCGAGTATTTTAATGATGAGTTCTTTGCAGTGATCTCCTATCTGGTCAGCCCAGGCAATAAATTTCTCACTGCTCCATTCACTGACAAAACGGTGTTGAGAAGGCATGTGCTCCTTTATGGAGGTGTACCCGTATTTTTGTTTTGTTATTGAATGGACCGTGAGCAGCTCCTGCTGATGGTAGACCTCTACAGTACTATCTGAGTAAATAACCTTGACCCGCTTTCCGATATGCTGATAGGGCACGCTATAATAGTGTTTATCCTTTCCGAAGTAAATATGACTGTTTTTATGGACCGTTGCGTTTGCAGAACGTTTGATCTCATAGCATTTTGAGGGGAGTGCCTTGAGTTGGTGTTTTTCAATCTCTTCAAACAAAGAATGGCGTGAGTACTCCCGACCTCTAAATGACATGTTGTTATGTAATTTAAGCTGTTCCAGTATGGCTTTGTTGAGTTTTCGCCTATTATGGAACATCTGGTTGCGTAATGGTGCAAATACACGGGTATATATAATCCGTACAGCATTTTCAACAATGGCCTTGTCCCTCGGCATATAGGCTCTAGTGGGCAATACTGCCGTTTTGTAATACGCTGCAAAGTCGGCAAAGTCTTCATTTACCTTGGGCTCGTACCGGCTGCCCGTGGTCACAGCAGCCCTTAAATTATCAGGGACTAAAGCCTCGGGTACTCCGCCGTAAAACCAGAGTGCATTTTCAACGCAGGCCATAAAATCTTCTTTCTTTTGGCTCTCACAGGCTTCTACATACGTGTATTGACTGCTGCCCAAAACGCAGACAAAGACCTCCAGGTCTTGTATTTCTCCTGTGTGACGGTCCACAATGGAGAGCTTCTTTCCCGTAAAATCGATGAAGAGCTTGTCGCCAGCTTTATGGGAAAAGTGCATCACTGGAGACACCTCTTTCGCCCACTCCCGATACCAATATCTAAACTGGGTGATCTTGAAGCCATCTGGGTGTTTGCCATAATATTCTTGCCAGAGCAGTTCTTTGGTAACTCCAGTTTTCCGAAGCTCCTTATCAAAATAAGGGAAGTATTTTTCTAGGGTCAGTAACTGTGGGCTCTTTTCTTTTTGATCGGATTTAAAGAGGTTGTTCAGCTCTTCAAGTGTCATAGCAGACACTTCGTAATTCGTAAGCTGATAACGCTTGAAAAAGTCAATGTACTTGGTAATGGTACTACGTGAAAGTCCTGTGATTAGACTTGTCTTGCGCTTGCTGACACCTTCGCTGTAGAGTTTAAAAATCTGTTTTATTTTTCGCATATCTATTTGTGTATTTGCCATGACCTTTTTAATTAAAAAGGTCGGAAAACCTGTACAAATAGAATCGATTTTTAGTGGTTCACTTTCATCCGCTGTAGGTGGTTCACTTTGCTCCGCTGAGCTATGCTCACTTTAATCCGCTGGAGGTGGTATACTATGCCCGTTGTTTGCACTACTCACATTTTGAATAACTTATGAAATTCGAGTATTGCCAATACCGGTAAATGATCTGAAGCATAGTGCTCAGACACGACACTATGTTTTTTAATTTTAAAAGCTGTTTTGGGTTTAAAAGCTATAAAATCAATTGCTTTTGTTGGGTTGATAACAGGTATTGTAGGTAAACATAATTCACAGGTACGGGTGAATTTTTGATCAAAAACTTCAATTACCTGACTTTTTTCAACAGCATTGAAATCTCCTGCAATAATTATGGGTATTGATTCCTTCTGTGTGATTTCAATGATTTTATGAACTTGAAGCAGTCGGTTTGTATGGTCCTTCTCAGAATCAAGATGGGTGTTGGCAAACCAAATTGATTTGCCATCCGGCAACTTAATTTGAGACATCGTTAAAATACGAGGTTCGCCAGTTCTTTCGGGACTTGAAGGAAGATGATAAATCTGAGACTTCAGAATGGGAAACTTAGAAAGAATTGCTAATCCATACGCTCCATTTTGAAAATCTATTGCTTTTCCAAAAAACACGTGAAACCCTAAAGCTTCCGCAATTTGCTCAGCTTGATTTCCAAAACCTGAACGTTCTGTATTGGAATCTACTTCCTGTAGAGCTACCAGGTCTGCTTTGCTATTTTTAATTACGTTAATAATAGCAGGAAGATCAATTTTGTCTTTTATAGATGGTGGGTTTGCATGATGGATGTTATAGCTTAAAATTCGCAGTTCATTACTGATTTCAGTATTTAATGAATCCTGTGCATGTAGTTTCGAGAAATCTGAAATGAGGACCATCATAAAGACTGTCCCCACTATTAAATTTTTAACTTTTGAATTCTTTGTAATCATAGTATATTTAGAGTTTTATGTCTAATCAGAAATCTTAACTTTAGCAATGACTGGAAAATGGTCGGATATAAATTGGTCACCGCGTTGGGCATCGAGGATTTGTATGCTTAAGGGTTTTACAGCGCCTTTATAAAATATATAATCTATTCGATCTTTAGAACTTTTACCTTTTACATTCCAGCCATTGGAACTGTATTCAGGACCATATACGCGGTCCTTGTCTAGAGTGAGATAGGGATCATACAAATTATGTTCTAAAAGAATTTTAATAGGCTCACTCTTGGGTGCGCTGTTAAAATCACCAGTAACTAGAACAGGTTCTGTTTTGGCAATGCTTGTTATTTCTTCAGATAATAGCTTGGCACTTTCTATCCGGGCATTTTTACCCCGATGATCAAAATGCGTGTTGAAATGATAAAAGATTGTGCCTGTAGCTTTATCTTTAAACCAAGCCCAAGTGACAATGCGTGGCAATGCAGCATCCCAGCCTTTTGAAGCGACTTGCATTGGCGTTTTTGAAAGCCAAAATGTATTATGGTCCAGGAGTTCGAACCTCTCTTTTTTGTAAAAAATTGGAGAAAACTCTCCTTTATTACCCCCTTCACGACCAATACCAACATAACTATAAGTTGGTAAAAGTTGTTGCATATCTATAACTTGTGTATGTGTGACTTCCTGAGCACCTATAAGGTCAGAATCAAAAAAACGGATGCTATGTGTAAGCCATTCTTTGCGATTCTCCCAGACATTTATGCCGTCCTCAGCACTGTTGTATCTAACGTTAAAAGAAACTACGGTAATTTCAGTGTGCTGTTCTTGAGAAATTGCACCGCTGGTTACCAGCAGTGCAAAAATTATATAAATTAGTTTTTTCATTATTTCCAACCTGGGTTTTGTTCAAGATTTGGGTTCAACTGTAATTCTATACGAGGAATAGGATATAGGTAATCTTTATTTTCATCAAACGTTCTATTATTATAATCAGGATGTGGATCAATTAGACCATTCGCATCAAGTGTGAAATCAGAACCCAATTTATAATATTGTACACCACTTATAGGGTCTGATGGTTTCTCGCCTTCATATAAAACAACATTAAGCGTGCCATCACCTGTAAGATCGTAAGATCCTGCCCCTGGAAAATATAAACCGCGAATTGGCTGGGTCAAAGTTTGTCCAGCTCTCCAACGCACCACATCATCCCATCTAAAGTTTTCCATAAAAAGCTCAATACGTCTTTCACGTCTGATTTCTAAAATAACCCCCTTGTTTACACCTAGTACCCCCGGATATTGTGATGCCATAAAATTATCTGGTAAATTATTGGAAGCATCAAGGCTAAGATTGGGCATATTGACCCGTTGTCTCAGTAAATTAATGGATGTGTCCAAATCTTCCTGAGAAAGGCGACCTAATTCAGCTAAAGCTTCTGCATGATTTAATACGACCTCACCAAAACGATAGATAGGTAAATCAGTGATTGATTGCCCGTTTGTATCGTAAACAGGTTCTGTAACGTATTTAATAATTTGATACCCTGTAACAGTTGCTCCGAGATTTGGCGCAAGTGGTGTGTTTTGACCTTTTCTTGTATAACCTGGTGTACGAATGGTTTGAGCTAAACGGGGGTCTCTGTTTTGCACTTCTTCTGTAAATGATAATTGATTATATCCCGAAAGATCAGTAAATCTGGTGCCATCCGCATTAAGATAACTGTTTACAAGATCTTTTGGTATGCCAGGACGCCCATAGGAACTGGTAGTGGTATAATAATTAACATTGTGTCCTATATTAAGGTCCTCAGAATATGTTCGGGCTAATATAACCTCCACACCATTGGCGTCGTGAGAATTAAAAAGTTCAGCATAATCTTTATGTGGATTACCTGTAGCAAATATCATATAGGGAGAATTGTGGATTAATTCTTGCGAAGCAGCAATGGAGGCTTGCAAGTATTTCTCATAACCATCCATTCCTCTGTATTTGTTATAGGTGCCTTCATAAAGACCTACACGGGATTTTAGTGCCAGTGCAGTATACTTTGTTACTTCAAATGTGTTTTGCTCTTCTTTTAAATTTTCAATTGCCCAATCAAGATCTACCAGAATTTTATCAACTATAAACCGACGGCTATCTCGAGGTTTAGTCAAGGCTTCGATGTCATCAGCTAAAATGGGCTGATCATACCAAGGAAGCTCTCCAAAACGTTGCAGTTTATCAAAGTAAAATTGAGCTCTAAAAAAACGAGCGACACCACCATAGTGTGCTTTGGCCTCTTCGTCGTCGCACTTTTCATATTCTTGAAGAAAAAAATTAATATCCCTAAGGTATTGCCAGTTCCACCCACCACCAGAAGTTGGTACGAGACGAGTGCCACGCATTTCATCACTTAATTCGGTTTGTATAATATTATCTGTAGTGGCCTCTCCATTGTATATTGAAGTACTAGGCCACATTCTATAAAAACCATTTGTGTATAGTTGAAGATCACTAGGTGTATTGAAAAATGTTTCAGCAGTAATTTCAGATAAGGGCTGCTTATCTAAAAAATCATTACTGCAAGAATTTATGTTGAAAGCTATAAATATTCCGATAATAATATGTTTAAAATTCATTGTCTGGGTTTTTAAAATTTAAGAGAAATACCTAAAGAATAGGTTTTTGAGAACGGGTTAGTCTGGGCTGTACCTCTATTTGTTGAAGGTGATGGACTATTTAAATTTACAGATGCGCTTGCCGCTTCTGGGTCAATATATTCAGTTAAAGGAGAAAAGGTGAGCAAATTTTCACCACTAAAATAGATACGTAATTTAGTAGCAGATTTTGAAATGATTCCGTCAGGTAGGGTATAGCCTATAGTCAAATTTTTAAATCTCAAATAGGCGACACTTTGCAAATACCGGTCATTAACTTTCTCAAGAGAGCCTCCTAAGGCGATATAGCCATAATTTCTTGGGTAATACGCATCTGGGTTTTCAGGACTCCAAATTTGATTTGCTAAATCTTTTCTTATAAATGAATTATAAGGTCTGTTATAAGGTCCCCAAAATATTCTGGAATCTGAATTCGGATACCAATCCTGCTTACCAACTCCTTGGAAAAACATGGATAAATCGAAACCTTTCCATTCTGCACTAGCCAAGAAGCTATAGAGGTATTGCGGTGCGGAGTTTCCAATAATTTTGCGGTCTCCCGGATTGTTAACAGTATTTTCTCCTTCTCCTATATAGCCATCCCCGTCTAGATCGATGTATTTAACATCACCAGGTTTTAGTCCGCCACCTGCAGAGATACGGTTTGAAACAAAGCTTTGATCTGCGTGATTTGCTATTTCGTTTTCTGTTTGAAAAAGACCGTCAATCTTATAGCCCCATAATTCGCCTATTGTCATTCCTTCATAAAAATCTACTAGGCTTAGATTAGGGTTGTCAAAATTTGTTATTTTTGTTTTAGAGTTAGATAAATTACCTGTTAATGAGTAGGAGAATGGATCTTTTGCCAAAATAAAAGAATCTGTATATGTCAATGAAAGTTCGAAACCTTTAGTTCTCAAATCTGCTGAGTTTTCCAACGGAGATCCCGTTCCTAAAACGCTTGGTAGTGTAGCGCCTGGAGAGAGCATGCCGTCTGTGTCCCTTTGAAACCAGTCAAATGTTGCAGAAAGTTTATTGTCTAAAACACTTATGTCTATACCTAAATTCATAGTGCTTACCTTTTCCCAGGTAATTTCTGAAGGGTTTAAAGCAGGAGATTCGATGTAGTTTAATTGACTTCCGTTTAAAACATAATTGTAAAGGCCATTTGGTAAGGTAGGAAAGTATGCGTAATTGTCAATATTTTGATTTCCTAAAGAACCATAAGATGCCCTAAGTTTAAATTGATCAAATGTATTTCCTGTGACATCTTCAAAGAATTGTTCTTTATTGATTAACCATGCTGCAGAAGCAGAAGGAAAAAAGCCCCAGCGATAATCAGTGGGAAACCTTGATGTGGCATCATATCTACCATTAAGTTCTAGCACATATTTATCTTGATAATCATAAGATAGTCTGTAAAACAAGCCTTGCAATGCCCATTCAGATGCACCTCCTGACACCGCGGGATTTGATGTAGCTAAACCCCAGGAGTTTAAATCATTAGAAATCAGATTTTGTTTGCTGCCTGAAATGCTGTTAGTTACATAAGTTTCCTGATTGAATCCAAGTGTAACCTTTAAGTTGTGGTCTCCAAAATACCCCCTATATTCACCATACACGTTTAGGGCATCAAACTTACTTTCTGTGCGATATTCATTTAAATAGTCATTACCCATGAGCTCTATTTGCTCAGGATAAATGGAGTAAGGGATTCTCGTTGATCGCTGATACCGACTAAAGGTGTTTCGTCTTATAGCGTAATTGGCATTTAATGTTAACCCATTTAGAGGTTTTATCTCAACGGAAGCGATATTGCTGAACTCATTATTGAAAGTTTGCTGCTTTGTAGTTCCTTGCAATAAGCCAGCATAAACACCATCACCTATAGTGTAATTATTTAATTCTGTACGCCACAAGGCACCGCCATCAGGATTTACAGGAACATAGGACGGTAGGGCATGCACCCAAATTAGACTATTCCAGATATTACGGTAGTTGCCATATTGACTTCCGCTGTGCTCAAGATCTTCTGAGCTATTGTATTGCATGTTGTTTGAGAACGATAGCCATTCTGAAGCTTTAATATCAACTTTACCTCTTAAATTGTATTTGTCATAAGTGTCTTCTTGAACTTTTAGGATTCCTGTAGATTTAAAATTTCTGTATGAAAAATAGGCTTTTACTTTTTCAGAACCACCAGCAATAGAAGTTGTATAAATTTGCGTGGGATATTTTTTTCTGAAAAATGTATCCCACCAATCTGTTTGTCCATAATGAATGTATTGATCTTTACCATTTCGTTGATCAATTACAACACGTGCTAATGAAGGGTTCTGAGAAACTTCGTAGAGCGCCTGCATGTCTTTTTCTGTGTAACCTGTGTAAGAAGCCCCACTATTATTTCTAAAAGCCTCATCCACTATAGAAACTGCTTTAAAGGGATCGGTTAAAAAATCAGTATTCATAGTAGGTGAATTGATAGCGGTAGTCACTCCAAAATTAACCCGTACGTTCCCTTTATCGCCATTCTTTGTCGTTACCAACACCACACCAAAAGCACCTCTTGCTCCGTAAATTGCTGCCGCTCCTGCATCTTTAAGCACACTGATGGATTCAACATCGTTGGGGTTTAAATTGCTTAAATCGCCTTCAATTCCGTCAATTAAGATTAAAGGGGTACCTCCGTTAATAGAGGTAAAACCTCTGATATTGATTCGCGGTTCAGAGCCCATTTTACCAGTGCTTTGTGTTACGTTTAAACCAGGGCTTATGCCTTGTAGACTAGTGCTAACGTCAGCAACAGGTCTTTCATCAATATTTTGGGTATTAACTGTGCTAACAGCTGTGGAGAGTTTTTCACGACTTGTCTTGCCATAACCTATTATTACAACTTCATCCAGTGTACTGTTCTCCAGCTCCATTTGAATTTGTAGTGGGTTTAAACTTGTAATCATAAGCTCCTTGGTTTTAAAGCCGATATAAGAAATTTTAATTGTAATTGGCAACTCAGTTAGAGTAAGGTTGAAATGTCCATCAAAATCTGTTGAGGTTCCATTTGTAGTATTTAATTGGGTAACGGAAGCTCCTGGTAGTGGCATCCCTAAGTCATCTAGAACTACGCCTTTAAGTGTTTGTTCAATAATTGTTTTGGAAATCGAGTCAACTGAATGTGTGATATAATGTGTTTCAGATTTTGCTGAGGTAGTGTTAAGCAATAAAGAAATAATTAATAAAAAGGAAATTGAATTTTTCAAATAGATTAAAATTTTTCGTAATTTGTATTTCATGATAATAGAACTATGAATTTATACTGTAGTTTTATTTTAAAGAACCCGTTTCTGTTGTAGCAGAAGCGGGCTTTAAATTATTAGACTGGCTCAAATTTGTTTTTTAATCTTATATGAAGGGTTTTAAATTAGAAGATTATTTTTTTTTGACAAATTAAGTGTGAATCATTTGGCTGTGGATTACCAAACTATTAAGTAAATGTTAATAGTTGAATACATCAATTATCAGCTTTTATAAGCTATTAATATTACATTGCTTTAGGGTATTTATATTATAAATAACAAGATCTAATGCAACAATGTTAGCAGAGTGATGATGGTCAACAAGATTAAGTAAGTAGTCGGTATAAATTTTGGAGATGAAACAGGTTTATTAATCCATTTCATTTTATTTATCAATGAATGATTTTATTTGTAATTTTGAATTTTCGAAATCAGCCCATACGTTCAAAAAGGTGACCTATTCGGTTACCTTGGAAGTTTTTGATATTGCAAAGCCCTTGTTTTCAGGGCGATGTGTCCACTGGTTCGAATCCAGTATGGACCACATCAAGCAGAATCCTGATGCGAGAGCATCGGGATTTTTGTTTCCTGAGAATCCCAAGTCAAACACTTGAGGATTCTCAGGAAACAAAAAAAATACGAAGGGCGCTGCTGAGCGCACGGGATTGTATTTGCAGGAGTGGTTTTATTCTGGCTCAACTTCTGGCTCAACGCAGTTAATCCATTGCAAATCTCAAGTCCAAGACTTATCAGTGAATTAAACATTAAATTAGATTACTCAGAAGTTTACAGAACGCTGTATATGTCCGCCGACTTTGAAGAGACCCAAAGTGATACTGTGAAAGCGTTCACCTTAAGCGTGCTTATAAAACTCAAAAGAATCAAACTCAAAGGTTGCTAAAAATATCTTTTAACAATGATGACTCGTGCTGCGTTTATTTGTAATGACATAGATTAATAGCTGTGTATTGAAAATACGGAAAAGACGTAACTTTGTTTAATCTTTACATTACTTTTGATAAGGATTACCTAAAGCACCCATCATGCCAAAACCCAAAGGTCAGAAAAACGCTAAAAACAAAGCCAAGCATACCAAGCTTCTTGATAGGAAAATTAATAAGCAAAAAGCTGATAAAGAACTTCGAAAAGAACGACTTAAGGCCATTATCAAAAAGGCGAATCCGTCATAATTGAGCTTTTCATAAAAAATTTCCGAACAATCTAAATTTGTTTGGAATAGGCAATGTTATTCGCTTTCCCAGATAAACTATAATGAACTAGTCTAGGTCATGACAAAAGCTCTAAAATGCGTTCCAGAGCCATTCCACGCGACCCTTTAATCAGCAGAAATGAATTTGTAATACGATTGTTTTGAAGCTTGAATTTTAAATGGTCAAAAGTTTCAAATTTTTCTATGTTTCTTTTTTTGACATTCGTTTTATAAAAATTCTTACCCACTAAATGCACTTTCCCAAAGACGTTTTTTTCAAGATAATCTACAATTACCTGATGTTCACTTTCCGCAGTTTCACCCAATTCAAACATATCCCCTAAGAAGATTATTTTTTCTCCTTGTTGCAATTGATTAAAATTTTCAAGAGCCGCCATCATACTTGTGGGATTGGCGTTATAAGCATCCATGATAATTGTATTGCTTCCTTTTTTAAGAATTTGCGATCGGTTATTGGTAGGTATGTAATTCTCAATGGCGCTGATAATCTGTTCCGAGGCCACTTTAAAATAAGAACCTATGGCTACTGCTACAGCAATATTATTAAAATTGTATGTCCCTGTCAGTTGACTTTTAATAACAGAATCATTATAGTTTAGGGTTACATAGGGTTGAGAGTCGATGATTTTTAATTTGGTGTCCGAAGAGGTGAGGGACCCAAATTTATGGATATGCTGATAATTTAAAGTTTGTTGTACCTGGGTAGCATCGTTGTCATTGACGAATATAGTTTTCTTATGAGCCATTAAATAATCATACAACTCGGATTTTGCTTTGATGACCCCTTCAAGACTCCCAAAGCCTTCAAGATGTGCTTTACCAAAATTGGTAATCAGTCCATAGTCAGGATTGGCGATGGTGCACAAAAATTCAATTTCGTTGGGATGGTTAGCACCCATTTCTACTATTCCAATCTCGGTATTTCCATTCATGCCTAACAAGGTTAAAGGAACACCAATATGGTTGTTTAGGTTGCCAAGCGTTGCGGTCGTTTTATATTTCTTAGACAACACCGCATTGATTAATTCTTTGGTAGTGGTCTTCCCATTACTTCCCGTAAGCGCAATTATAGGAACCCCCAATTGATTTCTGTGAAATGCGGCAAGTTGCTGTAAACTCTCTAGGACGTTTTCTACTAAAATAATCCGTTCATCAATGGCGTAGGCTTCTTCGTCAACCACGCAATATTTTGCGCCAGATTCCAAAGCGTGCTTGGCAAATTCATTTCCATTAAAATTGTCTCCTTTTAAAGCGAAAAAAATACTGTCTTTTTCAATTTTTCGAGTGTCGGTACTTACTGATGTGCATTGTAAAAAATGCTGATAAAGTGCTTCTATAACCATAAAATAAATGTAATAAAAAAGTCCTAACGTTTAGTTAGGACTTTTTATATATTTTAGTTAAATACTATTGTCTTGTTTTCTTATCGCTTCCTTTTGATTTTGAACCAACTCTAGACATCGCACATCTAAATCCGATATAATCAGTGGCCATATCTTGTGGGAAATAACGACGTTGCGCCGGATCTATCCAATAAGCTCTGTCTTTCCACGATCCACCTTTGTAAACTCTTACATTATCATTGATCAAAGATGTTCTGTCGTTAGATTTGTCGTATGTTCTAACAAGGGCGCCTGTTGAATCAGTAATAACTGAATGATCAGGAGAGTTATACATTTGTCGCGTTTCAGATTTATCAGTAGCATCGTCGTCGCTAAAATTATCACTATAATGACGTGATGATCTTCTGTCTCCATCTCTGAAGTTTCTGTTATCACTAGTGTCAAAATTTGTTCTTAAGTAAGAATCTTCAGTGTCAATTGGTACTTGCAGAATTCCTCCCGGTAAGTTTCTAGCTACTACTTGTCCATTGCTTAAAGTGTCATAAACAATATCTTCAGAAGTGACTACTTTTACGGTACCATCTTCATTGATTGCATTTTTTGTATAAACGTTACCTCGGTAATAGTTGAAGTCATTAAATTCGTCATCAACAATTGGTCGATAGACATCGGCCACCCATTCTGCAACGTTACCAGCCATATCATAAATTCCAAAATCATTTGGTAAATATGATTTTACAGCATTGGTAATATCAGCACCATCGTCAGACCAACCTGCAATTCCACCATAATCACCTTTACCTTGCTTAAAGTTAGCTAATTGGTCTCCTCTAGTTCTTCTTTTGCCAGAACGTGTGTATTGACCACTCCAAGGATATTTTTTTCTACCGCGAATTGTGTTGTAATTTCTTAATTCATTCAGACCAAGCGCTGCATATTCCCATTCAGCCTCAGAAGGTAAACGGTATTCAGGAGATATGATACCAGACTCTCTCTTAGCATACACATTAATAGGGTTGCCTTCAGCATCGGTTTGCTGTCTTCTTTTTCCACCTTCTAATACATCAGCATTACCACCATAAGTAGAACTTGGAGAATTGATATAGGTATCCGTATTGAAATTGGCATCAGCATTCACGTCTGTCAAACGGGCATCTCTTTTTAGATAGCCAGCTTGTTCCAGATACAACTCATTAACTCTATCGGTTCTCCAATTAGCAAATTCAACAGCTTGGATCCAGCTTACACCAACAACAGGATATTCTCCATAACCAGGATGACGTAAATAATTTTCTGTCATCATTTCGCTATAACCTAGACGGTTTCTCCAAACTAAAGTATCTGGTAAAGCACCTTGATAAATCAATTTGAAATTAGGATCATCTGGTGGATATACACGTTTAATCCAATCCAAATACTCTAAGTACATTTTGTTGGTCACCTCAGCTTCATCCATGTAAAATGACTGAACGTGTTGTTGACTTGGAGTATTGTTCCAATCGTGCATCGGATCATCCTGCACTTTACCCATGGTAAAGGTGCCTCCTTCTACAAAAACTAAACCTGGAGAGGTTTCTTGTTCTTTGAAATTGGTGTTGTATTGAAATCCTCCATTCTTATCATTGATTTTCCATCCAGTGGCTCTGGACTCGTTTGAAGAAGATCTTTTACATCCAACCATTGCTAAAGAGAACATTAGGGCCAATGCAATCCTTATATTAATGATGTTTTTCATATCCATACTTTTAAGTAAGCTGATTAAATTTAGTGACGCAATATAGTAATTAAAGAGAAATTAACAAGCGTTTTTTATAAATAGATTAAAAAAAACTTGCATTTCATCCCTTTTTTTGAACACAACATCGGATTTTTGGTGGTTTTATCGATGTATTTAGTGTTTTAATAACGTCGTAAGAATTTTAATATTGTGGTAATTTTGAAGAATAATTTTGGCCTTTATAATATGAATGACCTGCTGCCGTTATGAATTCAGGTTATTTTAGTCTTTTGGTTGATGATAATAGTGTTAAATTGCAATAATTTTCTGAAAAAGATTTATAAAAACTAATGAGAATAAAGTTACTATTACTATTTGTTTTAACATCATTTCTAAGTTTTTCCCAAGAGAAGCGTTTTGACATTAATTGGGATGGTACTGTTGTTTTAGAAACCGCCTCATCATCTCTGGTCGTACCTTCTTTTGATAAGGATAACTTTAGTTTTGATACTTCTATGGGGATAATGTTTTTTGCAGAATGGACATCGGAAGGAAAAATAAATGAAAACTCGGTGAGCCTTACCAATGTCACTTATGCCATTATTTCCGCCAATGATTTGAAATCCGTTCCTCCAGAAACAATTCCAATAGCTCCAAAACTACATTTTGAAAATACTGTAGCAAGAGATAAAACGCACGCGTATCTTGAAGTGACACCTATTATAAATGACAACGGTGTCTTTAAGAAGATCACTTCATTTACCATTTCATATAATATATCGGCCAATAGGTCTGTCTTCGGATATCCCAATCAAGTCAATGCCATTAGTAATTCAGTGCTGAGCTCTGGAAGTTGGTACCGATTTTATGTGGACAAATCGGGCGTGTTTAAATTATCGAAAAGCTTTTTAAATGCCTTGGGTGTCAATACCAATTCTGTAGATCCGCGTACCATTAAGATTTATGGAAATGGAGGCGCCATGCTGCCATTACCCAACGCCGAACCCTATCCTGTAGACTTGACGGAAAACGCCATAAAATTTATGGGAGAAGAGGATGGGGAGTTTAATAATGATGATTATATCTTATTTTATGCTGAGGGCCCCATAGGTTACAATGCAGATAGTAATACTAATTATAATGTGTTTACTGACAAAAGCTATTATTATGTGAATGTAAGCGGAGGTGTTGGTAAGCGCATACAAACTATGGCACAGCCCGCAAGTGCCTCAACCTATGTGGTCAATACCTTTCATGATTACCAGTTTCATGAAGTGGATGAGATTAATATTGTGCGGGTTGGAAGACGTTGGTTTGGCGATCGATTTGATATCGAAACCGAAAAAGAGTTTGAATTTAAATTTCCGAATTTAATTACCTCTGAACCAGCCCATATTAAGATTTACGCAGCATCTACCTCTGAAGCACCATCAAGCATGGAGGTTAAAGTGAACTCAAATGTTGTGGCAAATTTTAATTTTGCACCCATTAGTTCTCCCGTCTTAGCAGATGGAAAGTTCTTTAATAATAAGGTCACACTCACCTCACCCGAAGTTGTTGTGAATTTAAACTATAATAATTCAGGAAATCCAACAGCCCATGGCTATTTGGATTATATATCCATTGAAGCCACTCGTGGTTTGAGTTTTGAAGGAGAGCAATTCATATTTAAAAACAATAAGGTGGCAAATACACCTGGTATTGTAGAGTATAATTTGACCAATGCCTCCTCCGTTTCAGAGATTTGGGATATCAGCAATAAATATGAGGTGGCCAGTGTCTTAAATACCAACCAGAATCCAGTCTTAAATTTCAAATCGGTTTCAGGAATCTCCAAAAAATACCTGGCGCTGACACCTACTGATTATTATGAGCCTTTAAGGGATGGTAAAACAATCGTCAACAATCAAAATATTAAGGGCACCATTTTTAAGGATGAACAAGGCCAGTTTAAAGATATTGATTATCTGATTGTCTCCCCAAATAATTTTGTTTCTCAGGCTGAACGATTGGCACAAATAAATAGACTGCAGAACAATCTTAATGTAAAAGTTGTGACGCTTGACGAAATCTATACCGAGTTCAGTTCAGGAAATCAAGATGTTGCTGCAATCAGGAATTTGGTGCGTTATATCTATCACAATGCCAGTTCACCAGACAAAAGGTTAAAATATTTGTGTCTGTTTGGTGATGCTTCTTTTGATTATAAGGATAGAATTCCAAACAACACCAATAATGTGCCGTCGTGGCACTCTGTGGATAGTTTCAGTTTGACTAACGCATTTGTCTCAGATGATTTTTATGGGATGATGGATAGTAACGAAGGCGATATGGGGAATTCCAATAAGTTGGATATTGCCGTTGGGAGAATTTTGGCAGAGACCCCACAGCGTGCAAAAGAAATGGTCGATAAAATTGACCTGTACTATAAAGATGCTTCTTATGGGAACTGGAGGAACAATGTTGTAGTGATGTCTGATGATGTAGATGTTGCTTGGGAGCGTGTTTTACAGGAAACAACAGACGAGATCGGGCAGAACATAACTGCTGAAAAACCATTTTTAAATGTCGTAAAGATCCATTCAGATGCTTATCAGCAACAGGCTTCGGCAAGTGGAGAGCGCTATCCTGCGGCAAATAAAGCAATTAAGGATGCCCTTGAAGTGGGGGCATTGGTCGTTAATTATTTTGGTCATGGCGGTGAGGATGGATTGGCCTCTGAACGTATTTTTGATAAAACGGATTCACAGGAAATCAGAAACACTTGTAAGTTTAATTGTTTTGTGACGGTGACTTGTGAATATACACGATTTGATAACCCATTTCGGCCAACGGCCGGAGAATATACCTATTGGAATACTGACGGCGGTGCGATTGGACTGATTACAACCACACGGCAAATATTTGTGAGTGTGGGGGTCACCTTTAATGTAAAATTGGAAAAGTATCTTTTTGGGTTCGGCTCAAATGACTACCCAACAATGGCCGAAGCTTTGCGTCTCACAAAAAATGACCCTACAATCTCTGGAATTCAACAACGGCGTTTAGTATTTTTTATAGGCGATCCTGCCATGAGGCTCGCTTTTGCCAAACCAAATATTCAGCTCACGAAAATCAATGATGTTCCTCTTGGTCACACCAATGACACTTTAAAGGCCCTTAGTAAAGTGAAAATGTCTGGAGAGGTTTTAGATCCTGCAGGAAATTTAATGACGGGTTATAATGGTGTTCTTACGGCAACTATTTTTGATAAAAACATAGAGCGTCAAACACTGGCCAATAATAATATCCGTGAGAACGGGCAATTGATAAAAATGGACTTCTCCACTTTGGGCGAGAAAATATTTATAGGACAAGCTACGGTTAGCAATGGTGTTTTCGATTTTGAATTTGTAGTTCCTAGAGATATTGGCGTACCTGTTGGAAAGGGAAAAGTCAGTTTTTATGCAAAATCAGATACCCCTTTGCAAGATCAGGCAGGTTCTAACTTTGAGGTTTTGGTTGGAGGAATTAATGAAAATGCCGAAACAGATAACACAGGACCTGTTGTAAAACTCTATTTCAATGACGAGAATTTTGTGTCTGGCGGTATTACCAATGAAACACCTACACTCTTGGCAAAGCTTGAAGATCCTAATGGCATCAATACGGCCAGTGGTATTGGACATGATATTGTGGCTATTATTGACGGTGATGAAACCAATCCTTTTGTATTGAATGACTATTATAAAGCTCAGGTAGATGATTATACCAAAGGAGAGGTGTCTTATCCTTTTCGTGATTTAGAACCTGGATTCCATACGTTAACACTCAAAGCTTGGGATGTATATAATAATTCTGGGATTTCTGAAATTCAGTTTGTGGTCCACGATAAAGATGAAGAATTGCAGATAGAAAATGTACTCAATTACCCGAATCCCTTTATAAATTACACAGAATTTTGGTTCAACCACAATAGTTCGCAACCTTTAGACGTTTCTATACAAATATTCACCATTTCAGGTAAACTCATAAAAACCTTAAATAGTCAAACCAATGCAGGCGGATGTTGTAATGAAGGTGTTTCGGCACTATCAAGAGATATCGTTTGGGATGGTCGCGATGATTTTGGCGATAAGATCGGAAAGGGAGTCTATATTTATAAACTAAAAGTAAGATCAAATCAACTAAATAAGCAAGTTGAGAAGATTCAAAAACTTGTAATACTTTAATAATCAATTATATTTGCTACATACATGGCTGTCACAGCGCCTTGTATAATACTAACAACCCTATGAAAAAATACATATTAGCTTTTATCTCCTTAATCATTTATAATTTTTCTTTTGCGCAAGAAACGGTCATATTTGAAAATCAGTCCTCAGTTATTACTACGGCAGTTCCTTTTTTATTCATTGCATCTGATGCTCGCGCCGCAGGTATGGGTGATATTGGGGTGGCGACTTCTGTGGACGCCTTTTCCCAACAGTGGAATCAGTCAAAATACGTTTTTTCCGAGGCTAAATCAGGAATAGCAGTAAGTTATACGCCCTATTTGAGTAAATTAGTGAATGATATTTTCTTAGGAAATGTCACCTATTTTAACAGGATTTCAGAGCGTAGTTCTTTTGCGGCAAGTTTCAAATACTTTAGTTTGGGCGAAATTGAATTGGTGCAGGATGAATTTTCTGAAGCCCTAATAGCACAGCCGAATGAATTGGCCATTGATGCCTCTTATTCTTTAAGATTGGCCACGCAATTTTCTATGGCAGTTGGATTACGCTATTTACGTTCTGATTTAAAAATTCAAGCCTTGGACAATTCAGCAGAAGCAGGAAGCTCTGTAGCTGTCGATATTTCTGGGTATTATCAAAGTGAAGAAGAGGCGTATAATAGCTTTAATGGAAGAACACGCTTAGGTTTTGCCATTCAAAATTTAGGTCCAAAAATTAAATATGATGACGGCGGAAGAGAAAACTTTTTGCCTACCAATTTAAGGCTTGGAGGCGGTTTCGATTTTATATTTGATGAGTATAATACTTTGGCGCTAACAGCAGAAGTGACAAAATTATTGGTACCATCTCCACCATTATATGGATATGATGAAACTAATGGGATTCCTGGTCAGCAACTTGATGAGGAGCCTACTTATATTGTAAAAGGTAAATCTCAGGATGTTGGTTTTCTGAAAGGTGTTTTTCAATCTTTTGGTGATGCGCCGGGAGGATTTAGTGAAGAGTTGAAAGAGTTTACTTGGGCCTTGGGAGCAGAATATCAGTATCAAGATTCTTTTGCATTTAGAGCAGGTTACTTTAATGAAAGCGATGATAAAGGCGCGCGTAAGTTTTTTGCATTAGGTGCAGGTTTTAAATATACTACCATTAATATTGATATGTCTTATTTATTCTCCGCTTCAAAAATTCAAAGTCCGTTGGAAAATACCTTGCGTTTTTCCCTAACCTTCAATTTTGGTGATGGCGAGTATAGAGAATACTAGAAGGTTTTTAAATAAATTAATAAAAAACTATTGCTATTCTAAAGCAATAGTTTTTTTGTCTAAAAAAGTGTCGTATTTTTAAAATTATAAAAGAATCTATGAAGGAAATTAAAATAGAATCCCTGCTTAATGTTTATGATACTTTAGAAGAGCTTCCTCGGGATGTTATTGCTTTGATGAAAAAGGCTATGGAAGCAAGGGAAAGATCCTATTCGCCATATTCTAAATTTGGGGTTGGGGCGGCACTTCTGCTCGAAAACGGTGAAATCATTACAGGAAGCAATCAAGAGAATGCATCTTATCCGTCTGGCCTATGTGCAGAAAGAACTGCCATTTTTTATGCGGGGTCGCAATTTCCTGACGTTGCCATCAAAAGAATGGCGATTATTGCGGGATCGCGATTAAAAACTACTGATAAACCAATTCCACCTTGTGGTGCCTGCCGACAATCTATTGCGGAATATGAGGTAAAGCAAGATGCGCCTATTGAAATTTATTTTATGGGTGAAAAGGGAAAAGTAGTGCGGTCACATTCTTTGGCAAATCTGCTGCCTTTGGTGTTTGATAAAACCGTTCTATAACGATTTCGTAGAAATTTTACGATTTTCGGTTTTTTCATTACTGCTTTATGTGTTACTTTTGTTATCCGTTTAGTGAAGGACAATTTTTGAATATTTGAGAAACGAACCAAAAGTTGATAGCTGAAATAATCTCGCATTTGAGATGTTCAGTTCTCTAAATTATAACGATTTATAAATTTGATTTTTTTAGAAATTATTTTGGATGGAAAAGATAACTAAGGAGGTTTACCTCAAATGGTATGAAGACATGTTGTTTTGGAGAAAGTTTGAAGACAAACTTGCTGCGGTATATATTCAACAAAAAGTAAGAGGTTTTCTTCATTTATATAACGGACAGGAAGCTATTTTAGCTGGTGCATTGCACGCCATGGACCTGACCAAGGATAAAATGATCACTGCGTATCGTAATCACGTTCAGCCAATCGGAATGGGTGAAGATCCTAAACGTGTTATGGCGGAATTATACGGCAAAGCCACAGGAACTTCTCAAGGTCTTGGTGGATCTATGCATATTTTCTCTAAAGAACATCGCTTTTATGGCGGTCACGGAATCGTAGGGGGACAAATACCTTTAGGTGCTGGGATGGCCTTTGGAGATAAATATAATGGAATCAATGCCGTGACACTTTGTTGTTTTGGTGATGGTGCTGCACGGCAAGGATCTTTGCATGAATCTTTCAATTTGGCAATGCTATGGAAACTACCAGTGGTGTTTGTTTGTGAAAACAACGGTTATGCCATGGGTACTTCAGTAGCACGTTCTGCAAATCATACCGATATTTGGAAATTAGGTTTGGGTTATGAAATGCCTTGCGGACCTGTTGACGGAATGAATCCGGTAAAGGTTGCCGAAGCTTTTGATGAAGCTATCCAACGTGCTAGACGCGGTGACGGTCCAACATTTTTAGAGCTTAAAACTTACCGCTATAGAGGACACTCAATGAGTGATGCGCAACACTATCGAACAAAGGATGAGGTGGCAGAGTATCAAAAAATTGATCCTATCACGCAAATTAAAGATGTGATTCTTGAAGAGAAATACGCCACTGAAGAAGATCTTAAGAAAATTGATAAAAGTGTCAAGGAGCGCGTAGCAGAATGTGAAAAATTTGCTGATGAATCTCCTTATCCTGAGAAAAGTCTCATGTATGATGCAGTTTATGAGCAGGAAGATTATCCATTTATACAACACAAAATATAAGCTATGGCAGAAGTAATAAATATGCCGCGTTTGAGTGATACCATGGAAGAAGGAACTGTGGCAACGTGGTTAAAGAAAGTTGGAGATAAGATTGTTGAAGGTGATATTTTGGCTGAAATTGAAACAGATAAAGCCACAATGGACTTTGAATCTTTTTATGAAGGCACCTTGCTTTATATTGGTATTCAAGAAGGAGAAACTACTAAGGTTGATGAATTGTTAGCTATTATTGGTGAAGAAGATGAAGATATTTCGGATCTGATCAAAGGGGGTTCTTCGGATAAAAAGGAAGAACAATCCGAAGATGACTCTGACGCTGATGACTCTAAAGAAGATGACTCCGAAGAAAATGATGATAAAGCATCTGATTCTGACGACAACGACGATTCTTCAGACTCTGAAGATTCAGAGGATTCTGGTGAATTGCCAGAAGGTGTTACCGTTGTGACCATGCCACGTTTAAGTGATACCATGGAAGAGGGTACGGTAGCAACATGGCTCAAAAAAGAAGGCGATCAGGTTGAGGAAGGCGATATGCTTGCTGAGATCGAAACGGATAAGGCAACGATGGAGTTCGAATCTTTTCAATCCGGAACCTTACTTTATATAGGACTACAGGAAGGTGAAAGTGCCAAAGTAGACGCTTTATTGGCTATTATAGGTCCGGAAGGAACCGACGGTGCAGCCATTGCCAAAAAATACTTATCAGAAGGTTCTGATAAGAAAAAGGAAGCTCCTAAAAAGGAAAGTTCTAAGTCTGACAAAAAGGAAGCGACTAAAGCACCTGTAAAAGAAGAGAAAAAACAAGCTTCGACCTCAACTTCAAGCTCAGATTCCAGTCGCGTATTTGTGTCACCTTTGGCTCGAAAAATGGCTGAAGAAAAAGGAATCGACTTGTCGCAAGTAAAAGGGTCTGGAGAAAACGGGCGCGTTGTTAAGCGTGATATTGAAAACTTCACCCCTGGAGCAAGTTCTCCAGCTTCAGTTGGTAAATTTGTACCTTCTGGTCAGGAAGATTTTGATGAGAAACCAAATTCGCAAATGCGTAAAGTGATTGCGAAACGTTTGGCTGAATCTAAATTTACCGCACCACATTACTATTTGAACGTCGAGTTTGATATGGCTAATGCCATTGCTTTTAGAGAGCAATTCAACTCTATTCCGGATACGAAAATTTCATACAATGATATGATTGTTAAGGCCTGCGCCTTGGCCTTAAAAATTCACCCTCAAGTTAATTCGCAATGGTTCGCTGATAAAATGCGCTTAAACAATCACGTGCACATTGGCGTAGCGGTTGCTGTTGAAGACGGTTTGGTGGTGCCGGTAGTGAAATTTGCCAATGAGCAGACTTTGCCCCAAATTGGAGCAGCGGTAAGGGATTTTGCAGGACGTTCAAGAACCAAGAAATTAACGCCTCAAGAAATGGAAGGAAGTACTTTTACAGTTTCTAACCTAGGCATGTTTGGTATTGAAAGTTTTACATCCATCATCAATCAGCCAAATTCAGCTATTTTATCAGTGGGAGCCATTCTTGAAAAGCCGGTGGTAAAAAATGGACAGGTTGTGGTTGGCAATACGATGAAACTTTCTTTGGCATGTGATCATAGAACGGTGGATGGTGCAACTGGAGCAGAGTTTCTTCAGACCTTAAAAGGATTTATTGAAAATCCAGTCACCATGTTAATATAATTGTAAAGTGATTGATTTTGTCGAAATGAGCTTCTATCTTGCTGAATTCAAAATCAATCAATGACTATTAAAATGAATCATTAAATATTTAAAAATCCTGTTTCAGTCTATTGAAACAGGATTTTTTCATTAAATAAAATACTAAGTGATATGAAACATATTCTTGTAATCAGTGCGCTCTTAATAATCGTTTCCTGTAAAACCAAGACCAAAGAGCTTCCTGAAAACACCAATAATGACCTTGCTTTGATGGAGCAAACGTCAGAAGCACCAACGTTGAATTTTGTAACCAGTGCGGAAGTTAAAGAAAGTGTGTCCTATTTGGCTTCAGATGAATTAAAAGGTCGTGCAACGGGTTCAGAAGGCATTGAGAAGGCAGCAGTTTATATTGAGAATAAGCTGAAATCCTATAATGTTCAACCTTATTTTGAAACTTATCGAGATCATTATAAAGCAAAAGGAATGGAGGCCACTAATGTTGTGGGGTATATTGAAGGTAATGACCCCGATTTAAAAAATGAATTCATCATTCTTGGTGCACATTATGATCATATTGGCGTTGTGAAAGCTGTGGACGGCGACTCCATTGCTAATGGCGCCAATGATGATGCTTCAGGTGTGGCGGCAGTTTTGGCTATGGCACGATATTTCGCCACTAAGAAAAATAATAAGCGCAGTATTCTATTTACGTTGTACTCTGGTGAGGAAATGGGATTATTGGGATCAAAGCATTTAGCGGATCGTTTAAAAGAACAGAACATAAATCTCTACACCATGATCAATTTTGAAATGATGGGCGTGCCTATGGTTGATAAGGATTATGACGCCTATTTTACAGGGTTTGATCTTTCTAATATGGCTACAAAGATGAATGACTATGTAGATTTTAAGTTGTTGGATCAATTACCGAAGGCTAAAGAGTTTAAATTATTTTACCGCTCTGATAATTATCCATTTTATAAAGTGTTCAATAAACCTTGTCATGCCATTTCTACCTTTGACTTCACTAATTTTGACCATTATCATAAAGTGGGGGATGAAGCTGAATTAATGGATTACGAATTTATGGCCGATTTGATAAACAAATTGATTCCTGCTTTTGAGACTATGAGCAACACACTAACCCAGGAAATTAAAATGCATGAGTAAACATATCATTATTACAGGAACAAGTAGAGGAATTGGTTATGAATTGGTAAAACTGTTTGCCAAACAAGGCCATCACGTTTTGGCATTGTCTAGAAACGATGGCCCTGTAAAAGCCTTGAAATTGAAAAATGTACATGCATTTTGTTTTGATTTGGGAGATGCAGAAGCCTATCAAAAGGTAGAAAACTATATTTCAGAATATTGGACTCATGTAGATGTACTGATCAATAATGCTGGGAAAGTTCTAAATAAGCCTTTTGCAGAGACAACGGTCAGTGATTTCGAAGAAGTATACCGTACCAACGTATTTGGGATGGCTGAACTCACCCGAACCTTAATCCCATTTATGACAAAAAACAGCCATGTAGTTACTATGAGTTCTATGGGTGGTGTGCAAGGAAGTATGAAATTTCCGGGACTTTCAGCGTATAGCTCTAGTAAGGCCGCGGTGATTACTTTAACTGAACTGCTTGCTGAAGAATATAAAGACTCTGGAATTTCATTTAATGTGCTGGCACTTGGCGCCGTCCAAACTGAAATGTTGGAAGAAGCTTTTCCAGGTTATAAAGCACCGATTTCTCCAGAGGAAATAGCAGATTATATTGTTGACTTTTCCTTAAAAGGCCAAAAGTTTTATAATGGGAAATTACTTCAAGTGTCTAATTCAACTCCTTAATGATGTCTAAGTATAAATGCGTTATTTTTGATTGTGATGGCGTTCTGGTAGATAGTGAACCAATTGCTGGACAGGTTTTGGTGGAAATGGCCAATGAATATGGCGCTAATATCGATTTAAATTATGCCTTAAAAAACTTTAAGGGTACTTCAATGCAACAGTGCTATGAGCAAGTGGCTGAGTTGGCTACTCAAAGATTACCAGATGATTTTATGCCAAATTTCAGAGAACGCAGCTTCGAATCGTTTAAAAAAAATATTCAGCCTGTAGAAGGTGTCACTGAGCTGCTAAAAAATCTTCATATTCCGTTTTGTGTGGCGTCTAGTGGTCCTGAAAATAAGATCAGGCTCAATCTAGAATTAACCGGATTATTGCCTTTTTTTGAGAATGCTATTTTCAGCTGCTTTGCATTAAATAAATGGAAGCCAGATCCTGCTGTTTTTCTTTGGGCTGCAGAAACCATGGGTTTTGATCCTAAAGATTGTGTGGTTATTGAAGACAGCATGAGCGGTGTAAATGCCGCTAAAAATGGTGGTTTTGATGTGTTTGGCTTTACGGCTCATGATTATAATAATGAACTTGAAGGCAACGCCACTTTAACTTTTAACAACATGTCAGAGGTTTTAAGTTTATTACGATAAATGCTTAAAACTCAAACTTGTAACACACGCAATTTAAATTTTAGTCAGCGCTGAACCTTTATGAGCTGCAATATGGTCGGTTTTGTCACTTTTAATTTCATATTGCGGATCATCTTTGCTGGCGTGATGGGTATAGCCCTTATAATCAAAATCCGAATGGTGCACTTATGTGATTTTTCCTGAGACATGTCCTGCTTCGGAATTCCATTTGATATGATCTCCAACTTTAAATGTTTTCATGATATTTTTTATTAAAATTAATAGTAAGTATTAGATAAGTATTAGAATGGTCTGCCAGTTGTCCATAGGCTTCTTTAAATGTCTTAGACATGCTGTCGTTAGGTTGACATTTGGTTTCATCAAATTATCTTTTACAACTCTTTAATTGCCAAATTGAAATTAATTTCAATCTCGTCTGAGACTACCACAAGTCCAAACATTTTTTTGGGTGCTATAAGATCAAAATCTTTAATATTCAATTTAAGACGGCCCGAGATCAACCAATCTTGCTCTTTGTAGAATTTTGTTTCCATATGGTAATCATGTTTTAACCCGGCAATTTCAATCTCCACTAAAGCAACGGCTGAATGTTCTTGATTAGGTTTTAACTTGATTTCTTTTAATCTAAGTATAATCTCAGGATAGACCTCTGATTGTAGTAAATCGTGAAAATCGCTATTAATTCCTTTTCCGCCGCAATCAAATCCATTGTTCTCTAAAATTAACATCGATTCTTCAAATTTGATGAGGTCATCAAAATTCTCATATTGAATTTTTATTGGCGCATCAAGATTATGGATGTTGTATTGACATATAAAATCCTTGACGTTACTAGTGCCTTTGATGAACAATTCGCTTTTTGAAGTGATTCGGACGAACTTACTGTTTCTGATGGTGTTTAACTTGGAAAAAGAAACCAGCAGTAGAAATGGTAAAATAAAAAGTAATCTTTTCATACGTCTGTTGATAATACAATTACAAGATATTAATAAAAAAACAAACCCCAATAATTTAGCATTTGACTAAATTTATGAGGTTTGCAATTACTAAAACTAACTCAATTTGTTAGAAACTAATTACGGCCTCAGCCATTAGTCCATTAAATTTTCCTTCGTTGAAGATGCTTGAAGTGCTGTAGCCATCATACTTTTGATTGACATATTCCGCTTTAAGAAGAATATTTCTTGTAATAAACCAACCGGCACCTACTTGAAATCTTGAGATGTCTACGTCACTGCCACTGACATCTTCAGAATCTACTTGGTTGTAACGCGCTCCTAAGTAAAAATTTTCGGTGCTACCAAAGCGGTAGATCAACTCTGCAGCGTACTGATTAGCTGTTCTTTTTTCAGTTTCAGCATTTGCTTTACCTTTAGCTGACTCTAAGGTTCCGAAGAACTCTAAGCCTTTATATTTTACGAAGGGATTAAACATGAAAGCCGTAATCTGGTTGCTTAATTTTGGGTCATAACGTCCTGATCTAAAATTTCCTGCTGTTGTTGCATTCGTGTTTTCAAGGACTAAATAATATCTAGAACCCGCTCTATCTGCACTATAAAGGTATGAGTTGGCCACTTTACCAGTATTATAGAGAGATCCTGTCAGCCTTACACGAAGATCATCATTAATTTGTTTGTCGTAACCTAGCTTTGCTAAAAATGAAGCACCTCCAGTATCAGGTTTGTCAACAGACTGATTCAATTTACCGTTGGTGAAACCTACCATTCCAATGAATCCATTTCTTCGGTAGTACACTTCAGCACCTACTTCTGTCGTAAATCCGTCCATAATTAAGTTGCCTACAAAAGGGTTATAAATGGCTTGCGCATTATCAGATCTTCTAAAATGTGCATCACCATAGTTGTTTTCCATGTGTCCCACTTTAATGGTAGAGTATTTCATTATGTTTTCAAGAAAGCCTTTTTCTATAAACTCAAGTTTATCGATTTGGAAATACCCGCCTTTTACATAAGGTTCTGGATGGTGACGAGAAGAAAGGTAGGTACGTAAATGCATTCTAATGCCGTCATATAGTGCTACATCCAAATCAAGGTTTGCTGTTGCCAGGTTGAAATTTGAACCGATGTCAATCAACTCCACCGCTCCAGAGTTTTCATGGTTAAGTGCTTGAAACTGAAGTGTAGATGAGCCTCCAATTCTTACTTTTATGCCATCAAATGTGGAAATGGTATCTTTAGGAGCCTCAAAAACATTAATTCCTGCTTTGTCAGGTTCTCTATAATTATCAAGACTTCTGTTGTTTTTTTGAGCGTAGGTAGTAACTCCTGCAAGAAGTATTACTGCAATTGCTGAGTTTTTGATAAGTGTTTTCATTAGTATAAGTTTTAATTAAATTTTGAATCTTTTTATTTGGTTAAGATGGTATTGAATTTTATGGTTACCTCGTCTCCAGTGGTAATAGTTCCTAAAAGTGCTTTTGGTGGATCTATCCCAAAATCAGTCATTTTGAAGGCTTTTTCACCTTTTAGGGTCACTTTGTCTGAAGATGTTGAGAGGTCAAAATTCATTTTCTGTTTTTTAGTTGCGCCAGCTATGCTTAAATTTCCAGTGACTTCTACTTTATAAGTGTTAGTGCCTGAAGTGGTGATGGTATTAACTTCAGTCAGTTGAAAAGTGATGCTTTTATGCTTGTTCGTCTTTAGAGCTTTGTAGGTGTTCTTGTCCATTGATCCTTTACCACTTTTAAGGCTTTCAGCAGTTACCTCAAAAGTCAATTTTTCAATTTTTAAATCGGTTGTGACATCTAGACCAATTTGTCCTTTTTGTTGTTCGGCATCAATGTCCCAATCATGTAAACTAGAAGTTCCTGAAACCGTAAGTTTTGAGGCCTGATTATTTAAAGTGTAAGTTTGTGAGTAAACTTCTGGCGTTGATAAGATGAGCATACACAAAAGGCTCAACATAGATTTAGTGATGGTTTTGATAGTAATCATAATAGTATGTTTTAATATTATGATACAAAGTTGGGTATTAAATAGAGCTTAACCGATGATAAATATCATGGTTGAAAATTGACTATCTATTTTAATTTTTTGGTAAGAAATTGGAATGTTTGGGATGGGATGAGAAGAATCACAGAAGACTGATTTACTAGTAATTAAAAGAAAATATTTTTAGTTAGATTTTTTTAGGATTGATATAGAGGAAATTCTAAAAATAAAAAAATTTAATTTTTAAACGGAACTTCGTAATGATTAGTCCTAGTTGCTAATCGAAATAGGATTTATATTGATAGTTTTCAGAATAAGGAGAACCTTAGATTAAATTTTTAAGTTTCCTCAATGTATAGAAAAGATATTTTTGAGCATTACCTGCTGATTGTGAGGTGGAATGCCCAAGAATAATGAGGTCTTAATATTAGAGATGCTTTGTTGTAGCCCTATAAATATTAATCTTCAAAAATCCGTAATCTGTTTTTAGCAGCCGCCAAATCCTCTTGCAGCTCTTGAATTTTTTCCAAAAGATTTAATACGGTATCAATGCCCTCAAAATTTATATGTAAATCTTTATGTAATCTAACTATGGATTCCAGATTTTTGATGTGATTTTGATGGATACAAGGTGATTTTTCAATAGTTGTTATTTCAATCAGCCCATATTCGTTTAAATCTTGAAAAAATGAGGTTTCCACTTTGTAAGAAGTGCATAAGGTTGCTATGGGAATATATGTTGCAGTACTCATGATTGTAAATTTTTAAGTTCATTGAACAGTGCTTTCTCTTTATCAGAAAGTTTGGTGGGCATCTCAATCTCATAAGTTATAAAAAGATCACCAAATTGACCATCTTTTTTATAGATAGGAAAACCTTTTCCTTTGAGTTTAACTTTGGTACCATTTTGAGTTTCAGGTTTCACTTTTAACTTTACTTTCCCGTCAAAAGTACGCACGGTAACTTCGCCACCTAAAATTGCAGTATAGAGATCAATTTTTTCAGTTGCGTACAAGTTGGAGCCATCTCGCTTGAATTTGGTGCTGTTGCTGATGTTGAATTGAATCAATAAATCACCATTTGGACCGCCGTTGGCACCTGGACCTCCTTTGCCTGAAATTTTGATAACCTGGCCGTTTTCAACACCGGCTGGAATCGTCAATCGAATGTTTTTTCCATTAACAGTCAGGACTCTTTTTTGTGTTTCAAAAACATCTTTAATATCTAATTGTAATTCTGCATTGAAATCCTGCCCTCTAAATCCAGCAGATCTGCCATGTCCTTGAGAGGCACCTCGACCGCCAAACATCGATTCAAAAAAATCTGAAAATTCGCTATCAGAGAAGTTGCCGCCACCAAAGTTGCCTGGTCCTTGTTGTTGATAGTGCCGTTGAGATTGCTGTTGTTGTTGTGCTTGTTCATAAGCTTCGCCATGCTGCCAATCTTTGCCATACTTATCGTATTTTTTACGTTTCTCAGGATCACTTAATACTTCATTGGCTTCATTGATTTCCTTGAATTTGTGTTCTGCGGTTTTATCATTCGGATTGACATCAGGATGGTGTTTTCTTGCTAATTTCCGATAGGCTTTTTTGATTTCAGCTGTAGTCGCTGATTTATTAAGTCCCAATACTTTGTAATAATCTATAAATGCCATTTGGTTGTGCGTTGTTGTTTAAAGATTTAAGTTTTTAAATGTCGTGCTTGCTCGATAAGAGACTTTAATCCCTATAATCATTCAATATCAAGAATTGCAGTAATAAAGGTAAACATAGAAACCTGAATGTTCTTTAACTTTCTGCTAAAGTTTTCTTTTCTAAATTTACAAAAATCTTTAAACAATCCCATCAAATCCATTACTTTTGCGTCTATGCACAATGCGCTTCAAGAATACATTCCTTATCAGGCAATTCCTGATGTTTTAGAGCTTTTAAAGCATGATAATTTGGTCCTAAAAATCAAGAATGAACGTAAAACGCGTCATGGTGATTATAGAAGTTTGCCAAACAATAAACATCAAATTACCATAAATCGTAATTTAAACCATTATCGGTTTTTGATTACTTTGATTCATGAAATAGCCCATTTTGAAGCTTACAAAAACTTTGGGAGGTACATAAAACCTCATGGTAAAGAATGGAAATACACCTTTCAAAGATTGATGTTGCCTTTTTTAAATCCAAATGTGTTTCCAAATGATTTGTTGCCACTTTTAGCAATACATTTTAGAAACCCGAAGGCCAGTAGTGACTCTGATGTTAAATTGGCATTGGCCTTAAAACAATTTGACCCTCCTAATGATAAAACCTATATTTTTGAAGTTCCAATAGGAAGTGAGTTCCGACTTTATAATGGACGCGTTTTTAAAAAAGGAGGAAAAAGACGAACACGTCATGAAGGTGTAGAGGTTGCGTCCGGAAAGTTGTATCTTTTCAATCCGAATGCAGAGGTGGAATTAGTGGACTGTTTGAAGTTACAGTAAGCACTTATAATCTAAGACTTTCTTGCGAGATGTTTTAAGTGTTTTTTGTGCCAATTTATTAGATATACAGGTTTTTGGTCAACAAAATGACCTAATTTATTTTTCATAAAAAATATAAAATTTTACAGACATGAATAGTAATTATTACGCCATATTAATGGCGGGAGGAGTAGGATCAAGATTTTGGCCCATCAGTACACAGGATTTTCCAAAGCAATTTCATGATATGTTAGGGACAGGCGATACGCTTGTTCAAAAAACCTTTAAGCGGCTTTCAAAATTAATCCCTAAAGAGAATATTTTTATTCTTACCAATGCCATATATAAAGACTTGGTTTTTCAACAATTACCTGGCGTGACTGAACGTCAAGTATTGTTGGAGCCAGCAATGCGCAACACGGCACCTTGTATTCTATATGCTTCTTTAAAGATTCAAAAGGAAAATCCTGAAGCCGTAATGATTGTAGCACCAAGTGATCATTGGATTGAAGATGAAGAGAAATTTACCAAAAATGTACAGCAGGCCTTCAACTTTTGCGAAGCGCATGATGCCCTGATGACTTTGGGTATTCAGCCAAGTTTCCCAAATACAGGGTTTGGATATATCGAGTATGAAAAAGAATCAAAAGAAGCCATAAAACCTGTTCAGCAATTCCGGGAAAAACCAGATTATGAAACGGCAAAATCATTTATCAATCAAGGGAATTTTTTATGGAATGCAGGGATTTTTATGTGGAGTGTCAAGAGTGTGATAAGGGCTTTTCAGTTTCATCAACCACAATTATTTCAATTATTCGAAAAAGGAATCAACCTCTACAATACTACAGACGAAGACCTTTTTATAGCTGAAAATTACGCAAAATCAGAAAACATCTCCGTGGATTATGCCATCATGGAAAGTTCAGAAAATGTATATGTCCTACCGGCGGAATTTGACTGGAATGATTTAGGAACCTGGGGAAGTTTATATGACCAACTTGAGAAGGATCAAAACCAAAATGCCGTAGTAAATGCGAGGACTTTGACAGAGGGTGCCTCAGGGAATATGATTAGAACTAAAGGCGATAAGATTGTAGTGGTTGATGGACTAAAAGATTATATCATTGTGGACAAAGACGAAGTTTTGCTTATATTTCCCAAATCTAAAGAACAGGACATAAAGCAAGTCCTTCAAAAAGTCAAGGATAAGTTTGGCAATCAGAACGGATAACACGTGAGTTAATGGAAGAAAATAAATTTAATTTTTCAGAAGAAGAAAAATTAGAGGAACAGGATAAAGCTGTTGAAGCCTCTAAGCAGGCCGTTAAGAAGGATGCACAAGGACTTTGGGTGAGTATTAAGCATTTTATCAGCGAATTGCTTGATTTTAGAGAGGACACTGATAGAGATGCCACCGTTACTGCTATTAAAGGTGATATTTCTTTTAAGGGAGCGACCGCTTGGATTCTCATCTGTTCTATTTTTGTGGCCTCTGTTGGATTGAATGCCAACTCTGCAGCTGTAGTTATTGGTGCCATGTTAATTTCGCCATTAATGGGTCCGATATTGGGTGTTGGTCTTTCCATAGCTATAAATGATATCGACACTTTAAAACGATCATTGATCAATTTGGTCATAATGATTGTGCTCAGTTTGGCAACCGCTTTTCTATTCTTTAAATTTTTTCCATTAAGTGAAGATACCTCTGAATTGCTGGGGCGTGTAAAACCAGATATTCGTGACGTATTGATTGCCTTTTTTGGAGGTTTGGCTCTGATTATTGCGAGAACAAAAAAAGGAACTATAGCGTCAGTTATTTTTGGTGTGGCTATTGCTACCGCATTAATGCCGCCTTTGTGTACCGCAGGATATGGACTGGCAAAGGGCAATCTAGATTATTTTTTAGGAGCCATGTACTTGTTTACCATCAATACTATTTTTATAGCTTTGGCCACATTTATAGTAGTAAAAATTCTAGGGTTTCCAATGCTCAAATATGCTAATTCAGCCAAGCGTAAACGCATCTCCAGAATTGCTACGGTGGTTGCAGTTATTGTAATGATACCTGCTATTTTCACCTTTATGGATGTATGGAGACAGAGCAAGTTTGAGAATGAATCTCGAGCATTTATCAATAAAGAGCTGGAGTCTTTACCGCATTCTGATTTTATTAAGACAAATGCAATTTTCACCTATTCGAGTGTCAAAGGAGAGCCATCTACTCTAGAGTTGAACAGTTTTGGATTGGATCAAATTCCAGAGAATACCGTGTCCATTATCAAGGGCCGTATGAAAGATTATCCAGCACTTGCTAATGCAAAACTTGTCTTTAATCAGAACCGATCTAGAAATTTGGACAACATTCGGTACATGTCGCAATTGCGCTATCGCGATTCTTTGGACTTATTGTCACAGGCTGAAAAGATTATCTTTCTTGAGGATAAAGTTAGAAAACTGGCAAAATACGAAACACTTCAAATCCCTTTTGAAGAGTTAAGTAAGGAGGTTAAAATTAACTATGAGAACATTGATAAATTATCGTATTCTAGTGTCATTTCCTCTAATTTTAAAAAATTGGATACTATTGCGGAGTTTACGGTACAATGGAATGAAAGCGTCAAAGAAGATGTGATAACCAAGGAACAGAATAAACTACACCGATGGCTCAAGCAAAAGTATAAATTGGATACTTTAGTAGTAAGAAAGGGTCGGTAAGTGCCATTAATTGAAGAGTTGATTCCTGTGGGAAAGAAAGTTGTGTTTTAAAATTTTTCATGTAAAGCCCGCAAAGGAAATATTCCTATCTGATGATGAATTTTTTGTGGAAAATGCGTAAATTAATTGAGCTGAATACGAAAAGCTTTCACCTGAACTATACATCTTCATCCAAATACATTTTTTGAACGCGTTTGAATAAGTCCGAAGAATACACAAAGTCCGTGACCGCTTCATTATCGGTTTTAAAAATATTTTTATTTGATCCTTCCCATTCTTTAAGACCGTTTTTCAAAAAGATAATCTTTTCACCAATTTCCATTACTGAGTTCATATCGTGGGTATTGATAATGGTAGTAATATCATATTCTTTGGTAATTTCTTGAATAAGATTGTCAATTACGGTAGCAGTCCGCGGGTCTAAACCAGAGTTGGGTTCATCACAAAATAAATATCTGGGTTGGTTGACAATAGCTCTTGCAATTGCTACTCGCTTTTGCATTCCACCTGAAGCTTCACTAGGAAGTTTGTTATGCGCATCATCAAGATTCACTCTTTTTAGGACGATATCAACCCTGTCGTTCATTTCACTCTTGCTCTGTTTTGTAAACATTCGCAATGGGAATTTTACATTTTCGGCGATGGTCATAGAATCAAAAAGAGCACTACCTTGAAATACCATGCCCATTTTTGATCTCAAAGTACTTTTTTCGTCGGTAGATAAGTTTGAATAATCGGAGCCGTCATAAATAATGGAACCTTCATCAGGAGTGAACAAGCCTAATAAAGTTTTTAAAAATACGGTCTTTCCCGAACCACTCTGTCCTATGACAAGATTGGTTTTGCCTTTCTCAAATTTGGTGCTTATGCCTTTGAGGATTTCGTTATCACCAAAAGATTTATGGATATTATTGACTTCAATCATTAGCTTAGCAACATTTGGGTTAATATGTAGTTTAAAAGGATAATGGCAACACTCGTCCAGACGAAAGAGGTGGTACTGGCTTTGCCCACTTCTAATGCTCCACCTGTCATATAAAATCCATGGTATGAGGGTATCGTAGCCAATAAAAAGGCGAAAACAAAAGTTTTTATAAATGCATACGCAATATGAAATGGAATAAAGTCCAGTTGTATCCCTGCAATATAATCATCTAAAGAAGCAAAACCTCCAAACACACATGCTGCCATTCCGCCAATAATTCCTAAGAATATAGCAATAGAAATCAAGAATGGATATAACATGAGCGCGACAAATTTAGGAAATACCAAATAATTTACGGCGTTGATTCCCATGACTTCCAAGGCATCAATTTGCTCAGTAACACGCATCGTCCCGATGCTCGATGTGATAAAAGAGCCAACTTTTCCTGCCATAATGATGGAGATAAAGGTGGGGGCAAACTCTAAAACTACCGACTGTCGTGTCGCGAAGCCAACCAAGGTTTTTGGTATTAGTGGGTTGGTCATGTTTAAAGCGGTTTGAATGGTCACCACACCGCCCACAAAAAAAGCAATGAATGATACTATCCCTATCGAATTGATAATCAGGTCATCAATGTCTTTAAAAATTAAATGTCGCAACACTGACCATTTGGTGGGTTTGCGGAACATTTGCTTTATCATCAAAAAGTATCGACCAATATTATGTAGGTAACTCATATTAAACTTTTAGTACTGCTAATGTAAAAAAATGACGACGTATTTTATCTTTTATTTATAATTAAGATTTTTTAAAAAAGCCGTATGTTTGATATTTAAATTCAATTTAGAAAAATGAACAATATTATCTCCAGTATCCTTATCACTTTGTTTTTTGCTACATCACTTCAAGCACAACAAGGGAGTTCTAAAAACAAGACCAGCAAAGATAACACTATTCAAACGCAACCAAAACTAATTGTGGGCATTGTTGTGGATCAAATGCGCTATGATTATCTCACAAGATTTTATAGTAAGTATGGAGAAGGCGGTTTTAAGCGGATGATAAATGAAGGATTCAATTGCAAAAACAACCATTTTAATTATGTGCCAACTTATACGGCACCCGGGCATGCTTCAGTTTATACAGGAACGACACCTAAATATCACGGCATTATTGGAAATAATTGGTACGACAAGGAGATAAAAAAATCGGTTTATTGTGCTGGTGATGATAGTGTGCAATCAGTTGGTACCGCGCATGATGCTGGTAAAATGTCGCCAAGCAGGATGAAAACAACCACGTTTGCCGATGAAAATAGACTTTTCACGCAATTACGAGGGAAAACCATAGGGATTGCGCTTAAAGATAGAGGTGCTATACTTCCGGCAGGCCACACTGCAAACGCCGCATATTGGTTTCATGGTGCTGACGAGGGCCGTTGGATAACAAGTACATTTTATATGAATGAATTGCCACAATGGGTTCAAAATTTCAACAATTCAAAACAAGCAAGTTCCTATTTTAAAGTATGGAATACCTTATATGATATTTCAACCTATACCGAAAGCGCAGCAGATGAAAACACTTTTGAAGGCGGTTATAACGGTAAGGAAACAGCAACATTTCCTTATGATTTGATGGCTCTAAAAGAAAAGAATTCTGGATATGATATTCTTAAGGCAACACCTTACGGCAATAATTTGACAACTGACTTTGCGCTTGCGGCAATTGATGGTGAATCTTTAGGAAAAGATGAATTTACAGACGTATTGGCTGTTAGTTATTCAAGTACAGATTATGTTGGCCATAATTTTGGAGTGAGTTCAAAGGAGGTTCAAGATGCTTATTTACGATTAGATCAGGATTTAGAGCGTTTGTTTAATGGTTTGGATGCTAAGGTAGGCAAAGGCAATTACACAGTTTTCTTAACTGCAGATCATGCTGCTGTTGAGGTGCCGTCTTATTTAGCGAGTTTAAAAATTCCTGCCGGATATTTTAGTGGCAAAGCATTTAAAGACCAGTTAAATGCTTTTTTAAAGACGACCTATAATACTGAAGATCTTATAGAGAACTTTAGCAATAACCAAATTTTTCTGAATAGAGCAAAAATTTCTGAAATGGGACTAAAGCTTGCAGACGTTCAGCAAAGTATTGCCAATGAGATTATTTCATACCAACATATCGATAAGGTTTACACAGGCCAATCAATGATGAAAACTTCTTTTTCAAGAGGGATAGAAGAATTGATCCAAAATGGTTATAATCAAAAACGTTCCGGTGATGTGATTTATGTGTTTGATCCTGCGGTTCTATCCTATAGTTTGACGGGATCTTCCCACGGGACTGCCTTTAATTATGATACCCACGTACCACTTTTACTTTTCGGAACAGGTATCAAACATGGCCATACCTACAAGAAAACAAATATTACCGACATTGCCCCAACAATGTCTGCCGTGTTAGGCATTGGGTTCCCAAGTGGTTCTTCAGGTCAGCCCTTGGAATTTGTTTTAGAATAGCAATTTGACTAAAAAAAATCTTTATGGCATGATTGCTATACTCCTCGTGCTTGGAGTATATGGTTACGAATTTTTTTTAAACGAAGAAGAATCTTTAAGAATTATAAAAGAAGGCGGACGGGTCAAATCAGACACCAATGCCTTCTTTTTGCCTTCCAGCACCACTGGGCAGGTGATACATCATCAAAGGTATTCGCTTTCTTATAGTGAGCCTCATGAGCAAGCGGAGTGGGTGGCTTATGAGCTTAAAAAATCACACCTTTCAAAATCGAATTTTAAACGCCCCTATTTTGAAATTGACCCCGCTGTAAAAACGGGTGCAGCAAGTTGGCGTAACTATAAAAACTCGGGATATGATCGGGGGCATTTATGTCCCGCTGGAGACAGAAATTACAATCAAAAAGCGCACGACGAAACATTTTTAACTAGTAACATCAGTCCGCAGAATCATGAGTTTAATGCAGGTATTTGGAATAGCTTAGAGCAAAAGGTTCGCGATTGGGCACGCAAATATGATGGGGTTTATGTGGTTGCTGGGGGCGTTTTAAAAGATAATTTAGCTACTATCGGAAATGAAAAAGTAGCGGTCCCTGAACATTTTTATAAAATTATATATGATCCGAATAATCAAAAGATGATTGCTTTTTTAATGCCAAGTAAAGATTCTAAAGAGCCATTGTGTAAGTTTGTAGTTCCAGTGGATTCTGTAGAGGTACTCACTGGGATTGACTTTTTTCCACAATTGGAAGACGTATTGGAGAATAAATTAGAAGCTATGAGTACTTATTATGGTTGGAGTTTTAATTGATTTTTAAACGGGTTGAAACGTTAGAAGTGGTTAAAATGCAGAAACCAATAAAACAGATGTCTAAATATATGAAAAGAACATTTTTAATAATCTTTACCGTAGGTCTATCTCTTAACGTAATGGCACAAAATCAACAAACATCACAAGACAGTATAGAAATATTTTATGATGCTTTATTTAGGAATCTGCAAAAGCAATATCTGTTTAAAAAAGATGTCGATTGGCGCAAAGTTAAATCTGAAACTCACCAAAGTTTAACAAAATACGCCGACTTTCAAAGTTCACTTAATGAGTTAGAAAATTTGTTTGTGAAAATTGGAGCCACACATTGTAAAGTACGCTATAAAGAAAATCAATATTCAATTCCATTTCAAATCGCTCCAAATCTTTTAAGTGAACAATTGAAAGAGAAATTTTCAACAAAACAAGATTTTGAAGCGAAAATAATTGACGGAAAATATGGATATATATTAATGCCTGAAATTTCCCCTTCAGATTTTAGTCCAGAATATACGCACACGCTTGCTCAGCCTTTATATGATCAAATTTTCGAATTAAAAAGTAACAATAAATTAGATGGATGGATTATAGATTTAAGATTGAACACTGGAGGTAATGCAGAACCCATGTTGCTATCATTATATGATTTTTTAGGAGATAATACTGTTTGGGGTTCATTAAATGTCAAAAAAAGGCAAACAACTACTTATAGTTTAGATAAAGGAAATTATATCTTTCATATTGATAAAAACCCTTTTAAACAATCGTATATAAATCCAAAAGGGGAATTATTGGTTAAAACAAAAGTGGCGGTTATCACGAGTGCTATTACAGCGAGTTCAGGAGAAATAACGGCTTTGGCTTTTAAAGCAAGACCAAAAACTATTTTGATTGGAGAAGCGACATCTGGTTATACAACAGGAAATATGAATGTTGATTTACCTTTTGAATCTTTATTGATTTTAACAACCTCTTTTGACAGTGATAGAAATGGTAATTATTACGATAAAATTATTCCAGACATTCTTGTTTCAAAACAAGATAATTTTGACGACTTACTTTTAGATGGAAATATTCAGAAAGCTATAACATTTATATCGGGAAAAGAATAATAAGTTAACTAAGGGATAAATTAAAGGAAGTTCATTTATTTATAATTGAGATGTCTCTTAGATCCCGTAGCGAAGCGGTCTTGAACTCATTTTCAGATTTTACTCGTTATAAATCTCCAAAAACGCTTTGTCAGCATTCTTCTGATAAAGCTCAATCAGTTTTTCTTTACCATTTGAGCCCAAGGTCTCCCGAAGCGTTTTGCTTTCAATCAGTTTTTTTATGGCAGCTTTAAACTCTTCCTTGGTTTCATAGAGTAATCCGCAGTCTGAAGCTTCAATAAGCTCCTGCTGTGCTTTGCATTTTGTGGCCAAGATGGGGATTTCGCCATACATATACTGAAATAATTTATTGGCAACACCCGAATCATGCTGGGCATTAACCTGAAAGGGCGCCAAACCAATCGTAATTTTTTTCAGATAGGCCGGAAGGTACTTCATATCCGTCCATGGCATATAAGTGAGATACTTGTTTGCAATTGGATGATTGACATAACTGAGAAACACGTCTTTATCTGCTTTATCAGTAGGTCCTATGATCAACGTGTGAAATTCATTTCCCTCTTCCAAAAGTTCTATAATCCATGGTAGAATATCGATAATGCCACGGCGTTTCGCCACGACGCCAAAATAGAATAGCGTCGGTAAATTTGAATGAAACGGTACAGAATACTCGTTTTTTTCAAAGGTTTGAAAACTGTCAAAATCAGGCATATTTGGATGCGTATATATCGTTTCTGGTTTTAAAAACGAAAATCGCTTTATTAAATCCTGCCTAAAGGAATTGCTCAATACGATAATATGATTGGCAAAGTTTAAGTATTCACCTTCCTTATCGTACCATTTTTGGGGTTGGACTACATATTTTCGCCATCCTTTTATGGCCCATTGATATGAATTTATTGCGGCGGGATAGTTCTCGTGAAGGTCTAAAGTTAAGGGGATGTCACGCTTTGATTGCAGAATACCTTTTTTAGCTGCTTTGGCCAAATAGAGATCGTGCACATGTAGTGCATCTAACTTATTTTCGGATATGAATTTGGTAATATTTTTTTGCCATAACCGTTCGTACAGCTTAAAATTTGTACTCAAAAGCACAAAGAGATCTCTAATTTTTCTAGGGATCTTAACTCGTGTTACTTGAAAATCTGGATAGGTTTTATAAGTCTTTCCAAAATCAAAGCAGAGTACAGCTATCGTGTGGCCTTCCTCTAGAAGTAAACGGATTTCCTTTTGGACACGATGGTCATGATCAAACTCATTATCTACAACAACGCCAATAGTCATCCTAATATTGATAAACTATCGAATTGATATGCATACCGCCACCTACACTGGCAAACATGATGATATCGCCTTTGCTCAGCGTTTGATTTTTCAACTTATTTTTTCTGACCAAATCAAATAAGGTAGGAATGGTTGCAACAGAGCTATTTCCCAATTCGTGTATGCTCATCGGCATGATGCCCTCAGGGATTACAGTGTCATAAAGCTTATAAAAGCGTTTTAGTATCGCTTCATCCATTTTCTCATTGGCCTGATGTATAAAGATCTTTTTCACATCTTTAATGTCTTTGCCGCTTTTATCCAAACAGGCTTTCATAGCCAAAGGCACATTGGTTAGTGCAAATTCATATATTTTTCTTCCGTCCATTTTGATATAACGGGTATCCTCACACAAATCTTTATTATTGGAGTTGCCAAAGTATAAATAATAGGCTTCATCATAGGTAAAACTTCCAGTTTCATGGGCCAAAATCCCGCCTTCTTCGTCTGTTGCCTGAACAATGGTAGCGCCAGCACCGTCACTATAGATCATAGAATCTCGGTCATGTTTGTCCACTACTCTTGAGAGTGTTTCAGACCCAATAACCAAACATTTTTTCGCAATACCGGCCTTTATGAAAGCATTTGCCTGAATAACGCCTTCAATCCACCCCGGACAGCCAAAAAGGATGTCATAAGCAACACATTTTGAGCTTTTAATTCGTAAACTGTGTTTTACACGAGAGGCTAAACAAGGCAATGCATCCGTTTGAATCGTGTTATGTTTAACATCACCAAAGTTATGTGCCATGATGATATAATCCAATTCTTCAGGATCTATATTGGCATCAGCAATGGCTTTTTCTGCAGCAAAAAAAGCAAGGTCAGAGGAGGTTAAATGGTCTGAAGCATAACGGCGCTCGTCAATACCAGTAATTGCTTTGAATTTTTCAATGATGACCGAATTGGGATGCTTTAAACTTGAGCCGTCGGTATTTAGAAAATGATGTTGACTGAAGCTTTCGTTTTTTTCGATGCTACTTGGAATGTAGCTACCGGTGCCAGTAATCTTTATTGCCATTTGTTTTGAAAATTTGTTCAATTCACTAAATGTACTTAATATTCGTTTTGGTCAACACTAATTCAAGTGTTTATTGATGATTTTTGCCAAATTATCAAAAATATACCACATAGAAATAAAAATTAATAGAAAAGCGCTCATTTAATATTTTAAAGAGCGCTTTTGGTAATAATTATACTGGTTTAACAGCACTATGCTTCCATATATTCTTCAATCGGCGCACATGTACAAATTAAGTTCCTGTCACCATAGGCATCATCTACGCGTCTAACGGATGGCCAAAATTTGTTGTCACGAATATATTCTAACGGATATGCAGCGGTTTCTCTGGAATATGGGAAATCCCACTGACCGGAGGTCAGCATCGCTAAAGTATGTGGTGCATTTTTAAGCACGTTATTTTGATCGTCTTTTGAAGCATTGTCAATTTCCTTTCTGATAGAAATCATGGCGTCACAGAAACGGTCCATTTCGTCTTTGCTCTCACTTTCAGTAGGTTCAATCATCAGCGTTCCAGCCACTGGAAAGGACACTGTTGGCGCATGGAATCCATAATCCATCAAACGTTTTGCGATGTCACTAACTTCAATGCCATTTTCTTTAAAAGGCCTACAATCTACAATCATCTCATGGGCGGCGCGTCCGCGTTCTCCAGAATATAAAGTGTCAAACTGACCTTGCAGACGTTGCTTGATATAATTTGCATTCAATATGGCTGTTTGTGTCGCTTTTGTCACGCCTTCAGCACCCAACATTTTGATATATCCATAAGAGATCAAGCATACCAAAGATGATCCAAAGGGTGCTGCTGAAATAGCAGTGATTGCTTTGTTGCCACCAGTTTTGATAATTGGGTTGCCTGGCAAAAATGGCACTAATTGTTCTGCAACACAAATAGGGCCAACACCTGGACCACCACCACCATGAGGGATGGCAAATGTTTTATGTAAATTAAGATGGCATACGTCTGCACCAATGTTTCCAGGATTGGTCAAACCAACCTGAGCATTCATATTGGCGCCATCCATATAGACTTGGCCGCCATTATCGTGGATAATTTGTGTGATTTCCTTGATGGCAGATTCATAAACCCCGTGGGTAGATGGATAAGTAACCATTAAACATGAGAGGTTATCTTTATGCTTAAGCGCCTTTTCACGCAAATCGTCCACATCGATATTGCCTTCCTCAGTAGATTTTGTGACGACCACCTTCATTCCGGCCATAACGGCACTTGCTGGATTGGTACCATGTGCAGAAGATGGAATCAAACAAATATTACGATGGCCTTCGTTGCGAGACTCATGATAGGCTTTGATTACCATTAAACCTGCAAACTCACCTTGTGCGCCAGAATTTGGTTGTAAAGAAGTGCCAGCAAAACCGGTAATTTCAGTCAGTTGGTCCTCTAATGCTTTTAGAACGATATGATAACCTTCAGCCTGCTCAACGGGACAAAATGGATGAATAGTACCCCAATTTGGCCAACTTAATGGTAACATCTCTGCGGCAGCATTAAGTTTCATCGTACAAGAACCCAACGCGATCATGGAGTGGTTCAAAGACAAGTCCTTGCGCTCCAGCATTTTGATATAACGCATCAACTCCGTTTCTGAATGGTGCTTGTTGAAGACATCCAAAGTTAAGAACTCTGATTGACGTTGTAAATTCTCTGAAATGGAATTGGCCTCTTCAATGGCTGTTAAGGTAACCGTATCCTTTTGACGGTTCTCAGCAAAAATGGCAATAATTTCATTGGCATCTTTTAGGGAAGTCGTTTCATTAATTGAAATCGTTACAGTATCTGCATTAGGATAATAGAAATTAACTTCATGGCGTTCCGCTATCTTTTTGATGTTTTCAGCGTTTGCTTCAACTTTAAGCGTGTCAAAAAATGAGGTGTTTTTTTGTTTGTACCCCAATTGCGTTAAAGCATTTGCCACACCTGAAGCCGTATTATGAACTTTGGACGCAATAAATTGAAGACCTTTTGGACCGTGATAAACAGCGTACATTGCTGCCATAACGGCTAATAGTACTTGCGCGGTACAAATATTAGATGTGGCTTTGTCACGTTTAATATGTTGCTCACGGGTCTGTAATGCCATGCGTAACGCTCTGTTGCCGTTCATGTCTTTGGTTACTCCAATGATACGTCCTGGCAAATCACGTTTATAGTCTTCTTTAGTTGCGAAATAGGCAGCATGAGGACCGCCATATCCCATTGGTATTCCGAAACGTTGCGTTGTTCCAACTACCACGTCAGCACCAAATTTACCTGGAGCTTCCAATTTTACCAAACTTAAAATATCAGCCGCAACTGCCACTTTTATTTGATTGGCATTGGCTTTTTCAATGAATGACTTGATATCGCTTACCAATCCGTCTTTTCCCGGGTATTGTAAAATGGCCCCGAAGAATTCTGATGAAAAACTGAATTCCTCTTCATTCCCGACAACTAATTCAATGCCAATAGGAGCAGACCGGGTTTGCAACAAAGACAAGGTTTGCGGTAAAATGGCGTCAGAAACAAAAAATTTGTTAATGTTGTTTTTCTTTTGATCACGATCACGAACAGCAAATAGTAATCCCATAGCTTCAGCCGCGGCTGTGCTTTCGTCAAGTAGCGAGGCATTGGCAATTTCCATTCCTGTCAAGTCTGTAACCATGGTTTGGAAGTTCAGAAGCGCTTCCAAACGTCCTTGGGCAATTTCAGCTTGATAAGGCGTATAGGCCGTATACCATCCCGGATTTTCCAAAACGTTACGTTGAATAACGGCAGGAACAATGGTGGGGTGATAACCTAATCCAATATAAGATTTAAAAATTTTATTCTTTTTCGAAAGCTCATGAATATGGTTATTATATTCGTACTCAGACATTGGCGCGTCAAGATTCAATCCGTTTTTCAATCGGATATTATCAGGAAGTGTCTCATAGATCAATTGATCTAAGTTTTCAACTCCAATGGCTTTGAGCATTAAATTTTGGTCATTTTCGTCTGGACCAATATGGCGAAGAGCAAAACTGTTTGTATTCATTAAGATAGTGTTGTGTTAGATTCCCGTCTTTGCGTGAAATTCAAATTTTTAAGCACTTTAAATTTGTGGATTCAAAGGTCTTTTTTCCAACCGCGAATTTACGGAATTATTGACCATTTTTAGTTAACGAAATCTAAAGTTTTTAACCAATTGAACGTCTTATTAACACAATGCTTATTTTTGTAAGATGAAGCGCATAAAGCCTTTGTTTGATTTTTACATCAATAGTAGCACCCATGTAGCCTTGGCGGTGTTTTCTATGACCTTTGTGAGTCTGTTGGAGCTTAATTTGCCAACCGATTGGCCCTTGTTGTTGTTTGTGTTTTTCTCTACAATTACAGGTTATAATTTTGTGAAGTATTTCGGGATGGCAAGGTTTCATCATCGGCAACTGGCAAGGTGGTTGAAAATTATTCAGGTATATTCTTTTATTTGTTTCCTGTTAATGCTTTGGTTTATGTTTCAACTAACAACCAAAACGATGCTTTATATTATTATTTTTGGGGCCATTACATTTTTATATGCCATTCCTTTTTTACCAAAACGATTTTTTATGGACCAACAAAAAAATCTTAGAAACATTGGCGGTGTAAAAGTATATGTAATTGCCTTGGTTTGGGCTGGGGTTACGGTTCTGCTTCCTGTTTTAGATAATAACGCATTCTTTTCTATCGATGTTTGGATTACAGCCGCCCAACGATTTGTTTTGGTCATGCTCTTGATGTTGCCTTTTGAAATTAGGGATTTGCAATATGATAGTTTGAAATTGGCCACAATTCCTCAGAAAATTGGAATAAGAAATACCAAAATAATGGGCGTTATGGGAGCGATTGTTTTTTGTGTGTTGGAGTTTTTTAAAGAGGAATTGAATCAGAAGTTGATTGCATTAACCTTTGTAGTGGCATGTGTTACTTTGCTTTGCATTGTTTTTTCCAATAGGAAAAGAAGCAATTATTACAGTTCTTTTTATGTCGAAAGCGTGCCTATCCTGTGGTTGATCCTACATTTCGTTTTTTAGCTGTTCGTTCAGACGGTCTTCAATAAGTTTGCGCTCGCTGTAGTGTAAACATTCCAATTTGGATGATTTTAAAGTTTTGGTCAACTTTGTGTTCCGGTTGACGTAGAGTCTCGTGGTGCGACACCAAAGGTATCTGAAGCTAAGTTTGACTTTTTCCCACAAGGTAGATTCACGATATTGCGATTTATCGCAGATATGAAATGCTTCTTCTTTTGAAATTAAAAATGATCTTGACATTGCTATGATTTAAACCAGTTTTTCTCCATGCATTCAGCCATTGCAATCCGTGCACGATGAATAATGACCCATAAGTTAGACGCAGTGATGTTTAGTTCATTACAAATAGTTTCTGTTTCATAATTTAGGATGGTTTTCATTTTGAAAACGGTTGCTTGTTTTTCCGGTAGTTTATCCAAACAATTATAGATAGCATCACCTAATTCAGAGTTTTCTAGAATTTCTTCAGCATTTAAATAACCTTCATCCTCTACACGTTCTTCAAGCCAATCTCCTTCATTCTCGTCGGTATTATAAGTCATTCTGACTTCAGCTTGACCTTTCTTCGAATTTATCTTTCTATAATAATCAATGATTTTTCGTTTTAGGATCGAAATAAGCCAAGTGCGCTCGGTCGCCTCTCCTTTAAAATTTTTCATTGACTTTAAACCTGCGAAAAACGTATCTTGAAGTATATCTTTTGCAATTTCGCGGTCATTGACACGCGTTATAGTATAATTAAAGAGGTAATCCGAATAGCGCTCAATCCACTTTTTCGGGTTAAGTTGATGATTTGGCATTTGTTTTCATAGCGATTTGTATCAAAAATAAGTAATTAAAATTTAATTATTCAGCAAATCAGATAAAGCGTTTTGAATGTTTTTGTGTTTAAAACTGAAATTATTATCCAATAAACGGTTGGGAACCACATTTCTGCTTTTTAGAATAAGCTCCGTTTCTGTGCGGATAATTTGCGCTCCAATATTTAAAAGCCATTCAGGGTGTGAGATTCCAATTGGGATTTTTAATGTTTTTCTTAGGGCAGACATTAAAGTGTTATTGTCCGTTGGTTGCGGGACGCAAAGATTAAAATTTCGGGAAAGGTTGGTGTGGTCAATTAAAAAATCGACAGCGTTTGCAAAATCCTGTTCATGGATCCAACTTACTTTTTGATTGCCTGAGCCCTGTTTGCCGCCAAGTCCATATTTGGTCAATGTTTTCAACGGGATAAGCGCACCGCCTGTTTTGCCCAAAACGATGGCTGTACGAAGTGCTATCTTCCGGGTCTTTGGATTTGAAATGGCGTAGAAGGCATGTTACCATGATTTTGCAATGTTCATGGAGAAATCATCACCAATTATTCCTTGTTCCTCGTCGTTTCCATAGTCTAAAGAGCCTTCGTAAATAGTTGAAGTTGACGCATTTATCCACAACTTTGGAGGCTGTTCACACAAGTTGATGGCTAGTCCCAAAACATGTGTGGCGTCTATTCTTGAATCGTTGATTAGTTTTTTGTTCGTTTCGGGGTATCTGCAGTCCACTGATTTCCCGGTGAGATTAATCAGCACGTCAGCGTTTCCTAAAACTGTAGTCCAATCGCTTAGTTCTTCAGCATTCCAATAGACGTCGTTCTCACTTTTTGGATGTCTGGTCAGTATTCTGACCTTATAGCCAATAATTTATCAATTCTAGAAGTCTATCTCGTTAGAAATGTCGATAAATAACTATTTTATAGGTATCAATCCAGCACGTTTTAACAATGCTTCAGGTTGAGGTTCTTTACCTCTGAAACGTTTGTAAAGCACCATTGGATCTTCGATACCGCCTTGAGATAACACGTTCTCCATGAATTTTGTGGCAACTTCTTTATTAAAAATGCCTTTTTCCTTAAAGAATTCAAAAGCATCGGCATCCAGTACTTCAGCCCATTTGTAGCTGTAGTATCCTGAAGAATAGCCGCCTTGAAAAATATGGGAAAATGAAGTGCTCATACAATTTTCCTTGACATCAGGAAATAATTTTGTGTCTTCAAATACTTTTAATTCGTGGGTTTTAACATCAGTAATTGCTGTAGGATCGGCCCCATGCCAGCTCATGTCTAAAAGACCAAAACTGATTTGTCGCATGGTTTGCATCCCTTCATGGAAAGTAGATGAATCCTTAATTTTTTGAACAAAATCCATGGGAATCACTTTTCCCGTTTGGTAATGTGTTGCAAACAATTCCAATGCGTCTTTTTCATAACACCAGTTTTCAAAAATCTGACTTGGTAATTCAACAAAATCCCAAAACACACTTGTGCCCGATAAACTCGGATACGTGGTATTGGCCAACATGCCGTGAAGTGCATGTCCGAATTCGTGAAATAGGGTGGTGACTTCATTAAAAGTTAAGAGTGAAGGCTTCGTTTTGGTAGGTTTAGTGAAATTACACACTATAGAAATGTGTGGGCGCTCATTGGTGGTCTCTTTTATAAATTGAGGTTTGTAGCTGGTCATCCAGGCGCCATTCCGTTTTCCTGCCCTTGGAAAAAAATCGGCATAAAAAATGGAAACCAAATCGCCCACAGTATTGGTTACTTTATAGGTAAGCACATCTTCATGGTATTTGTCTATGGTGGTAATTTCTTCAAATTCCAGTCCGTATAACTTTTGAGCCACTTTAAAAGCGCCATTAATGACATTCTCCAATTTAAAATAGGGTTTTAGCTTTTCGTCATCCAGATCAAAGCGTTCTTGTTTTAATTTTTCGGCGTAATATCCAGAATCCCATTTTTCTAAACGATTGATCTTGTCTTTGTTACGGGCAAATTCCTGAAGTTCCTCAAATTCTGCTAATGCGGCAGGTTTTGCCTTAGCTAAGAGTTCTTCCAAAAAGGCCTCTACTTTTTGCGGTGTTTTTGCCATACGCTCTTCTAGAACGAAGTGGGCATGGGTTTTATAACCGAGCAATTGTGCACGTTCAAAACGTAATCTGGCAATTTGAAGAACATTGTTTTGATTGTCTAGCGCATCTCCTTTAAATGCTTTTCTTCCGGCTGCAATGGCTAGTTTTTTTCGGAGTGCTCTATTATCTGCATAGGTCATAAACGGAATGTAACTCGGGTAGTCCAATGTGAACATCCATCCATCTTTATCTTTGCTTTCTGCCAATTGCTTCGCTGCTTCCAGTGCGCCTTCTGGCAGGCCTGCCAGCTCACCTTCATTGGTGATCAACATCTCAAAATTATTCGTTTCTGCTAAGACATTCTCACCGAATTTTAATGAAATTTGACTCAATTGCTTATCAATATCTCTAAGTTTTTGCTTCTTTTTTTCAGAGAGGTTGGCACCATTGCGGGAAAAGCCTTTATATTTTTTATCCAAAAGCGTCTGTTGTTCAACCGTTAAGTCCAAGCTTTCTTTGTGGTCATAGACAGCTTTGACTCTTTTAAAGAGGGCTTTATTTAAGGTGATGTCATTACTGAATTCAGACAATAATGGAGAGACTTCCTGTGCTATTTTTTGAATAATATCACTGGTTTCTGCTGAATTTAGGTTGAAAAAAATACTCGAAATCCGATCTAATTGATGTCCCGTAAATTCCAAAGCCTCAATAGTGTTTTTAAAGGTAGGTTGAGCTTCAGTATTGGTTATGGCGTTAATTTCTGACTGAGCTTCAGTAATGGCGAATTTAAATGCCGGGAGAAAATCTGTATCTTTTATTTTGGTAAAAGGAGCCGTATTGTATGGCGTATCAAAAGGTGTATTGAGAATGTTCATAAGTGCTTTTATATATTGTATAGCCGTTATCGGACACTATCTATAACGGGTAGTAATCGCCGATAATTAACTTAATTTTAAATATTTTTGGTAATGATATTTTTACCTTTGTTGAACAATTGTAAAAAAGAAGTTTTGATAAAGCCCTTTAATATAATTGATTAATAGCAGAAAAATCCCCAACTGAAGTTGGGGATTTTCTATTTTAAAGCTTTGGCCGACTCAATAACGGATATTTTTAAATCTTCTTTATAAGCGATGATTTTATCCATGACTTTGGTATCTGAACTTCCAATGATTTGAGCGGCAAGAATGCCTGCATTTTTCGCACCGTTGAGTGCCACAGTCGCCACAGGTACGCCTCCTGGCATTTGAAGGATGGAGAGAACTGAGTCCCAGCCGTCAATAGAATTGCTACTTTTTACAGGAACACCTATTACTGGCAACGGCGTTAAAGAAGCAATCATTCCCGGTAAATGTGCTGCCCCACCTGCACCTGCAATGATGACTGAAAAACCGCGGGTATGGGCGTTTTTTCCATAATCAAATAACTTTTCTGGCGTTCTGTGGGCTGATACAATATCCACTTCAACGTCAATGTTAAATTGTTTTAAGATATCAATTGCGTCTTGCATTACTGGAAGATCGCTTTTGCTACCCATGATGATTCCTATTTTGCTCATAATTCTTATCTCTTGTGTAAGATTCAAATTTCAAAATCTTTGTTTTTAAGATCGTAAAAATTCAAATGCTCTCTTTTATATGTGTTAACTGATGACCTTAATCAAATTTTTGACATCTTCCGCAATTTTTCGCGCTTCATTCAGATCTTCATTGACTATCGTAACATGGCCCATTTTTCGAAATGGTCTGGTTTGATTTTTACCGTAGATATGTGGGGTTACACCATCCATTGCCATAATTTGTTCTATGTTTTCATATACAACAGCACCTGAGAAACCTTCGGCTCCCACTAAATTCACCATCACCCCTGCAACTTTATGGCCTGTTTTTCCCAGTGGTAAATTTAAAACGGCTCTTAAATGCTGTTCAAACTGAGAGGTGTAGCTTGATTCAATAGTGTGGTGTCCAGAATTATGTGGTCTTGGTGCCACTTCATTTACCAAAATCTCGTCGTTTTGAGTTTGGAACATTTCCACCGCCAATAATCCTACATGATGGAATGCGTCAGAAACCTTTAAAGCGACTTTGTGCGCTTTTTCTGCTACTCTCGCGTCAATTCTTGCAGGGCAAATTACATATTCTACCTGATTGGCTTCTGGGTGAAACTCCATTTCCACAATCGGATAAGTTTTGACGTCGCCATTGGAATTTCTGCTCACAATCACCGCAAGCTCATTTTTAAAAGGAATCATTGTTTCGGCAATACATTCCCCATCCTTCAACTCCTTTAAATCTGATTTGCTTCGCACCACCTTCACGCCATTGCCATCATACCCAAACTGAGCGGCTTTCCAGACAAAAGGCAAATGAAGTCCGCCGTTATCAATTGCATCTTCAATTTCAGAGACGTAAGCGAAACGTGCAAAATCTGCCGTTGGAATATTATGATCCACATAAAATAATTTCTGTGTGGCTTTGTTTTGGATGGTTTTTAAGGTTTTAGAAGAAGGGAATACTTTAATGCCTTCTTTTTCCAAAGTCTCTAGGGCATTTGCATTCACATTCTCAATCTCTATAGTCAGAACATCCACTTTTCTTCCAAAGTCAAGAACAGTATCGTAATCCATTAAATCGCCTTTGGTAAATTCATTGCAAGCAATTTTGGACGGAGCTTCATCACTAGGGTCGAGCACGCAGGTATAAATGTCAAATTTACGAGTTTCTGTAAGTAACATTTTGCCTAATTGGCCGCCACCAAGAATGCCAAGTTTAAAATTTGAAGAGAAATAAGTCATGTTTAAGGTTCTTACGTAGAAAATTCGGTTAAATTTATGTCATCAAAAAAACAAAAATACGTTTAAACTCTGAAAGTTGTAAATCAAATCCTGAAATTTCGGGAGTAAATTTTAAATCAAAAAGCGTATCTTTGCATCTTTTAAAAACCAATTATAGTGATTAAACTTCACGATTTATATTTCAAACCATTTATTTCTGAAGAGGAAATTGATTCTGCCGTTCAGAGAATGGTGGACCAAGTTGCAAATGATATCCAAGATGATATTCCTGTTTTTGTTGGAGTTTTAAATGGATCGTTCATGTTTGTCAGTGATTTTGTTAAAAAATATCCGAAACCATGTGAGGTGACTTTTATAAAGTTGGCATCTTATGAAGGCGTTAAATCAACAGATGATATTCAACGCTTGATCGGATTGACGCAAGATTTGACGGGTAGAACAGTGGTGATTCTTGAAGATATTATTGATTCTGGTAATACCTTGGTGGAAATCCATCGTATTTTTGAAAATGAAGAGGTTAAGGAATTGAAGATTGCTACGCTGTTTTATAAACCTGAGGCATATAAAAAAGACTTTAAGCTACATTATGTTGGTATTGAAATTCCTAATAAATTTATTGTTGGATACGGTTTGGATTACGACGCATTGGGAAGAAATTTGCCTGAAGTATATCAATTAAAAACAACGCAACACATGACCAATTTTGTCCTATTTGGACCTCCAGGAGCTGGAAAAGGAACTCAAGCCAATTTTTTAAAGGAGACCTATAATCTTGTACATATTTCTACGGGTGATGTGTTCAGACAGAATATAAAAAACAAAACGGCATTAGGGATGCTGGCTAAATCTTTTATGGATAAAGGAGAGTTGGTGCCAGACCAGATCACTATTGATATGTTAAATGCCGAAGTTGAAAAAAATTCCGATGCCAACGGATTTATTTTCGATGGATTTCCAAGGACAAATGCTCAAGCAAAAGCCTTAGATGAATTGATGGATGGTAAAGATTCTCAGATTAATGGGATGATTGCTCTTGAAGTGGATGATGAGGTTTTAGTAGAGCGTTTATTGGGTCGCGGAAAAACAAGTGGAAGGGCAGATGATGCTGATGAGCAAATTATCAGAAATCGCATCAAGGAATACTATAAAAAAACAGCGATTCTGAAAGATTACTATGACGCCCAAGATAAATATTGTGGTGTGGATGGCGTTGGTAGCATCTCAGAAATCACTGAGCGTTTAAATAAGGTAATTGATAAATTATAAGCAATAATTTAAACAAGCAACCCAATACTTGGGAAGCTAAATTTGTTGAACTATTAAGTTTAATCGTAAGGAAGGTTCCTAGATTAGATTTTAATTAAATGGATTCCCACGTTCGTGGGAAATGAATATGACTGAAGGGAATTTTGTTGACTATGTAAAAATGAACGTGCAATCCGGAAACGGAGGTAAAGGCTCAATGCATTTGCATCGTGAAAAGTATATAGCCAAAGGAGGTCCTGATGGTGGTGATGGTGGTCGTGGTGGTCATGTAATTATTAGAGGGAACGACAATCAATGGACTTTATATCATTTAAAGTTTAAAAAACACATTAGAGCAGGTCATGGTGAACATGGCAGCGCTTCTAGAAGTACTGGTGGTGATGGTGAAGATGTCTACGTTGATGTGCCATTGGGTACTGTTGTAAGAGATGCTGAAACCAATGAAATTATTTTTGAGATCACTGAGAATGGTGAAGAAAAAATTATTGCTGAAGGTGGAAAGGGTGGACTCGGAAATTGGCATTTTAAGACTTCGACCAATCAAACACCACGCTATTCCCAACCAGGTATTCCGTTACAGGAACGTGATATTCTTATGGAACTAAAGCTTTTGGCTGATGTTGGTTTGGTAGGTTTCCCTAATGCCGGAAAATCGACATTACTGTCAGTCATTACTTCTGCAAAACCAAAAATTGCCGATTATGAGTTTACAACGCTTAAACCAAATTTGGGAATTGTAGAGTATCGTGATTTCCAATCGTTTGTAATGGCGGATATTCCCGGAATTATTGAGGGTGCTGCGGAAGGCAAAGGACTTGGCCATTACTTTTTGAGACATATTGAACGCAATTCAATTCTGTTATTTTTAATACCTGCTGACGCTGATGATATTCTTAAGCAGTATGAAATTCTGTTGGACGAGCTGCGTCGTTACAACCCTGAAATGTTGGATAAAGAGCGTTTGATTGCCATTTCAAAAAGTGATATGCTAGATGCTGAATTGGAAGCGGAACTAAAGAAAGAACTCGATACAACCTTGCCAATAGATTATATGTTTATTTCGTCCGTAGCGCAAAAGGGCATCACGGAATTAAAGGACCGACTTTGGAAGATGTTGAATGTGTAATGTCGGGTTTAGTTTATCATTCATATAAAGCGCGTTGTTAGTAATGCTCTTTCTTTTTGAGAGTTTAAACAACTGAATTGTCATGAAAAAAGTATAAAATAATAGAATGGATTCTATTATTTCCATTCTCAATTTCTCATCATTATTATTTTCTAGCGCTTTTTCTTCCCGATAAAATCTTGAAAGGGGGTGTTTTCCATAAACATTTAATACAATTTTAATAATCCTAATTTAGGTTGGGGTTTTTCGTTTCGTAACTTTGGATAAAACGATATAAAATGAAAAACTTAAAAGATAAAGTGGCCTTAATCACAGGCGGGAGTAAAGGCATTGGCTACGGTGTAGCACTGAGTTTGTTAAATGAGGGCGTGAATGTCGCCATAACAAGCCGTAGCGAAGCGAGTGCAAAAGAGGCAGCAACAGAACTTACAAAGAAATCAAAATCATCTGCAAAAGCAATTGGGGTGATGGCGGATGTCAGAAAATATGAAAGTCAACAAGATGCGGTAAAACAAGTGCTGTCAAAATTTGGGCAGTTGGATATTGTAGTAGCCAATGCTGGTTTGGGGCATTTTGCATCCATTGAAGACTTGACACCAGAGCAATGGCAAGAAACTATAGACACAAATCTTTCTGGTGTTTTTTACACTATAAAATCGAGCCTTGAGGCTCTTAAAAAATCTAAAGGTTATTTTATTAGCATTTCCAGTTTGGCAGGAACTAACTTTTTTGCCGGTGGATCAGCTTATAATGCAAGTAAATTTGGGGTTACCGGATTTACACAATCGGTGATGTTAGACTTGAGACAACATAACATTAAGGTAAGCACCATTATGCCAGGGTCGGTTTCTACTCATTTCAATGGGAATGAGCCTGATGATAAGGATGCTTGGAAAATTCAAAGTGAAGATATCGGTGAACTGGTGATTGATCTAGTAAAGATGAATGAGCGTACTTTGCCAAGTAAGATTGAGGTACGGCCAACGATGCCGCCAAGTAAATAATTGAAACTTTTTTTATAAAAGCCTCGGTAATCATATCTCAATCATTTTTGAAATTTGATGCTGAGGCTTATTTTTTATTACCTTTAAAATAAAAAGTTATGAAAAAATCACTTCTCCTATTTGGACTTGCCGTACTGGTTATGTCCTGTACTGCTGTGCGCGTGAATTATGATTATGAGAAAACAACAGATTTCAATGCTTACAAAACCTATAATTATTATAATGACATGAACATGGGAATGAGCGAGTTGGACGCAAAACGATTTTTGGCTGCTTTAGATGCTGGTTTGCAGGCTAAAGGTATGAGTGTTTCTGATTCTCCAGATTTTCTGATTGACATTAAGAGCAATACGTTCCAAGAAGCAAGAAACAGTAATGTAGGCGTAGGTGTTGGCGGTGGTGGTGGCAATGTAGGTGGCGGGATTTCCATAGGAATCCCGGTGGGCCAGGCCAATATAAATAGAGAAATATTGTTCGAATTTGTTGATAATAACAAGTCAGGATTGTTTTGGCAAGCTGTAAGTGAAAGTTCATTTCAGCCCAATGCTAAACCTGAGGTGAGGGAATCTCAGTTTAAAGCTATTGTGGAAAAGGTATTATCGGGATATCCTCCAGCCCCTAAAAATTAAGATATCATAAACTGAGCTTTCTGGGATTTTTAAACCCATTTGCTTTAATAAATACTGCGAGTTCCTTTATTGTGTAATCTGCTGGTTGTTAGTTTTCTATAATTTTCGGCGGGTTGAGAGTTGCCGTTCATCGAAAATAATTGCTTTTTCATCGATATTATTATACATTCGTCTCTTAAACTTGCCAACCAAATTTAATATCTATGAAAACACTTAAACTTACATTGTTGTTTCTGTTAATGACCGTCCTATCATTTGGTCAGGTTTCAACACCAGAGAAAAATGCACTTATTGCACTTTTTAATTCTACCAAAGGTGATGCTTGGCAAAACACTTGGAATCTTCAAGCTCCAGTTAATACCTGGTATGGTGTTAAGGTTGTTGCCGATAAAGTTGTTTCATTAGATTTAGATTTCAATAATTTAAAAGGAACTTTACCAACTGAATTGGGTAATTTAATTCATTTGCAGCAATTGAGTCTATATAGAAATTCAATTTCTGGAAACATTCCTATTAGCCTCGGTAATTTGACGCATTTAAAAACATTAAATTTAGGTTTTAATAGACTTAAAGGAGCTATTCCTCAGGAGTTGACCACCTTGGCCTCTTTGGAGTCCTTGCAGCTCTTCATGAACGACTTGTCAGGACAGATTCCCCAATCCATTGGTAATCTCGCAAATTTAAAAACCTTAGAATTATACAACAATAATTTAACGGGTTCCATCCCGCAATCCATTGAAAACCTTAAAAACTTACAAAGTCTTTTAATTAGCAGTAACACGTTATCTGGACAATTACCTTCAGATTTCTCACAGCTCAAGAAGTTGAAATCACTAAGTGTTTTTGATAATCAATTGCTGGGACCGATACCACAATCTATTGGTGAATTGGCCAGCCTTGAAGAATTGGTATTGTCCAACAATGGGTTTTACGGCGATCTCCCTTCAGAATTGGTAAAGTTAACCAAGCTTAAAACCTTGCTTATTGGAAACAACAGTTTTCAAGGAGAATTGGCACAGTTGGGGAAAAAGTTTCCCAAGTTGACAGAGTTTGATTATGAAAATACAGGTAAGGGCGGAGCGCTTGCGACTTTAGACACAGAAGATTAGCATTTGCCAAACACTATAGAGACTCTTAATATTTAGTTATTAAGAGTTTTTTAGTGAATAAAGTTTTTCTAATCGAAAAAAAGCTTCTATATTTGCAGTCCTAAAATGATACAGTCGGCATTATGAACCGAGAGTTAAAAGCTAAGAGAATCATTTTAATTTATATCGCGGGATAGAGCAGTAGGTAGCTCGTTGGGCTCATAACCCAAAGGTCACTGGTTCGAGTCCGGTTCCCGCTACTAAGTAAGAGTAATCAGAAATGGTTACTCTTTTTTTATGCGGTAAATTCAAGGGTTTACAGGATCAAGTCAAAATCTGGATCAAGCCCAATTGTTGTGTTTATGCAAAGATTGTGGTTAATCTATAAAGGAAGAATTCTACATTTTTGACTCCTCAAAACTGTGCTCTAAAGGCTTTGATCTTTGCATTGAATGATTCTGCTGAGGCATTTGTACTTCTGTTTATAAAATAGTTCAGTATTGATCTATAATTGAGTGTTATCGTGTTCGCAATTGTGTTGAACGCTCTAAATCCTGTATTCTCTACATCTTTGTACCAATGTGCCAGTTTGGTATACGCTATTTCTATTGTTTTGGCTGTATTAAATATGTTCCTCAGTCCCTGGGTCAGATTAAAAGCGATCTTTATATCAGGATATTG
>NZ_AUHD01000018.1 GCF_000423005.1 Gelidibacter mesophilus DSM 14095
GTGCAGATAGGCTCTTGGTTGATGAAGCCATTTCAAAACAAATAAAAAATGCTTTGCGAACTCCAAATTTAACCTTGTGGAAAAGCGTATTGGCCGTGGTAGATTCAATATGTCCGCAGATATTGCACTGTCTTGCAAAATCCTTGCGAACTTGGCAGGCAGTATGATTACATCTCAAGCATTTGTAGCCCATATTTGATTTAATTGAAGCTAAGTATTTCTTGCAATCTTCATCGGTTTTGAACCGATCAGAGAACTCTAGAAGATTTTGACCTTTAAAAATATCCATAATATTATATGTTTACTGACAATAAAGATATGTATTTAGATACTGACCTCTATCTTATTGAATTATCATAATGACCCACAGAAGTGATCAAACAATCGCCACCGCCATTCGCAAAAAATAGTTCCAACATATAATACATCATATATTTTGGGGTAGATGGGATATTTGGAGCTATAATGGTTCCGTCACTGTTGATCTGAAATTCCCCGATGTCTTCATTGGAAGCCCCACCAAATTTAGTTTTATAATCCTGCATAGAACTGATCTTTGCAGGGCTATTGGAGCCTTTTTCCGTATAGCCTATAAATGCAGGAATGGCAGTCTCGACATGCACGATCTCCATCGGGATGTCTTGATTAGAGACGCTCAGAATCTCTGGGTTCGCCACATCGATTGACTTTTGGTTGTCATTCATAACTTTAAGTGTTTTCGTTGCTTTTTTGACACTGTTTTTAGAGATTGTGCGCTCATTGTTAGTTTTCTCCGTTCTTCTTGTGCTTTTTGTCTGTGAGTAGATTGTACTGGAAAAAATAATAAGTAGGACGATACTCAGGATAGTTTTTTTATTCATAATAGGAGATGATAAATTCTTAATAGCTAGGTGCTGCAAATGGAAAAATTATTGGTTTTCCGTATATGTCCTAACGTTATTAATTATGCTGTTATAGCAATTTCTATTGGTGGTGATAAGTGACAAGCATTTGTATTTAGTCTGTAATAATCCATGGAATCAGCGGGATATATTTTATAAAGTTATGTTTCTGTTGCCCGGTGATTTTAGGGATATTCGCAGAGTTTTTACACACATGGCTAAAAACGGACCTATAAATTAATATGATTTACTAGCAACTTAATCCACCCGCATAAAAACAAAAACCATGACTTCAGGTCCAGAGGATGTTCCTTGATATCTTTCTCGTGTAGCAGCATCCGGAATCTCTTCAAGCTTTAAAGTTGTTGCATTAATTTGAATGATCCTAAATTCCGTTATCGGTGGAAACGGGCTGTCCTGGTATGGTCTATGCGATGCCAAATCAACCTTTAACGTATTGCCTTCCACATGATATTGGCCAATAAAATACTGCTGAATAGCGCAATGGGCATCGTACCAACGTAAATTCATTTTACCGTCTGACGAAAAGCGCAATTGATCACTGTTTCTGTCGCAAATATTGATATAGTTGTAAAGCTTTTGGTTGGAGCCATTGATAATGGTTCCGGTTTTAACAAACGCCCAATCGCCCCAAATACTCCCGGGCAGTGGTTGTTGAAGCGTGACACAGCTAAAGGTCACACTACAAATAAGGACTATTAATGTGATACTTCTAAATTTTAGGTTTTTCATATCTATTGCATATGTTTTGTTCATAAGGAATAATTATCTGTTGCATAAGGATTGAAAGACAATTGACTAAGAGTTAACTTTGTTTGCTTATTTTTGTAGTTGCGCTCCTACCGTATAGAAATCAATTTCTATTTGCATCCCAGCCTGTTGTACTGGCTTCGGCATCACAATAGCCCCATTGACCTTTAAATTCTGTAAAATCTTCATTGAACTCAAGCACCAGAGATCCCCAGTTTTTTCTGTCATAAATTGCGGTGTTGCATGTTTTTCCAGATTTGTTCTCAATCCATTGTCCTTGCATAGTGTGGTCATCGCTCATTTTTCCTAAAATTTCTCCACCATCATTTTCGTACCAGCCGGCAATCACATCCCCGTATCTGTAAATCCTTAGATTACCGTTTTTGGTTGTTTTCCAGGTGCCGGTCACATTTTTTTGTTCTATTTCAGTGTTCTGAAAAACAATAAGTTCTACCCGTCTATTTTTTTGCCTTCCTTCTTCCGTCGCATTATCTGCTACAGGATTACTTTCTCCCAGCGCTTTGGTTGTTATGTTTTTAGCATCAATTTTTGCATTATCTACCAAAAAATTCTTCACTGCATCAGCCCTGTTTTTGGAGAGTGTTATGTTGCTTTCCGTTGAGCCTATGTTATCAGTGTAGCCTTCAATAAGGACCAATCCTTTCAGGTCTTTTATTTTTTTCGCGATGTCTGCCAATTCTGAGGTGTTTTCCTTAAGTTTAGCCTTCCCGGTATCAAAGGTGACCGCTGCGTTTAACTGAAAATTGATACTGGAGCCAATAGCACCAATGGCATCGATATCGGCTCCGGGCCATTTTCCTCCTTTTTTAGCTTTAATATCTACTACTTTTACATATCTGAACACGTCACTTTTTTCAACATAATCGGCAATGTCCAATGCTGAAAATCCACCATCTGTGCGGCCAACCGAGATCCAATCTTTTCCATCTTTAGAAATATAGGCGTCTACAGGTTCAGTTAATGCACCTATTTCCAATATAAATAAATCAGGACCAGGAATATCGTACAACACGTTATCTGTAAATCTCACCACGAGTTCGCCGCCGTAACCGAGGGTTGCAAAATACTTATTAGGATTTCCTTCATAGTTGGGAATGCCTAGTGCTTCCTCAGGGCCAAAGCCTTCAATCGGTCCTGGATCTCCTATTTTAAAGCTGACCACTTCGTCGGCAAAGGAAATATCGCCGTAAGGAAAAAAGACTCTATCCCCATGACCATCAGGATAGGTCCTGCCAATTTGAGAATAGGATAGCGCAGAGATCAAGAGCATCATAAAGGATATCTTAAATTTCATTTTTTATTGATTCTAAGGTTACTATTAATTTTGAGTTGTTATGTGTACGTATGCAATCGTTGTTTATCTCGATAAAGAATAAGCAATTCTATGGGGTGCTATAGCTTACTTTTGGTTGTTGTCAAAAAATGTATGTCTTTTTTATGTCGTGGTGTTTTTTAGTTCATTTAATATATCAAAGCTTATCAGCAATAAGTTTGGCGAGTGTAATGGATTTAGCTTTGTTGGAAGCTTCATCCGTAGAGGTTTCTGCTTTGACATGAAAAAGGTTGTCGTTTTTCAAAAAGGTGATCTGGCCCATTTTTTTACTATAGGTTGCCATGTCTCCTAGTCCATTTATGGCTTCACCATCCTTATACACTGAGATGGACTGCTCGTACAGTTTTTTATTGATGTTTATAGCCCAAACAATGCTTAATTCCGCAGGGCGATCCACTGTTTGACCAGTAGAAAACTTATAAGGATAGGTAAAAGATTCCCATTTATAAAAACACGCAGGATAGGTTATGCTTTTCTTTTCTTTGCTTGTTTCCGTATCGCTAGGGATGGAAAGCACAGATTTAATTTCGGCATCAGTCAAAAGAGTGCAGGGAGATTGGTCTGAGCTTTTGTGATCAGATTTTTCTACAGCATCCATCTCTTTTGAAGACGATTTTTCTGGGTTTTTACAAGCTAAGGTACAGATGAAAGCGGTAAGTAAAAGAAATGATTTTTTCATGGTTCTACTATTTATTTAAGATTTTTTAAAGTTTAAGCGTTTCATTTTCCTGAATATTAGTTCTTAACGATCCGTTTGACCAAAGTTTGCGAGTTTTCTTTATACACCTTTATGAAATAGATGCCCGGTGCAAATGGTGACATATTGAGGCTGGACTGGCCTTCCCAACTTTTTAAGCGTTGACCGGTAACCGAAAAAAGATCGATTTTTTCAATATCTTTTGCATTAGTTTTCATGTGTAGGACATCCTGGACTGGGTTGGGATATAAAACGAATTCGTTAACTTCATGATCTTGAGCACTTAGGCTGTTGCTGGTGTATTTCCATAACTCCAAACCTTTACCATCGTATTCCGCTTTAAAATAAAGGGCGCCATCAAACACTACCAAGTCGTTGTAGCTACGTACAACAGAACCATTTGACTTTATATTATTGACATTATCAGGCATAATAATATGCGTTCCTTCGGCTGTTCCATCGCTTGTCCAAAGTTGGCTTTTCTTGATGTTATGGTTGGCAATAAAGTATAATTTGTTATTATAGTTGACATACTTAAAAGGGCCTCCATTTTTTGTGCCAGGAACAAGGTCTTTTACTAGGTTTGTGCCTGCAGCAGTGCCATCAGTTGCCCAAAGCTCATTGCCGTGCTCAACGTCTTGACCAGTAAAATACAATTTTCCGTTATATTCATGGGCAAATCGAAAACTACTATCTCCCCTAATTTCTGAGTTTATCTGTATAAGAAGTTGTGTTCCGGAAGTGGTGCCATCACTTACCCATATTGCTCTACCTTCATCAGAATCTCGCCTTGCGGTAAAATATAGTTTACCTTTAAATTCCTTTAATTCCCTTGGGTCACTATTGATTAGTACTGGGTTGGGGTTTGTACGAATATCTTTTACCATTTTCGTGCCGCCACTTGTGCCATCAGTTTTCCAAAGCTCCATCCCGTGTGTGCCGTCGTTTGCAGTAAAAAATAGTTGGCCGTTTACCTCTGTAAAATTATTAAGATCACTGCCTTCTGAACCTGGTTGAATATCTTTTATCATCTTTGTTCCAGCACTAGTACCGTTGCTGACCCATAATTCATTTCCATGAACGCCGTCATTCGCCCTAAAATATAATTTATCCTTATACCTGAATAGAAGATAAAGATTGGCTTTATCAGAGCCGGGGTTAATGTCCTTTACCATTTGCGTCCCAGCTTCAGTACCATCTGTAACCCAAAGTTCTCCGCCATGAGTTCCATCGTCTGCATTAAAATATAATTTATCATTAATTTCTGTCAGTGCAAAAGGACCAGAGCCAGAAGTTCCTGGGTTAATATCCTTTAATATATGCGTGCCAGCAGTTGTGCCATCAGAGACCCATAGCTCACTACCGTGGGTACGTGTTAGCTCTTTAAAAAATACTAAGCCATTAGCTCCAACGAACTCAACAGAAGATTGAAAGACACCATTGGCTATTGCATTGGTGTTTTTTAACATCGTTGTGCCTTCAGTAGTACCATCACTTATCCATGGATTAAGTCCGTCACTACTATAGGCCTTGAAATATAATTTACCGTTATGAATAGCTAAATGTTCGGGATAACTACTATTTCTTCCTTGGTTGATATCTTTCATCATCTCAAATGTTTGGGCAATTGCTGAAAAGTTTATAAGCCCAAGTGCCATTAATAGGAGGGTAAACTTAATTTTAGAAATTGGATTTTTTGGGGTATTCATAAGTATTAAGGTTTTAGTGGTAAATATTGAGGTTTCTATAAATTTTTTGTGAACAATTATTTAATATCATTTTGTACTTTTATATGTACTAATTACAAGCTTTTAAGATCAGAAATTTCCTTTCCATTCCAATCAGAGAACAGTTTTGGAGTATTATCCAAGCTTAAATTAGCATACTCTAAATGTGACTGGGCTGCATCTTGGACACTTATACCGTACTCAAAACAATTGTTAAATACAATATCATGGATGTTCAAGAATTTTGAGCGTTCAAGAAATACGGCGCCATTAGGTTTTTGTGTGGTCCGTCCTGCATTTTTTAGGATAACGTGACCCATTTCATTTAAAGGGCTGCTAGATTGTACATTTATTTGTTGCCAAAACCCCGCCACATCATGTTCGCCACTAATAATTATTGGATCTTCCGGAGTTCCCACCATGACCAAGGAAGCATTGTCATCAATATGTATCCATTTCTGGGAAGACATGATAACGGCAACACCCGGAGCTACGGTAAACACACCTTCTTTTATGTTTAAATTACCTTGAAGAAAATAGGGCACATCTAATTTGGCCCACGTCGCATCACCATAAAGATTACCTTCTTCAAACTCAATATAATCCTTCTCGTTTCCTGAGAATGTATTGGTGCTATTAAATAATCTTAAGCGGGTGACATCTGTTTTAAAAGGGATTTTGTTCTTGGTAAATACGCAATTGTTCATGATGATATTATTTACATCTTTTCCTACTCTTCTGTTGGTGATCATGCCATAATTTTTACTATTTGAAAACGTGCAGTGCTCAAGGTTTAAAATGGTGTTGTCATTATAGATTTCCAGAGCCGCTTTAGAACCCCCTGCGTAATCAATAGTAACGTAGCTCATGGTATTGCTCATGCCTTTGCTTCCGGTGCCAACACCTTTCCAAAAGCCTTTTATTTTTTCCTTTCCGGTAAGCACGATTGGTTTTTCAGCAGTACCTAGCATTTTAATTGAAGATTTATCAGTAAAATTCATGCCTGCATCTTGTTCAAAAGCAATGGTTACCCCAGGTTCAATGGTCAGTTTTCCATCAATTCTTGTCATACACGGTATAATATAATCTATAGCAGCATCGGGATTATCTTTTAGCACGGAATTCGGATTCTGACTAAAATAGTTGCAGTCCAGTAAAATTGCCGCGGTGTTGGCTTCTGAAAAATCGGGGCTGGAGGCACCAGCGGCATCCGGAGCAATTTGCGACTTGTCTGCTTGCCCTGAAGTTTGAACGTTTTCATCACCGCTATTGTTCGCAGCTGGCGTTTTTGTTTGTTCTTGTGATGCGTTTGGGTCTGTGGTCGTGTCTTTCTTTTTGTCATCGCCACAGCTAACAAAAGCTAAGGCCATTAAAAAAATAAAAAATGCGGTTTTAAATTGTGATTGAAATGTGTTCATGTTTAGTGGAATTTAAGGTTCGAGCTTTAACTCTATCCCGTTATTATTTGAGGATGATGGCCTCTTTATTGAGTCAAAAATTGACGTCATTCATTTTTTTAATAGAGTTAGAGTTCCTGCTTTTCTTTAGTGAGCGTTAGTGCTTGGCCCTCTTTTTTGACTACAAGCTGCGTTCTTGTTAGCGATTGGATATCCCAAATAGTCTTAACTCCATCTTCGGTTACCTTAATTTGGTTGTCGTCGATAATATTGTAAGTCGCATTAGTGTTAGTGCCCGCGACACAATTTCCGTTGCTATGATTTTCGGCATAGGGTTTTGTTACTAAGGACGCATCTTCATTAAATTCAAAAAAGCTTTTTTTGGTGCATTCAGATAAGGACGGGCGGCCTTGAATATGTTTATAAAACCATTTGCCTAGAATGGCTTCTTCGGGAGTCAGCTTTCCAACTGAAGTGGAAGCACCAGTGTTGGTGGTAGAATTTCCGTTGGATAACTGTCGTTCTCCAGTCACAATAAATGGTTCTTCGGGAAATCCATAAACCATAATTTCTTCTTTGGTTACCTGCTTAACAGGCATGGCTCCCATTCTTTTGTCGTTTTGATAAAAGGAAAGAAAATAGGTCGTGTCTAAAGTCTCCAACCGAACGGTTCTTAGCGTTTCATCATCTACTTGCTTAAAGTTTATTTTGAGGGTTTTATTGTGGTAATTTATATCAAAATCTAGGCTCTCTATTTCTGCGTACGTCAAGCTTGTTTGGGTGGGTTGCAATCGCACAAAATCAATCGGTTGCTTTGCGCGATCTGGCTTTAAACGTAAACGATCAGGATTGACAAATAGAAACGTTCCTCCGATAGGAATTGATGTGTTGTCCACCACTATGCGATCATCCTTGATATGGTAGGAGGTTGCCGATTGGCGTTGGTCAAAGTCATAAAACATCAAGCTGTCTTTGGTAAAATGAAGCACCGTTGAATGCCGGGTATCTAATTTGGCTATTGTCCATTTTCCTTCCAAACTTTGTGCAATAGAAGGCACGGTGTTTAAAAATAATGCTCCTATAAAGAGTAAGACGGATAAGACTTTGAAATTCATTTGATTTTTTTTCATTTTAAAAAATTGGAGGTGATAGTGTGTTGCACCTGATTAGTTTTGGAAAAGTCCGATTTTTGATGGCATTGAAAATAATAAGAGTTAATCTCCTCGAACTTTTTCATTTGATGATGATTCTCTACTACACCAAAACATAGGTTCAGATTAAAGAGGATAAGCCATTCTTGAGATTAAAATTATCCGAGCCTGACTTAATCAATACCTAAATCTCCCAAATCGTCTTCATCCAATTCTACAAGTGGCAAATCAAAAGCGCCTTTGGTTACCGATAATTTTTCTGCGTTATCTGGATCATAGCTATTATATAAGGTCATTTCAAAAGTTCCTTTAATATGGGTAGTAGTAATGGCCGTGACTTTAAATGATCCGCTACTTTGCAGAACAATGCTCTCATCTTGTTGGATGGATCCCATGCCATAGATATTGGCATCAGAGGAGTTTTTTCCGTTCATTGCTACACTGGTTGTAAAAAAGTAATCATCTCCAAAACCCACCTTACTTAAATTATAGTTAATGGGGTTGTTTGGAGCCGGGATGGCTTGTGATACTATAATGGCGTCTGATTTTTCATCGGCCATGACCACAACTAATTGACGAATATCATTTTCGCCTAATTTAGATGTCACAATAGTTGCGAAGCTACGATCTGAATTTGCTGCAAATGAGACGGTCTGTTGGTTTACCTCAATTACTGCAGTTGCGTGGCCTTCCCTTAGATCTTCAATGGTGTCACTTGAATCGTCTTTGGAGCAACTCAACAAACTCATGGTGATTGCTAACATTATAATGAGGGGTTTGAATCGATGATTTAAAATTTTCATTTGAATTGTTTTATTGATTTTATAATTATTTTATGTTGGTATGTTAAAGGTTTCCAAAACTGATATACAACCACTATTTCGCTTCTGCTGCTATCCTTTATGGTAACTTAGCTTTAGCTCATGGTTAGAAATCTCTTTTATAGTCCACGAAATTGATTGTCGCAAATTCTTACATCACGATTAAATCAAAAGAATGTGGCAGGATTTATGAAATATGATTAATAGATCTACATTTCGTATATGAACCAATAATTCATACAGTTATTAGGAAAGCTTTAGATGTATAAAAGGTTTTCCTTTGATTTTTTTAAAAGGAACGGATTCCTTTAGAAATGCTATTAAAACGGGGGGATTCAAATTGTAGATTAATCTTGAAAATTTAAGTTTAAATCTTGTTTCAAGTTTCAAATCTAATTTTCAAAAATTAAATGCAATGGTATAAAGATAAACGATGTTTTTTCCTACACAATATCAAATCAGAATTTGGTAGTTGTTAATGAGTGTTTGGTGCATTTGAATTAGAATTCAGCATTTATTTAAATCGCAACATCGTATCTAATATGTCATTGATCTGTTTCGATTTTTGTCGTGATACTGGAATTTCTACTTCATCATGCATGATGAGACTTCCACCGTCTTGTTTTAAGATCCCTTTTACAAATTGTGGATTTATTAAATGCGATTGGTGTACCCTTACGAAACCATGGTCCAATAAAAGTTCTTCAATTTCCTTTAACGTCCTGCTGATTAAAATTTTAATTTCGTCCTTACAGAAGATATAGGTGTAATTGCTATCTGATTGGCACCTCACAATATTTTGAATCTCAACAATTTGGTAGCCTACGCCAGTTGGTAGAGCAATTTTAGTACACTCCTTATTTTGATATTTTAACTGATCTTGAAGCAGTTCCCATTGCTGGGTGCTTGTTTTTTCTCGACGTTTTTCCCAGATAGAAATAGCTTTTACAATATTTTTTTCGGTAATCGGTTTCAAGAGGTAATTCATCGCGCTATATTGAAAGGCTTTGATGGCATATTGGTGATAGGCGGTTGTAAAAATAACGTCAAAATCAATGGGCAGCAGATTGTCCAATAGTGCAAAACCATTGAGGTTAGGCATTTTAATGTCAAGAAATAACAAATCTGGGGGATTACTTTTTATGAAGTCCAAACCTTCAAGCGGATTCGTAAAAACACCTGTAATATTGTAATCGGCATGAACTTTTTTAATAAGGTTCACCAAGACATTTATGCAGTGGTCTTCATCGTCTATAATTATTATGTTGGCCATGATTCAATATTTATAAGTTAGTGTAATGCGAGTTCCTGATGCCGTGTTGTTATTTTCTAGGTCTGTAACCCGAAAATCAATGGTGTGATCATTTAAATGATTATACAAAGTCAATCGCTCTTGCACAATAGTTGTACCCATGGAGTTGTGCAATTTTTTATTTTTGTTGCTTTCCGTTCTGCCAATGCCATTGTCTTCTATAGTTATTTTTAAATCATTGGTGGTGTCAAAAGTTATGATTAATTTTTTATCAGCTTTTAAACTGGGTTGGAGGCCATGCCAAATAGCATTTTCCACAATAGGTTGTAAGAGTAGAGGGGGAATTTGGTATTGTGAAAGAACGTCTTTAGAATTGACTTGTATGGAGTAGGTGAAATTCTCGCCCATTCTGCTCTTTTCTAAAGAAAGATACAATTCTAAAATTTCCAATTCCTCTTCCACCGTAATTTTTTTCCGATTGCTGTTTTGTAAAATGCCACGAAGTAGGCTCGCAAAATCGTCCAAATATGTTACGGCATCCTCATTGCTTGAGGTCATGATCAAATTTTTAATTGCGTTCATGCTATTGAAAATAAAATGCGGATTCATTTGAGAACGCAGCGCTATCATTTCTGTTTCCTTAATTTTTTTATTAAAATCGTCTTTATTTTTTTGGTCCCGTTCCCGTTCTATTTCAGAATAGAGCTGAATGAGCTCAGTTGTTTTTTCCTGAACCTTTGCATCCAATTCTCTATTCATCGTTTCCTGCAAGTATTGATTTTCTTTCATTTGCTCAATTAATTCAGTATTGGCCTGCTCTTTTTCTTTTTGAAGTAAAAAGATGTTTTTTCCTAATGCCAGGGAAAAACAATATACTTCTGCCAATAAACCAATCTGAAAAATAATATTTGGAGCTGCCTTAAAATTAAAGAAGTGACCTGGAATGTAGTTAATTTCAGTATACGCAATATATGTACTTAATAAGGCTCCAATAAAAAAGAAAGACTGGCCAATTATAAAATAAATCAAAAGCGGGTGTTTAACTTTGTAAATGATCCAAAAAATCAAAATAAAATTAAGTGGGAGCACAATATAGCGCACAATCATAAAAATTTTGACCGAATAATTTCCATGGAGTAACAAATAGCTGAAAACAAAACTCATCAGCGCATATGCAAAGCAGAAAAGACCAAGATAGAATAGGATTTTTGCCAGAAGTTCATCATACTTTTTCACTTTTATAAGCTGTAAAATGAACAAAATATAAAATCCTATAAAGACAAATTGAACGGGTTCAAATAAATCAAATGCTAAAGTTGGAATGTACTCAAAAAAATTTCCGATTGGTGCCAAGGTGTAGCGGAGCACCAAAAAGCCATAAATAAGTTGAAAAAATAAATACCCCAAATAATAGAGGTAGAGTTTTTCGCGTAAGCGCAACCAAAAAATTAAAGCAAATATAAAAATGGTGATCAGGGATATGATGTAGAAATAAATGAAACCCATGGCATAAATTTGGCTTTCGGAATCATTGGCAAGAGAAGCCTTGTAGGCGTTTTTGGAATAAAGAACCGGAGCATGTTGTGGACTTACATGATGAATGTCAAGTTTGAGATAGATGTCTGATTTTTGAAATGGAGTGAGATTTAATTTAGTGAAAGATCGCGCCGATGGATTTGCTCTTTCGGGCAATGGTATATAAGACCCATTCTTTAATTTTTTGAAATTTTCACCTATTTGCTGATAGATAATGGTATAATCATACGGGCTTTGGAGATATATTTCAACGGGATCTTGGGATTGGTTTTCAATTTCAAATTTGAGCCAAAGAGAACTGTCTATGGTTGATTTTAGCGAAGCTTCATAAGGTTTCCAAGAGATTTTTTGTCTGATGGTTTCAAAGGATGCGCTTCTGTTTGTCTGCAAGATTTCAACATTGCTATTGCCAGCTAAGTTGATTTTTTTCCGAATGGCATTGGCCATAATTTGCCCAGAGATTTGAGTAAAACCTAACGATAAATAGCAAATGATGAACGCAATGATTTTCATTATAGCTAAAATACCATTCTATTTTTAAATGATTGGCTATGGTTTAGAATTCAGCTACTTTGATTTAGTATTTGGTAAACTATTTTAAATTTTAAAGAATTTATTCGATGTGACCTTTGTTTTTTGATTTACTATCTTTGAAAGAAAGTGAGTATCATGAGAGACTCTAAAAGATTTCGATTTACAAAGGCGGTGTTGTTTATAATCAGTGCACTCTATATTGTTTTGATGGTAGCAACGTATTTTGTGTACTTCAAAGAACCTTTTATAGATTGTGCCAAACGGATGTTGGGAGCTCAAGCAATAGCCTTGGTTTTTCAGGCAGCGTTGAATTATGTCAATTTCCGATCAGAAAATAAAATTGTAATTCTTGCCACCATGTTTGTTAGTACCATGTTGCTTTATGGGGTGCTATCCGCATTTTTCAATCTGGAGTTGATGTGTAGATATTACGGATTTTGATTTTTTCTGATGAAAGGATTAAACCCTGTAATAACATTGCTACTTTAGTCTCTATATCTGTTCTAGGCCCGAATACTCGAATAATTTTTGTGTATTCTTTTACTGCTTTACCAGCTATTTCACGAAACAGACTTTCAATCTGCCAATATAAACCCAAGGGTTCCCAATTGGTAGTGATTTGTTTTAGAGAATGTTGCTAATTATTATTACTTGTTAAACTGCCGTCTTTCCAACACCAATTATAATCCTAAAATCATGTTTTTTGAGCGAATCTAAACACCGAAATAACTAGTGGATAAAGAATTTTAATTTTCTATTGTGATTGACAGCCAACGTTCTAGTGCCTTTGTAAGTTTTGCTCTTTCACTTGGTGTCATTTCAGTGATGTTTGCCGTCCCATGATGTTTGCCGATCATCATAAACCATAAGGCATCAACCTTATCAGAAGGAGGAACTGCCGAAGCTGACCAAGTATCTAAAGCGCCGTAAATGTGAACAATTTTATTACCGTGTTTTGGAAGCCAAGCATTAAGGCCTTTTAAAGCTTTATCATTAAATGGAACTTTCATATGATTAGGGGTAAAAGCAGCGTGAGGGTTTTTATCGGTAGGTAATTCATCCAACAGATCTTTAAATTTACTGGTGTCGTACCCATAATAGCCAAATTCATTAGCCGATTGATAATAGTGGGATGCATAATCAATCATAGTCTGATCACTAAAAAATGTGATATCAGATACTTGGGTTAAGTATAAAAATGAATCATAGGCCGAGGCGTTATCATCAGGAATTGAGTTACAATCAGAGCCGTATTGCCAAAATGAAAATGGATATTCCATCACTGAAAACTCAAAGGCTTCTTCAATGTTTTGATAGGTGAAACTCGCTTTAGCACCCACGCTGTAAGCCTTAATTAAGGGTAATATGTCCTCTTTATTTTCTAAAATATGTCTTTGGAATTTTTCAATTTTTGCTCGACAGTCTGCGGTACCTACTGTATCCAAAAACTTATAAACCCGTTGCTCTTCATATGAGGTGTTAATTGGTCCTACATAGTTCACGCTCACATCAACGTCTTCCGGATAAAAATAGCGATAGAATAAGGTGGTTGCGCCACCTTTGCTTCGGCCTGTTGCTACCCATTTAGATTGATATAAATTCCGGAATAGCGTGTTGATATGATGTAAGTCGGCAGCAACTTGCTCTAAGGTCAGATATTGGTAATCAATTTCGGGCGGATTGCTTTTTCCGAAATAACGATGCTCAACTCTGATTTGGTTAGCGTCGATAAAATTGGTTAGCTCATCAACTCTGTTACTGTTAGCGGAATAGCCTTCGGTAATCATTACGGTAGGCAGCATAAAATCTTTGTGGGACAAATACGCTCTCTGATAAAAATAGCCTTTGGAAGGATCTTTATGATCAAGAGGTTGTTTGATCTTTAATTCGTAAGCTGCCTCATAATTATCAGGGGTATCAATTTTTGTAAAAATGACATCTGGCAATTCAAAAAGTCGTTCTTCAAGCGGTTCAGTTTGCGCATTTAAATATGGTATTAATCCGAAGATTAAAAGAAAAATAGTTATCGATTTTTTCATGAGTGATTCGTAATAGTGTAGTGATGTGTTTTTGTAAAATTAAAGAACTACTCAGGAAAAACAAGTTTAATATTCATTTAAAGTTAAACTTGCAACTCCTGAGCATCAACTATCAAATCGATATTCTACATTGTTTATTTCAATGGTTGACAAGAATTACACGGAAACCGTAAGGATTTACGTCTTTGCGTTTACTACGAATTTTGGTTGTGTTTCTGGCATTTAAATTTTATGCTTTAGGCGCCGTTTAAAATTACAAAATGACTTGTTACTATTTATTATTTCGTTTCCCTTATATTTGATCCTTTAAAATAATAGATATTTATGAAAAAGCACGCCATAATTTTTTTGGTATTTGTATTCTTGATTGCCTGTGGTAAAAGTGATGACAATGTAGACTATAAAGAGAAAAATAATACAGAAATTATAGCTTATATTGAGAAGAATAATTTAGATGCTCAAGAAAGTGGTTCTGGCTTGTATTATGTTATTAATGAGCCTGGTTCTGGAGTGAAGCCTGCCGCAACCTCTAATGTCACCGTAGCTTATAAGGGCTATTTTTTAGACGGTAAGACATTTGATGAAAGTAATGCTAATGGAATCTCGTTTGGGTTGCAACAAGTAATTAAAGGTTGGACAGAAGGAATTCCTTATTTCAAAGAAGGTGGTAGAGGTAAATTATTGATTCCTTCGCATTTAGGATATGGAAATCAGGGGCGTCCTGGTATTCCTGGTGGAGCTGTACTTGTTTTTGATATTCATTTAATTTCTGTTAATTAGTTGAAAGTTACTTGTCGCATTTTTTCTATCGTAACTATAGTTCGACTATAAATACTTGGTGAAAGCGAACACTAAATGAGGAAATTTCGACATTTTCAGTCTGCTTACATCCATAATGCTTTATTTAAAGAGGAGCGATAATCACATGTTTTATGATTCAATTTCATCTTCCTGCCCGTCCGGCAGGCGGGCATTTCCCATCGGCTTATTCACCCACCAATATAATGGCGGAATGATAAGTGGCGCAAACAATAAGGTGCTCGTCAATCCCCCGATAATTACCGTCGCCAATGGTCGTTGAACATCCGAACCGATCCCGCTTGAAGTGGCCGCCGGCACCAATCCGAAGATAGCCAAAACAAGAATGGTCAATACCGCTCGCAATTGCTCCTTTGAGGTTGCCGTAATCATGGTTTTGCTCAATGGATTTTTTGCGGAGGCTCTATTTAATGCGGAGACCAATAATACGGCTGCCATCACAGAAATCCCCAAAATAGAAACAAACCCAACCCCTGCAGAGACGTTAAAATAATAGCCTCTAAGCAACAAAGCGATCACACCACCTGCCAAGGCAAATAGAATACTGCTGGCGGTAATTAACGTGTGTTTGAAGTTTCTGTATAACATAAACAAGAAGGCAATCACCAGCACTAAGGTCAGCGGAATTGTAAACGCCAACTGCTTTCCTGCACGTTCCAAGTTTTCATATTGTCCGCCATAAACAATTTCATAACCTTTGGGAATCTCTATTTGCGCATCAATTTTATCCTGTAATTCCCGCATATAACCACCTTGATCCCTGCCTTGGATATTGGCACGTACCGTCACCATTCGCTTGTTGTTAAGACGGTAGATGTTGGTTTGTCCTTCCACATAGCTAATGTCCGCCAACTGATCCATAGGAATCAATGCACCAGTAGCCGAAGGAATCAGCAGTGTTTTTAGATCATTAATGTTTTCTCTAAACTCCGGGAGGTAACGTACCACAATATCATAGCGTTGGGCACCGTCATACAAAACCGAGATTTCTTTACCACCAATTGCCGCTTCGATCATATCTTGAATATCCGCTACGTTAATCCCATACCGTGCAGCTTACTCTCGATTGATGTCGATGGTTAATTGATCTTGAACATTCTCTTGTTCAATATCGACACCTTCACTGCCCTCCATCTCACTCATGATTCCCGAAATAAGTTCGGCTTTTTCACGCATCATGATCAAATCGTCACCAACAATGGAAACGGCTAAATCGGCGGCACTGCCCGTCACAATTTCCATCACTTGGTCAATAATAGGTTGTCCTGAAGCAAAGGCAACGCCTGGGAATTCATGCTCCAGATCGCTGCGCATTTTTTGCACCAATTGTTTCTTTGAAAGCGTATCACTCCAAGTAGAATAATCCTTTAATCCGACTAAAATTTCGTTTCTATTGGCAGGAAACGGATCCGTACCATCGTCGTTCCGTCCGGTTTGCGTAATGACATAGGACACTTGCGGGAACTTGGAAATCACCTCTCGGATTTTAGGCGCGTATTTCGCATTTTCTGTAATGGTAATTCCTGCTGGGAAGTTTGCTTGTAAGAAAATCGACCCTTCATCTAATTCCGGTAAAAATTCCGAACCTAACTTCGTTCCAAAAGAAATCAAAACAAGTACAATAGCAAACCCAATCACCACAGTTTTTTTGTAATGTGTTGTAAAAACGTTCAAAACCTTGACATACTGTTTCTCTAAAAACGTCAAGATAAAGTTTTTAGGTTCTTTAAATTTCTTGTCGGGTTGCGACATGGTTTTGCTGTACACATACGAAATGACCACGGGAATGAAGGTCAGGGCTGCCAACATCGATCCCAAAACGGCAAAGGAAAGCGTTAATGCCATTGGTGAAAACAGCTTGCCTTCTACACGTGTCATTAATAAAATCGGTAGATAAGCCAAAATGATAATCGTTACTGAGAAAAAGATTTCACGACCAACTTCTTGGGCAGATAATAGGGTAATTCTAACAATGCCACTTTTCCGTTCTTCTGGGGTTGAGGTGCGATATTTCCGAATGAGATGTTCGGTCATGACCACGGCGCCATCCACAATAATTCCGAAATCAATGGCTCCCAACGATAGGAGGTTGGCTGGAATGCCTGTAAATCGCATGATGATAAACGCGAATAACATCGAAAACGGAATGGTCAAAGCCACCACCAAAGCACTTCGGACACTTCCCAAAAAGAAAATTAGGATAATGACCACAATACTCACCCCTTCAAACAAGGTCCATCCCACAGTATTTAAAGAGTGATCAATTAAAAATCCGCGGTCATAAAGCGTTCGGATGGTGACGTCTTGTGGGAGTTCGTTGGCTTGTAAATCGGCAATACGCTGTTTAAGTTCTACCAGGACTTCGCTCGGGTTTTCAAATTTTCGAAGTAAAATAATACCTTCTACCCCGTTGTGCACCTCGATATTTTCATCAGGTACCGAATAGCCTAAAACACCACTCGGTGGCGGAGGTGCAATTTCTACACTCGCCACATCACGGATAAATATCGGAACGCCTTTAACCGCTTTTAAGACGATATTTTCAATGTCTTTTTCGTTTTTGATGGCACCCAAACCACGCACGGCAAAACCTTGACCACCACGTTCCATGATGTTTCCTCCGGTGTTAAGGTTGTTGGCAACCACCGCCTCTTCAATGTCAGAAAATGACAGATCGTACTTGCGGAGTTTATCCGGATCAATAAGAATATGAAACTGTTTTAGCGGACCTCCAAAGGTGGTAATGTCGGCGACACCGTTAGTTTGTAGTAAATACGGCTCAATCACCCAATCCTGTAAATCCCTTAATTCCGTAGGGGAATAGCTTGGTGGTGCTTCTACAACATATCTAAAAATCTCACCCACGGCGGTGGAAAGAGGCGCCAATTCAGAGATCACGCCTTCGGGTAATTCGGCGCTTGCGAGTCGCTCCATCACTTGTTGACGGGCAAAATAATCGTCCGTATCATCTTTAAACGTCAGTTGTACCACAGAAAGTCCAAAAATAGTTCGGCTTCTTCGGTCAATGACATTTGGTACATCTTGCAGCACCCTTTCTAAAGGAATGGTGACTTGCTGCTCCACTTCTTCGGCAGCACGACCTTGGTATTGCGCCACCACAATCACGTTGGTGTCGGCAATATCCGGATAGGCTTCTATTTTGAGCTCTGTGAAACTATAATACCCGATAGCCATGATGAGTAAGCTGAGACCTACCACCAGTGGGCGGTTTTTATGTGAAAATATGAGGAGATTTTTAATCACAGGACATATGATTTATAAATTATATATATTAGATTTAAAGCGGAAGTCAATGATTTTACTTACCAGAGATCGACCCGATGGGTGATGATGAATCCGCCGCGATATTGTTCTCTGAGAACGCTTAAGGTTGTTTTTACCTTTTCTTCAGAATCAACAAAGGTGATCAGCGTGGATGCTTCAATAAACGAAAATAATCGGGAAGGTTGTTTCAGTCGATGATGTCTGCCGAAACCAGAATATCCCATCACGGAGGTTGCACCTGCAATCCCATTGTCGATGAGTAAATTCATAATAAACTCATGTAAAGGTTTGACGCCTTTGAGTTCGTCTTTATCGATAAAAATTTGTGCTTGTAACATGTTTTTATTTTTTAATATCCGAACGATAGACCTTTGAGTTGTAAAACGCCTTCAATGGCAACTTCGTCATCGGCAGAAATCCCATCAAAAATGATGATGCGATCGCCAATATGTTGACCGATTTTTACTTCTTTACGCTCAAATTCATTTTCGGAAGTTTTTATAAATACATAGTGCTTGGCTTGAACGGTCACCAAGGCATTCTTGTGCACACTGACATTATGGTCGTCGCTCAGGTCAAAACTCACATTGGCGAACATGCCCGATTTCAGTTTGCGTGAGGAGTTGTTGACGATAATTCGCGCTTTGACCATTCGTGTGCTGTGATCGACAACGTCGGCAATGGCATCCACTTTTCCGGTGAATTCGGTGTTTGGGAAGGCATTGAATCGAATATCGCACGTGTCACCTTCTTCTATATTTCCAATTTGATTTTCCGGAACATCACAGATGAGGAATGTAGTTCCCGCTTTTGCTTTTCGCAAAACATCCGGTGAAAACCCTTCGGAAATTAATTTGGATTCGTGTTCGGTCAAAGCTGCCTTTTCATTGGAAAGTAAACTTTGTTCCATCGTCAAAGCGCTTTCAGCATCCATCAGATCCTGACCTGTTGCCACCCCGTGGGCACTCAGATCCTTGGTGCGTTCCAATTCCAACTGACGCTGCTTGAGGTTGACGTTGGCAATTTGATTGATGCTGATCTGTAATTGATTCAACTGTGTATAATGGCTGGACAGTTCAGGGTTTTCGAACAAAATCAGATTCTGTCTCGCACCTTCGCGTGATGGCAATACGGTGGCAGCGACGTTTGCCGGTGCGGTAAATTTCGCCGAAAGCGTATCGTTATTGAGATGCTCAGTCTTGAAAAAATCCAAGTGTGCAGCTTCTGGAAACTGAATGGTCATCCCGGCATTGGTGATAATGGGTGAGGCTCTATGGGTCTGTTCTGTTTTGGTTTCGCTGCCACAGGATGACAACAGGAGTAAAACAAAAGCTGCGAAAATTGCGTGTTTCATTATTGGGCTAATTGATTGATTAAACCTGCTACGTAAAGCAGTTGTATATGACTTTGACGATATTTCTCTAAAACGTCGTTGTATTGTTCCTGGGTTTCCAGCCAACTACTTTGGGCTTCCAAGAAATCGATGATGCTGGTACCTCCTCTGAGATAGGCATACTTAATGTTATCTAAAATGGTTTGGGATTGTTCCAAAACCGATTGATAATTTTCGATGTTTTGTAACTGAACTTGATGACTTTCATAAGCCGTGGTGATTTCAGTTTGAAGTTGGGTCTGCAAGGCGTGAAGTTGTTGCTCAGCCTGATCTCTTTGGATGAGCGATTTTTTGATTTCACCTTGATTCCGATCAAAAAACGGCAAATCGATGGACGCGGCGAATCCAACATGAGGAATCTTATGCTGTACGTTATAAATCACGCCAATTTCAGGTTGTGGATAAGCCATGCTTTTTTGCAGATGGATGTTGCTTTCAGAAACGTCAATCATGGATTTGGCGGATTGGATATGACTCCGAAATGCTAAAGATTGCTCTTGTAAGGCGTTTAAAGAAGTCAGTCCATAATTTCCAAGATCTTCCGTTGTATCAATTTGAATGGAATCTTTTATACCCATTAGAAACTGAAGTTCATTTTTCCGATTTGCTAATTCTTGACGTTCTGTTGTGTATTGCAAAGCATATTGTTTGGCTAATAATTCCGTTCGGAATACATCGGTTTGAGTGATGACTTGATTTCTGTATCGATGTTGATTGGTGATCACTAAACTGTCAATATTATCTTTTGCAGATTTAATAAGTTCCAATTGCTTTTGGGCCGTCCAGACTTCATTCCATTTTTCGGCGACCTCAAAAAGAATGTCACTCTCTATTTCGGTATATTCTTTTTGGGATAATTGGGCACTTTTCTGAGCGACGTCAATTTTATTTTTGCGCTGCCCCATAATTTGGAAGGTTTTGGACAATTGCCAAAGCACTTCACGGTTTTCAGGATTGCCATAATTCGTACTATTCTCAAAATCTGATGAATTGGCGATCTGAATGGTTTCGTTGCTCAGCACCAGATTCGGGCGTAACTCAGCACTAAGGATATCACTTTCGGCAATAGCCACGTTAAAATGCTCAGATTTCAAAATCGGATTGTTGCGCTTTGCCGTTTTCAATACCTGTTCTAAAGTAAATGGTGTTTGCGCATTTAGAGGATGAAATACTCCGACAGCGATAGCTAAATAGAGAAATGTTTTAAAAATGAACTTCATGTCAGCTTTTTAGTGAATTCTTCTGCGGTTTGCATAGAACTACAAAGATTGACCTCATTTCTCTATTTGTCAGTTAGAGAAGTCATAGAAAAATATTAGAATTTCATTAGAAAAAGGAAAGGTGTCGAATTAAAAGCGTCATTGCGAGGAGGCACGACGAAGCAATCTGTAAGTTGCAATATCGAATTTTCGTATATTGATTTTACAATTTACGGTTAGTTTTATTAGTTATCCATAATGCTAAAAACTCATTAAAAGTTATCGTTTTGGTAACTTTTTTTGTATGTTTGCTACAAATAGTTTGATGTGAAAATTTTTTCAAGAGGAACATTACGAGATTTTTGGGAAAAACATGGCAATTGCGAATTGCAATTGAAGACGTGGTATCGTGAAATCGAAAAATCAAATTGGTCATCCATTAATGACCTTAAATCGAATTATCCGAACGCAAGTATTTTGAAAGATAATCGAATTGTATTTAACATTAAAGGCAACGATTATCGACTGATTGTTAAATTCAATTTTGAGTATCAACTTGCGTGGATCCGTTTTATCGGAACGCACGCTGAATACGATAAAATTAACGCAAACGAAATTTAGGATGAAAATAAAACCGATTAGAAACGAAAAGGATTACCAAAATGCACTTGAGCGTTTGGAAGTCATCTTTGATGCAAAAAAAGGAACTGACAATGGAGACGAATTGGAAATCCTTGCCATCCTAATTGATAACTACGAAAATGAGAATTTTCGAATTGGAATGCCAGATCCTATTTCAGCCATTTCTTTTAGAATGGAGCAAATGGGCTTGAAACAAAAAGATTTAGTTGATATGATTGGGTTTAAAAGTCGAGTGAGCGAAATAATGAATAGAAAACGTAAATTGACTTTAGAAATGATTAGAAAATTGAACACCAATTTGAATATTCCGACAGAGGTATTAATACAAGATTATTAAACATCATTGCGAAAAGTTCAATGGGCAAAAAAGGACGATCTCTTTGTTTAAGTTGATTTTTAGACACGGATTACACGAATTACACAAATCCGCTCATTATTAAATGAATATACTTTTTAACCTGATTCTTAATGAAACGAATTATAACAGACTTGCAGTCCGTATCGGGAGGACGGAGATAGTACTTTATTTTGTGGTGGTTTAGCTTTTGAATGCTATTGAAATATAGCGATTCCAGCAGTTTTTGGAATAAAAATGAAGTATTCTGAAACCTTCACAATCTAAGTCTTGATACTTGATTCTAAAAGCGAAGCGGTCTAAATTCTCTTTTAATTAAGAAAACTAACATAAAAATCCGTCCCCTCACCCAATTTAGAACTCGCAGAAATCGACCCTTTATGCAACAAGATAATTTTCTGCGTCAATGGTAATCCGATTCCGTTGCCATCCGCAAATTTCTGATTGTCACCTCGATAGAATGGTTTGAAGATGTTTTTTAGATCAATTTCTGAAATCCCGATCCCATGATCCGAAAATTTCAATTGAATACTTTCGTTTTCAAAAAGAATGGATGCTTTTGAATGCTGGTCTTCCGAGAATTTACAGCCATTTTCAAAGAGATTTGCAAAAGCGACTTTTAAAAGATATTCATTCGCGTTGATGGAGATTTGCGCATCGTTTTCAAAATCGTTTTCAAAGTGAATGTCGATTTTATAATTTGGATTGGCTTGTTGCACTTGCTGTCTGGCATCCAATAAAACCTCATCAATCCGCACCGATTTAAAAGAAATTTCAGAAGGATCGTAACTCGCTTTTGCCATATCCAAAAGACTGTTGGAAAGCCGCACAATCTTTTTGGCATCTTTTAAACTGTTTTGAATGGCGAGTTTATAATCTTCACTATTGCGCTCCTTTCCGAGCGATAATTCCAACTCCGTAATAATGGCCGTCAAGGGTGTTCGAAGTTCATGTGAAATGTTCGACACGAAATATTTCTGGGTATCAAAAGACTCTTCCAGCCGATCCAACATCGCATTAAAAGTTTGTGCGAGTTCGGATAATTCATCTTTATTGTCGTTGGAAGGCAGGCGTAAATCCAAATTTGTCGCGGTGATGTCTTGTGCTTTTTCGGTCATCTTACTAATCGGCTCAAACGCTTTTTTTGAAAAGAAAACCCCAGCGATATAAATAAATACAATGGAAATAACGAAAACAAAAATACTTGTTTTAAGCAAGCTGTTCAATTTGTTATAGCCGTATTGGTCATACGAAGTAGCGGTAATGATATAGGTTTGGTCTTCAAAGTCAAATCGCATTCCCACCACTTGCCAACCTTCTTGATAGAATTTAATTTCGCCTTTTTTGTAGATGTTGTCAATCATTGGTTTGGTTTCTTTGACAAAGTCGATATCCACGGCATCATGGTACAACAAATTGAAATCCTGATCGTAGATAGCAACTTCAACTTCGTTTAAGATTTGCCGGTTGCTACGGTAAATATCCTGTAAGGTCTGTGGATTTACTTTTGCATTAAAAAACAAATTGGCTTTAGTGACCGCTTCTTTTTTAAGTAGTGTATAAAATTCACGTTCGCGACTTTCCTGAGTGGAATAATAAATGACAGCCGCAAACGCCAATAGAATGGTGGCAGTGATTACTGTAAATAATAAGGCGAGTCGTGTTCTGGTTTTCAAAATATTGATTAAAAATTAAATGTGTTTATTAGTCTCATAAACTAATTTCATTTGGTGTATATCGCTCTGTTCTGGGAAGATTTTAGACACAAATTTCACTAATTTGCACGAATCCATGCGTTTCCTTACAGCGGAATACTATCTATTTCACGAAATAAACAGACTTTCAGTCTGTATTAAAAAAAATCAACTGTCTTCCCGTTTCAATACGAAACCCATTCCGGGTTTGGTGTGGATGAGTTTATGCTCAAATTCTCGGTCTATTTTCCTGCGTAAATAATTGATATAGACATCGATAAAATTCGTGCCGGTATCAAAATGCGTATCCCAGACTTATTCGGCAATTTCTGTACGTGATAGCACACGCTCCGGATTTTGAAGCATATATTCCAAAAGCTTGAATTCTTTCGGAGTTAAACTGATATCCAGGTCGTTACGCTTGACCATTTTTGTATGCAGGTTCATTTCAAGATCGGCATAATTGAGAATGGTGATGGAATTGTTATTGCTGTTAGTCCGTCTGTTGAGCAACGCTCTGATCCGTGCTACGAGTTCGCGCATTTCAAAAGGCTTGACCAGATAATCATCAGCACCGGCATCAAAACCATCTACTTTATCATCGGTGGTGCCTAAAGCGGTCAACATGATGATGGGCATATTCGGTTTGGATTGTCTAATAAATTTACACAAATCGATACCATCCATTTTTGGTAGGATAATATCCGTGATGATGAGGTCGTAATCATTTTGTAATGCCAATTTTTTACCTGAAACGCCATCATACGCCAAGGTTGGTATAAAGCCGTGTTCTTCCAGACCTCTTTGCAAAAGCTCGGCAACACGTAAATCGTCTTCAATAATTAAAATCCTCATAGATGCAAATTTACAAATTCATTGACGCTTTAACATGGGAACAAAATAATACTTATTTGATTGTAGTCATAGTATTTGATCGACTCAAAAAATCAAAATTCTTTAAAGTGTTTCCTAAAAAGTTAAGTAGGTTTGCTGAGGTTTAAATCGGATGCAATTTTTATTCACAACCATTATCTTTTAATGAAAGAAAACAATTACCTCTATATCATCAAATTGGCAATTCCCATCATCATTGCCAATGCCTCCGTGCCATTATTGGGATTGGTCGATACCGCTGCGATAGGCCAAACCGCATCAGCTTCCGATTTGGGTGCCATTGCCCTTGCCGCGCTGATTTTTAGTTTTGTGTATTGGGGATTTGGTTTTCTAAGAATGGGAACCACCGGATTTATTGCGCAAGCCTCGGGCGCAGAAGATAGGGATGAGCTCCACGCTTTAGTATTCCGGGCTGTTTTTCTTGGGGCTGCCATAGGTTTGGTACTGGTTGTATTACAGAAACTAATTGGCGAGTTGTCGGTTTATTTACTGAGTGCTAGTGATGAAATCAAGGAATTGGTCAAAGATTATTTCTACATCCGAATTTGGGGTGCGCCAGCAACCTTGATTACATTTTCATTATTGGGAACGCTCATAGGCATGGGATGGACGAAGCGCTTGCTTTGGGTGCAACTGTTTTTAAACGGTTTAAATATTGCCTTTAATGTCACTTTTGTCGTCGGATTTGGAATGGGAGTGAAGGGCATTGCTCTTGGAACGGTTTTGGCAGAATGGTTGACCCTGTTTTTTGCGGGATATGTATTGTTTAAAAGACTCGGAATTAACCGACCTTGGGAACGGGTTCGGGAATTGAAAGCGCTCATTTTTGACATGCCTAAGTTAATCGCTTTATTTAAGGTGAATTCGGATATTATGATTCGAACCTTGGCATTATTGAGCGGCTTTGCTTGGTTTGCCAACCAGGGCGCGAAGTTTGGAGATCATACGCTTGCTGCCAATCACGTGTTGCTGCAGTTTGTAACGCTATCGGCGTTCTTTTTGGATGGTTACGCACATGTGGTAGAAATGTTGGCGGGAAAAGCTTTTGGCGCTAAAAATAAATCGCTTTTTATACTTCAGGTCAAGCAATCAACGGTTTTGGCCGGTGGTACTGCGATGTTGCTTGCGTTGATAGTCTTTGTGTCGAGCGATACCATTATTCCCTTATTGACCAAAGATCTTCAAGTCCAAGCGATAGCTTCCAATTATAAAAATTATGCGGTGTTTTATATCTTATTTTCTTTTATAGCGTTCCAATTGGATGGCGTTTTTATTGGGGTGACCCGAAGTAAGGAAATGCGTAACGCGACTTTGCTATCTATGTTGGCTTTTATCGGGTTAGGTATGATATTGGTGCAGTATTATGGCAATACCGGGTTATGGCTGTCGTTTATCTTTTATGTGGTGGTAAGAGGGTTTGCCTTGGGCCTTTATTATCCTGGAATTCTTAGGATGTTGGAGGTTAAATAAATTTATAATTCTGCCACCAATAAAAACCAAAAAACCCGAACATTTGTTCGGGTTTTTGATGGTGGTGCCTCCAGTACCACTTTTAACTTTAATCTATGTTACACTATTTGAACTGTGATTACTTTAGTGTCAATAAACACGAGGGTTTGTGAGGATAATGAATAATTTGTTTACATTTGACATAACCATAAATCAACACTATGTTGTCCCTTTTGTTGTCCCTTTGGTTTAATTTATAACTATTTGATTATGAGTAAAGCTGTTCTGTTAACTTCTGGTACTATTAAATATAGATTAAAAGATACTTCTAGCAAGGATGAAACTTCCATTGTATTGGATTATAGTTTTGGTCGTGGTAATCGGCTGAAATTTGCTACTGGCTATAAGGTTGAGCCCAAAAATTGGGATAAAGCTAATCAGCGCATTCGGGCAGTATCAACTTTAGGGAATAGGGAGAAAGTAAATAGCGACTTGATGAGATTTTCATTGGAATTTACCAATGCAGTTTCAAATCTTTCAGAAATTGAAAAACAGAATAGGAATATATTAAAGTCCATTCTTGAAAAGATTATTCGGAAAACGGAGGAAGTTAAAAAAACAACTACAACTTTTTTTGACTTTGCTGAGGACTATATCAAATCAAAACAGAATCAAGCAAAAAATCTTTCATCAGTCAAACTAAGTCCAATTACCGTAAGATCATATAATCAAACCGTAAAACGACTAATTGATTTTAATAAAGAGATAAATTATAATTTAGATTTTGAGAATATCGATTTAAAATTTTATTATGCATTTATTAAATATTTAGAAGACAAAAATTATTCTATAAATACCATTGGTAAGCACATAAAAAATTTAATTACAATATTAAATCGTGCAACAGAGGATGGTGTGAATAAAAATCTTAAGTACCGGCATAGAGAGTTTAAGGCTATATCGGAAGAATCTGTATCAATATATTTGACTGAAGTCGAAATCAATAATTTGTATAAAGCTGATTTATCAAAAACTCCTGATTGGGAGTTGGCAAGAGATATATTTCTAATAGGATATTACACAGGTCAACGTATTTCAGATTACAACGGGATATCAGAGGATCAAATCAAGGTTTTCAATGGTAGTAAGGTGTTTGAATTCAGACAACAAAAAACAAATAAGCTGGTATATGTTCCTATTCATCATCGACTATTGACAATAATGGAACTCAGGCATGGGGGTTTGCCTCCTAGAAGATTAAATGATCCTGACATTAATGAGTATATTAAGGAAGCTGGTAGAATAGCTAAGATAAATGAACTCATATCAACCAACAAAACTATAGGAGGTAAGAATATAAAGAACAAAGTAGCTAAACATACCCTAATAGTTTCACATACAGCCCGTAGGTCATTTTGTACTAATGCCTATCTGTCTAAAATGCCAGTGATAGATATCATGGCCGTAAGTGGGCATTCGAGTGAACGTGAATTTTATAAATATATTAAAGTAACACCTCAGGAGCGTGCAGTAAAGATTGCCGATTCCGCATTTTTTAAATAAATATATAATATATACTTTTTAATGAATTACAAAGAGACCTTTGCCATTGATACAATGTCATTTAAAGACAGAAAACTTGCGAAAGAGAATCTTCATAGATTTGCACTTTATAATTACCTCGAATTTGAGCCCAAATTAGAAAAGGATTTTTATTACAGATATTTTCTTAGAGAACTTCTTTATGAGATTGATATTTTAGAAGTTGAAGGATTTCTTGATTATCATTTCAACAATTGTCAAAATCAACAATTATTCATCAGTTTGTTAAATCTCAAAGTGTTGCCATCTATTGATGTAATTATAGAAAATGCACAATTCTCTTATTCAGATGGAGGTTATTTTAAGGAAATAAACTTAGAAGATGGTTTTGTATTGACAGAAGATGTAATCAAAAATCAGTTATATGAATTTACTACTTTTTTTCATTTAACGCTTATTAATAGTTTAAAACCGGATTTGGCAGCAAGAAAATCAATTATAAATGGCTTTCTTTTTAAATGTAAAGAACTGCAAAACAATAAAAACCCATCACTATTACGATGGGTTGGCAAGCCTTCTCACCTCGCTTTCTTTATACGTCAATTTATAGATGAGGGATATATTGAGTGCCCTAAGAATTCAAGTAATGAAGATAACCTGTCAGAGCTTTCACGTCAAATCATGGCTTCATTTACTAGTGATAAACTACTTAGATTCAATTCTCTGAAACCTTATGTGGATTCTAATACAGATCTTTATTACAACCTTCAGGAAAATTTCAATGAACAGGAATATAGCCTACCAAATTCAGGTCGCTTGGGTTAGTTATCGATAACCATTGATAAGTAAATTGATTTCCATTTTGTCAATATTTGCCTAGTTGAAATAAGCAAATTAAACAAAATGGATTCAAAACCAGTATTTATATATCCAGTCTGCCCTGATGAATTAATTAATAAAATTGTTCTTCATGTTGACTCGAAATTCGAAGAAATATTAAAAAACCATTCCTTCTCCAATAAAGACGAAGAAGAGCTTCTGACCGTTGATGAAACTCTTAAATTTCTTAAATGCTCTAAACAGGCTTTATGGAATTGGAGAAAGAATGGCATCCTCCCATCATTCAGATTAGGCAATAGGGTCTATTATAGGAAGAGCGACATCTTTGCTAAACTTGTAAAACAAGAATAGTATGGTAGGATTCGTTATGATCTATAGAGATCTTCTAGAATGGGAATGGTATCAATCACCTACTGTATCCCGATTATATTTCCACCTTATTCTTAAAGTGAATTTTACTGATAAGAAATGGCAAGGCATAATTATTAAAAGAGGACAATTAGTTACTTCACTAAATAGTCTTTCTTCAGAATTGAAATTGTCCGTTCAGCAAATAAGAACTGCTTTATCCAAACTTCAAGAGGGCAACTATGTTGAAATTAATTCAACAAACAATTTTACGCTGATAACCCTTGTCAATTATGACAAATATCAATCTTCGGAGTACAGTAGTCACAAACGAAATAACATTCCAAAAACAAACCATCAACAATCGGTTAACATTCCATCAACAACAACTGAAAAAGGTAATAATAATAAAAACATTAAAAAAGTAAAAATAGAGCAGAGGTGTGAAGAATTCAAAAAACAAGTTTTTGAGCACTCAATGTATTCTAATAAAATTTTAAATGATTTTTTTAACTACTGGAGTGAATATAATACTGCACAATCAAAAATGAAATATGAAAAGGAGGGTGGCTATTTTGAAATCGAAAGACGGTTAAAAAAATGGTCCGAAAATGAATGGACAAACTCAAACAAAAATAATCAACGGACTACGTTGTCAAATCGATAAGTAATGGAATTATTGGGAAGTACGAAAAAAGGTCAAATTGATATTATTGGTCAGCTAAGACAAAATATCATAAAAGATTCACTGAAGGGTAGGCAAAGTCATCCATTCGATAAAAAGAAATTATGGAAAATTTTCCAGTCCGAATTTAAAAACTTATTCGGTAAAGAGTTTTTATACGATGACATTATTTTACACAATATTGCTCCCATTTTTTATTATTTCCTGGAAAGTGATCAGTTTTTTAAATGTCAATATTTAAGAGCTGATATATCTACACCTTCATTTAAAAAGGGTTTATTATTATTGGGCAATGTTGGAGTTGGGAAAACGCATATTATGATGGTTTTTGAAAAAATATTTAGCCGATATCCCCCACATAGATTTAAAATTTATTCCACACAGGATTTAGTTAATGAATATGAGGGCTTAGCGAACCTTGGAGACAAAAACTATTTCAAACAAAAACATTCTTCTGGAATTGTTTTGTATGATGATTTAAATTCTGAAAGACTTGCCAAGGACTTTGGTTTTGTAAATATCATGGATGAGATCATCAAAAAAAGATATTCCGAAGGCAAAAAAACTCATCTTACCCTGAATCCAATTCCCGGCAGTGAGAACGATCCATTAAGAACAATTCAGGAGTTAAGTAAAAATTATGATGAAAGAACAGTCGATAGACTCTTTGATATGTTCAATATTATAGAGTTTAAAGGAAAAAGCATGAGAAGATAAAAAGGATAAATTAAACTTAATTTAACGGATAACCTCCGAAAAATCACGCATTATGAATAAAAATTGCAAACATTGCCACCAAAACTTTGATGCCAGAAGGCGCAATCACCTGTATTGTACGCTAAGTTGTAAAACTTTGGCCAGCTATAAAAGGAATAACTATAGATATGTTTCAGGACATTATCAAAAAGATAATATGCTTCCTGAAATACAAGAAAGCTCTCTAGCTGTCTCTCAACTTGAGAATGATTCAAAACCTAAAATGTTAGAGGCTAATAAGCAAACTATTAATTTTAAATCCGTTTCAAATGCAGCTATAGGATCAGTTGCGGCTGATACGGTGTCTTATGGTCTTAAAAAGATGTTGGCTCCTCAGTCATTGCCAGCAACCAAAGGTGATTTTGAAAGATTAAAGAATGACATGGAAGAGCTTAAAAGACTTCTGTTTCAGAGCAAAAATGGTTTTTAAATTTATGTTTGTTTTTTGAACCGATCAAAAACACTATCATCTCGAGTGTTTTTGTACTTCATATATACATGAAATTGTGGTGCAGCCACTAAATTGAATTGCTCTTTTAATTTATATCTTTCAACAAACCATTGTTTAAGATCATCGGGGTCAGGAGTAGGAGTCTTTGGGTTTTCTTTTGTTGGTGTGTAATTTTTTGTCGTTTTCTGATGTTGATTTGATAATAATTTTAGAATGTCTTCTTGAAGTTCAATTAGTCTATCTAATCTTTGGATAATTGCATCGTTTCTTTTTTCCATGTAGTATTCTGTTTTAATTAATTGCGATCTGATATCGGCAAGCTGCGTTCATTTATTTCACTTAAAGGATTTAATAATATCCTAATTTAAAATTTCATAAAGGTTGCGGAAATCCACAATTCATAATTGCTTAAATTTTGTATCTTCCCTTCTTGATTGTTTGCGACTACTTTCTGCTAAAATAGTCTGTAAATTGATAGCAACTAAACTAATACAATGACCCAACAAAACATAAAGCAACTCGAAATTGAACTTTGGGATGCTGCTGATGACCTAAGAGCCAACTCTAAATTAACCGCTGCCGAATATAAAGATCCTTTATTAGGATTGGTACTCCTGCGGTTTGCTCAAAATCGATATGAAGATGCACTGCTCGAAGTTCAAAACAACTTACCAATAAATCCGCGAACTGGCGAAAAACGCGAAGCCAGAAAAGAAGATTATACCGCTGCGGGAGCCATCATGTTACCCGGAAAAGCCAAGTATGATTATTTAGCGGGATTGCCCGAAGGCGAAAACATTGCCGAAGCCATCAATAATGCCATGAAGCTTATTGAGGAAGAATACCCAGATTTGGAAGGTATTTTGCCAAAAAGCTACCAAGAATTTGATGATAAATTGTTGCGCGACTTGGTACGTGTCTTTAACAAAGACGCCGTAAAAAAAGCCAAAGGCGACGTGTTTGGACGTATTTACGAGTTTTTCTTGATGAAATTCTCTATGCAGGGCGCAGGTGCACAGGAAGGCGGGGAATTCTTTACGCCTCCATCTTTGGTAAATCTAATTGTCAATTTTATACAGCCCAATCACGGTATTATCCACGATCCTGCTTGTGGGTCTGGGGGTATGTTTGTGCAAACCGCACATTTCATAAAAGACCATGAAAACAAAAGCGTTAATGAAGCCATTACCGTTTACGGTACCGAGCTTAAAAGTAACAACACCCGATTGGCTAAAATGAACCTCGCCATCCACGGAATTGAAGGCAAGATTATAGAAGCCAATAGTTTTTATTCCAACCCACATAAATTAACAGGAAAGTGTGATTTCGTAATGGCAAATCCGCCGTTTAACGTGGATAAAATAGATGCTAAAAATAAGTTTCTGGCAGATGATGACCGCCTGCCTTTTGGCGCACCATTAACCGGGAAGGGAACCATTAGCAACGGTAACTATTTATGGATGCAATATTTCCACAGTTATTTAAACGAAACGGGAAGAGCGGGTTTTGTTATGGCAAGTTCGGCAACCGATGCTGGTAATGCAGAAAAACTCATTCGCCAAAAACTTATTGAAACTGGCGATGTCGAATGCATTGTGTCCATTAGCAATAACTTTTTCTACACCCGTTCGCTGCCATGCCATGTTTGGTTTTTTAACAAAGGCAAGTCTAAAGAGAATAAAGATAAAATCTTAATGATTGATGCGCGTAACATCTTTAGAAAAGTAAGCACAACCATTAACGATTTTGATGATGACCAATTGGAAGGCTTAACAGCCATTATGAATGCCTTCCGAAATAACGATAAATTTACGGATGTCACCCTGAGCGCAGTCGAAGGGTCGGTTAATGAGAACGAGTGGCTCACTTCCCACTTCCCAAATGGCATTTACGAAGACGTCGAAGGCTTATGTAAGATTGCTTCAATTGAGGAGATCAAAGAACAAGATTACAGCCTTACGCCTGGGCGTTATGTGGGTGTAAACATTGACATTGATATGGATTTTGATTATAAAACCCGTATGACAGAAATCCATGCCGAATTAGCACAGCTGAACCTTGAAGCCAATAGTTTGATGGCGCAAATACAAAGTGTGAAGTTATGAAGAAGGGTTGGAAACAAGTCAAAATAGGTGACTTAGGGAAAGTTATAACAGGCAATACACCGCCAAAGAAAGATCCAAGTAATTACGGGAGTGAGTATCCATTTATAAAGCCAACTGATATGGATTTAGGGAGGCGGTATGTTACTAATTGGGAGGAGAATTATTCTGAGAAAGCATTTAAAAAGTATAAAAACTCATATATACCACCAAAAGCAACGGGAGTTGTAACTATCGGAACTGTGGGAGAGAAAATGTTTCAAGCAGATCGTTATTGTTTTACAAATCAATCTGTTAATGTTGTTATAGCTAATGATAAATATGATGATGATTTTATCTATTATCTGCTCAAAATAAATTTACCAAAAGTTGAAAATGCTAATCCAGGAACAGCCTCCGGAAGACATCATGTGAGCAAGTCTAATTTTTGTGCTATAAAAATTACTGTTCCAGAATCCAAAGAAACCCAACGCAGAATAGCTTCCATCCTTTCTGCTTATGATGAATTAATAGAAAATAATCTCAAGCGCATAAAATTATTAGAAGAACAAGCGCAACAGACTTATGAGGAGTGGTTTGTGCGGTTTAAGTTTCCTGGGTATGAGGATGTGGCGATTGATGGGGAAAGTGGGTTGCCTGTGGGGTGGGAGAGAAAGAATTTAGTTGAATGTGCTAATTTAGTTATGGGTCAAAGGCCTAAATCTGAATTCTACAATTATGAAGAAATGGGACTGCCATTTCATCAGGGTGTAAAAGATTACGGTTTTAGATTTCCAACAAACTCTTCATGGTCTACACGGGGAAATAGAATAGCAGAAGAAGATTCTATTTTGTTTAGTGTACGTGCACCTGTTGGAAGGATTAATATTGCTATTGAAAAATTAATTATTGGTCGTGGCTTAGCTTCAATTAATCATAGAAAAGGATGGAATAGCTTTCTTTTGTATCAACTGAAAAGCATATTTTATCAAGAAGATTTAATGGGTGGAGGCGCAATTTATAATTCTGTAACCAAAAAAGATGTTGAGAGAATTCAAATAGTCCAAGCCACTGAAGAAATTAATTCACAATTCAATAATTTGTCTTCGAAAATTGATAAACAAATTAAAAATTTAACTCTTCAAAACCAACTCTTAAAAGAAGCGCGTGATATTTTGTTGCCAAGGTTGATGAGTGGGATGATTGATGTGAATGAATTAAGTGTAGATATAGAGTTGGATATGGTTGCGGAGGAGAATCGTAAATACAATAAAGTCAAGTAAATGGATAGTATGTTAAGTTTTTTAACAAAAGACCTAGTAGATAAAGCGGTTTTAGAAATTGATAAAAATGGTATTCCCAAAAATAGGCAAGGAACAGGTTACGCAATATTAATAAATAACCAAGAGTATCCTTTTAAATTATTAATTACTGAAGCGGCAATACTAGCAAAAGTAAATGTAACCTCAAATGATTTTAGTAGTACAGACAAGAATAGGGAAGGTTTTGAGAAGTTAATTGGATATCCTGTTGTTAATTTAAATCATAAAATGGAGTATTTTGATTTAGCACAATTACATAATTATAAAAATGATATTGGGCAACCGTACGATTCTAAAAATCAAAGTACAAAACTTTATTTCGACACAAGGAAGAAGCTACAATATTTAGGAGAACAGCTGTCAAAGAAGCTTGGGATTAATATAATCAATAATTACGATGAAAAGCCTAATAAAATGGCGGGACAAGGCAAAGGATTTGTTCTAAAAGAGTATATATTAACTGGTTTTTTACCTAACAAGTATTCAGATTTAGGAAAAGATGTGTTTATAAAAATTACGTTTTATGGTTTTAAATCTAATTTTAATTTTGGGCTTGACATTGACGTCAATTTTTCTAATGAAAAGAACAAATTTAATAGATTTCGAGAAAAGTTTCAAGAGGATGCCAATTGGAAAATACCTGTGGATAATACGTTTCCAAAAAACTGGAATGATCTTATAGATATTACGCTACCAATATTTAAAACACAGATAGGGTACTTAGATGATTTTTTCTCAAACAATAAGGAAATGAGCGAGCTGAACAATTATATCAAAATTCTAAAACACAAAAAGCAAATTATTTTACAAGGCCCACCGGGAACTGGTAAAACGTATACTGCTAAAAAGATAGCACAACAATTGGTTGGTACAAGTGAGACGACGAGTTTCAATATCCTAACACCTGCACTTATTAAAAGCACATTAAAAGTTGGTCAAACCATAGCTAATGCTAGTGGAACGAAAGATTATTATACAATCATAAAAGTACATAAGGATAAAGTGGAGTTAAAATCAGACCGAAGTGAGGTTTGGGATCCGAGTTTTAATAATATAATTACAAAATATAATGAACTTGTTAATGGTATTTTACCAAGTAACAAAAATGCGAAAGAACCTTACGAGGTAGCAGTAGCAAAACATTTGTTTGAAATTATAAAACCATCTGATTCAAATAAAGTATCTAATTATACTTTGGTTCAATTTCATCCATCATATACGTATGAAGATTTTGTTAGAGGTATTTCTGCTAAAAGTGAAGGGGAACATATTAGTTATGAAACCGAAAATAAAATTTTAGCGTCATTAGCTCAAGAAGCAAATAACAATTTAATCGCAAGTAGAAAAGACGTCGATGATTATTCAAAAGAGCGGGGTATTAAAGACTTATTAATTCAATTTTCAGAAACTGTCCAAGATAAAATTGATGAGAATGAAGAATATAAAATAACTGAGGCTGTTTCTATTGTGGCTGTTGAAATCGATGCTTTTAGATATACTGGCAAATGGAAAACGAGTCAACGAATGAAATTTAATGACTTGGTAACTGCAGTTTTAGAAAATGTTTCTTCAAGACAAGATTTTAAAAAATTGGAAAATGTTTCGGGGCTCGCAAAACAGCATGCGACGTACTTTTTTAACGTATTAGAGAAATTCGAAAAGGAGTTTAAGCAGCAATTGAAAAACGCCTTTAATAGCACTCTGGTAAAGCCCGAACTTAAAAATTACGTCTTAATAATTGACGAGATAAACAGAGCCAATCTGCCTTCTGTTTTAGGAGAGTTGATTTATGCATTGGAATATAGGGGTAAGGAAGTAAATAGCATGTATGCGATAGATGGTGATAATAAGATTAGCATTCCAGAAAATTTATTTATTATTGGTACTATGAATACAGCCGATAGAAGCGTTGGTCATATAGATTACGCTATCAAACGTCGTTTTGCTTTTGTAGATATGTTGCCAAATGTTGAAGTAATTACGAATGATAAAGCAAAAGTGTTGTTTAATAAAGTAAGCGAGTTGTTTACGGATGATTATTTGGCTTCAGATTTTGATGCTAAAGATGTACATCTTGGGCATAGCTATTTTTTATTAGATGAAAAAAATGAGCTAAGTGAATCTGAGCAATTAAAATTAAAATTAGACTATGAGATTTTACCAATACTTAATGAGTATGTAAAAGATGGGTTGTTATTAGAAACCTCGGAAGACAAAATAAAAGAAATTTCAGGGTTTGAGTGTTAAGCTGTTAACATATAGCGAACATTATAATAATTGGGTTAAAGTTGAAGACGCACAGTATTTAACACAACCGTTTTATCAAAATTGTTTTTCTAAATCTCATAAACAAAACGTTTATAATGAGCCTTGCTATACCATTACAAAACGTACTGAGGACAATCCTTGCTTTCATTTAGAATTAGGCTATTTTATTGGTTTAGACTGGTTGGAAGTTAATAAAACTGCACTGCATGTGGTATCTAAAATCAACGATGATTCGCAGGAAGTCGATTTTGTAAATATGTTATTTTCGGCTTTAAAGCATCCTGATATTTCTAAAGACATAAAAGAGCTTTTTGTTGTAAAATGGGATCAGCCAACAATAGAAATCAGTCAAAAGCAAGATTTGCTGACGCCATTTTTGGTAGTGGAGTTTTTAAGTCTTTTAAAACAAATTGTTAGAAAAGGTTTAAAAAAATCATATTACAAAGTAGAGCATAATTTACAAGGTCGTGTAAAAGGAAAGATACAAGTATCTAAAACCATAAAGCAGAATATAGTAAAAAATAAGAACCTATTTACTTATTGTAGTTTTGACGAGTTTGGAATAAATAATAAAGAAAATAGGCTATTAAAAAAGGCATTACAATTTATAAAACGCTATTTACCAACGTACACAAAACTTATTAATCATAAAGAATTACAAAACACATTTAATTACATAAATCCTGCGTTTACGCAAGTTTCTGATATTATAGAGATTTCAGAAATTAAGCATACCAAGACCAATGTCTTTTACAAAGAGTACGAGCAAGCTTTATATTTAGCAAAGCTTATATTAAAACGTTTTGGTTATAATATTTCAAATACAGTTAAAGATAAAATTCAGTCTCCGCCGTTTTGGATAGACATGACTAAGTTATTTGAATTGTATGTTTTGGGATTATTAAAAGATAGATTTCATAATCAGGTTAAGTTTAAATTCAAACATTATGGTAACGAGTTAGATTACCTTTTAAATAATGAAAACTATCAAATGGTTATAGATGCTAAATACAAGCTTAAATATATCAATGGAAAGCATGATGAAGATATTAGACAAGTAAGTGGTTATGCTCGTTTAAAAAAGGTTTATGAAGATTTAAATAAACAACAAAGTGAAGTTATAGATTGTTTGATAGTCCATCCAGATCAAAATGGATTTGACAATTTATTAAGTGCAGATTTAAAAGGAAAAAAGATTAAACATTATTATGATGTTTATAAACTTGGTGTAAAGTTACCTTTAGTAAAATAATAAAACTATGAGCTACGAATACTCCGAAGACGGATTAATTGAAATGGCTACCCAAGATGTTTTGGAAGAATTGGGTTGGACTGTGGTTACTGCATGGCGAAGTGAGGCCTATGGCGAAAGTGGTTTGTTAGGTAGAGAAACCAAAAGTGACGTGGTTTTAACACGCTACTTATTGCAGTCGCTTAAAGCATCAAATCCTGATCTTCCAGAATTGGCTTATGAGCAAGCTATAGAGTTGATCACTCAAAATATAGCGGATCAAACATTAGGTAGAATTAATAAGGAGAAGAGTAATTTGCTTAAAAATGGCATACCCGTAAGTTATACGGATGACGAAGGGGAGCTCATGAAAACGAAACTCAAGGTTTTTGACTTCAACAACTATCAAAACAATTATTTTATGGCGGTAAGGCAACTGGAGGTGTTGGGCGAGCTGTATTTAAGACGTCCAGATGTTATTGGTTTTGTTAATGGTATTCCGTTAGTGTTTTTTGAATTGAAGGCACATCATCAAGATTTACGTCATGCGTATCACGATAATTTAAAAGATTATAAGGACACCATTCCTCAGGTGTTTCATAATAATGCGATCATCATTCTAAGTAATGGAACGGATGCGAAAGTTGGTACCATAACAAGTCCGTATAAATATTTTTTAGATTGGAAACGTATTGAAGAACATGAAGAAGGCGAAGTAAGTTTGGATACCATGATTCGCGGTACTTGTGACAAGCATAGACTCATGGATATTTTCGAAAACTTCTTGTTATTTGATGACTCTCATGGTGATGTGGTGAAATTGATGGCTAAAAACCATCAATACATTGGCGTTAACAAAGTGATTGAAAACGTGAATCATATTGATGACTTAGAAGGGAAGCTTGGTGTGTTTTGGCATACGCAGGGTTCGGGGAAAAGTTATTCAATGGTGTTTTTGTGCGAAAAGATTCATAGGAAATTAGGCGGATCTTATACTTTTCTAATTGCTGTTGATAGAACAGAATTAGAAAATCAGTTGTATGATACCTTCTCAGGTGTAGGGGTGGTGAATGATAAAAATGTGATTGCGGGAAAGAAAAATGGCATGACTGGTCGTGAACATTTACGCGAGTTGTTATCTGAGAACCATCGCTATGTCTTTACCTTAATTCATAAGTTTTCCATAGATCCAAAATTAGAAAGCGAATATCCTTTAATTACAGAACGAAAGAATGTCATTGTCATTAGTGATGAAGCTCACAGAACACAGTCCGGAACTTACGCGCGGAACATGCGTTTCCACGGCTTGCCTAATGCCTCGTATTTAGGATTTACAGGAACGCCAATAATCAAAGAAGAGGAGGAGCTGACCAAAAACATCTTTGGTGAATATGTATCGGTTTACGATTTTAAACGTGCTATTGAAGATGAGGCTACATTGCCTTTGCGTTATCTGAATAGAGGAGAGAAATTAGACATTACCAATCCTGAATTGGACGAGAGAATGGCTGCCGTGTTCGAGAATGAAGATTTAGATGACGATCAAAAGAAAAAATTAGAATACCTGTTTAATAGAGATTACCCTATTTTGACAGCGCAATCACGTTTAGATGCCATTGCCAAAGATTTGGTTTGGCATTTTAATGAACGTGGGTATCAAGGCAAGGCCATGTATGTGGCTTTGGATAAACCGACAGCTGTACGGATGTATGAGCTGATTATGGGTTATTGGCCAGAGTATTTAAAAGGGCTTGAAGAACGCATTGAAAACACCACCGATCAGCAAGAAGAACAGGAGCTAAGACGTAAATACAACAAGGTTAAAGAAACTGAAGTTTGTGTGGTGGTAAGTAGCGAGCAGAACGAGGTAGATAAATTCAGGAAAATGAATTTAGATATTGAAGTGCACCGTCGCAAAATAGTAGAGCGTAATTTAGAGAAGGAATTTAAGGATGAAGATAATCCCTTCCGATTAGCTATTGTTTGTGCCATGTGGATTACTGGTTTTGACGCACCTTGTGTATCTACCGTTTATTTAGATAAACCCATAAAAGGACACACGCTAATGCAAACCATCGCGAGGGCAAACCGTGTGTATGATGATGAAAAGGAAAACGGGCTGATTGTTGATTATGGGAATGTGCACAGACAACTTGAAATGGCTTATTCCATTTATGGAGAAGGAGGAAAGGGTAAAAAGAAGGATAGTAAATCTACCGGGAAACCTGTGGAGCCTTTAGCTGGCGTAGAAATTGAATTGAAACAAGGTATTAGGGATGTTAAAGCGTATTTAAAAGAATTGAATTTTTTACTTCAAGGACTTAAAGATGCGAAACCTATGTCTAAAATAGCGAAAATAAAAGAAGCCATTGATTGTATTTGCTTAAATGAAACCACACGTACAACTTTTGAAATGATGGTTCAAAATGTATTTCGAAAGTACAAGGCTTTATTTCCTATGGATATTTTGAAGAAATATGAGTCTGATTACAATGCCATTGAGGCTATTTATAGTGCATTAAATCAAAATGTGAGATCTGCTGACGTGACGCAAATCATCATGGATTTACAGGCCATTGTTAGTGATAGTATCACTATTCAGGAATCGGCAGTACAGGAAGGACGCGAAGAAGTTTATGTAGACTTATCAATGTTGGACTTTGATAAACTTTGTGCCGCATTTGCCAAAACCCCTCGCAAAAACACATTGGTTTTTAATTTACAAGAAGCCATAGAGCAGCGTTTAGAGCAGATGTTAAAGGAAAACCCTTTACGTATTGAGTTTTACGATCGATACAAAGAGATTATTGAGATATATAATAAGGGTAAAAGCCTCGAGGATACTCAGAAAAGTTTTGACAACTTGAATGACTTTATTCAAGACTTGTCATTTGAAGAGCAACGTGCAGTTCGAGAGGAGTTAAAGGATCAAGAAACCCTGGCTATTTTCGATTTACTTAAAGAAGGGAAGGATTTATCAATTAAAGAATTAAAGGAGGTCAAAAAAGTGGCTTCAAAAACCTTGGAAACTTTAAAATCTGAAAAACTTAAAATCGATAATTGGCGCGAAAGCAGGCAGGTAAAAGCACAGGTAAAAAGCACTATTTATGACCATCTATTATATCTTCCTCAAGAGTTTTATACCGATGAAGAAGGAGGGTTTAAAACCGCTAATGTGTACCAGCATATTTATTCCAATTACTATGGTGGTGGGAAGAGTGTTTATCAGCAACGGCAGTAAACTTAAAGATAGTTATTATTAAAAAATTTATCATGGCATTTATAGAATATTATAAGGATTTAAGGTTGAAACTCTTATATATAATAAAAGAGATGAAATTGGAGATCGGCTATTTACTTTTAGAATAATTTCTATTCATCCCGAAGAGGAAGTTTATAAATTTTGCGTAAATAAATTAAAAAAATCATTTCTAGAAAATGAAAAGCCACATTTGTTTTCTCCAGAAACTATAGAATTTCGCAATTTGACAAATTTAGAAAAGCCAGAGTTAGGCAACATGTACATTTATACTGTAAAATGTTTTAACACGGAATGACCTATCTAATATTGATTAGCTTAAGCACTCTGTACCGTTTGCTGTTATTCCTTATTGGTTGTATTTGAGTGAGGTGAGAGCTAATCCTTTAGCATTTTACCTATTTACCAAAGAGAAATCATAGTTTATATAATATCTTAGAAAATCAAATTACATGATAATTATATTTTAGTGTTGAATAGAATTCATAAAAGTCTAAAAAATTAGCAAGGTTTTTATGCTACTATTTAGTAAGTTATTAAAATCTCTCATTTTATATATAAAATTACAGCATAAACTATAAGTATAATTATGGATATATCCATTGTCCAAATTATTGAGCTCACTCCAAACCTACATTAATATTATCAATCCTGGCTATTTCGGAGTGATGGTGCCACCTGTTTCGGTCAAACCGTGCCACTTTGAAAGATACTGCAATTATATAAAAAATTAATGTTATTCGTTCTTCAAAGCTCGTTTTCTTAAGGATTCACCCTTGAGGTCGATCCTGTGGGAGGAGTTTACGATCCGATCGAGGATAGCATCGGCAATAGTCCCCTCTCCAATGATATCATACCAGGCGGATACCGGTATCTGAGACAAGATGATGGTCGAGGATCGGTTGTAGCGGTCATCGATTATATCCATAAGAGATTCTCTTGCATGACCGTCAAAGCCCTGCAGTCCAAAGTCATCCAAGATGAGCAGATCTGCCTTTAAGAGTTTTGCCAGTTCCTTTAAATAGGTTCCATCGGCCTTGCTGAGTTTCAGTCTTTTTAACAAACGGGCCGTGTTGGCATAGATGGTACGATATTCCATCATGCACGCCTGGTGCCCAAGGGCCTGGGCCAGGTAACTTTTTCCAACTCCGGAAGCACCTGTCATGATGATGTTCTCCTTTCGCTTTATAAAATCAAGGCACCCCAGGCGCAGGAACATATTTTTGTCCAGATTGCGCTGTTGGGCATAATCCACATCCGCCAGGGCTGCGTGTCCCCGGAAGGTTGCCTGCTTGAGGAGCCTTTGGATCTTTCGGTCCTTATGGTTTTCCCACTGATGGTCCGTGAGCAATGCCAGGTATTCATCGGCCGTAAGGTTCGTGGTGCGGTTTTCCCTGATCTGCTGGAGGTGCAGATCTGCCATGGCGTTCAGACGCATTTGTCTTAGTTTTTCAACGGTTTGATTGTTGTTCATAATTATAGGATTTATTGGTTAAACATTTATTGATAGGCCGAAGCTCCCCGGATGTTCCCATGTACGGGGATATGCGGCCTGTCTTCCTCCAGGTCTTGGTAGAACAGGGAAGACTGGTCCAGGTTGTTCTTTAGGATATTCTTGATGCGCTGATAGGCTACCGCATCTGCCTGTATGGCTCTTTTGCATGCGCTGTCCAAACGCTGTGAGCCATAGGCCTTGTGCAGCTGGATAAGTCCCATGGCGCGTTTGTAGCCGATCTCGGGGTAATCTCCGGAGGTGATGATGGTCTCGATACATGCCACTACGTTTTCTCCGTGGACGGCTGCCTTCTTTTTAAAGAACTCGGGGCTCCAGTCCACATAATATTTGTGGGTACTGCTCAGGTGGTCGCGATCGGTGTTGT
>NZ_AUHD01000019.1 GCF_000423005.1 Gelidibacter mesophilus DSM 14095
GGATAAATGGAGAGGTTACAGGCCCATTGCAAAAGCCTACAACATCAAACAAATAGAAAGTAACAAGGGATTAAATTTTAAAGCGCTCCATACAATGATACACCAGGTCAAATCTTGGATAAGAACAACCTATTCCTGGGTAAGTCCTGACAATCTAAACAGGTATTTTAATGAGTTTTGTTTTAGAATAAACCGCTCACAGAGCAAAGCCACAATATTCAACAATCTTATTGTGAAAATGGTGCAAAGAGACAAAATATATCAGACAGAATTAATAAGCAACTAACTACTGACCTCTGACGTCTAATTTATGTATTTTAGCACTCTAAATAAGTTTTCAGAATGAATAAGAAACCACTGATATTAGTGACTAATGACGATGGGATTACCGCTCCGGGATTGCGCACATTAATTGAAGTCATGAATACTATTGGCGACGTCGTTGTAGTGGCACCTGACAGCCCACAAAGCGGTATGGGCCATGCGATTACTGTCAATTCGACACTTTATGTGGAAAACGTTGAAATTGACGACAATAAACAAATTGAATATAGCTGTTCTGGCACACCCGCTGATTGCGTTAAATTAGCCGTAAAACAAATTTTGGACAGACGCCCGGATATTTGTGTTTCTGGTATCAATCATGGATCCAACTCCTCCATAAACGTCATTTACTCCGGCACCATGAGTGCTGCTTTGGAAGCTGGCATTGAAGGCATTCCCGCTATAGGCTTTTCATTATGTGATTATAATTGGGGTGCAAATTTTGAGGCCTGTAAAGGTTTTGTAAAAACAATTACCGAAAACGTCCTGAAAAACGGACTTCCCAAAGGCGTCGTCTTAAATGTGAATATCCCAAATTTGCCCAAAGAAGATATAAAAGGCATTAAAGTATGCAGACAAGCTAAAGCCAATTGGGAAGAAGAATTTGATAAACGTCAAAATCCAAACGGTCGCGACTATTATTGGCTCGCTGGAAAATTTGTAAATTTAGATGAAGGTGAAGATACTGATGAATGGGCTTTGGAGCATGGTTATGTTTCTTTAGTGCCCGTTCAGTTTGATTTGACCGCCCACCATTGTATTCAAAATTTAAACACTTGGAATTTAAATGATTAAAAAAGAATTATTCATCGGTTTTATAGTAGGTCTGATTGCCAATACGCTTGGTTTTATCATTGCCATTCTTGTTTTTGGAAATGGCGAAGATATTGGTACCGCATTTAAACAGTCCTTAGCACAGGGGTTCTTTAGCAAATTAATCAGCATGGGTGCCTTACTTAATCTTGTGGTTTTTTTCTTGTTTATAAGAATAAAACGCGATTATCGCGCCAGGGGCGTTATTTTCGCAACGATTGCAGTAACGATTGTGACATTTTTATTAAATTACAGATAAAAACAAATACTGTTCCAACTGTTTTCGATTACTAAACTCCGATTCATATAAAATGAAATATTACATCATTGCTGGCGAAGCCTCTGGGGATCTCCATGGTGCCAATCTTATGAAAGCCTTGCAAAAGCAAGATGTCAACGCTCAATTTAGGTTTTGGGGAGGCGATTTAATGGAAGCGGTCAGTCCTACGCTTGTAAAACATTACCGCGATTTGGCTTTTATGGGTTTTTTAGAAGTGGTCATGAATTTGAGAACCATTACCAAAAATCTCAGCTTTTGCAAACTAGATATTGAAGAATACGATCCTGACGTTATCATCTTTATCGACTATCCTGGTTTTAATTTACGAATTGCCAAATGGGCCAAAGAAAAGCATTATAGAACACATTATTATATTTCGCCTCAAATTTGGGCCTGGAAAGAAAACAGGATTCATGCCATAAAACGTGATGTTGATAAAATGTATGTCATCCTTCCATTTGAAAAATCATTTTATGAAGACAAACATAACTATCCCGTTGAATTTGTTGGCCATCCTCTAATCGACGCCATTGCTGACCGCAATCAAGTAAGCGAATACCAGTTCAGAGCAAAACGGGCACTATCAGATAAACCAATAATCGCCTTACTTCCTGGGAGCAGAAAGCAAGAAATACGAAAAATGCTCGAAGTAATGCTGAGCGTGGTAAAGGATTTTGAAGACTATCAATTTGTCATCGCAGGTGCACCGAGTCAGGATTATGAATTTTATAGCAATTTTATAAAAAAAGAAAATGTGTCGTTTGTAAATAATATGACCTACGATCTTTTGAGCTTGGCTACTGCAGCCTTAGTTACCTCAGGCACTGCAACCTTAGAAACTGCCCTGTTTAAAGTCCCAGAAGTGGTTTGTTATAAAGGAAGTTGGTTGTCTTACCATATTGCAAAACGCGTGATCAAGCTCCAATATATCTCCCTCGTCAATTTAATCATGGATCAACCTGTGGTCACCGAATTGATTCAGGATGATTTTAATTCCAGACGACTCAGAACAGAATTGCAAAAAATTCTCCAACCCGAAAAAAGGGAAGAATTATTTATGCAGTATTTTGAACTGGAAAAAAAATTAGGTGGCAAAGGAGCCAGCGAAAAAACAGCAAAATTGATTTACGAAGACGTTAAAAAACATAAAACACAGTAACTGTTTCTTGAATTTTATACTTTCAAAATCCAATCAGCGTTTAAAGCACACTTAGTTATTGCAACAATATCGCAATACATCTATATTTGGCCTTATGAAAAACAGTGCTTTACTTCTTCTTGTAGCGATTGGCTTTAGCAGTTGCAAATCCGCAAAAAACAGTGCGACCATCACCTCTCCAACCGCAAAAGTTGAATCACATCCAATAAATCTTAGTTTGGCTCCTATCCTTACCATTGCCGCCAAGACTATTGAATTCAACTCTTTAGATTTACATTCGCTGGTAGAAATTCCAAAACCCGTCGAATCACGCGCTACCCGCATTGTTGATTATGCGTTTGCATTTGATGGCGTAAAATACAAACGCGGTGGCACTACAAAAGAGGGCATGGATTGCTCGGGTTTGGTAGTCACCACGTTTAACAGTGAAAACATTTCATTACCTAGATCCTCTAGAGAGATAGCACTTACGGGGAATTCAGTGGATCTAAAAGATGTTGACAAGGGCGATCTTTTATTCTTTGCGACACGCAGGAACAGCAAGACCATTAGCCATGTAGGAATTGTTACGACGGCAAGAGATGGTTTTGTGGAGTTTATCCATGCTAGTACCAGTAGTGGCGTTATAGTTTCTAACATGGCCGAAAAATATTGGCATTTTGCCTTCATCAAAGCAAGACGTGTTATATAACACCAATTAAACAGCTAGCTTTTTGCTGAAAGTTACAATAAATTGATATTTTTATAAAAAATTTCCTTTTAACCAATGAAAAAGATTGCCCTACTCCTTCTTTTACTTATTGCATTTAGCAGCTGTAAATCCTCCAAAAGAAGCTCCAATACTAAAACCAAGACTACCAAAATTGATAAAAGATCAAGAGCCTCTTCTTCGACTTCTGACCCAAAAGCCGATAAAGTAGTGGATTACGCACTGCAGTTTGATGGGGTGAGATATAAATATGGTGGTACTACTAAAAAAGGAATGGATTGTTCTGGATTAATAGTCACTTCGTTTGATAGTGAAAACATTCCTTTGCCAAGAACTACTGGCGATCTATCAGTGACAGGTGAATGGGTAGACCTTAAAAAAGTATCAAAAGGCGATCTATTATTTTTTGCCACCAGAAAAAATAGTAGAAAGGTCAACCACGTCGGAATTGTCACGACCGCAAGAGATGGGTTTGTAGAATTCATACATGCTAGCACCAGTAGCGGCGTAATGATTTCAAATATGGCAGAAAAATATTGGTATTTTGCCTTCGTACAGGCAAGACGTGTTTTATAGACCTTATTTTTAGTAACTTAGATTTATGAAGTTACTCGATTTTGCGCTCATCAAAATTACCTTATGCCTCATTGCAGGCATTCTTTTTGCGCATTATACTAACTTTCCCAAAGGCCATACCTTACTCATAACATTCAGCTTTATTCTTAGTCTTTGGGCCGTTCTCAAAATTGAAAACAAGCGTCTGGTCAAGTCTTTAGGCTTTAGTATTCTGACTTTTTTTACATTTATCGCTATTGGCAGCTTAACGTATCAATGGCATGATCAAAAAGATTTCAAGCATCATTACGCCCAACGGAAGGACCTCAAATTAGACTCCATAAAAACGGTAACCTTCCAGATTAGGGAAGTGCTCAAACCTGGGACTAATTACGAAAAATATCGTGTTGAAATTCTCAAAATAAACAATCAAGTTCATAGAGGCAAGATTCTTTTAAATGTTAAGAAGGATAGTGTTTTTGCTGCTCATAAAGTGGATGACATTCTTGTTGCGGCAGGGCCTCTACGTGATTTAAACTCTAAGCTGAATCCCTATCAATTTGATTATAAAGCATATCTAGAAAACCAATATGTTTATCACCAACTATTTGTAGATCACTCAAAACTTCTAAAAGTTTCATCTGAAGTTCATACACTTTTGGGGTACGCTGCCCAACTTAGAACCCGAATCAACAAAGAATTAAAGCGCTACAATTTTAGACCAGATGAATTAGCGCTAATTAATGCGTTGTTATTGGGACAGCGTCAAGATATTAGTAATGATATATTGGACAGCTATTCCAAAGCAGGAGCCATTCATATTCTCGCAGTTTCCGGACTTCATGTTGGTATAATTTTATATCTGCTGAGTTCACTGTTTAAACCTTTAGAATATTTTAGACATGGCAGAATCCTAAAAACGGTGCTAATTGTGATCTTTCTATGGAGTTTTGCAGTTGTAGCCGGATTGTCGGCATCAGTGACCAGAGCAGTCACAATGTTCAGCATTGTAGCTATTGGCATCAATTTGAAGCGGCCTTCCAACATCTATAACACTTTGGCTATCTCCATGTTTTTCCTCTTGCTGTTCAAACCCTTATTTCTATTTGATGTTGGGTTTCAGATGAGCTATTCAGCGGTGTTTGCAATTGTGAGTATGCAACCGCATTTAGTAAAATTATGGCAACCAAAATTCAAACCGGTTAAGAAATTATGGGAAATTTTCACCATTACTATGGCCGCTCAAATTGGCGTTATGCCCATTAGTTTGTTTTACTTCCATCAATTCCCAGGGTTGTTCTTTGTTTCAAACCTGGTCATTATTCCTGTTTTAGGACTTATTCTAGGCATGGGCATTCTCGTGATACTGATGGCAGTATTGAATATTCTCCCTTATTGGATAGCAGACTTGTACGGCAGCATGATCAGCATGATGAATAGTTTTGTACGTTGGGTTGCTCTTCAAGAGAAGTTTATCTTCCATGATATCTCCTTTAGCATCCTACAAGTACTGACTTCCTATCTAATGATCATAAGCTTGTTTTCGCTATATAAAAAACCAAATTTCAGAAGACTCACTGCGACGATGGTATCTATTTTAATACTTCAGATGGTTTTGATTTTCGAAAAGCAGAAGAATCAAACAGATGAGTTGATTGTCTTTCACAAGAGTAGATTTAGCGTGATTGGACTAAAAACGAACACGTCTTTAACTGTTTCGCATAATCTTGACAGCATGAGTGTTATCAAAGATCATATCCTCAGAAATTACAAAGTCGGGAATTCAGTTAGTTCAGTACAGGAAGACACTTTGCAAAACCTCTACCTATTTCACGATAAGAAATTTTTGGTGATTGACAGTTTAGGAATCTATAGAGTACCAGAGTTACATCCTGAGTATGTAATTTTAAGAAATTCGCCAAAAATCAACCTATCTCGTATGTTGGATTCCGTGAGGCCGGAATTAATTATTGCAGATGGCAGTAATTTCAAAAGTTATATACAACGTTGGGAAGCTACTTGTATAAAAAAAGATGTCCCATTCCATTTAACAAGTAAGGAGGGCGCTTTTGTGTTAAAGAATGACTGAATGTAGGCTTAGTTCTATTTCCCCCTTATATAACTGAGCCCAACGAAGCGCAAATACATAAATCAAAAAATCCTTTCTACTGAACAGTAAAAGGGATTTTATATATTTTTAAGAGGACGCTGAAAATATAACCTATTATAAAGTCTGCTTATTCTAAGGACCTACCCCTTAAATGCTGGTTTAAATGCGGAATAAAATGCATTAAAATCCTCTTGAGTTTTCATTTCCTTGTGTTTGTCCTTTAGGAACATCTTAAGATATAACTCCAATTGTTGCGGATTTTGATAGCCTCTAACTGGGGTAATGACATCAGCGTTCTCATCAAAAAAGACAATTGTAGGATAGGCATTTACTTGAAGGGCATGGGTTAAATCATGGACACTATTTCTACGACTAGCCATTTCAGCTTTATAGCCTTTGTTAGCATAGGTATTGCCTTTATAGTTGATTTTCTCGTTGCCTTCAGCATCAAACTTTACAGCGTAATAATTATCGTTTACATATTTGGCAACATCCGGATTCTGGAAAGTGTTTTTATCTAACATCTTACATGGACCACACCAGTTGGTATAAACGTCCATCATAATTTTTTTTGGATTTTTTTTCTGAAGTTTCAAGGCTTCTTCAAAACTGACCCAGTTTATTTCTTGTGCGATAGTATTGAAAGACATTGAAGCCACCAATACCATTACCAATCCTAATTTTTTCATGTGATATTTTTTTTTGCAAATCTAAGTTGAAACTACAAAAAACGCTCCAAAAGTGCGGCTTTTGACGTTTCTTTAACAAATTTCTAAATTATCTGACGCCGTGCATCAATTTTTTCAGAACAGGATTTAAAATCATGGAGACAAGGCCAACAGCAATAGGCACCACAGCAAAAATCAAGAAGAAGGTACCCAAAGAGTATTCTTCTGAAATTTTATCGATCATTCCTCCCATTGTATTCGCCAACTTCTGTCCGACAGCAATTGCCAAGTACCACACTCCAAACATAAAACCAATCATCCGTGCAGGCACCAATTTACTTAAATAGGATAATCCTAATGGTGATAAACAAAGCTCTCCCATGGTGTGGAACAAGTAGGCCAAAATCAAGAATATCATGCTTACAGAGGCCGTTTGAGCTCCTGAAGGGATATCTGAAGCCCCATAAGATAACACTGCAAATCCTACCCCCAACAAGACCAATCCAATGGCATATTTTATAGCGGCACTCGGATTGTATTTGCTTTCCCACCATTTAGAGAAAATCGGCGCCAGAGTGATTATAAAGAAGGAGTTCAAAATACCGAACCAAGTAGCATCAACTTTCAGTTCTTCAGAGAAGGATTTGTCATAAATACGATACACTACGAGAATCCATAAGCCAAGAAAAGCGATGGCCAACATAATATTTGAAGCACCAATTTTGGTAAATGTCTTTTTAAAAATCAAAACGATCACATATGTAATAATGATCAAAGGGATGGTTGTTAATAATCCATCAACAATTTTAAATATTGTGGCGGTACTGCCTACCAAATCTCTGTTGGTATAATCACTGGCAAACAAGGTCATTGAGCCAAGGGATTGTTCAAAGAAAGCAAAAAAGAAAACGGTGAACAACGCAAAAATGGAAACGGCAACAAGACGATCTCTAACAATAGGAATATAGCGGGAGATACGCATTATCAGCAAAACTAAGAAGAGCACTAATGCTCCAATAACAATAACGTTTGATCCGCTCATTTCTCCCCATTCAAACGGTAAAGAAACGGTAAAAGGCGTTAAACTTTTTTCACCAATTTTTTCTAAAGGATCATTAAACAAATAAAGAAGTCCACCAATAGATGAAAGTGCTATAAGAATCTTATCAAATGTTGTAAAAGGATTCAACTTAATAGCCGCTTCAATTTCTTCCTTAACAACATTTGGATCAGAAGTGTCTTCACCTTCATGTAAAACGACATCAATTTTCTTAGATGGCGCGGCTCCTACTTTTCCGAAGATTTTATGTGCCAATAAAAACTGTAGCATCCCTAAAAGCATAAAAATTCCGGCAAGTCCAAAACCGTATGCCCACCCGTAATTTTCAGCTAAATACCCACAAAGCATCATCCCAAAAAAGGCTCCTGCATTCACACCCATGTAGAAAATAGTGTATGCCCCATCTTTTTTAGACTCCCTACTTTTATACATCTCAGAAATGATTGATGTAATATTTGGCTTAAAAAATCCAGTTCCAAGCACTAATAAAGCCAAACCTAAGTAAAACGAAAATGTCGTTTCGAGGGCCATAGCAGCGTGTCCAAGCGTCATAATAACACAACCAATCACCACAGCTATGCGATAGCCTGTCCATTTATCAGCTATCCATCCACCAATAATAGGCGTTAAATATAACAGTGAAGCGTAGGTACCAATTAATGCCAAGGCATGTTCACGAGGCCAATCCCACCCAGGGTTGTCACTCATCATGGGTGCGGTTAAAAACAAAATGAGGAGGATACGCATGCCGTAAAAGGAAAAACGTTCCCACATCTCCGTGAAAAAAAGAATAAATAATCCTACTGGATGCCCAAGTACGGTGTCTTTAAAAAGATTTTCAATATCAGTATTCATAACCTGTTGTTAGTTGTTTAGTTCTTGATCTCCCAATTCAAACTTCTCCTGCTCTTTTATTTCTCTTTCATTATCCTCAGCTCCATGCGTTAATCGTTTTAAAGGTTTTAACATGGCAAGCACTAAGATTCCAACAAGAACCGTGAAAATTGTAATTCCAGAAAAGACCGCATATTCACCATATTCTGAAGCATTTTCGCCCAAAATACCCGCTACTTTATTTCCCAAGCCCGTGGCCGCAAAATAAACACCCATCATTAATGAGGCGTATTTAACTGGTGCCAATTTGGTAATAAACGATAAGGCTACTGGTGAAGAACACAGCTCACCAATCGTATGAAATAGATAGGCAAATACCAACCAGTACATGGCTGAACTTCCATTGGTGTTATATTCTTTGGCCGCAAAGATCATAAATACAAAACCTAACCCCATGATCATCGTTCCAATGGCCATTTTGAATAGAGATGACGCTTCCTTACCCTTTAGTTTTCGTTTTGCCCAATAGGCTGCAACAAGTGTGGCAAAAATAATAATAAACGCCGCATTTAAGCCTTGGAACCAAGTGGCAGGAATTTCCCATCCAAACAACATTCTGTCGGTGTTTTGTTTGGTGTAAATACTCATTAAACCTCCAGCCTGTTCAAAAGCACCCCAAAACACAATAACGATAAGAAAGGAGAGTAACAGCACCAAAAATCGATCTTTCAGTATTTGAGTGTTCAAGTTTTTATAAATCATCATCATCACTCCAGCTACTAAGGCAATGAAAATATAAAGAGCGGTGTACCCCCAATTATCTATACCATCATAGGTAAACCCTGCATAAACAGCATAAGCACAGATCAATACTACAATGCCTAGTTGTAATGGCGATTGGAATAGATTGGAGAACAATTGCACCAATGACACATCCTCCTTCATTTCGGCAACTGTCGGTTTGTTACCTACATGCACCAAAAACCTCTGACCATATAAATACACCGCCAAACCAAAAAGCATGGCAATACCTGCAAGGCCAAAACCATAATGCCACCCAATTTCCTCTCCAACATAACCTACGATAAAGGTTGCAAGCAAGGATCCTAAATTAATCCCAATGTAAAAGATGCTAAATCCTTTATCGCGTCTAATATCGCCTTCTCTATAAAGTCCGCCTACCATAGTAGAAATATTGGGCTTAAGTAAACCAACGCCCAAGATTATAAGAGCCAAACCGGTATAGAAGGCCCACATTTGGTCAAAAGCCAAAATCCCATGACCTGCCACCAATATCAAGGCACCATATAAAACTGCTTTTTTCTGACCCAGCAGTTTATCAGCAATCATTCCTCCAGGAATGGACATGACATAAACCAACATGGTATACCAGCCATAAAGCATAATAGATTGTGAGTCTAACCAACCAAGTCCCGGATTATCAGCAGTCGTTTTTTGAACCAAATAAAGTGTTAATAAGGCTCTCATACCGTAGTAAGAGAAACGCTCCCACATTTCTGTGAAGAATAGGATGTAAAGCCCGATAGGATGACCCCAAAGTTCTCTTTGACTCGGTTGAATTGCTGCAGTACTCGACATATATCTAGATTTAGTTAGTTTATTTAATACTTATAGGAGTTAACGTCTTTAACTTCAACGCTTACACGATTTCCATTTTCAAAAAAAAATTCTGTCAAATCAGTCAGCGCTAAAAGCTTTTTTAATGATTCAACATATTAAAATTAATGAATGCCGTGCATCATTTTCTTTAACTTCGGATTCAAGATTAACAATACAACCGCCGCAAAAATTGGTATAGCTGCAATAATTAAGAAAAATGTAGACATTGAATAGGTCTCTGATATTTTATCAATATATGATCCCGTTTGCCCCGCAATAAAGTTGGCAATCGCCGATGCCGTAAACCAAAGTCCAAATAAAAGACCCGCCAAGCGCTTTGGAGATAATTTAGAGACATAGGACAAGCCTACAGGTGACAAGCACAATTCTCCCATGGTATGGAAGAAATAGGCCAATATCAACCAGATCATACTTACTGCTGCTGTTTCTGCGCCCTGCGGAATACTATTTGCTCCAATAGACAACACTACAAATCCTACACCTACTAAGGCCAAGCCCATTGCAAATTTGACAGGACCGGAAGGGTTCCAGACCTTTTCCCAAATTTTACTGAAGGAAGAGGCTAGTGTAATGATAAAAAAGGAGTTTAAAATTTGAAACCAAGAAACGGTCACCTCGGTTTCCTCTAGACCAAATTCTCTATTGATCTTCCAAATTCCCAAAACCCAGATAATCGCAAATGAAATTGCGGTAAATATGATGGTTAGAGGATACTTCTTAAAAATTCTCTTTCCAAGACCGAAAAGCACATAAGAAACGATTAAAATTGGAAAAATTGTCAAAATCGCATCCACCCATTTAAATATGGTTCCGGCATTACCATCCAATATTCGCTGTGTATAATTTTTTGCAAAAACAGTCATAGACCCTCCCGCTTGTTCAAAAGCAAAAAAGAAAAATATACTCGCTACCATCAACACCCCTACCACAACTAATCGATCTCTTACAATATGAGCAGCTGTTTCTTCCTCGACAATTTCATCTTCAATTTTCTCAACCGTATACACATCTTTTTTTATCGGTTCCTTTCCTATAAGACCGAAAATTTTCTGTCCAAAATAAAATTGCAACATCCCGAATAACATAAACACACCTGCCAATCCAAAACCGTAATGCCATCCTACTTTCTCTCCAATATACCCGCACAACAGCATTCCTAAAAATGCCCCTGCATTAATTCCCATATAGAAGATAGTGTATCCGGCATCCTTTTTAGTACTGTTATCAGGATACAATTGCCCAACCATAGATGAAATGTTCGGTTTAAACAACCCGTTTCCTAAAATCATAAAGGCGAGTCCAATATAAAAAAACATAGGGTTGATCATTTCAAAAGCCATGGAAGCATGCCCCAAAGTCATGATTAAGGCGCCCAATAAAATAGCCTTTCTAAACCCCGTAATTTTATCAGCAATAATACCACCAATGAGGGGTGTCAAATACACCAATCCAGTATACCAAGAATACAACTGCAGCGCTTCTCCACTAGTCCATCCCCAACCTTCTTTACTTATTTCAGTAATTAAAAACACTGTTAACAGAGCACGCATTCCGTAATAGCTAAAACGCTCCCACATTTCAGTAAAGAAAAGGATGAACAATCCTGCCGGATGCCCCATAACCATACTGTCGTCAATGCCTTGTTTATGGAGATGACTGATTAACGCTGTATCTTTCTCTTGGTTCATAAATTCTTTTATTATAAATTTTCTTTAATATAGTTAGTCATTTTGGTGTACAAATGAAGCCTCGTATTGCCTCCATAAATACCGTGATTGTCATCTGGGTAGATCATCCATTCAAACTGTTTATTGGCTTGAATTAAGGCTTCTACCATGCGCATCGTATTCTGAACATGCACATTATCATCGGCAGACCCATGGATCAGCAAGAAATTGCCTTTTAATTTATCTACATGTTGGATGGGAGAATTCTCATCATAACCTGACGGATTTTCCTGTGGCGTGGTCATATAACGCTCTGTATAAATGCTGTCATAAAACCGCCAACTGGTTACCGGCGCCACAGCAATGGCCATTTTAAAGACCTCATTACCTTTAAACAAGGCATTACTGCTCATAAATCCGCCATAACTCCAACCCCAAATCCCGATACGGGACGCATCTACAAAATCCATTTGCCCCAATTGCCGTGCGGCTTGAATTTGATCTTCTACTTCATACTTGCCCAGTTCCTTTTGGGTTACCTTTTTGAATTCAGCACCCTTGTACCCCGTACCTCTCCCATCAATACACACCACAATAGTTCCTTGGGCGGCAAGATGATAATACCAATAATCATTAGCTGAATTCCAGGTGTTGGCCACAGACTGCGATCCTGGACCAGAATATTGGTACATCAAAACAGGGTATTGCTTTTGAGGATCGAAGTTGTTTGGTTTGATGGTCCACATGTTCAAATCATTTCCATTGACCGAAATGGTACTGAATTCCTTGGTTGGAAGATGATAAGCTTTTAAATTCTGAGCTGAGGCTTTATTATCCTTAATCCCCTTAACCAGCTTTCCGTCCTTTGCAGTATGTAAGGTATATTCTGGAGGTGTTGTAGCGTTAGAGAAGGTATTGATGAAATAGGTAAAATCAGTGCTAAAATCGGCTGAATTAGTGCCTTCCTTCTGAGTGAGTCGCGATTTATTCTTTCCGTTGATGTTGATGGAATAAACATCTCTATTAATAGATCCGTTTTCAACAGATTGATAGAATACAATATTGTTTTTCTCGTCAAACCCGTAATAATTTGTGACCTCCCAAGGGCCTTTAGTGACCTGATTGATCAATTTTCCGTAATTCGAATAGTGATAAATATGATTGTAGCCATCCATTTCTGAAGTCCAAATAAAGCTATTATCCTTTAGAAACGTCAAGTTATCGGTTACGTCAATATAAGCCTTATCTTTTTCGGCAAGGATAAGATCAGAACTCATTGATTTGGCCTTAATCATCCATAAATCGAGTTCATTTTGATGTCTGTTCGTATATTGGGCGCTGAGCACGTTGGCGTCATTGGTCCATTCGATACGTGGGATATAGAAATCAGAATAGGGTTTTGAAACCTTTACATCATTGATTTTTTTCGATGTTATATCATATATGTGAAGTGATACAATTGCATTGGCCTCACCCGCTTTAGGATATTTAAAAACGGATTGGTGTGGATATAAGTCCTCACCGTAAATATCCATTGAAAATTCAGGAACATTTGTTTCATCAAACTTTATAAACGCTAAATAAGTGCCATCAGCATTCCATTCGAAAGCACGAACAAATGCAAATTCCTCCTCATAAACCCAGTCCGTAATACCGTTGATGATTTCATTCTTTTTACCATCAAAAGTTATTTGCGTTGTTTGATTTGTATCAAAATCCTTAATAAAAAGGTTATTACTGAACCCATAGGCTACCTTTCTTCCGTTTGGAGATAAGGTTGGCTCTTGTATTTTTTCATCAGCAATTTTAATCAACGCCTTGGATTTGGTGTCATAAACATAAAAGACACCTAACGTTGAACGACGAAAAATAGATTCCACTTCAGTAGCCAAAATGATTTTACTTTCATCCTTGCTAAAAGTATAGTCCGAAAACCCCTTGAGGTCATCCAAATCAGAAGAACTCACCAAAGTTTCAACTTTTGACAAGGTTTTATAATCGTAAACATCAATGGCTGTCGAACCCTTTTCATAGTTCAGTACAGAATACTGTTTGCCATTATTCATGGAATGTAAAGACTGCATTCCTTGGGTTCTAAAGGTGCCATTCCAGATGGCATCTAGCGTAATTTCCTTAGTTTGAGCTGAGCCTAAAGCGGTTACCAAAAAACAGATAAACAAGGAACTTTTCAAATACTTCATTAGGGATTTTTAGTTTTTTCAAAATGCTGTCAAGTTTACTAAAAATAATGCAAAAACACTAACCTTTAATAGTTAAAAACGTAAAGCCAGCAATTGTGACTATTTATTAAAGTGAAGTATAGTATCTTTGTTTTTCTAAACAATAGCTCATGATCAAACCCATTAAAGGTTTCTCCAAACTCTCAAAATCAGATAAAATAGAATGGATTGCCGCTACCTATTTCAGCGATGCAAATGCTGCAAAGCAAGCCATAAAACAATATTGGAACGATGATCAGAAACTACAGCAGTTACATGATGAGTTTATTGAAAACACGATTTCCAATTATTACCTGCCATTTGGCGTAGCGCCCAATTTCCTAATTAACGGCAGACTATATACCATACCGATGGCCATTGAAGAAAGCTCAGTGGTTGCTGCAGCGAGTAAGGCGGCTAAATTTTGGCTGGATCGTGGCGGATTTAAAACTGAAGTCATTTCGACCACAAAAATTGGTCAAGTACATTTTATATACAGCGGAGATGTTGACAAATTGAATGCCTTTTTCAAATTCGTTAAACCAAAACTTATTGAAGACACCAAAAACATCACCAAAAGCATGGAAAAACGTGGCGGCGGCACTTTGGAAATAGAGCTAAAGGACAAAACCTCCGATCTGGAGAATTATTACCAGTTGCATGCTACTTTTGAAACCTTGGATGCCATGGGCGCCAATTTCATCAATTCGTGCTTGGAGCAATTCGCGAAAACCTTTAAATCGGAAGCGCTTCACTTTGATGAATTTTCGGAATCAGAAAGCTACATCCAAATTGTGATGAGTATTTTGTCCAATTTTGTCCCAGATTGCTTGGTTAGAGTTGAAGTTTCTTGTCCGGTTGAGGATTTAAGCGATAATCCCTCTAAATCTTCTGACGAGTTCGCACATAAATTTGTGCGTGCGGTTAAAATTGCCGAGATAGAACCTTATAGGGCTGTGACCCACAATAAAGGTATCATGAACGGTATTGATGCCGTTGTGCTTGCCACGGGAAATGATTTTAGGGCCATTGAAGCCGGGGCACATGCTTATGCGTCAAGAAATGGCACCTATAGCAGCTTGTCTCATGCCGAAATAGAAGATGGCATCTTTAAATTTTGGATGGAAATTCCGTTGGCTCTGGGTACCGTTGGTGGATTGACCAATTTACACCCTTTGGTAAAAGTTGCTCTAGAAATGTTAGGCCAACCTAGTGCCAAAGAACTCATGCAAATTGTGGCCGCTGCTGGTTTGGCGCAAAACTTTGCTGCTTTACGTTCTTTAACCACCACGGGAATTCAGGAAGGTCATATGAAAATGCACTTGATGAATATGCTGAATCAGCTCCATGCCACAGCTAGCGAAAAAGAAACAATGGTAACGTATTTCAAAAACAACACAGTAACGCACAGCGCGGTTGAAAAAGCCCTCAGCAAATTAAGAATGTTGGCGTCTGAAAATTAAGATTTACATTGTCCGAGAAAAAAACAAGCTCACTTTGTTAATGGAGCCAACACCTTAAATACCAACGGTTAAAACTTTGAACTCTCAAAAATTCTATAGCAACGGAAAATTACTGATTACCGGAGAATATCTTGTTTTAGATGGGGCACATGCACTAGCCATCCCTACTAAATACGGTCAATCGTTAACGGTTGAACCCTATAAAGGCGGCAATTTAAATTGGAATAGTTACGACAATGCGGGAAATTTATGGTTAGAGGCCAACCTTATCTTGAGAGATGGATTTATAGGTGCATCTGCAAAAAACGATCCTCTAATTGACCGGCTTATGGAAATTCTCAATGCAGCAAAAAAGCAACATCCCACATTCTTAAATGGAGAGACTGGGATAAAAGTCTCAACGCAACTCGATTTTCCTAGAAATTGGGGCCTGGGCACTTCTTCAACGTTGATCAATAATATGGCGCAATGGGCAAATATTGATCCTTATGTATTGCTAGCAAATACTTTTGGAGGTAGCGGCTATGATATTGCCTGCGCGAAACATAATGCTCCCATTGTTTATCAGCTTGAAAATAACAAGCGGACCATCATTGAAACAGATTTCAACCCGGAGTTTAAAGAGGACTTGTACTTTGTTTTTCTTAATAAAAAACAGAACAGTAGAGATGGGATTGCAGCCTACAGAAAAAATAAAAGCAATATGAATCTGGCCCTTTCTGAAATCAATGCCATTACCAATGACATGATCAGCTGTACAACTCTGGAAACGTTTCAGTTTTTAATGCAAAGCCACGAAACTATTATCTCTAGCATCATCAAACAACAACCTGTAAAGGAAATGCTATTTAAGGACTTTAAGGGCAGCGTTAAAAGTCTTGGGGCTTGGGGAGGTGATTTTGTTTTGGCGGCATCCGATGAGAATCCAGAGGCTTATTTTAAAAGAAAAGGATTCGACACAATCATCAGCTATGGGGAAATGGTTTTGCTTTAGATGGGAATCGAGAACTAAGACTGCTTCGCTGCTGGAATAAAGACCAAAAGCGCGTGCATAATTAAGAAGCGTTAATCCTTTAAAAAAAGAATGCCAATGTATATGGAATAAAAAAGGCAAAGTTTATGACGACAGACTTTAGTTAAAATTTAATGCTATCATTTTCGGCATATTGAGACTAGGTGTGATCACACAAAAAAAGAGACCTTAAAATTTAAGACCTCTTTTTTTAAATGTATATAAAAAACTCCTAGTAAAATGTAGCTCTATTATCCACAATATCTGCAGCATCTTTTAGGGCTTCGTAAGCTTTCATTTGAGCAGTATTCATTTGAGATGAATTCAATCTATTGGCAATCGCCTGATAGTTATCCAATTTTGGAGCAGCTGTCTTTTTGGTCACTTCAACCATAAACACGCCTTTATTACCATCGATCAATTTTGAGGTTTCACCTTCTTTTAATCCGAAAGCTGTTCCTACTACTTTAGGCTCCAATCCAGCACCTGAAAGTGTTGGGTTCTTCATATTGACAGCACTTGCGGTAGATACTGAAACATTTTGACTTTGTGCTACGGCATCCACTGTTGATGCAGAGATTTTCTCACGGATCATTTTTGCTTTCTTCTCTTTTCTAATTTCAGGAATAACTGAAGCTGATGCAGCTTCTGGAGTCATTAATCCTTTTTTGTTAACACTTGATACTTGAACAACAGCATAACCTATACCAGGAATTGAGAAACGCTTGTAATCTCCAACCTTTGTGCCTTTGTCAAAAGCCCAACGGACAATAGCTCTCTGACTTCCCAATCCTGGGATGTTTTCATCAAGTTCTTTGATATTATTAACTGGTCTAACAACCACATCATTTTCTTTTGCGACATCTTGAAAATCTTTGTCTTGAAGTGCAATTTCAAATCTTGAGGTTCTATTGAAGACATCATCAATTGTAGTTTCAGAAGGCTCGATTTTTTGAGCTAACGTCGCCACTTTAAGCATACGTGTTTTGTCTTTTTGATCTAAGATTTCGATCACGTGAAAACCAAAATCAGTTTTCACCACGCCAATGTCACCTTTATTATTTTCAAAAGTATAATCTCTAAATTCAGGAACCATAGAATTGTAAGCGTACCAGTCTAAAACACCTTCTTTTTCGTTACTGACCTTATCGATTGAAAAATCCAGCAAGTCCACAAATTTTGAACGGTTCTTTTTAATCACATCCATCAAACTATCCGCAGTAACTTTTGCTTGCGCCTCTGTTTGGGTAGTTTCTGCATCTGCTGCACGAGAACCCACAAAAGGAATCAGCAAGTGTCTTGCCTTAACAGAGTCTGGCATATATCTTTCTTGAACCACTTTAGTGATCTTAAACATATTATTGTGTTTGTATGGACCATAATACTGTCCTACACTAAGTTTAAAGATAGAGTCTTGAGCCACATCTGGCAATCCTGATTTGGCGACATAACTATCCGTATACTTTATGTCAGAATTAGCGTTGATAAAACCTTCAATATCATTTGTTGACTTCAATCCAATAATGGTATCATTCAATTTAGACACTTCATTGTATTCCACTTTAGTATTTAACAAAGCAGCAACATTTTCTTTTACAGCTTTCTCGTCTGCTAATGAAGCAGCCTCTGTAAATTGCACAAATTGAATATCTCTTGAAGCCTCTGCTTCAAATTTGGTTTTATGTTTGTTGATATAATCTGAAATTTCAGATTTAGAGACCTTAACCAAGCTATCTGAGATTGAAGCATAAGGTACATTTACAAATTTCACATCAACATTCGCGCTTTCCATCGCATATTCTACTTCAGCTTCAGAAAGCGTTGCTCCAACACCCGCCTTAACAAGATTAAAATAGGTTTGTTCTTTTGCACCAACCGCAATAGCCGCTTCATTATTGACCCATTCCGCGTAATTGATTTGGAAATTTCCAAGTGGTGCTCTTTCAGGTGCAATTACTTTTAAATTTGCGATAAATTCATTCAATCTATTTTCATCAAAAATGCCCGCTTCATTGGTAAATTCAGGAAATTCAGCAAAGTTATTTCTCAAAAGATTTCTCATTTGCTCCTTTTCTACAGAAAGACCTAAGCCATCAAACTGGTTTTCCATTACCGCACGTCTCACCTCTTGATCCCAAACTCTGTTCATAGTTTGCGTACTCGTGGCACCAGGGCCCATTTGACGTTGCATGTTTTCAACTTGATTCATAAATCCTTCACGACCAATATCATTACCATTAATGGTGGCAATGGTATCTTGTGAGCTTCCCAAATCAGCACTGTTTCTGAATAAGTCAGAAAGTACAAAAGCGAATAAGGCCAATGCAATAATTACAATGAGGAAAATAGAACGTTGTCTAATTTTATTTAAAACTGCCATTTTATTGTATAAGTTAGAAAATATAAGTGCGCGAAAATACCAATTTCTATCTAATAATAAAAGTAGATTTCTATTTTATTAAATTAATAGTGAATTGTTTGTCGTAGGCCTGAGATTTATTGGTGCTGGACACAGATGGAAAAGCAATGATTCAGAGATTTATGAAGAAGAGACGGATGACTGGTGTAAGATAAACGTGAACTGAGAGTGCTTGCAGACTATTAGTCCTCATCAAGCACTTTGAGCGATACGAGATTGATTTTTGTAGTAGAGACCTCCAAAATAGTAAAAAGATAGTTTTCAATTTGGATCAGATCATTCACCTGTGGAATTTCTTCAGTTTCATCCACGATCAAACCTCCCAGAGTTTCGTAATTTTCACCCTCCGGAAGGTTTAACTTATAGACCTCATTAATATAGTCCACTTCCAAGCGCGCTGAAAACTTATAGTTGTCATCATCAAGTTTCTCTTCAATCAATTCCATAGTATCGTGCTCATCTTCAATCTCACCAAATAATTCCTCAATAATATCCTCTAAGGTTATGATCCCAGAAGTTCCGCCGTATTCATCAATAACCACAGAAATACTTTTTCTTTTTTTGGTCAGGATGTTCAACACATCCTTGACCAACATGGTTTCAGGTACAAACTCAACCCCCATAACTACAGATTTAATGTCCTTTGGTTTTTTAAATAGATCAAAGGAATGGACATACCCCACAATATCATCTACAGTATCTTTATAAACCAAAATTTTGGACAAACCAGAAGAAGTGAACAGCGCATTCAGGTTTTTTATCGAATCACTTATGTCAACGGCAATAATCTCAGTTCGAGGTAACATAACCTCTCTTGCCTTAACCTCCGAAAAATCAAGGGCATTCTGAAAAATCTGTATTTCACTATCTAGCTCGTCATGTTCTTCAACAGATTCCATTTGCTCGCTGATATAATTCCCCAATTCCACTTTAGTCATCACTAATTGCGCATCTTCACCACCCGTTTTAAAGAAGTGCTTCAAAATCAGATTGGAAATCCAAATCACGACGTCCGAAACCCAAGAGAACAGACCGTAAAAAAAATAGGCAGGCACCGCGAATATTTTAAGGAGTGAATTGGCATAGATTTGAAAAAACACCTTTGGCAGAAACTCCGCAGTAATCAAAATCAATAAGGTAGAAATAATGGTTTGCGTTAAAAGACTCAAATCATGTAACAGGTAGTTCAAAAAAACATAATCTGTTGGCAACAGATCTTTAAACCATACCACTAATTTATCGCCCATTAAAATACCGTAGACCACTAAGGCAATATTGTTACCAATAAGCATGGTGGCAATAAACTTAGAAGGTTTTGCGGTAAGTTTCGTTAGCGTTTTGGCCAGAAAATCATTTTGCTTCTTAGCAATTTCTATGTGAATTTTGTTACAAGACACATAGGCAATTTCCATACCCGAAAAGAAAGCAGATAAAATAAGGGACAAAATAATGATAAGCGCATTACTGTCCATACATTACTGGTTGTTGTTCATTTTGTTTCGAAAGTGCTTTTTGAAAAAATACATCCCAATAGCAAGAAGGGCGAATACCAAAAGCATAATAGCCTTACCATTATCTTCATTCCACCATCTATATGACTCGTAGATAAAAAATACAGCAATGAATAAATAGGCGTATTGAATAACTTTTTGAATCGTTTTCATAGGTCATTTTAATTTAGCGACAAAGATAATCAATTATTTATCTGAACATGAGCTTTTAGTTCATTTTGAAATAAACTAAAGAAATTGGAAAACAAATCAAATCCCGGGATTTTGAGAGATTTAATAGGACTTTCCAACGTTCCTATCTAAGGTTACAAAGCAGAGTCATCATCAAAATAATGTACACCCGTTACCTCACTGACCCCATAGCTACTGAAATCCTGATTGGAATCAAAAGCATTTCCTGTAACCATTTTGGAAGGAGAAATATATTTTACTGGCTTGTTAGAAAACACCCAATCGCGTTTTTGATCATAAAAGAGCTGTTCTGCAAAAATACTGTCCTTTGTTTCAGTTGTAATAAGAACATTGCCTCTTAAATCAATCAAATCGGTATCATTAAAAACAATGGCATAGTCAGCAACGATCGTGCTTTTTTTATTGCGCTCATCATAAATATATAACGTAACCCCATTTGGAAATTCATTATACGAAAATTCACGATTGGAAAAATCCAGCATTTTCGGACTTAACAAATTCGCTTTTAAGCGTCCAGAGTCAGTATACTTGAGATTCATATCCTCGGCCACACCAATAGGTTCATTTTGTAACACCCCTATTTTCTGCACTTCTTTAAAGTTGTTTTTGCACGAAAAAAACATAGTCATAGCAAACGCTATGACTATGTTGAATAAACTATATGAAGATTTAAATGTCATTTATATTTTTGGCACGGTAACACTTAAGCCAATCCAGCACCCAATTCTTATGGTTTCACCGCCGTTACCTGCAGTAAATATGTCTGCTCTTTGAGGTGCTTTACCATCATAATTTGCAGCTAAACCTTCTGCATAAGATTTTAAATTGGCATCTACTCTACCCGCTTTTCTCGCTTCGCTCGCTGCTAACCAGAAAACCGCTCTTTTATTAAACGTGGTATCTCCACAATTGTTAGCACTCGCCGCATACATTTGGGCTATTTCAATATGCGCTCTACCATTTGATGGATTTAAATCCACTGACTTTTGGAAATAACTTCTAGCCGAACCATAATTACCTTGAGATTTCAAACTCTTACCAAAGCGCATGGCCAATCTTGATTTTTTCAAAGGATCTTTTTCAAGATCGTACGATTGATCCAAATATGGTTTCGCTTCTTTCTCTTTCCCTTGTTTCATCAATAAGTTGTAAACAAAGAATTTTGTATCAGCCGATGGCGAAGATGCATCATAGGCTTTCACTAAATCGGTATATAACGGATCATCTGTACATTCTTTATTGTACATTCTACTTACCGCACGTTTTAACCAAACGGCATCCGTTTTAAACTTATCAAAATCTCTTTTATATAATGGAATCAATACCTCACAATTGGCCAAAATACCCAATTTGCTATCGATACTACCAGAAATCTTATCATAAGCTTCTAAATAACTCTCATATTGCTTTTTATACTGTGCCTCCTTTTTGTCCAATTCTGTTCCTGCTTCTTCTTTTTCAACAAGCGGGTTCAATTTCTGGGTGTAGTTATCAATCTCTTGGCCAATTTTATCGCTGACATCGTCATATTTATTAAAGACATCAATTACTTCCACTTCTTTAGCATCATACATATCGACAATGGTAGAGAAATAAATGTACAACCCTTTAGGATTGGTGAAACTTTCAGGAGAGTTTTTATAAAGCCCATCAAAGTTATCATACACTTGTTTATTACTTAAACCTAAAGCTTCTCTATGGTCATATTTCAACATGGCTTTATCCTGTTGAATATCACCAGCAGTATACTTGTTTGGAAAGTTAGCAATCCCTTCATCCCAAACTTTCATCAAATCATTGATAAGATCAACTTTCTCGGTTCCTGACGCTCTATCAATTTTATCCTTTAAGATTCTATCGCCGTAATAATAGATAGCATAATTAAATTTAGGACATTTGTTACGCAACTTCATGAATGGCTCATATGCTTCGTCAAACTTCTTACTTTTAGCATAATCACTCATTAAAGTCAAGTTGATCATGCATTCTTCGTCCTGTTGGGCAAACCCCACATTGAAACTCATGAACAAAGCGACTAAGATTAAGGTAACTCTCGTTTTCATAGTTTTTAATTTATACGTGTTAGTTATATTTTCGTTTTTGGAACCATCTATCGTTCAAAGATAGACTAATCTGCAAATTCATAAAATTTTCTTGAATTAAATTTTCTTTCGTCGTTCCTCTCTTTCCAATTTCAAAACCAATATTGGCATTAGAGAATAAATCGGCTCCAACTGGCAACCCAACTCCAAAAGATATGCCAAACTCATTAATGGTTTGATTATTTATTTCCAATCCTGTATTTTCAAATCGCATACCAGCCCTATAAACAATGCGTTCCCAGTATCTTGAGAAGGACTTATAATTTGGGATATAAAATCCACCAAGAGCAATTGTAGACGCATCTACAAACACCGAATTTTCAACGGAGACAATAGGATTATCAAATTCGCTGGTCTTTTGAAATGTATATTCAGCACCAGCAAACCATTTTTGTGGTCTTCCAATACCCGCACCAAAGGATAAGGTGGAAGGCAATGTCAAATCTGTCTTTTTTAGGCCTTGAGCTTCTAAATCAGCTTCAACACCGCTGACTGTCAACACTTGTTCTGTTCTCGGATCGGCAATAACCGTAGAAAACGCACGCATATTCTCTGAAGTAATTTTGCTTTTTGGCATGTAGGTCAAACCAGTTGAAAGTTGCAATTTATCAGTAACCATAGTTTTATAGCTCATTCCAAAATTGAAATTGACACCGCTTAAATCTGAGCGGTTATTCTCCATGGTCTGGTATTGCGCTAAATCTCCATCTTGGTATCTAAATTGGAGTGCACTATTTTGGATGTTTCCAAAATTATAGCTCGCATCAAAACCAATACTGAGTTTTGGCGTAATTTGATATCCCAGTCCCACAAAAGCTTTATTCAATCCGCCCTCACCCTTGTAACGCTTATCCAAATCATTAGTTGTGGTAAAGGATTCCAATTTGTAACCTACAGAAGTGTAAGGCATCAAGCCAAACCCTAAGCCAAATTTGCCCATAGGCACTGAAAGTGCCATATAATCAAAAGTAGTAGACCCAGTTTTTTGAGTATCTGTATCCGTCTTAAGGGTTAAGTTGTTTGATCCGCCACCCACTGTAAACTTCATGGGTCTGTTCTCATTATTATAGACTTTAAGCTTATTACCGGCGTATCCCGCAGGATTACGAAGATTGAGGTGGATGCTGTCCATAAAGATACTTAAACCTCCCATACTTCTGTTTTCTACAGTTCCCTTAAATTTCAAACTTCCAATGCCGTAATATGAATAAGGTGATGGTGAGCCGCCGTTTTGGGCTTGCACATGAATTGCGCAAGTTATTATGAAAACTATTACAAGTTTTTTTATCATTAGTGTGTATTATATTCTAAAATAAAGTTCAATCCTTCCAAAAGAAAATTCGAGTTGGCAAATATGCTATTTTTTAATTGCTTTGACAAGAAATTGGCATCACCTCCTGTTAAAATAACTGTTAAATCTGAAAATCTTTCTTGATACTCATCGATGACGCCATCAATTTCTTTGATTATTCCATTGACCACACCTGAGTGAATTGCACTTTCTGTGGTGTCTCCAATACTGCTTTTTGGCATCTCCGTATATAATAACGGTAGATTGGCCGTCAAATTATGCAAACTCTTATATCGCAAGCGGACTCCTGGAGAGATTGCACCTCCTAGATAGTCGTTTTTATGGTCAATAAAATCATAAGTGATACAACTGCCTGCGTCAATTATCAGGGTGTTATTGTTAGGAAAGTGTTTCACCGAGGCCGCTACTAGCGCCATTCTATCCACACCCAATGTGGTTGGTGTTTTATAGCGATTGTGGAATGGAAAATTCAAATTTGCATCCAGAATAAGCACTTTATGCATTTTCTCAAGGTCAATAATCACCTCTTTTGGCAATCTCCCGACCGAAGCGAGCATACATTTAACAATTTTTGGATAGTTTATAAAAATTTTTTTATGGGCATTTTCAAACCCTGAAACTTCGACAACTACTTTTTCTAAAAGTTTATCTTCTTGAAAAACAGCAATTTTGACAAGCGTATTACCTACGTCAACAATTAAATTCATAGCGCAATTAAAAGCTGCAAATTTACAAAAGCAATTTTTATATCTTTTATTTTTGCGAATAATAAAAATGCTTCTATATTTGCATCCTCATTAAGAGACTGGTGCCTTAGCTCAGTTGGTAGAGCAAAGGACTGAAAATCCTTGTGTCCCTGGTTCGATTCCTGGAGGCACCACCAGGAAACCCCATAAACACTGTGTTTATGGGGTTTTTGCTTTTTAAGGGGACAACAATAGGGACAACATGTACGATTGAATAAGGATTATTTTTATAAATCCATTTAAGCGAACATTTCTTCCGCATTCTTTGCAATTCCCCTTTGATTGAATGATAAAACTATCAGCGATTAAATTGTTTCTTGGCAAATTCTAATTCAAATTGTTGATATTCAGTCTTAACCTAAAATCATCCAAGAAGTGCAGATCTTGTCTTTCCAGTTTAATCTGTTTTAAATTGGTTCCTTCAAAATTTATTTTTTTAATACTAAAAATAAATCATTAGTTTTAAAGAACATCACTTTGTTGTCTATTAAGCCAACTTCATGACAATTTATTATTTCATGTTAATCTTTCCTGCAACTTAACTCCCCGTCATATTAACATTCTCCTTTTTTGTTATAAAATTGCAGTGGAGGAACCAAATTAATTTATCAAGCATCTTCTTGTAGAATCATATTTGATAGTTTCCATAATAGCACTGTAACGAAAAGGTCTGCTAATGTCAATACCTCTATTTTTAGGTTCTGCTTATTATCATTTTAAATATGTGATCAAGTTGATTAATAGTTCAGCATAAAGCACATTTCAACAGGTAATCCAATAAAAAGAAAAACTTCCAATAGGCAATATAAGAGAATTTAAAATTTACATATAACAGGTTTTTTCTAATTAATGTTACAAATACGTTAATTTTTTTAACTTCGTTAACATAAAAATTTAATATGTCCTCTAAACTTAGTTTAATAGAAAGAGATTTAATTCATCGTCTAAATAACAATGATGAATCTGCATTAGCCTCAATCTACAAGGAACATTGGGAACTAATGTATTTCGCTGCATTTAATCTTGTTAAAAACAAACAGATCAGCGAAGATATCGTTCAAGATGTTTTCGTTCATATTTGGAAAAAAAGAAAAGGACTTGAGATAAAGGTTTCATTCAAAAGTTATCTCTATACAAGTGCCATTTATAAAACATATGATTATTTCAGGAAAAACAAATCTTCTATTACAGTTGAATTACTGGAGAACTTTAATGAACGGATACAAACTTCCAATCCTGAAACCAAGCTAATGGACAAGGAGCTCAATGAATACCTTGAGACGGTGATAAGCGAACTTCCAGAAAAATGCCGTATTGTTTTTAATCTAAGCAGAAATGAAAATCTGAGTCATAAAGAAATCGCTAGTAAATTAAATATTTCTCCACGTACGGTTGAAGGTCATATAGCAAAAGCTCTCAAAATTTTAAGATGCTCACTGAGCTCAATATCAACCACTTCATATATTGTTTTTCTTATCAATTATTACTACAATTAATTTTTTTAGCTACTAAGCAGGTGTTCATCCCTATTTATTCGTCATTAATATATAATGACTCTTTCAAAGAAAAAAATGGATACAAATAATAAGCAAAGGTTTCTAATTCTTATTGAGCAATTTCTGTCTGGTAAAGCCAGCGTGAGTGAGATTAAATCTCTTTTTAATTTTTTCCAAAGTCATCAAGAAATCAGTGATTGGGAGGATGAACATAAGAAAGTTGTTGAAGAAAAAATATATCACAATATTCAAGAAAAACTAGGTATCGGAAGCTTTAAAAGAAAGAAGGTTATTTCAATTTTTAATACGAATTTATTAAAGTACGCTGCTGTGATTTTACTTGGAGGACTTCTTGCTTACAGCGTTTTAAATCGTGATATCCTAAGTACTTCAAAAGACTTGGAATTAGTTGAAAACAATATTCAAATCGGAACCAATAAAGCCTCTTTAACTTTGGAGGATGGTTCAATCGTTCTTTTAGAAAAAGGAAAATTATACGAAAATCGAAATGTCAATAGTAACGGGGATGAGATTGTATATAATGAAGTGGATGCTGAAAGTGTACTCAATATGAATGATGTTAAATACAATTATTTGACTATTCCAAGAGGTGGTCAGTTTTTAGTCAAATTGTCTGATAACACTAAAGTATGGCTTAATTCTGAAAGCCAATTGAAATATCCTATAAATTTTATTGAAGGAACTTCTCGTGAAGTTGAACTCATATATGGGGAGGCATACTTTGAAGTATCGCCTAGTGCTCTGCACAATGGCGATTCTTTTCAAGTAATTTCTCGAGGTCAGAAAGTTGAAGTTGTTGGAACTCAGTTCAACGTAAAATCTTATAAAGATGAAGCAAGTATTTATACCACTCTGGTGGAAGGTGAAGTTTTAGTGTCCCATGCCGATACTAAACAAACTTTACGTCCAAATCAACAATATGCATTTAACATTTTAGATCACAAAGGACTCATTTCTAATGTGAATGTTTATAATGAGGTGTCATGGAGAGGAGGAGTTTTTAGTTTTGAAAATAAATCTTTAAAAGAGATTATGACCGTCTTATCGAGATGGTATGATATGAATGTAATATTTGAGAATAAAGATATTGAAAACGTTGAGTTTGTAGGTGTTCTTTATAAAGACAGAAGTATAGAAAGTATTCTCAAAAACATTAAAAGTGTCGGCAGTATTAAAAGCTATGAAATACGCGATAGAAAAGTAATCTTAAATTAAAAAAAGAGAGAACGAAGTTACTCATTTCCCGATGCTTCACTTCGCCCCTCCAGCTTGATAATTAAACTAATGTCTAACTAATACCTTGCAAATTTATGGAAAATAAATTAGTCTCAACCTGTTTGTCTTTTAAAAGACAACTATCCCTTACACTTATGAGAACCTTGATATTCTTACTCTGTACGACTGTTTTTAGTTTTACTGCAGAAACTACATTCTCTCAAGAGAAAGTTACCATTTATAAAGACCAAATCGCAACTATAGATCAGGTATTTAAAATTATAAAGAATCAGACGGCCTATGAGTTTATTTATCCGCGAAGTCTATTCAAAAATGCACCTGAGATTAAGTTAACTCGAGGTGAAATTATGGTTTCAGAATTATTAAAGCAGGGCCTTTCGAATAGTGATTATAAATTTGAAATCTCTGATGATAACACAATCATTATCGTTAACAACAAGAGAGCTTCTTACCCTCAGCAAACAATTGAAGGTATTGTTACAGATGAAAAAGATTTACCTCTTCCTGGTGTCACAGTGTTAATTAAAGACACAAATAAGGGAACGTCTACTGATTTTGATGGAAATTACTCTATTAAAGGAGCGAAGGGAGATTTTTTAACCTTTTCTTCTATAGGGTTTGAAACACAAATAGTTGAAGTTACAAATGAGTCGATAATAAATATAAAGATGTTGCCTGATGTGGCCTCTTTATCTGAGATTATTTTAACGGGCTACAATACTATCGTAGAAAAGAAGAGCACTGGTGCAATTAGCACAATTAAAACTAAAGATATTCCTGCTTGGAATCCGCAAATTGATAATTTAATACAAGGTCAAATTCCAGGTCTTTCTGTTGTGAAAAGTTCTGGTGAAGTCGGAGCCGTTCCGATAGTAAAAATTAGAGGCACATCTACTTTAACAGGAAACACATCCCCACTATGGGTTGTTGACGGGGTCGTTTTAGAAGATCCAGTACCGCTAACTCCTGCGGAACTCAATACACCAGATTTAGTAAACCGTATAGGCAATTCTCTATCAGGAATTAACCCACAAGATATAGAATCGATTACAGTTTTAAAAGACGCTTCAGCATCTGCGATTTACGGCGTTCGGGCGGCCGGAGGTGTTATTGTGCTCACAACTAAACGTGGTCAGGAAGGAAAGCCAGTTATTAATATTAATGTGGGAACTAGTGTGACTCAAAGACCCCGATATAATGATTTCAACTTGATGAACTCAAAGGAGCGGATTGACATAGAGAAATTTTATTTCGATTCAGGCTTGCAGTATTATAACTCCGACGCCAACGTCAATTCTGTAGGTCTTGCAGGAGCGTATGCCCGTTATAAGAATAGGGATTTACAAAATTGGCAACAATTTGAAGATGAAGTTAAATCAGCCCAAACATATAACACAGATTGGTTTGAAGAATTGTTTAGAGATGCTGTAGGTACAACCACTAGTTTTTCCGTTTCTGGAGGAAGCAAAAATGTAAATTATTATGCTTCTTTGTCATATCTTGATCAGGACGGAACCGACGTTCTAACTAAGAATCAAAGGTATAACGGATCAATTAAGTTAAATAGCCAGATATCAGAAAAGTTTAATCTAGAGTTTTACCTATCTACATTTACCACAAATAGAAACTCCTATCCTTTCAGTTATGTTCCGGCAGGTATATCAAATTTCACAAGATCAACTCCAAATCCTTTTGATTATGCAATAAATACAAGTAGAACATTTCCTCTTAATAACACCGATGGAAGCCCTAACATGTATAGAGGGCATAGTGACTTTTATTTGTTCAATATAATGAATGAATATTCCAACTCTAATCAAGAAGCTAATACCAATAGCACAAGCTCAAGAATTTCGCTTGATTATGACATTTTAGAGAACCTAAAGGTCTTTGGCGTTGTAAACTATACTAAGAGTAGTCAGTTAAATGAAACCTATTATACTGAGTACACTAATCAAGTTGCAGGAATAAGAAGGTCTAATTATGGAGAACCTGCGCCTTCAGACAGTAATCTTCCAAAAGGAGGGGTGATTTTTTCAAATTCTAATTTTCAAGATTATTATATGACGCGCATGGCTCTGGAGTATACCCCCATTAAGTCTGATATTCATTTTTTACAGTTCTATGGCGGTGGAGAATATCGCGTAAACAATTATCGAGGAGACAATACCGTAGGATGGGGTTATCTTCATGATAGAGGAAGGGTTATTTCAACCAGCGAAAATATTGGAGAGGAATTAGCTGGTGCACCTTACTTAACAATTCGGGATTATAAGACGAAGTCCGCCTCTTATTTTGGTGTTTTAACGTATTCAATATTTGACAAATATGTTATTAATGGCAATATTAGGTACGATGGATCAAATCTTTTTGGTTCAAGTGCAAAATATAGATGGGAGCCCGCTTGGTCAATTTCAGGAAGATGGAACATTATGGAGGAGGAATTTATGGCAGAAAGTATTTTTAACAACTTGTCTTTACGAGGGTCTTATGGGTTACAGGGTTCTACCAACTCTGAAAGCACACCACAAATAGTGGCATCTTTTCTAAATCCGGCTTATTGGTCAGATTTAGATCTATTAACTATTTCTTCACCTGCCAATCCAGACTTGAGATGGGAAAAAACATACAGTACAAATATAGGTTTAGATTTCGCGTTATTTAATAATAGAGTTCAAGGAGCAATAGATATTTACGACCGACTAAGTGAGGATTTGATTACGTATACTAGAATTTCAGAAGTTAATGGATTTTCTACCCTACCAATCAACTTTGCTGATGTATCAAACAGAGGTGTTGAATTTGGATTGACTACAAGAAATATCCGAGCTCCTAAACCTAGTTTCAATTGGAGTACAACGATAAATTTTGCTTATAACAAGAACGAAGTTAAAAAAGTAAATATTGATCCTAATGTTTCAAGAATGCTATCACCATTTCCATATAAGCCAGATGCCGCAATCGTTGGAAAACCTTTAAACTCATTATACTCTGTCAGCTATAGTCATCTCGATGACGAAGGTGTTGCACACTTTAATTTGGCTAATGGAGAAACCACTGAATCAAAAAGAGATTTAGAGTTTGCGGTTGATGATCTTGTTTATAATGGACCAATAGAGGCACCATATCAAGGAGGAATAAGCAACTTATTTGAATATAAAAACTTTAAATTATCCGCACTTTTAACCTACGGTTTTGGAAATTATTTTAGAAAGGAAGAAATACTAACATCATGGATGTATTCTCCTGACCAAAACTTAAATAAAGAACTTTTAAATGCCTGGATGAAGCCGGGAGATGAAAATTTTACTAACATACCCCATCTCAAAAATGAAACTGGTGCGAATAATCATAAATTCTATTGGAACAAAAGCGATATACGGGTGGTGAAAGGTGATTTCTTAAGGTTAAGCAACGTTACTCTTCAATACAATTTATCGGAGAGTATTCTTAAGACATTTAAGTTCTCTAGAGCATATGTACAATTAGAGGGTAATAATCTATTGCTGTTTGCAGATAAAGGACTGGCTGGTTATGATCCGGAAACATTTCCTTATAAATCACTGCCGCTACCAACATCTTACATGCTAAGTTTTAATGTGACCTTTTAATTATAAACTGAATACTATGAAATCAATATATATAAAATTTTCTTTTTTAGTACTGTTGGCTTTTTCATCTTGTGACAAAGCTTTGGAAGAAGAGCCACAAAATAAATTGAAGCCTGAAACTATTAATGATTATGTTGAATTGTTAAATTACGGTTATCCAACAACCAAAGATTATGGAACTATAGTTGGATTGGACTATTACGTTGAGATGATGACTGATGATCAGGATATAAGATATCTCAACACTGATAGAGGAGAATACCCTTTACATCCTTTTACCTTTGAAAACACCCATGAGCACAGTTCAATGTTTAATGGCTACGATCAAGCTTGGAAGAATCTTTATAAAGCAATTTACTATGCAAATGTGGTCGTCGATAATGTTGATGAGGCTAAGGGCAATGCTTCTGAAATTGCCTATACTAAAGGCGAAGCTATGGTACTTAGGGCGTTCTCATATTTTAAGTTGATAAATTTATATGCTGCTCCCTATAATGAAAATACGGCAAGCACTGACTTGGGGGTGCCATTAAAATTGGATCCCACGGTCCAATCAGAATCGTATAGTCGTAATACAGTGCAAGAGGTATATGATCAAATCAACTTAGATTTAAAATTAGGTTTGGAATTAATGACCAATAATGATCAAAGAGTAACTTCAAAGTTCAAACTGACTCCCGTATCGGCTAATATATTGGCTTCCAGAGTTTCACTTTATCAGAAAAAATATGATGATGTTATTTCTTATGCCGACAAAACTATCAATTTAAACAGTAATCTATTCGATCTTTCAAATAACACCATGGAATTTGCGAAAACACGTTGGGGCTACGGTCAAGGTGTTCATTATTTCAATGACGCCAATAATAACGTATTATTTAAATATGGTTCAAATGAAATGTATTATTATGTACATATTCCTGGAGCCTTGGCTATCTCTGATAATTTAATTTCACTCTATGAACCAGGGGATTTGAGATTATATTATTTTACTTATATAAAGGGATCTTTGGGAAGGGTTTATTTTAAATTTAGACCATTTCCAAATCGATTAGGAGAACCTATAAGAGGCTTTAGGGTTGAAGAGGCATTCCTTAATCGAGCAGAAGCATATGCAATTTTAGGCCAACCGGAAGAGGCATTGGCAGATTTAAACACTATTAGAAAAACAAAGTTTGATGCTTCTTATGTTTTAGAATCCGATTATTATAAATATTCTACGTCTACTTATGATACTCAAGAAAAAGTTATTCAGGTGGTCAGGGATGAAAGAAGAAGAGAGCTCTTTGGGGAGTTTCATAGATGGTATGATCTAAGAAGATATGGTATGCCAGAACTCACTCATATATATGATAATAAATCATATACCCTTTCTGAAAACGATCCAAGATATATTTTACAGATTCCTCAAATCGAACTAGACTATAATCCTTCCATGCAAAGAAATCCAAGATAAAGTTTAAGATTATGAAAAACATGAAAAATACAATCCGTTTAGCCCTACTTATAGGTATTACTCTTCATATGTTGTCTTGTAGTAGTGAGGCTTCATTAGAAGCAGACTACGTTGCTCCTAACGAATTACCAGAGAATATTGTTGCAGGAACGCCCTTAAATGATAGAATTATTCAGTTATACAAGGATTATGGTATTGTCGTATATACAGACGTTACTAACCCTAGAATGTACAAAGATTTGGTTTCCGAAGAGGGTTTAACCATAGCTGCTGATAGAATACCTGCAGATACGACGGCAGCCTTAATCTATATTCATATGATTGAGAAGGAGTTTATTAATAGTTTAGCAAATAATAAGTTACACATAGTGCCAAGAAATTTTTACCTTTTTAAAAATGACTTAATTGCTGGTACTTATGAATACATCTCGAAAACGTGGTACAACTCAAATGGTGATTTAACAGTCGGAAGCTTGAAAAATGTGGGTTTAGATAGTGTAAAACTTAAACAAACTTTTTATTATGGACTTTCCAGCATCTTAAGAAATGATGCTGTTAATTCAAATTCCTTCTACAGCCCATTTGTTGATATCAATACTGATGCGGGTGTTTATTATTGGCAAGTTACCTCTTTAGATCAAGCTTATGAAAAGGGCTTTCTGAGTAGTAATCAAAATTTGATCAAATCGAATCAGCAAGATTTTGATTTGTATGCCGCCTGGGCATCAACCACACCGCCGAATACTAGAGATAGTATTTTAAATCTTTATCCTCAAATTAAAAGAAAGTACGATCTGGTAACTTCTATGTTCAAACAAGAAGGTATTGATCTTACTGTTGTTAATAGAAATTGGCAAGAAAGCTCTTTCAATCCAAAAAATAATTAAAACTACTATGAACAATCTAAAATTTAAATACCCAATACTCTTAGCCCTTATTTTTTTTGTTGGGCTGGGCTGTGAAGATAAAGAAGCCTCTAAAAAGGAAATAAGAAACGATGAAATTGTTCTCGTCGGACAAGTCAAAAACATACAGGATACAACTATTAACTTTTCTTATTATCAATATAAATTCCTAGAGGATTTAGTCAACGTACCTGTGGATTTCGATTCCGCAGGTAAATTTAAATTACAATTAAAAGTGGATAGCCCAGTGAAGGGTTGGTTTTCATTTGGTAAAGAGTCTATAACAGAAGAATTTACTTATACGACAATAGCTGGTATTGATACTACTATGAAAACTGGGACTTTTGACTTTAAAATGGTGCACCTTTTTCTAAAACCCGGTGATAGTGTATCGATAAATTTGGATGCTAGGGACATTAATAGTTCACTGACTTTTTCAGGAACAGATGATGATGATATTGTATTTGCAATTAAAGAAGATCAAGCATTTAATGATTACAAACACAAATACTTAAAAAACTGGTATGACGTAAGTCAAAGGGAGCCGGAAGATTTCAAACAGAATGCGGATAAACTATACGAGAAAAAAATGAAATTCTTGAATGATTTTAAATCATCTCATAACCTAAGCTCTTCTTTAGTGAGTTTTTATGAAACTAATAATTATTCTTCATTGGTTAGTGCTAAAGTGAGCTATCCTGGTATTCATGAATTATATAACAAGAATAAGGAGCTCAATTTACCCAATGATTATTACGCTTTTTTAAATAACGTTAAAATAGAAAAATCTATTGCTGAGAATGGTCTTGGGTATTTCTTTAATATTCAAGGTATTTTAAAGAAAAAATATGAATTGTATACTGCTAATAATCCAAACGCAAAAGAATTTTACGATTGGTTAAAGGATGAGCTTCCAGAGAAAGTAAGATATGAATACATGGCATATTCATTGCGTAGTGATTTCTCCAATCGCATTTATTCTGAATTTGATGAATCTGGTAACTATCCGGAAATGTCTAAAGTGGTTAAGACAAAATATAAACATCTTGAGGGAATGCTTGAAGGTAGTGAAGCTCCTGATGTTAAATTTGAAAATACTCAAGGTGCAAGTGTCGCTTTAAAGGAATTTAAAGGAAAATATACCTACATTGATTTATGGGCAACTTGGTGTGGACCTTGTATTAAGGAAATTCCTAGTCTTCAAAAGCTTGAAAAGGAATATCATGGTAAGAATATTCAGTTCGTGAGTGTTTCCTTTGATAAAGAAAAGGACCATCAAAAATGGCTAAGTTTTATTGATGATAAGAAACTGACAGGTAATCAATTAATTGCTAAAAAAGAAACTAATGATATTTTATCTAAAATATATAATATCAAAATGATTCCTAGGTTTATTCTATTAGATCCCGAAGGCAAAATAGTTGATGCCACGGCTCCCTTTCCATCTGATCCACTGTTGATTGAGTTATTTAAAAAACATAATATATAATCTATGCGCATTCAAATTTTTACAGCAGTTATTTGTTTTTTTATAATTAATAAAAACTATGCTCAGGTTAGTATAAATAATCATGAATATTTCGATGAATTTTTTGGGCAAGAAGGTAAAAACCTGTTATTGTTGGGAGAAAATCATTCATCTTCAGTAGCCACAAGCATTTATCCACATCTTATTAAGTCATTTAATGAGAAAACAGGATTAAGAACTTTGTTTATAGAATTTGGACCAGCTGAAGCTTATTTCTATAATAAATACCTAGCGACAGGGAATGAATCTTTACTTGGGTATACTATATACGGTGGTTTTTATGAGGGATGGAAAGAAGCGTGGAGAGAAATCTTCGAATTCAATAAGACTTTAGAACAGCCTCTAGAAGTCATAGGTGTTGATTTTGACAGAACTCGTACGTTTGGTTATACTTTATATAGCATTCTACAGCCGTATCAAAAAGAAGGACTTCCTAACTCGATCGATTCGTTATTAGCTGTCATAAAGGATGACAAATTTTTTAAAACTTATACTATAGATCATCCATCGGATGAAGGAAAACTATTTGTTAAAAACACTAAAAGTCTTTTAGTTAATAATTTAAAAAGTTTTGAAAATCTGATTTCCATAAAGGACATGAGAATAATTCAGCAACTCATAAATAATAAATCAACAGGTTTTGGGGGTACAAGAGAGGAGGATATTAAGACTAATTTAGTTAACCACATTGATGGGTCAGATGAAAATGATTTTCTATTTCTTGTGGGCAGAGATCATACTTATCTTAAAGCAATTTACGATGATAATCCGCGTTTAGCTAAATTCTTGAAATCTGAAAAGTCTTTTAATACCTTAACAGGATTGGTATTACATGAAAATTCGGAACAGTGGCTTAAAGGTTTCAAAGAAACTGTAACACTGTTTGAAGTAAAAGATAAGATTCCCTGGAAAGAGTATCATGAGATAATATATAAGCAAATTACTGATGATTTTAATCTCATAGAACTTAATAATGAATTGGAAGGTTTATCAATGTATACCGATTATTTATTAGTTGCGAGAAATCAGGAAGAGATTAAAATATAACAATATTTATTTAAATTAATCAAGATTTAATCTTGCTTATAATGCATTACTTTGAATTAGCCCTCAAAATTAAAAGAAAGCCGTCTCAAACTTGAGTTGGCTTTTTTTTGTTAAACAAATTGTTAAAAAGTGTCCAACAGTAATTTGGATGCTTTGTAAATTGTTATAATTTTCTCCACCACACTTTAAAACAAGCTTTCAAGTTAATCTCAAGTTATGAATTGTCTATTTTTTTCGTAATGCGTAATATGCCAAAGTAGGATTTGGTTACTTCGGTTCGATTTGTGCCAGTGATTTCGGTTTCATAGTGCCAGGCATTTCGGTTCAAACTGTGCCATTTTTGCCTGTGTGTTAATA
>NZ_AUHD01000020.1 GCF_000423005.1 Gelidibacter mesophilus DSM 14095
AAATAGCGTATACCAAACTGGCACATTGGTACAAAGATGTAGAGAATACAGGATTTAGAGCGTTCAACACAATTGCGAACACGATAACACTCAATTATAGATCAATACTGAACTATTTTATAAACAGAAGTACAAATGCCTCAGCAGAATCATTCAATGCAAAGATCAAAGCCTTTAGAGCACAGTTTAGAGGAGTCAAAAATGTAGAATTCTTCCTTTATAGATTAACCACAATCTTTGCATAAACACAACAATTGGGCTTGATCCGCTCTTTTTTTAAACCATCACGGAGATATGAATTATTATTAAATGTGAGGTACAAAAAAAGCCCTCAAATTTATTTGAAGGCTTATATTTTGGGTGGAAGACCGGGCTCGAACCGGCGACCCTCGGTACCACAAACCGATGCTCTAACCAACTGAGCTACAACCACCATGTAGCCGCATTTTAAAATGCGTTCCTGCCCATTCGGACAAGCAGGTGCAAATGTAATTTATTTACTAATGTTTACAAAGCCTTTTTGAAAAAAAATTATACTAAATCAAATAAACTTTTTACAGCAGCATAACGCTCTACCGTAAAACCTTCAGCGTGTTCAGTTCCTATCAATCTTCCTAAATCTCGCGCTCTGTAATCAATACTGTCTGTAAAATTTTTACTACTGATTGGTGTTTGAGGTGCTTTACTTTCAGGATCAAAGAATTGCGTTTTATAAGCCGCTACAGCTTCCATTTTTTTATCCATAAATCCTGACACATCCACTACAATATCCGGTTCAATATTTTTCCATTGAATATAATGGTACACGTGCTTTGGTCGCCATTGCTGTTGTGCTTCGCCGTCCCATTCTGTTTCAATTTTCATCAGTCCGCTTAAAAAACAAGCGTCACTTACCAATTGACTCGCTTTGCTATGATCGATATGACGGTCATCAATAGCATTGCATAACACCATTTCTGGCTGGTATTTTCTAATCATTGCAATAAGCTGCAGTTGATGTGCTTTATCATTTATGAAAAATCCATCTGCAAAACCCATGTTTTCCCTTACCGAAACGCCTAAAATTCGAGCGCCATCTTCAGCTTCAGATTTTCGGGTTTCCGCAGTTCCGCGAGTCCCTAATTCACCACGGGTAAGGTCAATAATCCCCACCTTTTTACCATGATGGACTTCTTTTGCAATGGTAGCACCACAACCTAATTCTATGTCATCAGGATGCGCACCAATGGCCAAAATATCTAATTTCATCTGTTTATTTTTTATTCCATTCGTTTTGTTCGGCTTTGGTCAAAAACGACCAAGCCACTATTCTACTCACTTTATTGCCTTGAATCATTTCCAATACTTGAAATTCAGTAGCGCCCAATTTCTTTAAAGATGCTTCCATTGATTGCACATGACCAATGTTGGACACTAAGCTCGTGTACCAAAAACATTGCTGTTTAAATTGTGAGCTTTCGTAAAGATAATTATGTACAAAGGCTTTTTCGCCTCCTGCATAACATAACTCCTTTGGAGTACCACTAAAATTTCTTACTACTTTGTCAGCTCTGTTGCCTAAACCTTTCAGCTTAGTTTTTGTGGCATCAAGAGCATCGGCCTGACTTTTAAAAAATGGTGGATTGCAAACAGAAGCGGTAAATTTATCAGAAGGCTTTATAATTCCTTTTAAAATCTGCTGATAATCCTTTTGATGGCGTAATTCAATCACGGTTCCCAAATTGTTTTTGTCAATGATGGTTTGGGCCACCTGAAGTGACTTTTCATCAATATCAGCACCGACAAATTCCCAATTAAACAGGGCATTTCCCAATAAAGGATAGATACAACTTGCACCTACCCCCACATCCAATACTGAAATAGGATTTTCCTGACCATTTCGTCTTAATAAATCGGACAAATGGTGCATATAATCGGCACGACTTGGGATGGGTGGGCAAAGATTTTCGTCAGGGAATTGCCAGAATTTTATATGATAATGCGTCAACAAAAGGGCAGTATTTAACGCTTTTACGGCCTCAGGATTTGCAAAATCTATCGTTTGGGTTTGATATTCATTAACATAAACATGAGGCTTTAAAGCCTCGTGGTTTGCTGTTAGCAGATCAAAATCGTACTTTTTATGGTGCAGAGAGTTCTTATGCAAAATGCTTATTTATATACTAATGAGACTGATGTTTTAATTTATTCTCTATCCGTCTATCAGGAATCAACCATAGAATAGCGACCAAGATAAAAACAGCACCGCTAATCCATACATTGATAAATGCGCCTGCAATACCACAGATATATAAAGGTGGTGAGATTTTGCCTTTAATATCATTTCCTAAAGCTGCAGCCAGTATAGAATCTTTACCTTGATTTTTTATAATTGAGGTTTGTAAAATAAAATAGGCGACGGCAGCACAAAGCAGCACGACACCATATAAGGACACTGATGCCGTTGTAAACTCATTTTCGCCCATCCAACCAGTTACAAAAGGAATCAATGACAACCAAAAAAGCAAATGGATATTGGCCCACAAAATGGATCCTGACACCTCTTTTACAGTTTGCAGCATATGATGATGGTTATTCCAATAAATGGCCACATATATAAAACTCAATACATAACTGCCAAAAACCGGCAGTACCGTATGCAAATCCTTAAATTCTCCCCCGTGAGGCACTTTTAGCTCTAAAACCATAATGGTAATAATAATTGCTAAAACACCATCAGTGAATGCTTCCAATCTGCCTTTGTTCATAATCTTTATAATTGGGATATCCTGCGTCTAAAACTTTTAATTCTGATTTTGAAGTTGAGACGTTTTTACTTTACTTATGGCTTGTTCAATATCGGCAATCAAATCTTTTTTCGATTCTATTCCTACTGAAAAGCGAATCAAATTATCGCTCACCCCAATAGTATCACGCTCTTCTTGAGTCAACAAAGCATGAGAGGTTTTGTGTGGTGACAGCATCGTGCTCTCTACCCCTGCCAAGCTCATGGACGATTTGATCAGCTTTAATTCCTTTTGAAATGCCATAGCATCCAATGCGTCTACCAATTCAAAAGACAGCATGCCACCAAACCCTTTCATTTGCGCTTTGGCCAAATCATATTGTGGATGGCTTTTAAGTCCTGGATAAAAAACCTGCTTCACATCTTCGTGATTGGATAGAAACTTTGCCAGTTTTTTGGCGTTTTTGTTTTGAGCTTTGACGCGTAAGTTCAGTGTTTTCATACTGCGTTCCAACATCCATACGGTCATATCACTTAAACTGCCCCCTAAATTTTTAGCCACATTGAATATGGTATCCATATGTGCATTATTACAAGCTACCGCACCGGCTAGAATATCAGAATGTCCTCCCAAATATTTTGTGGCCGAGTGCATGACGACGTCAATCCCGAAATCAATTGGGGTTTGATTGATTGGACTTGCAAAAGTGTTATCAATTGTAGAGATCAAGTTTTTGGATTTTGCCAAATCAGCCACCCCTTTGATATCGGTAATGGTCAATAACGGATTGGAAGGGGTTTCAATGTGGATCACCTTTGTGTTTGGACGAATAGCAGCTTCAAAATCAGCAACCTCATAGCCATCCGTAAAGGTGAATTCAATGCCGTATTTTGGAAACTCTTCCCTAATAAAATTACTGGTCCCGCCATATAATGTGTTCTGAACGACAATATGATCGCCTTGTTTTAAAAAGGCCAAAAATACGGTACTGATGGCGGCCATGCCGCTTCCAAAAATCATTCCTGCATCGGCATGCTCGAGCGCTGCAATTTTTTTAGATAAATACTCTTGGTTTGGTGTGTTAAAATATCGGGGATAACGTTTAACTGCTACATCATCAAATTCATAAGAGGTAGACATATATATAGGCGATACCGCCCCTTTAAATTGTTCATCCTTGATTTCACCTACGTGGGTGCAAATGGTATTTAAACCGTATTTTGATTTTGACATGTTTTCTAAAATTTAGATGGATAAAATTACGAATAATTGGTTATACATCGATAGATAATAGGACTGCATTTTTGAACTAGGAAAAATTTAAGGGCATCCTACTCATCGCAACGCGGATAAAGTCGTTATATGTTATCATGCTTTCTGTAAATCTGCAAGTAGCTCAATAAAATGTGGTTAACTTAAAAAAAACCAAAACTTCAAATCCATTTTTAGGCATTGTAACTCATTTCACTTATATTCGTGACGCTATTAATAAATTACTCTCTAAATGCTTAAAGCCATATTATTTGACATGGACGGTGTTATCGTAAACACTGAACCATTACATCACAAATCCTTTTATAACATGTTCGACGACATCAATATTGATGTCCCAGAAAGCCTTTATGCTTCATTTACCGGACAATCTACAAAAGCAATTTGTGAAATCTTGATTGATCGTTATGAATTGCCATTAGGTTCAGAGACTTTGGTCGACTTAAAACGTCATCATTTCAAATATTTATTTGAGAATGATCTTGAATTGGATCTTTTACCTGGAGTCTTAGACCTGATCAAAGATTATTACAAAAATGGATTGACCTTAGTTTTGGCATCTTCTGCCTCAATGGAAAATATCAACAATATTTTTGAACGTTTTGATCTGAACAAATATTTTGTGGCCAAATTGAGTGGTGCCGACTTGAAGGCGTCCAAGCCGCATCCTGAAATTTTTGAAAAAGCCGCAGAGGCCTCTGGTTATAATCGTCATGAATGTTTGGTGATAGAAGATTCAACCAACGGCATTAAAGCTGCGAAAGATGAAGGTATTTTTTGTGTAGGCTATGATAGCCTTCATTCCCGTGATCAAGACTATTCATTGGCGGACTTGGTGGTAAGTGATTTTAAAGATATTGCCTACAGCTCCATTATTGAGCAATTTACTGCCGAACTTCAAGAAAAATAATAAGGTTGAGAATTCATTCTTAGGGAATGATTTAATTACATGACCCACTGTGGCTGATTAAAAAAGTCATTCTAACTATGGAAAATAATAGACGGGCAAAAAAATAATATTCTTCGAAACTGAGAGATTAGAAATTAAAAGTTTAAAACGTGCTGACAAAAATAGTTTCATTGAACTATGCTCTGACCCTAAAGTCATATTGACCCTATGGTTACATCTAAATAACAGCAAATTGTTACGCTTTGTTTTTAGATACGATCCTGAAAAAGCACCTAGAATTACTTTTCTTTTTTTAAGAGCTCATTTTGTTCTTTTATTAACTCTGTTAAATGGGATAGTAATTCAATATCCTTAGGTGTCTTTACGGTTTTATCTTTGGGATCTTGAGCTTTATTTTTTAAACTATTCAAGAACTTAACCACGATAAAGACTGTAAACCCGATGATCAAGAAATCCATAAACGCTTCAAAAAGGGCACCATATCCGATGGCAACTTCATCGGAGATCATCTCTCCAGAAGCGTCCGTTAATTTATCCCTTAAGACCAAACGCTTATCCTGAAATTTAAGACCATCAGTCATTAACGATAATGGAGGCATAAGTACTTTCTTTACGAGAACATCAATTACCTTATTAAATGATGCGCCAATAATGATCCCAATGGCCATGTCCATCATATTTCCTTTGACGGCAAACTCCTTGAATTCTTTAAAAATTCCCATTTCTATTTACGGTTTATTGTTAATGTAAAAATTGTAAATAGCAACAGCCATAAACAAATGTTTATGGCTGAAGTACTATCCAATAGGTTCAGTTCTTATTTTTTATAATATATAACATATTTACGGTAGGCAAAAATGGCTAAGACTGCTACAATTGCAACAGTAATAAGGATAAATTTCAAACTTACAATCTGGTCGCCACTGGCATAGGCATGCAATCCAGAAAGGTAAAAATTCACTCCAAAATACGTCATCATGATACTTGCAAACGCAATGATGGCAGCCAAATTAAAACCAAAACGTCCACGAAGTCCTGGTACCAATCTCATGTGAACCACAAAGGCATATACCATAATACTGATCAAAGCCCATGTTTCTTTAGGGTCCCACCCCCAATAACGGCCCCAACTTTCATTTGCCCACATTCCTCCTAAAAAGTTTCCAATAGTCAACAATACCAAACCAGTTGTCAATGCCATTTCATTGATAATGGTCAACTCCTTGATGTTGAGCAACATCTTTTGCTTATTCTTTTTGTTAGTGAAAATCATCAAAATCAGAGAAACTGTTCCTAAAATCATTCCCAAGGTAAATGGTCCATAACTCATGACAATTACGGCTACGTGAATCATTAACCAGTAACTATCTAATACAGGTTCTAAAGTGGAAATGGCAGGATCCATCCAGTTCCAATGTGCTACCATTAAAATCATGGCCGTCACAAACGCTGTTGATGCAATGGTCAGATCACTTTTTCTTCCGAAAGCTAATCCGAAGAACATGGTGGCCCATGCAACGTAAATCATAGATTCATAAGCATCACTCCAAGGCGCATGCCCTGAAAGGTACCAACGTACACCTAGACCTAAAGTGTGTAGAATAAATAACCCTAAGAGAATAAATCCAAACACCTTAACACTAACATTCACAAACTTATTGTTACCGTTGAAAATCTGTATAATCAACAATACGAACATGAGCGTTCCCGCGTATAGGTACCAACTATATAGATTTTTAAAGATATCGTATTTGTTATATGCAATCTCTGTTTCTATCTTTTTATCCGATAGCATAACGGCACTTCCATATTTTTCCTGAGTCTTCTTTATCCCGTTCAATACGGCATCTGCTCTGGAAAAATCGCCATCTTGCTTTGCGCTATTTAGGGTTAATAAATAAGCGCTAAAACCGTTATTCATGAAATTCGCCAAAAGTGAATCGCTTATTTTTTCACGATACCCACCATCTCTAAATTCTTTTGAAGAAATCCATTTATTATTATCATCTTCAGGCACTGGGAAAATTTTCATGGCCCGACCTTCTAAAGCATTGTGCATTAAATTAACCCGTTGATCAGCTTCTTTAAATTCTTTTTGTGAACCGTTTGGAATGGCCGCTCTATAGGCACTTTCTAAATAAGGTTCTAACTTATAGGTGCCATTTTCAGTAAAGAAATCAATAAAGGCCACGAATTTTTGATCTAACGGGGTGCCAATGATCTTTCTAATGGTATCTGCTTTTTTTGGAGCCAAATAAATAATTGGAACGTTATACCACAACAATGGACTTTCTTGAATGGATAACATTACCTGATTGGCATCAAACCCTTCGTAAGTATCATGTTTACTAAGTTTACGCAACACTTCAGATGCATAAGTATCCATTGGCATCATACGGCCGCTATAATCCTGAACTACCAAATGTGCAAATTTATCAGCATGTTCTTTTGGGGTGATGTTTGCCTTCAGCACAGAATCAATTTGTGCTTTTGTCGGTCTGCCGTGGTCATGACCATCATCTGGAGAATGGGTTTGAGAAAAACCTATCGTAGAAAACAGCAAAAGTAAAATGGTGGCAAGGTTTCGTTTTTGTTTTTTAACTTTTTCAAGCATCCGATTCAAGTCTGCAAATCGTGTGTTTTTGTCAAACCAAATGGCCATAAGTCCTATATACAACAGGAAATATCCGATATAAGTTATCCAAGTACCCCAAAAATCGTGGTTGACAGAAAGGATTGTTCCTTTTTCGTCAGGATCAAAGCTGGCCTGAAAAAAGCGATAACCTCTATGGTCCAAAATATTATTCATATAAATATGGTAATCAAAATCACCATGTTCTTTATCTAAAACAGTCACCTTACTTTCATAAGACGAATAACTTTTCTCAGTTCCTGGATACTTTTGAGCGATAAAATCGTTGAGTTTCACTTCAAAAGGCAGCGCCATTAATTTGGAACCATACTTAAGCGCTATTTCCAAGTCTCCAAACTTGACTTGCTCAAACGGATTGTTTTTAAATGGACCACCCAATAGATTTACGCGCTTGGTCTCGCCATTCACTGTCACTTTTAAAACCACGCCATCTTCATCACCTTTAAGCATTTCAGGTTTTTTGACCACGTCAAATACACCTTTTACGATCGGTTTAGGAAATACCATTGACATGTTGCCTATGGCATAACGTGAACGCAATACCAACGGCTGTACACTGTCTTTCACGACAGTTCCTGTGGCGCGTGTGGCCATTGTCATATAGGATCCTTCGTAAGGAGATTCAATCGTTAGCCCTCCGTCTGGAGTAGAGGTAATATTGATCGCGCCAGGAGTTGGTTTATCTAAGGCCACCAAAACATTATGTAAATTTTGAACCTCTCCCACTTTTAAATAGTGGTTATGTGGCTGGCCTTCTCCGGCTTCAACCAGCTTAAGATAGGATTCTCCTGACTCATCAGGAATAATATCTGTTTCTGCCCCTTTGATATATTTCTCTAGTTCTATAGTAACAGGAATATTATTATATTCCGTTTTTACGTCAAATTTATTGTTCAATCGGTAGGAAAAATCGACCTCACGTTCTATTATTTTACGTTGCGCAACACCGTTTACCATATAATCACCGTCAATGTAAGTAGTGATATAGGTTTTTTGTGATAAAAATTGACTTTCAGATTCGCCTTCTCTAATATGCATCATTCCTTCAAACCCAACATATCTCGTAATGAATGCTCCAAAAATTACTAAAACAAAAGACAAATGGAGTGTTAAGGTGGCCCATTTTTCTTTTCTCAGCAATCGGTAACGAAACATGTTACCGAAAAAATTGATCATAAAAATCCCCATGATCGCTTCAAACCACCACGCATTGTAAATTAAATGTCGGGTGTAGGGAGTTGGAGAGGTTTCTTGATTAGCATCTAAAAATGTTCCGATTGCCATAGCTGCGGCAAATACAACAAATAAAATAGCGGTTAAACGGGTGGAAAAAAAAATATTAGCGAGTCTTTTTTGCATGATAGAAGAACTAAAAATTTGCGCGTTAATTTAAGCAGTGCAAATTTAACCTTTTTAGTTGATTTGTTAAGGATTAAAAGATGTTAAAATTGAAGGACAGCAGTCCCAAGGAAAAAGTGATGAACATCATGAAAATTTTATTCACTATATGGGAGCTTTAGGAGTATAAAACCATGAAAACACATAAAATGCACACCAGATGACGACGGCAAGACATTATAAACTGCTTCAATCAAAAAGCTGGTCACAACCATTATTTTTCGAGGAGCCACTCAAGCAACCTTTTTTTTTGTAAAAACAGCTATAATTGAGACTTAGAGAGGATGCGAATGGTCAAGAATTTAACCTTGTCTCGCTTGAAAAATATTCAAATACATAAACGACCCCATTTTACGAGCGCGATTTTTGGCATTTTCAGCATATTCACCTTCAAAAAGTTCATCGAGCGTTGCAAACCACAGATTCATCCATAACCCAAAATGCATCTCAGTAATGGTATTATCGTTTTCTTGATCCACCTCAATATGGACTTGCAAAGGATTTCCATGATACCTCTTCTCTAGTTTTCTGGTCATAAATAAACTCGTTTCCCAGAACGTAGTTAAACGCTCAATGTGAGCATCCCAGTCGGTTATGACGCGATTGAAAAACGGTCCTAAAACAGCATCTTTTCTTACTTTTGTATAAAATTCTGAGACGAGCAGAAATACGTCCTCCCTATTTTGAATATCTTTTTTTCCCATTATGATCTATACCAAACGTACCATGTTAATAATTAAGAACGTGGTATGCACTATGATTGTTGCAATCAATAAATTGTAGATGACTTTTGGCTTCATCTGCGCATACAACGCCCCATTATAGGCCATTGCAAAGCTAACAACTAAAGTCAAGTCTAGAAAATGAAAGTTTGGATGACTGTTCTTAAGGATAAACATGGCGGCAATAGAGCCTAAGCAGCTTTGAAAAATAATACTTAACGGAACATATAAAGTTAAATGTTCTTTAAAATCCTCAAATCCTTTAGTGTAAATTGTCATAATTCTAATTTTTAGTGTTAGTACAAAGTTCCTAAACCTTTCTTTGTACTTTTATGATTCAAATCATAAGACCATGATTCCTGAAGATATTATCCAATCTTTTGATGGGAGTTTAAAAAACTATTCCAAAGATCGACCTCTCTTTCATGAAGGAGAATTAGCCGATTTCTATTATCAGATAAAAACTGGACGCGTGAAGATGTTTAATCTTACAGAGGACGGAAAAGAATTTGTTCAAGGTTTCTTTAAAGCAGGTGATTCTTTTGGAGAACCCCCATTGTTTGGGGCATTCAAATATCCTGCGACGGCGATGGTCCTTGAAGCTTCCAAAATTTATGTCCTACCAAAAGCATCCTTTTTTAAGCTCCTAAAGAAACATCCAGACATCCATTTGAAGTTCACAAAATTGATTTGTAAACGTATGATCTATAAAGCGAAGATAATTAGGGAAGTATCAATCTATCCTCCAGAGCACCGTATTCTAACCTTATTGCACCATCTCAAGGGCAACAGTAAAACGGATAGTAGCTTTGAAGTTCCTTTGACACGGCAACAAATTTCAGAATTGACGGGCATGCGGGTTGAAACGGTTATTAGAGCTATTAAGAAACTGTAAAAATCAGAAGCTTTAGTCATTATTGATCGGAAAGTATTTATTTAAAAATAATCCACATAACCTAAGGGTCAATACAGGCCACACCTACCTTACTAAGCTGATATTCTAAAAATTTCAAAAATCTTAATTCTTAATTCTTAATTCTTCATTAATTTAGCAGCATGATTTCAGTCGTAATTCTTGGCGCAGGTAATGTCGCAACCCATTTATATAAAACTTTCAATAAGACCGATGATATTCGTGTAAACCAATGGTTTAGTAGAAAAATTTCGAGTATTAAGTCTTACAAAAATGAAGTTGATATTACTGACGATTTAACGCAATTAAAAGAAGCCGATCTCTATTTTATTGCGGTAAGCGACGATGCCATATCTAATTTATCTTCAAAATTACCATTTGAAAATCGGTTGGTGGTCCACACCTCTGGCACCGTAAATATTCATGATCTCGATAAAAAAAACCGACGGGGTGTGTTCTATCCCCTGCAAACATTTAGCAAGGATGCGTCTTTAGATTTTGCCAATGTGCCCATTTGTATTGAGGCAATAGATAGATCTGATCGTAAAATATTAAAATCACTGGCACAGGCCATAGGCAGCAACAGCCATAAAGTGAATACTGAACAGCGCAAAGCCTTACATTTGGCAGCTGTATTTGTCAATAATTTCACGAATCAGATGTACCGCATCGCACATGAAATTACCGAAGCTGAAGGCGTTGAGTTTGATATTTTAAAACCTCTAATTTTGGAGACTGCAAAAAAGATTCAGAGCCTCTCCCCTTATATGGCACAAACAGGTCCTGCAAAACGTAACGATAAAAAAACAATACACAAACATTTAGAATTATTGAAAAACGAGCAACATAAAGCCATATATGAGCTTATGACGGCAAGTATTCAGAAAACTCAAGGTGTGGCAACACGTCCAACTCCCAATTCTAAAAAGAACAACTAAATGGAAGAAAAAAGCTATAAAGAATACCTCGAACATATTACTACATTCATTTTTGACGTAGATGGCGTACTAACCGATGGCACAATTTCATTGACCACCACGGGTGAAATGTTGCGAACTATGCATACCAAAGATGGATTTGCCATGAAAACGGCATTGGACGCTGGATACAATTTATGCATCATTTCTGGAGGCAGTAATGAAGGGGTTCGCCAACGCTTAAAAGGTCTTGGAGTGACTGATGTTTATTTAGGGGCGCATAACAAAACTGAACAGCTAAAAGAGTACATGGACATTCACGATATTAAACATGAAAATGTGTTGTATATGGGTGATGATATTCCGGATTATCCAGTAATGAAGCTGGTTGGTTTACCCACGTGTCCGCAAGATGCAGTACCTGAAATCAAGGCGATTTCCAAATATATTTCACATAAAAACGGCGGCCAAGGCTGTGTGCGAGATGTCATTGAACAAGTGTTGAAGGTTCAGGGAAAATGGAATGGAAATTTTAGTGCTAAATATGATTAAAAGCCGGAAAACCTGAAGCACGGAGCATGAAGTCAGGTGACCGGAGACCGAGGATGTATGACTATATGATGATGTAGGATTATGAGATTTGGGGATCAGCTGGAAAATAATTGGAGAATGGTGCTTGTTGATTAAAGCGTTAGGATTTTATAGTTGTAATGGCAATATCTTTAAACCAAAAATCTCATCTCTGAACTTTGAACCTTGAGTCTTGCAATCCGAATGAGAAACTAAACCTAACCTCCAACATAATCTAACCCTTGAAAATTTTAAATTTAATCCGCTGGAAAAACTTAATGATGCTTGCCTTAGTGCAATTACTCATTAAATACGCATTGTTTGAACCATTTTTAAAAACCACAGAGTTAACCATAACCTTAAACGGTTTCGGGTTTGGACTTTTATTACTTTCCACCCTTTGTATTGCTGCTGCAGGAAACATTATCAACGATATTTATGACGTTGAAACAGATTTGGTCAACAGGCCTTCAAAAGTGATCATTGGCAAGCGTCTTTCTGAAAAAACAGCTTACACTCTCTATATTATATTTAATGTCATTGGTGTTCTTCTCGGTTTCTATCTTTCAAATTTAGTGGGAAGAAGTGGTTTTTTTGCTATTTTCGTCATCATTTCAGCCCTACTTTATGTGTATGCATCGTATTTAAAACGAATGCTTTTATTGGGAAACATCGTTATTTCTATACTGGTTGGATTAAGTCTCTTAATCGTTGGCATCTTTGAATTGATTCCGGCCATAACGGCTCAAAATCAGGTTACCCAGCTGACGTTTTTTAAAATCCTTTTTGATTATGCCTTATTTGCTTTCCTTATAAACCTAGTGCGCGAAATCATCAAGGACCTAGAAGACATTGATGGCGATTATAAAATGGGAATGCACACATTACCCATTGCAATTGGGCGTGAAAGAACGTCACAAGTGGTGTTTTTTTTAATATTGTTACCGTTATTTGGTTCAATTTATTATGTTGGCAATTACCTACTCAACTATGAATTATTTATTGGGTATTTTGCGGTGATGGTCGTTGTACCTCTCATTTATATCTCCATAAAATCATTTAATGCAAAAACGAAGAAACAATATCACCATATCAGCAATATGCTTAAATTAGTCATGCTCTTTGGAGTCTTGTCTCTGTTGCTTTATCCGATTGTTTTGAAGTAAGCTCTCACGGTATTCGCTCTGAGAAGCGCTGAGGTGTGAAGCTGAATGTTAAGAACGGGAAGCAAAAAATCTATCAACGACATTGGTATTTTAACAACAGAAATACAACCCACTGCCTACTAAAAAATGAAGATTATAGATATGCTCAACGAAAAACTAAAACACCACAACATCATTTTAGCCTCGGCATCACCAAGGCGTCAACAGTTCTTCAAAGACTTGGGATTGGAATTTGAAATCCGCTTAAAACCGGTCATTGAAGACTATCCGCAACGGCTATCCCATTTTGAAATCAGTGATTATTTGGCGCAGTTAAAAGCATTACCCTTTAAAAAGGAGCTTCAACCAAATGATATCCTCATCACCAGTGACACGATTGTCTGGCATAATAAAAGGGCTCTGGGCAAACCAAAAGACGCCACCGAAGCTTTAGAAATTATAAAATCATTGAGCAATGTCACTCATGAAGTCATAACTTCAGTGTGTTTTACTTCCCTTTACTCCGAAAAAACCATAAATGCGGTTACGAAAGTGACTTTTAAAAATTTGACGGATGAAGAAATCAACCATTATATCGCTACCTGTAAACCCTTTGATAAAGCGGGTGCCTATGGTATTCAAGAATGGATTGGACAAATTGGCGTTACCAAAATTGAAGGTTCTTATTTTAATGTCATGGGATTGCCAACACATCTTGTTTATGAAACCTTAAATGAGATGGCTTCTATGATTTAATTGTGTATTTTTAATAAAACTACATGATATGAAAGTTTCATTACGTATTGCTGTTGCATCATCTCTCCTTATAATGCTATTTTCTTGCAAGAAAGAGCCAGAAGAAACTCAAAAGAATCACGATGTTCCAGAGCTGACGGAAGCCGTTGTAAAAAAATACCAACCTTTATCCGATGAATTTAAAGTCTATTGGTTTGCCAATGAGGCCGAAATTACCGCTTATAAATTAGAACAGGCGCGTTATGGTGAAATCCGTGAGGGCAATGCAGTTTTGGTTTTTGTGACCGAGCAATTTTTGAGCGAAGAACAAGTAAAAGCTGATCGGTCATCATCCGAAAACATTCCTGTCCTGAAATTAAATGCCACAAAAAATTTCAATACCGGTATCTATCCGTATAGCATCATGCAAAGCGTTTTTTACCCTTTGGCTAACAATCAACACGCTTTAAAAATCTCATGTTCCGTCCAAGAATGGTGCGGCCATATGTATAGCCAACTCAATAACCGTTCAGATTTTGAAGTGGTGTCCCATTCCTATTTTGAGGGTGAAGCCGATGAGAATTTTAGTCTGACTAAAGCCATTCTAGAAAATGAATTATGGACGCAATTACGCATTAATCCTAAAAGCTTGCCAATTGGTAATATCGAAATAATCCCCTCTATGGAGTTTTTACGTTTAAAACATGTACCGTTTAAGGCTTATCCCGCTTCCGCAGAATTGTTAGAAGGCACCTATACGCTCAATTATCCAGAATTGAACAGAAGTCTTTCCATCAATTTCAATCCGCAATTCCCTTTTGACATTATTTCTTGGGAAGAAACCTTCATTAGTGGTTATGGTGAAAACACCAAACCACTGACCACCAAAGCGACAAAAATAAACACCATAAAATCGGACTACTGGACTAAGACCAAAAATGATGATTCTTCTTTTAGAGAAAGCCTTGGTTTAGATTAAATTCATCACTTTTCTATGTATCTTTGCGACTAATTTTACATTCAAAGATCTATGTTTTTTCAGAACTTTCAGAAAGAATTCATTTATACAGGATTTATCCTTCTCTTTTTACTCGTTGCCCGGTATTTTATCAACGCACTTATTGGAAAAATATCAAGAAGAAATGGCATTAATATCGCGCGGACTCATTTAATGCAACGTTATGTGAGCGTGGCTTTGCTTTTGCTCGCATTTTTGATCATCCCTATTATTTTTGGAACGCGTGCTGAGGACTTTATAGTACTTTTTTCTTCCGTTTTTGCGGTCATCGGGATTGGTCTTTTCGCCATTTGGTCCATCTTGAGCAATATCACGTCAGGAATCATAATGTTTTTATCTTTTCCTTACAAAGTAGGAGATAAAATAAAGATTCACGATCATGATTTTCCATTGGAAGGAATTATTGAGGATATTAGAGCCTTCCAATTACATCTGCGTATTGAAAATGGCGATTTGATTACCTATCCCAACAACTTAATGCTTCAAAAACCGGTGACTCTAATCCAAAAGGATGCAATTGATAAGGTTTTTGAGGATGGTACCGATTTGATATAGGTGTTATGATTATTTTGAATTTTAAAAAAGCAGGTGTCAGAGGCAGAGTTCATATCTCGTTTTGATAATTAAAAGTGTCACCAATTTGAGTTAAAAAAACGCTAAAACCGACAATTGCGGTGCTTCTTTTTTATATTTGAAGCTAAAGCTAATGACCACAAAATGTTCAGACCTTATTTCTTCCTAATCCTCACATTATTTTATTGTTTTTCCGCTCAAGCACAACAGCCTAAAAAACCAACAAGTTCCGAAATTTACCAAGCCATTGAAAAGCTGAATTTTTTAGGTTCCGTACTTTATCTTGCCGCCCACCCAGATGACGAAAACACACGACTCATCTCGCACATGGCCAACGCGGTAAAAGCAAGAACAGCCTACCTTTCATTAACCCGAGGAGACGGCGGGCAAAACCTGATAGGACCAGAATTAAGAGAGCTTTTAGGAGTGATTAGAACTCAAGAATTGGTGGCAGCACGCAAGATTGATGGCGGGGAACAGCTATTTACGAGAGCCAACGATTTTGGATATTCAAAACACCCTGACGAAACTTTGGCGATTTGGAATAAAAACGAGGTTTTGAGTGATGTCGTTTGGGCCATTCGTAAATTCCAACCAGATGTGATCATCAACCGTTTTGACCATAGAAGTCCAGGAACGACACATGGACATCATACAAGTTCCGCCATGTTAAGCGTAGAAGCTTTCGATATGGCGGCAGATAAAACAAAATTTCCAAATCAGTTGAAATCCGTAGACGTTTGGCAACCACGACGTGAATTTTTCAATACGTCATGGTGGTTTTATGGAAGCAAAGAAAAATTTGATGCGGCAGATAAAACCAATCAGTTTGCCATAGACGTTGGCGCTTTTTACCCTGCTCTAGGCTTGTCAAATCCGGAAATTGCGGCATTGAGCAGAAGTTCACACAAGTCACAGGGTTTTGGAAATACAGGTACTCGGGGTAATGATTTTGAATATTTGGAACTCATCAAAGGCGATCTGCCAAAAGACAAAAACAATATTTTTGAAGGTATCGATACCAGTTGGAACCGCGTAAAAGATGGTAAGCCAATTGGTGATTTACTTCATAAAATTCAAGAAAGCTATGATTTCACTAATCCTTCAGGGTCCATTCCAAAACTAGTTGAAGCCTATAGATTGATTCAAAACCTCGAAAGCAGCCATTGGAAAACTATAAAATCTGAAGACCTCAAAAATATTATTGCTGCATGTGCTGGATTATATCTAGAAGTTGCGGCCGAGTCCAATACCGCTACGCCAAATAGCACCATAAAATTAAACTTAGAAGCCATCAACCGGAGCCCACAAAAGATGACATTAACTTCAATTGTATTATCTGGCGGTACCATGGTCAAAGAAAATACAGACTTAAAATTTAATGAATCCCATCGGTTCAATTCACCATTGAATATTCCTTCAGACGCCTCTTGTTCATCTCCATATTGGTTAAACTCCAAAGGCACTTTAGGGATGTATAGAGTGGATGATCAACGTTTAAATGGTTTGCCAGAAACTCCAAAAACAATTACCGCAACATTTAATGTTTTAATTAATGGAGAGATTCTATCCTACAGCAGACCAGTCATTTATAAAATAAACGATCCTGTAAAAGGTGAATATTATAAACCGTTTGAAATAGTTCCGGAAGTCGCTGCCCACATTTCCGAACCTGTTATTATTTTTGCGGATGAGGAATCCAAGGACATCCAGGTTGTAGTAAAAGCTTACCGCAATAATTTGGACGGCTTTGTTCAGTTAGCACATCCTAGAGGCTGGGAAATCTATCCTGAAAAACAAAATGTAAACATACTTCATAAAGGTGAAGAACAGACTTTGATTTTTAAGGTCACGCCTCCAAAAGATCAAAGTGAAGGCTTAATGACGCCAATGGTTCACATAGGAAAAGAGGTTTATACGAAAAAACTGGTTGAAATTAACTATGGCCATATTCCTTTTCAATTGGTGCTGTTGCCAAGTGAAAGCAAGGTGGTGCGGTTAAACATTCATAAAAAAGGAGAAAATATAGGATATATTGAAGGTGCAGGAGACGTAGTTCCAGAAAGCCTAAGACAGATTGGTTATCATGTAGCCATCATCAAACCTGAGGATATCAATGCGGAAACCCTCAGCCGTTTTGATGCCATTGTTCTTGGAATTAGAGCTTATAATACTGTTGATGCCCTAAAATTCAAACAGAAACTCTTATTTGATTTTGTGGAGCAAGGTGGCAATCTTATAGTTCAGTACAATACCACCGGCGGTATGGTTGTGGATGAATTGGCGCCATACCCATTGGAATTGTCAAGAGATCGCGTTACTGACGAAAATGCGGAGGTCACCTTACTAAACACGAATAGCGCATTGCTCAATTATCCAAATAAGATTACTTTAAATGATTTTGACGGCTGGGTGCAAGAACGTGGGCTCTATTTTCCTGATAAATGGTCCAAAGAATTTACGCCCGTATTATCAATGCATGACCAAGGTGAATCTCCAAAGAAAGGTAGCTTATTGGTCGCCAAATATGGAAAAGGCCATTATATTTATACTGGGCTGAGCTTTTTTAGGGAATTCCCTGAAGGCGTTGCCGGTGCATACCGCCTATTTGCGAATATGCTCTCTATAGGCAAAGAGACCATTAATAGTAATCAATCCTTAAAAAATTAGTCATATTTCAAAGGCCTCTATCAAATAATGGCAACGAACCCTAAGATGGACACAAGAACTGATCTTCAACATCTGATAGGTTTGTGAACAAAAAATTAAAACCATGGAAAAATCACCACCAAAAGAACGTTGGAAAAAATCATACACTTTTGTATTGGTTGCCAATGCCATCTATATTGTTTTGTTCTATTTCATCATGAAAACCTTCTAAAATGCTGACATTAGATTGGATTGTGCTTATTGGTACACTTGTTTTCATAGTTGCTTACGGAACTTGGAAGACCCGAGGCAGCAAGAACGTGGAAGATTACCTTAAAGGTGGCAATGAAGCCAAATGGTGGACTATTGGCTTAAGCGTTATGGCAACGCAAGCCAGCGCCATTACCTTTCTCTCAACACCTGGTCAGGCCTTTCATGATGGGATGGGTTTTGTGCAATTTTATTTTGGATTGCCAATAGCCATGATCATTATTTGCCTGGTTTTTATTCCATTGTATTACCGGCTTAAAGTCTATACGGCCTATGAGTTTTTAGAAAATAGATTTGATCTAAAGACCAGAAGTCTGACCGCAATTTTATTCTTAATCCAACGCGGATTGGCGGCTGGAATAACCATTTATGCGCCTGCCATTATTCTGTCTGCAGTATTAGGATGGAACTTGAATTTACTCATTGTCATCATCGGTATTTTAGTGATTATCTACACCGTTTCTGGTGGCACAAAAGCGGTCAGTATCACCCAAAAACATCAAATGGCCGTTATTTTTACGGGCATGTTTATCGCTTTCTTTTTAATCGTGAGTTACCTTCCTGAAAATATCACGTTTACGAAAGCCCTGGATATTGCTGGAGCTAGCGGAAAAATGGAAATCCTTGACTTTTCATTCGACTTCAACAACCGCTACACTTTTTGGAGTGGCATTATTGGTGGCACGTTTTTAGCACTCTCCTATTTTGGAACTGATCAAAGTCAGGTGCAACGCTATCTTTCAGGGAAATCCGTAAAGGAAATGCAAATGGGGTTGATTTTTAATGGTCTATTGAAGGTGCCTATGCAGTTCTTCATCTTATTGGTTGGGGTGATGGTTTTTGTGTTTTATCAATTTAATACCTCACCTATCAACTTTAACCCCGCAGCTACGGATACCGTAATGAATTCTTCATACGCCAAAGAATATCAACAATTACAATCCAAACAAGATCAAATTTTTACAAAGAAAAAAGAATTGATGCACGCCTACGCCAGTACAAAAAACGAAGCGATTGCAGATCAAATTGCAACTTATAATAAAGACGATAGAGCAAACAGAGAGGCTGCCAAAGCCTTAATTGCCAAAGCAAATAGTGAACGCACGCTTTCTGTGGAAACCAACGATAAAGACTATGTGTTCATCCATTTTATTTTAAACAATTTACCACGTGGTTTAATCGGTTTGCTTTTGGCTGTAATTTTAAGTGCAGCCATGTCAAGTACGGCCAGTGAACTCAATGCCTTGGCGTCCACCACAACCATGGATCTTTATAAGCGCAGTTATGATGAGCAGGATAAAGATGACATCCACTATTTAAAAGCTTCCAAATGGTTTACTTTAGTATGGGGAATTTTGGCTATTTTTATAGCGTCTGTGGCTTATTTAGCTGACAATCTGATTCAATTGGTGAATATCATCGGCTCCATTTTTTATGGGAATGTTCTTGGGATATTCCTGTTGGCATTCTTCTTTAAATATGTAAAGGGCAATGCTGTTTTTTTGGCCGCTTTAATTACTCAAGCGATAGTTATTATGGGCTGGTGGCTCGATTGGATGCCTTATCTTTGGCTGAATTTATTTGGCTGCGCACTCGTGATAGGGCTTGCTTTTATACTTCAAACTATTAATTCATTAAAAAATGAATACGCCTAAAACCATACGCTGGGGAATTATCGGACTCGGGAAGATTGCCAATAAATTTGCCAAAGATATCCAAACCATTGACCATTGTGAACTTTATGCTGTAGCCTCTAGGCACCAAGAAAAGGCCAATTCATTTGCAAAACAGTATAATGCCACTAAGGCTTATGCCAATTATGAAAGTTTAGCTGCCGATCCTCACGTTGATGCTGTTTATATTGCAACCCCACATAGCTTTCATAAAGCGAACGCCATAATGTGCTTAAATCATAAAAAAGCTGTTTTATGCGAAAAGCCTTTTGCTATGAACCTCCAGGAAGTTGAAGCTATGATAGCGGTGGCCAAGGCGAATAATGTCTTGTTGATGGAAGCCTTGTGGACCTATTTTTTGCCACATTACCAATTTGTTTTAAAAGAATTAAAATCTGGAAAATACGGTGCCATCACAAAATTAGAAGCCGATTTTGGATTCAAACCAAAAATCGATATGGAGTCGCGGGTTTTTAAAAAATCTCTTGGTGGTGGAAGTTTGTTGGATATCGGCATCTATCCTATTTTCACTGCTTTATCCACTTTGGGGAAACCCGTGGATCTTGAAGCAAAAGCTACTTTTTTCGATAATGGTGTGGACGCTACCTGTGATATGATTTTCAATTATAATAACGGCGTAAAGGCATTTTTAAAAAGTACATTTTTGGAAGAAACGTCCTCAGAAGCTGTTTTTCATTGCGAAAGAGGCAGAATTAAAATCAATTCAGGGTTTCATCGCCCTTCTACGGTAACCATTACTAATGACGGCAAACAGAGCACTCATGATTTTGAAGTTAAAACCATTGGCTATAGTTATGAAACGGCGCATTTCAATGCGCTTTTAAGAAGTCATAAAACAGAAAGTCCGATTATGAACCACAAGTTTAGCAGAGATTTGATGTTTATATTAGATGATGTCAGGCATCTCATCAACTTAAAGTACTGAATAAAATAGCCTCACAAAATCTTGTGAGGCTGAATATATATTTAATGTGGCATCAATTTATAAGGCACCCCATTCTTTTAAAGAATCTGTATTCATTTTAACATAATCCATATTGCCAGCTTCTTTGGATGCAGCTAAAGATTTCTTGGCAATTTCTATTGCTCCTTTTTTATCACCAGCTTTTGCATAGATCAGTGACTGTTGTCTCAATTGATAAAATGCAGGTTTTGGCGTCATAGACATTGCTTTATCCATCCATGTTTTAGCTTGCTTAATGTCTTTTCCTTCTTGTAAATAATATGTAGCTGCGGCATAATAATCTCCAGCTCCAGGACCATTCATAACTTTATCTATACTTGCACTCACCATTTTATCAGTAGGCACTCCAATCTTTACACCGGCATAAACATTTGACCACATCATTCCTAAAGTGGCACCATTACTTGACAAATCGTCAAATGACAATGTAAAGGTTTCAATATCCATTGGTAAAGAATAGGTTTTCGCACTTACCTTTGCAGCAATCTTTGATTCGTCCAATTCTTGCGGAGCTCCCCAATTTTCTGCACTCGAATAAAATACGATATCCCAGTTATTTTCATTTGGTATAGCAAAAAGCGCATAAGTCCCTGCTTTTAATTCTTTTCCTTCTACTGTGACATCTGTACTAAATGAAATTTTAGTATTGTTATTTGCTCCCAATCGCCATACTTTTCCATAAGGTACCAAATCTCCAAAAATTGTACGCGCGCGCATATTTGGACGAGAATACTCTAAAGTGACATCTGTCAATCCTACTTTTTGTTCCACTTTAGAAAACGGACTTGGTTGTGGTGCTTGAATTTGAGCGTTTGTTGCAAAGGTTATCCCTAATACAGCAAGACATAGCATAATTTTTTTCATAATAATTTATTTTCAATGGTTAATTTTTCAATTAGGTAAAATTACAGCTTTTAAAACCTCCATTTGTTAATGAAATCTTAAAATAGAATTCCGATAATTCAAATAACTGACTTACATTCAATTAAATCGGGATGAGCCATTTCCCTAATTGTAGTTAAATTTTGTTTAATAGAACCTTAGAAATGTTAAACATATTGTATCTTTACATCTAAATTAATATCATGGCTAAAAAGAAAATTATATCAGATCAAAACATCATCTCTTATTATATGGATTATGTTTTGGAGCATGGCGAGCAACCTAAATCCGTATATATATTTGCCAAGGCAAATAATTTTGAAGAATCGAAATTCTACGAACATTTTGGATCTTTTGAAGCCATAGAAAAACACATATTGAGAGCATTTCTTGAGAATACTTTAAATATTTTGAACGACAGTGCGGACTATCAATTATTTGACGCCCGGAATAAGTTACTGAGTTTTTATTTCACTTTTTTCGAAAACTTAACGGTCAACCGCAGCTATGTCCTGTTTGCTCTTGATCAATATAAAATGCGCATGAAAGGCCTGAAGGTGTTATCTGAACTTAAAAAGGGATTTACGCATTATATTGATAGTTTGGGTATTGAAACTTTAGACATTAGAGAAGAACGCATAAATAAGTTACAGCGCCGGGCCATGGGTGAATCGGCATGGTTACAATTATTATTGACGCTAAAGTTTTGGATGGACGACACCTCCCCTTCTTTTGAAAAAACCGATATTCTAATTGAAAAATCAGTCAATACCAGTTTTGACATCCTCAATATTGCCCCTTTAAAAAGCGTTATTGACCTTGGAAAATTCCTTTTCAAGGAAAAAGCGCACATGAACTAAATGAAAACGATAGATAAAATTCCCACATCAAAAATACAAAGAGCTTCAAAACTCGTTTCAACAGGTGCTAAAGTAGGTGTTAATTATCTCAAGTATTATGGAGACAAATTAACCAAGACAGAAGATGAAGCACGCTCACGATTAAATGAAAATAATGCTGACGACATCTATGATAGTTTAAAAAAGCTTAAAGGCAGCGCTCTTAAAGTTGCGCAAATGTTGAGTATGGAAAAAAGCATTATGCCGCAGGCTTATGTGGAGAAATTTTCATTGGCGCAATTTTCTGTACCACCATTATCGCCACCGTTGGTACTCAAAACTTTCAAAACCTATTTTGGAAAATTACCCAATGAACTCTATGATACTTTCAATTCCACTTCAGTAAACGCTGCAAGTATTGGACAAGTGCACATTGCAGAAAAAGACGGCAAGACATTAGCCGTAAAAATTCAATATCCTGGAGTTGCACAAAGTATCTCTTCAGATTTGGCACTTGTGAAACCTATTGCCATGAAAATGTTCAACATCAAAGGGAAAGATTCTGACAAATATTTTAAGGAGGTGGAAGAGAAACTCATTGAAGAAACAAATTACATTTTAGAAATAGCGCAAAGCAAGGAAATTGTTGCGGCCTGCTCGCACATTCCCAATCTATTGTTTCCTCAGTATTATGAAGAGCTCTCTTCAGAACGAATCATCACCATGGATTATATGGAAGGAGAACATCTTTCAGAATTTACTGCGACAAACACCAATCAAGAGGACGCCAATACCTTAGGTCAGGCGCTTTGGGACTTTTATATGTTTCAAATCCATGAGCTAAGAAAGGTTCATGCGGACCCACATCCTGGAAATTTTTTAGTGTCTAAGGATAAACATTTAATTGCGCTGGATTTTGGCTGTATGAAAATTATTCCTGAGGATTTCTATGCACCTTATTTTGAATTGGCACAGCCCAAAAACATTTCAAACAAAGCATTTTTTATTGAGAAATTATACCAATTGGAGATTCTTCGTGAGGATGATTCGAAGGAAGAAGCCGAGTTTTTTACTGAAATGTTCCATGAATTATTAAGTCTATTCACACAACCCTTTCATGTGGAAGAATTCGATTTTTCTGATGTTGACTTTTTCGGTAAAATTACCGAATTGGGACAACGCTACTCAAAAAGCACTGAACTCCGTAAGATGAATGGCAATAGAGGTTCCAAACATTTTATCTATATGAACAGAACATTTTTCGGGCTGTACAACCTCATGTTTGATCTAAAAGCAAAAGACATCAAGATCAACAATTTCAAAACATTATGATGATTAAGGACATTAAAGAACGCATTTAAAATTTAATTAATCTATGGCCATTCTCAATTAGAATTGTAATAGTCTACGAGTTAATTAAATAGGCATTCAATTCTTAAAAAAGCTCTTTTGAACCGCTTTTAGAGTTTTTTCCAATTTTATATTGATAGCTAGCTTATATTAGATATCTTTACAGCATTGAAACCTACCAAATTACTATTTAATTTGATCAATTCTAAGCCCCAAACTACAGAATTTTCACTAGTTGATTCTGCAATTTTCGATTTATACAATTCAACCATTTTTGATGGTGTTTGGTATTCCAAAAAATCACAGCCTCGAAAAATTATCATTAGTAAAAACTTCAAAGTGTTGTTGGGCTACACTCCCGAACATGAAGTTTATTGGGATACAATCCTTCATCCAGACGACAGAAGTAAATTTATAAAACATTTATCTGCTTATAACGATAAGGGCGAAATCGGGATTCATGACGATTTAAGAATGATTCATAAATCTGGAGAAATTCTATGGATGCAATGTCAGTTTTATTCCAAATCTAATCTTGAACAAAAACATCAATTTATTTTTGTTGCATTTAAGGATATCTCTATAAAAAAGAATGCAGAATTAGAGTTACTGGATCGTCATAAGAGTACCCATGAAATTTTATCTCACAGCTCAATAGGCACATGGCAAAGGAATTTAATTACCGGAAAGTCAGTTTGCGATGAGAGTTTGGCTCATATCATTGGTTATTCAGTTGAGGAACTTAATAGGTTCACTGTTGATGATTGGCATAGTCTTACACATCCTGACGATGTTAAAAAGTCACGACAATTCATAGAAGAACATATCGCGACTAAATCACCATGTTTTAATGGTGAAGGTAGGATGAAGCATAGAAACGGGAATTGGATTTGGGTTGCAACCATAGGAAAAGTTAGTCATTATACTAGAAATAATGAACCTCAGACCCTAGAAGGTATTCTTTACGAAATTACCGATACCAAAAACAGCGAACTACAATTACAAAAATATAAAGACCTTCTTGAAGAAGTCAACAAAGTTGCAGAAATTGGTGTTTGGGAAATTCATTTAGATAGCAACAAAGTTTACTGGAGTGCAGAAATTAAAAAAATGTTGGGTGTTTCTTCAGATTTCGAGCCATCAATTGAAGAGGCCGTGAGCTATTTTAGAGAGGGAGAAAGTCGCGAAAAAATCATTGAATCAGTTCAAAATGCTATTGAAAAGGGACAAAATTACGATATAGAAGTAGAAGCAGTTCTCAAAAACAATAAATATATTTGGACCAGAGCCATTGGAGTTTCAGAATATTATGAAGGAAAATGCACGCGTTTATTTGGATTTTTACAAAACATTCATTGCAAAACAATAGCATCTAAAAAACTTGCATTTAAGGAAGAACTTTTTCATAGTACTTTCTCACATGCACCAGTGGGTATGGCCATCATAGATGTTAAAGGAAATATCATACAGGTCAATAAAAATTTATATGAAATTCTTGGATACTCTAAAAAGGAGCTTTTAAATAGCAATTTTAATCGCTTTTCACATTTTGAGGACAAAAGTATATCAAATAGTTATATTAGAGAGGTTTTAGACGGTAAACGCGAAAGCTTTAAAGTGGACAAGCGCTATATTCATAAGAAGGGCTCCATTATTTGGACCCAGATATCCGTTTCTGCCGTTAAAAACGAAAGTGGTGAAATCATCCACTTTGTCGTCCAAATACAAGACATTACAGATCGTAAAAAAAATGAACTGCTATTAACCAATTATCAGGATTTATTGGAGCGTTCCAATTATGTGGCCAAAATTGGTTCATGGGAAATTAACATTCACGATCATACTGTCACATGGAGTCCGTCTTTGCGTAAAATCTTGAAAACTCGGGACAATCTCGTTCCTAATTTTAACGATTCTATAGAATATTTCGCTGGAAACACACCACAAAAGGATGTTTTAAAATCTGTCTTTAATAAAGCTTTAAAGGAAGGCGCAAATTTTGATATCGAGATTCTCGTTTACCCTGACGGTAGAAAAAAACAGAAATGGATAAGAATGATAGGCGTTTCTGAGTTCTCAGATGGTCAGTGCAAACGCTTATATGGTCTTATCCAGGATATTGATGACATAAAAAAAGTGCAGCTAGCTCTTGCGGCTAAAGAAGAGCAATGGCGAACCACTTTTAACCATGCCAAGGCAGGAATGGCATTGATTAATTTTGAGGGGATGGCCGATAGTGTCAATCAAAGTTTATGTGATCTGTTTGGTTACAGTATGAAGGAAATGGAACATATAAATATCAAAAGTATCTCATTAAGCGAAGATCTAGAACTTCATATTAATTTAATGGAGAATTTGATAAACGGAAAAGCGCAAAATTTTAACGACGATTTACGATTCTTACATAAAAATGGCCATACTATTTGGGCTAATGTTTCGGTTTCAGCCGTTAAAAATGATTATGGGAAGTTCACGCATATGGTGGCGCAATTGGTCGATATCACGGAATCAAAGACCAACCAAATCCTTTTAAATAAATATAAAGATAGTTTAGAACGCTCAAATACAATTGCAAAGATTGGATCATGGGAGTTGGATCCAGAAACGAAACACTGTTATTGGAGCGTCAATCTAGGTCGATTACTAGGAAGTAGAGATACCACCTCACTTTCTTTCAGTTATTCAATAATGAACTATGTGCCTAAAAAAAATCAAGAATATCTTACCGCCTTTATTGAAGATGCTCTTTTAAATGGCACTAACTTCGATTTAGAAATTCAATTAAAAACCGAAACAGGGTTGAGATGGATGCGTATCATAGGGATTTCTGAATTTGAAAATGGCTCATGCAAATTGTTACATGGATTGGTTCAGGATATTCACGAATTCAAAACGGCGCAGCTAGAGATTCTACTTAGGGAAGAGGAATTTAGACAAACCTTTTGGCATGCACCAATTGGGATGGGGATGATGGATTTAACCGGGAAGGTCGTAAAGGTCAACCCGAGTATGTGCGAAACATTTGGGTATACGGAGCAAGAATTAATACATATTGAAAAAAATGTTATTTCACATCCGGATGATATTGAAGCCACAAAAACTTTCATACAACAAATTTTGTCTGGTGAGCGAGAAAGTTTTCAGCAAGAAAAGCGTTATTTTCACAAAAACAAAAGTCTAATTTGGGCAATTTTATCCATATCAGCTGTAAAAAATGACCTTGGAGAAACCACGCATTTTGTCACGCAAGTCAACGATATTACGGATAAAAAACTTATGACCGAAAGTCTAAAAGAACATAATAATAGACTTCAAAATTATGCGCATATTGTGTCGCACAATCTCCGATCTCATACCGGAAACTTGGCCATGCTATTAGAATTAAGTGAAATAAACAATAAAAAAGGTTGCGATAATGATTTATTTGAGCACATTAAGTCAGCATCAAATAACATGAACGAAACGGTGCAGCACTTAAGTGAGATTGTAGAAATCCACAACCTTCTGAAAGAAACTCTTGTGCCACACAATTTGAGAAAACGGGTTGATAAATCAATTGCAAGTGTCAGAGCTACATTAAATGAAATTAATGGCGAAGTGACTTTTAATGTTGATGAAGATTATCTGGTCTATGCCGTTTCGTCCTATATGGACAGTATTTTGCACAATCTGATTACCAACGCCATAAAATACAAATCACCCTACCGACTTTTAAAGATTAAGATGAAGGCCGGAAGAAAAAATGGAATGACATTTTTAAGTATTGCTGACAATGGTCTGGGAATTGATCTGGAGAAACATGGCTCAAAGATTTTTGGTATGTACAAGACCTTCCATGAGCACAAAAAAGCTAAAGGTATTGGTTTGTTTATCAGTAAAAATCAAATAGAAGCCATGGGAGGCAGCATTGAAGTTGAAAGCAAACCGAATATTGGCAGTACCTTCACTATATATTTTAAGGATGAAGAAAATTAATACAATTTGCATTATAGACGATGATCCCATTTTTAGATTTGGAACAAAAAAAATGATGGAAACCGTTCAGGCTTCGCTGAATTTTTTGGTCTATAAAAATGGAAAAGATGCCTTTGATAATTTATTGCCAAATTTAAAGTTAAACACCAACCTGCCTGATGTTATTTTGTTGGACCTCAATATGCCAATCATGGATGGATGGCAATTTTTGGATGAATTTCTAAAAGTTCCTGATTCAGAAAAAATTCCAATATATATAGTCAGCTCATCAGTAGATAGTCGGGATATTGAAAGAGCAAAAACTTATAAAATGGTCGGACAATATATAATTAAGCCATTTTCTATCTCCAAAGTTGAAGAGCTTTTGGAAGGGTTAAAAAAATAGAAATTCATTCCCAACCTCCTATTGTCATTCATCCAATAAAAAATATATTTCGTTTCTTCAGATTTCATTTATATATTAAATTTTGAGCATTTTTAAATCAAATTAGATTATTTTTGTTTAACATAAGCTCTGTTTTGTTAAACATTTCGTATCTTCAATTTAAAATAATCTACACTTGAAAATTCTCGTTACAGGTTCTACCGGCTATATAGGAAAAAGACTGATTCCTATATTGATCAATGAAGGTCATGATGTGATATGTGCTTTGCGTGATAAATATAGGGTTGACAAAACCTATCTTGAAGATGAGCATATTTCTGTTGTTGAAGCTGATTTTCTAAAACCAGAAACGCTTCAAAATATTCCAAAAGAGATTGACGTTGCCTATTATTTGATACATTCCATGTCCAATACCTCAAAGGATTTTGAACAATTGGAAGCCAAATGTGCCGATAATTTTAGAACGTACTTTCAAACCACAAACGTAAAACAAGTCATATATTTGAGTGGCATCACCAATGATGCCTATCTGTCCAAACATCTGCAATCCCGAAAGAATGTCGAAGAGTTATTGGAATCAGAGCACTATGGCTTAACCATTTTTAAGGCAGGAATTATTGTGGGTTCTGGAAGCTCTTCCTTCGAAATTATTCGTGACTTGGTCGAGAAATTGCCAGTGATGATTGCCCCTAAATGGCTGAACACCAAAACCCAACCTTTAGCAGTCAGGGATGTACTTTCGTTTTTATCAAAAGCGAAAGGCCGAGAAGAAGTCTACAATAAAAGCTATGACGTTTTTGGTCCTGAAGTTTTAACGTATAAGCAGATGCTGCTCCAGTTTGCGGACATTCGAGAATTAAAACGTTATATCTTGACTGTGCCAGTTATGACTCCAAAACTGTCCTCTTATTGGCTTTATTTTGTGACCTCCACATCTTATAAGCTCGCTACTTCCCTAGTGGAAAGTATGGGCGTTGAGATTATAGGGAATAAAAGTAATATTAACGAACTGCTCGATGTGCATCCCATTAGTTATAGAGCGGCTGTAGGGTTGGCTTTCGAAAAAATTGAACAAAACAGTATCATTTCAAGCTGGAAAGATTCGATGGTAAGCAGCGGACGTCTAAAAAACAGTTTTCATAAATATATAAATGTCCCTACATACGGCTGCTTTACGGATTACAAAGAGCGTAAAGTTGAAGATATGGATCGCACCATCAACCGGATTTGGTCTATTGGCGGATCAACAGGTTGGTATTATGGCACTTATTTATGGAAGATACGAGGGTATCTGGATAAGCTTTTTGGAGGTATTGGTCTACGACGCGGCAGAACCCATGTTTCCGAAATTAATGCCGGCGATGCTTTGGATTTTTGGCGGGTAATCTTTAGTGATAAAAAAGAACGAAAGCTATTGTTATATGCAGAAATGAAACTTCCTGGCGAAGCATGGTTGGAATTTAAAATAGAAGATGGCCTGCTCAAACAAACCGCAACATTTAGACCACGTGGATTGGCGGGACGCTTGTATTGGTATAGCGTATTGCCGTTCCACTGGTTTATTTTTAATGGAATGATCAATAAGTTGGTGGAAGTGGAATAAATTGCGCATCTGCAGCCCTGAAAAAATCTGATTTTTGTGAAGTGCACCACATATTAAAGATTGTCGATTCATGCTTCAAACTATTTAAGCGCACTTATGACCGGGACCCATGAACCCAATTGTCACATTCTATTTTGAACATTGAACGGTGGAGTTAGTTTCCCCAATTCTACATTCGGAATCTATAAAACAAGAATGATTGTCCTTGGTTATCCATCCTGTAAGTCCTATTGACGATTTTAATCATAATATTGATTTTTTCAAAAAGCAGATCCCAAAATTAAGGAATTCACAAATCAAATTTCTAAATCATCTTTTCCTTAAGAAAAAAACAAACATAGATATGTTAATGTTTGTTTAATGTTTTGGGTAAAAATATAAACATTTGTTTAGATTACCTATATTTATACCATGATTTTGGACACCACATATACCAATAAAAAGCACGATAAACTTATTAATGATTTAGTGGGAAAATCCTATAGTTTGATTCAAACCATAAAAATGAAAGGGATTGGTTCTAAACGGATGATCATTGATGCGGTCAGTCCCAATTTAGAACACTATCTGAACACTGTTTCTGCAGTCAATTACGCCAATTTAGAATTACGACCTTCGGGGTTGCTGATTAGAATTAATAAGGGGTTACAAACGTTTACATGGCCTATTCCATTTTATCAATTAGTGATTTACAAGAATGATGGCAGTAGTATCCATGCACAAGGCCTTTTTATTCACTTTAGAAGAAATACGACCTTCAAAGAAAACAAAGCGTTTTTTGCCAAGCTTCTGGACGAAAAAATCAAATATGATGCCCAATATAATTTTCAACCATGATGTTCACTGACCATAAATTGATAGGATCATAGAAATAAGAACGGGCCACAGAACATCAAAAGTTAAGAACAACTCAAAGCGTTCTGTATAAAGGTTCTAGACAAAAACAGATAACACACATCACGCTATCAAAGTGTTAATGTCATTTTAAGGATTAAGTTAAAAGAATTAAATGTTTAAAGAAAAACAAATAAAATCAGCCCCAACTGAACACCATGAAAAAGGACTCAGTGCAATTGAACTTGGAGAAGACCATTTCTTTTCCGGATTGGAAACACCTTTAAAATCGGATGCTTTTGTATTAACTGACCAAGAAAAGAAGCTTCGCATTGCTGGTTTATTTGAAGAAATAATGGATGTCATGGGTTTAGATTTAGCTGATGATTCATTGAAAGGCACTCCAGAGCGTGTCGCAAAAATGTATATTGAGGAGAATTTTTCCGGTTTGAATCCTGCTAATAAACCAAAAATCACTTTGTTTGATAATAAATATCAATACAATCAGATGTTGGTTGAAAAAAACATGACACTTTACTCAAATTGTGAACATCATTTTGTTCCCATCATTGGAAAAGCCCATGTGGCCTATATCTCATCCGGCAAGGTGATAGGGTTATCAAAATTAAATAGAATTGTGCAGTATTACGCCAATCGTCCGCAGGTTCAGGAACGATTGACCAACCAAATTGCAGAAGAATTAAAACATATTTTACAAACAGAAGATGTGGCCGTAATTATTGATGCCAAGCATTTATGCGTTTCCTCTCGAGGAATTAAAGATGAATGCTCTGCAACGGTTACCTCCTATTACGGTGGAAAATTTGGCACACCAGAGAAAATAGCCGAGTTACAAAATTATTTAAAAGATTAAGATTATGGATATTATTAATGAAGCTCTCGAATTTGAACAACAAAAATTAAGGTCACTTTCTACAAGTGATAGAATTGAAATTTCAAGAAAGGCGAAATCATTGATTTTGGGCTTAAATGAAATTTATAAACGCAAAAAAGACGAACAAATCATGGACATCATGAAGCGTTTGACTGTCATAAAAAGGAAGGTAGAAAAACGACTTAATGGCAAACCATTGGTGGCTTAAGCGAAAAATATAATGAATTTGGATTGTACGTTATCATGTGTTGCAGCCTAGGCTGCGTTCATTAGTATTGCCTTAACTCATTTTCTTTTAAAGGTGGAAACACAGAACACTATTTTTTAACATCAAGAAAATGAAAACTATAATTATTGTTGGAGGAAGTAAGGGCATTGGCAAAGCCATTGCTCTTACATTACTTCCTAACCACTCGGTTATCAATATCAGCAGAACACCTCCTGAATACGCACACGATAATCTTACACATTATTCCTGTGATATTTTAGCAGATGCATTACCGACGATTGAAAAAGCAGACGGACTTGTCTATTGTCCTGGAAGCTTCAATTTAAAACCTATTTCCAGATTAAGTTTGGACGATTTTAGAGCCGATTTCGAATCAACGTCATCGGTGCCGTTAAAAGCATTCAAACTTACTTGGACGTTCTAAAAAAAGGACATCAACCTGCCATCCTTTTATTTAGTACAGTAGCTACAAAGTTAGGAATGCCTTTCCACGCCAGTGTGGCAGCTTCAAAATCGGCAGTGGAAGGGCTGGTGAAATCGTTGGGTGCTGAAATGACAACCACCTTGCGTATCAATGCGATAGCTCCTACCGTTACAGATACTGATCTCGCTTCTAAATTGCTTAGAAACGAAAAAATGATTGCCAGCATAACTGAGCGTCATCCTCTTAAAAAGTTTTTAAAACCAGAAGAAGTGGCGGATATGGCGGAATTCTTATTGTCTGAAAAATCAGCTTCCATTTCAGGACAGATCTTTAAATTGGACTATGGCCTTGTCAGCTTTAAAATGTAATTATAAATCCTTTTAAAACGTTTCAGTCAACCTTATCCATTTCCAAAAACCAAAACCTATGGATTTAAAAAGCTTTTATGATTTAAAGATAAATGATCTAAAAGAGGATCCTATTGATCTCAGTAATTTTAAAGGAAAACATATCCTGATTGTCAACGTCGCTTCAAAATGTGGGTTTGCACCTCAGTATAAGGAGCTACAGACACTCTATGAGAATCACAAGAAACATCTTCAAGTTATTGGTGTACCCTGCAATCAGTTTGGAGGACAAGAACCAGGAGACGCAGCTGAGATAGAAGAATTTTGCCAAGTGAATTACGGCGTTGATTTTCTCATGACCGAAAAAATTGATGTGAAAGGCAAAAACCAACATCCGCTTTTTGAATGGCTCACTGAGGAAGCATTAAACGGTGTGTCCAGTTCCAAAGTTAAATGGAATTTTCAAAAGTACCTTATCGATGATCAGGGCAAACTCATTGATTATTATTATTCTATTACTAGTCCTACAAGCAAGAAAATCTTAAAGTATCTAAAATAAAAATTAGGATTTCTTTTAGTCCTTAATAAATTAAATTTAGAAAACTTAATACACTACAACCGATGTTTGGTTTTTTTATAAACAGGTCAGAATCAAAAAGAACCACAATTATAGTACGAAGCCTTGATGAAAAAATGGCACCGTCTTTCTGGCTCCGATTGGTCTAAAAGTGATGAAAAATATGTTGAAGCACAAAAATTTTGGATACATTAGAGGTTATGAATTCAAACATATAGTATCATGAAATTTCTTAAATTCTTTTTTATTTTTCTCGTTTTCAATTTAGGGGCCTTAGGCCTGGGCGTTTTATTAATGGGCAATGGACCAACCAGCGATTGGTACACTTCTATGAACCAAGCCCCATGGACGCCACCTAATTGGATTTTTGGAACTGCTTGGTCCTTCATCATGCTGTGTTTTTCTTTTTACATGACCTTTCTTTATCTTAAGCACCCAACAAAGAAGGTCTTGACGCTTTTTATCATACAATTCATCTTAAATGTCGCATGGAATTATGTTTTTTTTAATCAGCATTTAATTGCTATCGGCTTGGGAACAATAATTGCATTAACCATAATTATTACTGCGTTTTTGGTCACATATTTAAAAGTAATAAAAGGCTATACCTTATTCATTCTTCCATATTTTATTTGGATTTGCATCGCGACCTCACTCAATTTATACATTCTAATTTATAACTAAACAGCTACCTACTTTCGTGGGCTCTATGATGAAAATATACACGCTTCATAAAAAGCAAAACTTGCCAATAAGTCTAGAAACGGCATGGAACTTTCTTTCAGATCCCAAAAATCTGAAGACAATTACTCCAGATTACATGGGCTTCAATATTATAGCCGGTGCTGATCGTCCGATGTTTGCGGGACAAATCATTCAATACATTGTGACGCCTGTTTTTGGAATCAAAACGAAATGGGTCACTGAAATTACCCATAGTGTCACCAACCATTATTTTGTGGATGAGCAGCGCTTTGGGCCGTATGCCTTATGGCATCATAAACATTTTATAAAAGCAATTGACGGTGGCGTGGAAATGGAAGATATTATCGATTATAAAGTTCCTTTTGGAATTTTAGGACAATTGATGCATCCGTTGCTTGTAAAACCCAAATTGGAAGAAATATTCGATTTTAGAACCAAGAAATTAGAAGCCCTTTTTGGAGTTTATAACGAGAAAATTCCGGCAGGATAGCTTTTTCAAAGGCAATTGAAGTTGAATTTAAAATCACATACCTGTCTGTAATATAGAGATTTGAATTGCCAATATCAAAATATTGCTTAGATAAACTTAAAACTTGAATCCCTAAAACATGAAACAACCCCTTACCATATTCTGGTTCCGTCGTGATTTGAGATTGGACGATAATATCGGATTTCACCAAGCCTTAAGAGCAGAGCATCCCGTACTGCCTCTCTTTATTTTCGATACAGAAATTTTGGATCATCTTCCAGAGGACGATGCAAGAGTGAGCTTTATTTTTGAAACACTTCAGAACATGCGGCAGGTTTTACAAGATCAACATGGCAGTAGTTTGGCAATATACCATGGCAAACCATTAGACATCTACAAGCAACTTATTGCCGATTATGAGATTGCTGAAGTTTATACCAACCATGATTATGAACCTTATGCTCGAGAGCGGGATTGTAAGATCAAAGCGTTTCTTTCAGAAAAAAATATCCCTTTCAAAACCTTTAAGGATCACCTTATATTTGAAAAGGACGAAGTTGTGAAAAAAGATGGCGACCCCTATTTAGTATATACACCATATATGAAGGTTTGGAAAGCTAAATTTAAAACTATTGATTTGGAAATTTTTTATACGAATTCCTATCTCGATAATTTGGCTAAAAACACACGCTTACCAAACTTGAGCTTATCAGATATCGGTTTTAATAAATCGTCGCAAAAAATAGCCAATTATGATGTGACCCCTACGCTCATCCAGGACTACGAATACACTCGAAATTTTCCGGCAAAGGATAGTACATCCCGGTTAGGGCCCCACTTGCGCTTTGGAACGGTGAGCGTCCGTAAAATAATTAAAAAGGCCGTTGCTGAAAAGAATGAAGTATTTTGGCAGGAACTTATCTGGCGCGAATTTTTTGCGCAAATTTTATGGCATTTTCCAAATACCGTAAGTGAAAGTTTTAAGCCGAAATATGACCGCATTGAATGGCGCAATAACGAAGCGGAATTCAAACTTTGGTGTCAAGGACAAACTGGCTACCCTTTAGTGGATGCTGGAATGCGACAACTTAATGAAACCGGTTTTATGCACAATCGGGTGCGAATGTTGGTGGGCAGTTTTTTATGCAAACACCTTTTAATAGATTGGCGATGGGGAGAGGCCTATTTTGCCGAAAAGCTGCACGATTATGAGATGGCTAGCAATGTTGGCAATTGGCAATGGGTTGCGGGAACTGGCGTGGATGCTGCACCCTATTTCAGGATTTTTAATCCAACAACACAGATTGAAAAATTTGACAAGGATTTAAAGTACATCAAGAAATGGGTGCCGGAATTTCAAGAATTGACCTACGCCGAGAAAATGGTGGATCACAAAGAAGCCAGGGAACGCTGTCTGAAGGTCTATAAAAACGCACTGGATTAATTCGATAATATTGTAAGCTTCCCCTAAAACCGAACTGTTTAAAAGTAGAATAATTATCTTAATTTTAAACAGTATTATGAGAAAGAGTAAATTTTCACCACAGCAGATCGCAAAGATCCTAAAGGAGTTCGACAACGGAAAGAGCGTAGACGAGATCAGTCG
>NZ_AUHD01000021.1 GCF_000423005.1 Gelidibacter mesophilus DSM 14095
CTGAGGAACATATTTAATACAGCCAAAACAATAGAAATAGCGTATACCAAACTGGCACATTGGTACAAAGATGTAGAGAATACAGGATTTAGAGCGTTCAACACAATTGCGAACACGATAACACTCAATTATAGATCAATACTGAACTATTTTATAAACAGAAGTACAAATGCCTCAGCAGAATCATTCAATGCAAAGATCAAAGCCTTTAGAGCACAGTTTAGAGGAGTCAAAAATGTAGAATTCTTCCTTTATAGATTAACCACAATCTTTGCATAAACACAACAATTGGGCTTGATCCGTTTTAACGGTGTCCATTTTAACGTCTTGACTGGATTAATTTTAATTGTAGTCGATTGGAATGGCCAATTCATACGTTTTTTAAAGGGATGAACGTACTGTCTTAGGCTTTCATATTCCAAAGATAAATGGAAACTTATTTTTTTGTTCAGTTAATGCGCTTTTTTATTGTATTTTTTTGAGAAGTGGATGGGTATGGCTTTTAAGAAAATAACGGGATCATGAGTATTCAGTCTTATATAAAAAGAAAAAACCTCGCTAAAATAAATTAGCAAGGTTTTTAAGATTGATGTTTCCATCTTGTGACCCGACTGGGGCTCGAACCCAGGACCCTAACATTAAAAGTGTTATGCTCTACCAACTGAGCTATCGAGTCATTTTCATTTCCCTTAGGAGGGTGCAAATATAAAAGCTTTTATTAATAAACCAAACCCTTTTTTAAAATAATTTTTTGTTTTTTTGCAGTGCGATTAGCTATGTTTTTAAGAATCAATTTATAAGCCGTTTTATGAGTGTAATTTTAATTGGATATATGGGGTCTGGAAAATCGACAATTGGTAAGAAATTGGCAGAAATGCTCGATTTTGAACTTATTGATTTGGACGATTATCTTCAAAAAAAGGAAAATTTGACCATTTCTGAGATTTTTAAGACTAAAGGTGAGATCTATTTCAGAAAAATCGAACAACGTTATTTAGAGGAGCTTTTAAAACGAACAAATATAATTCTGTCACTTGGAGGTGGAACGCCGTGTTATGGCAGTAATATGGATGCTATTTTGAACGCTCAGGAGGCGTATAGTATTTATTTAAGGAGTTCCATTCCTAATTTGGTGAAAAGATTGCGTTCGGAAAAAGTCCAACGCCCTTTGATTTCACATCTCGAAACTGATGAAGAGCTGACCGAGTTTATTGGAAAACATCTTTTTGAGCGCTCGTTTTATTATAACCAAAGCAATCAAACGATTCATACCGATGGGAAAAATATTGAAGCTATCGCCAAAGAAGTTAGTGAAGCTTATAACAGTAAATATAAGTAAAGCTTATATCAGTAAATTGATGATAATCTGAAGATATATTCGAAATCTGGCTGAGAACTAAAAATTCAATTACGACGACTGTTGAACATTATACTTTTAAGTTAATTATCTTAAAAAGGCTTCAAATTCTTTGCCCGTCAAAACAACTTCTACATGTTCATGAAGGGAAGTAGAAAGCGAAATGCCCTTAAAATCGGCTTTAATAGGAAATTTTTTATGGTTTCTATTAACTAGTACTGCGGTCTTGAATTGTTTTAGAGGCACATCCAAGAAATATTTTACACCGTAAATAAGGGTGCTTCCTGAATTTAGAACGTCATCTATTAAAACAATAGACTTGTTGCTGTAATCTGAAGCGTCAATTGAAGTAGTAATAGGATGCAAAGGGTTCTTTTTGTCAATGATCACTTTGCACAGAACCGATTTTAAATCTGAAATCTTATCCAAGTTGGATTTCAGTTTTTTGGCCAATATATAGCCATTGGCATCAATTCCTGCTAAAATAACCTCCGACTCATTGACGTTATTTTCATAAATCTGATAAGCAATACGTCTGATTTTATGATTGATTTCGGTATGGTTGAGTATGATCTGTTTTGTTGTAGTCATGGTGTTCAATGTTTCTTCAAAGATAAAAAAAGCGTTCTTTTAATCGTCGTCATTGGTGTCATTAAAATCATCAATATCCCTTCGGTCTTTTTTCGTTGGACGGCCAACGCCTTTTTTTCGATAGTAATCTTTAGCATACTTCAAGAGCTCTTGTGCCTCAAAGGCTTCTTTTGGCGTGGTATCCTTTACATAAATATCAACCAATTTAGCGCCAACACGACTTGGAGGAATATCATTAACCGTCAATTGATAATTGACTTGATTTTTACGTAATTCTACTTTATCTGTGGCAAAAACGTCTCGACTGGGTTTGGCAACTTGACCGTTAATTTTTATGTGTCCTTTTTTGCATGCTTCCGTGGCAATGGTGCGTGTTTTGTAATATCTGACACACCATAGGAATTTATCTATTCGCATATTAAAAGTTTTAAAACAACGTTAATGTTGTTGTGCATACCTATTATATTATTGTATCTTGCCGGCAAAAATAAGCAATATTGAAACATTATTTGACAATCTATTTTTGTTGTTCAAGTTGGTGATTTTTAAGATGTTGCGTTTTGCTTTTGAAAATGAATAAAATTAAATTGATGAAATTAAAAACCTACGTCCTCTCTACTTTATGTTTTTTAGCGTTATTATCCTCGTGTAAAAAGGATGATGACAACTCTCCAGAACCAGTTCCGGAACGTGATCGAACGGAGCAACAAGTGGCAGATTTAGATTCGATGCAGAATTATTTGAAATCCCATTATTATAATCGCGCTACTTTTGAGACGCCTGGTAACCATAGTATAAATGAACTTCTTATTACAGAATTACCTAAAGACACCAACGGTAATTATCTGGCAATGCCAGATCCTGAATCTAACCAGTTGCTTAGTGAAGCTGTGGATATTGATCATCCTAAAACAACAACTTATCAAGATGTAGAATATCAATTTTATATTTTAGAACTTAATGAAGGAGGAGGAGTGAATCCTCATTTTTCTGATATGGTAAGGTTAAATTATAATGGATTTCTGGCTAATGGAGAATCGTTTGATGGCACGGTGACACCTGCTGATTTCGATTTGATGAACCTTATTCCTGGTTGGAGAGAAGTGATTCCTGAATTTAAAACTTCCGAGAATTATATGGAAAATGCCGATGGCACCGTTTCATATAATAATTATGGTCTTGGGATGATGTTCTTACCTTCAGGATTGGGATATTATAGTAATCCAACAACAACCATTCCTGCGTATTCTAATTTGATGTTTAAGTTTGAACTATACCAGTCGGAAATTGCAGATCATGACGGCGATGGTATCCCTTCTTATATGGAAGATCTCAACGGTGATAAGAATTTATTCAATGATGACACCGATGAAAATGGCGTTCCAAATTTCTTAGATGCTGATGATGATGGCGATCGTGTACTAACGATAAACGAAATGACCAGACAAACCTATACGGTTGATATCAACTCTGGGGAAGAAGAGCCAGTATTGGCTGCAGATGAGTTTGAAAGTAGCCGATCAGAAAAAGACGGCATCTTAACCATTAAGACTTTAAAATATGTGGACTCTGACGGTGATGGTGTTTGGGATCATTTACAGAAAGATGTCAAAATAGATTATAGCAAGCCTTAATTTTAATTTGGCTCCCTATAAAAGTAAAAATAAGAGGCTATCATTTTGTGTGATAGCCTTTTTTCATATTATAGGGCGATTGAGACACCCAAGATCAATTGTTCAGGTCTTGTGTCAATCCTGCGTTCCGGAATGCCAAACGTGGCCATATTCTCGCTTAGGCCTTTTTCATACCTTAAATCAACCCCAAACCCGTTGAAGTTAAGACCAATCCCAAAATTGAGACCAACAGTAAAGTCATTCTCAATGTCTTTTATGGTAATATCCTCAAACTTAGAGTCTACAATGTATTGAATTGATGGACCAATAAATACACTTACGGGACCTATAATTTTCATTCCAAATAAAAGGGGTGCATCTATTTTTTTCATTTTAAAAGCATCGTTGTCATAGTCGCTTTTTGTTTGTGAATAGACCACTTCTGGTTTGAAATAAAACCGATCTCCAATTTTACCATACAAGCCTACATGGAAACCAACGTTTCTATCAGGATGCTTAGCATTGGCGCCGATAGATTCAAAATAATTGCCGTTTGCATTGTAGTTTAATCCCGCTTTAATACCAAAACCATCGCCATTTTGTGCGTTGGTGGTAAAAGAAAATGCAGCTAAGGCAAAACAAGCTAAAATCATGCTCTTAGTCATGCCTTGTGTTGTTTTAAGGTGTTTATTTAACTTTTTCAAAATTTTCATAGTTTTCTTTTTTAAGTGTGATGTTCGATATATTCAAAAACGTTGCCAAACACAAATTATTTTGAGATGGCCTTTTTTTTAGTGAAGCCCAAAACTTAAAAGCGCAGCGCGTTAAGTCTTGATGGCTGAACTAATCCCGCATTTTTGAGGATCTAAGCCCCTATTTGCCGACAGTCAAGTAAAACTTAAAAGCAAAGCACATTAAGTTTTGTTGGCTGTAATGAAAGCATTCGAGAGTTAAAGAATACTTTGCTTCGGACCTTTTTTAATTTAAAGTAGGACTTTTATTAAATTCAAAGATAAATTGAAACTCTCCATCTTTAAGAGAAGAAGAGGCTTCTGCTTCCGAAGTGAAGTAGAGTTTGAGGTGGTTGAATCTTGCAGAAACCAAATTCAATTTCTCATTCATGACTCTACAACTTAATTCCCTTTATTATGGACTTTGATAAACCCTTCCGTATTTAAGCTCTATTCTGAGCTTAAAGTCATCTTCGCTTAAAAAAGGAAGGATTTTTTTACTCTAGACTAGTTTTATTTGCCCACAAAAAAAAGCTTTCTTTAAAAAAGAAAGCCCTTCTGATATTGAAATTCTATGAACTTGAACAGTTAAACTTCTTAATTATAATTCAACTACTTTTTTCTTCCTACAACTTTTTGAGCTGCTTTGATGATGGAAGCACTGTTTAAACCGTATTTTTCCATTAATTGAGCAGGTGTTCCTGATTCTCCAAAAGTATCTTGAGTAGCCACGAATTCTTGTGGTGCTGGATGGTTTAATGCTAACACACGCGCAACACTTTCACCTAAGCCACCCATATAATTATGCTCTTCAGCCGTAACCACACAACCTGTTTTTTCAACCGATTTTAAAATAGCGGCATCATCCAAAGGTTTGATAGTATGTATATCTATGACTTCTGCAGATATGCCCTGCTCATGTAATGCTTTAGCTGCTTCAAGAGCTTCCCAAACCAAATGTCCAGTGGCAATGATTGTCACGTCTGTACCTTCTATTAATTGTAAGGCTTTCCCAATTTCAAAGGTTTGGTCTTCTGGCGTAAAGTTAGGTACTGATGGCCGTCCAAAACGTAAATAAACAGGCCCTTTGTGGTCTGCAATTGCAATGGTAGCCGCTTTTGTTTGGTTATAGTCACAGGTATTGATTACCGTCATTCCAGGTAACATTTTCATCAATCCAATATCTTCAAGAATTTGGTGAGTTGCACCATCTTCACCTAGAGTCAATCCCGCATGAGATGCGCAAATTTTGACATTCTTATCTGAGTAAGCTACACTTTGTCTAATCTGATCATAAACACGACCTGTAGAAAAGTTAGCGAAGGTTCCTGTAAACGGAATTTTTCCACCGATGGTTAAACCAGCAGCCATTCCAATCATATTGGCTTCGGCGATTCCTACTTGAAAGAAACGTTCGGGATGGTTCTTTTTAAAATCGTCCATTTTTAATGAGCCAATTAAATCGGCACAGAGCGCAACAACCTTTTCATTGGTCTGTCCCAATTGTGTCAAGCCTGCTCCAAATCCTGAACGTGTGTCTTTATTTCCTGTATTTGTGTATGTTTTCATAATCCTCCCTAAATCCCTCCAAAGGAGGGACTTTTATGTTTTAATATTATTTAAAATTTTTAACTGAACCAATTCCTCCTCTTTGGGAAGGTTAGGTGGTGACTTTAATAATCACCCAAAGTCTCCGCATTTTGCTCCAGCCCGATAGCCAATTGGTCATCATTTGGTGCTTTTCCATGCCATGCGTGTGTATGCATCATAAAATCCACACCGTTGCCCATGACTGTTTTTAAAAGTACACACACTGGTTTTCCTTGACCTGTTTTCGATTTTGCATCGGCCATACCTTTAAGGATCGCTTCAATATTGTTCCCTTGTTCGATTTCAACAACCGTCCATCCGAAAGCTAAAAATTTGTCTTTAACACTACCTAGTGGTAATACGGTATCTGTGGAACCGTCAATTTGCTGTCCGTTAAGGTCAATGGTAGAGATAAGATTATCTACTTTATTCCCAGCAGCATACATAATAGCTTCCCAATTTTGACCTTCCTGCAATTCGCCATCACCATGTAAGCTATAAATCAAATGATTGTCATTGTTCAATTTTTTAGCTTGTGCAGCACCAATAGCCACAGACATGCCCTGACCTAATGACCCTGAAGCAACACGAATACCGGGCAAACCTTCATGGGTAGTTGGATGTCCTTGTAAACGGGAATCGATCAATCTGAACGTGTTCAATTCTTCTACAGGGAAATAACCTGCTCTTGCCAATACGCTATAAAATACGGGCGAAATATGTCCGTTGGAAAGGAAGAACAAATCTTCACCAATCCCATCCATATCAAAAGTGTCCTTTCTGTCCAAAATCTCATTATAAAGTGCTACAAAAAATTCTGCGCAACCTAATGACCCTCCTGGATGACCAGAATTGACCTTGTGTACCATGCGGAGGATATCTCTGCGTACCTGTGTTGTTAAATCTTCTAATTGTTGTGTGTTTGACATTATATAAAAGTTAGTTTTATGCTGCAAAAGTAGCCTTTTTAAGACCGTAATCAAAACTGATATAGGCGCAGTTATCAACGAATATTCTTGTTTGCTAACAATTGGAAACTGAATTCCAAAGGTTTTTAAACATCAAATTAATTTTCAAAGTCCTCGCATTTAGGATGTCAATTCCCGGTAAACAGAATTTTTAAAGTTTTCTTAAGAGCTCTTTAACTTATTTGCAGCATTGTCTATCTTTGCCAACTTATTAGTGGAACCCATAATGTAAATGTGAAGCGTGTTAGGTTTGTTGGTTGTACTGATCCCGCTTTTGGGAGGGATCTTAGGTTAAAATCTCAAAAGCTTGCTTCAAGATGAGAAAAAATTTTCATTGAATACCAAGTGGGATGTTCCTCTTGGGTTTTATTGAAATAATTAAAATACAAAGGCATCTTCCTTCAACCTGATTATTTGCAGTTTGAATTAAAAAAGATGTAGGTTTGTTACGTATGAAATTTGAATTAAAAGGAAAAGACCTACAAAGTAAGGCAAGGGCAGGCGTGCTGACTACAGATCATGGGGTTATTGAAACGCCTATTTTTATGCCGGTTGGTACTGTAGGTTCTGTAAAGGGCGTACACCAAAGAGAGCTTAAAAATGACATTAATGCTGATGTTATTCTGGGTAATACATATCATCTTTATTTACGTCCACAAACAAAAATATTGGAACAGGCGGGAGGTTTGCACAAATTTATTAATTGGGATCGAAATATTCTGACCGATTCAGGCGGCTACCAAGTGTATTCGTTATCTGCCAACCGTAAAATAAAGGAAGAAGGTGTTAAATTTAAATCGCATATTGATGGGAGCTACCATACATTTACTCCAGAAAATGTGATGGAAATCCAGCGTACCATTGGAGCCGATATTATCATGGCCTTTGATGAATGTACCCCGTATCCTTGTGATTATAATTACGCAAAGCGTTCCATGCACATGACCCACCGATGGTTGGACCGATGTATCAACCATCTGGACAAATTGCCATTTAAATATGGTTACGAGCAAAGTTTCTTCCCAATTGTTCAAGGAAGTACTTATAAAGATTTGCGCATGCAATCTGCTGAATACATCGCCAACGCCGGTGCGGTTGGCAATGCTATTGGCGGACTTTCAGTAGGGGAGCCTGCCGAAGATATGTATGCCATGACAGAAGTGGTTTGTGACATCCTTCCTGAAGAAAAACCGCGTTATTTAATGGGGGTTGGTACGCCAATCAATATTCTTGAAAATATTGCGTTAGGCGTGGATATGTTCGATTGCGTAATGCCAACACGTAACGCTAGAAATGGGATGCTATTTACCGCACACGGCTCCATTAATATTAAAAACAAAAAATGGGAAGCTGATTTTTCTCCTTTGGATGAGATGGCTATGACCTATGTTGATACGGAATATTCCAAGGCTTATTTGCGTCATCTGTTTAGTGTCAATGAGCGTTTGGCAATGCAAATTGCTACCATTCATAATCTCGGATTTTATTTGTGGTTGGTCAGGGAAGCTAGAAAACATATCTTAGCGGGCGATTTTAGATCATGGAAAGAGATGATGGTGAAACAGATGGATAAGCGCTTATAAAGTTGAAAGTTGGAAGACGGAAGCTTCAGAGGTTGTAGAGAAATTAATTCTTTATAAATAATAGGAAGTAAAAAATAGGAATAAATAATAGTTCTCAGACATTGAAAATCCTTGATTGGTACATATTAAAACGATATCTCGTCACTTTTTTGATGATGTTGTTGCTGTTTATTCCTATTGGAATTACGGTCAATCTTGCTGAGAAAATTGGTAAGATTTTAGAAAACAATGTTCCTTTTTGGGAAGTGGCACTGTACTATCTCAATTTTACAATCTATTTTGCCAATTTATTGTTTCCAATATTTTTGTTTCTATCGGTAATCTTTTTTACGTCAAAATTGGCCAATAATACTGAGATTGTAGCCTTTTTAAGTTCTGGCGTGTCGTTCTCACGTTTTCTCAGACCTTATATTATTGGAGCTACAATTATTTCCATATTTGCGATGATCTTGGGCTTTTATTTGGCGCCTATTGCAAGTCAGGGATTTAATGAATTTAGCTATAAGTATTTAAAAAGTGCGAGTCGGCAGCAACCGGGAGAAAATATTTTTAGGCAGATCAATGATACGGATTTTATTTACGTGAGTAGTTTTGATAGAGGTAAAAAAACAGGTTATAATTTCACGTTGGAGCATATTGAGAATAACGAAATGACCTATAAGATTTTTGCGAATTCTATCAGATATATAGATAAGGATAGCACTTATAGGCTGTTTAATTATTTTAAGAGAACCATTACTGATACCGGTGATATCATTGAAAGTAAAAGACGGATGGATACGCTATTTTCATTTGATTTGGACGATTTAACGCCAGTTAATTATATTGCAGAAACAAAACCATATTCTGAATTGGTAGAGTTTATAGATAAAGAGAAGGCAAGAGGTTCTTCAAATATTGGTCGCTATGAAATTGTAAAATATAAAAAGTGGAGTTTACCAGTTGCCGTTTTTATTTTGACCATTATTGCCGTATCGGTATCCTCAATCAAACGAAGAGGAGGTATGGGTGTCAATTTAGCCTTTGGTATTACTACCGCCATGGTTTACGTGTTTTTTGATAAGGTTTTTGGAGTATTGGCGGAGCAGTCTGACTTTTCCCCCTTGGTAGCTGCTTGGCTTCCGAACGTAGTTTTTGGTATTTTGGCCATTTATCTTCTCTACAATGCAAAACGCTAGGTTAAAAAACTATCTCCATCTTCATTTCTTAGTTTTTATTGCGGGATTTACTGCTATTTTAGGTCAGTTAATCACCATTGGTTCCATTCCTTTGGTATGGTATAGAATGCTAATGGCAGGTGTGCTCATGCTCTTCTATATCAAGTTTACCAAGCATAAAATGAAGGTTGATAAACGTTCAATGCTCAAGTTTTTTGCGGCTGGGGTGATCATCGCCTTGCACTGGATCACGTTTTTTGAAGCGATCAAACAATCCAACATATCAATTACGCTTGCTATGTTTTCCACCGGTGCTTTTTTTGCGTCATTTATTGAACCCATTTTTTATAAAAGACGCATCATTTGGTACGAAATTCTTTTCGGGGTTATTGTGATCATTGGTGTTTTTTTGATCACGCACGGTGAACTAAAATACATTAATGGCATTATACTAGGCGTGGTTTCAGCCTTATTGTCAAGTCTGTTTGCCGTTATCAACGGGACGTTTGTTCAAAAACATTCGGCAACGGTCATTTCATTTTACGAGTTTGTGAGCGGAATGGTTTTTTTATCCCTTTTTATACTTTTATTCAAGGGTGGATTTGATGCGAAGTTCTTTACGCTGACTTCTTCAGATTGGATTTATCTTTTCGTTCTGGCGTCTATTTGTACAGCTTATGCATTTATCGGTTCGGTAAAAGTGATGAAATTTATTAGTCCCTATACCGTAGTGCTTTCTTATAATTTAGAACCGGTTTATGGGATAACATTGGCCTTGATTCTATTTCCAGAAATAGAAACCATGGGCCCTCAGTTTTATTACGGCGCCGCACTCGTATTGACCTCCGTTTTGCTGGATGGCATCCTTAAAAATGTAAAAACCTATCGCCACAAAAAACGAAATTTCAACAAAACCAATTAATTTATTTGTGATGCTTTGATAATCCGTATCTTTGTAAGACGGTCAAAAAAATACATTCTTTTTCATAATGTTGTTTTAATTAGAACGGAAAAATTTGCGTAGGTTTGTACGCTAACTAATAATTAAATCTTAAATTTCTATGGAGTATTTAGAATTTGAGCTTCCCATAAAAGAACTAGAGGATCAGCTGTCAAAGTGCCAAATTATTGGGCAAGAAAGTGATGTTGACGTGACTCAGACTTGTGAGCAGATTGAAAAAAAGCTCATCGCTACCAAGAAAGATATTTATAAAAATCTTACCGCATGGCAGCGTGTTCAATTGTCTCGACATCCTAATAGACCTTATACCTTAGATCATGTCAAAGCTTTATGTGGTGATTCTTTTTTGGAGTTACATGGCGATAGAAATGTGAAGGATGACAAGGCCATGATTGGTGGTTTGGGTAAAATTGGAGATCAAACTTATATGTTTATTGGCCAACAAAAAGGCTACAATACGAAAACAAGGCAGTACCGTAATTTTGGGATGTCAAATCCTGAAGGTTACCGCAAAGCTTTACGTTTGATGAAATCTGCAGAGAAGTTCAAAATTCCTGTGGTGACATTAATTGACACGCCTGGAGCGTACCCTGGATTGGAAGCCGAAGAACGCGGACAAGGTGAAGCTATTGCTAGAAATATTCTAGAAATGACCCGTTTAAAGGTGCCTATTATTTGTGTGATTATTGGAGAAGGTGCCTCTGGTGGTGCCTTAGGAATTGGTGTTGGTGACCGTGTGTTGATGATGGAAAATACGTGGTATTCTGTTATTTCTCCAGAATCCTGCTCTTCTATTTTATGGCGCAGTTGGGAATATAAAGAACAAGCTGCAGAAGCCTTAAAACTTACTGCACCTGATATGAAAAAAATGAAATTGGTGGATGGTATTATTAAAGAGCCATTAGGTGGCGCGCATACCAATCGTCAAGAGGCTTTTTTGGCGGTAAAAACTGCCATAGAAAAATCATATGACGAGCTCAAAAACTTATCACCAAAAGATTTGGTTAAAAAGCGTATGGAAAAATATGCTGATATGGGGGTTTATAAATAGCAACACCCTAATACCCTAACAATACTGAAAACTGGAGTGGTCAACTTCGGTTTTTTTTGGCCTTATTAACAATATTATCAAGTTATTAACAGTTACATTGTTGATGACGTGTTAAGATTGAAGACGTCAAATCTGCCTTCTTTCTTTACAAATTATTTACTTTCGCATTCATGAAACAACCGAACCCAATACAAGGCTACAAAGTCGATAAGAGCACCATCATTAGCTTAGAAAAAGGAAAAATTCCTCCTCAAGCTACTGATTTAGAAGAAGTTGTGCTTGGGGCGATGATGATTGATAAGAAGGGTGTTGATGAAGTCATCGACATTTTGAGTCCGGATGCGTTCTACAAAGATGCTCATAAGCACATTTTTGAAGCGATTTTCAAATTGTTTGAAAACAGCGAACCCGTCGATTTATTAACCGTTTCCAGTCAACTTAAGAAAGACGCGAAGTTGGATTTGGTTGGTGGCGATTTTTATTTGATTTCTTTGACCCAAAGGGTGTCTTCTTCTGCGCATATTGAGTTCCATGCACGTATTATTCTTCAGAAATTTATACAACGGAGCCTGATCAAGATTTCCAATGAAATTATTGAATCTGCCTACGATGAAACTAAGGACGTTTTTGACTTGTTGGATCAAGCCGAGGCGAAGCTTTATGAAGTAACCCAAGGAAATATCAAGAAGTCGACAGAAACTGCTCAAAGTTTAGTAATTCAAGCTAAAAAGAAAATTGAAGACATTTCCAATAAAGAAGGTCTGAGTGGTATTCCGTCAGGCTTTGATAAGTTGGATAAATTGACTTCAGGATGGCAGGAAAGTGATTTGATCATTGTAGCGGCACGTCCTGGGATGGGTAAGACGGCATTGACCTTGTCCATGGCCCGAAATATTGCGGTCAACAATAATATTCCTGTGGCATTTTTCTCTTTAGAGATGGCTTCGGTACAGTTGATTACGCGTTTGATTTCTAGTGAAACAGGATTATCATCAGAAAAATTAAGGACAGGAAAACTGGAAAAACACGAATGGGAACAGTTAAACGTCAAAGTAAAAGCCTTAGAAAAGGCGCCTTTATTTATTGACGACACCCCATCGCTTTCTATTTTTGATTTGCGAGCAAAAGCACGTCGTTTGGCATCACAATATGGTATTAAAATGATTATTGTAGATTATTTGCAATTAATGACTGCTGGAGGAAGCCAAAGCGGTGGTAATAGAGAGCAAGAAATTTCAACAATTTCCCGTAACCTTAAAGCTTTGGCCAAAGAATTGAGTATTCCTGTAATCGCATTGTCCCAATTATCTCGTGCGGTTGAAACACGTGGAGGTAGTAAACGGCCATTGCTCTCGGATTTGCGTGAATCTGGAGCTATTGAACAAGATGCGGATATTGTATCCTTTATATACAGACCGGAATATTATAAAATTGATGAATGGGATGATGAAGAACGTTCTCCCACTGAAGGCCAAGCGGAATTTATCATTGCAAAACATAGAAATGGTGGCTTGGAAAATATCAGGTTGAAATTTATCGGAAACCTCGGTAAGTTTGATAACCTAGACGATTTTGATACGCCATTTGGCGAATTTCATTCTAAAATGAATGCCGCTGCCAATGACAACTCATTCAGCTCTAGTAATTTTCCATCACCTTCAGATGCTTTTGATCCGCCGCCAATGGACGATGATGACGATAATGATGTACCGTTCTAAATTCTTGACTTTTTCTTTATTTTCTTTTAGAGTTTAAGATTATCTTTGCAGGGTTTTAAAAACTAATGCCTCATGGATAAAACACGAACAACAAATTTATTACTACTGGTCATCGTGGTACCACTTGTGTTTTATTTACTAAAGATTTTGTCATTTATCTTTATCCCGTTGGTATTTTCTATGTTTATCGCGCTCTTGTTTTTACCATTGATGCGCTGGTTGGGAAAAAGGGGAGTGCCAAAATTTATCAGTATATTTATTGTCATTCTTATCATTTTATTGGGATTGGGGGTCACTGCAGAATTGATCCATCTTTCCAGTAAACAAATAACATCATCTGACAGTACCTTTTTTGCGCAGGCTGAAGAGAAGATTCGAGGCTTAAAAACTTCCATTGAATCTGATTTTGGGATTCAGTTAGGTAAGAATGGGAGTGTAATGGCACAAATTGCAGAAACTAAAAACATTGGCTCTGTGTTTGGTTTTATTGGGAGTTTTTTGAGCATGTCCTTAACGACAGCCTTTTTTACGGTGCTTTGGTTGGCAGAATCCATTAATGTCCAAAAATTGATGAACGCCACGATTTTAAAGCAACGACATACCTCGGTCAAAACCTTCCTTAAAATTGAAAATGACCTGATCACTTTTATAAAGGTTAAATTTTTGGTCAGTTTAGGAACCGGTATTTTTACAGGATTGGCCTGTGTGTATTTTGATGTGAGTTTTCCCATTTTCTGGGGCCTATTCGCATTTGTGATTAACTTTGTTCAAATGATTGGATCGTTTATTTCGGTAATCAGCTTGTCCATATTTGCCTTTGTAGAACTAGATCCCACCAGTACACTCTTCTTCTTTATTCTTTCAATAACTCTGGTTCAGGTGATTTTTGGATCAATTTTGGAGCCTATTTTTATGGGTAAATCTTTCTCTATCAATATCATCGCTGTTTTGGTTATGCTGATGTTTTGGGGCTTTATTTGGGGGATTCCTGGCATGATTATGTCCATCCCTATCACCGTGTTTTTAAAGATTATTTTAGAACAGTTCCCTAATACTAAAATCATAGCGAGCCTTCTTTCAGGTAAAAGCTGAGTTGGAATACTTCATGGCTCCTAATTTTAGCATAAAGAAATTTATGGCCTATATATTTTTGTTATCTTTCGATTGTGATTAGATCAATAGTTTCTAAACAGGTGACTATCTGACGGCACATTTATCAGCTATCATGACGGAATTATTTTTTTTCTATTAGTGAGTAGAGCGCAATGATAGTTCGACAAACAAGGTTGAATTAGTAATAGTTCAATCTTTATTCCCATTTCTAAAAACAAAAATTTTGAAAAAGACGCTTTGTATATTCCTATTATTATTTATTTCAATACATACATATGCGAGTTATATTCTTATCCCAATGGATGCCGAAGGGCAAAAAAACCACCTCAAAGCTTATGGTGTAACCTACTGGACACTTGATAAACAATTAAAAGTAAAATGGTTGCTGAACTATAGAGGTGGATCATTTCTATTGCCTGATGTTGCGGAAATTCAGAGAGAATGCCAAATTAGAGGCGTTTCTTTTGAGGTAATCTCAGATGCTAAAACCGAAGAGATTTTAGAATTGATCAGCAGTCCGTCACAAAACATGGAGTCTGTTGTATTGGAAAAAGCTCCAAAAGTCGCGGTCTATTCTCCAAAAGGAAATCTGCCTTGGGATGATGCCGTTACCATGGTTTTGTCTTACGCTGAAATTCCCTACGAAACTATTTATGATGAAGAAGTATTGAATGATGCGCTCGTGCTCTATGATTGGTTGCACCTCCATCATGAAGATTTTACGGGACAGTATGGTAAATTTTATAGGACTTACAAATCGGCCGCATGGTATATTGAAGAGAAGAAACAGGCTGAAGAATTGGCGGAAAAATTAGGTTACGCCAAAGTTTCAGAACAAAAGTTGGCAGTGGCTCTAAAAATACGTGATTATGTAGTAGGCGGCGGATTCATGTTTGCCATGTGCAGTGCTACTGATAGTTTTGACATCGCATTGTCGGCAGAAGGTGTCGATATCTGTGAACCCATGTTTGACGGTGATGCCAGTGAGCCCGACTATCAAAGTAAAATTGATTATAATAAAACCTTCGCTTTTAAAGATTTTATTTTAGAAAGAAATCCTAATATTTATGAATTTTCTTCAATTGATATGACCTCCACTCGTCAAATACCAATGTTGACGGATTATTTTACGCTCATGGATTTTTCCGCCAAATGGGATCCAATTCCTACCATGCTATGCCAGAATCATACCGCGCTGGTAAAAGGATTTATGGGTCAGACAACCGCGTTTACGCGAGAGGAAATCAAATCAAACGTTCTTGTGATGGGTGAAAATAAAACCAATGGGGAGGCAAAATACATCCATGGCATCAAAGGAAAAGGATTTTTTACTTTTTATGGTGGCCACGATCCAGAAGATTATACCCACAAAGTTGGCGACCCAAAAACGGAATTGGAATTGCACCCAACATCTCCAGGCTACCGTTTGATTTTAAATAATGTCTTATTTCCCGCCGCCAAAAAGAAAAAACAAAAAACCTGATTCCTATAGATTTTGGTCTTTTGAGTTGCCCTTATCTAAAAAAGTAGAAGTCTTCTTTATTTTATAATCATTGTGGCACACATGGTGGGCTAATTTTCTTGTTAAATATGTCGTTTGACAACCACATTATTTCTTACTTTTAAACTAAAATCTAAGCTATGTCCACAAAGGAATCCATTCTTAATAAAATTCAAATTGTCATCTCCAATAATTTCCAAACACCAGAAGAAGCCTTCGCTTTTTTTGATAATGATAAAGACGGTAAATTAACTAAAAGGGAGATTTCAGAATTACTTAGAAAAGCGGAAATTAGCGGATTGATTAGAGGTTTAGTAACCACTAAACTTATTGAAGGTTATTATAAAGTTGGGGATGGACTTGTGGATTGGAATGAATTTAAGTCTGCTAGTGACGAAATAAAGAAATAATCACACATATCCCCGATGCTATACCATATTAAACAATTTTTCAAATTATTTCTCACTTCCGTTCTATTCTGGTCATTCGCTTTTTGTTTCTTTATTCTGATTAGATATTTAGGAAGAGAGCAGGAGCAGGTGGATGTTTTGAAGTCCACTCAGGTTTATCCAGTTTCCGAATATCTCATATTTGGTGTCGTTTTAGGAGTTATGGTGGCCACGGTGTATACAATTGTTGAATATGTTTTTGATAAATTTTTATCCAAAGCACTAAATCTAGGCGTGATTCTTTTAATCAAATCTATTATTTATTTGATATTTTTGATTTTCTCATTGAGCATTATTGCGTTTTTAGCTGAAGATTATCTCAATATCAATTTTCCAAATCATACAGGATGGTGGATCTCAAATAAGATATTTTGGATGGTCACGGCGTATTTTATCATTGGGTCTTTGTTGTTTTCATTTTTAAGATTAGCCAATGATAAGTTTGGAAAGGGTATCATTTTAAAAATGCTCATCGGCCGATACCGAAATCCGCGAGAAGTAGAGCGAATTTTTATGTTTTTAGATTTAAAATCTTCCACATCACATGCTGAGGAGTTGGGACATTTAAAATACAGTCAACTTATACAGGATTGTTTTTATTACCTTAATAAGATTATTAATAAGTATGATGCTAATATTTATCAGTATGTAGGAGATGAGGCCGTGTTGAGTTGGACACCAAAAAGGGGTGCGAGGCGTTTGAATTGTGTCAATCTGTTTTTTGATTTTGAACGAAAACTTAAAAGGCATTCCAAATATTATCAGAAAAAATATGGGGTTCAACCAGTCTTTAAAGCAGGTTTACATTCTGGAAAGATTATCATTGCTGAAGTGGGAACCGTAAAGAAGGAGTTGGCTTATCATGGTGATGTGATAAACACCACCTCTCGGATCCAGGGTCAGTGTAATGAATTTGGCGAATCATTACTAATTTCTGAAGAGCTTTTATTGAAACTTAAATTAGGAAATAAATTTAAGGCAAAACCTTTGGGCGATGAAGTGCTGGAAGGAAAAAAAGAAGAGTTAAGGCTTTTTGCAATCCGTAGAACTTAACCAGAGGTTTTAAGAGCAGGCTTAATCAAGTGATCTAAAAAAACTTAATTCGGTACCTCTCAAAGGCACTTGATATTTTTAGAATATTACTTAAAGGCTCTTCAAAATGTCATTTAGGTCCCTGTTAAGGGCTTCAATCACTCATCTAAATATTGCTCGATTGATAATACTGGATCGTCGATCCTCTCTATAGGGAGCAATAATGGGTATCCTATTCTAATTTTCAATCGCCTATGTCCAGACGTGTATTTCACAGGAAGCTTTGACTTCCACCCATTTACTAGTTGTACCAGCAATTATATTGACACTGGCATTTGCCATAGCATACCAATCGTCTAAAACAAATCAATCATTGTGAGTTGATTTGTGAAATGTTGTCTGTTAATGAACGACGCTTTGTTCTAATGGGAAATATCACGCCAAAGAAATAAAGCTGGAATCCACAGGTTGAGTTTAAAAATACGTGAATTCCTATTGCTGGAACTAGTTTTATATCCATCATGAATACCAGAATTAAGGATTAACACAAGATCTAAAGAAACAGAGTCTTTGGTCAATACTCCTATTTGAAACTCCGCATAACGGCCTTAAACGAAAAAATCCGATTCAATTAAGAATCGGATTTTTATAAGCGAATTGTGGTTATTATTTTGGCGAAACGCCTATTTTTTGATTTGTTTGGCGATGGCTTCAAAAGCATCTGGATGGTTCATCGCTAAATCTGCAAGAACCTTACGGTTCAATTCGATGTTGTTAGCTTTGATTGCACCCATGAATTTTGAATAAGACATTCCGTGTAATCTGGCTGCAGCGTTGATACGCGTAATCCATAATGAACGGAAATTTCTTTTCTTCACCCTACGGTCTCTGTACGAATATAACATCGCTTTATCAACCGCATTTTTAGCTACTGTCCAGACGTTTTTACGTCTTCCAAAGTATCCTTTTGCTTGTTTTAGAACCTTTTTTCTTCTGGCTCTTTTTGCTACTGAATTTACTGATCTTGGCATTTCTTAATTGTGTTTTGTAGTAGGCGGTCATCTTTTATTTCGACACTTTGGTTCAATAATCTAAAATCAACAATCGTTAATCGTAAATTTTTGAAGCCTAACTCCAGGGTTTATAAATTTATTTTAACCGATTAAAATCGTATTACTTTAAACGTAACATGATTTTAACATTGTTTGTATCTGCCTTGCTGACCAAAGTCATTTTTGTCAAGGCAAGTTTACGCTTTTTAGATTTTTTTGTCAAGATATGACTCTTAAAGGCGTGCTTTCTTTTAATCTTACCAGTGCCCGTTAGTTTAAAACGTTTCTTAGCACTAGATTTTGTTTTCATTTTTGGCATGTTCTCCTCAATTTTAATTTACTATTCGCTTATTATCTTTATACACCTTTACAAGGGTGGATACTTAATCATTGTTTGTCGGTAACTTGTTGTATATGGTGTTGAAACTATCAACGCCCATAGCTTATTTTATCCGATACTGAGCTTATCTAAGCTCTACTTTTTCTTAGGGGCGATGAACATCGTCATACGCTTTCCTTCCAATCTTGGCATTTGTTCAACCTTACCATATTCTTCAAGATCCTGAGCCAATTTCAATAATAAAATTTGCCCTTGCTCTTTAAACACGATAGAACGGCCTTTGAAAAATACAAATGCTTTTAATTTCGCACCTTCTTTCAAAAACTTTTCTGCATGTTTCTTTTTGAATTCGTAATCGTGATCATCTGTTTGAGGGCCAAAACGAATTTCTTTAACGATCACTTTCGTCGCTTTAGACTTTAATGCCTTATCGCGCTTCTTTTGCTCATAGAGAAACTTTTTGTAATCCATGACCTTACAAACAGGCGGATCAGCTTTTGGTGATATCTCAACCAAATCTACACCCTGCTCTTCAGCCAATGCTAAAGCTTGTTTGGTGGTGTATATACCAGTCTCAATATTGTCTCCAACAAGTCTTACGTTCTCGGATCGAATGTTTCTATTAATTTTATGTTGCTCCTCTTTTTCAGTTCTTTTGAAGCTACCTCTGTTTCTACGAATTGCTATGGCTTATATGTTTTAAGTTAAACTTAATTGTTCTGTTTAAAGGTTTTTAAAGTCCTTTTAATTTCTTTATCTACTATTTTCGAGAAGTCTTCTACACTAATCATGCCTAAATCTTCTCCACCATGCTGACGCACAGTAATCATGTTTTCTTGCTCCTCATTCTCACCAACAATAATCATATATGGGATTTTGGCCATCTCCGCTTCACGGATTTTCTTGCCAATCGTCTCATTTCTATTATCAGAGAGGGCGCGAATTTCGTCATTTTCTAGCAAATTTAAAACTTTTTCGGCGTATTTTTCATATTTCTCACTAATTGATAATATCATAATCTGAGTTGGCATTAACCAAAGTGGGAAATTACCCCCCGTATGCTCTAGTAAAATAGCTACAAAACGTTCCATACTTCCAAAGGGCGCGCGGTGAATCATTACCGGTCTGTGCAACTCGTTATCACTTCCCTTATACGTAAGATCAAAGCGCTCCGGCAAATTGTAATCTACCTGAATGGTTCCCAATTGCCAATTTCTGCCTAAGGCATCCTTGACCATGAAATCCAGCTTAGGGCCATAAAAAGCAGCTTCACCAGTGACAACTTCATAATCCAACCCTTTGTCTATGGCAGCATTCAAAATGGCAGACTCCGCTTTATCCCAATTCTCATCACTTCCAATATACTTCTCAGGCGTATTAGGATCTCTCAAAGACACCTGTGCCTTAAAGTTTTCAAATCCTAAAGAACCAAAAACATATAGAACCAAATCGATAACATCCTTAAATTCTTTATCCAATTGATCTGGCATGCAAAATATGTGGGCATCATCTTGAGTAAAACCTCTTACTCGGGTCAAGCCATGGAGTTCACCACTCTGTTCGTAACGGTAAACGGTTCCAAATTCCGCATAACGTTTAGGAAGTTCTTTATAGGAGAACGGTTTCGCATTATAGATTTCACAATGGTGAGGGCAATTCATTGGTTTCAACAAGAACTCTTCACCTTCGGAAGGAGTGAGGATAGGCTGAAAACTATCAGCACCATATTTTTCATAATGTCCGGAAGTCACATACAATTCCTTCTGTCCAATATGAGGAGTGACCACCATTTCGTAACCTGCTTTTTTTTGCGCTTTCTTTAAAAAATTCTCAAGGCGTTCACGTAACGCGGCACCTTTTGGCAACCATAGCGGTAAACCTTGTCCAACTTTGGCAGAAAAGGTAAACAGTTCTAATTCCTTACCTAGCTTTCTGTGGTCACGCTTTTTCGCTTCTTCAAGTAAATGAAGATATTCGGTCAACTCCTTTTGCTTAGGGAATGAAATTCCATAAACTCGCGTGAGTTGCTTATTCTTTTCATCACCTCTCCAATAGGCACCAGCAACCGACATTATTTTAACGGCTTTTATAATAGACGTATTCGGAATATGGCCGCCTCTACATAAATCAGTAAAGGTTGAATGATCACAAAAAGTAATGGTTCCATCTTCAAGATTTTCAATCAGCTCTACTTTATACTCATTGTTTTGCGACTTATATAAGGATAAGGCATCTTCTTTAGAAACTGAACGCAGACTGAAATCATATTTTCCTCTGGCGATTTCGAGCATTTTATCCTCAATAGCCTTAAAATCCTTATCAGAAAGCGTTTGCTCACCTAAATCGATATCATAGTAAAACCCATTTTCAATGGCGGGACCTATAGAAAGTTTCACGCCAGGATATAATTCTTCAAGAGCTTGCGCCAAAACGTGTGCTGATGAATGCCAAAAAGCTTTTTTACCGTCTTTATCGTTCCAGGTATATAATACTAGCGCGCCATCTGTTGTCAATGGGGTTTGAGTTTCAACCGTAGTCCCGTTGAAACTTGCAGAAATGACGTTTCTTGCAAAGCCTTCACTTATACTTTTGGCAACATCCATTGGCGTTGCATTCTTTTCAAACGGTTTTACACTTCCGTCTGGTAGCGTTATATCAATCATATATCTCTTAACTATTAGGATGGCAAAGATAAGATGTTAAATACTTTCATACAATATATATAGAGGTATAAATAATATAGTCAATAAAACCATAAGCAGATTAAACATGTCTAAAGTGGTAGTAATTTAAACTGGCGTCCTGTTTATATTGGTTTTATGGGAAGTGTACCTGTTAAGTACATCCATTTAAGGTAAGATCATCGCTATATTATATGAGGTTTTTTTTATTTGGGCGTTTGGTTTCCCGAAAAGGTCAACCACCGCGCTCTCGCCCCTCACTTTTGGGGTCGCTCTTCGGCGTCCCCAAAGAGTTCAAGCAAAGGGCTCCATCGCTAACGCGGTTTTGGCAACATATATATAATGATGGTATTCATATTCCTATAATCCAATAACAGGATAAACTAAAAACCTATATTTCCGCTCTACCATCCACGTCCGTCTCTTTAAAGTACCAGCAGATTTTAAACAGGCAACCTAATTATATGTTCTGCGTGAGTGATGTCTTTATGTATAATGTATCTGAAAAGGTAGCATCCTTATATATAATGAAGCGATAATGGTCCTATTATATAGTAACAGGATTTCCAAAACAACTAATAGCCGATCTTTTGGCCCCGCTGGTTTCGTTTCTGTGATTCAAATTATACGGAAGACGGCCGTTTTTTAACCTGGAGCTTGGTTTATGGTTAGAGTTTCTTATTCAATTTAGGGATTGGTTGTGCCATCAGCTCGTTTGGTTTACAGATAATGAGCAACCAATACGTTCTGGCACTCATATGTCACGCCCGTTTATTGCTCCGTAAATGACAACGGACATAGTCCACATCTCCATGGTGGGCACCGGTCACGATAAAGAGGGGAGAAGTATCTACACTTTTTCTCGCCTCTAAAGCTTTCATTTTCAGTCTGAAGAAAAATACTCAAAAAAAAGAGGATGATTTGTTTGCGGGTTAAATAAAAAGGGTTGTATATTTGCACCCCGCAAACGAGGGGTTTCGACCCCTGGGGAGCGGAAAAAAGTTCATTTACATCCTTAAAAAAGAGCGGCAAAATTTTTTTAATAAAAAGCTTTGCGGATCAAAAAAAGGTTGTATGTTTGCAGCCGCTAAAAACGGGAACGTTGGCAGCGGAGGAGTTCTTAAAAAACGGTGTTTGTTGTCTGTCGATTGGAGTGTGAAAAAAAACTTTCAAAAAAACTTTCAAAAAACATTGTGGGATTCAAAAAAGGGTTTTATATTTGCACCCGCTTAGCGATTGAGTTCGCCAAGAAAACAAGAAGACAAGTTCATTAACATATTGGATTGACAGCGTAGCGAAGTACTGGAAACGGTGCTTTGCACAAAAAGAGAACAGATCATTATGAGTACCGAGAATTGAATTT
>NZ_AUHD01000022.1 GCF_000423005.1 Gelidibacter mesophilus DSM 14095
ATAGCGCACACCCATATAGCGTGCAGATAGGCTCTTGGTTGATGAAGCCATTTCAAAACAAATAAAAAATGCTTTGCGAACTCCAAATTTAACCTTGTGGAAAAGCGTATTGGCCGTGGTAGATTCAATATGTCCGCAGATATTGCACTGTCTTGCAAAATCCTTGCGAACTTGGCAGGCAGTATGATTACATCTCAAGCATTTGTAGCCCATATTTGATTTAATTGAAGCTAAGTATTTCTTGCAATCTTCATCGGTTTTGAACCGATCAGAGAACTCTAGAAGATTTTGACCTTTAAAAATATCCATAATATTATATGTTTACTGACAATAAAGATATGTATTTAGATACTGACCTCTATTAGACGTTATTATGCCATTCATGGTGGTTTAACAAAAAATTAGTAGGCAATGGTTTTATTGGCATGGTTTTTTCTTTTACTTTAGTGAAAAATAAAGAGCGTCTAATGGTTTAGACTTAAAAAATGCCATTTAACAATATGAAAGATATCATGAAAAGGAATTATAAGATTTTATTGTTGGCGCTTATGCTGGCATTTGCGTCGTGTAGTTTTACAACCAAAACTTTTGAAAATCCAGACAAGGATAAGTTATTGATAGAATTGATTACGCATGTGCTCAAAGAAGGCCATTTTAGTCCTAAGGATTTGAACGATGAATTATCAGAACAGGTTTTTAAATCGTATCTAGATCAGCTTGATCCATTTAAAAGATATTTCTATGCGTCAGACATTAAGGAATTTGAAGCTTATAAAGATCAGATTGATGATCAGCTGAAAACCTATGATTTGACATTTTTTAACTTAACCCATGAGCGTTTGTTGCAACGTTTGGAGGAGTCAAAAGCAATGTACAAAGATGTATTGGCTAACCCTTTTGACTTCAATGTTGATGAGGATATCAATACGGAGTATAAAAATTTGGCCTATGTCAATTCAAAAAAGGAAATGCGCGAGCGTTGGAGAACACAGTTAAAATTTTCAACCATCGCCAATTATGACGATTTGATTTCGCAACAAGAAAGCACGTTTTCTGATAAGAAAAAAGTTCAGAAAATGAGCCAAGTAGATGATGTCGATGCGGATGGATTCAATCAAAATGTTTTAGAGGATAGTGAATCAGATGAAACCAAAGATATTCCTGAGAAAAAGGAGAAAAAATCTCTTCCTGAGTTAGAAAAAGAATCGCGTACAGCGACGTTAAATTCCTTAAATGAACTTTATGATTATATTGATGAGCGTAATCGTGAGGATTGGTTTGCAGTGTATTTAAATGCCATTGTTGCTGAATTTGATCCGCATACTTTTTATTATGCGCCAGAAGATAAAGAGCGATTTGATGTTGCCATGTCTGGGAAATTTGAAGGGATTGGCGCTAGATTGCAAAAGAAAATGGATGTGGTGACCATCAACGAAGTGATTAGTGGTGGACCAGCTTGGAAACAAAACGAGTTGGAAGTAGGGGATCAGATCCTTAAAGTAAAGCAAGATGATGATGAGCCTTCGGTAAATATCGTAGGAATGCGTTTAGAAGATGCTGTGAAATTGATAAAAGGACCAAAAGGCACGAAAGTTATTCTAACGGTCAAAAAAGTAGATGGTACTATTGAAGACTTGGCCATTACCAGAGATATTGTTGAGTTGGAAGAGGTTTATGCAAAATCGTCAACCGTAATTAAGGATGATAAGAAATTCGGCGTGATCAACCTCCCTGGGTTTTATGTTAGCATGGAAGATTATAATAAGCGCAATGCAGCTTCTGATGTTAAGCTCGAAATAGAGCGCTTGAAGAAGGAAAACATTGAAGGTTTGGTTTTGGATCTTAGAAACAATGGTGGTGGTTCTTTACAAACCGTAATAGATATGGCTGGATTGTTTATCAAAGAAGGTCCAATTGTTCAAGTTAAAACTACAGGAGGGCAAAAAGAAGTGTTGAGAGATAAGGATACTTCAATAACATGGGATGGTCCATTAGTGATTTTGGTAAATGAAAATTCTGCATCAGCTTCTGAGATTTTAGCAGCTGCAATGCAAGATTATAAGCGTGCCCTGGTTCTTGGTAGTAAACAAACCTTTGGAAAAGGAACTGTTCAGACTGTATTGGATTTGAACCGTATGATGAAAAACAATACGAACGGCGATATGGGAGCACTGAAGTATACCATCCAAAAGTATTATAGAATTAATGGCGGATCAACACAATTGGAAGGTGTTAAAAGTGACGTAATTGTTCCAGACCGTTACAGTTATATCGCTTTAGGAGAAAAGAATCAAGAAAATCCTTTAGCCTATGATAAAATTGATGCTACAGATTATAAACTGTGGGAGCATAATGCAGATTATCAAAAAGCAATCGATAATAGTTATGCACGAATTGCAACTAACGAGCAATTGAAACTGATTGATGAGAATGCCAAATGGGTAAAGAAAATCAGGGATAAAGAAGAGTATTCACTTAAATACGATGCTTATAGAGCGGCATTAAAATTAAATGAAGATGAAGCAAAACAGTTTGAAAAATTAGCAGATTATAAAACGGATTTAACCTTCAATTCCTTGAAATACGAAAATAAATTAATGGCTAACGATAGTATTTTGAAGCAAAAGCGTGACCGCTGGCATACTTCATTGAGCCATGATGTATATATTGAAGAAGCTCTTAATGTATTGAATGATTTAAGCGGCTCTTATGACATTAAAAAGATGGTTAATAATGTAAAAAAGGATTAGAACTATCTACAATTAAATTTTAAAAAATGCTCCAAGGTTTTGAAACTTTGGAGCATTTTTTTATTAGATCAATGGCACTTCATACTACTGAAAATTGGGAGGGATTAGTATACGATGTTTGATCTAATCATAATTTTAAAAATCAACAAAGGAATTTTGTATGTATAGGCTGATAGTAATTTGTCTACTGTGAAATGGAAATAATTGAAATTTAAGAAGAAGGATTTATTCCTGTTTTAAATTATTGATTTCGTGATTGGTGGTGTCAATATGCTGAAGCACTTCATCCCGTCCAATAGCGGAGGCTGACGAGGTTATAAAATAATGAGGTGTTTCCTCCCAAGTCTTAAGGAGTTCTTGAGTATACGCTTCGATGTTGCGTTCGATGGCCTTAGGTTTTAACTTGTCGGCCTTAGTGAAAATAATGGAGAAAGGAATCCCGCTTTCGCCCATGTATGCCATGAATTCCAAGTCAATTTTTTGAGCCTCGTGTCGGATATCCACCAAAACAAAGGCCAAAACCAATTGTTGTCTTTTTTCGAAATAATCGGTAATAAATTTCTGGAACTTCTTTTTAGACGATTTGGAAACTCGTGCGTAACCATATCCAGGTAAATCTACCAAGTACCAATTTTTATTGATTAAAAAATGATTGATGAGTTGGGTTTTACCAGGTCTTCCTGAGGTCTTTGCCAAATTTTTATGATTCGTGATCATGTTGATCAAAGAAGACTTGCCTACGTTACTTCGCCCAATAAATGCATATTCTGGCAAATTATCCTTAGGGCACTTGGCCACTTCGGAATTGCTCATTATAAATTCGGCAGTTTTGATGATCATGTTGTTTGATTTTAAACGCAAAAGTCGTGATGGTTGCGCAAAGAACGGAATATTTTTTGAATCAGCAGTGAGGAGGAGGTTTTTAGCTTAGTTCCGAATTCGACTTCAACTGTAATTTCAGAGCTTCCGCTTTTCAAACCATTCGGCAAGTATGGCATTAAACTCGTCAGGATGCTCCATCATAGCAGCATGCCCACACTTGTCAATCCAGTGTAATTCAGAATCTGGCAAAAGGTTATGGAATTCTTCAGCCACCTCAGGGGGCGTCACAATATCATTTTTCCCCCAAATAATGCACACCGGTAAATTCATGTTAGGCAAGTCCTTTGACATATTATGTCGGATAGCACTTTTAGCAATGGCTAAGGTTTTTATCAGTTTATTTCTATCGTTTACGGTTTCGTAAACTTCGTCTACAATTTCTTTAGTAGCAACAGCAGGGTCATAAAAGACGTCCTGCGCCTTTTTTTTGATCACTTCATAGTCACCTCGTTTAGTATATCCACCACCCATCGCGCTTTCGTATAGTCCTGAACTTCCTGTAATGATCAGTGCTTTGACTTTATCTGGGTATAGTTTCGTGTGATAGAGACCAATATGGCCGCCTAAGGAGTTTCCCAACAAAATCACGTCAGTAAGACCTTTATATGCGATAAATTCATGGAGATATTTAGCAAAACTTCTCACGCTGGTTTTTAATAGAGACATCGAATAGATAGGGAGTTCCGGAATGATGACTTTATAACCCTTGTCTCCAAAATAATGCAACACAGCATCAAAATTACTCAATCCACCCATTAATCCGTGAAGAATAATAATGGGCTGGCCTTCGCCTACTTCAATATAGCTGTAATTTTTTTCTTTTCTTAAGAGGTGTCTCATTAATGGTTAGTAGTTATGCATAAAAAACAAATATAGTTATTTCTGTTAAATTTTATTTCTTTTTGCTAAGAGTTCCAAGTAATACTTCAACAAAAGTTGTTTAGGGTGTAAAACCACACTTTTTCCCACTTTTTAATCTAATGGGAACCAATCGTTTATTTATTTTCATTTTCTTCATTTCATCGAAAATAGATCTCAAAATCATAAACTTATCAACAAAAGTGGTAAATTGTGGTAAAAGGTGGTAATTTTTTCAATATATTTGACTCTTAGTCGTTAGTAATACAAACAAAATCTTTTGAACTCATTAATAGGAACATACGAGTGTAAAGTTGATGCAAAGGGGAGACTTATGTTGCCCTCTGCGATCAAAAAACAGCTCTTGCCTGCCCTTCAAAATGGATTTGTTTTAAAAAGAGCGGTTTTTCAGCCTTGTTTAGAGTTATATCCTATGAGTGAATGGGAATCTTTAATGCAAAAAATGAACAAACTTAATCGCTTTAAAAAGAAAAACAACGACTTTATTCGAAGGTTTACTGCGGGTGTAAAGATGGTAGAGGTGGATAGCACGGGGAGGTTGTTGATTCCGAAGGATTTAATGGTTTTTTCAGGGATTTCTAAGGAAATCGTAGTGTCTTCCGCAATAAATATTGTGGAGATCTGGGATAAGGATAAATATGAACAGGCTATAGATGATGCGGCAGATGATTTTGCAGATTTAGCCGAAGCAGTTATGGGACAAGATGACGACGACGATGGAATATCATAATCCAGTTTTGCTTAAGGAAACCGTAGACGGCTTAAATATTAAGCCAGATGGGGTGTATGTGGACGTGACTTTTGGTGGCGGCGGACATAGTAAAGAGATTTTAAAGCGTTTAGGTCCAAATGGAAAACTATTCGCTTTTGATCAAGATAAAGATGCTCTTTTAAATACAATTGATGATGGGCGTTTTACGCTGATCAATGAGAATTTTAGGTACATAAAACGTTTTCTGCGTTTTTACGGTACAAAGGAGGTAGATGGCATACTGGCTGATTTTGGGGTGTCTTCCCATCAATTTGATGTGGCTGAACGCGGATTCTCAACACGTTTTGAGGCCGATTTGGACATGCGAATGAATCAGGACAGTAGTTTGTCGGCCTTTCATGTGATCAACAAATATGAAGAAGAGAAGCTCAAGGAGGTGTTTTATCAATATGGCGAATTACGTCAGGCACCAGCAATGGCAAGAGCGATTGTTGAAGAGCGTACAAATGGCGCAATCAAATCTAGCGAGCAGTTAAAGGAGGTCTTGAAAACATTTGTGAAGCACAAAAACGAAAATAAGGTATTGGCACAAATTTATCAAGCCATTCGTATAGAAGTCAACCAGGAGATTGAGGCCTTAAAAGAGTTTTTACAGCAGACACCTGAGATATTAAAGACAGAAGGTCGCTTGAGCTGTATTTCATACCATTCACTGGAGGATAGGTTGGTGAAGCGCTTTATAAGAAATGGGCTGTTTGAAGGAGAGCCTGAGCGCGATGTGTTTGGGAATTTTGAAGTACCGTTCAAAAAAGTTGGTGGATTAATTGTGCCATCAAAAGCTGAAATAAAGGAAAATAGCAGAGCGCGAAGTGCAAAACTTCGGATTGCGGAAAAAATATAGGAAGTCAACCTGCAAGGTTTTTAAACCCTTGCTGTTTAAAAAAGCAGATCGTCTAATTAGCAATAAGATTCCTGCTTTCGCAGAAACGGATTCAGGTAAAAATCAAATTAATTCTTCCCTTTGGGAAGGTGTCCGAAGGACAGATGGGCTTATGAAAAACAACATTTATCACATATTAAGAGGTAAGTTTTTGGTTAGCGATGATTCTTTCAAAAATTGGAGGATCATCATTTTTATTTCGCTGTTGGCAATTATCATGATCGCAAGTTCGCATAGTGCGGATCAAAAAGTGCATGACATCGCACGATTGAATAATGAAGTTAAAGAATGGCGTTCTGCTTTTGTAGATGGCAGATCCAAGCTGATGCGATTAAAAATGGAATCTGGGATTGTTCAGAAAATGTCGGAAAAGGGGATCGAGCCTTCCTCCAATCCGCCAAAAAAAATAAAAGTTAAAAAAGAAGAAGATTAAGTGGCAGTAACTGAAAAACACATATTGAACCGAGTGTATTTTGTGGCAGGCATCATGTTTGTCTTTGCATTGGCTGTGGTATTTAAGTTGCTCACCATCCAGATGGTGCAAGGTGATAAATATCGTGACTTAGCCGAGAAGCGCACGGTCAAGAATGTCACCATTCCGGCTAATCGCGGGAATGTTTATGCCTCTGATGGCAGTTTATTGGCAACGTCTATTCCAAAATATGATCTTCGGTTTGATGCCTTGACACCCACGAATAAAACCTTTGAAAAGTATTTAAAACCCTTAAGCGACTCCTTATCAAAATATTCTGGGAAGTCTTCAGGATATTACCAAAAGGAATTGAGAAAAGCAAGAGCCAATAAAAACAGGTATTTTCTACTTGCAAGAAATATCAATTACACCGATTATACGCGCATTCGAAATTTTCCATTATTAAGCCTTGGGGCTTTTAGGGGTGGGCTTATTGTGGAGCAAACTACCAAACGCGAACATCCTATGGGTGATATTGCACAACGTTCTATTGGTTATGAGCGTACTGATAAAGATGGTCATGTGGCCAGGGCTGGTATTGACGGTGCTTTTGGTGAACTGTATTTGAGAGGAACCGATGGTCATAGAATGAAACAAAAAATTGGCAAAGGCCAATGGAAGCCTATTACTGATTATAACGAGGTAGAACCGAAAGATGGTTATGATGTTTATACGACCATAGATGTCAATATTCAGGATATTGCACATCACGCCTTATTGAAGCAGCTTCAATATTATGATGCTGAACATGGCTGTGTTATAGTAATGGAAGTAAAAACAGGTGAAATAAAAGCAATCTCAAATCTTGGTAAGACAAAAAATGGTGACTATTATGAAAAGCTGAACTACGCCGTAGGTGAGTCCCATGAGCCAGGTTCTACTTTTAAATTAATGTCGTTGGCTGTAGCCTTAGAGGACAAGGTTATAGATACCTCTGATGTCATAGATACTGGTAACGGGTATAAACGATTTTATGGACGTACCATCTATGATTCCCGTGGCTACGGTAAAATTTCAGTGGCCAGGGCTTTAGAGTTGTCATCAAATATCGCTTTTGCTACAATTATTGATGATGCGTATTCCAAAACACCAGATAAATTTACAGATAGGTTAAAAACTTGGCATCTCAATGAAACATTGGGAATTGCCATTGTAGGTGAGGGCAAACCAGATATACCATCTCCCGGCGATAAAAAATGGAGCAGGAATGCACTGCCGTCCATGGCCTATGGCTACAATTTGAGTTTGACGCCACTCCAAACGCTGTCGTTTTACAATACCATTGCCAATAATGGTGAAATGGTCAAACCCCGGTTTCTTCGCGAAATAAGAGAATTTGATAAGGTGATTGAAAAGGTAGATAAGAAAGTCGTTGAGAAAAACATGATTTCCGAAGAGACCGTAAAGAAACTCCAAGAAATTCTTAAAAATGTAGTGGTGAAAGGAACCGGGAGGAGTTTGTATTCTCCAACATTTTCAATGTCTGGAAAAACAGGAACTGCCAAAAAGGAATATTGGATGGCAGATTGGTCAGAGAACAGAAGGTACATTTCTTCTTTTGCAGGCTATTTCCCTGCTGATAATCCTAAGTATTCCTGCATTGTGGTGATTCACAATCCGAGCACCAAAAAAGGCTTTTACGGTGCTGATGTTTCTGGACCAGTGTTCAAGGCTATTGCCCAAAAGATATTTACGGATACACCCATATCTGATGAGGTTGAAACTTTGAATTTTCAAAACTCAATAGTCAATAAAAATTTTGAGAACTACTATAATATTGCGCAATTGCATAAAACCATTATGCCTGATGTTACCGGAATGCCAACCATGGATGCCTTGGCATTATTGGAAAATATGGGCTTAAAGGTAAAGATAGAAGGTGTTGGCGTAGTGAAAAAGCAATCTATAGGTAAAGGCAGTAAAATTAAACGTGATCAAGAAGTGTATTTAAATATATAATGGCAGAACTTAAAGACATATTGTATAAGGTAACCATCAATGCTGTTGTAGGTAGCACGAGCCTGCAAGTCAATGCCATTGATTTTGATTCTCGGAATATTGCCCAGGGTGACGTTTTTGTTGCCATTAAAGGCAGTATTACAGATGGCCATCAATATATCGATCTCGCCATTGAAAAAGGTGCAGTTGCCATTATTTGCGAAATCTTGCCAGAAAAACTACAAAATAAAATCACTTACATAGAAGTTGAAAGTGCAAGTAGGGCCTTGGCATTTATGGCGGCCAATTATTATCAGAATCCTTCGGCCAACCTGAAATTGGTTGGCGTGACTGGCACGAATGGCAAAACTACAGTTGCAACCTTGTTGTACCACTTATTTAAAAAGGCAGGCTTTAAAGTTGGGTTATTGTCCACAGTTAAAGTGATGATCGATAATACAGAGCATAAGGCAACGCATACCACACCAGATTCACTGACCATCAATAAATATCTAAGCTTAATGAGTGCCGCAGGTGTTGAATTTTGCTTTATGGAGGTCAGTTCTCATGGCATTCATCAGAACAGAACGGAAGGGTTGCATTTTGAAGGTGGAATTTTTACAAATCTGTCGCATGATCATTTAGATTATCATAGTTCATTTGCCGAATATAGGGATGTGAAAAAATCGTTTTTCGATAATTTATCAAGAGGTGCTTTTGCATTGGTCAATACTGATGATAAGAACGGTTTGGTCATGCTACAAAACACAAAGGCTAAAAAATATACATACGCTTTAAAAACTTACGCCGATTATAAGGCGCAGATTCTAGAAAATCAATTCAGTGGGCTTTTGTTGAAAATGAATGATAGCGAAGTTTGGACACGATTAATTGGCAATTTCAATGCCTACAATATTTTGGCCATTTATGCTGCCGCGGAATTGTTGGGTCTTGAAAAGGTAGAGAATTTACGTTTGATCAGTGAGCTGGAGAGTGTATCAGGACGTTTTCAATATTTTATCTCTGACGAAAAAATCACCGCTATTGTTGATTATGCACATACGCCTGATGCATTGCAAAATGTATTGGAAACCATCAACAGTATTCGGACGAAAAATGAAGCACTGATTACGGTGGTTGGCTGTGGCGGCGATAGAGATAAGAAGAAGCGACCTAAAATGGGCAATATAGCCTCCACTTTAAGTACTAAAGTCATTTTCACAAGTGATAACCCAAGAAGTGAAGTTCCTGAAACGATCATCGACGATATCGAAAAAGGAGTGGAGCCTCAAAATTATAAGAAAACAGTTTCGATTACTGATAGAAAACAAGCTATAAAAACTGCTTGTCAGATGGCGCAGCCTAATGATATTATTCTTATTGCTGGAAAAGGACATGAAACCTATCAGGAAATAAAAGGGGTCAGAAGCGATTTTGACGATTATAAAATTGTACAGGAGCTTTTGAAACAACTAGACAAATAAAAGAAGTTGGAACCTGGACGCACGAAGAACGAAGCATGAAGTTAAGGAATAAATAATATTAAACAGAAACCAGTAATAACGAAGTTCATTTTAATCAACAATCAACAATCAACAATCCATTTAGATGCTCTATTACCTCTTTGAATATTTAAAACAACACTTTGATTTTCCTGGGTCTTCTCTCTTTGGGTTCATCACATTTAGGGCGGCCATGACGATTATTGTGTCGTTGTTGATTTCAACAATTTACGGTAAGCGCATTATTAAATTTTTGCAAAAACAACAAGTTGGTGAAACCATAAGAGATCTCGGATTAGACGGTCAGGTTGAAAAGGCTGGAACCCCAACAATGGGTGGGATCATTATTATAATTGCTACCTTGATTCCGGTAATATTGTTTGCAAAAATTGATAATATCTATATCATTTTACTGGTGGTAACGACGCTCTGGATGGGTGCCATTGGATTTTTGGATGATTATATTAAAAAGTTTAAAAATGATAAGGAAGGGCTAAAAGGGAAGTTTAAAGTATTAGGACAAGTCGGTTTGGGGATTATTGTTGGCGCCACTCTTTATTTCCATGAGGATGTTACCATTAGAGAAAAGTTGCCCACGGCCCAACAAAAAGAAATTATGGCAGCCAATCCTAATGTAGAAGCTGCAAAGCTGTTTCAAGCCGAAGAAAAATCAACAAAAACGACAATACCGTTCGTGAAGGAAAACGAATTTGATTACGCCCGTTTAGTAACTTGGATCAGCCCAGGCCTAGAAAAGTATACTTGGATCATTTTCATTTTAGCAACTATTTTTATTATTACGGCAGTGTCAAATGGTGCGAATTTAACCGATGGAATTGATGGACTGGCGGCCGGAACTTCAGCCATAATTGTGCTCACACTGGGGATTTTTGCTTGGGTATCCGGAAATATTATTTTTTCAGATTACCTCAACATTATGTATATCCCAAGAGTGGAAGAAATCACTATTTATATTGCGGCATTTGTAGGAGCGTTGATTGGATTTTTATGGTACAATACTTATCCGGCTCAGGTTTTTATGGGTGATACAGGAAGTTTGACTATAGGTGGGATTATTGCAGTGATCGCCATTGCCGTGCGTAAAGAATGGTTGATTCCTGTGTTGTGCGGTATTTTTTTAGTAGAAAATTTATCCGTGGTGATGCAGGTGAGTTGGTTTAAATATACAAGAAAGAAATATGGCGAAGGACGACGAATTTTTAAGATGGCGCCATTACATCATCATTATCAAAAATCGGGTTATCACGAAAGTAAAATCGTAACACGATTTTGGATTATTGGAATCTTGCTTGCCATTGTATCGATTGTGACCTTGAAAATTAGATAAAATGGAGTTACAATATATGATTTAAGAATTACGATTGGAATGAAAGAAATAATTAAAAATAGAACTAAAAAATTTGCTTCCGATTGTTGGCACTTATGTGCAGAATATCCTATTTCTAGAGAGTATAATGCGTATTCCAATCAATTGATTAGATGCTCAAGTTCTGTTGGACCAAATTATAGAGCGGCATGTAGGGCTAAATCTGATGCTGATGAACGTATGTATTTCATAGAGTTGCTTTTAGATGTCTCTGATAAGGTAGTTATAGAATTAAAAAGATTTCATGGAGAAGCCAATGAGATTCTATCAATAATAGGGGCATCTTTAATAACAATCCGTAATCGGAATCGCAAATCGTAAATCTAAAGTCAAAAATGGAAAGGTTAGTTATTTTAGGAGGAGGAGAAAGCGGGGTTGGAACAGCCCTTTTGGCAAAAGCAAAGGGTTACGAAGTATTTCTTTCGGATAAAGGAAAGATTAAAGAAAATTATAAAGAAGTTCTTATACATAATGAGATTGAATTTGAAGATGAGCAGCACACGGAGTCCAAGATTCTAAATGCTGACATCGTAATGAAGAGTCCGGGAATTCCTGATAAAGTGGCTTTGGTAAAGAAAATAAGAGATCAAGGAATTTTTGTGGTTTCTGAAATTGAATTTGCTGCAAAATTTACCAATGCAACAATTGTCGCCATTACCGGGAGTAACGGAAAAACGACTACCGCAACCTTAACCCATCACATTTTAAAACAAGAATTGGAGGTGGGTCTTTCCGGAAACATCGGTAAAAGTTTCGCACAACAGATTTTGGAAAAAGATTATCCAAACTATGTGTTGGAGATCAGTAGTTTTCAGCTGGATGATATTGTGGATTTTAAGCCACATATCGCTGTCTTGCTCAACATTACACCAGATCATTTGGATCGATATGATTATAAATTTGAAAATTATGTCAATTCCAAATTTAGGATTGCCTTGAATCAGACCAAAGAGGATTATCTGATTTATGATGCAGATGATGAGGTTATTGTAGCCTGGCTCAAGTCGCATAAAATTCAATCCACATTATTGCCATTTTCCTTGACGAAGGTTATTGAAAATGGTGCGTATTTAGACAAAGAGGAAATAAAAATAACGATAGATAACAATCAAATAATTATGTCAACATCAAACTTAGCTTTAGAAGGGAAGCACAATACTAAGAATCAAATGGCGGCTTCAACGGTTGCACATTTATTAAAAATAAGAAAGCAAACCATTCGTGAGAGCTTGGAGAATTTTCAAGGTGTAGAACATCGTTTGGAGCAGGTTTTAAGAATTAATAAGGTACAATATATAAATGACTCCAAAGCCACGAATGTCAATGCCACCTATTTTGCGTTGGATAGTATGGATACACCAACCATTTGGATTGTAGGTGGGGTTGATAAAGGGAATGATTACAAAGAGCTTTTTCCCTTTATAAATGAGAAAGTAAAAGCAATTATCTGTCTTGGGGTGGATAACGAAAAATTGTTGCAAACATTCGGTAACATGGTTGATACCATTGTGGAAACTCAACATATGAATGAGGCCGTAAAGATTGCCTATAAAATTGCTGAGACTGGAGATTCTGTGTTGTTATCACCAGCGTGCGCAAGCTTTGATTTGTTTGAGAACTATGAAGATAGAGGACGTCAATTTAAAGATGCCGTAAGAAATTTGTAATCTCATCATCCTTCTTCCCAAGGGAAGAAATTGGTATAGATAAAAAAAGCGCTTTTGATGAAACAAAAATTTATAATAAAATAGAGCAATCCTAACTCTTCCCTTTGGGAAGATGTCCGCATGAGCTAAGTAATTATGGAAAATGTCATAAAAAATATAAAAGGAGATCGATTGATTTGGGCGATTGTTGCGTTGTTGGCAATTTTCTCATTCTTGCCGGTGTATAGTTCTTCAAGTAACTTGGCCTATACGGCTAGTTCAGGAAGTACCTTTTCATTTTTTATTAAACATTTTATGCACTTGTTCTTAGGTTTTGCTATCATGTATGGCGTGCATCGTGTGCCTTATCGTTATTTTAAGGGCCTTTCAGTTGTAATGCTTCCAATTGTATTGATTTTGCTGGTATTGACAATGTATCAAGGCAATACAATTGATGGTGCAAACGCAAGCAGGTGGATTCAGATTCCTATTGTGGGTATGTCCTTTCAAACCTCCACCTTCGCAGCAGTAGTGCTTATGGTGTATGTGGCACGGTATCTATCTAAAATCCAAGAAAAGGATATCACGTTCAAAGAATCTATTTTGCCCTTATGGATTCCGGTTTTTTTAGTGTTGATATTAATACTTCCGGCCAACTTTTCCACCGCGGCTATAATGTTTGCGATGGTGATGGTGCTGGCATTTATAGGAGGCTACCCTTTTAAGTATTTGGCAGTGATTGTTGGAACAGGGATTGTAGTGTTGGCTCTGTTTGTGCTAACGGCAAAAGCATTTCCAGAAGCGATGCCCAATCGTGTTGATACATGGATGAGTCGAATTGAAAATTTTTCAAATGGTGAAGATACTGAGGCTGATTATCAGATTGAGAAAGCTAAAATAGCGATAGCAACAGGGGAATATGTAGGATTAGGTCCTGGTAAAAGTGTTCAAAAGAATTTTTTACCACAGTCGTCATCCGATTTTATTTTTGCGATTATTGTTGAAGAATACGGTTTGGTAGGCGGTTTGCTGATTTTAACCGTGTATTGTTGGATGCTATTTAGGATTGTGATTATTGCCCAGAAATCAGATACGGTCTTCGGAAAGCTAGTCGTGCTTGGTGTAGGCCTGCCTATCGTGTTTCAAGCGTTCATTAATATGGCCGTTGCGGTAGAATTGTTTCCGGTAACGGGCCAAACTTTACCTCTCGTTAGTAGTGGTGGTACGTCCATTTGGATGACCTGCATGGCGATTGGTATCATTTTGAGTGTGAGTGCAAAAAGAGAAGAGTTAAAAGAACAGGAAGAGGGATTGGATAATCCGTTAGAAATATTGAGTGAAGCAATTTAAATAACCTGCAAGGTTTCAAAAACCTTCTAGGTTTGAAAGAGGACAAAGTGAAAAAAATAAGGATTATAATATCCAATCTCTCCAGAAGCCTTTGGAATTTGGATTATCAAATATTTGAATATAAATTTAAGTGACTAAAAAGGAAACATACAAAATAATTCTCTCAGGAGGTGGTACAGGAGGTCATATCTATCCTGCCATTGCCATTGCCAATGAGCTAAAATTTCGTTTTCCAAAGGCAGAGTTTCTTTTTGTTGGCGCCTTAGACCGGATGGAAATGGAGAAAGTCCCTCAGGCCGGATATAAGATTGAAGGACTTTGGATTTCTGGAATTCAGCGGAAGTTGACCCTGAAGAATCTTACTTTTCCTGTCAAGTTGGTCGTGAGTTTAATGCGTGCTCGTAAAATTGTTAAATCATTTCAACCAGATGTCGTGATTGGTACAGGTGGCTTTGCTAGCGGACCATTATTGCAGGTTGCCGCTTCAAAAGGAATTCCAAGTTTGATTCAGGAGCAAAACTCATTCCCGGGCATAACCAATAAATTATTGGGTAAAAAGGTGGATAGGATTTGCGTGGCTTATGATGGGTTAGAACGATTTTTTCCTAAGGATAAATTGATCAAAACAGGAAATCCCATCCGTCAGGATTTGCTAGAAATTGATACTAAAATAGAAGAAGGAAAGAGCGAATTCAAACAGAAAAAAAGTAAACTTACGTTATTGGTTCTGGGCGGGAGTTTAGGCTCTAAGCGTATTAATGAGTTGATTGAGAAAGAACTGGAATTCTTTCAAACCCAAAATGTACAAGTGATCTGGCAATGTGGCAAGTTGTATTATGACACCTATAAAAAATATGATAGCTCTGACAACGTACAGGTCCATGCCTTTTTGAATACTATGGATTTGGCTTATGCAGCGGCTGATTTTATAATCTCTAGGGCGGGAGCGAGTTCGGTTTCGGAATTATGCGTGGTTGGAAAACCAGTTATTTTTATTCCTTCACCTAATGTTGCCGAAGATCATCAGACTAAAAATGCGATGGCAATTGTTGATAGAGATGCCGCGTTATTAATTAGAGAAACGGATTTAGATGTTGATTTTGAAAATCGATTTGCGCAATTGGTTGGATCGTCTGAAAAGCAACAACAATTGAGTAAGAACATAAAGAAATTGGCGCTCACAAATGCCACAAAAGATATTGTAGATGAGGTTGAGAAGTTATTGAATACCCATCTTTCGTCTTCCAAGAGAGAAGAAATTAATTAATTATGAACAAAAAGAACCGTAATATGGAGGGCAATGAGAAAATATGTTCCAGTGGGAAAGGTTTGGAATGGGCTTCAAACGTGTATTTCATTGGCATCGGAGGTATCGGAATGAGTGCCCTTGCGCGGTACTTTGTTGCTCAAGGAAAGTCTGTGGCGGGTTATGATAGAACCAAAACCGATATTACAGAGGGATTGGAAGGGCTTGGCATAAAAGTTCATTTTGAAGATTCAGTTGATAAGATTCCATCCGCGTTCTTAAGTGTGAGTGATACCTTGATTGTTTACACGCCTGCGATTCCAAAAGATCATGCAGAGTTCAACCATTTCAGGGCTCAGAATTTTGAAATTTTAAAACGTTCAGCGGTCCTTGGAGAAATTACCAAAAATACCTTTTGTTTTGCAGTGGCCGGAACGCATGGTAAAACAACTACGACAAGTATTTTGGGGCACGTGCTCTATGAATGTGATGTTCCTGTAACTGCATTTGTGGGTGGTGTGAGCGAGAATTATAATTCAAACTTCCTTGTAAAAGGTACGGAAGTAACCGTTGTGGAAGCTGACGAATTTGACCGATCGTTTTTGACTTTATCACCAGATATGGCCGGTGTCACCTCAATGGATGCTGATCATCTGGATATCTATGGTGAAGCAGAAGAACTTAAGAAATCATTCGTTGATTTCACAAAAAAAATAAAACCTAACGGTAAGTTGTTTGTTAGAAATGGGTTGCCATTAGAAGGAATTACCTATGGAATAGAAGATGATTCTGACTACTCTGCACAGAATATCAGGATTATCAATGGCAGTTATGAGTTTGATGTGAAAACACCAAATGAAACCTTGTACAATTTTAAATTTAACCTACCTGGCAGACATAATCTGTCGAATGCACTAATGGCCTTGGCGATGTCTGTAGAATATGGTATCCCTCACCAACAGCTCGCCAAAGCTTTAGCATCTTATAAAGGGGTTAAAAGACGTTTTACTTATCACCTAAAGACTGATGATTTGGTTTTTATAGACGATTATGCACATCATCCAGAAGAAATTAATGCCGTGCATCAGGCGGTTAGGGAAATGTATCCAGGAAAGAAAGTCCTCGCTGTGTTTCAACCACATTTATTCAGTAGAACGCGGGATTTTGCTGAAGATTTTGGAAAGAGCCTATCTCAATTTGATGACGTTTTTTTGCTTGATATTTACCCAGCAAGAGAATTGCCCATGGAAGGCATCACCTCGGAATGGTTATTAACAAAAATTGATAATGTCAACAAGAAATTAGTTCAGAAATCTGAGTTGATTTCCGAGATATTGGCATCAGACGCTCCCGTTATTTTGACTATTGGAGCTGGAGATATTGGAGAACAAGTAAAATATATAAAAGAAGCGTTAAAGATTGAAAATAAATTATAACTATATCAAAATCATTGGATTGCTAGTTTTGGTAGCTTTTCTGTTTGTATTTTCCTCATTTAGGAATTCGGCACGAAAAGTGAGTGAGCCAAATATTAAATTTTTAGGTGATGAAAATTTGTTCATCACGCATGAGGCTGTTAGTAAGTTGTTAATACAAAACCAGCAGAGTGTTTCCAAGACGGCTAAAGAAATGATAGATTTGAACGACTTGGAATCTGCCCTGAACGCCAATGTCATGATTAAGCGCGCGCAAGTGTACATCAACGTTGATGGCACATTGTCGGCTGAAATAGAGCAAAAGAAACCTATCGCAAGAGTGAGCACAAATGCGTCTTATTACATTGATGATGAAGGTTCATATATGCCGTTATCAACAAATTACGCATCAAGAGTACCATTAGTTACAGGTTTTATAGCCAAAGATGACCTGCATCATGTGTTTAGTGTTGCTAAAAAAATTGAAAGTGATGATTTTTTGAAAAAGCATGTTATAGAAATTCATCAAAATGAAGATAAGAGTATTGATCTAAAGTTTCGATTAAATGATTTTAAGATACAATTGGGATCGTTGGAACAATTGGATAAAAAAATAAATAATCTTAAGGCTTTCTATCAAAAAGCGATGAAAGATAACACATTGAATAGTTATAGCATCGTTAATTTAAGATTTGATAAACAGGTCATATGTACCAAAAAGTAAAGGATGGAAAATAATAAAATTTCAGTAGGATTGGATGTTGGTACCACAAAGATTGTGGCTATGATCGGTCGTAAAAATGAATATGGCAAGGCCGAAATTTTAGGAATTGGACGCGCAAAAAGTTTGGGGGTGCATAGAGGCGTGGTTAATAATATCACACAAACCATACAATCCATCCAACAGGCTGTTCAGGAGGCGGAAGCTGAGAGTGGTCAAAAGATTGAAGAGGTAACCGTTGGAATTGCCGGACAACATATTAGAAGTTTACAGCACAGTGATTATATCACACGTGCCAACTCTGAATTGGTGATTGACGAAGAGGATATTGACCGTTTGATCAATCAAGTACACAAACTGGTGATGCTTCCTGGTGAAGAAATCATCCATGTGTTGCCACAAGAATATAAAATTGATGGTCAAGGAGAAATAAAAGAGCCTATAGGGATGTATGGCGGACGATTGGAAGCCAATTTCCACGTGGTTGTTGGACAGGTTTCTTCCATCAGAAATATCGGACGTTGTGTTAAAAGCTCAGGCTTGGAGTTGGAAGGGATTACGTTGGAACCTTTGGCATCTGCAAACGCTGTTTTGAGTCAAGAAGAAAAAGAGGCTGGCGTTGCTTTGATCGATATAGGTGGTGGAACAACGGATGTGGCTGTGTTTAAGGATGGCATCATTCGTCATACCGCAGTTATTCCTTTTGGAGGTAACGTTATTACCGAGGATATTAAAGAAGGTTGTTCCATTATTGAGAAACAGGCCGAACTATTAAAAATAAAATTTGGTTCTGCTTGGCCTGGTGAAAACAAGGATAATGAGATTGTTTCAATTCCTGGATTAAGAGGCAGGGAACCAAAGGAGATTACACTTAAGAATTTATCAAAAATCATTCATGCGCGTGTGGTGGAGATTATTGAGCAAGTGTATGTGGAAATAAAAAACTATGGCCACGAAGAGCAAAAAAAGAAGTTAATCGCTGGGATAGTATTGACAGGAGGTGGTGCACAATTAAAGCATTTAAAACAATTGGTAGAATATATCACCGGAATGGATACTAGAATAGGGTTTCCAAATGAGCATTTAGCGGGAGACAGTGATGAAGAAATTGCGAGTCCATTGTATGCTACAGCCGTTGGCTTAGTGATGGACGGTTTGAAACGTCAAGAACGCAAACGTATCGAAAAAGCAGAAGCAGAAGAAATTATAGAAGAGTTAGAAGCACCTCCTTTAAAAATAGAAGAAGAACCGATTGTGCCTCCAAGAAAAGAGCGACGATCGTTTTTAGATAAATTAACAGAGCGTGTCAAAGATTTTTTAGATAACGCTGAGTAGCGACAGGATATGTCCGGTTGCAAGGGCATACAGACAGATAATTAGCTGTCTCAACAAAACAAATATTAATTAAGAATCCAGAAAAAACCCAAAACATTATGAGCAATAAAAATGAATTTGGAAACATCGCATTCGATTTGCCAAAAAACCAATCCAACGTCATTAAAGTGATAGGTGTTGGCGGCGGCGGAAGCAATGCAATAAACCATATGTTTCAGCAAGGAATTAAAGGCGTTGACTTTGTCATCTGTAATACTGATTCCCAAGCCCTCCATAACAGTGGCGTTCCGAATAAAATTCAATTAGGAGTCAATTTAACAGAAGGTCTTGGTGCCGGTGCCAACCCAGAAGTTGGGGAGCAGGCAGCACTTGAGAGTTTAGAAGATATTCGTCGCATGTTGGATACCAATACAAAAATGGTATTTATTACTGCCGGTATGGGTGGAGGCACAGGTACTGGAGCCGCTCCAATCATTGCAAAGGTCGCTAAAGAATTGGAAATTCTAACGGTTGGTATTGTGACGATGCCATTCCTGTTCGAAGGCAAAACCCGAAATGAGCAAGCTCAAAAGGGTATTGAAACCTTAAGAAGCCATTGTGATTCCTTAGTGGTGATCAATAATAATAAGCTACGTGAGGTGTATGGGAATTTAGGCTTTAAAGCCGGTTTCTCAAAGGCAGATGAAGTCTTAGCAACCGCATCAAAAGGTATTGCGGAAGTGATCACACATCACTATACTCAAAACATCGATTTACGTGATGCTAAAACTGTGTTGAGCAATAGCGGAACCGCCATTATGGGGTCTGCAACGGCATCAGGTAAAACACGGGCACAAGAAGCCATTATGAAAGCTTTAGATTCGCCATTATTGAATGATAATAAGATTACTGGTGCCAAAAACGTATTGTTGCTCATCGTTTCTGGAGTTCAGGAAATTACTATTGATGAAATTGGAGAAATCAACGACCATATTCAAAATGAAGCAGGTCATGGTGCAAATATCATCATGGGGGTAGGAGAGGATGAATCTTTGGAAGAATCAATTTCTGTGACTATTATTGCTACGGGTTTTGACATTGACCATCAAGACGAAATCTCGAATACTGAAACCAAGAGAGTTATTCACGCTTTAGAGGATGAACCTAATGAAGTTAAAGTCAAAGAACGTGAGCCAGCCATTATTACTCCAGAGATCGTTCTTGAGAAGGAAGTAGAAAAAGTGGTCGTTCATTCCTTAGTAGAGGAGGAAGAAGAAAAAAAAGATATTAAGATGAGTCTGATTCCTACCACAGAGTTTATAAAAAATCTTAATGTAGTTTATGATGAGGTTTTGGATAGTGTTGATGAAGATGATTTCGTCATTACGCCAATCGAGCCATTTAAAGCAGAGACACCAAAAGAGGTTTTTGAAGAAGACGAACAAATCACGCTAACCTTTGATTTGCCTTTGTTCAATCAGAAAATTGAAGAAACTCCAAAAAACGAAAATAAGGTTCTTTTTACCTTGGATGAAGAAACAAAAAACATGAAGGTTAAAGATCATGTAGAAATCATTTCCGTAACTGAAGCTGATGAAAAAGGAGAGAAACGTTACGCTCTTGATGATTTTATGACTTATGAATCCTCAATTAATAAAACTAAAGCCAAACAACAACCTAAGGTTGAAGAGGATATTGTATTTGAGAAAAAAGTGGTGACGCCGCAAGAAGATACAGCAACTCCGGAAGAAGTGGATCCATTGAACAGTCCTATTTCAGACATGTTAAAAGAACGCGCTGATGAGAGAAGACGTAAAATGAAAGATTTCAATTATAAATTTAGTTCGGCTAAAGTTGATGAGATTGAAAAGGAACCAGCTTATAAAAGACAGGGCGTGAATTTGGATCAGAACAGATATTCTTCTGATTTCAATGCTTCTAGAATGTCAGTGGGAACTGATGAGAATGATGATATTCAATTACGAAGTAACAATTCATTCTTACACGATAACGTAGATTAATAGCAGATCTAGTATTTTTAGTACGTTTAATTACCCGAAAAGTTTGAGCGCTTTTCGGGTTTTTTAATAAAACCCAAACCAAAATCTAGAAACGAAGCGCATTTGATTTTTTGGTTGAATTAATCCGATTTTTAACGGGATATTAGATCTGCCTGATTTATTGAAAAATGTTGATTTTGATGGAGTGATTTAGGGTGTTTTCCAAGTTGGATTACCAATAATTCCTTAAACCATTTAAGACATCAAAGCTTCCACCATGAGATGACATGTGAGAATAGGTCAAAACTGGATATCTGGTTAAAAATTTTGAATTATCCTGCTCTAGGTTAACGTAACACTCCTTACTTTTTAGTATCTTCGCAGCATCAAAAAATTAAACAATGAGTTTGCAAGAAGATTTAACTGCGGCTTTGAAAGCAGCCATGAAGAGTAAAGATCAAGAAGCTTTGGCGGCTTTAAGAGCTATTAAAGCTGAAATCCTCCTTGCTCAAACAGAAACAGGCTCAAAGGAAGAAATAACTGAGGAACAGGAAATAAAGATCTTGTCAAAATTAGTAAAGCAACGTAAGGATAGTGCAGCTATTTATACAGAGCAAAACAGAAGTGATTTGGCAGAACCAGAACTGGCACAAGCTGAGGTGATCAGTCAGTTTTTGCCCACTCAGTTGACTGAAGAAGAAATTGAAAAAGTGGTCGTTGAAACAATTGCCACCACAGGTGCAGAAGGTATGAAAGATATGGGCAAGGTCATGGGCATTGTCAATCAGAAACTGGCAGGAAAGGCTGATGGCAAAACGATATCAACGATAGTAAAGGCTAAATTGGCTTAAAAATAACGATTCTTTGAGATCGCATTATAAAAGGAATGTAATCTATAAAGGCGAACAACAAATGATAGTATAGGTTAGGTTAACCTAAAAGGAGATCCCTGCTTTCGCAGGGATTAATGGCCACGTAGCTCAGCTGAATAGAGCACTGGATTTCGGCTCCAGCGGTCGGGGGTTTGAATCCCTTCGTGGTCACGAATAAATAGTTCAATAAGAAAAAACGCCAAGCTAGCTTGAGCGTTTTTTCGTTTGAACTATTTTCAAAGCGGA
>NZ_AUHD01000023.1 GCF_000423005.1 Gelidibacter mesophilus DSM 14095
GATGGAAGCGACTGGAAAAACAGTATTTTTATTTATGGGTTTGTCAACAGAATAGAAGAAGTTTTTTGAGATTTTTCCGTTCTCGATTAGAGTCATTGCAAAATTTCCAACAAATTCATCATCTATTTTTTCTTTGGTAGCATCTATAAAAGAATCCGAAGTATTATTTGAAGTAATTGGTTTTAATAAAAATCCATCTATAAATCCGAAGCCGATAAATGCAGTCCAAATCAAAATTGCAAGAATAATTAATGCGGTGTATTTAAAAGTTCTCATTTAGTTTATTTTTGGTTCGTAATTTTTTTTCAATTGTGGGCAACGTTTCGTGTATGAGCAGTGGCGTGGTTCGTCACGGACAATTGCAAACAGGTACTTGCCAGAGGAAAATCCGCAGGATTTTCCAAGTAGGCGAGGACAAGCCATTGCTTATACACGGTGTTGGCATTTCGTTTTTATTATTCAGTTTCTATTATCCAATCATTAAATTCAGTTTGTCCGATTCCTTTTGCGGAATGAATATAATTATCATTAAAGATAAATCCATTCGTTTTTGCTCCTTTAAATCTCGTTGCTTCAAACGATACATTCTCCATAAGTGCATTGGTCAAATAAGCATTTCGAAAGTCAGAAGTTTTGATGTTACTTTTTATAAACTTTGTATTTGTTAAATCAGAATTTCTAAAATCGGCTGAAATAAAACAGTTTTTAAATGTTATTCCTGATAGTTTCTGATTTCTCAAATCCATATTTTCCAATTCAATTTCCTCGAATATTACTTTTCCAGATTGTATTTGTTCTAAAAACTCCGTTTTGGATAATCTATAATCGAATGAGTCAGATTCTTTGTCTTTAATTCCGTTTAGTGTTTCATCAATTAAATCAATAAGTTCATTATGTGCATCAACAAAGGATTTTCTAATTTCATCAAATTTTAATTCATTCCATAAATGCTTTTCTCTCAATGCAGGCAAATCGTCAAAGCCATTCAAGTAGAAGATCGCAATCGGTTTAAGTTCAATAATTCCGTTTGAGTATTCAGAGTATATTTTTTGTAAAAGTAAAATATGGTCAACGTTTTCAGAAGACGGACTTTCCTTTAATTTATTTAGTATTTCGATTGTTTCTCGGTTCATCTTAAATGAATGCCAACGTTTATGTGTAAGAATAGTTGCGGTGGCAAGCACTTAAAATAGTAAACATTGACCGAGCCTGTGGAAATTCCGCAGGAATTTCCAAGTAGGCGAGAACCAAGCAATTATTTTTACACGGTGTTAGCAAACGTTTTTTCTATTTTTGATTCAATTTTCCTAATAATGTCTCCTTATTCAGTTCTGTTTTTATTTCTGAACCATCGTTCATTATCAGAGAACAAATTGCCATTATATCTACCTTTACATAAGCTATGTTATCTACATTGATCAATTTTACAGTATCAGACTTATCCACTATTTCAATAAAATTTGCCATAATTATTCTTTTATTTTTAATTTTTAATTTTGGGTTCAAATCTTCTTTATGTTCTCCCAACAGTAATTAATTTTCTTTATGATTGAAATTTAAAAAAATAGTAGGTAATAATCATATCCTCATAAGTTGGTTTTGATTTTCATAATGTTTTTCAAAAGTTATTTTTAACGCTTTTTTTCTAATATAGTTTCAATATCAACATTTGAAAAAACGTCTCTTACTACTTTTTGGATGTTTTTAACTTCTTCATTATCTAAATGAATGGCTATGGGGAAAAATACTTTATTAACATTTGTTTCCGTTTTATCCAACCATTCTCCTTTTTCCTTTTTTTCGATAATGCGTTTTACTTCTTTATCTAAATAAAAAACATATTGCATTACAACAGTTTCCCCGTCTTGATAAATATCTTCTACAATTCGTTCTATGTTATTTAATGGTATAGGATATGTAACATTTGATTTATAGTAAATATCTTTTTCGGTTGTTGGATTTTCATACATTAAAACGGTTGACGAGTAATTTAGCGCATTTGAATATTTGTCAAATATCAACTCTGTTTTTCGGTCATCAATTAGACTTTTATTACTTAAGTATGAATTAAAAAATTTTAGGGCATCCAAGTCAATTTTAATGTCTTTTTGTGCTGTTATTAAATTAGAAAATAGAAAGAATAAACAAGTAAAAAGTAAGGTTGATTTTGTTTTCATAGTTTTTTTTAAATGTTTGCTAACGTGTTTGTATATGGTTTGTTGCGTGGTAAAGCACGTAATTTAGCAAATAAAAACCGAATAGAAAATCCGCGAGGATTTTCGTAAGTAGGCTAGAACTAGCAATAAATTATATACGGTGTTGTGCCCAGTATTTTATTCATTTTCAGTTAGTTCGTATTCTTCTAGCTCAGTATGAATAGCTTTAATTTCACTATTTAACTGATTTAAATACTCAACACAAATATTATTATATAAATCTGAACTTTCATCTTCCAATTTAAATTCAAACAATCCTTTTTTTAATTCTTTTAAAATTAGATTAAATGCTGATTTTACATTGTTTGGGTTGTCATCGGTTAAATTAATTTGAATTGGATTATCTCCAACATCAAGAACCAAATAGGTTTGAGGTTCTTCTCTTTTAATAGTTGCTTTTTTAGTTTCCATATATTTTTCCTCTTTCTCCAAAGGCTGATTTTCCTCCTTCTAATGTTTTCATACTAATTTCTTTCCAATCAAGACTTGGCCTTGAACCATAAATACAATTTAATGAGTTCGAAAATGGATTACCTGTTAGAGTAAATCCTTTTCCCTTGTCTTGAAGTCTATAAATTGAATTATAAGGTAATGTTCTAACTGCAATATTTGCATCGTGTGTTGCTATTATAACTTTTTTTGCAAGAAGTGCTTTTTCTTTAATTAGAGGTACTATTACATCATTAATGTAATCATTACCTAGACTTTTTTCGGGCTCATCAATTAAATAAATGTCCTTATCATCAGCTAATTCTTTATGCAACAGAATCATTGATGATTCACCATTGGAAGGACTGTAAATCGTCCCATTCAGCGTGAAATGCTTGTATTTTAATAATAAATCGCTAAGTGAATTAATTGTATTAATATTTTCTATCTCGTTTAATTCTGTAATCTTTAAGAATAACTCATTTGAATGAATATATTTTGAAATAGAAATAATCGCATTGGCAAATTCCTTTTGAGGTGTTTTGTAGACATTTTTTACTGAAGTATAATCTCCATTTGAAAATGAACCATTTTGAAATATTAAATTTGTCTTACAGAATAATTCTCCCTTTTCTCCAAGACTACCAGCGTATTCTTCAATCGGATTTATAGATTGGTTTATTAATTTAATAATCTTTTTGGATGCCCTTTCTATTTTAATACGATTTCTAGAGTATTCTAAGAAACCTGTTTTTGTTGGCTTTGGTGGTTGATTAGTTTTTTTTGCAATTTCATTGTTGAAACAAGAGATAATTCCATTAAGTAGTTTAATACTTTTGTTTTCTATAAAATTTTGTTCGGTACTTGCTTTAAGTTGTACAAGTATTTTTTTAAACACATTTCCAAGTTCCGTTATTAATTCTATATCAACATATTTAGATATATCTGAATTTTCATTAATATAATCGTTAAACGTCTTAAAGTTGTCTAGAATATCTGTTATTTCTTCAAGTATTCTCTCAGATTGAGCTTCATCTGCTTGAGTTATATTTTTTATTTTTAGTTTTTGTGAAATTTTATTTGTCTCTTGAAACGAAAAATGTGAATCATATTTGTTTAATGTAGTGACTTTTTCTTCGGTAACTTCTTTGAGAAACTTTATTTCATCAGAACACTCGTCAAATCCAAAATCAGACGCATCACAATTGAATGAATTACCTTTAATATCAAAGACAGAGTTTAAATGGTTATCATTTGACTTATAAACAGAAGTTTTATGTCCTTTGCTGTTGTAATGTTTAGAAAGAGATTCTAAAATATCCGTTTTACCAGTTCCTTTACTTCCAAAAAGAATATTGATGTCAGAGTAAATATCTAACACTATTTTCTCAAAAGGGTCGCTATTAAAAGGAAATAGTTCAATGCTTTCTTTAGATTTTTTATCTAAAATAGTACTTATTGTGGCTTCATCTTTTTCTAGTAAAAGACAGAATTGTTCGAAACTCTCAACAGGAAGTCTAAGTTCAGGTAAATTTTGTGATTGTTCTATGTAATTGTCCCAGTTTTGTACATCTGAACCATAAATAGAATTATGACCGTGACTTATATATATTCCGGCTGATATTGAGTTTGTTGCTTCTTTTAATATTCGTTTGGGATTTGAAACTAAATCAATTAACATTGCAATTTCCTTATCCCCTAAATTTGGTTTTTTAACGAAGTAGTGAGCAATGTAAATACAATCTAAAGAATCAAATTTTTCTACTGTTTCTTTTAATGAAATTGTAAAAGTATCTGGATTTTTTCCATCTAATATTTCACTTAGAGCTTTATTAAAGTCTTGGTAGTTTTTCGGATTACAAATAACTATTAAATGAGACCTTTTTTCATTTTCAAAAACATCTAGTTCAATTCCTGGCCAAATTTGACAGTGACTTTCAACTCCATCTCTAAATTCCTCATATTGTTGAGCATCGAAATGATTATGGTTGGTAATTGCCAAAATATTTACATCAGTATCGCTCAGTATTTCGACAAACCTATCTTTTTCTATATTTCTTGTCGGTGCATCACCAGACTTTACTTTTCTTGTATGTACGTGAATGTCAATTTTCATTTCGAGGTTTTTCTCATATTGGGCACAACGGTTTTGTGTATGATTAGTGGCGTGTTTAAGCACCTAATTTAGTAAATAAAAACCGAATAGAAAATCCGCGAGGATTTTCGTAAGTAGGCGAGAACCAGCCATTAATTATACACGGTGTTACCCAACGTTTTTTTATTCAGATTATTAATTTTTTCAATTTTTCCTCAATTGTTTTTTCGTTAGATTTCTCAAAAGTTAGTTCCGCAATATTTGTTATTCCGATTTTTTTATTCGGTTACTGAACTCCAGTTTTCTCCAGTTTTTATTCTATGAATTTGCATATCAGATACTCCAAAGCGTTTTGCAATCATACTCATTCTATTCTTACTATTTTTTAATTGGCGTTTTATAATTTTTACTTTTCCTTCGTTCAATTTACCAATATTTTTGCTCCGTTTTTTAACAATTTCGTTCCAATTCGGGTGATTAAATTGATGAAGTTCCTTTTCTCTTTTAGTTGCCCATTTTAGGTTTTCTATTCGGTTGTCAGTTTTGTCATAGGTCAAGTGAATAACACAAATTCCGTTATTTTTTTCAAGAAAATGTTCCGCAACAAGTTTATGAACGTATCTGCTTGTTTGTTTTCCATTCTTTTTTTGTTTTACAGGTAAATTTTGGTATCCGTTTATGAAATATTTTTTTACAATAAATTCCTTCTCGGTTTTGCAGTTTATTATTCGACCATAATTTGATATTTTAAATTTCTCTTTTTCGGAAATTTTATCATCAAATTTTATCTCTTTCCATTCTTCATTCCAATAATTTCGTATCATTCTCGATGTTTGTCTTAAATGTTGGGTAACGGCTCCGTATATGAAACGTAGCGTATAAATAAACGCTAACTTTTCGGATTATAAACGAGCCGAATTTTTATTTTTTCTATTTATTTTTAATTTTCTAAATATACAAAAATAAAAATTTGGCGGACTTTTTAAATATGCAAGAACCTCTCGGAAAGCCTGTAATAGCTATGTTTTATATACATTGTTGTGCATAGTGCTTTTCATGTACTGCTTGGTTTTCCGATGTTTGTTATTTAGTTCGAATTGAGCGTTGGCAAGCCATACTCTTTTGCAATTTTTGGTGGCGTGGTGGCCTTGAGCGAATTGCAAATGTGTATGGCTTTTAGCGTTGGCCTTTTCAGCCTAATGTTTTTTTCGTTCTCCACCATTGGTTAAGTTCAATAATTTGAGGGTCAACCACATTAATCAATCCTTTTCCAGAATCCAATTTTTGAATTGCAGTTTCGAGTTTGTATTTACTGCTCGGTGTTCCCACAAAATTGCTAATCGATTTGTAATCTTTATTTTGAACGTTTAGACAAATTGGTAACTTAACCTGTGATGCAAAATCAAAATCTTTTGTTCGATAATCTTCAACTCCTTGTGATAGCATTACAATAATGACACCTTTAGACCTCAATAACCTTAATAGTTCTTCTAAAGCTTTTCGAGCATTTTTATTTTTAAGATATATATGAGCTTCGTCAATCACAATTACATACCTCAAAGGAAAAATATGGTCTTTAGGCTCACAATCGTTTGTTGAACTAAAATATGTATTGAAATATCTTAATAGTAAGAAAACAACTAATTGGCGAAGTGTGTCAGATAATGCAGGCGGTAAATTCAGATATAAACTACTCACTAAAATATTCGGATTTTCGTTGCTACAATTAAAAATGTTTGTAGTCAAATCTTGAATACCTGCATAAAGTGTATCAGGCTTTTTGTTGTTTTCTTCGTAATATTCTTCTAATCTATCAAAAAGCTCATTTATAGTTGGATATGCTCCTTTTTTCTCATCAAAAAGGTCAGTAATCACATTCATCAGAATATTTTTTTGAGCGACGCCAACACTCGGAACAAATGTTGCAATCGTATCCACAAAAGCCTTTATACTAAATGGCCTCTGTCTTTCATCCGTACTAATCGATAAAAAAGGATTGAATTTTAGACCACCATCATTTACAATGTCAACAAAATTACATTTTGTGGCTTCTAAAAATGGTTTTAATTGCTCTGGATTTCCTTCTCCTTTGTAATCAAAAAAGATAAATTTAAGTTCATAATTTGTTTTTGATGAAATTTGATACAAAATATCTTTCATCAATTGGGTTTTACCAGAACCTGCCATACCTGCAATAGCAATATTCCTATTGTCGAATTCTCTTAAATCGTTGATTCTTATTTCTACGTTTTCGCCATCTTCGGTTTTACCTAAATCGAAAGATAAAGCTTCATCATATTCCTTTACGTCTTTCTTTTTCAGATTAGAATAAGTTTTTACATTTTTCTTTCTCAAAGCAAGACCACTTTTTACAGCTTTCATCAAAATATCGATATGGTCTCCTTTTGAAACATTGACTTTATCGATTTTACTATCAAGCAAATTTAAACCGTGATTTAAATGAAGTTTAAAAAGTTTTGCAAAGTCATCCTCGAAAGTGCTTTTATTGTAATGCTGGTCAAGAACAGCTTTATAGATTGCATAATTGGAAGTGTCATCAATTACTGAACCGAAAATTGTACGACCATCCCTGAACTCTTTACCATCGGAAGGTGGCAAAATTTCTTTATCCAAGTCAAAGGTTTTTCCAGTCATTAAACTGTACGAAAAAGCTATACGTGGAACAATACTTTCGTTTTTAAAATTATACAGCGATTTGAGCTTATATAAAAGCTCGTCATTTTCTTTACTTATTTTAATCCTCATAGCTATGGAAATATCCTTTTTTAAGTTTTGTATTTATACCGTCGTTGACAAGTAAATAAGATTTTGAGACGCTTTCTGAAATATCATTGAATCTCTTTGGCGTAATTTCATTGTTTGTAGAAAGAATAACTACTTGCTCCGATAAATCTGGATAATAATAGAGCAGTATATTCTTAATATGTTCGTCATCTAAACGTCCTAAAGGTGTATCAATAAATATTGGAAGACTTTGAATTGATTCTTTCAAAATAGCTTTAATTAAACTTGAAATATAAAGTTGTTTTTCTCCTTGTGATAGAACTTCTTTTTTTATTTCTTCATCGTCAGAATTATAAAGTGTTATTTTCATTCCATTTCCTTCTGCAAGAATGGTTACCTTGATATCAGTAACAAATTGACTTCCTGAAGTATTAAGTTTGTGCATTAATTTCTGCATTTCTTCGAGAATGTTTTTTGCCAAACTCTCTTTTTTCTGTTCTTTTTGTTCAAAAACAAACTTTCTCAAAACATCTAAATATTCGGAACTTTTGGCAATCTTTGTTTTGTTCTTTTTATTAATTTCGACTTTTTTGAGCAAGTCTTGATAGGATTGATTTAGCCTCTTGACATTCATTTCTTCTTTTGAAATATTAGCTTTATTCTCGCCGATTTGTTGATTTGCTTCTGAAAGTTGAAAATCTGCTTTCTCTTTTTTACTATTATATTCTAATATTATGTCATCTTCTAAATCAGCATCGACTTTGTTTAATGTATTGGTTAATTCAGATAATTTAATTTTTGTTACGTTAAATTCATCAATGGTTGTCTCAAAAAAATCTTTTGATTGTGTGTTTACCAAATCAATGGCATCTTGAATCATTTTTTTATCAGCATTACTTAAATCGTGTTCAAATGCTAATTCTTCATTTTCGTTGCCTTGTTGATTAAAAAGTTTATGACTCAAGTCTTGTGCTTTTTCAAAATAGAACATTTTGTCCTTTAATGAAAAAGAGGAATTTTCAGGTTCGGGTGGTTTATTAAATAAGAGTTCAATGAATTCTTCAATTTTTGCAGAATTTTCAGAGGCTATTTTTCCGAAAACTAAATTGGATTCTTGTAAATCTAAATGCTCATTTACTTCTTCAAGTTTTCCAGACAATATTGTAAGCGGTAAAATCTCACTTAATTCATTGAATTTTTCAGCTAATTCAGCTTCTTTTGTTTTGAGTTCGGATATTTCGGTTAAAATCTTTTCTCTATCAAATTTTGAATTTCCTTGTTTACTTTCGCTCGAAATTAAATTGTCAAATTCTCTAATTGCTTTTTTAAGTTCATCTATTTTTTTCAGGCTATCGGCATTTTCTTCTTCAAATTTATCAATTGCAATTTGCGATAGTTTTATAGCATTTTCTTTATCAGCAATTTGTTCTTGTAAATTTTTAGTAGCACCTTCCTTTTTGAGATTGTTAATGTAAGTTTCAATATCATCAATCAAGGTTTCGTATGTGTCTAATCCTAAAATTTTACCAAGGGCATCATTTATAAAACTCCCTTCTTCTCTGATAGATAAATTGGCTATTTCGGCTATTTTTTCAGCATCAAAAAATACGAATTTGGCTGCATCAATAGGAATTATGTAATTGTTAATGAAATTGATTTTATCTTCTTCGTCAGTAAACAATTCCATATTTGAAACTGGGTCGATGATATGCAAATCCTCAACCATTGTAGATACATTAAATTCCCTTTTGATTATTACAGAATCTGCTGAATTTGAATTTAACATTTTTAATTCTGGTAATTCTGTCTCATCTATTAAAATCGTTACGGAAAACTTATCAGTATCTTCTTTTTTTGCAGTCCAATTTATAGACTGTTGCATAAATGAATTGTAATTCTTTTCCTTTTGAATCTCTTTTTTAAAATGGTCGTCTATTTGTGATAATTTATCCCCATACAAGCACCAGACTATGGATAGTAATAGATTGGTTTTTCCATATCCATTCCTACCGCCTATAACGACAATATTTTTTTGGTCATCTGTAGCTAAATCAATTGGTATATTACCATAATATTGCCTAAAATTTTCAATATCTATCTTGCTGAATTTCATTTGGTAGCTTTTTCTATGGTGTCATTAATCTTTTGAAAATGATAATTGTTCCGTTTAAATAATTTTTTGGTCTTTACCGAATCAATAAGAAGTTTTAAGGAATCGAAATCAATACCTTTTTCCTCACTTATCTCTTTAAGTCTTTTGTTCTGGTTTTCTTTGGTTTCTTTAATCATATTTTTAATTTTTGAAGTAATAATGCCACTTCAATTAATTTTTGCTTATCGTTTTCATCTAATTCGCCAGCTTCATATTTTTTTCTCTCCTTATAATGAAATGCGTAAAGATTCTGTTCGTCTTTAATGCTTGCATTGGGAAGTCTTAAATATTCCTGAACAAACATTTTCAACATTACATAGCGTTCATCATTGTTAGTTCTTCTTTTTCCTATAGAATCTTCAAACTTGTCTACAACCGATTGTATTATATTTGCTTGATGTTCATTCAATTTATTTTTTTTAACTTTTCCTTTTTGAACATTAAACCATCGGTAAAGCTTTTCCTCTTCCTCTGGACATCCGCTTGAAAATGGTAATCTTTCATTTTCGCTTATAAATTGTTTTAAGTCATCCAAGCTTTCTTCCCACGTTCGTTTTGTTGAAGGTGCAGTTTTACTCAATATATTAAATTTGTCTGGATATTCTTTTGAAGTTAAGCCAATGAAATAGTTTTCAAAAAAAACAAAAGTTCTGGATTCATCAACGTATAAATTATTATATATGCTTTTTGCATTTGTTTTTGGGCGAAATTGTTTCACGTATTTTGCGATTTCCTTTTGGTGTTGCGGCTCGTTAAATTCCAAAAGAAATTCTTTGGAAATAGTTCTTATAGTTCCTCCTTTGAAATTTTCAAGCTCATTCTCCCATTTTTTAAGTCCAAAAATACTTTTTCGGCCAACTGGTACAAATCCGTGTTTTCTTTTCATAGAAACCCTAATCTTTGGCTCATCAGTTTCGTAATTTGGGTGTAATTGTTTGACCGCAAAAACTATATCCTTAACTTTTGAAGGCTTTCCAAGTTGTTCTAATGCTTCATAAGCATATTCATATGCCAGTTTAGAAGTATTTCTTTGAAAAGAAATATTATCGTCTAAATCAATAATGATGTTTAGTTCATTAAAAATGATTTTTTCGGCAATTGGCATTATTTCATCCAGCCTTTCTATTTGGTCATATGTAAGAAATTTTGATAAATAACTTTTGAAATTAAAGGTGTAAGTTTCGGTAATCCTTTCTTCATATCTTGAACTGATATCATCCAAAAGACTTTCAAAACTGAAAGACTTTGAAATTTGTTTTTCAACAAGATAAAATGAATTCCAATTATGTCGGTTTCTATGATTAAAATAGTTTGTTTGAAGAACGTCTTCAATATTACCAATTAATGAGTAATCATCAGAGCGATAAATATATAAGATATATGTCAAGAAACTTTTTGAAAAAACAGTTTCGTTAACTTTATTGATTCTCTTTTTAAGTTCATCATCTACGAAAATGAAAGATGAGTTTTCTTCGATGCCATAATTTGAATATAAGTCATCGTTGAAATTTTTCAGAAAATTAAAGTTAGTTGAAAATTGTTCGAGGCAGTTTCTTCTCAATTGTCTAACTCTTTCTCTTGATAAATCAATTAATTCAGCGATTTTTTCAAGGGTAATTTCTTCCGTATTCTCGTAAACATCGAGTGATTTTTTGAGGATAAGAGTTTCCTTGCTATCAAAAAAAGCATTCTTTTCTAAAAAGAAATTTGTTAATTTATATATTGATTCAGATACCAAAATCTCATTCGGAATTTGCTTAATTCCAAAAGTCTTTTGGATTAAAAATTGATTTCTCAAAATTGTCAATTGTCTGTCATCATCTATTTTCGAAATTTCGTTGAAAAAATCTTTGACAATAGCTATATACATTTCAATTTCTGGAACAGATTTTTTCCCAACATTTTTCATATTGTTTACATCAAGATTTGCATCGAGAATTTTACGGGAAAAGTTTTTTATTTTGAGATTGTTTTGAAGATGAGATTTAACTGCATTTTGACTTCTAATCGATAGGCTTGAAGTGTTTATAAAAATAAAACTGTTTATGACTTCTCTTTGTTTTCTGGTAAGTTTTGAAGTAAGTTCTGCAAAGGAAATTTGGCTTTCTTTCTTGTCTGTTGTCTCTGAAGTTTCGAGAAGATGGTTTTTAGAAAACTCAATCAATTCTTCATTCGTGCCGTCTCCGCAATTTCTTAAATTTTTAAAAGAGGAATTTTTAGAATAGTAATCTACAATTAAATTGAGGTTATACAAGTTATTATTGCCACAAACATTATATGCTCTAACGCTCAAATACTTTTTTTCTAAAATTTGGTTTAGCGTCATTTATACTGATTAGTTTTTGCTAAATGTACTTTTTTTTCGATTAATGTTCTTACGGTTTTCCTCATTTCGTTGAGCGCAAAGGCAAAAAACAGCTCTTTTATTTTTTTTCAGCTTTGGCTGATGCGTTTGGCAAAAAAATGAATGTGCTGTTTATGCGGCTGTTTTTTTTAGTTCAAATGTTCAATTTTAGCACGATTTCCGCATTATGCACAACGGTTTTGTGTATGATTAGTTGCGTATTTAAGCGAGAAACTTACTAAATAAAACACGAACCAAGAAAATCCGCGAGGATTTTCGTAAGTAAGCACGAACCAAGCAATTAATTATACACGGTGTTGGCAAATCGGTTTTATTTTTTTCGCAATCGTTAAATTCCGATGTTTTGTTTCTCAAGCGTAATTTAGCTTTTTTTTCTTAAAATTCTCGAAAAAATCTCCGCTTTTCATTCCGTTTTATTTTCCGAACGTTTTGCGTTTCTGCTATTCAGCCAGAACTATTCGGATTGCTAAATTTTCGATGCAATGAACTGGCATTTGGCAAATCAAAATTCCGACGTAATTTTTCCAAGAGTGATAAATTCAGACGTTATTTTTAATTTATATATCAAGTTTATTCTTTCTTAAAATACTCAAAAAAATTTCCGACTTTTATTCCTTTTTTTTTTCGAACGTTTTGCGTTTCTGATATTCAGCCAAAAGTTTTCAGTTTGCTAAATTTTCGATTTAAAGAACTAAAATTGGGCAAGCCAAAATTCCAACGTATATTTTCCGCAAGAGTATTTAATTCCGTTGTTGTTTTTTCAAATTCATTTTCAGATTCGATTTATTTTTTCTTGTCTTAAAAATCTAAAGATTTGAATTGAAGCACAATTTTTGTTGGTCTGGATAACTGTTTGCCAACGTGTTTGTATATGGTTTGTTGCGTGGTTTAGCACCTAATTTAGCAAATAAAAACCGAATAGGAAATCCGCGAGGATTTTCGTAAGTAGGCTAGAACTAGCAATAAATTATATACGGTGTTGGCACTAGTTTTTTAATCTTTTAGTTCAGTGATAAATTCGTGAAGGTAAATTATTTTGAGTGGCTTTTCCTCCATTTTTTCATCATAAACAACTATTTCATATTCTATTTTTGGTTCTCCAATTCCTATTTCCATTTCCTTTTTTGCTAAAACCGAGAATTGTTCTATGTTATTTGATTTTGCAATGTCAGTTACAATCTTTCTTGATTTATAATTAGTATTGGATTTGTCAAAAAAGTCACTTGTTAATTTTAGGGAATTTTCTTTCTCCGGATTGTAGTAATATGTGAACATATCAGAACCAATTATTACAAATCCTTTACGACTAAAGTCAGGTGGAAAGTCCATTCCTCTATTAGATTCCTCAATGATAATAAACTTGTCAATTTTATCGATGTCCAAGTTATTGAGGTCAAAGGCTTTTTTATAATTATTAATATTGTTCGTTGTAGAATTTTTTAATCCGTCGGCTTGCATTTCCCAAAATCCTTTTCCAGTCGTTGCTCTATATAAACTGTCCATTTTCGGGTCAACTTGGTCAATCATTTCTTTAGTCGGTTCTTTTTCCCAAGATTTTCTAAATAAGTCATAGTAGCTTTCAGAAAATGTTTGAGAATAAGCTGATATAGAAAACAGTATTAAAATCAGATGAATTATGTTTCTTTTCATAGGTTTTTTTAAATTAGTGCCAACGTTTATGTATAAGATTAGTGGCGTGTTTAAGCACCTAATTTAGTAAACAGATACTTACCAGAGAAAATTCCGCAGAAATTTTCCAAATAGGCTAAAACTAGCCATTAATTTTATACGGTGTTGGCATTTCGTTGTTTTTTCATTTCGACTTATTCTTATTCGACTAAATTCCTTTTTTAATTTTTCGAGCGTTTGAGTAAATTCAGTCAGCGTTTTATTCCGCATACTTTTTCAATTCCGATTGAGTGAGCAATTCCGCAACTGGCTAAATTCCGCAATCAATTCGGTTTTGATTATCAGTTCAGTTTCCGATTCCGCAAATGGGCTAAAAGTCAAACGTTCTGTTTTAAATCACTCTTTTTTATATTTCTTATGTTCAATATTTTTCTTTTCCAAAATTCCGTAAAATTTTCGTGGTGATATTTTCAGATCTTTTGTTATTTCGCTCACTTTTTTCTTTCCTTTCTTATACAACTTTAAATTCTCGTTTACTTTTTTGTCAAAGTAGTGTTTTTCGAGTTTCGCAACAATTTGTAATTCAGTCAGATTTGAGTCATTCGTATATTTTTCAATTTCCGATTTAATGTCTTTTAAATTACCATAATTGTCATTTTTAACGGTTCTGCTCAATGAATGCCAACGGATTTGTGTATGATTAGTGGCGTGTTTAAGCACCTAATTTAACAAATAAAAACCGAATAGAAAATCCGCGAGGATTTTCGTAAGTAGGCTTGCACTAGCCATTAATTATACACGTTGTTGCCAGTAGTTTTTATTCGCCATAATGTTATTTCAAGTCGAATTCTCTCCGAAATAGATGTCCGTTTGGACACTTAAAATCGACAATAAGTTTTCTTTTTTCAGTTTTATTTGGCGGAATGAATTGGCTATTTTCGCCACATTCTGGACAATTTGATTGTTCCATTAAAAATCGTATTTAGTTTGTTCAATTAAATATTGGATTACGTCTTTTTGACTTTTTCCGTTTTTTAGCATTTCCATCATTTTCAGAACAGCTTGTTTAATTTCTGTACTTCCGGAACCATAACCAGCTGTCATATATCTGTTCATATAATAGTCGATGTAGTAATATTGCTTTTTCTTGATATCGTAAAATGAATAATTTTCCTCTGCGTTTTTTCCAATTACGTATTTTTCTGTTTTTTTCGCAACCGAGTAAGAAGTCATTTGTTGTTTTTCGGCAGTACTGAATTTCAGATTTTCAGTGTCGTAACTTACTGTCAAAACGTAGTCACTTTTCGTTTCTGTCAGTCCATTTTTTTGACTACAACTAAATTTTGTGTTTCCATTTATTTTTTCCGTTTTTTGTCCAAAAGTCAGATTGGTAATCAGACAAACAGTGAGTATAAATAATATTTTTTTCATAGGTTTCAAATTCAGTTCGAGTGTTTTTTAAATTACTGGCAACGTTGTTGTGTATGGTTAGTTGCGTGGTTAAGCGACTAATTTAGTAAACAAATACGAGCCTGAGAAAATTCCGAAGGAATTTTCCAAATAAGTACTTGCCAAAGCAATTAATTATACACGGTGTTACCACACGTTTTTATATTCTTGTCATATATTCTCCGTTTTTAATCATTCCAATTATTTTAATTCCGTAATCAGATTTAACTTTTTCGGCAAATTCAAATCCATTTACATCTTTGTAAAAAATGACTTTTCGGCTAACTTTTGGATAATACAAAGTTCCAAAGTTACCTATTGGGAAATGAATTCCGATTGCAGGTTTATATGGATTGTCCGATTTTAAATAGCAAGATGCAAATGTTCCTGTTCCAGCATTTCCCCAAGGAATAATATTCGAACCTTGTTTCAATGTTAAAGTTTCGGAACGTCCCATATTCAATGACATTTTAAATAAGTATTCAATTCCGAATTCTGTTCTATGAGCAGTGATATGAAATCCACCAACACTTTCAATTTGGTCATTCTCAATTACCTTGTCAAATGCATTAGCGTGAACAGTTGAAATGTGTTTTGCGTCTTGGCTTTTTAAGTTTGGAAAAAATTCTTTCTGAAATATATTAAAACCTTTAATATCTCCTATCCATTGAAACGAGTTAGAAACATCAATCTTATTTTCCGAAATTTTGTAAAGTAAAGGTTGATTTTCGAGAGAGGCAATTAGAAAGTCAGTTTCGCAATCATTTTCAGAGTGTATTTTTAGAAGTAGTTTTTTTATTTCGTTAATCTCAAATTTTTGAAGTTTATAAAGTTCTTCAATTGCCTTTTGCGCAGTATCAACTCCTCCAGCATATGAAACAGAAATATTCGGATTTAGAATTATAGTTTTTAGTAAGCCAGAAAATACCGTATTCCGATTTGAAGCAATACTTGGGTCGGTTATTTTAGAATCACTATCGACTCTAATTCCTCCTTGTGTAATTCTTCCTACTACTAATGTCATTTCTCAAATGTGTGGTAACGTTTGTGTATATGGTTTGTTGCGTGTTTCAAGCACCTAATTTAGTAAATAATTACCGACCAAGAAAGTCCGCGAGGACTTTCGTAAGTAGGCAAGAACCCAGCAATAAATTATATACGGTGTTGTGCATAGTTGTTTCTCAAGTGTCTAATGAAATTTCGTCCCATTCAAATTCTTTGTAAACTGTAAATTCAAGTGCTTTTCTTCTTTCCATTATTATATCTAAATCAACTTTTTCAGATTTTTTGTTTGTTAAATCGTTATTTCGTGCAAACCAATGAGCACGATAGAATTTGTCCAACATTTCAAAGATTTCTATCTTCTTCCTTAATTTGAAATTAGAGATAAATTTTTCCGCTGGTTCGTTTTTTGCGATGTTCGGAATTAGCATTGCAAGTGAATCTTCAACTCCAGTATTTAAAGTCAGATTATTATGAAGTCCGCCAACCCAAGCAAAAGCCCAAATGGCTTCTACAAACCAATAAATATCGGTTTGAGTTTGTTCGGGCAGTTCAGAATATTCCGTTTCTAAATATTCCAATTCCTCAACGTTTAAATTCGTTAAAAGTCCGTTTTCATCAAGCCATTTTTTTATTACTTCTCTTGGTGCTTGAAGATGTAACTGAAATAATGCTGTCAGAGCTAAAGTTCTACGAGCAATTTCTTTTGGTTCTCTAAAGTCAGGATTATCTAAATAGGGAAGATGTTCAATTACTTCAATTCCAGAAGAACGCAATTTTTTCGTATTCCTATTTTTTATTATTTCAGGTTTAATTTTCTTTTGGAACAACATTTTTTTTTCAATTATGCACAACGTTTATGTATATGAGCTGTGGCGTGTGTTGGCACGAACCTCTCCAAATAAAAACTGGCTTTGGGAAATCCGCAGGATTTTCCAAGTAGGCACAGACCAAGCCATAGCTTATATACTGTGTTGTACCCAGTTTTTTATTCACTCAATTTTTGTTTTCTTTCCGCAATCCGTTCTTCAAATTTTGGATTCAATTCAATTCCGTTTATAAATTCAGGTTCAAAACTTCCAATCGTTATAAACTCAAAGTCTATAAAGAAGAAGTGTTTTAATCCGTTTTGTTTTAAGATCAGATCTCGGTTATTTTCCGGCAATCTTTGAATTTCTAAAGTGTCCGAAATAGGTTTGTCAAATTGGTAAATCCGCAATTGGTTTGAGTTCAATTCGAGTATTTCTTTCAAACCGTTCAAGTCAGTTTGGACATCCATTTCCATCTGTCGAACATTTAAATTCTTGAGTTCAATTCCGCTTTGTGTTTTTAAGTCCGTTTGCCACCATTCGATTATTTCATTCGGAAGGAATTTATGGATGAAAATTGAATTCAGTTTTTTATCTAAAAGTCCCCAAATTTCTTCGTTAGAATTTATTTCAAATGTTAGTTCGGTCATTTTTTCAAATTGGGTACAACGGTCTTGTGTATGAAACGTAGCGTGTAAATAAACGCTAACTTTTCGGATTTAGCACGAGCCGAATTTTTATTTTTTCTATTTATCTTTAATCTTCTAAATATACAAAAATAAAAATTTGGCGGACTTAATAAAGATACAAAAACCTCTCGGAAAGCCTATATTAGCTATGTTTTATACACGTTGTTGCCAGCAGTTTTTTTATTTACAATATTTGTTAATTAATTCTCTAGCTTTTTCATTTCCATTGAGATATTCTTTGTTTAGTAATTCACAAGCTTCTGACTTTTTATTCATTTGCAGTAATATTATTGAATGAAATTCAATGTTTTGACCAAATTGTAAATTTTGATTATTAAGACTTTTTAATGACAAATTAAAAGCTTCATCTAATTTATTTTCACTAATTAGACTAGAAATAACGTATCCGTAAACTTCAGACATATCAATATCTTCTCTTGAAAAGGTAACTTGATAATTATTTATTAATTTTTTGTCATAAGAATTAATTAATTCTTTTCCGATTTTTATAGAAGCAATGAAATTTTCATCTTTATAACTAGCTATCATTTTAAGATATTCTAATTTCCTTTTGTTTGTCTCATCACTTATATATTCTGACAATGTGTTAATTTCTTGTATAGCTTTAAAAGCATTGTCATCACTTAAGAGACTAATATACTTTTCGATGCAAAAAATTAGTTTACTTTCCAAATATTCACATTTCCTGTTCTTGTTTAAATCGATTAATTCATTAATTTTTTCAAGGTAAAATTCAACGTCTTGTCCATTTGCGTATAAAAGCCCAGGAACATCATTAGTCAAGTCGTTTTTATTAACGTATAATTCTTTTCCTTCGTTCTCGAATATGTAATTATAGTTACTTTTTTCTTTATCGAAATATATCCAGTAATCATAAAATCCGTTAAACGTACTTACGTCATATTTTTCAGAATTAGACCAGTCTTTAAACCAATCATTGTTTTCATCAGAAATTAGAGTATTGTAGATTTTTTCTAAATTTTTATTATCAGAAATATATTTTATATAGTCTTGAAAATTAAAATCATAACCATAATCGTCTTTTAAATAAGTGTATAAATATGAAATATTACTATTCACTCCGTTTTCTTTGTATGCGTCTCCGATAAACCAAACCTTAACTTTGACGAAGTCATTAAAATATCCATTTTCAGTCGATTTTAACCAAATTCCATTAGCACTAGGTGTTCTCATTACAATTTCCGAAGTTAATTCAGGTGAGTCACGTAATGCTATTCCTTTCGTAATTGGTTTAAATCCATCTCCAATTGTCGGAATACAATTGATTTGAGAGTTCATTTGCAAAGAAATAAGGACTAATAATAATGTAGTTAATTTTTTCAATATGTTAGTTTTTTTAAATTGCTGGCAACGTTGTTGTGTATGATTAGTTGCGTGTTTTAAGCACTAAAGTTAGCAAATAAAACACAAATAGAAAGTCCGCGAGGACTTTCGTAAATTGGCTAAAACTAAGCAATTAATTATACACGGTGTTGTAAGCAGGCTTTATTCCTTCGTTTTTAATTGTTCAGCAAATTCTTGTTGTAATTCCCATATTTCAGAAATTGGAACTGCCTTTCTGTTTAATTCATCAATATTGTCGTACTCTGTCCACAAGAAAGGATAAAATGAATATCCTAGGTTTCCATTTATTTCTGTTATTTCCTTTTCCCAATTTGTCCAACGTACATTTTTATAAAACTCCGATAAATCTCCATTAAAAGTCCACCACAAAAAATCCGAATACCCAATATCCATTGGTTCCCATTCTAAAGAGTCAGGTGCGAAATAATATATTTTTCCTAAATCTTCTCCTAAAGCTCCACCATTAATTCCAAAAAATCCACCAACTACATCATCAGCAATTAGAAAAATTGATGGTTGTTCTCCGAATTCATTAAAAGTTTTTCCTTTATTCCAATTCGGTAATGTTCTGTCTAATTTTTGATTCCCAGAACCTAAAATTCTTATCCAACCATTATCAATTAAAATTCCGCCCGTTTCGTAAATTATTGCTCCCATTGGCGAGCGAGTTGTTACTTGAGTTTGGTAAAGCGATTCATTTGCTTGTTTTTCGTTTTTTGGTAATATTTCAATTTTATTTGTTGCATCATTAATCCAATTAGAAACTAATTCCCATCCAGGTTCGACATTATTTATTAATTCACTAATATGTTTCATTCTTTATAAGCTATAAATTTTCTTTCAATTACGGATGTTTTTTCAGCTTGCTTACAACGTCTCGTATATGAAAAGTAGCGCTGAAAATAAGCGATATCTTTTCGGATAAACACAAGCCGAATTTTTAAATTTTACTAATTATTTTATTTTTGGGGATTTGTCAAATTTAAAAATTTGGCGACTTTCCAAAAATGCCCTAGCCTTTGTGTTAGCAACGACTTGCGCTATTTTTTATATACATTGTTACCCAACGTATTTATTCGGTTAATGAGTTTCTAAAGTTATTATCTAATATTTCATAAACTCTTTTGTCCGTATAATTAATTGAAATACTAAATAAATTTTCTCCAACAAAACTGTTGTAAATCAATTGAGTTAAAACTAGTTCTTTTGTTTTTGCATTATATATTTTCGTTTCTATACTGTAAAAATCATATTTCCCAATTTTTTCAGTATTCAAACTATTTTCAAATTCGATTCCATTAATTTTTGAGTAAGTGTTTGAAAGAAGTTCGTCAACAAATTTTTGGTGTTCCATAAGAGACATTTTCTTTGTTCCTTCCAATGATTCAAAAGACGATGAGAAATAATTCCTTTCGTCAATTTCAAATCCGATTAGGTCTGACCTGTTCTTACGTACTTCAATTCCGTCTGGTGTATTGCCTTTAACTTTTTCGTAACCAACGTCTTCGAGGTCCTCTTTTTGTTTTAAGGTTCTAACTTTGAAATTTTCGGGAATTTTAATATTCCAATCGATTAGATTGCATTTATATATTCCGTTTTCAATAATTCCATTTTCAGTTGGACTTTGAGAACAAGAATTAAAGGATAATAAAAGAAGTGTACAAATAAGCAATATCGTTTTTTTCATATGTTGGGTAACGTGTTTGTATATGAGCAGTAGCGGTTTTTATGCACTTACTTTTCGGTTGGCACTGACCTTAAATTTGTACCATAACTTTGGGTAAGCACGAAACCCGCTATTGCTTATATACGGTGTTGCCCACAGTTGTTTTCCGCTGTTTGTTCTTTTTTCGGATGATAAAAATTGACAATGAAATTATAATTAAATAACCTATTATTAATAAAGTTAATAGATATGATTTATTCCTCTGCATAACAACATAATCGGCAATTCCTGATTTCCAATAAATCCATTCATCTGATAATCCAGATGCAATATCATAATTTCCTGTTTCTAAAATTATAATTCCATTT
>NZ_AUHD01000024.1 GCF_000423005.1 Gelidibacter mesophilus DSM 14095
AACGTGATTGTATATGGTTTGTTGCGTGGTTTAAGCACCTAATTTAGCAAATAAAAACCGAATAGAAAATCCGCGAGGATTTTCGTAAGTAGGCTATAACTAGCAATAAATTATATACGGTGTTGTAGTGCGTTTTTTAATATTCGGTTACTGAACTCCAATTCTCTCCTTTTTTTATCCTATGAATTTGTGTGTCGGATACTCCAAAACGTTTTGCAATCATATTTATTCGAGTTCTTTTATTCTTTAATTGGCGTTTTATAATTTTTACTTTACCCTCGTTTAATTTACCAATGTTTTTACTTCTTTTTTCAACGATTTCTTCCCAATTCGGATTGTTAAATTGATGAAGTTCTTTTTCTCTTTTGGTTGCCCATTTTAAGTTTTCCACTCGATTGTCGGTTTTGTCGTAATTCAGGTGGATGACATAAATTCCGTCGTTCCGCTCAAGAAAATGTTCAGCCACAAGTTTGTGGACGTATCTGCTGGTCGATTTTCCGTTCCGTTTTTGTTTTAGCGGAAGATTTTGATATCCGTTGATGTATGATTTTTTAACTTCAAATTCGGTTTCGTTTTTACAGTTTAAAATTCGTCCGTAATTTGAGATTTTGAACTGTTCATTTTCCGCAATTCCATCGTCAAATTTGACCCTTTTCCATTCCTCTTTCCAATAGTTTCTTATCATCCTAAATGTTTTTCTCAAATGCACTACAACGTTTAGTATAAAAGAAGTAGGGCTGTAAATAAGCAATTACCTTTCGGATTATCCACAAGCCAAATCTTTTGCATTTTGTTTTATATTTTTCTTCTAAAAGCCAAATCAAAAGATTTGGCGACCTCGCAAATAAACCTGAATCATTTAGTTTAGCACCTAATTGCCCTATTTTTTTTATACAGTGTTAGCAAATGTATTTTTATAATCGATATGCGATTTCGGTTATAATCATTCGTTTCGTAAAGTAATTACCAAAATCCAAATCAGCAATTAACATTTTATAAGCTACCATTCTAGGGTCTAACGTTCCAACATCTTGAGTAATTTTTAGATATTCTTTCACGAAAACATTTTTATCCGAGACAGAATACAGAGCTTTACGATACTTACCAAAGTAGTTAATATCATAATTATTTTTAAGCGCTTTAACTAAAGAGTCTTCATTTCTGACCTTTGGAATTGAAGATTCTAAAGTGCCGATTTGGAACTCATTCTTTGAATCCAAATACTTTATTCTCACTTTGTATTTGGTTCTAGATTTATAATTGCTTTGTATTATCCAAATAGAATCGGGTATGCCATAAATAACTTCCTTTAGTTCACTTTTATTAAACCTTTCTATATTGTTTTCAGGTGGCCTTTCCCAATCTCCAGAAATATTCGATTCAATGTCAGATAAATATTCTTTATAGGCTTGTTTAACGGAAGAATTGGGATATTTTTTATTTAAAAAACTTATCTCAAACTCAGACACCATTGAATTGAGGGTTTCACTATTTTTTTGACCTAAAATTTCTTCAAACTCGACTATTTGTTTACGATTTGAACAACCGTAAACTACCAATAAAATCAAAAATATTTTTAAAGTTTTCATTGGTATGTCTTATATGTCTTGTCCTGAAATATGGCTACAGGTTAAAATTGAATTAAGCTGATAATTTATATACCATATTAGGTGTTTTATAATCTAAAGATAAATGTAATCTTACTTCATTGTATAAATTAATTGCATTTTTTGCAGCTCTCTTTGCGTGACTCACGTTATCAAAGGTTTGATCTAAATAAAATTCATCTTTTAAAATTCCATTTACACGTTCTGCCATTGCGTTTTCGTAACAATGATTTTCTTCGGTCATACTAATATCTATCTTTTTTCTTTTGAGTATTTGTGTGTATACATTGCTACAATATTGTATTCCTCTGTCTGAATGGTGTATAAGCTGTTTAATGTTCTTGGCTTGATATATGGCCTTATTAAGCGCTCTTACACATCCTTTTAATTCCAAGCTATCACTAATATCATAGCCAACTATTTTCCTGGAGTGCATGTCTGTTATTAAAGCCAGATAACAAAAGCCTTTTAGGGTTCTAATATAAGTTATGTCACTAACCCAAACTTGGTTAGCTCTATTGATTTTTACGTCTTTTATGATGTTGTTATATTTATAAAAACGATGATAAGAGTTCGTAGTTCTAGCACTGGTTTTCTTTCTAAGTGTCAGCATTTGATGTTTTCTAAGCACATTGAAAAGAGTGTCTCTACCGATTTTAATATTGGCTTTAGTAAAATCTACATCTAAAGATTTAATAAGTTTACGAACACCTTCTCTAGGAAGGGATTTGCGTCTTTTTCTAACGATGTTTAGAATCTGTTGTTCTAGTCTTAAACGGTTATCAGCTCTAGCTTTGAATTTATAATATGCATTACGTTTAAGCCCAAAACAATGGGTTATAGTCGTTAAAGAAGCAAATCCCTTAGATTTCTCTTTAGCTTTTATTAAGGCTTTATACTTAACTTTTTTTTTAGTTCAGCAATAGATTTAAAACCAAGATCTTCAGCAGCTACTTCTAGATAAGATTCTTCTACCATAGCATCGAGATCCTTTTTAAGTAGCAGTTTCTTAAGCTGTTCAATCTCTTTTTGAAGTGCTTTAATTCTTGATATTTCGTCTTTTGTTTCCACTTTTACTCTGGTGTTCATTAAGTCTTTACGATTGTACTTTTTAATCCACACATTCACTGTTGTAGGTGCAATAGAGTAGAGCTTACAAAGTTCGCTCTTTGTGTGTTTTCCGATGGTAAGCTCGGCTAAAATTTTTAATTTAAAAGGTTCACTGTAACGTCTAATTACTTTGTCATTTCTATACATAATGTTTAAAATTATGTAGCCTTATTTCAGGACGGGTCAATATGTTTGCTAACGGTATTGTATATGGCTCGTAGCGTGCAAATTAGCAATAAATTTTCGGTTAAGCACAAGCCGAATTTTTTAATTTTCTTATTATCTTTTTTCTCAATAAGCCAAATTAAAAAATTTGGCGGACTAGCAAATATGCCTTAACTTCATTTAAGTAAATGACTAGCTATGAGCTATATACGTTGTTACCCAACGTTTTTTATTCAGTTACAGAACTCCAATTTTCGCCTGTTTTTATTCTGTGTATTTGCATATCAGAAACTCCAAAACGTTTAGCAATCATTTTCAGCCTGTTATTTTTATTTTTTAATTGGCGTTTGATAATTTTTACTTTTCCTGCATTCAGTTTACCAATATTTTTGCTCCTTTTTTTAACGATTTCGTTCCAATGTGGATGGCTGAATTGATGTAATTCCTTTTCTCTTTTCGTAGCCCATTTTAGATTTTCTATTCGATTGTCGGTTTTGTCATAGTTCAGATGAATAACACAGATTCCGTCATTTTTTTCTAGAAAATGTTCCGCAACAAGTTTGTGTACGTATCTGCTGGTCTGTTTTCCGTTCCTTTTTTGTTTTACTGGTAAATTCTGATATCCGTTTATAAAGTATTTTTTAACCAAAAATTCCTCGTCAGTTTTACAATTTATAATTCTACCGTAATTTGATATTTTAAATTTTTCATTTTCAGAAATCTTGTCATCAAATACAATCTTTTTCCATTCTTCATTCCAATAATTTCGTATCATTCTCGATGTTTGTCTTAAATGTTGGGTAACGTGTTTGTATATGGTTTGTTGCGTGGTTAAGCAACTAAGTTAGTAAATAATTACGGACAAAGAAAATCCGCGAGGATTTTCGTAAGTAGGCTAGAACCAAGCAATAAATTATATACAGTGTTGTAAACTGTGCTTTTATTTTTTCGCCATTAATTTCGTGTAAAATTTTTCTTTTTTCGCATTATTTGGTGCTTTTTCATATAAATCAAAAAGTCCGAATAAATAAAATCTTTCGTTCATTGTCATTCCTCCAATTCCGTTAATTGCAGAGTCTCTAAATTCCGACCATATTCCGTAAACTTTTTCAAAATCCGCTTTTTTGTCAATCCACGCATTTCCAAGATACCGTTCAACATTTTCTTTTAATTCAAGAGCATTTTGTTCGTTAGTTTTCCATTTTTGGATAAATTCCGCTAATTCTTGAACATTTTTTTCAGATGATATTTTTCTGATATTTTTTGTCAATTCATCAATATTCATTTCCGCAAGAGTGGTTTTTCAGCATTGTTTACAATTGTGCTTATAAATCAGATACTTTTCTTTTTAACCAATTCATAAAATCCTCTCTATTATATTCTTTCCATTCATTTGTCAGAAGATATTCAGTTTCTCGGTTTTCAATCGGTTTTGCATAATATCTCGGATTTCCATTTATCAATCCGTTTTCTTTCAGAGATATTTTTTTGTCCACTTTTTTTAGAATAGGGAAGATTACGTTAAAAGTAAATTTAGAGTAATCTTTTTTCAGTAAATTTTGAATTTCATTTTCAGAAATTAAATCCTTTTCCAAAATTATAGATATTGTATTCTTAACTAATTTTCCAATTTTCAATTTGTCAAGTTCTTTTTTTTCGCTCTCTGATATTTCCATAATTCCGATTTTCTATCTATGATTTTTCAAATGCGTACTGCTTTTCGGCATTGTTTACAACGTCTCTGTATATGGCTCGTAGCGTGCAAATTAGAGGTATTTGTTCGGATTAAGCACAAGCCAGATTTTTAAATTTTACTATTTATCTTTTTTATTGGAAATCGTCAAATTTAAAAATTTGGCGACTTTCCAAATATGCCTCAACTTTGATTAAGTAACTAATTAGCTATGAGCTATATACTTTGTTGTGCGTAGGCTTTTATTCCAAGTTTGTTTCTATTAACTTTATTTTTTTACTATTCCAATTTAGAATAACACGATAATTACTAAAAAAAGCTGAACCAAATCTTTTACCCAAATATTGCTCTGAATATACTTTTTCGTTTTTTAGAGTAGTGTTTCCGAATTCAATATCATTAATTGTCCCTTTGTAAGATTCCCTTTTTACATCCTGACCTCCATAAATTCCAACAGTAGCGTAAGTTTTAAATTTTTTGAAATCTAAAATTTGACCATTTTCTATTTGCTTTTCAAATTCGGTAAATGGCATTACTATTCCTCCGTTATATCCAAAATCTACAGTAAAATTCCAAACTTTTTTTCCGTTCATTTTACAAGCAATAGAAGGTACTCCTGCAACACCAATAAATAACTTGTTTTCAATAATTTCTTTGGGTAAGTTTAATTTTGACTCATTATCAGTTATTGTAATTTGTTTTTTACCAAAATCAATATCCCAAATAGCGTGTTGCATTAAATTTGCTCCGATAAACCCATCAATATTTAAAGAAGACCACATCGGTATAGAATTAAAGTCATTTATTAAGGCCACTGTATCAACAAAATCTAAAGTTCCAATTTTGACTTTTTCTATTTTTGTATATTTATTTGCTTGTTTTTGATTAAAAACATCAGACGCTTTTACCGAATCAATAATTTTCAAATTTAATTTTTCTGCAAGTTTTTTTGATACAAGACTCGGTGTTCCTGTGTCTAAAATAAAATTATAATCCTTATTTTTTATGTTTGCTTGTACAATTATATAGCCATTTCTTATTTCGAAAGGTAAAGTAACTTTATAGTTTTCTTCAGCTGTTTCTCCTTCTTTAAGATATTTTGCGGCCTTATTGACTGAACAGCTACTAATTAAGATAATTGTTATTAAATAAATAAATACCCTTGTTAACTTCATATTTTTCAATTTTTAGATTCAGTTTTTTAGCTTACGCACAACGTGTTTGTATATGGTTTGTTGCGTGTTTTAAGCACCTAATTTAGCAAATACAAACCGAATAGAAAATCCGCGAGGATTTTCGTAAGTAGGCTAGAACTAGCAATAAATTATATACGGTGTTGCCCACAGTTATTTTTTCAGTTCAATTATTTCTTTTAGAGATTCATATTCTGGATATTCCAAAATATCAATTTCATTCATACTTCCTAATAATATTGAATCTCTACATTTTTTCATTCTTGAAAGCATTGGTTGTAAAATACTATTATAACGATTTACAAATTCAGTTAAATCAGATTTGTTCACTGGTAATTTATATCCACCACTATTTGAACTAACAATAATTACATTATTATCTCTTAAATTCCCAATAATGTTTTTTCTAAAAAGTCTTACAGAATATTCCAATCCAATTTCATTTTTAAGTTTGTCCATTAATTCGTGTGTTTGTATAAAATAATGAGGACTAACTTTTTGAATAAGCATTAAATACTTTAGTAGATAGATTTGAGCAGTTATATCAGTTTCAACTTTTTTTTCATTCTTAGCAATATAATCTTTTACTAAATTAAGAGAAAGTTCAGCTATTTTTGGGTCAAAATTTTCGGTTTCTTTATCAGTTCTTAGGTAATTACCAACGTTATTTGGCCAAAATCTTACATTAAGTTTATCTTTTAATAATTTAAGATAATCAGATGAATGTTCTTGAAAATGTTTTGTATCAAAGCATTTAGCTAAACTTCCAACAATAAAATCACTTAATTGGACTAAATTATTTTCTTTACTATCACTAAATTCGAATAGTTTAGTTTCATTGAACAAGTCATATTGAGTAACTTCATTTTCAATATATTTCTGAAAGCTTTTTTGATATTCAGCAGTTCCAATTTGGTCAGCTATAAACGTAATTTTACTATTTATCCTATTTAAATCAGTTACTAATAGTTTATTAAAATATTTGTAAAAAGATTGTTTAATACTCAAACCTTCTGAATCAATTTCTTTTTTGTCAACTACTATGACATAAATTGTAAAGTCAATTTCATTTAAATCATTAAGAATCGTTAATCTTCTTGCGTGATGAGCTCTTTTAACTTTTGAAGATTTTATTTCACTATTTTGAAAATGAGTTTTTCGAACTTGGTCAATTATTTTTTGTCCAGAAACAAGATTTTCTTCTTTAATTAAAGTTGCACAAATTAAGAAATGAGATGAAACTCCATCTTTATGAACTTGTATTGAATTAGTTCCAAACTCATCAATATGTGCTAAAATCTTTGTCAAATAGTTCGTTTTTTTAATTGTGGGCAACGTTAAGTATAAGAAACGTAGGGCAGGTGATAAGCATTTTCGTTTCGGTTTATTACTTAGCTAAATATAAATATTTTGCTTTTATTTTTTCTCTTAAATGCTAAATTTTATATTTAGCGGACTTTGTTAATATTCACTGACCTTTTGGTTTAGCACAAACGCCCTATGTTTTTTATACACTGTTAGCACAAGTACTTATTCCGAATGTTTAATCAGTCTATTCATCTACTTCATAAACCGATTTAATTAATTCCATCACTTCCGTTTCTATATCGTCATCGTCCTCAAATTCTCTCTCAAAGAAATAAAAGAAGACTTTATTGTATTTAGGGATTTCAAGATGTATGAACTGTCCAGATTTATGAAAATAATTAAATGTTTTGACTTTAGTTGTTCCAACTATTAGGGAATTGGCTCTTTTACTTTTGTCCTTTGTCGAAATCCTTTTTAACGATAATCTGGCTTTGGATTGAATAGTTCGAATTGAGAAGTCTCGCATTTCCGCTATTGAGAAATCAGCTAAAAAGGGAATATATCCAGCCTCTTTGTGAGCTCTAAATTTCGTTGTAATGTCCATTAGCTGAAATTTAAAATCAATAGTCTCAAGCCATCTTATTATGTTTTCCCAGTTTTCAGAACTATAATATTTGGTTTTTAGGTCAACTTCTGAAATTGTTCTTTGAATGTAAAGTTCAAGCGTGTTTAGAATATCCGTATTGCAAGTCGAACACATAGGTAATGTCGTTCCGATATACTTCTGCGGTAATTGATTAACATCAGTTGTAAAAGTCCGTTTTGGGTCATTTTCAAACACCCATTTCGGCAATACGTGTTCTTTCGTTATGTTAGATTCCGAGCCACATAAAAGACAGGAAACAGTTCTTTTTTTATCAAAAGCTCCAGTTAGATAGTCATCAAATAATTTTTTCATTACATACTTACCTTTCTTTCGAGCGATTAATCGTAATTGCAATAATGTTTCATCGAAAGACATAGATTAAGTGGTGTTCGGGAATTTTTTTCGTATTTGTGCTAACGTTTTGGCTATAATTTCGGCGTGGAAAGGACGTGAGTACTTTCCACCGTAACAAAGCCTGTTAGAATAAATATAGTTAAATTTTTATAATTCAGCCACGCTGAATTATAGCCGATGTTAGGGCAAGTTTTTATTCCCGCTTATATCGTCTTCTGTTTTCAAAATTCCGTCTTTACCTTTTGAAATTAAGACGTAAGAAAGTCCGTTTTCGAGTTGTTTATAATAATATTCATTTTTCCAATGGTCAAAAGTGATGTTTTTTCTCAAAGGATTGTTTCTTATTATATTTTTTAATTCAGTCGGGTAAGTTCCAATTTCTTTTTTTTCTTTTTCCAAAATCAGTTCAATTTCCGCTATTTTTTCGGCAGTTTTCGTTGCTCCATAATCAGCAAAGAATAAATATCCAATTACTAATCTTGCAACAATTATGAAAATCAGAAAAATTCCTGCTAATTTCCATATTGGATTAATCATTAATTTTTTGGGAAGGTTATTTTCTTTTTCAAATTTCCGACGCGCTTTTTTCTTTTTCCAAAATTTGAGGTCTTCAATTATACAAAGAATGTTTCCAATTAATTCTGCGAATAATTCAGCCATTTCGATTTTTTTTCAAATTTGCCCTAACGTTTTGGCTATAATTTCGGCGTGGATAATTTCGTAGGAATTGTCCGCAGAGAAATTAAGCTATTAAATATATGAAATTTTAAAATAGGGCAGAAGCCACGCTGAATTATAGCCGTTGTTACCGCCCGTTGTATTTTTAATTAATCCGCTTGAGTAAGAATCCGTGTGGTGATGCAGAATGGCGCAACAGTAAGCTGTCTTTTCCAGAATGAGAGTAAAATTCACTTCAAAATCCGCGTGAGTATTGAGTCGGCTGAAAAATGCGTATAAACGAGATTTAAAAAATATTTTGGCAGATATGTTTTCCGTTTCATTTTTAATTAATCCAAGCGAGTGAGCATCGTCTGGCGATGGTCAAAATATCGCAACAGTAAGCTGTCTTTTTCAGAATGGGAGTAAAGTCCATTTCAAAATCCGCGCGAGTATAAAGTTGGTTAAACACGTGAATAAATTCTGTGGTAAATATTTTTCCGTTTTGATTTTTCCAATGGGCGGTAACGTTTTGGCTATAATTTCGGCGTGGAAAGGACGCGAGTACTTTCCACCGTAATAAAGCCTGTTGGAATAAATATAGTTAAATTTTAATAATTCAGCCACGCTGAATTATAGCCGTTGTTGCCAACTGGCTTTATTTTAATATTTCAGTCAGATATACAATTCCGAATATCCAACCAACATAGAGTAGAGTGTAAGACAGCGAGTAAACTGCCGAAATTCCAATATCTCCTTTTGTGTCTTTTGATTTGCTAAAAACAAATTTCAATGCTCTAAAGAAAATCCAATAAAACATTGATAAAATTATAAAAAGTGAGAACCAAAATACTGCCTCCAGTACTATTAACAATACAACAAACAAGATTGACATCGCAATCCATAATAGTATTGATAAAATCAGTCCTCCAATTCCATCTCCAACATCAATTGAAGGCATATCGATATGTGGCGAAGCACCACTGGCCAAATCGCCAGTTTGGAAATTCCGAAATTTTGGAAAATTGTTAATTAGTCCAATTCCAATATAAAGTCCATAAGTCATAAAAAGGAATAATACTGTGGCTATAATTCCGAGTGACAAATAGAGATTAGAAGTCAAACTCCGATTGTAATTTATTCCAGTCACATAAACAGTCAGAATTGTAATTCCGATTACAAGTAATGAAACTATAAAAACTGATTTTCCTTTCAGATAAGTTTGTTTGGCTTTCAATTCAGAGCGTTTTTTAGCTTGTTGGCAACGTCTAGGCTATGGCAAGTAGGGCGGTCGGCACGAACCGGCCTTTCCGCCTAGCGATAGCCAAAGCTTTTGCATTTTGTAATTATCTTTCTTTTCTGAATTGCCAAATCAAAAGATTTGGCGGTGTTCGAAAACACGCCCAAGCCAATGGATTCAGCACTTTATGCCCTATTTGCTATAGCCAATGTTGGCAACAGTTTTTATCCGTAATCTCTTTCAAATTCGCCAAAATCAGTATAGTTTTTATGGGATTTTCCATTGACCTTAGCCAATTTTGTCCCGTCAATTCTCGACTGAATACATTTCTTTTTCAGCCATAAATTTCTCTCAAATTGTTGGTTGCAACTGCTGTTATTTCAATCATTTATAATTAGTTTCTCGCTATTATTTGTCAATATTGGAAGCCTCTCCTTTAATTTTGAATATTCTTTTGCAGTCGGATTAATTAAGATTTCTATTTCTCCATTTTTAAGCTTTAATTCAAAATGATTTTTTGATAAAACTATTTCATAATCAGTTAATTTACCGGCAAAATTTTCATCCTGAGTTTCATAGTAAATATAATCATTGTCAAAATCATCTTCTGAATATGAGCGTTGCAACAGTAAATATCTGCCAAATGATTCTATTATTTCGTCAACAGACATCTTTTCAGATTCTGCTCCTAAATCTTTTTTTTCAGAAAATGTTACTTGACAGCCAAATTCATTATCGTTAATCCTTATTTCAATACAATTTAGTTTCATAAATTAATCCCAATTTTTCTCCGTCATAGTAAACCGCTATAGTTGGATTACCAAATGTTTTTATTCCGTCAAAGTTGAAAGTCCGTCGCTGCTGTTACGTTTGAGTAAAGTCCATCTGCATAAACTTGCTCAAAAGTCCGTTTGCGATTATTGGCAACGGTTTTTCTCTTTTTGAATATTCTTAGACTTCTAAAAATTCAAAACTTTTGTCCATTTTAAAATATACAATATTAAGGCCGTGCCTGCTGTGCTAAAAAATAGTGAACTTTGCCAGAAATAAAATTTGTTTCCTCCAATCCCAATCTTCCACATTCTTTCACCAACTTCTTTTTTGACATAATCATAAAGACTTTTATAAAAAAGAAAATTTAATATTAAAAAAGATACTATCGCTATTGTTATTATCCAAATTTTTTCCATTCATCGAATTATTAAAGTTTGTCTTTTAAATTGTTGCCAACGGTTTGTGTATGATTTGTGCGGCGAAAATCTGTTAGGATTTTCAACTGTAACAAATCAGATGTTAAGATAGATTATTTTTGAATAAAGTACAAAAGCAAGCATTAATTATACACGTTGTTGCCACACGTTTTTTTACTCAATTTGTTCTAAAATATAATCCTCTTTCTGCTTGTCAAATGTTGTGACATAAATTTTATTTCCTACTTTCTTTTTTAGAATGAACGGAATATAAATATCAGTAAATAATATATCAAATCCGTTATAATTTACTCTTTCCCACTTTAAATCCGAATCTCCCATTGTCCAACCACTACTTGTATAAACAGATTCATTTACAAAATGAATAGTGTCAGTCCATTTTTTGAAATTCCGTATATATTTATTCCCAGTCAGTTTAAAATCAGCTGAATTGTTTTTTAGTGAATCATCTAATTTTTTATATACAAGTTTTGAGTTGCCATAACTTAAACTACTTAAAACAAAACTATCTTTCTCTATTGGTTCGATTATATCAGATAGGTATGGTTCTTTATCATTAATAACGAATTTATTTCCTTTAAGTTTGAATTTGAATGAACTTATGTCTTCGTGAAAAAAGTCATATTTATATTTTTGGATTTTCAATGTTCCATCGTTAAATTCCCATATTTGATTAAATGGTTTTCCTGACAGGTCATAACTTATGCTGTCATTATCATCATATTCATAAGCAGAAATCCAAGTTCCGTTCAGCTTTTTTTCATTTTGGCAAGAAGTCAAAGTAATAGCAATTAGCAATATGTGTAGAATTTTTCTCAAATGTGTGGCAACGGTCTTGTATATGGTTTGTTGCGTGTTTTAAGCACCTAATTTAGCAAATACAAACCGAATAGAAAATCCTCGAGGATTTTCGTAAGTAAGCAGGAACTAGCAATAAATTATATACGGTGTTGTACACTGGCTTTTTTTAATTTCCACCTTTAATTTTTGTTTGTATTTCTGTTTTAATGAGTTCAATTAATTCTAAACATTTGTCTTTTCTTTCACGATTGAACTCAATCATTTCGTCAATTTGAACCTCGTTAATGTTGTTAATTCTGTTTTCAATAAGTCGTTGTTTTCCAAAATCATACTCTTTAAAGTTTTTTATAATTTCTCGTAATTCAGAGTAATGATTTAACTCAATTAATATTGAAGAAGTTTCTATTTGTCTATCTGTCTTTTTTAGAGATTCCTTGAACTTTTGTAAATTGGGCTTATTAGCCAAACTCCATAGGTCGAGACAGGAAAACTTTAATTCTTGTAGGTTTTTCCATAAGTCCAAATAAAGTTCAAACTGTCTGTCGTTATATTTTAAGGTAGTTGCTTTTAAAACTTCTAATTGATTTCTATAAGATTCGAGTTCTTTTTCAAATCCGAGTTTTATTTTTTCTTTGTATTTATCAGCTAAAGTATTTGCAAATAATTTAACTAAAAACCATATTATTACTCCTGAACCACCAATTGAAGCAATAATTCCTAAAACGATATTTACAATGTCTTTTAATTCCATAATTAATTAAGCCAATGTTCTTTCATTGCTTTTTGATAGCTATTAATTTGTTTGTAAATGCTTTTTCCTACCATTAACATATTGAATCCATAATCTACTTTTTCGTAAATCTCAAGTTGGTCAGCATCTCCAACCGAAATTTGCATTCTAAATGTATCTTCGGTTTCGTCTTTTGTTCTTGTATTTAGTTTTATGTGAGAATTAGAAAAATGTACAAAACCACAAGTATTTTTATAAAGCAATTTAAATCCGTTATCAATCTTGTCATATTTGTCAACTAAATATGAATCAGTCATTTTATTTCCATCTCTGTCTTTTAAATTCCTAATTTCCTTTCCATTAACAACATCTTTGTAGAAATTTAGCCAATCGTCCACAAGAGTTAATGCAAATAGTCTTAAGCACGAATCTACTTGTAATCTAATTAATGAAATGGCTGTGCTATAATTATTTACTTGAGTTAAAGTTAAAAAAGCACGATTTAATGAGATTGTTCTATTCGCAATTGACAATATATAATGACTTGATTTGAATAATTTACTTTGCTCTGTTTCTTGTGAAAAAATCAGTTTACAAGCATCCTTTATTTTGTTTTCGAGTTCCAAAAAAGATTTGTTGATTTCTTCTAAATCCTTTTCTGTAACTTCTTTATTTATTGGTTGTTTGTTCATTTTTTAGCTTGTGTACAACGTTTATGTGTATGAGTTGTGGCGTGTGATATCACGGAAAATTACAAACAGTCAACTGCCTGAGGAAAATCCGCAGGATTTTCCAAGTAGACACAGATCCAGCCATAACTTATACACGGTGTTGCCATTAGTTTTTTATTCTTATTAAATCCATTAATGTTCCTTTATAATTTTGCCCAAATTCATTTTCTATTTTCACATCTACCTTAACCTTTGTCAATTCATCAGTTAATTTGGTCTTAAAGAAAAACGTTCCATTTTTCTGAATTAAAGTATCAGGATTTACTTTTTTACCGTTTACAAGACTATCGAACTTTACAAAATAACTTTTCGTTGGATTATAACCTAAAACCATAATTTCCATTTCATATTCAGAGTCAGTTTTAAGAGTGTTTTTTGGATTATTAACGGTTTTTAAAAAGATACTGTCAAAAACATATTTGTTATTTATTTCCGCAATAATTTTTTTCAAACTATCATTTTCCGCGCGCAGATTTTCGATTTCTATTTTCTTATTTTCCGCTTGATTATTATTTGAACAACTTGAAATTATTAAAATTAGAAGTACAATTATTGTTGGTTTGGTCATTTTTTTCAAATTAATGGCAACGGTCTTGTATATGGCTCGTAGCGTGTAAATTAGCGATAACTTTTCGGTTTAAGCACAAGCCAGATTTTTAAATTTTACTATTTATCTTTTTTATTTAAAATCGTCAAATTTAAAAATTTGGCGACTTTGCAAATATGCCTTAACTTCGATTAATCAACTAATTAGCTATGAGCTATATACGTTGTTGTGGTGTCGTTTTTAATTTTTCTATCAGTTTGTCATTAAATTCAATTAGTTCAACAATTTCGGAATTCCAACTGTCTTCAATTATTTCTCCAAAACCTGTGTAAAAAACATCCCAATTGAGATTTAGACTTTTTCCAAGTTCAACTATAAATCCGCTCAAGTCATTTCCTTTCTTTTGTAATTCTTCCATAAACCAATTCCCAAAACCGTTAGCAGATTCTAATTCACTTGAAAATGATAAATAATATTTTGGAATTTCATTTTCGTAAATAATAGTTTCATTATACTCTATTTCCAAAAAAGGAAAAAATCTTTCATTTCCTCTTTCCTCAACTAAATAAGATTCCGTTTCAAGAGTTATTTTATTCATCTTCTATCTCAAATAATTTTCTAACTTCTGGATTAATTTTCTGCCATCTGATTTTGTCTTTTTCAGTCCAAATTTCAGTTTTGTTAAATACACTCCCAGTTTTCCAAATCAGACCAGATTCAATTGCTTTAATATATAAATCATAAATTTCGTCAACTGTAAGTTTTGAGAAAGCCCAATATTTCCATTTAACGATTTTAAAACTCCACCAAATCCAACCAATGCAAATTGCAATAAAAACAGTAATTGCAACAATATAATCAGCCCTTTCCAATTTCAGAATGTTTGAAGTAATCCAATTTGCTGTAAATCCACAAATAATAACAAACGAAACTAAAGGTCCGTAAACCGTAATCAATCCTTTGTTTATTAATTTACTTAAATTCAAATATTTAATATGTTTTTTGTTGGTTTGTCAAATGCACCACAACGTGTTTGTGTATGATTAGTGGCGTGTTTCAAGCACCTAAATTAGTAAATAAAAACGGAATAGAAAATCCGCGAGGATTTTCGTAAGTAGGCGAGAACCAGCCATTAATTATACACGGTGTTGGCATTTCGTTGTTTTTTCATTCCGACTTATTCTTATTCGACTAAATTCCTTTTTAATTTTTCGAGCGTTTGAGTAAATTCAGTCAGCGTTTTATTCCGCAAACTTTTTCAATTCCGATTGAGTGAGTAATTCCGCAACAGGCTAAATTCCGCAATCAATTCGGGTTTTGCTTTTCAGTTCAGTTTCCGATTCCACAAACGAGCTAAAAGTCAAACGTTCTGTTTTAAATCACTCTTTTTTATATTTCTTATGTTCAATATTTTTCTTTTCTAAAATTCCGTAAAATTTTCGTGGCGATATTTTCAGGTCTTTGGTTATTTCGCTCACTTTTTTCTTTCCTTTTTTATACAACTTTAAATTCTCGTTTACTTTTTTGTCAAAGTAGTGTTTTTCGAGTTTCGCAACAATTTGTAATTCAGTCAGATTTGAGTCATTCGCATATTTTTCAATTTCCGATTTAATGTCTTTTAAATTACTCATAAGTCTCATTTTTAACGGTTCTGCTCAATGAATGCCAACGTTTATGTATATGAGCTGTGGCGTGTTTAGGCA
>NZ_AUHD01000025.1 GCF_000423005.1 Gelidibacter mesophilus DSM 14095
TGAAAAGGCAATGGGGATTTACCCATACTTTGATGAGGGGGAAACAAAATGTACTCTCCGAGGTAAATCTGATGATGATCTGTTACAACCTCACTCGGCTTATGTCCATTCTTGGACCAGAGGTATTGAAAAACAGGCTGAAAACGCTTGTGCCTGAACTTTCGACCCTATTTGAAGGGATTTTGGACTATATGGATAGCTTTCTTTTATTAGGCGATACAAATCCATATTTTAAAGCCAAAAGAAATACTACCTTAACCGCTCTCTAAATAGCAATTGATTCATTAATTTTAGTCCGAATTGAGTTGATGCACAGACTCACGTTCTACACCATTTGAAAAAAACATTCCTCATAGCATTAACATTATTGATTTTGACAGCTTCCTGCTCAAATCGACAAAACACGTTGGATAATTACGCCAATTATTCAGTAAAAGTGACTAAACAAAAAATTGAATATCCAAATGGCGATTTTTCAATCTCTATTCCGATTAATTGGGAATGGACAGTAGAAGATTACGAAAACAAAAATATCCTTTTTGGAATAGATGCAGTTTCAAATCCTGACAAAGATGGATTTGTTGATATTCTTTCAATTCAAAAAATTAAGAGTTTCGGAGACAGGAAAGATTTGGAATCTGAATTTGATTACTATCTTGAATTACTTGAAACTAATTGGGACGCGAAAGTTATCGAAACTGGTAAAACTAATTTACTTAATGAAGAAGCATATTTTCTGCACACCAAATCGAATACAGAAACTTATGGCGAAATTGAAACCGTAAGTTTCGTTTTGGAAAGTGAAACAAAAGGAGTTTTTTTTAATTTGACGGCTTCTGCATCACAGACGGATGAATTAAAGAAAAATATGGCTATATTAATCCAATGTTTGAGAACGTTTAAAATGAATAACAGCGGATAAAAAACGGTGTAGAACAATGTGTATAAGCAATGGCTTGTCCTCGCCTACTTGGAAATTCCTGCGGAATTTCCAATGGCAAGTACCTGTTTGCAGTTGTCCGTGACGAACCACGCCACTGCTCATACACTAAACGTTGTAAGCAATTTAAACAAAAATCACGAAATGAAACAAAACATCTTAATTTTACTATGTCTGATTTTAACAAATTTATCGTTCGGACAAACATCTGAAAACGGACTGAAAATGATTTCGGACTATTCATCCAATAATCCAGAAATAAGGGATATTCTTCAATTTGAGGGAATTGAATATTTGAAATTGAAATTTGTCGGAAAAGAATTAAAAGAAAAAAGTTACCAATTGACAGTAAAAGAGATTTGGGATGGAAAAATTGTACGTGATACTATCGTATTTGACAGTAAAACCATCGGAATAGAACAATTTGAAAAAGTCAACGATACAATCTTGAATTTAAAAGTCATTTCTAAATTAACTAATAAAAACAAATTAAAAATGACTTTTAAGTTTCCACGTTTTTCAATAACCAAAGAATACGATGCAATAGAAACTAATGAATATAGCTTAAGAAATATAGCGGAGGAAAGCAAAATGGAAATAGGATATAATAAAAAATTCTATTTGTTGGCTTATATTCTACCTTATGAAAGAGAAGATGGTTCAAAATCTTGGTGCGAAGTTGGAACAAGCGGAAAGGAAATTGAAAAATGGGGAGAGAAATTTGGAATTGAACATTATCTACTCTTTGAAATGAAATTTGAATAAAAACTGCTTACAATAACTAAGCATTCGTGTGGTCGGTACGACCCAACATGAATGCAGTGTTGACTGAACCGGAGCTTTTCGGTTTGCCTCTATGGGGATTGGTCTAGTTTGGAATGGATTTTCAGTAGTTGGTCTTTCGTGATTCGGGGTCGTTGGCTTCTGTTTTTGCCAAGGAATCAAAGCGCACTTTACATGTTGTAGTTTCTCTTCTCTATTTTTTAGTTTTATCTGGTCGTTTTCTTACGTTTTGGCCATAGGAGTCCCATTACGTCGGGACTCACGTTTTTTCATTAGGTCTGTTTAACTTTTTTTTGATTTGTTCTTGCCAGTGTTGCGGTGGCCCACGGGCAGGGAAGGTCGCGATGGTAACGAGGTTTCCTTGCTTGCAGACCGGGCACCTGCGGTGCATTAAAGGCTCCGTTGCTTTAAATTCTGGTTTACCGAGCTCTTCCTGTAATCCTGGGATGATCGTTCTTTTATAATAGCTGCTCAAGATGCCGTAGTGCCTGATACGGGTAAAGCCTTTAGACAGGATATGCAGCGAAAAACGCCTTATAAATTCAGCATCGGGCAGTTCGAGTATCGTTCTTTTACCTCCGTGTCGATAGTCCTTTACCATAAACCGAACGTTTCCACTTTCAAGACTTTTTATCCGATGGTTGTTTATCGCGATCTTATGGGTATAGCGTCCTAGATATTCTATTACCTGCGAGGGTCCAAAGAATGGACGTTTGCAATAGACGACCCACTGGTTTTTGAACAGACTTTCGTAAAAAGAAGGGGACTTCGATTTTCCCAACTCCTTGCGTAGGCCAGCTACAAAACGGGCCCTGAACACCTTGCTCATCGCCCTTACAGGAAACAAGTACTTTCCCTTGCCTTTGCTGGGTTTCCATTTGCCAGATTTAGTAATACCGCCCCCTGGAACAATGCAGTGCAGGTGTGGGTGCAACGAGAGGTTCTGTCCCCAGGTGTGCAGGATGGCGATCATTCCCATCTTGGCGCCCAAGAACTTGGGGTTGGTACCAAAATCTCCAATGATACTCCAGGCTGTTTTGAACAAAAGGTTGTACACCAATTTTGGCCCGTATAGACATAACCGGTTCAGCTCACAGGGCAAGGTAAAGACCACGTGGAAGTAAGAGACCTTTAGTAAATCTGCCTCCCTTGCCTGTATCCATTCTTCCTTCTTGTGTCCCTGGCACTTGGGACAATGGCGGTTGCGGCAACTGTTGTAGCTAAGATGAAGCTTATGGCACCTTGCATTGTCGCAACGATCTATATGGCCGCCCAAGGCGGCAGTGCGGCACTTGCGCAAGGCGTGAAGGGTGCGAACCTGCCAACTGTTGGCACAATAATGGGCAAGGTGCTCCCTGTTACGCTCCAGTACGTGCGCTACTTCATAATCGGGATAGGACATCTCTATTGGTCATAAAGCCTATCCAACGGACTGAACGGCTTTTGCCTACCCGATTGTGCCACATGAAGGTAGATAAGGGTCGTTTGGATATCTGCGTGCCCCAAGAGGTCTTTTATGCTCATGATGTCCAGGCCCATCTCCAAAAGATGGGTAGCATAGCTATGGCGCAGAATATGGGCGGTAATTTCCTTTGGGATTCCGCTGCGCTTGCGAGCCTCTCGGACAATCCATTGTACCCCTTGTGAGGAAATTTTAACTGGATTACCTGTCTTGTCATTGCCAGTAAAGCACCAAGTGACTGGGTTTTCTGCCAGTAGATATTTCTTTAGACCCCGAATATGCATCTCGGACAAGGGAACGTAGCGATCCTTGCGACCCTTGCCTTGGCGCACGTGCAGCATCTTCCTGTCGAAATCTAGATCCTTACGCTGAAGGTTGCGAAGCTCAAAATTGCGGAGCCCACAACCATAGAGCATAGAAAGAACCAATCGATGCTTAAGCAATTTTGGGGTCTTCAGCAGTTTTTTTATCTCCCTTTGGTTCAATACCACGGGGAGTTTCTTGGGGCGTTCAATGGAAGGAAGTATGACCCGCATTTCTTTCATCCCAAAGATGCGGTAGGCATAGCGAAGTCCATAAACGGTGTGCTTGAAAAAACTGTCCGAAGGGGTTTTGTGCTGTGACTTTAAAACGTGCAGATAATCCAGGATCTGTTCCTGATCCAGATCAAGTGGACTACAGTTGAAATGGAATCCGATGTGCGCCAGACAGCGGGCATAGTTGGTAAGGGTGCTTTGGCTTTTGCCGGAGAGTTCTACCGAACGCTTGAGCTTGTGGTAGAGTGTTGCAAACCCAGGAACCGAAATAATGGCCCTTTCAATGAGGGTGTCATTTTTTTTTCATAATATTGAGTATTACATTAAACCTTGATCCTAAAGGTAGTGAATCGTGATGGAAACGTCGCGTGAAGCTACCTTTAGGTTTAGTTCAACACAGTATATAAGCTATGGCTTGGTCAGTCCTCACTTGGAAAATCCTGCGGATTTTCCAAAGCCAGTTTTTATCAGGAAAGGTCTGTGCCGGGACACGCCACAGCTCATATACATAAACGTTGTACACCATTTGAACGAACCAATGAAAATCATTTTTTGCGATAGCGTAATTGACAATAAAGTAGTCGAACCTGATTACCAATCGGAATTCGATTCTGCGAAAGAAAATGGATTTGAAACACACGTTTTTAGTTTCGAAGAACTAACAGACGGAAACATAAATGGAGCACTAAAGTTTATTAAAAGTTCAGAAACAAAAGAATTTGGAATTTATCGTGGTTGGATGATGGTACCAAAGGTTTACGAGCAATTCTACAATGGACTTTTAAAAAAGAATATTCAGTTAATCAACAATCCGAATGAATATGAACATTGCCATTACTTACCGAACTCTTACGACAAAATTGTTGGAGAAACACCAAAATCAAATTGGACTAAAGATTTAACAAAAACTAAAATCATTGAACTAACTAATGAATTTGGAGTTAAGCCTATAATCGTAAAGGATTTTGTGAAATCTGAAAAACACAATTGGAATGATGCCTGTTTTATCCCAAACGCTTCTGACAAAACTAAAGTGGAAAAAATTGTCGACAGATTTTTGGAATTACGAGGCAACTATCTGAATGAGGGAATTGTGTTTCGTGAATTTGAGGAATTGGAATTTCTGACTGACCACTCAAAAAGTGGAATGCCATTAACTAAAGAATTTAGAATTGTATTTCTAAATAAAAATGTAGTCCAAATCTATAATTATTGGGACGAGGGAAATTATGACTCTGAAAAACCAGATATTGATTTCTTTAAAAATATTGCGAAAAACATAGAAAGTAACTTCTTTACAATGGATGTTGCAAAAAAGAAAAATGGAGGTTGGATAATAATGGAATTGGGAGACGGACAAGTTGCTGGTCTTCCCGAAAATGCGAATAGAAACGAATATTATAAACAATTAAAAAACGGTGTACAACAATGGCTATAAGTAATTGCTTGTTCTCGCCTACTTCTGAAAATCCTCGCGGATTTTCAGTTTGGTGTGTACTTGCAAAGTTTAACGCCAAAACACGCAACTACTCATAGCTGAGACCGTTGCCATTAATACAAAAGAAACTATGAGATATACCGCAATTTTCCTGCTTTTGATTTTTATGAGTTGTAAAAACGAAACAAAGAAAGAAACGGAATCAAAAGTGGAAACGGAATCGAAAACGGAAATTCAAACTGGAAACGAAACTGGAAAATCCGTTAAAGAAATGTGGTCTGAATTTACCAAGTCAAATCCAGAATTCAAGAATGAAGAAATACCTGAATCCGATTTTTTCCATAACAATCGAGAAGATGCAAATAGACTTGCGGAATTGACAGTAAACGGAAAAAAGAAAGCTTCTTCAGGTCTATATTCTTTATATAAGCAATATAGTGTTGACTTACCAAAAGTAGGAAACAAACAAATTGTAACGGATTTTGACGGAAACGCCAAAGCGATTATTGTAACCAAAAGTGTTGATACAATCCCATTTAATGAAATTTCAAAAGAGTATGCTGAATTGGATATGGGAACTGATGTCGATCCACTAAAAAAATGGAAAAAAGCACATTGGGATTTTTTTGAGAATTTTATGAAAGAAAGTGGAGGAAAACCAACCGAAGATATGCTAATTGTGTGCGAAAGGTTTGAAACAATATGGACGGAAAAGTACTAATGGCAACAACGTATATAGCTCATAACTAATCAGTTGCTTAAACGAAGTTAAGGCATATTTGGAAAGTCGCCAAATTTTTAAATTTGACGATTTCCAATAAAAAGATAAATAGTAAAATTTAAAAATCTGGCTTGTGCTTATTCCGAAAATTATTTTCTAATTTGCACGCTACGAGCCATATACAAGACCGTTCTACGCAATTTGACCAAACCAACGAAAATTGTGCTTAAAATTCAAGTTTATGGATTTTTAAGAAGGGAAAAATGAAACCGAATTTGAAAATGAAACTGAAAAAAAACGACGGAATTAATTACTCTTGCGGAATTACAAAACGTGTGGAAAAAAGCGGAATTTAGGATTTGCCCAAAACCTGTTCTTTGCATCGAAAATTTAGTAAGCCGACAAGTTTCGGCTGAATAACAGAAACGACAAACGTTACGGCTGAACTGTATGAAAAAAGGATTTTCCCAAGTTTAGTCTTTAACGAGGAAAATTTAGAAAATCCAAAGGTTTGGGCTGAATAGCAGAATGGCAAAACGTGCGGAAAAATATTGCGGAATGAAAATCGGAATTTTTTTTGAGATTTTAAGAAAAAAAGAATGTGCAGAATTTTAAAAACACATCGGAATTTGACTCGTGCGAAAAAACAAAAAAGGAATAAAAACTGCGTAGAACACCGTGTATAGTTCATTGCTTTTTCCGTGCTTACTTTCGGAAATCCTCGCGGATTTTCTTGGTTCGGTTTTTATTTGTTAATTTAGAGCCGAACCACGCAACAAACCATACACAAACACGTTACCTGCAAGCCGAAGAAACCTATGAACATTAAATATATATTAATACTAATTATAACTTTTTTAACTGTTAGTTGCCAATCTCAAACGAATGAAATAGAAGATAAAACAATTGACTATTATTTTGGACAAATAGCAGAATTAGAAATAGACAAACTGATAAATCAAAAAATATTAATTGATAGTTTGACTATTGCTCCAAAATACAAGGATTCAATCTCAAACGGACTGAATCAAGAAGGGTTTATGAAATATGCTGACATAAAAGCAAATATTTATATGTCTTTCTTTAAGGACTATTTATACCAACAAAAAGTGGAATATAACAACGATTATTATGTTCTCTACTTTACAATGGCAGGATTTGACGATATGCAATGGGATATTATCAAAATGCCAAAAGACAGTTGGAACGGAAAGGAAAGATTAAACAGAGAAAAAATAGAAAAAGATGACTTAATAGAAAAAGTCCTTTTTAACTATGACGAAGGAGCTAAAAACACAGAAAATATTCGAATTTTCATCAAAGACGACTATTTGATAATGGAACGTGGAAATCTTTATCACTCATTATATGATTTGAAAAATCAAAAGGTTCTAATTAACGAAGAAAGTCCTTGGCATCAAGCAAAAGGAGATGGAAAAGAAGGATTGAACAAATGGATTAAAGAAAATTTACACGACAAAATTGAACAAACTATTAACGAATAAAAGCCAGCAGGTAACACCGTGTATAATTCATTGCTAGTTCTAGCCTACTTGCGAAAATCCTCGCGGATTTTCTATTCAGTTTTTATTTGCTAACTTTAGTGCTTAAACACGCAACGAAATCATACACATCAACGTTAGCTGTAATAAAAACCAAATCGTTCGCAATAAAAATAATGAGTATAATTAAAGCATTTTTATATACAGTTTTAGCGTTTGTATTTTGGACAATAATTCAACTCGCAATACTTCTTCCGATTAAATATTTGATTGGAGCACCAGATGACTTCACTCATATATTTGGAATAACTAGAATTGTATCAGTTGTTGGAGCATTTTTACTCATTTATATTTTCTTTTGGAAACCAAATCTTGATTTTAAAAAAGCTCTTAAAGTTCAGAATTATAATCCTCAAATATATTTGTATTTACCTCTCATTGGAATTGGTTTGTTACTAATAAATAAACCTTTTTGGGATTTCAATAAAATAATGGAATATTATCAAGGAATTTCTACATATGATACCTTTGTTAGTTCTAAAAATAATATTGCTTTAATCTACAATCTGATTTCCACATTGTTAATTGCACCAATAGTCGAGGAACTATTTTACAGAAAATTTTTATTAGAAAAATTATCAGGAAAGAATAAACCGATTTTAGCTATAATTGCTTCAAGTATTTGCTTTTCAATAATGCATATTGAAACACCTAATAATTTAATACCGACTTTCATTAGCGGAGTTATACTCGGAATAATCTATTTGAAAACTGAAAAAATCGGTTATTGTATAATACTTCATTTCATTGTAAACTTAATTATAGTTGCGACAAACAATATTGGAACCTCTTATGACAATTGGCTAACTGGATATAATTTCAACATTATTTATTGGCTGTTATTTGGAATTGGAATTATTATAACATTTTTTGGAATAAAGAAAATTACTACAGCTAACACCGTATAAAATTAATTGCTAGTTCTAGCCTACTTACGAAAGTCCTCGCGGACTTTCTATCTGTGATTTATTTGCTAACTTTAGTGCTTAAAACACGCAACTAATCTTATACAACAACGTTGTAAAACATTTGACCAAACCAACAAACAATGAGAAAAACGATACTATTTTTAACTTTTGCTATTATATCAACTTTATCATTTGGACAAAATCTTGATGATTTGGATAGCTACACAGTTGATGAATTTTATAAAAAAGTAGAACTCGATTATGGAACTCTTGACGAAGATGGAAACGAAATTGAATATATCTATGTGAAAACAGAAGTTGATAAAGGAGATTACAAAATTGATTTGACAGATGGTGATGGAGACTTATACGAAGTTAAAGACACCAATCTATTTATAAAATTCAATGGATATTTTGGATACGCTGGCTATTCCAAAGAATGTATAATGAAAGTAGAATATTACAAGTCCACCGTTTACAAATTAGAGTAGCAATGAAAAAACTTATTTACCTAATATTATTTTCAACAACTATCATAAGTTGTAATCAAGAACAGATAGCAGATTTAGAATCACAAATATCTGATTTACATTCTCAAATAGATGATTTACAATATGAATTAGATGACAAAAGTTCTGAACTGGAAGAAGCTTTAGAAAAAATATCAAATTTAGAAAGCTATACTTCTGATTTGAGTGATGAATTGGACGATTTGAACAGCGAAATTGGAGATTTTAGTTTCGAGGATTGGCAATCGAATGTTTGGGATGTTGAAAGTGCAATGAGCGATGTTAAAAATGCTTTTGAAGATTTAGAAAATGAATTTTAATATGATAAAACATTTCAGACCATTTTTTTTAATTTTAATAGTTTTACAAACAGTATCTTGTAGTGGACAAGATTGTAGTAAAATAAATAATGACTTTGAATCTTATCAAAGTGCTTTAAAAATCATAAAATCATCAGAATTCAAAATTACAGACAATTGTGATACAAGTAAAAGTTCTTGGATTTACAATGCGGATTTTTATTCTTGTAATGGAATTAATGGTTTTTTAATAATAGAAACAAAATCTAAAACATATATTCACAAAGAAGTTCCAATTGCAAAGTGGAATGAATTTAAAAAAGCAGAATCTTTTGGAAAATATTACAATCAGAATATCAAGAATAGATTTCAATTAGTAATATGAAATAAAAACGTTTTACAACACCGTGTATAATTCATTGCTAGTACTAGCCTACTTACGAAAATCCTCGCGGATTTTCTATTTGGTTTGTATTTGCTAATTTAGTTGCTGAAACACGCAACGAAATCATACACAAACACGTTATATGCCATTTAAGACCAACATCAGTACATCAATCAAAAAACAGTAAAAAACGAATGAATTTAGGAAAACCGCTATTAGAAGAATTACTAAATAAACAAATCCGATTTAAAATTCCAGTTTTCCAAAGACATTACGTTTGGAACGAACAAGACCAATGGATGCCATTATGGGAGGATTTTATAAATAAGTTCAACGAACGACAGAACAAACAAAAAATTCATCCACATTATACAGGTTCAATTGTACTTTTTCACGAGAATACAACTACAAGTACATTATCAACTTATAACGTAATTGATGGACAACAACGATTAACGACATTTCAACTATTCATTGCATCTTTTAGAGAAGTTTGTCGCAAACATTTGGAAGACGAAAGTTTAATCAAGGAATTAAACAAATATCTTTTCAACGATAAATCTTTCGGAGATAAAGATTACGAAAACCAAAAATTTAAACTCGAACCGACAAAGTTCAATAAAGAAATATTCAAATCAATCGTTGGAAATACTTACGAAAAAGTTGAAGAATTACATATTACGCCAGTTTTGAGCGAACACGGAATTGGACCTAAAAGTTATCGAAATGTTGCAAAAAGCAGACATAATATTTTAGGAGCTTACATTTTCTTCTATGACAAACTAAACGAGTATATCGAACAATCTGATATTGAAATTACAGAGTTAATAACAAACTTGCTTTTAGTCATAAAAAGAGATTTCCAATTTGTCGAAATTGGACTCACGCAAAATGACGACCCACAAATGATTTTTGAGACTATGAATGGTCGCGGAGCTTCTTTAAGTGAAACAGACCTTATCAGAAATTATATTTTTATGCGAGCAAATAGCAATGAAGAAAATCTCGATGAAATATATGATGAATATTGGGACGAATTTGACGACCCAAATGCGGAATATAGATGGCACGATAGAACAAGTCGTGGTAGATATTCAGAAACTCGTTTACAATTCTACGTTATTGACTATTTGACTTTAAAATTGCAAACAGAAATTCGATATGACCAAGTATTTTATTACTACAAGTTATTTACGCTAAACAAAGCAAATTTTGAAGATATTGAGGGAGAATTAAAGGAACTAAATAGATATAGTCAAATCTTTAAAAAACTTACAAATCCAAAAGGCAATTCACGTTTTGAAAAATTGGCAGAACGTTTGAGAGATATGGACATTTCAACATTGTATCCTCTTCTACTCTACGTTGAAGGAGATTCAGAGATAACACAAGCTAATAAAGATGCTATTTATACAATTCTCGATTCTTATTTAACAAGAAGATTTTTATGTGGTTTAACAACCAAGAACTATAACAACGTCTTTTTGGAATACCTTAAATTCCTAAATGAACATAAAGATGCTGAATCGTTTAAAGCGCATTTACAATCAAAAACTTCTGACGGTAATTTATGGCCTTCAGACAATATGCTGTTAGAAAAATTAATAGAAAGACCATTATATCGAGAAGAAAAAAACAAAACAAAAACTATATCAAATATTCTTTTAGAAGTTGAGCAGTCTAAAAGAGGTAGCAAACAAGAACAGGTCAATTTTTTAAATACAGGTTTACACATTGAGCATATTCTACCTCAAACTTGGTTTGAGCATTGGCCATTAGACGGACAACTAATTTCAGCGGAGGATTTTGAACTTTCGCCATACGCAGTTAGAACAGAGGACGACAAAGAAGGTAAATTTCACCGAATTGAGGGAAGAAATAAAATGTTGCATTCGATTGGAAATCTGACAATATTAACTTCATCCTTAAATCCAGCAGTAAGTAATTCTTCATTTTCGGTTAAGAAAAGAGAAATTGGTAGTCAATCAACGTTAATAATCAATCAATATTTACAAGACAAACCTGAATGGAATGAAGAACAGATTGCGGAAAGAAGTAAATCGTTATATCAATCAATATCGAAAATCTGGACGTATTAAAAACGGCATATAACAACGTATATAGCTCATAGCTAGTCATTTGCTTAATCAAAGTTAAGGTATATTTGCTAGTCCGCCAAATTTTTTAATTTGGCTTATTGAGAAAAGATAATAAGAAAAATTAAAAAATTCGGCTCGTGCTTCATCCGAAAATAATTTCATAATTTGCACGCTACGAGCCATATACAGAGACGTTGCCAACCATTTGAAAAAAAAATCGAACTAATAAGAAAAATATGGAATTATTTAATCAACTAAAAGGACTTGCAGACAAAGTAGAACAGCTGAAAGACCGAATTGAAACAGAAGAAAGTACAAAACACGCTTTCACTTTACCGTTCATAAATATTTTAGGTTATGACGCATTTAATCCGACAGAAGTTGTGCCTGAATTTACTGCCGATTTAGGACTAAAAAAAGGAGAAAAAGTAGATTATGCTATTTTCCAAAATGGAGCACCAATTTTAATTGTAGAATGTAAAAATTGGAAACAAGATTTGAACGTTCACAACTCTCAATTATTTAGATATTTTCACGTTACAAAAACGAGATTTGCCCTTTTAACAAATGGAATAATTTATAGATTCTATACAGATTTAGAAGAAACCAATAAAATGGACGAAAAACCATTTTTAGAATTTGATATTACAAACTTAAAAGAAAGTACTGTAAAAGAAATTGAGAAATTCCACAAATCAAAATTTGATGTTTCTAAAATCGTTGACAATGCAAGTAATTTAAAATACACAAGAGAAATAAAAAATCTGATTGACCAAGAACTTCAATCACCTTCTCAAGAATTTGTTCGTCTATTTGCAAACAAAGCTTATAACGGAAGACTTACTTCAAACGTAATGGATGAATTTACAGAAATTGTAAATAAAGCTTTTACACAAATAATTAGCGAAAAAGTAAGCGACCGACTAAATTCTGCCTTAAATAAAGAAGTAGAAAAGCAGAAAGTAGAAGAAGTTGAGGAAGAACCTAAAAGTAAAGTAGAAACTACAGAAGAGGAATTGGAAGGTTTCGCAATTGTAGTTGCTATTTTGAGAAGAAAATTATCGAAAGAAAGAATTGTTTCGAGAGACACTCAATCTTATTTTGGAATTTTATTAGACGACAATAATAGAAAGCCACTTTGCCGTCTTCATTTAAACGGAGGAAATAAATACATTAGCATTTTTGACGACAACAAAAAGGAGATTAAGGAACCTATAAATTCAATTGACGACATTTATAACTTTGAAAAACAATTGTTGAAAACGGTCGAAAATTATAATGCGGAATAAAAAACGGTTGGCAACACCGTATATAATTAATGGCTGGTTATCGCCTACTTACGAAAATCCTCGCGGATTTTCTATTTGGTGTTTATTTGCTAAATTCCGTGCTTGAAACACGCCACTAATCATATACAAACACGTTAGCTTTAATGCTGGAGCAAGTTTGCGGTTTGAAAAAAGCCTTGTTTATTTTTCGATTTTTTTTTAGAATTTTAAGTAAGATAAATCAGAAAAACGGTGTGTCGAATTTCAAAGATTTACGGAATTATCACTCAAATGTGGAATGAAATACAACTGCGGAATTGCTCACTCAAACTCTGAATTGAATTGCGTCTGACTTTTTAGCTCGTTTGCGGAATCGAAAACTGAATTGGAAACTGAATTAGAAACTCGGAATCTCACGCAATCGGAATTTAGCGAGTTGCGGAATTGCTTACTCTAATCTGAATTTAAATATTGCGGAATTTGAGCAAGTTTACGGAATTGAAAACTGCGGAATTTACTCTAACTTTGAAAACAAAAATTAGCAAAAAAACATAAATCGGAATGAATTATTAAGCAGATAAAAAAGCACTAAAAGCTAACAACGTGTATAATTAATTGCTTGGTCACTGCCGACTTACGAACATTCCTGCGGAATATTCTATTTGTGATTTATTTGCTAAATTAGTTGCTTAACCACGCAACTAACCATACACAATCACGTTGCCACACATTTTGAGTCGTCCTGAATAAAGGCTACATAATTTTAAACATTATGTACAAAAATGACAAAGTAATTAGACGTTACAGCGAACCTTTCAAATTAAAAATTTTAGCAGAACTTACAATCGGAAAACACACCAAGAGTGAATTATGCAAACTCTATTCTATTGCACCTACAACAGTGAATGTGTGGATTAAAAAGTACAATCGTAAAGACTTAATGAATACCAGAGTAAAAGTGGAAACAAAAGACGAAATATCTAGAATTAAAGCACTTCAAAAGGAAATTGAACAGCTTAAAAAATTGCTTCTTAAAAAGGATCTGGATGCTATGGTAGAAGAATCCTATCTAGAAGTTGCTGCAGAAGATCTTGGTTATAAATCTATTGCTGAACTAAAAAAAAAGTTAAGTATAAAGCCTTAATCAAAGCTAAAGAAAAATCTAAGGGATTTGCTTCTTTAACAACTATAAATCATTGCTTTGGACTTAAACGTGATGCTTATTACAAGCATAAAAAAAGAGCTGATAAACGTTTAAAACTAGAGCAACAGATTATTGATATAGTTAAAAAAAGACGCAAATCCCTTCCTAGAGAAGGTGTGCGTAAACTCGATAAATCATTGAAAGACGATTTTGAAAAAGCTAACTTAAAAGTCGGTAGAGATACTTTATTTAATGTCCTTAGAAAATATAATATGCTTACACTTAGAAAGAAAACTAGTGCTAGAACAACCAATTCTTATCATCGATTTTATAAGTATAGTAACATTATTAAAGACTTAAAAGTTACTAGAGCTAACCAAGTTTGGGTATCTGATATTACATATATTAGAACAGTAAAAGGCTTTTGTTACTTGGCTTTGATAACAGATATGTATTCTAGGAAAATAGTGGGTTATGACCTAAGTGATAGCCTGGAACTAAAAGGATGCGTGAGAGCACTTAATAAAGCCATAAATCAAGCTAAAAATATTAGCGGACTCATACATCATTCAGATAGAGGAATACAATACTGTAGTAATGTGTATACACAAATACTAAAAAGGAAAAAGATAGATATTAGCATGACTGAAGAAAATCATTGTTACGAAAATGCCATGGCAGAACGGGTAAATGGCATCCTGAAAGATGAGTTTTACCTAGACCAGACCTTTACTGACGTGCAACACGCTAAAAGAGCTGCAAAAAGTGCAATTAATTTATACAATGAAATAAGATTACATTTATCTTTAGATTATAAAACACCGAATATGGTATATCAATTATCAGCTTAATTCAATTTTAACCTGTAGCCATATTTCAGGACAAGACAT
>NZ_AUHD01000026.1 GCF_000423005.1 Gelidibacter mesophilus DSM 14095
TAAACGTTGTAGTGCATTTGAGAAAAACATTTAGGATGATAAGAAACTATTGGAAAGAGGAATGGAAAAGGGTCAAATTTGACGATGGAATTGCGGAAAATGAACAGTTCAAAATCTCAAATTACGGACGAATTTTAAACTGTAAAAACGAAACCGAATTTGAAGTTAAAAAATCATACATCAACGGATATCAAAATCTTCCGCTAAAACAAAAACGGAACGGAAAATCGACCAGCAGATACGTCCACAAACTTGTGGCTGAACATTTTCTTGAGCGGAACGACGGAATTTATGTCATCCACCTGAATTACGACAAAACCGACAATCGAGTGGAAAACTTAAAATGGGCAACCAAAAGAGAAAAAGAACTTCATCAATTTAACAATCCGAATTGGGAAGAAATCGTTGAAAAAAGAAGTAAAAACATTGGTAAATTAAACGAGGGTAAAGTAAAAATTATAAAACGCCAATTAAAGAATAAAAGAACTCGAATAAATATGATTGCAAAACGTTTTGGAGTATCCGACACACAAATTCATAGGATAAAAAAAGGAGAGAATTGGAGTTCAGTAACCGAATATTAAAAAACGCACTACAACACCGTATATAATTTATTGCTAGTTATAGCCTACTTACGAAAATCCTCGCGGATTTTCTATTCGGTTTTTATTTGCTAAATTAGGTGCTTAAACCACGCAACAAACCATATACAATCACGTTGGCAAACATTTAAAAAAACAACAATGACAAACCAAGTATTTAAAATAACAATCCTTTTTATATTATTATTATCCTTTTCTTCAAATGCGAATGCACAAATCCCTTTTGAAACAAATGAAAGTGGACATATTATCATTAAGGCAAAAGTAAATAATGTGGAAGGTAAATTCATTTTTGACACAGGAGCAGGCATAAATGCTATTTTTACAAAATTTTCTCATAAAATCACAAATGAAAAAACAAATAATTTTTTTGTGGGACATAGAGCAACTGGTGAAGAATTGAATGTTGACCTATATAATGCAACAAGTATGGAAATCAATAATAGGCAATTTGACAATCAACAATATGCCATTATAGATTTAGATTTCGGAGATATAGACGGTCTTATATCATTACAACCCTTCAGAAACACAACTGTTACTATTGATTATATCAATAAAAAAATCCTTTTCAATAAGCCTACAAAAAACGAAAAAAGCATTGATATTCAAATAGCAGATTACGCAGGAAAAGCCATTGATATTTTCACATACATACAATTGAATAACACTTTGAAAATCCAAATACTATTGGATAGCGGTGCAGGAAAAAATTCATTTTGGTTTAGTTCAAAACTCTTTGAACCACTTGCATTAGATAAAAAAGATTTCAAAACAGTACCTATTACCAGCGAATTTAAAAAGCAAAATAATTATTACATTGGTAAGTTATCGAAATTAAACACAGTAAATAAATTATGTAAACTGGAAAGTTTAGATGTTGCCTTTGTTGACGGATTAATATATGAAGGCAAAACCAGTATAGAATGGCTGGGTGAGATACTTACCATTGATATTGCTAATAAGAAAATATTTATAACTGAATAAAAAACGTTTGCCAACACCGTATATAAGCTATGGCTTGGTCTGTCCTCACTTGGAAAATCCCTGCGGATTTTCCAAAGCCAGTTTTTATCAGGAAAGGTCTGTGCCGAATCACGCCACAGCTCATATACAAAACCGTTAGCGGTCAGGCAAAAAAAAACGTTACGAATCTAAAATAATTATTAACAAATAAAACAACAGTAAAATGAAAAATTTTCATCCTTTTTTTACCATCGGAACCGTAGGAATGATTGTAATTGCTTGCCTACATATGTTTTTAGCAGTAGGCTTATCATTAACCTCAATGCACACAACATTTTTTGTATTGTATCCCATATTCTTGACTTTCCTAATACTCGGAGTTGCGCTAACAGTTAAAGATAAAAAGACTCTTGTTTAAAGAAAAGACATCCAATATAGCAATTCGAGAATATGTCGACCCAGATGAAAATGAAATCATTCATCTGTTACGACTGAATACGCCTGAGTTTTTTGCTGTTGATGAAGAAGAAGATTTAAAAAAATATTTAGAGACCGAAAGAGAACTCTATTATGTATTACTATGTGACAATAAAATTGTGGGTTGTGGTGGAATCAATTTTGCAGACGGAAAAACTATGGGCAAAATTAGTTGGGATATATTTCATCCCGACTATCAAGGAAAAGCTTTAGGAACAAAACTATTAAAACATAGAATAGATAAATTAAAATCTATTAAAACCATCCGAAAAATAACTGTTAGGACTTCACAAGTTGCTTATAAATTTTACGAGAAACAAGGTTTTGAACTGTTTGAAATTAAAAAGGGCTTTTGGGCAGACGGATTTGATATGTACAATATGGTATATAAACAGCTATGAAACAATGCTAACTAAAGAAGCCCGAACCGCTAACAATGTATATAAAAAATAGGCGAAGCAGTAGTAAATTCAAGGCTTGTGGCTCGTATCAAACTTTGTGCTTAACCGAAAGTTTCGTGTTTCGAAATCGCCTACTTTTCATATACTAAACGTTGGCATTAATTTAAAAAAAAAATCGTAACTAATAAGGAATGATAAGAAAATATTCAAATTTGGATAAACCCAAAATAATTGAATTATTGCGAAAAAACACGCCTGAATATTTTGACTCTTCAGAAGAAAAGGATTTTGAAAATTATCTTGACAATGAAGTGGAAGATTATTTTGTTTGCGAAATAAACTCTGAGATTATTGGAGCTGGAGGAATTAACTACTTTACGGAACAAAAACTCGCTCGAATTTCTTGGGATATGATTGACCCGAATTCGCAAGGAAACGGAATCGGAAAGAAATTAACTCAATATAGAATTAGTCATATAAACGAAAATCCGAACATTGAAACAATAATCGTCAGAACAACTCAACTTGTGTATAAGTTTTATGAAAAGCTGGGATTTAAACTAGAAAGGGTAGAAAAGGATTATTGGGCGAAAAATTTTGACCTTTACTTAATGAAAATGCTGAATAAAAACTAATGCCAACAATGTTTATAAGCAATGGCTTGTCCTAGCTTACTTGGAAATTCCTGCGGAATTTCCACTGGCAAGTACTTGTTTGCATTTGTCCGTGACGAACCACGCCACTCCTCATACACTAAACGTTGTGTGTAATCTAAAAAAATGACGAACTACAAAATTTACATATTAATAATCTTTATAATTGGAATTTATTCTTGTGATTCTAAGGTTAAATCTACTGAGGAAAGCACAATAAAAGTGAACCAAACTTCAACCAACTCTTCAGAATTTGAATCGAAAAAAGAAATAGAATTTAAGGATACAATTAATATAAACTATTCCGAACATAAGACTCTTCTAAATATTCTTAAAATATTACCTGAATCGACAATGGATAGTTGGGAATGGAGTAAAAAAGACAGAAAAAAAACAGTAGATTTCATAGAGAATAACAATTATTTAATTGATTCAACTGAAATGTACAACAACATCAAATATATTAAACCAAATACAATCGGAATTCAAGTTGTTGATGGATTTTGGACATTATCAATATATGATTTTGGATTAAATGACTTTTTTATTGTAACAAATGATATTGTTGGAGATGGAAATGATATACAAACATATAGTTTTAGGAATAACAAACTCACACCAACTAAAATGGTAAATTGGTTTAGTGAATTTCAATATAAACTACTTTCAAATAATTCGACTAATTGTATAGATTTATTAGAAGAAAATGAAATGACTTATGACTACGATTTTAGTGATGAGAATATTATTAGCATTTCTTCTTGGTTGTTAACACAAAAAGAATCTGATAGTTGCTTAAAAGGAAACTATATAAAATACAAACTGAATAAAGAAACTAAAACATTTGATATTGTTGATATAGGTTGGAAAAATAATAAAACGGAATAAAAGACTACACACAACACCGTATATAATTTATTGCTAGTTCTAGCCTACTTACGAAAATCCTCGCGGATTTTCTAGTTGGTTTTTATTTACTAAATTAGGTGCTTAAACACGCAACAAACCATATACAACAACGTTGTGGTGCATTTAAGAGAAACATTGTGAGTTTGAAAAAAAAATTAGAAAAAATTGATTTTGAAGTTGAAAACGGACTGAAATTCAAAGCGTCTGACAGATTACGGAATTTAATTCAGGAAAATCCAAACGAAACTCAATTGTGGAATAAACTCGCTGAATTATATTATGAAAGCGGATTTTTGGACTCTGCTGGAAAATATTGGATTCTGACTGAACCAACTGAAGACCGAATCAAAAAATGTGTTGAGATTTATGAAAAATCAGTAAATTATTCTGGATATCAAATTTTGCAAGAAATTGTATTTCGTGGAGACAAATCCAAACTTTCGGAATTTGCTCAAAACAAATTGACGGAATTAGAAGCTGATAGTAAAAAGAAAGCTAATTATGTTCCGAAATTTTTACCAAGAGTAAATAAACCGAAAAGTAAAAGGGAAAAGCACAAGCAAACGTTTAACGACAAAATTGGTGGATTTATATTTTTTGGAATATTAATAATAATCGGAATTTTAATAATTATTGGATTTATAACAGCAATTAAATGGATATTCTGACAATAAAAACGACACCACAACAACGTGTATAATTAATGGCTGGTTCTCGCCTACTTACGAAAATCCTCGCGGATTTTCTATTCGGTTTTTGTTTGCTAAATTAGGTGCTTAAACACGCCACTAATCATACACAAAACCGTTGCCAGTAATTTGACAAAACCGAAATCGAATTGATAATATGATATTGAATAGGATAACGGAATTTTATGATGACCTCTTCCAGTATCATTATGAAAAGCAAAAAAAATTGGATTCTGACCCTGAAGCGTTTCCGACTTTTATAATTTCTTTTTGTCAAGGCACTAACATACTTCTGATTTTAATAATCATTTATTTCGTAACTGATTTGAGCACGATTGTTGGCAAAAAATTTCTGCCGTACTCTGTTTTCGGACTTTACCTAATTTTAGTTGGAATTAACACCTATTTGTATACATTTAAAAAAAGAGCGGAAAAAATAATAGAGCGGAATAAAACAATTAGCAAAAAAATGAGATTGTTTAGCAATCTTTACATATTATTTTCAATTTGGTTTCCTTTGTTTTTGATTTATTTCTTTAACGAGATTTATTGAACTGATTGAATAGCGGAATAGCGGAATAGCGGAATAGCGGAATAGCGGAAAAATAAAAAACTACTGGCAACACCGTGTATAATTAATGGCTAGTTCGAGCTTAATTACGAAAATCCTCGCGGATTTTCTATTCGGTTTTTATTTGCTAAATTAGTTGCTTAAACACGCCACAAATCATACACAAAACCGTTGGCAACAAGCTGAAAAACGGAACGAATAAAATATGATGTTATTAGATTTAGCTTGTTTTGACTGTGTAGTCAAACAAGTCGACAAAAAAGAAGATAAAACATTTGACGGAACTTCAATACCAACACCATTTGAACAAGTCAACAATAACGGTATTTATGAATTCACTTGTTTAAAAGGTCATAAATCAAAAACAGTTATTGACAATATCAACTTTGAAATTCTATTTGAATATGGACTGAATGCTATTGTTGATGGATATTATCGTGAATCAGTTTCTTCACTAACTTCCGCAATGGAAAGATATTTTGAATTTTTTATCAAAACAATATTAAGATCATCTAAAAATGATTTTGATTTAATTGATAAATCTTGGAAAAAAATATCAAGTCAATCAGAAAGACAACTTGGAGCATACATAATGCTTTATATACAAGTATTCGGAGAAGAACCTTTACTATTAAAACCTAATAGTGAAATTCCATTTAGAAATGGAGTTATTCATAAAGGATATATTCCAACGAAAATGGAAACTATAAAATTTGGAAACTCTGTAATGAAAATAATTGAGGAATCTCTTCTAAAATTAAAAGGTAAACACCAAAATGAATGTTTTGAAACATTTGAATATTATGGCTATAAAAAGAAAGCCAAAGAAGATATCGAGAAATTAGAAAAAAAAACAGGAAGAGGACAGAATATTATGTTTGTCAATATAATGACAACAATCGATGTCAAGAACGGCAGAGAAAAAAATCCAAAAGATGGTAGAAAAGGACTTGTTGAAAAACGAATCTCCAATATTATAGAAAGAAGAGAACCAAGAAGTTTAATTCTGTTGAAAGATACACCAAAAACGAAATAAAAGCCAGTTGCCAACACCGTGTAAAAATAATTGCTTGGTTCTCGCCTACTTGGAAATTCCTGCGGAATTTCCACAGGCTCGGTCATTGTTTAGTATTTTAGGTGCTTGCCACCGCAACTATTCTTACACATAAACGTTGTAGCACATTTATGAAAATCACAATCCAATTCATATTAGTCCTAATTTTAAGTTCTTGTGCTTCAAAAAAAAGTATCGAAAGAATTAACATATCGGACTATGAATTTGAGAGTATAACGAAAGCTTTTGATGCTAAAAAGTTGAGTTATATCGGGCTTAAAAAAAATTGCGTTGGAGAAGACCGAATTAAAATGTCGAATGAAAAAGATTGCAAAAACTGTGTTGCAATAAATAACACATATATCTTTTGGACTGACGAAAATAAATCATACGTTCAAAAATTTGACAATTGCAGTGAATTTAATATTATCGAAATTTTCGACTTTAAACCAACTGAGTTTTTAAAAAATAATACAACTGAATTACAAGCTGAAAGTGTAAAAAGATATCAAGTAGACAAAGGCACTTACAGGACTGTTTCTCATTCTTGCTTTCGGAACTATATCCTGAATGACGGAAAAATTAAATATGAAAAGAAATTCGACATATTCGATTTGACTGGAGAAAATGAAAATTTGAATTTTAAAACAAATAACAGTTTACAATTAATAAAATTGAATAATATATTAAACGAAATTATATCGGAATTAGAAAAAGAAAACCGATTTGAGAGGAATAAAAAAACGTGCTACAACACTGTATATAGCTCATAGCTTGGCAGTTGCTTAATTCAAAGTTAAGGCATATTTGGAAAGTCGCCAAATTTTTAAATTTGACAACTTTCCAATAAAAAATAGGTAGTAAAATTTAAAATTTGGCTTGTTCTTAAACCGAAAAATAATCGCTAATTTACACGCTACAAGCCATATACAAAACCGTTGTAGCACATTCCCCAGACAGGAAAACCGTTAACCCTTTTATAACGAAGGAAACTTTTAAATAATAACGAAATTAAAACTAATTCAATTTAAAGCATGATGAATATTAAGTGTATTTTAATAATAATTTTGTTTCCAGTAATTTCTTTTGGACAAAATAAATTAGACCCAACTTCCGATATTGATAATGAGATTTCAGTGTTTGTATTTAGCAAATCAAAAATCACACTTAATGGAGAAAAAATAAGCATTCCAAAACTTGAAAAACACCTAAAGAATAATCGGATAACAAAAGCAAAAATTGGCACTCTAAAACCAACACCACTTACGGTCTTTCCTACATTTGAAAAAGTTACAAATTTGATGGAGAAATACCAAATAAAATCGAAATGGTACAGTGACCCTGATTTTCAAAAACCATTTTTCGACGATGAAAAAAAAGAATAAATAACGTGCTACAATCGAGTGGATGGCTCCGCCATCAAATGACGGAGTGCACCCCTCACACCACCGTACGTACGGGTCTCGTATACGGCGGTTCACCAGATTAAAGTCTGTGCTCTATCGATGTAATCTCCTAGCGGTTTATAGCCTTTTCGTTTGAGTCTGCAAATGGTTATGGTAGTTTTTAAAATAGGGCTTTGGGCTACTGCCCATCCTCCCATTCGGGTTCTACTCCAAGCATACGCTTGCCCTTGTTCTATTCCCAATCTAATAAGATTTTTACGTTTACGTTCCAGCTTTTTCCAATCGTGCCAAATACAATATCGCAATCGGCTTCTTAACCAAGTGTCTAGCTTTTTAAGTTTAGCATAACTCTGGGTCAGCCGATAGTTGTTAATCCATCCCCGACAGACTTCATTGAGTCGTCCAAGACGTTCTAACAGCGATATAGGTTTGGTCTTTTGGGTGATACTCTTTAACGTACGTTTAAACTTGCCCCAACTCTTATGTGACACAACTAATTGATACTGCCCTTTTACTCCCTTTTTGTAGACAGGTACAAAACCGTGTCCAAGCAGTTCGAAATGTACAGGTCTGCGAATTCCGCTCTTGGCTTTGTTGATAGGTAACCTGAGTGCATCCCTTAAAAAGATATACAGCTCATTACCTATCCTTTTTGCCTCGGTCTTGCTCCTAGTGTAAACACTAAAATCATCCGCATAACGCACATAGCGCAGTCCTTTCGATTCCATATGCTTGTCCAGTACATCTAACATAATATTAGATAGCAATGGACTCAAAGGGCTTCCTTGCGGTATTCCTTTTCGGCGTTTCTCCAGCCGTCCATTAATACGTATGGGCGCTCGTAGCCATTTTCGGATTAGACGCAAGGTCGTTGGGCATTTTACCTTGTTGTAAATAAGTTGCAGTAATCGCATATGGTCTACCTCGTCAAAGAACCCCTGTAAATCAATATCTACAATGTCCTGATAGCCAGTATTGATATACTGTTGGGCTTGTAGTACTGCTTTGTGAAGGTTCTTATTGGGGCGGAAACCATAGCTGAACGGTTCAAATTCATATTCGAACTCAACCATCAACTGTTGGTTTACCGATTGTTGTAGCCATCGATCCACTACTGTTGGAATCCCTAAAAGTCTGGTCTTACCCATACCTTTTGGAATGGAAACCCCTAAGATCGGGTCTGGTACATAGCGATGTGTACGTATAGAAGATAGAAGGTCGTCCCGGTGTTCTGCTATGTAAGCAGCTAATTCCGTTGTCTTCATACCATCTACTCCGCACGCTCCCTTATTGCGCTCAACTTTACGCTGCGCCTTATAAAGATTCTTTGCTTCTAATACCTTTTCAATCATAGGGTCAATAAATGTAAATACTCCTGTTGGGCGAAGATGGGGCTAGCTAGGCTTCCCAATCAAATTCCAACATAATCTAATGTTCGGTCCTTCCTTATCTGTGAGGCTTCTGTGGTTTCTTTTCACAGCTCGTTTCCTATAAGTACTATGACTTCTGCTGACTTCTCCATTATGCCAACTCGTGGTTATAGAGACCTCCCCAGGTAATGGCATCTTCTTTCACTCGATTCCTGCCGTATCTACATATATGCACTTTTGGTATTCTTGGGGCGTTACAATGATGTGGTTGCTTACCCTTGCATAAATGCCTCTGTATACGGTTCCTGTTCGTCAGTACCGAGTTTTGTAGTTTCGCTTTCTTCAGATATGACCTCACGGTCAACACCCTTGCGACTTACTAATGCTTCCAGACGTTACTCAAGCGCATAAGGGACTTGCACCCTCTAGATTAATATCTTACTTTGCAGTAAGTAAAGATGCCCATACTGGGCACACACAATGTGTATAAGCAATGGCTTGTCCTCGCCTACTTGGAAATTCCTGCGGATTTTCCAATGTCAAGTACCTGTTTGCAACTGTCCGTGACGAACCACGCCACTGCTCATACACGAAACGTTGTAACACATTTAAAAAAAACATTGAGACAAACATTTAACCTTATATTTTTTCTAACGCTTTTTTCGAGTTGTCAAGAAAATAAAACGAACGGAATTGATAGTGAGCCGGTATATTTTGAATTCCAAAACTCTTGGGAAGAAAGGAATTTATTTGGTAATGTAAAATCAATATCAGAATTCAGAGCAAATTTCAAAGCGAATGATGAAATCGATAAAAAAAGTCAAAAATCAAAAATTCAGTTTACGGATTTCGGAGGTTTAAAAAGAGTTGAGTATTTTGGGACATTTGGAGATACAACACAAATAGAACAATACGAATATGATGATAAGGATAACTTCATAGAGAGTAATACGGAATTAGTTGGTTCAAATCGCAATTTTAGAACAGTGACTTTAACTGATTCTATAAATAATATTGTAACTCACAAATCATATCTTAACGATAGTATTGCCGAAACCAATGTAATTTACTACGATGAAAATGACCGAATAAAAAAACGCTTCGAAATTAAAAGAAATGACACTATTCATTATGTACATAAATTAGAATTTGACGAAGCCGATAACCTACTTTCAGAGGTTCAAATAGATAAAAGTGGAAATGAAGAAAATAAAATAGCAAATAATTTTAAGTACGCACAAAATGGCAATCTCATAATGTCAAGTTACAAGGTACATTCAACCGAATATATTTCAGAATTTAAATGGGAAAATGATAAAATTATTTCTCGTTCAGATTTTATTATTTATCCTGATGAGAGTAAACATTTGGAAGAAATCAATGACTACGATAAATATTACAATCCTACCGACTATAAAAAGTTCGCAAACTCTAAAATTGACCAAGAAATAAAATATGAATATGAATATGATAAATATGGCAATTGGATTAAACGAACTGTATTTTTAAAGCAAAATTCTTTAGGCTCAAAGAAATTTGAAAAAGCGTATATTGAGTTTCGTGAAATTGAATACTGGGAATAAAAACGTGTTACAACACTGTATAACCGCAATTACGGCGGATTCGACTGCGTCCGAATCCACGCGTAATTGCTAAATTCCGTGCTTAACCGAAAAACCTCGTATATTTATCCGTAACTGCGGTTATACTAAACGTCAGACTGCGCAATAACCTCCCTTTCTTAATAACTTTGTTGATTTCCTTTTAACGCATTGCCCAGATCACTTTAAGATATTGGTTATCTTAATGTTATGGATTTTATAACAGGTTTTAACAGGGATCAATTGATAATGATGGACTTTGAGTCATGCGTAGGTCATGATTCATGGGCGCGTACCGTTGATATGTTCGTGGATATCCTCCCAATGGAGGAACTGGGCTTCAGGGACGTGCTCAATTCAGAGGGAAGGCCTCCCTACCATTCGACGGACATGCTCAAGCTCTATCTCTACGGGTA
>NZ_AUHD01000027.1 GCF_000423005.1 Gelidibacter mesophilus DSM 14095
TAAACAGCTTATACACCATTCAGACAGAGGAATACAATATTGTAGCAATCAATACACACAAATACTCAAAAGAAAAAAGATAGATATTAGTATGACAGAAGAAAATCATTGTTACGAAAATGCAATGGCAGAACGTGTAAACGGTATCTTAAAAGATGAATTTTATCTAGACCAAACCTTTGATAACGTAGCGCACGCAAAGCGAGCTGCAAAAAATGCAATTAATTTATACAACGAAATAAGATTACACTTATCTTTAGACTATAAAACACCTAATATGGTATATAAATTATCAGCGTAAATTCAATTTTAACCTGTAGCCATATTTTAGGACGAGACAGCTGAACCCAGCCGCACAAGCAAAGAGTGCTATCGCACACATTGCTTTTTCCCACCTCTGAATAATAACATCAATTCAAATTCCGAAACTCAATAGGCGAAACACCAACTTTTTGCTTGAACAATCGTGTAAAATGTTGTGGATATTTAAAACCCAGTCCATAGGCAATTTCGCTTATGGACTGCTTGTTTTCCAAAATTTCCTGTTTGGCTTTGTTCATCACTTTTAGCTGAATGTATTCCAAAGCAGTTTTTCCCGTTTCCTTTTTGATTAAATCGCCAAAATAGTTAGTGGACAAATGAACCTTTTCGGCACAATAGGTTACCGATGGTAATCCTAAAATTTTCGGTTGTTTCGATGAAAAATAATCGTTTAAAATAGCTTCAAAAGTTTGCAAAACATCGCTATTTGCATCATTTCTGGTAATGAATTGTCGGTCGTAAAACCGAGTACAATAATTCAAAAACAGTTCGATATTATCTACAATTAATTTTTTGCTGTGTTGGTCTGTTCCTTGTTCCAATTCAAATTTGATTTTTTCAAAACAGTCCAACACAATTTTCCGCTCTTTGGCGGAAATGTGCAAAGCTTCATTGGCATTGTAATTGAAAAAATAATAGTTAGAAATTTCTTTACCTAACTGTGTGCCACGAATCAAATCGGGATGAAACAATAACGCCCACCCTTGCGGCTTGTAATTGTCATCAATCTTCACGTTGATTACTTGTCCAGGAGCTACAAAAACTAAAGTTTTGTCTTGATAATCGTATGTGTTTTTGCCGTAGGTTATATCACCACATATCACGTCCTTTAAATAAACCGCGTAAAACCCAAAATTCAATTTCTTGGCATAAATTTCAGGTACTCTGCCATCAAAATCCATTATACTTACAAGCGGATGCAGGTTTTCTTTATGGTAAAAAGCATCGTGTTCGCTTACCGTGTTTATGTTGTGTATTTTATCCATTTTCAAAATATTGATGGTTCAAATTTAGAAAAAAAATCAGCTAATCTTTCTCCATTCTTCCCAAATCCGTAAAAGTGGTAAGACAATCCGAGTTTTGTATAATCTATTATAAATGAGTATGTAAGAAATTTGCAGTAGAAATAATTTAGATAAAATTTTAAAAGTTACATTATGGAAAATATGCAAAACAAAGTCGCCCTTGTAACGGGTGCAGCACAAGGAATCGGTTATGCAACAGCTCAACTTTTTGCAGAATATGGAGCAAAAGTAGTATTGGCAGATTACAACGAAGAATTAGTGAACAAAGCGGCTCAACAACTGACAGATAAAGGATTTGAAGCATTAGCCATTAAATGCGATGTTTCCAAGGAAGAAGAAGTAAAAGCAATGGTTGAAAAGATAGTTAAAGAATTTAGCAGATTGGATTATGCCTTTAACAATGCAGGCATACAAAACATATTGGCAGAAGCAGCCGACCAAACCAAGGAAGACTTTGACCGAGTTATAAGTGTAAATCTTAAAGGAGTTTGGAGCTGTATGAAATACGAATTGCAACAAATGCGAAAACAAGGATTTGGTGCTATTGTAAACTGCTCATCTATTGGAGGAATTCTGGGCGGAGCAATGCGAGGAACCTATCACGCAGCTAAACACGGAATAATAGGCCTAACCAAAAGTGCAGCTTTGGAATATGCACCAATGGGAATTAGAATAAACACCATCTGCCCTGGAATGATATACACACCAATGGCTGAAAAAATGATTGAAGGAGGGCAAAAAGAAGCATTGGAAGCAATGTTGAAAACCGTACCTGTAAAGCGATATGGACAACCAGAGGAGATGGCTAACGTAGTGGTTTGGTTGTGTAGTGATTCTGCTAGTTTCGTTGTGGGTCACACTCTGGTAGCTGATGGAGGTTACAGTATTCAATAATCTTAAAAAGTTAGTAAAATGGAAAATTCAGAAAACAATTCAAACCGCAGAGATTTCTTAAAATCAGGTGCTTTGTTTGGGGCGTTTGCACTTGTCTCACCTGCCGTTTCATTTGCAAATTCGGCAGATAACTTAACCAAAAAACGAACCAAGAAAGTCCCAATGAGAACACTTGGTAAAGGCAAAGCAGCATTTCAGGTTTCGGCACTTGGTTTGGGCTGTATGGGCACAAATTACCATCGCGGTCGTGTTCCTAATCGTCAAAAAATGCTAGAACTAATGCAAGAAGCTGTGGAAATGGGTGTAACGCTTTTTGATACTGCGGAAGTGTACGGTCCTTATATTAACGAGGAAATTGTAGGCGAAGCAATCGGGAAGTTCAAAAATAAAATTTCGATTACGACAAAATTTGGTTTTGAAATTCAAAACGGAAAAAGCGTTGGACAAAACAGTCGTCCCGAGCAAATAAGAAAAGTTGCCGAAGAATCGATGAAACGCCTAAATATTGATGTCATTGATTTGTTTTACCAACACCGCTTCGACCCAAAAGTGCCTATTGAAGATGTGGCAGGAACGGTAAAAGATTTAATTCAGGAGGGAAAAGTGAAACACTTCGGGATGTGTGAAGTAAGTGCCGATACCATTCGGAAAGCTCACGCAGTACAACCACTTACAGCCATTCAAAGTGAATATTCATTAATGTGGCGTGAACCTGAAAAAGAAATCTTGCCTATTTGTGAGGAATTAGGTATTGGTTTTGTGCCTTACAGTCCTGTTGGACGTGGATATTTAACAGGAATGTTAAATGACCAATGGCAATTTTATCCGCAAAACGATATGCGTCAGGATTGGCCTCGTTTTCAACCTGAAGCAATGAAAGATAACTATAAACTGGTTCAGCTTTTAATCGACTTCGGACACGAAAGAGGTTTAACGCCTGCACAAGTGGCATTGGGTTGGTTGCTCAATAAAAATGAGTGGATTGTACCTATTCCTGGAACAACAAAATTTGTCCATTTGCACGAAAATATGGTAACTGCCCATTTGGATATTCCAAACCAAGAATGGAAAGCATTGGAAAACGAAGTTTCCAAGATTCAAATTGTGGGCGACCGTTATCCTGCCGAACAGCAAAAACAGGTTGAGAATTAGTAGGTTTATTCTAATTATTAAATAAAGAACAATGAAATTTTTAACAGTAATACTAATGTGTTTTTCAATTCAAATGACGATTGCTCAACAAAAGCAAATTGTTCGAATTTCGGAAATAGAAATCTATCCCGAATATCTGTCAGAATACAAAAGCATTTTGAAAACAGAAGCAGAAGCATCGGTTCGATTAGAAGCTGGAGTAGTTTCTATTTTCCCAATGTTTCAAAAAGAAGATGCTACACAAATAAGAATTCTGGAAATCTATGCCGATGAAGATGCTTATAAATCGCACATTGCATCGCCTCATTTTCAACATTACAAAACAACAACCTTAAAAATGGTAAAATCGTTGAAATTGGTAGATATGAGTGCAATTGATTTAGAAACAATGAACAAAATTTTTAAAAAGGAAATGAAAACAGAAAATAAAAGCGAGGACATTTTAACCTTTGAATTAAGTGATAAAGTTACCCGAGAAAAAGTATCGTACCGCAATAGATACGGAATAAACATTGCTGCCGATTTGTACCTACCTAAAGAAATGGACATCAACAAAAAGCATCCTGCAATAATTGTTGGTACACCTTATGGCGGAGTTAAGGAACAGGGAGCTGGTATTTACGCTCAATCAATGGCAGAACGTGGTTTTGTTGCCATTGCTTTTGATGAAAGTTATAACGGAGAAAGTGGCGGAAACCCAAGACGAATTTCTTCGCCCGAAATATTTGTAGAAGATTTTAGTGCAACGGTAGATTATATCGGAACACGTCCGTTTGTTGACAGAAACAAGATAGGTGTAATCGGAATCTGCGGTAGTGGTGGGTTTTCCATAAGTGCTGCACAAGTAGATAGACGTATCAAAGCCGTTGCAACAGTAAGTATGTATGATATGAGCCGTGTAAAAAGTGAAGGGTTTAAAGGTTCACTTACAACAGAAGCACGCAACAAATATCTTGACCAGATTGGCGAACAGCGATGGAAAGAGTTTGAAGGTGGCAAAGTTATTATGAACGAACTGCCAAGAAAAATAGATGAGCATACCGACCCCATAAGTAGGGAATTTTTCGAGTATTACCGTGTGCCACGTGGTTTTCATCCAAATGCCACTACCGAGTTTTCAATGACAAGCGATTTTTCATTTATGAATTTTCCGTTAATGGATAACATCAAAACCATTTCGCCAAGACCTATTCTATTCATCATTGGCGAACACGCCCATTCTCGATATTTTAGTGAAGATGCCTATAAAATGGCTTCCGAACCCAAAGAACTCTATATTGTTCCAAATGCAGGACACGTAGATTTGTATGATAGAACAGATATAATTCCATTTGATAAATTGAATGGTTTTTTCAATGAATACTTAAAATAGAAATTATGAACAAAATGAATAATAAAGTTACTGCTGTAATATTGGGAGTAAGTCTTGTAATATGCGCTTGTAACGAATCAAAAACTAAAGAAATGAAAACAGAAAGTAAAGAGAAATTAGAAACTATTTTTCCTAAAGGCGAAAAAGGTTCAGCCGAATTGTTTACTGGAAATGCACATAATTTTGGCTTTCAACTTGATTCTGTTTTTACAACGGTAGCTGGTAACGTTTACTTTGAACCAGGAGCAAGAAGCAATTGGCATAGACATCCATCTGGTCAAATCTTGATAATTACTGATGGAGTTGGCTACCATCAAATTGAAGGGCAGCCTATCGAAATCATTAAAAAAGGCGATGTAGTCCAATGTCCGCCAAACGTTCGCCACTGGCACGGAGCAAGTAAAGATGTGGGTTTACAACAAATTTATTTCGTGCCGAACACCGAAAAAGGAGTTGTGGATTGGGACGAAGCTGTAACGGATAAAGAATATAAAAAAGAATAGAATTAGCCCACGCTCGCACAGCACATTGCAATCCTCGTGCCTGCGGTTGCAAAGAGCTGTGCCCCACCCTGACAGGCAGAACGGAAATAAAGCCAGCATACAACAATGTATAAACGCAATAGCGGGATAAGTGCTAAATCGAAAGTAATTTTGTAAATTTAACATCAATTATAAACCGAAAAGTTCGGCTTCAAAATCCGCTACTGCGTTTATACGAGACCGTTGGCAACAAGCTGAAAAAACCGATGAACTATAAATTTAACGAAGTTGAATTAAATGAAATTTTTGCAAAAGCAGAAAAACAACTGTTTGATTCAAAACGAATTAAATTTAAAAAATGTAAAGATTGGAGAAAGAAAAACGTACCAAATGAAGCTGGAATTTATGCGGTTTTTGAAAAGGAAAATGAACTTTTATACATTGGAGAAAGTGGAAACTTAAAAGCTAGAATGAGTGAGATAAACAGAACTGTAAATCATTCTTTTAGAAAACAATTTGGTCATTTAAGATACAAAGGAATTAAATCAAGAAAAAAATTTACGGACGAAATAGAAATTATATTAGATGAGTATTTTGCAGAAAATCTATTTGTTTCATTCTTGCCTGTAAATTTGGGAAGATTAGAAATAGAAACTTATCTAATTACAAAATTTCAAGAAAGTTTAATAAATTCAATAAAAAAAAGAAAATAATGAATAGCTTATTAATTGGAGGAGCTCAAAGTGTTGGAAAAAGTGAAACTATTTACAAAATTGCGAATAATTTAGTTGGTAAAGGTTTTGTAGCAATCGCAGGTTCAATTCCACCAGCGTTTGATGATTTTACAGTTGTTTTGAAAGGTATTGACAAAAACGGACAAAAAGTAAATGTCATAATAACTTCCGCAACTGACACAACTGATATTATTAAGAATTTCAAAAAGTTTTTTGATGAAAACGGAAATTATGATATTCTAATTTCTTCAGTCAGAGATGATGACTTTTATCCAAGAAAACAGTTTTTTGATATTATGGGAATAAATCCAAGTGACAAAAATTTAGTTGAAATCCCTTTTGCTAAAATAACTCGTAGAGGCGGAAATTTTGCAATTGCTTTAAACTGGTATTCGGAAAAAACTGAAAAATTAATAATTCATACATTGAATAATAATCCATTTAACATTTAAACTGAATAAAGCCAGATTGCCAACACCGTGTATAATTAATGGCTGGTTCTCGCCTACTTACGAAAATCCTCGCGGATTTTCTATTCCGTTTTTATTTACTAAATTAGGTGCTTGAAACACGCCACTAATCATACACAAACACGTTGTGTGTAATGCAAAAAACACTCTCGTCCAAAAAATAATTTTCTTTTTCGTGTAACATTTTATGTTTTTTTAATCAAAGGTGTAAATAATTAAAACATCAAGATTATAAAAACTTCAATTAAATTTTTTGTATTAGTAATTACTGCTTTTATTTGGACTTCGTGTATCGCATCCAATAAAACAAATTATCAACCAGAACCTTTTAAAGTGGAAACCATTGGGCAAGGCAAGCCTATTTTATTCCTTCCAGGTTTTACAGCTTCAGGCTCGGTTTGGAAAGAGACAGTCGCGAACTTGTCGATTGACAGAAAATCGTATCTTTTTTCTTATGCAGGTTTTAACGGTAACGAACCTATCGAAATGCCTTGGTATGAAACCATAAAAAATGGATTCGTCGATTATATTACTCAAAACAACTTAACTGACATTATTGTGGTAGGACACAGTATGGGAGGCAATCTTGCGGTTGATATTGCTTCCGAATTGCCCAACAGAGTTTCAAAACTTGTAATCGTGGATGCGCTACCTTTTATGAAAGATGTAATGGTGCCCGACGTTCCTATTGAAATGCTTGACTACGATACATTATATAACCAACAAACTATTGCTATGCCAGATGCAGATTTTGCAAATATGGCTTCAATGATGGCTTCAATGATGGCAACCGATTCAACAAACCAAGAGACTTTAAAAAATTGGATGATTGAGGCAGACCGAAAAACTTGGGCTTATGGCTATACAGATTTGCTAAAACTTGATTTAAGACCTACATTAAAAAATATAACCTGTGAAACGTTAATCATAGGAGCATCATTTCCAGATGTAGCAATAGCAAAAGAAAATTATGAAAAACAATATGCAAACCTTTTAGAAAAGAAATTAATTATGGCATCCAATAGTAAGCATTTTGTAATGATGGACGAGCCTGAATGGTTTTATAAAACCCTAAACAATTTCATAATCAATGGCAATTAATAAAAAATATCAATTTGAAAACATATATCAGCAACATCATCCAATGGTGTTGCAATTATGTTTGGGTTTTGTAAAAGGAGATTTAGATACTGCAAAAGATTTAGCACAAGAAATATTTATAAGCGTGCTAAACAATTTAGAAAAATTTAGAGGTTCTTCTTCCTATAAAACTTGGATTTACAGGATAACTGTAAACACCTGTTTACAATTTGTCAAAAAGGAAAAGAAAAGAAATATTAGCTCACTAACCAAAGACCATAATCAAGGAATAACAGAAGAAATTGAGACAGCAACCACTCAAAGTAGTCCTGACCTTTACAAAGCCATAGGACAATTAAATAAAATCGACAGATTGATAATTATGATGGTTTTAGAAAATGAAGATTATGATAATATTTCAAGTGTTATTGGTATAAAACCAACAAATGTTAGGGTTAAAATACACCGCATAAAAAAACAATTAAAAACAATCTTAAACAACTACGAAAATGAATAAAGATTTTTCAACATTAAAAGGCAATTGGGATGACCTTAAAAATACAACTGATACATCATCAACGTATGCAATTAAAGCAATTGAGCAGAAAATTAAGAGCAAAGAGCGAGAGAATTTTTTCTTTTATTACGGCACTATTTTTATTCTATCAATAACGCTAATCGGAATAATCCTATTTTTTATTTATGTAGCACCAGTAAAAGAAATAATTAGCAAAATTGGAGCTTTGTTAATGATTATGGGTTTAGTGTTCAGAATTGTCATAGAAACAATTAGCATAACAAAAGCCAAACAAATTAAAAAACTCGACAATACGCTAAACAATCTCGAAAATTTGCGAAAATTCCACCAGTTTAGAAAAGTAGCCCACAATATTATTTCGCCTATTATCTTAATCACTTATACAATTGGCTTTTTTATAATTGTGCCCGAATTCAGCAAGTATATTGACCATTTACCTTTAACACTTTTTTGTATAGCTTACTTTGTTGCTGGAATAATCATTTTTTATGTAATTAGAAAAAGCGTTAAAAAAGAAATGAAAAAAATTAATAAAATCCTCAAATTAAAACAACAACTTACTGAATAATAAGGTGTTAATAATAAATGAGAAAAATGGGATTTAAAGCGTGTGAAATTATCAAAGACAAAGAAATTTATGCTGATAGAGTACAGATGTATCAATAGATTAAATAATAGTAATCAACATTGCGGTAAGCACTACACACAACAATGTATATAAAAAATAGCGGTTTAGGTGCTTACCTGAACCGCTTTTACTTTTAAATAAGTATATTGCTTTCCGAAAAGTAAGAGTTTTTTAATCCGCTACTTTTCATATACGGAGACGTTGCCAACCATTTGAGAAACATCACGTATGAAATTAAAATTAATATTTCCTTATCCTGCTTGGAAGGATGTTTCTAACAAATATTCCATCACTATTTATCGGAATAAAATTCACAATTATATTGGACTTCATCCTTTGCGAACATCAATTACTGTTTCGGAACAACATAATTCGGAAAAGTTTATAAATTCAACTTTTTATATCTACAGATTGGATAAACTTGACCGAAAGAATCTGAACACAAAAGCAACTCATAAAATCGTTTCTCAAGAATTACACAATGTTGTTTATGGTTGCGACCCTTATTGCGTAAAACTGAATTGGTTTCAAGAATTTTATATAAATTGGTTTCATAAAAAATATATTATTCAATCATTGGACTTTAAAAAAAGTATTCTGACTGGATTTGCTGGAGCAATAATTGGAGCTTTAGTGACAATGGCATTTCAAGACAAAGAAAGAACTAAAATCGACCCAATAATTCCACCTAAACAGGAAATTAAAAACCAACGTGACCAAAGCAGTAACCAAACGACTGATAAAAATTTAAAAAATAATTCCATAATTGACAATAATAAATCTGAATAATAAAAAAAACGGTAGGCAACAACGTGTATAATTAATGGCTGGTTCTCGCCTACTTACGAAAATCCTCGTGGATTTTCTATTCGGTTTTTATTTGCTAAATTAATTGCTTAAACACGCCACTAATCATACACAAACACGTTG
>NZ_AUHD01000028.1 GCF_000423005.1 Gelidibacter mesophilus DSM 14095
AGGTAAATCTGATGATGATCTGTTACAACCTCACTCGGCTTATGTCCATTCTTGGACCAGAGGTATTGAAAAACAGGCTGAAAACGCTTGTGCCTGAACTTTCGACCCTATTTGAAGGGATTTTGGACTATATGGATAGCTTTCTTTTATTAGGCGATACAAATCCATATTTTAAAGCCAAAAGAAATTACTACCTTAACCGCTCTCTAAATAGCAATTGATTCATTAATTTTAGTCCGAATTGAGTTGATGCACAGACTCACGTTGGCAGTAATTAAACTGAACCTAGCCAAAATTTAAGAATCTTGTTGATTTTTAAATAGCATAAATATCTTTTAAGTTAGATCTTTAAAATCTAAGAGCATAATGATAATTAAGATTAATAGTAAAAAAATAGCAATAACAATTGTTTTATCCATTGTTATTATAATAATCTATAAATACATTAAACCAAAGTATTACGTAGAAAATACAAAAGCTAAAAATCTACCTTGTAAAATTAGACCATTTAGAGATAGTATTTATGTATACATTCCATATCAATTAACAATTTATAACAATAGATTAAACACTTTAAAAATTTCTAATATTTATGAAGGAAAATCTAATGATTATAACTACGGAAAATATCTTTTATATAATCGTGAAAATTTAGAATTGAATGACTTTTGGAATCCTAGTAAAAGATTAAAAACAGAAAATAATTATCGAAAAAATGGAGATAATGCTTATTGGCGTATTCAACACATAATTAAATACAGAAATAATATTTTTCCATTTTTAACACGAGACTTTTATTATTACAAAAGACATACTTTAAGTAATAAAAATAACAGATTTAATGTAAATCAAATAAATAAAGATAGTATTCAAAAACAACTATATACTCTAGATTATAATATCGCTACAAATATAAGTAAACCCATTATAGATAGTCTTTATAAAGCTACTAATGATAAGCGATTTAATGTCAATTTTAAATCTGAAATGTTAATAAGGAAAAGCATAAGAGCAAAAATTAATAATGAAGAACAGGAAATCGTATATCTGAATTTTTACGACTCTATCAAAGGAATGAATAAAGATGAAAAGATAAAATATTTACGAGAACAGAGGAAATTACAACCTAAAGATATGTTTTAATAAAAAAATACCGAAAACTAAATAACTACTGCCAACACCGTATAAAATTAATTGCTACTGCAAGCCTACTTAAGAAAGTCCTCGCGGACTTTCTATCTGTGATTTATTTGCTAACTTTAGTGCTTAAAACACGCAACTAATCTTATACAAAACCGTTGGCAACAAGCTGAAAAAAATCCCGAATGAATCAAAATCTGGAACACATATTTGAATTAGAAACTGCCGAAAAATACAACGAGGTTTATTCTGAATATAGAAAACTGATTTCGGAAAATAATGCGGATTTTGAAACGTGGAAATATTATTTTTTCTTTTTGTGGTCTATGCTTGAAGATGTGAATGGGAAATTTCAGAAAGATATTGATTTACAAACTGAATTGGAATCTGAATTAAAAAATGGACTGAAAAAATACTCGGAATTGGCTGAATTCAATTTTATAGCTGGATATACGATTTCAATTTTCCCTTACGAATTTGGAGATTACGAGGAATTGGAAATTAAAGGAAAAGAAATGCTAAAAAAAGCGTTTGAAATGGAACAATCTAATCCGATTTACAAAATGGTTTATTTAGGTTCAAAAAGTCTGAATGATAAAGAACAGAGTTTATATAAAAAGGCTTGTGCTGAATCTAAACTGATTTTAAAAACAAAACATAGTGGGAAAGGATTATTGAACGAATATTATAATCAAGTATTTAATCGTGAATAAGAAAAGCCAGTTGCCAACAACGTGTATAATTAATGGCTAGTTCTCGCCTACTAACGAAAATCCTCGCGGATTTTCTATTCAGTTTTTATTTGCTAAATTAGGTGCTTAAACACGCCACTAATCATACACAAAACCGTTGTAAAACATACGAATGAACAAACTGCTAACATTAAACATTCTGATTTTATTACTCGTTTCTTGCGTTAATAAAGAAAAAAGCGAATCGGAATTTTATGCAGAAAACAAAACTTCATTTTTCGATTTAAGAAACTCTGATTGGACAAAAAACACGTGGATTAGAAAACCCGAAAATTTAAGAACAATTCACGAATCATTTAAAAAGTTCGGTTACGACAAACTGGAAAATCTGATTTTTAAAAGTGACAATGAATTCTTAATCCAAGATATTTACATTAAACGAAATTTTGAGAATTTAATGGACAGTTTGCAACTGACTTACAACAAACCAGAAATACAAACCAAATATTACGCTGAATTTTGGAATCGCAGAAAAGCGGAGAAAAATGACTCAATCGTTTATGAAATTCTTAAAGAATTAAACTCTGTGAAATTGGACAAAAAGCGACTGAATTATGAAAAACAGTTTGTAAATGACACTTTAGTTGACCTTTTAAAAATTGAATTTGACAACGACAATCTTAATTCCGAAAAAGCAAACTCGGATTTTGATATATTAAAAAAATACGGATTTCATCAATCAGCTTATAACCTACTTTTTGAAAGAGCAGAATATTCTGAATTGAATTTAGACCGAGAAAAATTAAAAAAGGAATTGACCAAAACAAAGGAATTTAAGCAACCTTGGTTAATTGATAATGAAAATTAAGTACGTTTTACAACACCGTGTATAATTCATTGCTAGTTATAGCCTACTTACGAAAGTCCTCGCGGACTTTCTATCTGTGATTTATTTGCTAAATTTAGTGCTTAAAACACGCAACTAATCATACACACAAACGTTGTACCACATTATGAAAAAAAATTCCGCAATAATAATTATAATTCTTACATTGATTTCTTGCAAAGAGAAAACTAAAGAAAATCCAAGCGAAAAAAATATGACAAATGAATTTATCTCTCGAATACATACACCTGAGCTTGAGACTGACTTTTATAGAATTTTAGGAACAACTTCATTAGAAAAACACTCTAAAGATTTTGAAAAGATTAATTGGAAAAAGGACTTTTGGAGCGAATATGAATCAGGTAATTTCAATATGTCGAATCTTGAGCTGTTTAATGTAAACGACTCAAAATATTTATCAATTGGAACAGCACCAAATACAGATGACAGTTTTCAATTCGTTATCGGACTTGGAAATCATATTAAAACGGATGATATAAATAATCCCATTAGAAAAATAAAACTGTATTACACGGAATCTGAAAATTATGAAATTCCTAAAAAACTTATTGGACAATTTTTTAATGGAGAATATCTCAAAATTGAAACAGAATTAAAAAAATACTCTATGGACGAAATTGAAGATTTATATTTAAACATAAAATAACGTGGTACAACAACGTGTATGATTAATGGCTAGTTATCGCCTACTTACGAAAATCCTCGCGGATTTTCTATTCGGTTTTTATTTACTAAATTAGGTGCTTAAACACGCCACTAATCATACACATCAACGTTGGGCACAATATGAAAACACTCGAACTCAATAGAAAAGAATGGAAATTAACGATTATATAACTGGAATAATTTCAATAATTGCGATTGTGATTTCGATAATTGCCTATATACAAAATTCGAGAAGTGATAAAAGACAATTACGTATTGGAAAATTAGAAGAAATGCTCGAAATAACTCATATTCTTATGGGAAACTATCAATATTTTGAGGATACTAATTTTTTTAAAACCAATTTGATTTCTGGTACAAAAGACAACGCTGAATTAGAAAAATATAATCAACAAATAAAAGCTTTAAGTCAAATTTCAGAAAGAATTGAACTTCAAGATAAGCTTACACGATTATTTGTCTTAAATAATTCTTACCTACCAAAAAAGGAACTGAAAGAAAAAATCGGAATATTTATAGCAGTTTACACTTCAATTGCGGAAAACACTCTGTCGAATCCAAATAAGATTATTGAACTTCCATTTAATGACTTTCCAAAAAGATGGGATTTCTTGGATTTTACTCAAGAAATTCAAAATGAATTAATTGAAGAAATGGATTTAGGGTATAAAGAAAGTATCGAAAATAAAAATACATACGAAAAGAAATTTAAAGAACGATATAAACTGAAATAAATACTGTGCCCAACAATGTATATAATCCATTGCTAGTGAAGGCTTACTTACGAAAATCCTCGCGGATTTTCTATTCGGTTTTTATTCGCTAAATTACGTGCTAAACCACGCAACGCATCATATACAAAACCGTTGTGCGTAAGCTGACAAACCAACAACCTGAAGAATAAAAATGGGAATATTTGATTTTTTAAGAGGCAAAAAAAATACTAAATCGGAAAACACCGTAAATGAAAATATTGGAACTAATCAGACATCTGAATTAAATAAAAAAAAGGAATTTGTAGCTCAAAAAATCGCTGATGTACTTGATGAAAATAAGCAGATAATTTTAACCGAAGAAGAAATTCAAAAATATATTCAGCAAGAAATAAGCGACAGAATATCGACAGAACCAAAGTTTGAATTTAGTTCATCGGATTTTGACCCTTTATTTCCAGAAGCTGCGAGAATACTTGTCGAACATCAACAAGGTTCAGCTTCTTTACTTCAAAGAAAATTAAAATTAGGATATAATAGAGCTGGTAAATTGATAGACAATCTTGAAATGGCTGGAATTGTTGGACCTTTTGACGGTTCAAAAGCAAGAAACGTTCTTATTCAAAACACACATCAACTTGAACTTTTTCTACAACTTGGAAAAGTAAAAAATAAAAGGTTCAGTCATTTTAAGGAACATATTTTACCACTACACGAAGAACTGATTTCTTCCAAAGTTACAGAGCTTTTAAAAGCACAAGAAATTTCCAAAGAAAACGAACTGAAAGAAATTCTAAAACAGGAAATTTTAGATAAAGAAAACGAAAAGTTAGAAAAAGAAAAAAGAAGGCAACTTAAAACTCAAGTTAGAAAAGAACTGATTGAAGAGGGAATTTTATCAAATCTAAATGAATCGGATTTAAAACGTGAACCTATTCCTCAAGATGTTCTTGACAAAGTTTGGAATAGAGATGGCGGAAAATGTGTTAAGTGCGGAAGTCAAGAAAAAATAGAATTTGACCACATTATTCCATTTTCAAAAGGAGGTTCAAATACTTACAGAAATTTACAGATTTTGTGCGAACAATGTAATCGTGGAAAATCAAACAATATTGGATAAAAGAAAGAAAAAGCCTACGCACAACAACGTGTATAATTCATTGCTAGTTATAGCCTACTTACGAAAGTCCTCGCGGACTTTCTATCTGTGATTTATTTGCTAACTTTAGTGCTTAAACACGCAACGAAATCATACACAAGACCGTTGTAAAACATTGACCCGCAGAAGAAAAACAGTTTAGTTCCTTAACTTTACGCGTGATTTTTTTGTTTAATATAAAAAGGATGTTATTCAGATTTTAAAGTTTCAAATAAATGAAAATGACAAAAGAAGATATTGAGAAATTGGATTTTATTCTAAATAAACTTTTAGAAAATGAAGGAACAGTTGGGTCGAAAGACTTGCATATTGCGGGGTATTACGAGCAATATAAAGATGATGACAATAAAATAGAAAATGATTTTAACTTATTGAAACTGGTGTATGAGGATTTAAAAATCGGGAGATTATCTTCTACAAAAGACGGTAATTTAATATCTTATAATTCAAATGTATTAAGGTTTAAAAATGAATATAATAGTTTTAAAGACTATTACTCGATACTTAATGAACAAATAGCTAATGAAGAATTAGTAATCAAAAAAGAAAACGAAAGACAAGAGTTAAAAGATAGAATAGACGTATTAAAAATAGATGAACTTGAGTATAAAAGAACAATAAGGCAGTTAGAAGAAGAACTTAAAATATCGAGTTTGCTTAAAAATTATTGGTGGCTAATTGCTTCTGCAATAGCAGTTGGCTTTGCCATAGGAAAATTCCTGATTTAAATAATGCAATAATACATCCAATAAAAAACGTTTTACAACAATGTGTATAATCAATGGCTTGTCCCTGCCTACTTGGAAAATCCTGCGGATTTTCCAATGGTAAGTACCTGTTTGGAATTGTCCGTGACGAACCACGCCACTGCTCATACACGAAACGTTGGCGGTAATTTGAAAAATGACGAAAAAGAAGAAAACAAAGTATAATAAAATTAACATTCTGCTAGTAATTGGCGGAATTTTTATTGTTACATTTTTCGGATATGTAATATTTCGAACTTATCAAAGTCAGAACAGTCTTTTATCTATTATGACAATTCCGTTAATATTGGGAATTATATATGAAAACCGAAGATTATCAACCGACTGGCAAACTATAATAATAAAAGTAACCATTTCTTTAATATTGAGCATATTTGCCTTTTTACCAGGAAAAAGAGAACGGAATTATAGTTTTGAAAATCACATCGAAATGTGGCCTTATTTTTTCATCTTCTTTTTTGTTATAGCATCAGTAATATATCACGATAAAAAAATAATTCCCAAACTAACAGAAGGAATTACACTCTTACAATCGATTTCAATAATTTATTGGATTATAGATATTGGTTTTTTAAACTTTAAAAATGTTTTTGCTTATATACTAATAGCAATTGGATTGATTTTCTGTGTTGTATCATTTATTCACGCATTTTCATACATTAAACTAACAAGAAATTCGAGATTGTTTTTAAGTATTTGGAGTTCAATTATAATGATAATATTTGCAATCGACCATATTTATAGAGTTTATAATTTTGACTATTTTATTGATTATAAAATGCTTAATGACGGACTAAATATTTTGCAATATTTTCTTCTTGGAGTTTCTCTAATTTATATATTTCAAAACGCTTTTATGCTGTTTACGTATTTACCTGACAGAAGTAGCTTTTATGGAAAATCACAAATGAAAGAGATTAGAGAAATGAACAAAACGCATATTAAAAGATACTCTCTGAATCAAATAAAAATATCTGATTCTTTTCTAGCCTTAATATTTACATCTGGAATTTATTATTGGAATTATAAATATCAAATAATGCCGAGACACACATTGATTTGGTTAATCTTTTGGATTTTCCCTTTTGTAATTTGGCTGAAAGAAATAATAATTGAAAAAACAAAAACTACCGCCAACACCGTATAAAATTAATTGCTAGTTCTAGCCTATTTACGAAAGTCCTCGCGGACTTTCTATCTGTGATTTATTTGCTAACTTTAGTGCTTAAAACACGCAACTAATCTTATACAAACACGTTGGCAACAAGCTGAAAAATGAAACTTACCTATAAAATTATATTAGGAATACTAATCTGCACATTTATTGCTCTTTACTGGTCTAGTAATATAACAGAAGGAGAATATTATAGGCGTCATAGTCCAGATGGTCAGTATAGTATTTACGCATCAAGAGACAAATATTTTGATATGAAAATTCCATTCTCAAAGTTCGGAGATGCAGGTGGAAAAATACATCTTTACGATGAATTAGAAAATAAAGTGGTTGGTTCTTCTTCTATCGATATGATTTCAAATATTAACGAGCTCTTTTGGAATGAAGAGGAGTTATATTCAAAAGGTTCTATGAAGAATATTAAACTGCCTAGAAAAATAAACACTAAAATAATAGATGAATCTTATAAATCATTTCCTGTAAAAGACTCTTGGAATCTTTTTATTCAAGGAAAACATTACAAAGTTAACGAGATATCTCATAGAAGACTGGCAGTTAGCGATGAAAACGGAAAACTTCTATTACAAGATATTGAGTATATTTCCAGAATAAACAATGGCTTTCAAGTACTAAACAAAAATACCGAAATTGAATATTATGATGCAGAATTAAATAAACTCAAAAATGCTCCAGACACAAAAACAAAATGTAATGAAGTATGTGGGAATGTTACAACCTATGGTCTTAAAATAGAAGAAACTGAAAAGTATTATACTTTAAAAAAAGCGGTTGGGTTTACAAATTATGATTTCCATAATTACGATGCTATTGATTCAGTAAACAAAGCAAAAGTGAAAGATATTTATTTTTTAAACAAAAAACGCAAATTAAAATATGATGATAATTTTCCAGAAAAAGAAGATGTTATTATAGACTTTGGAACTTATTTTGGAATTTTATCTAACCAATATGGAATAGAATATTTTGACTCAATAGACTTAAATAAAACACCTATAAAAGTGATGAGAAATAATCTATATGGATATTACAATATTACGCCAACTATATATTTGGAATTAGAACCGTTTAAATTTAATTTAGCCAAGTTTAAAAAGATAGGTCCTAGTGGAGAAAATAGGAATGGCTATGTTGACAGAGAGGGAAATACCTATTACAAATAGCCTGTTGCCAACAAAGTATAAAAATAATAAGGGTTAAGTGCCATACCCAAAGTTGGTGTATATTAACAAAGTCCGCCAAATTTACAATTTAACGGTTAAAAGAAAAATAATAGGTAAATTGTAAACTTGGCTAAGTGCTAAATCTGAAAGTAAGTACTTTTTAATCCCTTACTATTCTTATACAAACCGTCAGACTGCGCAATAACCTCCCTTTCTTAATAACTTTGTTGATTTCCTTTTAACGCATTGCCCAGATCACTTTAAGATATTGGTTATCTTAATGTTATGGATTTTATAACAGGTTTTAACAGGGATCAATTGATAATGATGGACTTTGAGTCATGCGTAGGTCATGATTCATGGGCGCGTACCGTTGATATGTTCGTGGATATCCTCCCAATGGAGGAACTGGGCTTCAGGGACGTGCTCAATTCAGAGGGAAGGCCTCCCTACCATTCGACGGATATGCTCAAGCTCTATCTCTA
>NZ_AUHD01000029.1 GCF_000423005.1 Gelidibacter mesophilus DSM 14095
AAAGCAATAATCGACAGGATTATTTATTTGTTCTTAAACAGGAACTGCGAAAATATCTGGATGCACAACAATTGATCATGGAATGTGATGATGAGATTAAAAGGGTTTTGGACGACTTTATAGATCAGGATCATGCAAAGAAGGCATTGTGCATTGATAAGAAAGTACACAAAAGGATCAACAAGAACACACCAAAAAATATTGACCTGAATCTCATTTCCTATCAATACTTCTATAGAATCGATCTATACGCCATAGAAGGGTTTAGCCACGGAACAGTGCTTACATTGATGAGCGAACTTGGTGAAAAAGGAATACTGGAGTTCCACAATGCACAGCATTTCACATCTTGGCTAAGATTGGCCCCTAATAATAAAATATCAGGCGGGCGCATCCTTAGCAGCAGAACCCCAAAAGGAAGCAATAGACTTAAAATAGCCCTCAGGCAGGCAGCAAATGCCATTGGAAATTTAAAGGACACTCATCTTTCCAACTTCTTCAATAGAATTGCATACAGGAAAGGCAGAGCTGTAGCTGTATCAGCTACAGCACGAAAATTAGCAACCATAATTTGGAATATGCTTTACAAAAAACAACAGTACAGTCCTCCAACAGTTTATGAGTATCTTGACCAGAAAAGAAAGAGGAAGGTTCTCGAACTTCAAAAACAAATCGCTAATTTAGATGCCAGAATGAGTAAAATACAACCTGCTTGAAACCAATAAAACAGGGTGAAATAAAAACGTTACTCAGAATTTAAAAAATGACGAAATTAACCAGAAGAAAATTTATTAAAAGAGGAATTTTAGCCTCAATTGGTTTAGTTCTTTTGGACTCACTTTGGTTTGAGAAATATGTAATTGACTGGAATTACTTTGACATCTCAAAATCGGAAAAAGACAAAATAAAAATCATTCAAATTTCGGATTTACATTTTGACCAATTAAGATACTTTCACAAATCTATTGCGAAAAAAATAAACTCAATAAAACCTGATTTAATATTTATAACTGGAGATTCTGTTGATAAAACAGAAAAAATAAAACCTCTGAATGAATTCCTTGAATTAATTGACAATTCGATAAAAAAGTATGCGATAACTGGAAATTGGGAATATTGGGGGAATGTAAATCTGACAGAACTTAAAAGTATTTATTCTAAAAATAACTGTGAATTACTGATAAACGAGAATAGAACAATTTCAATTAAAAATCGAGAAATCTCAATAATCGGAATTGACGATTTTGTTGGAGGAACCGCTGATTTTGAAAAAGCAGTTGAAAATCTAAAAGAAACTGAAACAAATATTGTTTTATCACATTGTCCTGAACACAGAGATATAATCACAAAACAAAAAGGAAATTTAAATATTGATTTAGTACTTTCTGGACATACTCACGGAGGGCAAATTACATTTTTTGGAATTGTTCCTTTCAAACCTCAAGGAAGTGGAAAATATTTAAAAGGTTGGTATAAAGAATCCGAACCGAAAATGTATATATCAAAAGGAATTGGAACGAGTATTTTACCCATCCGATTTGGAGCAAGAGCGGAAATGGTAGAAATGGAAATATAAAAACTACTGGCAACACCGTGTATAATTAATGGCTAGTTCTCGCCTACTTACGAAAATCCTCGCGGATTTTCTATTCAGTTTTTATTTGCTAAATTAGGTGCTTAAACACGCCACTAATCATACACATAAACGTTAGCCACAATTTGACCAAATTAATATAATGAAGATTGATTATAAACGTGAGCGAGTTTTTCCTTTAATGTTTATCATAATTGGAATTACCTTAATTATTTGCGGACTGATATTAATTGGAACTTTTTCCTCAAGAATGGAACTTGGGTTTTCGATTTTATTAATCGGAATTGTAATAGTTTTCATTCGGAAAGGAACAATCGTTGATTTTAATGACAGAAAAATAAAATATTATTTAGGCATTTTCTTTATTAAACTAGGAAACTGGAAATCAATAGAAGATTATACTTTTATAACATTACTCTCCATCAATCGAACAAGTTATGGATATAGTCGAACTGGGGTTCAATTCTCTGAAAGAAAAAAAATTAACAGATTATGTCTTTTAAATAAAACCCAGAGAAAACAATTATTAATTTCAGATTTTAAAGACAAGAATAACGCAATTTTAGAAGCACAATTATTAGCGGAAAAGTTGAAATTGGATTTTGTAAATTACAGTCCGATATAAAAACTGTGGCTAACAATGCATAACCGCAATTACGGCGGATTCGACTGCGTCCGAATCCACGCGTAATTGCTACCGTCGGTGCTTATCTGAAAAACATTAAATTTATCCCGTAACTGCGGTTATACTAAACGTTGCCAGTAATTTGAAAAAAGCACATTGAATGAGAAACATTTTGCATAAAGTTATTGACTGGATATTTAATAAATCACTTTATGTTTCTGGTATAGCGGTAATATTTTTATCCATAATTGATATATCAAATATTAATGACTGGACAATTACTGCATTTGGTATTCAAGAATTTGAAATCGGTAAAGTCATATATGGAATTACAGTTTTAACTGCTTTAGTATTTGGTATAATTTCAATTACACAAGCAAAAGATGTCGCGGAATTAGAAAAAGATAAGAAAGAGAAAGGTTTAAAAATTACAGATTTAGAAACTACTCTAACGGAAATAATTCACGAAACAAGTGATTTATTCAATTCTTACATAAAACTAATTGTAAAGAATTTAGGTTTTACGCATCAAGAAAGAATAAGTGTTTATAAAGTTTATGAGGATGGTTTTACTTTAATTGGTCGTTCATCAATAAATCCAAACTTAATGGAAAAGGGACGTCCAAAATACCCATTGTCAGATGGATTTATAGGAAAAGGATGGGCTGAAGGAGAATTTTTTATAAATAATTTACCTGACCCTAATTCAGGAAATGGAAATAGATATTATCAAGCAGTTAATAAAATAAATTTTATAGAAAAAGATGTTGTTGATAATATGAATATGAAATCAAGAACTTATTTCGTTTATAGAATAAATGGTTTTGATAGTTCGCCAAAAGCCATTTTAGTTTTTGAGAGTGAAAGAGAGAACGCATTTACTAAACAAGAAATAATAGATAGTTTAGCCGGCATAAAACAACCGCTCGTTATGTTTATTGAAAAGAATTACGGTGTGAAGATTTTAGATAATATAGATTTGGATAACGATAATTTAGAGCTATGAACAAACTAAACGAACTTATAAAATACATATTAGTTAAGTATCCAAAAATTGAAGAATTATCAAAGCCTCGATTAGTTAAATTAATTTACTTAATTGATTGGAAACATTCAATCGAATTTGGTGAACAATACACAGATATAAGATGGATTTACAATCATTACGGTCCATATGTCAATGATGTGATTAATACTATTAAAAACAATCCAGATATTTATGAAGTATACACGCGTGAAAATCCATATGGCGGTATTACTGATAAGTTTAATATCAAGAAATCAAAAAACCTACAAATTAATATAGATATTAAAGGTAAAAAAATAACTGACTTTATTATTGAAAAAACATTTCACATTGAATGGTCAAATTTTATATCAATAGTTTATTCAACTTATCCAGTAAGAACTAATCTAAAATATTCAACGTTAGATTTAAAATCATTAGCAATTGAATATAAAGCGGAAAAAACTACTGGCAACAATGTATATAAAAAATAGCGTAAGTCATTGCTAACACTATGGTTTGGGCATTTTTGGAAAGTCGCCAAATTTTTAAATTTGACGATTTCCAAGTAAAAAGATAAATAGTAAAATTTAAAAATTCGGCTTGTGTTTAATCCGAAAAGTTATTGCTATTTTCAGCGCTACTTTTCATATACGGAGCCGTTACCCACAATTAAAGCCAATCTATGTCAAAACCTGAAATTAACGAAGATTATCTACTATTGTTGATTGATAACAAGGGAATTATTGATACGGATACGATTGAAATAATTAAACATTTTGAAAGCGAGAAAAACCAACTTTCAATATTGTGCGGAACAAATGGAAATGATAATATAGACCAAATTGTATCTTTTATAAGAACAGTATTACAGCCCAAATTACCGAACAAGATTTTTAAATACTGCAAAGATTTAGATAAAGCATATCAAAGTGTACACGTCAATGTAGAAGTGGGAATTAAATCCTTTTTGGAAAGGCGAGACTTAATCTATACAAATCAAAGCCTCGCATTGAAAGACGATAAAGACTTTGATTTAGAATTAGCTTTCAGAGAATTAAAAAGCAATATTCAAGAAAGAATTGAATTGTGGTTTAAGGTTTTTGACATTGAATTTGCTTATGATAAAGCGAAAGCTATTTCTAATGTATTAGCATATTCACATCGTATTTGTGGTTGGTCAAGTCCAGAATATAAAATAACTGAAAATTTAAAACAAGAGATTAAAACTAATTTTGGATATGGAAGTGTCAGTTATTTCTTTTTGCTATTCACATTTAAAAACATACAAATTACGCCACTATCGGAATGGATTGATTACCGATATTCAAATTTTTCAGAGGTAATCAGATATACGAGAAGTTTTACCTCAAGAATTCCTGTGGTTAACGAAAGAGGACAATTAAAATATTACAAGACAAAGATTGAAAACGAATATTGGAATTATGCAATTTCATTTACTCAAAATGCTGCAAATTTATCTTTGACTAACGAAGACGAATTTATAGAAAAATATATAATTTCAGAATGCGAAAAAATGGTTGATGGACTTCAGACTATTTATGCAGAAAACGAATTTGATTTAATTGATGAAGAGCAATTTGACATTGGAGATAAAGACGCCAATCGCTATCGATTGAACATTAAAGGTTTTGAACTCATAAACTTTAAAACCGAAAAAATTATTGGTGCTTTAGATTTTATTGGGAAAATAATTGAATACAACAAGATAATACCGACAGACAAATATATTTCACGAATAAAGGACTTGAACAGAAAATTTATTCCAAAAGTCCACAAAGCAATAGCAGATGAAAAAGAAGAATTACATCAAGCAAAAAACGAATTAGCTAATTTTCTTATTGGTCACAATAAATTGGCTGAAAAGGATAAGTATTACAAAAACGAGCGAATAAGACTGAAAGAGAAATTTCAAGAAACCTATAAAACGGAATACGTTGAATTTATGGGAATTTTTAATAATTCTTTAGACCAATTGGCGAAACATAATCATAAGGTTAAATTACACACGGAAAACATCCAAATATTGAATGAATACATTGAGAAATACAATAACTTTATGGAATAATAACTGTGGGTAACACCGTGTATAATTAATGGCTAGTTCTCGCCTACTTACGAAAATCCTCGCGGATTTTCTATTCGGTTTTTATTTGCTAAATTAGGTGCTTAAACACGCCACTAATCATACACAAAACCGTTGGCAACAAGCTGAAAAAAAACCCGTAACACTAACGAAATCCGTCTTTAAAAGAAATAATAATGAACAAAATATTACTAATACTATTAGGAATTTTATTAATAATTTCCTGTAAACAAAAACCAAATACAGCAAAAGAAATTGCAGACAATCAACCAATAAAGGACAGTCTAACATTAGAAATCAAAAACTTAAATAAAGACTATTTCAACGGATTAGGAGTTGCAATAGTTGATTCCACAGGAATTTTATACGAAAAAGGAATTGGATTTGCTGATATAAAATCAAAAAAACCTTACACTATAAATACTATTCAACCAATAGCTTCTGTTTCCAAAACATTTATTGGAATCTCATTAATGAAAGCACAAGAAAAAGGACTTTTAAATTTAGATGACCCAATAAATAAATATCTTCCCTTTGAAGTCCAAAACCCTAATTTTCCAAACGAACCAATTACAATTAGACAATTGGCTACTCATACTTCAACAATAATTGATACTGAAAATTATATGAGTAAGTCGTATGTTCTGAAAGACAAAATAGATAGCACAATTACCAAGAATGAAAATATACCTCAAAGTTTCAATCCAAGTGATACCAAAATTCCATTATCCGAATTTTTAAAAAACTATTTATCCAAGGACGGTAAATGGTATAACAAAAGTGCTTTTTCAAAAAACAAACCCGGACAATTATTTGAATACACAAATGTTGGAGCCACATTAGCTGCATACATTATTGAAATTGCTTCAAACCAATCCTATTCAGATTTTACGACCGAATACATTCTAAAACCATTAGAAATGAAAAATTCGGGCTGGAATTATAATGATGTTATTTTTGACAACGTTTCAACGCTTTATTCCGATACCAAAACAGAAGTTCCTTATTATTCTTTAATTACTTATCCTGATGGTGGCTTTTTAACTACAATTAATGATTTAAGTAAATACCTTAATGAATTAATAAAAGGATATTCTGGAAGTGGAAAAATACTTTCAAAAAACAGTTATAATGAGTTATTTAAACCGCAATTAAAAGAAGAGAATTTCACGGAAAGAAACACTAATAATCCTTATAATGATGAATATAATTTAGGAATATTTATGGGTATTTCTGCTATGAATAATTTTGGACACACAGGAGGCGACCCTGGAGTTTCATCAATAATGTTTTTCAATCCAAAGGAAAGAACAGGCAGGGTTTTATTGATAAATACAAATATCAACAACCAAGAAGAAGTTAATGCTTATTATGGAATATTTAATAAATTAGAAGAGTATTCAAAAAAACTAACCGAGTAAAAAGCCAGTTGCCAACAACGTATATAGCTCATAGCTAATTAGTTGCTTTACTCAAAGTTAAGGCATATTTGCGAAGTCCGCCAAATTTTTAAATTTGGCTTATTGATAAAAAAAGTAATAAGAAAAATTTAAAAATTCGGCTCGTGCTTAATCGAATAGTTATCGCTAATTTGCACGCTACGAGCCATATACAAAACCGTTAGGCACAATGCAAGAAAACCTTCGCGAAATCAACTTCCAATAAGAAATATCAAATTAATATGAATAGTATTACGGAATTACTTCAATATTCTTATAAAATCAACCCCAATTCTGGAACACTATTATTTCGAGGACAAGCAAATCATGAATGGCCAATTATTCCTTCTATTCACAGAAGATTCGAAAGATATCAAGCAGTTATCATGGAAGCATTCCTTCTATATATTTTAGATATTGAATCTATTAAAAAACCACATATCTATACTAATCAACCAATCGAATTTTTGGCTATGAGTCAACATTACGATATACCAACAAGATTATTAGATTTAACAGATAAAATATTAACGGCATTATACTTCGCTTGTGAGAACATTTATGATGAAAAAGGAAATAAAATTGAAAATGATGGAGCACTATATGTAATTAAAAAAGAAGGCTTTAATAAATTTAAATTAAACGAGTTTCGAGAAAAAACAAGTGAACCTCTTCTTGTTGAAACCAATTTAATTAATCCTAGAATAAATTCTCAATCAGGCAGTTTCTTGTTATGGGGAGCGTTACCACTAAATTCAGAAACAACCGAAACTTATACCCTTGAAAACTATTGTGAAAATGTCTTAAAAGCAATACCAATTGAGAAGATAATTATACCAAAAGAAAAAAAAGAATCATTTTTAATTGAGCTTAATGAAAAATATGGAATTAATAACGACTCAATGTATCTCAACAATGATTTTGCGAAAAAAGCAGAAAAGGACTATCGAATATTTAAAAAAGCATCTTCGATTATTACTCACGAAATGACAAATTGGGAGCATGGGAAATCTCTATTTAAAATGAGTATGAATTTGGCAGGTTGTAGTAACTTGCAAGGTCTTCCAGAGAATGCAGGACCTTTTGCCAAGTTAATAGAAGAGATAATTAATTATGACAAACATTTAGTAGGCAGAAATGACCCATGCATATGCAGAAGTGGAAGAAAATATAAAAAATGTTGTGGACAATAAGCAAAGTGCCTAACAAAGAACTGAGGCAAAAAACAAGGCTTTTCTCCATTAAATTTGACAAATGGGTCCTGGCATTGTTGAAGTGGAATAAAGCTCCTTCGTCGTTTTATTTTCAATCCAACAATCAATAATCAGCACCTAAGTTGATGAGTCCGATTAATTAATATTTAACACTGACACATGGGCATCATCGTACGGTAAACCAGATTTCACGATTGCAAAACACTGTTTCAATAACTTATTGGCTACTGCAATAAGCGCCAATTTTTTACTCTTACCCTTGTTTACGATTCGCTCATATATCTCGCGGCACGCTTTGTTGTACTTA
>NZ_AUHD01000030.1 GCF_000423005.1 Gelidibacter mesophilus DSM 14095
GACTTAAATCCTTTTTCATTATTCTTGAACTGATCGTGGCCACTATTACTACCGTGCAAATCAAAGACATCCTTGCTGATGTCAACTCCAAAAGTTTCCTTATATTTATTCATATCAAAACAATTCATGAAAGAACCAGCTACTTGGGTCACAACAACTTGAAAACGAGATCTAGGTCTCACAGAACTGAACGTGATTTAAGTAGTAAAAGAGCGGGGATTATCAATGTTGCCGAAGTCTAAAAGCTTCACCGTGTATAGTAACCTTACTCCGCTCTTTTGTTCTTTCTGATTAATACTTAAAGTTAACTGATTTATTAAAAATCAAACTTAAGATGTGTATAAGCAATGGCTTGTCCTCGCCTACTTGGAAAATCCTGCGGATTTTCCTCAGGCAAGTACCTGTTTGCAATTGTCCGTGACGTCCCACGCCACTGCTCATACACGAAACGTTGTACAACATTGAATCCAAGCATATTTCCATTTAAAAAAACTTGTCTTGAACAACCAACTACAAATTATTACCGAAAAAAACTTACTGAACCATATAGGTCTTGGCAAATCCTATCCTTCTACAAAAACATCAATATTCGTTGTGAAAAAAGGAAGGATTACTTTTGTAAAAGCGTTTGAAACGGTTACACTTAAAGAAAATAACATCTATTTTTCTTTTCCAAATGGTTTTTTCGAGTTAATAGCCATAAGTCCAGATATCGAAATCAATATTATTGCGCTCGACGTTGAACTGTTTTCAAAATTGTCCTTTGAGTTTAATAGATTGGATGTATACCAATTTTTGCTTTCTAACTATTCCAATCAATTTGAAATTCCTGAAACTATTGTTTCAGAATTATGGAAGTTATCCGAAGTATTACAATTAAATCTCATCAAATCAAAAAGTAAGTTTAATACCACTATACTTTTAAATTTATTGTCAGTTGTTGTATATACTGCGCTTGATGCCATTAATACATACCACGATTTTACAACCAAAGGTGTAATGAGTCGAAAACAAGAATTGGCTTTTGGTTTTTTAACCTTGCTTTCAAAACATTACAAAAAGGAACGTGAAGTTTCGTTTTACGCCCAAAAATTGATGGTTACCACACGTCATTTATCAAAAACAATTAAAGACATAACCAATAAAACAGCAAACCAAATCATACATCAATACATCATTGCTGAATCAAAAGTCTTATTAACTTCCTCTAACAAGTTGATTTCAGAAATTGCTTTTGAACTAAATTTTAATGATCCATATTATTTTAGTAATTTTTTTAAAAAGCATACAGGTTTAAATCCTACTGAATTTAAAGCGAAAAACAAAAAAGATTACATTTACACATCTATTTAAACCTTTTCGCCATTTAAAAACACTTTAAATACGTATAAATTTGCATCATATTATAAATATGTGAAAAATGCGTCCTATAAAATATGTACTAAGTTTAGTACTTGTATTGTTCTTTAAGTTTGGCTTTTCTCAAGAAATTGTTTCAAAAAAATATACAATTGATGAAATTGTACAATTGGCTTTAGACAACAATCAAAAACTAAAAGTTTCAAAACAGTCTGTTGCTGTTGCAGCACAACAAACCGAAGTTTACAAACAATTCCAATTACCAGATATTTCGTTTAATGCAAAAGCAATGTATCTTGGTGATGTAGTTTTATTAGATACCGATTTTTCAAAAGTAACAACGGTAGATATGCCACATTTTGGTAATACATTTTCGTTACAAGCCCAACAACTTATATATAAAGGAAATGCTATAAATAATACAGTAAAAATTGGCTCTTTACAAGAGCAATTGGCCAATTTAAATGTAGAAAACGATGTTATTGGTGTTAAATTTTTAGTGATTTCTAACTATTTAAATTTATACAAACTATACAACCAGAAACAAGTATTTGTAGAAAATATAAAACTGGCACAAAAACGTATTGATAATGTCACAAGTTTTTATAAACAAGGTATGGTTACACGTAATGAGATTATACGTGGTGATTTGTTACTAGCATCACTAAATCAGGCTATTGTTACAATAGATAATAACATTGCCATCTTAAACACTCAACTTGCTATTGCATTGGGTTTACCTGAAAATGAGCAAATTATTCCTGATGATGAAATTTTAAAGTTAGATACTGCATTACAAGATTATGGAACTTATAAAGAAGAAGTTATAACAAATCATCCATTAATTAAAACTATTGATTTGCAAAAAGAACTTGCTCAAACAAGTTTAGATATCACAAAATCTGATAAACTGCCTATACTTGCTGGTTTTGCAGCGTATAACATGCAACGTCCTTTAACTAACTCTTTTCCAATTCAAGATTTATATAATAACAATTGGCAAGTTGGTGTTTCTCTAACTTATAATATTGAATCGCTTTACAAAACATCAAAAAAGGAGTCGTTAGATAAACTTAAAATAGAGCAAATTTCAGAAGTAAAAACCCTAACACAACAAAATTTACAAGTAGCAACAAAAGCGGCTTATTTAAAATATAATGAGGCTATTTCACAAAAAGACACCTATTTAGAAAGCAAACGTTTGGCAGAAGAAAATTACCGAATTACCGAAAAAAAATACTTAAACCAATTAGCATTAATTACTGAAATCTTAGACGCTAGTAATTCAAAATTAGAAGCCGAACTTCAATATATAAATTCAGAAATCAGTATTATTTATAGTTACTATAATTTATTGAAAACTACAGGAAACTTATAATCATTATAAAGAAAAACATAAATGTCAGATAATAACACGCAAACAGAAAAAAAAGCCAGCAAAAATAAAACGCTAGTTTTAATAACCAACATACTTGTCTTTATTGCAGCACTTGTTGCTTTATTTTTTGTGGTAAGGCACTACTTTCATATTGGCGATAAAAATTTCACCAACGATGCACAAGTAGAAGCATATATAAACCCAATAGATACACGAGTTTCTGCATATATAAAAGAAATTCGATTTGAAGAAAATCAAAAAGTAAAAAAAGGAGATACTCTTGTTATTTTGGACGATAGTGAAATAAAATCGAAAGTAACGCAAGCAGAAGCCGCTTATTTAAGTGCTTTAGCAGGCGAAAAAACTGCAAAATCTTCAGTAAATACTATTTCTAACAACACATCTATAATAGAAGCCAATATTGCTGGAGCAAAATCGAATTTAGAATTTGCAGAAAAGGATTTAATGCGTTTTAAAAATTTGCTAAAAGATGAAGCTGTAACGCAACAACAATACGATGGTATAAATACTAAATACGAAGCTGCCAAAGCACAATACAATGCTTTGTTAGGGCAACGCAAATCTGTTAATTACTCACTTCGTGAAATGGATGGCAGAATAGAAATGAGTCAAGCAGGAATAAAACAAGCAGAAGCCGCTTTAGAATTAGCAAAACTAAATTTATCATATACTGTAATTACTGCACCTTACGATGGTTTTGTGGGAAGACGTAAAGTAAATGAAGGGCAATTGCTAAATCCTAGTCAGCAAGTAGCAACTATTGTAACAGATGATAAAAAATGGATTGTAGCCAACTATCGTGAAACACAAATGGAAGACATTATTGTTGGCAAAAAACTAACTATTGAAGTAGATGCACTTGGAGGAAAAGAATTTATTGGCGTTGTTACTTCAATTTCGGCAGCAACAGGTTCTAAATTATCTACGATTCCAGTAGATAATTCCACAGGGAATTTTGTAAAAGTACAGCAACGTATTCCTGTTCGTATTGATTTTTCAGAAGAAAATAAAGCAGAAGATTTAAAGTTATTACGTGTAGGAATGAATGTAGAGGTTACTGTAGATTAATTGTATGTACAACAAAGGACTTTTTAAAGATTGGGTACCAAAACCTGTAATGCTATTACTCATTTTAGCATATTTATTTCCTATTTTAATAGTAGGTGGAATTTATACTGCCAATTTTAGGGAAATGATGAGTGATTTGGCAATGTATTCTGAATACTTGTCTTTTGCCAACTACGCATCTTTTATAGGAATGGGAACAGCATTACCACTTTTATTACGCTTTAAAATGCGTTTTAGAAGTAAGGAATTAATGATAACTAGTTTATCCACTATTGCTTTATGTTCAGTAGTAATTGCAACCACAGATAGTCCTTATGTTATTATATTTTCAAATTTTGTTATTGGTTTTTTTAAGATTATTGCCATTATAGAATTTGTACTTCCATTGTTACATATACTTAGTCCAGATGGTGATCGTACAAAATTTTATACTATATTTTATCCATTAAGTATTACAACAGCCCAACTAAGTACTTATCTGTTTGCAAAAATTGCCTACAACTTAGAATGGGAATCTGTCTATTTAGTAATGGCAATCATTATGTTAATACTCGTATTAGTATCTGTAATCTTTATGCACAATTTACGTTTTTCAAGAAAGTTGCCACTATATCAAATCGATTTGTTGAGTATGCTTTTGTTTGTGACTTCATTCTTTTTATTGACGTATGTACTCGTTTTTGCAAAACAACAAGATTGGTTTGCGTCACCTTATATACAAGGATCTAGTGTTGGATTTATTATCACTTTTGCACTTTTACTTTGGAGACAAAAAGGCGTAAAACGTCCCTTTGTACCATTAACCATATTTAAAAAGAAAAACTTTATTCAAGGAGTTACTTTACTAATGGGTTTAGGAATGTTATTAGCATCAGCAACCATTCAAAACACCTTTACCGTTGGGATTTTAGGTTTGGATTCAGTCACCAATAACTTACTAAATTACGCAATGGTTCCAGGTCTTGTTATAGGTGCTATTTATGCTCGGAAATGGTATGCAAAACGCTTACCAACCAAATTTTTAATTATTTCTGGGATGGTATTCTACACCTTACATTTTGTAATGATGTATTTTTTAATCAGTCCAAATGTGGACGTTTATTATTTAATTATTCCTTCAATATTACGAGGAATGGGAATGGTAATACTTTTTATAAGCATTTGGTTTTATACCTTGGATGGTTTTGATATGGCAGAAACATTAGCAGTGGCATCTTTGGCAATTGTAATACGTTCTATGGTAAGTGTTGCTTTTGCAGGAGCCATTTATAGTTGGATTTTTTATAAATTACAACTACAAGGATTAGAAAATATAGCACATCATTTAGATGCTATAAGTTTATCGCCATATAGAGGAGGAGGATTAGCAGTGTATGGACGTTCACGATTACAGGCAGTTTTAACAGCATCAAAAGCATTGTATGGCTATACTATTATTGCAAGTATGTTATTAATAATATACACGTTAATGCTTCGTTTTGAAAAAACACATTATAGACGAATAATATTAATTAGAAAACTTATCAAAGGTGAGTCGATAAAAGGTTACAATCATAGTGTAAGAAAAGCCACTGTCCAGTCTATTTCTGATAGTGCAGGTGCTGTGGCTGTGTAAGAAAAATAGAAAAAACGTTGCACAACAACATGTATAATTAATTGCTTGGTTTTAGCCAATTTACGAAAGTCCAAACGGACTTTCCTGGTTCATGTTTTATTTATTACTTTAGTGCTTAAATCACGCAACTAACCATACACAAACACGTTGTGCGTAACTATAAAGAAAAAGTCCTAAAATGAGAAATCTGATAATTTTAATCTCAATTCTGACTACAAATTTCACTTTTGGACAAGACCCGAGTTGTGAATATTTTTTAACATTCAAAGACGTACAAAGTAATTTATATGACTACGAAATTCTTGTAGAAGATGATGCCGAAAAACAAGCTGTAGAGAATATAAAAAAACAATTTGAAGGAAACTATTCTTTGGAAAAACTAAACTGTGCATTATTCAAATCTGAAAATGGAAAGGAACTTATTTCAGGTTTTAGAGATGATTATTGTTATCCGCGTTCTGATATTGAAGAACAATTGAGAATAATAGTTGCAAGAAAAAATAAAAATACTTCCGAAATTGAGATAATGTACGCCACAGTACCATTAGGAACAAGAAGAACAAGAATTGAGATTGAGAAATTTGTATCAGGGAAACGAGAAGTGGAAATTTATTCTTTCGTCGATTCCCTAAAAGATATACAAAACTCAAGTGATTGGTTCAATACTGTTTTACAATCAACTCGAACAATTAAATTTAAATGAAAATCAATAGCGGAAAAATTGCTACACACAACACGAGTATAAACGCAATAGCGGAGTCAGTGCTTAACCACAAGTAATTTTATAAATTTAAGAACAATAATTAACCGAAAAGTCAGTGCGCAAATCCCGCTACTGCGCTTATACCAAACGTTGTGCGTCATAGAAAAACTCACTCAAAATTAGAAAAATATAAAAATGACAAATGAAATAATAACTCACGAGAACAAAGAATTTAAAAATGTTGATTATTCTGGAAAAACATTAAGAAATAGAGAATTTTTTAAATGTAAGTTTATATCGTGCATTTTCGTAAAAAGTGACTTGAGAGGAAATAGTTTTGAAGAATGCACTTTTCAGGACTGTAACTTTTCAATGACAGAAATAGAAGGAACGGGTTTTAGAAACGCAAGCTTTATAGGAAGCAAAATTCTTGGAATTGATTTTACAAGATGCAACAATTTTGCATTTTCTTTCAGATTTGAGAATTGTATTATGGATTATTGTACATTTTTTGGGACAAAGTTAAAGAATACGCACTTTGTAAAATGTTCTCTTAAAGAAGCAGATTTTACTGAATCGGATTTATCTTCAGCAGTTTTTAATGACACAGACCTTACAGGAACGAGGTTTTTAAATACTATACTTGAAAAGGCGGAATTTAGAAATGCAAAAAACTTCGCTATTGACCCTGAATTTAACAAACTTAAAAAAGCAAAATTTTCTGCATTTCAACTAGAAGGATTGCTATATAAATATCAATTGATTATTTCTTGAACAAAAAAAAATAATTACGAACGCACAACACCGTATATAAGCTATGGCTCGTTCTGTGCCTACTTACGAAAATCCTCGCGGACTTTCTTGGTCGGTAATTATTTACTAAATTAGTTGCTTGAAACACGCAACAAACCATATACAAGACCGTTAGCTGCAACCTTGACCCGTCCTGAATAAAGGCTACATAATTTTAAACATTATGTACAGAAATGACAAAGTAATTAGACGGTATTCAGAACCTTTTAAACTAAAAATTCTTGATGAACTTAGTAAAGGTAAACACACAAAGAGCGAACTTTGTAAACTCTACTCTATTGCGCCCACAACAGTCAATGAGTGGATTAAAAAGTACAATCGTAAAGACTTAATGAACACCAGAGTAAAAGTGGAAACTAAAGACGAAATATCTAGAATTAAAGCTCTTCAAAAAGAAA
>NZ_AUHD01000031.1 GCF_000423005.1 Gelidibacter mesophilus DSM 14095
TTTTTTGTCAAAGTAGTGTTTTTCGAGTTTCGCAACAATTTGTAATTCAGTCAGATTTGAGTCATTCGCATATTTTTCAATTTCCGATTTAATGTCTTTTAAATTACTCATAAGTCTCATTTTTAACGGTTCTGCTCAATGAATGCCAACGTGTTTGTGTATGATTAGTTGCGTGATTAAGCAACGAATTTAGTAAATAATCACGGAATAGAAAATCCGAAGGGATTTTCGTAAGTAAGCTAAAACCAAGCAATTAATTATACACGGTGTTGGCAGTAGTAGTTTCTTTTATTCGTACGTTTTATTTTTCGTTCAGTTCCAAATTTACACGTTTTGTTTTAATTCCGACGTTGTTTTTTGTGTTACTTTACTTAAAAATCAAAAAAAATTTTGAAATCTATTATTGCGTTTTATTCAGCCGTTGTTTTTCAGTTCGCAATATTCCACTAACTAATCGGTTTAAATTATTCACACAGTTTATAATTCTGACGTTGCAAATAAATTGGAAGTTGCGTTTTGAATTTGTGCTCTTAAAAACCAAAAAAAATTCCGAAAATAATTTCAGCGTTTTGATATTCGGTTGTTGTTGCTTTTCAATCCGCAATTTTTTTGCGAACAGTTCGGTTTAAATTTTTAGATTTTTTTAAATTCCAGCGTTGTGCTTTTCAGTCCGATTTGTTTTAAACTTCTCGTTTCAGAATTTTCCGTTCAGCTTTTAATTCTCACGTTGTAAATTCCGCACGAATTGGTTTTTTTGGCTTAAAATTCAGATTAATGATTGTTCGAGTTTTGAATTGGAAAACGCTGATTTTCTATTACTGCCAACGTGTTTGTATATGGTTTGTTGCGTGGTTAAGCACGTAATTTAGCAAATAAAAACCGAATAGAAAATCCGCGAGGATTTTCGTAAGTAGGCTAGAACTAGCAATAAATTATATACGGTGTTGTGTGTAGTTATTTTATTCTATTCACACTTATAACTCTATCCTGAATTTCTAAAAAATTCACAAAAGTCATAAAATATACTAATTTAAAAGTCGTGTCCTTAAACCTCTCTGTTAATGCTTTAATTATATGCTTTTCAGTTTTCATAAATTGTCTTTCATCTCCCCAAATTATTAGGATTTCAGAATTCCCATTGTTTTTGTCGTTATAAATTTTATCAACCGTTTCTTTAACATCTTCTTCAAAGATTAAAACATTATCAAACCCATAATCGATATAAATATTATTGTCTCCAAAGAAGTTGGATTTATTTCCATTTGGTACTGGATAAAGATTATAACCTTCTGCAATATCTTTAAATTCCGTTTTATTCAAGTAAAAATTCAGATACTCGTTCTTTGAAGTTAGTTTTCCAATATTTTCAGAAATTTTATCTGCAATTTCCTTCGCTAATTTTTTATACTTTTTTATTGGTGCTTTTGGGACTTCGTCACTATCCCAAGGTGTCCCTATTTGAATGTTAATTTTAATTGGCGGTTTATATATATCGCTGATAAATCCTGAAAGTTTTTCACAAATACGTTTTGCTTGATTAAACCTCGATAGATATTCACCTAAAACAAATTGAGTAACTTGTATTCCGTTAATTTTTCCATCTAAATGAATTAATAAATCGGGATTTTTATGGTCGTCTTTTTTGTTAGGCGAGAAGTATAAGACTTTTCTTTTTTCAACTTCTCGAAGATAATTAGTGAATAAATGTCCAATTAAATTCTCTACTTTTTCAGTTTCTTTTTCATCTACCCATTTCGGGTTGTTTTCTAATGCTCCATTTAACGAAAATGGTAACTTAAATCGACCAATCAGTTGAGTTTTTCCTTTGTTAAGATTTTTGTTGAATTGCAACATTTTCGGTCTGATTGGTTAATTACACACAACGGTTTTGTGTATGATTTCGTTGCGTGTTTAAGCACTAAAGTTAGCAAATAAATCACAGATAGAAAGTCCGCGAGGACTTTCGTAAGTAAGCCAGAACTAGCAATGAATTATACACGGTGTTGGCAAACGTATTTTATTTAACTATCTCAATTCCCAATTCTTTGAGTAGTGAATTATAACCATTAATTATTTGATTTATATATTCTTCACTTGTATTTCCAACATAAATTTTTCCAGAAGAGAACTTGAAGAAATCGTGTTCCTCTATTGAAAATTCATTTGAAATGTTTAAAAACTCTCTTACAGGTACAAAAGATATTCGATAATATGTTTTTGGTTCAGACCGAAGTTCAATAATTCTGTTATTCTTAAATTCAAGAGTATTTTGATTTAGTTCGGTTATAATGTTGAAAAATTTGCAATAAGAGATTTCACATCTTTCCATTTTTGATTTTGAAATGTCAATACTCTGAAAATCACAACAGAAAAAGCTAATATGCTTTGCTTCTTTTGGAAATTCAACTGAAATAAATTCAGAGAAAAAATGTTTTGAACCTGGATAAATAACACTTCCTGTGATTTTGTGTAGAAAGCAATTTGAAAATGAATTTATATATAGGTTTTCACATTCTATGAATCTTACATCTCTTAATTCGTAGAAATAAAAATATATTGGGTGACCTGTACAGTTTTTGAAAGTAGTGTTTTTAATTAAGCCCATCTTGTCTGCTTCTTTGCTTTCTTTCTCAAAAGCTTTTATAAACCTTAATTTCACATTAGGATTAATGAATTTAGTGTGATTAAAAGAGCAATTTTCAAATGAGGAATTAATAATTTTTAAAGGCATAAAACAGCCTGAAAAATTCACATTATTAAAATTTTTATTTTCGAATTTGCAATCTCTAAAATTTAGATTGCTTAAATCGCTTATTTTATTGTCAAAAACATTTGAATCAAATAAAAAGCTAATAATATTATCTACTAAATAATAATCAATATTTACGATTTCTTTCTCTTTAGAAGCTTCGGCTCTTAAAAAACTACAGAATAATTTGTGTACAATTTCTGCGTATTTTTCAGGGTCTTCTTCAGCGATAAAAACTAATTCTATAAAACCACCAATCACAACCGCTTGATTATTATTGCCTAGATGTTCAACAGCGATTTTAAATTGTTCATTAATTTGAGACTTTCTAGATAGCTCTATTTCTGTTGTTTGGTTTTCAATTATTTTATTTTGACCAATTAAAGTTTTTTGTTGAATTCTAACACTTTCCTCTGTTGAAGCTACTCTTTTATATGAAATATATAAACCAGCAATAATAACTATACCTCCCGCTATGCTAAAAATTAATTGTAGAGTTTTAGCATTTTTATCTGTTTCGTTTGGGTATAGCCATTGGGTCAGATATTGCCAATTTGAACCAAGTACTTTTCCGAAAATCAAAATTAATATAAGTAGTCCTACACAAATTAAAATTGTTGTTGATAATTTACTTTTGTTCATATAAGGCTTATTTGTGTATTGATTTTTTATATGTTTGCCAACGGTTTTGTGTATGATTAGTGGCGTGTTTAAGCACCTAATTTAGCAAATAAAAACTGAATAGAAAATCCGCAAGGATTTTCGTAAGTAGGCGAGAACCAAGCCATTAATTATACACGGTGTTGCCCACAGTATTTTATTCAGTCAGAAATTTTGTCGTATAGTTTATTACAAAATCGGAAATAAAAGATTTAATAAATTCATCATCGTTGTATTCATCGTTTTCTTTTAATTCCGCATACAGTTTTTTATATTCTTCTGTTTTTTCAAACACCTCAAATTGACGTTTTTTAAACTTTACAAATTCTTTATTATTATATTTTCGAGCCTCAATAAATTTCCCGTTTTCAATTTCGAGAAGCCAGTATTTACTATACGTTGATGCGTAACCTTGATGAACATATTGCACCATTTTTCCGTGTGGTAAAATCAGAATTCCAGTAAACCAATCGATTTTTACTTTTTCCTGTCTTGGAAAATACATTCTGTAGATTGAAACCCATTTTTCTTGAAAATTTCCATCGTCATCTCTATAACCAACTGGTCTTTTCATATCAGTTAGATATAATTCGTTTTCGATTATCTCAAAATGACCAACATATCCACGCCAAAGTGCTGTCGATACCATTTCTGGTCGATTTTCAGGATTTTTCTCGAAATATGGTTCTAATGGATTTGAGTTTAAATCGAACTCTTTTCCATTGTAAATAATCTTATCAGGATATTGAGCTGTAAATATACTTTCAGCTTTGGCAATCCCAATCGTCAGTACGATTATTATTATTGATAACGTTTTTTTCATATTGTGGGCAACGTGTTTGTATATGGTTTGTTGCGTGTTTTAAGCACTAAATTTAGTAAATATTTACCGACCAAGAAAGTCCGCGAGGACTTTCGTAAGTAGGCAAGAAGCCAGCAATAAATTATATACGGTGTTACCTGCTGGCTTTTTCCATGTTCATTAAATTTTCATATTCAGATAATGATTTCCATATATCCTTTATTTCGGGCCATACGTTATCAGTAAAATCTGTATCTGTGTTTACCAATACTAATTTCCCAATTCCAGTTTTAAGATTAAAATACATAGCCGTAAAGACTCCTGGGTCAGAACCATTATGACCAACCATATCATCTTTAATACTTAAAAATTCATCTCTAAATTCTATAAAAACTCCAAATTCTTCATCCGTTTCTGTATTGGTAAATTTCTGTTTTTCAAATAATTTTTTGTAACTTTCTTGGTGTAACAAAGTTCCTTTGCCTTTGTAACCTTTAATTAATTCAGATAAGAATAATCCTAAATCTTTACTTGATGTAATAAATCCGCCATCAGCGTAAGTAATTAGCGAATAATCGGCTATCATCATTTCTTTATTCGCAAACAATTTAGAACGTTTTGTGGTGTCGATACCTTTTGACGACCAACCAGAGGATGACATTTTTAAAGGGTTTAATATGTAGTCTTTTGTAAATGACTGATAATTCTGTCCAGTTGCAGATTCTATTATCTGTGCACAAAGAGCAGCAGCTATATTTGAATATTCCCTTTTTTCTCCCGGTTTTGTGTTGGAAAATGTTTCTTTAGTGTACCATTTTCCATTTTCAGTCAAGCTATTTTGAATAAATTCTACCAATGAAATTTTTGTTTCAGGTTTATTAAAATAATCAAATACACCTTCGTTTTCTTCGTGTTCAGATTTTTTTAAAACATACGATTTTGCGTAAATTTTGTCAAGGTCAATAATTGAAGATGTGTGATAAGCCAGATGTTTAATTAAAATTGGATTTTCAGGATAATTTGGGTTAATAATTTTGAAAGGCAAATATTTGTTGATTGGGTCATTAATATTTAATTTACCTAACTCTTGTGCTTTAAATAAGGAAATTCCTATTAGTGTTTTGGATATTGAAGCTATGTTTTGAATTGTACTTGATGTGTAAGGTTTATTTTGCTCAATATCTGTAAATCCAAATCCTTTGTCATAAATCAATCCATTTTCGTCCACTACAGATACTGAAAATCCAATAATCGCATCTTTATCAAAAGCTAATTGCAAGTTATTAGTCAATGTGTCATTTATAGCAGTATTATTTTTTTCGCTTGTTTTTTGGGTTTCTTTTTTTTGTTTACACGAAAATGTTATTGTTGAAAGAATGATGATTAAAAATAGATTTTTCATTTATCGGTTGTTTGTTTTGAATTCTGGTTGTTTTTTTAGCTTGCAGGTAACGTGTTTGTATATGGTTTGTTGCGTGTTTAAGCACATAATTTAGCAAATAAAAACCGAATAGAAAATCCGCGAGGATTTTCGTAAGTAGGCTAGAACTAGCAATAAATTATATACGTTGTTGGCGTGTCGTTTTTTATTTCCGTAATTCTTTTTCAGTCATTTCAGGATTATATCTCTTTCCGTCTTTGTCAAAACTCCAAACATTCAAAACTTCACGCAATTCTGGTAATTCAGTTTTTTCTGTCTTAACTTTTTGTTTAATAATTCTCCGAAATTTTCTGTTTGCGTCTTGTTTATTTTCCTTTTCAGACGTTGCTGTTGTAATTCCGTGAATTTTTGTTTTCTTTTTAGACCTACTCATAATTCAAGCATTTGCATATTTGTCAATCAATTCATAGAGTTTATCTTCTATAAATTCGGTTTTTTGAGATTCAAATACTTCTTTTGGTTTATCCCAATCATTGTCATAGATGACATATATTTTATAATTCTCTCTATAAAATCCAACATCTAAAATCGGTCCTTCTTGATAAATATGACTTAATTGTAAAATATCTTCTGTTTTTTCGGCAGTAACCAACCAATTTTCATCAGACACAAATCCGTTTTGGTCATATTCAATATTCCATTGATTTATGTTACTCGATATTTTACTGTTTTTAATCATTTTATCGATGTTTCTCAAATGCACGCCAACGTGTTTGTATATGGTTTGTTGCGTGGTTTAGCACATAATTTAGCAAATAAAAACCGAATAGAAAATCCGCGAGGATTTTCGTAAGTAGGCTAGAACTAGCAATAAATTATAGAGGTCAGTAGTTAGTTGCTTATTAATTCTGTCTGATATATTTTGTCTCTTTGCACCATTTTCACAATAAGATTGTTGAATATTGTGGCTTTGCTCTGTGAGCGGTTTATTCTAAAACAAAACTCATTAAAATACCTGTTTAGATTGTCAGGACTTACCCAGGAATAGGTTGTTCTTATCCAAGATTTGACCTGGTGTATCATTGTATGGAGCGCTTTAAAATTTAATCCCTTGTTACTTTCTATTTGTTTGATGTTGTAGGCTTTTGCAATGGGCCTGTAACCTCTCCATTTATCCGTTGTAACATTGGCTTCCCGGCTTATATGGTCGACAAA
>NZ_AUHD01000032.1 GCF_000423005.1 Gelidibacter mesophilus DSM 14095
CAAGAATCGACCTTAAATCAAAAAATGGAATTATAATTTTAGAAACAGGAAATTATGATATTGCATCTGGATTATCAGATGAATGGATTTATTGGAAATCAGGAATTGCCGATTATGTTGTTATGCAGAGGAATAAATCATATCTATTAACTTTATTAATAATAGGTTATTTAATTATAATTTCATTGTCAATTTTTATCATCCGAAAAAAGAACAAACAGCGGAAAACAACTGTGGGCAACACCGTATATAAGCAATAGCGGGTTTCGTGCTTACCCAAAGTTATGGTACAAATTTAAGGTCAGTGCCAACCGAAAAGTAAGTGCATAAAAACCGCTACTGCTCATATACAAACACGTTGGCAGTAATTTAAGAAAACGATGAAAAACATATTATTTATTTTAACAATTCTGACTTTTAATAGTGTCAGCTCACAAAAAATTTTTGGCGAATTATCATATTCCGAAAGAAGAATTGCACCACCAACATACAATTTAGATGATATGATTGAAATGCAGAACGGAATCAAAAAAATTGCGACTGATTATAAAATTGTGATTCCCTATCTCGAAACTGAATTAAGTCCTACTAATTGTAAATCTTTACTTGGAAAAAAATGTAATTTATACAGACAGGAAATAAGTAGAATTAAAACTAAATTTCTAAAACTGGAATACTCAAATGACTATTTCGAAAATAGGTCATATGTCTTGTCTTCAGTCAAAAAAATGAATATGATTGACTTTGAATTACAACAATCATTCACTCTGAAAAACAAAATTTCGGAACAGAAAATAAAAATAGCTGAAATAGAAAAACTTCTCAATGACGAGAAGTGTGATAGTTTAAAAAGAGAATGTAAAAAAATAAAAAAATCAATATCTAAAATAAAAAAGAGACAAGCTTATTTTATAAAAAAAAGTAGCTATGTTACTTTTTCAGATGAAATAGCCGAATTTGAAATTTTATTAGACGAAATAATATATTTAATCAAAGCTTAATAACATTAAACCAAAAAAAATGCTCAATCATAAAATTTTTACTTTTTTTGTTTTATCGTTAATTTCATTAAATTCTTTTGGACAAGATGTAAAATGTAATGATTTGATTGATTATGTAGTCAAAAAAGGAACATATAAAAATAGTGTGTTTCCTATTCAATTAATAAGTTCTGATTGGTTAAATAAAGTAGAAGCATATTCAATTGAAAACAAAATAATTGTAATTGCTGAAATCAAAAATGATGAATTGTTTTCTACAAATAAGAAATATATTTTTTGTGGAATACCAACTGAAAATTGGAACGCATTCTATGTTGGTTTAAATGATTTAGATAAATCTTTCGGAGAGAGATTTCATAAATATATATTTGACTATAAGTGTGATTGCGAATAAAAAACAAAAAACTACTGCCAACAACGTGTATAATTAATGGCTAGTTTCAGCCTACTTACGAAAATCCTCGCGGATTTTCTATTCGGTTTTTATTTGCTAAATTAGGTGCTTAAACACGCCACTAATCATACACAAAACCGTTGGCAACAATGTCAGAAAACCGAGAATGCGAAAAAAACTGAACATAGGAATTATATTTTTGATTGGAATTTTAATTCAATCTTGCGACCCGACTTATCCTGTTTTAATAAAAAACGACAGCGGAACTGAAATCATAGTTGATGCAAAATTGACTAATGACTTTTACCCAGGATTGACAACAACATATATTGCAGACGAAAATAATCGACTTCAATTCAAAGTGGAATCTGGACAAGAATTTCAATGCGGAATGACAATTGGCGGATTAAAAGATGATTTACCATTTACGGATTTGAAAATTTACACGCATAAAGACACAATAATTGCAAAGAACAGAAACGAAGTACTGAATTTATTTGACAAGAATTGGATTGGAAATTTAAAAACACCTTATATACTAACAGTAAAATAATATTATGGATTACGGATACAAATTTGAGCAATTAATAAATAAATATATTGGAACACCTGACTACGTAACTTATGCGAATAATTGGAATAATAAAAACGAAAGAACTTCTTTGTTATTTGCAGCTTGCATAAAAGAATACGATAAAAACAGTACAGGCGAAATTGGAGAAAAGTTACAATACTTTATGGAAGAGCTTTTTAATGACAACAATGAAGACAGAAAAATAAGTAAAGAGTGTATGGAATTTTTGAATGGATTAAAATAAAACACAGTTGCCAACACCGTATATAATTTATTGCTAGTTCTAGCTTACTTACGAAAATCCTCGCGGATTTTCTATTCGGTTTGTATTTGCTAAATTAGGTGCTTAAAACACGCAACAAACCATATACAAACACGTTGTACACAAGCTTCAAAAAAATGAATATTAACCAAGAAGATTTAAAAAAGCTCGTTTCTGACTTTAAAAAGAAGTCAGAGGAATTAGAAGATCTTATCAATCCTATTCTGGATAAAAACAAACTACCTCAAAAAGAAATATTAGAAGTTTGTCAAGTAGCAAAATTTTCAAAAGATATTGATGAATCGATTAAAATAATAGGTAAAGGATTTCCTCCAAGTCCAGATTTTATAATAGAGCATAACGAAGTTTTGAAGGGATTGGAACATACTCGTATTATTAATTCTAAATCTAAAAATGTTTTAAAAATAAAATCTTTAATCGATTATACTGAAAATATTTTTCGCGAAACGTATCCTGAATTAAATATTCTAATTTATATTTCCATTCAGAAAAACTTCAATTTCAGACAAGATCAAAAAAAAAATATTGCTGACATAATTGTCAACACTGTTTACAAGAAATATTTGGGTAAAGAATATCAAACGCCTCCCTTTTTAACTCAATTGAGAATTATGTCACATTCTTTGCTCGTTTTTGAATATGAAGAAAATTATTCCCCTCCAGAATATTTACCTAAAGAACTACTGATTAAAAGAGTTAAAAAGAAAGAGATTAAAATAGAAAAATACAAAAAAGGCGAAAATAAATTAAAAGAATATTGGTTATTACTTTTATTAGATACAACATCTTCCACATCTTACGTTCTTGATAGAAATGTTGACTATTCAATAAACACCAGTTTTGATCGTGTTTATTTAATGGAAGATTTAGGTTCTAAGATTATAAGAATACATTAAAAGCCAGTGTACAACACCGTATATAATGAATAGCGGGGTTTGGCTCTAAATCGAAAATTTTGGTATATTTGGTTTGTCGCCAATTTTTGTTTTAATCACTTTAGAACAAAAAGATAAAAGCTCAAAAACAAAAATTTGGCTTGTGTTTAGCGGAATAATTCTCGCTTATTTGCCCGCTACTCATCATATACAAACACGTTGGCAACAAGCTAAAAAGAAAATCGTGAACAAATTAAAAACAGGAGAATTTTACGGAACACATTACCAAACATTAGCTTTTGAAAACATTGTAATCACAGATACAGAATATACTCACTCTAAAGTTGATTGGCATCATCACGAAAATCCATATTTTACTTACTTGCTTCAAGGAAAATTATTTGAATCGAACAAAAAGGAATCTTACTATTTAGAACCTGGAAGTTTATTATTTCATAACTGGCAAGAGGCACATTTCAATATAAAACCACCCGAATTTACAAGAGGATTTCACATTGAAATGAATGAGAATTGGTTGTCAAATTTTGATATTCAAACCACAGACTTTGAAGGAAGTATCAACTTAAAGAATCCTCTAATTAAAAATATTATGAACAAATTGTTCATTGAATCTAAAGTAAACGACCAATACTCAAATTTAAGCATAGAGACATTCTTGCTTGAAATATTCAGTACTATAAAGGAAACTAAAGAGCGAAGTTCAAAAAAACCTAATTGGATAAAAAAATTACAAGAACTACTCTTTGAAGAACAGATTGACTACTCTTTGAAAAATTTAAGCTCGATTTTAGGAATACACCCAGTCCATTTATCAAGAGAATTTAATAAACATTTCGGAACGAGTTTAGGTAACTATATAAGAATAATAAAGGTAAATCAGGCTTTTAATCTCATTGCTTTAAACCAATTATCAATGACTGAAGTTTGTTATAAATGTGGTTTTTACGACCAAAGCCACTTTATCAAAAACTTCAAACAAGTTTACAGAACGACACCTTCAAAATTCTTGAAGAAAATTTCAATATGCTAATTATATACAATTTTGGGGATTTAATTAAGTTCATCTTTGCTACTTCTTCAAAAATCAATCAAAAATGAGACTTCAAAGTATCACAACTTTCTTTTTTACACTTCTTACATTCAGTATTTTCGGTCAAAATATGGCTGATTACACAAGCAATTGGGAAGGAAAAATAGAAAATTCCAAAACATTCAATTTTACAGTATCAATTGAAGATTTACAATCTGAAAATGCTGTTTTTAAAATTTCTAATAACAAAAGCATAATTAATCAACCATTCAAAATAAATACAGAACGATATATAAAAATACCAATTAGTGAAAATTTATCATTCATTGGAGATTTATCGAAAAATGGTAACGAAATTAATGGGTTTATCAAATCTGGTTTATTATTATATCACATAAAACTAACAAAATCAGCAACTAATTCTTTTATAGGAACTTGGAATATATTGATGGTGGACGAGCTTAAATCTCAAAACTTTTATTTAAGTGTAGAAAACGGTCTGGATGACGATTATCAAGCATATCCTATACTCGCCGATGACCGATTTACCGGAACTTGGTGTACTAATTTCCAAAAGGAAAATGACATTATATCATTTGTTGATTTCAAAACTGGATTACAATTCAAAGGGAAATTACTTCAAAACGAAATTCAATTAAGTATCTTATTAGAAGAGCATTTACTTACGCAATTAGATTTGAAAGAGTCTAAAACTGATTGGGAAATTGGTGGCTTTAAAACAGATAATAAAACATCTATTTTAGAACTTACCGAAATGGAAAATCTTATTTCAAATGATTCATTACCAAATACACATTCAGTTATAATTTCAAAAAAAGGGAAAACTATATATGAAAATTATTTCGATGGTTACAACTCAAAAATCCCTCACGATATGCGTTCAGCGTCAAAAATTATATCGTCTGCCATCGTTGGTATTGCAAAAGACAAATCATTATTTAACAATGTTGACCAATCCATTTTTGATTTCTTGCCTAAAGAATACCAAATCTACAAAGACAGCTTAAAAAGTAAAATAGACATAAAAAGTCTGTTAACTATGAGTTCGGGCTTGGATGCTGTCGATTTTGGGATTAAACGAAAATCTTTGGCATCAGAAGATAATTATCAACCTACCCAAGACTGGACAAAAACTATTTTACAAACACCAATGATTAATGAGCCGAACACACACGCCAACTATGGTTCTGCCAACCCATATCTTCTTGGGGTTGCAATGGACTCTACTGTTTCTGAACCATTGGAGTTGTTTATGGACAAAAACTTATTTCAAAAATTGGGAATTTCAAATTACATTATCCAAACCGATATGACTGGTCGTCCATATTTTGGTGGCGGAATGTATTTAACACCAAGAGATATGATGAAATTCGGAGAATTATATCTTAACAAGGGAAAGTCAAATGGAAAGCAAATTTTGTCAGAAAATTGGGTGAACAACTCGTTTAAAAATTATCGTGTTTTAGAAAATACAGTCGATAAGAATGGATACGGATATTTATGGTGGCACTACAAATACAATTTTAAAGGAACTTCTATAAAATCAAACGAGGCCAGAGGTGCTGGCGGACAATATATTTTTGTGCTTCCCAAATTAGAAATGGTCGTTGTAATAACATCTGGAAATTATAGAAACGGAAAAACACAACAACCTGAATTGATTTTAGAAAAATATATTTTGCCTTACATTGAAAACTGAATGAAGCCAGTTGCCAACAATGTATAAACGCAATAGCGGAGTTAGTACTTAACCAAAAGTAATTTTATAAATTTATGATCAGTTACAAACCGAAAAGCGGTACGTAAAATTCCGCTACTGCGCTTATACTAAACGTCAGACTGCGCAATAACCTCCCTTTCTTAATAACTTTGTTGATTTCCTTTTAACGCATTGCCCAGATCACTTTAAGATATTGGTTATCTTAATGTTATGGATTTTATAACAGGTTTTAACAGGGATCAATTGATAATGATGGACTTTGAGTCATGCGTAGGTCATGATTCATGGGCGCGTACCGTTGATATGTTCGTGGATATCCTCCCAATGGAGGAACTGGGCTTCAGGGACGTGCTCAATTCAGAGGGAAGGCCTCCCTACCATTCGACGGATATGCTCAAGCTCTATCTCTACGGGTACAAGAACA
>NZ_AUHD01000033.1 GCF_000423005.1 Gelidibacter mesophilus DSM 14095
TTTTTTGTCAAAGTAGTGTTTTTCGAGTTTCGCAACAATTTGTAATTCAGTCAGATTTGAGTCATTCGCATATTTTTCAATTTCCGATTTAATGTCTTTTAAATTACTCATAAGTCTCATTTTTAACGGTTCTGCTCAATGAATGCCAACGGTTTTGTATAAGATTAGTGGCGTGTTTAAGCACCTAATTTAGCAAATAAACACCAGATAGAAAATCCGCGAGGATTTTCGTAAGTAGGCTAGGACTAGCCATTAATTTTATACGGTGTTGGCAACAGTTGTTTTACACATCTGCTATGTCAAATATTTTAATTTGATAAAGTGGAGACATATCTTGGACACATTGAATTAGTGAGTATTTGGCAATATTGGATTTACTTTTTCTAATTCTATCTTCCAAGTTGAGCTTACCTTTTTTTGATTTATAAGCCATAACATAAATAATCTCTTTGTTCTGATGAAATTTTTTCAAGAAATTGTCCTTATCAATTTTTATCGGATTTCTGTTATTATAGGTATCTACAATCGAAGCAAGATAGCCAGAACTACCTGAATTAAAATCATTCCAAAATCTATTTGCTGAAATTGTAATTTGATTTGCAACGTCTCTAATTTTGGCGTCAAAACCATCTTTAACGTGAATTAAATAAATTGAGTTTTTGTCCTCAAACATTATGTCGCAAAATTCAATATTATCAGGAAGCATTTTATCAAAAACGTGGTAATGTTTTAAACCTTTATATTTTAAATTATAATCGCCTTCGTCACTAATACTTGAATCCCAAGGAATGTTTATAAGGTCTTCTTTGAGAATGTTTTTATTTATTTGATTTATACATCTATCGTTAATACTGGTAATAAAATCATCTTTTACTTGATACCAATTACTATCAATAAGAAAAACTGGTTTTCCTTGATACTTAATTTCACACGTTATATGATGCAAAAACATTGCGTGCGTTTTCCATTTTTTTTCTTTATCCTTAAATCCATAAACTCTAACACCTAATAAAAATGTGCTAAACTCTCTTTGGTCATTTGGGTTATCCAAATTGTTAAACATATAATTTAAACATTGAGTATAAAGTTCATTTCTATTGGAAGTTTCAAAAAACGGTTTTTGTCTTCCTTTCGCTTTTAATTCGAAACGATTACACTCGTAAAATTCTTGAATTTTTGATGGATGAATAAAGTCTATATCAAACTTATAAGGAGTTGATGAACGAGCAGGACCAAATTTGTTAAACATATCATCTCTCAGCTCACTTAAAAGAATCTTCTTGAATTCGTCTTCCGTAGTTGTTTTGTCTTTTACTTTGGAAAAAGTAGAAATTGAAGTCGGCTTATGTTTTCTTTGGATTTCATTTATTTCTATGAAGAGTAAATGCAAAGATTTAAAGTCTATACTATGCTTTATATAGAAGTAAGAACCAATTTCGACATAAATCGTATCATTACTGAAATTTATAAAACTGAACGCGCTATTCTTTAAATCTTCCCTTAATTCTAAGTTTATTTTTGTAGGAATCTCTGTAAATTTTAATGAATCCAGTAATGTTTTTCCATTTCTGTAAATTCCACTTTGTTGAGTTAGAGTTCCAGAAATACCTCTTGCGGTAAGAGATATAACAATATCTTCTTGGGGAATAGTCAAATATTCATAAAATTCCAATCCGAAACGATGATTTAGGTATCTGGTTATAACTCTAATTCCACCACCGCCTACAATAGCGAATATATCGCCTTTAATTGAAGCGAAAAGAGCAAATGAAATTCTGAGAACATCAAAACTATGATTTTTTGCTATTGAAGAAGGCAAATAGTTTTTCCAATACGAGTCTTTTAAAGTTTCATTATACACATAGGAATAATAATCAACTCCATCTTGACTTATTTTTGGTATTTTTTTCCCTATTGATTTGGTGTCATCGACTAATTCTCGATGCTTATCTACAATAAAATTTATTATTTGTTCGGCATTTCCAAGGTTATTAAATTCGTGATGAGTTCTTTCGATTTGAAAAATCTTTATTTCTGAAAATTCTTTACTATCGAAAAACTTATTATTCATTCAATGTGGTTTTTTTTCAATTGTTGCCAACGTTTATGCATATGAGCTGTGGCGTGTTTCAGCACGAACCTCTCCAAATAAAAACTGGCTTTGGAAAATCCGTAGGATTTTCCAAGTGAGGACTGACCAAGCCATAGCTTATATGCGGTGTTGTGTGCAGTATTTTCTCTTCAGATTTAGTTTAATTTCTTCTAATTCAAAATCATTATTCAAGAATTTATCTATTGAGATTTTTCGTTCATCAAATAAGTATTTTGTTATTGTTTTGTATTCGAAATATTTAAAAGACGGATTATTTGAATTGTCTTTGTCACTACAAATATCCTGTAGCCCTTTTTGTTCGTCAAAAGAACTTTCGTTTGCAACAAAATCACAATATCCTTCATTTTTCCAATTTGGAAGTAATTTATATTTTAAAGTACCTAATTTATTTTCCAAAAGAGAATGAGTGGTTTCGTGAGCAATAACTCCACTTAATGTTCTTTCATTATTTTCTTTGTCATTTCTTGAAATCGAGTTTTTCGAAATGGAAGATTTAGAAAGAAAGATATTTTGTGTAAGTGGATAATTAACGGCAAATGCTTTTCTTGAAAACAGTGCGAAAAATGTAAATTCATTGAAATTGTTACAAAGAAAGATATCTTGATTTATTTCTGGGTTAAATAATTCAGAGCTTTTTAATAAATTTTCTGAATTGTCTAAAACGGATTTTAATTGCTCTAAATTAATTTCGTTAGAATGATAATGTACAGTAAAATTCTTATATTCTAAATTATTGGCAAAAAGAAATGATGGAAATATTAATATCAGAATATAGGTTAAGCTTACTCCTCCTAAAAACCAGTTTAATGTCTTTTTTGTTTTTTTCATAGTCATTTTTGTTTTTTTATATTGCACACAACGGTTTTGTGTATGATTAGTGGCGTGTTTAAGCACCTAATTTAGCAAATAAAAACTGAATAGAAAATCCGCGAGGATTTTCGTAAGTAGGCTAGAACTAGCCATTAATTATACACGGTGTTAGCAAACGTATTTTATTAATTTCAATATGCTAATTCAAGCACGATTATTTTCCTATTCAATTCATCGTTTAAATCAATATCGTAATTCAGCATAACTCTCGCAGTCGATTCAGGGAACAGAAATCCAGCACTTTTCTTTGTCTCATAGAATTCTTTGTGAAATTCGCCTTTATCTTTTATTGATTCCAACGCTTGTAAATATTTTCCAATATAATTAAAACTCGGTGAGTTCATTTCTCGGTTTATAATAGAATCATAATCAACTTCGGATATCTTTTCTCCTGAACTTCTGGAATAAAAATATTCAATTGTTCCGTCCAGATTTGTGTATTTATACCTCGATTTAACATAAGGAAATGGACTTTTTATAAAGTTTAAAGAATCTGATTCTATTTTGTCAAAAGTGCTATTCTTTAAAATCCAAACAGAATCTGGATATTCATACATTTCAAGCCGTAAATCACTTGCTTTAAATTTATTCCTTGCCTTTTCGGATATGCTTTTCAAATTTTCGTTTTTTTCATCACGTAATTCGGTTAAAAACTGTCGATAGGCATTTTCAGTATCCAAATTCGGATATTGTCTTTTTAGAAAATCATTTTCAAAATCGGAAACGAGAAAGTTTAAAGTAGCAACGTTTTCAATTCCTAAAACTTTGTCAAATTCAGAAGTTTGTTTTTCAGATTTTTTGTCTGCACAACTTATTATTAGCAATAAAAATATGAATGGTAGAAGTATTTTTGTTGGTCTGGTCATATGTTTGCTAACGTGATTGTGTATGATTAGTGGCGTGTTTAAGCACATAATTTAGTAAATAAAAACCGAATAGAAAATCCGCGAGGATTTTCGTAAGTAGGCGAGAACTAGCCATTAATTATACACGGTGTTGCCCATAGTACTTATTCCTTCCAGTTTTGAAGTCGGTCGAGATATAAATAACTTTCTACAAATTTTCTATGTTCTAAACTGGTCATTTTCTCCACTAAACTTAATGCAGAAATATAACTTGCTAAATTCCCATTCGATGAGCTAAATTTTCCGTCTTCAACAAAAGTTATCAAACTGTCATTTTGCACTTTTAAATTCGGATATTCCTTTTGTAAATCTTTTCCGCCACCAATCCACGTTACAATTTTATGTCCATCCGCAATTCCTGATTTTCCGATTAATTGAGCTCCAGCACAATTGCTCACAACATAATCAGTTTCTTTATTTTTCTCTTTGATAAATTTCACGATTTTTTCATTATGAACTTGTGCGTACATATCATATGCACTTGGAACGAATAAAGCTGTAAGTTTCGGACAATTCTCAAACGTATAATCAGGCACGAAATGCATTCCTTCTTCTGTTGTTATTGGACTTTCCGTTTCGGCAATTGAGATTACATTAAAAAGCTGTTTTCCATCTTCGGTTGGTTTTGCGAAAACGTCAGAAGTTGCGATTACCTCGCTTTGCAAAACTCCGTTATACATTAAAAGTCCAATTGTCGGCAATTCGGGATTGAAAGTTTTTAGATGTTTTGTCAGCGTATCAGTTTTCTGTTCAGTTTTTGTAATTTTAGGACTTTCAATCTTCATTTTTGATTTGTCGGTGTTGCAACTTGTCAAAATGGTCGCAAAAATCATTGTTATAAATCCAAATTTTCTTATCATTCTCGATTTTTTTTGTATTGTGGGCAACGTTTATGTATATGAGCTGTGGCGTGTTTCAGCACGAATTTCTCCAAATAAAAACTGGCTTTGGAAAATCCGCAGGATTTTCCAAGTAAGGACTGACCAAGCCATAGCTTATATACTGTGTTGTGCGCTGGCTTTTCCTCGGTTTAATTGCGTTTCTACTATCTTTTCCAATTCATTTTGTTTAAAATCAAACCAGTTTTGTCTATAGACCGAGTTGTCAATTCTGTTTTTAAAATTCTGAAATGGTTTTTTCCGTTCTAAAATATTTTCCAATTCCGCTTGAAATTGTTTGTCCGCAATTTGGGCGATAAAACGTTCGATAATCTTAAAAGACTCAGAACTTTCTAAAACCTCGATTTTTATAAGTTCCGCTTTGTTTTTCTTTACTTTTTTCAATTCCGCTCCGAAAGCATTACGAAATTCATCTTCGTCCGCAAGTTGCGCAAAGTTTGGTATCGCTATTATTTCGTCCGTTTTAGAATTGTAATAACAGTCATTTCCGCAATCTAATTCCTGCGCAATTTCATTTATTATTTTTGACATCGAGTTATTCATATCGAAAGAATGATTTTCTTATAATAGCTCACTTATTTTTAGAATTAGATTAACTCTTTTAATTTACGGTTAATTTCAATTAATCTTTCTACGGAATCCTGATGGTTATTTGTTAATGCACCTCTTGAGGCAGAATCTCTAACCTCATTAACCAATTCTGATATTTCCTCAATTCTTTTTAAGACAACCTCTTTTTCTATTCTTAATATTTCTTCTGGTTCCATATTTTTAAAACTTATTATTTCGATTGTTTCTATTGTTTTTATTGGCTTGCGCACAACGGGAGTCTGTGCATCAACTCAATTCGGACTAAAATTAATGAATCAATTGCTATTTAGAGAGCGGTTAAGGTAGTAATTTCTTTTGGCTTTAAAATATGGATTTGTATCGCCTAATAAAAGAAAGCTATCCATATAGTCCAAAATCCCTTCAAATAGGGTCGAAAGTTCAGGCACAAGCGTTTTCAGCCTGTTTTTCAATACCTCTGGTCCAAGAATGGACATAAGCCGAGTGAGGTTGTAACAGATCATCATCAGATTTACCTCGGAGAGTACATTTTGTTTCCCCCTCATCAAAGTATGGGTAAATCCCCATTGCCTTTTCAGCGTCCCAAACTGGTGCTCCGTTACCTGTTGCCT
>NZ_AUHD01000034.1 GCF_000423005.1 Gelidibacter mesophilus DSM 14095
CGTAACCTGTTGTTCCTTTGTGCTTTCAATGCCTGTAAGTACAACAAAGCGTGCCGCGAGATATATGAGCGAATCGTAAACAAGGGTAAGAGTAAAAAATTGGCGCTTATTGCAGTAGCCAATAAGTTATTGAAACAGTGTTTTGCAATCGTGAAATCTGGTTTACCGTACGATGATGCCCATGTGTCAGTGTTAAATATTAATTAATCGGACTCATCAACTTAGGTGCTGATTATTGATTGTTGGATTGAAAATAAAACGACGAAGGAGCTTTATTCCACTTCAACAATGCCAGGACCCATTTGTCAAATTTAATGGAGAAAAGCCTTGTTTTTTGCCTCAGTTCTTTGTTGGCAACTGTATTTTTTAATTTTAACTTCCTATTTTTCCATATCTTTGGTAATCAGAAAAATATAATACAATTATCTTTCCGTTTTTTAAATATGGATAGAATAATTCATATTTTCCGTCACTTGCACTAAATCTAACTTTATCAAGATTTTTAAAAAACACATTATCTAAATATTCTCTTTCTTCTTTTGTAGTCTTTAGTATAAAGTCTTTTTTCTTTGGTTGGATTGAGTCGTTCAATTCTCCATAATAGCTTCTAAACCCTAAAAAAACTTTTGATTTGTCAATGTTATCATTTACAATTACTGAAACAAATGGGAAATGTTTATCGGTCTTTGAATAAATGTCAAGTATTTCTTCTGTGTCAATAATCCAGTTTTCTTTGAAAGAGTAATTCAATAATCTGTCTGATTTTTCTACATTATTTTCGATAATTGATTTAGCTGAAGAAATGAGCATTTTTTCTTTCTTTTCAGTTGTTAAATAATCTCCACCAAATAGAAGTATAAAAATTATAGGAAAGCTAATTCCAAAAATTATTCCTATTTTTTTATTCATTTTTTTCGGAATATTTAGGTCGTCTTGATTATGTTTTTCTGCAATTCTTGTCAAATTAAACATTACATTTATTATTAAAGAACCAGCCATTAAAGCTAAAATTCCGACAATACTCAAATAAAATGTTTCAGTAATATTTTCTCTAAATACTTTAAATCCAAATACTGTTATTGATATAAAAACAAATACCCAATACACCAATAATATTATCGAAATTATTCCAATAATGTTACTAACTTTAACTAAAAATTTATTATTCATTTCCTCTTTGAGTTTTTTTTCGTTTATATAGTTGCCAACGTTTTTGTGTATGATTAGTTGCGTGTTTTAAGCACTAAAGTTAGTAAATAAATCACAGATAAAAGGTCCGCGAGGACTTTCGTAAATTGGCTAAAACCAAGCAATTAATTATACACGGTGTTGGCATTTCGTTGTTTTTATTCCGCTATATTTTTAGTTCTTATATTATTTCAGATATAGTTCTTTAAAATACTCAATGTGTTTTCCTGGAATTATCATTTTCCAAATATCTTTTTTAGGAATTACATTTTTGTCCGACAGTCTTTTTCCATCTATATAAGTTCTAAAAATTAATAAATAGAAAAATAAAAGTCCCACAAAATATGTAGAATTTATAGATTCGGTTTTGTTCAGCCAAATTATAATTGCAAGTGGCGTTAAAATTGTCAAGTAATAAATAAAGATGTTTTTCATATTCTACTTTTTAGTTTTCAATTCCGATTGAGTGAGCAATTCCGCAATCTGCTATATTCCGCATTCAATTCGGGTTTTAGTTTTCAATTCAGTTTTCAATTCCACAAACGAGTTAAATTCAGATGTTGAATTTATGTTCATTCGGATTTTTTATATTCTGTATGTTCAATTCAGTCAGATTTGAGTCATTCGCATATTTTTCAATTTCCGATTTAATGTCTTTTAAATTACTCATAATTGTCGTTTTTAACGGTTCTGCTCAATGAATGCCAACGTTTTTGTATATGAAACGTAGCGTGTAAAAGGACTCTTGCTTTTCGGATTAAACACGAGCCGAATTTTTAAATTTTCTTTTTATCTTTATTTTATTAAAAGCTAAATTTAAAAATTTGGCGGTCTTTGCAAATACACTCAAACCTCTCGGAAAGCCTGTAATAGCTATGTTTTATATACGTTGTTGGCGGTAGTTTTTTATTCCGCATTTTGTTCAATCAGTTTATCTATTTCGTCCTGAATTGGTTTTGGGTCAAATAAGCCTGTTCCAATTTGAATTGCTTTTTTATAAAATGGAATTATGTATTTCGGATAGCTTCTTTTCTTAAATACGTTCTCTTCATCTTCCATTTTCTTTTGTCTTAAAGCTCCGAATTTTAGTAATAAATTAGTTGCTCTGGCAATTTCATTTGCGTCTTTGCGGTCAGATATTTTTTCTACCAAGTTGTAAAATTCTACATCGCTTTGATGTATGTCATCTTTGTTTTCGTAACGAGTAAGTTGCTCTCCAATTTCAACAGTTTCTACATTTGGCATATTGAATCTAATATTATGACCTTCATACATATCATATTCTTCATTATACCAAATTCCCGAATCGTGCCATTTTCCAAAAAATTGGATTGAATTTTTAATCTTAAAACCTTTCAAACCGTCATCATCTCCAAATATCGTAATCTTCGAAGGGTTTGGGAAGTTTCCAATTACTTCTTTGTCAGTTTTGTAGCTTGCGAAAGATTCTAAATATAGTTCTCTAAAAGTTTCAAAGAACACGATTATATTTTCAACTTTTGGATATAGAAATTCATTAACATTAAAAGATGAAATTCCAAGTCGTTCTATGAAAATTGGTTCTGAATCGTGCATAATATAATCTTCATCTGTTAAAGCATACGCAGAATGGAAAAAAGTATTTCTAATTTCCTTATGATGATTATCATTAAAAAATGAGATTATATTTGGTTTGTCTGCATCGTGTAATAGTTCGAGTAGTGCTTCTTGTTTTTCTCCTATTCCTAAAAGTCGTTCGTATTTATTTGTTTTCCAAAAGAGATAAGATGAACCTTTATAACCGAGTTTTACTTTGGAAAGACTTCCAATGATGTTATAAAAGTCACTATTTTCAAAGAATGTAGAGTATAATAATGTTGCAATTCGGGTTTTTTCCTTTAACTCGTGTGAGTTATATAGTTTCTTGTAAAATTCAATTGCGTCAAACCATTCGTAAAGATTGGACATAAGTTTATGAGTGCCCATTCCTCTATAGTTCATTAAAGTCAGTACAAAATCGAATTCGCTTTTTTGTTTCGCTTCTTCGAATAAAGATTTTAAATCATTTATGACATTTTCCATTGAATTTCGAATGTTTCTTTAAATTACCGCCAACGCTTACGTATAAGAGCAGTAGCGGATAAAAACACACTACTTTTCTGATTGTAATATACTTAATTAAAATAAAATAGCGATTCGAGTTATTACCCAAACCGCTATTGCTTTTATACAATGTTGTGCAATGCTTTTTATGTCGCTAATTGATATTTCGATTTCTCAATCTTATCTATAGCTTCATCTGCTAAATAATCTGTTAATCCAACAGAGCCACTTGTTTGTATTAATTTATCCTTTAAAAACTCTGGCAATGCATTTAAAGACTTATCATCATCTATTATAATGAATCTACCCTTTGAATGTTTAGCATTAAACCAATGAATTAGTTCATCCTTTCTGTTCAAATGACTTGTGTTCTTTGGAAGTCTCGTTATTTTATTCACATTGATATTCCTTCGTCTGAATATATTTTTCCATTCTTCCAAAGTATATTTATGCTTGTGAGATGTAGTCAATACAATATCCGCACTTGAATTAGAAATAATTCTATCAAGCGACCGAACAGCCTTTGAACTAAACTCAGGAAAACCATCTTCTAATATTATTGGTCTTCTCCAAGAGTTAGCAGGAACCATTACTCCGTCTATGTCTAAATACAATAACATATTACAAATGTATTAAATTATTTTGTCATTTCAATTATTTTCTCTATAGATATGTTGTTGAATTCAGCATCCAATTCATTTAAACGCTTAATTTTTTCCTCGGTATCCCATTCTTCTTCAACAAATTCAACTTCCATCCAATCATATTCAATTGTTGCACTTGTCTTAGATGATTTGGCTTCGTCAAGCTTAATGTTTGCTAGTAAAGAACTTACATATCTATGATGACCATCAATGATTAATGTGTCACATACTTTAATATCATCAAATTTTAGTCCATTTATCATTTTTTTATAAATTCTATTAATTATGGGAAGACAAAGTTTGTTATGAGTTGTTATTAAAACAGTCTCAGATTCTTTAATTGCTTTTAAAATTATTTCTTTATTTATATTCTCCATTTTGATTTTCAAAGTTTTGCACAACGGTTTTGTGTATGATTAGTGGCGTGTTTAAGCACTTAATTTAGTAAATAAAAACCGAATAGAAAGTCCGCGAGGACTTTCGTAAGTAGGTGAGAACCAGCCATTAATTATACACGTTGTTAGCCACAGTACTTATTTCCACCAAATTGATATTCCATCAAATTTTGCTTTGCTCGGAATTTTCGATTTGTCAATTCCATTTCCATTCCACCAACCATCTTGAAGTTCGGTTTTCTTAATAGAAAACCAAGCATTAATATGATTAACATCTATCACAATATGTTCCATATCAGGCGAAATTTTGTCGGTAGAATAAAACTTTGCTAAATCTCCAAAAGTTGAATTTAAACCAATCTTTTCTGTTGTTTTAAATCTTTTGTCTAAAATTAAAATTCGATTGATTTTCGAGTTTGTATTTCCGCTTTGTTTTGGCGTTAAAACCAATATTTTTTTTCCGTTAGAGTCATAAATTTCATAATCGTCATAAGTGTCGTCTGCAAATTCTCCATATCCGACTTTTTTCTTAATTTGTGCTTTCGGGATTGTGTTATAAACATCAGAAATAGACATTCCTTTAGAGAAAATTCCAACTCGATTTTCTGAAATGTGAAAATTGTCAAAAGTATAACCAGTTTGTTTTTTAATTGGTTTTGCTTTTTCTTCCGATTTTATTGCAGTTTTTTCGGTTTCTTTCGGTTTTTCAATTTCCTTTGGGTTACTTATTTCAACTTCTTTAGAATCAGATTTTTGTTCCTTTTTTGTCAGTTCTAATTCTCTCTGCAAAAGTTCATTTTCCTTTTCAAGTAATTGTTTTTCCGTTTTTGAATTTGAATTACAACTTACTAAAAATGTAATTAAAATGGCTCCTAAAATTTTCTTCATAGTTCTGTTTTCGTATGTCTCGTCCTAAAATATGGCTACAGGTTAAAATTGAATTTACGCTGATAATTTATATACCATATTAGGTGTTTTATAGTCTAAAGATAAGTGTAATCTTATTTCGTTGTATAAATTAATTGCATTTTTTGCAGCTCGCTTTGCGTGCGCTACGTTATCAAAGGTTTGGTCTAGATAAAATTCATCTTTTAAGATACCGTTTACACGTTCTGCCATTGCATTTTCGTAACAATGATTTTCTTCTGTCATACTAATATCTATCTTTTTTCTTTTGAGTATTTGTGTGTATTGATTGCTACAATATTGTATTCCTCTGTCTGAA
>NZ_AUHD01000035.1 GCF_000423005.1 Gelidibacter mesophilus DSM 14095
TCTCTGTGACAAATATCGTGACATATTGAAAAAAGGGCAGTGACTGCCATTGTACATAAAAAACTTGTACTCTACTAAAAAACAGGCGTACAATAAGCCTATGGGCTATTAGTACCACTCGGCTCCGACATTACTGCCCTTACACCTATGGCCTATCAACGTGGTCATCTTCCACGGCCCTTTAAAGAAATCTCATCTTGTGGTGGGTTTCGCGCTTATATGCTTTCAGCGCTTATCCCTTCCGAACGTAGCTACCCAGCAATGCTCCTGGCGGAACAACTGGTACACCAGAGGTTCGTCCAACTCGGTCCTCTCGTACTAGAGTCAGATCCACTCAAATTTCTAACGCCCACAGTAGATAGAGACCGAACTGTCTCACGACGTTCTGAACCCAGCTCGCGTGCCACTTTAATGGGCGAACAGCCCAACCCTTGGGACCTTCTCCAGCCCCAGGATGTGACGAGCCGACATCGAGGTGCCAAACCCCCCCGTCGATATGAGCTCTTGGGGGAGATCAGCCTGTTATCCCCGGCGTACCTTTTATCCTTTGAGCGATGGCCCTTCCATGCGGAACCACCGGATCACTATGCTCTACTTTCGTACCTGATCGACCTGTATGTCTCTCAGTCAAGCTCCCTTATGCCATTGCACTCTGCGCACGGTTACCAAGCGTGCTGAGGGAACCTTTAGAAGCCTCCGTTACTCTTTTGGAGGCGACCACCCCAGTCAAACTACCCACCAAGCACTGTCCCCTTTGTTCAAGGGTTAGACTCTAGACAAGCAAAGGGTGGTATTTCAACAATGACTAACCTACGCCTAGCGACGCAGGATCGAAGTCTCCCACCTATCCTACACATTACTTATCCAAAACCAATACTAAGCTATAGTAAAGGTGCACGGGGTCTTTTCGTCCCACTGCGGGTAATCGGCATCTTCACCGATACTACAATTTCACCGAGCTCATGGTTGAGACAGTGTCCAGATCGTTACACCATTCGTGCAGGTCGGAACTTACCCGACAAGGAATTTCGCTACCTTAGGACCGTTATAGTTACGGCCGCCGTTTACTGGGGCTTCAATTCAGATCTTCGCCGAAGCTAAACCCTCCTCTTAACCTTCCAGCACCGGGCAGGTGTCAGGCCCTATACATCATCTTTCGATTTAGCAGAGCCCTGTGTTTTTGATAAACAGTCGCCTGGACTCTTTCACTGCGGCCCCCCCGGAGGGGGGCGACGCTTCTCCCGAAGTTACGCGTCAATTTTGCCTAGTTCCTTAACCATGAATCTCTCGAGCACCTTAGAATTCTCATCCCAACTACCTGTGTCGGTTTACGGTACGGGCTGCTTCACTCGCTTTTCTTGGAAGTCGCTTTTCTGGATTATCACCTTGGCCGTAGCCTCAGTGTACTATCGCGGCATTGCTGCTCGCTTCAACGTGCTATTCCGTCAGCACGCACCAAATATACGCCTCCGTCACTTTTAACGTGAGCAGGTACCAGAATATTAACTGGTTGTCCATCCACTTCCCCTTTCGGGTTCGCGTTAGGCCCCGACTAACCCTCAGCTGATTAGCATAGCTGAGGAAACCTTAGTCTTTCGGTGTGCGGGTTTCTCGCCCGCATTATCGTTACTTATGCCTACATTTTCTTTTGTAGCTTCTCCAGCATCCCTCACAGAACACCTTCGACGACACTACAATGCTCCCCTACCACTTATAAAATAAATTATAAATCCATAGCTTCGGTAATATGTTTATGCCCGATTATTATCCATGCCGAACCGCTCGACTAGTGAGCTGTTACGCACTCTTTAAATGAATGGCTGCTTCCAAGCCAACATCCTAGCTGTCTGGGCAGTTCAACCTCGTTCTTTCAACTTAACATATATTTGGGGACCTTAGCTGATGGTCTGGGTTCTTTCCCTCTCGGACTTGGACCTTAGCACCCAAGCCCTCACTGCTGATCAACATTCTGTAGCATTCGGAGTTTGTCAGGAATTGGTAGGCGGTGAAGCCCCCGCATCCAATCAGTAGCTCTACCTCTACAGAACTATAAATCAACGCTGCACCTAAATGCATTTCGGGGAGTACGAGCTATTTCCGAGTTTGATTGGCCTTTCACCCCTACCCACAGGTCATCCGAAGACTTTTCAACGTCAACCGGTTCGGTCCTCCATTTAGTGTTACCTAAACTTCAACCTGCCCATGGGTAGATCACACGGTTTCGCGTCTACCGCTACCAACTAAAGCGCCCTGTTCAGACTCGCTTTCGCTACGGATCCGTGGCTTAACCACTTAACCTCGCTGGCAACGGTAACTCGTAGGCTCATTATGCAAAAGGCACGCCGTCACCCCAAAGGGCTCCGACCGCTTGTAAGCGTATGGTTTCAGGTTCTCTTTCACTCCCTTATTCAGGGTTCTTTTCACCTTTCCCTCACGGTACTGGTTCACTATCGGTCTCTCAGGAGTATTTAGCCTTAACGGATGGTCCCGCCAAATTCATACAGGGTTTCACGTGCCCCGCACTACTCAGGATACCACTATCTACGCACGCCTTACTTGTACCGGGCTATCACCGTCTATGGCCCCTCTTTCCAAAGGGTTCTAATTCATTGTGTTTCAAATATCGTGGTCCTACAACCCCGACACTGCCGTAACAGTGCCGGTTTGGGCTAATCCGCGTTCGCTCGCCGCTACTTACGGAATCACTTTTGTTTTCTTCTCCTCCGGGTACTTAGATGTTTCAGTTCTCCGGGTTTGCTTGCCTTGCGGCATACCATATCTTCAATATGGTGGGTTGCCCCATTCGGATATCTGCGGATCGGTCTGTATGTGCCAGTCCCCGCAGCTTTTCGCAGCTTATCACGTCCTTCATCGCCTCTGAGAGCCTAGGCATTCCCCATACGCTCTTATGTAGCTTATTGTACATTTTGTCTTTTAATGAGTTTGCAACCGTCCCCAAGCTCGTAAACCGGGAACGACTACCTGTTACTTTGTCACGGTCCGAAAACCGTAACAATAATATTTTTTTATGTATCTTTTTTCAATATGTCAATGAACGTTTAGATACCCACTTCCGTGGGCACTCTGGTGGAGAATATCGGAGTCGAACCGATGACCTCCTGCGTGCAAGGCAGGCGCTCTAGCCAGCTGAGCTAATCCCCCAGAATATCTTTTGGCAGTCCACAGTCTGCAGTTTGCAGTCGCTTGTGCCGACTTCTTGGGTGGACCTCTGCTTCCAGAATTTCCTTTTCCATAGTAGTTAGTAGTCTCAGGCAGACTCGAACTGCCGACCTCTACATTATCAGTGTAGCGCTCTAACCAGCTGAGCTATGAGACTCTACTATAGTATATTATTAAATCAACAGCGGGAGAACAAAACATCCCTTTTCCGATACTCTCACTTCCATGGCCGTCTTTCTCTAGAAAGGAGGTGTTCCAGCCGCACCTTCCGGTACGGCTACCTTGTTACGACTTAGCCCTAGTTACCAATTTTACCCTAGGCCGCTCCTTGCGGTGACGGACTTCAGGTACTCCCAGCTTCCATGGCTTGACGGGCGGTGTGTACAAGGCCCGGGAACGTATTCACCGCATCATGGCTGATATGCGATTACTAGCGATTCCAGCTTCACGGAGTCGAGTTGCAGACTCCGATCCGAACTGTGATAGGTTTTGTAGATTCGCTCCTGGTCACCCAGTGGCTGCTCTCTGTACCTACCATTGTAGCACGTGTGTAGCCCAGGACGTAAGGGCCGTGATGATTTGACGTCATCCCCACCTTCCTCACAGTTTGCACTGGCAGTCTTGCTAGAGTTCCCGACATGACTCGCTGGCAACTAACAACAGGGGTTGCGCTCGTTATAGGACTTAACCTGACACCTCACGGCACGAGCTGACGACAACCATGCAGCACCTTGTGGATTGCCCGAAGGAAAGTCTGTCTCTAGACCTGTCAATCCACATTTAAGCCCTGGTAAGGTTCCTCGCGTATCATCGAATTAAACCACATGCTCCACCGCTTGTGCGGGCCCCCGTCAATTCCTTTGAGTTTCATTCTTGCGAACGTACTCCCCAGGTGGGATACTTATCACTTTCGCTTAGTCACTCAGGCCGAAGCCCGAACAACTAGTATCCATCGTTTACGGCGTGGACTACCAGGGTATCTAATCCTGTTCGCTCCCCACGCTTTCGTCCATCAGTGTCAATACATTGTTAGTGATCTGCCTTCGCAATCGGTATTCTATGTGATATCTATGCATTTCACCGCTACACCACATATTCTAACCACTTCACAATGATTCAAGACAACCAGTATCAAAGGCAATTCTACAGTTGAGCTGCAGGATTTCACCTCTGACTTAATCGTCCACCTACGGACCCTTTAAACCCAATGATTCCGGATAACGCTTGGATCCTCCGTATTACCGCGGCTGCTGGCACGGAGTTAGCCGATCCTTATTCTTACAGTACCGTCAAGACTCTACACGTAGAGTTGTTTCTTCCTGTATAAAAGCAGTTTACAACCCATAGGGCCGTCTTCCTGCACGCGGCATGGCTGGATCAGGCTTGCGCCCATTGTCCAATATTCCTCACTGCTGCCTCCCGTAGGAGTCTGGTCCGTGTCTCAGTACCAGTGTGGGGGATCCCCCTCTCAGGGCCCCTATCTATCGCGGTCTTGGGGTGCCGTTACCACTCCAACTAACTAATAGAACGCATGCCCATCTCTCACCCATAAATGTTTAATACAGTTCCAATGCTGGTACTGCATACTATGCGGTATTAATCCAAATTTCTCTGGGCTATCCCACTGTGAAAGGTAGGTTGCATACGCGTTACTCACCCGTGCGCCACTCTCATTGCCAGCAAGCTGGCAAATCCCGTTCGACTTGCATGTGTTAGGCCTGCCGCTAGCGTTCATCCTGAGCCAGGATCAAACTCTTCATCGTTAATCTTTTAGGACCGAAGTCCTGTACTTTTCAACGACCAAAGGAAATTCAATTCTCGGTACTCATAATGATCTGTTCTCTTTTTGTGCAAAGCACCGTTTCCAGTACTTCGCTACGCTGTCAATCCAATATGTTAATGAACTTGTCTTCTTGTTTTCTTGGCGAACTCAATCGCTAAGCGGGTGCAAATATAAAACCCTTTTTTGAATCCCACAATGTTTTTTGAAAGTTTTTTTGAAAGTTTTTTTTCACACTCCAATCGACAGACAACAAACACC
>NZ_AUHD01000036.1 GCF_000423005.1 Gelidibacter mesophilus DSM 14095
TCTATTGGTATTTTCAAAAAGGGATATATGGCGAATTTTCGTAAGGGTTTCATTCTTTGTTAGCGTTTTCTGATAATGAAGCACAACGGTTTTGTATATGACTCGTAGCGTGTAAATTAGCGATTAATTTTCGGTTGAGCACGAGCCAGATTTTTAAATTTTACTATTTATCTTTTTTATTGGAAATCGTCAAATTTAAAAATTTGGCGACTTTCCAAATATGCCTTAACTTCGTTTAAGCAACTGCCCAGCTATGAGCTATATACGTTGTTGCCACACGTTTTTTATTCTGCTACAAAATATTCTTTCAGTTGATTGTAACTTAATATGGTCAAAGTAAATCCTGAATCATATTCATCATAACTTAACCAAACTGAATAAGATGGCTGTTCATTTGGATTATCAACATCATATATTCCGTGTACTTCATTAAATCCCCAACTTCTGCCAGTCCAATTCTGTCTATTTTCTAACATATCCAAGTCGTGTATTTCGAGTTCTTCAGTTCCACCATTATCAGCTCCATACATTTTGATTAGTTTTTCTGAAATCTCGACCATATTTACTAAAGAAATGTCCTCGGAAGAAGTAAAAGTTAAGTTTGTTCCTTTTTGAAATGAATGGTCTTTTTCTTTTCCTCCTTGTTGAATTTCCAACGTATTAAAAACACCAAATTCTGACGGATTCAATTCGTAATAATATCTTACATAGCTGATATTCCCATTATCATCATCAACGTTTTCAGTTCTTGAATTTTCTTGTTCTAAAAATAAAGCACTAAAATCTGTTTTAAGTAACTCTGTTATATATCCACTTCTTCGAGAAGTTCTATCTACTTGTTTTTCCGTGTTTTTTGTTACAAAAAGAGAAAACTCATACATTGGATTACTCTTGTATTGTAATAATATGGTTATGTTATCTATCATCCAAAGATTCATAATTTCGTCATCGGTTGATTCGGAAATTCCTTTCGTAAGATTTGATAGTTTTTGCTTGTCTTTAAATGAAGTTGGTAATTCCGCATCAAAATATCCAGTTCCTAATACAGAATATATTATTTCAGCTACGGAATCAATTTTTTCGTAATCTCGAGTAGTTGTATAAAAAATATGCTTTAAATCTCCGTTGTCGTGTTCTTTTAGAAGTATGTTGTTAAATACACCAAAGGCTTTTATATTGAATTTTGTCTTTACTCCAATAACTCCTGATGCTATATCAGCTGGATTCTCAAGTATCTGTTCATATGATTCTGTCCTGAAACTACTTTCACTCAATCCGAGAATTTTCAGTACGTTTTCATTTCCCGATTTTAGTTCGGTTAGAAATTCAGTTAGTGTTGTTTTTATCTTTTTATTGAAGAACATAGGTTTTTTTCAAATGTGTGGCAACGTTTTTATATATGATTTGTTGCGTGTTTCAAGCACTGAATTTAGTAAATAAAACACAAACCAAGAAAATCCGCTAGGATTTTCGTAAGTAGGCTAGAACTAGCAATAAATTATATATGTTGTTGTGCAACGTTATTTTATTTGTTCATCATTTTTAAATATCTCTATCTTAAATTTATTTTTTTCCTCACTTACCAAATAGTCCATTATTAAGTTCATATCTTCCATTAATTTCAGATAAGATAATACAACTTTTAAATATTCACTTTCTTTGGTAAGTCCTTTCCATTTGTCAATAAAAATCGCAATTCGTTTTTCTTTTTGTTTAATAACCTCAAAATAAACTCCAATGTGAAGATGTTCAGCCTTTTCAATGTATATTTCTTTGATGTTATTATCTTCTTGTATTTTGTCAATCTTTATAAAATCCGATTGTAAAATATTTATGAATTTTTTTACTGAATACAGGTATTTGCTCAAATCTTTTGATGCTACAAAATCAAACACTTTTTTATAGTGCATATTTGAATTTGTGTCTTTACTTTTCAAATGGATTATTTCGTTTCGGATATTTTCAATTTCAAGTATTCTACCAATTATGTCACTATTCTTTTTAATATCAAAAGTAGTGTTTGGTAATTCCGGAATGACTTCTTCAATTTTTTCTTTAAAACTAATCCAACGCTCTATATTTTCTTTATTGAGTTTTGTTATTTGTTCTTGGAATTTATTTGAGTTTGATTTTTCCGTTTTCGAGTATATGAAATCGTCAGGAATTATTGAGTTTATAAAAGCCTCAACGGATAAATGTAAGAATATGATTGAACTAATTCTATACTGAATGAATCTGTTAAATATTGGTGTATCTATGAATTTTATTCGGTCAAATTTTTCGGATGCTACATAATGGAATGTATCCGCATATTTATCTGTCCATTGGATTTGTTCATAAGCCATATCGAAATATGCTTGAATTAAATTCGGTGCAACACCAGCGAATATTTTCTTTTTATGAACAAAAGTTGTTGCTTGAAAAACGTCGCCATCTTCGTTTGAGGCAAGTAGATTTGATTTGTGTTGCTTAATTTCTCTCTCCCAAATTTTAAGAGGTTTTTCTTTTAAGGCTTGTTTTACGATTTTCTTCGTTTCCTCACTTTCATTATTCATTACTTCAGGACTTACTTTGAAGATTTTCATTCCCTCAATTCGTGTTTTTTTTAAGTCCATTCTTTCTTTCGTGAGTTTTTTTTAATGTTGCACAACGGTCTTGTATATGGCTCGTAGCGTGTAAATTAGCGATTATGTTCGGTTTAGCACAAGCCAGATTTTTAAATTTTACTATTTATCTTTTTTATTGGAAATCGTCAAATTTAAAAATTTGGCGACTTTCCAAATAAGCCTTAACTTTGTTTGAGTAACTAATTAGCTATGAGCTATATACGTTGTTGTGCGCAGGCTTTCTACGCTTCAATTATTTTGTCAGCTATTATTAAACACTCATCTAAAGTTCCCAATATTCCGATTTGGTTTCTTTCAATGTCTAATAACTTTTTCGCAATTTCAATTCTGTCAGCTCCGTTTTTTTTCAGTCGGAATATTTCTGGAACATAACCTTGATATTCATCTCTTGGCGCAATGTCATTAACTCCAATTGGGTCCCTATCAATCCAAAGAATATCATCGATTTTCTTGTAAATTATTAAATCGGTCGTTGCGGTTATGCTATTTTTAAACCCTTTATTTCTTTGAAAAATCAGAATTGTGGATTTCACTTCTTGATGTAAATGTTCGTCATCAATTAAATCACAATATTGTAAAGCAAACATTGGAATAGCAAATCCGCTATTTGCGTCAAATGGTGCTGATTGTTCCGATGAATTATAAGTGACTTTCGCAACTCTTTCAGCCAATCTCAAATACAATTCAAAATCTTTGTCCGCATTCGATAAATTCAACATTCTTATTTTGGTAAATTGGTCGTGAGCAAGTTTCCATTTTTCTTTCTTCTCAATAATGTCATAAAGTTCTAAAATCTCGACTGGTATTTTTTCTAAATATCTATCAAATCTCGATAAAACCAATCCTGCCCAGTTCGGACGCACAATTTCGGGAACATTTTCAAAAATCCGTTGTCCAATTTTTATATCGGTTTTAATTTTGTTCATCGGTTTTTTAGCTTGCGCACAACGTGTTTGTATATGAGCAGTAGCGGTTTTTATGCACTTACTTTTCGGTTGGCACTGACCTTAAATTTGTACCATAACTTTGGGTAAGCACGA
>NZ_AUHD01000037.1 GCF_000423005.1 Gelidibacter mesophilus DSM 14095
GATCAGAGAACTCTAGAAGATTTTGACCTTTAAAAATATCCATAATATTATATGTTTACTGACAATAAAGATATGTATTTAGATACTGACCTCTAATAAATTATATACGGTGTTGGCAACTGGCTTTCTTTTACTCGTTCCGATTTTTATTTTATTCGTTCATTTCAATTATTAATTTTTCTCCGTAATTCAGGTTTTTAAAGAAACTCAATTGTCTCTCAAATATATATCCGTTTTGCGTGAATTCCATAATTTGATTTTTGGTCTCGATTTTTAATTTCATTTCATCGATTGAATATTCTCCGAGTACAATTCTAAAATATCTTGCAATTAATTTAGAAACTCCTAATTTCAACATAATCCACATTGGTGATAAAGTCAGAGGTTCAACACTTTCTTTTCCACGTATTAATTTTATGTATTCGATTTCCGATTCTTTTATTGTCAACGCACTTGTTTTATTAGACAAGTTTGACCTTAAAAGAATTCCACCTGAATATTTTTCAAAACTACATTTAGAGTTTTCTTTTATAAATTCCGTCGAATTATTTTTTGCTTTAAAAGACTTTAGATAAAATGATGAACTTCCAATTGCTTTCGGTTTTTTCCAATCGATTTTTGTCGGTTTTCCAATATTTTTCTCGATTGTTCTTGAGTTCATTTTTTCTCGTTGAGTTCTTTTTTCAGCTTGTTGCCAACGTTTCGTGTATGAGCAGTGGCGTGGTTCGTCACGGACAATTGCAAACACTCACGTAACATTGGAAAATCCGCAGGATTTTCCAAGTAGGCGGGAACAAGCCATTGCTTATACACATTGTTGGCATTTCGTTGTTTTACTTCCGCTAAATTCTCAAGATTTAATTATTTCAGATATAGCTCTTTAAAATACTCAATGTGTTTTCCTGGAATTATCATTTTCCAAATATCTTTTTTCGGAATTATGTTTTTATCAGATAATCGTTTCCCATCTACATAAGTTCTGAAAATTAAAATATAGAAAATTAAAAGTCCAATAAAATATGCAGAATTAATTGAGTAAGTTTTGTTCAGCCAAATTAAAATTGCAAGTGGCAATAAAATTGTCAGGTAATAAATAAAGATATTTTTCATATTCTATGTTTTAATTCTGATTGAGTGATCAATTCCGCAACTTGCTAAATTCCGCAAACAATTAAGGTTTTGTTTTTTTGTGCATTTTCCAATTCCTCAAACTGGCTAAAAGTCAAACGTTTTAAATTACTCATAATTGTCATTTTTAACAGTTCTGCTCAATGAATGCCAACGGTCTTGTGTATGATTAGTGGCGTGTTTAAGCACCTAATTTAGCAAATAAAAATCAAGTAGAAAATCCGCGAGGATTTTCGTAAGTAGGCGAGAACTAGCCATTAATTATACACGGTGTTGGCATTTCGTTGTTTTTTTATTTGCTTAATTCAGTTTCATTAATTTTGGTTTTCTGATTTAATTTTGTCCATTTAATTCCAAATTTAAATAATAGATATATTATCAGAATGAAAAATGAATGAAATAAAATTACACCTAAAGTCCATTTAAATCCGAGTTCTCAGCTAATTAAAGTTTTAAAAATAAGTAACGCATTAGGATTTATTGCCATTCTATAAATAATAAAAATTGTCACTAAAGATGCAATAGTTAAAAATACAAATCCAATAATTTTTTTTGTCATAATCTTTTTGGCAGTTCTAAAAGTTTGAGTGAATTCGTTCTGCGATTTATTCCGCAACTGGCTAAATTCCGTATTCAATTCAGGTTTTTCTTTTCAGTTCAGTTTTCAATTCCGTAAACGAGCTAAAAGTGGGATTATGATTTTCTTTTTGATTTAATTTGACCTGTTATTAGTAATCCAATTCCACCACCAACTAAAAAGCCAGTAAGAAAATCGGTTCCATCATTTTCAAAAGAAAAGTGCAAAATAATTCCGATTATCAACATTATTAAACCAATAATTCTTATTCTATTCATAATTTAATTTTTCGATTTTAAGTTCGTTGGTCAATGAATGCCAACGGTTTTGTATATGGCTCGTAGCGTGTGAATTAGCGATTATTTTCGGTTGAGCACAAGCCAAATTTTTAAATTTTACTATTTATCTTTTTTATTGAAAATCATCAAATTTAAAATTTGGCGGACTTCGCAAATATGCCGAAACTTCGATTAAGCAACTGCCCAGCTATGAGCTATATACGGTGTTGGCATTAGTTATTTTTTCATTCGTTTCAATTTCAGAACATAAAATTGCACTTTGTCATCTGTATTCCAAGGCATAGAATCTCTTTCGTGAGAAACAACTATAAATGAAGAATATAACTTTTTATCTAAATAAAAACTCAATATGCCCTTTTCATTGTCAAATTGCCATTTCCATTTTCCTAAATGTACTGTCTCTGTCCAATTTTCAATATTGGTGTCAGTAATTTTGAGTTTTCCATTTCTTTTAAACTCCAAATTCGTATAATCTTTATTCTCGTTTTGTTCAATTTTTATTCGATTATTGCCCAATTTCACAAAATCATCTTTTCTATTCAGAATTTTGTAAATAGTAATTGAATCAGCTTTGAAAAAGTTTATATTTTCATTATTTGTAAACCATTCCGTGTTTTTAAATTTTAAACTTTTAATTTCTTTCACAAAATCTTTTAGAGCTACTTGATTTTCTTTTTTTGAGTATTCTCCGTATGCTATTTGTTTTTCAAAGTCTACAGCTAAATAGTCGGTAAAGCAACTAAAAAAGTCATAATCGCCTTTTACTCCATTGTCGGAAGTTTCGCTAATTTTAGAAGGTGAAATTAAATAATATTTTCCGACTTCAAAGTTCGCAATATATGGTCGGCATAACATCCCGTTATCTCCCCAAATTTTTATTGTTTTTCGTTTTTCTGAACCAATGTATTTTTCAATAACTTCTACTGTCATTGACAAAGGCATTTTTCCCTCATAATCGTAAATCTCTCGGTCAAGAAAATTCGAATATTCAATTACTTTTACTAAAGCTACAAATTCAGAACCTTTTGAAATTTGGCTGAATGAACAATCTCCATCACATTCGCAACTGCAAGCAAAAGATTTAATTGAAATCAGAAGTATAAAAAGTAAGACGAATGTTTTTTTCATAATTAATGGCAACGTGTTTGTGTATGATTAGTGGCGTGTTTCAAGCACCTAATTTAGTAAATAAAAACGGAATAGAAAATCCGCGAGGATTTTCGTAAGTAGGC
>NZ_AUHD01000038.1 GCF_000423005.1 Gelidibacter mesophilus DSM 14095
ATTTTTAATTTGAAAGGTTCGCTGTAACGTCTAATTACTTTGTCATTTTTGTACATAATGTTTAAAATTATGTAGCCTTTATTCAGGACGACTCAGTATTTTGGCTAACGTTATTGTGTATGGTTAGTTGCGTGTTTAAGCAACTAATTTAGTAAACAAAAACGAACGCGAGAAAATTCCGAAGGAATTTTCCAAATAAGCAACGACCAAAGCAATTAATTATACACGGTGTTGTAAGCAGTTTTTATATTTCAGTTATTAATCTTTCAAATATTTCGAAATGATGTTTCTCTGTTCTCATTTCAATTTTCAGTTTGTCATTCCGATGTTCAATTTTATATATTTCTCCTGATAAGAAAAGACTTTTTAATATTTCAGTAAGTTTAGAAATCAATTTCGGTTTATTATTTTTCGTTTCCAAGATATATTCTTCAGACAAATTCAAGTCAGATATGGATTTGTTTACAATTTTTTTAAAAAAATCAGTTCTTGTTTTTTTTCTTATTCGAAATTCAGAATTATGGGTCCCTTTTCTTTCAGTTTCCCATTCTACGATTACTAATAGACTTTGATCTTTAGATGATAGCAATAAATTACCGCTTGATGTAAAGGTTGCTTTTTTATACATCAAATTCCAGTTTTTTGGTGAGTATATTTTTCCGAAAACCTGATAAGACCAAGCGTTATATTTACCTTTCACTTTTCCGTTTTTTTTAGCGATAAAATTTTCAAAATCAGCACAAAAATTTTCATTCATTTTATAAAATGGTGAAGACATCTCATTAGAAGAAGCATTCGGTTTTATTTTCATATGTTGATTTTTGGGAAATTGCTTACAACGGTTTTGTATATGGAAAGTTGCGTGTTTGCGTGCGAGGATTTTCCGAAGGAAAATCAGACGTAGCAAACGTGCAACGACCTTTAAATTTAGCCCAAAATAGCAATTTTTTATATACGTTGTTACCTGCTGTACTTTATTCTCTTTTTTTCAGATGCCATTCAGTCAATTTCCAATCTTCGTCTTCGTCAATTCGGTAGTCAAAATTCCGAGGATGGTCTTCACGTTCAATTAGGTCAGTCAGAAAATCATTCGCGATTTCTGGGTCAAAAATCCGCCAAATTAATTCACGCGTTTCATTCCACGTAATTCTTGCGAGAAAAAGTCCGTTTGGTTTTTCCTTATCAGCTCCTTTTATTTTGTCATCGAGAAAGTCGCCAAATTTGTCCAATATTTCTACTTCTTCTCGAGAAGGCATTCCGTTTTCGATTAGCTTTTCACATTGTAACATTACCGAACAATGCCAAACAAAAACTTCTTTCGGTTCAAATTCCGATAAACTCTTATTCACAACTGCAATTCCAGGTAATTCGTCTTGTTTAAAATTCAGAATTTGATAGTGTTCTTTTGGTATTACAACTCTAAATTCTTTGTCTTCAGCCATTGGGTTTGGGTATTGCAGGTAACGTTTATGTATAAGAATAGTTGCGGGTTTGTATGCGAGGATTTTCCGAAGGAAAATCAGACGTTACAAACAAGCAACGACCTTTTGATTAAGCACTAAACCGCAATTATTTTTATACGGTGTTGTAAGTAGTGCTTTATTTATTCATTTACTTACTTAATTTCAAAATCCTAAACGCTCCTTGAATTACCAAAACAAAAACGATTGTTCCGATAATTAAATCAGGTTTGCTCGAACTCAACCAATTTACTAAAATTCCTGCGATTATTACTCCCAAATTGATAATCACGTCATTTGAGGTGAAAATCATACTTGCTTTCATATGTGCTTCTTCTTTGCTTTTTGACTTTTGCAAAATGTAAAGACAAATTCCATTTGCGATAAGTGCAAAAATCGATACGATAATCATTGTCGAAAAATCGGGAAGTTTCTCGTCTCCGAAAAATCTTCTTAAAACTTCGACAAATCCAATAATCGCAAGTATTATTTGAAAATATCCTGCAAGTTTGGCAATCCGTTTTTTCTTTATTACTGTTCCGCCAACCGCAAACAAACTAATTCCGTACACAAAACTGTCCGCAAGCATATCTAAACTGTCGGCAACAAGTCCCATAGATTTTGAGATAATTCCTGTTGTCATTTCGATTATGAAAAATGCAAAATTTATAACGAGTACAGACCAAAGTAGTTTTTTTTGGTTTTTGTTTTCTTTAAATTCCGTTTGGTCGGTTTGTTCAGTCGAGATTTTCTTTCCGCCTAAATTCAGTTCGATAACTGACTTTTCGATTTGGTCAATTTCTCCGCTGTGAAAAACGGTCAATTGTCGATTCGGAATATCAAAGTCCAAATTCGCAATGCTTGAAATTCCATCTAATTTCATTCGGATTAGATTTTCCTCTGAAGGACAGTCCATTTTGGTGATTTCAAATATTGTCTTTTTCACTCGGTTTCTGGGTTTTGCGGCATGTCTTGTCCTGAAATATGGCTACAGGTTAAAATTGAATTAAGCTGATAATTGATATACCATATTCGGTGTTTTATAATCTAAAGATAAATGTA
>NZ_AUHD01000039.1 GCF_000423005.1 Gelidibacter mesophilus DSM 14095
CCAAAAAGCGGAAAAAATAATCAAGTCGATTGAAAATCTTGAGAGTAAAAAAACATAGGAAAATGAAAACACTACTGCCAACACCGTGTATAATTCATTGCTAGTGCTAGCCTACTTGGAAATTCCTTCGGAATTTCCTCTGGTTCGTTTTTGTTTACTAAATTAGTTGCTGAAACACGCAACGAAATCATACACAAACACGTTGCCATTAATTTGAAAAAATGAACAAACCCATATTAATTGCGCTTCTGACTTTATTAATTTTGAGTTGCGCAGACATCAATCAAACGGAGAATAAAATTACCGAAATAGAAAATTTACGTGCGGAAAATGATAGTCTAAAAAAAATTGTATCGGAATTAAATAACAAATATGTTTTTGATAGCATTTTTGTTAAAACCACAAATGACCCAGACAACTCAAAAAAACTGAACTCTGACTATAAAATGGATATAATGATTGTCGCTTATAATTCGGACAAAAGTTATTTAGTGGCATATGACAAAGAAAAAGAGAATAAAATCAACCTCGATACTATAAAACATAGGAAAGGAATATATAAATACGAAACCAAATTGACGGACGACCTAAAGGAGGTTTTCATTGACCTCCATATCGAAAATGATTATGGACAGAAAATAATGGGAACATTAAGAGACCGAATAAAAATAAAAAACTAATGGCAACAATGTGTATAAGCAATGGCTTGTCCTCGCTTACTTGGAAAATCCTGCGGATTTTCCAATGTTACGTGAGTGTTTGCAATTGTCCGTGACGACCCACGCCACTGCCCATACACGTAACGTTGTGTGCAAGCCGAAAAACGAGAATAATTGAGAAAACGATTTACATAATTACTCTGATTTTATCAATAATCGGAATTCCATTATTTGAATTTATGGCTTTTAATTCAATGGTCAGTTTAAAATATGAAACACGTGAATTGACTGAATGTATTTCACTCGTTTCTGGAATTGATTTATGCAACGCAATTAGAACTTTTCACATTTTAGCAATTCTTTGTGGACTGACTTTCATCACGCTTTTGATTTACAGAAAACGGATTTTAAAAACGACTGAAAAGATATGATTTCAATTTTGCTCTTAATTCCGTGGATAATCTTTGGTTTCAAAAATCCGAATCTCAATTTATTCGGTTTAAATCAAACAAAAAAGTCCTTGCTTTTACTTTTAGGAATTGAAATTCTATTTTTTCTAATTCTTTATCTGACTTTACCAGAACCGACTTCAAAAATTGCAGGACTTCAAAGTTTTGCGTGGAATTATTTTATCTTGTATTATGCAAAAGGAATTATACCAACAACCGTTTTGAGCGAATATTTAAACGGAAATTTAGGAGATAAAATCGATTTGAATTATCAATATGTATATTTAATCGTAAGTTTAATAATCGACTATTTTATTTTGCTAATTATTAGTCCGAATATTAGAAAAATATGGAAAAAGAAAAAGCCTGCACACAACACCGTATAAAATTAATTGCTTGGTTAAAGCCTATTTACGAAAGTCCTCGCGGACTTTCTATCTGTGATTTATTTGCTAACTTTAGTGCTTAAAACACGCAACTAATCTTATACAAACACGTTCTACGCAATTTGAAAAACGCACTCAAAATATTAATTCTGACTTTGATTTTTGTTTCTTGTAAAAAAGAAACTAACACTGAATTGACCGAATCTAACTTTAATCTAAAAAAAGATTATACGGAATTGACTAATAAAATGAATGAAGTCGATACGATAAAAGTTTGGATGAATTTAAGCCAATGTACGTTTCAAGCAATCGAAAAACTGACAATTACTCGAAAAAATGATTCAATAAAAATCCAACCTGAATACGCTGAATCTATGGTTGTCGGAACTGAATTCAAAAAATCTCATCCGATAATTATTTCTGCGAATGACGAGAAATGGAAATTTAACGAATTTTTAAAAAGGAATAAAAACAGACTTGTCTCTGACAGTTTGAAATACGGACAATTGCAAATTACGCTGAATAATGAAAAACTGAACTTTTTTACTAATGGTCTTGGAGACTCTGGAAAGTTTTTAATTGACTACTGTAATACAATGAAAAACATAATGCCAAAAAGTGATTATCATATTTACGCAGGAACTGAAATAATAGGTGAAACCGAATTAATAACTGAATAAAAACTGCGTAGAACAACGTGTATAATTAATGGCTAGTTCTCGCCTACTTACGAAAATCCTCGCGGATTTTCTATTCGGTATTTATTTGCTAAATTAGGTGCTTAAACACGCCACTAATCATACACAAAACCGTTGGCATTCATTGAGCAGAACCGTTAAAAATGAGACTTATGAGTAATTTAAAAGACATTAAATCGGAAATTGAAAAATATGCGAAT
>NZ_AUHD01000040.1 GCF_000423005.1 Gelidibacter mesophilus DSM 14095
TGCTGTGGTGAAAATTTACTCTTTCTCATAATACTGTTTAAAATTAAGATAATTATTCTACTTTTAAACAGTTCGGTTTTAAGGGGAGCTTACACTTGCATTGTTTGCTTTTCCGTGAAAAACTAATTTCTTTTGGTTGGTTTTTTCGTTAAGAACTATCTTATCATTATTTTCGATTACAAAATGTTGTTTCCATTCTTCATCACTATTGTTCTTTGGTGAAATAATTTTGTAAAGATTATATGGTGTTCTATTTCCATCTATATCTAAAATATCTGCCATTCTCAAAATACAAGCTATATATTGAGAATTAAAATAGTAGTCTCCTTTTATTTCATTTATTCTTAAATTGTTTTTAATCCAGTCATAATCTTTCGTATGGCTCTCACAAATTAACGAAAGTTCTCTTGTAAAATCAAGATTAGCTAATTTTGGAATAGCAAACTTATCCTTAAGTTTTTCAATTATATATTTTGCAGATAGCGAGGAGTGAATACGTCTAACATATTCTTGTAAGGCTAAATCTTCGTTTCCATTCATAAGTTTTTTCATCGCTGAAAACTTAATGTCGCAAAAAGGGAAATTGTCATTTTTGATTAAAGATATATCTTCTTCACTAACTGCCATTCCAATATCGTGCAATAGTGCCGAGTATATTAATAGCGTAATTTCAAGCTCATTTAGTTTCGAATAATCTTGAATTAACTTACTCATATATTCCATAATTCTGAATGAATGTCCAGTATTATGTAATGTGTAATTTGGAAATACGTGCTGTACTCTGGTATTTAGAATATCTTTAATTTCATCGTAAACTTCTTGTATTTTGGAAAGAAATGGACTTTCTATACTTTTTAGGTGTTTGATTAGAGTTAAATCATCTAATCTGAAGTCATTGTCTATGATCATTATTGTTTAGTGTTACAATGTTTCTCAAAGTGTGGCAACGTTTATTTATATGAGCTGTGGCGTGTGTCGGCACGAACCTCTCCAAATAAAAACTGGCTTTGGAAAATCCGCAGGATTTTCCAAGTGAGGACAGACCAAGCCATAGCTTATATACTGTGTTGTGCAACGTATTTTTTATTCAACATAATGATTATCCATTCCAAAGAAATATTCTTCTCTTTTCTCAAAATCATATTCCGTTATTAATCCATTGCTTGCGTTCATCTTAAAGTGATATTGTACTTCTGGAAAGCAACTTGGTCCAGCAATACTTCCTTCACGAATGAGTGTATTTGTAGACCAAATAAATGATTCGGTTCTTTTGTCAAACCACAAGTCAATATTCAGCTTTTTATATGAGATTTTTCTACGAATTAATTCCGAATGGACAGAGTCAATTGATATTATTCGATCAGCAAATTCAGCCTTTGGGAAATCAATGTCTTTAATCACTTTCCCATTATTGTCAAGCATTAAATTTAGTCCAATTTTTTCAATTCCGATTTCAGGTATTTTTAATTGATAAACGACTGAATATATAGGAAAATCTAAAATTGAGTCACAATCCGTTTTTTCTTTGTCTTGACCTAATAGTGCTAAAATGGAACTTTCATTCTCGGTTCTTTCTATTTCTATTGGTTTGTCAGAAAGCACATAACCATTATCAAATTCCAGTTTTTGAAAATTATTATTTCCTATCCTGTTTTTTAGATAAGAGATTAATTTATTCTGCATTTCAGTTGGGATTTTGTCCAAACTCTCAAACTCGGCAGAATAGCAACTATTTATATATTTATAACTTTCCGTTTTAGAAGCTAATTGAGGATATTTTTCACGAGAATATTTGTCGCAAGAAGCAAGTAGTGTAATTAATAACAAAAAGCTTAATATTTTCGTTTTCATTTCAATTTTTACGTACTGTTGAGATATGTCTCGTCCTAAAATATGGCTACAGGTTAAAATTGAATTTACGCTGATAATTTATATACCATATTAGGTGTTTTATAGTCTAAAGATAAGT
>NZ_AUHD01000041.1 GCF_000423005.1 Gelidibacter mesophilus DSM 14095
TACTACCTTAACCGCTCTCTAAATAGCAATTGATTCATTAATTTTAGTCCGAATTGAGTTGATGCACAGACTCACGTTGCCCACAATACAAAAAAATGCAGAAATACATAATAATTTTAGCTTTGATTACAATGTCTTGCAAAGGACAAAACGAGAAAAATAAACCGACCGAAAAAGCTACATCTGAAATAATAAAAACCTCTGAATTTGAACTAATCAAAGCAGAAAATCAACAAGGACTTTTAATTCTATTTCCTTGTTTTCCGTGTGATGCAGAAAATACATTATCCGAATTTAAAATTGTTGAAATTAGCAAGAAAAATGGCTTTTCAGTCTTGGCAATGAACTTAAACGAACGTTTATATTTAAATCCAAAAGAAAAGAAAGAGTTAGCGGAAAAAATAACAGGAATAGTCAAAGAACAAAATTTGCCTGAAAAAAATATATTTGTTGGCGGATTTTCGAGCGGAGGAAATGTAAGTTTAATAATTAGTGATTATCTCGTAAAAAGCAAAGGTGAAATTCAACCAAAAGGTGTTTTTATAGTGGATTCGCCTGTTGACCTATTAGGGCTTTATAAAACCGCTGAGAAGAATTTAAAACTTAATTTTTCGGAACCATCTATTGCGGAATCAGAGTGGATTAAAGAAATGTTAGATACTGAGTTTGGAAATCCAGAGAACGGAATCGCCAATTACGAACTGAACTCACCGTTCACTTTGGAAACTCAAAACATCGATAATCTCACAGGAATAAAAGATTTAAAAATTAGACTTTACACAGAACCGGATTTAAAATGGTGGAAGGAAAATGCCAACAATGATTATGAAGATTTAAATGCCTTTTATATTGAAAAATTATCGGAAAAATTAAAAACCGAATTTGGGAATAATAATATCGAACTGATAAAAACAGAAAATAAAGGTTTTCGGGAAAATGGAGAAAGGCATCCACATTCTTGGTCAATAGTAAACGAACAAGACTTGATAAATTGGATGAAGAATTAAAAACTGTGGGCAACACGAGTATAAACGCAATAGCGAAGTTAGTGCTTAACCGAAAGTAATTTTATAAATCAAAGGTTGATTGTAAACCGAAAAGTTCGTGCGTCAATCCCGCTACTGCGCTTATACCAAACGTTGTAGTGCATTTGAGAAAAACGAAATGAATAGAAAAATTGGAACTTTATTACTCACTTTAATTTTTGGAATAACAAGCTGTTCCAGTTCTTTTATCGCTCGAACAAAAAATAAAAATATAAAGCTGAATGGAATAGACGAAAAATCTATAAAAGTCGGAACGGAAAATGAAAAAGTACTTATTCTATTTGACAAGAATGAATTAACTACTCTTTTTAAAAATGATTTAGCAGATTTTTATGACCAAAGCGTTAAAAGCAAAATTGACGAACTGAATTCGTTAAAATCTGACTTGATTTTTACTGAAAAAGAATGGAAAGGGAAATTAAAATTCATCGAATATGAATTAAAGTTTTTGGAATTATTAAAAGCTGGAAAAGCCGAAATAATTGACAAAAAAGACAATGAAAAGGTTGAAAGAATTAAATACACATTCATTATGGATAAACTTGGTGGACAAGAAGGATACTTTAGTTTCAAAAATGGAGAGGAATTTTATAGAATTTTAATAGCTCTTGGAGAATAAAAAACGCAGTACAACAATGTATAACCGCAATTACGGCGGATTCGACTACGTCCGAATCCACTCGGAATTGCTAAAGTCAGTGCCAAACCGCAAATTAACGCATATTAACCCGTAACTGACGGTTATACGAGACCGTTGTGCAACATATTGACCCGTCCTGAATAAAGGCTACATAATTTTAAACATTATGTACAGAAATGACAAAGTAATTAGACGGTATTCAGAACCTTTTAAACTAAAAA
>NZ_AUHD01000042.1 GCF_000423005.1 Gelidibacter mesophilus DSM 14095
ACTTATCTTTAGACTATAAAACACCTAATATGGTATATAAATTATCAGCGTAAATTCAATTTTAACCTGTAGCCATATTTTAGGACGAGACATTTGACCAACCATATGCTAAATAGAAAGATATTTTTAATCATAGTCTTTTTTTGTGTTTTAAAATTAACACTTCATCTAATTGCTGACTCAAATTCAGGATTTCAAGGGGACGAATTATTGCACATAGAAACTGGAAACTATCCAGGTTTGGGCTATATGGAATTTCCTCCTGTAATTGGTTGGTTGGCTTTTCTCCAAAATCAGCTACATTCCCAATCGGTATTTGTACATCACATCTTTTCACACATTGCGTCATTATTTATTTTAATATTAATCGCACTTACAACGGTTAAATTGGGCGGTAAATCAAAAGCGGTTTTTATTGTACTTCTTTGCATTTTGACCGCACCAGCTTTCGGTCGAGGCCATCAACTCTTTCAGCCCGTAGTATTTACACATTTGTTTTGGCTTTTTTCATTTTATCAATTGGTAAGATATATTATAAGTTTTGACAAAAAATATTTACTTTATCTAACAATCTGTGTTGGCTTTGGCTTCCTTACAAAATATGATATTCTTTTCTTTATTGCAGGACTTACAGGATTGCTATTGTACAAGCCTACACGAATAGAAATTTTGCAAAAAGGCATTTGGAAATATATTCTCTTGTTCCTTTTAATTATAGCCCCAAATGTTTTGTGGCAATATAAGCACGGATTTCCAGTGCTTGATATGTTCTCACGCCTTTATGAAACCCAATTGGACAAATTGACAATTTTGGGAGTTCTTGAAAGCATAATCATATCCTTAAATCCAGTAACAATGTTTTTTTGGATTGGTGGTTTATTCTATATGTTTAGAACAAAGAACAATCCAATCTATTATCGACCAATTGCATTTACAATCATCATTTCCTTAATGCTCTTGGCGTTGAACAAAAGCAAAGCTTACTATATGTATCCCACAATGATTACGTTGATAATATTTGGGAGCATTTGGTTTGAGCAAAGAATTCTTTCCAAACGACAATGGATTTTATATCCAGCAACGGCTCTTCTCGTTTTGTCGGGAATTGTGTTGGTGCCATTTGGGTTAGCCGTCCTGCCGTTGGATACATTTATCAAATTCGCAGGAATAGAAAAAAAAGACAATCATTACAAAATAGAATATAAAGAATATTACTCGAAATCAAAATGGGAAAAAACTATGGACGGACTTCAAGCCGTTTATGATAGCATACCAATGAACGAAAGAGAGGATTGTTTAATTTGGGGCAAACATTATAGTCAAGCAGGTGGAGTAAACCTTTTTAGAGAAAATTACGAACTGCCAAAAGCAATTTCATACCACGGCAGTTTCTACCTTTGGTCACCAGAAAAAGGAGAATTACCTAAAACAATTATAGCGTTTTCAAACGGAGAAGCAGGAATAGATTTTTTTCAGTCCTTCTTTAATTCGGTTGTGTCGGTAAAGCAAATTTATAATCCGTATGCTGATGACGAAAAAGATTTGTGGCAAACAATATATATATGTAAAAAACCAAAACTTAATTTTGAACAATTGCGAACTGAATTTAAAACAAGGATTTTCGAATAACTATGGAAATAAAAACGGCAGGTAACAATGTATATAAAAAATAGGCGAAACAGTGGTAAATTCAAGGCTTTTGGCTCATATCAAATTTTGTGCTTAACCGAAAGTTTCGTGCTTCGTAACCGCCTACTTTTCATATACTAACCGTCAGACTGCGCAATAACCTCCCTTTCTTAATAACTTTGTTGATTTCCTTTTAACGCATTGCCCAGATCACTTTAAGA
>NZ_AUHD01000043.1 GCF_000423005.1 Gelidibacter mesophilus DSM 14095
AATGTTTAAAATTATGTAGCCTTTATTCAGGACGGGTCATTAAAAAAAAACAATTTTCAGGCAACCTTTCAATTAAAAATAACGTCTATCTAAACAAATGACCATAATTCTTAAAATTATAACCAATTAATAATGAAAAAATACTTAAAAATTATTTGCTTGATTTTTACAACGATAAATCTAACAGCACAAAACTCAATATCTACTAAAGATAGTATCGCTACATTTTATAACAAACTTGTTTCAACTATGAAAGCAGATTATTTGTACAAGGAAAAAGTAAATTGGAAACAAACGGAACTTGAACTAAATAATAATCTACAAAACTATAATGATTTTAAAAGTTCGCTTAATGAAATTACTTTTCTATTCGATAAGACCGAAGCTAATCATTGCACAGTAATCTTTGACGACAAAGCATACAAAGAATCAAGTGGAGGTTTAAAAGGTTCTGACTTAAGTGAACAATGGTTAAATAAATATAAAAAGAAGCCAACTTTTGAGGTTAAAGTTTTAGAAAATCAGTATGGTTATATTTTAATGCCGAATATCGATTTATTAGATAGCGAAAAAAGCAATAAAATTGCTCAACCAATGTATAATGAGATAGTCAAGGTTAAAAGTTCACAAAACATAAAAGGTTGGATTATTGATTTAAGATTCAATACAGGAGGAAATTGTATACCTATGATTTTGGCTTTGTATGATTTTTTAGGCAACAATGATATTTGGGAAACGCGGAATTTAAATAAAAAACAGATATCAAAAGTCAAATTAAAAAACGGTAAATATTTAAATAATTCAAAAAAAATATCATCTATAAAACCAAAAGGAGAATTAATGGATAAAATAAAAATTGCCATAATAATCGGAAAAGCAACAGGCAGTTCTGGAGAAGTAACTGCATTAGGTTTTAAAGGCAGAGAGAACACTCTTTTTATCGGAGAAAAAACATACGGAGCAACGACATCCAATGTTAGAAGAGATTTACCATATGGAGCAATTATGGCATTAACGATTGGTTTTGATTGTGATAGAAATGGAATATTTTACGATAAATTAATACCTGACATTAAAATTACAGATGAAGATAATTTTGATAATTTGCTTTTAGATGGCAATATAAAGGAAGGAATTAAGTTTTTCGTTGGAAAATAACTAAGCACAACAACGTATATAGCTCATAGCTAGGTATTTGATTAATCGGAAGTTCAGGCGTATTTGCGAAGTCCGCCAAATTTTTTAATTTGGCTTATTGAAAAAGAAAGGTAATAAGAAAATTAAAAAATTCGGCTCGTGCTTAACCGAATAGTTATCGCTAATTTGCACGCTACGAGCCATATACAAAACCGTTGGCAGTAATGTAAAAAAAACGGAGCTATATTGAAATTTAAGGAAAATTGAAAGAATGAAAAACGAATGAATTACATTGTTGAAAATAAAAA
>NZ_AUHD01000044.1 GCF_000423005.1 Gelidibacter mesophilus DSM 14095
TGAGTCATTCGCATATTTTTCAATTTCCGATTTAATGTCTTTTAAATTACTCATAAGTCTCATTTTTAACGGTTCTGCTCAATGAATGCCAACGTTTATGTATATGAGCTGTGGCGTGTTTAGGCACGAACCTCTCCAGATAAAAACTGGCTTTGGAAAATCCGCAGGATTTTCCAAGTGAGAACTGACCAAGCCATAGCTTATATACGGTGTTGGCAACCGTATTTATTGTATCGACATATAGTCAGTTGTTAGATTAATAATCATTTTTTTAGTCAATGTGATTATTCTCTTTATCTCATTACTTCTCAATCTTACGAGTTGATTAATTTTCATTGAATTGTCTCCAGTATTTTGGATATATTCCGAATCAACTTGTCCATTATTATGTGTAAATAAATGACGAATATTAAACATTTTATTCACGAATTGCTTTTCATCATCTGTTATGCCTTCGAAAATGTTAATACTAAACCATTCGTTAAGTTTTTCACTTGAGCCAAGAATTCTTTGAAAACTTATTGCCTTTAATTCTTTCCTTCTTTTTTCTGTCAGTGGTAAAAGTAATAGATGCTTTCTTATTTCGTTAGCCAATCCTTCAAATTCAGAAACACAACGTAGTAGCTTTTCCCATTCAGATTCTCTTTTATGTCTATCCTCAATATTTTCGTCAACATCTTTAAATTTCTCTTCTAAAAAATTAATTTTCTTCAACGCAATGTCTTCGCAGTTATGTTTGCCACAACTTGAACATTTACCATATTCTCCAAGAATATCAGTTTCGTTTTTACATTTTTCACAAGTAAATTTATTTTGTTGAGTTTCTTCTTTATAAACCCAAGGCGAAACTGTATTTAGAGGTAAAGAAGTAGCGATTTCATCTAAATCAATTTTTGCCGATATTCCTTTTGAAAGTGTATCTATTTGAGCTTTAACAAAATTGCGGACAAAATCTTTTTGGTTTTCAGTTAAAAATTCGGTGAAATCATCTTTGTGTCCACAGTAAGGACAAATATTCTTTTTATTAACGGAACTTGTCCTAAAATAGGAGTCACATTTGGGACATCTTTTCCCGAAAAAACCTTCGTCATCAGAAAATAAACTAACTAAAATAGACGGTTGCTTATAAACCATCTGTTGCCCCATTCCAACAAAATTTACTATTTCAAGAATATTTCCATCGTAGTCTGCACATACCTGATAAATTTTAATGCAAGTTGAACTACTATTTGTAATTCGCTGTGAATATTGTCCATCACGATTTATAAATTCTATGGTAGTTCCTGTTCTGCCTATTTCTGAAAATTCACTCATTTACGTGTTTTTGTTTATATGGTTGCCAACGTCTCTGTATATGGCTCGTAGCGTGCAAATAAGCTGTTTCCTTTCGGATTAGCACGAGCCATATTTTTAATTTTTATGTTTTAAATATTTG
>NZ_AUHD01000045.1 GCF_000423005.1 Gelidibacter mesophilus DSM 14095
CTGTAGCCATATTTCAGGACGAGACATAATTAAGCACAACGTTGTTGTATATGGTTTGTTGCGTGTTTCAATCAACTAATTTAGTAAATAATTACGGACAAAGAAAGTCCGCGAGGACTTTCGTAAGTAGACAAAAAGCAAGCAATAAATTATATACGGTGTTGTGCCCAGTTATTTTAAACGATAGATTGTCTTATTTTTTTCTCCTATTTTTTCAAATAAATCTAATTCAGCTCCTTTTTTTAAATCTCTACTTGCTGTCGCTGAAGAAATGTCTTTAAAAACGTCCATATAATCTTTTCTTGTAAATTCAGTTTTATTTAATGAAACATAATATTCTAATCTGTCTTTTTCATTTAACGTTCGATTATTGTAATCTAATAACTGACTTATTGAAATGTCAATTACGTTTAGCATATACTCAATAAACTTAGTTGATTTTCCAGATTTATCACTTTCAGCCAACGCTTTATAATATTTTTCTTGGTCGTTACTAATTAAGGTTTCAAAAGGTAAAAATTCAAAGATTGGATATTTTTCCATTAAAATTAAAGTTTGCCATAATCGTCCCATTCTGCCATTTCCATCTAAAAATGGATGTATAAATTCCATTTCGTAATGAAAAACACAACTTTTAATTAATTCAATTTCATCAGATTTTTTCAAGTATTCAAAGAGGTCTTTCATTAAGTATGGTACATTTGCAAAAGGTGGTGCTAAATGTTCAATTTTTGAGCCTTTTACAATTCCGACACTTTGATTTCTATATTTTCCAGAATTTTCAATTAGACCTTCCATTAAGTTTTGATGTGCTTTTAAAAATGATTTTTCTTTGGAAGGATTATAATCTTCTAAATTTTCATAGATTCTAATTGCATTTAAAACTTCAAGCACGTCTTTTTTCGGACCAATAACTCGTTTATTTTCTAAAAGAGCTGTTATTTGTTCTTCGGTAAGAGTATTACCCTCAATTTTTAAAGAAGAATGAATAGTTTTAATTCGATTCTGTTTTCTTAATTTCGGTGAAGGCTTGTTTAATAAATTTGCATTTACTTCTCCGATTTTCTCAGAAATTGAAGTTATTAATTTTAATATATTTGATGTTATTTCGTATGGTGGTTTCATTCGTGATACTATCATTTGATACTATCAAAGATACAATCATTTAACTCAAATTTTTGATAGAAACGGGATTTTTTAATTGGGCACAACGGTTTTGTGTATGATTAGTGGCGTGTTTTAAGCACGGAATTTAGTAAATAAAAACGGAATAGAAAATCCGCGAGGATTTTCGTAAGTAGGCGAGAACTAAGCAATTAATTATACACGGCTTAAGTTTGATTTTTAATAAATCAGTTAACTTTAAGTATTAATCAG
>NZ_AUHD01000046.1 GCF_000423005.1 Gelidibacter mesophilus DSM 14095
GGATCATTCTCAAAAGTTGTGTGTGAATTGAAATAGAATTCTGATTTTTGTTTAAAAAACAAGCTTTGGACAACTATCTAGACCTATTGAAATTGATTCTTCCTGAATTTTTGATTGACCACTTCGACCTTGTGAAGAACACCAAGAACGGCGAAGTAATGCATCTCTATTTTGAAGAGCGAAACACCCCACCGAAAGAGCAGACTTCCAGGGTATTGATAGCACATGGTTTTCACAAAGAAGTAACCATCCAGGATTTTCCATTGCGCGGAAACACGGTATATCTACACGTAAAACGGCGCAGATGGCTGGATAAGACAACCAAGGAAGTTGTCCAGAGAGATTGGAACTTGGTAGCACAGGGAACACGGATGACCACCGAGTTCGCTGCTTTTTTAAAAGAGATTAGTCGATACTAAGGCTTCCGATTGCCATACCATAGGGGGTTTCTATGGAGTCAATGGCAAAAAACTACAACGTCAATATAAGGACTACTTGAGCGATTTTAAAAACTGGGAGCAAAAGAAACACGCCAAACAATGGTTGGTTTTCCCAGAGAATATCGGGCCATACTTATCCATTGACGAAACGGCACTGTCCAAGGGAGAGCTCTATACTATAATCACAAACAAGAAGGCAAAAGGAAAGAAAGGAGCTATAGTGGGCATATTTTCAGGAACCAAGGTAGAACCGATCATAGAACAACTCTTAAAGATATCGGCCAAGAAGAGAGCTAAGGTCAAGGAAATCACCTTGGACATGGCAAATTCCATGAAAACTATCGCCAAAAAATGCTTCCCAAAAGCGATACAGGTAACGGACAGGTTCCACGTACAAAAACTTGCGTTGGAAGCCCTTCAGGATATAAGAATCAAGCATAGATGGGACGCTATAGACTTGGAGAATGAACAGATAAAACAGGCAAGAGCAACAAATAAGAGATTCTCTCCCAAAGAGTTTAGCAACGGCGACACAAGAAAGCAACTATTGGCCAGAAGTAGATACCTGCTCTACAAAGACCCCTCAAATTGGACAGAGAATCAATACAGCAGAAGCAAAATATTGTTCGATCAATATCCTGATATAAAGATCGCTTTTAATCTGACCCAGGGACTGAGGAACATATTTAATACAGCCAAAACAATAGAAATAGCGTATACCAAACTGGCACATTGGTACAAAGATGTAGAGAATACAGGATTTAGAGCGTTCAACACAATTGCGAACACGATAACACTCAATTATAGATCAATACTGAACTATTTTATAAACAGAAGTACAAATGCCTCAGCAGAATCATTCAATGCAAAGATCAAAGCCTTTAGAGCACAGTTT
>NZ_AUHD01000047.1 GCF_000423005.1 Gelidibacter mesophilus DSM 14095
ATTTTTAGTTTAAAAGGTTCTGAATACCGTCTAATTACTTTGTCATTTCTGTACATAATGTTTAAAATTATGTAGCCTTTATTCAGGACGGGTCAGAATTGCTTACAACGGTTTTGTGTATGGTTAGTTGCGTGGTTAAGCGACTAAGTTAACAAATACTCACGATATAGAAAATCCGAGAGGATTTTCGTAAGTAAGCACGAACAAAGCAATTAATTCATAGGACACGGTGTTAGGTACAGTTTTATGTTTTTTTCATTTTCCACGGGCTTTCTACTCCTTTAAAATTTACACCCGAGATTCTTGGAATTAAAATTGATGATTTATGAAGTTCAATCACTTCCTCTGCGTATTTTGGAAAAGTAATCGTTTCTAAATCATCTGTAAGTTCAATTCTTTCAGTAATTTCGACAACTTTATGGTCAAATCCTAAAATTTTAAATGGCTGTCGTTTATTATGTGTTTGTTCAAATAATACTATTTGTAAATAATTATTTTTTAGATTATCTCTGTATTGAATAAAAACATAGCATAAGTTCTCAATCATTAAGGGATAATTCGTAGGAATTAAAATTTTATAATTTTGAGGTAATGAGGTGTATACACCTCGCTCTTTAATTCCCCAAAAACCTTCATTAGTAATATCAGAATTTTCATATTTTTTTTCTTCAGGTTTAACGAAATTATTAATAAATTCTTTTTTAGAAATTTCGTTATCAGAAGCGACTATATAAAACCATATATCTAAGTCAAAAGGAATATTACTACTTTGATTAATTATTTCAATAAATTTCTCTCCTGATTTTTCTTTACTTCCAAATTGCAGAATTGGTAAGTTTTGAATTCTTAATTGTTCATTTTGAAATTGATTTCCTTTTTCTTGAGCGTTTGCAGTACGTTTTAATTCTTTTCTTGTTAATTTCAATTCTTCTCTTTGAAGTTTTAACTCTTGACGTTGAAGAAAAATAGTATAAATTATACCTCCAAATGCTAAACCTGAAAAAAGAGAATTAATTGCACCAAAACTATCTCCAAAAGAAGCTCTTTCTGATTGATTGGCAAATAAGAAGTATATCACAAATATTGAGGCAATCCATATCAGTAAAATTATTACAAATATGTTCCTAAAATTATATCTTTTTTTGCTCTTTTTTGTCATTTTTGGGTAATTGTACCTAACGTGAGTCTGTGCATCAACTCAATTCGGACTAAAATTAATGAATCAATTGCTATTTAGAGAGCGGTTAAGGTAGTAATTTCTTTTGGCTTTAA
>NZ_AUHD01000048.1 GCF_000423005.1 Gelidibacter mesophilus DSM 14095
CAATTTCAATAGGTCTAGATAGTTGTCCAAAGCTTGTTTTTTAAACAAAAATCAGAATTCTATTTCAATTCACACACAACTTTTGAGAATGATCCGTTAAAACCTATCAAAAAGTAAATTCTGAATATGAGAACGTAAGTTTTGGAATTTCCAAAATGGAAGCCATCTACACCAGTCGAAACGGTAAAATCGATGAACCCCACAGACACAATTATTTTACGGTCTTAATCATCACTAAAGCAAAGGGAAAGCATAAAATTGACTTCAACACATATCCATTATCAAACCAACACATATTCTTTGTTGCTCCAGGGCAAGTACACCAAGTTACTGAAGAAGAAAAATCATTTGGCTATGTCATGACATTTTCCAATCAATTTCTAGTAGAAAGCACCATTCCTTTATCCTTTATAGACAGCTTGAACTTGTTCAATAATTATGGACAAAGCCCTCCCCTAACTCCAAATAAAGATCAGTTTGATACCATAGATCAGTTTGCCAATCAAATTTTTAGACTTTTCAACAGTGACACCCAAATGAAAACTTTATCCATTGGTGCATTTTTAAAACTACTGCTTATAGAATGTAATAATATTTGCGCTATCAACCCTATCGAATCAGATGTAGATACCACTGGAGACAATCTCATCAGAGCTTTTAAAAAGGAAGTGGAAAACAACTACAAAAAAGAGCACTCTACCACCTGTTATGCCAATCAACTTTACATTACCCCTGACCATTTAAACCGAACTTTCAAATCGAAAATCGGTAAGACCGCAAAAGATTATATTCAGGCACGTATAATAACAGAAGCAAAACGGCTCCTTTATTTTACAGATTTGGCAAATAAAGAAATTGCTTATGACCTGGGCTTTAATGAGCCCGCAAATTTTAGTGCATTTTTCAAGAAACATACGCAGTTATCGCCTTCACATTTCAAGAAAAACGAGATTAAGTCCTAAATAACGGATTTTCATACGTTTACTCCCTTTTTTCATATTCCACAGTTTTCTAAACTGTCCCATCTTTGCACTATAAAATTAATGCATTGGGTAGATTCAAACATCCTTAACATCAGATAAGCAGATTTATCCAGCTAAAAAAATAGATAATTATGAACACAATAATAGAGGTCAGTAGTTAGTTGCTTATTAATTCTGTCTGATATATTTTGTCTCTTTGCACCATTTTCACAATAAGATTGTTGAATATTGTGGCTTT
>NZ_AUHD01000049.1 GCF_000423005.1 Gelidibacter mesophilus DSM 14095
GCTTACTTACGAAAGTCCTCGCGGACTTTCTTGGTTGGTAATTATTTACTAAATTAATCGCTTAAAACACGCAACAAACCATATACACAAACGTTAGCAGCCATATAATACAAAACGTTAGAAAAAATGAAAGAAATAGTATTAAACGACGGAAATAAGTTACCAATTATAGGTTTTGGAACATACAAATCTACCGAGGAAGAAGGTATTCAATCTATAAAAAATGCTTTAAATCTAGGTTACAGAATGTTTGATACAGCCGCCAAATATGATAATGAAAAAGAAGTTGGAAAAGCAATAAATGAAAGTGGAATCGATAGAAGAGAAATTATCGTAACCACAAAATTATGGCGTGAAAATTTAGGTTATGAAGAAGCTAAAAAAGCTTTTGACAAATCACTTAAAAAACTTGGATTGAATTACATTGACTTGTATTTAATCCATTGGCCTGCGAATGCAAAAAACTATAAAGATTGGCAAAAAGCAAATGCAAATAGTTGGCGTGCAATGGAGGAATTACAAGCGGAAGGGAAAATAAAGTCCATTGGAGTAAGTAATTTTTGGCAAGAACATTTAGAAACACTTTTTCAAACTGCAAACGTAATCCCTGCTATCAATCAGATTGAATTTCACCCTGGTTATTGGCAACCAGAATTGACGGAATTTTGTAAAAAAAATAATATTGTAGTTGAATCTTGGTCACCTTTGGCAAGAGGAAAAGTGTTTGGAAATGAAATAATCCAAACTATCGCTAAACAACACAATAAATCTATAGCTCAAATCTGTTTGAGATGGATAACTCAACACGAAACCATCGTTATTCCGAAATCAAATACACCAGAAAGAATTGAGGAAAATATTAATATTTTTGACTTTAAATTATCAAAGGAGGAAATGAAGCAAATAAATGAACTTCCAGAAATGGGGTTTAGCGGAGAATTGCCTAACATTTGGCCAGATGTATTAAATGTCAAAAACTAAAAATACGGCTGCTAACACCGTGTATAATTAATTGCTTGATTATCGCACACTGACGAAAGTCCTCGCGGACTTTCTATTCGGTTTTTATTTGCTAACTTTAGTGCTTAAACCACGCAACTAATCATACACAACCACGTTGCCAACCATTTGAGAAACATCACGTATGAAATTAAAATTAATATTTCCTTATCCTGCTTGGAAGGATGTTTCTAACAAATATTCCATCAC
>NZ_AUHD01000050.1 GCF_000423005.1 Gelidibacter mesophilus DSM 14095
GAGCCATATTTTTAATTTTTATGTTTTAAATATTTGTAAATATAATAAATTAAAAATATGGCGGACTCGCAAATATGCCTTAACTTTGAGTTAAGCAAATACCTAGCTATGAGCTATATACGTTGTTGTGCTTTCGTTATTTTATTCCAGATAATTTGAATGTTTTCTTCAGTTTTCGGTTATACCAAGCCAATGTAAAAACAGGTTAAAGCTAAAGTGTTAAATAAACCGTGTACGGCAATAACAAACCACAAATCATATTTTCGTAGGTAGAAAATCAATGCAATGAGCGCTCCAACAATCCAAGTGACAAGTTGCCCTGTGATGCCTTGACCGCTGTGCATAAATCCGAAAAATCCAGTAACTATAATAATGTTGAGTGCTATGCTTATTTTGCTTTCGCCAAAGAATTTGACAAATTGTCGCATAAAATAGCCACGAAATATAATTTCTTCTCCAAATCCAGCAGTAGCCCAAACTAATAATAAAAAGAATAAAAAGTATGACAGATTTCCTTCGAGTTCATCAAAACCTGAATAGTCTATCGGAACACTAGTTAGTTTTGTTATTAAGGGTACTAATGCAAAAACATAAAAAACAAAGAGTCCTAAAGCTACTAATGGTGCATAAACCAAGATATTCTTTACATTAAGTTTATCTCGTTGAAACCCTAATGCAGTAAATGGTTTTCCTTTATATTCTATATAATTTGCGATGATAATTATAAAAGAGATAATTATATTTTCGAACATTGTGCTTATAGGGCCAAACCATAAAAAGCAGATGATTGCAAAGGTGATTGATGGAATTAGAATTTGACGTAAAGAAATTTTTTTCATTTTTATTGATTTTTAAATTCTCTGCGAATTAATCAATAAAACTTTTCAAAACCCACGTAAATAATGATGTTGTTATTGAATGGTAGCAAATTTATAGTTGAATAGTCGATGATTTTTTAGTTTTTATTCCATCCAATCTAAAAATTCTTTTCGTTTGTATCTGCTAATATTAATTTTAGAAAATGCCTCTTTGTCTTTGCAAACTTTTAGGCTAATAGTAAGCTTTCCATTTTCAATTTTTTCAATCTGGTCTACCGCATCTTTATGAATGATAGTTTTTCGATTGGCTCTAAAAAATAATTGATTGTTT
>NZ_AUHD01000051.1 GCF_000423005.1 Gelidibacter mesophilus DSM 14095
CGACGAAGGAGCTTTATTCCACTTCAACAATGCCAGGACCCATTTGTCAAATTTAATGGAGAAAAGCCTTGTTTTTTGCCTCAGTTCTTTGTTGGGCGCAGTTTTTATTCTTTTTCCAATGATTTATTTTTCTTTTCTCTAATGAGATATACACTAATCAAAATTAATAATCCACCGATTGCATACCAAACTGTAAATTTCTCTTTGTCCAAAACGCCCCAAATTACCGCAACGACTGGTAATAAAAGTGAAATAGTACTTACAAAAACTGCAGAGGTATCTTGAACAAGCTTGAAAAACAAAAACATTACCAAAGTAGTGCTAATGACGGTTAGAAAGACTAAATAGCCTAGAGCCGTTAAAGTTTCATTTTGGCTGTAATCAATGTCTGTAAAAAAACCTGAAAAACTTAAAATTAAAAGAGACGGCACCATCCAAATAGTGTAAATACCTGTTGATATATCTGTCGATTTTATGTGATGTAATTTTTTTTCAATAATGAGTGCGGCAACGGCATAAAGTGCCGAACCTATAACCAATAAAACCGTATAATAAAGATGATTTTCGCCATTTCCTGAATTGGAAGAGTAAACTAAAATGATCGCACCTATAAATCCAATTATTGCTCCAGCATATTGAATAACTTTATTTCTGATTCCAAACAGAATTGCTCCTAAAACGAGTGTGAATATTGGGTCTAATGCATTTATGATGCCTGCCAATGAGCTACTTACGCCTTGTTGTGCAATAGGAAAAATAAAGACCACTAAAAAGTTACCAAATAATCCTGATAGAGCAATCCAAAAAACATCCTTTTTTGACATGCTTTTCAAAGCTGGGAATCCAATAAATGACAAAAGCAAGCCTGACAATCCTGCCCTAAAAGCTCCGATTTGATATGGGTCAAATACTGGTAGTAATTTTTTTATGAGTATAAAAGAAGAACCCCAGATTATAGCAATAAAGATGAGTAGAAAATATTTATTTTGAATGAATTGCCTCATAAAGTGTCTATATTTTTTTTAATTCGACAAATTTAATCTTTCGATTTGTATATAATCATTCAATCAAGTTTTTTTCCATTCAGTTTCTTGGGTTGGTAAATTCTGAGTAACGTTTTTATTTCACCCTGTTTTATTGGTTTCAAGCAGGTTGTATTTTACTCATTCTGGCATCTAAATTAGCGATTTGTTTT
>NZ_AUHD01000052.1 GCF_000423005.1 Gelidibacter mesophilus DSM 14095
GCTTACTTACGAAAGTCCTCGCGGACTTTCTTGGTTGGTAATTATTTACTAAATTAATCGCTTAAAACACGCAACAAACCATATACACAAACGTTGTAAACAATTAAATAATGATAGAACTAACACCTGAATTAAAAAAACTCAGCTCTTATTTAGGGTATTTGGCAGATAATGAAGATATGATTGATTTTTTTGAATCTGAATATTCAAAAAAAGCACCTACAAAAACTAGTGCAAATGATTCTACAAAATATGTAGTGACTAAGAAAAAAATTGGACTTGAAATGCTCTTTAGTCATGAAATTATAAATAAAGAATATCCAATCGTTGAGTTAAGAAAAAACTCTTATCGTCCTTATTTCTCTACTATAATCGTGAATAAAGAAAGCCAATCTAGTGATTTTTACCCTAAAGATATTGATAGGTTTATAAGCAAGTTTGGTGACGCAACATTCATAAATATAAGAGGTGATAAAATTTGGATTATACCTTTTAACAGTAACCTTGAAGCTGTATTTAAGTCAAAATCTGGAATAATGAATGATGGGTTTGTAATCAGATTAAAGGAGTTTCTAATGATTTCTTCAAAAAGCAAATCATTAGGTTTATTTATACATTTTTGTTTAATTAAAAATTTGTTGCATAAAATATTATTAGAAAAACACAAAGAATTGGTTGAGAAAATAAAATCGAATAAGGCAAATGCTCTTGAGTTAGTAGATCTTTTACCAAGAAAAGAGTTTTGGTCTGAACATTTAATTGAAGATGAACTATTAAGACGAAAAATATGGTCTTACTTTCGTAGATTAAATGAATTTGAAGTAGATTGGATAAAAACTGATTTAATTTCAATATTTGGTAAAATAAAAGGTGAGCACGGACATAACGTTCCAAATATTGAAATTGATTCAATCAAATATTATAAAAAAGCTGAGGGAATTTTTAGTGACAGAATCCTATAAGAAGATAACTGTTTACAACAAAGTATAAAAATAATAAGGGGTTAAGTGCTAAACCCAAAGTTGGTGCATATTAATAAAAGTTAGTATAATCTGAAAAGTAAGAGTATTTTAATCCCTTACTATTCTTATACCAACCGTCAGACTGCGCAATAACCTCCCTTTCTTAATAACTTTGTTGATTTCCTTTTAACGCATTGCCCAGATCACTTTAAGA
>NZ_AUHD01000053.1 GCF_000423005.1 Gelidibacter mesophilus DSM 14095
AATTCCCCTCTTCTCTCAAAAAAAAATAATCACTTTAAGGTAACGTTTTTGTACCTTGGATAGTGCTCTTTGCAAGACCGATTTTAAATTGATGCTTATAAGCTCGAGCGTAATTCTGGTTGGAATGTAAAAAGCCTTTGATATATCCAGTATCAAAGGCTTGTGATAATCACACTGATGAATCCTCTAGGGATATCTCGTTCAGAATATTTTCTTGATTGCAATATACATTCTCTTTGGGCATTTTTATTAATTTAAATCAAAGAAAATGGTAAAAACTAAATTAAAAATGGAGATCATCAATCCAAATGCAGCTGGAATTGATATCGGAAGCCGTTCACATTTTGTTGCGATCAATCAAGAACACTCGGACGTGAGGGAATTTGGCGTTTATGCCCAGGACACCAAAGAACTACTGACTTGGCTACTAGACAATGATGTAAAATCAGTAGCCATGGAATCCACAGGTTCATATTGGCAGAATTTATATGCAGAACTACAGGACTCAACCATTGAAGTGATCCTGATCAATGGAAAATTCACCAAGAATATCAAAGGCAAAAAAACCGATGTACTGGATTGTATGTGGATCCAGAAGTTACATTCACTCGGTCTTTTGAGCGGAAGCTTCCTGCCCGATCTACAGACAGAATATTTAAGGACTTTGGTAAGGCATCGCGGCAATCTAGTTGAAACCACTTCCCAGGCTTCCAATAGAATGTCGCAAAACATGAGGTTGATGAACCTCAGATTGGATGTGGTGGTAAAAGATATTGTGGGACTGACCGGATTACGTATCATAAATGAAATCTGTAATGGTGAGACAAGCGGAAAAGAGCTCGCAAAATTAAGACACGGGAACTGCAAAAAATCTGAAGAGGAAATCGCCAAGGCACTCCAAAGCAATAATCGACAGGATTATTTATTTGTTCTTAAACAGGAACTGCGAAAATATCTGGATGCACAACAATTGATCATGGAATGTGATGATGAGATTAAAAGGGTTTTGGACGACTTTATAGATCAGGATCATGCAAAGAAGGCATTGTGCATTGATAAGAAAGTACACAAAAGGATCAACAAGAACACACCAAAAAATATTGACCTGAATCTCATTTCCTATCAATACTTCTAT
>NZ_AUHD01000054.1 GCF_000423005.1 Gelidibacter mesophilus DSM 14095
TTACGAAAATCCTCGCGGATTTTCTATTCCGTTTTTATTTACTAAATTAGGTGCTTGAAACACGCCACTAATCATACACAAACACGTTGGCAACAAGCTGAAAAAAATGACTAAAACATTAGTTACATTAATATTCTTTGGAATGAGTATTTTATCGTTTGGACAAAATGACGAACTTGTTCTGACATTTAATAAGTATACTGTTTTAAAAGATACAGTACGAAATACTTTTAAAATTAAAGACCCGAATAATAACATAGTTAAAAAGGACTTAAAGTATGTAAATTATGCAGGTTATAGTAATTCATTACAAATATTAGACAAAAATAATAATCTTGCTTATTACAATAAAAATTTAAAACAAATAGAATACCCAGAAAATGAAATAATAGAAGTTTGCGGAACTGTCGCATATTTTGAAATGAAAATTATTGAAAGTGATGAAAATTATTTAATAGAATTTACAGAAGATAAAACAGTCTATAGTGAAGGTGTAAAAAAGACAATAATTGATTCAATACCAAAAACAAACATTAAAGACATTTACTTTGCTAACTCAAAAAAGGAAATTAATTATGATGAAAACTTTGATTTTCCGACTTATGTAATTTTGGATTTAGGTAATAGCTTTGGTATAAAACAAAATGAATCAATAGAATATTATGATTCAATAGACTTAAAAAATCCATTTGCAATTAAAGTAAAGAGACAAAATCTTTTCGGCTATTATGGGATAACAGAAATAAAATTTAAAAACTTAAACGAATTCAAATTTAATCTTGCCGAATTTGAAACAGAATTTGGAGATAAAGGGTTTGTTGATAATAAAGGAAATGAATACTAAAGCCAGTTGCCAACAACGTGTATAATTCATTGCTAGTTATAGCCTACTTACGAAAGTCCTCGCGGACTTTCTATCTGTGATTTATTTGCCAACTTTAGTGCTTAAACCACGCAACGAAATCATACACAAACACGTTGCCCACAATTTGAAAAAAATGCAGAAATACCTCATAATTTTAGCTTTGATTACAATGTCTTGCAAAGGACAAAACAAGAAAAATAATCCGAC
>NZ_AUHD01000055.1 GCF_000423005.1 Gelidibacter mesophilus DSM 14095
GTTGCCCACAATTTGAAAAAAATGCAGAAATACCTCATAATTTTAGCTTTGATTACAATGTCTTGCAAAGGACAAAACAAGAAAAATAATCCGACTGAAATACCTACGTCTGAAATTATTAAAACTTCGGAATTTGAATTAATCAAAGCTGAAAATCAAAAAGGATTATTGATTTTATTTCCTTGTTTCCCTTGCGACGCGGAAAACACATTAAGCGAATTTAAAATCAAGGAAGTTAGTGTTAAAAACGGCTTTTCAGTTTTGGCAATGAATTTAAATCAACATTTGTTCTTAAATCAGACGGAAAAACAAAAATTAGCAGAACAGTTGGAAATAATAATCTCTCAAAACGACCTAACCAAAAAAAATATATTCATCGGTGGTTTTTCAAGTGGCGGAAACGTGAGTTTATTAATTAGCAATTACCTTGTAGAAAATAAAAGCTCAATTCAACCCGAAGGTCTTTTTATTGTGGACTCACCAATTGACCTTTTAGCACTTTATAAAACTGCCAAAAAGAACTTGGAAATGAACTTTGCAGAACCGTCTGTTCAAGAAGCAACGTGGATAAAAGATTTTTTTGACAAAGAGTTTGGAAATCCTGAAAACGGAATAGCTAATTATGAAAAAAAATCACCTTTTACTTACGAAACAGAAAATATCGAGAACTTGAGAGGATTGAAAAATCTAAAAATCAGATTATACACAGAACCTGATTTAAAATGGTGGAAGGAAAATAGAAAAAACGATTTTGAGGATTTAAACGCTTTTTACATTGAAAAACTGGCGGACAAATTAAAATCTGAATTTGGAAATACAAATGTTGAACTTATAAAAACAGAAAATCGAGGTTATCGAGCAAATGGAGAAAGACATCCACATTCTTGGTCGATAGTAAATGAAAAAGATTTAGTAAATTGGATGACCGAATAAAAAACTGTGGGCAACACCGTATATAATTTATTGCTGGTTTCTTGCTTACTTACGAAAGTCCTCGCGGACTTTCTTGGTTGGTAATTATTTACTAAATTAATCGCTTAAAACACGCAACAAACCATATACACAAACGTT
>NZ_AUHD01000056.1 GCF_000423005.1 Gelidibacter mesophilus DSM 14095
TTACGAAAATCCTCGCGGATTTTCTATTCCGTTTTTATTTACTAAATTAGGTGCTTGAAACACGCCACTAATCATACACAAACACGTTGTAAAACATACCCAAGTAAAATTCGGCCTTCAAATTAAACATCGGAAATTTTGAAAATAGTAACTTTTAAGTTACTTTTGTCGGAATGGAAAAAGTTAGGCAAGTAATACAGTACAAAAATTATTTCGAGGAGTTTCTGCTTGCTCAACCGACAAAGGTTCAGGACAAAATATTTAAGGTTATTGAAATAATTGAAACCTATCAGCACGTGCCGAAAACATATTTGGCACCGATGAAAACCCACAAAGGATTATTTGAGGCTCGAATAAAATTAGGCTCAAACATTTGGCGGGTTTTTTGCTTCTTCGACAAAGGTAAATTAGTTATACTCTTGAACGGATTTACCAAAAAGACGCAGAAAACACCGAAAAAGGAAATCGACAAAGCTGTTCGATTAATGAAAGAGTATTACGAAGAAAAAAACAAAAACAATGGAAACTAAAAGCTGGAAAGACATAAAGGACAATGTTTACGGAAAAAAGGGAACTGAACGCAGAGACGAACTCGACAGAGATTTTGAATCGTTTAAAATCGGTTTGCTTTTACGAAACGCACGTGAAGAAAAAAATCTTACTCAAGAACAACTTGGCGAACTGATTGACAAAAAACGGACTTATATTTCACGCGTGGAAAATAATGGCAGTAATTTGACATTAAAAACATTATTTGACATCGTTGAAAAAGGACTGGGCGGAAAAGTAAATATTTCAATCGACGTCTGATATAAATACGTTTTACAACAATGCATAACCGCAATTACGGCGGATTCGACTACGTCCGAATCCACGCGTAATTGCTAACTTCCAGGCTTAACCGAAAAACCTTGTATATTTATCCGTAACTGCGGTTATACTAAACGTTGTAGGTAATTCCCCTCTTCTCTCAAAAAAAAATAATCACTTTAAGGTAACGTTTTTGTACCTTGGATAGTGCTCTTTGCAAGACCGATTTTAAATTGATGC